>NZ_CAKAKI010000001.1:0-2737500 GCF_916618905.1 Pseudomonas sp. Marseille-Q5115 | reverse complement strand
CTTGGCAGTCAGAGGCGATGAAAGACGTGGTAGCCTGCGATAAGCTTCGGGGAGTCGGCAAACAGACTTTGATCCGGAGATCTCTGAATGGGGGAACCCACTCAGCACAAGCTGAGTATCTTGTACTGAATCCATAGGTGCAAGAGGCGAACCAGGGGAACTGAAACATCTAAGTACCCTGAGGAAAAGAAATCAACCGAGATTCCCTTAGTAGTGGCGAGCGAACGGGGACCAGCCCTTAAGTTGATTTGAGATTAGCGGAACGCTCTGGAAAGTGCGGCCATAGTGGGTGATAGCCCTGTACGCGAAAATCTCTTGTCAATGAAATCGAGTAGGACGGAGCACGAGAAACTTTGTCTGAACATGGGGGGACCATCCTCCAAGGCTAAATACTACTGACTGACCGATAGTGAACCAGTACCGTGAGGGAAAGGCGAAAAGAACCCCGGAGAGGGGAGTGAAATAGATCCTGAAACCGTATGCGTACAAGCAGTGGGAGCAGACTTGTTCTGTGACTGCGTACCTTTTGTATAATGGGTCAGCGACTTATATTCAGTGGCGAGCTTAACCGAATAGGGGAGGCGTAGCGAAAGCGAGTCTTAATAGGGCGTTTAGTCGCTGGGTATAGACCCGAAACCGGGCGATCTATCCATGGGCAGGTTGAAGGTTAGGTAACACTGACTGGAGGACCGAACCGACTACCGTTGAAAAGTTAGCGGATGACCTGTGGATCGGAGTGAAAGGCTAATCAAGCTCGGAGATAGCTGGTTCTCCTCGAAAGCTATTTAGGTAGCGCCTCATGTATCACTGTAGGGGGTAGAGCACTGTTTCGGCTAGGGGGTCATCCCGACTTACCAAACCGATGCAAACTCCGAATACCTACAAGTGCCGAGCATGGGAGACACACGGCGGGTGCTAACGTCCGTCGTGAAAAGGGAAACAACCCAGACCGTCAGCTAAGGTCCCAAAGTTATGGTTAAGTGGGAAACGATGTGGGAAGGCTTAGACAGCTAGGAGGTTGGCTTAGAAGCAGCCACCCTTTAAAGAAAGCGTAATAGCTCACTAGTCGAGTCGGCCTGCGCGGAAGATGTAACGGGGCTCAAACCATACACCGAAGCTACGGGTGTCACGCAAGTGACGCGGTAGAGGAGCGTTCTGTAAGCCTGTGAAGGTCAGTTGAGAAGCTGGCTGGAGGTATCAGAAGTGCGAATGCTGACATGAGTAACGACAATGCGAGTGAAAAACTCGCACGCCGAAAAACCAAGGTTTCCTGCGCAACGTTAATCGACGCAGGGTTAGTCGGTCCCTAAGGCGAGGCTGAAAAGCGTAGTCGATGGAAAACAGGTTAATATTCCTGTACTTCTGGTTACTGCGATGGAGGGACGGAGAAGGCTAGGCCAGCCTGGCGTTGGTTGTCCAGGTTTAAGGTGGTAGGCTGGGATCTTAGGTAAATCCGGGATCCCCAGGCCGAGAGCTGATGACGAGTGCCTTCGGGCATGAAGTGGTCGATGCCATGCTTCCAGGAAAAGCTTCTAAGCTTCAGGTAACCAGGAACCGTACCCCAAACCGACACAGGTGGTTGGGTAGAGAATACCAAGGCGCTTGAGAGAACTCGGGTGAAGGAACTAGGCAAAATGGCACCGTAACTTCGGGAGAAGGTGCGCCGGCGAAGGTGAAGGGCTTGCCCCGTAAGCTTTTGCCGGTCGAAGATACCAGGCCGCTGCGACTGTTTATTAAAAACACAGCACTCTGCAAACACGAAAGTGGACGTATAGGGTGTGACGCCTGCCCGGTGCCGGAAGGTTAATTGATGGGGTTAGCGCAAGCGAAGCTCTTGATCGAAGCCCCGGTAAACGGCGGCCGTAACTATAACGGTCCTAAGGTAGCGAAATTCCTTGTCGGGTAAGTTCCGACCTGCACGAATGGCGTAACGATGGCGGCGCTGTCTCCACCCGAGACTCAGTGAAATTGAAATCGCTGTGAAGATGCAGTGTATCCGCGGCTAGACGGAAAGACCCCGTGAACCTTTACTATAGCTTTGCACTGGACTTTGAGCTTGCTTGTGTAGGATAGGTGGGAGGCTATGAAGCGTGGACGCCAGTCTGCGTGGAGCCATCCTTGAAATACCACCCTGGCAACCTTGAGGTTCTAACTCAGGTCCGTTATCCGGATCGAGGACAGTGTATGGTGGGTAGTTTGACTGGGGCGGTCTCCTCCCAAAGAGTAACGGAGGAGTACGAAGGTGCGCTCAGACCGGTCGGAAATCGGTCGTAGAGTATAAAGGCAAAAGCGCGCTTGACTGCGAGACAGACACGTCGAGCAGGTACGAAAGTAGGTCTTAGTGATCCGGTGGTTCTGTATGGAAGGGCCATCGCTCAACGGATAAAAGGTACTCCGGGGATAACAGGCTGATACCGCCCAAGAGTTCATATCGACGGCGGTGTTTGGCACCTCGATGTCGGCTCATCACATCCTGGGGCTGAAGCCGGTCCCAAGGGTATGGCTGTTCGCCATTTAAAGTGGTACGCGAGCTGGGTTTAGAACGTCGTGAGACAGTTCGGTCCCTATCTGCCGTGGACGTTTGAGATTTGAGAGGGGCTGCTCCTAGTACGAGAGGACCGGAGTGGACGAACCTCTGGTGTTCCGGTTGTCACGCCAGTGGCATTGCCGGGTAGCTATGTTCGGAAGAGATAACCGCTGAAAGCATCTAAGCGGGAAACTTGCCTCAAGATGAGATCTCACTGGAGCCTTGAGCTCCCTGAAGGGCCGTCGAAGACTACGACGTTGATAGGTGGGGTGTGTAAGCGCTGTGAGGCGTTGAGCTAACCCATACTAATTGCCCGTGAGGCTTGACCATATAACACCCAAGCAATCTGTGCAGCACAGAGCGCGGCGGTGAAGACACACCGAAAATTGGCGACATCACAAACATCACATACCCAGATTCGCGACCGCGTGCAAACGGGGCCGCTACCGAATTTCTTGACGACCATAGAGCATTGGAACCACCTGATCCCATCCCGAACTCAGCAGTGAAACGATGCATCGCCGATGGTAGTGTGGGGTTTCCCCATGTGAGAGTAGGTCATCGTCAAGATTCAAACCCAGAACCCCTGATCGCCCTGCGATCGGGGGTTTTGTCTTTTTCAGGCTACGCGCAGGCAGAAAAAAACCGCGACAGCTGCCGCGGTTTCATAACGGCGGGATCAATCGCCGGTGTATTCGCAACCACTCGTGCAAGTCTCGTGGATGCGGACCTTGCTGAGCTCTGGGAGCAGCGGTTTCAGTGCCTGCCAGATCCATACCGCCAGGTTTTCGCTGGTTGGATTTTCAAGGCCCGGAATATCATTCAGATAATTGTGATCAAGCTGCTCGTAGATCGGCTTGAACACTGCCTTGATCTCGGAGAAGTCCCGGATCCACCCGGTATGAGCATCAACCGCCCCTGTCAGGTGAATGCCTACCTTGAACGAATGGCCGTGCAGCCGCCCGCACTTATGCCCGTCGGGGACATTTGGCAACTTGTGCGCCGACTCAAACGTGAATTCCTTGAAAATTTCCACGCAACGGTACCCATAACAAATCCAAAGCGCGATTCTACCACCCGACGCTTGGGGAGTCCGCTTCAGCTTCGTTTAAGGGCCGGGGGTTAACCTTGATGCTTTCAACGATCCAGTGCGCGGAGGCATCTCGAATCCGTTGCCTGAACCTCTCGAGGAAATCCCATGTCTGTCGTGCGCGCGATCTGCCTGCTGGTCCTGCTGCCAGTGACCGCTGTCACGGCACATGATCTTGGCCAGGACGAAGCCCTGCGCCTGCGCCAGCAAGGCGTGATCATGCCGTTGGACACCCTCACGGCTGACGCTGTCAGCCGCCATCCGGGTTCAGCTTTGCTCGAAGTGGAGCTGGAAGAGGACAAGGGCCGATATACCTATGAAATCGAGGTTGTGCTGCCGGACGGTCTGGTTCGCGAACTTGAATATGATGCAACGAGCGGCACGCTGCTCGTAGACAAGGATGATGACTGAATGCGGGTACTGTTAGTCGAAGACTCCGTTCCCTTGGCCGACGAATTGCTTGCGCTGTTAGGTAGCAAGGGCTACGCGGTGGACTGGCTGGCCGATGGCAGGGACGCGCTGGTGCAAGGGCAGATAGAGCCCTACGATTGTGCGGTGTTGGATCTTGGGCTGCCAGGTATGCCCGGGCTTGAGGTGTTGGCCCGGTGGCGCCAGGAAGGCGTTGCGCTACCCGTGCTGGTGCTGACGGCACGCGGTTCCTGGGCCGAGCGTATCGAAGGCTTGAAGGCGGGCGCCGACGATTACCTCAGCAAGCCCTTTCATCCCGAGGAGCTGCTACTTCGCATCCAGTCGCTGTTACGACGTTCCAAGGGCCTGCCGAACCAGCCTCGGTTGGAGGCGGGTGGATTGGTGCTGGACGAAGCCACGCAAAGCGTGACCATTGGTTCGAACACGATCAGCCTTACCGCAGCGGAATTTCGCCTTTTGCGGTACTTCATGCTGCATCCCGGGAGGATTCTTTCCAAAGCTCACCTGGCCGAGCACCTTTATGACGGTGAGAACGAGCGGGGTTCTAATGTGCTTGAAGTACATGTAAACCACTTGCGCGGCAAACTGGGCAAGGCGGTGATCGAAACCCGCCGCGGGCAGGGCTATCGGTTGGGTGGGTGTAGCGAATGAGGTCGCTGCAAGCCCGGCTGAGCGTTGGCCTGCTGGGGGTATTGCTGGTAGGAGGGCTGATCTTCGCCCAGGCAGGTTTGTGGCTTTTTGAAAAAGGTATTGAGAAATACCTCGAAGACAATCTGCGAAGCCAAAGCGAGAACCTTCTGCTGGGCCTGGCGCGCGTGCCTGAAGGTGTCGATCTGATCGAAGAGCGTGTACTGCCCGCCTACCAGCGCGCCTTCTCCGGCTATTACTTTCAAATCACGTTACCTGATACCCAGCTTCGCTCCCGCTCCCTATGGGATGCGCAATTGCCCCAACTCACTGCGCCGGGGCTAAGCCGGGCGACCGGGCCGGAGGGCCAGCAACTGATCCTCCTTCGCGCGGACTACCGGCGGCTGGGCATGGCGCTGTCTATCACGGTCGCCCAGGACTACAGCCCCATTCGTGACAGCTTCGCGCGGTTGCGCCACTGGGGCTTGGCATTTGGTGTGGTGTTGCTATTACTGGTGCTTGGCTTGCAACGCCTGATCGTCACTCGGGCTCTGCGGCCATTGGAGGCGGCACGGGCACAGCTTGCACAGTTGCAGCAGGGCCAGCGTAGCCAGTTGCAAGTGAATGTACCGCTGGAGCTGGAGCCCCTCGTTACACAGATCAACCATTTGCACGCCCATACCGAAGACAGCCTAAAAAAAGCCCGTACCGCCCTGGGCAACCTGGGCCATGCGCTCAAGACGCCGCTTGCGGTGCTCTTGAGCCAAGCCAATGGCCCACGCCTGGACCGCGACCCGTCCCTTCGCCGCGCACTGCTTGAACAGCTTGAGCATCTACAAACCCGGCTGGACAAGGAACTGACCCGGGCCCGCCTGGCCGGCGACGCACTTCCAGGTACGCCACTGGACTGCGCCGTCGAGCTTCCAGGCTTGTTCGCTACCTTGCGCGCTATCCACGGCGAGCACCTGCAACTCGAGTGGCACTTACCGCCGGGCCTCATATTGCCTTGGGATCGGGAAGATCTCCTCGAACTGCTGGGTAACCTGTTGGATAACGCCTGCAAGTGGGCAGACAGCCAAGTGTTGCTGACAGTGACGAGCGATGCTCAAGGTTATCGCCTGTGCGTCGACGATGACGGCCCCGGCATACCTGAAGACGCTCGCGAGCAAGTACTGGGCCGCGGGGAGCGGCTGGATGAGCGCACCGAGGGCCATGGCCTGGGCCTGGGCATCGTGAAGGATATCGTCGAGGCCTGTCACGGCCGGCTCTGCCTCTCCGAGAGTCACATGGGCGGATTGCGCGCGAGCGTTTGTCTGCCCCGCCGTGGGGCAAGCTCAACTTTCCAAGAGCAGGGCCGATAAGCCGAGTATTCGTTTTCTACCTGTGAGAGTTTCCCATGCGCCTTAGCTTGAAGGGCAAGGTCCTGTCCGTTGCCGTTGTGCCTGTCGTGCTGTTCGCGCTGATCATCAGCCTGTGCACCCTGTGGATTCTGCGCCAGCAGGCGGCTCAAGAGGTGCAGGAAACCCGCGAGCGTTACATCACCGACGCCCGGGCATCCTTGCAAAACTACGTCGCGGTTGCGCTGGGCACCGTCAAGCCGATTTATGATGCGGCCGATGGCAATGACACAGCCGCCCGGGCCCAGGTCGTGAAAATGCTCTCCACCGTTACCTACGGCAAAGATGGCTACTTCTTCGGCTACGATTCCCAGGCCGTGCGCCTGTTCAAGGGCAGCAGCAGCGAAGGTGTGGGCCAAAGCTTCATCGATGCCAAAGACCCCAACGGTGTGTACGTCAACCGCGAGCTGGTGAACGTAGGCAAGAACGGCACTCACTTTGTCAGTTACTCGTCCAGCCTGCCGGGCAGCCAGAAGCTGGTCCCCAAGCTCGCTTACACCGAATACCTGCCCAAGTGGGACATGGTGATCGGCACCGCGGTCAACCTGGACGGCATCGACGCTCAGCTCGCTCAAGTGCGCGAAGCGGTGCATGCCCGCACTATCGACATGCTGATGACCATTGTAGGTATCGCACTGGTGCTGGTACTGATCATCGCTTCGATCGGCCTGCTGCTGGCACGGAACATTCTGCGCCCACTCATGCTGATGAAGCAGAGCCTGGATGACATCGCTGCCGGTGAAGGCGACCTTACCCGCCGGTTGCCTATCACCAGCCAGGACGAGCTGGGCGCGCTGGCTGGCTCCTTCAATCGCTTCGCGGAGAAGATTCACGGTTTGGTGCGCCAGATCGCAACCATGACCGGCGAACTTACCGGCCTGGTCAGCGAAGTGGCCGATCAGGCCCAGCGCTCGGAGCGCGCGATGGAGCGCCAGCGCCAGGAGACAGATCAAGTGGCCACTGCCGTCAACGAAATGTCCGGCGCGGCGCAGGAAGTGGCTCGCAGCGCACAGGGCGCCGCCACGGCGGCTCAGGAAACCGACAACGAAGGCCGTCAAGCCAAGCAGGTCGTGGATGGCAGCGTGGCCCAGATCCATTCGCTGATCGCCGATATCCGCTTGAGCGGCAATTCCCTCGACACCCTGCAGAACGACGTGCGCTCCATCGTCAGCGTACTTGGCGTTATCCGCTCGATTGCCGAGCAAACCAACCTGCTGGCGCTCAACGCGGCTATCGAAGCGGCGCGGGCAGGAGAAGCCGGGCGTGGGTTCGCGGTGGTGGCGGACGAAGTGCGCGCGTTGGCCAGCCGCACGCAGCAAAGCACCCAGGAAATTCAAGGCATGATCGACCGCCTTGAAAAGGGCACCCGCGATGCCGTGGAAGCCATGCGCCGTTCCAGTGAAGCGGGCGAGGGCACCAGCGTTCGCGCCAACGAGGCCGGCCGTTCGCTGGACGCCATGGGCAGCCTGATTGCGACCATCAGCAACATGAACGCGCAGATTGCAACCGCTGCCGAAGAGCAGACCGCCGTGGTGGAAGAAATCAACCGCAGCGTTCACCAGATTGCCGGTGCGGTGGATCAGGTGGCCGATGAAACCCGCCAGGGCGCGGAGACGTCCCGCAAGCTGGCAGCCTTGGGCCAGGGCCTTGGGCGGCTGGTTGCGCAGTTCCGGATCTGAGCCTCAGATTCTGCAGCGCGATCGAGGGCACTATCCCAAGCCCAGCCGGACTAACCTTCAGGCGCCCCATGAGGGGCGCTGAAGGCAAGCCGACATGGAACGCGCATGAACGAAACCAACCTCCAATACAAGACACTCCTGTTGCTGCTTGTACTGGTTACCCTCGCTTTTATCTGGATACTCCTTCCTTACTACGGCGCTGTTTTCTGGGCAGTGATCCTGGGCATCCTGTTCGCGCCGCTGCAACGCAAGCTCATCCAACGCTATAAATGGAGCCGCAACGTCACCTCGGTGGTTACGCTTGGGGTGTGCGTGCTGGTCGCGGTGCTTCCTGTGATCATCATCAGCGCCTTGCTGGTGCAGGAGGGCACCAGCGTTTACAAGAGCATCCAGAGCGGGGAGCTGGATGTGGCCAGCTACATGAGCCACTTCAAGCATGCCTTGCCCACCCCGGCACAGCACCTGCTGGACCGCATGGGCATGGGCAATCTCGATGGCCTGCGAGAGAAGATTACCGCCCGGGCCATGCAGGGCAGCGAAGCCCTTACGTCCCAGGCCTTCAGCTTCGGTCAGGGCACCCTCGATTTCATCGTCAGCTTCGCGGTGATGCTTTATCTGGTGTTCTTTTTCCTCCGTGACGGCCCCGAGCTTGTACGCAAGGTGCGCATGGCCGTGCCCTTGGCAGAACAGCAGAAGCGCCGGCTACAACTGAAGTTCACCCGGGTGGTACGGGCTACGGTGAAAGGCAATATGCTGGTGGCCATTTCCCAAGGTGCGCTGGGCGGGCTGATCTTCTGGATACTGGACATCCCCAGCGCCTTGTTGTGGGCGGTATTGATGGCATTTCTTTCATTATTGCCCGCAGTGGGTGCCGGGGTAGTATGGGCGCCGGTGGCGGTTTACTTCATGCTCGACGGCGAAATGTGGCGGGGCGTGGTGCTCACGCTTTACGGCGTTTTCGTGATCGGCCTGGTCGACAATGTGCTTCGGCCCCTTCTGGTAGGCAAGGACACAAAGCTTCCGGACTACCTGGTGCTGATTTCCACCCTCGGTGGGCTCGCGGTTTTCGGCCTGAACGGGTTCGTGATCGGCCCGCTGATTGCGGCGCTGTTCGTGTCGAGCTGGAGTATCTTCGTCGGCAACCGCCCCACCATACAATTGCCCCCCGACCTGCAACGGTGAACCGCGTGATGTACGAATCGAGCGTTCGCCGCCGGCGGGCGCTTCGATCTGTACACACGAGCGGTGCCAATGCCAGACCCGATTCCCTTAAAGGACCACGACAAGGAACAACGCCTGGTCAACGGCCGCCTGGTCGCTTGCGCGGTTCTGGTGCTGGGGCTGGCATTCGCCCTGGTGGCTCGGTTGTATTTCCTGCAAGTGGTTCAATACGACTACCACTCGACCATTTCCGAAAACAACCGCGTTCACGTACTGCCGATCCCGCCGGAGCGCGGTTTGATTTATGACCGCAACGGCGTGGTGCTGGCCAACAATCGCCCTAGCTTTAACTTGACCCTTACGCGTGAGCGCGCCGGGGACTCTGCACACGTACTCGATACCCTGGCAAGTATTCTGCAGTTACCCGAAGAGCAGCGTCGCCAGTTCGACAAAGACATGCGTCGCGCCCGACATCCCTTCGAGCCGGTGACCTTGATGTATGAACTGAGCGAAGAGCAGATTGCACTGATCGCAGTAAATCAGTTCCTTCTGCCAGGGCTGGATGTGGAAGCGCAGTTCGTGCGCGAGTACCCGCTTGGCGAACAGTTTGCCCATTCCCTGGGCTACGTGGGCCGCATCAACGAGAATGAAGCCAAGGTGCTGGACCCGGTGGAATATCGCGGTACTCAGTCTGTCGGCAAAACGGGGGTGGAACGCTTCTATGAACCCGCGCTGCATGGGCACGTCGGCTTCGAGGAAGTGGAAACCAATGCCCAGGGCCGTGTGATGCGGGTGTTGCGCCACACCGACCCGATAGCGGGCAAGAACATCACCCTCACCCTCGATGCCAACCTGCAGCTTGCCGCGGAAAAAGCCTTGGGCGGCCGCCGCGGGGCAATCGTGGCGCTGGACCCGCAGAACGGCGACGTGCTGGCAATGGTGAGTGAGCCCAGCTTCGATCCCAATCTGTTTGTCACTGGCATCAGCTTCAAGCAATACACCGCGTTGCGTGACTCCATCGACCGGCCGCTGTTCAACCGCGTGCTTCGGGGCCTGTATGCGCCAGGCTCGACCATCAAGCCGGAAGTGGCGGTCGCGGGGCTTGATAGCGGCGTGATCACACCGGCCAGCAGGGTGTTCGACCCGGGGTACTACGAGCTGCCCAACTACGACCACAAGTACCGCAACTGGAACCGCAGTGGTGATGGCTGGGTAGACCTCTATGCCGCGATCATGCGGTCCAACGATACCTATTTCTATGAAACTGCCCACCGGCTGGGTATCGACCGCCTGCATGACTACCTCAGCCGGTTCGGCATCGGCCAGAAGGTATCGCTCGACATGTTCGAAGAAGCGCCTGGCCTGATGCCTTCCGAGCAATGGAAGCGCGCCACCCGCCGGCAGCCGTGGTTCCCTGGCGAAACGCTGATCTTGGGGATTGGCCAAGGCTATATGCAGGTCACGCCTTTGCAGCTGGCGCAGGCGACGTCGTTGATTGCCAGCAAAGGCGTGTGGCATCGGCCGCACCTGGCCGAAACCATTGGTGGCGAGCCCCCGGTCGATACCAACCCGATGCCCAACATCGTATTGCGCGACCCAGGCGAATGGGAGCAGGTGAATCGCGGCATGCAAGCGGTGCTGCATGACCCCAGGGGGATCGCCCGGCAATCGGCAGTGGGGGCACAATACCGTATTGCGGGCAAGAGCGGCACCGCGCAAGTGGTCGCCATTCGTCAAGGGGAGCGCTACAACCGGGAAAAGACCCAGGAGCGCAACCGGGACAACGCGCTGTTCGTAGGCTTTGCCCCGGCCGAGAACCCGAAGATTGTGGTGGCGGTGATGATCGAGAACGGCGAGGCCGGCGGCCGAGTTGCCGGCCCGGTGGTTCGCGAGGTGCTCGATGCTTGGCTGCTGGACCAGAGCGGCCACCTCAAGCCGCAGTACGCCAGCCCTGCGCTGCCAGTGAAATCACCCGCCAGTTGAGCGCCAGCTACACTCGCAAGGCAGCGGCGGGATTCAACGTTTCGATCAAACCGTTCGAATCAACCCGTTTTTATCCTGTCTCTGGCTGTGCGAAGTTCATGAGTCCGCGCCATGCCGGCGCGGCACATCAAGGAGCGTCTCTGTGGCTAAAGTTCTTGTTCTCTACTACTCCACCTACGGGCATATCGAAACCATGGCCAATGCCATTGCCGAGGGCGCCCGTAGCGCCGGCGCGACCGTGGATGTCAAACGCGTGCCCGAAACTGCCCCGGCGGAAGTAGCGCAAGCCGCCCACTTCAAGCTCGATCAGGCAGCGCCCGTCGCTACCGTGCAGGAGCTGGCAGACTACGATGCAATCATCCTTGGAAGCCCGACCCGTTTCGGCCGTGTAAGCAGCCAGATGGCCGCCTTCCTCGACCAGGCAGGTGGGCTGTGGGCGGCAGGGAAGTTCAACGGCAAGGTTGGCGCGGCCTTTACTTCCACGGCCAGCCAGCATGGCGGCCAGGAGACCACGCTGTTCTCGCTGATCACCAACCTGCTGCATTTCGGTATGGTCATCGTGGGGCTGCCCTACAGTCATCAAGGGCAGATGAACATGGACGAAATCGTCGGCGGCGCCCCCTATGGCGCAACCACCATCGCTTCGGGTGACGGCTCGCGCCAGCCCAGCGAAATCGAACTGGCGGGCGCACGGCATCAGGGCGAGCTGGTAGCCAAGACAGCGGCCAAACTGTTCAGCTGATCCTTGTCGCCCGGCCGGGGCGTCCTTGCCTGAGGGCTGCATCATGTTCTCCCACATCATCGTTGGCGCCCGTGACTTGAACCGCCTGGTGGCATTTTATGACCGTGTGCTCAGCGAGTTGGGCCTGGTGCCCATGTCGGAAGAAGACGACGGTGGCCCTCCGGGCAAGGGCTGGCAGCTGCCGGGTCGGCGCTGGCCGCAGTTTTTCGTGCAGGAGCCCTTCAACGGTCAACCCGCTTCACCGGGTAATGGCACGCAGGTCAGTTTTGCTTGCTCCAGCCGGGACGAGGTAGATGCCGCCTGGGCAGCTGCGCTGGCCAACGGCGGTAGCGACGAAGGCTCGCCGGGTGTGCGGGTGCGGTATGCCCCGGATTACTACGGGGCCTATTGCCGCGACCCGGAGGGCAACAAGCTCTGCTTCGTTCACGCGTCGGGCCTGTAATCCTTCCTCCCGTACAATAAAAAAACCCCGCCGGCAGCGCCAGGCGGGGTTTTTTGTTCAAGCCAACCGGCTTAGCCCATCAGATGAAGCCCGGCATGCTGCACCAGGTCCACCAATGGCTGAGGGTAAACCCCCAGCACGAAGGCCAGGATGGCGATGGCCAGCAGCATCACGCCACCGGTGCGCTGCTCCCAGTTCAGCGGCGCGTCCTGGCGTGGAATGCTCGATTCCATCAGGTACAGGGTCACCATCACGCGCAGGTAGTAGAACAGGCCGATGGCGCTGCCCAGTACCAATGCGCCCACCAGCCACCACAGGCCAGACTCGACACCGGCTGCCATGATGTAGAACTTGCCGATGAAGCCTGCGGTGAGCGGGATGCCCGCAAGGGAGAGCATCATGACGGTCAGCACTGCGGTGAGGTACGGGCGGCGCCAGAACAGCCCGCGGTACTCGAACAGCGCATCGGCATCGCGGCCTTTGTACGGGGAGGACATCAGCGTGATCACGCCGAACGCACCCAGGCTGGTGATCACATAAGTGGCCAGGTACACGCCGATGGCTTCAACAGCCAGGCCCTTGCTCGCCACTAGCGCAATCAGCAGGTAACCGAAGTGGGCGATGGAGGAATAACCCAGCAGCCGCTTGAGGTTGGTCTGGTTCAGTGCCAGCAGGTTGCCCACCACGATCGAAGCGATGGCGATTGCACTTAGTACCACGTTCAGTACGCCGCTGCTTCCGGCTGGGGAGAGCTGGAAGAGCCTTACGATCACCGCGAACACCGCAACCTTGCTGGCGGTGGCCAGGAAGGCCGCCACTGGTGCAGGTGCGCCTTCGTAGACGTCAGGGGTCCACAGGTGGAAGGGCACCAGCGACAGCTTGAAGGCCAGGCCCACCAGCATCATGCCCAGGCCCAGCTGCGCCATCAGGCTGGGCATGCCGGTAGCCGCAAGCGCGGCGCCGATACCGGAGAAACTCAGCGTGCCGGCGTCGGCATACAACAGCGCCATGCCGAACAACAGGAACGCCGAGCCAGCCGCCGACAGCACCATGTACTTGATACCGGCTTCCAGCGAGCGCTTGTTGAAGTACGCGTACGCTACCAGCCCGTACACCGGCACCGACAGCAGTTCCAGCCCGATGAACAGCGCCGACAGCTGTTGCGCACACACCAGCACCAAGCCACCGGCGGCTGCCAGCAGGATCAGCAGGTAGAGTTCTTCACGGTTGCCTGGGTAGCCGGTGCCACCATCACCCAGATAGGCATGGGCAAGGGTAACGCAGGCCAGGGTGGCGATCAGGATCAGCGCCATGTACAGACACGCGAAGTTGTCTACCTGCAGCAACGTGGTTACGCTCATCGGCGTGATCTTGAGCACTGGCAGGATCGATAGCAGCGCCAGGTTCAAGCCCGCGCAGGACAGCAGGAACGTTTGTGAGTGGTTACGGCGCCAGGCGATCGCCAGCATCACCACCACGATGGTGACGCTGGTGATCAGCAGCGGCGCCAATGCCAGAAAGTGTTGAGAGGTCAGTTCCATTACAGGTTACCGGGCCGATGCAAGTTGAGAGAAAGCCGAGCCGAACCACTGCTGCACGCCGGCCATGGTCGCGGCCGAGGTGTCCAGCACCGGTTGCGGGTACACGCCCAGCAGCACCAGCAGCACCGCCAGCAGCAGGATCATCGCCAGCTCGCGGCCGTCCATGCCGTGCAGTACGGTGTCCGACTTTGCCGGGCCGAAGTAGGCCCGGTGAATCATGATCAGCGCGTATACCGAACCCACTACCAGGCCGAAGGTTGCAACGGTGGTCACCCAAGGCGCGACCGCGAAGCTGCCCAGCAGGATCAGGAACTCACCCACGAAGTTACCGGTGCCCGGAAGCCCCAGCGATGCCGCGGCGAAGAACAGGCTGATGGCCGGCAGGTAGCTGATACGCGACCACAGCCCGCCCATTTCACGCATGTCACGGGTATGCAGGCGCTCATACAGCTGGCCGCTGAGGATAAACAGCGCCGCGGCGGACAAGCCGTGGGCGACCATCTGCACCACAGCGCCTTGCAGCGCTTGCTGGCTGCCGGAGTAGATCCCGATCAGCACAAAGCCCATGTGAGACACGCTGGAGTAGGCGATCAGGCGCTTGATGTCGGTTTGCGCGAACGCCAGGAAGGCACCGTAGAAAATTCCAACCAGGCCCAGGCCCATGGCAATTGGCGCGAACTCGGCCGAGGCATTGGGGAACAGCGGCAGGGCAAAGCGCAGCAAGCCGTAGGCGGCGGTTTTCAGCAAGATACCCGCCAGGTCCACGGAGCCCGCCGTTGGCGCCTGGGCGTGGGCATCAGGCAGCCAGGAGTGCACCGGCACCACTGGAAGCTTCACCGCAAAGGCCACGAAGAAGCCCAGCATCAGCAGGTACTCGGTACCGGCTGGCAGGTGCGCCTTGAGCAGGTCGCTGTAGTTGAAGGTGATCACGCCGGTAGCGTTGTAGTTCACCAGCACCAGGCCAAGGATCGCCACCAGCATGATCAGGCCGCTGGCCTGAGTGAAGATGAAGAACTTGGTGGCAGCGTAGATCCGCGTGCGCTTGCCGTCCGACGAGCTATGACCCCAGAGCGCGATGAGGAAGTACATCGGCACCAGCATCATTTCCCAGAAGAAGAAGAACAGGAACAGGTCCAGCGCGAGGAACACGCCGATCACCCCGCCCAGGATCCACATCAGGTTCAGGTGGAAGAAGCCCACATGGCGCTGGATCTCTTTCCAGGAGCACAGTACGGACAGCACGCCCAGCAGGCCGGTGAGCAGGATCATCAGCAAAGACAAGCCATCGAGCGCCAGGTGCACACTGATGCCGAAGCGCTGGATCCAGGCCAGCTTGAATTCCACGGCCCATACCGGGTCGGCCCCTGGTGCGGGCGCCAGGGAGTAATCGCCCTGGGACCAGAGCCATAGCCCCAGTACCAGTTCCAGGGACATGGTCAGCAATGCGATCCAGCGGGGGAGGGTGGCGCTAGAGCGCTCAGCCATCCAGCACAGAAGGCCGCCGATGAAGGGAATCAGGATCAGCCAAGGCAGAATCATGACGGGTTCGTTTCCTTTCGCAAATTCGCAAGGTTCATAGTCAGGCTGCCATTACCACGGCGCCCAGTACCAATACGGCACCGAAGGCAAGGGAGGCGGCATACCAGCGCAGCTGGCCGTTCTCGGTGCGGCTCATGACGGAGTGCCCGCCTTTCACCAGCCGAGGCACCAGGCCAATGCCGCGATCCATCGGATCCCTGCGCAGCACGTGGCTGATCCACAAGTAGGGTTTCACTAACAGCTTGTCGTAGATCCAGTCGAAGCCCCAGGCCGCGAACCACCAGGCAGACAGCACACGGCCCGGGCCGCTGTTGGCGATGGCGGTGGCTACCCGACGCTTGCCCAGGAACAGCAGCGCCGACAGCAGAATGCCCGCCAGCGCGATGGCGCCGGAAGCGATCTCCAGGCTGTGCTTGGCTTCGCCGCCGGCATGGCCCGCGCTTTCAGGCAGCACGCCCGCCAGCGGTGGGTGAATCCAGGCGCCGATGAAGGTGGACAGTACCAACAGCACGCCCAGCGGCAGCCAGTGGGAAATGCCATGGCCAGGGCGGGCATCGGTCTTCGCTTCGCCATGGAAGGCAATGAAGATCAGGCGGAAGGTGTACAGCGAGGTCATGAACGCACCCACCAGCCCGGCATACAGCAAACCGGTGTGGCCGCTGGCGAAGGCTTCCCAGAGAATCTCGTCCTTGGAGTAGAAGCCCGCAGTGAGGATCGGCAAGGCCGACAGCGCCGCGCCACCAACGATGAAGCAGGCATACGCCAAGGGCAGCTTTTTCCACAGGCCGCCCATCTTGAAGATGTTCTGCTCATGGTGGCAGCCGATGATCACAGCGCCCGAGGCAAGGAACAGCAGTGCCTTGAAGAACGCGTGGGTCATCAGGTGGAAGATCGCGCCGTCCCACGCACCCACGCCCAGTGCCAGGAACATGTAGCCAATCTGGCTCATGGTGGAGTAGGCGAGGATGCGCTTGATGTCGGTTTGTACCAGCGCGGCGAAGCCTGCCAGTACCAGGGTCACGCCGCCGACGATACCCACCAGGTGCAGGATGTCTGGCGCCAGAGTGAACAGGCCGTGGGTACGGGCGATCAGGTACACGCCCGCAGTCACCATGGTTGCCGCGTGGATCAGCGCCGAAACCGGGGTAGGGCCGGCCATCGCGTCCGCCAGCCAGGTTTGCAGCGGCAGCTGAGCGGATTTACCGACCGCGCCGCCCAGCAACATCAAGGTGGCCAGCACGATCCAGAAGTCGCCCACCTTGAAGTGCTCGGGTGCGCGTACCAGCAGCTCCTGAATGTTCAACGTGCCCAGTTGCTGGAACAGGATGAACAAGCCGATGGCCATGAACACGTCGCCGATACGGGTGACGATAAAGGCCTTGAGTGCTGCGTTGCCGTTGTTGCGGTTGCTGTAGTAGAAGCCGATCAGCAGGTAGCTGCACAGGCCCACGCCTTCCCAGCCGAAGTAGATGAACAGCAGGTTGTCGCCCAATATCAGGAACAGCATGCTGGCGATGAACAGGTTGGTGTAGGAGAAGAAGCGTGAATAGCCTTCTTCACCGCGCATGTACCAGGAGGCGAACAGGTGGATCAGGAAGCCCACGCCCACGACCACGCCCAACATGGTGACCGACAGGCCATCCAGGTAAAGCGTGAAGGTTGGCGCGAAGGTGCCTACCGACATCCAGGTCCACAGCAGGTGGGTGTACACACCGCCGGGTGGCGGGGCCACGTTGAATTGCCAGATCACATAGGCGGCCACCACGGCGGACAGGCCCACCGAGCCCACCCCGATCAGTGCCGAGGTGTTCTCCGAGAAGCGCCCGCGGGAGAAGGACAGCACCAGCCAGCCCAGCAGGGGAAAGACGAAAGTCAGAAAGAGTAGGTTCATCCGCGCATCTCACTGGCAGCGTCGATATCAAGCGTATGGAAGCGGCGATACAGCTGGATCAGGATCGCCAGGCCAATACTGGCCTCGGCCGCCGCCAGGCTGATCACCAGGATGAACATGATCTGCCCGTCCGGTTGCGCCCAGCGGCTGCCGGCCACGATGAAGGCCAATGCAGAGGCGTTCATCATGATTTCCAGGCTCATCAGCACAAAAAGGATGTTGCGGCGGACCAGCAGGCCCACCAGGCCGAGTACGAACAGCACGCCGGCGACGGCCAGGCCGTGTTCAAGAGGAATGGCTGGCATGGGTTACTCCTTCGCCTCGTTGCGGCCAATGTGGAAGGCCGTGATGGCCGCGGCCAGCAGCAGCATGGAGGCTAGCTCCACCGCCAGCAGGTAAGGGCCGAACAGGCTGATGCCCACGGCTTTGGGGCCGATGGTGGTTTCGCCGACCGGAATGTTGCCCGGGCCGGAAAACAGCACGTACATCAACTCCAGCAGCAACAGGGCGGCCAGCAACATCGGGCCCGCCCAGATGCCAGGCTTGAACCACTCCCGCTCTTGATGGGCAGATGCGGTGCCCAGGTTGAGCATCATCACCACGAACACGAACAGCACCATGATCGCACCGGCATAGGCAATCACCTCCAGCACGCCTGCGAAGGGCGCGCCGAGGGCGAAGAAGGTCATGGCCACTGCGATGAGGGAGATGATCAGGTACAACAAGGCATGGACCGGATTGGTGCCGGTAATGACCCGAAGGGTCGCCAGCACCGCAACGCCAGAGGCGAAATAGAACGCGAATTCCATCTTTCTTCCTTAAGGCAGCAGGCTTTTCACGTTGATCGGCTCGGCTTCGTTCTGCGCGGCGCCTTTCGGCTTGCCGGCCACGGCCATGCCCGCGACGCGATAGAAGTTATAGTCCGGATTCTTGCCCGGGCCCGAGATCAGCAGGTCTTCCTTCTCGTACACCAGGTCCTGGCGCTTGTAGTCCGCCATTTCGAAGTCCGGCGTGAGCTGGATAGCCGTGGTAGGGCAGGCTTCTTCGCACAGGCCGCAGAAAATGCAGCGCGAGAAGTTGATCCGGAAGAACTCGGGGTACCAGCGTCCATCGTCCGTTTCAGCCTTTTGCAGGGAAATGCAGCCCACCGGGCAGGCGACCGCGCACAGGTTGCACGCCACGCAGCGTTCCTCGCCGTCCGGGTCGCGGGTGAGCACGATGCGGCCCCGATAGCGCGGCGGCAGGTAAACAGCCTCTTCCGGATACTGGAGGGTGTCACGCTTGCGGAAGCCGTGACCAAAAATCATGATCAGGCTGCGCAGCTGGGTATAGGTGCCATGTACCACATGGCCGATATATTTGAACATGACGTTGTCCTCAAGCACCGGCCGGCGTGTTCAGCAACACGATCGCGGCGGTGACCAGCAAATTGATCAGGGTCAGCGGGAGGCAGAACTTCCAGCTGAAATCCATCACCTGGTCATAGCGCGGCCGTGGGATCGAAGCCCGCAGCAGGATGAACAGCATGATGAAGAAGGCGGTCTTGAGGGCGAACCACAGGAACGGCACCTGAGGCAGGATATCGAACGGGCCGTGCCAGCCGCCGAAGAACAGCGTGACCAGCAGCGCCGAGATCAGCACGATACCGATGTACTCGCCCACGAAGAACATGCCCCATTTCATGCCGGCATACTCGATGTGGTAACCGTCGGCCAGTTCCTGTTCCGCTTCAGGCTGGTCGAAGGGGTGACGGTGAGTCACGGCCACGCCGGCAATGAAGAAGGTACAGAAGCCGAAGAACTGCGGAATGATGAACCACAGGTTCTGCGCCTGGTACTCGACGATGTCGCGCATGTTGAACGACCCCGCCTGCACGATCACACCCATCAATGCCAGCCCCATGAACACTTCGTAGCTCACGGTTTGCGCCGAGGCCCGCAGGCTGCCGAGCAAGGCGTACTTGTTGTTGCTCGACCAACCGGCGAACAGCACCGCGTACACCGACAGGCCTGCCATGGCGAAGAAGAACAGCACGCCGATGTTCAGGTCCGCCACGCCCCAGGTAGGGGTGATCGGGATGACAGAGAAGGCGATCAGCAAGGCGCTCATGGCCACTACTGGCGCCAGGGTGAAGATCACCCGGTCCACGAATGGCGGGTTCCAGTCTTCCTTGAAGAACATCTTGAGCATGTCGGCGGCAATCTGGAACATGCCGAACGGGCCAACACGGTTTGGCCCGTAACGGTCCTGCCACCAGCCCAGCAGGCGCCGTTCCACGAAGCTGAGCAGCGCGCCGCAGACCACCACAGCCAGCAAAATGACGATGGACTTCACCACCGACACGATCACGTCGATCACTTCAGGCGTGAACCAGGTCATTGTGCTGCCTCCTGCAGGCCTTCAACCGTTAAGCCACCAAATGCCGGTGGAATGCCCGCCAACCCTTTTGGCAGCGCCACCAGGCCGGCGGCGAGTTGCTCATCCACGCGCAGCGGCAGGCGCAACTGCACCCCGCCGATGCTGAGGCTCAGCAGTGCGCCGTCGTTCACGCCCAGCCGGTCGGCTTCGGCCTTGGCCAGGGCCACGTAAGGGGAGGGGATACGGGACTGCACAGGCGCGGCACGGGAAGAGGTTTCTTCACTGCCGAACAGGTGGTAGTAAGGCACCGCCTTCCAGGTGCCGCGAGCCGGGGCAAACGCCGCTGGAATGCGGGTGAACCAGGCCAGGTTGTCCCCGCCGGTTTCGATCAGGCGCACGCCCGGGTCGCCAGCGCGCAGATGGCCGCCCACTTCGTCCTGGAACTTGTTCCACGCTTGAGGCGAGTTCCAGCCCGGGGACCAGGCGAACGGCACTTGTTGGCGCAGTTCCTTGCTGCCCGAGTAACCTTCCATGGAGAAGGAGAATGCGCTGTCCACGTCCTGGCTGGTACGTGGTTCGTGCACGCTGATGTTGGCGCGCATGGCCGTACGGCCGGAGTAACGCAGCGGTTCGCGGGCAAGCTTCAAACCCTTGATGCGGAAGGCGGCGGACGGAGCAGCCTCCACAATCCGGGCCAGCTGCGGTGCGCTGGCGGCGCAGGCGGCGGTCACGTGGTCGAGCTGGGTCCAGTCGACCTTGCGCTCCAGCAGGGTGGCGCGCAAGGCATGCAGCCAGCGCCAGCCTTCGTGAGTGAAGTTCTGTGGGTCGAGGTAGTTCGGGTCGAATACCTGGAAGAAGCGCTGTGCGCGGCCTTCCTGGCTAACCAAGGTGCCGTCGCCTTCGGCAAAGCTGGCGGCCGGCAGGATCAGATCCGCACGGTCGGTGGTCGCGGTTTGCTGGTGGTCGGCAACGATCACCACCTTGGCGGCAGCCATGGCAGCGTCTACCTTGGCTTTCGGGGCGCGGGTGTAGAGGTCGTTTTCCAGTACTACCAACGCATCGGCACGGCCTTCGATCAGGGCATCCAGCGCCGCGTCGAGGGATTCACCGCCGAGCATGGCCAGGCCCAGGCTGTTGGCTTCCGGCACGATCAGGCTGAGGGAGCCGGCCTTGGCGCGCAGGGCCAGTGCCTTGGCGATGTTGGCGGCGGCTTCGATCAGGCTGTCATTGCCCAGCGACGTGCCGGACACCACCAGCGGGCGCTTGGCGTTCACCAGTGCATCGGCAATGCGTTGCGCCAGGCCGAGGGCCTCGTCATCCAGGCCCGGTACTGCGGGTGCGCTGGCGTCGATGGCGTGGGCCACGGCGAAACCGATACGCGCCAGGTCTTCGGGCGACGCGTGCACGCATTCTTCGGCAACGTCATCGAGCTTGGTGTCGGTGAGGCTGGCGATAAACAGCGGGTACATTTCGTGCTGCCCGATGTTGTTCACCGCGGCGTTGAGCCAAGGCTGTACGCGCATGGCTTCGGCCATGGCCTCGGCCTTGCCTTTTACCGACTGGCGCAGCGCCAGGGCCATGCGGGCGGCGGTCTGGGTCAGGTCTTCGCCGAGTACGAAGACCGCGTCGTGGTCTTCTACTTCGCGCAGGCTTGGGATAGGCAGCGGGCTGTTGTTGAGCACGTCCAGCGCCAGGCGGATGCGGGCCAGCTCACCGGCTTCGATACCAGTGTGGTACCAGTCGGCGCCTACCAGTTCACGCAGGGCGTAATTGCTTTCGAGGCTGGCGCGTGGCGAGCCAATGCCCACGATGGTACGGCCGCTGAGCAACTGGGCAGCCTTGTCCAGCGCAGCGTCCACGCCCAGCATGGTGCGTTCCTGACCCAGCATCGGATGCTTGGGGCGATCCTTGCGGTTCACGTAGCCATAGCCGAAACGCCCGCGGTCACACAGGAAGTAGTGGTTCACCGAGCCGTTGTAGCGGTTCTCGATGCGGCGCAGTTCGCCGTAACGTTCACCGGGGCTGATGTTGCAGCCGCTGGAGCAGCCGTGGCAGATGCTCGGGGCGAACTGCATGTCCCATTTGCGGTTGTAGCGCTCGGAGTGGGTTTTGTCGGTGAACACACCGGTAGGGCAAACTTCGGTCAGGTTGCCGGAGAACTCGCTTTCGAGTACGCCATCTTCCACGCGGCCGAAGTAGACGTTGTCGTGGGCGCCGTACACACCCAGGTCGGTCCCGCCGGCGTAGTCCTTGTAGAAACGGACGCAGCGGTAGCAGGCGATGCAGCGGTTCATCTCATGCGCGATGAACGGACCCAGGTCCTGATTCTGGTGGGTACGCTTGGTGAAGCGGTACCGGCGCTCGTTGTGGCCGGTCATCACGGTCATGTCTTGCAAGTGGCAATGGCCGCCTTCCTCGCACACGGGGCAGTCGTGCGGGTGGTTGGTCATCAGCCATTCGACAACACTGGCCCGGAACGCCTTGGATTCTTCATCATCGATGGAAATCCAGGTGTTGTCGGTGGCGGGTGTCATGCAGGACATGACGATGCGGCCGCGCTTGTCGTTCTCGTCGTTGTACTGCTTTACCGCGCACTGGCGGCAGGCGCCGACGCTTCCCAGCGCCGGGTGCCAGCAGAAGTAGGGAATGTCGAGGCCGAGGGAGAGACATGCCTGTAGCAGGTTGTCCGCACCATCGACTTCGAGCGCTTTGCCGTCTACGTGGATAGTAGCCATGGTTCAAAGGTCTTCGTTGGCCCGGTTTCCCGGGCGTGGCTAATGGAAATCTTGTTCTGGGCCTGGCGCATCGCGTTCACAGGCCGGGGGCGAGGCCATGCCATCGCCCCTTGCATCAATCAGGCTCCAGCAGGGATCGGCCGTGGTTGGCCAAAGCCTGGCGCCGGGCTCGCCGCTCCCACGGGGGCGATGCCGGCTTCGAACTCCTCTCGGAAGTACTTGATCGCGCTGCCCAGTGGCTCTACGGCGCCGGGGGCATGTGCACAGAAGGTTTTGCCTGGGCCCAGGAAACCTACCAGCCCCAACAGGGTGTCGATGTCCCCCTGGGTGCCTTGGCGGTTTTCCAGTGCGCGCAGCAGCTTGACCGACCAGGGAAGGCCATCGCGGCACGGCGTGCAGAAACCACAGGACTCACGCGCGAAGAACTCTTCCATGTTGCGCAGCAGCGAGACCATATTCACCGTGTTGTCCACGGCCATGGCCAGGCCCGTACCCATCCGCGTGCCCACCTTGGCGATACCGCCGGCGTACATCTGCGCCTCGAGGTGCTCGGGCAGCAGGAAACCGGTCCCGGCGCCGCCGGGCTGCCAGCACTTGAGGGTATAGCCGTCACGCATGCCGCCGGCGTAGTCCTCGAACAGCTCCCGCGCGGTTACGCCGAAGGGCAGTTCCCACAGGCCTGGGTTTTTCACCTTGCCGGAGAAGCCCATCAGCTTGGTGCCGTGGTCTTCGCTGCCTTCGCGCGCCAGGCCCTTGTACCAGTCGATGCCGTTACCAACGATCGCCGGTACGTTGCACAGGGTTTCGACGTTGTTTACGCAGGTCGGCTTGCCCCATACGCCCACGGCCGCCGGGAAGGGCGGCTTGGAGCGGGGGTTGGCGCGGCGGCCTTCGAGCGAGTTGATCAGCGCGGTTTCTTCACCGCAGATGTAGCGGCCGGCGCCGGTGTGCACGAACAGCTCGAAATCGAACCCGCTGCCCAGGATGTTCTTGCCCAGCAGGCCGGCGGCCTTGGCTTCTTCCACTGCGCGGTTGAGGTGGCGCGCCGCGGTGGTGTATTCGCCGCGCAGGAAGATGTAGCCCCGGTACGCCTTGAGCGCGCGGGCGCTGATGAGCATGCCTTCGATCAGCAGGTGCGGCTGCTGCTCCATCAGCATGCGGTCTTTCCAGGTGTTGGGCTCCATTTCATCGGCGTTACACAACAGGTAACGGATGTTCATGGATTCGTCTTTGGGCATCAGGCCCCACTTCACTCCGGTAGGGAAGCCAGCGCCACCCCGGCCCTTGAGGCCGGAGTCCTTCACCGTTTGCACGATCTCATCCTGGGACATCTGTGCCAGCGCCTTGCGGGCAGCGGTGTAGCCGTCTTTGCGCTGATATTCGTCGAGCCATACCGGCTCGGCGTCGTCACGCAGGCGCCAGGTGAGCGGATGGGTTTCAGCCGCACGGGCAATCCGGTTGGCCGGGCCAAAGGAAGTGAGCGTCATACGTAGGCCTCCAGCAAGCGGCTTACACCATCGGGCTTCACGTCGCCGAAGGTGTCGTCGTCGATCATCAGGGCCGGGGCCTTGTCACAGTTGCCCAGGCAGCACACCGGCAGCAAGGTGAAGCGACCATCGGCCGTGGTCTGGCCCAGGCCGATGCCCAGTTCCTGTTGGATCTGTGCCACCACGGATTCGTGCCCACCGATGTAGCAGACCATGCTGTCGCACACGCGAATGATGTGACGGCCCACGGGCTGGCGGAAAATCTGGCTATAGAAGGTGGCCACGCCTTCGACGTCGCTGGCTGGGATGCCCAGGATGTCGCCAATGGCGTAGAGCGCGCCATCCGGCACCCAGCCACGTTCCTTCTGGACGATCTTCAGCGCTTCGATCGATGCGGCGCGCGGGTCTTCGTAATGGTGCAACTCGTGCTCGATGGCCGAGCGCTCGGTTTCGCTGAGGACGAAACGGTCAGTCTGGATAAGCGTACTGTTCATGCTTAGCGGTCCACATCGGCCATGACGAAGTCGATACTGCCCAGGTACGCGATCAGGTCGGCGACCATGCTGCCACGGATCACCGAAGGGATCTGTTGCAGGTGCGGATAGCTGGGGGTACGGATACGGGTACGGTAGCTCATGGTGCCCCCGTCGCTCGTCAGGTAATAACTGTTGATGCCCTTGGTCGCTTCGATCATCTGGAAGGACTCGTTGGCCGGCATCACCGGGCCCCACGAAACCTGCAGGAAGTGAGTGATCAGGGTTTCGATATGTTGCAGCGTGCGCTCTTTGGGCGGCGGCGTGGTCAAGGGGTGATCCGCCTTGTACGGGCCGGCCGGCATGTTACGCATGCACTGTTCAATGATCCGGAGGCTCTGGCGCATCTCTTCCACGCGTACCAGGCAGCGGTCGTAGGCATCGCCGCTGTCGGCCAGGGGCACTTCGAACTCGAAGTTCTCGTAGCCCGAGTACGGCCGCGCCTTGCGCAGGTCGAAGTCGCAGCCGGTGGCGCGCAGGCTTGGGCCGGTAACGCCCCATTCCAGCGCTTCGCGGGTGTTGTACTGCGCCACGCCCTTGGTACGACCGATCAGGATGCTGTTCTGCAGCGCGGCCTTGGTGTATTCATCCAGGCGCTTGGGCATCCATTCGATGAAGTCCTTGACCAGCCTTTCCCAGCCGCGCGGCAAGTCGTGCGCCACGCCGCCGATACGGTACCAGGCCGGGTGCAGGCGGAAGCCGGTGATCGCTTCGATCACGGTGTAGGCGCGCTGGCGGTCGGTGAAGGTGAAGAACACGGGCGTCATCGCACCCACGTCCTGGATATAGGTCCCCAGGAACAGCAGGTGGCTGGTGATGCGGAAGAACTCGGCCATCATGATGCGGATGGTGTTCACCCGGTCCGGCACGGTAATGCCAGCGAGTTTTTCCACGGCCAGCACGTACGGCAGGTTGTTCATCACCCCGCCGAGGTAATCGATGCGGTCCGTGTAGGGGATATAGCTGTGCCACGACTGCCGCTCGCCCATTTTCTCGGCGCCGCGGTGGTGGTAACCGATATCCGGCACGCAGTCGACGATCTCTTCACCGTCCAGCTGCAGGATGATGCGGAATGCCCCGTGCGCCGAAGGGTGGTTCGGGCCCAGGTTGAGGAACATGAAGTCTTCGTTCGCCGTGCCGCGTTTCATGCCCCAGTCTTCAGGGCGGAAGCGCGCGGCTTCTTCTTCATGGGCCTGCTTGGCCAGGCTCAGGCTGTAGGGGTCGAATTCCGTGGCCCGGGCAGGGTAGTCCTTGCGCAGCGGGTGGCCTTCCCAGGTGGGCGGCATCATGATGCGGCTCAGGTTCGGGTGGCCTTCGAAGGTAATGCCGAACATGTCCCACACTTCGCGCTCGTACCAGTTGGCATTGGGCCAGATGCCGGTGACGCTCGGGAGGTTCAAGTCGCCTTCGCTCAGCGCGACCTTGAGCATTACATCGCTGTTACGCTCGATCGACATCAGGTGGTAGAACACGGTGAAGTCTGCGTCGGGCAAGCCACGGCGCTGTGTGCGCAGGCGCTCGTCCACGCCGTGCAGGTCGTACAGCATCGAGTAGGGCTTGGGCACGCCGCGCAAGAAAGCGAGTACTTCCTTGATTTGCGCGCGTGCCACCCACAGCACGGGCATGCCGGTGCGGGTGTGTTGGGCGGTGAAGCTGTCGGCGCCGAAGCGGTTGATCAGTTCAACGACCACATCCTGGTCGTCAGCCTTGTAGGGCGGGATATACAGAGCGGTGTCCGCTGTTGTCATGGTGTCGGTCGCTTTCGCTTTCGGTCAACGTAAAGAATGAAGGCCAGGTGCACGCCCGGCCCGCAAGCGGGGCAGGGCGTGCCATGGATCACACTTCGTCTGGGCTGCGCAGGTTGGTGACCTGGATACGCTGTTCGCGGCGCACGTCTTTCTGGGAGGGCATTTCAGCGCGGTATACGCCCTGATCGCCCACTACCCAGGACAGCGGCCGCCGCTCCTTGCCGATGGATTCCTGCAACAGCATCAAGCCTTGCAGGAACGCTTCGGGGCGCGGCGGGCAGCCGGGCACATACACGTCCACGGGCAGGAACTTGTCCACGCCCTGCACTACGGAATAGATGTCGTACATGCCGCCCGAGTTGGCGCAGGCCCCCATGGAGATCACCCACTTGGGTTCCAGCATCTGTTCATACAGGCGCTGGATGATCGGTGCCATCTTGATGAAAGGCGTACCGGCAATCACCATGAAATCCGCCTGACGCGGCGATGCCCGGATCACTTCGGCACCGAAACGGGCGATGTCATGAGGCGCGGTAAACGCCGTGGTCATCTCCACGTAGCAGCACGAAAGCCCGAAATTGTAAGGCCACAGGGAGTTCTTGCGGCCCCAGTTGACCGCACCGCTCAGCACATCTTCGAGCTTGCCCATGAAGACGCTACGATGCACCTGATCCTCGAGCATCTTGTCATCGACGATGCCTTGTTTGCCCAAGGGGTAGCGCTGTTCCGGATCCTGGGGAGCATCCGGGTCGATCTTGGTAAGGTTGTATTGCATTGCCAAAGCCTCATTGTTTCAGCTTCGCCTGCCGCTTGAGACGACCTTCGGGCGCCCAATCGAGAGCCCCCACTCGCCAAAGGTAGACAAGACCCGCCAACAGAATTGCTATGAAAATGAGTGCTTCGGCAAAGCCTGCCCAGCCGCTTTCGCGGACGGACACAGACCAGGCGAACAAAAAGAGGGCTTCGATATCGAAGATCACGAACAGCATCGCGACCAGATAGAATTTTGCAGACAACCGCAGGCGCGCGCTGCCAACAGGCAGCATGCCGGATTCGAAGGGGTCGTTCTTGCTTCGGCCCCA
Source organism: Pseudomonas sp. Marseille-Q5115 (assembly GCF_916618905.1). Classification (NCBI taxonomy): domain Bacteria; kingdom Pseudomonadati; phylum Pseudomonadota; class Gammaproteobacteria; order Pseudomonadales; family Pseudomonadaceae; genus Pseudomonas; species Pseudomonas sp. Marseille-Q5115. The sequence goes on along the minus strand of NZ_CAKAKI010000001.1, from coordinate 2,710,509 downwards.
GGCCTTGCCGCCGAGCAGGCTGGAAAGGCCAAGCATGAAGGCACAAAGCCCCGCTACACCCAGAAGGAAGATGGCAAAGCCCCAGTTGTGGGCGATGAGTCCTGCTGTTGGGGTCATGCTGGCAGTCCTTAACAGAGACATAAGGCTCTGAATCGAAGAAGGGTAAAGCAGTGACGAAATGTCGCAGCCATAAGATCGGCGGATTTTATGGGCAAACCTGCAGCAAGTAAATTTGCCGCATCAAATTAATTCGTCCAATCCAATGAGTTAACGCTTTCTATCGAAGGTCCAGGGCCCGCCGTCCGGGCATTCGACCTGTTTTGTTCAATGCTGTTTCCTCCGCTGCGCAATAAACTTACGTAAATGATAATTAGTCGCAAATACCGCACTTGTGCCGCTGTTTGTGCGCGCTGAAGTCACTATAGTCCCGGTTTCAGTTTATGCCGTTTTCATTTGGCAGCATTGACGCAGATCATGCCTGGAGGGAAGTGCCGCGCGCGTCCCAGCGCGCCTTGCGGGCAATAAAAAAGCCGCCCGAGGGCGGCTTCTGTATCACACGGCTGTCAGTGGAACTGTTCTTCCTCGGTGGAGCCGGTGAGGGCGGTCACCGAGGACGCGCCGCCCTGAATCACGGTGGTCATGTCGTCGAAATAGCCGGTACCCACTTCCTGCTGGTGCGCCACGAAGGTGTACCCCTTGGCGGCATCGGCAAACTCCTGCTCCTGCAGCTTCACGTAGGCGGTCATGTCGTTGCGGGCATAGTCATGGGCCAGCTGGAACATGCCGTGCCACATGTTGTGGATGCCGGCCAGGGTAATGAACTGGTGCTTGTAACCCATGGCGGACAGCTCGCGCTGGAATTTCGCAATGGTCGCGTCGTCCAGGTTCTTCTTCCAGTTGAAGGAAGGCGAGCAGTTGTAGGACAGCAACTGGTCGGGGTATTCCTTCTTGATCGCTTCGGCGAAGCGACGGGCTTCGTCCAGGTCTGGTTTGGCGGTTTCACACCAGATCAGGTCGGCATACGGTGCGTAGGCCAAGCCCCGAGCAATCGCCTGGTCTAGGCCTGCGCGCACTTTATAGAAGCCTTCTGGGGTGCGGGTGCCGGTCACGAACGGCTGGTCATACGGGTCGCAGTCCGAGGTCAGCAGGTCCGCGGCGTTGGCGTCGGTGCGGGCCAGGATGATGGTCGGTACGCCCGCCACGTCGGCTGCCAGGCGAGCCGCTACCAGCTTCTGCACGGCCTCCTGGGTAGGCACCAGTACCTTGCCACCCATATGGCCGCATTTTTTCACCGAAGCCAGTTGATCCTCGAAGTGAACGCCGGCGGCGCCTGCCTCGATCATGTTCTTCATCAGCTCATAGGCGTTCAACACGCCGCCGAAACCGGCTTCGGCATCGGCAACGATAGGCGCGAAGTAATCGATATAGCCGTCGTCGCCCGGGTTTTTGCCGGCTTTCCATTGAATCTGGTCCGCCCGGCGGAACGAGTTGTTGATGCGTTTGACCACGGTAGGCACAGAGTCGACCGGGTACAGCGACTGGTCGGGGTACATGGACTCGGCGCTGTTGTTGTCGGCAGCGACCTGCCAGCCGGACAAATAGATAGCCTGGATACCGGCTTTTACCTGCTGCACCGCCTGGCCACCCGTGAGAGCGCCCATGCAGTTGACGAAATCTTTCTCAGGCCGGAAGGACGGGTGTGCGCCCTGGGTCACCAGCTTCCAGAGCTTCTCCGCGCCCAGTTTGGCCAAGGTGTGCTCGGGTTGGACCGAGCCACGCAGGCGGACGACATCGGCGGCGGTATAAGTGCGGGTTACCCCCTTCCAGCGTGGGTTTTCCGCCCAGTCTTTCTCAAGGGCCGCTATTTGTTGTTCGCGTGTCAGTGCCATGGGGTGAACCTCGTCGCATAGGTCTCGTAGGGGTGTCAGCTCCACCCGCAGGTGATACGCCAATCAGGGCAGCGGCAGGGGCCTTGGGGTGCGACGGGAAGTTTGCGAGGGGCGAACGGGCGGTTCGACGAACCAGGGCGAACTGAGCTGCGTGTAGTGTGGGGCTCAGGCCACTCCAGATCGCGCGAAACTGGCAGGGGTGCCATCAGCGCTTCCGTCCCTCGGGACAACTTCGTTCCAGTCGCAACCCCGTCGGACCGCCTTTTGGGCCGTGCTGACACAGGAACGGCCCTCGGGATGGTGAAGGCACGCGCCGGAGGCCTTGGTTCAAGGCCCCTGATTAGCGGGAGCGAGGCCATCATGCCTTCGGAGAAATGCATCGTCAAACGTTTTGTAGTGTTTTTTTAAAGGCACTACATATTCCTGAAAATACGACTGAAGGGTCATGAAAAGGCCCTGGAGTCGGTACTTCAGGGCAGGGCATCGACCCGCACGCGCAGGGTCATGTCATCGTGGCCCTGGGTGCCGTAATACCGGGTACCGCCGTTGCGCTCGGCCTGGCTTTGCCCGTTGATCCCGGCCACGGTTATCCATTGGCCAAGCGGGCCGCTTACGCGGGTGTCGGTGCTTTGCACGTTCACCACATCCGGGCGCTCCTGGCTCATTCGGTCGTTGTTGGCGCTGATCGCCAAGTGCACGGTGTCACCCGTCACGCTGGCCGTGACGTAAAAACCCTGCGTCACGTTGCGATATTCGGTCTGGGTTTCAAGGCGCCCATATCCATCGGTTTGCGCGGTGGTAAGCGGTACGCTCTGGCCTACCTGGATCAGCGCAGGGGTGCCTTCGCTGGCCTGCACTTGCTGAAGGCCGCCGGTGCGGTTGGCGGTGCCGTAGCGGATAACCCGGCCATTGCCAGCGCCGCCGCCAGAGCTGTGGTTGGTGTCACTGGTATCCACGCTGATCAATAGGCGGCGCGCCGGCGCATCGATGCGCTCCATCAGCGCATTCAGCTCATCCAGCTTGCCTGGCTCGGCGTTGACGACCAACTGATTGCCCAGCGCACTGACACTGCCTTGATTGCCAAGGAAGCTGCGAATCAGTGGGAGTACATCTTCGCTGGTGCGGTAGTGCAGGTCCAGCACCTGGGTAGCGGCTTGTGTGGCAGGGGCGAGGGCAAGCAGGGCAAGAAAAAACAAAGGGCGCAGCGGCATGGCAGGTTACTCCGCAAGGTTCAGCCCTGAGTATGAACCAGGGCGGACCATGACGGAGCCCCTGCCAGGGCGTGAATCTTTCGCGGCCTAGGCTATGTGGCGCAGCATATCCACATGGGGCAGGCCGGCTTCGAGAAACTCTTCGCTGACCACTTCAAAGCCAAAGCGCTGGTAGAACGCGGTGGCGTGTACCTGGGCCGTGAGTTTCAGCTCGCCGATGCCGCGCACGCTGGCCTCTGCGATCACCGCTTGCATGAGCGCATCACCCACGTGCAAGCCACGCCAGTCCTTGAGCACTGAAAGCCGCCCTACGTAGCCGTCGGGCAGCAGGCGCGCGGTACCAATGGCGAAGTCTTCCTGCTCCGCGAGGAAGTGGATCGCGGTTTCGTCGTCCGAATCCCACTCCTGCTCGGGCGGCATGGCCTGTTCGGCCACGAAGACGCTTTCCCGAATGTGGTGGATCTTCGAATAGTCTCGATGCCAATCTGCCAACCGGACGCGCAGGTCATTCATCGGCGAACCCCAGGCTGCCCTGCATCACCAGCTGGCTGAGTAGGGTAACGGCGTCATCATCGCCCAGCCACGGCGCCAGGTTTTCTTCGTGCAGCGCGTCGGCGGAACACACCTGTTGCAGCAGGCCGCGAAGGTTACCTGGCAGCAGGCGGCTTTGGCCGCTGGCGAACAGCATCAACTCGCTGCCCATCTCCGACCAGGCCAGGCGCGCGCTGGGGTTGCGCACCAGCACCGCGCCCTGGCCCAGAGCCTCGAGCAGGTCGGCTTCGCTGAGCTCGCTGCCGGCCACGCGTTCGGCGTACCGGGGTTCGGTCATGAACTGGCCGAACCAGGTAAGCAGCAGGCGATCGTCGCTCATGTGGCGGGCAAGCAAATCCTTGAGCCGCGTGAGTGCGTCATGCTGGATCTCGCTCGGGTCGACCGCCGGCTTGATGTCCGGGTCACTGTAGCGCTCGTCATCAGGAATGAACTGACTCAGGAAATCCGTGAAGTGGGTCAGCACTTCGCTGGCGCTCGGGGCGCGGAAGCCGATGCTGTACGTCATGCAGTCATCCACGGCCGTACCGTAGTGAGCCAGGCGCGGGGGCAGGTAGAGCATGTCGCCGGGTTCGAGGGTCCAGCTTTCGGTCTCCTTGAATTCAGCGAGGATGCGCAGGTCGGCGTGCTCCAGCAGCGGGCTGTCGGCATCACACATTTGGCCAGTACGCCAGGTGCGCTGGCCCAGGCCCTGGAGCAGGAACACATCGTAGTGATCGAAATGCGGCCCAACGCCGCCGCCAGGCGCGGCATAGCTGATCATCACGTCGTCGATACGCCAGGTAGGCAGAAAGCGGAACGGCTCCAGCAGGGCGCTGACCTCGGGCACGAATTGATCCACGGCCTGTACGAGCAAGGTCCAGTCTTTGGCGGGGAGGTTGGCGAAAGCGTCCTCGGCGAACGGGCCGCGGCGCAGCTCCCAAGGGTGATCCCCGTGCTCGAGCACGATGCGGGACTCGATTTCTTCTTCCAGTGCCAGGCCGGCCAGCTCATCGGGGCTTATCGGGTTTTCGAAATCGGTGAAGGCCTGCCGCACCAGCAGCGGTTTCTTCTGCCAGTAGTCGCGAAGAAATTCCTGGGCCGTCAGGCCGCCTAGCAGTTGAAAAGGTTTATCGGAAGACATGGATAACTCGTTGTAATTTATGGATATACACAATAAAAAACGCCCGGCCAGGCCGGGCGCTTGCACGATGTTTCAGTCAGACGCGGCGCGCCTGTTCGGCAGCGTTGCCGATGTACGTCGCTGGCGTGAGGCGAGCGAGCTCGGCCTTCGCAGCGGCTGGCACGTCCAGGCCCTCGATGAACTCCTGCAAGGCTTGAGCAGTGATGCCCTTGCCGCGGGTAAGCTCCTTGAGCTTCTCGTAGGGGTTTTCGATGTTGTAGCGACGCATCACGGTCTGGATGGGCTCGGCCAGTACCTCCCAGCAGGCGTCCAGGTCTGCGGCGATGCGCTGCGCGTTGATTTCCAGCTTGCCGATGCCCTTGAGGCTGGCCTCATAGGCGATCACGCTATGGGCAAAGCCCACGCCCAGGTTGCGCAGCACGGTGGAGTCGGTGAGGTCACGCTGCCAGCGGGAGATTGGCAGTTTGCTTGCAAGGTGCTGGAACAGCGCATTGGCGATCCCGAGGTTGCCTTCGGAGTTCTCGAAATCGATCGGGTTGACCTTGTGCGGCATGGTCGAAGAGCCGATTTCGCCAGCAACGGTGCGCTGCTTGAAGTAGCCCATGGAGATGTAGCCCCACACGTCTCGGTCGAAGTCGATCAGGATGGTGTTGAAGCGGGCGATGGCGTCGAACAGCTCCGCGATGTAGTCATGCGGCTCGATCTGCGTGGTGTAGGGGTTGAACACCAGGCCCAGTTCGTCCTCGATGAAGGCACGGGCGTTGGCTTCCCAGTCGATGTCGGGATACGCCGAGAGGTGAGCGTTGTAGTTGCCCACGGCGCCGTTGATCTTGCCAAGCAGGGGCACGGCCGCGATCTGGGTGATCTGCCGCTCGAGGCGGTACACCACGTTTGCCAGCTCCTTGCCCAGGGTGGTGGGCGAGGCAGGCTGGCCGTGGGTGCGGGACAGCATCGGCACGTCGGCGAAGCGGTGAGCCAGTTCGCGCACGGCGCCGGCAATCTGCCGCATCAGTGGCAACAGCACGGTGTCGCGGCCTTCGCGCAGCATCAGCGCATGGGACAGGTTGTTGATGTCTTCGCTGGTGCAGGCGAAGTGAATGAATTCGCTGACCTTGGCGAGCTCCGGCAGCCGCTCGGCCTGCTCCTTGAGCAGGTACTCGATCGCCTTCACGTCGTGGTTGGTGGTGCGTTCGATTTCTTTCACGCGCTCGGCATGCTCCAGCGCGAAGCCGGTGGCCAGTTCGTTGAGCAGGGCGTTCGCGCCTTCGGAGAACGGCGGCACCTCGCTAACCTGCGGGTGAGCGGCCAACCGCTGCAGCCAGCGCACTTCGACCATGGCGCGGAAACGGATAAGGCCGTATTCGCTGAAGATGGGGCGCAGGGCCTCGGTTTTGCCGGCGTAGCGGCCGTCAACAGGGGAAACCGCAGTGAGCGAAGAAAGCTGCATAGGGTGTTCTCGGGCAGTCGGGCAACGAAAAGGGCGCATATGATACATGAAAAACCACCTGGCTCGCTGACCAATCGGGCCAGTGAGCGAGGCGGGGCGGGCAATCACCCGTCTCGTAGCATGGGGTATAGCTCGCGCAACAGCTTGCGGCGGCTGATCAGCAGTTGCCAACGGTGGCCGCCGAGCTGGCGCCACAGGCGGGCACAGCGGATGCCTGCCAGCAACAGCGCGCGAATTTTGGAGGCGTTGCTGGGCTGCTGAAGGTGGCGCATGTCGCCGTGCACCTGAATGCGCTGGCGCAGAGTGCTGAGGGTATCCTGATACAGGCCGCCGGTGGCAGCGATCACGTTCTCATGCGCTGGCCCGAAGTGTTCGACCTGCGCCTGGATCTGCGGCAACCGCTTGCCAATGGCGTCCAGCATGGCGGGGCGTTTTTCCAACTGCCGCTCCAGCGTCACCATTGACAGCGCATAGCGCAGTGGCTCGCGCTGAAGGCTGGTGGGGTCGCGCTCGAGCGCGGCGGCCAACGCCCGGTACCCCTCGCGCAGTTGCTTGTCGTCGCCACCGAACACGTCCAGGGTGGTCTTGGGGTCGCGCACCAACAGCGTGCCGAGCATGGCCGCCAGCTCCCCTTCGCTGACCTGCCCGGTCTTGGCTATGCGGTCTACCAGCACCGCTGCCTGGAACACGCTGCCCAGGGCCATGAGCTGCTCATGCACCGTGCTCATGAGGTCGCTTCCTGCTGCGCTGCACAGTGCGCCGCTTCGATCACGCCGCCACCCAGGCAGATCTCACCATCGTAGAACACCACCGATTGGCCTGGCGTGACGGCCCGCTGAGGCTCGTCGAAGGTGACCCGATATCCGCGGGCGGTGAGTTCGAGCGTGCAGGGCTGATCGGCCTGGCGGTAGCGCACTTTGGCGGTGAGGCGTCGTGGCTGCGACAGGTCGATAGGGTTTACCCAAAAGACCTCGGAAGCTTCGAGCGATTCGGCGAACAACCAGGGGTGGTCGTTGCCTTGGCCCACGATCAGTTCATTGCGGGACAGGTCCTTGGCCAGTACGTACCAGGGTTCGTCTCCAGCGCCTTGCAAACCGCCGATGCCCAGCCCCTGGCGCTGGCCGATGGTATGGTACATCAGGCCATGATGGCGGCCGATGATCTCGCCTTCGGTGGTTTTGATCTCCCCCGGTTGTGCGGGGAGGTACTGCTTGAGGAAATCACTGAAGCGGCGCTCGCCGATGAAGCAGATCCCGGTGGAGTCTTTCTTTTTTGCGGTGGCCAGGCCATGCAGGTCGGCAATGGCGCGCACTTCGGGCTTTTCCAGCTCGCCCACCGGGAAGAGGGTACGCGCGATCTGCTCGCCGCCAACCGCGTGGAGGAAGTAGCTCTGATCTTTGTTCGGGTCCAGGCCCTTGAGCAGTTCGGTGATGCCGTCGCGGTCACGGCGGCGCACGTAATGGCCGGTGGCGATCAGGTCGGCGCCCAAGCTGAGGGCGTAATCCAGGAATGCCTTGAACTTGATTTCCCGGTTGCAAAGGATGTCCGGGTTGGGCGTGCGGCCGGCCTTGTACTCTTCCAGGAAGTGCTCGAACACATTGTCCCAGTACTCGGCGGCGAAGTTGGCCGTGTGCAGCTTGATGCCGATCCGGTCGCACACCGCCTGCGCGTCGGCGAGGTCTTCGCGCGCCGTGCAGTATTCGGTGCCGTCGTCTTCCTCCCAGTTCTTCATGAACAGCCCTTCCACCTGGAAGCCTTGCTGCAACAGGAGGAGGGCGGACACAGAGGAGTCGACGCCGCCGGACATGCCGACGATCACGCGCGTATTACGAGGATCCTTGTAGGGATCGTGGGAAACGGGCTCACGCATGGGCTTGAAAAGGTTCTGGTGTAAAACGCGACAGTCTAACAGGCTGGGCTCTTGCTGGGAAAAGCTGCTTAGTCGCGAACCACGTCAAGGCTGTGTACGGGGCCGGCCAGGTAGTCATCGAGGCATCTTAGGACCAAATCGCTACGCCATCTCTTCGGCTCGGCGGCCAGCTCGTCACGGGTCAGCCAATGAGTGGCCGTGATGTCGCGGTCCAGTGGGTGGTCTTTGCGGCGTATGGGGCGTGCGGCAAAGCACACGCGCTGATAGGTCACGCCGTTGGAGGGCGCCGTGTACAAGTAGATGCCGACCACGCCGGTGAGCTCGACCTCCCAGGCGGTTTCTTCACGGGTTTCACGCAGCGCGGCTTCGCGCAGGGTTTCGCCGCGCTCGAAGTGGCCGGCAGGCTGGTTCAACACCAGGCGGCCCTCTTTGTGTTCTTCGACGAACAGGAAGCGGCCGTCATCTTCAATCACGGTGGCGACGGTAATGTGGGGGTGCCAAGTCATAAAGTGTCCAGTTTCAAAGTAATAAAAAACCCCAGCTGGGCTGGGGTTTTGTGAAGCGGGTTACTTCAGTGAGGCGATAGCCTCATTGAGCGTTGCGCTTGGCCGCATGGCCTTGCTGGCCAACTCCGGCGTGGCGAAGTAGTAGCCGCCGATGTCCACCGGTTTGCCTTGGGCGCCGTTCAACTCGCCGACAATGGTCGCCTCGTTGCTGGTAAGCGCTTCGGCCAGCGGCTTGAAGCGCGCCTGCAGGTCGCTGTCAGTGGTCTGCTCGGCCAATGCCTGTGCCCAGTAGGTGGCCAGGAAGTAGTGGCTGCCACGGTTGTCGATACCGCCGACCTTGCGCGATGGCGACTTGTTGGTATCCAGGAACTTGCCGGTAGCCTGGTCCAGAGTGTCCGCCAGAACCTGGGCCTTGTTGTTGCCGTAGGTGGTCGCCAGGTGCTCGAGCGAGGCGGCCAGGGCCAGGAATTCACCCAACGAGTCCCAGCGCAGGAAGCCTTCTTCGTTGAACTGCTGAACGTGCTTGGGCGCGGAACCGCCAGCGCCGGTTTCGAACAGCCCACCGCCGTTCATCAGTGGCACGATGGACAGCATCTTGGCGCTGGTGCCTAGTTCCATGATCGGGAACAGGTCGGTCAGGTAGTCGCGCAATACGTTACCGGTGACCGAGATGGTGTCCTTGCCTTCGCGGATACGTGACAGAGACAGCTTCATGGCCTCGACTGGCGCAAGGATCTGGATGTCCAGGCCGTTGGTGTCGTGGTCTTTCAGGTAGCGCTGCACTTTCTCGATCAGGGCGGCGTCGTGGGCGCGGGCGTTGTCCAGCCAGAAGATGGCAGGGGTGCTGCTGGCGCGGGCACGGTTGACGGCCAGTTTGACCCAGTCACGGATCGGCGCGTCCTTGGTCTGGCACATACGGAAGATATCGCCTGCTTCAACGGCCTGTTCCATGAGCACGGAACCGTCAGCGGCCAGTACGCGAACCACGCCGTCGGCCTTCACCTGGAAGGTCTTGTCGTGGGAGCCGTATTCTTCGGCCTTTTGGGCCATCAGGCCAACGTTCGGCACGCTGCCCATGGTGGTCGGGTCGAAGGCGCCGTTGACTTTGCAGTCTTCGATAACGGCCTGGTAGATGGTCGCGTAGCAACGGTCCGGGATCACGGCCTTGGCGTCCTGCAGCTCGCCCTGGGCGTTCCACATTTTGCCCGAGTCGCGGATCATTGCCGGCATCGAGGCGTCTACGATAACGTCGCTTGGTACATGCAGGTTGGTGATGCCCTTGTCCGAGTTCACCATGGCCACCGCAGCGCGCGCGGCATAGACGGCTTGCAGGTCCGCTTCGATTTCGGCCTGCTTGTCGGCTGGCAGGGATTTGATACGCGCGTACAGGTCGCCGATGCCGTTGTTGCTGTTGAAGCCCACTTCAGCAAGGGTGCTGTCGTGCTTCGCCAGCGCGTCCTTGTAGTACTCCTCCACGAACTGGCCGAACATGATCGGGTCGGAGACCTTCATCATGGTGGCTTTGAGGTGCACGGAGAACAGTACGCCCTGTGCCTTGGCGTCCTCGATCTGGGCTGCGACGAATGCGCGCAGGGCCTTGCGGCTCATCACTGCACTGTCGATGATCTCACTGGCCTGGACCTTGGTTTTTTCCTTGAGAACGGTGGTAGTGCCGTCCTTGCCGACCAGTTCGATGCGAACGGCGCCGTCGGCCTCGATCAAGGCTGCCTTTTCGCTGCCGTAGAAGTCGCCGCCGTCCATGTGCGCCACGTGCGCCTTGGAGTCGCTGGCCCAGGCGCCCATCTTGTGGGGGTGCTTGCGGGCGTAGTTCTTGACCGACAGCGGGGCGCGGCGGTCGGAGTTGCCTTCGCGCAACACCGGGTTCACGGCGCTGCCCTTGATCTTGTCGTAGCGGGTGCGGACGTCCTTGGCTTCGTCGCTGTCGGCAGCGTCCGGGTAGTCCGGAACATCGAAGCCCTTGGCTTGCAGTTCCTTGATCGCTGCCTTCAGCTGCGGAACCGAGGCACTGATGTTCGGCAGCTTGATGATATTGGCCTCGGGCGTGGTAGCCAGTTCGCCCAGCTCCGCCAGGTCATCGGACACGGCGCGGTCGCCCAGGCGCTCCGGGAAGGCAGCGAGGATGCGGCCGGCCAGAGAGATGTCGCGGGTCTCGACAGCGATGTCAGCGGTTCGGGTAAACGCCTCGATGATTGGCAGGAGGGAATAGGTGGCGAGGGCAGGGGCTTCGTCGGTGAAGGTGTAGATGATCTTGGATCGGGTGGGCATGTCGGGTTAACTCTCTGTTTTGCTGAGCATGCTAAGCATCTCGTTACGTAGGGTAGGCGCTTTCGGTGGCGTGCACGGAAAGTCGAGAGGCCTCGCGGTGATGTTGGGTGCATCAGTCGAGCGTCAAACGGCCGGGCCGAGGTGCTGGCCCGAACGGGTTCACAAACGTGCGGTGGCGCCCCTTGCGTGGAGGTTCGCCGCCATGACTCGGTGGTCACCCGGCGGAGTATATCAAACCGGTGGAAAGGCGCACCTGGCTTCGCCCGATGCTCGGGCGCAGCAATGTAAGCAGGGGGTAGGGCGAGAGTCTGCGCAAGGCTTGCGCGACTGACCACCCCGGAGAGAGGCAGCCAGCCATCATTGAGACGCTGCGTCAGGCGTGCGAGGTTGAAGACGCGTGAGAAGTAATGGCAACTGTTTCAGTCACCGGTGAAATGCCCACGGCATGCATGCCTTTAGGACCCTGGATAATGTTGAATTTCACGGGTTGCCCGGCCTTGAGCGTTTTGTAACCTTCCATTTCGATAGCCGAGAAATGGGCGAAGAGATCTTCCGATTTCCCGTCCTCGATGATGAACCCGTAGCCCTTGGCATTGTTGAACCACTTGACTTTACCGCTTGGCATGCTCATATCCCTCTGCAAAGGACCCCATTGCTGGAGTATCATCCACCTCGTTCGCGCACCGGCCGAAAATTTATTTGACTGTGCGGACCTTTCTTCCCCAATGTGGGTTCTACTGTTTGTAACACCGTTTTGCCGATAGTCAAGGTCATGCGGCGGCCGAGTATCAATCTGGACACACGTCTCACCACAACCTTCAATCGCTCAACGATGAACACTTCCGAAATGCATGCAACCAACCATACTCGTCTAACCTTCAAGCAGTATCGGCACGGTCCGTACGGGCACAGCCAGTGCAGGCACGGCCAGTCTCGGCTCGGTCCCGACAGCCCCGCTCCTCTGGAAGATGATTCCGCCGGAGTTGCGGTGCAGGAATCCAAACCGACGCTGCAGGCGCCACCGATGTACAAGGTGGTGCTGTTCAACGATGACTACACCCCGATGGATTTCGTGGTAGAGGTGCTGGAGCTGTTCTTCAACCTGAATCGCGAGCTGGCGACAAAGGTGATGCTGGCGGTACATACGGAAGGGCGTGCAGTCTGCGGGCTGTACACCAGGGACATCGCGGAAACGAAGGCCATGCAGGTGAATCAATACGCCAGGGAAAGCCAGCATCCGCTACTCTGTGAAATCGAGAAGGACGGTTGAAATCCGGCCACTTGGGTTATGAGGTGAAGCTATGTTAAACCGCGAGCTCGAAGTCACCCTCAATCTGGCCTTCAAGGAGGCTCGGTCTAAGCGTCATGAGTTCATGACCGTCGAGCACCTTCTGTTGGCCTTATTGGATAACGAAGCCGCTGCTACCGTGCTACGGGCATGCGGCGCAAACCTCGACAAGCTCAAGCACGACCTCCAGGAGTTCATTGACTCCACCACGCCGCTGATTCCCGTTCATGATGAAGACCGCGAAACCCAGCCAACACTGGGGTTCCAGCGCGTGCTTCAACGCGCCGTGTTTCATGTGCAGAGTTCAGGCAAGCGTGAGGTCACCGGCGCCAATGTACTGGTAGCCATTTTCAGCGAACAGGAAAGCCAGGCCGTCTTCCTGCTCAAGCAGCAGAGTGTCGCCCGCATCGACGTGGTCAATTACATTGCCCATGGTATTTCGAAGGTGCCGGGTCACGGTGAGCATTCGGAAGGGGAGCAGGAAATGCAGGACGACGAGGGTGGCGAATCCTCTGCATCCGGCAATCCGCTGGATGCTTATGCAAGCAACCTGAACGACCTTGCGCGGCAGGGTCGCATTGATCCGCTGGTAGGCCGGGAGAGCGAGGTCGAGCGCGTGGCTCAGATCCTTGCCCGCCGGCGCAAGAACAATCCATTGCTGGTAGGCGAGGCGGGGGTAGGTAAAACCGCCATTGCCGAAGGCCTTGCCAAGCGCATCGTCGACAGCCAGGTGCCAGACCTCCTTGCAAACAGCGTGGTCTACTCGCTGGATCTCGGTGCCTTGCTGGCCGGCACCAAGTACCGCGGTGACTTCGAGAAGCGCTTCAAGGCGCTGCTCGGTGAGCTGCGCAAGCGCCCGCAAGCCATCCTGTTCATCGACGAAATCCATACCATCATCGGTGCGGGCGCGGCGTCCGGCGGCGTGATGGATGCGTCCAATCTGCTCAAGCCACTGCTTTCCTCTGGCGAGATCCGCTGCATCGGGTCTACCACGTTCCAGGAATTCCGCGGCATCTTCGAGAAAGACCGTGCGCTGGCGCGTCGTTTCCAGAAGGTGGACGTCACCGAGCCTTCGGTGGAAGACACCATCGGGATCCTGCGCGGCTTGAAGAATCGCTTCGAACAGCACCACAGCATCGAGTACAGCGATGAAGCCCTGCGTGCAGCGGCTGAGCTGGCCTCGCGTTATATCAACGACCGTCACATGCCCGACAAAGCCATCGACGTGATCGACGAAGCGGGCGCCTATCAGCGGTTGCAGCCGGTCGAAGCTCGGGTCAAGCGCATCGAAGTAGCGCAGGTCGAGGACATCATTGCCAAGATCGCGCGCATTCCCCCGAAGCACGTCAGCAGCTCCGACAAGGAATTGCTGCGTAACCTGGAGCGCGACCTCAAGCTCACGGTGTTCGGCCAGGATGCCGCCATCGATTCGCTGTCCACCGCGATCAAGCTGTCTCGCGCCGGCCTCAAAGCGCCGGACAAGCCTGTGGGTTCGTTCCTGTTCGCCGGGCCTACCGGCGTGGGCAAAACCGAGGCTGCGCGGCAGTTGGCCAAGGCGTTGGGTATCGAGCTCGTGCGGTTCGACATGTCCGAATACATGGAGCGCCATACCGTGTCTCGGCTGATCGGTGCCCCTCCAGGGTACGTAGGGTTCGATCAGGGCGGTTTGCTGACCGAAGCCATCACCAAGCAGCCTCACTGCGTGCTGTTGCTTGACGAGATCGAGAAGGCGCACCCGGAAGTCTTCAACCTGCTGTTGCAGGTGATGGATCACGGCACCCTGACCGATAACAACGGCCGCAAGGCGGACTTCCGTAATGTGATCCTCATCATGACCACCAACGCTGGCGCCGAAACCGCCGCGCGGGCATCCATTGGCTTCACTCACCAGGATCATTCCTCGGACGCCATGGAAGTGATCAAGAAGAGTTTCACGCCAGAATTCCGCAACCGCCTGGACACCATCATTCAGTTTGGTCGCCTCAACCACGAAGTCATCAAGAGTGTGGTGGACAAGTTCCTTACCGAACTGCAGGCCCAGCTGGAAGACAAGCGGGTGCTGTTGGAAGTTACCGATGCCGCGCGCAGCTGGCTGGCTGCCAGCGGCTACGACGCCCAGATGGGTGCCCGGCCAATGGCCCGGCTTATCCAGGACAAGATCAAGCGGCCTTTGGCCGAGGAGATCCTGTTCGGGGAGCTGGCCGAGCATGGCGGCGTGGTGCATATCGATATCAAGGACGGTGAGATGACCTTCGATTTCGAAACCACGGCTGAGATGGCCTGATGCGGTAGCGGCGGGGCCAGCCTCGCCGCCATCTGTTTTTCAGGCGCAAACGAAAAGCCCGGCTGATGCCGGGCTTTGTCGTTTCAAGCTTTTAGCGAGCGCGGTACGTGATCCGGCCCTTGCTCAAATCGTAAGGGGTCAGCTCCACGCGGACCTTGTCGCCGGTCAGGATTCGGATGTAATTCTTGCGCATCTTTCCAGAAATATGCGCGGTAACGACGTGCCCGTTTTCCAACTCCACGCGGAACATGGTGTTGGGCAGGGTGTCGACGACAGTGCCTTCCATTTCGAAGCTGTCTTCTTTCGACATGCAGTAAAGCCCTCGGTATCCAGTATGTGGCCCGGTGCAACTGCGCCAGGCAAAAGCGGCGCATATTGTGCCCGAAAAACAGACCTTGCGCCAAGGGCTCAGTTCAGCGTGACCCACCTTTGATTGATCAATAGCTCAATAGGGCGGTATTGAGTCTTGTAATTCATCTTTTTGCAGTTCTTGATCCAGTACCCCAGGTACACCGCGCCCAGGTCGAGCCGCAGGGCTTCGGTGATTTGCCACAGAATGGCGAAACGGCCCAGGCTACGCCGCTCCTGCTCTGGCTCATAGAAGGTGTACACCGCCGAAAGCCCATTGGGTAGCAGGTCTGTCACCGCCACGGCCAGCAACCGGGTGCCCAGGCGGAACTCGTAGAAGCGGGAAAATGGCAGATCCCGCACCAGGAAGGTCGAGAACTGATCCCGGCTGGGGGGATACATATCGCCATCGGCGTGGCGCTGGTCGATATAGCGCTTGTACAAGTCGAAGTACTCTTCGGTGAAGCGCGGCCGTGCAGCGGACACCGTAAGGTCTGCGTTGCGCTTGAGAATGCGTTTTTGCTGCCGGTTGGGAAGAAAGCGCGCCGCGGGAATGCGAGCAGGCACGCAGGCGTTGCAGCGCTGACAGTGCGGGCGGTAGAGGTGATCGCCGCTGCGCCGGAAACCCAGTTCCGACAGGTCGGCGTACACGCCCGGATCCATTGGCTGGCTCGGGTCCAGGAACAGCGTGGTCGCCTGCTCATCCGGCAGATAGCTGCAGGTGTGGGGTTGAGTGGCATAAAACTTCAAGCGCGCCAACTCGGTCATGGTCAACCCTCGGTCCAAACTTACTCAATGAGTGTATGCCAGAGCGATGGAACTCGCTCGGCCAGCCCAGTTGGCGCCCGCAGGCGCATCCAGGTACTGGTCGAGGTATTGGACGAATTCCGCCCGGCTGATTTCCCTGGCGCCCAGGCTTTCCAGATGACGGGTATGCATCTGGCAGTCGATAAGCGCGAAATTGGCACCTTGCAAATGCTGGGCGAGGGTCACAAAGGCCACCTTGGAGGCGTCCGTGGCCCGGCTGAACATCGATTCGCCGAAAAACAGTTGGCCAATCGCAATGCCATACAGCCCGCCAACCAATTCATCTCCTTGCCAGGCTTCGACGCTGTGGGCGATGCCGCGGCGGTGCAGTTCTACATAGGCGTGCTCGATGGCTGAAGTGATCCAGGTGCCCCGCGCGTAGTCACGCGGCGCTGCGCAGGCCCTGATCACCGCGGGAAAATCACGGTTCAGCGTAATGGTGAAGCGCCCCTGGCGTATGACCTTGCGCAAGCTTCGCGACGCGCGCACCTGGGCAGGCGGCACGACCATACGCGGGTCGGGTGACCACCAGAGGATCGGCTGGCCCTCCTCGTACCAGGGAAAGCAGCCGTGCCGGTAGGCAGCTACCAGGCGTTCCGGGCTCAGGTCGCCTCCGGCTGCGAGAAGGCCGTTGGGGTCGCGCAGCGCCCGGTGCAGCGGGGGGAAAGTGAGGTCGTCACGGTTGAGCCAGGTGAGCATGGTCGCAGTGGAGTGATTCGATCGATGGAAGGGGAGGGCAGTATCACGCGCCACAGGGCCCAGCGTCGAGGGGTGGCTATGTGCCGGATCCCAGCGCTGGTTATCCTCGATGGGTGTTTGTTCCACCCGGTGGGGTGGGCTGGAACCCTATGGGCGGCACGAGGTCCATGAAGGTTCGCGCAGTAACTTTAAATATGCGCTTAAACCTTTGTCAGCCAACATAAAGCATGGTGAAATTGAAGCCGCCTTTTTTGGCGTGGGGCCGGTAGCAGGTGGCTTGCTGCCACCCTATGACATCGGTACTGTAAATCCGTACAATGGTCGGCCATGAACGGAACCGGCCGCGATAGAGTCCCTCTGATCGCGCGCACCGCGCAGGAAAGAACGCGTTTTGAAGAAGTCCACCGCTAAACCCGTCCCTGTCCCCCTCTGGCGGCAGCAATTTCATTACCGCCTGAAAGAAGGTGCGCTCATCGCCATGGCGGCGCTGTGCCTGTACCTCTGGATGGCGCTGCTCAGCTATGACCAGGGCGACCCAGGCTGGAGCCATACCGGCACAAGCGTGGGCCAGGTGCAGAATGCCGCAGGGCGGGCCGGTGCCTATGCCGCGGACATCCTGTTCATGGTGCTGGGCTATTTCGCCTACATTTTCCCGTTACTGCTGGGAGTGAAAGCCTGGCAGATCTTCCGTGAGCGCCACCAGGCCTGGCAATGGAGCGGCTGGTTGTTTTCCTGGCGGCTGATTGGCCTGGTATTCCTCGTGCTTTCCGGCGCGGCCCTCGCTCACCTGCATTTCCACTCGGCTGCCAGCCTCCCGGCGTCGGCGGGTGGTGCACTGGGCGAAAGCCTGGGCGACCTGGCCCGTAATGCGCTGAACGTTCAAGGCAGTACCTTGCTGTTCATCGCGCTGTTCCTGTTCGGCCTGACGGTGTTCACCGATCTTTCATGGTTCAGCGTGATGGACACCACCGGCAAGATCACCCTCGATCTGATAGAGCTGGTCACGGGTGCGGCAAGCCGCTGGTGGGCAGCCCGTACCGAACAGCGAAAGCTGGTCGCCGCGCTGCGCTCAGAGGAGCCGGCCTACGAGGCGCCACCTGCGCGCAAGGAAACTCGCCCCGAGCCCAAGCAGCAGCCTGCGGTTTCGGCGCGGCAGGAACCCGTCGTAGAGCCCCGTTTCGAGCCCTCGGTAGCCAAGGCTCCCCAGGCGGCGGTTTCAGGCACTGGCCTGAATGCCTCCCCGGTCCGCGCGCAAGCGGCGGAACGTGTACCGGCGGTGGCGCTGCGCATGCCCTGGGATGACGAAGAAGACGAATTCGAAAGCTTCTCCGCTACCGGTGAAAACCCAGTGCTGGAAGCACCACGGCTTGTGGCCGAGCGCAAGGTTGCCCAGGTGTCCGCGCCCTCGATGCCTCCCATTATTGCGCCTTCCGCTCAGCCTGCCGCCGTGGCGCCGCCTGCGGCAAAGGCAGAGCCTGTGCGTCTGGCCTTCCCTGAAAAGCCCCAGCCCCCCATGGTCGATGCCGCGCTGGAAGGTACCATTCCGCCGCTGTCGATCCTCGACCCGGTAGAAAAGAAGCAGGTGCAGTACTCTCCCGAGTCCCTGGCAGGGGTAGGGCAACTGCTTCAGATCAAACTCAAGGAATTCGGTGTAGAGGTCACGGTAGACTCGATCCATCCGGGCCCGGTGATCACCCGTTACGAAATCCAGCCTGCCGCGGGCGTGAAGGTCAGCCGCATTTCCAACCTCGCGAAGGACCTCGCGCGCTCGCTCGCGGTGACCAGCGTGCGCGTTGTGGAGGTAATCCCGGGCAAAACTACCGTGGGCATCGAAATTCCCAACGAGGACCGCCAGATCGTGCGGTTCTCCGAAGTGCTGTCCACGCCTCAGTACGATGATGCCCAGTCGCCGGTCACGCTTGCCCTCGGGCATGACATTGGCGGTAAGCCGGTCATTACCGACCTGGCCAAGATGCCCCACCTGCTGGTCGCCGGTACCACCGGTTCCGGTAAGTCGGTGGGCGTGAACGCGATGATCCTGTCGATCCTGTTCAAGTCCACGCCACAGGAAGCGCGGCTTATCATGATCGACCCGAAAATGCTCGAGCTGTCGATCTACGAAGGCATTCCGCACCTGCTGTGCCCGGTGGTCACCGACATGAAGGACGCCGCCAACGCCCTGCGTTGGAGCGTGGCCGAGATGGAGCGCCGCTACAAGCTGATGGCGGCCATGGGTGTGCGTAACCTGGCGGGTTTCAATCGCAAGGTGAAGGACGCCGAAGAGGCCGGCACTCCGCTGGGGGATCCGCTCTACCGTCGCGAAAGCATGGAAGACGAAGCCCCACTGCTTAAAACACTGCCGACCATCGTGGTGGTGGTGGACGAGTTTGCCGACATGATGATGATCGTCGGCAAGAAAGTGGAAGAGCTGATCGCCCGTATCGCCCAGAAAGCGCGCGCGGCGGGCATCCACCTGATCCTCGCTACCCAGCGGCCCTCCGTGGATGTGATCACCGGGCTGATCAAAGCCAACATCCCGACGCGGATGGCGTTCCAGGTGTCGAGCAAGATCGACTCCCGAACCATCATCGATCAGGGCGGCGCCGAGCAGCTTCTCGGCCACGGTGACATGCTTTACATGCCTCCTGGTACCAGCCTGCCGATCCGTGTGCACGGTGCGTTCGTGTCGGACGACGAAGTCCACCGTGTGGTGGAAGCGTGGAAGCAACGTGGCACGCCGGACTACAACGACGACATCCTTAACGGTGTTGAAGAAGGTAATGGCGCAAGCTTCGAAGGCTCGGGTGGTGGTGACGGTGACGACAGCGAAAGCGATGCCCTGTACGACGAGGCCGTGGCCTTCGTGCTGGAGAGTCGCCGGGCGTCCATCTCCTCGGTTCAGCGCAAGCTGAAAATCGGCTATAACCGCGCCGCCCGGATGATCGAAGCCATGGAAATGGCCGGCGTGGTCACACCCATGAACAGCAACGGCAGCCGCGACGTCATCGCGCCCGGCCCGACACGAGACTGATAGGCCAGTGCCGAACAGGCACTGGTTCGCCCACCTGACTAGAGGATTATCATGCGCCTGATTCGCATGTTGTTGGTGTCTGCCCTGGCCATGGCCAGCGTTTCCGCAGTGGCGGATGACCAGGCGGTAAAGTCGCTGACGCAACTGCTGGAAAAGTCCCAGACCCTCACCGGGCGTTTTTCCCAGCTCACACTCGACGGTAGCGGCACCCAGCTGCAGGAAACCAGCGGTGAAATGGCGCTCCAGCGGCCAGGGTTGTTCAACTGGCATACTGATGCACCACAAGAGCAGCTGATGGTGTCGGACGGCAAGAAGGTATCGCTCTGGGACCCTGACCTGGAGCAGGTGACCATCAAAACCCTCGACCAGCGCCTGACTCAGACCCCAGCGCTGCTGTTGTCTGGTGATGTGTCCAAAATCAGTCAGAGTTTCGACATCACTTCGAAGGAAGCCGGCGACGTTATCGACTTCGTACTCAAGCCCAAGACCAAGGATACCTTGTTCGACTCGCTGCGGTTGTCGTTCCGCCGTGGCCTGATCAACGACATGCAACTGATCGACAGCGTAGGGCAGCGCACCAATATCCTGTTCATGGGCATCAAGGCCAATGAGCCAGTCCCGGCCAGCAAGTTCACGTTCGTCATCCCCAAGGGTGCCGACGTGATTCAGGAATAGGGCGGCTCCGCTTTCATGGACCTGTTCAGCTCGCCGCCGCCTTCGCAGCCTCTGGCTGCCCGGCTGCGGGCCAGCACGCTGGATGAGTACGTGGGCCAGGAGCATCTGCTTGGCCGCGGCAAGCCCTTGCGTGAAGCCCTGGAACAGGGTGCCCTGCACTCGATGATCTTCTGGGGGCCACCTGGTGTGGGTAAAACTACGCTGGCGCGACTGCTGGCCAAGGTTACCGACGCACATTTCGAAACGGTTTCAGCGGTATTGGCCGGGGTGAAGGAGATCCGCCACGCCGTGGAGATGGCGCGGCAACAGGCGGCCCAATACGGGCGGCGCACCCTTTTGTTCGTGGACGAAGTGCATCGCTTCAACAAATCCCAGCAAGACGCGTTTCTTCCGTACGTAGAGGACGGCACCCTGATTTTCGTTGGCGCCACGACGGAAAACCCTTCCTTCGAGCTCAATAACGCCCTGCTGTCCCGCGCCCGGGTGTATGTGCTCAAAAGCCTGGACGAGGCCGCGATGCGTCAGCTAGCGCAGCGCGCCCTTACCGAGCAGCGCGGCCTTGGTGCACGTAACCTCACGTTGGGAGATGAAGCCTTCGGCATGTTGGTAGCAGCGGCCGACGGGGATGGCCGCCGGCTGCTGAACCTCCTGGAGAATGCGTCGGACCTGGTCGAGGACGGCGAAGAGATCGGCACCCCGCTGCTGCAAAGCCTGCTGGGTGATACCCGGCGCCGCTTCGACAAGGGCGGCGAAGCCTTTTACGACCAGATATCAGCGCTGCACAAGTCGGTCAGGGGATCCAGCCCCGACGGCGCGCTCTATTGGTTTGCCCGAATGCTGGATGGCGGCTGCGATCCCCTTTACATCGCTCGCCGCGTGGTGCGCATGGCCAGCGAAGACATCGGCAATGCCGATCCCCGAGCGCTGGGTGTGTGTTTGGCGGCCTGGGACGTCCAGGAGCGGCTCGGCAGCCCGGAAGGCGAGCTGGCGGTCGCCCAGGCCATCGTCTACCTTGCCTGCGCTCCCAAGAGCAATGCGGTGTACACGGCGTTCAAGGCCGCCAAGGCCGACGCCGCGGGGATGGGCTCCCAGGAAGTGCCGTTGCACCTTCGCAATGCGCCTACCAAACTGATGAAGCAGCTCGGGTACGGCGAGCAGTATCGCTATGCCCACGACGAGCCGGATGCTTACGCGGCCGGCGAAGACTACTTCCCTGAAGGTATGGCACCACGGCATTATTACCAGCCCGTGCCCCGTGGCCTCGAACTTAAAATCGGCGAGAAGCTGCGGCACCTCGCCGAGCTGGACCGTACCAGCCCGCTGCAACGGAGAAAGTCGTGATCCCGGTTGTAATCTCGGTAGCCTGTTTCGGTGCGTTAGGTGGTTTGCTCCGCTTCGCAACCGGGGTTTGGGTAAGCGCCCATTACCCTCGCCATTTCTATTTGGCCACCCTGGCCGTGAATATCGTAGGGTGCCTGATCATTGGCTATCTTTACGGGGCCTTTCTGGGCAGGCCGGACGCTCCGGCCTACCTTAAGGCCGGGCTGATTGTAGGTTTCGTGGGTGGGCTGACCACGTTCTCATCCTTTTCCCTGGACACGCTGCGCCTGCTGGAAAGCGGGCAGGCGCCACTGGCCATAGGCTATGCGGCCGCCAGTGTCCTGGGCGGCCTCCTGGCGACCTGGGCTGGCCTGTACCTGACAAAAATCTGATCAACGAGAGAACCACATGCTCGATTCGAAACTGTTACGCGGCCAACTGCAAGAAGTAGCCGAGCGCCTTGCCACCCGAGGCTTCAGCCTTGATGTGGCTCGCATCGAAGCGCTGGAAGCCCAGCGCAAGGTGGTGCAAACCCGTACCGAGCAGCTGCAGGCGGAGCGCAACAGTCGATCCAAATCCATTGGCCAGGCCAAGGCCCGTGGCGAAGACATCGCCCCGTTGATGGCGGACGTGGAGCGCATGGCTCAGGAGCTTGCCCAGGGCAAGGCGGAACTGGACGACATTCAGGCACAGCTCGACGGCATCCTTCTTGGTTTGCCCAACCTGCCTGACGCCTCGGTGCCGGTGGGCAAGGATGAAGACGACAACCTGGAAGTGCGCCGCTGGGGCACGCCTGCGGCCTTCGATTTCGAAATCAAGGATCACGTCGCCCTGGGCGAACGCTTCGGCTGGCTGGATTTCGAGAGCGCCGCGCGCCTGTCTGGAGCACGCTTCGCGGTGCTGCGCGGGCCGATTGCGCGGCTGCACCGTGCCCTGGCGCAGTTCATGATCAACCTTCACGTGGCCGAGCACGGTTACGAAGAGGCCTACACCCCGTATCTCGTCCAGGCCCCGGCGCTTCAGGGCACGGGGCAGTTGCCCAAGTTCGAGGAAGACCTGTTCAAGATTGCCCGCGACGGCGAGGCGGACCTGTACCTTATCCCTACGGCCGAGGTGTCGCTGACCAACCTGGTCGCGGACCAGATCCTCGATGCCAAGGTGCTGCCGTTGAAGCTGGTGGCCCATACGCCATGCTTCCGCAGCGAGGCGGGCGCGTCCGGCCGGGATACCCGCGGCATGATCCGTCAGCACCAGTTCGACAAGGTCGAGATGGTCCAGGTGGTCGAGCCTTCCAAATCCATGGAAGCCCTCGAAGGCCTCACCGCCAACGCCGAGCGTGTACTCCAGCTCCTTGAACTGCCTTATCGCGTGCTGGCTTTGTGCACGGGTGACATGGGCTTCAGCGCAGTCAAGACCTACGATCTTGAAGTGTGGGTGCCCAGCCAGGGCAAATACCGGGAAATCTCGTCCTGCTCCAACACCGGCGACTTCCAGGCACGCCGTATGCAAGCCCGCTGGCGTAACCCGGAAACCGGCAAGCCCGAGTTGGTCCATACCCTCAACGGCTCCGGCCTGGCGGTTGGCCGTACCCTGGTAGCGGTGCTGGAAAACTACCAGCAGGCCGACGGCTCCATCCGGGTGCCGGAAGTGCTCAAACCTTATATGGCTGGCCTTGAGGTCATTGGCTGAATGAATTTCCTGCCGCTGTTTCACAAACTGTCCGGGCGCGTCGTACTGGTAGTGGGGGGCGGCGAGATCGCCCTGCGCAAGTCTCGCCTGCTGGCCGATGCGGGCGCGGTGCTGCGGGTGGTTGCTCCGGTAGTGGATAGCCAGCTGGTTGCGTTGGCTGAAAGCAGCGGCGGTGAAGTTCGCGCGCGCGGATATCACGCTCAGGACCTGACCGATTGCGTGCTGGTCATCGCGGCAACCGATGACACACCGCTCAACGCACAGGTTTCGGCGGAGGCGCAGCACCGTTGTATTCCAGTCAACGTGGTGGATGCACCGGCACTGTGCACCGTTATCTTCCCGGCCATCGTTGACCGCTCGCCGTTGGTAGTGGCCGTTTCCAGCGGAGGCGATGCACCGGTGCTGGCGCGTTTGATCCGCGCACGCCTCGAAGCGTGGATTCCGTCGGCCTATGGTGAACTTGCCAAGCTGGCGGCGGGCTTTCGCGATCGGGTAAAGCAACGCTTTCCCGAGGTGAATCAACGCAGGGCCTTCTGGGAAGAGGTATTCCAGGGGCCGATTGCCGAGCGGCAACTGGCTGGCCGTGGCAGCGAGGCGGCCAGCATGCTGGCGGAGCGGGTGGAAGGCGCGCCGCCTCATGCGCCGGGCGAGGTTTACCTGGTAGGTGCCGGGCCGGGTGATCCCGATCTGCTCACCTTCAAGGCGCTGCGGCTGATGCAGCAAGCGGATGTAGTGCTCTATGACCGCCTGGTGGCGCCCGCCATCATCGAACTCTGCCGACGGGATGCCGAGCGCATCTACGTGGGCAAGCGGCGGGCGGATCATGCCCTGCCCCAAGACCAGATCAACCGCCAACTGGTAGAGCTGGCCCTGCAAGGCAAGCGCGTGGTGCGGTTGAAGGGCGGCGACCCGTTCATCTTTGGCCGCGGCGGCGAGGAAATCGAAGAGCTGGCGGCCCATGGCATTCCCTTTCAGGTGGTGCCGGGCATTACCGCTGCCAGTGGTTGCGCTGCGTATGCCGGCATTCCGCTGACGCACCGGGACTATGCACAGTCGGTACGCTTCGTGACCGGGCACTTGAAGGATGGGAGCAGCGACCTCCCGTGGAATGACCTGGTGGCCCCCGCGCAAACAGTGGTGTTCTACATGGGCCTGGTGGGTTTGCCGGTTATTTGCGAAGGCATGATCCGCCATGGCCGTTCACCCGACACCCCGGCGGCACTGGTGCAGCAGGGAACCACGGCCCACCAGCGGGTGTTTACTGGCACCCTGGCAGATCTGCCAGCGCTGGTGGCCCGCCATGAAGTGCATGCGCCAACGCTGGTGATCGTGGGCGAGGTGGTTCGCCTGCGCGACAAGCTCGCCTGGTTCGAAGGCAGCGCCTAGCGGCTGCTGTCCCGAGCATCCCACCAGGCTTTCGCGGTCGCAAAAGCCTCTTCACGAGGCTTGCCCAGGCCGCGCAAGGCCAGGGCCATGGTCGAAACCACAGCCAGTTCGCCGTAGCGGTCTTCCGTTTCCCGCTTCCATACCCGTTCCAACTGTGCCGGGTCCAGGAAGCCGGGTTTGAGGTGCCGCTGCGCCGACAGCTGTGGCCATTCTTCATCCCAAGCCTGGCCGCCACTTGCTCCATAGAGATGGCAGGCCGCGTCCGGGTTCACTTCCAGCTCTCCGCCGTCCCCCTTGATCACGATAGACGTGTCCCCCAGCAACCGGCTGGCTTCACGGTGCACAGGCTGATAGCCCGGGTGGAAAATGCTCTGCAAGCCACAGCGAGCACCGAGGGGGTTCAGCACCCGCGCGAGGGAGTGAATAGGGGAGCGCAATCCCAGGGTGTTTCGGAGGTCGATCATGCGCTGTAAGGGGCCTGCCCAGTCGGACAGCGGTGCGAAGGCCACTCCTGAGGCGTCCAGGGCGGCGCGCACCTGTGGCCAGTCCCGGCACAGCTCAATGCCCAGGTCACTCAGCAAGTGTTCGGTGTAAAGCCGCCCGGCAGTGTGGGCGCCTCCGCCGTGCATGAAAATTCGCAGGCCATTTTGGCCCAGGCATTTCACCGCCAGCAGGTACCAGGGCAGGTGGCGTTTCTTGCCGGCGTAGGAAGGCCAGTCAAGGTCCACTCGCAGTGCCGGGGCGGCTACCCGGGCGCGGACGGCCTCGGTGAACCCCGCCAACTCTTCGGCGCTTTCTTCCTTGTGCCGCAGCAACATCAGGAAGGCCCCAAGCTGGGTGTCCTCGACTTCACCGTCGAGCACCATGCCCATCGCCCTGAAGGCTTCCTCACGGGTAAGCGCACGCGCGCCTCGCTTGCCTTTGCCCAGTATTCGTACGAACTCGGCGAAGGGGTGTTCGGCCGGGGTGTCGAGGCGAAGCGGTTCGATCGTCGTCATATGCAATTGGCCGGTTTGGGCAGGCCCGCCAGCTTTGCAGCCAGCTTGGCCGGGGTGCCCTTGAACAGATGGTTGAGGTAGGCACTGTTGCCCTTGTCGGGCCCCAGTTGGGCCGCTATGTATTTCACCAGCGGCCGCGTGGCAGGTGACAGCTGAAATTCGGCATAAAAGCGCCTCAGTGCTATCAGTACCTCTTCATGAGCCGGAGTAAGCGTAATGCCTTCCGCCTGTGCCAGCGCGGTGGCAACCTCCAGGGACCAGTCCCCCAAGTCGACAAGGAAGCCTTCCTTGTCGACTTCGATGTGTTTGCCAGCTATAGCCAGCGCGCTTACAGCCATGTATTCACCCGGTCATAGGCCAGGGACAACTCGACAAACTGAGGGTAGTCGATGGGCTGGGCCTTGGAGTGTTCAATCCCATGCGCTTCGCAATCCTCGTTCAGCGCATACAGCCGTGGGGAGGCGAGCTGGTCGAGCTTTTGCGCCGCCACGGTACCCCGCCGCAATGCTTGTACCGCTGCACCGCAAAGCAACAGGCCATCATCAGGCCCCAGCGTACGCAGGCAGCTGCCCAGGCGGGTGTCGGTGAATGGAGAACTGGAAATTACATGCAGGGTTGCCATCAGAGCGTAATGACCTCGTCGAACTGGTTGAACAACGCCGACAAGCCCTCTGGCCCCGTTATTTCCGCCGACAGCGTAAGCTGGCTGTCGTCGATCCCGCGTTCGGCCAGGCTGGCCGCGCAGACGAAGAGGGCCTCCACACCGAACAGCGGCAGGGCCTGGAGGTTCGCGGCCAGGTTCTTTTGCTTCACTGCCTCGGGCCGCTGACCGTCGACCAGCTGGAATACGCCGTCATCCATGAAAAGCATGCCCACAGGCAAGTCGTAGGCGCCGCCAGCCAAGGCAATGTCCAGCGCTTCCCGAGCCGTCATGCCGCTCCAGGGCGCGCCGCGGCTGACAATCAATAGGGACCTGGCCATTTCAATCGCCTCCGAAGCAGAGCAAACGATCGGCTGCCTGCGCTGCTTCGTGCAGCTGACCCAGGCCAGAAAGCTCGAGGGGCGGTAAGACATTCGCCGCCGGGCGCTCCCAGCGCGCTGCCTCTTCGGCGTTCAGGGTGCCGCGCCGCAACGCCGCGGCGATGCACACCACGCCGTCCAGGCCGTTGTTCGCGATCAATAACCGCCAGGCTGCCGCGCTATCGAATTCATCCTGAGGCACAACGATGTTGGCCGACGCGTTATGTACGCCATCGCCATAGAAAAAAACACGGGTGATTTCATGCCCCGCCGCAAGCGCTGCCTCGGTGAAGCGCAAGGCGCGTCGAGTAGCCGGAGCATGCGGCGGACTAAATACGGCGATAGCGAACTTCATAGCGTTTCCGGGCTGGGCGACAGCTGAATTCTAATCGCTCACGCATAAAAAAGCCCGCCGAAGCGGGCCGGGGTAAAGCAAGTGATCAGTCGTCGCGGCTCATCAGGCCGAACAGCTGAAGCAGGCTGACGAACAGGTTGTAGATGGATACATACAGGCTGACG
Source organism: Pseudomonas sp. Marseille-Q5115 (assembly GCF_916618905.1). Classification (NCBI taxonomy): domain Bacteria; kingdom Pseudomonadati; phylum Pseudomonadota; class Gammaproteobacteria; order Pseudomonadales; family Pseudomonadaceae; genus Pseudomonas; species Pseudomonas sp. Marseille-Q5115. The sequence goes on along the minus strand of NZ_CAKAKI010000001.1, from coordinate 2,683,564 downwards.
GTGGCCATGATGTAGTTGCGCTCGCCGCCGTGGATGATCGCACTGGTCTGGAAGAGGATGCACACCGAGGAGAACAGCACGAAGCCGGCGCTGATCGCCAGGTGCAGGCCGCTGATGTTGAAGAACAGGCCGGCCAGGGTCGCGCCCAGCAGCACGAAGAAGCCTGCGGTGATGAAGCCGGAAAGGAACGACATGTCCTTGCGGGTAATCAGCACGTAGGCCGACAGGCCACCGAATACCAGGGCAGTCATGGCAAACGCCGAACTGACGATTTCCGCACCACCGGCCATGCCCAGGTAACGGTTGAGCACAGGGCCGAGGATGTAGCCCATGAAACCGGTAAGGGCGAAGGTGGAAACGATGCCCCAGACCGAATCCTGCAGCTTGTTGGTGAGGAAGAACAGGCCATAGAAGCCGATGAGCACCACGAACACGTTCGGGTAGCGGACGTTCATCTGCTGCGCGGCGAAGGCGCAGACCGCGCTGAAGGCCAGGGTGAGGGCCAGCAGGCCATAGGTATTGCGAAGTACTCGACTGACTTCCAGCTCGGCGCCCTTCGCGCCGTGGCTGAGGGTGTAATCCTGTTCGCGCATGGCGAAACTCCTTTAGGTCGTTGATGAGGCGATTGAACAGGCCTTTCGGCCCGGGGGCAAGCGCCGTATCCGCCCCGGAAATCTCTAGTCGCAAAACAGCATACCAAAGCGGCGCGGTAGGGCGAGCAGCAGTGTTTGACAGCTTGTTTCATTCCGGTATGATGGCGCCCGCAATACGAGGAGGTGTGGCCGAGTGGTTTAAGGCAACGGTCTTGAAAACCGTCGATGGGCAACTATCCTAGAGTTCGAATCTCTACGCCTCCGCCATCATTTTTCATCAAAGCCCTGATTATTCAGGGCTTTTTTGTTTGTGCGGTTGGCCAGCCCTAGCTTGTTCCTTGGTTTGTCGGTTGGCTTTGGGCGGGCCTCGGAATCCCGAGCCTTTGCTGCGCCGGCGTCAGGGCTTTGCGGGTTGGGTGACGCCATTGCCATTGTCTTGGTCTTTCAGTTGATCCACTCTGGATCCTGCCAGCATCTATACGCTTGCTTACCTAGCAAGACGCCCCGGCTCAGTTTGTATACCCCATAGGTCGACGCTGCCGCGCCAAATGCCGGCAATGCAAGGTATATCCAAAAGCGTATAGGGTTCGCTGACACTGTCAGGTGTTCCCAAACGCGATGCCTACGCCAGCCGGTCATGGCATTGAAGCTCTGGTAGAGAAGGGCGTTCAGCACGTCGCTTACGAATAACACCATACCCGCCCCGCACAAAAGCACGCCTAACAAGCAGTAAAAGCGAATACGGTACCCTGGAATCATTACGCTGCCTTGGCCAATCGAATGTTCCCATCTTAGGCCTAAGTAGGTTCGGTGCGAAGCACATGATGGTCGTGGCGCCTACACCAACTTGTTCACGCTGGTGATCTGCTTGTTCCAGACCATCTCATAGTGGCCGGCCTGAATGATCGAGGCTACCCGGCGGGGAGTCATCAGTGCCCAGCAGGTATTACCTGGCGAGCGAACCGAGTGATAACGCAGGCCGGGGGCTTTTGCTTTCTTTACGTCCCGCCCCAGTAGCCTGGATGCACTGTAATCGTCTGGCGCGTAAATCGCGTGGGTGGGCGGCAGAGCCGTGGCGTCCAGTATCCCCGTTTCGTCGAACCGGCACGCCAGGCCGCGAAACACGAAGCGCTCGTAGCTCAGCCCCTGAACCTTGCTCCAGTAAGCCTCTTGATGATAGCGGACCTCGGCAAGCGCGGTTTCCATGGTGTCGGCCAAATACAACACCCCGAACGTGCCGTCGCTGAAGCGGGAGCCATTGGGATTCACGTGGGTGAAGGGGGCCGTGGCGTACGCGCACCCTGTGATCCCGAACGGGATTTCACTGCGTGGAATGAGATCGAGCATGCCTATCTCATTTTGCAGGCGCGGGTTGGTCAGCGCCTGAACCTGGTAAAGGATCTCGAACTCCTCCGCGTTGGCGACATCGTCGAACAGATCGATTGGAGGGTACTTGGAGTTCACCAGCCGATAACACTTGAGCGTGTCGCCGCCAAGTGCGGTCAGCTCCACCGCGCTTACCATTGGGCGCCCCGCAGCGCGTCGATACGGCGAAAGCTTTCATAAAGGCTGATGAATGAACCCGTGGACATCACGTCCAGAGGCGCCTGCCCATTGAAGAAATCATTGTCATTCTTCAGGGAAGGAAAGCCGTACACGTTTTCAGGGTTGTCGAAGATCGTGCGCAGCGCCGCGTGTATGTTGAGGATGAGACTGATACGCGCGAATTGATCGCTGTCCAGACTTACGGTGCGGTCCTGATCTTTGGCGCGCGCATAAGTGCTGCGTGATATCCGCAGGGTGTTTTCGATTTGGCGGGTAGTGGCTTTCCACCGTTCCATGATGGTTACCGCTGTGCGCAACGCGACTGCCCCCGCGTCCTTGGTGGAAAGTGCATGTGCGTTGATAGGCTGGCTCATCAGGATCTCGTGTGCTTAATCTGTAGACACAAAACTATAGTATATGAGTCTATGGATCAACTCCTTCGCAATTTTTCAAGTTCATCCGCCGCACGGGATCGGCTCGCACGGTTCCAAAGGTTCAGGTAGGGCATAAACGTGGAGGTTGGGCATGAGCATTGATCCTGAAACCCCGGGCGTTACCCCCGATATATTCGAACCTGTAAAAGGCATTCCCGAGCCTGACGTGGACCTGGACGATCCTGCGGTCAGCGATCCACTGCCCTCGGATGCTACCGAGCCTGCCGAGAACAAGGAGCGCGTGGGCCCATGAGCAGGACCGTTACGGCCCAGGACCTGAACTTGACCCTGCACAATAACGATGAAGCCAGCCTGTTCAAGTGGCTGATCGCCAGTTTCCTGATGGGCAAGCGCATCCGCGCCGAGATCGCCGCGCAGGCGTATCGAGTGATCGTGGACAAGCATCAGCTCGATACACCGCGCAAGCTTGCCCGTTGCCGTCATGCCGACCTGGTGGCCATGCTTGGGGAGGCGGGCTATGCGCGCTATGACGAATCCACTGCCGACCGCCTGGTTGCCCTGGCGCAACGGTTGAGCGACGAATATGCCGGTAAGGTAGTGAACCTGCATCACGCAAGCGCCGATCTGTCCGATCTCGAACAGCGGCTCCAGGCCTTCAAGGGTATCGGCCCCAAGACGGTGGAAATCTTCATGCGCGAGGCCGGTAGGGCGCTGTATGGAGCCGCACACCCTTCTAGTTCGGGATTTTTAGAGCAGTGATACCATTCTGACACTATTGCGATACAATTGCCGCCGGCCGATTCGAGCCATAGCCAGTGAAGGCACAAAGGAGCGGTAATGAAAGCGGGACATTTTGGGGCGGTCTTTGCCCTCGTTGCATCGTTGGGGCTTGGTGGTTGCGCCAGTATCCTGGGCGAGTCGAAATACCCGGTAAACGTATCGAGCGCGCCGGCTGGCGCTTCGTTTGAAATTACCGACAAGAGTGGGCAAGTGATCCATTCGGGCAATACGCCCAGCACGGTCACGCTCAAGTCCGGAAAAGGCTATTTCTCCGGCGAGACCTATACCTTGCGTTTCAAGAAGCAGGGCTATGCGGACAGAACAGTGACGCTCGACTCAAGCTTGAGCGGTTGGTACTGGGGCAACATTCTGTTTGGCGGCCTGATTGGCATGTTAATCGTCGATCCAGCCACGGGCGCAATGTTCAAATTGCCAGAGCAAGCCTCGGCCGACATGGGTATGCCACTTGCGGCTTCCAACCCAAGTGACTTGACCGTAGGCACGGTCGACTCGCTGACCGAGGCGCAGCGCGCGCGTCTGGTTCCGCTGAACTGAAAGGTTGCAAGGCTCAGGGAATACTGTCCCTGAGCCTTGCATGCGCGCGGGCCGTCTGGAGCGTGCGTTCAGAAATCGCACGCCGTCATATCGAGTCGCTCAGCCTAAGCGCACTCTCTCGCCACCCGTGCGAACCCGGGCGACAGCAGGCTGCGCTCGTACACGAACACCTTCCCGCCCTCTCCGGCCTTGTAAGCGTCGATCACGTTATCGGCGGCAATCGAACTGGGCACCACAATCCTGTAATTACGCTGGCCCTGGGTAAGGGTAGGGTGGAAAGCATGCTCCTGTAACCGGGGCATGACGCAGGCAGCATAAGCGTCGGGGCTTTTACTGGTTTGCAGGGCGAGGGTCGGTTCGTTGGGCGCGGAGGCGCAGCCTGTCAGAGCACCAAGGGCAGCCAGGCTGCAGATAGCGAGTGAAGTACGCACGGTGTGAATTCCTGGATCGTTCCTGGCCGGGAGGGCGCGGTAGGGAGTACCGATATTTTCCCGGGCAGCGAAGCGAAGCGGAATGCATCAAGCGTGATGGTGGGTATTGCCAATAGCAATAGTGGCAGCCCGCCTGGCTTACTCCTTCTTCATCAACCCCGCCAGTGCGGCGAACGGGTTGTGCGTGGCTTTGGCAACGGAAGGCGTGCTCAGGGAGCCTTCAGTGAAATACTGCTGATCGGTATAGCGGGCGTGTTCGTTGTCATGACAATACAGGCACAGCAGCTCCCAGTTGGAGCCATCCTGCGGGTTATTGTCGTGATTATGGTCGCGGTGGTGCACGGTGAGTTCGCTGAGGCGCTTGCCGGAAAACTCCCGGGCGCAGCGGCCGCACACGTGGGGGTACATCTTCAGGGCCTTGTCGCGATAACCGCTTTCGCGCTCGCGCTGGTTGTCGGCGAGGATTCGATCGAGCTTGGAGGTATCGGTGGCCATGATGCACCTGTGGTCTGTGTGAGCGGCCATTTTATAGCCCGCGCGCAGGTTGCGCCACGGCCTCGGGCCAATGGTGGCGCCGAGCATTATTTCTTCTTCTTTCCCTTGAGCGCTTTCAACCGATCGCGCGCCCGTTGCACCACGGCGGCACGCTCTGGGCGCTTGAGGCGTTTCCAGGCTTTGATTTCTTCCTTGGAGCGGCCACAGCCCCGGCAAACACCGTCGCTGAGTTTGCAGTCCGAAGTGCAGGGGTTTTCGACGTCTTTGCCCAAGGGGCCTCCAATGCGGTGCTTCGATTGCTCGTAGCGAAGCATACCGCGAAGCGAAGCGTCCCGCCCTGGCCCGGAACAGGTGCGCAAAGCGTACAAAATGCACCTCCGTGGGTCGCCAGGCCGCCAGTGGGGCCTGTGTTCCCGGCTGCCCTGTCACCTGACCACTTGGTCAGCTTCTTGCTTTACACTAGGCGGGCACAATCAACCTCGCGGACGGATCATGCAAAACCTCAATGTGATAATCGCCGGTGCAGGCATGGGCGGGCTAAGCGCGGCGATCGCCCTGCGCCAGGCGGGCCATAACGTACACCTCTACGAGCGCGCGGCTGAGTTGGCACCTATCGGCGCGGCTATTTCCATCTGGCCGAACGGGATGAAGGTACTGCATGCGCTGGGTGTCGGTGAGGCGGTAGAGACCGTGGCGGGCGATATGCGTGCGATGAGCTATTCCACCCATACGGGCGAGCTGTTGACCCGCTTCAGCCTCGACCCGCTCTACCGCCAGGTGCGCCAGCGCGCGTGCCCCATTGCCCGTGCCGAACTGCAACGGCTGCTGCTGGAGGCGGTGGGGCCGGAGCATGTCACCCTTGGCGTAGGTTGCGAGGGCTACACCGAATCGCAAGAAGGTGTGAGCGTGCGCCTGTCTACGGGCGAGCCGGTCCAGGCAGACTTGCTGATTGCTGCCAACGGCACCCACTCGGCGCTGCGCAATACCGTTGCAGGCGAGCGGATCGACCGTCGCTACTGCGGCTACGTGAACTGGAATGGCCGTATCAGGATGGACGCCGCCTTGAGCGACCGGCATGAGTGGGCCCAGTTCGTGGGCGAGCACAAGCGGGTGTCGTTGATGCCGATGGGCGCCGACGAATTCTACTTCTTCTTCGACGTGCCCTTGCCTGCGGGCACGCCCAACGTGCGCAAGCAATACCGGGAGGAATTGCAGGCGCACTTTGCCGGCTGGGCCCAACCGGTACAGCAGTTGATCGACCGCCTGGACCCGGCCGGCATTGCCCGGGTAGAGATCCACGACACGCAAAGGGTGCCTCATCTGGCGAGCCAGCGTGTGGCATTGCTGGGTGACGCCGCCCATGCCATGACGCCGAATATTGGCCAAGGCGGCTGCCAGGCCATGGAAGACGCCTGGGTGCTGGCGCGCAGCCTGGAGGGGGCGAGTTCGGTCCAGGCCGGCTTGCAGCGCTACGAGGCGCAGCGCGCCGACCGTGTTGCCAACCTGGTGCTCAAGGCACGGGAGCGGGCGGCGATCATCCATGGTGAAGACGAGACAGCAACCCAGGCCTGGTACGCCGAGTTGCCGGGCAGTGAAGAGGCGATCATCGCCGGGCTGATCAAGACCGCAGCCGGCGGCCCGTTGTAGGGTACTAAAGCTCGTACCGGGTGGTTAACGGCTGCCTTGGTAAGCGGGAGGGCGAGCGCTAGGCAGCCGCCGCCCCCTCCTTGGGCCGGATCGTCGCGACATGGCGTGTATAGCAGGTACTATCAGGAGGCACATCCTTGTTGATGAATGCCATGGCGCCGATCGTGACGTTATCGCCGATATGAATATCTTCGCCGATGATACAAACGTTGGCGCCCAACTCAACGTTGTCCCCGATGTAAATCAGGCCTTTCTGGCCGCTGGTGCGCACGCCAATCGTGGTGTTCTGGCGAATGAACAGATTTTCCCCGATGCGCGCGGCGTCGGCGATTACGATACCGGTTCGATGGGCAAAGGTAATGCCGGCCCCGATTTCGGCCGCCAACATAATATCTATCCCGTGGGTGCGAACGAGGCTGGCGTGGATGCGCCGGGCGATCTTCGGATAATTCAATACTCCCTTGGGCCGCCGGTAAAAATATTGCGCCAGCCGAAACCAGAACAGGTAATGCTCCTGTTCCCTTTGGAGAATGCGACGAAGCATTCGCTTGGGCTTGAATGGCTTATGTTCGCCACCCATGACTTCGATACGCCAATAGCGCTTGAGTGTGTGCCAGTCCATCGCGTTTCCTGCCTGATGCGGTTATGTGACGCAGGATTGCATTATGTAACAATTTAGACGTGTTTACAGTGGCCAGGCAGACGGCTCTACATGGCAGTTATGAGAGGTCGCTGGGGTACCCCATTGGCGTGGACACCGTGCGTCAGGGTTGGCGGCTACAGGAACGAGTCGCGAACGGGGAGCAGTTGTGCCTGGATCGCAGCCTTGTCGATCACTGACCACACCCGGCGGATCTTGCCCGCTTCGAACTGATAGAACACGTTCTCGAAAAACCGCACACGCTGCCCGTTCACGGCCATCCCGAACAGCTCCCCCGCTGGTGTGCAGTCGAAGGCTAGGCGGCTGGCGATATGGGGCGGTTCGGCAATGAGCAGAGTGGTTTCAAACCGCAGGTCTGGAATTGCGGCAAAATCTCCTTCCAGCATGGCGCGGTACCCTGCTAACCCAACGGGGGCATCGTTGTATTCCACCTGGGCATGAACATGCTCGCCCAGCCTGCCCAGGTCCCGTTCGTTGAGGCAGGTCAGGTAGGCATGGTAGAGCGTAGGCAACTCGTGTTCAGCCATGGGTGAGCCTCATTGAATTGGCGAGCCTGTTCAGTAACGCACATCCACTTGTATCGATCGGCCCTCGGCCTGGCGTTCGACGTAACACACGATACGCTTGCCTACGCGCTGGAAGATGAGGTCCAGGCTGCTATCGCCAAAGCCGATGTGTTGCACTTCCAGCCGTGAGATACCAAAGGGCAGTTGGGGGCGGGTGATGGTGATCTTGCCCCGCTGCGCATCAATAGAGATACCCAGGCAGGCTTGCAGCAACATGAACACCGAGCCGGCCGCCCAGGCCTGCGGCAGGCAAGCCACAGGGTAGGCGATAGGTGACTCGCCAGGCGCGCGTTCGAAGCCGCAGAACAGCTCTGGCAGGCGCATGTCGAAATGGCTCGCCGCCTCGAAGACACCCCCCAGCAGCCGCACCACGCCGTCATGTAGCCCATAGCGGCCTATGCCCAGTGTGCAGAGGGCAACGTCGTGGGGCCATACCGACCCGTTGTGATACGACATCGGATTGTAGCGGGCCGCTTCCCGCGCCAGGGTGCGCACGCCCCAGCCATTATGGAAGGCGCTGCCCAGCAGTTGCCTGGCCACCAGCCGGCCCCGTTCAGGCGCGGGCAAGCCTGAGGCCAGCAAGTGGCCTACGTTGGAGCCCCGCACACGACACGGCCGGTTTTCACCGTCCAGCGCCAAGGCATAAAAGTGCTGATCCTCCTGCCAGAAATGCCGCTCCACGGCCTGCTGCATGCGCTTCGCCTGCTGGGCCCAGTGCAAGGCAGCGGCCGGGTCGCCTCGGCCCTCAGCGATGTACGCCAGGCTTTGGTAAGCCTCGAAGGCGTAACCCTGGACTTCGATCAGGGAAATGGGCCCCACCGGGCTGTCGCCGTTCTCGTGGAAGATCGAGTCGTGGCTGTCCTTCCAGCCCTGGTTGGCCAGGCCCGTGCTTTCTCCGCGGGCGTAGCTGATAAACCCGTCGAGGTTGCGAGCGGCGTTCTGGGTCAACCAGCCAGCGGCGGCTTCGAGGTGTGGCCACAGGTTGTCGATGAATGCCCAGTCATCCACTCGGCGCACATAGGCGCCCGCCAGTGCGATAAACAGGGGCGTTGTGTCCACCCCGCCGTAATAGCGGCCGAAGGGTAGCTCGTTCAGCCGGGACATTTCACCTTGACGGGTTTCATGCATGATCTTGCCCGGCTCGGCGTCCCGGAAGGCCGACGTTTCCTTCGCCTGGTGCTCGGCCAGGTAGCGCAATACCCCTCTCGCGAGGGTGGGATCGAGCCACAGCAACTGCCGCGCGGTAATGATCGCGTCGCGGCCGAACGGCGTGGAGTACCACGGGATGCCTGCATAGGGGTAGGGGCCTGTGGGAAAATCCGCAGTAAGCAAGGCGACGTCAGCGCGGGATTTATCCAGCCAGCTCTGGAACAGCCGACCAGAAGCAACCAGCCGCGCGCCCTGGCGCTGCTTCTTGCGCATCGCCAGCCGGGCCCGCGCCGCGCATGCCCGGTAGTGCTCGCGGCAGGGCGCCTGGTTAACAGGGCCCACCAACACATACAGGGCCCGATCGGCGTGGGGCGCCAGACTTACGTGAAACTCGGCCACGTTTTCACTGAGCATCGCCGGCGCTTCGGAGAAGCGGATTATGTTGTTGCGAACGTGGTCATCCAGCCCCTTGTAGCTCATGACAACCTGGCCGTCACTGACCACGGTAGGTTCCAGTGTGCCCCGGTGGGGCCGGGGCGCACCGCGTACCTCGAACATGTCGCGAAAGTCCCCGGCAAAGTGCAGTGCAACGGAAAGCGCCGCGGTCGCATCGCTGTAATTGGTCAGCACGATGCACTCGTGCATGCTGCCTTCCCAGAGGAATCGGCGCCGCTCGATGTGCAGCACCCCTTGCGGCGCGGAAGTTTCCCCGATCACCGGAAGTGGGTGATTGGTGAAATGAGACGTGGAGTAGACGTTGTCCTGGCTGACCGAAGCCGAGAGCAGGCAGGGTTGCTGGCCGGCCACGCTCAGGCGGTAATCCGACAGTACCCGGGTATCCTGATAGAACAGCCCGTCGGCGCCACCGGTGATGTCGCCGAACGAGTTGGTGACCAGAAACATGTCGCCTTCCACCAGAACGTAATCTTGCTGGCCGCCTGTGCTGTTCATGGGCGTACGCCTGTGTTCACGGTCAGCCTGTGGGCGGCCTCCCATAAAGGAGCGACGTGGGTAATCTTCATGCGTGCCTCCGACGTAGCATCCAGGGGGCGTCAGAAGCAAGTTAGGCCGTAATCCGGGACAACGCTGCGCGGCGGTTGCTGCTGGAACGTTCAGGGTGGACTGCGCCCTGCCGCCTATCGTTCAGCGTGCCCGGATCAGCGGTCCCCACAGCTACGGGCGTGATGAAGAAAATCTGCGCCCAGCCAGTCGGCCCTTGTAGCGGGGCGGTTCAGGTATCCGATCCCGGCTCGGCCGTGGCCCGCTCCGCGCGGCGCGCCCTGCGCTGACGGGGGCTGGGAAGGCGTGGCTGGTCCGCACCGGGGTCGTCGGCGCCTTGGGTGTCCCATTCCGAGCCCTCGGGCAAAGGGGCAGGGCGAGGCGCTGCGGGTTCGTTCTTCCCGAGGCGTCGGCGGCGGAAATCGCCGAACAACACCATGCTGGCCGCGACCGCTGCGATCACTACCAGCACAACCACACCGCCCCCTACCTTGTAGCCACGATGATGCGGCCGTGGGCCGTCGTGACTGTCACCCTCGCCGCCCACGGCGGGCCCGGCCGAAATGCCCAGGGCCAGCACAAGGAACGCACATCGGGTTAACGCCTTCATGTCCATAAAAAAACCGCTGATTCCATAGGCTGGCTGATGCTATCCAGCCACTATGCTACCCCGCCTTGTGACAGTTGTCTGGGCCCACGGACGAAGCGCGTAAATAAGGAGAAAACAAGGAGATTGGTTCCCGGCCCTTGCCTGCACCGGCCACCCTCGGCTAAATGGACGGCCGCGCGTTATCGTCACAGGAGTTCTCTTGGCCCGTTCTACCGTTACAGAAGCTCAAACCACCGTGGCGCCGGCCGCTGATACCCGCAGCCGTCCCTCGGCGGCGCTCATCGTGTCGCTGCTGCTGGCCATGGTGCTCGGCGCCCTGGACCAGAGCATCCTGGCCACGGCGCTGCCGGCCATTGCCAGCGACCTGCACGGGATCGAAAGCCTGAGCTGGGTGGTCACGGTGTTCATGCTCACCTCCACCATCAGTGCGCCGTTGTACGGCAAGCTGTCGGACCTGTACGGCCAGCGGCCATTGTTCATGCTCAGTATCGGCGTGTTCGTGGCGGCGTCGGTGCTGTGCGGGATGTGTTCGAGCATGGGTCAGTTGATCGCTGCGCGTGGCCTGCAGGGGCTGGGGGCAGGGGGGCTGATGACCCTGTCGCAGATCGTGATCGGGCGTTCGGTCAAGCCCAGCGAGCGTGGGCGCTACCAAGGTGTGTTCTCCGCTGCCTTCGCCATCAGCAGCGCCCTGGGGCCGCTGCTTGGTGGGTTCATCACCTCCAACCTGAACTGGCGCTGGGTATTTTTTATCAACCTGCCGCTGGGCGCGCTGGCCATGGCAGGGCTGTTCCGTAACCTTCCCGCGTTGCAGCGTCAGGCCCAGGTGAGTGTGGATTATGCCGGGGCGGTGGTACTCGGCGTTGCCACGTCGGCGTTGTTGTTGCTGACCCATGCGTACTCGTTTTCCGCCGAGGGCGGCGTGGCCATCCCGCTGGGCCTTGGCGTGCTGGCACTGGCGGGGTTCGCCCTGCTGTACCGGGTAGAGCGCGCCGCTACCGCGCCTATCATCGACCCGGCGCTGTTTGCCAATCGTCGCTTTACTGTGGCGATCTGCGCCATGGCCGCCATGGCCTTCGCCATGATGGGTTCGCTGGTGTTCATGCCGCTGTATTACCAGGCGGTGCTGCATCAAACCCCTACAGAGTCAGGGTTCATGACGCTGCCGCAGGTGGTGATGATGGTCATCAGCTCCTTTGTGGGCGGGGCTATCTCTACACGCCGGCAGAATTTCGTGAACCTGCTGCTGGTTGGCGTGGCGCTCGAATGCCTGGGGCTGTGCCTGCTGTTGGCCTTTACCCGCGCCGGCATGAGCGCGCCGTGGTTCTTCCTCACCATGGGTGTGCTCGGCCTGGGCATGGGCGTAGGCATGCCCAACGCCACGGTACTGGTACAGAACGCAGTTGCGCCGTCGGTAATGGGCGCGGCCACCGCGGCGTTGGCGTTCTGCCGTTCGCTGGGCGCGGCGGTTGGGGTGGCCACTGCTGGCGGCATCATGAGCTACATCCTGGCGCGCGGCGCGGCGGGGTTGCCGATATCGCTGTCGAGCGTGCAGCTGGGCAATGCGCAAGCCCTGGCCGCAGTGCCTGCCGACCAGCTGGAGCAGGTAACCGAGCTGTACCGCAATGCAATCAACGCCAGCCTGTTCGCCGGTGCGATCGTGATGGGCATCGCCGTGCTGCTGGTGGCCTACCTGGCTTGCCGAGATCGTAGTGTGGCGCGGCAAACGGCTTGAGCAGGGATTCGTCGTGGGGTGGGGACAATTTGCTAACCTAGAGCCCGTATGTCCGACAAAGGATTGCCCGCCACGATGCCAGCCCCTGATGGTTTACCCCGCAATAAGCTGATCCCCGCCGTTATCGCCGTATGCCTCGCGGTAGGCATGGCGACGCTGGACACCGCCATCATTAACACCGCCTTGCCCACCGTCGCCGGTGGGATCGGCGCCACCCCCGCCTCGGTCATCTGGGTAGTGAACGCCTATCAGCTCGCCATGGTGGCCACGCTGCTGCCGTTTGCCTCGCTCGGTGAGGTGCTGGGGCCGCGGCGGGTGTACCTGGGCGGCTTGCTGGTATTCGTGGTGGCCTCGCTGTTCTGCGGGCTGGCGTGGTCGCTGCCCAGCCTGGCGATCGCCCGGGTGGTTCAAGGGTTGGGCGCGGCGGCGTTGATGAGCGTGAATGCCGTGCTGCTGAGGCATATCTACCCGTTCGCCCGATTGGGTCGCGGCATGGGCATCAACTCCCTGGTGGTGGGGCTGGCGTTCACCCTCGGGCCGACGCTGGCATCGGCGATTCTGTCTTTTGCCAGCTGGCATTGGTTGTTTCTGATCAACGTGCCTCTCGGGCTGCTCGCCATGTGGATGGCCAGCCGCAACCTGCCCCTGATCGAGCCTGCCAGCCATCCCTATGATCGTACCGCCGCCGTACTGTGCTCAGGCTTGTTCGGCTTCACGGTGCTGGCGCTCAGCTCGGGGGTACAGGGCGGGCATGGGGTGTTGATCGGCGCCGAACTGGCCGTCGCCCTCATATGCGGCGTGTTGCTCGGGCGGCGCCAGGCTGGCCATCCGGCGCCCATGCTGGCGGTGGACCTGTATCGCCTGCCGGTGTTCGCGCTGTCGTCGCTCACCGCGGTGTGCGCGTTCTGTACCCAAGGGCTGGCGTTCGTGGCGCTGCCGTTTCTGTTGCAAGAGCAGCTGGGCCACAGCCAGGTGGCCACAGGTTACCTGATTACCCCGTGGCCGGCGGTGGTGGCAGTGATGGCGCTGATTGCCGGGCGTTTGTCGGATCGCATCGCACCTGGCCTGCTGGGCGGCCTCGGGTTGCTGGTACTGAGCCTGGGCATGGGCGCGCTGGCCTTGCTCGAACCTGGCGCGAGCGCGCTGGACATCGGCTGGCGAATGGCCGTTTGCGGTGCCGGTTTCGGCTTCTTCCAGTCACCCAACCTCAAGGCCCTGATGACCAGCGCACCGGTGTCGCGCAGCAGTGGGGCGAGCGGGGTAGTGGCGTCGTCGCGGCTGGTGGGGCAAACCCTGGGGGCGGCCCTGGTCGCTTTATGCTTCCACCTGTTCAGCAGCGCCGGTGCCCAGCTGTGCTTGTGGCTGGGCTGTGGTTTCGCGCTGGCAGGCGCGGTGGCCAGCGGTGCCAGGTTGTATGCCGTGCCCGGCCGGTCACGCGCCTGACACAGGCGCGTGGGCGTTCCGCTCGGCCACCAGCCCGCGCAGGATCAGCCGCGTTTGAGTGAACAGCAGCTCGCGCACCTGCAGCATCCGGGCATGGTTTATTTCGTCCCAGCCCATTGCGCTCAGCACTTGCAGGCGCATCACGCGAAACACCATGCCCTGGCTGATGATCGAGAACGAGTGCAGTACGGTGCGCTCGTCGTCCACGGCATAGCCTGACAACCTCGCGATGATTTGCCGGCTAAGGCCACCGATACGCTGGTTGAAACTTTCGTCCAGCATCCGGAACGCCGCCGGTGGCCCTTGACCTGCCTGCTCGCGCGCCATGAACAACCGCCATTGCGCGGCGTGCGGGGTGTCCTGGATGAAGGACACGAACCCGCCCAGCATGCCGAGCAGCGCGTCGATCAGTTGTTCGTCTTCCACCCGTGGATCGCCCAGCGCGGCGCTGGCTGCGGTTACCGCCTCGCCTAGCTGTTCCTTCATGCGGTCCAGGATGAAGCCCATGCAGGCGAGGTACAGGCCTTCCTTGTTGTCGAAGTAATACTGCAATGCCGGGGCATTGACCCCGGCTTCGCTGGCGATTTCGCGGGTGGAAGCGCCTTCGTAGCCCCGTTCGCCGAATACGCGTACTGCCGCGTGAATCAGCCGGGCGCGGGTTTCCTCGCCCCGTTGATAGCCGCCCTCGGCGGCAGGTTTATGTCGTGCCATGGCATGCGGCCTGTGCAAAGGTATCGGCGCAAAATATATCAATTGACAAAAATTTGCCCAGCCTTGATTTTATTCCGACTGGAATATTTTGGAGTCATGCATGTCTGCCGAGCAGTCATTGGGTGCGCAACACCGCCTTGCGCCCACAAGCCCCGAGCCTGGCAATACACGCACGTCGCGGGGTAAACGCGTACTGCGGATGCTTGCGCTGATTGCCTCGTTGGCAGCCGCGGGGTGGGCCGGTTACTGGTGGCTGGAAGGGCGTTTCTTTGAAAGCACCGATGACGCCTACCTGCAGGCGGACAGCCTGACCGTTGCGCCGAAAATCAGCGGCTATGTGGCCGAGGTGTTGGTCAAGGACAACCAGGCAGTGCATGCCGGCGATGTTGTCGCGCGGCTGGATGCCCGTAAATACCAGGCCGCGCAGGACGAACGCGAGGCGACCGTGGCCTCCCGCGAGGCAGATGTGGCCAGCGCGCAGGCCCAGCTTGCGCAGCAGCAGGCGAGCGTGGGCGAAAGCCAGGCCCAATTGGCTGGCGCCCAGGCCGACCTCAAGCATGCCCGTGCGCAGGTGGCCCGGTATGCGCCCCTCACACGTTCCGGCGCTGAAACCGAAGAACACCTGGCTGACCTCAATAACGAACTGGCCCGCGCGCTGACCACCGTGGCGGCCCGGGAAGCGGCCCTGCGCTCGGCACAAGCCCGGGTGGGCACGTTGCAGGCGCAGCTCAAGCAAGCCCGCGCGCAGTTGGCGGTGGCCCAGGCAAGCGGAGAGCAGAGTGGCCTGGATTTGGCGGACGCCGAGTTGCGCAGCCCGGTGGACGGTCGCGTGGCCGACCGCGCGGTGCGGGTAGGGCAGTTCGCTCAACCGGGCACCCGCCTGATGACCATCGTGCCGCTGGAGGCGATTTATCTCACGGCCAATTTCAAGGAAACGCAGATCGGCCACATGCGCCCGGGCCAGGCCGTCACGGTGAAAGTGGACGCGCTGCCCGGCCAGCCCTTGCAAGGCCATGTGGACAGCCTGGCCCCGGGCACCGGCGCGCAGTTCGCGCTGCTGCCGCCGTCCAATGCCACGGGTAACTTCACGAAGATCGTGCAGCGGGTGCCGGTTCGCATTCAGCTGGACATCCCGGACAGCCTGAAAGATGTGCTGGTGCCGGGGTTGTCCGCCACGGTGGACGTGGACCTGCGCAGCGGTGCGCAAAGCGGTTCGGACGGGCGCCATGGCTGAGGCGTCCACACCTCCGGCCAATGCGTCGCTTACCGACTGGATCGCTGTGATTGCCGGCTCGCTCGGCGCCCTGCTGGCCACGCTGGATATCTCCATCACCAACTCGGCGCTGCCGCAGATCCAGGGCCAGATTGGCGCCACCGGCACCGAAGGCACCTGGATCTCCACCGGGTACCTGATGTCCGAGATCGTGATGATTCCGCTCGCGGCATGGCTCACCCGTGTATTCGGGTTGCGGCGCTTCCTGATTGCCACGGCGGCGCTGTTCAGCCTGTTTTCCATGTATTGCGGGCTGTCGAGCAGCCTCACCATGATGATCATCGGCCGCATCGGCCAGGGCTTCGTTGGCGGGGCAATGATCCCTACCGCGCAAACCATCATCCGCACGCGTTTGCCGGCGCACCAACTGCCTATCGGCACCACGCTGTTTGGTCTCACCGTGTTGCTGGGGCCATTGCTGGGCCCGGTGATCGGAGGATGGCTGACCGAGAATATCGACTGGCGCTGGTGCTTCTTCCTCAACCTGCCGATCAGTGTCGCGCTGATTGCGCTGTTGTGGACCGGGCTGGCGCCGGAAAAGGCCGACGCGCGGCAGTTCTTCGAAGCCGATTGGCGCGGCATTGCAGGGCTGGCGCTGGGGCTGAGCTCGCTGACCGTGGTGCTCGAGGAGGGGCAGCGCGAGCGCTGGTTCGACTCCGGCCTGATCTGTTCACTCACGGTGTGCACCTTGGTGGGTTTCGCCTTGGTAGCCTGGGGGCAATTGAGCGCCAGCCGGCCGATCCTGCGCTTGCAGCTGCTGGCCAATCGCAGCTTTGGGAGTGTGCTGTTCATCGGCACCGTGATCGGGGCCGGGCTGTACGGTACCGCGTACCTGGTGCCGCAGTTCCTCGCCACTCTGTCTGGCTATAACGCCGAGCAGGCCGGCGGCATCATGTTGCTGTCGGGCTTGCCGGCCTTTCTGTTGATGCCGTTGCTGCCGCGCATGCTTAAAGTCCTGGACCTGCGGCTGCTGGTGGGGGTGGGCTTGCTGATCTACTGCGCCAGTTGCCTGTGCGACGTTTACCTCACGGCCGAAAGCGTAGGGCATGATTTTTATGCGTCCCAGCTGCTGCGAGGCTTTGCGCAGATTCTGGTAATGATGCCGCTGAGCCAGTTATCCATGGGCAGCGTGGCGCCCCGGGATGCCGGTGACGCCGCCGGGCTGTACAACATGGCGCGCAATCTGGGCGGGACAATCGGGCTTGCCCTGATCGGTGTGCTGGTGGACCGCCGCAACCATTTTCACGACGCAGCCATTCGCGAATCGGTCAGCGCTAACAGCCCGTTGGCGCAGGACCAACTGGCAGCCCATGCCGCCGGTTTCCTCGCGCAGGGAGGGGACCCTGCCTTCGCCGAACTGCAGGCGTTGGGGCAGTTCGCCAATGACATTGCCCGCCAGGCATCGGTCATGACCTTCAACGATGCGTTCCTGTTGCTGGGGTTGGTGATGCTCGCCTGTGCGCCGTTGGCTTTCATTCTCAAGGGGCGCCCGGCGCCCGTGGTGGTTCGTTCATGATTCGACGGCTGGTTTTACCCTTGGCGCTGATTGCCTCGGGCGGTTGTACCGTGGGCCCGGATTACCAAGGGCCATCTTTGGTGGCTGGCAGCACGTTGGCCGCGGCGCGCTTGCCGCACGCACCGTTGGCCGTGGAGAGCGCGCCGACAACTGCCCGCTGGTGGGAGGGGCTGGGCGACTGGCAGCTCGATGGGCTGGTTGAAACCGCCCTTCGGCAAAGCCCGGACGTAGCCTCAGCCGAGGCGCGCCTGCGGCAGAGCCGGGCAGGGTTGCGCGGGGAACAGGCCAGCGGCCGGCCGAAGGTAAGCGCGGGCGCCACAATGCTGCGGATGCGGTCTCCCGACACCCGCGCCCTGGGTACCGGCGACGGGCGTGGGCCGCTGAGCCTGTACCTGGCCAACTTCGATGCCAGCTGGGAAGTAGACCTCTTCGGCGGCACACGCCGCGCCGTCGAAGCGGCCAGCGCCAGTTCCCAAGCCAGCGAGGCACAGCTGGCTGACGTACAGGTAAGCCTGGCGGCGGATGTCGTGCAGGCCTATGTGGACCTGCGGGACCGGCAAGCCCGCCTGGCCCTGGTGGAGGCGTCCAGCGCCAGCGAAGACCAGGCCTTGGAGCTTACCCGCCAGCGCCGTGAGCGCGGTGTGGCGTCGCAATTGCAGCTCGAGCAAGTCCTCACTCAGGCGGACACCACGCGCGCGCAACGCCTTCCGCTGCAGGCCGACATCATCGAAGCCTTTGACCGCTTGGCTGCCCTCAGCGGCCTGGAACCGGGAGCACTGGACGCGCAACTGGGGGCCGCGCGGCCTTTGCCCCAAGTACCGGCAAGCGTGCCCCAGGCCGACCCCGCCGCGTTGCTCAAGGCGCGCCCGGACGTACGGGAAGCGGAACGGCAGCTGGCATCACGCCACGCACAGATCGGCGAAAAAACAGCCGACTGGTTTCCCAAGCTCAGCCTGTACGGCAGCCTCGGGTTCAGCGCGGGGGACCCCTCGCACCTGGCACGCTCGGATAACGCCACCTGGCTTGCAGTGCCCCGGTTGACCTGGAACGCGCTGGATTTTGGGCGAGTGGCGGCTTCCGTGAACGCTGCCGAGGCGGGACGTGACGAAGCCCTGGAGCACTATCGAGGCGTTGTGCTGGTGGCGTTGCGCGATGCTGACACCGCCCTTGCAAGGTACGGTCACCAGCGGCAGAACGTGGTGCTGCTGCGAGACATCGAAGCATCGGCCACGCGCGCCGCTACCTTGACCGGCGAGCGCTATCACGCGGGTACCGCCAGCACGCTGGATTGGCTGGACGCTGAGCGTACCCGCTACCAAGCGGAGCAAAACCGCGTGGCCGGCGATGCCCAGTTGCTGAAAGATTTCACCGCCTTGCACAAGGCCTTGGGGCTGGGCTGGGCGTTATAGCGGTTATGGCCCACGCCTGCCGCCAGAAGTTGAAACACTGCGCGCGGCGGATGATCCAAGGGTGACCGGGCGCGGCGATCAAGCAGCCGTAGCCCTTCACAGGGAGGAACCTATGGAGATGCCTGAAGCAGTATTTGAAGACCTCGAAGCCACTGTGACCTACTTGCTGGACCAGAAGCTCTACCTGGCCACTGCCGAGTCCTGTACGGCCGGGTTGATCGCTGCGGCGCTGGGCTCGGTGCCTGGTGGTGGCAAGGTAATGGAAAGCGGTTACGTGGTGTATTCGCCTACCGCCAAGCACCGTTTGCTGGGCGTGTCGGCACAAACCATCGATCGGTTCGGGCTTACCAGTGAGGAAGTAAGCCGGGAGATGGCACTGGGCGCGCTGCGCGACAGCGAGGCCAATGTGGCGGTGGCCACTACCGGCGTGGCTGGCCCGGACCCTATGGACGATATACCGCCTGGCACCGTGTGCTTTGCCTGGGCATTCGGGGTGGGTGGCAAGGCCGCGTTGTTTTCCCGCACCGAGCGATTCTCGGGCGACCGCCAGGCGGTAATTCGCCAGGCCGCTTGCCATGCATTGGCTGCGCTCAAAGGCTTTCACCAACGTGCCCAGGCCGGCGAAACGGATTAGCGAGGGGAGGCAGGCAAACGAAAGCCGCCCGAAGGCGGCTTTCTTCACACCCTACCACTTACTTCTTGAGCGCGCCCAGCTTGCCCAGATCAGCCCCGGTCATCGGGTCTGCATCAGGGTTGGAAGCGGTACGCAGCTTCATGGCTTCTACCACTTCCAGATCTTGCGGTGGCAGGTCCACAGTTGCCAAGCCATCGCCGCCGTCCACGGCCGGGGTGGCTTCGCGTACTTCCCAGGTATCCACCGCATTTTCGCCAGTGTTCCAAGGGCCTTTCATGTCATCGCCTTGCGACATGTTGAAGTACACCGATGCAAACTCAGGCTTGGGTGGCAGCTTGCCTTGAGGGAAGTTCGGCTGAATGGCGTGCAGCGCCTTCTCGAACGACATCTGGTGAGCTACTTCGCGAGTCATCAGGAAGCCCAGCGCATCACGGATGCCCGGATCATCTGTCACGTTGATCAGCCGCTCATACACAATCTTGGCTCGTGCTTCAGCGGCAATGTTGGAACGCAGGTCGGCGGTAGGTTCGCCGATGGTGTCCACATAGGCTGCGGTCCATGGCACACCGCCCGAGTTGATCAGCGCGGCGCCACCGCCATACAACAGGCTGGTGATATGAGAGTCGTTACCCGCCCCGGTGAGCGAGCGATAAAGTTCACCCTCTTCCTGTACACCTTCTGCCAACTGGCCGCGCGCACCTTTGTTCAACATCACAATGATGGAACCAATGATTTCAAGGTGGCTAAGTTCTTCGGTGGCAATGTCGTACAGCATATCTTTACGACCTGGATCTTCCTCGGTCACTGCCTGGGTGAAGTAACGCATGGCAGCCGCAAGTTCCCCTTGGGCGCCCCCGAATTGTTCGAGCATCAAATTGGCCAGGCCCGGGTTGGGCGCGGCAACACGTACGGTATACTGCAGACGCTTGTTATGTATGAACATACTTTCGTCCTCGGTTCGTCACGGGTTTGAAAAAGGTTCCATTACAGGTCGTTGCCTGGTTCCCCTTCTGTGGCATCGCGCAGCTCATGGCTGCTTGTGCCGTACTCCAGGCTTCGCTTCAGCAGGCCAACTACTTACCTAATCTTTAGCGTCCCAGTGTTTGTAACTTCGCTTTCATAACCAAGTGGGCAATCTCTCGGTTACATGGATATAGGGAGCTATCGGGGACGATGGTTCATTTAAAAAACCTATCGTAACGATGCAAGTACTCAATGAAGTGGGGCAAACGCAGGCAGCGCGGGGTGTCTGCAGCTTTTTTGCGGGCAAAAAAAAAGCCTGTCCGAAGACAGGCCAAAGTAGTGTTGCCTTGAATTCGAGGCGCATCAGCCTTTGGGGTTGTGCTCGATGGCCAGCTTGTAGAAGGTAGCGGCGCCGCCTTCGGTGGCATAGCCAGTGTTGTCCTGGGTGTACACGCCTGCCTTGAAGTACAGAGCCTGCGAAGCCCAGCTGGTAGCAACTTTGCTGCCCCACTGGAAGCCTGCGGCGTTCACGGTCAGGCTGCCGGTAGGGGTAAGGTGAATGGTGTAGGTGAAGCGCTGGTTCATCGGCACTTTCTGCGCCACGGTGATCACGGCAGGTTCCGAGTCCGGAGTAACGCGGAACTTGGCGACGATGTTCCCGAGGCGGCTGGCATCTTTCCACTGGTACTCAAGCTTCAGCATCGGCTCGGTGCTACCGTTGCAGTGAATCTGCCCGATCACGATCTTGCCCGTGGAAGGCACCTGGTTCACAGCTACAGCGGCGCGCAGCATGTTATCCGCAGCGGTGTATTTCCAGTTGTACAGGCTACCGTCAGCTTTGGTTTCGCGCAGCTCGGAGCGAGGGTATTTGGCGCTTTTGGTCGTGGTGCCGGTTACCGGGGCCCAGAAGAAGAGGGTATCACCCGATTTGAAGAAGCCGTCGGTATAGCCGCTGGCCAATTTAGGGGTGTCGATGGTGATGGCCGGGCTGCCAACGGGGATGCTCAGGTTCCAAGTGTCCAGTGCGATCATGAAACAACTCCAATACGTAACAAGGGGCCGGCAAGCGCGCTGCTCACCATCTGGTTACTTGCTGTTTCGGCACTGGTCGCCAAGGCTGAAGGGCCCGAATTCAAGGGGTTTCGCCAGATTTTCGGCTTATCCCGGTCACTGATGGCCTTATGCCTTTATCCTGCGGGGTAGTAGCAATATGACATGTGCCAATCTTTTCAAGGGTTTGCGCTGGATCATTGGCGTCTATAAATTGGCGGCTTCGTGAATTCCACCGGCGCCATTCGGAATTTATTGAGCCAGGAGCCGACGAGCGGTTGCCAAATTATTCGGGTTTGTTGCAACTCACCGCTTCGTAAGCGGTCCCGTTTAGGAGGTTGTGGTCAAAATGCCATCAATACTGGCCCAATAACATAAACCACTAACGTTCAATTTAGCCGACGAACGGTAAAGTGCTGAAAGCGCCCGTACTTATTGGGCTGCAATGGCTTGGCGGTTTTCAGGCGCCAATCGAAAGGCGTGCCATCATTAACAATTTTGATTCATCTATATATAAAACGGCCGCCCCGCTTAGCGCCAGGATGGTGCTAGGTCTTATCCGCACTCGGCACACCGAAGTGTGATGTGCCGAATCACTGGTAACGCCTGACATGATCGATCTCTCCACCTGGAACCTCAGCATCCCCGTAGGCTCCCCAGCCAAGACCATCGAAACCCCTGCATTGGTGAAAGGGTACAAGGACAAGTATTTCCGCAAGGACGGCAGCAAGCTCTACTTCTGGGCGCCAGTGACCGGGGCTACTACCGCAAGCGCCAAATACCCTCGCAGTGAGCTGCGCGAAACCTACGCTGACGGCTCCCTGCGCAACTGGAAATACACCGAAGCGGATAATTACCTGCGCGCCAAGCTCACCGTGAACAAGGTGCCGTCGAGCGGCAGGATTGTCATTGGGCAGATCCACCAGTACAACAGCAACGACCCGCTGCTCAAGGTCGAGTACCAGTACATGGATGACGATCGGCTGGGCAATATCGTGGCCAAGCTGCGCAAGACACCTAGCCAGGATGACCCCACAGTGATCACCGTTGCCGAAAAGGTGCCACTGAACGAAGCGTTCTCCTACGTGATCACCCTGACCAAGGGCGGCAAGCTGAGCGTGGTTGCCGCCAACTACGGCTGGAACACCGAGCTGAGTTCCAAATGGAAGGAAAAGCCGCTGTACTTCAAGGCCGGTGTGTACACCCAGGATAACTCTGGCTATAGCAAGGAAGGCGGCCGGGTCACCTTCGAGAACCTGTCGGTTTCCCATAAGCACAAAAGCTGACCCACGCGCCGGCCCTCCGGCAAATGAAAGGCTGGTGAAAGCTTCGTGAAAGCCTTTGCCTTTAGCCTTGCGCGCGCTGGCGGCCGGCCAGCCGATTACAGGCATCCCTGTCGATCGGGAAGCCCTGCGCGCGCGGTGCAGGCCTCATTATCGTGGAAGTGAATATGTTGAAGAAAGCAAGCGGGGCGGTGCTGGCCCTGGCCGTTTCGATCGCCAGTGGTTCTGCCCTCGCGGCCGAGGCAAAGCGGGTAGATGTGCTGCTGATCGGTGGCGGCATCATGAGTTCCACTCTCGGCATCTGGCTCAACGAGCTGGAACCGGGCTGGACCATGGAAATGGTCGAACGCCTGGATGGCGTGGCTGAAGAAAGCTCAAACGGCTGGAACAACGCCGGTACCGGCCACTCCGCGCTGGCAGAGCTGAACTACACCCCGGAAGACAAGAACGGCCACGTCGAGATCGCCAAGGCGGTCGAGATCAACGAAGCCTTCCAGATCTCCCGCCAGTTCTGGTCGTGGCAGGTGCGTAACGATGTGCTGAAGAACCCGCGCTCGTTCATCAACTCCACGCCGCACATGAGCTTCGTATGGGGCGACGACAACATCGCCTTCCTGAAAAAGCGCTACGAAGCACTGAAAGCGAGCCCGCTGTTCGCCGGCATGCAGTATTCCGAAGACGCCGCCCAGATCAAACAGTGGGTGCCGCTTATGATGGAAGGCCGCGATCCGAAGCAGAAGATCGCCGCCACCTGGTCGCCAATCGGTACCGACGTGAATTTCGGTGAGATCACTCGCCAGTTCGTTGGCCACTTGCAGGCTCAGCCAGGCTTTTCGCTCAAGCTGTCCAGCGAAGTGGAAACCATCAAGCGTAACGACGACGGCAGCTGGCACGTCGAGTACAAGAACCTGAAAGACGGCACCGTCAGCGAAACCGACGCGCGCTTCGTGTTCATCGGCGCCGGTGGCGGCGCGCTGCACCTGCTGCAAAAGTCGGGTATCCCTGAAGCCAAGGAATACGCAGGCTTCCCGGTAGGCGGCTCGTTCCTGGTGACCGACAACGCGAGCGTTGCCGAGCAGCATCTGGCCAAGGCCTATGGCAAGGCATCGGTTGGCGCACCGCCCATGTCGGTGCCACACCTGGACACTCGCGTGCTGGATGGCAAGCGCGTGATCCTGTTCGGGCCTTTCGCCACCTTCTCCACCAAGTTCCTGAAGAACGGCTCTTACCTGGACCTCCTCACCAGCACCACGCCACACAACGTGTGGCCTATGACCAAGGTAGGTATCGGGCAGTACCCCCTGGTGGAGTACCTCGCCGGCCAGCTGATGCTATCGGATGACGACCGTTTCAACGCGCTGCGTGAATACTTCCCTAACGCCAAAAAGGAAGACTGGCGCCTGTGGCAAGCCGGCCAGCGCGTGCAGATCATCAAGCGGGACGAAGAGAAGGGCGGCGTGCTCAAGCTGGGTACCGAGGTTGTAAGCTCCGCCGATGGCAGCATCGCCGGCCTGCTGGGCGCATCGCCTGGTGCCTCGACCGCCGCGCCGATCATGCTCACCGTGCTGGAGAAGGTGTTCAAGGACAAAGTGGCTACGCCTGCCTGGCAGGAAAAGCTCCACCAGATCGTGCCCAGCTATGGCACCCACTTGAACGACAGCCCTCAGCGCGTTGCCGAGGAGTGGGCCTACACGGCCAAGACCCTGCAACTGGCGACCCCGCCGGCTATCGAGCAAGCGACCGCTGCGGCACCGGCTGCCACCGCTCCGGCAGCTCCTGCCGCCGCAGCGCCGGCTGCAGACATCGCGCTGTAACGCACTATCCGGCGGGGCTGCATCCCAGATGGCGCCGCCGGGCCTTCCTTTCCCCGCTCACGCCTCGCCGGCGTGGCGGGCGACTATAGACGCCCCGATCGCATAAAATTGCCCACCGGCCACGTAGTGGAGGCTGCGCAGCGCTGGGTCGGCTTCTTCGAACTTCCAGTGCCCGTCGCGAAATACCCGGCTGTCTGCCCAGGCGCCTGTCACCTGTGCAATGAACAGGTCGTAGGTAGCCTGGTTATGCGGCTCCGGTATCAATGTGCAAGCCAGCCAGGCGCAGCAGCCGTTTACGAATGGCTGGTCATGCCCCTCGAACGCCTGTAGGGCCACGCCACAGCGGTCGAGCTTGGCGGAGTCATCGTTCAACGATCGGTTGCCCACGTCATGGGTAAGCTGGGCCTGCGCGGCGGTGGGTACCTGTATTACAAAGCGTCCTGCCTGCTCCACGAGGCTGCGGGTGCGCGTGCTTTTGTCCAGGACCACGGTGAGCTTGGGCGGGTCGAAATCCAGCGCGCATGCCCAGGCGGCGGCCATGACATCGTCTACCCCGTCATGCCGGGCAGACACCAGCACGGTAGGCCCGTGGTTGAGCAACCGATAGGCTTTTTCCAGCGGTACAGGGGCAATGTAATCGTTCATTCATAGTCCTCGGGCTGTTTCCACGCAGGGGTGTGACTGCTTTGCGAACAGTTCGATCCGCCAGCCAGCCCCCTGAGCAGCCAGCCACGAGAAGCCCTGTTCATCAACGGGACGAAATTCGTTCGAACTGCCGCTTGTTTGGCGCCTCTACACAGTCAAGGCCTGGATAACCGCAGGCGCCTTTCAGGAGAGCGACATGGATAACTATCACGTCACTAAAGCCGGCGACCATTGGGAATTGAAAAAAGAAGGTGCTGCCCGAGCGTCCCGCACCGCGCCCACCAAGGACGCCCTGATGGAAGAGGCCGCCACGTTCCTCGAAGGTAAAACCGCCTCGCTCAAGATCCACAAAGGGGACGGCACTATTCAAGAGGAGCGTACCTACCCGCGCAGCGCTGACCCGCGGCGCAGCAAGGGTTGATCAGGGCCTGATCACCGCCGGTCTGGCAATCGCTAACCCAACGAAGCCCGGCCGGCGTTACCGGGGTCTGCTTTTGTAGCCCTTATCAGTGGGCATTGACCCGACTCAAGCCAACCTGGAGGACATCAACATGGCATCGGTACAAGACAACTTGCTCGATTGGCTCAAAGACGCGCACGCCATGGAGCAGCAAGCGGAAAAAATGCTCACCGCGCAGGCTGAGCGCCTGGAGCATTACCCCGACCTCAAGCAACGCATCCAGCAGCACATCGAAGAAACGCGCTGGCAGCAGGGTGTGGTCGATGGGGCGATCAAACGCTTGGGCGGTAGCCCGTCGACACTCAAGGACATCGGCGGCAAGCTGATGGCGTTCGGCCAGGCGATGGCCGGTATGACCATGCCGGATGAAGTGATCAAGGGTTCGATGAGCGGATATGTATTCGAAAACCTCGAGATTGCGACCTACACGGTGATCATCGCGGCGGCCAAGGCGGCCGGGGATACTGAAACGGCCTCGGAATGCGAAAAGATCCTCGAGCAGGAAAAAGCCATGGCCCAGTGGATTCTAGAGCACCTGGCACCAACCACCCAGCAGTTCCTTGGGCGGTCGGAACACCCGGACCTCGAAGCCAAGCGCTAAAAGGCGCAGGGCGCAGGCGCCGGCATTACATAGCCGCGCGCACAGCCTTGCACTGGGCGCAGCCGCACCGCTTGCTGGTGCGGCTGCGGAAATAGAACGATGCGGCTTCTGCGGCGTTCACCGATTCCTGTTCGGCAGCTGCCTGTTCAGGTTCGCTGGGGCGAGCGAGCCGGGCCATCACGCCATCGCTCAACAGGTTCATCAAGCTCTTGTGCGCCTGGGTGTAAGAACCTACGAAATTGTTGTGTTCCATTGCGCGCCCTCCGGCGTATCTGCAAACCCCCGTGGCAGCCTGACAGGCCACCCCTCACGCTGGGCTCGTTAACGCTATCGGCTTGCTCTGTGCGCGCTTGAATGCCGCCGATCATAGCGAGCGATTGGGGTATGCTCTGGGCGCGGGCACAACCCGCGAATACGTTTCACTGCCAGCAGAGGCCTATGCCGTATCCAATCGAAAAAAAGCTGGTCATAGGTGTTGCCTCCAGCGCGTTGTTCGACCTGTCCGAGTCCCATCAGGTGTACTTGAGCGAGGGCGTGGAAGCCTATCGGCTGCACCAGCAGCGCAATGTGGACGAGCCGTTCGCCAAGGGCGTGGCCTTTCCTTTCATCCGGCGCTTTTTAAGTATCAACCGCTGGTTCGCCGCCGAGTCGCCGGTAGAGGTCGTGTTGTTGTCGCGCAATTCACCGGAAACCGGCGTAAGGGTGTTCCGTTCCATTCGCCACTATGGCCTGGACATCAGCCGCGCCGCCTTCATGACCGGCCGCTCGCCCCACGAATACATTCCTGCGTTTAATGCCTCGCTGTTTCTCAGCGCGAATGAAGGCGACGTACAGCGGGCGATCGACGCCGACTATCCCGCCGGGGTCGTTTTGCCCTCGAAGGTATTCGATGACGAAATCGACACCGAACTGCGCGTGACTTTTGACTTCGACGGGGTGATTGCCGACGACGAGGCCGAGACCGTGTTCAAGCGCAACCTCGACGTAGCAGAATTTCAGACCTACGAAACCGAGAAGCGCGCCATTGCACATCAGCCAGGGCCCCTGGCTGACCTTTTTCGCAAACTGGCGTTCTTGCAGCAGCTTGAAGAACAGCGTTTGAACGAGGATCCGGCCTACCGCAAAATCCTGCGTATCGCGATCGTGACGGCGCGAAATGCTCCTTCCCATGAGCGCGTGGTGACTACCTTGAACAGCTGGGGCGTGTCGCCGGATGAGTCGTTCTTTCTAGGCGGCATGGAAAAGTCGCGCGTGCTATCGGTGCTCAAGCCCCACATGTTTTTCGATGACCAGCGCAGCCATCTGGCGTCGGCCGCCGGGAATATCCCCATGGTGCATGTGCCGTTCGGCATTGCCAACAAGCCAGGGTAACCTTGTGGATCAGCCGCAGTGGGCGTGGCGGGCAGTGTTGGCGTTGGCCGCGGGAGTGTGGAGCAGCGCACGCAACCAATCCCGCACGTTAGCGATGGAGCCCGGCGAGCGGTCAGGGCCGAACAGCTCGCGGGCCAGCGGTTCGCTCAAGCCGAAATACGCACACACGGCCTCCCAGCCCCTTGCCAGCCGCGCATGGGCCCGCACCGTACCGGCGATGCGAGTGCACGGTTCCAACCCGTCAAGGTAGAGGCCCTCGAACCGGGCATCCAGGCAGGCGAAACCAATAGCGCAAGCGGCATGGCCCAGCGGGTCGTCCATGGACGTGACCCATACATCTGGCAAAAAGGACGGCCGCCGGTGGCTTGAGCCGGCGTAGCCCTTGCGGCTTACCTGCCAACGGCCCGAGGCGAGTTCCTCGAGCATCTCCAGCATCAGCGCCAACCGTTCGATGTGCACCCTTATCCTCCTTCAGCGTGGTAGCGCCGAGACTTCATAGACGGGCTTCCGACCGGCCCTTCCTTGAGCCGGTTCCGTTTCTGCCTTCGCTGCAACCCGCTTTCCAGACGGTTGGCCCGTTTCGCTGCCCACTTTGTGACACGCGTCACAGCGAAGCGGCCATCAAGCGGGCAGGGCGGTAATCGCCCGCCTTCAAGCGGAGGGAAGCGAGGCTGCGCTTGACGGCAGTACAGTTAATAAATATAACCGTTAACTGTCTTATCCAAATTCATAAAAACAACAAAGGATTCGCCATGGCGCCTTTATCCCTCGCGCGAGCGCTGTCGGCTGCGCTGTGCCTGCTTGGTTGTGCCCAACCGTTGCTGGCCGCTGACAACTCCTTGGAACAGTCACGGCCCTCCCGGCCGGGAGCGCCTCGCTGGAGCGAGGACTACCGGTCTTGATGACGAGGCCAAACGTACCGACCCCTTCGACCGCTTTCGCTATGTGCGCCTCAGCCACAGCGCGTGGGCTCAGTTCGGTGCCGAATTGCGCTACCGCGCCGATGCGCTCGACAAACCGTTTTTTGGCTTGCGTGGCGTGAAGGATGACAGCTACTTCATGCAACGGCTGCAGGCGCATGCCGACCTTCACCTGCTCGATGACGCCGTACGGGCCTTTGTGCAGCTGCAGAACACGCGGGTGTTCGGCAAGGATTTGTACTCCCCTTCGGACGAAGGCCGTAACGAGGTGAGCCAGGCGTTTATCGACCTCAACACCCCATTGGGCGCGAGCCGGCTGACCACGCGGGTAGGGCGGCAGGAAATGGCCTACGGCAGCCAGGTACTGGTGACGTATCGCGATACCCCGAACGTGCGCCAGACCTTCGATGGCCTGCGGTTGAGCCTGGCCCTCGCGCCGGGCCGCAAGCTCGATGCCTTTGCGGTACGCCCGGTCGCGGTCGATGCCACGGACAGCTTCGACGACGGCAGTGATAACGCCGTGAAGTTTTACGGGTTGTACGCCACCTCGCCTGTCGCCGGGCCGCTGAACGTCGACCTGTACGCCTTCGGCCTGGAAACGCGTGAGCGCACGCTCACCGCCGTAACCGGCAGCGAAAAACGCTACAGCGTGGGCACGCGACTGTTTGGTCAGGCTGATGGATTCGACTGGAGCACCGACCTGGTAGGCCAGTTCGGCCATCTGGGGGGCGCATCGATTCGCGCCTGGGCGGTGTCCTCGGACACCGGCTACACCTTTGGCGGGCCGTTGCGGCCACGGTTGGGTTTGCGCGTAGACGCGGCCAGCGGGGATGACGCCGCGGGTGATGGCCGCGTGGGCACCTTCGATCCGCTGTACCCGCGCAACGGCGTGTACGGCGAAGCCAGCCTCACCACCTTGGCCAACATCGTGATTGTGGGCCCCACCTTTGCGTTTTCACCGCACCCTCGCTTGCGCCTGGAGCCGGGCGTATTCGCAGTATGGAAAGAAAATGCAAACGACGGCGTGTACATGCCCGGCATGAGCATGTTGCCGGGCACCCGCGACAGCGGCCGCCACCTGGGCACCATTTACCGCGCCAACCTGCGCTGGCTGGCGAGCGCAAACACCACCTTCGACCTGGACTGCAAATATTACGACGTGGGCTCGGCCATCACTGATGCCGGCGGCGAAGACGCCTCGTTCGTAGCCCTGCGCGGCACTTTCCGATTCTAGAACCAGGAGTTCGTCATGACCGCCATGCCTCGTTCCACGTTGACCATCACATTGTGTTTCGTAACCGCCCTGCTTGAAGGTTTTGACCTCCAGGCGACAGGGATCGCCGCACCGCACCTGGCCAAGGCGTTCGAGCTTACCCCTGTCATGCTTGGTTGGGTGTTCAGCGCCGGGCTGCTGGGTTTGCTGCCGGGGGCTTTCGTGGGCGGCTGGCTGGCCGATCGCATTGGGCGCAAGCGGGTGCTGGTAGGCGCTGTGCTGCTGTTTGGCGCGTTCTCGCTCGGTACGGCCTATGCGTGGGATTTTCACAGCCTGTTGCTGGCCCGGCTGATGACCGGGCTCGGCCTGGGCGCGGCGCTGCCGATCCTGATCGCCCTGGCCTCGGAGGCAGTGGACCCTCGCTGGCGCAGCACCGCGGTAAGCCTCACCTATTGCGGCGTACCCTTGGGCGGCGCTGTCGCTTCACTGATCGGCCTGAGCGGCGCAGGCGCCGATTGGCATGTGGTGTTTTATGCCGGTGGCGTCGCGCCCCTGCTGGTGGCGGCGGCACTGGGCGGGTGGCTGCCCGAATCACGCGCCTTCAACGCCCAGGCAGCGTTGCGCGTTGGCGTTGGCCACGGGCTGTTTGGCGAAAGCCGGGCTACCCGCACATTGCTGCTATGGCTGGCGTGCTTCTTCACCCTCACTGTGCTGTACATGCTGCTGAACTGGCTGCCCTCGCTACTGATGGGCCAAGGGTTCAGCCGCCCCCAGGCGGGGGCAGTCCAGGTGCTGTTCAACCTCGGCGGGGCTGCGGGCTCTTTCATCACCGGGCGCTTGATGGACAAGGGCCGGGCAAAGGGCGCAGTGGCGATGGCTTACATCGGCATGCTGGCAGCGCTGGCTGGCCTGGGGTTGTTCAGCCAGTTCGGCTGGATGCTCGCGGCGGGTTGCCTGGCTGGCTACTGCGCCATCGGCGGGCAACTGGTGTTGTATGCACTGGCGCCCACGCTTTATCCCACTGCCTGCCGCGCCACAGGCGTAGGCGCTGCCGTTGCGGTCGGGCGGCTGGGCTCCATGGCCGGCCCATTGGCTGCCGGGCAGATACTCGCCGCCGGGGCAGGGGCTGGGGGCCTTTTGGGGCGGCAGCGCCGGGGCTGGTAATCGCTGCCGTCGCGGCCCTGGGCCTATTACGCAAGCGCGCCACCCCCGACGGTGCGCCGGCCACCCCCGTGCTGGCAGATAGATAATTTGAATAATCGTTAATTGACATAACTATATGGGCGGCGTAACGTCGCTTCACCGCTACAACAACGAACAAGAGGTGTGTGATGGGCAGCTACGACAACCGCTGGCAAACCGTGACTGTGCAGGTGGAAGACGGCATTGGCTGGGTCACCTTCAACCGGCCCGAAAAACGCAACGCCATGAGCCCCACGCTCAATCGCGAAATGCGCGACGTGCTGGAAACGCTCGAGCAGGACGCAGACGCCCGTGTAGTGGTCCTCACCGGCGCTGGCACCGCCTGGACCGCGGGCATGGACCTCAAGGAATACTTCCGTGAAGTCGACGCCGCCCCGGAAGTGTTCCAGGAACGTATCCGCCGCGACGCTTCGGAGTGGCAGTGGAAGCTGCTGCGCATGTACAGCAAGCCCACCATCGCGATGGTCAACGGCTGGTGCTTCGGCGGTGGTTTCAGCCCGTTGGTGGCCTGCGACCTGGCCATCTGCGCCGACGAGGCCACCTTCGGCCTGTCTGAAATCAACTGGGGCATCCCGCCCGGCAACCTGGTGAGCAAGGCCATGGCCGATACCGTAGGCCATCGCCAGGCGCTGTATTACATCATGACCGGGAAGACCTTCGAGGGGCCTGAAGCCGCCCGTATGGGCCTGGTGAACAAGAGCGTGCCACTGTCACAGCTGCGCGAGGAAGTGATCCTGCTGTGCCAGGACCTGCTCGACAAGAACCCCGTGGTGCTGCGGGCCGCCAAGAACGGCTTCAAGCGCTGCCGGGAATTGACCTGGGAGCAGAACGAGGATTACCTGTACGCCAAGCTCGATCAGGCGCAGTTGCGCGACCCTGAGCGCGGCCGTGAGCAGGGCCTCAAGCAGTTTCTGGATGACAAGAGCATCAAGCCGGGCCTGCAAGCGTACAAGCGGTAAGGCGAGGAGGGCGCCCCGAGCGCCCGGCCGCTGGCAATCCCGACAACGATAACAAAGAGGAATGTCCATGTTCGAAGTGCCCCTGCTGATCGGCGGCCAGGCCCGCCCGAGCAGTGATGGAAAGACCTTCCAGCGTTGCCACCCGGTCACGGGCGAGGTGGTATCGGTGGTGAGTGCCGCCACGCTGGACGATGCGGACGCAGCCGTCGCGGCCGCCAGCCAGGCATTTGCAACCTGGTCGGCGCTGCCCCCTGGCGAGCGCCGTGCGCGGTTGCTTCGGGCGGCGGACGCCCTGCAGGCGGCCCAGCCACAGTTCATGGCGCTGGCTGCCGAAACCGGTGCCAAGGCCGACTGGTTCGGCTTCAACGTGAAGCTGGCCGCCAACATGCTGCGTGAAGCGGCTGCCATGACTACCCAGATCCAGGGGCAGGTTATCCCTTCGGACGTGCCCGGCAGCCTCGCCATGGCGCTGCGCCAACCGGTAGGCGTGGTACTGGGCATCGCCCCCTGGAACGCGCCGGTAATCCTGGCGACCCGCGCGATCGCCATGCCCCTCGCGTGCGGCAACACCGTGGTGCTCAAGGCCTCGGAAGCCAGCCCCGGCACGCATCGCCTGATCGGCCAGGTGCTTCACGAAGCAGGGCTGGGCGATGGCGTGGTGAATGTGATCAACAACGCCCCCGCCGATGCGCCGGCCATTGTCGAGCGGCTGATCGCCAACCCGGCGGTGCGGCGCATCAATTTCACCGGCTCCACGCGTGTGGGCCGGGTAGTGGGCGAACTGGCGGCTCGGCACCTCAAGCCGGCATTGCTCGAGTTGGGTGGCAAGGCGCCGCTGCTGGTGCTGCATGACGCCGACCTTGACGCCGCTGTCGATGCGGCCGTGTTCGGCGGGTACTTCAACCAGGGGCAGATCTGTATGTCCACCGAGCGGCTGGTGGTGGACGAACGCGTGGCCGATGCATTCGTGGACAAGCTGGCGGGCCGTTTGCGTGCCTTGCGGGCAGGTGCGCCTGAGGATACTCAGTGTGCCTTGGCCTCTATGGTGGATGCCGCCTCGGCCGAGCGCGTGGCGGGCATGGTCAGCGAGGCGGTGGCCCAAGGGGCCGTTGCCGTATTGGAAGGCAGCCGCGACGGCAGCGTGCTGCAGCCCAGCCTGCTGGATCGGGTAGAGCCGCACATGCGGCTGTACCACGAAGAGTCGTTCGGGCCGGTGACGGTGGTTATTCGGGCGGCAGGCGATGAGGCCCTGCTGGCGGCCGCTAACGACTCTCCGTTTGGGCTTAGCGCCGCTATTTTCAGCCGCGATGTCACCCGCGCCCTCGCGCTGGCGCAGCGACTGGAATCGGGCATCTGCCACATCAACGGGCCCACGGTGCACGACGAAGCGCAGATGCCCTTCGGCGGCGTGAAAGCCAGCGGCTACGGCAGCTTCGGTGGCCAGGCAGCGGTTGAGCAGTTCACCCAGTTGCGCTGGGTCACGGTGCAGCACGGCCCCCGCCATTACCCGATCTGAGCCCTATTAAGCGCCGCCTGGCCAGGCCGGGCGGCAGCAGAGGTAGCGAAAAATGGACAGTTCCGTACTGGGCGCCCCACAGGCGCTCCAGGCGCCGCTGCGCGCAGTTGCCATCGGCCAGCCGGGCGTCAGCGTTCGGCGCGAAGGCGACACCTTGTATCTACATTCCACGCAAGCCCTGGCACCTTACCCGCAGCGGCTGATGGAGCGCCTGCGACATTGGGCGCAGGCAGCGCCCGAGCGCACGTTCGTGGCCCGCCGCGACGCTACTGGCGCCTGGCAGCGCATTACCTATAGCGGCATGCTGGAACGAGCCCGCGGCCTGGGTGCCTGGCTGCTGGAGCAGAACCTGGGGCCGGAGCGTCCGCTGGTGATCCTCTCCGGCAACGACCTCGAGCATGTGGTGCTGGCCACGGCCGCGCTGTATGTCGGCGTGCCGTATTGCCCGGTGTCCCCGGCGTATTCGCTGGTTTCAAAAGACTACGGCAAGCTGCGGCACATCGTGGAAACCCTCCAGCCAGGGCTGGTGTATGCCGCAGACGGCGCCTACGAAGGTGCTGTCGCCGCCGTGATCCCCGACGGCGTGCCGGTGATTCTTGGGGAGGGGCAGCTCGCTCATCGCCATACCCTGATGTTTGACAGTCTGGAGGGCGATAGCGACCTCTCGAGAGCTGACGCGGCATTCGACGCGCTTACCGCCGAACATATCGCCAAGTTCCTCTTCACCTCCGGCTCCACGCATTTGCCCAAGGGGGTGATCACCACCCAGGGCATGCTCTGCGCCAACCAGCAGATGCTGCTACAGACTTTTCCAGCCTTTGCCGAGGAGCCACCGGTGCTGGTGGACTGGCTACCCTGGAACCACACCTTCGGCGGCAGCCATAACGTGGGGATCGTGCTCTACAACGGCGGCACCCTG
This sequence comes from Pseudomonas sp. Marseille-Q5115, assembly GCF_916618905.1. NCBI lineage: Bacteria > Pseudomonadati > Pseudomonadota > Gammaproteobacteria > Pseudomonadales > Pseudomonadaceae > Pseudomonas > Pseudomonas sp. Marseille-Q5115. The sequence goes on along the minus strand of NZ_CAKAKI010000001.1, from coordinate 2,649,503 downwards.
TATATCGACGACGGCAAGCCCACCCCGCAGGCGTTCGAGCACACCCTGGCGAACCTGCGCGAGATCTCCCCTACGGCGTACCTCACCGTGCCCAAAGGCTGGGAGGAGCTGGTGAAGGCACTCGAAATCGACCCGGCGCTGCGCCAGCGTTTCTTCGCTCGGATCAAACTGTTCTTCTTTGCCGGGGCCGGCTTGTCCCAGGCTATCTGGGATCGCCTGGACCGGGTGTCCATCGCTCATTGTGGCGAGCGGATCCGCATGATGGCCGGGCTGGGCATGACCGAGACGTCGCCGTCCTGCACGTTCACTACCGGGCCCCTGTCGCTGGCAGGGTATGTGGGGCTGCCCGCCCCGGGTTGCGAAGTGAAACTCGCCCCGGTAGACGGCAAGTACGAGGCCCGCTTTCGTGGCCCCCATGTGATGCCGGGCTACTGGCGGTCGCCGGCGCAGAGCGAGGCGGCGTTCGACGAGGAAGGCTTTTACCGCTCTGGCGATGCGTTGCGCCTGGCCGACCCCGCCGACCCGCAGCAAGGCCTGATGTTCGATGGCCGAATTGCCGAGGACTTCAAGCTGAGCTCAGGCGTATTTGTGAGCGTGGGGCCGTTGCGTACGCGGGTGATCCTCGAGGGGGCACCTTATGTGCTGGACGTGGTGGTGCTGGCGCCGGATCGGGAGCAGCTGGGGCTGCTGATTTTCCCGCGAATGCCCGAATGCCGAGCGTTGGCCGGGCTGGCTGAGGGGCGGTCGGACGAAGAAATACTGTGCAGCGCGCCGCTGCGCCAGTGGTTGGCCAACCTGTTGCAGCGGCTGAACCGAGACGCCACCGGCAGCGCCAGCCGCCTGGCCTGGGCGGCTTTTGCCAGCGAACCGCCGTCGATCGATCGCGGCGAAATCACTGACAAGGGCTCGATCAACCAGCGGGCCGTGCACGAGCATCGCGCTGCCTTGATCGATGCCCTGTACACAGGTGACCACCCGCTGAAAGTCCAGCCTATGTAATGCGCACGCTGCCTCCCTGGCTACGCCAGGCCCACAGGGGCCAAGGCAGGCGTGCCTGTGGCAGCCTTGCGGGGAGGCGAAGCTTGCGAGTTACCCACCGTATACCTTGCGCAGCAAACCCAACAGCTGCGCACGTTCACCATCGGTGAGGTTCGCGGTGGCGGCGGCATCGCTTCGGGCAGCGACCTCTTGCAACTCGCCCAGCAGCGTTTCGCCCGCCTTGCTCAGGTACAAGCCATACGAGCGTTTATCCGCCTTGCTGCGGATACGCGCTGCCAGGTCCATGGCCTCGAGCTTGTTGAGCAACGGCACTGCCTGGGGCGGCTCGATGGCCAGCCCGCGGGCTAGCTCTGCCTGGGTAATCCCTGGTGCGTCGTGAATGATCGCCAGGGCGGAGAATTGCGCCGGCCGCAAATCATAGGCCGCAAGCTGCTCGACAAAATGCTGGAATACCTGAATCTGCGCGCGGCGCAAGGCATAGCCCACGAGGTCATCAAGGCCGGGCACAGCGGAGGGGAGGGTAGGGGCAGCAGCGTCAGCAGTCATGGGGCCAGGCTCGGGAAAACTCGTTATGGAGTGTAACGGATTTCCTCTGTATCTGCGCAAGCACTGGCGCCGGGAGTAAAAGCGGTTACCCTTGGGCACAGCGTTTTTCAACGGAGCCCTTGCCATGCCGGATTCACTCTTGCAGCGCCTGAACATCACCGTGCCGGTAATCCAGGCGCCCATGGTAGGCGTCTCCACGCCGGCATTGGCCGCCGCGGTGTCCAATGCCGGCGGGCTGGGGTCGCTGGGGCTGGGCGCCAGCAGTTCCGAGCAGGCTCGGGCTATGATCGCCGAGGCACGCGCGCTCACCCGCGGGCCGTTGAACGTCAACCTCTTTTGCCACGCACCCGCCCAGGCGCAACCGGAGCTGGATGCCCAATGGCTTCAAGGCCTGGCGCCTTTGTTCGCGGAATTCGGGGCTACCCCGCCTGCCACCATGAAGGAAATCTACCGAACCTTCGTGGGCAACCACGCCATGCTGGAGGTGGTGTTGGACGCACGCCCGGCGGCGGTGAGTTTCCATTTCGGCCTGCCGGGTGCCGAGGCGATCGAAGCGCTGAAAGCAGTAGGTGCCGTTCTGCTGTGCTCGGTCACTTCCCTGGAAGAAGCCGAACGGGCCGCTGCAGCGGGCGTGGACGCGCTGATTGCCCAAGGTTACGAAGCCGGCGGCCACCGTGGGGTTTTCGACCCTGCGCGGGATACTCAGTTAGGCACGTTGGCGTTGGTCCGCCTGCTTGCCCAGCGAGTGAACCTGCCGCTGATAGCAGCGGGTGGGATCATGGACGGCGTAGCCGCCCGCGCCTGCCTTGACCTTGGCGCTAGCGCCGTACAGCTTGGTACGGCGTTCATTCGCTGCCCGGAATCCGCCGCCAGCCCGGCCTACCGCGAAGCGCTGGTGGGGCCGCGTGGCCACGATACCCGCATCACCGCCGCCATTTCCGGCCGCCCTGCGAGGGGCCTGGTAAATCGCAACTTCACCAGCCTGGGTAGCTCCGGCATTCCGGATTACCCGCTGGCCTACGACGCCCAGAAGGCCCTCGCCGCTGCGGCTGCCGCCAAAGGTAGCGATGCCTTCGCCGTGCAATGGGCCGGCCAGGGCGCACCGTTGGCGCGAGCGTTGATGGCGGGTGAGTTGGTAAGGGTGCTGGTAGAAGAAATGGGGCTGGGGCGATGACCAGTGGTCATAGCCCAGAGCGTCAGCGCATCGCGAGCAGGCGCGTATCGAGCGCGAAGCGGTCCTGGGAAACCAGTTTGAATTTGCCAGCAGCGAGCTCGCAACTCAGGAGCAGGTTCCAGGAGTGACGCGTGACAGCTGATGGAAGCAGAACGAATTCATGTTCTGCTAGAAGTGCATCACCAAATTGCTGTTGATTTGGCGAAGGCTGGGAGGGGATCAGCCAGTTTGGGTTCGGTAAATCTTCCGGTTGTATGACAGCGATCGAGGACGGGTCCTTTATCTCTAAGCAGGTGAGGACGAACGGCGCCATGTCCAAGGCATCGAAGCCAACATGCGCGGCTACTTCAAGGATGGCCGTAGATGGGGCAGCAGAGGCGTAAACCGCGCGGCGACCGGGTGGGTTCCACCGCCCACCGGTAACTTGAGTACCGATACCGCTGTCCCAGCTGGCCTTGTAATTTTTCCCGATCCAGTCGCCAGGCATGCCAGCGCCCGTCCCATGGCAAAGGATTCATTGGTAGACCCCATATTCCACACGGGTTAAATAGTCCTCGACCACCTGGAAGCCCAAGGTGTTGTCGATCAGCTCGAGTGGAATGTTGTCGTCCAGATACCTGCATGGCTTTTTCAGCCAGTCCTCGGCGAGTTGCTGTGTGCCGAACACACGAGTGGCGTGCTCCAGGGCATGGGCATACTGGAACGCGACGGTACTCTGCTGTTGATTCAGCCGAACAGCCTCTGGTTTTCAACGCCGGGGTGCTGTTTCGCATGAACAGGTTCCTCGTTACGACATCTGACGCGACCATAACGCCAGATGGCAGAGCGGGAAGCGTAGATGTGTAACAGCGCCTGTAGTGATGTGGGCAGATCTGCAATCGATCCATTTACCCACCTCACCCACCCAAGGTAGCATCCCTCTGCAAACACCCCGCGCGATGCCTCCCATAATAATCAGACCGCACACGTGCTCTGGCCCATGGTCCATAGCGGCATGCGCGTGCCCAGGCGTTGGGCGATCTTGTTCCGTCGTTCCGTACCGGCACTCCGCTGGGCGGGCCCTGATTCAGAGTGAGTAACATGAGTTCACAGGCAACATCCGGCTCCGACAGCTGGCTGGGGGTTATCGCCCTGGCGCTGGGGGCATTCATCTTCAACACCACCGAGTTCGTGCCAGTGGGGTTGCTGTCCGCCATCGGTGGCAGCTTCAAGATGACCACTGCCCAAGTCGGGTTGATGCTCACGGTGTATGCCTGGATCGTGACGGTGATTTCCCTGCCGATCATGCTGCTTACCCGCAACATCGAGCGGCGGCGGTTGCTGGTGATCATTTTCGGGATTTTCGTGGTGTGTCACCTGTTGTCGGCCTTCGCCAACAGTTTCGCCATGCTGCTGGCGTGCCGGATCGGTATCGCCTTCGCTCATTCGGTGTTTTGGTCCATCACCGCGTCGCTGGCGGTAAGGGTGGCACCGCCCGGGCGCCAGGTGCAGGCCTTGGGGCTTTTGGCCACCGGCACGTCGTTGGCCATGGTGTTGGGTATTCCCCTGGGCCGGGTACTGGGCGAGGCCTTTGGCTGGCGCACCACCTTCGCGGCAATCGGCATAGCCGCCTGCGCCACCCTGGTGGTGCTGGTACGGGCGTTGCCAGCGCTGCCCAGCCAGAACTCCGGTTCGCTGCGCAGCCTGCCGGTGCTGTTCAAGCGGCCAGCGCTGATGCTGCAGTACGTGCTTACGGCGCTGGTAATCACCGCCCACTTCACCGCCTACACCTATATCGAGCCGTTCGTGGCGCTGGTGGCTCAGCTGCGGGGTGAAACCACCACGGGGTTGCTGCTGGTATTCGGCGGTGCTGGCATCCTCGGCTCCCTGCTGTTCAGCCGCTACAACAACCGCTTCCCGCGTGGGCTACTGCTTACGGTCATCGGCGGCCTGGCGGCGTGTTTGCTGGCGATGGCGCCGGTGGCGGGCACCTTGCCGCTGCTGGCCGTGCAGAGCGGCCTTTGGGGGATCTTCATCATGTGCTTCGGGCTGGTGCTTCAGGCTCGCGTACTGAACCTGGCACCAGATGCCACCGACGTGGCCATGGCCTTGCATTCGGGCATCTACAACATCGGCATTGGCGGCGGCGCCCTGCTGGGCAGCGTGGTTACCAGCCAGCTGGGTGTTGCCCATGTAGGGCTTGTGGGCGGTGCGCTCGCCGTGGCTGGGCTTGCACTGTGCGCATGGGCTACCCGGCGATATGGCGTACCCGTGCCGCAACCGGGCGCCGCGCCGGTCGCCTTGCACTAGGAAGCGTTTTTTTTCTTCGACGCTGGCGCCTTGGCGCGGCCCCGCTACCGTGTAGGCATAGTCGGCGTTGAAGGAGAACAGCATGCAGCTCCACGGCAAGACCGCCCTGGTCACCGGGTCCACCAGTGGTATCGGCCTGGGCATTGCCCAGGTATTGGCAAAGGCCGGGGCCAGGCTGGTCCTCAATGGCTTCGGTGACCCGGAGCCCGCACTCGAACAAATACGGGCGCTCGGGACCGAAGCCATCCACCACCCGGCGGATGTCAGTAAGCCGCAAGATATTGCCGCGCTTATTGAAGCCACCGAAGCGGCCTTCGGCGGCGTGGACATCCTCGTCAATAACGCTGGCATCCAGCACGTGGCCCTGGTGGAGGAGTTCCCCGTAGAGCGCTGGGACGCCATCATTGCCATCAACCTCTCCTCGGTGTTCCACGCCACGCGCCTATGCCTGCCCGGCATGAAAAGCCGCGGCTGGGGGCGCATTGTGAACGTCGCCTCGGCGCATGGCCTGGTGGGTTCAGCCGGCAAGGCGGCGTACGTGGCCGCCAAGCATGGCGTAGTAGGGCTTACCAAGGTAGTGGCGCTGGAAACGGCGCAACTGAACATTACCTGCAACGCTATCTGCCCGGGCTTTGTACTCACGCCACTGGTGCAGCAGCAGATCGATGCCAAGGCGGCCAACGGCTTGACAGCAGAGCAGGCGAAAGCGGAGCTGTTGTCTGAAAAGCAACCGTCGCTGGAGTTTGTGACCCCTGAACAGCTTGGCGAGCTCGTGGCCTTTCTGTGCAGTGACGCCGCCCGGCAGGTACGTGGGGCGGCCTGGAGCATGGACGGCGGCTGGACAGCCCGATAACGGTGGCTGGCGCCCTTGCGCGCGGTTCGCTGAAACATTTTGATGCTACCTGCGGCAAACGGCTCATCTTTCGCGTCGCGCTGCCGATCAACAGGCATCAAGAAGGAGCTTCGCATGCAACTCAATCGGTTTCGTATCGCCACACGTGCCTTGGTCAGCTTTGGCCTGATCGCATTACTGATGCTCGCGTTCGGGCTGTTTTCCATTCACCAGATCACGCGCATGCGTGAAGCGGTGGTGTACACCGAAGAAACCTCGCACGCGGGCACCCGTTATATTGCGCAGATTCGTGATAATCAGCTGGGCATTCGGGTAATCACCCTGCGCATGATGATGAACCGCGACCCTGCTGTGCTTAAGCCCACTGTGGACCGGCTGTTGTTCCTGCGCGGCGAACTGGACAAATCCATGGCTGCGTACCAGGCGGTGAAGACGCCTGCGGCCAGCGAGGCCTTTGCGCAGATGCAGCAAGTGGTGGCGGGTTACAACACTCAGCTGGATGCTTATCAGCGCTTGTCTGAAGCCAACGACACCGACGGCATGCTCAAGGTGCTCAATGGCCCTATCCAGGATGCATCCAACAAAACCGGCGACCTCTTCAATGCGCTGGTGAAAATCAACGCCGACAATGCGGCGCGCTTCACCGAGCAGGCGCGCGCGGATTACGACGTGGCGGTCCGCGCCACCGTTATTGCGCTGGTAGTGGTGTTTGCATTGACCGTGTTGCTGGCGTGGCTGCTGACCCGCAGTATCGTGCGGCCGCTGAACCATGCAATCGACGTGGCGCGGCAGATTGCCGACGGCCGCCTTACTGCAGCGATCCAGCCTGAGGGCGAAGATGAACCGGCGCAGTTGCTGCAAGCGCTGGCGCTGATGAAGCAAAGCCTGATCGACACCTTGCGGTTGATCGGCGATTCCTCGCACCAGTTGTCCGCGGCAGCGGAGCAGATGACCGCCATCACGCACCAGACCGCCAACGACCTGGGGCGCCAGCATCAGGAAGTGGAGCAGGCCGCCACGGCAGTGACGGAGATGACTACCGCCGTAGATGAAGTAGCGCGCAATGCCACGTCCACCGCCGATGCCTCCGAGCACTGCGCCAAGTCCTCGCAGCAGGGTCGCCAGCGCGTGGACACCACGTTGCAGTCGATCCAGCGCATGAGCCAGAACGCGGTCAGTGCCTCGGGGCAGGTGCGTGAACTGGCGGGGCGCTCGCAGGAAATCGGCAAGGTGCTGGACGTGATCCGTGGCATCGCCGAGCAAACCAACCTGCTGGCCCTGAACGCGGCCATCGAGGCGGCTCGGGCAGGCGAGGCAGGCCGTGGCTTTGCGGTGGTAGCAGACGAAGTGCGCGCGCTGGCCGGGCGCACCCAAGCCTCCACCCGGGAAATCGAGGAAATGGTCGGCGCGATCCAGGCGGGCACCTCTACGGTGGTGGCCACCATGGAAGCCAACCAGCAGCAGGTGCAAACCACTATGCACGAGGCCCAGGTTGCCGGTACCGCTCTGGACGAGATGGCCAAGGCGGTGGGCGAGATCCACGAGCGCAACCTGGTGATCGCCAGCGCCTCGGAGGAACAGGCTTCGGTGGCGCGGGAAATCGACCGCAACCTGGTGAACATCCGCGACTTGTCGGTGCAAACGTCCGAAGGCGCCGCGCAGATCGATGCGGCCAGTCAGTCGCTGTCTACCCTGTCGCACCAGCTGCAGGCCATGGTGGCGCGCTTCCATATGTAGCCATAGGGCTATTCCTGGCCGGCATCGGAGCAATGAAACCTTTCCATTTCATTTCTTCGACGCCGGCTTCTATGCTCAGGCTCCTTTCACCCACGGAGCACTGGCATGGTCGACAATCACTTCACCCTCTACGTGGATAGCCGCTTCACCAGCCCCTTCGCGCTCTCCGTGTATGTGGGGCTCAAGGAAAAGGGCCTGGCGTTCGATACCGTCACCGTAGATTTGGCCGCAGCCGAAAACGTGACTGGCGCGCTGGCCGAGCGCCTGCCAACCCGTCGCGTGCCTACGCTGGTGCATGATGGCTTCGCGCTGGCTGAATCCACCGCCATCACCGAGTACCTCGACGAACTCTTTCCGCAAGTGCCATTGTACCCGGCCGACCCTCAATCCCGTGCCCGCGCGCGACAGGTACAGGCCTGGTTGCGCAGCGACCTGGCCGCGCTGCGCCAGGCGCGGCCTACCGAGGTGATTTTCCGAGGCGAACGGCGAGGGCCGTTGTCTGCGGATGCCCAAACGGCGGCCACCAAGCTGATCGCTGCCGCCGAAGCCCTGTTGCCGCTGGGTGCGAGCCACCTGTTCGGCCAATGGAGCTTGGCCGATGTAGACCTGGCGGTGATGCTCAACCGCCTGGTAAGCCATGGCGACCCGGTGCCTGAACGGCTGCGTGCGTATGTGCTGGAACAATGGCAGCGGCCTTCGGTGCAAGCCTGGTGCGCCCTCGGTGCCTGAAGCATATGGTTATGCATTAAGGGTATTTAAATTTCGGTTCTTATGCTTCTAAGCTGGCGCCGCCCGCAGCGAGCGTGGCGGCGCGCTCGGCGCCTCTCATTCCACTACCCAAGAGAGCACCCATGGCTTCGGTACGTTCTATTGCCCTGCTGGCCGCTGTGATCGGCGGTATTACTGCCCAGGGCGCGCAGGCGGAAGGCAAGATCAGCATCGCCCAGCAATTCGGCATCGGTTACCTCATCCTGGACGTGGTGCGCGACCAGCACCTGATCGAGAAGCACGGCAAGGCCGAAGGCCTGGACATCAGCGTGGACTGGAGCAGCATCTCGGGCGCCACCGCCATGAACGAGGCGCTGCTGGCCGGTGCGCTGGACGTTGTGTCTGCAGGCGTGCCGCCCATGCTCACCGTATGGGACCGCACCCGCGGCAAGCAGAACGTGAAGGCCATTGCCTCCCTGGGCTCGATGCCCAACTACCTCCTGAGCAACCGCCCCGAAGTAAAAACCCTGAAGGATTTCACCGACAAGGACCGCATTGCCGTTCCGGCCGCCGGGGTGGGGTTCCAGTCCCGTACGCTCCAGCTGGAAACCGCCAAGGTATTTGGCAAGGACGACTTCAAGCGCTTTGACAACCTGTCCATCAGCCTGCCGCACCCGGATGCCACCTCCGCGATGATTTCGGGTGGCCTGGAGATCACCGCGCATTTCTCCAGCCCGCCGTTCCAGTACCAGGAGCTGGAAAACCCCAAGGTGCACAAGGTGCTCAGCTCCTATGACATCCTCGGCGGCCCGGCCACGTTCAATGTGCTCTACACCACCCAGAAATTCCACGACGAAAACCCCAAAACCTACAGAGCGTTCTATGCCGCGCTGGTAGAGGCCTCGCAGATCATCAAGGCGGACAAACCCGCCGCTGCACAAACCTACCTGCGGGTAGAGCAATCGAAGTTGCCGCTGCCGTTCATTGAGAAGATCGTTCAGGACCCTGAAATCGACTTCACCGTGGTGCCGCAGCGTACGTACATCTATGCCGAGCAGTTGCAGGAACTGGGCGTTCTGAAGAACAAGGCGGCCAGCTGGGAGGATTACTTCTTCGAGGAAGCCCACGGCGACGCTGGCAGCTGACCGTGATCGGCTAGGTGTGAGTCGCCAGCCAGTGGTGGATCATGCCGTTGAGACGCTCGCCCGAAAAGCTCGGAAAATGCCCACCGTGTACCGTTCGTACAGGCAAGGCAGCAAGCCGTTCCAGGCTCTGGCGGTAAGCATCGAGGTCTGAATGGTAGGCATCCTCGATCAGCGGGCCGTCATAAATGACGTCGCCGCTGAACAGGGTGCCGGTGCTGGCTTCAAACAGGCTGATGCCTCCGGGCGAATGCCCAGGCGTGTGGATCACTTGAAGCACCCGATTGCCGAGGTCAATCACGTCACCGTCCTCGATCAGCCGCGTTGCTGGCGCTGCCTGCACCCGATACTCCGCATAACACAGCGGGCAATCCGGGTGCGCTTCGAACATGTCATCCCCCACAAAGCCAGATGCCAGAGTGGCGTCATTGGTGGGGTTGGCGAGAATGTCCGCTTCGGCAGGATGCACCAGCCGCTCGGGAAATTCATGGTGGCCAGCGATGTGGTCAAAGTGTGTATGGCTGGCCACGGCCAGCAACGGGCGCTCCCTGAGCCACGGCAGCTGCTCGCGCAGGCTGACAACGCCGGAGCCCGTATCCACCAGCAAGTCCCGGTCACGGCCGCTCACGTGCCACAAGTTGCAGCGGTAGAACGGCCGCACCCAAGGCTCATGAATCAGCTTCACGCCGTCAGCCTTGCTGATCACTTCGAACCATTTATCCCGCGTGACGATCTTCAAGGGCACACTCCGCAGATCAATGCTGTGAGGCGGTTTCGCCCGCCGTGTCGGGACGCTGGCCCGCCCAGGCCACCGCGCACAGAATCAGCCCTCCGCCAGCGACCATTGCCAGGGTAGGGCGGTCACCGAACAGTAGCCAGGCGCCCACAATGGCATACACCGGCTCCATGGCAATCACTACAGCGGCGGTGTTGGCGCTTACCACCTTGAGCGAGCCAATGAACAGGGTATACGCCACCCCGGTGCACAACACGCCCAGTCCGGCCAGTAGCAGCCAGTCCTTTGCGCTCAACAGGCGCCATTGATCGCCAGCGAAGGGTAACAGCGCAAGCACGATGCCTACCATTTGCCACACGCTCAGGTGTAAGCCATCGGCCTGGAGGTTCATGCGTTTGTTGGCGATGGCGATACCTGCGTAGGTGGCCCCGCTGAGCACGCCCCAGCCAAGCCCGGCAAGCGCGTTGTGGCTGGCGCCGCCGGCGGGCCCGACGAGCATCAGCCCCAGGCTGGCAAGGCCGATGATTGCCCAGTCCTTGCCGGCCATAGGGTGGGAAAACAGTAGGCGCTCACCCAGTGCGGTGAACGCCGGGAACGTGGCGAAACCCAAGGTGGCGACGGCAACCCCGCCCACCTGAATGGCGACAAAGAATAATAACCAGTGCACGGCAAGCGCGGTGCCCAACAGCACCAGCTTTACGCTGTCCCGGGGAGGCAACGCGTGCCAGGGGGCGCTGCGACGCCACGCACACAGGGGCAGCAATACCGCAAGCGCAAAGGCCGCACGGCCAAGCACAATCATTACCGGGCTGGCGCTGAGCGCCTGGCCGAACAGCGCCGACAGCCCGTAGAGCAGGGCGGCGGCATGCAACTGTGCAAAGGCGTGGGAACGCTTCATCGAGAGCCCGCAAGACAGCCGCCCCCGCAGGGGCGGGAAATGGGGTTACAGCAGGCCTTCTTCTTTCATCGCCTGCTGGACGGAGGGGCGCTGGCTCAAGCGCTGGTGGTAGGCCACTACGGCAGGCCATGGGGTGAGATCGAATTTCGCCCGGCCGGCCCAGTTCAGCACGGTGAACAGGTAGGCGTCCGCCACGCTGAAATCAGTGAGTACAAACTCCCGGCCTTCCAGTTGCTTCTCCAGCCAGTTCAGGCGCAGGCCCAATAGCCCTGTCATTACCTCGCGCCATTCCGGCGTTTGTTTCGGGTTGAAGAACGAGCCCATGGTTTTGTGCAGCTCGGTGGAAACGAAGCTCAGCCACTCTTGCAGCTTGTAACGCTCGGCGGTGCCGGCGGCTGGCGCCAGGCCGCGATCCGGGTGCTGGTCGCCCAGGTACTGCAACACCACCTGCGCTTCGGTCAATACGCTGCCGTCGTCCAGCTGCAGGGCGGGTACGTAGCCCTTGGGGTTGATGTCCAGGTAGTTCTCGCCGGTGTCCGTTTGCTTGGTGGCACGGTCCACTTTCACCAGGGTGACAGGCGTAGCGGTTTCGCACAGCACAATGTGAGGCGCCAGGGAACAGGCACCAGGCAGATAGAACAGTTTCATGGCAAATCCTTGTTATGGGCGGTGCCGCGCGCGGCGGCGGGGGTGCTCGAGGCACAAGGGAACGCGCTGCCTTTGGCGAACTCTCAGCAACGAGGCCTTTTTTCTAGCCAGGAGCCCCATGAACATAGCGATCGATGAAGCGCATATCAATACAGCGGACCTGCGAGGTGCCGTTGAGTTGTGGCTGGTGCCCCCAGGGGCGGACCCTGAAGCCAGCGTGCACCCCAGCGGCCAGTGCCTGTGGCGGGGCCGGCCGGTGGTAAGCCATGACATGCTCAGCGAAGGCACTCATGAGCAGAACGTGCGCCGCGTGTGGTTGCGTGTTGCGCAACCTGAGGCGCCGGACACCGCAGCGCGTATCCGCCCTCTGGTAGAGCAGCGGCTGATGGAGCAAGGTTTGGAAGGGGAGTTCTTTCCCGCGGACGTGGCCGGCTGACCGGGCCGGCCTCAGCTCAAAACTGTGGGGCCCGGCGCAGCCGGGGAATACTCTTCAGGCTCCAAAACCTCATTGCAATCCTCAAAGCATTCGCGAGCTACCGCCCGCTTCCCACAGGTGACCTCACTCTTTCAGGGCCTTGTGGGAAGCCATTTGCCGCTTTGGTCCTGGCTCGTGAAGCATCAGCTGCGTCAATTCTGATAGTGGAATCAACCCCTCCCGCCGCAAATCACGGCGCCATGATCCTCGCAAGCTCGCCGCGCTGCTTGAGCTGCTCGAACGCTTCGGTAGCGCGGCGCACCACGTCGTCGGGCGTGCCCAGGCTGAATGCCAGGTAGGCATGGGCGGTGATCTGTTCGAGGGTCATCACCGGCTCGAGCGTGTAGAAGGGTATGTGCAGCTGCTCACAGAAGCGCCGGGCATCGCGCGGGGACAGCGGCACGAAGTCCACCTGGCCGGCCAGCAGCTTGCGCAGGTTATCCATGGGAGACGCCGAGATCACCAGGCGGGTGAAGCCTTCGTTGCGCAAATATTGATGGCGGACGTCGTCCCGTACCACGCCCATGTTGAAGGCCTTGGCATCGGCCAGTTCGTGCACATCCAGGCCGTCGTGGCCCTGGAGTTTGTAGAGTACGGTCTGGATTTCCTCGAATTCTCCAACCCACCTGAACAACCGCTCACGCTCCTGGGTGCGGATGATCGGATAGATCAGCACATCCGGTTCGGCCAGCGCAATGTCGTAGGCACGGGCCCATGGGTAGATCGCCATGGCGTAATCGGTAAGGCCGGCCTGCTTGAGGGTGGCCACCACCACCTCGGACGCCGGGCCCGCGACACGGCCGTTTTCGAGGTAGCTGTACGAAGACTCCTCGGTAATCGCTTCAAGGCGCGCGGCCTCGGCGTGGGTGGCCGTTAACACCAGCGCAAGCCCCACCAGGCCATTGCGCAAGTGTGACGTGATCATTCGCATACTCGGTTGCGGCCTCCATTCTTGGCCCGGTACAGCGCCTCGTCGGCGCGGTGTAGGAGTTGATCGAACACAGTCATGGCCGAGGGCTCGAGCTCGGCGATGCCAATGCTTACGGTAAGGTACGGTGAGATGGGCGAGGCGCCATGCGGGATCTGCCGGGCCGCCAGTGCCTCGCGCAGGCGTTCCCCCGCCTGGCGCGCATGCGCGGCGTCGCTACCGGGCAGCAGCACCGCGAACTCTTCGCCACCCAGCCTGGCAATCACTTCGCCGCTGCGCATGAACAGGGCTTTCATGGTGTCGGCAACCAGCCGCAGGCAGGCATCGCCGCCGCCATGGCCGTGGGTATCGTTGTAGCGCTTGAAGAAGTCCACGTCGCACATCAGCACGGTAAGCGGGCGACCACTGCGCAGCGCGCGGTTGAATTCGGCATCCTTGAGCTCATCGAAATAGCGGCGGTTGGCAAGGCCCGTGAGCGGGTCCAGCCGGGACAGGCTCTGCAGTTGTTCATTCGCGGCCACCAGTTCGGCGGTACGCTGCTCCACTTCCAGCGCCAGATGGTCGCGGCTGGCGGCCAGGGCCAGCTCGGCCTGATGCTGAAGTTCCAGGTACTGCGCCATGTTGTCCTGCAAGGCGTTAATGCGAACGGTCAGCAGATCCAGCTCGTCATTGCGGTTGCCGAGGCGCCCCAGCCGCAGCCGGTCAGCGAGGTTGGCCGGGGTGAGCCGTTCGAGGTGGCGGGCAATATGGCGCACGTGCACGGTCACCAGGCCGTTGAACATCAGCATGGTGATGCCGGCCAGCGCCAGGGCCTGGATGATCTGGGTGAGCATGATGGTCCACACTTCTTTCCACAGGCGCTGCCGCAGCAGGCCTGGGTCGCCTTCGATCACCAGCGTGCCCACCGGCTGTACGGCGCCGGGGTAGGGCGAAACAGTTAGGGCCCGGGTCAGAACAGGGGCCGGCCCGGTACCCAGGAAACCTGCGCGCTCGCGCACCAGCACTTCCTCGGCCCGCTCCGGGCGTGGAATGCGTAACGTTACCCGGCCCACTGGCGCCGCCTCGACCACGCTTTTAAGCTGCGCCTCGAGGCTGTCGCGGTCCATTTCCCAGATCGCCTTGGACAGCGAACCCTGGAACACCTGATCGATCAGTGCCAGCTCGCTGTTCATGGTCTGCACGCCGCTGTTCCACGCAAACCAGGTGCGCACGCAGACCGTGGCGAAGGTAAACACAAGGCAAAACACCAGGGTCGCCACCACCAACCGATGAGCCAGCGGGCGTTCGGCGTTCATGCTGGGGTGCGTAGGGTCGTCGTAATGTTCTGTGTTCAAGGGGCTAACCACTTGTGCACGATGGCGTCGTAGCGGCCGTCGCTGCGCAGCCGCTGCAACGCCGCGCGAAAGGCGTCTACCGTTTGCGGCGGTGTGGCAAGGCTGAAGGCGGCGCTAAAGCCACCGTCTTCGAGTTCCGGCAGCTCCAGGCTGCGGTGCAGTACCGCTGCGGCGTCGTCGCCCGCGTTACGAGCGGTGTAGGCCGCGTTGAGCTCGTCGGAAATCCACAACGCCACATGGCCGCGCTTGAGCTTTTCGTAGTTGAGCGCGTAGTGGTTGCTCTGCTGAAGGGTCTGGCCGATCTCGAAGTGATGGCTCAGCAGGAACTGCTCACCCACATCCTGATTGACCGTGGCGATCTGATAACGCTTTTCCAGGGCCTCCTGCAGGCTGGCCAGATCCACCGGTCGCGCCTCGCTGGAGAACAGGAACCACCGCGTAGGCGCAATAGGGCCGGCCCACTGGAACAGCGCCTCGCGTTCGGGGGTGCGGGTGATGGAGTAGATCATCACATTGTCGGCATGGAGGGCCAGGTCATAGGCCCTTGCCCAAGGCATGGCCTGGATCCGCGGCGCAATGCCCATTTCCTTGAATACCGCTTCCACTACCTCGGTGCTCAGCCCGGTGACATCCGTGCCAGACGTCATGTTATAGGGTGGCAATTCCTCGGTGACCACATGCAACGGCCCGGCCAGGCTCGGCAACGCCGCGCACAGCAGCGCGGCCGCGAATGCGGCGCGTAATCCGCGCAAGGGCCAGGCAGTGGGCATGATCGCTCTCCGTCACCGGGGTGGAAGGGGTGTGCCTAGGCTATCGGCATCCGGCCGCGCAACTTGACTGTTTACCTGCCCCTGCGTCAACAGGCCCGGCGCATGATGGTAAACTTCGCCACCCGGATATCGAGAGGCCCGACATGACCGAACCCGTTCGCTTGACCCAGTACAGCCATGGCGCTGGTTGTGGCTGCAAGATCTCGCCAAAGGTGCTGGAAGTGATCCTGGCGGGCAGTGGCGCGCAAAACCTCGACCCGGCGCTGTGGGTGGGTAACGCCTCCCGTGACGATGCCGCCGTATACGGCATCGATGCCGAACGCGGCGTGGTTTCTACTACCGACTTCTTTATGCCCATCGTAGACGACCCGTTCGACTTCGGGCGGATCGCTGCCACCAATGCCATCAGCGACATTTACGCCATGGGCGGCACGCCCTTGATGGCCATCGCCATTCTCGGCTGGCCGGTCAACGTGCTGGCCCCGGAAATCGCCCGGGAGGTGATTCGCGGTGGCCGCGCAGTGTGCGACGCCGCGGGTATCACCCTGGCAGGGGGGCATTCGATCGACGCGCCCGAGCCGATCTTCGGCCTTGCAGTCACCGGGCTGGTCAAGAAGGCACACCTCAAGCGCAATGACACCGCGACCCTGGGCTGCCAGCTGTACCTGACCAAACCCCTGGGCATCGGCATCCTCACTACCGCGGAAAAGAAAGGCCTGCTGCGCGAGCAGGACATCGGCCTGGCGCGTGACTGGATGTGCACGCTGAACAGTGCCGGTAGCCGATTCGCCCGGCTGCCCGGCGTACAGGCCATGACTGACGTCACCGGTTTCGGCCTGCTGGGCCATTTGCTAGAGATGGCCGACGGCGCTGGCCTTACCGCCCGGCTCGATGCCCAGGCGGTGCCTCGCCTGCCAGGCGTCGAACACTACCTGGCCCAGGGCTGTGCACCCGGCGGCACGCTGCGCAATTTTGACAGTTATGGCGAGGGGGTAAGCCCCATGAGCGAAGACACCCGCCTGCTGCTGTGCGACCCGCAGACCAGCGGCGGGCTGCTGGTGGCGGTGGCTCCCGGGGAAGACGCGGCATTTCTTGCCTGCGCGGCAGAGCTGGGGCTGGCGCTGCAACCGATTGGCGAAATGGTCGACCGCGCCGCCCACGCGGTCGAGGTGCTCTGATGGCCGAGAACACCGCCGACTTCCAGCGCTTGTTCCTGGAAGGCGTGCCAATGATGGACGTCCGCGCACCGGTCGAATTCAACAAGGGTGCGTTCCCCGGCGTGGTGAACCTGCCGCTGATGAACGACCGCGAGCGCGAGCGGGTGGGTACTGCCTACAAGCAGCACGGGCAGCAGGCGGCCATCGAATTGGGCCACACGCTGGTGGCCGGCGAACTCAAGCAGGCGCGCATCGAGGCCTGGGCGCGCTTTGCCCGGGAGCATCCCGAGGGCTACCTGTATTGCTTCCGCGGGGGCTTGCGCTCGCAGATCACCCAGCAATGGATCAAGGCCGAAGCCGGCATCGAGTATCCCCGGGTGTTGGGCGGCTACAAGGCGCTGCGCACCTTCCTCATCGACCAGACCGAAGAGGCCGTGGCCACCTGCGACTTCGTGTGCCTGGGCGGCATGACCGGCATCGGCAAGACCGAAGTGCTGGCCGAGCTGAACAACGCCGTGGACCTTGAAGCGCTGGCAAACCATCGCGGGTCCGGTTTCGGCAAGCGCGCCACGCCGCAGCCGGCACCGATCGCCTTCGAAAATGCCTTGGCCGTGGACATCCTCAAGCGCCGGGCCCGGGGGCAGCAGGCTTTCGTGGTAGAGGACGAAAGCCGGATGATCGGCAGCTGCGCCTTGCCGCTGTCGCTGTTCCGGCGTATGCAGCACAGCCCGCTGGTATGGCTGGAGGACAGCCTTGAATCCCGAGTCTCGCGCATCCTTCGCGACTACGTGGTGGACCTGTGCGCCGAGTTCGTGGCCCTGCACGGCGAGGAAGCGGGCTTCATCGCCTTCGCCGACAGGCTGCGGCAAAGCCTGGCCGGGATCGCCAAGCGCCTTGGCGGTGAGCGCTATCAGCGCCTGGCTGCCATCATGGACGCCGCCTTGGCTGAGCAGGGCAACGGTGGCGAGGTGACTGGCCACCGTGGCTGGATCGAAGGGTTGCTCAACGAGTACTACGACCCCATGTACGCCTACCAGCGCGATGCCAAGGGCGACCGGATCGAGTTCGCCGGGAAACGCGAAGCGGTGATCGAGTACCTTCGCGCCCGGCAGTAGGCCTGGGAATCCAGGGTTACAACACCACCAGCGCTACCAGCCCCCATACCGCGCCAAACACCATTACCAGCCCGCCGACGGTCCAGAGCACGCGGGCATCAAAGGATTTGCGCAACATCAGCAGCGACGGCAGGCTCACGCTGGGCAGCGTCATCAGCAGTGCCACCGCCGGTGCGGTGCCCAGGCCCAGGGCCATCAGCGTTTGTACGATCGGGATTTCCGCAGCCGTGGGAATCACGAACAGCGTGCCCACGATGGCCATGGGTACCAGCCAGCCCAGGCCTTCGCCGAAGCCGCCTTCCACGTGCGGGAACAGCCATACCCGCGCCGCGCCCAATACCAGCACGGCCAGCACATACACCGGGATAGTGCTCCAGAACAACTGCCACAGGCTGACTCCCCAACGGCGCAGCAGGCTACCTTCCGGCTCGGCCGAAGCGGCCTGCACTGCATCCACCGCAGGCTCGGGCAACGTATTGGGGCCAGACAGGCGTTGGGCAATCAGTGCCACGCCCAGTACCAGCACAACGCCACCCACCAGGCGCAGCGCGGCAAAGCCCCAGCCCAGCACGAAGCCCATGAACACCAGTGTGGCCGGGTTCAGCACCGGGTTGGCAATCCAGAAGGCCAACGCCGCGCCCACCGACACCTGTTGCTTGCGCAACCCGGCCGCCACTGGCGCGGCGCAGCAGCTGCACATCATCCCCGGCAACGCAAACAGCCCACCGCGCAGGGTAGAGCCGAAGCCGGCCTTGCCGAACGCTCGCAGCAGCCAGTCCCGTGGAATGAGCACCTGCAATAGCGAGCCGAGGATTACCGCCAGCACCGCGGCTTTCCAGATCGCCAGGAAGTACACCTGGGCGTACGCCAGCGCGGCGGCCAACGGCGCAACTTGATGGTCGTCGATGATCGATGTGCCGATGCTGTGGTTCTGTGCTGCCACGAAGGACTTCAGGTAATACGGCGACCACTTCACGTAGTACAGGCCCAACACGGCGACCAGAACGAAAAGCAGGGGTTTCCACCAGAAAGACCAGCCGCGGGGCTGGGAAGGCGAAGGCAGGCTGTGCATGGCTGATGTCCAAGTTGAAAACCGCCGCATGATACTGGGTCGGTGGCATTAAGGGACAGCACCTGCCGGTGCGATGCGCTGGCCGGTACACCCTGCCGGGCATAGCAGCCCAAGTGCCCGGGCCTGCCCTGACCAGCCGCCGCGTCAGGCTTGCCGCCGCCCTGGCAGCATGCCCTTGAGTACCCCGTCGCGGTCGATGAAGTGGTGCTTGAGGGCAATCAGCCCATGGCCAGCGACCAGCGCGCCGCACGCCCAGGCCACATAGGTATGGAACAGCTTCACGTAGGGGGCGACACCGCCGTGCTCGCCGGTAAGCGGCGGCAGCTGGAACAACCCCAGCACCATGATCGGCCGACCAACCACCGAGCTCCAGAGCCAGCCCGATATCGGCAGGGCCAGAAGCGCCACGGCATACAGCACCATGTGGCCATGATGGGCAGCCTTGCGCATCAAGGGGGATAAGTTGCCGGGCAGGGCAGGGGCGGGGTGAGTGAGGCGCCAGGCCACCCGCAGCACAATCAGGAACAGCAATGTGCTGGCAATTGCCTTGTGCCAGAAGGTGATCTGGTGGTCTTCATTGATCGCATGCCAATGTACGGCCGAGAACCCCAGCACCCAGGCGCCAATCCAGATGCCGGCCATAAGCCAATGCAGCCACTTGGCGGTGGCAGTGTAATGCTCGGGGGCGTCGTGCATGGTGACCTCGCTGTCGCCAAAGAAGGCGCCCCTGCCATACCTTGCCACTCAAGGTATGGCCAATGGCCGCGCCGCTAGTTAAGCACACTGCGAGGTAACGTGCAGCGCCTCCTCGGGCTGAGTGTCTACTGGCTCATAGGGCAGGCCCACGTAGTTCTCGGCAATGGTCTGGCGACCGGCTTCGGCGCTGACGAAGTAGTCCAGTTCGGTCGCAGTGATGCGTTCGCTGAACGCATCGGCACCCGGGAAGCGGTGGAGCATGGAGGTCATCCACCACGAGAACCGTTCGGCCTTCCACACTCGCCGCAGGCAGATTTCCGAATAGCGTTGCAGCAAGTCGGTACGGCCTTCCTGATACACCTTCACCAGGATGTCGAACAGGGTGCTCACGTCGCTGGCCGCCAGGTTCAACCCCTTGGCGCCGGTAGGTGGCACGATGTGCGCGGCGTCGCCCACCAGGAACAGCTTTCCGTATTGCATAGGCTCGACCACGAAGCTGCGCAGCGGCGCGATGCTCTTTTCAATCGAAGGCCCCGTCACCAGCTTACTGGCAAGGTCCTGCGGCAGGCGGGCCTTGAGCTCGTTCCAGAAGCGATCGTCGGACCAGTCCTCGACCTTTTCCTCGGCATCTACCTGGACGTAGTAACGGGTACGGGTTGGCGAGCGCATGCTGCACAAGGCAAACCCGCGCTCATGGGTGGCATATACCAGCTCTTCGTTGACCGGCGGGGTATCGGCCAGGATGCCGAGCCAGCCGAACGGGTACACGCGCTCGAAGGTCTTGATGGCATCGGCGGGGATGGATTGCCGGGCAACGCCGTGGAAACCATCACAACCAGCGATGTAGTCGCAATCGAGGCGGTGGGTTTCGCCATTGTGCTCGTAGGTCAGCCATGGGCGCTCGCCCTTGGGGTCATGGATCTGAACGTTGCTGGCCTGGTACACCGTTGTGGCGCCTGCCGCCTCGCGAGCCGCCATCAGGTCGCGGGTCACTTCGGTCTGGCCGTAGATCATGACCGTCTTGCCGCCGGTCAGGCCCTTGAGATCGATATGCACCCGGCGCCCGCTCAAGGCCAGCTCGAAACCGTCGTGCACCAACCCCTCGGCGTCCATCCGTTCGTGAACGCCGGCCTTGCGCAGCAGTTCAACCATGCCTTGTTCCAGCACCCCGGCGCGGATGCGGCTGAGTACGTAGTCAGGAGTTTGCCGTTCGAGGATGACGTTGGGAATGCCAGCGCGATGAAGAAGCTGGCCGAGCAGCAGGCCCGACGGGCCAGCGCCGATGATTGCGACTGGAGTATGCATGGGGCGTCTCTTATGGTTATTGTGCTTGGAATGCCTGTATTTTTCGTTGCTCCCGTTGCGGCGCACAGGTGAAAACGGCTAAATAACCGGTACTTTTGAGTAATTCGTTCGATTATCGAACCTTCGAGGCCTCCCGTGCGCGTGCCCCCGCCGAACGCCGTTCCCACGTTCAAACTGTACGGCGCCGGGCTGGACTGGCCCATCGCCGACCTTTTGCACTGCGAAACCATCTCCAGCCGCAGCCGGGTGTTCCATTGGGAGATCCGCCCGCACCGGCATGCGGATCTCTATCAGCTGCTGTACCTGCACCGAGGCGAGGCCCAAATCGAAGTGGAAGGCCAGCGCCAGACGGTGCGCCAGCCTACCTTGCAGTTCCTGCCACCGCTGGCCGTGCATGGGTTTCGCTTCAGCGAGAATGTCGAAGGCTACGTCGTGACCCTGGCCGCCCCCTGGATCGACCAGCTTCGCGCCCAGGCGGGGATGGGGCAGGACCTGTTCAAGGCGCCGGTGCGGCTGTTGGCCGGGAATGAGCGTAGTTATCTGTATAGCCTGTTCAGCGCGTTGCAGCGTGAATACGAAGGGCCGCAGCCGGGGCGCGAGCAGATGTTGCATGCACTGGCCAACGTGGCGCTGATCTGGCTGGGGCGGCGGATCCAGCAGCACCGCGCCGCCGGGCAGGCGCCGGAGCGGGGCGGCAACGTACTGGCGCGGTTTCAGCAGCAAGTAGAGGCGACTTTCCGGGAACAGCCCAGCGTGGAAAGGCTGGCACATCGGGTGGGCGTGTCGGTGCCCCAGCTCAACAGCCTGTGCCGCCGCCTGGCGGGGCAGTCACCACTGCAGATCATCCACCAGCGCATGCTGCTCGAAGCCAAGCGCAACCTCACCTACACCAGTATGACCATCAACCAGATCGCCGACAGCCTGGGCTTCGCCGACCCAGCGTATTTCGCGCGGTTTTTCCGGCGGCTGAGCGGGCAGTCGCCGCGCAGTTTTCGCGACAGCCTGGGCTTGGGCCGCGAAGCGGCGGGCGGGGGCAATGAAGCCGCCGGGAGCCCGTAGATCACTTCAGCCTGTCGAGAATCCAGTCCACGAAGGAGCGAACCTTCGGCACTTCGGCAGCGTGCTCGGAGAAGGCAATGAAGTGGGAGCCGTTGCTGGGCATCGGGGCAGGCACCGGTGCAACCAACTTGCCGCTGGCCAGCTCGTCCTCCACCAGGTAACGCGGGATCAACGCCACGCCGCAGCCGGCAGTCGCGGCGTGGATGCACATGTAAAAGGTGTCGAAGCGCGGGCCGTGGTAGCTGTTGGGCGAGTGCAGCTGTTGGGCCAGGAACCACTCATGCCAAGCCTCGGGGCGCGATGTGCATTGCAGCAGCACAACGGAGGTGAGGTCCGAAGGCTCGCTCAGCGCATGCTCGGCCATCAGGTCGGGCGTGCACACCGGGATCACTTCCTCGCCAAACAGCGGCAGGCAGGTAGCACCGGGCCAAGTGCCTTGCCCGAAGAAAAACGCGATATCGGCCCGGGACTGGGACAGGTCGAAGGGCTCCAGGGCGTTGCTGATTTCCAGGTGGATCTGCGGGTAGCGTTTGCCGAAGCCTTTAAGGCTGGGGATCAGCCAGCGGGCGCCGAACGTTGGCTGCGTAGCGACCCGCAGCACCTCGGTTTCCGCCCCGTAGGAGAGGATGTAACGGCTGGACATGTCGATCTGGGTGAGGATCTTGTTCACCTCGGCCAGGTACAGCGAGCCGGCGGGGGTGAGCTGCAGCCGGCGGCGCACCCGCTGGAACAGGTGATGGCGCAACATGTCCTCGAGCTGTGCCACCTGCTTGCTTACGGCGCTTTGGGTGAGGTGCAGCTCCTGCGCGGCGCGGGTGAAACTCAAGTGGCGGGCCGCGGCTTCAAAGCACTGCAGCGCGGTCATCGAGGGCATGAGGCGGCGGGACATGGCCGGGTCCTTTTGGGCAACTGCCTGGCGCGTTTTACAGGCGCATCGGGTGGCACGAAAGCGCGCAATATACGGGAACGCAAACGCTGTCGCCACGCCGCCGGGACCGCTTTACGGTTTGGCCAAGAGGCGTGGGCGTAGTAAAGTCCGCGCTTTCTGACACTGATTTCACAGGGCAGGGCGCGGCATTGTGGTGCACAATGCCGGCCCGCCGATCGCTAGCAGGTTATGTACATGTTCAAATCCATCGCCGTCGCTATCCCGCGAAAAGGGGTTGTGCTGGCCTTGATCGTGGCCGGCGCCGCGGGCTGCTCCTCGCAAAAGCCCGCCATCTACGAGCATGAGCACTTCGACGACTCGGGCACGTTCTCGCGCAGCTACCCGGTGAGTGACACGGCTTCGTGCGAGGCCGCCCGGCGCGCGTTGCTCAGCCAGGGCTATATCATCACCAGCAGCGACCCCAAGCTTGTGAGCGGGCACAAAAGCTTCCAGCAGAACGGTGACACCCACCTGGAGATTTCCTTCAACGTGGTGTGCGCCCCGGACAGCGACAGCGATCGCAGCTCCACCATGTTCGCCAACGCTTTGCAGGACCGCTACGCGCTCAAGAAGGTGAACAATTCCGCCAGCCTGGGCGTCGGGGTGCTGGGGTCGGTGTCCATGCCGATCGGCTCTACCGATGACTCGATGGTGAAGGTTGCCAGCGAAACCGTGGCTGCTACTCAGTTTTACGAGCGCTATTTCGCGCTGGTGGAGAGTTTCCTGCCCAAAGCCGCGCGCGACGCCGCGCACATACCGGACAAGCCCAAGGGCGAGCTGGGCATTCCGGAACCATCGGCACCGGCGCCCGAACCTGCCGCCGCGCCGCAGCCCGCTGCTGACCTCCAGCTCATGGTGCCTGCCGAACCCCAGCCGACCGCCGTTCCGCCCGCGGCACCGCAAAGCTCCGAACCTTCTGCACCGCAAAGTTCTGAGCCTGTAGCGCCGCCTGCCGAACAAGCCCCGATCGTGCCTGAAACCAGCGAGCCCGCGCCGGCTCAGTGATCGGCTTGCCGGGCCTGCCGATACGCGCGACGGTAGGCCCCTGGCGGCTGCCCGGCCCAGCGCTTGAACGCACGCTGAAAGGCCTCTGCCGAAGTAAATCCCAACAGCCAGGTGATCTCCCCCAGGCTCAGGTCGGTGTCGCGGATATACGCCAGTGCCAGGTCACGGCGGGTCTGGTTGAGGATTTCCCGGAAACCCGTGTTTTCCTCGGCCAGCTTGCGCCGCAGTGTCCAGGGCGGCAACTTCAGCCGCGCGGCCACCTGCTCGAGGTCCGGCTCGCGGCGCCCTTCAAGCAGCGGCCCCAATAGCCCGGCGATCTGTTCGGTGAGGCTTCGGGTTCGGGTTTGCCGGGCCAAGGCTTCTTCGCACAACCCGAGCAGTTGATGCCAGGTGCTGGGGCAGTGCTGTGGGTTGCGCAGCGACAACACAGGCTGGCTCAGCCGCAGGCGGTTAACGCCGGCCGCAAATTGGGGAGGCATTTCGCTGAGCCCTTCATATGCGTCCGCGTAGGCCGGCGCCTCGAACTCGATTTGCAACTGCTGCGCGGGTATTGGCTGCCCGGCAACCGTGGACAGTTGACGCAGCCAGCCGCTGAGCAGTGAATCCACCACAAAGCGGTTGAAGTCGTTATAAGGGCTGATGGAGTAGAAATTCAGCCAGGCGCCCCGAGCATCTTCCTCGAAGCTCGACTGCCCGCGGTAATTATTGCCGTACAACGGCTCGAAGCGGATCAGCGCGCGGGCGGCCTCTCGAACGTTCGGCGCCTGTGCTGCAGTTACCCCGGCCAGCCCGGCCTGGGCTGGGTGCGCGGCGCGGCCCATTGCCAGGCCCAGGGCCGGGTTGCCCGTGAGCTGAATGGCCGCGTGCCCCAACCGCATGTAGCGGGCGATCGACAGGGTAGCGTTGGGCTGTGCCAGGCGTGCCGGGTCAAAGCCGTACTGTTCCAGCAACGAGGCAGGATCGTGGCCCTGTTCGCGTACCGCCGCGGCCATCGCCTGCAGGAACCCCACCGACACCTCGCCCAGGCGCAGGTGCCCGGCCTTCATAGCCACAGGTTGAACATCCCGGCAGCCTCGCCGTGCGCATGCGGCCGGCCCCGATGCCCAGCCTGCCAACTGTAGCCCTCGCCGTTGCCCACATGGCTCCAGAACCGCCCGTGCAGGTAAACCACCATGCCGGCGGGCGCTATGCCATCAAGCGTGGCGGGGGGCGGGGCAGGCCCTTCGTCCACGGCATGGGCGCTGAACGCCGGGACCGCCAGGGCCCTGGCGCCTGCGGCCTGTACCAGTGCCTGTGTTTCCGGCGCGGCGGCATCTTCACCCAGCGCTACCGCCACCGGGCCGGCAGGCGTTTGCACAACCTGCACGGCCGGCGCGTCACCGGCGGTGATAAAGCGACGGAAGTGCACGCGGTGTTGCCTCAGCGGCGGCGCCAGCGGCTGGCCGTCGCTGCCAAACACTACGCTTGCGTTGTAAAGGGGGCCATCACCGATCACCAGCTTGCCATCGCGCAAGCTCGGCTCTGGCAGCACAATGGAACCGGCCACCAAGGTAATGCCGAACTGCCGGGCCAGCCCACCGAACACCCGCTGGTAGTCCTCGGCCATGCGTGGCGCTTTCATTCGCAACTGGGCTTCGCTGAAACGGTGCCGGCCATGGCCGCCCAGCCAGGCCTGGAGGAAGGGCAACGGGTTACTCAAGGTGAACCAGCCACTGGCGCCTTTGAGCTCGTCGGCCTGGTACACCTCATCCTTCTCGCCGCTGAGCCATAGCCAGGTACCAATGTGCTCTGGCAGTACCACGATCGTACGCGGGCCTAACAGGCCCTGGGCGCGGGCCTCGCGCAGGTAGGCTTCGAATTTGAGCTGCAGGCGGCGTGCGTCCTGATAATCGGCCGGGGCCATGCGCGGTTGCAGGCCGAGCAGGTTGCCCGCCGCGCTGGGGCTTCCTTGATCCAGCAACAATTCGATGCGCAGGTCCGACAGGTAATGCGCCACGGGCCTTTGTGATGCCCACCAGGCATAGGTGGCGACGCCTGCGGCGAGCGCGGCGGAGCAGAAAAGTAGAGCGAGTTTGCGCACGAGATCGACGTTATACAGGTCATTGAAAGGGCAATGTTACCTTAGCGAACGCGATAGCGACGAACCGGTTTGGGGCGGGCACGTTCTCGCCACGGCCGGTCAGTTATCCGCCACCAAGCAACACCGCACTTCAACCCCCTTGGCCCCGCGCAACGGCTGAGGTTGTTCGCAGCCCGGGTGAGCATGGGCGCAGCGGTCTCGGAAGAAACACCCCGTCGGCAAATGCCGGTTGCCTGGCAGTTCGGTGCGTTGAGAAGCAGCGTCGCCCTCCAGAGGCTTGCCCAGGCGAGGCACCGCATCGAGCAGCAGCTGCGTGTAGGGGTGCTGGGGTGTCTCCAGCACCATGGCCGCGTCGCCCACCTCCACGATCTGCCCCAGGTACATCACCGCCACCCGGTCGGCCAGGTGGCGCACCACCGAGACGTTGTGGGAGATCAGGATAAAGGTCAGGCCGCGCTCGCGTTGCAGCCCGGCCAACAGGTTTAGGATTTGCGCCTGGACGGAAATGTCCAGCGCCGAAGTGGGCTCGTCCAGCACGATGACGTCAGGGTTGGAAGACAAGGTCCGGGCAATCGCAATGCGTTGGCGCTGGCCGCCGGAGAACTGGTGAGGGTAGCGGTCCAGAGATTCCGGGCGCAGGCCCACCTGCTCGGCCAGTTGTTCGGCGATGGCCCTCAGCCGCGCGGCCCCTGGGCGCTGCCGCACCGTCAATGGTTCGGTAATGATCCGCCATACCGGCAATCGCGGGTCGAGGGACGATTGCGGGTCCTGGAACACGATCTGCGTGCGGTGCCGACGCTCGTCCTGGTTGTTCCAAACGTAGCGCAGGGTGCCGCTGCCCGGCTCCAGCAAGCCCATCAGCAATTGCGCCAGTGTGCTCTTACCGCAACCGGACTCCCCGACAATGCCCAGGGTTTCACCAGCGCGCACCTCCAGGTCTATGCCGTTGAGGGCGTGGGCGTAGCCTTTCGAACGGCCTAGCCAGTCTCGCCCGATGGCGTAGCGCACATGCACGTCGTGCAGCGCCAGCAGCGCGGGCTTGGGGCTTGTCAGAGCATTCATGGCTGGGGCTCCTGCGCCTGCAGCCAGCAGGCGCTGAGGTGGGCGGGGGAATCGGCGGGCATCAACCCTGGGCGCTGCTCGCAACGGGGCATGCGGTACGCGCAGCGGTCCTTGAAGGTACAACCGGTAGGCAGGTGCGCCAGGTTGGGCACCTGGCCGCGTATGGTGTCCAGGTCTTGCCCGGGTGCCGCTCGCTCCGGCAGGCTGGCCAGCAGACCCTGGGTGTAAGGGTGGCTCGGGCTGGCCAGCACCTGGCCGGTAGGCCCCTCTTCGACGATGGCGCCGGTATACATCACATACATGCGGTCGCAGAACTGCGATACCAGCGCCATGTCATGGGTAATCAGCAGGATTGCCGTGCCACGCTGGCGGGCTTTTTCACGCAGCAGCAGAAGCACCTGTCGTTGCACGGTCACGTCCAGCGCGGTGGTGGGCTCGTCGGCGATCAACAATTGGGGGTCACAGGAAAACGCCAGGGCGATCATGATGCGCTGGCGCATGCCACCGGAAAGTTCGAAGGGATAACGGTCCAGCACCTGTTCGGGGTCGGCGATGTGCATGTCGCGCAACAGCTCCACGGCCTTGGCCCTTGCCTGCTGCTTGCCCAGTGGCTGGTGCCGGCGGATCACGTCCAGCAGTTGCTGGCCGATGCGTCGGGTGGGGTTCAGGGCCGTCATCGGTTCCTGGAAGATCATCGCCGCTTCGCGCCCGCGCACCTCGCCCAGTTGGCGTTCACTCTGGCCCAGCACATCGTGCCCGAGCAACTGCACCGAGCCCCGGGTGACCCGGTAGCTGCCCTTGGGCAACAGCCCCATGGACACCATCGCCGTCACGGATTTGCCAGAGCCCGACTCACCCACCACGCCCACGATTTCCCCGGGCTGCACGAAAAGGGTTACCCCGTTGAGGGCTTTGGCAGTGGTGCGGAAGCCGGGAAATTCCAGGTCCAGGTTTTCAATGGTCAATACGGCCTGGCCCATCCTATTTCCCCTTCTGCCGTGGATCGAGCAGGTCCCGTACCCCATCGCCGAGCAGGTTGAAACCGATCGCAGTGATCAGGATCGCCACGCCGGGGAAGGTGGAGTACCACCAGTGGTCGAGAATGAAATTACGTCCACTGGCCACCATCACACCCCATTCGGCGGTGGGCGGCTGGGCGCCCAGGCCAATGAAGCCCAGCGCCGAGGCCATCAGGATGGCGTTGCCGATGTCCAGGCTGAATTGCACCAGTAGCGGCGGCATGGCGTTGCGCGCCACGTGCCAGTGCACCTGGTGCCAACGGCTTGCACCGAACGCTTGCGCTGCCTGCACATAGGCCATCTGCCGGATGCTCAGCGCTTGGCCCCGGGCCAGCCGTACATAGGAAGGAATGCGCACCAGCGTAATCGCAAGCATGGCGTTGAACAGGCTGGGGCCCAGCGCGGCGGCCAGCGCCATGATCAGCACCAGTGAGGGCACCGAAAGGATGACGTCCATGACGCGCATGATCACGCGGTCGAAGGCCCCGCCGATCACCCCTGAAAAACAGCCCAGCATCCCACCGATGGCACAGGAGGAAAACGCGACGAACAGGCCCACGCCCACCGATTGCCGGGCGCCAAAGATAACCCGGCTGAACAAGTCCCGGCCCACTTCGTCGGTGCCGAACCAATGCAGCGCGCTGGGCGCCTGAAGCCGTTCGGTGAGCTTCAGCGCGTTGGGCGAGTAAGGGCTGAGCCAGGGCGCGGCGACGATGCAAGCGAGCACTAGCACGGTGATGATCAGGCCGGCCAGCATCAGCGGGCTGCGGCCCACCCGGTATACCAGCCAGGCGAGCTGCTCGCGCAGGGGGTGGGGCGTTGCGATGGTTGTGGTCATTCACTTCACCTTGGCGATACGGGGGTCGGCCAGCCGGTACAGCAGTTCGATAAGCCGGTTGAGCAGCACGTAGATAAACGACACGAGGATGGCGAAGCCCATGACTGCCGGGAAATCCAGCGCCTGGATGGACTTGACCACGTAGGCGCCCATACCGGGCCAGGCGAACACGGTTTCGGTCAACACCGCGCCGTACAACAGGTCGCCTAGCGCCAGGCCCACCACGGTGATGGACGGGACCAAGGCATTGGGCAGGGCATGGCGCAATACCACCGTCGCTTGAGAAAGGCCGTATGCCAGGGCGGTGCGAATGTAGTCCTCGCCAAGCTGCTCAAGCATGGCGCCACGGATCTGCCGGGTGATCACGCCCAGGTTGACGAAAGCCAGCGTGGCCGTGGGCAGCAGCATATGCCGCGCGGCATCGACGAACGTGGCCCACTGGCCCGCCAGCAGGCTGTCGAACAGATAGAAACCGCTGACGGTGGGTGGTGCCTCCACGCCCTGGCTCAAGCGGCCGCCACCGGGCAACCAACCGAGATGGCCGTAGAACAGCACTATCAGCCCCAGCCCCAGCCAGAAGGCCGGCGTGGAGATACCGGCCACGGCCAGCGTACGGGAGATGTGGTCGATCGCCCGGTTGTTGTACACCGCCGAAAGCACCCCAAGCGGCACACCCACGGCAATGGACAGCAGCATGGCGGCCAGGGCCAGTTCCAAGGTTGCCGGGAAGAACAGCTGCAGGTCTTCCAGCACGGGGCGGTGAGTGCGGATCGAATGCCCCAGGTCACCCTGGAGCAGATCCCCCATGTACCGCAGGTATTGCTGGTACAGCGGCAAGTCCAGCCCCAACTGTTGGCGGATGCTGGCCACGATCTCGTCGCTGGCGCGTTCACCCGCGATCAATCGGGCCGGATCGCCAGGGATCAGGTGTGAAATGATGAAGGTGATCATGGACACCCCGATCACCACGATCAGGATGTCCGTGAGTTGCCTGCGCAGCAGGTTCATTAAACCCATGGTTACCTCATGTTTGCGCACCCTTGCGGGCGCCGCAGGCTGTTACTTGGCCATCGCTGTGAAGTCGAACACCTGCTCGAGCATCGGGTTGAACACATACCCTTTCACTTGCTCGCGCATGGGCACGGTGTAGGCCTTCTGGTAGAGGTAGGCATAGGCGCTGTCGCCGATCACGATCTTCTGCGCCTGCTGGTACAGCGCCTTGCGCTGCTCCACGTCACTGAGGCTGGCGGCCTGGCGCACCAGCTCGTCCACCTTCGGGTTGCTGTAGAAGGAACGGTTACCAGCCAGGCCCGCATTGGTGCTGTCGAACCAGAAGTTCATGAACATGTAGGGGTCGGCGAAGTCCGGGCTCCAGTTGCCGATCGCCACGTCGAAGTCACCGCTGCCCAGGCGCTCGCGCAGGGTAGCGTTGGCCAGTTTCTCCATGTTCAGGTGCACGCCAAGGGTTTCCAGGCCGGCCTGCAACGTGAGGCCGATGGGCTCCCAGGCCGGGTCCTTGTCGGAGTACACGAACTGCAGCTGGGTGATCTTCTTCGGCGCCTTGGCCAGGGCGGCCTGGGCGCCTTCCAGGTTCTGCCTGGGCACCTGCAGGCTGGCGTCATAACCCCACATACCTTCGGGGATCGGGCCGTTCATCAGCTTGCCTTTGCCCATCGCGATACCTTCGGCAATGCCTTGATAGTCCAGCGCATCGACGATGGCCTTGCGGGCGTTCGGGTCATTCAGCGGGGCGCGCTTGTTGTTGAGATAGAGGTAAGTGACCCGAAGGGAAGGGTAGGCGGTGGTGACGAAGCCTGGCTTTTTGGCCAAGGCTTCCACCTGATCCTCTGGCAGGTCCTCGATGATGTCCAGGTCACCCTGTTCAAGTTGCAGGCGGCGCACCGAAGGCTCGGCGATGATGCGGATCACCACTTTTTTCAGTGTAGGGGCGGCACCGGCATAGTGCGGGTTGGGTTCCAGGGTCAGCGACTGGCCCTTTTGCCAGGCGGCAAGGCGGTACGCACCCGAGCCTGCCGTGTGGCCGGCCAGCCAGGCGTTCGGGTCCTTCTCGCGGGTGGCTACGGCAGGGTTCACGACACTGGCGCCATTGTGGGCCAGGGCGAAGAGGAACGGTGCGAAGGGTTTTTTGAGGGTGAAGCGTACGGTGTGCGGGTCCACCGCCTCGACGGTCATGTCCTCCGGGAAAATACTCGACGGGCCCTGCTTGAGCTTCATCAGCCGTTCCACCGAGAATTTAACCGCCGCAGCGTTCACCTCGGCACCGTCATCGAAATGGTTGCCGGGCTTGAGGGTGAAGGTCCACACCAGGTTATCCGCTGAAGTTGTCCAGTTGGCGGCGAGGTCGCCTTCCACCTCGGTGCTGCCTTTGCCGTTCTCCACTTTGTAGCGCATCAAGCGTTGGTAGGCGGGGTAAGTCACCGTCCAGTCGTTGTTGTCGAAGGTCACCCCCGGGTCCAGCGTCTGCGGGTCGGCGGGCTTGCCGATCATCAGGGTGTCGGCGGCCGCGGCGGCATTGGCCGGTTGCCACGCACCAAGCCCCAGCGCCGCGCCAAGCAGCGCCATGCCACAGGTTGAGAACAGCGATTTACGCAAAAGGTAAGACATGCCGGTTCCTCGATTTTTTGGTGGTTTTCTGGATATTTCGGCAGCTTCAACGAACGGGTACGAGCGGGTGGGTGCCGGGGTTCATTTGCCTCGGTCACGGTCGGGTCAGGCCAGAAGAGCAGCCAGCGCGGCCTCGCTCAGGTGGTGATAATCAATGAGCGGATAGCGCTGCGCGGCGGGTAATTCGAAATGCCACCACTCACTGGCTATGGGAGCGAAACCCGCACCCATCATGATCCCCAGCAGCAGCAAGCGGTTGCGTTGAACGGCAATAGGAAGGTGCGGGTTGAACGGGTGCGACAGCTCGCGCATGTCGTCGAACCCGGTGCCCATGTCCAGCGCCACGCCGTGTTCATCGAGCAGGGTGACATCCACAGCTACGCCACGGCTGTGATGCGAACCCAACGCAGGGTCGCGCACATATTCGCCGTCAGGGAAGGCACGCCACAGCAGTTGCTGAGCATAGGGCGGGCGGTAGGCATCCAGCACCTGCAGCCGGTAGCCTGCCAACCGTGCCAGTTCGCTGGCCTTGGCCAGGCTGGCAGCAGCATCCTGGTGCAGCAGGCATTCGGGGGCCTGATAAATGACACGGCCCGCCAAATTGTCCGCCGTGGCGTATACGAGGTTGATGCTCACCCCGTAGCCTTCGGCGTCGATGGGAACAAGATCAGGATGGACCACAAAAGCCTCGTTTTTCATCAGTGAAGGGGTTGCGGCGGCGTTCATTCGAACTGGCCAAAGCGTTGCTGCAGTTGGCGGTTGCGCGCCAGGCGATCATCCAGGGCGCCCCCATAACGTTCCGCGACCGCCGACACCAGCAAGTTGAGCAGCGCCGCCAGCGGGGCCAGCGAATCCCAGAACTGGCCAACGTCGAGTTTCAATTGCAGCAGGTCGGCGGGAAAGTCCCGGGCCCAGGGGCAGTGGTAATCGGTAATCAGGGCAAAAGGAATGCGGGCCTCGCTAGCCGCCTCGCATAACGTACGGGTTACGCTGGAATACGCGCGAAAGTCCGCCAGCACGATATAGGCGCGCTCGAAGCCGGCGTTGAGCATGTCGGCATAAGTGCCCGACAAGCCATCCACATAGAACGCCCGGGGGCGGATGTATTCGAGCAGGCTGTGGAAGCTGCCCATCACCCCGCGCGTGGTCTGGATGCCGGCGATGAACACCGCATCGGCGCTGTGCAACTGCTGCACGGCGCGGGCGAAGGCGGGCCCACGGGCGAGGGCATACACCGCTTCCACCGCCGCCTTTTCCAAGGCCAGCGAGCGGTCGAGCGCGTCCTCCTGGCCTTGCTGCTGGCGGAAGGCACCCAATCGGTCCCCCAAGCGCCAATCCCCGCCGCCGCCTTCGCGCAGGCTGTGCTTTACGTCATCCAGGTTGCGATAGCCCAGGGAACGCAGCACACGGCCGACCGAAATCCCAGTGGTGCCGGCTTGCTGGGCGATGCTGTCAGCGGTCTCGAAGGGCAGCCTTTCTGCATTCGCCAGCAGATAGCCCGCCACGCGCTTTCCGGTCGGCGTGAGCTCGGCGAATGAGGCTTCCAATGTCTCGAAAAAGCTGGCTTGGGTCACAGTCATGTCCCGGTTTGGTTATCGAGATCACATTCCTTGCAGCAATGTTTTGAAACTAACATCGCCTAACCGCGTGGAACAAGCTGGCCCGGGCTGGGATGTCGCGGCTGCGCTTGGGGTGTCGTTTTTGTCGTAACCAGCGCGTCTCGGCGTGCCTGTTTAAGGCCGAGGCGCAAATAAAGATTGAATAATCACAGAAAGTGTTATTTAAATAACACAAATTAGAACGGCCCCGGGCACCCGCCGGGGCGTGTGAGGCCTCATAACAATGAAAAAAATCGCAGTCATCGGCAGCAACATGGTCGATCTGGTGACCTACATCGACCGTATGCCGGCCCAGGGCGAAACGCTGGAAGCACCACGTTTCGCCATGGGCTGTGGAGGCAAGGGCGCCAACCAGGCGGCGGCCTCGGCGTTGCTGGGAGGCAATGTGCTGATGGTCACCAAAGTGGGTGACGATGCCTTTGCCGATAACACCCTGGCCAATTTCCAGCGGCTGGGCATCGATACGCGTTTTGTGGAACGTGTGCCTGGGGTGTCCAGTGGGGTTGCGCCCATCTTCGTTCAGGACAACGCCCACAACAGCATTCTCATCGTCAAAGGCGCCAATGCTCATCTAAGCCCTGCCGACATCGATCGCGCCGAGCCCGCATTGCGCGAATGCGCGCTGATGGTGTTGCAGCTGGAAATCGAACTGGCCAGCGTTTATCACGCCATCGATGTGGGGCACCGCCTGGGCATACCCGTGCTGCTGAACCCCGCGCCCGCCGTTGCAGGGCTCAGCCCGGAGCACTTGGCCAAGCTGGATTTTCTGGTACCCAATGAAAGTGAGCTGGCGTTGCTCAGCGGGCAAACGGTAGACAGCCCTGAGGCTGCATCGCGCGCCGCCCGCACGCTGATGGCCAACGGCGTACGCCACGTGATCGTAACCCTGGGTGAACATGGCGCGCTTTACGTAGGCGAAGAAGGCGAATGGCGGGTGCAAGGCCATTGCGTGGAAGCGCGCGACACCTCGGGTGCCGGGGACGCCTTTATCGGTTGCTTTGCCCACCATTGGAGCCGCGACGGCGATATCCGCAAGGCAATGACCCAGGCGGTGGCCTATTCCGCCTGTTCCGTCACCGGCCTGGGCACTCAGTCTTCCTACCCTGACGCAGAGGGTTTCGCGCGCTTCGCCGCTGCGCATGGCGCCTGACCT
This sequence comes from Pseudomonas sp. Marseille-Q5115, assembly GCF_916618905.1. Lineage (NCBI taxonomy): Bacteria > Pseudomonadati > Pseudomonadota > Gammaproteobacteria > Pseudomonadales > Pseudomonadaceae > Pseudomonas > Pseudomonas sp. Marseille-Q5115. Next base: position 2,615,533 of record NZ_CAKAKI010000001.1, on the reverse strand, counting down.
GAACCGCCTTTCCAACCCACGTGCTACTTCGCGGAGAACAATAATGAACAAGCCTGCGTTGCAACCTTCACCGGACGGGTTCTACCTGAACCGTACGCCCTGGTTCGCCTTCCTTCTGCTGTGCTGCATCTTCGCACTTTGGGCGGCGGCCGCGAGCATGAACGACGTGCTGATCGCCCACTTCAAGAAAGCGTTTTTGCTCAGTGATTTCCAGACCGCGTTCGTGCAGTCGGCGTTCTACCTCGGCTACTTCTTCGTCGCCATTCCCGCAGCGCTGGTGGTACGCAGGTTCAGCTACAAAACCACCATCCTGGTAGGCCTGGTGCTGTACATGCTCGGCTGCTCGTTGTTCTTCCCAGCGGCGTCCATGGCCAAGTACGGCATGTTCCTGCTCGCGCTGTTCGTGATTGCGGCAGGGCTGTCGTTTCTGGAAACCGCGAGCAATACCTACTCGACGTTGATGGGGCCACGCGAGTCGGGCACTCGCCGCTTGAACATCTCCCAGACGTTCCACCCGTTCGGCGCCATGGCCGGCGTATACGTGGGCAGCTTCGTGATGTTCAAGGACACCGACGCCACGCGTGAACAGCTCGCGCAAATGTCGGCTGCCGATGCCGCCGCACAGCAACTGCAGATGATCCAGTCCACGCTGCTGCCGTACCAGTGGATGATCGCCGTATTGGCCTTGATGTTCGTGCTGATCGCAATCACCCGCTTCCCGGCCTGCAAAGGCAACCGCAGCCACACCGCCGACAAGCGCACAAGCGGTGCCGGCAAGGCCACTATCGGGCAAAGCCTGGCACGGCTGCGGCGCAACCCGCGTTTCTGCTTCGGGGTGCTTGCGCAGTTCCTGTATGTAGGTGCTCAGGTAGGGGTATGGAGTTTCACTATTCGCCTGGCCATGCAAATGGGCGGCATGAACGAGCGAAGCGCGTCGTGGTTTCTGCTCACCACCTTCGCCGCGTACTTCGTGGGCAAGATGATTGCCAACCTGCTGATGCGCAAAATGCACCCGGCCAGGGTGCTGGCCATCTACGGTGTGCTGTGCATTGTGCTGCTGGCCTACACGATCCTGGTGCCGAACATCACAGCGGTGTACGCCGCCGTGGGTGTGAGCATCTTCCTGGGGCCATGCTGGCCAACCATCTATGGCCTGACCATCGACGGCCTGGGTGAGGACACCGGGGTGGGCGGTTCGCTGTTGGTCATGAGCATCGTCGGTGGGGGTGTGATCCCTATCTTCCAGGGCCTGCTAAGCGATGCCAACGGGGGCAACATGCAGATCGCCTACAGCGTGCCGCTGCTGTGCTTCGTGGTCATCGTGGCCTATGCCATGCGTTGCCTGCGCCAGCCTCAGGTTAAGGTCGCCAGCGCGGCGACGGCGGTGGCCCAATGAGCCGCCTCGCCCTACGCCTGCCGCTGTATCAACACGCTTGGGGCGACGCTACCCGGCCGGTGTTGGAAGCCGAGGGCATCAGCGCTCACGCCTGGACCTACCCCAGCGGCGTGAAGGCCTTGTCGCTGGAAAACGCTCGGGGCCGGCTGGTGGTATTGCCATGGCAAGGCCAGATGATCTGGGCCGCCGAGTTCGACGGCCATAACCTGACCATGCGCAACCTGTTCGAACAGCCGCGGCCCACGGCCACGATCCTGGGCACCTATGGGTGTTTCATGTTCCACGCCGGGCTGCTGCGCAATGGTTGCCCTACGCCCGAGGACGATCATCCGCTCCACGGCGAAATGCCCTGTGCGCCCATGGACCGCGCCTGGTTGGAGGTCGGTGAAGACGAGCAGGGCGCTTACCTGCGGCTGACAGGTGATTACGAGTATGTGCAGGGGTTCGGTGATCGCTACCGAGCCAGCCCCAGCGTCACGTTGCGGCCCGACAGCGGGCTGTTCGAGATCGGCATGCAGGTACTCAACCGCGCCGGCAAACCGATGGACCTCATGTACATGGCCCATATGAACTATGCCTACGTGGCAGGTGGGCGATTCACTCAGCCACGGGGCTACGAGGGCCAACGCATGCGCGCCAGCGTGCCGGCCCATGTACGGCCCACCGCGGACTGGACGGCGTACATGGCCACGCTTGCCGAACACCCTTCACGGCTACAGGTGCTGGATACCCCACCATTGTACGACCCAGAGATTGTCAGCTTCTTCGAGGGCGTAGGCACCGACGAACAGGGGCAGGCGCATTTCTTTCTGGAACACCCCGACGGCGCCGCCTTCTATACCCGTTACAGCCCTGAGCAGTTCAGCCATGCGGCCCGCTGGGTGTTGCACAACGCCGACCAGCAGGTGGCGGCGTTCATCCTGCCGGCCACTTGTGAGCCTGAGGGCTACCTGGCCGAGCGGGCCAAGGGAAATGTGCGCAGCCTGGCTCCCGGCGAACGGGCCTGCTTCAGCCTGCTCACCGGCTACCTCAGCCCCAGCGAGCGGCAGGCCTTGCAGCCCTGAGCAATCAGATCACCAATTGCGCGCCGCTGGCCTCGATAGCGTCGCGGTAGGCGCGGGGGATTTTCTTGTCGCTGACTACGCAGTGGAAGTCGCTCAGCGCGCCGAAATGCGCTGTACGCACTGCGTCGAACTTGGAGTGGTCGGCCAGCAGCATGGATTGGCGTGCTTGCCGCATCACCTGCTGCTTGACTGCTACCTCATGCAGGTTGAAGCAGGTCACGCCCAGGTCAAGGCTTACGCCGGCTGCCGAGACGAAGGCCCAGCTCAGCCGAAGCTCGTCAAGGATGCTGGCCTCGGCTGTGCTTTCGAACACCTGGTTTTCGCGGTGAAGGGTGCCGCCGCACAACACGATGTTGCACTTGGGCTTTTGCTGGAGCTTGAGCAACACGTTGAGCGAGTTGCACACCGCCGTAAAGGGAAGGTCATCGGCGATGAAGTCGATGACGAAGGGCACCGTAGTGCCGCAGTCGAAGAACACGGTATCCCCGGGCTGAATGAATTGGGCCGCAAGTTTGCCGATCCGCCGCTTTTCTTCCACATGACGGGTGCCTTGTTCGGTTACCCGGTAGTCGCCGGGCTCGGGGTCGTCATGCGCCCGCGTGATATAGCCGCCGAGCAGGCGCAGTTGATCGGGATGACGGCCGAGGTCCCGGCGCAGGGTCATTTCCGACACCTCGAGCAGGGCTGCCATTTCACGCAGGTGAATGGCTTTCTGATCTTGCAGAGCCTGCTGGATCAGCTTGATCCGGTCAGCTTTTTTAACGTCCATCGAGCATTCCAGCCATACGTCAATTGTGTTGTAATGCTAACACTTTATGTTAATTAAATAACGCGACCCGCATCGCCCAGAAACAGGAATCCGTGATGACCCAGCGCTCTTCCGCGACATTAGCCAAGATGATCGACCATACCTTGCTGGCCGCCGATGCCAGCCGTGCGCAGATTGCCACACTTTGCGACGAAGCCCGAACTCATGGCTTCTATTCGGTGTGCGTGAACCCAGGCAATGTGCCTTACGCCTCGCAATGCCTGGAAAGCGCCGATGTGAAAGTATGCGCCGTGGTTGGCTTCCCGTTGGGCGCTACGCAGACCGCCAGCAAAGCCTTCGAGGCGGCTCAAGCCATCGCAGCGGGCGCAGGCGAGATCGACATGGTGCTTAACATCGCCTGGCTCAAGGACGGGCTGTTCGACGCGGTGCGCGACGATATCGCCGCAGTGCGTGATGCTTGTGGCGATATTCCACTGAAAGTCATCCTGGAAACCTGCCTGCTGGACGAAGCGCAAAAGGTGCGTGCGTGCGAGATCTGCCGTGACCTGGGCGTAGCCTTCGTAAAAACGTCCACCGGCTTTAGTCGCAGTGGCGCCACGGTGGAAGATGTAGCCCTGATGCGCAAGGTGGTAGGCCCCCACATTGGCGTCAAAGCCTCGGGCGGCGTTCGTGATGCAGCAACGGCGCTGGCGATGATCGAGGCGGGTGCGACCCGGCTGGGCACAAGCTCCGGTATTGCGATCGTAACGGGCGGAACAGGCCACAGCAGCTACTGATACCGTTCCTGCTGGCGGGGAAGGGTGCGCGATCCGATCAATGACTTGTCATTTCAGGTCATTGAGCCCCGGCCCCGTGGTCTTTACTGTCGCATCACTGCCGTAGGCGCCGTGTTGAGCTGCCGCGGTTCCCTGATGCTGGAGTGAACCATGACCACCCAACCCTATCCGCACTTGCTCGCCCCGCTGGACTTGGGCTTTACCTCCCTGCGCAATCGTACCCTGATGGGCTCCATGCACACGGGCCTTGAGGAAGTGGCGGGAGGCTTCGAGCGGATGGCGGCTTACTTCGCCGAGCGCGCCCGCGGCGGTGTCGGGCTGATGGTCACCGGCGGTATCGCACCCAACCCTGAGGGCGGCGTATACAAGGGCGCCGCCAAGCTGAGCACGCCCGAAGAGGCCGAGCGCCACCGTATAGTGACCGAGGCGGTGCACGCCGAAGGCGGCAAGATCTGCCTGCAGATTCTTCATGCCGGCCGCTATGCCTACAGCCCCAGCCTCGTAGCGCCCAGCGCTATCCAGGCGCCGATCAACCCGTTCAAGCCCCACGAGCTGGACGAAGCGGGTATCGAAAAGCAGATCGCCGACTTCGTGAACTGTGCTCGGCTGGCGCAGCAGGCCGGGTACGACGGCGTCGAAATCATGGGCTCCGAAGGCTACTTCATCAATCAGTTCCTGGTGGCCTGGACCAACCACCGCACCGACCGCTGGGGCGGCAGCTACGAGAACCGCATGCGCCTGGCGGTGGACATCGTGCGCCGGGTTCGCGAAGCCGTTGGCGAGCGGTTCATCATCATCTTCCGGCTGTCCATGCTCGACCTGATCGAAGGCGGCAGCGACTGGAGCGAAGTGGTGCAACTGGCCCAGGCTGTGGAAGCGGCCGGTGCCACGCTGATCAACACTGGTATTGGCTGGCACGAAGCGCGTATTCCCACCATTGCCACCAAGGTGCCCCGCGCGGCCTTCGCCCGGGTCACCGCCAAGCTGCGCGGGGCGGTGAAGGTGCCACTCATCACCACCAACCGCATCAATACGCCTGAGGTGGCCGAGCAGATCCTGGCCGAAGGCAATGCCGACATGGTCTCGATGGCCAGGCCGTTTCTTGCAGACCCGGCCTTTGTCGCCAAGGCGGCCGAGGGCAGGGCAGATGAAATCAACACCTGCATCGCCTGCAACCAGGCATGCCTGGACCACACTTTCGCCGGCAAGCTCACCAGTTGCCTGGTGAACCCGCGCGCGTGCCATGAGACCGAACTGCTGTACCTGCCCACCCAAACCCAGCGCCGGGTGGCGGTCGTTGGCGCCGGCCCGGCCGGCCTGGCGGCGGCGACGGTGGCGGCGGAGCGTGGCCATGCGGTGACCTTGTTCGACGGCGCAAGCGAGATCGGTGGCCAGTTCAACGTGGCCAAGCGCATTCCGGGCAAGGAAGAATTCAACGAAACCTTACGTTACTTCGGCCGCAAGCTTGCCACCACCGGCGTGAATGTTCGGCTGGGCCAGCGGGTGGGCGTGGCTGAGCTGGTGGAAGGCGGCTTCGATGAAGTAATCCTGGCGACGGGCATCGTGCCGCGTATCCCGCCGATTACCGGCATCGATCACCCCATGGTGCTGACGTACCTGGATGTGCTGCTGGGCCGCCGTTCCGTGGGCGAGCGGGTCGCGGTCATCGGCGCGGGCGGTATCGGCTTCGATGTGAGCGAATTCCTCGTGCACCAAGGCACCGTAAGCAGCCTGAACCCGGATGCGTTCTGGCGTGAGTGGGGCATCGACCCGGCGTTGGAAGCCCGTGGTGGTGTGGCCGGGGTGCGCGGCGAAGTAAGCCCGCCGGCGCGCCAGGTGTGGCTGCTGCAGCGCAAGGCTACCAAGGTAGGCGATGGCTTGGGCAAGACCACTGGCTGGATTCACCGCGCAGGCCTTAAAAGCAAGCGGGTGCAGATGCTCAATTCGGTGGAATACCTGAAAGTGGACGATCAGGGCCTGCACATCCGCGTTGGCGATGGCGAGCCGCAGTTGCTTGCGGTAGATAACGTAGTGGTATGTGCCGGGCAGAACCCGCTGCGCGAGCTGGAACAAGGGCTGCGCGATGCCGGCGTGGCGGTGCATTTGATCGGTGGCGCCGACGTGGCTGCCGAACTGGACGCCAAGCGCGCCATCAACCAGGGCTCGCGCCTGGCGGCCGCCTTGTAATGCTTGAAGGCGTTGCGCTGCCACTCCAGCCGCTGCGCCTACCGTGGCTGAAAGCCGCCGGGGTCGAGGTGGCGGTGCTGCGCCTGGACCTCATCGATCCACTGGTGAGCGGTAACAAGTGGTTCAAGCTGCGCCCGTGGCTGGAGCTCGCGCGGCAGCAGGGCGCGCCAGGGCTGATGAGTTTAGGCGGGCCTTGGTCCAATCACCTGCATGCATTGGCTGCGGCAGGCTATAGCGAAGGTTTTGCAACCGTGGGCCTGTTGCGCGGCGAGCCACAGCGAACCGCAACCACCGACGACCTTCAGGCCATGGGCATGGCCCTGCACTGGCTGGGCTATGGCGGCTACCGGGCGCGCCATCAGCCAGGTTTCTGGGCGCCCTGGATGGCCCAATTCCCCGGCTTTCTCGCTATACCCGAAGGCGGTGCCTGTGAGCAGGGCATGCGCGGGTGCATGGCGTTGCTCGAACTGGTTGAGCCCGGGTTGGCTGCGCTGGGGTGGAACAGCTTCGATGCCTGGTGGCTCGCCGCGGGCACCGGTACCACGGTGGCGGGGCTGGCTCAGGCCGAGGCTGGCCATCGGCTGGTGCATGGCGCGCTGGCGGTACCTGCGGGCCAGGGTGCCGAGGCCAATGTCAGCAAGCTGGTACCTCTCGCCCGGGTTCAATGGCATGACGCCAGCCGCGGTGGGTTTGGCAAGGTCGATGCCGAACTGATCGACTTCCTCAAGGCAACCGAAGCCCACACCGGCTTGCCGCTCGAGCCCCTTTATACCGCCAAGGCGCTGCTGGCCCTGCAGGCCTGTGTGCTCGCCGGCGGCGTAGCACCCGGCACCCGGCTGGTATTCGTGCACACCGGGGGCCTTCAGGGCCGCCGCGGTTTCCCTTCGCTCTGATCTGAATCCACCTGCCCGGCAACCTGCTCACGCGGTGTAGATTCGTTCAGCCCATCCCACAATATGGGATGCGAATTTACATATTGAGATATTTCGCGGAACGGCGTTATAGTCAGGCCTTCTAACCGCTCACACAACAACAACAGGTGAGGCGATGCAGGCACGACTGATCGGGCTGGACTGGGGCACTTCTTCACTGCGGGCCTACCGCCTTGGCGATAGCGGCCAGGTACTGGAAACGCGCGAACTGGCGCTGGGGATCATGCAGGTAGCGGAGCAGCGCTTCGACCAGGCGCTGGATGAAGCCTGTGGCGACTGGCGGGCCGATGAGCCTGGCCTGCCGCTGATTGCCTGCGGCATGATCGGCAGCGCCCAAGGCTGGCGTGAAGCCCCTTATTGCCCCGCACCGGCGGGGGCCGCTGAGGTTGCGCGAAGCCTGCTCAGTGTGCCACTCGATGACGGCCACACCTTGCATATCATCCCTGGCGTGCTGCAGAACGGCCGCCTGCCCAACGTGATGCGCGGCGAGGAAACCCAGGTGTTCGGCCTGCTCGATAGCCTTGATGCGCATTCTTCGACCCAACCCTTGCTGATCGGCCTGCCAGGCACCCACAGCAAGTGGGTGAGAAGCGAGGAAGGCTGTATTCGCCACTTCGACACCTTCATGACTGGCGAGATTTATGCCGCCGTTTGCGCGCACACCATCCTTGGCCGCACCCAGCAACGCCCGGAGAGCTTCCGTGCCGAAGCGTTCGACCGTGGCGTGGCGGTGGCCTTGAGCGGCGACGGCGCGCTGGGCCCTCTGGCAACGTTGTTCAGTGCCCGTACCCTAAGCCTCACTGGCGCCTTGGCACCCACTGACCAATCCGACTACGTCTCTGGCCTGATGATCGGCCATGAAATCGCCAGCCTGACCGCCACCTTCGCCTCCGCCCAGGGCGTGCCTCGCATCGTACTGATAGGCAACGGCCAGCTGTGCCAGCGCTACGAGCGTGCGTTGAGCGCCGCTGGCCTGGCTGACGTGCATACCGCTGCCCAAGCCACCGAGCGTGGCTTGTGGTTGTTGGCCGTGGCGGCTGGCCTGGTTCATCCCTGACTTTAAGGAGCTTTCCATGTTGCTCAAAGATGCCATGGCCGCCAGCGGCCTGATTGCGATCCTGCGGGGCGTGCGGCCTGAAGAAGTGCTGGAGATTGGCCAGCAACTCTATGCCAGCGGCTTGCGGGTGATCGAGGTGCCGCTCAATTCCCCCGAGCCCCTGCGCAGCATTCGCATGCTGCGCGATGGCTTGCCGGCCGATTGTCTGATCGGCGCTGGCACGGTGCTTACCGAGCGTAACGTGCTCGAAGTACAGGGCGCAGGCGGTGAGCTGATCGTGATGCCTCACAGCGATGTCAAGGTGCTGCGAGCCGCCAAGGCCGCCGGGCTGCAACTGGCGCCTGGCGTGGTCACGCCCACCGAGGCCTTTGCCGCGCTGGAGGAGGGCGCCGACGCGCTCAAGCTGTTCCCCGCCGAGGCCCTAACCCCCGCAGTGGTGAAGGCGCTGCTGGCGGTACTGCCCAAGGGCACGCCGCTGGTGCCGGTCGGTGGCATCACGCCTACCAACATGGGGCCGTTCCTGGACGCCGGGGTTGCCGGTTTCGGGCTGGGCTCGGGGCTGTTCAAGCCTGGCCTGAGCGCGGCGCAAGTGCGCAGCCGGGCCGATGCCTACATGCAGGGCTGGCAGCAGGCCCGCTGAGCCGGGCCGTATTCAACTTCCATCGACAAAAGAGACAAGCGATGAAAATTACCCGTTTGAGTACCTTTATCGTTCCACCGCGCTGGTGCTTCCTGAAGATCGAAACCGATGAAGGCATTTGTGGCTGGGGCGAGCCGGTCGTCGAAGGCCGTGCTCATACCGTTGCCGCGGCCGTGGAGGAACTGGCCGACTACCTGATCGGCAAGGACCCGCGCAACATCGAAGACCATTGGCAAGTGCTTTATCGCGGCGGCTTCTACCGGGGCGGCGCGATTCACATGAGCGCCCTGGCCGGTATCGACCAAGCCCTGTGGGACATCAAGGGCAAGGCTCTTGGCGTGTCGGTCAGTGACCTGCTGGGCGGCCAGGTGCGCGAGCGCATTCGCGTGTATTCGTGGATCGGTGGCGATCGCCCGGCCGAAACCGCCAAGGCGGCGAAAGAAGCGGTGGAGCGAGGCTTTACCGCAGTGAAGATGAACGGCACCGAAGAAATGCAGTTCGTGGACAGCTTCGACAAAGTGGACCGCTGCCTGGCCAGCGTGGCCGCGGTGCGTGATGCGGTGGGGCCGAACGTGGGTATCGGCGTGGACTTCCACGGCCGGGTGCACAAGCCCATGGCCAAGGTACTGATGAAAGAGCTGGACCCGTACAAGCTGATGTTTATCGAAGAGCCCGTGCTGAGCGAAAACTACGAAGCGCTCAAGGAACTGGCACCGCTCACCAGTACGCCGATTGCCTTGGGCGAGCGGCTGTTCTCGCGCTGGGACTTCAAGCGCGTGCTCAGCGAGGGCTATGTGGACATCATCCAGCCGGACGCCTCCCACGCCGGCGGCATCACTGAAACCCGCAAGATCGCCGCCATGGCCGAAGCCTATGACGTGGCGCTGGCGCTGCATTGCCCGTTGGGCCCGATCGCGCTGGCGGCGTGTCTGCAACTGGACGCGGCCTGCTACAACGCCTTCATCCAGGAGCAGAGCCTGGGCATCCATTACAACGAAAGCAACGACCTGCTCGACTACATCCGGCAGCCGGAAGTGTTCGATTACGACAACGGCTACGTGAAAATCCCGAACGGCCCGGGCCTGGGGATCGAGATCAATGAAGAGTACGTGCGTGAGCGCGCCGCCATCGGCCACCGCTGGCGCAACCCGATCTGGCGACACGCCGACGGCAGCTTCGCCGAGTGGTAACAGGCGCGGCGCACAGCGCGCCGTGACCGATCTGGGACATAAAGACAAGAGACCCGACCCATGCAAACCCACACCGCAACCCCGGCCGCGGCGCGCACGGCGCTGGCTACGCCGAGCCGTAAACGGTTTTTCATCATGGTGCTGCTGTTCATCACCGTGGTGATCAACTACCTGGACCGGTCCAACCTGTCCATCGCCGCCCCCGCCCTGACCACCGAGCTAGGGCTGGACCCGGCCCACGTAGGGTTGGTGTTCTCGGCGTTCGGCTGGACCTACGCCGCCATGCAAATCCCCGGCGGCTGGCTGGTCGACCGGGTGCCGCCGCGTATTCTCTATAGCGTGGCGTTGGTGCTGTGGTCGGTGGCCACGGTGGCGCTGGGGTTCGTGGGCAGCTTTGTGGCGCTGTTCGTGCTGCGCATGGCCGTGGGTGCGCTGGAAGCACCGGCGTACCCGATCAACAGCCGGGTGGTCACCACCTGGTTCCCGGAGCGCGAGCGAGCGACCGCCATCGGTTTCTATACCTCGGGGCAATTCGTGGGGCTGGCGTTTCTTACCCCCGTGCTGGCGTGGTTGCAACAGGCCTATGGCTGGCACATGGTGTTCGTGATCACCGGCCTGGTGGGTGTGGTGTGGGCCGCGGTGTGGTATGCGCTATACCGCGAGCCGCGCGCATTCCGTGGCGCCAATGAGGCCGAGATCGCGTTGATCCAGGAAGGCGGTGGGCTGGTAGACATCGCGCACAAGTCCAAAGCCAAAGGCATCGACCTCAACGACCTTAAAATCGTGCTGACCCAGCGCAAGCTGTGGGGCATCTACATCGGGCAGTTCTGCCTCAATTCCACGCTGTGGTTCTTCCTTACCTGGTTCCCTACTTACCTGGTGAAGTATCGTGGGATGGACTTTATCAAGTCGGGGCTGCTGGCATCCTTGCCGTTCCTGGCCGCCTTCGTAGGCGTACTGTGTTCCGGCCTGTTTTCTGACTGGCTGATCCGCCGCGGTGCCAGCGTGGGCTTGGCGCGCAAGCTGCCGATCATCGGCGGGCTGCTGATTTCCACCAGCATCATCGGTGCCAACTGGTTCGATTCCACGCCGTTGGTAATCAGTTGCCTGGCCCTGGCGTTCTTTGGCAACGGGTTAGCCTCCATCACCTGGTCGCTGGTGTCCACGCTGGCGCCGGCCCGGCTGCTTGGGCTTACCGGCGGCACGTTCAACTTCATCGGCAACCTGTCCGCCATCGTCACCCCGATTGTCATCGGCTTTCTCGCCACGGGTGATTCCTTCGCCCCGGCCATCACCTATGTTGCCGGTACCGCGCTGGTCGGTGCGCTGTGCTATGTGGTGTTGGTGGGCAAGGTAGAACGGATCGAGATCGCCGACAGGTGACGGGGGAAGACGAGGGCCGGATAATGCTCGCCGTTTTTCTGATAACCGGAGCGACTGACGATGCCAACTGACACGCCGAGCGCCGCCCCCGCAGGTACTCAAACACTGTTGCGCGGCCTGGCGGTGATCCAGGCGGTGGCCGCCGGTGCCCGGGATCTCAAGGGCATTGCCGCGCATTTGGGCACCACCCGTAGCACCACTCACCGGCTGGTGAGCGCGCTGGTGGAAGAACGTTACTTGCGGCTCACGGCCAACAACGGCTACCGGTTGGGGCCACGCTTGATCGAGCTGGGCTTCCAGGCCCGGGACGAATTGCCCCTTGCGGTGCTGGCGGCGCCGTTGCTGGACGAGCTTTCTGCCAGCACCGGCGACACCGTGCACCTGGCCGTGCGCGATGGCGATCAAGTGCTGTACCTGCACAAGAACCCCGGGCGCAATGGCCCCGAAATGCGTTCCCGGGTGGGCCAGCGCATGCCGTTGACCCGCACCGGCATCGGCAAGGCGCTGTTGCTGGACAGCGCTGAAACCGAATGGCGGCGCTTGTTCGATAACCAGCCTCCGGCAGCCGCTGTATGGGCTGACCGCGAAGAACCTGGCTGGGAAGCCTTCCAAGCCCGAATGCTGGCTTATGTCGATGGCCAGTACGCCTTCGACCTGGAGGATAACGAGCCCTCGATCCGCTGCGTGGCGGCGCCGGTGCGTGATGCCAGCCGGCAGATCGTAGCGGCGATCAGCGTGGCCAGTACGGTGCCTTACATGTCGCTGGAACGCATGACGCTGCTCACGCCCACGGTACAAGCCACGGCATTGGCCCTGAGCCGAGAGCTTGGCGGCTGAACCAAGCGGCGTGGCCGGCAGTCACACCAGCAAAATGCCCGAAAAGAAGGCCCCTCATGGAACGACGCTGGCTGCTTTTTCTTGTGCTGTGCGGGGTGGCCGCAGGCGCCCGGGCAGAAGACCCATTAAGGTTGCAGCGGCTGGAGCGCTGCGGTGACCTGCTCGATACCCGGCGCCAGGTGTTCTGCCTCCAGGCCAGCGGCCTTGCCAGCGGGCCGGTACAAGCCAGGCTGGGCGGCGTAGCGAAACCCACTGAGCGCGACGGCGACCGCTTGCGCATCACCTTCGAAACCGGCAAAGACACCAGCGGCCCGTTGCGCCTCGAGCAGGATGGGCGCAACAGCAACAGCGTGTGGCTGAGCATGGCCGGCAATCACGTGGTGGCAGCCAAGCCCAACGAAATGGCGACCAATCCCGAGGGGTTGAGTACGTACCTCAACCTGGTCAGCGTGATCATCGAGGAGCGTTATAACGGCCTCGATCAGGCACGTCAGCTGGCGCAAAAGTATGGCGCAACGCTCGTGGGCGCCATTCCCGCACTTAATACCTGGCAGCTACGCCTTCCGGTGAAAAACCTCACGGAACGCGATGCGTTGATCCTCCGGCTCGGCCATGAGGTCAGCGTGGACGGGGTGGTGATCGAGGAGTCTTCCGCCGAGGAAGCTGAGCGGGAAGTGCCCGTGAGCAAGGAATCCCCTGACGAATGGGCCGCCAACCGCTTTGCCGACGCGGTGAACTACTACCGTCGCCGGGTGGCTGCGCGGGGTGCGCCTGTGGAGGCCGCGCCGGTGCGTATTGGAGTGATCGAACGCAATGTGGACTTCGACTCGCCTGACTTTGCCGAATACCTCGGCCCGTGCGAACTGCCACGTACTTGCCTTTATGCCCGCGATGCGCAAAGCCCCCAGGCCCATGGCTCGACCGTGGCGGGGGTGTTGCTTGCCCATTGGCAGAAAGGTGGCAATACGGGCTTCCTTCGCGGGCTTGAGGGGGTGAGTAAGGGTTTCGAGGTGATTGTGGAACGCGATTCGGATGCCGGCATCACTGCCAATGTCGCCGCGTCTGTGAACCTGGTGGAAGACGGTGCGCGCATCCTCAACTGGAGCTGGGGGCTCCACCGGATCGGTACGCAGAAGGTGCAGGGTGGCGACATCGACACGCAGGTTCGCTCAGGCGTGGCGATGGCGGGTTACGAGGAGCTGCTCGAAGAGTTCTTCCGCTGGCTGAAAGCCAAACATCCAGAGGTAGTGGTCATCAACTCGGCAGGCAACGGCGCGTCCTTCGCAGGCCAGGATGAATACCGGCTGCCGTCTTCATTCGTGACCGATCAGTTGCTGGTAGTGGGCGGGCATGAGCGTAGCGGGCAGCCAGACCTGCCAGTGAACAGCCCCGACTACGCGGTGCGCCGGGCATCGTCCAACCTGGACCTGCGCGTGGACATCTCCGCCGCCGCCTGTACCCATGGCGTAGATCCGGGTGCGGACGGGGAGGGTAGCGTGCACTGTGGGACGTCCTTCGCCACGCCGATGGTGACTGGCATCACGGCGGCCATGCTCTCGATCAACCCGCGGCTCACCCCGGCGCAACTGCGCATCCTGCTTCGGCGCAGCTCGCTGCCAATCGGCGGGGATGATGATTTCGAGCCAGCGGACGGTGAAGACCTCACCGCGCCGATCATTCCCTCGGAGCGCACCTTCGACCTCAGCCACCCCGACATCGGCCGTTCAGCGCGGCTGGACATGCAAAAAGCGCTCGACCTGACGGTGCAGAGCCTGGATCGGCGAAGGTAGCCCAATGTTCCCGGATTCCGCCCGGTCCCGGATCTTTTGCCTGTGGGACCGGGTGAAACCCGGGAAACAATGCATTTACATGTTCGGGTAGGTAGGCCCCCCCGACCCTTCAGGTGCCACCCAAGTGATGTTCTGGGCGGGGTCCTTGATGTCGCAGGTTTTGCAGTGCACGCAGTTCTGCGCGTTGATCTGGAAGCGTTTTTCGCCGTCTTCCTTGGTGATCACCTCATACACCCCTGCCGGGCAATAACGCTGGGCTGGCTCATCGTACAGCGGCAGGTTTTTCGCGATCGGAATGCTCGGGTCCTGAAGCTTGAGGTGGCACGGCTGCTCCTCCTCGTGGTTGGTGCCCGAGAGGAACACCGAACTCAGCTTGTCGAAGCTCAGCTTGCCATCCGGCTTGGGGTATTCGATCCGCGCAGAGTCCGCCGCCAGCTTGAGGGTGGCGTAGTCCGGCGTCTTGTCCCGCAGGGTGAAGGGGATCTTGCCGCCGAAGAGGTTCTGGTCGATGAAGTTGAACGCACCACCCTTGACCGCACCCCATTTGTGGATCGCCGCGCCGAAGTTCCGGCTGCGGAACAGCTCGTCGTACACCCAGCTGGCCTTGAAGCTTTCAGGGTAGGCCGAAAGCACATCGCCGCCTTCGCTGTCGGCCAGCAGACGCTCGACCGCCGCATCGGCCGCGAGCATGCCGGACTTCATCGCCGTGTGGCTGCCTTTGATCTTGGCGAAGTTCAGCGTGCCCAAATCGCAGCCGATCAAGGCGCCGCCAGGGAATACCATCTTGGGCAACGAGTTGAAACCGCCCTTGGCGATAGCGCGGGCACCATAGGACACGCGCTTGCCTCCTTCCAGGTACTGCTTGACCACAGGATGGTGCTTGTAGCGCTGGAACTCATCGAACGGCGACAGGAAGGGGTTGCTGTAGGAGAGGTCGACGATCAGCCCCACCACCACCTGGTTGTTCTCCAGGTGATAAAGGAAGGAGCCGCCCGGGTTGGCGTCGTCCAATGGCCAGCCAGCCGTGTGCACCACCAGGCCCTGTTCATGGCGAGCAGGGTCGATGTCCCAGATTTCCTTCAGGCCGATGGCGTAGTGCTGGGGGTCGACGTCCCCGTCTAGGTTGAAGCGCTTGATCAGCTGCTTGCCGATGTGGCCACGGCAGCCCTCGGCGAACAGCGTGTACTTGCCACGCAGCTCCATGCCGGGGGTGTACATGCCGTCCTTGGGGTGGCCTTCACGGTCCACGCCCATGTCACCGGTGAGAATGCCGCGCACCACACCTTGCTCGTCGATCAGCGCTTCCTGGGCGGCGAAGCCTGGATACACCTCTACGCCCAGGTTTTCGGCCTGCTGGGCGAGCCAGCGGCACAGGTTGCCCAGTGAGATGATGTAGTTGCCTTCGTTGTGCATCGTTTTAGGCACGAGGGCATCGGGGATTTTCCGCGCGCGTTGAGCATCATTCAGCAGATAGATGTCGTCCCGCTTGACCGGGGTGTTGAGCGGTGCGCCCAGCTCCTGCCAGTTGGGGAACAGCTCGTTGAGTGCGCGAGGCTCGAACACCGCGCCGGAGAGAATGTGAGCGCCTACCTCGGAGCCTTTCTCGACCACGCAGACGCTGACCTCCTTACCGGCTTCGGCGGCCTTCTGCTTGATACGGCAGGCAGCGGACAGGCCCGCGGGGCCAGCCCCGACGATGACCACGTCGAATTCCATGTATTCGCGTTCCACAGGTTCTCTCCTAACACAGGCGGGTACGGTTTTTCTAATAAGGGCGGTTGGCGCGCAGGCCACGCCTGTAGCGGTGATGCTGTTGCGCCGGCGCGGGGCGGTTCGGGCCCTTCTTCGCGGACGGCGCATTATATCTACACCATGCGACCGGTCCAAATCAAACGTTTGTTTGAATTCCCGACAGGCCAGTAAACTCGCTACATGCAGCAGCGTGACCGGCCGGTTCCGCGTATTGACCGGGTATTCCTATACGGTCAAGATACGGGCGGTTTCAGGCCGGCTGTCGCTTGTGACAGCTGGTTTCGCGCCGTGTGGCGGCTTCCGGGCCCAAGGCTTCGGGGCGGGCGAACACGGCCTCGCAACCTGCTACGCTGCTGGTCGATACGCGCTCGGCGCCGTCGCCGCACGCGGGTTTGCGCGCCGTGCCATGAGCGATCGCAAGGCCCGCCCTGCGACATTTTATTCACCGGAGAGTAACGAGGAATCCATGAAGGTTCTTGTAGCTGTCAAACGAGTGGTCGATTACAACGTCAAGGTTCGCGTCAAGGCGGACAACTCCGGGGTCGATCTTGCCAACGTCAAGATGTCGATGAACCCCTTCTGCGAGATCGCCGTGGAAGAAGCGGTTCGCCTGAAGGAAAAGGGCGTGGCTACCGAGGTGGTCGTGGTCACGGTCGGGCCTGCCACTGCCCAGGAACAACTGCGCACCGCGCTGGCATTGGGCGCCGACCGCGCCGTGCTGGTAGACACCGCCGAGGAGCTGGGCTCCCTGGCGATCGCCAAGGCCCTCAAGGCCGTGGTCGACAAGGAACAGCCGCAGCTGGTGATCCTCGGCAAGCAGGCCATCGACAGCGACAACAACCAGACCGGCCAGATGCTGGCTGCGCTCACCGGTTACGCTCAGGGTACCTTCGCATCCAAGGTCGAACTGGCCGGTGACAAGCTGAACGTCACCCGTGAAATCGACGGCGGCCTGCAAACGGTTGCGCTGAACCTGCCCGCTATCGTCACCACCGACCTGCGCCTGAACGAACCGCGCTATGCGTCGCTGCCCAACATCATGAAGGCCAAGAAGAAGCCTCTGGAAATCTTCACGCCAGAAGCGCTCGGTGTTTCCACTGCTTCCACCAACAAAACCGTGAAGGTCGAAGCGCCTGCCACGCGCAGCGCCGGTGTGAAGGTCAAGTCGGTCGCCGAACTGGTCGAAAAACTGAAGAACGAGGCGAAGGTAATCTGATGGCTATCCTGGTTATCGCTGAACACGAAAACGGCGCACTGGCTGGCGCTACCCTGAACACCGTCGCCGCGGCTCAGAAGATCGGCGGTGATGTACACGTGCTGGTTGCCGGGCAGGGCGTGAGCGCCGTGGCCGAAGCCGCTGCGAAAGTGGCTGGCGTGGCCAAGGTGCTGGTCGCCGACAATGCTGCCTATGCGCATCAGTTGCCCGAGAACGTGGCCCCGCTGATCGTGGGCCTGGCATCCGGCTACAGCCACGTGCTGGCCCCGGCCACCACCAACGGCAAGAACTTCCTGCCGCGCGTGGCCGCCCAGCTGGACGTGGACCAGATCTCCGAGATCATCTCGGTTGAAAGCGCCGACACCTTCAAGCGCCCGATCTACGCCGGCAACGCCATTGCCACCGTGCAATCGAGCGCGGCGGTGAAGGTGATCACCGTGCGTACCACCGGCTTCGACCCTGTCGCCGCCGAGGGTGGTTCGGCAGCTGTGGAAGCGGTCAGCGACGTGAAGGATGCAGGCCTGTCCGCCTTCGTTGGGGAAGAGTTGGCCAAGTCGGATCGTCCTGAGCTCACCGCCGCCAAGATCGTGGTGTCCGGTGGCCGGGGCATGCAGAACGGTGACAACTTCAAGCACCTGTACGCCCTGGCCGACAAACTCGGCGCGGCCGTGGGCGCTTCCCGCGCCGCAGTGGACGCAGGCTTCGTGCCCAACGATATGCAGGTGGGTCAAACCGGCAAGATCGTCGCGCCGCAGCTGTACATCGCCGTCGGTATCTCTGGCGCGATCCAGCACCTGGCGGGCATGAAGGACTCCAAGGTGATCGTCGCGATCAACAAGGACGAAGAAGCCCCAATCTTCCAGGTCGCCGATTATGGCCTGGTAGGTGACCTGTTCGAGATCATCCCGGAATTCGAAAAGCTGGTGTGATCGCTGCGAGTCGCTGCAAAGGAACCCGGGCAATCGCCCGGGTTTTTTTATATGCTCCGCGCTCCAGAACAGACAAAGCCTGAACCCATCATGCGAATTGCGTCGTATTGGCTGGCCTGCGTGGCTGCGTTCCCATCCCTGTGCCTGGCGGCCGGAAGCTGCGAGCGGCTGGTGGCCACGGCCAGCCCCGACGCTCCGCCCTATGCCTGGCGCGACCCGGCGGACCCACGCAAGCTGATCGGTGCGAGCGTAGACGTGCTGGCCAGCGCTGCCGCGCAACTGGGCGTGAAAATCGACGTGCTGTACGCAGGCCGCCGCTCGCAGGCTCTGGAAGAAGTGCGCAGCGGCCGTATGGATATCCTCGCTGATGCCGTGCTGACCGAGGCCGACCTTGAGCATCTGGACTACGTTCATCCCGCATTGGCCTTCAACGATTATCTGGTATGGAGTCGCCAGGGCTCCACCATTCCTTATACGACGCTTGCGGACTTGCCCGGCCACCGCGGGGTGATGTCCGCCAAGGCTCGGCCAACACCTGCGTTCGCTGCGTTCGCGGCTGAGCACCTTACGCTGCAGCCTGCCGAAAACCTTACCCATACCCTTGAGTCGCTGGCGCAAGGCAAAGCTGACTACGCCGTCGCCCCCCGTTATGCCGGCGCGGCGGCGGTCGCTGCGCTGGGGCTGGACGGGCGGGTTGTGGCCAGCGAGGTGGCTGTGGACCGTCCGGGAATTTACCTGGCCATTGCTCAGGACTCTGCCTGCAACGATGGCTGGCTGCGCGGACAGCTGGCGAAAAAGATGACAGAATTGGCCGCCTCCGGCGGGATCCAGCCGATCCTGCAACGTAACGCCGAGCGCTGGAAGCAACAGCAGCAGGCGATGTCCGGGGCGGTCAAACCATAGGAAACGCTGTGTGAACAAACGATTGATGATCGCCGGAGCGCTGCTGGCGCTCGCCGGCTGCGCCACCGACCCTGTACCCGATGAACAGCTGCGCCTCACCGAGCAAGCGATCGAACAGGCCCGCGCCGTGGGTGCAGCGGACAACACCGCGCCGCTCGCCGATGCGCTGAGCAAGGCAGCCCAAGCCAGGGCGGACCTGGCTGACCATAACAACAAGGCGGCGCGCATGGCCCTGGAACAAGCCGAGCTCGACGCTCGCCTGGCGGAAGCCAACGAGCTCACCCGCAAGAGCCGCGAGCAATTGGCCCAGATGAACGCCCGCATCCAGCGCCTGCACAAGCAGCTGGGGGATGTGCAATGAGCCGCGTTCGTCATGCATGGCGCCCAGTGATCGGCGCCTGGCTGGCGTTGGGCCTTGCCGGTTGCGCCAACCATGCCGCTGATGAAGCGGTGTCCCAGGCGTCGGCGCGCTTCCAGGGCGTGCGGGACAACACCGAGGTGCTGCGCCACGCGCCCAAGGACGTTATTCGCGCGGGAGAATCCCTGGCCCGGGCCGAACGGTTGTCCGGTTACTGGGGCGCCAGCGATGATGTGCGCCACTATGCCTACCTCAGCATGCGCTACACGGATATCGCCCTGGCTCACAGCTTGGCCGCCGCCAACCTCGATCAACTGCAACGTCAGGGCCTGGAGCGTGAGCGCCTGCAGCTTGCCTTGCGCGAGTCCAAGCTGCTCAGCGTGCAGCGCCAAGGCCAGTGGCTGGAAGATCAACTGTTGGCATTGACCACCACAGATGCGGATCGCGGCCTGGTGCTTACCCTGGGCGATGTGCTGTTCGATACCGGCGAGGCCGACCTCAAGCCTTCAGCCAATCGCACCCTGCTCAAGCTCGTGCAGTTCCTGCAAATGAACCCTCGCCGGATCATCCGCATCGAGGGCTATACGGACAGCACCGGCGCCGCGGAAGACAACCTCAAGTTGTCGAAGGATCGGGCGCAGGCAGTGGCGGACATGCTGGTGGACCTTGGCGTGGAGGAGCGACGCATCGACGTGCAAGGGTACGGCGACCAGTACCCGGTCGAAGCCAATGCCACCGAGCGGGGCAGGGCGCTCAACCGCCGCGTGGAGATCGTGATCTCGGACCGGGCCGGCGCGCTGGGCGATAAACGTCAGTAAGCTGCCCCCAACGCCCGCGCCTCTCGTACTGAGGGGCCGCTGGCGTTATCCTTTGGCTCTCCAGTGCAACTGTCCCCGTACAGTTCGCAACTGTTCCTATACACGGTGGAAAGCCAGCGCCGATGACGAACCTGTTGCTGTATCAGCGTATTGCCCAACAGTTGGCCGAAGACATCCGTAAGGGTGTGTATCAACCCGGCGAGCGTGTGCCTTCGGTCCGCAAGATGAGCGCCCAGCTCAATGTCAGCCACGCCACAGTCTTGCAGGCTTACGCCAACCTCGAGGATCAAGGGCTGATCCGCGCCCGTCCTCAATCGGGCTATTACGTGCACCAGACGCCGGCGCTCACGGCGCCCACCCCGGACATTGCCCGGGTGGAACGGCCAGGGTTGGTTACCCGCAGCAGTATCATTCAACAGGTGCTGGATGAGTCCAGGCGCGACGGTGTGTTCGCCCTTGGTGCCGCTGTGCCCCATGTTGAATACCTGCCCGTGCGGGCGCTGCACCAGCAGATCGCCAAGGTCACCCGCTTCCAGAGCCCGCGGGCGTTCAGCTACATGTTCAGCCCTGGCTACGAACCCTTGCGCCGGCAGATCGCCATTCGCATGCGCGATGCTGGCGTGGTGGTCGACCCTTCCGAACTGGTGATTACCCATGGCTGCGTGGATGCCTTGCAAATGGCCTTGCGCACGCTCACGCGCCCGGGGGACCTGATTGCCGCAGAATCACCGACCTATTACGGGCTACTGCAGCTGGCCGATCTGCTGGGCTTGAAAGTGATAGAGATCCCCAGCGACCCCACCGCCGGGATCAGCCTGGAGGCTTTGCAACTGGCGGCGAATCAGTGGTCGATCAAGGCGCTGATGATGACCTCCCGGCTGAGCAACCCCCTGGGCGGGGTGGTGCCGGAAGACCGGCAGAAACAGCTGCTGCGCCTGGCTGCCGAATTCAATATCCAGATCATCGAAGATGATATTCACGGCGAGCTGATGTTTGATCAGGGGCGACACAAGGCCTTGAAGGCCTATGATCGCCACGGCCATGTGATCTACTGTTCAAGCTTTTCCAAAACGCTTTCTCCAGGTGTTCGCATAGGCTGGATGATCGCCGGCAAGCACCAGGCCGAGATCCAGCGGTTACAGACCTTCAGCACGCACTCAGCGTGCAGCGTCACCCAGATGGCCATCGCCAGTTATCTTGAGAACGGCGGTTACGATCGGCATTTGCGCCACATCAGGCAGGAGTACCGCAAGAACCTCACGGCGTATCAGCTTGCGGTTCAGCAGCATTTTCCCGTAGGCACCCAAATGACGCGGCCAATCGGGGGCTTCATTCTGTGGGTGAGCCTGCCGGGGCGAGTGAATACGCAGGAATTGCACGTTCGTGCCCTGGATCAAGGGATCAGCATCGCGCCTGGGCTGATCTTCAGCAACACGGAACAATTCAACCACTGTATTCGCCTGAACTGCGGCATCCCCTGGGATCGTGAGGCGGAGCGGGCGCTCATGACCCTTGGCGTGCTGGCCACGCAATTGTGTGAAGAGACAGGGAACAGCGCATGGTACTGAGCGGTCGGAACTGCAAGCGGTTCGCCTCTTGCCATCGCAGCTGGCGAGGGTGAGCATAGGGGGTGTCCGACCGTGGTGGCCAGCCTGAAATGAACTGTCTCAAGCCTCTGCTCTGCCTGCTGACTGTGTTAGCCACGCCGCTGATCGCGGCGCCTGTTGGAGCGGCCGCTCCCGAGCAATTCACGCTGGGCGCGCCCGCCCCGGTGTCGTCCTCACTACCCGCACCGCCCGCTGCCAAAGCGAAGCCCTCGAAACAGGCGCACGCCAAGTCGCAAGGCAAGGCCACGTCCAAGCCGGTAGCAGCGGCAAAGGGCAAGACATCGAAGGCAGTGGCCAGCAAATCCAAGGCTCGCAAATCGGCGGATGTGATCGCCTCGGATATCCCTGCGGCCAAGCTGGACCTCAGCTTGCCGAAGGACATGGTCAACCAGCTCCAGCCGCCAGGCCAGGCCGAGGCGGCCAAGCCGGTGACCGCCGCTCCCAGCGCCGACGGCAAGCCCTTGCTGCCCTCGCTGTTCACGTCGAAGGACGGGGCGGAGCCGTTCCAGCTGAACGGGCGCCTGCTTACTAATGAAATGGACCTGCAACTACGTAATGAAAGCCGCCGAGAGGTCGACGGCGCCGCGCTGGACTTCAAGTTCAAGCAGTAGCGCTACGGCCCGGCCTTTGTGTGACACGTCGAACAGAGGTTTCAAACACCTGTTTGGGCGGTTACTATCGCGGGGCGCCATCCCATTATTCTCGTCCTGGAGTAGCTCCGTCATGCTATGCCGCGCAGGTTGTGGTGCGTGCTGTATCGCACCGTCCATTTCTTCCCCGATTCCGGGTATGCCCAACGGCAAACCTGCGGGTGAGCGCTGCGTGCAGCTTGGGCCGGACAACCTGTGCCAGATTTTCGGCCGCCCGGAGCGGCCGGCGGTGTGCAGTGCTTTCCAGGCTGACGTAGCCTTTTGCGGTACGGACAATCTGGATGCGGTGCGGATACTCAGTTGGCTGGAAGGGGCTACCGGGGGCGAAAGGGCGCAGACCTGCATCTCGTGAATAAAAAGGAAAACCTATGAGAGCGATGTATCGAGTGGCCGCGTTTTGCGTGCTGCCATGGATTTCGGCGCAAGCCATTGCCGAGGATTGGCAGATTGCAAAGGACGAGGGCGGCATTACCGTGTCCCTCAGCAGTGTCCCTGGGTCCGATTACAAAGCCTATAAAGGGGTGGCGACGATTCATGCGCCCCTGGCGCGAGTGCGTGCGTTGCAGGAAGACGTAGCGGGCGCCTGCGCCTGGATTCACGAGTGCAAGGCTCAGAAGCTGCTCAAGCACGAGGGAGCCCAAAGCTGGACCTACACGCAGTTCAATACGCCGTGGCCGGTAACGCCACGCGACTCGGTGTTGCAGGTGACTACCAGCGAGGGTGCCGATGGCAGCGTGACGCGGACGCTCAAGGGCGTGCCGGCCTATCTCCCGGAGGAAAAGGGCTTTGTGCGTGTTGCCCAGGTAGAGGGTTTCTGGAAGATGGAGCCCAAGGGGGCGGACACGATTGTCACCTACCAGGTACATACCGAGCCGGGCGGCAGCGTACCGTCGATGATTGCGAACAAATTTGTAGTCGACGCGCCGTTCAATACCTTGCGTGGTTTGAAGGTGGCAGCGGAAAAGCCGTAGATCCATTGCTCTGAAAGCACAGAGGGGCGGCTTTCGCAGGCCGCCCCTCGTCAATTCGCATGCCTGCATGCCGGTGGGCAAGCAGGCGGGGCAAACTTACTTGCGATCTTCCAGCTTTTGCAGGTCCCGCTTCGGTTCGCCAGTATATAACTGACGTGGGCGACCGATCTTGTAGGGGCTGGAGAGCATTTCCTTCCAGTGCGAAATCCAGCCGACTGTCCGCGCCAGTGCGAAGATCACGGTGAACATGCTGGTCGGAATGCCAATCGCCTTCAAGATAATACCCGAGTAGAAGTCTACGTTCGGGTACAGATTGCGCTCCTTGAAGTAAGGATCGTTGCGCGCGATCTCGTCCAGGCGCATGGCAAGTTCGAGTTGCGGGTCGTTCTTGATACCAAGTTCGGCCAACACTTCGTCGCAGGTCTGTTTCATTACCTTGGCGCGAGGATCGAAGTTCTTGTACACCCGGTGGCCGAAGCCCATGAGTTTGAACGGGTCGTTCTTGTCCTTGGCCTTGGCAATGTACTTGTCGATGTTCGACACGTCGCCGATTTCATCGAGCATGGCCAGTACGGCTTCGTTCGCGCCGCCGTGGGCAGGGCCCCAGAGTGCGGCAATACCGGCGGCGATACAGGCAAACGGGTTGGCGCCCGAAGAGCCTGCCAGGCGCACCGTGGAGGTGGACGCATTCTGCTCATGGTCGGCGTGGAGGATGAAGATCCGGTCCATCGCGCGGGCCAGCACCGGGCTGATCGGCTTGATCTCGCACGGGGTGTTGAACATCATGTGCAGGAAGTTTTCGGCGTACGACAGGTCATTGCGCGGGTACATCATGGGCTGGCCCATGGAGTACTTGTAAACCATCGCTGCCAGGGTCGGCATTTTTGCGATCAGGCGAACGGCCGAGATTTCCCGGTGCTGCGGGTTCTTGATGTCCAGGGAGTCGTGGTAGAACGCCGACAGGGCGCCTACAACGCCGCACATGATGGCCATGGGGTGGGCATCACGGCGGAAGCCGTTGAAGAAGGTCTTCAACTGCTCGTGCACCATGGTGTGGTTTTTCACGGTGCTGACGAACTTTGCCTTCTGCTCGGCATTTGGCAATTCGCCATTAAGCAGCAGGTAGCAAGTTTCGAGGTAGTCGGAGTTTTCGGCGAGTTGTTCGATAGGGTAGCCGCGGTGGAGCAATACACCCTGGTCGCCATCGATGTAGGTGATCTTCGATTCGCACGACGCGGTGGACATGAAGCCCGGGTCGAAGGTGAAGCGACCGGTAGTGGTCAGGGTCCGCACGTCAATTACTTCGGGACCAACGGTGCCGGTTAAAATCGGCAGCTCGACGGGGGCTGCGCCCTCGATGATCAACTGCGCTTTTTTGTCAGCCATGTGGCCTCCTATTAATGCTTCAAATCATCAGACAGACCCCCCACGCAGGGCCCGCACCACTATAGTGTGATAAATCCTAAAGTCAATTTGCCAAAGGCCTGCCGTACAGGCCTTCTAGCGGTATCGATTCCGCCGTTTACCATCGCCGTTTACGCCTTTTCGAGAGGCGTCGCAACACGGTTTGCGGAACAGTCCTTTACGTTGTCATTAGTATCCTAACTGTCTATACTCGGCGTCCGACCGTCAGGGGCTTTCCGGCCCGCTCCGCTGTCGTGTCACTCCCCGGGTGGTGGGTACCTGACCAGTACACTTCCCTACAACTTTGCCCTGCTTGCTGGGGGCTCTTCAGTGTGAAAAAAGCCGTGAATAGCCAACGACCTGTAAACCTAGACCTAAGGACCATCAAACTTCCCGTCACTGCTTACACGTCCATTCTCCATCGCGTTTCCGGTGTCATCCTGTTTCTTGGCATTGCCATCGCGCTCTACGCGCTGGGCAAGTCGCTGGGTTCCGAGGAAGGCTTTGGCGAGGTGAAGGCGTATCTGACCAGTCCGCTGGCCAAGCTTGTGATGTGGGGCCTGCTCTCCGCTCTGCTTTATCATCTGGTGGCAGGTGTTCGCCACTTGATCATGGACACTGGCGTGGGTGAGACGCTCGAGGGCGGCAAGCTCGGCTCCAAGATCGTCATCGTCGTTTCTGTAGTGCTGATCGTTCTGGCGGGAGTCTGGATATGGTAACCAACGTCACTAACCTGTCCCGTTCGGGCCTTTACGACTGGATGGCGCAGCGGGTTTCGGCCGTCGTTCTCGCGGTGTACTTCATTTTCCTGATCGGCTACCTGGTGGCACACCCCGGGCTGAACTACGCCCAGTGGCATGCCCTGTTCTCCAATAACTGGATGCGCATCTTCAGCCTGCTGTCCCTCGTTGCCCTCAGCGCTCACGCTTGGGTCGGCATGTGGACCATCTCCACCGACTACCTCACGCCGATGGCGCTGGGCAAGTCGGCGACTGTCGTGCGGTTCCTGTTCCAGGCGGTGTGTGGCGTAGCAATGTTCGCCTACTTCGTCTGGGGTGTGCAGATTCTCTGGGGTATTTGATTCATGTCCAACATCCGTACGCTCAACTACGACGCCATCATCATCGGTGGCGGCGGCGCCGGCATGCGCGCCGCGCTGCAACTGGCTCAAGGCGGCCACAAGACCGCCGTGGTCACCAAGGTCTTCCCGACCCGCTCGCACACCGTATCGGCCCAGGGTGGCATCACCTGCGCTATCGCTTCGGCGGATCCGAACGATGACTGGCGCTGGCACATGTACGACACCGTAAAGGGGTCGGACTACATCGGTGATCAGGACGCGATCGAATACATGTGCCAGGAGGGCCCGGCTGCGGTCTTCGAACTGGACCACATGGGCTTGCCGTTCTCCCGTACCGAAACCGGCCGCATCTACCAGCGCCCGTTCGGTGGCCAGTCCAAGGACTTCGGCAAGGGTGGCCAGGCTGCGCGTACCTGCGCCGCGTCCGACCGTACCGGTCACGCCCTGCTGCACACGCTTTATCAGGGCAACCTGAAAGCCGGTACAACCTTCCTCAACGAGTGGTACGCGGTCGACCTGGTCAAGAACCAGGACGGCGCCTTCGTCGGCGTCATTGCCATCTGCATCGAAACCGGCGAAACCGTCTACATCCGCGCCAAGGCTACCGTACTGGCTACGGGCGGGGCAGGGCGTATCTACGCTTCCACCACCAATGCCCTGATCAACACCGGTGACGGCGTGGGCATGGCCCTGCGTGCCGGCGTGCCGGTGCAGGACATCGAAATGTGGCAGTTCCACCCCACCGGCATTGCTGGCGCCGGTGTACTCGTCACTGAAGGTTGCCGCGGTGAAGGCGGTTACCTGATCAACAAGCACGGCGAGCGTTTCATGGAGCGCTACGCGCCCAACGCCAAGGACCTCGCCGGCCGCGACGTGGTTGCCCGTTCGATGGTCAAGGAAATCATCGCCGGCAACGGCTGTGGCCCGAACGGCGACCACGTGATGCTCAAGCTGGACCACCTGGGCGAGGAAGTGCTGCACAGCCGCCTGCCAGGCATCTGCGAGCTGTCGAAAACCTTCGCCCACGTCGACCCTGTGGTCGCGCCGGTGCCGGTCGTTCCAACCTGCCACTACATGATGGGCGGCGTTGCCACCAACATTCATGGCCAGGCGATGACACAGGACGCCAATGGCCAGGACGTGATCATTCCAGGCCTGTTCGCGGTCGGTGAAGTAGCGTGCGTATCGGTTCACGGTGCCAACCGCCTGGGCGGCAACTCGCTGCTCGACCTGGTGGTATTCGGTCGCGCCGCTGGCCTGCACCTCGAGAAAGCGCTCAGCGACGGTATCGAATACCGTGACGCGAGCGCCACCGATGTGGACGTTGCCCTGGCTCGCCTGAGCGGCCTGAACGAACGCACCACCGGTGAAGACGTGGCAACCCTGCGTCGCGAGCTGCAGAACTGCATGCAGAACTACTTCGGGGTGTTCCGCACCGGCGAATACATGCAGAAGGGTATCGCTCAGCTGGCGACCCTGCGTGAACGAATTGCCAATGTGAAGATCAACGACAAGAGCCAGGGGTTCAACACCGCCCGCATTGAGGCGCTGGAACTGCAAAACCTGCTGGAAGTCGCCGAGGCCACCGCGATCGCGGCCGAGGAGCGCAAGGAATCGCGTGGTGCCCATGCCCGCGAAGACTACGAAGACCGTGACGACGAAAACTGGCTGTGCCACACCCTTTACTACCCGGGTGAAAAGCGCGTCGCCAAGCGTGCCGTGAACTTCGCGCCGAAAACCGTGCCGGCTTTCGAACCTAAAGTCCGGACCTACTAAGGGTGATGACCGCTATGTTGCAAGTCAGTGTTTATCGTTACAACCCGGACCAGGACGCCGCGCCGAAGATGGTCGACTTCCAGGTCGATACCGGCGGCAAGGACCTGATGGTTCTGGACGTGCTCGCGCTCATCAAGGAACAGGACGAGGGCTTCTCGTACCGTCGTTCCTGCCGCGAGGGTGTTTGCGGCTCCGACGGCATGAACATCAACGGCAAGAACGGCCTGGCGTGCATCACGCCGTTGTCTGCCGTGGTGAAGGGCAACAAGCTGGTATTGCGCCCGCTGCCTGGGCTGCCGGTCATTCGTGACCTGGTCGTCGATATGAGCATCTTCTACAAGCAGTACGAAAAAGTTAAGCCGTACCTGCAGAACGACACCCCGGCACCGGCCATCGAGCGGCTTCAGTCGCCCGAAGACCGCGAGAAGTTGGACGGCCTGTACGAGTGCATTCTGTGCGCTTGCTGCTCCACGTCCTGCCCGTCGTTCTGGTGGAACCCGGACAAGTTCCTGGGCCCGGCCGCGCTGCTTCAAGCTTACCGATTCCTGGCGGACAGCCGCGATACGCGCACCGAAGAGCGTCTGGCCGCAATGGACGATCCCTTCAGCGTGTTCCGCTGCCGCGGCATCATGAACTGCGTGAACGTGTGCCCGAAGGGTCTGAACCCTACGAAAGCCATCGGTCACGTGCGTAACATGTTGCTGCAAAGCGGCATCTGATCTACCCGCAGCACAGAAACACGCCGTGGTCGGGCCCGCCAGCTCGGCTGCGGCGACAACTTGAGCAGACGCCTCACGGCTGACGCTTTTATTTGACGAAATGAGACCAGCAGGGGCATCCGGGCTGGTACCCGGACTATCTGCGTAACCCTTGGTGGCTGTGTTCGAGTCGCTGCACCGGACTTGTTCAGGCTCGCCGTGGTTCGCGCCGGTGGTGGCCCCTAACCGAGGGTGACCAAGCATGCAAGAAAGCGTGATGCAGCGCATGTGGGAAAGCGCCCACCTTTCAGGTGGTAACGCTGCCTATGTGGAAGAGCTCTACGAGCTTTACCTGCACGACCCTAACGCTGTGCCAGAAGAGTGGCGCACCTACTTCCAGAAGTTGCCCGCCGAAGGCAGCACCGCCCCCGACGTTTCGCACTCGACCGTTCGTGATCATTTCGTGCTGCTGGCGAAAAATCAGCGCCGCGCCCAACCGGTTTCCGCCGGGAGCGTAAGCACTGAGCACGAGAAGAAGCAGGTTGAAGTGCTGCGCATGATCCATGCGTACCGGATGCAGGGCCACCAGGCGGCCCAGCTGGACCCGCTGGGCTTGTGGCAACGGCCCGCTCCGGCAGACCTGTCGATCAATCATTACGGCTTGACCAATGCCGATCTTGACACGACCTTCCGTACCGGCGACCTGTTCATCGGCAAGGAAGAAGCGAGCCTACGCGAGATCCAGGAAGCGTTACAGCTGACATATTGCCGCACCATCGGCGCCGAGTTCACCCATATCGTCGATTCCGAGCAGCGCGCCTGGTTCCAGCAGCGCCTCGAAAGCGTGCGCGGGCGCCCGGTGTATTCTCCGGAAGTCCAGAGCCACGTGCTTGAGCGCGTCACCGCAGCCGAAGGCCTCGAGAAGTACCTGGGCACCAAGTACCCGGGCACCAAGCGTTTCGGCCTGGAAGGGGGCGAGAGCCTGATCCCCATGCTCGACGAGATCATCCAGCGCTCCGGTTCCTACGGTGCGAAGGAAATCGTTATCGGCATGGCTCACCGTGGCCGCCTGAACGTACTGGTGAACACCTTCGGCAAGAACCCGCGCGACCTGTTCGACGAGTTCGAAGGCAAGAAGAAGGTCGAGCTGGGCTCCGGCGACGTCAAGTATCACCAGGGCTTCTCCTCCAACGTGATGACTTCCGGTGGCGAAGTTCACCTCGCGCTGGCATTCAACCCCTCCCACCTGGAAATCGTTTCGCCGGTGGTCGAGGGTTCGGTTCGCGCTCGTCAGGATCGCCGCAACGATTCCGCTGGTGACAAGGTTGTGCCCGTGTCCATTCACGGCGATGCCGCGTTCGCCGGGCAGGGCGTTGTACTCGAAACCTTCCAGATGTCGCAGACCCGCGGGTTCAAGACCGGCGGCACCGTGCACATCGTGATCAACAACCAGGTTGGTTTCACCATCAGCAACGCACGTGACGCTCGTTCGACCGAGTACTGCACCGACGTTGCCAAGATGATCCAGGCGCCGATCCTGCACGTGAACGGCGATGATCCGGAAGCCGTCCTGTTCGTGACCCAGCTCGCCATCGACTATCGCATGCAGTACAAGCGCGACGTAGTGATCGACCTGGTGTGCTACCGCCGTCGCGGCCACAACGAGGCGGACGAACCAAGCGGCACCCAGCCGCTGATGTATCAGCAGATCGCCAAGCAGCGCACTACACGTGAGCTGTATGCCGAGCGCCTGGTGCAGGGCAATGCCATCACCGCAGATATCGCCCAGTCGCAGGTAGACGAATACCGCAGCGCGCTGGACAACGGCCTGCATGTGGTGAAAAGCCTGGTCAAAGAGCCGAACAAGGAGTTGTTCGTGGACTGGCGGCCCTACCTGGGCCACGCCTGGACCGCGCGCCACGACACCCGCTTCGATCTCAAGACCTTGCAAGAGCTGTCCGCCAAGTTGCTGGAAGTGCCTGAAGGCTTCGTGGTTCAGCGCCAGGTCGCGAAGATCTACGAAGATCGCCAGAAGATGCAGGCCGGTGGCTTGCCGATCAACTGGGGCTACGCCGAAACCATGGCCTACGCCACCTTGCTGTTCGAAGGTCATCCGGTTCGCATGACTGGCCAGGACATCGGCCGCGGTACGTTCTCGCACCGCCATGCCGTGCTCCACAACCAGAAGGACGCCGGGACCTATGTGCCGATGCGTCATCTGTTCGGCGGCCAGCCAAGCTTCGAGCTCTATGACTCCTTCCTGTCCGAGGAAGCGGTGCTGGCGTTCGAGTATGGCTATGCGACCACCTCGCCAAATTCGCTGGTGATCTGGGAAGCGCAGTTCGGTGACTTCGCCAACGGTGCCCAGGTGGTGATCGACCAGTTCATCACCAGCGGCGAGCACAAGTGGGGCCGCCTGTGCGGGCTGACCATGTTGCTGCCGCACGGCTACGAAGGGCAAGGGCCGGAGCACTCGTCGGCGCGCCTGGAGCGTTACCTGCAACTGTGCGCCGAGCACAATATCCAGGTATGCGTACCCACCACGCCTGCGCAGATCTACCACTTGCTGCGTCGCCAGGTGATCCGCCCGCTGCGCAAGCCGCTGGTGGTACTCACGCCCAAGTCGCTGCTGCGCCACAAGCTGGCGGTTTCGACCCTCGAGGACCTGGCCGAAGGCTCGTTCCAGACTGTCATCCCGGAAATCGACAACCTCGATCCGGCCAAGGTGACTCGCCTGGTGCTGTGCAGCGGCAAGGTGTACTACGATCTGCTCGAAAAACGCCGTGCCGACGGCCGCGAAGACACCATCATCCTGCGCCTTGAGCAGCTGTATCCGTTCCCGGACAACGATCTGGCCGAAATCCTCGCGCCGTACACCAACCTGCAGACCGTAGTGTGGTGCCAGGAAGAGCCGATGAACCAGGGTGCCTGGTACAGCAGCCAGCATCACATGCGCCGTGTGATCGGTAACCACAACAGGTCGCTGACGGTGGAATACGCCGGCCGCGAAGCCTCGGCCGCACCTGCTGTCGGTTACGCTTCGATGCACGCCGAGCAGCAGGAAAAACTGCTCCATGACGCTTTCACTGTCAACGCCAACGCGCACTGAACCGAATTAAGGAACTACTGATAATGGCTATCGAGATCAAAGCCCCCACTTTCCCGGAATCGGTTGCCGACGGTACCGTTGCCACCTGGCACAAGAAGCCGGGCGAAGCCGTCAAGCGTGACGAACTGATCGTCGACATCGAAACCGACAAGGTCGTGCTGGAAGTTCTCGCCACCGCTGATGGTGTATTGGGCGCTATCGTCAAGAACGAAGGCGACACCGTGCTCTCCGACGAGCTGCTGGGCTCGATCGAGGCTGGCGGTGCTGCCGCTGCTCCTGCTGCCGCGCCTGCCGGTGCCTCGGCCGCCGCTACCGTGGCTGCCGCTGCCGCTGAACCTGCCAGCGCCGACGAGGACGCCAGGGGCGGCCCCGCCGCTCGCAAGCTGGCCGAAGAGAACGGCATTGCGCTGAACAGCATCAAGGGCACCGGTAAAGACGGTCGCATCACCAAGGAAGACGTGGTTGCCGCAGTCGAAGCGAAGAAAAACGCTCCGGCCCAGGCACCCGCCGCCAAGCCTGCCGCTGCCGCCGCTCCGGTTACCGCTGCGGGCGACCGCGTCGAGAAGCGCGTGCCGATGACCCGCCTGCGTGCCAAGGTCGCCGAGCGTCTGGTCGAAGCACAGTCCAACATGGCCATGCTGACCACCTTCAACGAAGTGGACATGACCGAAGTCATGGCACTGCGCTCGAAGTACAAGGACCTGTTCGAGAAGTCCCACAATGGCGTACGCCTGGGCTTCATGTCCTTCTTCGTGAAGGCCGCCACCGAGGCGCTGAAGCGTTTCCCGGCGGTTAACGCGTCCATTGACGGTTCCGACATCGTTTACCACGGCTACGCTGACGTAGGCGTGGCTGTGTCTAGCGATCGCGGCCTGGTGGTGCCTGTACTGCGTAATGCCGAGCAGATGAGCCTGGCGGAAATCGAGAACGGCATCGCCACCTTTGGCAAGAAGGCACGCGACGGCAAGCTGTCCATCGAAGAGATGACCGGTGGTACCTTCACTATCACCAACGGCGGCACTTTCGGTTCGATGATGTCTACTCCGATCGTTAACCCGCCGCAGGCGGCGATCCTGGGCATGCACAACATCATCCAGCGCCCGATGGCCATCAATGGCCAGGTAGTGATCCGCCCGATGATGTATCTGGCGCTGTCGTACGATCACCGCTTGATCGATGGCAAGGAAGCGGTAACCTTCCTGGTCACCATCAAGAACCTGCTGGAAGATCCGGCTCGTCTTCTGCTCGACATCTAATCGCAGCCTCGGCTGCGGCTTCAAGCTACAGGCTGCAAGTGGCAAGTTGGATAGTGGTGGGGCAACCAGCGTGATCGTGCGGTTGATCTGCTTTGACTTGAAGCTTGTAACTTGTAGCTTGTAGTTCAAGGCTTGTAGCTCTAAGGACCTTTTATGACTCAGAAATTCGACGTGGTAGTGATCGGTGCCGGCCCTGGTGGCTATGTAGCCGCTATCAAGGCTGCCCAGCTCGGCCTGAAGACCGCCTGTATCGAGAAATACCAGGACAAGGAAGGCAAGACCGCACTGGGCGGTACCTGCCTGAACGTGGGTTGCATTCCCTCCAAGGCGCTGCTGGACAGCTCCTGGAAATTCCATGAAGCCGAAGACGGCTTCAAGGCACACGGCATCAACCATGCTGGCGTGACCATGGACGTTCCAGCGATGGTGGGCCGCAAGTCCCAGATCGTGAAGAACCTCACCTCTGGCGTCGCTACCCTGTTCAAGGCCAACGGCGTGACCCTGCTCGAAGGTCACGGCAAGCTGTTGGCCGGCAAAAAGGTCGAAGTCACCGGCAAGGACGGCAATGTCGAAGTGGTCGAGGCTGACAACGTCATCCTGGCTTCGGGCTCCCGCCCGATCGATATTCCGCCGGCCCCGGTCGACCAGAACGTCATCGTGGACTCCACCGGCGCCCTGGAATTCCAGACCGTGCCCAAGCGCCTTGGCGTGATCGGCGCTGGCGTGATCGGCCTGGAGCTGGGTTCGGTGTGGTCGCGCCTGGGCGCGGAAGTCACCGTGCTCGAAGCACTGGAGAAGTTCCTGCCGGCCGCTGACGAAGCAGTCTCCAAGGAAGCCTACAAAACCCTGACCAAGCAGGGCCTGAACATTCGCCTGGGCGCTCGGGTTACCGGCTCCAAGGTGAACGGCGACGAAGTGGAAGTCACTTTCACCGACGCCAACGGCGAACAGAAAATCGTCTTCGACAAGCTGATCGTCGCGGTTGGCCGTCGCCCGGTGACCACCGACCTGCTGGCCACCGACAGCGGCGTTGACATCGACGAGCGTGGCTTCATCTTCGTCGACGACTACTGCGCCACCAGCGTGCCGGGCGTGTACGCCATCGGCGACGTGGTGCGCGGCCTGATGCTGGCCCACAAGGCTTCCGAAGAGGGCATCATGGTTGTCGAGCGCATCAAGGGCCACAAGGCCACGATGAGCTACGACCTGATCCCGTCGGTCATCTACACTCACCCGGAAATCGCGTGGGTAGGCAAGACCGAGCAAACCCTGAAGGCCGAAGGCGTTGAAGTGAACGTCGGGACCTTCCCGTTCGCCGCCAGTGGCCGTGCCATGGCAGCCAACGACACCGGCGGCTTCGTCAAGGTGATCGCGGATGCGAAAACCGACCGCGTACTGGGCGTCCACGTGATCGGCCCAAGCGCCGCCGAGCTGGTTCAGCAAGGGGCGATCGGCATGGAATTCGGTACCAGCGCAGAAGACCTCGGCATGATGGTGTTCTCGCACCCGACCTTGTCCGAGGCGCTGCACGAAGCCGCGTTGGCCGTGAATGGCGGTGCCATTCACATTGCCAACCGCAAGAAGCGTTAACAACAAGAAACCACGGCGTGCCGCCCGTCGTTGGCCCTGAACAGGGCTTGCCGCGGAACGCATGCCGGACTCGATCCCGCTGTCGTGGCCTGGAACGGACGCAATTCTCGTCCGCTTCCACGGCCTGGCCGCGGGTAGCAGTCACAGGTGGCGCGGCACTCCCCGGAGCGCAGCGCCGAGAGCGCAGTACCTAACGAAGACGGTAATAAGCATGAACCTTCACGAGTATCAGGGTAAGCAGCTGTTCGCTGAGTACGGCCTGCCGGTATCCAAGGGCTTCGCGGTAGACACGCCGGAAGCAGCAGCCGAGGCGTGCGACAAGATTGGCGGCACCGAATGGGTCGTCAAGGCACAGGTCCACGCAGGTGGCCGCGGCAAGGCTGGCGGCGTAAAGCTGGTCAAGAGCCGCGAGGACGCCAAGGCGTTCGCCGCGCAGTGGTTGGGCAAGCGCCTGGTCACCTATCAA
The DNA here is from genome assembly GCF_916618905.1 of Pseudomonas sp. Marseille-Q5115. NCBI lineage: Bacteria > Pseudomonadati > Pseudomonadota > Gammaproteobacteria > Pseudomonadales > Pseudomonadaceae > Pseudomonas > Pseudomonas sp. Marseille-Q5115. The sequence continues at coordinate 2,580,928 of NZ_CAKAKI010000001.1, read as the reverse complement.
ACTGATGCCAATGGCCAGCCAGTCACCAAGATCCTGGTCGAGTCGTGCACCGACATCGCCAAGGAACTGTACCTGGGCGCCGTCGTCGACCGTTCCAGCCGTCGCATCGTGTTCATGGCGTCCACCGAAGGTGGCGTGGACATCGAGAAGATCGCTCACGACACCCCGGAAAAAATCCTGAAGGCCACCATCGACCCGCTGGTCGGCGCTCAGCCGTTCCAGGGCCGTGACCTGGCCTTCCAGCTGGGCCTGGAAGGCAAGCAGGTTTCCCAGTTCGCCAAGATCTTCACCGGCCTGGCCAAGCTGTTCCAGGACCACGACCTGGCACTGCTGGAAGTGAACCCGCTGGTAATCAAGGCCGACGGCGACCTGCACTGCCTGGACGCGAAGATCAACATCGACGCGAACGCCATGTACCGTCAGCCCAAGCTGAAAGAGTTCCATGACCCGTCGCAGGACGACCCGCGTGAAGCCCACGCTGCCAAGTTCGAACTGAACTACGTTGCCCTCGAAGGCAACATCGGCTGCATGGTCAACGGTGCCGGCCTGGCCATGGGTACCATGGACATCGTCAACCTGCACGGCGGCAAGCCGGCCAACTTCCTCGACGTGGGCGGTGGCGCTACCAAGGAACGCGTGACCGAAGCGTTCAAAATCATCCTGTCCGACACCAACGTGGCTGCCGTTCTGGTGAACATCTTCGGTGGTATCGTTCGTTGCGACATGATTGCCGAAGGCATCATCGGCGCAGTGAAGGAAGTTGGCGTGAAGGTCCCTGTGGTTGTTCGCCTCGAAGGCAACAACGCTGAACTGGGTGCCAAGGTTCTCGCAGAAAGTGGTTTGAACATCATCGCGGCTACCAGCCTGACCGACGCTGCTCAACAAGTCGTCAAAGCCGCGGAGGGCAAGTAATGAGCGTCCTGATCAATAAAGACACCAAAGTCATCTGCCAGGGCTTCACCGGCTCTCAGGGTACTTTCCACTCCGAACAAGCCATCGCCTACGGCACCAAGATGGTTGGCGGCGTGACCCCAGGCAAAGGCGGCACCACCCACCTGAACCTGCCCGTGTTCAACACGGTCAAGGAAGCGGTAGAAGCCACTGGCGCCGAAGCCTCGGTCATCTACGTACCGGCTCCGTTCTGCAAGGACTCTATCCTTGAAGCGGCCTTCGGCGGTATCAAGCTGATCGTCTGCATCACCGAGGGTATTCCCACCCTCGACATGCTGGATGCCAAGGTCAAGTGCGACGAGTTGGGCGTACGCCTGATCGGCCCTAACTGCCCAGGCGTGATCACTCCCGGCGAATGCAAGATCGGCATCATGCCAGGTCACATTCACTTGCCAGGCAAGGTCGGTATCGTTTCGCGCTCCGGCACCCTGACCTACGAAGCTGTGAAGCAGACCACCGACGCCGGCTTCGGCCAGTCCACTTGCGTGGGCATCGGCGGCGACCCGATCCCGGGTTCTACCTTCATCGACATCCTGAAGCTGTTCCAGGAAGACCCGAAGACCGAAGCGATCGTGATGATCGGCGAGATCGGCGGTTCGGCTGAAGAAGAAGCCGCTGCCTACATCAAGGCAAACGTCACCAAACCAGTGGTGTCCTACATCGCTGGCGTGACCGCGCCACCTGGCAAGCGCATGGGCCATGCGGGCGCAATCATCTCTGGCGGTAAAGGCACGGCTGACGAGAAATTCGCTGCCCTGCAAGACGCTGGCGTGAAGACCGTTCGTTCCCTGGCGGACATCGGCAAGGCCTTGGCCGAGCTGACTGGCTGGGCTGTGAAGTAATTCACCCCCGCAACCGCTGCAAGCAGAGGCCACCTTCGGGTGGCCTTTGTTTTTTTGTGGCCGGGCAATCGTATAAACTGGCCGCCACCTCGCTGGCCTGCCGGGCCGGCGCACGAAGCAAGCGAAAAAGAGAATAGCCATGGGCGCACAGTGGAAAGCAAAACATAGAGAGGCAGCGGCCAACGCCAAGGGGCGGATTTTCGGCAAGCTGGCCAAGGAACTTCAAATTGCCGCGCGCTCCGGTGCCGACCCGGACATGAACCCCCGCCTGCGCCTGGCGGTGGAACAGGCCAAGAAAGCCTCCATGCCGCGGGATACCCTGGAGCGTGCAATCAACAAAGGTGCTGGCCTGAGCGGCGATGCCGTGCAGTACACGCTGGTGAAATACGAAGGCTTCGCGCCGCACCGGGTACCGGTAATTGTGGAATGCCTGACCGACAACGTGAACCGTACCGTAGCCGAGATTCGCGTGCTGTTCCGCAAGGGGCAGCTCGGTGCCGAAGGCTCGGTGTCGTGGGATTTCAATCACTGCGGCATGATCGAAGCAGCGCCCGCCACTGCCGACGCCGACCCTGAACTGGCCGCGATCGAAGCCGGGGCGCAGGATTTCGAGCCGGCCGAGGAGGGCGCTACGCTGTTCCTGACCGAAACCACCGACGTGGATGCGGTGCAAAAAGCCCTGCCGGACCATGGCTTCACTGTGCTGTCAGCCAAGATCGGCTATGTGGCCAAAAACCCGGTCACCCTCACCGACGACGCCGAGCTGGCAGAAGTGGAGGCTTTCCTCGATGCCATCGACGGGCATGACGACGTACAGAACGTGTACGTTGGGTTGGGTGGCTGATACGGCTCCCTGCCCGCTGCAAACCTTGTGGGTCCGGGGGAACCCCGGAAATATTCACAGGCGTAGCGTGGCAACCCGCTACAACGTCGCCTCCACGTCCCGGAAGCACGGCCGGGCGCCGGGGTCGGGCTGCTGGCAGGCATCGCTCAGGGCTTTCCAGCCTGGCGGTGCCGTCCTGCAGCGGCCCGCCACTTCCTCCAGCAAAATCCCGAATGCCCGTACCTCGATAGCCTCGAGCTTGCTCGCTAGCGCCTTGTCTTCAGGGCGATAGCGGCTGGCGGCGCCGAAGTCGCCAAGCAGCGCATGGCCGTCGTTGCGGTACAACACGTTGTGGCCGTAGAAGTCGCCGTGCATCACGCCGCGCTCATGCAGATGCCGGGCGGCGCTGGCAAGCCCGCTGAGCATTCGATGGGCGGCCGCCGTTTCGAACGACAGCGTAGGCGCATAGACATCCCGGGTACAGCTCTCGAAACTTGGCGGCCCGGCAAGGATTCGATAGGCCGGGTCGATCAATTCCATGACCATCCCTGGCAAACCCTCGGGGTGGCCTTCTAGCTGGCCGCGCTGAGGCACCAGGCTCGGGTGGCTGCCCGCGTGCAGGCAGGCTTCTATTTCATCCTCCGGGGCGCCATCGCTGGTACGGTGCGCCTTGAAACACTTGACGGCGACAGGCTCGCCGGTGGGCAGGTTCGCCTGATATACCGTGCCGGAAGCGCCTTCGCCGAGTTTGCGGCCCATGCTCAAGGCCTGCCACTGCAGTGCTTCTACAGGGGCCGATGGGCGGGCCGGGCATAGCGGGTTGCCTGCGTAGGCCAACCAGGCGAGGCGAGGCAGGTCAAGCAGCCAGGGCGGCAATTGCTCCAACCGATTGCAGGCAATGCGCAGCAGTTCCAGCTCAGCGTTTTGAGCCAGGCTCTCGGGCAGGGCACGCAGGCGATTACCGGCAAGCATCAATTTGCGCAGGCGCGGGAACCCATCGAACGTATCGGGCAGGTGCTCGATACGGTTATCCGTAAGGATCAGCCAGCGCAAGGCAGGTGGCAGCGATTGCGCCGGCACCTGGCTTATCTGGCAGGCCTTGAAGCCGATCATTTCCAGCGCCGGGCATTCGCCTAATACGTCGGGCAGGGTCTCAAAGGGGTTGTTGGAGCAGAAGATCACCTTGAGGCGCTTCAGCCGCCCCAGTTTCGCAGGAAGCGTCGTCAGCCGGTTGCCGCTCAGGTTGAGCACCTCAAGGGTGTCGGCCAGATCGAAAACCTCTTCGGGCACTTCGCTTAAATCCAGATTGAGGTCCAGCCGGGTTGCACCCGCCAGTTGCCCGTCTCGCAACCGCTCCAGCGTATTCATGCGGGTGCCTGCGAACGGCCCAGCTGGCCAAGGCGGCTCTGGCTGCGCATGAGGTCAATAGCCGAGGCCTCCAATGCCTCATTCAAGGGGTACTGGCTGGTGACGGTCAACTGCTTGTCGCGGTCGTACAGCACGTCGACCAGATTGATAAAGCGCTGCTGCACTGCGATGGAACACTCCGCCAGGCAGGGTAGGCCTATCAATACCCAATCGTCGTAACGCTCGCACAGTTCGAGATAGTCCATTACGGCCGTTGGCGCCTCGCAGAGGTCGGTAAAGGTGAAGGCGACCCTGCGCCCTTCGCTGAGCCGGGCACGTAACTGACGGTTACCCACCTGTAGGGTAATCGGGGCAGCATTCGCCACCCCCAAGGCTAACAACTGGGCGACGTCTGGCTTGAGCAGATAGGCGCCTGTGACGAACCGCTGCTGGTTGCCAGACCCAGGCTGGCTGCGATAGTCCTGTTCGCCGCCCACTTCCAGCACCTCCATCTCGGCCGCGATCAGCCGGATCACCGGCAGAAAACGTTCATGGTAGAGCGGATTGGGGAGCAAGCCCTCGGGTGCGTAGTTGGAGGTAACCACCAGCAACACACCGCGAGCGAACAGCGCCGCGAACAACCGGCGGATAAGCATCGCATCGCCGATATCGTGCACATGGAACTCGTCGAAACACAGCAGGCGGCAACCGCTCAGCAGTTCATCAAGGGTGCGCTCCAGTGCGTCCTCATTGCCTTTATGACGGAACATGCCCGCATGAAGGTCGTTGAAGAACCCATGAAAATGCAGCCGGCGTTTGCCTGGCGCGTCGACGGCCTCATGAAAACCGTCCAGCAGCCAGCTCTTTCCCCGGCCTACCTTGCCATAGAGGTAGAGGCTGCGCGGCCCGCTGAATCGCGCCTGGGGGTCGGCCAGCAGACTGGCTCTCGCCGCAAGGCGTTCGATTACCCGCCGCTGGCTTTCGCCCAGGGTGTACCCCTGGCGCTCGGCGCGGGCCTGGAAGAATGCTTTGATTGCCAGCGCCGGCGCAGAATTGTCTACGGGCGGGATGGCAGGGGCGGAGCCAAAAGAGAACCAGGAACGTTTCGAAGGCAAGGGCAAGTCTCGTCGCAACCTGAGCGGCCCTCGATTATATACGCAGCACTGTCTAGATGCCTTCGCCGACGGCACGCTCCAATATCGCCCTGGAGGGCAGGCCTACCGCGCTGACCATGGCGTAGTTATAGGAAGGGTCGGACCAGTAATCGGCCTGCAATTCGCCGTCGCGCCGGCTGCCCCGCGGCAGCATGTGATAACCGGGGCCAGGCGGGCGAACGTAGAAACTCGCGCGCTGCCCGGCAGCGTTTTCATACACCACCATGGCGGCTGGGCCCTGATCGGTGTTCAGCAGGCGAGCACTCCGGGGCTCGAACCCTGCAGCGGACAGGTCCGGAAGGCGTTGCGCCTGGCTGAAATAGCGGTCCAGCCACGCCTGAACCCCGTTCCCGCCCTCGGCTGTGTAGTCGGCCGGCAGGATGCCCTGCACCGCGAACATACGGTACGCCTGCAAGGCATCCGTCATCGGCGCGGCGGCAACGCGAACTTCCATCGGCCCGCGCGCTTGCCAGCCACCTACCGCGCCAGCGCCCACCGCTACCACCAGCACGGCGGCTTGAGCCATGCGCCGGGCACGCTGGCCACGCACACGGCGCGCTACTGTTACCGGGTCCAGCACCGGGTTGGGTGCGGCGTGCAAACTGCCGCTCCAGGCTGCACGCAGCTGCTGCGCGTCCTGTTGCCATGCGGTCACAATAGCCCGGGTTTCGGGGTGATCGTCCAGCCAGGCTTCGAGCCGTTGGCGGTCTGCCGCGCTCAGTTGGTGATCGACGTAGGCATTGAGGTCATTTTCGGAGGGGGGCAGGGTCATCATTTGTAGATTCGCACGGCAGGTCGGGTGATTTCGCCTTCGGTGAGTTGATGCAAGGCTTTTCGCGCTCGGGAAAGACGGGACATTACAGTGCCGATGGGCAAGCCCAGCACATCAGCGGCCTGTTGGTAACTCAGGCCCTCCACAGTGATGGCGAACAGCAGGGCACGCTGTTCCGGCTTGAGAAGTTCAAAGGCGCCGAGCCCCGCTTGCGCCATCACGGTACGCTCGGCCGATGGCAGCGCGTCGTCACGGCCTGCGAACAATTGCAGCATGCGGGCATAGCGCTGGGCGCTACGGTGCCCGTCGATGAACCGTCGGTAGAGAATCGAAAACAGCCAGGCGCGCAGATCCCCTTCGGCACGTTTGCCCTTCCAGCGGCTCAGTGCCCGCTCCAAGGTGGCCTGAACGAGATCGTCGGCGTTATGGCTGTCGCGTGTGAGGGACAGGGCAAAGCGCCTTAGCCTGGGGAGCAACTCACGCAGTTCGTCGTTCAGGTCGGTCATGGGCGCAGGCCGGTAGGGGGGCGAATCAGCAAGACGCCCCCGCGGTGGATTTATTCCGCGCCGTTCAGCGCAGGCGAGGCACCAATCCCGCTACTACCTTGAGCAGGTCCTGAGCGAGCCGTGCCGAGCGGGCACCAGACCACTCCGCCCGGGGTTCAGGCGCATCCAGGTGATCCTTGAATGGCATTTCGAGGGTCATCGCCAGGCAGTCGAAACGCTGCCCCACAGCGTTGCACGCCAGCCGCATATTCGCTTGCCCGGGCGCGTCACGGGTGTAGCCGTGCACCTGCTGGAAGTCCGGCGTCTGCTGGCAGAGTGCGTCGCGGAAGGCCGTCTCGAGCGCGGCGAGCCGCGGCGTGTAGCCAGGGTTCCCTTCACAGGCGGCGGTGAACACATGAGGGATTTCCTCGTCGCCGTGGGCGTCGATGAACAGGTCTACACCGTGCAGGGCCATGTGATCCCGTACGAAATGGACTTCCGGTGTTTGCGCCGGTGTCGAGTCCTGCCAGGCCCTGTTAAGGTCCTTGCCGGCCGCGTTCGTGCGCAAATGGCCATGGAAGGCGCCATCCGGATTCATGTTCAGTACCAGGTACAGCTCGGCCTGCTGCAATAGCGCCTCCATCCACGGCTGATGCTGTTCAAGCGCTTCGATCACGCCTTCCATGAACCATTCGGCCATGTGCTCGCCAGGGTGTTGTTGGGCGATCAGCCATACCTTGCGCTTGCCTGCCGTACCCTCACCCGCCCGGAATAAGGGAATGTCCCGCCCTTGGAGGCTTTTGCCACAGGCGATTTCCTGAACGCCTGGAAGGTTGCGGGCCCGCTCGATCAAGGCGAAGTGACGTGCTTCCCGGTAGGGCTCGAAGTAGGCGAAGGAAATGCCGCTGGCCTCGGCGGTCACGTTGAAGCGAAGTGCCTGGCCATCGTATTCGGTTGGCACGCGGAACCACTGGACACCGTCGTACGATGCTGCGGTGTTGTACCCCTGCCAGGCGCTGGGATAGGACGACTGGCCAGCGTTGGTAATGACGAAGCCGTGGCGGCGCCCGACCTCCAGGCCTTCTGCTCGGAAGTGAAACCATTGGAAGTGAGCACTGCAGCTGTCGGGCAGGATTGCAAGGCGGATGTTGGAAGGGTCGCTGCCATCCAGTAGCTGGATATTTCCGGTGTCGAAGTCTGCGCTGATGTCGACGAGGGGAGCGTTAACGTGCATGAGCGATTTCGCTAGAGAACAAAAACGAAAGTGTACACCGTGCGTCGATTATGCCCCACCCCGGGTGCCGATCAGCCTCCGGCTTCGTCGGCTTTGCCCTGATCATGGCCGGACGTGGGCTCCAGGCTGTGAACAACCATGGCGCGGGCCAGGTCGACCAGATGGACAACAGTGAGGGCAAGGTGCCGCGCCTGGCCTGTGTGCTGGTCGGCGCTTTCATAGGCGACCGCAGCGGCGCAGTGCAGCAGAGCATCGGCGTGGGCCAGGGCGTGGGGGGAATCCAGCGTGGCGTTGGGGCGAAACGGCCCGGTGAAAGTGGCATTCATCAGAGAGCTCCTTGCTCGAACGCAGTAGCGATTAACAATGCGTGCAGTATAAATTACCCGCTGTATTAGGATCGCTCTTAATCCATTACGCGATATGTATGGCCCGCGCCTCACCAGCCGGTAAGGTACGCGCCATGGAAACCTGGATAGAAATCGTCAAACTCAAGATGCGCGAGCGCAGGCTCACCCAGGAGCAGCTTGCCGAACGTATCGGTTGCTCCCAGGGCGCGGTCAACCATTGGCTCAGTGGCCGGCGCCGGCCAGACCTGGACACCATGAACCGTGTCCTCAAGGAGCTCGGCGAGGAGAACCTGGAAGTGGTGCAGATGCTGCGGGTCAACGAACAGCGCGGCCTTTATGATTCCGCAAACGGGGTAGCGGTCCCCCAATGGGCCATCAGCCAATCCGCTTTCCGTTACCCGGTACTGGAATGGGCCGCCGCCGGCGACGCCAAGCCTTCGATTGCGCGCTATAGCACTGGCAAAAGCCATGTGAGCGATTACCACGCCAGCGGTCCGGCGTTCTGGCTACGGGTAGAGGGCGAAAGCATGAGCGCGGCCTATGGGCGCAGCGTTCCTTCGGGATCACTCATTCTGGTGGATCCTCTGGCCCCGGCCTCGCCGGGCAGCCTGGTGATCGTCAGCGCACCGCTGCAGCAGCAGGCGGTGTTTCGCGAGTTGCAGGAAGAGGGCGGAAGGCGTTACCTCAGGGCACTAAACCCTGCCTGGCCCGTGTTGGCCTGGGAGAGCGACTGGCACGTCAAGGGTGTGGTAGTGCGGGCCATGCTGGCCTTGGAAGAGGGCTAAATGCAGAAAGGGGAGCCGAAGCTCCCCTCAAAGGTATGTTGCATATGCTCTTGTTATGATTGTCAGGCCGCCTGTTGTTGTTTTTGGTAGCTGCCCGTGCGTGTTTCAGAGCCCCCATCCGGGGCCAAGAGCAAACGTATTTTTTTGAGCGCTGATCCATCCTCACCTGAGGGTCCAACCGTACACCTGCTGCCTCGGGGCAGTTTTATTGTTGTGTGTCCAGTTGCGGGCAATGCCCTGGAAAACGCACCTTCCTCAAAAAAATCTGTTGGCTTCGTCTCTGCCGCGGTTGTTCTTGTTATGCCAGAGCCGTTCGTATTGTTGTTATGGGTGAAGCTTGGTTTTCTTGTTGTTCTTGTACCGATTCAGATAGCAGGCGGCGTGCCAACTATTAAAATCGCTTTTTAATCAATGACTTGCCAAAAATATGGCGTTGAGGTGGCTGGGTTTCCAGCCATGGGTGTTTCCTGCTTACCCGCTTCGGTGGGAAACCGAAGCACCAGGTAACACTTTATTCACACAGCCGCCACGTCTAGTGCCAGAGCTTCGCGCTCACGCTTCACGATGCCGGCGCACAGCTCGATCAGTTGCTCGCGCATCCACCGATTGGCCGGGTCCTGGTCGGTGCTTTCGTGCCAGTAGAGGTGCGTCTCCACCGTATTCACGTCGGCTACCGGTAGCGTGCTGCAAGGCAAGTCGTGTCGCCTGGCAAAGCGCTCTGGCACGGTCATGACCATGTCCGTCTGCTGCAGTACCTGCGACGCCATCATGTAATGCTGGGAGCGAAGCGCAACCTTGCGCTGCCGGCCCAGCTTGCCCAGGGCAAGGTCCACTTCCCCCAGGCCGTTTCGGCGGCTGGAGATATGAATATGCGCCTGCGCCAGGTAGCTGTCGAGGGTCAGCGGTTTTCCTTCCAGAGGGTGGCCTTTGCGCATGGCGCACACATAACGGTCTTCCATGAGCTTCACATGGCGTACCTGTGGGTCGGTGTTCAGCGGGGCATCAACGGCGAAATCAAGCCGGCCGGCGGCGAGTTCCTTGGTGGTCTCGCGGCGTTTGCACAGGAAGCTTTCGATCACAAGCCCAGGGGCCTGGCGGCGCAGGCGGCGCAACAGCGAAGGCAGCACGATGGCCTCGATGAGGTCTGTCATGCTGATCCGGAAAACCTTGCTGGCCTGTGCAGGGTTGAACAGGCGGCTTTCCTGTACCGACACCCGCAACAAGGCCAGCGCGTTGCGAACCGGCCCGACAATGTTCTGAGCCATGGGTGTGGGCACCATGCCTTGGGCGGTGCGCACGAACAGGGGGTCGTTGAACGTTTCCCGCAGGCGGGCAAGGGCATTGGAAACGGCGGGGTGAGTGATGCCCACAATCTGGCCAGCGCGGGTGAGGTTCGCTTCCGTGTAGATCGCATCGAAGACAACGAAGAGGTTGAGGTCTACCTTGCTGAGGTTCATTGGCGGCGTACTCGTTCTTATTGTAGAAGCGGGGCGTATAGCGCTTATGAATGTTTATACACGAGGATAATAGCCTCGCCAAATAGCGCAACGGTCTTCTAGCATCACCTCATCGGGCCCGCTGGGGCCTTCCTGGAGCACCGGACTTCTATGGATTTCGCCTATTCACCGCGGGTCGAAGCATTGCGTGCCCGCATCATCGCCTTCATGGATGCCGAGGTATTCCCGGCTGAGGCGCGCTTCGCCGAAGAACTGGCACAAGGCGATCGCTGGCGTCCCACCGCAATCATGGAAACCCTCAAGCAGCGAGCTCGCGAAGCGGGGTTATGGAACCTCTTTCTGCCGGAATCCGAGCTGGGCGCCGGGCTTACCAACCTGGAATACGCGCCGCTGGCCGAACTGATGGGGCGTTCACCCCTTGGCCCCGAGCCATTCAATTGCTCCGCCCCGGACACTGGCAACATGGAGGTGCTGGTGCGCTACGGCACCGAGGCGCAAAAGCAGCGCTGGCTGGCGCCCCTGCTCAGCGGCGAGATCCGTTCGGCGTTCGCGATGACCGAGCCGGACGTGGCCTCTTCGGACGCCACGAACATGCGCGCCACTGCGGTACAGGAAGGCAATGAGTGGGTCATCAATGGTCGCAAATGGTGGACCTCCGGTGCCTGCGATCCGCGCTGCCAGGTGATGATTTTCATGGGGCTGACCGACCCGCAAGCCCCGCGTCACCGGCAGCACTCGATGGTGCTGGTACCCATGGATACCCGGGGTGTGAAGGTATTGCGCCCACTGACGGTGTTTGGTTACGACGACGCACCGCATGGGCACGCCGAGGTTCTGTTCGAAGACGTGCGGGTGCCTCTGGAGAACGTGCTTCTGGGGCCCGGGCGCGGTTTCGAGATCGCTCAGGGCCGACTGGGCCCGGGCAGGATTCACCACTGCATGCGCTCGCTGGGAATGGCCGAACGCGCCCTGGAACTGGCTTGCCGCAGGGCGCTGGAACGCGAGGCCTTCGGCAAGCCGCTGGCGGCATTGGGTGGCAACGGCGACCTGATCGCCGACTCGAGGATGGAAATCGACATGGCGCGGCTGCTTACGCTGCGGGCGGCTTACATGATGGACACGGCGGGTAACAAGGTAGCGCGCAGCGAGATCGCGCAGATCAAGGTGGTCGCGCCGAACGTGGCGTTGAAAGTAATCGATCGCGCCATTCAGCTGTACGGCGGCGCGGGGGTGAGTGGCGATACCCCGCTTGCTTATATGTATGCGATGCAACGCACCCTGCGCCTGGCCGATGGCCCTGACGAAGTGCACCGCGCTGCCGTCGCCAAATATGAGCTGGACCGTCATCGCCCGGCAGGTTGAAGCCACACCTCAACGCGGCGATTGCGGCTGCGGCCGGCTTCATAGGCATTGCTGGCGACAGGAAGCGCGGCACCCAGCCCTAGCACCTGGCGGGGTGCGATGCCACGCTTGGCGAGTTCGCGTCGAATGGTCATGGCCCGCAGGCGCGACAACAGCAGCGCCCGCTCTGGCTCGCTCTTGGTATCTCCGAACCCTATCAGCACAAGGCGTTGGCGCTCTTCGGGGCGAGATGCCAGAAAGGTCGCCAGCCGATCGATATCGGCCATGGCTTTGCTGTCCAGGGCGGCGCTGGCCCCGGCGAACCTGAACGTCACCGTAAGCCGTTGGCCTTCTCGCGCCACCGCCAGCAGTGGCTCTGGCATGCCGGTAGTAGGTTGTACCCGCACGGCATGAACCTGTTGCGCCACGAACCCCTGCCGTGCAACGACCTGCTGCCCGGCATCGCTCTGAGCGAAGCGCACCAGCGCACCGGCCCAGGGGTTGAGCGTGTCGGCCGCCTTGTACAGGTACAGCCTTCGTGAGAGCAGATAATCCTCTGTCGCAACGGTTTCGGTTGTTGGCAGCAATGCTCGCGTACCGACGTCGGCGATGGCCAAAGCCCGTGCCTTACGGATATAGGGCAAGCCGATGAAGCCGATGGCCTGTGGGTCGTCGCTAACGGCCTTGCTCAAACTGTCGCTGGCTTCGAAGCGGGCGGCGGTTGCCGACAACGTGAGCCCGCGTGGCCCCAGCACCAGATCACGGAACGTCTCCCAGGTACCAGAACGCTCATCGCGCGCCAGCAGGTGGATGGCGCCCAGTGGCACGCCCAGTTGCTCCCATTGCGTTACCCGGCCGGCAAAGACTTCCGCGAGCTGGTTGGCTTCCAAGCTGCGCAAGGGGTTGCCGGGATGCACAATGACTGCCACGCCATCAACGCCGATGACCTGCTCGGCACCGCTGGAAACTGCGTCCATCTGCCCGTACAGGGCAGCCTGCTCGCTGGGGTGGATCGCTCGGGAAGCAGCAGCCAGGTCGGCCGTGCCCGCGTGCAGCGCAGCAAAGCCAGTGGTCGTACCATGGGCGTCGATTTCCACCTCCAGGGCCGGCCCCGAAGCGGGATGAGCCAGCACGCTCCACTCGTTGGGGGCCTGAGGCACGACCTCAACCTGCATGTTCTGGCTCGAGAACAGGCCCTCGACCAAGGCCGGGCCCAATGCAGCGCCGATCGTGTTCGAGCCCTGAATGCGCAATACAGGCAAGGGGTCGGCGCAGGCAGACGTGATGATGACGAACACGCCGACGCAGGCAAACAAGCGACGGCGGGACCTGGATCGGAACATGGTGGGCCCTTGGCGGGTGGGGCCCGCAGATTAAGACAGGGGCGTTACCGTAAGGTGACAGCCGTCAGGCCAGCTCGAGCCAGATCGGCGCATGGTCGGACGGCTTTTCCATTGCGCGCAGTTCATAGTCGATACCCGCGGCTTTAACCCTGGGCAGTAGCCCGGCAGCGGCCATGATCAGGTCGATCCGCAGGCCGCGTTTGGGCATGTCTTCGAACCCGCGGCTGCGGTAGTCGAACCAGCTGAATACGTCGTTCACCTCGGGATGAAGATGGCGCCACGTATCGACCAGGCCCCATTGCTTGAGGCGCCCGAGCCACTCGCGCTCCTCCGGCAGGAAACTGCATTTTCCGGTGCGCAGCCAGCGCTTCATGTTTTCCGGACCAATGCCTATATCGCTGTCCTCGGGGGAAATGTTCATATCCCCCATTACCACTACCGGCTCCCCATGGGGGTCATGGCGTTCCAGCAGGCTTTGCAGGTCGGCGTAAAACCGCGCCTTGGCCGGAAATTTGGTCGGGTGATCGCGGCTTTCGCCCTGGGGGAAATAGCCGTTCATGATGGTCACCACCTGGCCGGTGTGGTCCTCGTAGCGGCCGCGGATAAACCGGCGTTGTGCGTCGTCGTCATCGCCTTCAAACCCTTTGTCCAGACTGATCGGGGGTTTGAGCGAAAGCAGGGCGACGCCGTAATGGCCCTTCTGCCCATGAAAATGCACGTGGTAACCCAATGCCTGAATGGCTTGGAGTGGAAACTGATCGTCTGCCACCTTGGTCTCTTGAAGCCCGATGACGTCGGGACGGTGCCTGGCAATCAACGCCTCCAGCTGATGGGGCCGCGCGCGAAGGCCATTGATATTGAATGAAACGATTTTCATGACGCGACCACCTTGCCGGAAAAACGCAAATGCTAACGGAGCAGCCGCGCGCGGGCCAGTCCAAGGCATTCGCGGCGGGCAGCAAGGCGCAACCGTGGTAGGATCCCAGCCCATGATGTATCCAGGACGAACATGTGGCGCGCTGTTAATGGCCTGCCTCGCAACGAATGCCGAAGCCCAGGGCCGCCTTCAGGTAGAGCTGAGCCCGCCTGACACGGCGCTTCGGGCCAACATAGAAGCCTACATTGGCAGCGTGGCCGATCACGACGAGCAAGGCCTGCGCCAGCTCAGCCGAACGGCACAAGCGCAGGCGCGCGAGGCGGCCGAGGCGCTGGGTTTCTACCATGCACAGGTAGACGCCGAGGTGACCGGCGGCGATCAACCCACCTTGCATGTGCGGGTTCAACCGGGGCAACCGGTACGCTTGCGCAACGTGGATGTGCGCATCGAAGGGCCCGCCGCGGCAATGCGAGAATTCGCGGTGCCGCGCAGCACTGCGCTGGCCCCAGGCGCACCGCTGAACCATGGCCATTACGATGACGCCAAGCGGCTGATCCTCAATCAGGCCTCTCGCTTCGGCTTTTTCAAGGGGCACTTCGAACAACAGCAACTGCGCATCGACCCGGTTGCCGGTGTGGCGGATATCCAGCTTCATTACCAGAGCGGCCCGCGTTACCGCTTTGGCGACGTAAGCTACCAGGGCGACTCGATCATCGACTCGCGCCTGCTGCAACGCATGGTGCCATTCCAGCCCGGCGACCCGTATAACGCAGATCTGGTAGCCCAGTTGAACAGGGACTTGCAAACCAGCGGCTACTTCCAGGGTGTAATCGTTGATGCGTCACCCCAGGGCGCCGATGGCCAGACCATTCCTGTGAAGGTAACGCTCGAAGCGCGCGCACCTCGTACCCTGGGCCTTGGCGGGGGCTATTCCACCGATGTGGGGCCACGCTTGAAAGCCAACTGGACCCGCCATTGGGTCAATCCTCAGGGCCATTCCTATGGCGCGGAGGCAGAGCTTTCCGCCCCCCGACAGAACATAGGCTTGTGGTACGACGTTCCGCTGGCGTCCCCCCTTAACGACAAGCTGCGCTACGCCGCCGGTTACCAGTATGAAGAGATCGCCGACACTGACAGCTTGAGCAAGCTGCTCACGGTGGGCCCTGAATGGCATAGCAAATTGCCCAGTGGCTGGCAGCGTGTGATCTCTCTGAAATGGCAGCGCGAAGAATACCGCCTGGGCGACGATGCAGGGCTGAGTAACCTGGTAATGCCCGGTATCAGCTACAGCTACCTGCACAGCGACAGCAAGGTAGACCCAAGCAACGGCTACCGGGTTGTATTCGATGCACAGGTTGCCAAGGAGGGGCTGCTGTCCGATGCCAACCTGCTGCACGGCAACGTACAGCTACGCGGGCTGACCACTGTCTTCGACAAGCACCGCTTCCTGGGCCGTATCCAGCTTGGGGGCAGCGCCACTAACGGTTACAAGGCGATTCCGCCGTCACTACGGTTTTTCGCCGGTGGCGACCAGACCGTGCGTGGCTACGACTATCAAAGCCTGTCGCCGGAAAACAGCGACGGGGACAAGATTGGCGGCCGCTATATGGTCGCCGGCACTGCGGAATACCAGTACAGCGTGGCACCCAAATGGCGAGTCGCGACATTTATCGATCAGGGTAACGCGTTCAACAGCCTGGACCTGCCCAGCTTGAAAACCGGTGTAGGCGTGGGGCTGCGCTGGGTGTCGCCCGTGGGCCCCATCCGGGTAGATATCGCCCGTGGGCTGGATGAAGGGGGAGGGTTTCGATTGCACTTTTCCATGGGGCCTGAACTATGACCCGGCGCTGGCGTTGGCTAGTCATTACCGGTGGGGCCTTGCTGGCACTACTTGCAATGGTCGCGGTGGTGATGTGGGCCCTGCTTGGCACAGAACGCGGCAGCCGCTGGCTCCTGGCCCATGTGCCGGGCGTGAGCGTTGAAGGCTTTGAAGGCCGCCTGGCGAACCACTGGCAAGCGCGTGAGCTGACATGGGTCGGCGCCGACGGTATGCGCGTTACGGTGCAAGCGCCACGGCTGAGCTGGTCGCCAGGTTGCCTGTTCAAACTCACCCTCTGCCTGGGTCGGGTACAGGCCGAGCGGGTGAGCATTACACCTCCGGCCGCAACGCCACCCGCCAGGGATACCGGCCCACTTCAGTTGCCGGATCTGAACCTGCCGCTCGCCCTCCAGCTCGGCCAGCTCGACATCGGCGAAGTGGCCTACGCAGATTCAATGGTAATCACCGGTGTGCACCTGGCTGCAGCCTGGAATAAAGACGGGCTGCGGATCGGTAGCCTTCAACTCACGAAAGGTGACCTTCGCCTCGCCGTGGACGGGACAGTACTTCCCGCCGGGCAGTGGCCAATCGACGCCCGGGTACACCTCGCATTGCCCGCCGTGGATGATCGCCCATGGGAAATCGCAGCCACCCTTGAAGGCGAAGTGGCGAACCGCCTCGCCTTGGCCGGGCGCAGTTCAGGCTATCTGGACGCTAACCTTGAGGGCACGCTGCACGCGTTGGCGGACAATGTGCCCGCCACCCTTAGGATCACGGCCGAGCATTTCGTGGCCCAGCAGTCCTTGCCTCGTACGCTGGCCATCGAAGGCTTGCAGCTACGCGCGGACGGCGATCTGGAGCAGGGCTATGCCATTGAGGGCGACGGCCGATTCCCAGCGGAACAAGGCCCGATTGACCTGCGCCTGCGCGGCAGGGTAAACGCACAGGGCGCATGGGTAGACGACCTCAGCCTGCGCGCAGATGACACTCACCGGGTAAGTGTGATCGGCAACCTCGCCTGGGGCGGCGATCTTGCAGGTGAAGCCAGCCTGGACTGGCAGGATTTTCCTTGGACCCGGCTGTATCCACAGGATGCCCCACCACCCGTGGCCGCCACCGCCTTGAAGGGCATGGTGCGTTATGGGAATGGCCATTTCATGGGTAACCTGGCGGGGGATTTTCAAGGGCCGGCCGGGCCATTCAGCGTCACTACGCCGTTCAGTGGGGACGGCCAGCAACTGGTGTTGCCACAACTGCACGTGGCTGCAGGCAAAGGGCAATTGGACGGGCAGTTGGCACTGGGTTTCGTCGAGGGGGTGAGCTGGGCGGCGGACCTGAACCTCTCCAATCTGGACCCGGCCTATTGGGTCGCTGCGCTGCCGGGCAAGCTGGGCGGCGCGATCACCAGCAAGGGGCGTTTTCAGGCCGGCGCGCTTGAGCTCGCGGCCAAGCTTGGGATCACCGGGCAACTGCGTGGCCAGCCCGCCAGCCTGGTAGGCCGGGTGGAGGGCAGCGGCGCCGCCTGGCAATTGGCGGATCTTGATTTCGGCCTCGGCGGCAACCACCTCCAAGGGGCCGGGAGCAGCAATGGGCGCCTCGACGGCAAGCTCACGCTCGACGCCCCGCGCCTGGACCAACTGTGGCCGGGCCTGGCGGGTGCGGTCAAAGGTAGCCTGAACCTGGCCGGCACGCCTGCCAACCCCCAGGGCCAGCTGGACCTGGACGGGCGCCGGGTGGCCTGGGAAAGCAACCGCATGGCCACCCTGACGTTGCGCGGGCGGCTCGATGCCCGGCAGCGCGGTACGTTGTCGCTCGAGAGCACTGGGCTGGCCGCTGGCGATACCGAGCTGGGAACCCTGGCGGTTACCGCTAATGGCGATGCCGAGCAGCACGCCCTGACCGCGCGCCTGGAGGGCCCCGCTGTGGTTTTGGCTATTGCCGCCGACGGCCGCTGGCATGAAGGCGCCTGGAAAGGCCGACTGGCCAAGGGCACCGTGAAAAGCCATGGGCAAGCCTGGGCATTGCAAGCGCCAGCGCCGTTGCAGCGCCTGGCGGATGGTACGGTTGACCTGGGTGCCCACTGCTGGCGTTCGGGGCAGGCCAGCCTGTGTGCCGACAACCAGCGGCTGGCGCCCGATCCTCGTATCCGGGTGCGCCTGCGGGACTTCCCGATGGCGAGCCTCAAACCCTGGCTCCCGGAAACGTTGGAGTGGCAGGCAACCGCCAGCGCGGATGTCCAACTGGACCTGGGTGGCGTTGGCCCGAAAGGCAAGGTTGGCTTCGATGCGAGTGGTGGCACCTTGCGCGTGCGGCAGGGTGAGCAATGGTTGAGTTTCCCCTACGGCACCTTGCGCTTGGCCAGTATCGTCGCGCCGGGTGATGTGAATACCGAGCTAGTGTTCGATGGGCGCAAGCTTGGCCAACTGAATCTACAAGCCCGCCTCGATCCGTTCAGTCCCGCGAAAGCCCTGGCTGGCCGGTTCCGTTTCGATGGCCTGGACCTTTCTGCCTTGGGGCCGCTGGTGGAATCGGCAGACAAGGTAGCGGGGCGCTTGCAGGGTAACGGCACGCTCGGCGGTACCTTGCTGCAACCGCGCGTGGACGGCGCGTTCAGCCTCAGCGATGGCGCGGTTTCCGGGCCAGGTTTACCGTTGAGCGTGGAGGCGCTGACGTTGCAGGCGCGGATGAACGGCAATCACATGCAGGTTGATGGCCAGTGGCGCAGTGGCGCGCAAGGGCAGGGCAGCCTCGACGGCGAACTGGATTGGAGTGGCGCCTTGAAATTGGCCATCGCCGTGCGGGCAAGCCGTTTGCCCATTACGGTACTGCCTTACGCCGAGGTAGAAGCAGGGGCAGACCTTCGGCTGGCTTTGATAGACCAGAAGCTGGCGCTGAGTGGCAAGGTGAGTGTGCCTAAAGGCGCGATCACGGTTCGCCAGTTGCCGCCGTCCACGGTGAAAGTGTCGGACGACGCCATGGTGGTGGGGCGGGACGCGCCCGCGCGGGCCCAGGATGGGATCGCCATGGATGTGGACGTAGACGTTGGCCAGGAAAAGCTCACCTTCAATGGTTTTGGATTGCAGTCTGACATTGTGGGACGCCTGCACATCGGTGATAACCTGGACACCCGCGGCTCCCTTGAACTGCGCAATGGCCGCTATCGTGCTTATGGTCAGCGGCTCACACTGCGGCGCGCCCGGCTGTTCTTCACCGGGCCTGTGGACCAGCCCTACCTGGACGTGGAAGCGATCCGTCAGACCGATGACGTTACCGCCGGCATCCGCCTGAGCGGAAGCGTGCAGCAGCCCACGACCGAAGTGTTTGCCGAACCTGCAATGAGCCAGGAGCAGGCCCTTTCCTGGCTGATTCTGGGCCGGCCGTTGAGCACCAATGGTGAAGACAACAACGTACTCGCGCAGGCAGCGCTGGGCCTGGGCTTGATGGGGAGTGCATCCACGGCGGGCCAACTCGCCAATAGCCTGGGCATCCAGGACTTCCAGCTGGACACCGAAGGCAGTGGTGACACCACCAGCGTGGTCGCCAGCGGGAACCTGACCGACCGGTTGACCTTGCGCTACGGCGTAGGGGTATTCGAGCCGGCCAGTACGGTTGCGTTGCGCTACGCCTTGACGCGACAGCTGTACCTGGAAGTTGCCAGTGGTGTGGCCAGCTCCCTCGATCTTTTTTACAAGAAGGATTTCTAGGCGGGGGAAAGGTCAGGTTCGACGTCTCGCCGTGCTCGCTGAGGCAAAATCAACTGGGTGTACTCCTCGATCAGCCGTTGCACGGCTTCGGGGGGTTGGCACGCCTTGAAGGTGAGGCTGATCTGCACCTCGTCCGGGCTGCGCTGGGCAGGGTCCTTGCGCACGCCCCCCAGGGTTACGTAGAACCGCTCGGAATTGAGTTCGCCGTTTTCCAGGGCATGGGTGACGCCTTCCACCTCGGTGGCGGCGATCTTGACCGAGAGGTCGACCTTCATGGTGTCTAGCGCAAGCCCTTGAGGCGCGACCAGGGTGATGAGGGGGACTTGCATGCGGTGCTGATCATCGAGAGCCACTTCCACCATCTTGGCTTTCATGGGGGTGCCGAGATCGTCCACGTTGTAATCGAAAAACTGGTCGAAGAGTTTGATGTATTGTTGGGCGATCAGGGAATTTGCGCTGCTGGCGGCTTCGTGAAGGCCGCGGGTGATGTCCCGCAGGTCGCTTGGGACCATGGGTTCCTTTCGGGAAAACAATCCCACTGGGCAGTCTCCTGGGTAGTGTGCAGCGCTGGCGGTACCAGCGCTGCATCTGAACGGCTATGTGAACGCGGTGTTCTCAGGGCTGGGCGCCCGTGCCGCCAGGGCCTTTGCCGGCATTGGGACTTGTAGGCGCTGCAAGCACATTTGCCTCCAGCCCTTTCGGGTCGGCGACCAGGGTGTCGGAGGCGAGGCGAACCGGCTTCGCCGCCGCCTCGGTCAACACGTCGATAACGCGCATAAGGGCTTCAGGCGGGTCGAGGCGGGCGACCTTGGTGTTGAACGCATAACGGGCACGGGTATCGGTTTTGCGGGTTTGGGTCTTGTTATGGCTCATCTGGCCCTTGACCTGCAGCTTGAACGGCCCCCAGCCCAGCGATGCGGCCATCTCGCCACTTGTGCTGCTCTGGCTGGTGTCCTCCGCTGCCTGGGTGATGGTCAGTTCAAACTCGACCGTGCCTTCGGTGATTGCAATGTTGGGGTGAGTGACCGCTGCCAGCAGAGGGATCTGTACGGATTTAGCGACCGTACCCTTGTAGGTACCGTTTTCGTCGGTGATCGTTTCGTCATAGTCGAATTTCACCCCAACGGCTTTGCCATCCTGGATGCACACGCCCAGGAGGAAGTCCGCGTAGGATTTGCTCGCCGAGGTCTGTGCCTGGATCATCGCCTGGATCGGACCGGCAATCATCCGGTCCAGCGGCAGTGCGTTGATCACCGAGCCAATCAATTCGTTGTCTATCGTAGCCATGTGAAGAACTCCATTCCTTGGGTATAAGCGCGGCGATTACCGCGCGGCGTACTGTGCGTTCATCCGGCGGCACAGCGAACCGGGAAACCACGAACCTGGAAATCGTGAATAGGAAAGCCCTGGATTGATCAACTACGCCTGCGCCGTTGCCTGGGTGCGACGGATATTGCCGATCTGCCGCAGGCTCAGCCCATAACGGTTAGCCAGTTCGGCCCGAGAGAGCCCTCGGGTAGTCTCTTCCAGGATCTGGCGATCGCGCAGTTGCCGTTCAAAATGATCAGGTTTGGGAATCTCTAGCGATGTACCGGCGAAGCGAGCCGTCAGTGCCTTTAGCGCAGCGGCCGGCAATAGCTGAGCCAGCGCCGAGCGCTCCGGATTCTTCGGGATGTAGCGTGGTCGGCCTCCGTAGAGCCGGGTCAGTCGGTAGGCTTGCTCAACGCCCACGCACTCGATCAGCACGCGTAAGGAGAGCGGAAGGCGGGTGGTATCAACGTGGGTCAGATCAACAGCGTCCATAATGAAATCCTTTCAGTGGAAATCCGTTTTTGCCCTGTGGCGAGCGCCATTGTGGTGAGTTAGGCAGCCCGCCTGCAGGGTCAGCGAGTAGCTTATGGTCAGGCGAAAAAGCTGCCCGGCTGTGGGGAAAAAGCTCTCCCCGAAGTAGGATGGTTCGCGCTTGATTGGGTCGGAATTTCAGCACGGCTCGGTGACTATCAGGCTTACGAATCTCAAGGTCGCGGGGTCCGTTGGTTTCCCGCTGGCAGGTTCGCTGGCACCGCGCCAGTCGACAGTCAGGCAGATGGCGTTCAGCGGTGTGCCGTTCATTTCCCCAGCGATGCGTGGGCTGATGTTTCGGCGTAGACGCGTGCGAGTGGTTCCGAGGCGGTCGATGCGGTCCGGTTCAGCGAGGGTTTGTTGTACGAGGGCCGGTATGTCGCGCATCGGGAGGGTGAACCGCGGCTGCGCTCCGGTGGGCTTGAAATGCCCGGCAGCGCGGCTGTTTTGCCACAGCAGCTGCCATTGGCTACTACCGGCATGGTCGGCGAGCGCAGCGCTGTAGCGGCGTAAGTCTGCGTCGGTGAGGGTACCAAGGGTAATGGCGCCGGCGGGGCCGGCGAGAGTGGCGGTAAGCGCCAACGCAACAAGTGGCTTGCGCATCAGACTGGTCCTTCCATGAGGTGGGCAGGCAAGCCTGCGCGCCCCATGAAAATTTTTTAAGCAGGAACAGCTTGGGTGGGTGTTCAGCGTGGCTGCATGTAGCCCGGGCCGCCGCCTCTACCAGGGCCGCCGTGGCCACCACCGCCGCCACCGCCGCCACCGCCATGGCCGCCGGGTGGCATGAACAACCAGCAACCGCTCAGGCTGGCAGTCAACAGAACAGGAATCAGCCAGGTGATTCGACGCAACATCGGGTACTCCTCATGGTTTAAAGCACCGCACCGCTTCAGCGGGCGCGGTAATATGACGGCGACACCAGGCAAATATTGCCGCGCGATCGTCTCCACTTGGTAAGCAAACCGATACACGAACGAGCCTCATATGACACAACTGCAACGTTTGAAATACTCCTTGCTGCTTTCCGTCCTCATAGTCGCCATCATGCTGGGCTTGTCCTGGTTGCAGGCGCAGGGGCGTCTCGATGAAAAAACCTTCCAATACCTGGCCATCGGGGTCGCCGTGGTCGCGGTAATCATCAATGGTGTGATGCGGCGCAAAGTTCGTCGCTGAGCCTTTCAGTTCCTTGAGCGAGGCGTGCAAATGTCTTCAAACTCCGCTGATACGGTATCCCGGGAAATTATTACCTACCCCGAGCTGGTAGCGTTGCTGCAGCAGGTTTTCCGGGCCCACGGCGCATCGCCATCGGTGGCCGCGGTGCTGGCTGCCAATTGTGCGGCGGCGCAGCGGGACGGGGCCGAGAGTCACGGCGTGTTTCGAGTGGCCGGATACCTCTCCACTATCGCGAGCGGTTGGGTTAACCCGGCCGCCGAGCCACAGGTTGAAGACGTGGCGGCCGGGTATGTGGCGGTGGATGCGGGCAATGGCTTTGCCCAACCCGCTTTGGCGGCAGCGCGGCCGCTTTTGATCGCCAAGGCACGGCATGCCGGCATCGCCGTATTGGCAATACGCAACTCTCACCACTTTGCGGCGTTGTGGCCGGATGTAGAACCTTTTGCCGAAGAGGGGCTGATCGCGCTGAGCGTGGTCAACAGCATGACCTGCGTAGTGCCCCATGGGGGCAAGCGGCCGGTGTTCGGGACCAACCCCATCGCGTTCGCGGCGCCTTGCGCAGGCCGGGGCCCCCTGGTATTTGACATGGCCACCAGCGCGCTCGCCCATGGCGATGTGCAGATCGCGGCCCGCGAGGGCCATATGCTCCCTGAAGGCGCTGGCGTGGATGCACAGGGCGCGGCAACCACTGATCCACGGGCGGTGCTCGACGGCGGTGCCTTGCTGCCCTTTGGCGGCCATAAGGGCTCGGCGTTATCAATGATGGTCGAACTGCTGGCCGCAGGCCTCACCGGCGGCAACTTCTCGTTCGAGTTCGACTGGTCCCGCCACCCTGGCGCCCAGACGCCCTGGACCGGCCAATTGCTCATCGTGATCGACCCCGCCAAGTCGGAGGGTGGCCAATTTGCCGAACGTGCTCGGGTGCTCGTAGAGCGCATGAGCGACGCGGGCGTCAGCAGGCTGGCCGGGGAGCGGCGCTACCAGAACCGCAAGCGTTCTCTGGAGCAGGGCATACCCCTGGCCCCGGAGCGCCTGGCGGCGCTGCGAGGCTGGGCGGTGAGGGCGTGATCAGTCGCGTCGGGTGACGAGCAGGGCGGCCAGCAAGCCGACCGTTGCGGCGATACCCAACGCTTTGTAAGGGTGTTGTTTGACGAACTGCTCGGTACCTTCTATCGCGGGCGCGGCCCGCTCGCCCAGTTGGCGGGCCAGGACCGTTGCGCGCTGTATCGCCTGCTCCAGTTGGCGCTTGGCCACGCGCCGGCGGCCATATACGGAGCGAGCGCCCAGCAGGCTCTCGGATTCTTCGACCAGCGCCGCCAGTTCACTGAAGGCCTGGTCCATGATTTGCTCATCCATCAATGGGTTGGAAGGTTTACGGGCCATGGCGGGTTCCTCTTTGCGGCTGTGGTCCATGGGATTGCCGCGAGCCCCGAAAAGTTGCAGGGCGGTGTAAATTACGGCACTTCGAGCAATCACTGGAGGTAGGGTGCATGAGTCTGAATCTTGCCAACAAGTCGTTCGACGAGCGCTTGGCGATCGAAACCGAAAAAGCCCGGCATTTCGAGAACTGGAAGGCCAATCTTGGGCGCGCCAAGGCTGACGCCGCCCGGCTTATCGCCGAAAAGCCCCGGCGCAAGGGAAAGTGGGCCGAATGGGTGCGGGCGGAGCTGGAGCAAATGTCGCCTCAGGATTACGCCAACCTGGTGCGCGCCGAAGTGAACAAACTGATGGCGGCGGCCCGCTGAAGCTTTACCTTCGGTTAACCGGCGGGCCCAGCGTCATCGGGTTCAGCCGGCCGCTTTCACTGAACCGCACCGCTCGGCTCAGCCCGGGCGTGTCGAGCTTGCCGTCCAGCCGATAGGGTACGCCCTCGGTGGGGTTCAGGTCAGCCAGGCCCAGTGCCTGGCGCAGCACCGAAAACGCCGACACACTGACCGGGACCGTCACCACCGCCTCGCTGTACCCGCCAAGGGTGCCTTGCGCTGGGCTCACGCCACTGGCCAGGGGCTGGCCGTTCACTTCCAGCGTCAGTGCAATCCCTGAATACTCCACCGGGTCACGGTTGGGGTTCTGCAGCCTCAGCCGCACCTGCGCGCGCCATTCAAGCCCCGCGCCGGCTGCGGGCTCCAGGCCGGCAACTTGAACGATCAGCGGGTCGTGTGGGCTAAAGAGTGCACACGCACCCAGGCTCAGGCACAGTGCAAAGAGGGAAACGCGGCGTAGCAAGGCAAGCATGGCAAACTCCGTTGGGCCTGGTATTGCGACAGCTTCGCTTTGGGGACGTTCGTAGCCATGGCGCAACGGCCCGGGGCACACCGAGGAGGCAAAATGCGAGTATTCCTGATTACCCTAGGCCTGCTGGCGCTGAGCGGCGCAGCCGACGCCGCATCGGCCACCGCGCCGGCGCAAGTGCGGCCTGGGGTCAATGCCAATCCGCTGAACAGCCCCATCAGACGCATCAACCCCAATAGCCGCCAAGGTACCGTCCCCTCCAATCCGGCGCAGCGTGGCCTGCCAGAGGGCTACCCCGGCGGCCGGCCGCCAACGCTGGAAAACGGCGGTATTGGTAACGGCCAGCGCTTTCCGCGGCCCGCACCCGCGCCGCGCGAGCCTGCGGACGGTCGTTAGGGCTCCGCAGGGGCCGGTTGCAGAACCCGGATCGGCTGGCCACCGTGCCAGGCCAGGATGTTCTCGATCATGGAGGTAAAGAACGCGCGGTAGTTGTTTTCCGTCACGTAGCCGATATGCGGTGTCGCCAATACGTTGGGCAGGCTACGCAGAGGGTGGTCGACGGCAAGCGGCTCCTGATCGAAGACGTCGAGCGCTGCCCCGCCGAGACGCCCGCTTTCCAGGGCCGACAGCAGGGCCTGCTCGTCCACGATCGGCCCACGGGAGGTGTTCACCAGCAGGGCGCCGCGCTTCATGCTGTTGAGCGCCTGCGCGTCTACCAAGTGGCGGGTACGCTCGCTGAGCACCAGGTGCACGCTCAAGAAATCGGCCTGCTCGAACAATTCCTGCTTGCTCACCCGCCGCGCGCCTACTGCCTCGGCTCGTGCGTCGGTCAGGTGCTCGCTCCAGGCGATTACTTGCATCCCGAACGCCTGCGCGTAGCCGGCTACGGTGCCGCCTATGTTGCCCAGGCCCAGCAGGCCAAGGGTTTTGCCCGCCAGGTCGCCCCCCAGGCCTACCTGCCAGCCGCCATTGCGCAAGGAAGTCGCTTCAGCCAAGAGGTTGCGGTTGAGCGCCATCAGCAAGGCCCAGGTAAGTTCGGGCGCGGCCTGGCGGTAGCTGTCGCCGCCACATACCGTCACCCCTTGCGCCGTGGCCGCCGCCAGGTCAATGGCCGCGTTGCGCATGCCGCCGGTCACGATGAGCCTCAGCGCCGGCAGGCGGGCCAGCAGCTGGGCGGTGAAGGCCGTGCGCTCGCGCATCACACAGATCACCGTGTAAGGCGCCAGCCGCTCGGCCATGGTGTCGGTATCAGCCGGGTAGTCGTGAAGGAACTCGACCTGGCCCACGGCGGCGAGGGCGGCCCAATCCACAACGCCCTGAGCTACCCCTTGCCAGTCATCCAGTACGGCAATTCGCAATTCGCTCATCGGTCACTCCTGTTTTGCAGGTTGCGCCAGCCAGGCCAGCACCGCCTTGTGAAAGCGTTCGGGTTGCTCCATCTGGGGGGCATGCCCCAGGCCGGGAAATTCCACCAGCGCAGCCCCGGGTATCATCTGGCTTACCTGCTTGCCCAGCACATCGTAGTGCCCCAGCCGTGCCTTTACCTCGGGCGATGCCACGTCGCTTCCGATCGCCGTAGTGTCGGCAGTGCCGATCAGGAGCAACGTCGGGACCTTGAGGTTGGGGAACTCGTAAAACACCGGCTGGGTGAAGATCATGTCGTAGATCAGCGCCGAGTTCCACGCCACCACGTTATGGCCGGGGCCTTGGTTGAGACCGGCAAGCATGGTTACCCAGCGTTCATAGGAAGGGTCCCAGCGGCCCCCGTAGTAGGTCTTGCGTTCGTATTCGCGAATGCCGTCGGCGTTGAGCTTCGTTTCGCGGGCGAACCATTCGTCCACGGTGCGATAAGGCACCCCCAGGGCCTTCCAGTCTTCGAGACCGATGGGGTTGACCAGCATCAGCCGCTCGGTTTCATCAGGGTAGAGCAGCGCGTAGCGCGTCGCGAGCATGCCGCCAGTGGAGTGCCCCATCACGATGGCCTCCTTGATACCCAGTTCGCCCAGCAGGGCGTGGGTGTTGCTCGCCAACTGCTGGAAGCTGTACTGGTAATGCTCCGGCTTGCTGGAGGTGCAAAAGCCGACCTGGTCCGGCGCGATCACTCGATAGCCGGCATTAGCCAGGGCTTTGATGGTGGTATCCCAGGTAGCGGCGCAGAAGTTCTTGCCGTGAAGCAGCACCACGGTATGACCGTTCGCCTTGCCAGCGGCGGCCACGTCCATGTATCCCATCTCCAGGGATTTGCCCTGGGACTCGAAGCGGTAATGCTGCAACGTGTAGGGGTAGTCGAAGCCTTCGAGCTGCGGCCCGTAGACCGGCTGCGGCTCGGCGGCGTGAACGGCGGTGGCACAGAGCCCCGCGAGAGCATAGGCGAGAAAGCGCAGGCGCATTGGGGAGTTCCTTGAACGAGGGATACAGGGCCAGACCGGAAAACCCGCGCCGGGTTCAGCGCTGACTTTCCCCGCGCGGCACTCTACCATGGGGGGCAGGCAGCCCAGGCAAACGGTCATGACCAAGGACAGTATCTCCATCGAGCTGGTACGCGAAGCGCTGCGAGCAGTTTCGCCTGGCAGTGCGGCGCAAGCGCTCGTGCAGGCTGGCATCTGCGGCTCGTTGCTTGCCGACCCCACCGCGCGGGTACCGGCCACGGCGTATGGGCAGCTGTGGCGTGCGCTGGCGCAGGCGCTGGATGACGAATTCTTCGGCATGGCGCCGCGGCCGCTACCTGTCGGCAGCCTGGCTTTCATCTGGCGTAGCGGCAAAGGTCAACCGACAGTAGGTGAAGGTATACGCCTGGCGCTGGAATTTTTGCGCCTGATGCTGGGCGGCCCCAGCGGCAAGCTGGAGCGCCAGCATAGTGTGGCCATGATCACCCTTCACGTGCCGGACGAACCCGCGCGGCCCTTCACCTGTTTTACCTTCTGGATGATCGTACACGGGCTCACCTGCTGGCTCGCCGGCCGCCGGGTGCCAGTGTTGGCGGCCGAACTGCGTGGCGCCGCGCCAGACTACTGCGACGATTATCGACGCTTCTTCGGTAATACACTGCGCTTCGGCCAGGCCCATAGCCGGCTGATCTTCTCTTCCGATTGCCTGGACCTGCCGGTGCGCCGTACTGAAGCGGACCTTGAAACCTTCTGCACCGAACTGCCGGGCAACCTGCTGGTTCGGTACCGGGACCCAGGCGGGCTGGCGCGGCGTGTGCGTGACGGCTTGCGAGCCATGCCGCCTGTGGCCTGGCCTGAGGCCGCCGCGCTGGCCTCCGCATACGGCATGTCGGTAGCCACATTGCGCCGACGGTTGGCGGCGGAAGGGCAAAGCCTGCAGCAGGTGAAAGCCAGCCTGCGCAAGGAGCGGGCTATCGCCTGGCTGGCGGAAGAGGGCGTGAGCATGGCTCAGATCGCCGAGCGCCTGGGCTTCGCCGACGAAAGCTCTTTCTACCGTGCGTTTCGTCAATGGTTCGGCTCCAACCCTGGGCACTATCGCAGCCTTGTAGGGGGCACTGGCGAAAACGCTCAACGCAATTGAGTGGCCGCGCCATTGTTCCGGGTGCAGCGAAGGCCGAGCATTCAAGGCCTCAGTGAGCATGAGGAACCACCATGGATACCCATAACAAGAACTTCGTTGTAAGCGGGGCCGCTTCCGGGCTGGGCGCCGCCACCGCGCGTGCATTGGTGGAGGCAGGTGCCGGGGTGCTGCTGGTAGACCTCAACGCCCAAGGCGTGGAAGCCACCGCCAAGGCGCTGGGCATGCCGTTTGTGGTCGCCGATATTACCGATGGAGGCCAGGCGCAGGCTGCGGTGGACGCGGGTGTGCACACACTTGGGGCCCTGCATGGTTTGGTGAACTGCGCCGGTATCGTGCTAGGTGAGCGCATTCTAGGGCGGGAGGGCCCTCATGCCCTGGATGCCTTCGCCAAGGTGATCCAGGTGAACCTGATCGGCAGTTTCAACCTGTTGCGGCTGGTGGCTGCCGCCATGGCCAACAATCCCCCGGACGCCGCCGGGGGCAGGGGCGTAATCATCAATACCGCGTCGGTCGCGGCCTACGATGGCCAGATCGGCCAGGCGGCGTATGCGGCTTCGAAGGGCGCTATTGCCAGCCTGACCTTGCCTGCGGCAAGGGAGTTGGCGCGGCAAGGCATCCGGGTAATGACCATCGCGCCAGGGCTGTTCGAAACGCCCATGATGGCCGGCATGACCGACGATGTGCGCGCTTCGCTGGCCGCAGCGGTGCCGTTCCCGCCCAGGCTGGGAAAGCCCGAGGAATATGCAGCGCTGGTACTGCACATCATTGCCAACGACATGCTCAACGGTGAAGTCATCCGCTTGGATGGCGCCCTGCGCATGGCTGCGCGCTAACAGGAGAACGTCATGACCGATCCAGTGGTTATCGTGAGTATCGCCCGCACTCCCATGGGCGGGCTTCAAGGTGTGCTGAGCGGCCTGAGCGCTACGCGGCTGGGCAGCGCGGCAATTGGCGCGGCGGTAGAACGCGCAAGGCTGCCGGCTGATAGCGTGGATGAAGTGTTGATGGGCTGCGTGCTGCCTGCCGGCCTCGGCCAGGCGCCGGCGCGACAGGCCGCGCTAGGCGCCGGGTTGAGCAAGGGCACGCCGTGCACCACGCTGAACAAGATGTGCGGTTCGGGCATGCAGGCCGTGATCCTGGCCCATGATGGGTTGCTGGCCGGCAGCGCGAAAGTTGTAGTGGCGGGCGGCATGGAAAGCATGTCCAACGCCCCCTACTTGCTGGACAAGGCGCGTGGCGGCTATCGCATGGGCCACGGCAGGGTGATTGACCATATGTTCCTGGACGGCCTGGAAGATGCCTATGCGCCCGGCCGGCTGATGGGCACATTTGCCGAGGAATGCGCTGCCAGCGAAGGCATCGGCCGTCAGGCACAGGACGAATACGCCTTGGCCTCGCTGGAGCGGGCCAGGCGCGCCATGGGCGACGGCAGTTTTGCGGAGGAGATCGTGCCAGTGATGGCACCGGCGGGGCGCGAGTTGCGTGAGGTGAGCGAAGACGAGCAGCCGCCCAAGGCGCGCCCGGAAAAAATTCCGACGCTCAAGCCAGCCTTCAGCGAAGGTGGCACGGTGACCGCCGCCAACGCCAGCTCCATCTCCGACGGTGCTGCCGCACTCGTCCTGATGCGTCAGAGCGAAGCCCGGGTGCGGGGGCTGCAACCACTGGCGATCATCCACGGCCATGCGGCGTTCGCTGACGAGCCCGGGCTGTTTCCGCTGGCCCCGGTCGGCGCCATTCAGCGTTTGATGAAACGTACCGGCTGGTCGCTGGCCGACGTGGACCTGTTTGAAATCAACGAAGCCTTCGCCGTGGTCGCCCTTGCCTGTATGCAGCGGCTGGAGTTGCCCCACGACCGGGTCAACGTCAATGGAGGCGCTTGTGCGCTCGGCCATCCCATCGGTGCCTCCGGTGCGCGTATCCTCGTTACGCTGATCGGCGCCTTGCGCCGTCGTGGCTTGAAGCGAGGCGTCGCCGCCATCTGCATTGGCGGCGGGGAAGCTACAGCGGTCGCTGTCGAATGCCTGGCCTGATCCCTCAACAAGGAGCTTGTAATGCCTGATTTTGAAACCGTTATGCTCACCCGCCATGACCGGGTGGCCCTGCTGACCCTCAACCGTCCGCAGGCACTGAATGCATTGAACGCCCAAGTGGTGGCCGAGTTGAACCAGGCCATGGATGAGCTGGAACGCGACCCCGGGATCGGTTGCGTGGTGATCACAGGCTCGGAAAAAGCCTTCGCTGCCGGCGCCGACATCAAGGAAATGGCCGGCCTGAGCTACCCGGGCATCTACATGGATGACCTGTTCCGCGAGGCCGACCGCTTCGCCGCGCGGCGCAAGCCGATCATTGCTGCGGTGGCGGGTTACGCCCTGGGTGGCGGCTGCGAGTTGGCGATGATGTGCGACTTCATCCTGGCGGCGGACAACGCTCGCTTCGGCCAACCGGAAATCAACCTTGGGGTGCTGCCGGGCATGGGCGGTACGCAGCGCCTCACCCGGGCTATCGGCAAGGCGAAGGCTATGGAGTTATGCCTTACCGGGCGGCTGATGGATGCCGAGGAGGCCGAGCGCTCCGGGCTGGTAGCGCGCATTGTGCCTAAAGCCGAACTGGTCAGCGAAGCGCTGGCGGTGGCGGCGGTAATCGCGGAAAAATCCTTGCCCATGACCATGATGGTCAAGGAGAGCGTAGAGCGGGCTTTCGAAGTGAGCCTGGCCGAGGGAGTGCGCTTCGAGCGCCGGGTATTCCACGCCGCCTTTGCCACCCAGGATCAGAAGGAGGGCATGGCGGCGTTCGTGGATAAACGCAAGCCGGACTTCCGTCACGGCTGAAGGTCAGTCGGTGCGCAGGCGCAGCGTTTCACTCAAGCAATAGCCGTAGCCGCGAAGGGTTTGCAGTGCGTACGGCGCACCCAGCTCGCTCAGCTTGCGGCGAAGGTTGCAGATGTGCCGCTCTATCAACGGGCCGCGGGTTTGCCCGGCATCTTCCCACAGGTGCGCTTCGATGGCCTGACGGCTGATGGGTTCGGCCTGTTGGGCCAACAGGGCCAACAGCCGCTGTTCGGTTACCGTCACGCTCTGCTGCTGGTGCCCTCGGCCCAGTAGCAGGCGATTGCTCGACAACCATAGCCCGGGGCCTGGTTCAGCGGCGGGTATAGGGTAATGCCGGCTCAGCGCCTGCATGCGTGCCTCGAGCTCTTCCGCGCTTAGCGGGCGAGGCAAGCACAGGTCGGCCCCGGCCTGAAGCACCTGCGCCCGTGTGCTGGAGTCGCTTTGCCCCAACAGCACCAGAAGCCGGGCCCGCCCCCGGCGCCCTACTGCCTTGTGCAGCAGGTCCGGGCGTGCGCTGAGCAGGTCCAGCACGATATAGCGGTAGCGGCCATGCAGGTGCCGATCCGCATGCTCCGGCGCCGTACTAACGATGTCGCCCGCATGATCGGCCAGTACCTGCATCAGGGCCTGGTCGGGTTGCTCGGTAATGTAAAGAAGGTTCATGTGGCAACCAGTGCGTTGGTGGGGCGGCAATCGAGCACCAGCCTGGCGCCGCCAAGGGGGCTATCGGTGACTTCAAGGCCAAAGCCATGCAGGTTCACGACCGCGCCTACGATCGAAAGCCCGAGGCCGAAGCCTCCCTGGGCGGATTCATCGCTTCGGTAAAACCTCTGGAAAATGGCTTGCCTTTCTTCTTCAGGGATTCCCGGGCCGGAATCGTCCACGCTGATCCGGGTCATCCCCTGGTGCACCTCTGCCTGCAGCAGTACCTTGCCGCCCGCCGGGGTGAACTTGATGGAATTGCTCAGCAGGTTGCCGATGGCCTCGAACAGCAGGGCCCTATCGCCCGTAACGGCCGGCACGCTTTCGGGAATGCCCAGCGCAAGGGTGAGTTCGCCTTCCTCGGCCAGGGGCAGGTAGAAATCATGCAGCTCGCGCAACAGCTCCAGTGGGTCGAGTTCCACAAAGCCCGAGCGGCGGCGATGGTCTTCGATTTCCGAGATACGCAGCAGGCCACGGAAGCGCGCCATGAGCGTGTCGGTGTCGGCAATGGCCTGGTCCAGCTGCTGCCCTTGGCTGGAGCTGTCCTCGGTTTGCTGCTTGATGCGATACAGCTGGGCACGCAAGCGGGTGAGGGGGGTTCGCAGGTCGTGGGCAATGTTGTCGCACACGCCCTTGACCTCGAACATCAGCTTTTCTATGCGGTCCAGCATGGCGTTGACGATGGCGGCCAGCATGTCCAATTCGTCCCGGCGGTTGGACAGTGGCAGCCGGCGGGCCAGGTCACCGGCCATGATGGCTTCGGCGCTCGCCTGGATCTTGCGGATTCGCCGTAGCGGCCTACGGCGCAGCAGGTGCCAGCCAGCCGCGCCCGGCAATATGGTCAATGACACGCCCCATAGCAGCGCGCGCAGGATGATATGGGTCACGGCGAACACCGAGCCGTTATCCCGCACCAGGACCAGCCAGCGCCCGTCGCGGGTGGGCATGGCCACCGCTGCGCAACTGTCTTGCGGCAGCTTGGGGTCGTTGGAGTCGATGCAGTCGTCCAGCTCGTAGATGTCCCCGTCCAGCGCCAGGCCACGGGGAATGCGCTGCAGCTCGCCGGCTATGGGATAAAGCTCGTCATCGAACAGGCCATAGGCATCGAATGCACGGTCGTCGAACGCCTGGCTGGCGGCCAGGGCGTCTTCGAGGTCACGCCCACCGAAGCGGGCGAACAGGTGCTGGCGCTGCATCAGGGACTGGCGCGCCAGGCTGTTGAGGTAGTCCGACACTTCGAAATACAACACACCGAGCAGGATGCTGCTCCAGGCCACAAAAAGGAAACTGTACAGCGCCAGCAGCCGGCTGCTGGAGGAGCGCCAACCCTTAGAGGGGTTCGGCAATGACATAGCCAGACCCTCGCACGGTCTTGATCAGCGGGGGTGTCCCGGCCGGGTCGATCTTCTTGCGCAGGCGACCGATGTGGACGTCGATCAGGTTGGTGCCTGGGTCGAAGTGGTAGCCCCACACTTCTTCGAAGATCATCATGCGGGTAAGCACCTGGCCAGCGTTACGCATCAGGAATTCGAGCAGCTTGAACTCGGTGGGCAGCAGGTTCAGTTGCTGGCCACCACGGCGGGCTTCACGGGTGATCAGGTCCAGCTCCAGGTCCGCGACCTTCAGGGTGTTGTCCTGGGCGGCGCCGGTCTGCTTGCGGCGCAGCAGCACTTCAACCCGCGCGGCCATTTCATCCGATGCGAAAGGTTTGGTGAGGTAGTCGTCGCCCCCGGCGCGCAAGCCGCGCACGCGTTCATCCACGTCGGAGAGGGCGCTGATCATCAGTACCGGCGTGGAAACGCCGATGGTGCGCAAAGTGGTCACGATGGCCAGGCCGTCGAGCTCCGGTAGCATCCGGTCCAGGGTGATCACGTCATACACACCGCTCACGGCCTTCACCAGGCCCTCGCGGCCATTGTCGACCCAATCCACCTCCAGGCCGTGGTTGCTCAGCTCCGCCACGATTTCCCGGGCGGTAACGGCATCGTCTTCGATGGTCAATACACGTGTCATGGAGGTACCTGCTGGTTCTGAAGCGGACCGTGGCATTGTGCCAAGTTTGGGGTCAGGGCTATTTGAAGATTATTTCATGTTTGGCCCATCAGGATGATCAGACAGTAACGGCCCCGGTACAAAGCGGATACCAGGCTGTGTTAAAGCTTGCGCCAGGCGCGCCGATGCAGGGTAGGCCAATAAACCGTTCACAGGGGTCCCTATGACCAGCTTGTCCGCTATTGCCTCGAACGTTCACATCCAGACCACCAGCGCCACCAAGGGCGCCAGCAGCACCGCCGCCGGGGCTGAAACCGAAGACACCACCACCGCAACCGCAGCGAGCACCGCCACTACGGCCGCCAGCACCAACAGCGCCCAAGGCGCGGGTGGGCCGCCTGCCGGTGGTGGTAGCGCGTCGAGCAGCAGCGATAGCGACAGCGATTCAGATACCGTCACTGACCTGAAAAAACAGGTTGCAGCGCTGCAAAAGGAATTGGCCAAGGAGCAGCAAGCGCTGCAGAAAGCCCAGAACGGCAGTGGTACCGAAGAACAGAAAGCCGCCGCTGTTGCCTCGGCTCAATCGCAGGTGGCAGCGACCAGCAGCGAACTGCAGACTGTCAACGCCGAGCTGCTGCAGGCACTGGTCGACGAAGGTAGCAGCACCAGCGGGACCAGCATCAGCACCACGGCCTGAAGGCCGGTTCGCTGGCTCCGCCTACTCCCAAATGGCCGATGGCCGGGTGCGCTCAATCCGCCAACTGGCGGTGTTTCTCGGCCTTGTACTGCATGGCCACGGCCGGCGCCTTGGCGCTGCGCCCCGTTTCCACCCAGGTGCGCAGGCGGCTGGCGTCGGCGAAGTGGGTATATTTGCCGAATGCATCGAGGATCACCATGGCGACCGGGCGGCCGCCCATGCTGGTAACCAGCACCAGGCAATGGCCCGCCTTGTCGGTAAACCCGGTTTTGGTAATCTCGATGTCCCAGTTCTTCTGGTTCAGCAGATGGTCGGTGTTATGGAAGCCCAGCGTGTAGTTGGGCTTTTTGAACGCAACGGTCTTTTCCTTGGTGGTACTGAGCTCCGACAGCATCGGGTAACGCCGCGCCGCGACCAATAATTTGCTCAGGTCGCGCGCCGTGGATACGTTCTGTTCCGACAGCCCTGTAGGTTCTACATAACGCGTATGGCTCATGCCCAAGGCCCGGGCCTTGGCGTTCATGGCGGCGATAAAGGCGTTATATCCACCGGGATAGTGGTGCGCCAGGCTCGCGGCCGCGCGGTTTTCGGAGGACATCAGCGCAATCAGCAACATGTCGTGCCGGTTCAGCGTACTGCCCAGCTTCACACGGGAGAATACGCCTTTCATTTCTTTGGTCTGGCTGATATCGACGGTGATTTCTTCATCCATCGATTGCTTGGCATCCAGCACCACCATGGCGGTCATCAGTTTGGTCACCGACGCAATGGGCACCACCTGGTCCGGTTTGTTCTCGTAGATCACCTGATTGGTTTGAAGATCCACCAGCAAGGCGCTATGGGATGCCAGGTGCAGCTGTGCCGGGTCTCGCTTGAATGCGCTATCGGCTGCCGTAGCGTTCGAGGTAAAGCAAGCGCCTGCGAGCACGAAACAAAGGCTCAGTATCGAAAGAGGGGTTTTCACGGAGATTGCTCGCAAGAAGAGTAGAAGTGTGGCGTCCGTGCCATCGAAACTGGCGACATTGTAAATTTATGGCCAAGTGCCTGTCGATTGCCCAAACAGGTAAATGTTTCTTCATTCGCGCGAGCAGGCAGGGACTGAAGGAAGGCCAGAATCTGGATGTGCTAAAGGTCAGGCGGCAAGGCCGCACAGTTCTTCGCGAAAACGGTCGGCATGGTTTCGGGAAAGAAGGGGCGGGCTGACGATTTCGCCGTCAACCACGACATACCAGCAGACCAGAAGCCCTAGATCGCGCAGGTGTTCGGGAACTGCGCTGCCAACGACACTCATCACGCGACAGGAAAACATGTTGGGAACCTCGCGGACTCAATGCGCTCAATGTAGGCCTGAGCGAGCCGGCGACAGAAGCCGCCCTCGATAGTGGCTATTTTGCATCATCCACCCATCCAGGGCGAGTGTTTTACCAGCGAGGCGGGCCGTAGTAGGCACGCGGCGCATAGTAGCCTGGCGGCGCATAGTAACCAGGCGGTGGGGGTGGCGGTGCTACGTACACCGGAGCCGGTTGGTAGTACACCGGTGGAGGTGGCGCTTGTACATACACGGGCTGGGGCGCGACATACACCGGTTGCTCCACAACCACGGGAGCAGGGCGAGCGACAACCGCGCCAACGACCGCGGCGCCGAGTACCGCGCCAAGTACACCTGGGCCAACACCGCCGCCACCGTGCGCGGCGGCCGGGCCGGCAAGGCTCAGTGCACCAACGAGAAGGGCGATTTTGGGTAGATGACGAATCATGATGGGTCCTCGTAATACGACGTGGCGCCTGGAGCCCGCCTTCGGGTTCCTGGGACTGCCGTACACACTATGACAGTGAAACAGTTAAAACCCGCGCCCGAAAACGGTAAATTTTATGTAAGGTCATCGTATCGATTTCCTTACTCATCAAACACCTGTCGGATCTTCCATGGCTATTTTTCCGAACAAGCAAACCCAGTTGTGCATGTCCCTGGCGGCGCGCCCCGGTAACTTCGGCACGCGCTTCCACAACTTCCTTTATCGAGCGCTGGATCTCGATTACTTCTATAAAGCTTTCACGACCACC
Source organism: Pseudomonas sp. Marseille-Q5115 (assembly GCF_916618905.1). Taxonomy (NCBI): domain Bacteria; kingdom Pseudomonadati; phylum Pseudomonadota; class Gammaproteobacteria; order Pseudomonadales; family Pseudomonadaceae; genus Pseudomonas; species Pseudomonas sp. Marseille-Q5115. Next base: position 2,544,589 of record NZ_CAKAKI010000001.1, on the reverse strand, counting down.
GACTTGCCAGCAGCAATCAGTGGCATACGCGCACTCGGCATTCGTGGCTGCGCGGTGTCCATGCCGTTCAAGGAAGCCTCCATCCCACTGGTGGATGAGTTGGATGCCTCGGCTGCGGCAATCGCCTCTATCAATACTATCGTCAACGACGCCGGTTACTTGAAGGCCTACAACACGGACTACCTGGCCATTCGTCAACTGATCGAGCGCCATGCACTGTCGACCGACATGCGCCTGGCCGTGCGTGGCAGCGGTGGCATGGCCAAGGCTGTGGCCAGCGCCTTCAAGGACGCCGGTTTTGCCCGGGGCACACTGATTGCGCGCAACACCGAGGCCGGCCCGGCCTTGGCCGATCGCTGTGGTTATGCCTGGGCGGCGGACGAAGAGGGCCTGCAGGCGGACCTGCTGGTGAACGTTACGCCGATCGGCATGGCCGGCGGGCCTGAAGCCAACGGCCTGGCCTTCAGCGAACAGGCCATCGAGCGTGCGTCCGTGGTGTTCGATGTGGTAGCCATCCCCCCACGTACCCCGCTGGTTCTTGCTGCCGAAGCGGCCGGCAAGCCTGTCATCACCGGCGAAGACGTGGTCGCCCTGCAGGCGCTGGAACAGTTTGTGCTGTATACCGGCATTCGCCCCAGCGATCAGCAGGTGGCCGAGGCGGTGGCATTCGCCACGGCCGGCTAGTCAGTCCAGGCCCAGCTTTGCAAGGCGCTCTTCCAGCGCCGCGATCCGGGCTTCCAGCGCGCTGATCCGGTCGGTTGCGGCCGGCGCGGCGGTTGGCGGCTCTGCCCCATGGTGCTCCAGCGCGTCGGTGCCTACCGCCCAGCCATGGGTGTAACGCAGCTCGCGCTGGCCCACCTGGCGGGGCAGCTGTTGAGCCAAGCCACGGGCCGCCAGGCGCTCGAGCTGATGACGAACCTGCTCTGTGTCATCGAAGGCATGCAGCCGGCTGCTGCGGGTAAGCAGGTCGCCGATGGTTTGCGCGCCACGCAGGAACAGCAAGCTCAGCAAGGCCACCTGTGCCGGGACCAGCTCGAGCGCCTTGTCCAGGCGGTGCTCATAGCGGTCGGCGCGGTTACCCATCACCAGACGGGTAAAGCCCATGCCTTCGAGCACCCGCAGGCGCTGGCCCACCTCGCCCGGAGATAGCTGCAGGATCGGATCCCGGCTGGTTTTCTGGTTGCATGCCAACACCAATGCGTTGAGCGTCAAGGGGTAGGTTTCCGGATTGCTGGCCTGTTTCTCGACCAGGCAACCGAGAATGCGAATGTCGATAGCGGTCAACTCAGGCCGTTGCGGCTCGAGGTCGTCAGTCATCGCGGGGCACCTGCACAAAAAGGGGCCCCTAGAGTACGGCTTCGTTGGCTATTGCTGGAAGAGGTCATGTCGCGCCCCTTCGGCTACGGCAAGAATCCCTGGGTGGTTAACACGCCGCTCCACTGAAATCGCGTAAAAGGCTTCGGCCACCGCCTCGGTTTCTCCCAGCATCACTACTCCCCCTGGGCGGAGGAGGTCGTCGGCGATCACCCGAGGGGCGACGAATATGCCAGTGCCCGCTGTGCCGAAGGCTTGCATTAGTGCGCTGTCGTCGAATTCCCCGACGATTCTGGCGTTTATACGGCATTCCTCCAGCCATCTCAGCAGCCGCCCGCGCACCACGCTCTGCGGCCCCGGGATGAGTAGCGGCTGGCTGTCGAGGCAACCTGGGAATTCTCCGGCGCACGCCTGCGCCAGGGACTGAGTGGCGAAAAAGCCGATGCCGCATTCCCCCAGCTTGATGGTGCGGGTTTTGATGTCCAGCTGGGCGGGGACGGGGCTGTCAGATATCACCAGATCCAGGCGCTGGATGGCGAGATCTGCCAGCAGACGCTCCAGTTTGTCCTCCCGGCAAGCAATGCGTAGCGGTGGGTTGTCGAGTGACATGGTCGGGGCCAGCAATCGGTAGACGATGGATTTGGGAACCACATCGGCCACGCCTACCCTGAACATGCGCGGCTGTTGCCCTGGCTGTGAACGGATCATCGCTTCAAGGGCGACCCCGGCTTCGAACATGGGCTCTGCATAGGCCAGAACCCGGCGGCCGTCCTCGGTCAACTCCAAGTGGCGGCCCACCTTCTGGAACAGCTGCAGGCCCAGATTGCTTTCAAGCAGCGAAAGCTGACCGCTGATTGTCGGCGCCGTGAGGTTCAGCTGTTCGCAGGCGCGGGTAATGCTGCCCGTACGCGCCACGATCCAGAAATAGTGAAGCTGGCGGTAATTGAGCATGAGGCTACGCTTCGAATAAACCGAACTGTTGATATGAGAAATACGAATTTTCCGGAAGTATAAGCGCATCTACACTTGCCGTCATTCGTGAGTACCTGGAGCATGTCATGGAATACCTGATGGACCTTCTTGTCAGCCCGGCCGCCTGGGCCGCGCTGGCCACCCTGATCGTGATGGAAGTAGTGCTGGGCATCGACAACCTCATTTTCATTTCCATCCTGACCAACAAACTGCCCGCTGAGCACCAGACCAAGGCGCGGCGGCTGGGTATCGGCATGGCGTTGATCCTGCGCCTGGGTTTGCTAAGCACCGTTGCGTTCATCGTCACGCTTACCACCCCTGTGTTCGAGGTGGCGGGGCATGGGTTTTCCTGGAAGGACATCATCCTTATCGCCGGTGGCCTCTTCCTGCTCTGGAAAGCCACCAGTGAGATCCACCACAGCGTGGATCCGGACGCTCAGGCCGATGCCAAGGTAAGCGCCAAGGTCGGTATTGGCCTGGCCTCGGCCATTGGTCAGATCCTGATGCTCGATCTGGTGTTCTCCATCGACAGTATTATCACCGCTGTCGGCATGACCGAGCACCTGCCCATCATGGTGATCGCTGTCGTGGTCGCGGTGCTGGTGATGCTGCTGGCGGCCGAGCCCCTGGCGCGGTTCATCAATGCCAACCCGACCGTAGTGATGCTGGCGCTGGGCTTCTTGATCATGATCGGCATGACCCTGATCGCCGAAGGCTTCGGTGCCCATGTGCCCAAGGGCTACGTGTATACCGCCATGGCGTTCTCGGCGGCGATCGAATGCCTCAACCTCTGGGCTCGGCGGGCGAAGCGCAAGCACACCCCGTCTGCCTGATGCACTGCGTCCCGGTCAACGGGGCGTTTTGTCAGTGGGCGCTGGCGACGCGGTGAGTGTGCCCGGCTCGGGGACGGGGGCCCGGCTTGGGCGCTTCGCGCAATGAGTGGTGGTGGCGCCGGGTGATCCGCAGCACTCCCCACAGCATTGCCGCGGCGACCAGTAGCCAGGCCATGATCATCATGAGTATCGCCACTGTCAGGCTCATCAGCGTACCTCCTTCAGGCATAACAAACGCAGGCGTGTGTTACTCAGAGCAGTCTAGTGGCCACTATGTTTCCTGCCATGTGACGAGTGGTGCGCCGGGCCTATCCTGTGGGCGCTTACCCACCTATGATTGCCCGTTGGCCGGAAGCGTGTTCCGGTAGGCTCAGGGGGCATGATGCTGTCAGAAATATTAAACCGTTTGTATCGGCATACCGTGCTGGGCGTCGGAGTTGTCGCTTTGCTGGCAGGCTGCGCGGACCACCCCGCGCCGCGAATCGGTGTCCTCCCCGACCGGGTCGAGCTGACCGCGGTGCCGTTCTACCGAGGCGACAACGATCAGGGAGCGCCTACGGCCCTGGCCGCGCTGCTCCGCGACCGCGGGGTGAACGTCACTCCAGGGCTGGTGGCGCCTTATCTGAAACTGCCCGCAAGCGCCCCGGTGCTTGACCGGAGCCTGGAGGAGGCCGCGCGGCAGTACGGCCTGGTTGTTTACCCGGTCGATGGCCAGTTCCCGGCATTGCTGACGCAGGTTGCGGCGGGTAACCCGGTATTGTTGCGGTACCGCACCGGTACACTCTGGGGCAGTGATCAATATGCGTTGCTGGTAGGGTACGACCGTTTCCGCAGCCATGTGCTGCTGCGCTCAGGTAATCAGCGCCGGCAGTTGATGTCGTTCTCGGGCTTTGTGTCAGCGTGGCAGGCTGGAGGAAATTGGGCGGTGTTGGCGCAGGCGCCGGGGCGGTTGCCGGCAGAGGTCGATCCGGCGCGCTGGCGCGAGGCGGCGGCCCGCCTGGGTGCCGCCGGCCAGGAGCAGGCCGCTGCCAAGGCGCTGAGCGCCCTGGGCGGCCGGTAGGCTTAAACTCCCAGCTTGTCGCGCAGGCTGTAATACCAGGCGCCGATGGCGGACAACGGCACTCGCAGTGCCTGGCCGCCCGGGAAGGGGTAGTGCGGTAGCGCAGCGAAGGCATCGAACCGCTCTGCCTGGCCGCGCAATGCCTCTGCCAGCACCTTGCCCGCCAGGTGCGTGTAGGTCACGCCGTGGCCACTGCAGCCCTGGGAGTAGTAGATGCTTTCCCCGATGCGGCCCACCTGCGGCAGGCGCGACAGGGTGAGCAGGAAGTTACCGGTCCAGGCGTAGTCGATCTTCACGTTCTTGAGCTGCGGGAACGCCTTGAGCATCTTGGGCCGGATGATGGCTTCGATGTTCGCCGGGTCCCGGGCGCCATACACCACGCCGCCGCCGAAGATCAGACGCTTGTCCGCTGTCAGCCGGTAGTAGTCCAGCAGGTAGTTGCAGTCTTCTACGCAGTAATCCTGAGGCAACAGGCTGCGGGCGAGCTCGTCGCTCAGGGGCTCGGTGGCCACTACCTGCGTGCCGCACGGCATCGACTTCGCGCTCAGCTCCGGAATCAGGTTGCCCAGGTAGGCATTGCCCGCCACGATTACGAACTTGGCTTTTACCTGGCCCTGCGGAGTATGCACCACGGGGTTAGGGCCGCGGTCGATGCGGGTAGCCGGGGTTTGTTCGAAGATGCGGCCACCCAGGGATTCCACCGCCGCCGCTTCACCCAGCGCCAGGTTCAGGGGGTGGATGTGGCCACCGCTCATGTCCAGCATGCCACCGATGTACTGGTCGCAAGCGACTACTTCGCGAATGCGGCGCTGGTCCATCAACTCCAACTGTGTATGGCCATAACGTTCCCAGAGGCGCTTCTGCGCTTCCAGATGCCCCATCTGCTTGCTGGTAATGGCCGCGAATACACCGCCGTCTTTCAAGTCGCAATCAATGTTGTAACGGGCCACGCGTTCACGGATGATTCGCCCACCCTCGAACGCCATCGCGCCCAGCAACTCGGCCTGGCGCTTGTCGACTGTGCGCTCGATCACGTCGATGTCGCGGCTATAGCTGTTGACGATCTGGCCGCCGTTACGGCCCGACGCGCCGAAGCCAACCCGGGCGGCTTCTACCATTACCACACTGAAGCCTTGCTCCAGCAGGTGAAGCGCACTGGACAGGCCGGTATAGCCGGCGCCGACTACACACACGTCGGCTTCGATGGTTTCCTGCAGGGCAGGGCGCGCCGGAACGGGGTTGGCCGACGCGGCATAGTAAGAGGGCGGGTAAGCGGTGTTCGCCATTTCAGCAACCTTTTGTTTAATATTCTTGACGACGGCGGCATCCTACCCCAATTTCTTTATCACCGCCAGCCAGCCACGCGGAGAACCAGACCGGCTGTGATCCCGCTGTTTTTTTCCAGTTTTCAGCAGCTTACGGGGAAAATCGGTTGACAGCGGGCGACGCTGGCGTAGAATGCGCACCCACAGCAGGCACATAGCTCAGTTGGTTAGAGCACCACCTTGACATGGTGGGGGTCGTTGGTTCGAGTCCAATTGTGCCTACCAGCTTCGCCGAAAGGCACAAGAAGGGCGATCCGAAAGGGTCGCCCTTTTTTGTTTTGCGCGGTGCCCGGGCGCTGTAGGTAGGCCGTACGTGACGGCCTCCCACGCTCACAACTCGTTAAGCTGCCGATACTCTTCCCAGCCCATGCCCAGGGCCTCGGCTACTTCCCGGTGCACTTCGTCGCGCATCGCCGCGAGGGCTTCGGGGCTGTCGGCGATCAACTCCAGCACGTACTCCCACGGCTCCAACCCAAGGTCGCCGGCGGCATCTTCCATGGCCCATAGCACCTGTTGCTGTTGCTCCCGGCTGTCCAGTTCACGGATTTCTTCGGCAAGCTCCGGGTGGGCAGCCAGATAGCGGTCGCAGGCCAATTGCTGGCGGGCTTCTTTCGGGATCATTAAACGTCTCGGCAAACAGGTATTCGGAGCGACATGATGCCACATCCCGCCACTTCCCGGGTTTGGGCCGGGTAGAGCGCCGCCCGCTCGCTGGCAGCAATGCTAGAATGCGCGCCTTGAATTTCAGGAGGCGTTGGCGTGCGTAAATTGATGGGTGTGGCGTTGGTGTTATCGTTGGCCGGGTGCGGCAGCGCGGTGGAAGAAGCGCACAAGGCGGTCGCGGCCCAGCTGGAAAACCCGGCCTCGGCAAAATTCACCAATGTGCGCACCACCCCTCAGGGCAATGTGTGTGGCCAGGTAAAAGGCAAGGACGCCAGCGGTAACTACAGCGGCTTCCAGAGTTACGCGGCAATCAGGACCGAACAGGGCTACCAGGCGGTAATCGACCGAGACGGTAGCAACGTAGTAGTGCGGGCAGCCTGTGGCGAGCCGGTAACTCAGGCCCAGGCGCCCGCGCCGGCGGCGGTAGACTCCACCACTGGGTGGGACGTACGTATTGCCGACAACAACCCCGGCGCCCTCAGCGACATGACCTCGCGGCTGGTGGAGCATGGGTTCATGGCCAATGTGGTGAACCAGAACGGCAAGCCGCGGATATTCCTCGGCCCCTTCACCAGCCGTGAAGAAGCCGAAGCCACCCGGGATAAACTGATGGCCGGCCAGGGCATCGAATCACAGGTGGAGCCGCACCCCGCGCCTTGATCAACCACAGGCCTTGAGGTCTACCGGGCCCACGAACTCATTGCCGTGGCCCATCACGCACGCTACCCGCTGGTTGCGCTGGCGTTCCCAAAGCTGTACCGGGTAAGTCTTGTTCCAGGCCTGGTACAGCTTCACGTCCTGGCTGGACAGCTTCAAGTGGTAGCGCTTGCTCATGTAGAAGTACGTACGGGCGATCATGCCGCGGATGGTGGGCCGTGGCATCACCTTCCGGGCCTTGAAATCGACCTGAGTGAGGCAGCTGCCGTACTGGCCGCTTTTCTCCGGTAGCCAGCCGAAACTGAAGTTGTTGCGGTCACCGTTCACCTCGCCAATGCTCGGCACCAGGTTGTGCAAGTCTGCCTCCGCCTGCTGGTATTGCTTGTCATGGCGAGTGCAGTTCTTGCGCCCGCCATTCTGCCAGCAACGCAGCTGATGGCCGATCTGCCAGGCCGGCACGATGTGCTCCCACTCGATGCGCGAAGCGCGTGTGAGGTTCTTTCGAGGCACATAACCGCAGCCTTTAAGGTCCACCTTGTTGCCGGTGTACTTGCACCCGCAGTAAAACTCCGTCGACTGGGGCGCATACAACTTCCAGCCCACTTTCTTGGCCTCCGAAAAGGTACGCGGCGCTTCCGCGTGCACCGGAAGCGTCAGCAGCAGGCAAACGCCCGCCAACCCTGCCAACAGCCGCCGTTCAATCATCGCTCTGCACCACCCAGAACAGTTGAATGCCACCATCGTCACGCCAGGCAAGGGTCACGTTGTCGTTCTCGGAAATTTCATCCAGCAAGCGCTGCCAGTCCTCCGGGCTTTCTGTCGGTTGCCGAAATAGCAGCGCGGAGCGGGCCCGTTGGGCAGGTGGAGCGTTAATGATTTTTTGAACACGCAGTGCCAGTTGTTCGTAAGCGGTCACCGGCGCAGGGGACGAGGTGGAGGGGGCCACAGGTGTTTCCTTTTGTTGCTGTATGCGCATACAGTAGTGGGATGCATTCTTTTTCGCAAGCCGCTGCGCTTGTTTGCCTACAGGTCTAGTCGAATCTGGCTGGTTTTTTCTCCACTAAAAGCTCACTTTTTCTGATTTGACAGCTAGCGAAACGCCTTCCATAGTTGTTGCGCAAACGTTTGCCTCGTGCAACGGGCCCAAATAAATCTAAAAAGGATGCCCCATGAACACGCTGCCGCTTCTCCGTGGTCTTTCCATTTCCGTGCTTGCTGCCTGCCTCGCCGCTTCGCCTCTTCAGGCGGCGGAAAAGCCCAAGGTGGCCCTTGTAATGAAATCCCTCGCCAACGAGTTCTTCCTTACCATGGAGAACGGCGCCAAGGATTATCAGAAGGAACATGCCGCCGACTTCGACTTGATCTCCAATGGCATCAAGGACGAATCCGATACCGCTGCGCAAATCCGTATCGTCGAGCAGATGATCAATGCCCATGTGGATGCTTTGGTGATCGCCCCTGCTGATTCCAAGGCGCTGGTTTCAGTGCTGAAAAAAGCCAGCGACGCGGGCGTGAAGGTGGTGAACATCGACAACCAGCTGGACCCGGATGTGCTCAAGAGCAAACAGCTGGAAGTGCCTTTTGTAGGGCCGGACAACCGCGCTGGCGCGCGCAAGGTGGGCGAATACCTGGCTACCAGGCTTCAGTCGGGTGACCAGGTAGGGATCATCGAAGGCGTACCCACCACCACCAACGCCCAGATGCGTAGTGCGGGGTTCAAGGAGGCGATGAGCGCCGCCGGGATGAAAGTGGTGTCGGTGCAGTCGGGTAACTGGGAGATCGACAAGGGCAACGCCGTAGCCACGGCCATGCTCAACGAATATCCCGACATCAAGGCGCTGCTCGCCGGGAACGACAGTATGGCGCTGGGTGCGGTGTCGGCGGTACGTGCCGCTGGCAAGGCGGGCAAGGTGCAGGTAGTCGGGTACGACAACATCAAGGCCATCGCGCCGATGCTCAAGGATGGCCGTGTATTGGCCACTGCCGACCAGTACGCGGCGCGCCAGGCGGTGTTTGGCATTGAAGAAGCATTGCGCCGGGTGAAAGGTGAGAAAAGCGAGGCCGGCGGCAATGTACAAACCCCGGTTGACCTGGTTACCCAGGCCGCGCCATGAACGCGGCCGCACATGTATTGCAACTGGCGGGGGTAGGGAAAACCTACACCCAGCCGGTACTCGCCGGCGTGGACCTGCAACTGAACGCGGGCGAAGTACTGGCGCTCACCGGTGAGAACGGCGCGGGCAAGAGCACCTTGTCCCGCATTATCGCCGGCCTGGAAACGCCCACCACCGGGAGCATGCGCTTTCTCGGCCAGGCGTGGCAGCCGGGTTCCCGCCGCGAAGCCGAACGCCAAGGCGTGCGCATGGTACTGCAGGAGCTGAACCTGCTGCCCACCCTTACCATCGCCGAGAACCTCTTCCTCGAACGTCTCCCGCGCCGCTTCGGCTGGGTAGACCGCCCGCGCCTGCGGGCTCAGGCCGTGGAAGCCATGGCCAGGGTAGGGCTGGAGGGGCTGGACCCCGATACATCCGTTGCCGCGTTGGGTATCGGCCACCAACAGATGGTGGAAATCGCCCGCAACCTTATTGGTGACTGCCGCCTACTGATCCTGGACGAGCCCACGGCCATGCTCACCGGGCGCGAAGTAGAACTGTTGTTTGCCCAGATCCAGCGGTTGCGCGCGGCCGGCGTGGCGTTGGTGTACATCTCTCACCGGCTGGAAGAAATCGCCCGTATTGCCCAGCGCGTGGCGGTATTGCGGGACGGTCGGCTGGTGTCGGTCACCCCTACCGGCGAGGTCAGCGAACCGCAGTTGGTGAACCTGATGGTCGGTCGCGAGCTGGGAGAGCGTATCGACCTGGGCGAGCGGCGGATAGGCGCGCCTCTGTTTCAGGTGCGTGGCCTTACCCGAGGGCGCAAGGTGCGTGATGTGAGCTTCGAGGTGCGCGAAGGTGAAATCCTGGGTATCTCGGGGCTGATCGGCGCGGGGCGTACCGAGCTGCTGCGGTTGATCTTCGCGGCAGACCCGGCAGACAGCGGGCGAGTCTGCCTTGGCTTGCCCCCGCTGCCGCTGAAGCTGAACTCCCCCGTGGATGCCGTTCGCCAAGGCATTGCTCTTATCAGCGAGGACCGCAAGGGCGAAGGCTTGCTGCTGCAGCAGCCCATCAGTGCCAACCTGGCCTTGGGTAACATGCCCCAGGTGGCCTCGCTGGGGTGGATGAGCAGCACGCGTGAAGACGCACTTGCGCGGCGGCAGATAGATGCCATGCGCATCCGAAGCGCCGGGCCGGAACAGCCGGTTGGCGAGTTGTCGGGCGGCAACCAGCAGAAGGTGGTGATCGGCCGCTGGCTGGAGCGGGACTGCAAGGTATTGCTGTTCGACGAGCCCACCCGTGGTATCGACGTGGGCGCCAAATTTGATATCTACCGGTTGCTGGGCGACCTCACGCGCCAAGGCAAGGCGCTGGTGGTGGTGTCCAGCGACCTTCGAGAATTGATGCTGCTCTGCGACCGCATCGGCGTGATGTGCGAGGGCGCCATGAACGGCATCTTCGACCGGGACGAATGGTCCCAGGACCAACTTCTCGCCGCAGCGCTGGGTAGCAATGGTCATCATCAAGCCCGCTCCGGGCTCGAGGAACACTTATGAAAACCACCGTTGCACCTCCACCGAGGGCTGGCGGCGTTCGCTTGGCTCCGGCAGCGTTACGTACTTACCTTGGTTTGGGCGGAGCGTTACTGGCGCTGATCGCACTGTTCTCCTTCCTCAGCAGCCATTTCCTTTCCTACAGCACCTTCAGCATGCTGGCCAACCAGATCCCGGACCTGATGGTACTGGCCGTAGGCATGACCTACGTGCTAATCATCGGCGGTATCGACCTCTCGGTCGGCTCCGTGCTCGCGCTGGCTGCCTCCGCCGTGAGCGTGGCCATGCTCGGCTGGGGCTGGGGCCCGCTGCCCTCTGCAGCGTTAGGCCTGGCTTGCGCCACTTTGGCCGGTACGGTCACGGGCAGCGTGACGGTAGCCTGGCGCATCCCGTCGTTCATCGTATCGCTCGGCGTGCTGGAAATGGCCAGGGGCGCGGCGTACCAGCTCACGGATTCGCGCACGGCCTATATCGGCGATGCCTATAGCGCGTTGTCCGAGCCGCTGCTCTGGGGTATTTCGCCGTCCTTCCTGATTGCCTTGGCGGTGGTTGTCGGCGCCCAACTGGTGCTGAGCCGGAGCGTATTCGGCCGCTACCTGGTAGGCATTGGTACCAACGAAGAGGCCGTACGCCTGGTAGGCGTGGACCCCCGCCCCTACAAAGTGTTGGTGTTTTCGTTCATGGGGCTGCTGGCCGGCCTGGCCGCATTGTTCCAGGTATCGCGCCTGGAAGCCGCCGACCCCAATGCGGGGGCAGGCCTGGAGCTGCAAGTGATCGCCGCCGTCGTGATCGGCGGCACCAGCCTGATGGGGGGCAGGGGCTCGGTGATCAGCACGTTGTTCGGCGTGTTGATCATCTCGGTACTCGCGGCCGGGCTGGCACAGATCGGCGCCAGCGAACCCACCAAACGCTTGATTACCGGTGCGGTGATTGTGCTGGCGGTGATACTGGATACCTACCGAAGCCGTCGCGCCCGGCGGCAGGGTTGACATGGCGACGATCAAGGACGTCGCCGCGCTGGCTGGCATCTCCTACACCACGGTGTCCCATGTGGTGAACAATACCCGGCCGGTGAGCGACGCGGTACGCGCCAAGGTAGAGGCTGCCATTGCCGAGCTGGCTTATGTTCCCAGCGGTGTGGCGCGTTCGCTGAAAGCCCGCGCAACCGCCACCATCGGCCTGGTGTTGCCCAACAACATCAACCCCTACTTCGCAGAACTCGCCAGGGGCATCGAAGATGCCTGCGAGCGCAACGGCTACTGCGTGATCCTCTGCAACTCCGATGACGATCCGCGCAAGCAGCGCAGTTACCTTCGTGTGCTGCAGGAAAAGCGCGTGGATGGTCTGTTGCTCGCCGCCGTAGACAGTGGTGTCGCCTGCGATGACTGGAGCGGCCTGACCACGCCAATGGTGGTAGTGGACCGCGAAATGCCCGGAGTGGATGCCGACCTGGTGTGCATTGATCACGCTGAGGGTGCCTACCTGGCCACCCGGCACCTGTTACAACTTGGCCATCGGCGCATCGCCTGTGTGAATGGGCCGGCCGGTACCACGGTGGCCCGCTTGCGCCAGGCCGGCTTCGACCGCGCGATGGCTGAGGCGGGCGTAGCGGTTCCCGCACATTGGCGGCTGGCTGGTGATTTCAGTGCCGACGGCGGCTACCGCGCAGGGGTAGCGCTGTTTGGCGAGCGCCCGCCGAGTGCGGTATTTGCCGCCAACGACATGTTGGGGATGGGCCTGCTGCGCGCGGCCGCTGAGCGCAAGCTGGCCGTGCCGAGGGAACTGTCAGTGATCGGTTTTGACGATATACAGATGTGTCGGTACGTGTATCCGGCGCTCACGACTGTCGGCCAGTCCATACTGGCACTGGGTGAGCTGGCTGCCGAATGCCTGCTGGCGCGAATACAGAAAAGGGAATCCTCGGGCCCGCGGCGGCATGTAGTCGCCCCGACCATTGTTCCAAGAGAATCCACCGCGCCGCCGCAGGCCAGAATGGCGGCGCAGGTTTGTAACCAGGAAGAAGCGAACATATGAATGCCGAAGAACAGGTTCAAGCACCGGGCCGAGTCGTGGTGGTGGGCAGCCTGAACATGGACCTTGTGGTGCGGGCACCCTGCCTGCCGCAACCGGGCCAGACCCTGACCGGTACCCGCTTCGTCACCGCGCCCGGCGGCAAAGGTGCCAACCAGGCGGTGGCGGCGGCGCGCCTCGGGGCGCAGGTGAGCATGATCGGCTGTGTGGGCGACGATCCGAACGGACGGGCACTGCGCCAGGCATTGCTGGATGACGCTATCGACTGCGAAGGCGTGCGTATTCTTCCGGACGTGCCCACAGGTGTCGCACTGATCACTGTCGAAGAAGCCGGCCAAAACACCATCGTGATCGTGGCTGGGGCCAATGGGGAGCTTGCCACCGAGCACGTGGATGCGATGGAGCAGGCGCTGCTTGGGGCGCAAGTGGTGGTGTGCCAGCTCGAGGTGCCAGAGGCGGTGGTGGGTCACACCTTGGCGCGCGCGCGTGCGCTTGGGAAAACAGTGGTGCTCAATCCGGCGCCTGCCGCTGGGCCGTTGCCTGCGCAATGGTTGCCTTGGGTCGATTACCTGGTGCCCAACGAAAGCGAAGCACAATTGCTTTCAGGCGTTCCGGTGGCGGGCCGGGACGGCGCCGAGGCCGCCGCACAGGCGTTGCTTCAGCGGGGCGCCGGCAAGGTGCTGCTTACATTGGGCGAGGCTGGCGCTTTGCTTGCCGGGCCTGAAGGGGTGCAGCATTTTCCCGCTTATCAAGTGAGCGCGGTGGATGCGACGGCGGCGGGGGATACGTTCATCGGTGCCTTCGCCGCCGCGTTGGCACAGGGCTGTGCGGAGGTCGAGGCGATTCGTTTCGCGCAGCAGGCTGCGGCGTTGTCGGTCACCCGTGAGGGTGCCCAGCCGTCCATTCCAGACCGCCAGCAAGTTCTGGCCTGGCCTTGGTGACCCCATGCTTGATTTGATCATTGATACCGACCCAGGCGTGGACGACGTTGTGGCGCTACTCCTGGCCATGGCGCGCCCGGAGGTTATCAACCTGATGGCGATCACCACCGTGGCGGGCAACGTTCCCCTCGCCAAGACCACCCGCAATGCCTGCCTGGCACGCGAATGGGCCAGGCGTGGCGATGTGCCGGTGTACGCCGGAGCGGATCGGCCGCTGCAACGCATGCCGCTGTATGCGCAAGACGTACACGGCAACGAAGGCTTGCCGGACTTTGCCATTCACTCACCCGCAGAAGGCCCGGCGAGCGAGCATGCGGTGGAGTATCTCGTGCGCACCCTGGCCAGCGCCGCGCCTGCAAGTATCACGCTCGCCTTGCTGGGCCCGCAGACCAACCTGGCGTTGGCACTGCGCAAGACGCCGGGTATCGTTCAGGGGATCAAGCAGGTAGTGATCATGGGCGGGGCCTGGTTCAACCCAGGGAACGTCACGCCAGTGGCCGAATTCAACCTGTTCGCCGACCCCCATGCCGCCTCTGAGGTGCTGGCCAGTGGCGTACCTCTGGTGTACCTGCCATTGGACGTGACTCACAAAGTGCTCACCGGCCACGCCCGGCTTGATTGGCTTCAGGGCTTGGGAATCCGCGCCAGCGAACGCGTAGCTGCGATCATGGCGCCGTATATTCGGGTGGACATGGAGCGCTATGGCTTGCCGGGCGGCCCTGTGCACGATGCCAACGTGATCGCGTGGCTGCTGGAGCCTACGATTTATCAAACCATGCCCGCCATTGCTTGCGTGGACTGTGGCGAAGGCGATGACCTTGGCCGAAGCCGCCTGCTGGAAAACGCAGTACGGGGCAGTGCGCCGGTCACGTGGGTGACAGACGCGAACAGCGAGGGCTTTTTCGAACTGCTTGGCAAGGCGCTGGCCCGGTTGCCCTGATCACACCGCCTGCATGGGTTCCAATGGGGACCAGCGAGGCTCTTGAGCAAAGCGCTCGAATACTTGGTCGACAAAGGCGCGGGCCGCTTCGGTGCCCAGTTCGCGCACCAGCAGGTCGACGCTGATGATTGCCAGTTCTTCAGGATTTGTAGGGCTGTAGGAGCACTGGCCTTCGGCCCATCTGGCCTTTATATCGGTGACGAGGGTCAGGTTCATGGCAGGTCCGCCGTGAGGTTGAAGCGCCAAGTTAATCACTTTGCGCCATACCACGCACGGATTCTTGGGTATAAGCCCACCGTCATGGCACACTTTGCGGGAATAAACCCGGCGTTGCAGAACATGTTTATAGACCTTACCCAGCCCGGAGAGCCTCGCCTGGCTTCCGTTCGCCAACTGATCGCCCAAGGCAACGACCGGGCCCATTGCCAATTACGGGTGAGCGATGCCGGCCTGGCCTGGCTGTCCACTGACGCAATTGGCGGGCAGTCGTTGGCCGGGGTGCGCTTTCGCCTGGAAACCTGGGCCGCCGGGTCTGGCTGCGTGGGGCCGGCCGCGGCAAGCGACGAGGCGTGGGTGGCAAAGATCCATGCGGTATTGCTGGGTAATTGGCCGCATCCGCGCTCGGATTATCTCGATATCTACTGAAGCCCATCAGGTGTTCGCCAGTCGGCCAGGTAATATCCTGTCACTTTTTCTTCGCCGCTCCTGCTCGCCACACGGGCAAACTCCCACGCAACCTCCGGCGCCACGCATGGTCGCAGGTGGGCAACGCTTGAATAACGAGGAGGTTTCATGGGTTTGGGTAAAACCGGGCTGGCAATTGCGGCCCTGGCATTGGCGGGCGGATGCTCCACATCAACACCGCTGGCGCCAGCAAGCACCGCAGCCCCGACAGTTGAAGCGGGGCGGTGCAGTTCCGAGGCCGCGCAGTTTGCGGTAGGGCAACAGGCCTCACAGGCATTGCTCGAGCAGGCAAAGGTGCGCTCGGGCTCATTGATGGCGCGCATCCTTGGCCCCCATGATCCAGTGACCATGGATTACCGATCGGAGCGGCTTAACCTCAACGCCGACGACAGTGGCAAGATCGTACGAGCAAATTGCGGTTAGGGAAGGGGGAGGTGGAACCTGAATAGAAAAGGCCCGCCAGGTCGACCGCATCGTGCGGTTCCCCTGGCGGGCCTCTTCGGCATTGCAAGCGGCGGAGTCTTACTCGCCACGAACCTGCGCGGCCTGCATCCCTTTCTGGCCTTTCTCAGCCACGAAAGAAACGGTCTGGCCTTCTTTCAGGCTTTTGAAACCGTCGGATTCGATCGCTTTGAAGTGAACGAACAGATCATCACCGCCGCCTTGCGGAGTAATGAAGCCGAAGCCCTTCTCATCGTTGAACCACTTGACGGTGCCGGTTTGGCGATTGGACATGGGGTGTATCTCCAGGAAACATAAGTATCTAGTACGAGTACCGTTCAACCGAACAGTACAGGGCCATCATAGACACAATCGCGGCTTTGGTAACCCCGTCAGGGCTAAAAAAGCTGAGATTTAGCGAAAACACTGCATTTCAAGCCTGTGGCGACAGCGATTTGGCGCCGAACGGTCGTTCCGATCACGATTTTGCCTTGCATACCGCCACTTCTTTTTGCAGCCGATCACGCAGCGTCACAGTGGGCGGTGGCGCCTTGCTCATCAGTTGCTGGATCTCCTCGGTGGAAAACTTCTTGTCGATCACCTCTGCACCACAGGCGCAGTGGGCCGTGGCTTTTTCAGTGCTTACGCTTTGCGTGGCGGTGGCGACGCAGTCGCTCATGTATTGCTCGCGGGCGCCGGCGGGCCACTGAGCCTGGGCGGTGAGAGGCGCCAGTAGCGCAAAGGGCAGTGCAGCGGAAAGTAATGTGGACACACGCATGTGAAGGCTCCTGAGGGTGGAGTAGAAAAACTGTGCGGCATTGCCTGTTTGAAACGGGCGTTACGCTCAAGTTCAGCGCCACGGCTTTTGAAGGCAAAGAAACCCGCAAGCGCTTGCTGATCTGTGTGCTAGGATGGCGGCCCGCTCATTCAAGCGGTTTTTTTGTTTATTTCCAGTCACTCCGGTTCGGTCCCTGGTTGGCCACTGGCTCCTGCCACTGTGAGGCAGGCATACCGCCGAATCGTGTACTGGCTCATCCCAACCCACGTGACCTTTGGTAGGGGTCACCACTAGGAGAGGAGGCGCCATGCCCACCATTACTCTTCCTGACGGCAGTCAGCGTTCGTTCGACCACCCCGTTTCGGTCGCCGAAGTCGCCGCCTCGATCGGCGCCGGCCTGGCCAAGGCCACCGTCGCCGGCAAGGTCAACGGAACCTTGGTCGATGCCAGCGACCTGATCGACAACGACGCCAGCCTTCAGATCATTACCCCCAAGGACGAGGAGGGGCTGGAAATCATCCGTCACTCCTGCGCGCACCTGGTTGGTCACGCAGTGAAACAGCTGTACCCATCGGCCAGAATGGTGATCGGGCCGGTCATCGAAGAAGGCTTCTACTACGACATCGCCTATGAGCGCCCCTTCACGCCCGATGACATGGCTGCCATCGAAGCGCGCATGCGTGAGCTCATCGACACCGAGTACGACGTCATCAAGAAGATGACCCCGCGCGCCGAAGTGATCGAAGTGTTCAAGGCCCGTGGCGAGGACTACAAGCTGCGCCTGGTCGAGGACATGCCCAACGAAACCGCGATGGGCCTGTACTACCACGAAGAGTATGTGGACATGTGCCGCGGCCCTCACGTGCCGAACACCCGCTTCCTCAAGTCGTTCAAGCTGACCAAGCTGTCTGGCGCCTACTGGCGCGGCGATGCCAAGAACGAACAGCTGCAACGCGTGTATGGCACCGCCTGGGCGGACAAGAAGCAACTGGCCGCCTACATACAGCGTATAGAAGAAGCCGAAAAGCGTGACCATCGCCGTATCGGCAAGCAACTCGACCTCTTCCACCTTCAGGAAGAAGCGCCAGGCATGGTGTTCTGGCACCCCAATGGCTGGTCGATCTACCAGGTGCTGGAGCAGTACATGCGCCAGGTTCAGCGCGAGAGCGGCTATGTGGAAGTGAAAACGCCACAGGTGGTGGATCGTATCCTCTGGGAACGATCGGGCCATTGGTCCAACTACGCCGAGAACATGTTCACCACGTCGTCGGAAAACCGCGACTACGCGGTAAAGCCGATGAACTGCCCGTGCCATGTGCAGATATTCAACCAGGGCTTGAAGTCCTACCGTGACCTGCCGCTGCGCATGGCCGAGTTTGGCTCGTGCCACCGCAACGAAGCGTCCGGCGCCCTGCACGGCATCATGCGCGTGCGTGGCTTCACCCAGGACGACGCACATATTTTCTGCACTGAAGATCAAGTGAAGAAGGAATCGGCCGATTTCATCAACTTGACCCTGCAGGTTTACAAGGACTTCGGCTTCACCGACGTGACCATGAAGCTCTCCACCCGCCCCGCCAAGCGCGTGGGTTCGGAAGAGTTCTGGGATCGCGCCGAGAAAGCCCTGGCCGATGCACTGGACGATTCGGGCCTGGAGTGGTCCTATCTGCCGGGCGAAGGCGCGTTCTACGGGCCGAAGATCGAATTCACGCTCAAGGATTGCCTGGGCCGTAGCTGGCAGTGTGGCACCTTGCAGTACGACCCGAACCTTCCGGAGCGGCTGGATGCGAGCTACATAGCCGAAGACAACGGCCGCAAGCGCCCGGTGATGTTGCATCGCGCGATCCTCGGCTCGTTCGAGCGCTTTATCGGCATGCTGATCGAACACTATGCCGGCGCCTTCCCTGCGTGGCTCGCGCCTACCCAGGCGGTGATCATGAATATCACCGACAACCAGGCCGATTTCGCCCGCGAAGTAGAGGGAATTCTCAATGGCAGCGGCTTCCGTGCCAAGTCTGACTTGAGAAACGAGAAAATTGGCTTTAAAATCCGCGAGCATACTCTGCTCAAGGTCCCGTTCATGCTCGTCATCGGCGACCGTGAGGTAGAGACGCAAACTGTCGCCGTGCGCACCCGTGAAGGCGCTGACCTTGGCTCGATGCCGGTCGCGGACTTCCAGAAGCACCTTGCGCAGGCGGTTTCCCGGCGTGGTCGCCAAGATTTGGAGTAATCATTATTAAGCGTGAAATGAGACAGGATAAACGAACCGCACCGAAGGCCCCGATCAACGAGAATATCTCGGCCCGCGAGGTTCGGTTAATCGGTGCTGACGGTGAGCAGGTTGGCATCGTCTCTATTGATGAAGCGCTTCGTATCGCTGAAGAAGCGAAGCTGGACCTGGTGGAAATCTCCGCTGATGCACTGCCGCCCGTTTGCCGCGTGATGGACTACGGCAAGCACATCTTCGAAAAGAAGAAGCAGCAGAATGCCGCGAAGAAGAACCAGAAGCAGATCCAGATCAAAGAAATCAAGTTTCGTCCAGGGACGGAAGAAGGGGATTACCAGGTAAAACTGCGCAACCTGGTACGTTTCCTGAGTGATGGGGACAAGGCCAAGATCTCTCTGAGATTCCGTGGTCGTGAGATGGCCCACCAGGAGCTGGGCATGGAGTTGTTGAAGCGGGTCGAAGCTGACCTCGCCGAATACGGCGCCGTTGAACAGCAGCCTAAGATGGAAGGACGCCAGCTGTTGATGGTCATCGCCCCCAAACGCAAGAAGTAACCTCCAGGGCACGGCAGGCCTTGTGGTTATGTTTATTCACTGAATGCGGAGTATCCGAACATGCCAAAAATGAAAACCAAAAGTGGCGCCGCGAAGCGTTTTCTGAAAACCGCTTCCGGCTTCAAGCACAAGCACGCTTTCAAGAGCCACATCCTGACCAAGATGTCCACCAAGCGTAAGCGTCAACTGCGTGGTAGCAGCCTGCTGCACCCGTCTGACGTCGCAAAAGTGGAGCGCATGCTGCGCGTTCGTTGATTCCGTTTCGGTCAAAGATAGAGGATATAGCTCATGGCTCGTGTTAAGCGTGGCGTCATTGCCCGTAAGCGTCACAAGAAAATTCTGAAACTTGCAAAAGGCTACTACGGTGCGCGTTCCCGCGTATTCCGCGTTGCCAAGCAAGCCGTCATCAAGGCTGGCCAGTACGCCTACCGAGATCGTCGTCAGAAGAAACGCCAGTTCCGCGCTCTGTGGATCGCCCGTATCAACGCTGGTGCTCGTACCAACGGCCTGTCTTACAGCCGTTTGATCGCTGGCCTGAAAAAGGCTGCCATCGAGATCGACCGTAAGGTACTGGCTGATCTGGCAGTGAACGAGAAAGCGGCGTTTGCTGCGATTGTCGAGAAAGCTAAAGCCTCGCTGGCTTGAGTACCCCCGACAATCACCGTTGCCTGCCTCGGTAGGCAACGGTGTTGAACGTCTTTGAATAGGGGAAGGGCCTGCGCTCTTCCCCTATTTCGTATCTGGAGCCTTTAAATGGAAAACCTGGATGCGCTGGTCACCCAAGCTTTGGAGGCCGTGCACAACGCTGAAGACATCAACGCCCTTGAGCAGATCCGGGTTCAGTACCTGGGCAAGAAGGGCGAACTCACCCAGGTGATGAAAACCCTGGGCAACCTGCCAGCCGAGGAACGGCCCAAGGTCGGCGCGCTGATCAACGAAGCCAAGGAGCGCGTCACTGGCGAGCTCAATGCCCGCATGGCGGCCTTCGAAGAGGCTGCGTTGAACGCCCAGTTGGCGGCAGAGCAGATTGACGTCACCCTTCCGGGGCGTGGCCAGGCCAGTGGCGGCCTGCACCCGATCACCCGCACCCTGGAGCGCATCGAGCAGTTTTTCACCCATATCGGCTATGGCATCGCCGAAGGGCCCGAGGTTGAGGACGACTACCACAACTTCGAAGCGCTCAACATTCCGGGCCATCACCCGGCGCGTGCAATGCACGACACTTTCTATTTCAATGCGAACATGCTGCTGCGCACCCACACCTCGCCGGTGCAAGTGCGGACCATGGAGTCCAGCCAGCCGCCGATTCGCATTGTGTGCCCGGGCCGCGTTTACCGCTGCGACTCGGACCTTACCCATTCCCCCATGTTCCACCAGGTGGAAGGGCTGCTGATCGACCGCGACATCAACTTCGCGGACCTGAAAGGCACCATCGAAGAATTTCTCCGCGTGTTCTTCGAGAAGGAGTTGGCGGTGCGTTTCCGTCCGTCCTTCTTCCCGTTCACCGAGCCGTCGGCCGAGGTGGACATTCAGTGCGTTATCTGCAGCGGCGGAGGCTGCCGCGTGTGCAAGCAGACCGGCTGGCTGGAAGTGATGGGGTGCGGCATGGTTCATCCGAACGTGCTTCGGATGTCCGGCATCGATCCCGAGGAGTTCTCCGGCTTTGCCTTCGGCATGGGCGCCGAGCGCCTGGCCATGCTGCGGTACGGTGTGAACGACCTGCGCCTGTTCTTCGACAATGACTTGCGATTCCTTGCGCAATTTCGCTAGCCATAACGACATTTTCAGGAGAGCAGCATGAAATTCAGTGAACAATGGCTGCGTGGCTGGGTGAGCCCGCAGGTATCCCGCGACGACCTCGTTGCCCGCCTGTCCATGGCCGGCCTGGAAGTCGACAGCGTGACCCCGGTGGCCGGCGCCTTCAGCGGCGTGGTAGTGGGCGAAGTGCTGAGCACCGAGCAACATCCGGACGCCGACAAGCTGCGTGTGTGCCAGGTAAGCAACGGCGGCGAAACCTTCCAGGTAGTGTGCGGCGCGCCGAACGTGCGCCCCGGCCTGAAGATCCCGTTCGCCATGATCGGTGCTCAACTGCCCGGCGACTTCAAGATCAAGAAGGCCAAGCTGCGTGGCGTTGAATCCAACGGCATGCTGTGTTCCCAGGCCGAGCTGCAGGTAGGCGAGGGCAATGACGGCCTGTTCGAACTGCCCGCCGATGCGCCTGTGGGCCAGGACATCCGCGAATACCTGGCGCTCGAAGACGTGATCATCGAGATGGGCCTTACGCCAAACCGTGGCGACTGCCTGTCGTTGGCCGGCCTGGCCCGCGAAGTGGGCGCGCTCTATGCGTCGCCGGTCAGCCGCCCGGAAATCAAGGCCGTGCCGCCTGTGATCGACGACGTGCGCCCCGTGGACGTGCTGGCGCCTGCCGCCTGCCCACGCTACCTGGGCCGGGTAATCCGCAACGTCGACCTGAGCCGCCCGACCCCGCTGTGGATGGTCGAGCGCCTGCGCCGCGCCGAAGTGCGTAGCATCGACGCCGTAGTCGACATCACCAACTACGTGATGATCGAGCTGGGCCAGCCCATGCACGCCTTCGACCTGAACGAAATCAATGGCGGCATCCGTGTTCGCATGGCTGAAGAAGGTGAGAAGCTCGTGTTGCTGGACGGCCAGGAAGTGGCCCTGCGCAGCGATACGCTGGTGATCGCCGACCATCAGCGCGCACTGGCAATTGCCGGCGTGATGGGTGGCGAGCACAGTGGTGTGAATACCGCGACTACCCGGGACCTGTTCCTGGAAAGCGCCTTCTTCGAGCCGATCTCCGTCGCAGGCAAGGCCCGTTCCTACGGGCTGCATACGGATGCTTCGCACCGCTACGAGCGCGGCGTGGACTTCAACCTCGCCCGAGAGGCCATGGAGCGAGCGACCGCGCTGGTGCTGGAAATCACCGGCGGCGAAGCGGGGCCGATAGTTGACGTGAGCAACGAGGCACACCTGCCGAAGGTTACCCCGATTACCCTGCGTGCCGAGCGCGTGGAGCAGATGCTGGGCCTGGACATGGGCGCCAGCACTATCGAAGGCTTGCTCAAAGGCCTGGACCTGGGTGTGATTGCCGATGGGGCAGGGCAGTGGACAGTCACCGTGCCGAGCCACCGCTTCGACCTCAGCCTGGAAGTTGACCTGATCGAAGAACTGGGCCGGCTGTACGGTTACAACCGTCTGCCAGTGCGCTACCCGCAAGCTCGCCTGGCGCCTCAGCTGCG
The DNA here is from genome assembly GCF_916618905.1 of Pseudomonas sp. Marseille-Q5115. Lineage (NCBI taxonomy): Bacteria > Pseudomonadati > Pseudomonadota > Gammaproteobacteria > Pseudomonadales > Pseudomonadaceae > Pseudomonas > Pseudomonas sp. Marseille-Q5115. Next base: position 2,522,260 of record NZ_CAKAKI010000001.1, on the reverse strand, counting down.
CACCGAAGCCAAGGCTGAATTGCCCGCGCTGCGCCGCCTGCTGGTTGCCCGCGGCTATCAGGAAGCGATCACTTACAGCTTCATCGATCCGAAGCAGTTCGAGCTGTTCAGCCCGGGCGTGAAACCGCTCACGCTGGCCAACCCGATCTCGTCGGACATGGCCGCGATGCGTGTTTCCTTGTGGCCCGGCCTGATTCAAGCGCTGCAGCACAACCTCAACCGCCAGCAAACCCGGGTGCGCCTGTTCGAAAGCGGCCTGCGTTTCGTTGGCCAACTGGGCGAGCTCAAGCAAGAGCCCATGCTGGCCGGCGTTGCCTGCGGCACCCGCCTGCCTGAAGGCTGGGCACAGGGCGATGCCAAGGTCGACTTCTTCGACATCAAGGCAGACGTCGAGGCAGTGCTGGGCCATGCCGGCGCGCTGGCTGCGTTCACTTTCGTGCCCGGCAGCCACCCGGCGCTTCATCCCGGGCAAACCGCTCGCATCGAGCGTAACGGCCAGGAAGTAGGCTACCTGGGCGCGTTGCACCCAGAACTGCAAAAGAAACTGGGCCTCGACCGTACGGTCTATGTGTTCGAACTGGCACTGGAGGAAGTGGTTGAAGGCCGCCTGCCCAAGTTCAAGGAGCTGTCACGCTTCCCGGAAGTGCGTCGTGATATCGCCCTGGTGGTCGATCAAGGCGTAGCCAGCGAGGCGATCATGACGGTAATTCGTGAGCAGGCAGGGGAATGGCTGACCGACCTGAGGCTGTTTGACGTCTACCAGGGTAAAGGCATTGATCCGCATAGAAAAAGCCTTGCCGTTGGCTTGACCTGGCAGCATCCATCGCGCACTCTTACCGACGATGAGGTGAACTCGACCACTTCGCAAATCCTCACCTCGCTCGAACAAAGGTTGAACGCCACGTTAAGGAAGTGACGTATGGGGGCTCTGACGAAAGCTGAGATGGCAGAACGTCTTTATGAGGAGCTGGGCCTGAACAAGCGCGAAGCCAAGGAATTGGTTGAGCTCTTTTTCGAGGAAATCCGGCATGCGCTCGAAGACAACGAACAGGTCAAGTTATCGGGTTTCGGTAATTTCGACCTCCGAGACAAGCGCCAGCGGCCGGGCCGCAACCCGAAAACGGGTGAGGAAATCCCGATCACCGCGCGCCGCGTCGTCACCTTTCGTCCAGGGCAGAAACTGAAGGCCCGAGTGGAAGCCTATGCTGGAACCAAGTCATAACGACGAGCTCCCGCCCATTCCCGGCAAGCGCTACTTCACCATCGGTGAAGTCAGCGACTTGTGTGCGGTGAAGCCCCACGTCCTTCGGTACTGGGAACAGGAATTCCCGCAGCTCAACCCCGTGAAGCGCCGCGGCAACCGCCGGTATTATCAGCGACAGGACGTGCTGATGATCCGGCAGATCCGCGCGCTGCTGTACGACCAAGGCTTCACCATCGGCGGCGCACGTTTGCGGCTCTCCGGCGACGAAGCCAAGGACGACACCACCCAGTACAAGCAACTCATCCGCCAGATGATCAGCGAACTGGAAGATGTGCTTCACGTACTCAAGAAGTGAACGAAAATAGTTAGAGAAAAAGCTTCCATAATTCAAAAGGTTAAGGTATCTTTCTCTCCGTTCTCGCTGCTAACGAGAGCAGGTTTAAACGCCTAGTCGGGGCGTAGCGCAGCCCGGTAGCGCACTTGCATGGGGTGCAAGGGGTCGAGTGTTCGAATCACTCCGTCCCGACCATATTGTTGAATGACTTAGCCCAATCGGAGACGGTTGGGCTTTTTCATGTGTGGGGACTTTTTCGGGACATCATCCGATTTTCTCTTCAGATCATCTGGAGGCCCGCAGGACTCGGTGGCTGGACCCATATTCGCTGCCTCCTTCAGTTGAGATAAGCCAGGGCGGCGCGGGGCGTAACGCCTACCAAGAGCCCCTAACGAAGCTAGCCAAAACTGCGCCGGTGGGGCCGCCCACTATGAACTATTGCCGGGTGCACTAATTTTGGTACACTTGCTGGCATGAGCAAGGAAGCCCCCATACTGAAAGTAAGGTTTTTCTGCACGGAAGCAGGTAACGAACCAGTGCGCGAGTGGTTGTCCGGATTGCCACGCGAGGATCGGCGCGCCATAGGCATGGACATCAAAACGGTGCAGTACGGCTGGCCCCTCGGCATGCCTGTGGTTCGCAAATTTGAAGCCGGCTTGTGGGAAGTTAGGGTAGGCCTGGCCGACACCATCGCTCGGGTGATTTTTGCGGTTGAAGGCGACACCATGGTGTTGTTGCACGGGTTCATAAAGAAAAGCCAGAAAACGCCAGCATCGGACCTCGACACCGCCCGGCGGCGTAAAGCCACGTTACAGGGATAGGGTAATGGACAAACATATCGGTTCTGACTTCGACGATTTTCTTTCTGAACAGGGCATGCTTGAGGAGGTCTCTGCGGCTGCACTCAAGCGAGTCATCGCTTGGCAACTGGAAGAATTGATGAAAGCGCAGAAACTGTCCAAGACAGCGCTTGCCGAACGAATGCATACCAGCCGGAGCGCAGTCGATCGAGCTCTCGACCAGAACGACCCTGGCATGACCCTGGCAACCCTTGCCAGTGCCGCCCGTGCGCTAGGCCAGAGGGTGGAGGTTCGTTTGATCCCGGACGGGGCGCCTGCGCTTTAGGTCAAGCGGCGTCATTGCACGGCGCCGCAGTGGTGCCTGGTTCAAAAAAGTGGTTAACGGCGATGCAGAGAATACGCGGTATTACTCGGCAGCAGCTTCACTCAGCCCGATGGGCTGACTGCCGCCGCGGCTATTGCACCTTAGTGAATCCCCGTAACTGGCCCACGCCGCAAAGCCCCCGCCGCAATCAGCGAAAAACAAATGCGCCCACCACCCAGCTCATTGTTCTCGGCAACGAGGTTACCCCCGTGCGCTTTCATGATCGTTCTGCAGATCGCCAGCCCCATACCAAGCCCTGTGCCTTTGGTAGTGAAAAACGCCTCGAATATTCGGTCGCGGTTTTCCTCGGCAATGCCTGGGCCATTGTCGTCCACGCGAACGCACACACGCGCGTCTTCATGCTTGGCTTCAATACGGACGATTCGATCACCTGAATTCAGCGACACGGCTTCCACTGCGTTGTTTATCAAGTTGTAGAACACCTGCTGGATTTGCACCAGGTCGGCATTGACGAGCAGATTAGGCGCGAGCTCGGCTTGAATGGTCACATTCTGCCGCTCGATATCGGCAGCTGTAAGGCGAAGCACTTCACGAAGGAGATCATCAAGCTTGAACGCCTCGAGCTGAGGAGGTGCTTGCTTGGCCAATTGGCGGAGTGCCTTGACGATATTGGTTGCCCTGGCGCCGTCAGCCCGAATGTCTTCAAGGCCCAGCACTGCTTCTTCGATATCAGGATTATCCCGGGTAAGCCACATCAAGCTTGCGTCCGCATTAGACACGATGCCGAGCAGTGGCTGGCTGATCTCATGGGAAATGGATGCAGAGAGTTCGCCCATGACGGTGAGGTGCGCGCTGCGGGCCAGCTCCTCCCGTGATTGGCGAAGCTCGCTTTCGACCTGGGCTTTGAGGTGCGCTTCTTCCACAAGCTTTTCGTACAAGCGGGCGGTATCCAGCGATACGGCGGCCTGAGTAGCCACGATATCCAGAACTGAGAGCCGCTGCTCGTTGAAGATCCCCGGTGACAGGCTGTTCTCAAGGTACACCAGCCCAAGCACCGAGCCCTGTCGAAGTAGGGGGAGGCATAGAACAGAGCGGGTGTGCCGCAGAACGTAGTCGTCCCGGTACGCTTCGGGGCAGTCGACATGAACATCGTCCAATACCAGCGCTTTTCTTGTCCGGAAGGTGGCATTCAGGATTGAAGCCGGGACTTCAACCTCTGCAAGGTTGTCCAGGTCCACCACAACCTCACCCTGAGCGACCCGGCCCGCAGCGGCGATGTTGAGTTTCCCTGACTGTACGACGTACAGCACGCCAAGGTCTGCACCGGCCTGCACCATCAGGTGGTTGACCAAGGTCACAACCAGCCTGTCCAGCAGCACTTCTTCCGATAAGGCTTTGGCCGTTTGAATGCTTACGGCAAGGTCCAGGCCCGGCTCTGCAAACGGGCGATGCTCCACTATCGGCTCGCTCGCCAGGAAGGAAAACTTCTTCTCCAACCAGTCCGCCTTGCCGTCGCCGCCCCACATCCGATACCAGTCCCGCGCCACCCGCATATGCAGCGTAATGCCCGATATCAGCCCGTTCTTGCCCGTAGCTGTGCCAAGCATCTCGTGCGCCAGCGCGTATTCATTGACGAAGCCGGCGGCTGCGGAAGCAATGGCGGATTCATCAAAGCAACGGATAGCATGCATGTCATCGTCCTGCAGCATGGCGATCATGCCTTCGATGAACATCAGCTTGCTTTTGAAGGTGGCGGGATTGACCGCGGCCCACCCGGCGAAGCGTTCGCGGCGGGCCCGCAACAGCCTAAGCTTTTGCTCCAGGCTGCCGGGGGCATCCGGGTGGGTCTCGGCGAGGCTTGAGTAGAGGTAGTAATCCGCCAGGTTGATATGCCCTGGCACTGCCCAGACCAAGCGCTCAGCCTCTTTGAACGCTGCGATAGCGCTATCGAAATCGTGATAAAAATACGCCGTCATCCCGGCGTACAGATGAATGTAGAAGGCCGTGGTACTTGAAAATCCGCTGTCAGGCGTCGCGATGGAGCCTTCCTTGTGCAGCCTTGCTGGCGGGAGGGTACCGCGGCCGTGGCGCATATCGCTGACAAATTTTTTCTGCGCTTGAAGCACATGTTCCACGTCCGCGTATTGGTACTGCCCGACCAGTGCCAACCCCCGCGATATCTCCTCTTCGACCTTGACCAGGCGCTCGCCCATTGCCAGCAGATCGGAGGACACGTGGTAGCAGGCATAGCAAACCATGCTGATGTTTTCACCTGCTTGCCCGGCCGAGATCGCTTGCCTGGCTTTTTGCACTGCAGCCTTGATTGGTAGGGTCCACGACGAAAGCCGGTCCATCGCCACCAGCGTCGCCGCCCGGGTGTGATCATCCCCATGCGCCTCGTCCAAAGCCTCGGCGGCCTGGGCGAATTCAAGGCCGCGCGCGTAGGCCCCAAAACGGTCCGCGATCATCACGCCGAACCAGGCAAGCCCTTGGGCCGACGCTGGAGCAGAACCGTGCCGCAGGGTGAGCTCTACAATCTTGGCCAGGTGAGTGAACCGAAGGCCGCCCTCGATGAACAGCGTACAGAACAGCGCGCTCAGCAGGTCGAGTGAGGCAATGAAGATAGGGTCGGCACACTTCGGGATGGCCCCAAGGCTTGCCACGGGCCGGTCGCCAATCAGTTGGATGATTTCTTCGTAGGACTGGTCGATGGCGCTTTTGTCCGGGTTTCGCTCCAGGTTGATGTCGAGCAGACGCAGGCCTGAAAGGGCTGCCGAGATGGCGCTTTCGTAGTCGGACTGCAGCGTTTTCAACGTCGCCTTCAGACGGAAAGCGATGGCCATGTCAAAGGGAGGGCGCGCATGGCGCAGGCAATCATCGATCAGCGATGCCGAGGATTGAAGATGGCCCAACTGGAGTTCGCACTCGGCATACAGGCGGTGCGCCTCGAAGCAGGCATCATACTGGGCAGTCCACCCTGGATCGCCCAGCAGGCCTTTGGCGGTGCTGAGATAACCAGCCGCCTGGTTCAGCGCGGCGGCGTCCTTGGCCCGTTCAGCTGCCGAGATCAGTAGGCGGATGAAAGGAACCTGGTACCGAGGCGGCACTGTTTCAAGTGACGTTCGCTGGATCTGGTTGGCGATCTCGAAGGCGCGATCGGTGGGTTTGTCGCCCCATACATCGAGCATGGCGGCGGCAATCAACCCATGCTGAGCGGCCTGCAACTCGCCCGCGACCAGATTGTAGGCGGCTTCAAGAAGCCTGTCGTGGGGGAAGGTGTAGCTGCCGTCATCATGGATAAGCAACCCCGCCGTGAGGAGCGGCTCGAGCAACCCTTGTGCTTCGGAGGGGGCAATTCCCGCGATCTGAAGGAGTAACGCGTCATCGCATCGGGTGCCAACACAGCTGGCCAGCCTGAGAATCTTGCGCTGCTCAGGTGGCAGCCGATCGAGCCGCTCGATCATCAGGTCGACGACGTTATCGGCGTAGTTGTGTTTGCGCACTTGCTGGGCGGACCAGGTCCACCTCCCGGTATCGGGATCGACCTTGATGATCTGATCGTCGACCATGGCGCGAACGATCTGATGCACGAAGTAGGGGTTGCCCGCGGTTTTAGCGGCAACGATTTTTGCAAGGTGGTCCAGGTCGTCTACCGGCAGGCACAACGAGCTCGCCATCAACTGCGCCACGGAGTCAGTCGCCAGAGGCTCCAGGAACACTTCGGACGTTGGCGCGATGTTGCGCTGTGCTGCCCGGTCCAGGAACTGGCCGCTGTTTCGCAGCGCTTCCACTTCGTTGTCCCGGTACGCCACGATGAGCAGAACGTTGCCAGGCGGCTCGCTGAGGAAGGCCGTCAGCAGCAGCAAAGTGGATTCATCGGCCCATTGAATATCGTCCAGGAATAGCAGAAGTGGCTCTGCTTCACGTGGGAAAGCCGCGATGGCTTTGAGCAGAGTGCGAGTTGCCCGTCCTTGTGCCTGCCGGCCCGGGAGCTCGGTCAGGAGTGGTTGCCTGCCGATGATTCCTTCAAGCTCCGGAACCAGCTCAGTGAGAAGACGGCCGTTGCCGTCCAGATTTCTGATCAGCGAATCGCGGATTCGACGCAGGTCGGCTTCGTCCCGGCCCAACGCACGCGTAGCGAGTGAGTGGAAAACCTGAGCAAAGGGGCCATAGGGAACCTGCCGTTGAAGCAGGTCACTTTTCCCGCTGGCCCACCAATGCCCCGGCTGACCTTGGAAAACTTCACTGATCAGTGCCGATTTGCCCGCGCCTGGCGCGCCGCTGACGAGCAGCAGTTCGGAGACTCCCGTGGTGGTAACGCGCCGCAGTGCCCCCTTGAGGCGCTGGCTCTCATACTCGCGTCCAAACAGGCGTTGGGCTGTGGACATCCCGGGTTTGAAATCAGTACGCCCGAGGGCGAAGTCGGTCACCGCCGCGCTCATATTCCATTGAGTCAGGCAATGGGAAAGGTCTGCGGCCAGCGCATCGGCGCTTTGATAGCGGGACCGAGGATCTTTGGCCAGAAGCTTGAGAATGATCTGGCCAACCACGTCCGGAACCCGGGTTTTGTCCACTGCCGGCAGGGACGGCGAGATCGCAATGTGGGCGTGCATCCAATGTGCAGGGTCTTTCGCATCAAACGGCAGATGGCCCACCACCGCGCGATAGAGCACCACCCCCAGGGCATATAGATCGCTTCGCTCGTCCGTTACCCTGTCAGCGGGCCTGATCTGTTCCGGAGCCACGTAGGGCCATTGCTCCGGAGTCGGCATCAGGTTGCTGGCATTGGTCAACGCCGTTCCCTGGAAGCCTCTCAATCGAATCCGGTTACCGTCTCCCACGATGATATGAATCGGGCGCAGATTTCCATGAACAACGCCGCTGGCGTGTGCGTTTGATAAAGCCCGGGCTGTTTTCTGCCCGATCGATAGCAACTGGCCCACGGTGAACTCGGTCGAATCCAGAAGCTCGCCGAGATCAGGATCCTCGGCCTTTGGATAGAGCAAGGTCAGGCCATCGCTGGTTCGGATGAGCGCTTCAGGAACCTGCGCCCAAGACTCATCCAGAGCCAGATGGAACTGCCGTTCCAGCTGATGACACGCGCAGGGTGATTGCACTGACACCCGGACAGCTTCCCAACTACGCCGGATAGCCGGATCACGTACTTCGCAATACGAAATATCCCCCTCCCTGCGGACCAGCGTCATCGTGCATCTCGACAGCCACGCTTCGTCAAACTGTACGGGCAAGGTGAAGGGCTTCGAGCTTTCAGGGTGGCTTGCCATCTGGGCGTCCAGTGTATTGCGAAGGGGAAATTGCCCAGATTATACAGAGCGCTCAGGGCAGAAAACCTTAATCAACACATGGCTGAGATTGGTCCGACTTTGGCAGGATCAAGCCTCATAAACCTTACTCGGCCGGTTGACGATACCTTCGGGGGCAGCTCGCGGCGAAGCAAACCTATCCCTTGGGATAATTGTCTGAAGCGAAAGATTTAGTTTATGCTCAGGCGTTGGTTTGGAAGATGTCAGTGCCTACGCGTTAGCCCCGGTAGTGGATCGGCCTTATCAAGAAAGAAGAATAAATTAACAGACCCCGCTATTTTCCATGGCGGTGGCACGTCAACTCACACGGCATCTATCGCTGAATGAACACTACATTGATGAACATAGCCGTGGTCGATGACGATCATTCTGTTCGTAAAAGTCTTACTAATTTGCTGAAGGCTGCCGGTTACAGCGCGATGAGTTTTCCCTCGGGCGAGGAAATCCTCGCTTTCCCTGATATGGGGGAGCTCTCGTGCGTACTTATGGATCTACGGATGGGAGGCATGCAGGGCACGGAAGTGCAAAGGTTGCTGGCCCAGCGGGCACCAAGCTTGCCGGTGATCTGCATGTCGGCGTTCTGGGATGACGTTTCCCTTGCAGAAGCCACCGCTCAAGGTGCTTACCAGTGCTTGCGAAAACCCTTCACCGCCGAGGAATTGCTGTCGTCGATCCGCGGGGCGATGCCTGGCGTTTCCACCAGCGCTGCGACTGGGGCAGCGTAAACGGTTGAGATACACTGGCGGCTCACTCTTCCAACGCGCTGCCGCCATGCCCCCGCTCAAATACCTGCAAGCCTATCCCGCCGACCTGCAAGCCAGAGTACGCCAGATGATCGAGCAGCAGCGCCTGGGCGATTATTTGCAGCAGCGCTATCCGGAGCGGCACGCTATACAAAGCGACAAGGCGCTGTACGGCTATGTACTGGACATCAAGCAGGAACATCTGCGCAATGCGCCCAGCCCCGACAAAGTGCTGTTCGATAACCGGCTCGATCTTACCCACCGCGCGCTGGGGTTGAACACGGCGATCTCCCGTGTGCAGGGTGGCAAGCTCAAGGCCAAGAAAGAAATCCGTATCGCTTCATTGTTCAAGGAGGCCGCACCGCAGTTCCTGAAAATGATCGTGGTACATGAATTGGCGCACCTGAAAGAATCCGACCACAACAAGGCGTTCTACAAGCTCTGCGAATATATGCAGCCGGGTTACCACCAGCTGGAATTCGACCTGCGGGTCTATCTTACCTGGCGTGACCTCGCCACCTGACCGGAAGTTGTCCATGGATGTCAGCAAAACCCGCACCAGTTTCTACCGGCGCCTGTACGTGGCTTACTTGATCGACAGCGGCTTGGCCAGCAGCATCCCCGCCTTGACCGAGGTCACCGGCATGCCAAGGCGCACCGCCCAGGACACCGTGGCAGCGCTGGCGGAGCTGGATATCGTGTGTGAGTTCGAACAGGCCGAGGGCGAGCGTAACCATATAGGCCACTACCGGATCCGGGAGTGGGGAGCGATCGACCGTGGTTGGGTAGAACGCAACCTCGCGAGGATTAAAGCCGTGCTGCAGTATCCCTGACACGCCGCAGGGCTTTTTAACAGGCGCCCGCGGCAATGTTCAGCGTTTCTTATTGAGCGGCGGTGACTGCAGCGAGCAGTCTTTTCCCTGCCACATTGGGGTCAGCGGACTTGTCAGTCAGAAAGTTAGTGATCACGTCAAATACCGCGCCCTGAACAGCTTGGGAAGTGGACATATTGAAGGCCATGCTTGGTGCGAGGGTGCCCAAACGCTCTGCTTCGGCAAAGTCCTTGGCCGAAGCCTGGGCACAGCTATCGAACCTGGTCATGTCCAAGCCCTTGATGACGGGGATGGACCCTTTGTTCTGATTAAAGGTGTATTGGAAGTCGGGCTCGAGTGCAACCTTGGCCAAGTCATTGCGCGCAGCGATGTTACCTGGGGTGTTGTTCTTCTCAGCAGGCTTGAACATGGCGAGCGAATCGATGGTGTAGCTGTATGAGCCTTGTGAGCCTGGAAACGGCACACACTCGTAGTCGGCACCCGCATGCTTGCCCGCTGCGGTCCATTCACTCTTGGCCCAGTCCCCCATGATCTGCATACCAGCCTTGCCGTTGATGACTTTTGCCGTTTCCAGGTTCCAGTCCTGACCGGAGCCGTTCGGGTCCAGATACCCTTGGATCTTGCGCAATGCGCTAAATACTCCAGCCATTTTCGGGCCGGTCAACGTACCCGCATCCATGTCAATGAAGGCTTTTTTAAAGCCATCAGCCCCTAGGATGCTTACCACAAGGTTTTCAAAAATCGTGGTGTCCTGCCAGGCCTGGCCGCCGTGCGCAATGGCAATGAACCCGGCGGCTTTAAGTTTATCTCCGGCGGCGTAAAGCTCCTCGAGCGTAGCGGGGGCTTTTGCCACGCCAGCTTGTTTGAGTACGGCCGGATTGATCCATAGCCAGTTGATACGGTGAATATTGACCGGCACCGCCACGTAGTGCCCGTCGTATTTCATGGTATCGGCTACCGCCTTGGGGAGCAGGGTGTCCCATTGATTAGCCTTCGCGACATCGTCAATGCTGGTAAGCAAATCCAGCTTTCCCCACTCCTGAATGTCCGGCCCCTTGATTTGCGCCGCCGAGGGAGGGTTTCCGGAAACCGCGCGGGTCTTCAGCACCGTCATTGCCGCGCCGCCACCGCCTCCTGCTACGGCACTGTCCTTCCAGGTGAAACCATCTTTTTCAATGATTTTTTTGAGCACATCTACTGATTTGGCTTCCCCACCGGACGTCCAATAGTGCACGACCTCGACGGTTCCTTTGCGCTCCACACCATGGGCTACGGCGGGAAGCAATGAAGCGAGCGAGATGATAGCGGCGAGGCGACTGAGTTGGTTCATGGCGTGACCTTTATTGTTTTATAGGTGGTTATGTAGCTTGCCGTTGTTAAGCGGGTGACGCTTACTCAAGCCCTAGGCCTGCACGGCCGATCGCATTCAATTCCTCTGGGGTGAACCGGTCCTCCCAGGATTTTTCGTAATCCTCTCTGGGGAAGTCGTCGGGAGAGGCCCCCTGTTCAAAAGCGCGAAACACCTGCTGCGCGTAGCGCAAATTCTTGGGACACATCGGCGCGGCGGGGACATACATCACATTGCCCCAGCCTTGCTGATGTTCGACCGGTGCAACGCTATGGATTACGTCGCAATGCCACCAGACCGAATCTCCGGCCTGAACATCAGGAATGGGCGTAAGCCCTTCTACCAGTAGCGGGTGCCATATCCGGGAGACTGGCAGAACCTTGCCCGGCGCTACCCCGCACAACTCATCTTCGGGCACGTCGTCGAGCAGCGGCCTCAGTAGCATGTAAGCCATTGCTTCAGGAATTGGCAAGGTATGCAGAACGCCCTGATCCGCCTTCATGTCCGAAAGGGCAGTCCACCCTTGGAAGGTACGGAAGGCTGAACATTTGACGGTGTCCTTGTACGCATACTCGTCCACTTCTGTACGGAAGGCGGCGTCCCAAGGGTCGTACGATGCAAATTCATTGCTGTAGATCTTGTCGAACACTTTCAGGTAAGCCGGGTGCAGCCAACGCTCCAGCGCGCCAGAGTCGGTGTGCGGGCCCAGGCCTTTGGAGGTGGTTCCCGGCGGGCGGCGCCGCACGCGGTCAGGGTAGAGGGCATTGACATCCGGGTTGAACCATTCCTGGCCATGGGAATTTGTTTTCCATAGGCGGTTCAAGAAAGACTGCGCTTTGCCCATGCGTTCATCCTGGCGTAACTGCATCTGGGCCTTGGACCAATAGATCGGGAAGATCTCGGGCCTGGATGCATCCAGGTTACCGAAAAACTGGTCGACGGGGCCTCGGTAAACGCTGTCGAATTCATTCTTGTCCAGGTAATCCAGCAGGTCCTTTTCCCACCTCAGTACTTGATCTCGAGGGAAATGGTTTCTGATGACCACGCAGCCACGGCGCTTGATGTGCGTTATCTGTTCCTCAGTGACGCTTCCTTGATCGATGGCGTTGAAGTCCAGCACTGGCCATCCGGATCCTGTCCTTGCCTCCTGATCCTTGATAAAGGCGATTTCAGCGCGAATGAAATCACTCACCTGGGTAAACAACCCGTCGACGTCACCGATCCGGGCCCGTAATGCGCGCTTCATTTTGACGATGCTGTCTTTGTAATTTTCCGGGAGAGCAGCGGATTCAAAAGCTTGATACTTGCTCATGCTAGAACCTGTATTTTTGTTTAGTACAGGTATGAGAGCACTTCCGACTGTGTCACCGGCAGTGTCCTTTGCAGCGAACTTCAATACTATTGTGGCGTTCTGGCCAGCCAGAGAGAGCCGATCAGCCTATCGGCCATGGAGGCACGCTACTGAAAATAGTGGCCGTGCCGCCGACGAAATTCCGAGGGTGTCAGCCCCTTCAGCGCTTTGAACTGGCGGTTGAACAGCGCCTGCGAGGTGTAGCCAACCTGCTCGGCAACAAGAGACACCGTCCCATTGCCCTGCATCAGAAGCTCGCATGCATGCCCGATTCGCAACCGCATAACATAATCCATCGCGGTACACCGTGTGTGCCTGCGAAACATCCGATGGAATGCCGACACGCTGACACAGGCTATTTCCGCCAAGTCGGGGACGCTCACCGCAGTTGCGTAATTCAAGTGCAGAAATTCAAGTACCCGATGAATACGATCGTCTTCTATGACTTTCAGGCGGGTATGCAAAGGCTGGGCAGGAAGGATCCGCGTGGCCTGACTATCCCGCGCCAATATGTTCAGTATGAGGAGCAGGGATGCCAGCCGCTCGGCAGGCTCCTGAGCCACCATCGCCTCGATCATTGGCCGTACTTGGCGTGATGCCCCTTCACTGAAGGTCAGCGCGTTCTGAGCTGCCACCAGTAACGGGCGCAGCGGCCCCATCTCTGGAAACAAGCTCACCAGCGATTCAGCCCACGCCTCTGTAAACCAGATAACCAACGCGTGGTGCGGTTGCCCGGCCCGGATCAGCTCGGTAGAGGACCAACTGTGTGGCACATTGGGCCCTACGAGCACCAGATCACCATCGTCATAGCAGCCAACATCGCTGCTGATGTAGCGGTGACCCCGGCTATTCAAGGTAAGCGTGAGTTCATACTCAGGGTGATGGTGCCATTCGAAAGGAATGGCATCGGCCAGCCGCCTGTTCAGCAGCGTCCAGGAAGCGTTGGTTGGGGTAGGGACCTTCTCGAAGCTGGCTTTCATGGCGCTCATTCTGCTTTACGAGCGCCTCGATACGCCACTGCGTTATCGCCAGAACACACTCAGGCCTATTGCCAGTCTGAAAGCTTTCGCCCCCCAACAATGAGCCGATCGTTTGTTAGCCTCTCAACCTTGCTTCCAACTCGTCCCGCGCCTGCTCTTCCGTCCGCTCAAAGTGCAGCGGCGTCACCGCAATCCCGCCCCGCGCAATCACCGCGGTTTCACTGTCCTGGGCATCGGGCGTGTCATCGCGCTTGATGTTCAGCCAGTAATACGCCTGTTCACGCAAATCGGTACGCCCCGTTACCTCCAAGCCCCGCATACGCCCACGGCCCTGGCGGGTCACTTGCAAGGGGCCGGCCTGGTCGGCAGGAACGTCGGGGAAGTTCACGTTGAGGCAAGCGCCGGGCGCCCAGCCGGCGGCCCATAGCTGACGGATAACGCCGGGCGCGAGTTGGCGCGCGGTGTCCCAGCGCACGGCGTCGCGGCGAGTGAAGGCCTGGCTCAGGGCAATGGCCGGAAGCTCCAACAACAGCGCTGCCATGGCCGCGCCTACCGTGCCGGAGAATACGGTTTCGCGCCCAAGATTCGCGCCTTTGTTTATCCCGCTAAGCACCAGCTGTGGTGGGGCGGGCATCAGTTGGCAAACGGCCATGGCCACGCAATCCCCGGGCGTGCCGGAGACGGAAAAGCGCCTGTCGCCGCGATGGGTCACCCGAAGCGGCTGATGCAGGCTGAGCGCATGGGAGACGCCACTCTGGTCGTGGTCCGGCGCCACTACCCAAACCTCAACGCCCAACTCGGCGGCCACCGCTTCGAGCGCGGCCAACCCCGGCGCGTCGATGCCGTCATCGTTAGTGAGCAGCACACGTTCAAGGCGTGGTTCAGTCATCGGTATCAGGCTCCTGAGGGGAATGGGCGAAGTTCCAGCGCGGGGCGGTCTTGGCCAGGCGGTGGCGCATGTCGTCGATGTTGGCGGCCAGCTCCCGGGTCATTGCCCGGTAGCCGTCCAGTGCGGGGTAGGGCAGTTCTTCTGCGGGTTGACCGGCAGGGCGTTCTGCCCCTCGCAGCAGCTGCTCGGTGTGGCCGTCACGGAGGGCGCGCGCCATGCCGACCAGTTGCCGGCGAATGAAGCGGTGCTCGGCTTCAAGCGATGAGCGCAACGCTGTCATGGCCGCGGCATCGTCGGCAGGGGGGCGGGTATCGGCCAGGATCTCGAGGAAAGAAATGCACAGGCGCAGGTTACGCTGCAACGCGTCGAGCTCGGTTTGCGAGATCTGTACTTCCTTCGAAACGGACGCCATCAGGCCGCGCAGCTGCACCAGGGAGGCACTGAGGTTGCGCATGCGCTTGAGGTGCGCATCGCTGGTAACGGCTTCGCCGGCGACGATGCGGCCATGCACCGCAGCGCACTCGCGCAGGGTGCTGGCCAGGTTGTAACGCCACGAATACACGGCGTACAGCGGCAGCGCGAAGGAAAACGCCAGCGCCAGCACGTTGCCGATCAGGATGTCGACGGTACGCCATAGGCCATCGGATATGGGATTGTCGCCATGGCCGGCGACGATGAAAATCGTGATAGCCGACAGCAGCGCGGTATAACCCCCTTTGCCGATAGCGTGGTACGCGAAAAACCCGCACGCCGAGGACATCAGCACGTAGGTGAGCAATGACCACCCCAGGTAGCTTTGTTGGGCAACGATGGCCAGGCCGATGGCGGCGCCGATCAAGGTGCCATATGCCCGCTCGGTGGCCTTTCGGCGGATGTTGCCATGGTGCTGCAGCCCGCCGATCACGATCAGCATGGTGACCGAGGCCCATTCGCCGTGAGGCAAATGGATGCCGGTAGTCAGCAGGATGGTCGCCACCAGCCCGATTGCCACCCGCACGGCATGGATCAAGCGGGCGTGACGAAAGCGGCGGTAAGGGTCGAGCAAGGGGCGTAGCAGTCGGCGAAGGAACAAAGGCAGCGAGGCGGTCATCAATGGGCTTCAGGGTCGAGGGTGGGGTGAAGGTGGGCGCGCAGGCAGGATAGAGCAGGCGCAGCGGCCGGGTGACGCAGGAAAGGGTAGTAGCTGAGGTGAGGGCGGGCAAGGGCAATGCGCGCCGGGCCATCATGCGCGGTTGGTTATAGGAAAGTCCTTCGGTTTGATGCGCATGGGAGGAATGTTATCTTTGCGACGCAGAAAAGCGACATAACTTTCGGGCGACAAGGAGTTGCATTGTAATGAAACAAAGTGTTTTCAAGGTAATCAGACTTGTACTGTCTGGTGCTCTTGTCGGCGTGGTGACCACTAATGTGCTCGGTGGGCACGTTGAAGGCCTCACGGAAGTTGTTGGCGGTGTGATTGGTGCCGGCAGCGCTGTAGCGCTCATGAAGCTTTCGCTGCTGGCATAGCTGTGGCGCTTTTTGAACTCATTCCCAGCGCCACTGTAGAGAACACAACATTTACAGGCGCTGTTATCTGTGTGCTCATTCGCATCATTCTGCAATGGTGCCATGGATTGAAAATCAATACCTCGCTTTGCGTGACGGCTTTCTTCAATGGAACATCGGTCGTGCCCTTTGGATTGATAGCCGGATGTATCTCTTATCCGGATTGGATTCAGGTTGTCATGGAGTCCAAATTATCCATGGCAATCGCTGGCGGCGTGGGTATGTTTTTTGTGCTGGGCGAAGTTTTCCGCCCTTCCGATTTACGAAAAAAGGCGCAGGAAACCGGCCAGCCTCATCCTCAAGGCAAACTGCGCACATAATCGCTCATAGGGTTCTTGAGCCACGCTTGAAGTTCGGCTTCGGCCTGCTCGAGCGCATTGGGGTTGAGCAACTTGCGCAGCAGGGCGATGTTCACGGCGCGGGCCCGGAGGTTGAAGGCGGCGGCGCGTTCGCCGGTTTCCCCTGGCTGGTAAATCCCAAGTTTTTCATACAGCTGCTGCAGCCGGTTCTGCACGGTGCGCAGCGAAAGGTTGCGGCGGCTGGCGATGGCGCGGTCTGTGAGGCCCAGGGCGATGTCCTGCAATACCTCGTATTCGTTGTCGGTAAGGCCGTTACGCAGGTCCTGGGTTTTCTGCTGCACACCGCGCACTTCCCGGTCGATCACGCACTGCTGTTCGATGAACAGGCTCCGCAGCGCCAGCCGCAGGCGTTCTTCGGAAGCGGTCTTGAGGATGTAGCCATAGGCCGCGCCCGGCGGCACGATGCGGGCGATACCCCGCACGTAAGCCTCGTCGGCGTAGTTGGACCAGAACAGGATGGAAGTGTCGGGCTGGTCCTTCCAGATGGTCTTGGCCGCTTCCACGCCGGTGCGCTGGGGCATTTGCAGGTCCATCACCACGGCGTTTATCTGGTGCGCATGGGCCAGGTGTACGCCCTCCAGGCCGTTCTGGCCCTCAAGCAATTGCTCGCACTCGGGCAACGCCGCTTCGATCACTTCCTTCAGGAATGCCCGGTGAACCGGGTCGTCTTCCACCAATAGAATGTTCATGGCTGCTCCAGCGGCGCGCTGCCAAAAGGCATGCGGATTTTCACCCGCGTGCCCTTGTTCCCGGGGCCGCGGTCGATGTGCACGTTTGCGCCCAGCAAGCGCGCGCGGATCTGCATGTTCCGGATGCCGCCGGTTTTGAGCAGGTCCTTCACGTCCAGCCCAAGGCCGTCGTCGAGGATCGTCAGTTCCAGGTGCTGTTGGCTACCGTGAATCATCACGTCGATGGTGGACGGTGAGGCGTGGGTAATCGCGTTGTTCACCGCTTCCTGGATGATCCGGAACAGGGCTACTTTCTGCGGTTCAGCGAGGCGATTGGCCTGGCCATCGGTGTGGTCGTACAGGTGCGTTTCAATAGCCAGGCCGCTGTTGCGCACGCTACGCAACAGCAGGTCTTCAAGCCCTTCCTCGAAGCCGAACAGCTGCAATACCGTGGGTTTCACCGCATCGATGATCAACCGAAGTTCGCGCATGCTGTCGTGCAGCGCCTCGGTGATCAGCGCCAGTTCGCCGGCCACCCCAGCGTCGGTGGTTTGCAGCCGCGCCAGGCGCCGGTGCAGGCGGGTCATGTCTGCCAGGGTTTGGTCGTGCAGGTCCATGCCGATGCGCTGCCGCTCGTTTTCCAGCTCTTCAGTCAGGCGAAGCGCGCCCAGGCGCAGGCCTTCTTCGCGGGCAACGATACGTTCCTTGGCGATGGCCAGCTTCTTGGCCTGGTCGGTCTGGCGCAGGGCATAAAGGTAGGAGGCCAGCAGGTCCGCCACGTGTTGGGTGTATTGCACGTCGCCCAAGGTATAACAGTTCGCGCTGTGCTTGGAACAACTGAGCGCGCCGATGATCTCGCCGCAGGCGCGCAGGGGCACATGCAGCCGGCTGCGCAGTTGCGCATCGAAGATGGGCTGGTTGAAAGCGCCGGAGAACTGGAAGCGCTCATCGGTCATGGCGTTATCCGTGAGGATGAACGGCTCACTGCCTTGCAGCACGGTGCGGATGGGGCTCAAGGCAATCGGCAGCGGGTGGTCGACGAATTCGCTCCAGGCGGTGAGCACGCCGGTTTCATACGCGTGCAGGTGATTTTCTCCATCGAGCAGCAGCAGGCTCACGTCGATGTGATCGTGAGGCAGGATGTAGCGCACCTCATGGGACACGGCGTTGATCATGGACTGAAAATCCAGCAACCCGGCGAGGGCGCGGGATACGCCAAGGAAGTGCTGCAGCACTTTTTCAGGAGGAATGTGTGGACGCTGCACGGTGCCTGGCCTTTATTGTTCTGGGGCATGCCGGTATGGAGATCACATCATGGCGCATTGGATCACTGCCTGCACAGCCTAGCGCGCTCGGGCGTCAAGCGCTTGCATGGGTGCGCTCGCAGGGTGCGGGATCCCGCAAGTGGTGTGCGTGATCCTGCGTAACGTGTGCGCCGATCGCCGAAGACGCCGCTGGATCCCAGGCGCAGACTCGCCCCGGAACGTCATGAAACCGACCGGCTCAGGCCGGCCGTCACTAGCCCACAACAATAACAAGGGTCATGCTGATGAAACGTCCTCCATTGCGGCACGTGCTGTTGTCGAGTGTATTGCTGCTGTCGCCATTCGCTGTTGCCCACGCCGATACTTCGGATAAAACCATTGCGCTGTCCAATAACTACGCTGGCAACTCGTGGCGGCAAAACATGCTCGCCAGCTGGAAAGAAACCACCGACAAGGCGGTCAAGGATGGCGTGGTCGCCTCCACGGACGCGCTCACCACCGGCGAGAACCAGGCCACCGAGCAGGCGGCGCAAATCCAGAACCTTATCCTGCAGGGCTACAACGCGATCGTGATCAACGCCGCCTCGCCCACGGCGCTCAATGGCACGGTGAAGCAGGCCTGCGACGCCGGGATCATCGTGGTGTCGTTCGACGGGGTGGTGACCGAGCCGTGTGCCTATCGCATTTCCATGGACTTCAAGCAAAGCGGGCTGGACCAGATGGATTACCTGGCCAAGCGCTTCCCGAACGGCGCCAACGTACTCGAAATCCGCGGCTTGGCCGGCGTGTCTGTGGACGAGCAGATCCACAGCGGCATCGTGGCCGGCGCGCAGAAATACCCCAACCTGAAAATCGTAGGCTCGGTGAACGGCAACTGGACCCAGACTGTGGCGCAGAAAGCCGTGGCGGGTATCCTGCCCAGCCTGCCCAAGGTCGATGCGGTGGTCACCCAGGGTGACGACGGCTACGGTGCCGCCCAGGCTTTCGCCAACGCGGGCCGGCCAACCCCCACGATCATATTCGGCAACCGCGAAGAAGAGCTGTCGTGGTGGAAAAAACAGCGCGACGCCAACGGCTACCAGTCGTTCTCGATTTCCAGCGCCCCCAGCATTTCCAGCCTGGCCTTCTGGGTGGCGCAGCAGTTGCTCGATGGCAAGCAGCTGCCCCATGACCTGCTGTCGCCAGCGCTCAGCGTGACCCAGGAGAACCTCGACACCGCCCTCAAGGGGGTGGAGAAGGGCGGCATCGTGACCCAGGTGTATACCGTGGATGACGTCGCCAAGCTGCAGGCCAAACCCGCCGCGGCGCTGAGCGCCAACTGACCGACCATGCCGCCTGGGAGCACACATGAGCACGATCCAGCGAGCGCTGGTGACCTTCAAGGGCACCAGCAAGTCGTTCGGCGCGGTGCGCGCGTTGAACAACGTGGACCTGAGTTTCCACGCCGGGGAATGCCTGGGCCTGATCGGCCACAACGGCGCGGGCAAATCGACGTTGATGCAGGTGCTGGCCGGCACCCTGGCGGCGGACACCGGCACCATGCAGGTTGAAGGCCGCGACCTGCGCGCCAGCTATAACGTGCAGCTGGCGCGTCAGCACGGCATTCGTTGCGTGTTTCAGGAGTTGTCCTTGTGCCCGAACCTGAGCATTGCCGAGAACACCCGGCTGATGTCGCCCGCCATTCGCGGCTTCGGATGGCGCCGCGAGGCGAGGGCACGGGTACTGGCCTGCCTGGACGAGATCTTTCCCGGCCATGGCATCGACCCGGACGACACCGTGGCCGACCTGTCCATCGGCAAACGGCAGATGGTAGAAATCGCCCGGGCCTTTGTGCACGTGGACGAGCCGCTGAAGCTGGTGATTCTTGACGAGCCCACGTCTTCACTGGACGCCCGGGTGGCCGAACAGTTGCTGCGTTTTGTGCGGCGGTTCGTGGCCAAGGGCGGCAGCATCGTGTTGATCAGCCATATCCTGGCCGAGATGCTAGGCACCTGTGATCGGATCGCAGTGATGCGCGACGGCGGTGTGGTAGACATTCGCCCGGCGAAAAACTTCGACCACGCCTCGCTGGTGGAATGCATGGGCAGCGCCGCCAAAGCCACGGCCGAGCGCCAGGCGTTTGCCTCCAAGCGCCTGCAAGGTACGCCGGTGATTTCCCAGCAACCTTCACGGCAACGGGATGGCCGCACCGTCGACGCCCACGCCGGGGAAATAGTCGGCCTGGCCGGGCTGGCCGGGCATGGGCAAAGCCAGTGGCTGACCCAGGTGCTGCGCCGGTGCATCGCCAGCGGCCAGGGCGCCGCGCTGGTGGCCGGTGATCGGCAAACCGACGGGGTATTCCCGCTGTGGTCCATCGCCGAGAACATCACCGTGAGCTCCTTGGGGCAACTGCGCCGTGGTGCCCTGATCGACCCCGACGCCGAACGCGCCATGGCCGAGCAATGGCGCGAGCGCATGAGCATTCGCACGCCTGACATGGCCAACCCGATCCTGTCGCTGTCCGGCGGCAATCAGCAAAAGGCGCTGTTCGCCCGCGCCCTGGCGTCCAGCAGCAAGGTGATCCTGATGGACGACCCCATGCGCGGCGTGGACGTGAACACCAAGCGGGAGGTGTATTCGATCATTGCCGAGGAAGCCGCCAAAGGCCGCACGTTCATCTGGTACACCACCGAACTGGAAGAGCTGGACCACTGCGATCACGTGTATGTGTTCCGCGACGGCCAGGCGGTGCTGGACCTTCCACGCAACCAGCTCAGCGAGGAGCAGATCCTGCGGTGCTCCTTCGAGGAACAGCTCGTATGAATGCGTCTACACCCATTCCCCTGAAGGCTACGGTGGCCAAGCCAGCGCGGCTCAATGTGGCCCGTTTGCTGCGCGGCGCGCTACCGGGCGTGTCGCTGGCGGTGCTGCTGGTGGTGATCTTCGTGATGCAGCCCCGCGCGATGAGCTACATGGGCATGAACCTGATGTTCAACCTGGCAGTGCCGATCGCCCTGGCGACCATTGCCCAGATGCTGATCATCACGGTGAACGACCTGGACCTGTCCCTGGGCAGTTTCATCAGTTTCGTGGCGTGCGTGTGCGCCACTGTACTTAATCAACACCCCTTGTTGGGCTGCCTGGCGCTCGTCGGCTGCGTGGCAGCGTATGCGCTGCTTGGAGCGTTGATACACCTGCGCAAACTGCCTTCTATCGTGGTCACCCTGGGCATGTCGTTCATCTGGATGGGTGGCGCCATTCTGCTGCTGCCGGCCCCGGGCGGTACTGCGCCGCAATGGTTGCAGGCCATCGTGCGTTACAAAACGCCGCTGTTGCCGTTCGCGATCTTCGTGTGCATCGCACTCGCGCTGGCGGTGCACCTGTTTCTGATGCGTTCCACGCTGGGGGTGGTATTGCGTGGCGCCGGTGGCAACCCGATTGCCGTGGCCAAGGCGGGGTGGTCCCTGCTGCGGATCAAGGTCAGCCTGTACGCGCTGGCCGGCACCTTCGGCGTACTCGCCGGGCTGTTTCTGGTAGGCCTTACCACCTCGGCCGATGCGAGCATTGCCCTGCGCTACACGCTGCTGTCCATTGCCGGGGTAATCCTGGGCGGTGGGGAGTTCGTGGGCGGGCGGGTTTCGCCCATCGGCGCGGTATTGGGGGCGCTTACGTTGGTGCTGGCCGGGTCACTGCTGTCCTTCCTGCATATTTCCCCCGACTGGCAGATCGGCGCCCAGGGCGCGATCCTGATCCTCGTGCTGGCATTGCGCGCGTTCGTGAACCGCCTGGAGGCACACTCATGATGTCCGCCCGTTCCGCGTTTTCTCGCCTCAATAGCAAACCCTGGCTGTGGTCGTTCCTCGCCGCGTTACTCATATGGCTGGCGACGATCATGTTCACTGGCGGCATGGGCGGCGGTTCGCTGTTGTCCAGCGCACTGAGTTTTTCGGCGTTCTTCGTGATCGTGGGTATCGGGCAGATGTTCGTGATCACCACAGGGCCGGGCAACATCGACTTGTCTATCCCGGCCAACATCGCCCTCAGCGGCGCGGTGGGCATGAAGCTGATGAACGAACAGGCGGACTTGATCTGGCTTGGGGTAGAGGCGGTGCTGTGCCTGGGCGTGCTGCTGGGCTGCGCCAACTACGCGTTGATCCGGGTGCTGCGGATCCCGCCGATCATCGCCACGCTGTCTGCCAGCTTCCTGCTGCAGTCCACGGCGATCGCCTATGGGCGCAGCGTTCGCATTCAACCACCAGAGCTGTTCTACAGCTTCTGCACCGGCAACGTGCTGGGCGTGCCGTACCTGGCGATCAGCGTGGCGGTGCTGGCGGTGGTGATGGGCTATGTGTTGGCACGTACCCGCTATGGCCGCTGGACCGTGGCCATCGGGCAGAACGCCCGCGCCGCCGAACTGGCGGGCGGGCGAGTGGGCCGGGTGCGCTTTGCCACCTACGTACTGAGCGCCGTGTTTGCCAGCCTGTGCGGCGTGTTGCTGGCGGGCTTTTCCGGTGGCGCCTCGCTGAGCATGGGCGAGGAATACCTGCTGGCTTCCATTGCGGTTGTGGTGATCGGCGGCACCTCCGTAGGCGGGGGTTTTTCCAACGTACCTGGCATCTGGGGCGCCGCGTTGTTCCTGTATTTGCTGGTGAGCATGCTCAATACCTTCGGCGCCAGCGCCGGGGTGCGGCTGATCCTCACTGGCTTGATCATTATCGCGGTGATTACCGCTGTGAGCGGGCGCTCGTCCGCCCGCGCTGCTTGAGTGCCAGGCCATGTCGATATCCGAACCCGTCTATGAAGTGCTGGACCCACGTTTTCGCGGGCTGATTTTGCCCAACACTCAACTCGAATGCCTGTACGACCAATGCCGCTGGGCCGAGGGGCCGGTGTGGTTCAACGACGGCGGTTACCTGCTGTGGAGCGACATCCCCAATGAACGCATCCTGCGCTGGACGCCCGAGCAGGGGGTGTCGGTGTTTCGGCCCCGGTCCAACTTTGCCAATGGGAATACCCGGGACCTGCAGGGGCGCCTGGTCACCTGTGAGCATGGCACCCGACGCGTGACCCGCACCGAGCCCGACGGCTCGATCACCGTGATCGCCGACCGCTTCGAGGGTAAACGCCTGAATTCACCCAACGACGTGGTGGTGCATCGCGATGGCGCGGTGTGGTTCACCGACCCCACCTACGGCATCCTCAGTGACTATGAAGGTTTCAAGGCCGAGCCCGAGCAGGCGGGGCGTAACGTGTATCGGGTACACCCGGCCACCGGTGAGGTCCGCTGCATGGTAGGCGATTTCGCTCAGCCCAACGGGCTCGCGTTCTCGCCGGATGGCACCACCCTGTATGTCGCCGATTCAGCGCGTTCGCACCAACCCGATGCGCCCCACCATATTCGCGCCTTCGAGGTGAAGGAGGGCAGTTGGCTGGGCAGTTCGCGCGTGTTCGCGCAGATCGAGCCCGGCATTCCGGATGGCCTGCGGGTGGACGTGGAAGGCAATGTGTGGACCAGCGCCGGCGATGGCATTCAATGCTTCGCCGCGGACGGTACGTTGCTGGGCAAGATCCTGCTGCCAGAAAAAGTCGCCAACCTCACCTTCGGCGGGCCACGCCGTAACCGGCTGTTCATCACCGCCAACACCTCGCTGTACATGATCCATGTGGCGGTGGCCGGCGCGCAGTTGCCTTGATCGCCCTTATTCGCGAGCTGCGCCGGATGGCCGGCCCCGCCGCTTCCTACAGGTGTACGCCAAATTTGTAAGAAGCGGGCGCAGCTCGCGAATGGTGTCTTCTCACCAGTGACGCGATCAGGTAATCGCACCAATCTGCCAAGGCACGAATTCGTTCTGGCCGTAGCCGTGTTGCTCGCTCTTGCTGCGCTCCCCGGAAGCAATGCGCAGCATCATCCGGAAGATGTGCTCGCCGCGCTCCTCGATGGTCATGCTGCCGTCGGCGATGCCGCCACAGTTCACGTCCATGTCGTCTTCCTGGGTTTCCCATAGCCGCGTATTGGTTGCCAGCTTGATCGACGGCGAAGGCGCGCAGCCGTAGGCCGAGCCGCGGCCCGTGGTGAAGGCGATCAGGTTGGCGCCGCCAGCCACCTGGCCTGTAGCCGACACAGGGTCATACCCGGGCGTATCCATGAACACCAGCCCGTGAGCCCTTACCGGCTGCGCATATTCGTACACATCCACCAGGTCGGTGGAGCCGGCCTTGGCCACCGCACCGAGGGATTTTTCCAGGATGGTGGTCAGGCCGCCGGCCTTGTTGCCCGCCGAAGGATTGTTGTTCAACTCGGCGTTCATGCGAGCGCAGTAGCTCTCCCACCAGTGGATGCGCTCGATCAGCTTTTCACCTACCGCTTGAGTCACCGCGCGGCGGGTGAGCAGGTGCTCGGCGCCGTACACCTCGGGGGTTTCGGAGAGTATCGCGGTGCCGCCCGCCGCGACCAGTCGGTCCACCGCATTGCCCAGCGCCGGGTTGGCGGTAATCCCGGAGTAGCCATCGGAGCCGCCGCATTGCAGGCCTACCACCAAGTGGCGAGCGCTCACCGGTTGCCGCTCCACCTGGTTGGCTTCGGCCAGCAGCTCCTTCACCTGGGCGATCCCGCTGGCAATGGTTTTAGTGGTGCCGCCCGTGCCCTGGATGGTGAAGGTACGCAGCGAATGGCTGCTCTCCAGACCTTGCGCGGTGAGGAGGTCGGGAATCTGGTTGGTTTCGCAGCCCAGGCCGATCATCAGCACCGAGGCGAAATTGGGGTGCACTGCATAACCGCCCAAGGTGCGGCGCAACATCGCTAAGGCCTCACCGCCGGAATCTACCGCGCAGCCCACACCGTGGGTGAGGGCGACCACGCCGTCCACGTTGGGGTAGGGCGCCAGCGCCTCGGGGTGGATGTCCCGACGGAAATAGTCCGCAATCGCCCGGGCTACCGTGGCCGAGCAGTTCACCGAGGTTAGAATGCCGATGAAGTTGCGGGTAGCCACCCGGCCATCCGGGCGCACGATGCCCATGAAGGTTTCGTCGGTTGGTGCGGGCGCACCCTTGGCATCCACGCCAAAGGCATAGTCCCGGGAGAAATCGCCCATGGCCACGTTGTGGGTGTGCACGTGCTGGCCGGCTTCGATGGGCTGGCTGGCGAAGCCGATGATCTGCCCATAGCGGCGCACCGGTTGCCCGGCGGCGATGGCCCTGGCCGCCACCTTGTGGCCTGAAGGAACCGCATCGAGCACCTGGATGCCTTCAGGGAGGGCCAGGCCTTTTACCAGCGGCTGGCGCGCGATCAGCACGTCGTCCAGCGGGTTGAGACGGATCACGGCATTGGCGGCGGTTTCGCTGCCTGTTGTTGTTATGAGTTGCATGGTGGTACCTCGGTGTGGTCTTCCTGCTGGGCCGGCGGCAAGCCATTGAGCGCTTTCATCACGTCGAAGAGGTGAGGGACGTAGAGATCGCCATGCCCCAGATTAGTCGCCAGTACGTACACCTGCCGAACCGCTTCAGCGATTGACGCCGATGAGGACTGCTCCGCTGCCAATCGGGAATAGGCGCGCATGTCCTTGGCGGCGTTGCGAATGGCGAACTGTTGGCCGCTGTCGTCGCCTTCAAGCAGGTACGGGATGATGCGGTCGAAGGTTTTGCTGTGGGCACCGCTGAGCCGGCACACCCCAGCGAACTCGTGCAGATCGAGCCCGGCCTTGGCGGCAGTGCCAAAGGCTTCGGCGAGGATCGCCCCATTGGCCTGGGCAATGAAGTTGTGAATCAGCTTGGCCCGATAGCCCGACCCGTGGGCGCCCAGGTGATGCACGGTTTCGGCGTACGCGGCCATCAGCGGGCGCACCCGCTCCAGCACCTGCGCCTCACCGCCCACCAGCACATTCAGCCGGCCTTCGCGTGCTTCTCTGGGGGTGCGGTTCACCGGCGCGTCGAGGAACGCCGCGCCCTGGCTGGCCAATGCCGTGGCCAGCTCCTCGGCCAGTTCGGGGTCGGCCGTGCTGCTGTCGATCACGACAAGGCCAGGGTGCGCGCCTTCGAGCAGGCCGCCCGGGCCGAACACCACGTCACGAACCTGCGGGGTACCGGTCACGCAGAGGATGACCACGTCGGAATGGCGGGCCAGTTCGGCCCCACTGGAAGCCTCCGCGGCGCCCTTTTCAAGCAATGCTTCAATGGCCGTGCGGCTGCGGTGCGCCAGCGCACGCAGTTCAAAGCCCTTTTCAAGCACTCGCGCGGCGACGGCGCTGCCCATCAAGCCCAGCCCCACCATGCCAACACGTGTGATGCGCTGTTGTGTGGGTTCGGTCAGTTCGTTGCCTGTCTGGTTCATTGCGGCGCCTCCGCGCACAGCGTTCGAGAATTGGTAACTGCGGGCGCTTCGCGCCTTGGCGTCAGCTCTCGGCCTGGCCATTGCACATGCTGATGGCCAAGGGCAGCGATGTTGTCGCAACCCAGCAGGCCGATCACGCGGTCCACTTCGTTCATCAGGATTTCGATGGCGCGGTCGGCACCCGCACGGCCCCCGGCCGCCAGGCCCCAGGTAGTCGCACGGCCCACCAGCACCGCATCCGCGCCCAGGGCCATGGCCTTGACGATGTCGCTGCCTCGCCTGAAGCCACCGTCCAGCATGACCGCCAGCCGGCCTTTCACGGCTTCCACTACCTCGGGCAGCACGTCCATCGCCGACACCGCGCCATCGAGCTGGCGGCCACCGTGGTTCGACAGCACGATGCCGTCCGCGCCGATGGCCACGGCCTGCGCGGCGTCGTCCGGGTGCAGCAGCCCTTTGATAATCAGCCGCCGTGGCCAGCGATCCCGCAGCCAGCGCAGGTCCTCCCAGGACAACGAAGGGTCCAGTTCCTTGGCCAGTGCCGTGGCCGCGCCGCTCACGCTGTCCTTGCCGGGCGGCAACAGGTCGCCCAGGTTGGCGAAGCGCGGCATGCCATGGGGCCACAGCACCTCGGTCATCCAGCGGGGGTGCGTGATCACATCCAGGGTATTGCGCAGGTTCAGCTTCAGCGGCCGGGCATAGTTGCGCAGGTCCCATTCGCGCTTGCCATAGATCGCGCTGTCGGTGGTGACCACCAACGCCTCTACACCCGCGCGTTCGGCACGCTCGGCCAGCTTGGCGACGAAATCGCGGGTGCGGTACATGTACACCTGCATCCACACGCGGCCACCGGCGGCTTCGACCACCCGCTCCAGCGGCACGGTGGACGCATTGCTCAGGATGAACGGGATACCCGCCGCGGCGGCCGCGCTTGCCAGCGCAATGTCGCCTTCGTGTGCCAGCAACCCGCTGAAGCCGGTGGGCCCGATCATGAACGGTGCCGCGCTGCGCCGGCCGAACAGGTCGATGCCGATGTTGCGCTTGGACACGTCGATCAATGCCCGGGGCTTGAAAGCGATTTCAGAGAACACCTCCCGGTTGCGGCGCAGGGTGGTTTCTTCCTCGGCGCCGCCCTCGATGTATTCGAAACAGAAGTTCGGCACGCGCCGGGCCGCCATTGCGCGCAGGTCTTCGATGCTGTGCGCGCGGCGGGGGTCGCGGCCTGTATAGAGACGACGTAGCACGGGAGGCCTCCTAAACCGGTAGCTTGCGTTGATAGTCGATGGACAGCACGGCGAGCATCTGCACCACCGCCACGCCCACGAAGAACATCAGCGCCAGGAAATACGAGCCGGTGTTCTGCACGATGTAGCCGATAAAGATAGGCACGAAGATCCCGGCGATGTTGCCCACAAAGTTCATGATGCCGTTCAGCGCACCGGTACGGGCCCGGGTGGCCAGCATCGCCGGCGTGGCCCAGTTGCAGCCGCCGCACCAGCGCAGGAAGAACAGCGCCACGCACAGCAGCCCCACCACCGCGAACGGTGCGCGTACATAGGCTACCCCGAGCATGGACAACCCCACGGCGCCCGCGCCGATCATCATCATGCTGCGGTACACCCGATTGGCGCTCGCCCCGGACGATTTCCAGCGGTCCGCCAACTGCCCGGCCACTACCTCGCCAACGAAGCCGAAGAAGAAGATCAGGAAAGTGGCGCCGCCCAGGGACTTGAGGTCGAAGCCGTGGACGTTGAACAGGTAGGTGGGCAGCCAGGTCATCAGGCCGAAGAACACCAGGTTGGTGCAGGTGTGGCTGGCGCACATGCCCCATACCGAACGAAAAGTGAAGAATTTCAGCAGCGATCCGCCCGCGGCCACCTTGGGCTCGCGTGCATCCTCCTCGGCGTGGGCGTGTTCGATGTAGGCGATTTCAGCATCGTTGATCGACGGATGCTCGCGTGGCGTATTGCGGATGTACCACCAGGCCCAGATACCGCACAGGATGGTGCCCACCCCGGCGACCACGAAGGCCGCGCGCCATGAGCCAAGCCAGGCCATCAAAGAGGCGACCACCACCGCGCCTACGCCGGAGCCGAGCGCAGAGCCGGCATCCACGAGGGAAGCCCCGCGGGTTTTTTCGTTCTGGGTGAGCCACAGCGCGTTGAGCTTGCCGCCCACCGGGTAGATCGGCGCTTCGGCGATGCCCAGGCCCATACGGGTCAGCATCAGGGCAAACCATCCGGTACACGCGGCGCCCAACGCCTGGAACGCACCCCAGCTGATGGTGGCGACTGCGATCAGCGTACGAGGTTTCAGGCGGTCGGCGAGCATGCCCGAGGGCACTTGCATGAACAGGTACGTCCAGAAGAACGAGCTGAGGATCAGCCCTTGCCGCTCCGGGGTGAGGGAAAATTCCTGGGAAATCGCCGGCATGGCCACGGACAACGCCGCACGGTCGATGTAGTTGATGGACACGAGCAGCAGCAATAGAAGAAAGATCTTCCACCGCACAGTCGTCTTCTTGGTGCCTTGCAGGCGGGACATATCCATGCCGAGTCTCCTGTTATTTTTATAAGATCGGGCGGGTGGTAGAGGCTTGTGTAGGGCTACCGCCCCCAGCGCAATACAAGCGGGTCGAGGCGGCGTGCAACTTCCAGCAGCCCTTCGCGAATCTGCGGATGCACCGGGGCGAGTGGGTGGCGCACGGCATCGGATTGGATGACGCCGCCTTCTTTCATCAGGATCTTGCAGGCGGCGAGCCCACACTGGCGGTTTTCGTAGTTGATCAGTGGCAACCATTGCTGGTACAGCGCCGCCGCGCGTTCACGATCCCCGTTCACATGGGCCTCGATGATTTTGCGAATGCCGTCCGGGTAAGCGCCGCCGGTCATTGCGCCGGTGGCGCCGGCGTCCAGGTCCGGCATCAGCGTGATCGCTTCTTCGCCATCCCAGGGTCCTATTACGCTGTCGCCACCCAGCGCGATCAGCTCGCGCAGCTTGGCGGCCGCTTGCGCGGTTTCGATCTTGAAGTACGAGACGTTCTCGATCTCCCGCGCCATGCGGGCAAGAAACGCCGCCGGCAACGGTGTACCGGCCACGGGTGCGTCCTGGATCATGATCGGAATGTTGACCGCGTTCGACACCTGTTCGAAGAACTCATAAATACCTTGCTCGGTCACCCGGATCGTCGCGCCGTGGTAGGGCGGCATCACCATCACCATGGCGGCACCGGCAGCTTGCGCGGCCTGGCTGCGACGGGCGCACACCTGGCTGCTGAAGTGGGTGGTAGTGACAATCACCGGTACCCGGCCGGCCACATGGTCCAGCACCACGTTCATCACGGTGTCGCGCTCATCGTCGGCGAGGGCGAACTGCTCCGAGAAGTTGGCGAGGATGCAGAGGCCATCGGAGCCGGCATCGATCATGAAGTCGATGCAGCGCTTCTGGCCGTCGAGGTCGAGCTGGCCGTGTTCGTTGAAAATCGTGGGGGCGACAGGGAACACTCCGCTATAGCGGTTTTTGTTGTGGGTATTCATATCGTGCTGTGCTCGTGACTGCGGGGTAGGGGACAACCGCTGCGCTCAGGCGCGTATTCACAGGGTGCGGTGACTGCTGATGGCCCGACTATACCGAGGCGTTTTCCGGCCTGTATATTGAGTCCTTTCCATCCCCTGATGAGTTTTTCGACTCACCCATGAATACCCTCAACCTGCTGCTCTCCAGGCTGCGCCTCAAACAGCTGCAACTGGTGACCGCGCTGGACCAGCACAAGTCGCTGCACAAGGCCGCCGCCGTGCTGTCGATCACGCAGTCGGCCGCCAGCAAAGCCTTGCATGAGCTTGAGGTGATGTTCGAGGCGCCACTGTTCGAGCGCTCGGCGAGCGGGATGATCCCCAACGCGTGTGGCCAGCGCGTGATCGAATATGCCCGCTTGCTCACAACGGACCTGGCGCTGCTGTGTGATGACATGGCCGATATCAGGGCCGGGCGCACAGGCCGGCTGGCCATTGGTGCGATCATGGGGGCTATTCCGACCTATGTGATCCCCGCGCTGGATGCCCTTCATGCGCAGATGCCGGCCGTAACCGTCGAAATTGTGGAGGACACCAGCGCGCGCATGCTCGCGCAGCTGGACGACGGCCGCCTGGATCTGGTCATCGGCCGGTCTGCCGTGAGCGCGCACCCCAACCGGTACCGCTACCTCAAGCTTGCCGACGAGCCGCTGTCAGTAGTGGCCGGGTATGACCATTCGACCAAAACCCAGGGTGAGCTGTGCATGCGTGACCTTGCGCAGTATCGATGGGTGACCTACCCCAGCAAGATGCCGCTGCGTGACCTGCTCGAACGCGAGCTGGACCTGGCCGGTATCGACAAACCCGTGGACACCGTGTCCACGGCGTCTACCTTCGTCACCGTCGCGCTGCTCAACCAGGGCCGGGACCTGGTTTCGCTGTTGCCCACCGACATTGCCCAGTTGTTCGAGCGGCACAAGATGTTGCGCATCCTGCCCGTAGCCCTGCGCTCACCCTCGCAGCCCTTTGGCATCGTCACCCGGCGCAGCAGCGTGCTGTCACCTGCGGCGGAGCGGTTGATCGAACTGCTGTGTCAATCGGCACGGTGAGCCGCGCGGTGATCACACTGTGGGACCAGGCTTAGCCTGGGAACATGCGCGCCCATACACCGCCACCACCACAAAACACCCCAGCGGCAGCAGGTAGGCCAGGGCGGTGGAGGCATGATCCGCTACCAGCCCCATGAAGTAGGGCATCAAAGCGCCGCCGACGATGGCCATGATCAGGAACGAGCTGCCGCGCTTGGTGTGCGCGCCCAGGTCCTTCACGCCCATGGCGAAGATGGTGGGGAACATGATCGACATGAAGAAAAAGATCGCGACCAGCGCAATTACCGAGAGGCTTTGCACCCCGCTCACCACTACGGCGCACAGGGCGACGTTGATGCAGGCGTACACCGTAAGCAGGCGTTGCGGCGCGACCCGCCCCATCAGCCAGGTGCTGAAAAACCGCCCGCACATGAAGCAGATCATCGCCACCGACAGCAGGTAGGCCGCGGTCTGGCTGCTCATGTTGGCCCAGTGTTCGGTGACGTAGTTGATGAAAAATGCCCCCACGCCCACCTGCGCCGCCACATAAAAGAACTGCGCGATCACCCCGCCGACGAAGCTGCGGTGTTGCCACAGGCCTTTGTCGGTGATGCCTTGTGCGTGAGTGGTGCGCTCGCGTGCATCGGGCATGGGGGTACGGGCGAACATCGCCGCGACCACCAGCACAATCGCCGCGATCACTACATAGGTGGTTTGCAGGGAGGTACTGTCACCGTCATTGCTGGCCCCGCCGAAAAACAGCATGCCGCCCAGCAACGGCCCCACGAATTGCCCCAGCCCATTGAAGGACTGCGCCAGGTTGAGCCTGCGCTCGGCACCGCCCGGTTCGCCGAGCACCGTAGCATAGGGGTTGGCGGCGGTTTCCAGGCAACCCAGCCCCAGCGCGATCACGAACAGGGCGAACAGGAAGAACGGGAAGCTGGCCGCATTGGCCGCCGGCATGAACAACAGCGCGCCAACGGCGTACAGGCAAAGCCCCAGCAGGATGCCCGCCTTGTAGCCGAAGCGGTCCATCAAAAAGCCCGCCGGCAAGGCGATGATGAAGTAGGCGCCAAAATAGGCCGCTTGCAACAGGCCAGACTGCGCCTTGCTCACATGCAGGGTTTCCTGAAAGTGCTTGTTGAGCACGTCCAGCAGGCCATACGACAGGCCCCACAGAAAGAACAGGCTGGTCACCAGCATCAGCGCCAGCCGCACCGACGGTTCGGCGCGGGTGTATACGGGGGTTTCGATCTTGCCCAGTTTGGCCGACATAACACTCTCCTCTTGTTGTTGTAGGTGTGAAGCGTGTGTACGAACAGCGGTGCGCGGTGGCCCTCCGGCGAGGTTGCTGCGCTACGTGAGCGCCCGATCCAGGTGGGTGTAACCACCGTCGACCACCACCCATTGGCCCGTGGTGTGTGAGGCGCGAGGGGACAGCAGGAACAGCACACTGTCGGCAATTTCCTCCGGGGTGGTCATGCGCTGGCCCAGCGGGATTTTCCCGACGATCTTCGCCAGACGGGCTTCAGGGTCGTCGAAACTGGCGATCCAGCGCTCGTACAGCGGCGTCATCACTTCTGCGGGAATCACTGCGTTCACTCGTACACCGTCCTGCAGCAGCGAGGCAGCCCATTCCCGGGTCAGCGACAACTGCGCGCCCTTGGACGCGGTGTAGCCGCTGGTGCCACCCTGGCCGGTGAGCGCGGTCTTCGAACCGATATTCACGATCGCCCCCTGGCTGGCTTTGAGCGCGTCCACGCACAGGTGGGCCATCAGGTAGTAGTGGATGAGGTTTTTCTCAAGCGACTCGATGAACGCCGCGCGGCCGGCCTCCAGGCCCACGCTGTCGTTCACCCCTGCGTTGTTCACCAGCCCGTCGATACGGCCGAAGCGCGCCAGCACCTGAGCTACCGCCGCGGCGCACTGGGCCTCGTCGCGCAGCTCCACCTGGAAGAACAGCGTTTGTGGTTGGCGCCGGTCCAGCTCGGCGCTGAACGCAGCAGGAAGCGGCTGGTTGGCGAAGATCACCGGAATGGCTCCTTCCTCGGCCAGCCCGAGGGAAATCGCGGCACCAATGCCCGAGCCGCCGCCGGTGACGATGACAACCTTGTCCATGAGATGCAGGTTCATGAGCGGTAGCCCTTGAATGCGAATTGCTGCCTGGACGCCGCTTTCATCTGGATGGAAAAGCCCGGCGTGCTCGGCGGCATATAGGCAGCGCCCTTGATCACGCAGGGGTCTTCAAAGTGCTCGTGAAGGTGGTCGACGTATTCCACCACCCGGCCTTCATGGGTGCCGGCGATGCACAGGTAGTCGATCATCGACAGGTGCTGCACGTATTCGCACAGGCCTACGCCGCCCGCATGGGGGCACACCGGCAATTGGTATTTGGCCGCCATCAGCATCACCGCCAGCACTTCGTTCACACCGCCCAGGCGGCATGCGTCGATCTGCACCACGTCGATGGCTTCACGCATGATCAGCTGCTTGAACACGATCCGGTTCTGGCACATTTCGCCTGTGGCCACTTTCACTGGCGCCACGCCCAGGCGAATGCGCCGATGGCCTTCCACGTCGTCCGGGCTGGTGGGCTCTTCGATAAACCAGGGGCGGGCGAACGCCAATTCCCGTACCCAGTCGATGGCGGCGTCCACTTCCCATACCTGATTGGCGTCGATCATCAGGTGCCGATCCGGGCCCAGCACTTCGCGGGCGATGCGCACGCGGCGGATGTCATCCTGCAGGTCGCGGCCCACCTTGAGCTTGATATGGGAAAAGCCACCGTCGATCGCGGCCTGGCACAGGCGGCGCAATTTGTCGTCCGGGTATCCCAGCCAGCCTGCGGACGTGGTGTAGCAGGGGTAGCCATCGGCCTGGAGTGCCGCCAGCCGCTCGGCTTTACCGGTGGCGCGTTCGCTGAGCAACGCCAGCGCTTCGGCCGGGGTGATGCAGTCGGTGATGTAGCGAAAGTCGATGCAGCGCACCAGCTCCTCGGGCGTCATGTCGGCCACCAGCTTCCACACCGGTTTGCCTTCGGCCTTGGCCCACAGGTCCCAGGCGGCATTCACCACCGCGCCGGTGGCCAGGTGAATCGCGCCCTTGTCGGGGCCGATCCAGCGCAACTGGCTGTCACTGGTGATGTGGCGCCAGAAGCGCCCCATGTCCTCGGCGATCCACTCCAGCTTCAGGCCGACCACCAAGCCGGCCAGCGCGTTGATCGCCGCGCAGCAGATTTCATTGCCCCGGCCGATGGTGAACGTGAGGCCATGGCCTTGCAGGGTAGGGTGGTCCGTTTCGAGGATTACATAGGCGGCGGAGTAATCGGGGTCGGGGTTCATGGCGTCCGAGCCATCGAGGGACTGGGACGTAGGAAAGCGGATATCTTCCACGCGCACGGCGGTGATAGTGGTCATGGCGGTTCCCATTGGCGTTATTGTCGGAACGAACCGACCTGCCGCGTACGGCAGGCCATGCGCGGCGTCAGGCGTCGACGGTGAGTTGCTCCTGTTCGCCCAGGCCCTCGATACCCAGGCGCATGCGCTGCCCCGCGCGCAGGAACACAGGCTCCGGCTTGCAGCCCCGGCCCACCCCAGGCGGCGTGCCGGGGGAAATCACATCGCCCGGCTGCAGGCTCATGAACTGGCTGAGGTAGCTCACCAGCTTGGGGATCTGGAAGATCATCGTGCGGGTGTTGCCGTTCTGGTAGCGCTTGCCATCCACTTCCAGCCACAGGTTGAGCTGGTGCGGGTCGGGCACTTCGTCCCGGGTCACCAGCCACGGGCCCATGGGGCCGAAGGTGTCGCAGCCCTTGCCCTTGTCCCAGGTGCCGCCGCGCTCGATCTGGAATTCCCGCTCCGACACGTCATTGATCACGCAGTAGCCGGCCACGTGGTCCAGCGCGTTGGCCTCGTCGATGTAGCGGCCGCCCTTGCCGATCACTACGCCCAGTTCCACTTCCCAGTCGGTCTTCTTCGAGTTGCGGGG
This sequence comes from Pseudomonas sp. Marseille-Q5115, assembly GCF_916618905.1. Classification (NCBI taxonomy): domain Bacteria; kingdom Pseudomonadati; phylum Pseudomonadota; class Gammaproteobacteria; order Pseudomonadales; family Pseudomonadaceae; genus Pseudomonas; species Pseudomonas sp. Marseille-Q5115. The sequence goes on along the minus strand of NZ_CAKAKI010000001.1, from coordinate 2,487,400 downwards.
GATTTCCACGTTGTCGTTCGGGCCAACGATGGCGCTGGTCCACTTGTTGAAGATGATCGGCTCGGCGGGAATATCAGCGCCGGTTTCCGCGGCATGGTCGGCGTAGTTCAGGCCGATGCAGATGAACTTGCCGACATTGCCCACGCAAGGGCCGATACGCGGGTTTCCGTGCACCAGGGGTAGCGTCGAGTGGTCCAGCGCCTGAAGCCTGGCGATGCTCTCCGGGCTCAGGGCCTGGCCTGACACATCGTCGATGAAGTCGCGCAGGCCGCGCAGGTTGCCATCGTTGTCCAGCAGGGCGGGGTGTTCGTGGCCAGGTTCACCGTAACGCAGCAGTTTCATGGGGTTTCCTTGTTCGAGGTAAAGGGTGTGGCGCGTTTGGCGCCGTATCGAGAAAGAGGTAGTCGCTCAGGCTTCAATTGCTCCAGCCGCCGTCGATCACCTGCGCGGTGCCGGTGGTGAAGCCGCTGCGGGGCGAGCCCAGGTACAGCGCCAGCTGGGCGATTTCCTGGGGCGTGCCGAGGCGGCCCATGGGCTGGCGGGCCTCGAATGCGGCGTACACCTCTTCCTCGCTGCGCTGTTCCCGCGCCGCCTGCTCGGCCACGCGCTGGCGCAGCGAGGGAGATTCCACGGTGCCGGGGCAGATGCAATTGCAACGGATGTTCTGGCCCACGAAGTCGGCGGCCACGGAGCGGGTGATGCCGATGACCGCAGCCTTGCTGGCGCAGTAGGCGAAGCGATTGGGCACACCCTTGATGGCCGACGCCACCGACGACATGTTGATGATCGAGCCGCCACCGTTGGCCAACATGCCCGGTAGAAACGCCTGGATCATCTTGTACATGGCGGTGACGTTGAGATCGAAAGCGAAGCGCCAGTCTTCGTCGGAGCATTCGAGAATGTTGCCGCTGTGCACCACACCCGCACAGTTGAACAGCACGTCCAGCGGGCCGGTGTGCGCGGCCAGGCGTTGGATCGCAGCGGTGTCGGTAACGTCCAGCACATGTTTGTGCGCGCCTTCGAGGGGTTCCAGCGCGGCGCGGTTGATGTCGATGGCGAAGACTTCGGCGCCTGCTTCCAGGAACGCTTCCACGCTGGCGCGGCCGATACCCTGGGCTGCCGCGGTGATGAGCACGCGCTTGCCGGTGAGGTCCATGTTCGATCCCTTGTTTTTATGTGATGGGCCTGTGGTCCGAGGTTTGGTGGCCAGCCTCATAAACGAGCACGTTGCGCTGGAACCCTTGCTATGATCCAGCCAACCGCAGCTGCTCCAATGGTCAGGCCACTGGACCTATGTGTAGCACCAGGTTGCCAATGCAACAAGGTGATGCCGCTGTTAAATCGCATAGCACAGGCCGAGTCGACGTCAGATGCCCATTCAAGTGATTGATAACCCTAGGCTTTATCGCCAGATCGCCGATCAGCTGCGTGCCTTGATCAGTAGTGGCGAATACCCGCCCGGCAGTCGCCTACCCGCCGAGCGGGAGCTGGCCAAGCTTTTAGGCGTTAGCCGCGCTTCGGTCCGCGAGGCGATGATCGCGCTCGAGGTGGTGGGGTTGGTTGAAGTGCGCGTGGGCAATGGCGTGCTGGTATGTGAGCCGCCGGTGCGACAGCTGTCGGACGAGCCGGTGATGACACAAGCTACGCGGGATCAATGGAACGACATCGACCCGGAGCTGGGCATCGAGGTGGATTTCAGCGCAGAAATCCCGCCGTTCGCGCTGTTGCAAGCGCGGCGGCTGATCGAGCCCGAAGCCGCAGCCCTTGCAGCAGCTAACGCCAGTGAGCAGGAGCTGCACGGGATTCGCCTCGCGTTCGAACGCAATACCTCGGATAACCGGGAGAGCTCCCACACCCATCCGGGCGACCGGCTGTTCCACATTCGCATCGCCCAGGCGTCGGGCAACCCCGCCTACGCGCTGATGATCCAGCACTTGCTCGGGCATCGCTACGGCAGCATGTTCCAGCGTTTGCAGGCCCACTACACGAGCGAAGACATGCCGTTCAGGTCCGAGCACGAGCATCGGCAAGTGCTTGAAGCACTCGAGCGCCGCGACGGGGCGGCCGCGCGCGACGCCATGGCAGCGCACCTTGACGAGGTGATCCGTATTTTCAGCCGAGGTACGGCCTGAAGCGGCTTTCCATGGGGAAGTCAGGTTTGGATTTTTGGTAAGGCCAGTTGATTCGCAGGTCAAATTGGTCTTGCCAGTTGTGAAGTGCGTGTGTAGCGTTCTCCCAGAAAGCGATTCGCCCTTCGTGGTGGATATGCCTTCCCCTCGAAAACAATAAAAGCGCCCGCACGGGCCGCTAGCGGGCAATGCCCACAGCGTGTCGGCGTGCTCGGCCTGGAGAACGCCATGCTCACCGTCGTTTGCGACAAGCCCGGAACACTTCTTGCCCAGGATCGACCCAAGCCGCAGCGGGCGCCGGGTGAAACCTTGGTCAGGATCAAGCGTGTGGGTGTGTGCGGCACCGACCTGCACATCTTCAACGGCAACCAACCCTTCCTCGACTATCCGCGTGTGATGGGGCATGAGTTTTCTGGCCTGGTGGAACAAAGCGAGGAGGGCAGCGGCCTTGCACCAGGCGACTTGGTGTATGTGATGCCCTACCTGTCTTGTGGCGATTGCATCGCCTGTCGCCAGGGTAAAACCAACTGTTGCGTACGCATTCAGGTGCTGGGTGTGCACCGGGACGGCGCATTTACCGAGTACCTGAGCTTGCCCCACGCCTTCGTGCTCAAGGCCGAGGGGGTGACCCTGGACCAGGCCGCCATGATCGAATTCCTGTCCATCGGCGCCCATGCGGTACGCCGCTCGGACATCCAGCCCGGGCAGCGCGCGCTGGTGGTGGGCACGGGCCCTATCGGCATGGCGGTGGCGATCTTCTCTCGCCTGCGTGGGGCCAAGGTCACTGTGCTGGACACCCGCCAGGACCGCCTGGCGTTTTGTACCCAACACCTGAACGTGGACAGCGCCGTGTTGATCGGTGACGCCGACAAGGCCCAATTGGACGAAATCACGGGCGGCGAGTTTTTCGATGTGGTGTTCGACGCTACCGGCAATCCCGGCGCCATGGAGCGCGGCTTCGAATTCATCGCCCACGGTGGCAAATACGTGTTGGTGTCGATCGTGCGCGGCAACATCAGTTTTTCCGACCCCGAGTTCCACAAGCGCGAGGCGACCCTCATGGGCAGCCGCAACGCCACGGTGGAGGATTTCCGCTACGTGGAGCAATGCCTGCGTGATGGCTTGATTCCCGACGCGGCACTCAACACCCACCGCATGGCCTTGAGTGAGGTCAGTGCCCGTTTTACCGAGCTGCTGGACCCAAGCCAGGGCGTGGTCAAAGCCATCGTTGAATGCTGAGGTGAGCCATGTGCACCACAACCGATACAACAGCGGGAACGCCCATCCTTCAATTCGGCACCAGCCGGTTCTTGCAGGCGCATGCCGACCTGTTCATTTCCGAGGCGTTGGCGTTAGGCAAGGCATTGGGCAGGGTTACCGTGGTGCAAACCACCGATAACCCCGGCAGCAGCGTGCGGGTAAAGGCATTGGCGACCGGCACGGCCTATCCGGTACACATCCAGGGCATCGATAACGGGCAGGTGATCGACGAAGTGCGCTGGTCATCCTCGGTCAGCGGTGCCCTGCGCGCTACAGAAGACTGGCCGTTGATCAGGCAGCGCTTCGCGTGGGACGCGCAAGTGGTGATCTCCAACACTGCGGACACCGGCTATGTAGTGAGCGATCTGGATACACCCGAGGCACTGAAGGCAAGCGCGGCGGCACCAGCGAGTTTCCCGGCCAAGCTGTTGGTACTGCTGCATGACCGCTGGCAGGCCAACCCCGCCGCGCCGTTGTCGTTGTTCCCGTGCGAGTTGGTGTCACGCAATGGCGAGGTGCTGCGCGAGCTTGTCGTGGGTATTGCTGAGCAGTGGGCGCTTGCGCCGTCATTCATCACGTACCTTCGAACCACCTGCCGCTGGGCCAATTCGCTTGTGGACCGGATCGTCCCTCAGCCCCTGGACCCCGTGGGCGCGGTGGCCGAGCCCTATGCGCTATGGGCTATCGAGCGGCAGGACGGGCTGGTGGTGCCCTGCGAGCATCCCGCCATCGTGCTTACCGACACATTGGACCATTACGAGCACTTCAAGCTGTTCATGCTCAACCTGGGGCATACCTGGCTGGCCGAGCGTTGGAAGGTAGATGGGCGCGATCCAGAGGAAACCGTGCATCACGCCATGAACGACCCCGCCCTGCGCCAAGGCCTTGAGAGCTTGTGGGAAGAAGAAGTGCTGCCAGTGTTCGCCGCACAAGGTTGCCTGGCGGAGGCCCGCGACTACCTGGCCTCGGTACGCGACCGGTTTCTCAATCCCTATTTGCAGCACCATTTGGCGGACATCGCGCGAAACCATGAGGAAAAGAAACGCCGGCGCTTCTTGCCCATTGTGGAGATGGCGCGGCAAGTGCTACCGGGCCTTGCGCAGCCGCGTTTGACTACGGCACTGGCTGTGCAATAAAACGCTGAGGAACGGGCGCCAGGCGGCGCCCTTGAGCCGCTGTGATATGCTCCGCCGCAGCCAGACGGAAGCTGATCGATGACCCTGTCAAACCCGCCCGCCGAACGCCGCCTCTATCAAGTTATCGCCGACCGGCTGCGTGAGCACATCCGCAAGCACGGCATCGCAGCGGGCACCCGCCTGGCCCCCGAACGCGACCTGGCGCAGATGCTCGGCGTGTCCCGGCCTTCGTTGCGTGAAGCCTTGATCGCGCTGGAAATCGAAGGCAGCGTCGAGATTCGCATGGGCTCTGGCATCTATGTGTGCGAACACCTGCTGGGCATCAAAGGGCGAACCAAAACCCTGGGCGAGAGCCCTTCGGAATTGATGCAGGCGCGCGCATTGATCGAAGGCGAGTGCGTGATGCAGGCCTGCCTCAATGGCACCAAGGCCGATTACCGCTACCTGCAAACCTGCATCGACAAGATGCGCGAGGGCGTGGAGAAGGGCATTCCAGCGCTGGACGACGACCGTCGCTTCCACCAGCGCCTGGCAAAGATGAGCGGCAACTCAACCCTGGTGCGGATCATCACGTCGCTGTTCGAAGAGCGTTACAGCCCGCTCTCCGCGCATATCAGCGAACACTCCGAGAATCGAGACACCTGGGCCGCTGCAGTAGCGGAGCACGAGGCCATCCTGCAAGCGGTGCAAGCCCGTGACCTGATCGGCGCACAGACCGCCATGCGCCAGCACCTGCGGTGTTCCGAGGCGCGCTGGCTGAAGGGCATGGACGCCGAGGTCAACAGCGGCAGCGAGTAACCCACGGAGGGTTCAGCCCGAGATCGTTTTGCGAATGCCTTCCCATAGCCCGTTCAGGTAAACGGCGCCCAGTGCCCGATCATAGAGGCCATACCCGGGCCGACCGGTTTCGCCCCAGATCATGCGGCCGTGATCCGGCCGGTAGTAGCCCTCGAACCCTGTCTCCACATAGGCCCTTACGATCTCGGCCATGTCCAGCGAACCGTCTTCGGAGCGGTGCGCGGTTTCGAAGAAGTCACCCGCTTCGTTGACCTTCACATTGCGCAAATGGGCGAAATGAATGCGCCCCTGGCCACCGAATTCACGCACCAGCGCCGGGATATCGTTCCCCAGGTCCGCGCCCAGCGAGCCTGAACACAGCGTAAGGCCGTTGGCCGGGGTGTCGACCATGGCCATGATGTGGGCAAGGTCCTCACGATTCTTCACCACCCGCGGCAGGCCGAAAATGGAGCGGGGCGGGTCATCCGGGTGCAGGGCCATCTTGATGCCGGCCTCGCTGGCCGCCGGGATCACCCGCTCGAGGAAATACGCCAGCCGCTGGCGCAGTGTCGCTTCGTCCACCTCGGCGTATTCGGCCAGCAGTGCTTTCAGCGCAGCCGGTTCATAACTGACATCCCAGCCGGGAAGGGTAAGGCCTTTTTCCAGGCTCGCCTGTTCGATCACCGCCGTTTCGAATGCCAGGGTAGTGGAGCCATCGGGCAGGAGCATCTCCAGGGTGGAGCGGGTCCAGTCGAACACCGGCATGAAGTTGTAGCACACCACCTTGATCCCACACGCGGCGAGGTTGCGCAGTGTGTGGCAATAGTTGTCGATCAAGCGATCGCGGCTGGGCAGGCCGCGCTTGATGTCCTCATGCACGGGCACGCTTTCGATCACCTCAAGCGCCAGGCCATGGGCGTTGACGGTGGCCTTCAATGCCTGAATACGCTCCAGCGGCCACACTTCGCCCACGGGAATGTCATAAATGGCGCTGACCACGCCGGTCATGCCAGGGATCTGCCGGATATAAGTCAGCGTTACTGGGTCGGTGTCGCCGTACCAGCGGAATGTCATCTTCATGGGCCATGTCCTTTCTTGTTCTGCTGCCACTGTGGTGGGAGCAGTATAGATTGGTAAGGCCAAAATGCTTGGGGTTCGTCTCAGAGTGCTCGATTTCAGTCAGAAGCCCCTTATTTTCTGCTCGCGACCTTGAATTGACGTCTAGTATCTCTGGTTGTCGGCTTGTTTGGTCAGGCCAATTAAGGCCCGGGGCCTCTGGCTGAAGCACGCAGCAGTCTTGCTCATAACAATAATTACGGAGGACTCGCCATGCAGAAAGGGCGCTGGTTAGTGATATTTCTGTGCTTCCTCGCGGTTGCGATCAACTACATAGACAGGGCCAACCTTGCGGTGGCCGCTCCCTATATCCAGAAAGAGCTGGGCCTGGGCTCCGGGCAAATGGGCCTGTTGCTCAGCGGTTTCTTCTGGACGTACGCCCTGATGCAAATGCCTTTCGGCTGGTTCGTGGACAAGGTCGGCGCAAAGATCGCGCTGCCGCTGGCAGTTGCCTGGTGGTCGCTGTTCACCGCCGCCACGGCCGCGGCCAGCAGCCTGGCAGCCATGTTCGGCTGCCGCTTGTTGCTGGGTGTGGGGGAGGCGGGGGCGTACCCGTCCTGCGCGAAAATCGTGAGCCAATGGTTCGACGTGAAAGAACGTGGCTTTGCCACCAGCATCTTCGACAGCGGTTCCCGGGTGGGCTCGGCGCTGTCCATCCCTCTGGTAGCGCTGATCATCGAGCTGTGGGGCTGGCGCGCTTCGTTCGTGATCACCGGCGCGGTAGGGTTTGTGTGGGTAGTAGGCTGGTTCCTGATCTACCGGGAGCCCGCAGCCGTTGCCGCCATTCAACGCAATGACGCGACCAAGGCGGCCACCCTTGCAGCGCAGCCGAAAGTTCGCTGGGCGTCGTTGTTCCGCCACCGCACCCTGTGGGGCATGATGCTGGGCTTCTTCTGCCTGAACTTCGTGATCTACTTCTTTATTACCTGGTTCCCCACCTACCTGATTCAGGACCGAGGCTTCTCGCTGAAATCCCTGGGTACGCTCGGCACCATCCCGGCGGTTGCCTCCATCGTCGGCGGCTGGATAGGCGGGCTGACCTCGGACGCACTATATCGCCGCGGTTGGAGCCTTACGGCCGCGCGCAAAACCTGCATCGTGGGCGGGATGTTGATGTCGTCGAGCATTTCGCTGTCGGTATTCACTGAAAATACCTACGCCATGCTTGGCTTCTTCAGCCTGGCGTATGCCAGCCTGGCGTTCGCGGGTGCCAGCATCTGGTGCCTGCCAGCGGACGTGGCGCCCACGCCATCCCATGTGGCGTCCATCGGCGGCATTCAGAACTTCGCTTCCAACACGGCCGGTATTTTCATTACCACCTTCACAGGCTTCATGCTGGTGATCGGTAATGGCTCATTCACCGCGCCCTTGATCACCGCGGGTGGGTTCGCGGTGCTTGGCGCGTTCAGCTACCTGTTCATCGTGGGCAGGATCGAACCACTGCCGGCATTGCCCGGCGACAGAAAGGGAGGAGAGGGCGCTCCGCTCGCGCAACAGTTGTAAGCCTTGGTCAGGCCCCGCAGTAACCGGGCGGGGCTGCCTTGACGGCCCTTGGAGGTGGCGTCAGCGCCGATGACGTCGGCGTTCCGGGTTCACCACCGGTATGGTCGCCAGCTTTGCCTTGAGCTCTGCGACGAACGTTGCAATATCCCGGGTCGAGGACAGGTCCGATGTCTTGATCTCTCGTTCTTCGAGAATCACTTCGTTAGTGCGGGCATTGATCAACTTGAGGGTCATTATCCCGGTATCGATTTCACACTTGCAGACAGTAGGCAGGAACGCGTTTTCCAGGATATGTCGAAGCTCTAGAGGAGATAGCATGGCTCACCCTTGTTTTCTTATATAAAGCTAAGTGCCTTTGAGCATAGCCCACAGGTTGTTTTTTTTCGCATCCTCACCGACTGGGGGTATCGCGGTAGAGCCGGCCGCTGCGATTGTTGCGCCTTGCTAACCACACTTCAAAACCTTCCCCACTGAATTATTCGGCCGGCTTTGCCTCTGACGTTCATTCACGGCGCGCGCCCACAAGGGATGCGCCGTGTGAACATGACTGTCAGGTTCAGGTAACCCGTATGAAATCAGGTAAAAAGGCCATTAAACCGTTTGGCTTGAAAGACATCACCATTGTCGACGACGCCAAGATGCGCAAGGCGATCACCGCCGCAGCGCTGGGCAATGCCATGGAGTGGTTCGACTTTGGCGTGTACGGCTTCGTCGCCTATGTGCTGGGCAAGGTGTTCTTCCCCAGCGCCGACCCCGGCGTGCAGATGATCGCCGCGCTGGCGACCTTCTCCGTGCCCTTCCTGATTCGCCCCCTCGGCGGGTTGTTCTTCGGTGCCATGGGCGACCGCTACGGTCGGCAAAAGGTGCTGGCCGCCACCATCGTGATCATGTCGCTGAGCACGTTCGCCATCGGGTTGATTCCATCCTACGCCGCTATCGGCATCTGGGCGCCGATTCTGTTGCTGCTGGCGAAGATGGCCCAAGGCTTTTCGGTGGGGGGTGAATACACCGGTGCTTCGATCTTCGTGGCTGAGTATGCACCCGACCGCAAGCGCGGCTTCCTGGGGAGCTGGCTGGACTTCGGTTCGATTGCCGGCTTCGTCCTCGGCGCCGGGCTGGTAGTGGCCATTTCTTCGGTGGTAGGGGAAGACAACTTCCAGGCATGGGGCTGGCGGCTGCCGTTCTTCCTCGCCTTGCCACTCGGGCTGCTGGGCCTGTACCTGCGCCATGCGCTGGAAGAAACGCCGGCGTTCCAGCAGCACGTTGAAAAGCTGGAACAGGGCGACCGGGAAGGCCTGGCCACCGGCCCGCAGGTGTCATTCAAGGAAGTAGCCACCAAATACTGGCGTAGCCTGATTACCTGCGTGGGCGTGGTAGTGGCGACGAACGTCACCTATTACATGCTGCTTACCTACATGCCCAGCTACCTGTCCCACAACCTGCATTACAGCGAAAGCCGCGGTGTGCTCATCATCATCGCCATCATGGTAGGCATGCTGTTCGTGCAGCCCTTCATCGGCCGCCTGAGCGACCGCTTTGGCCGCAGGCCGTTTATCATCTGCGGCAGCGTGGGGCTGTTCTTCCTGGCCATCCCGGCATTCATGCTGATCACCAGCGGCACGGTAGGGCTGATTTTCTGCGGCCTGCTCATCCTGGCGGTGCTGCTCAATTTCTTTATCGGCGTAATGGCCTCCACGCTGCCGGCCATGTTTCCTACGCACATCCGCTACAGCGCCCTGGCCAGTGCGTTCAATATCTCGGTGCTGATCGCCGGGCTTACCCCCACCCTCGCGGCCTGGCTGGTGGAAAGCACCCAGGACCTGTACATGCCGGCCTACTACCTGATGATCATCGCGGTCATTGGCCTGGCCACCGGCGTGACCATGAAGGAAACCGCCAACAAGCCACTGCGCGGCGCCGCGCCCACGGCATCGGACCTGGAGGAAGCCAAGGAGCTGCTGCAGGAACACCACGACACCATCGAACAGAAAGTCGAAGACATCGACGCCGAGATCGCCCGCTTGCAGGCCAAGCGCGACGAGCTGGCACAGCAGCATCCTCGGATCGACTGATCCGCGGTGCCACGTCAGAAACAGGTGTCCAGGACCTCCACCACCTTGAGCTGCGCGTCCACCAAGCAGCCGCTTCGCCATTTGTCAAAGGTAAGGCAGGGGTGGGAGGTACCAAACGCAATGACGTCACCTACACGCAGTTCGCAGCCGGGCGCTATTCGCATGAAGGCATGCTGGTCCATGATCGCCGTCACGGTGCAGGCGCTGACATCGTCGGCGTCAGCGGCGGTGCCGCCGGCCGCATAGCGCCGCAAAGGGTTGGGCAGGCCCGCGTCATGGGCGACGTCCCGCTTGCCCAGGGCGATGATCGCCAAGCCTGGCTCGGGTAACGATTGCACGTGCGCGAACACTTCCAGCGCTGGCCGCAGGCCTTCGTGCAAATCGTGCCGACGGCCCAGCACGTCGCACTGGGCATCCTTGTAGATGCCATGGTCGTGGGCCACGTAGCTTCCGGGGCGCAGCACCGAGAGGAAGTTGTCGCGCACGGCTTGCCGGTCGAACTCTTCCGCAATGAGGTCATACCAGGCCGAACCCGATGCCGTCACGATCGGCCGGGCAAGGGCGAAGCGTTGGTTGTTCTGCAAGGTAATCGCCAGCCCTACCAGCGAAGCGGCGAAGGCACGGATACCGGTAACGGCTTCGGCGCCATGAATTACCCCTTCGTACCCCTCGATACCCGTAAGCGCCAGTGCGGGCTGGGTGGCAATGACATCGGCGAGGCCCAGCACTTGCTGCTCGGTGCGGCAGCCGCAGCGGCCGCCCATCACCCCGTACTCGATCATCACATTCAGTCGCAGCCCGCGGGCCGCGAAGAACGCCCCCAACGCCTGGACGTTGTCCGGGTGGTCCACAAGGCAGTGAAATTCAAAGGCCGGATCAGTGAGCAGCTCAGCGATCAAGGCCATATTGGGCGAGCCCACCAACTGGTTCGCCATCACCACCCGGCGCACGCCATGGGCGTAGGCAGCGCGGGTTTGCGTGGCCGTCGCCAATGTGATGCCCCAGGCGCCGTGGGCCAACTGTCGCTGGAACAAGGCGGGGGTCATGCTGGTTTTACCATGCGGGGCCAACTCGGCGCCGGCCTGGCTGACGAAGGCCTGCATCCAGCGCAGGTTATGCTCCACCGCCTCTTCGTGCAGTACCAGGGCGGGGAGTGGAACGTCGTGCAACAGGCGGTGACCGGGTTGCGCGCTGCCTTTTTCTACCGGGTTAAGGTCCATGATCGCTCCATGAAGGGGTGTTGATTCAATGACACGGCGTTCGCATAAACCGCATGGTCATGCCGAAGGCGCCTTGCGGCGGTAGGCAATGCAGTCGACCTCGACCTTGCAGTCCACCATCATGCTGGCCTGTACGCAGGCGCGAGCCGGTGCGTGCTCCGGGGTGAAATACTGCGCGAACACCTTGTTGAAACTGGTGAAGTCCCGAGGGTCATCCAGCCAGACGCCGACCCGCACCACGTCCTCCAGGCCGTAACCGGCCTCGGTTAGAATGGCGACCAGGTTTTTCATCGCCTGGTGGGTTTGCTCGACGATGCCGCCAGCCACGATTTCTCCGTCCAGTGCCGGCACCTGGCCGGACACATGCAACCAGCCATCGGCCTCCACGGCGCGCGCAAACGGCCGCGGCGTGCCCCCGGCGGCGGTGCTGCCGCTGCCATAACGGGTGATACTCATGTAGCGCTCCTTGAGCTAAAAAATGAATGTTCCTGAGGCAACCCCGCAAGCGTGCGGAATCAGGCGACTCGAAAACGGCGCCGTGCGCCCGTTGCATAGGATAGCGGTATCATTCTGCCCGGATCGAAACGCTTCGCCTGCCGTACCGGGCATGGCGATAACCACCACAAGGCCCGATAGCTAATGACCGAGCACGATATTGAATTCCTTCCAGACGCTGACCCAGAGTCCATTTCCTCTGATGTGGCTGTGTTCAACGGGATGTTGGTGACTACACAGATCCCTTCGCGGCCGGACGGCAGCCTTGAGCTGGGTGACATCGAGGCGCAGAGCGTCTGCACTCTCGAAGCGCTGAAAGAGGCGCTGGAACGCGCCGGCAGCAGCCTGGATCGGGTGATGCACCTCACCATCTACCTCACCGATATCACCGAACGGCCACAATTCAACGAGGTGTACCAGCGTTACTTCAGCCGCCCATGGCCGGTTCGTGCCGCCGTGGGCGTCGCCGCGCTGGCGGTGGAAGGCATGCGCGTGGAAGTGACAGCGATCGCTGCTCGCGGCTAGCGCGCTGGGCCAGGACCCGTATGTCCCCCATCCGGCCTTGGTTGGCAGAAAAAACTGAACCATAAGCCCAACGGCACGCCCTAACTCAGTGAACGCAGTACAAGCGCTTACACATGGCTGCCTCTAGGGCCCATCAGGGCCGTCCACTTGGGAGATCTGAAATGACCGACGTCAATAAAGAAAACATCAGCGTGCTGAACGACCTGATCGAAACTTCGAAAGACGGCGAAGCGGGCTTCAAGGACCTCGCCGAAAACACCAAAAACCCTGAGCTGAAAGCGATCTTCGCCAGCGCTGCTGCCGATACCGCCAGCGCTGCGGTTGAGCTGCAAGGCTTGGTCCGCCAGCTGGGCGGCGATCCGGAAACCTCCACCAGCGTGGCCGGCGACCTGCACCGCCGCTGGGTTGACCTCAAATCCGCAGTTACCGGCAAGGACGACGTTGCGCTGCTCAACGAAGCCGAGCGCGGCGAAGACGTGGCCAAGAAGAGCTACAAGAAAGCGCTGGAAAACACTGCTGTCACCGCAGACGTTCGCGCTGTGATCCAGAAGCAATTCGACGGCGTAATGCGCAATCACGACAAGATCAAGGCGCTGCGCGACCAGGCTCGCGCCCAGAACTAAGTGCGCCTTTGGGGCGGCGCGCTCATGCGCCGCTTCACCTCTATTCACAAGCTCCGCTGTATAGTCGCCCCCGTATTCCCCCTCCCATACGTCATTGCGCCTGCTATTTCCTTCATCGTGCATGCCTCTGTGTAAGCGCGACGCGAATGGATCGCATCTAGATGGCAATGAGAATGCTTCCCTGTTACATTTCCGTACTTTCTGACACATTTCGTCAGAGTCCGGGGTATTGACCCCGCAACGGCAAGGAAGCGGAGGCTGGGATGGCACGCGGTAATCACTCGTTTCAACGAACAGCGGTAGCGGCACTGGTAGCCAGCGCTGCATGGTCGGGAATGGCGGCGGCGGCGGAGGAGGCGCCCAGGGAAGCGCCGGGCGCTGCGGTTCAGCTTCAGAACATACAGGTGTCGGCGCAGGCACCGGAAGAAGACCCCCAGGCCCAGGCGTACCGGGCCAGAAGCAGCACGGCCGGAACCAAAACCAGTACCCCGTTGGCGGAAACGCCGCGCTCCGTCTCAGTCGTTACCCAGCAACGCATTCGCGACCAGGGCGCGCAAACCCTCACCGATGTGCTGGGCTATGTGCCGGGCATCTTCGCGCCCCCGTTCGCCGTGGGCGACGGCCTGGCGGGGGACCTGTTTTCGATCCGCGGTTACAACGCCACGGACTACGGCTATGGCCTGTTGAAAGATGGCTTGCGCTTGCAGGGCAACCGTTACGACACCACCACCGAGCCTTACGGCCTGGAACGCACTGAAGTGTTCCGCGGGCCAAGCTCCATCTTGTATGGGGAAAACGCCCCGGGTGGCCTGGTGAACCTGGTGAGCAAGAAACCGACCGAAAATGCCCAGGGTGAAGCCCGGCTTACGTACGGCAGCAACAACCGTCGCCAGCTGGCGCTGGACGTGAGCGGGCCGCTGAGCGAGGGCGACAGCGTGCTGGGGCGCATTGTGATGCTCGGGCGCAACGCCGACACCCAGGTGGATACAGTGCCCGATGACCGGATTTATCTGGCCCCCTCGATGACCTTCAATTTCAGCGAAGACACCGCCCTTACGTTGCTGTCCAGCTACCAGCGCGACCGCACCAAGCTGCTGCTGGGCTATCCGGCGGCTGGCACGCTGCTGGACAACCCCAACGGCAAGATCGGCAAGGACCAGTTCAACGGCAACCCGAACTGGGATGACTTTGAACGCGAAACCTGGACCCTGGGGTATGAGTTCAGTCACCAGCTCAACGACACATGGCAGTTCCGGCAGAATTCGCGCTACCTGCAATCGCGGGTCAACCGGCACGAAACCTGGCCGAATACCCTTGGCAATGGCGGCTTCGGCGCCACTTTGAGCAGCACCGCGTACGACCGTGACAACAAGTCCCTGACGTATTCGGTGGACAACCAGTTCGAGGGGCACTTCAACACCGGTGCGCTGGAGCACACTGTACTGCTGGGCGCCAGCTACGACCGCACTTCGTACAATCAGGATTGGGACGCCGGGCTCGGTGGCACCTATAACGTGTTCAACCCCGTGTTCTCCCCCGTGCAGCCCAACACCACCCAGTACGTGCAGAACTCCCAGCTCGACCAGCACATGTACGGCGCCTACGGCCAGCTGCAGAGCAAGTATGACCACTGGATATTCCTGCTGGGCGGCCGGCAGGACTGGGTGCACAGCGAGTACCGCAATCGCGCCAGCGCCGCGCGGCCCGGCAGCGCAGCGGTGGCCGGTACCGACCTGGACGGTTGGGACCATCGCTTCAGCTGGCAAACCGGCGTGATGTACCAGTTTGAGAATGGGCTGTCGCCTTACCTGAGCTACTCCACGGCCTTTACCCCCGTGCAGCAATCGTCCCAGCCGGGCGGCGGTTTGTTCGACCCGATCCTCAGCGAGCAATACGAAATCGGGCTTAAGTACGAGCCGGTGGGCTGGCACACCACGTTCAGTGCGGCGGTGTTCGACCTCACCAAGACCGACGATGTGGTGTCGGGCTCGAACGGCTTCAGCCGCCAGGTGGGCAAAAGCGAATCCCAGGGCGTAGAGCTTGAAGTGAACAGCGACGTGACCCGCAACCTCAGTTTGACCGCGGCCTACACTTATACCGATGCCCGGGTGAAGAAGGACGGGCCCGGTTCGTTGGTGGAGGATCACCAGCTTACCGGCATCCCGCGCAACCAGGCGTCCACCTGGGCCACCTACCGCTTCCTTGACGGCCCGCTGCGCGGCCTGCGGCTGGGCGGTGGCGTGCGCTACTTCGATAACACCTTCGCCTACACGTCCCCGGCCTTGTACGGAAAACTCAAGACTGGCGACGTTACCTTGGTGGATGCCTTGGTAGGCTACGACATCGACGAACACTGGTCGGTGGACGTGAACGCCAAGAACCTGTTCGACAAGGAATACGTGAGTGGCTGCAACAACGCCGGCCGTTGCTACTGGGGCGAGGAGCGCACCGTGCTCGGCACCGTGGCACTGCGCTGGTAAACATCGCGCGTTGAGGAGTGTGGCCAGAATCCTCCCGCTCAAACAACCCAACGGCGTATCGCGAAGCTGACAGCGCTCGCGATACGCCGTGGGTGAGCGTTGTAATCCAGACGCCCCGTCAGGCGGCAGTAGCACCTGCATCACTATGGCCCAGTAGCTCCACCGTTACCTCGCCATGAGGATAGGCAAAGATAAAGCGCGAATCCTCAAGGGCTGCGACCTGATTACCGCTGAGGGTGACTTGGAATGAGCGCCCTTGGTCGTCGGTGGTGAGGTCCCGCACGTAGGTGCGGTCAACGTTGGCGTTATAACTCACCTTCAGCGTACCGCCGGTACCATCACCGAGCGCGGTGTATCCCAGGTCCCTTACATCCAGCGTGTCCCACCCCTGGCTGAAGTCGGTGATCAGGTCCGAATGGCTCGCTGTGGCGGTGCGGTAACTGTCTTCGAGGCTATGGAACACGAACACATCTCCGCTGCTACCTCCGGTCAGCGTGTCAGCGCCGGCGCCCCCTGTCAGCCAGTCTTCATTCACGCCACCATTGATACGGTCGTTACCTGCGCCGCCATCGATGATATCCGCATTATTACCACCGGTTAGCACGTCATTGCGCTCGGTGCCGGTTATGAAATTGCGATAAGGAGGCAAGCTGGTGACCACCCTGTCGCCCTCGCTCAGGGTGAAGTCGATACCCCCCAATTCCAGGCCGGCTACTTGATCACCCCGCAGGGCCACTTCGAAATGCCCGCCCTGGCTATCGGGTGCTTTGGAGTACAGGCGCGTGAGGTCGCTGGCACTGTCATATACCAGAGCCAGGGAGGTTCCAGTGCCGTCGCCAAGGTTGGTGAAGCCCAGTGCGCTGACGTCGATGCGATCAAAGGCATTGATGTCAAAGTCTGTGATCAGGTCCCGGCCCTGGGTACCGCCGGCAGCGGTGACGGTACTGTCTGCCAGTGCGCTGAAGAGGAAAGTATCCGCGCCCGCGCCGCCGCTCAGGCGATCACCGCCGGCGCCACCGTCGAGGCGGTCATCGCTGCCCAGGCCCGAAAGGGTGTCCCGCCCGGCACCGCCCACCAGGGTTTCTTCACCGTGGGTAGTGCCTTTGAGGCTATCCGCCCCCTCTGTACCGGAGATCAACGTCTGGAAGTTGGCAGCGGTGAGGAGGTCGCGGTAGTCACCCTTCAGGCCCACTTCAAAACGGTTGCCCTGGGCATCGGCATCGTAGCTCTTGAGGTAGGTGACGTCCTTGGCGGCGTTGTACACCAGCGCCAGGGTGCCGTCGTGGCCATTACCCAGCCCGCTGAAGCCGAGGCTGGCGACATCAAGCTTGTCCGTGGCCGCGTTGAAGCCGCGGATCTGATCGGCATGGCTGCTGGTGGCATCACGGTAGCTTTCTTCCACCGAGTCGTAACGGAAGGTTGCACTGGAACGCTGGAAGTAGGTCCCGGTACCTACCAGCACATCCACGCCGCTACCGCCTACCAGTATCGCGTTGCCGGCCCCGGCCGCTATCACATCGTTACCGGCTCCCCCTTGGATCACGCGATCATTGAAGTTGAAGTTATTGTTATAGCTAATGTCGTCGTTGCCAGCGGTGCCGGCGGTGTAGATGGTCGACGCGTTCGCCAGCAGGGTGCTGTCGGGGCCCACCAGCAGTGGCGCGGTAAGGCTTGCGCCGATGTAGTTCGCCTCGATCCTGTTGGCATCGCTTTGGCCGGTTTCCAGGATGGTCGGTGCCAATGGGGTGAAATCATTGCTGCGCTGATCCTGGAAAATGTTGCCACGCACCAGTGAGCCAGTGCTGTCTTGCAAGGCAACCTCGGACAGCTCTCCCTCACGGCCATTGGAAAGGAAGGTGTTGTCGATGATCTGGGTACCCGTGGCATCCACTGCCTGTACCGCAGCGCCACCTACATGGGTACTGAACAGCAGTTGCTCCACGCGCGCATCGGTGGTGCCTTCCAGGCGGATGGCATTCAGGCCATTGCTGTCCACCTGGCCCGAGATCAATGTGGCTGCGGTGCCGTCGGCATCGCCCACAACCAGCACGCCGTGGCCTTTGTTAGCGGTGCTGAGGGTGTCCAGCACCGTCAACGGGCCGGTCACCGTCAGGCCGTTTCCGCCATTATCGCGGGTATAGGTGTCGCTAAGCTGGCTGTTCACCAGGCCCGAGGCGATGATTCCATCCAGGCCATTGGCGTCGGTGGTGGCAGCGCGTACCTGTACCTGGCTGTTATCGCCGCGCAGGTCCAGGCCGTAGCCGGACGCCTCGGTGACCCGCACGTGGTCCAGTGTCACGTCGTTACTGTCACCATTGACCCAACCGCTGGTTTCTCCAGTGGTATGGGTACGGTTGCCATCCAGGGTAAGGAAGCGCGCGCCGGTGTGGTCGCCCACGCTTTCTATCAGCGCGTCAGTGGAGGCCGCGCCATTGGCGAGTTTCAAGGTGGCGGGCGTTTCATATCCCCCCGGGCCCTCAAGGATAACCCCGGCCTTGAGCAGCAACGCCGCCCCTTCTTGCTCGGCGCTGATCACGTAGGTGCCGCCTGAAAGACGTACGGTGCCTCCCCCCGCCGCCGCGGCGGCATCAATTGCCGCCTGCAGTGCCTGGGTGTCATTGCTGCGGCCATCGCCTAGCGCGCCGAAGTCACTTGCGTTGAAATCAGTCATCGAGAAATCTTCCAGAGGGTCAGAG
Source organism: Pseudomonas sp. Marseille-Q5115 (assembly GCF_916618905.1). Classification (NCBI taxonomy): domain Bacteria; kingdom Pseudomonadati; phylum Pseudomonadota; class Gammaproteobacteria; order Pseudomonadales; family Pseudomonadaceae; genus Pseudomonas; species Pseudomonas sp. Marseille-Q5115. Next base: position 2,469,368 of record NZ_CAKAKI010000001.1, on the reverse strand, counting down.
CACGGGCGTGCCTGCTATAGAGCCTTGAAGTGCCCAAAGGATCCACATTTGCGCACCGTTTATCATTCCGTGGCCCTTGCGTTGTTGTCATGGATGGGGCGTTCAGGCGGCCAGCAATGCCGCCAGCGCGGGTACCGTGAGTACTGCCGTGTAATAACCCATGAACTGCACGCCGATGTTGAAGCCCACGAAGCGCGACAACAGCCCCCCGAGCAGGCCGACGGTAACGATGACCAGCAGGCCCAGTGCGCCGCCTTCCCAGATGCCGATTACCAGGATCAGCCCCACGAAGGTGGAAATTACCGCTTCATGGCTAATCTTGCGCGACACGAACGAGGCGGCCCGGTGGGCGTAGTTCATGGTGAAGGGGTAGGCGACCAGCACCGCGATGATCACCGCAGCCATGCCGTAACCGAGAAATTCCCAGGTGCTGAGCAGGTTGTGCAGGTTATTCACCTGGCCGCTGGCGGCGTCCACGGTAAACCGCGGCGGAGCATTGAACAGTGGCGCCGCGGGCCCCGCAGCCACGGGGCTCAGGGGCAAGCCGAAGGCAATCAGCGGGATCAGTGCCTCGGCGATGTAGGTGGCCTCGGTCACCCCGTTACGCGCGGCGATCACCGTGGTAAGGCGGTGATACACGTGCTTCACCCGGGCGCCCACCACCTCGCCCATGATCACAGTCATGGCCACCGGGCTGAACACGAACGTGGCGCTGGAAATCACCGCCGTGGCACCCGTCCACAGGGCCTGCTTGCGGTCCAGCACGCGCAAAGGGTTGGGAAAATAACCGCCCCAACCTTTTACGTCCGGGGAGAGTGAAAACGTACGCGCGTGCGCCCGGCTCATGGCTTGGCGTTCGTTGGGCGCCAGCAGTGAGAACAGCGCCGCAATCAACGGCCCGATGGCGATCCCAAGGAAGTAACTCACACTGAGCTTAACTCCGTATTGGGCAGTAACCGCCTGCAGCCCCACGATCACCAGCACAAAGGGAATCAACGCCAGCACCGCGGCCAGCCGACCCTTGGAAAACCACGCGATGGCGACGGCGGCCGCCAGAAATACCCACGGCGCCGCCCGCTTGATGGGGTCGCCGAACGGCCCGAGCATCACTGCGAACAACACCGCCAGGGGCACCGCGATGAGTGCGGCGATCACCGCGCCGGAAATCATCTTGCGCAAGGCAATGTGCGGCACGCCGAGGTTGCGCAGCAGGTTGGCTTCGCGCATCAGTGGTGTGGCCATGGTGTCGCCGGGAATGCCCAACAGCGCTGTGGGCACGGCGTGAGTCATGTGCTTGGCGACCGCGCCAGCCAGGAAGAAGGTAAGCACGCCAGGCGCGGGCACGCCCAGCAACACCACCAGCAAGGTGAGCGGGGCGAGGGTGGTGGTTTCGTCGCTGCCGGAAATCAGGCCGATGCCAGCGAAAATGACCGCGCCCAGCACACCCATCCCTAACGCGATCAGCAGTTGGTCAAGAACCAGGCCGGTCATGGGCGGCCTCCTTTTACAGCGAGCGCGGCGGGGGGCGCTGCCGCGGTTTTCGCACGCGGTGCCTCGGCCCGCACCGAAGACGCAGCACGTTCCTCGGCCGCGAACAGTTCATACAGGTCCATTTCCTTGAGCTCTGCCACCGTGGACGCGGGGAGGTCGGCGAGCCTACCAAGGTCACCGAATTCTTCCTTCAGCTCTTGCAGAAGCTGGGCGCGCTGGGCGGGATCGGCCTGATGCTCGACCACGATGCGTTTGGGCTTGAACAGGCACGCGCTGATAGCGCCGGCACCCAGGCAACCGAGAATGCCCACCAGCATGGCATAGGCGCGTGCCATTTGCGCCGAAGCTACCCAGGCGAGGAGGAAGTGCTGCGCGATGAAAAACGCGCCGAGGCTGACCACCGCCCCGATCAGAATCGAATACCCCAAGTGACGGCTGTCTACCGTGTCACCCCACACTTCGTAGAGTTGCTGCTTCACAGGTTTCTCCCAGTGCCCTTCGGGCTTTTATTGTTATGGACAGGGTAGGGCAGGCTGCTCAGCCCGGCACCGCCCGTTGGCGCTTGGCGCGCACTGCCCGGGCGACGCGCGAGGCTGTTTGCCGGCCCAGATGGGCGTCGATATAGGTACCGGCGTCCACCACGGCGTTCAGGTTCACTCCATGGCGCAGGCCAAGGCCATCGAGCAGGTAGAGCAGGTCTTCGGTGGCCACGTTGCCCGTGGCGCCGGGCGAATAAGGGCAGCCACCCAGGCCTGATACGGCGCTGTCGAACACCCGCACGCCCAGCTCCAGCGCGGTATGGATATTGGCGATGGCCATGCCATAGGTGTCGTGGAAGTGCCCGGCGAGGGCAGCGACGGGCACGTCCTCGGCGCAGGCCTGAATCAACGCGCGGGTGCTAGCAGGGGTGCCAGCGCCGATGGTGTCGCCCAGGCTCACTTCGTAACAGCCCATGCGGTAAAGCGCTGTGCTCACCGCCGCCACCTTGCCTGGCGCCACGGCCCCGGTGAAGGGGCAGCCCATTGCGCAGGACACATAGCCGCGCACGCGCATCCCGCTGGCTTTGGCCCGGGCCAGCACAGGCTCGAAGCGCGCCAGGCTGTCTTCGATGGAGCAATTGATGTTCTTGCGGGAAAAGGCCTCGGAAGCAGCAGCGAACACCGCCACTTCAACGCAGCCTGCGGCCAGCGCCGCATCCAAGCCTTGTTCATTGGGTACCAAGGCTGTCCAGGTCACGCCCGGGCGTTGGGGTAGGGCCTTGAACACCTCATCGGTACCGGCCATTTGCGGTACCCAGCGCGGCGATACGAAGGCGCCTGCTTCCAGGGTGGTGAGGCCGGCGTCGGCAAGCCGCGTGAGTAATTCCACCCGAACGGCAGCGGGCAGGGTGCGTGCCTCGTTCTGCAGCCCGTCGCGGGCGCCGACTTCCACTACCCGCACGGCATCATCGCTGGCCGGGCTCATGGCTGTGCCCGCTTTTCTTGCAGCAGCGCTGCGGCACGGTCGGCGCGCACGTCGTGGGTCGCCACCATCTGTTTCACTACCCACTCCACCTCATCGCCCCGTGCACCCGCGGACAACGCCACGTTGCGCGCATGCAACGCCATGTGCCCCCGCTGGATGCCTTCGGTGGCCAGCGCGCGAAGGGCACCGAGGTTCTGCGCCAGCCCCACCGCAACGGCAATTTGGGCCAGTTCCTGAGCGCTTTTCACGCCCAGAATGCGTAACGACAGCTGGGCCAACGGGTGGGTTTTCGTGGCACCGCCTACCAGGCCCACGGGCATGGGCATTTCCAGCGTGCCTACCAAGTGGCCCTGGGCGTCTTTTTCCCAGGTGGTCAAGGAGCCGTAATGGCCCTCGCGGCACGCGTAGGCATGGGCGCCGGCTTCCACCGCGCGCCAGTCGTTGCCGGTGGCGACGATCACCGGGTCGATGCCGTTCATGATGCCTTTGTTATGGGTCGCGGCCCGGTACGGGTCCACGGCGGCGAAGTTGTAGGCGTCGAGGATGCCCTCGATTACGTCTTCGCCTCTGAACGCCGTTGTGGTCAGGGTTTCAGGAGAAAGCCGTACCTGGGCGCGGGCCAGGCGCAGGTCCGCCAGGTTGGAGAGGATGCGCAACCGTACCTTGCCGCCGGTGATCTCCTCAATCAGGGGTGCCACGGCTTCGGCCATGGTGTTCACCGTGTTGGCGCCCATGGCATCGCGCACATCCACGATCAAATGGGCTACCAGCAGCGGGCCGCGCGGGGTGCTGGGGAAGGTGTGCACTTCCAGGTCCCGGCAGCCGCCACCCAGTTGGTTGAGCAGCTGATCCTTGCGGTTGGCCAGCTCGATGATGTCCTGTTTGCGCGCCAGCAGGCTCAAGCGGGCGTTGTACGGGTCGGCGATACCTACCACCTGTACCTGGGCGCGCATCAGCGGCAGGGTACTGGAGGTTCTGAAACCCCCGGCCTCCCGGGCAAGCTTGGCCATGAAGGAGGCGGCGGCGATCACCGAAGGTTCTTCCACCACCAGCGGCACCAGCACATCCCGGCCATTGATGATGAAGTTGGTGGCAATGCCGTAAGGCAGCTCGAAGGTGCCCACCACGTTTTCGATCATGCCGTCGGCGATGGCCAAGGGAAGCGCGCCCGCCTCGCTGAGCAAGGCCACGTCGGCGTCGGACAGTGAAAGCCGCTCGCGCAGTTGGCCGAGACGGTCAGCCGGGGCCATGGCACGGAAGTCAGGAAGGCGGGAGTCGAGGCTCATGGAAGGGTCCTTTACGGTTCTTATGGTCATTTGCCCTTACCCTAGCCCGGCGCGTTGGCATAACAAAGGTACAGTTTGGACAAACAGTACCCAGGCTGTACCCTCGGCCGGGGGAAGCAAAGGGCATGGCCATGGTTCATCAAACATTGGCGCAGCAGCTGGCGGCGACATTCACCGAGCAGATCGGCAACGGCACCTATCAGGCAGGGGACCGACTGCCGTCCCTGCGCGAATGCGTGCGGGTGTTCGGGCACTCCAAGAACACGGTGATCACTGCCTATGAGCAGCTTGCCTCTCAAGGGTTGGTGGAGGCACGACACGGCCAGGGGTTTTTCGTCAGGCCGGGAGCAAGCCATAGCCAGGAAGCGGAAGAACCGGCACCCTACGCTCGCGCCATGGACACCATCTGGTTGATGCGCCAGCAGTTCGTGCGCGAGCCCGGTCAGGCACCCCTCGGCGAAGGGTTCCCGCCCACGGACTGGCTGATGGACATGCGCCTGGATCGGTTCACCCGGCAGATCATGCGCACCGGCGTGACCACGTTGTTCCGCTATGGCAACCGCCTGGGTAACCCGGCACTGCGCCAGCAGCTGGCACGCAAGCTCGGGAGCTATGCCATCGCTGCCACGCCGCGCCAAATCGTCACCACCCATGGCGCCAACCACGCGCTGGACCTGATCATTCGCCGCTTCCTCGCCCCGGGCGATCACGTACTGGTGGAAGACCCTGGCTACTACCCGCTGTTCGGCAAGCTCAAGCTTCAGGGTGCCAATATGCTCGCAGTGCCCCGGTTACCTGACGGGCCGGACATCGACGCGTTGCGCCAGCACTTGCGCAGCTACAAGCCCAAGCTGTTTTTCATTCAGTCGGCGGGCCACAACCCTACGGGCTCGGACATTTCACCCAGCAAAGCGCATCAACTGGTGCAACTGGCCGAACAGCATGATTTTTACCTGGTGGACGACGACGCCCTCGCAGACTTCAAGCCTGCCACCACAATCAAGGTGTCTGCCCTGGATCAACTGAAACGGTCGCTCTACGTGGGCAGTTTCTCCAAATCGGTGTCCGCCGCGCTACGGGTGGGCTTTATTGCCGGCAGCAAGGAGGTGATCGACGAACTCGGCGACCTGAAGATGCTGTTGCACACCAGTTCGTCCGAGTTCTGCGAGCGCACGGTGGATGTGATCCTGGGCGAGGGGCATTTCGTGCGCCACTGCCTGCGCTTGCAGGACAGGGTAAGGGAGGCGACCGCGCAAGGGCTGGAGACCTTGGCCGAGCTAGGCGCTCAGGTGTTCTGCGCACCCCAGGCCAGCCTTTACCTGTGGGCGCGCTTTCCGGATGTCAGCGACGCCAAGGATCTTGCGCGGCTGTGGCAGCCCAGGGGTTGCATGGTAGCGCCTGGGCACATCTTCTCGCCCGACCAACATCGCACCGTGCCCTGGACGCGTTTGAACGTGGCCTATATCGACCGTTTGCGAGGCTGAGCGCGCCCGCCGTCGTTCAACAGATTCTCGCACGGCATTCGCCAAAGCCGATCGGCGTCAGGCCGTCGCGGTGGCAGCGCGCCCGCAGGATGATTTCATCCCCATCGAGCAGAAAGCGGCGGTCCTCTCCGTTGGCCAGGATCAGTGCCCGTTTGCCGCCCTCGGTGATTTCCAGAAGGCTGCCGTGCTGCCCAGGCTCAGGGCCAGAGAGGGTACCGGTACCCATCAGGTCGCCTGGCCGCAGCTGGCAGCCATTGACGGCGTGATGGGTGACCATCTGCGCCATGGTCCAGTACATATGCTGCGTGTTGCTTAGCCCGATGCGTTGCGGGCCCAGGCCAGCGTCACGCATGAGGGGGGTGAGCAGCAGCACCTCCAGTTCGATGTCCAGCGCGCCCTGCTGTTGGTCGTTGGCATCGAGCAGGTAGGCCAGCGGTTGCGGGTCACCTTCCGGGCGAGGCACCTGGGCGCAGCGGAACGGCGCCAGCGCTTCGGCGGTGATCACCCAGGGCGACAAGGTAGTGGCGAAGCTTTTGGAGAGGAACGGCCCCAGTGGCTGGTATTCCCACGCCTGGATATCCCGCGCGGACCAGTCGTTGAGCAGGCACAGGCCGGCGATGTGTTCGGGCGCATCGGCGATGGCAATAGGCTCGCCCTGGGCATTGCCGGGGCCGATCCAAACGCCCATTTCCAGTTCGTAGTCCAGCCGCTGGCAAGGCCCGAACACGGGCACGCTGGCCCCGGCTGGCAGCGTTTGGCCGTGAGGGCGTTTCACATCGGTGCCGCTGACGTTCAGGGTGGAGGCCCGGCCGTGATAGCCGATAGGCACGTATTTGTAGTTCGGCAGCAGGGGGTTGTCGGGGCGGAACAACTTGCCCACGTTGGTAGCGTGGTGAATGCCCACGTAGAAGTCGGTGTAGTCGCCCACTTCGGCGGGCAGGTGCATCTGGCAGTCTGCCTGCGGGTATAGCGCAGGCGCCAGCCGGGCTTGATGGCTGCTGCGCTCGCTTAACAGGTCCAGCAGCGCCGAGCGCAGCGCGCGGCGAGGGCCACCACCCAATGCGAAGAAGCCATTGAGCGTGCTGGCGCTGGCGCACTCTGCCGCATCCAGTGCGCTGCCAGTGAACACTCCGGCGGCCACGGCTGCGCGAAGGTCCAGCACCTGATCGCCGATGGCAACGCCGCCGCGTGGCGTTTCGCCCGGCCGGCTGAAGATGCCCAATGGCAGGTTGTGCAAGGGAAAGTCGGCGTGGCCGTTGGCGCTGGCGACCCAACTGTGCAAAGCGGAGGTGCTCATGAATGGCCTCGGGAAAAGTAGCTGGAAAGGCCCGCCCAGCAGGCGTCGTAATCGCTTTGAAGGTGGTCGCTGTCCAGTGCCGCCTGGCTGGGCCTGAGCACCTGCGAGGTCTCGAACATGAACGCCATGGTGTTATCCACCTTCTGCGGCTGCAGGTCCGCCGCCATTGCCTTGCCCGCCGTGGCGTCGTCCGGGCCATGGGCGCTCATGCAGCTATGCAGGGAAGCCCCGCCCGGGCTGAAACCTTCGGCCTTGGCATCGTAGGCACCAGTGATCAGGCCCATGAATTCATTCATCACGTTGCGGTGGAACCACGGCGGGCGGAAGGTGTTTTCCGCCACCAGCCAGCGAGGCGGGAAGATCACGAAGTCCACGTTGGCCACGCCTTCGGCCGCGCTGGGCGAGGTGAGCACGGTGAAGATCGAAGGGTCCGGGTGGTCGAAGCTGATCGATCCCAGGGTGTTGAAGCGCCGCAGGTCGTACTTGCAGGGCACGTTGTTACCGTGCCAGGCCACCACGTCGAACGGCGAATGATCGAGCTCGGTGGAAAACAGCTCGCCAAGAAATTTCTGCACCAGGGTGCAGGGCGTGGCGGTCTCCTCGAACGCCGCAACCGGGGCGAGAAAGTCCCGCGGGTTGGCCAGGCCGTTGCTGCCGATGGGGCCCAGGTCTGGCAGGCGCAGCGGGCGACCATGGTTTTCACAGATGTAGCCCCCGGCCAAGGCATCGAGCAGTTCCACCCGGAACTTCAGCCCGCGCGGCAGCAGGGCGATTTCCTGCGGTTCAACCTCCAGCACACCCAACTCAGTGACAATTCGCAGCCGCCCGGCCTGGGGCACCAACAACCACTCGCCGTCGGCGGTGAAGAAGGTGCGTTGCATGGAGGCATTGGCGCTGTACAGGTACACGCTCACCCCGCTGGCCTGCTCGCTGCCGTGCGTGGCAGCGAGGGTTAACAGCCCATCGATCAGGTCGGTGGGCGTTGAAGGGTAGGCCATGGGGTTCCAGCGCAATCGGTTGGGGGTGATCGGGCCGGCATGCCTGCCGGGGATCTGCCTTTCGAGCCGCTCGAAGCGCGGGTGGGCGGCGGAGGGCTTGATTCGGTACAGCCACGTACGGCGCGCCTCGCTGCGGGGCACGGTGAACGCAGTACCTGAAAACTGTTCGGCATAAAGGCCGTACTCTGGCCGCTGCGGCGAGTTCTGGCCTTGTGGCAGCGCGCCGGGCAGCGCCTCGCTGCTGAACTGGTTGCCAAAGCCGCTCATGTACGTAAGGGGGTGCGCTGCTGACGGATGCATGGCGACCTCTTGTTGTTTTGTGTAATTGAATTACGATTAACGTAATTTGAGTTCACTGGCGGGGCAAGCTATAAACCCGCACTTCTTTGCAAAGGCACTTACCCCTTATGGCCAGCGATACCCCCGGGCCTGAAGCCAGCCCCGCCACCCCTGTACGGCAGCAAAAGGTTCAGGCCGCCGAAGTGGGCACGGGCATCCTCAAAGGGCTGGCGCAGCTGGCGCCCAGCACGTCATTGTCTCGGCTGGCCGAACATGTGGGCATGCCCGCCGCCAAGGTCCATCGCTACCTGCAAGCGTTGATCGCCAGCGGGTTCGCCGAGCAGGACCCGGCCACCAACCATTACGGCTTGGGCCGCGAGGCGCTGCTGGTCGGCCTTGCGGCGCTGGGCAGGCTGGATGTGCTGAAAATCGCCAGCCCTCACTTGCAGGGCTTGCGCGATGAGCTCAACGAAACCTGCTTCCTGGCCGTCTGGGGTAACAAAGGCCCTACCGTGGTGCATGTGGAACAGTCCATCGGCGCGGTCACACTGGTCACCCGTGTAGGCTCGGTGCTGCCGTTGCTCGGTTCATCCACCGGCATGGTGTTCAACAGTTACCTGCCGGGCGCCGAAACCGCCGCACTCCTGCACGAGGAAAGCGCAGGGCAGGGCGCGGCCTTCTTGAAGGACATCGAACAGCGTGTGGCACACATCCGGGGCACTGGCCTGAACCAGGTACACGGGTTGTTGATGCCAGGGGTAAATGCCGTGTCCGCGCCCTTGTTCGCCACGGGCCATGTACTGGCTGGGGTTATCACCGTAGTGGGCGCTGCTTCGGTATTCACGCCGCGCAACCAGGCAACCGCCGCCGAGCGGCTGCAGCAGGCCGCGCAGGCTATTACTGAACGGATGGGCGGGGCTCGGCCGCTGGATGTTTAGCGCAGCTCAGGCCGGGGTGTCTGGCTGCCGGTCAGGGTGCGCGCCGAGGAACGCCGGGTGTGCCTTTGCCAGGGCTTCCACCCGGGCAATACGTGGCCAGCCCTCCAGGCCTACGGCAAAGCGCCGGGCGGCATACACTTGTGGCAGCAGGTAAACATCCGCCAGCCCTGGCTCGCCGAAACACCAGCCGTGGTCACCGATCAACGCCTCCACCGCACCGAGGCCTTGGCGGATCCAGTGGTCGATCCAGGCGCTTACCTGGGGTTCCTCGATACCCAGCTCGCGCAGGCGCTGGAGCACCGCCACATTGTGCAGCGGATGGGTGTCGCAGCCGATGATCGCCGCCACGCTGCGATGGCGTGCCCGGGCCAGCGCATCTACCGGCAACAGGGGCGGGGCAGGGTAGCGCTCTTCCAGGTACTCGATGATCGCGGGTGACTGCATCAGTACTTCGCCCCCATCGCCGCGTAGCACGGGTACTCGGCGTTGGGGGGTCACCGCTTGATAAGCGGGCTGCAGATGCTCGTGGTTGAGCAGGTTCACCGGCAGGGCGTTGTAACTCAGGCCCTTGAAGGCCAGGGCGATGCGCACCCGATAAGCGGACGTGGAGCGGTAGTAGGTATAAAGGTCCACGGCTTGCTCCTGTGCCTTGTTGTTATGGGCGCGCGCCTGCAATTGACAGCTCCGGCGAATTGGCGGAGATTACGTTTTGCGTAACCATATTACGAATAACAAAGGAGCGCACCGTGTGAGGGTTCTTGGGTTGCAGTTGCTTCTCGGCGATTTTCTCGCCCGCAGCGTACGAGGGATATCGTGCGCGCCGCCGGCCCGGTAGTGGAAACAGCACATTTTCCTGCTCCCTACTGACCAACCGGATACCGCCATGACTGACCTCTACGACAACCCCATGGGCCTGATGGGCTTCGAATTCATCGAGTTTGCCTCCCCTACGCCAGGCGTTCTCGAGCCTGTGTTCGAAATGATGGGCTTCACCAAGGTAGCCCATCACCGCTCCAAGCAAGTAGCGCTGTACCGCCAGGGTGGCATTAACCTGGTTCTCAACAACGAGCCCGGCAGCCTCGCGGCCTACTTTGCGGCGGAGCATGGGCCTTCCGTGTGCGGTATGGCCTTCAGGGTGAGGAACTCGCACCAGGCCTACAAGCGGGCCCTGGAGCTCGGCGCGCAGCCGGTCGAAATTCCCACAGGGCCCATGGAGCTGCGCCTGCCCGCCATCAAGGGCATCGGGGGCGCCCCGTTGTACCTGATCGACCGCTTTGGCGATGGCACCTCTATCTACGACATCGACTTCGAGTTCATCGAAGGGGTCGACCGCCACCCGGAAGGCGCCGGCCTGAAGCTGATCGACCACCTTACCCATAACGTGTACCGCGGCCGCATGGCCTATTGGGCGAACTTCTACGAAACCCTGTTCAATTTCCGCGAGCTTCGCTATTTCGACATCAAGGGCGAGTATACGGGCCTGACTTCCAAGGCCATGTCGGCACCCGATGGCATGATCCGCATTCCCTTGAACGAAGAGTCTTCCAAGGGCGCCGGGCAGATCGAAGAATTCCTCATGCAGTTCAATGGCGAGGGCATCCAGCACGTGGCCTTCATCACCGACGACCTCATCCAGACCTGGGACAAGCTCAAGGCCCTGGGTATGAACTTCATGACCGCCCCCCCGGCCACTTACTACGAAATGCTGCAGGGCCGCTTGCCGGACCACGGCGAACCGGAAGACGCCCTGCAAGCCAGGGGAATTCTGCTCGACGGCACGTCCGAAGGTGGCAACCGGCGGCTGCTGTTGCAGATATTCTCGGCCACCTTGCTGGGCCCGGTGTTCTTCGAGTTCATCCAGCGCAAGGGTGACGACGGATTCGGCGAGGGCAATTTCAAGGCGCTGTTCGAATCCATCGAGCGCGACCAAGTGCGCCGCGGGGTGCTATCCACGTCCTGAGCCGATGCCCTGTGGCGCCGCTCGCCTTGCCAGCGTATGGGCCTGATCTAGAGTGTGAGGGCCCGTGTTGCGTTCTTCACTGCCTTTTCCATTCACCTTGAGCGCGCCGCGGCAGGGAGAACAGAACAATGGCCAGCGAATTCAACGTGAAGGATTACGGCGCCAAGGGCGACGGTGTAACCGACGACACACAGGCAATCCAGGCAGCCATCGACGCGGCAGCAGCAGCGGGTGGCGGGCAGGTGACCATAGGCGCCGGCACCTTTCGGCTGAGCCCTGGCGAGGACGCAGATGGCGGGTGCCTGTTGGTCAAGGCCGGCGTATCCCTTCAGGGCCTCAGCACCGAGGCCAGCATCCTCAAACTGGCCAGCGGTGTCACGTCAGCCGCCGGCGTCCTGCGGGCCGAGGGCGCGGGGGTACAACTCGGCCATCTGAGTATCGACGGCATCAGCACCGTGGCGGATATCGGGTCGGTGGACGGTGTGGCCGTTAGCCGGGCGAGCGGGGTGGTGATCGACGATGTTGAAGTGCACAACGTCAGCGGTAACGGTTTCGACCTGCGCAGCCTCGGCAGTACGGTAACCCTGCGAAACAGCACTGCCCACGATAACGGCAAGGACGGCGTGATCGCCGACGGCTTGCGCAACAGCGTGTTCGAACACAACGCGTCCTACGCCAACGTGGGCGACGGCTATCAGCTGGGCGGTACCCTGCGCATGCTCGACAGCGATGGCTACGGCAATGCCGGTGATGGCGTGCGCCTGGTGGAAGGGAGCGCGTCGAGCCCCACGAAGGATGACCAGGTAAGCAACATTGTGGTGAGTGGCGGGCATTTCACCGAGAACCGTGAAACGGGCATTCATATCGAGAATGTCGCGGGCTACCGAGTGACCGGTGTAGAAGCCTCGCTGAATTTGTCCTACGGCATACACAGCGATGCCAGCAAGCTGGGTGAAATCACGTTCAACAACGTTCACGAGAACAATCAGCGGATCGAGGGCGCGGAAATACTGCTGACCGGCGTCGTTTATGTGCCCTCATTGAGCGCCCAGTTCATCGACGTTCACGGCAATGTCGTCACCGGGGGCTATTGGTCCAATTCCACGTACGGCATCGCCGAGGCGAGCGGACTGGGCGCAAACAACCGAATCACCGACAACGTGATCAGCCAGGTTGATTACGCCTGGCGGCAAGGCACCCTCAGCAGTGTCATCCGCGACAACCAGATGTTCATTCACCAGTTCGGTACTGGGGCGGCCGATACCCTGACCGGCTCGCTGGCGCGGGAGCTGCTGGTGGGAGGCGGGGGCAATGACCGCATCGATGGCGGCGACAACAACGATATTCTCGTGGGCGGGGCCGGCCGCGACCGGCTGCATGGAGGTAGCGACGGCTGGACCGGCGGAGATACCTTCCGCTTCACCGCCATGACGGACAGCTACCGTGCCGGCGGTGTCTCCCATGCCGACTACATCGACGACTTCGATTCGGAGGACCAGCTCGACCTCACCCAGCTTGGTTTCACTGGCTTGGGAGACGGCCATGGCAGCACTTTGAAGGTCGATGCACACAAGGCCAGCGGCCTGACCTACCTCAGCAGCTTGGACGCCGACGCGCATGGCAACTACTTCGAGTTGATCTTGAACAGCGAGTGGCTACCCAACCTGCAACCGGGCAACTTCCGCGCCCTGGTGCAGGGTGACGCTGCGGCGAACACCTTGAACGGCGGCACCTCGGGCGAAACCCTGATCGGTGCTAACGGCGCGGATATTATTTCGGGCGGAAGGGGCGAAGACCGCCTGATCGGCGGCGAGGGGGCTGATCGGCTGAGCGGCGGCGATGACAGCGACACCTTTGTGTACACCTCGCTCAAGGACAGCTGGCGGGCGGACAATAACGTGTTGGTGCACCGGGACACAGTGATGGATTTCGACCTGGAGGGTAACGACAGTATCGACGTCAGTGCGCTGGGGTTCACCGGCCTGGGTAATGGTTACAACCACACGCTGCTGCTGGAATGGGATACCGGCCGGCGTGAAGGGGTGCTCAAGTCACTGGAAACCGATGCCCTGGGCCGGCATTTCGAAGTCGCGTTCTTCCCTATCAACATTGCCGCGCTGCAATCGGACACCGCGATCATCTTCGCCCATCCCGGGGGATACAACAGCCAGCCCCTGCCGGATAGCGCGTGGGGCGTGCCGGAAACCGAGACGCCATTGACGCTGCTGGGCGCAGCTGCCCCTGAGGTGGAGGCAGTGGCGTGACCCGCCGGCGCTCAGATAACGTGCGCCGAATGCAGCTCCGTCAGGGCTTGCGCCTTGAGTTCGGCCAGTAGTGGATGGCGCCGGTCGCGCGGCTGCGGCAAGGGCACTTCGATTGATTGTCGGACATTGCTGGGGCGGTTGCCCATGATCAACACGCGGTCGCTGAGGTGCAGCGCTTCGTCGATGTCATGGGTGACCAGCAGCAACGCAATGTTGTGCCGTTGCGCCAGCTGCAACAGCAGGTCCTGAAGTTTCATCCGAGTGAAGGCATCGACCGCGCTGAAGGGTTCGTCCAGCAGCAACACCCCTGGCCGGGAGTACAGCCCACGTGCGATGGCGACGCGCTGGGCCATCCCGCCGGAAAGCTCCTTGGGCAAGGCCGTGCCGAAGCCATCCAGCCCGACTTCCTCAAGCAACTGGTTCACCCAGGCCTGATCGAAATGTGCGTCGTCGTGGAAGCCGATGTTTCGCTCCACGCTCAGCCAGGGCATCAGGCGAGGCTCCTGGAACACAAAGGCGGTGTGCTCGGTGCTTTGCCGAAGCTCGCCCGTATAATCGCGCTCCAGCCCTGCGATGATCCGCAGCAGGGTGCTTTTGCCGCACCCGCTGGGGCCCAGCAGGCTGACGATTTCTCCGCGGTGCAAGGTCGCTCTGGCGTTGTGCAGTACCAGCGCTTGGCCGAAGGCCTTTCGGCGCACATGAACATCCAGCAGTACGTCACTCATGGGTGCCTCCCTGGCCCGTATAGGTGTCCCGCCAACGCAACCAGCGGCGCTCGACGCTGGCGAACAGGCCGTCGCTGATTTTGCCGAGCACGGCAAGGGTAATGATCGCCGCCAGTACGATGTCCGGCCGTGACGTTTCGCGACCATCGCTGAGCAGGTACCCCAGGCCTTTGGTGGCCGCGATCAACTCGGCGGCGACCACGAACATCCACGCCATGCTCAGCCCGCTTCGCAGGCCGGTGAACAAACCCGGCATGGCGGCCGGCAACAGGATCCGCCACACCAGACGGCGCCGGCCGAACCCGTACATCTGGCCGACCTCCACCAACCGCCGATCAATGTTGCGTATGGCCGCCACGCCATTTACGTACACCGGGAAGAACGCCCCGATGGCGATCAGAATGATCTTGGAGCTTTCGTCGATACCCAGCCATAACAGCAGCAATGGTACCCAGGCCAGACTGGGGATGGCGCGCAAGCCAGCGAACGTGGGCTCAAGGTAAGCCTCGGCCTCGCGGCTCAGGCCCACCCAGGCCGCGAACACCAACGCCAGTGATGCACCGATGAAGAAACCGATCAGCACCCGCAACAGGCTGGCGCCGATGTGCTTGCCCAGCGGGCCCTGGGCGAGGTCCAGCAGCGTAACGGCCACGTCGCTGGGCGCTGGCATCTGGTAGGCCGGTACCCAGCCCAGCCTTACCACTGCTTCGAGCACCGCGATGATCGCCACCGGCAGCACGCAGGCCTTGAGCGGCGTGCGCCAACGCGAGCGGCCCGGCCCTTGCGATTGCGCCTGTGCGTTGCCCAGGCTTTTGCTCGGCACAGCCATGGCCTCAGTTTTTCCCGATGACGGTGGCGCTGAAGTGAGGATCGAACAGCTGATCCACCACTGCGTTCACGTCGGTACCCTTACGCACCAGCCCCTCGGCTAGCAGGATCGGCGCGGCGGCTTTCAACGCGGCGACATGCTCCGGCCCGGGCTGGGCGTTGCTGAAGTCGGTGCGAGAGATCTGCAGCTTGGCCACCTCCAGCGGCAAGCCGGATTCCTGCGCCAATAGCGCCGCCAGCTCATCGGGGTGCTGGCTGGCCCAGGTGCGGGCTTTCTCGTAGGCCTGGAGCACGGTCTCGATAGTGTGAGGCTGGGCCTTGGCATAGGCTTCGGTCACGCTGATCACCCCATAGCTGTTGAAATCCACGTTGCGGTACAGCAGGCGGGAACCGGCCTGGACCTGGCTCGCGGCAAGCAACGGGTCCAACCCTGCCCAGGCGTCCACTTCACCTTTTTCCAGGGCCGCGCGGCCATCGGGATGTTGCAGGTGCACCAGTTCCACGTCGTCCTTGCTCAGGCCGGCTTGCTGCAGGGCACGCAAGGTGAACAGGTACGGGTCGGTGCCTTTGGTGGCGGCGATTTTCTTCCCTTTCAGGTCGGTCACTGTCTTGATCGGGGAGTCCTTGCGCACGGCGAGGGCGGTCCACTCGGGCCGGCTGGCGATATAAACGGTTTTCAAGGGGCTGCCGTTGGCGCGGCTCAATACCGCGGCAAGGCCTGCGGTGGAGGCGAAGTCGATGCTGCCGCTGTTGATGTATTCCAGCGAACGGTACTGCCCTGGCTCAACACCCAGCTCACTTTAGTGCCAGGCAGCGCTTGTTCCAGCCAACCGAAATGCTTGAGCACCAGGCTGGTGGGCGAGTAATAGGCGTAGTCCAGGTGTACCTCGGCCGGTGGCGTATCAGCCGCCTGGGCGATGCCAGCCCAACTTGCCGATAGGGCAGCGGCCGCGAGCAGGGGCTGGGCCCACCGAAACAAGGGGTGTCTCAACAAAGGTGTGATCATCGGGGGCGTCCTGGCAGGGCTGGCTTGAGAGCTGAAGGGCAGAGCGCGCTGGGTGGCGCATATGCCTGGATGGCGCTAACCCTAAATGATCTAAGCGGCGCCAAATAAATAACATTTTGGTATTTGGCTAGATCATTTGAATTGCCGCTTTTTACGGTGCCCCCATGGCCCGCCCACTTAGGTCAGCGCTTCGGTTTAAAGCTGGCTGATTCGTTTATCATCACCGCACCTTTTATGCCTTGGACCCCCCCCACATGAGCTCCGCGCCCGGCACCTCCACCAGCCGCCTTACCAACTACACAACCTTGGCCGACAGCATGGCCCAGTTGCTGTTTCCTCACGCTGAAGTAGTGCTCCATGACCTGGCCACGCAAACGGTGGTGCACATCGCCAACAACCTGTCCCGGCGCAAGCTGGGGGACGATTCGGCGCTTGAAGAGCTATCAGGGGATGTGAACACCCAGCGCAGCTTTGGCCCCTACGAAAAGCTCAACTGGGATGGGCGGCGTATTCGTTCGGTCACCAGCGTGCTGCATAACGAGGAGGGCAGGGCGGAGTTCGCGCTGTGCATCAACCTGGACTATTCGGTGCTCGAACAGGCGCGCGACGCCTTGAACCTGTTCTTCCAGGCCAGCCGGATGGTCGCGCAACCCCAAGCCTTGTTCCGCGATGATTGGCAAGAGCGCATCAATACCTTCCTGCACGGCTGGCTGCAGGAACGGCACCTGGCGATCAGCGGATTGAGCCGCGATCAGAAGCGCGAGCTGGTTGAAGCGTTGTATCGGGAAGGCGCGTTCGACGGCCGCAGCGCCCATGATTACGTGGCCAGCGTGCTGAACATGGGGCGGGCGACCGTTTATAAATACGTCAAGGCATGCCGGGCCGTTTGAAGGCACGCCCGTTTACAGCCCAGCGCAGGCCCGGAACGCGCAGCGGGCTATCACTGCGTCCTGAACTGCCACGCCCGTCAAGTCCGCCAAGGTAATCTGCTCATCATTTCGGCGCCCCTCAGCGTTGCCGGCCAGCACATGGCCCAGCTCCACGAGACGCTCCGGCTGCAGCAGCCCGGCCTTGACAGCATGGGACAGTTCGCCGAATTCGCTGCACTGGGCGATCGAGTCCGCCACCAACACATCTGCAGCGGCTACCAGTTCCGGCTCCAGTTCCTGTTTGCCGTGCGCATCCGCACCCACCGCAGTGATGTGCGTACCGGGGCGTATCCATTCGCGCCTGAGCAACGCCTCCCGTGAAGGCGTGGTAGTCACGATCAGGTTGGCGGCACGGGCAACCTGCTCAGCGCTCAGCGTGGTGGTAACGGTGAAGCCCAGCCCTTGCGCGAATTGCCGATAGTCCGCCAGCGCTTGGGCCGTGCGCCCCCATACCGTGACCTGGCGGCAGGGTGTGACAGGCATCAGGTACTCCAATTGCAGGCGGGCCTGGCTACCGGTACCAAGGATGCCGATGCCTTGCACCAAAGACGGTGCCAACGCGCGGGCGGCGATCTGACCGGCAAGGGCGGTACGCAATGAGGTGAGCCAGCCTTCATCCTGCAGCAGGGCCAACGGCTGGCCAGTGTTGGCGCACAACACCATCATCAGCCCGCTGTTGCTGGGCAAGCCCTTGGCCGGGTTGGCATAAAAGCCTGTAGAGACTTTCACTGTGAAGGTATCGGAGCCTTCGACCCAGGCGGATTTCACACAGCAATCGCCATTGGCCTGTTCGAACGCGAAATGCTGGACCGGGGGCACTTTCACGTTGCCTTGGGAGTACGCGGTAAACCCTTCACGCAAGGCCTGTGCAGCGAACTCGGCATTGATCGAAGCGGCTATCTGCTGCTGGGTGAACACCTTCATTGGATGGCCCCCAAAAACTTCTCCAGCAGTATGTTGCGCCCGCAAATCACTACTGCCACGTGCTTGCCCTGATAGTCGGTTGCCAGCTTCAGGGCGCCCGCCACTGCCACGCCGGCCGCGCCTTCGATCATCCAGCGCTCGAACCGCGCAACGGCTTTCATCGCTGTGCGGATCTCGTCTTCGTTTACCAGTACCGTGCGATCAATCACGCGCTGACACAGGGGAAACGTGATGCTGCCCGGCTCGATACCGCCGGCCGTGCCGTCGGAGAGGGTGTCTGCTTCTTCCATTTCGATAATGTGCCCCGCCGCCAGCGAGCGCTCCAGTGTCGGCGCATTGGCCGGCCAGCAGCCGATGATCTGCGCGTTTGGCTTGAGCTGCCGAATGGCCGTACCGATCCCGGACACCATTCCACCGCCACCTACCGCTACGAATACCGCATCCACCTGCGGTAACTGCTCGGCGATTTCCATGCCGATGGTGCCTTGGCCAGCGATAACCTGCGCATCGTTGTACGGAGAAACGAACAGCTTGCCTTGCCGTTGTGCCTCGGCGGCAGCCTCCAGCTCCACGGCCAGCGGATCGGTGTCGAGGGTGACCACCTCGGCACCCAAGGCGCGGATGGCATCGAGCTTCAGCGCCGAGGCCGTGGTGGTGGCGTACACCGTGACCGGAACACCCGCTTCATGGCCGGCGAGCGCCACCCCAAGCCCGTGATTGCCCGAGGAAGCAGTGATCACGCCGCCGCGGCGTTGGGCCTCGGTGAGCAAGCGGACCTTGTTGCTGGCGCCGCGAAACTTGAACGAGCCTGTGCGCTGCAGGTGCTCACACTTGAGGTGCACATGGCAGCCAGTAAGCGCTGCCAGCTGTGAGCTGTAGGCGAGGGGTGTTTCAAGCACTGTAGGGCGAAGGGCTTGGTGCGCTTGTTGGATAGCATCGAAAAGGGCAGGTAGGGGGTGATTGTCGGGCATTGGGGGCCTGGTTCGAGAGGTTTGGCAAATGGGTTCGCCGGTTGCGCCGGCTCCCACAACATGTGTGGAATATAAGTCCAGTAAGGATAAAAAGTCTACATAGGGGCAAATCGCTATCCAATTCGATGATTCAGCCAATCCACACAATCAATACCGTTCATCGGCCTTTGCTGTGATACCGTGCGCCCGCTTCGTAACAGGGCGTGACTCCGCTCTGCGACGGGCCTTCTATAAGCAGCGATGGCCGCTGCTGTCTGTATTGAATAACCTGCCTTGACCGTCCGATGGAATGTCGGATGCCGTCGCAGTTGATGGAATCCTCGTTTTGCTTACCTCGATTTTTGCTTTCAGACGGCCGCTGCGCCGTCTTGCCTGTGTTGCGCTTGGTTGCGCGGGGGCGATAGCGCCTTGGGCTGGCCTCCACGCCGAGGGCTGGCAAAGCAGGGCCACGATGTCCGGCGACTGGGGCGGTGAGCGTTCCAGGCTGGTGGATGAAGGCATCCGGTTTACCGGGGACTACAGTGGAGAAACCGTCTACAACGCCCACGGTGGCAAGCAGCGGGGCACACGGTATTCACAGAACCTAAAGCTCGGTGTGCGCTTTGAACTGGACAAGCTGTTGGGCCTGGAGCACGGCGGGAGGGTCCAGGTGACCCTCAACGACCGGCGCGGCAACAGCGGCTCCGATGACCTGATCGGCAACCGGCTGCCTGTGCAGGAGAACTACGGTGGCTTGTACACGCGCCTTACCGAGCTGAGCTACGAAAACACGCTGTTCACGCCGGATCTGGACGTGAAGCTTGGCTTCATGGCCATGGGCAACGATATCGGCGGGCTGAGCACCGGCATTCTCTGCAACTTCATGAACGCGGGCTTCTGCGGTCATGCGCTGTCCATGTCGGGCGGCAGTGGCTGGAGCAACTACCCCAACGGCCATCTCGGTGCAATCGCCCGTTACCGATTCAATCCCGAATTCGCGCTTCAGGTCGCGGCGTTCAAGGTTGATGCTGCGAGCAATGGCGATTCGAGCCGCGCCTGGCATGTGACCCCCAAGGACAGCACCGGCAATGTGTTGCCCGTGGAGTTGATCTATACGCCGCACGGTGCGCTGCCGGGCGAGTACCGGCTGGGTTACTACTACGACACTTCCGATGCCCCTCGCATCGGCAGCGACAACACCGTGGCCGGCCGCGATGGCGCCTACTTCCTCATGGACCAGGCCGTGTGGGCTTCGGCGGCCGACCCCGCCCGCAACCTCCATGTCTTTGGACAGATCGCCGATGCCAGCGCCGCCGCATCGCCGTTCAAGCGATGGTATTCCGCTGGCCTGGCGCTGAAGAAGCCGTTTGACAGCCGCCCGAACGATACCGTCGCCGTAGGCTATGGCCGTGCCGTGTTCAATTCCCGCAGCCGCGACGTGCAAGAGCAGGCTGCCGTTGCCAATGGCCAGGATTTTCCCGACCTGAGCAGTGGCGAAGGGCTGGTCGAGATGACCTATGGCGCTCAGCTCTCGCCCTGGCTGCTGGTGCGCCCTTCGCTTCAATACATCATCGAGCCGGGGGCCTTCTATGGCACCGAAACGGCCAATGCGCTGGTGTTCGGCGTACAGGTAAAAGCAGCTTTATGAGTTCTGAACGCAGTGAACACTGCGTATGTCCACAATCTACCTACCTTCATTGGTATTTGCCTCCACAGGCTCAAGCGTTAGAAGGAGCACACAATGTCTAACCCCCACCCCACGGCGGCCGGCG
This sequence comes from Pseudomonas sp. Marseille-Q5115, assembly GCF_916618905.1. NCBI lineage: Bacteria > Pseudomonadati > Pseudomonadota > Gammaproteobacteria > Pseudomonadales > Pseudomonadaceae > Pseudomonas > Pseudomonas sp. Marseille-Q5115. The sequence goes on along the minus strand of NZ_CAKAKI010000001.1, from coordinate 2,448,773 downwards.
GCCGCTGGCTTGTCTGGATAGCCGCCCTCGGCACACTCGTGTTCGGCCTGTTGTTTACCGCGGGGGGCGGCTACCTCGCCTCGCTGGGCGGCAGCTGGTACTTCCTGCTCGCGGGCATCGGCATGATCGTGTCCGCCATTCTGTTGTTCAAACGCCGCCTGTGGGGTGCCTGGCTGTTCGCGGTCGTCATGGTGCTGTCCATTGTGTGGGCAGTCGTGGATGCGGGGCTGAACTTCTGGCCCCTGGTTTCGCGGCTGTTCGCGCTGGGCGTGCTCAGCCTGGTGGTAGCACTGGTTTACCCTTCGCTGCGCAAATCCAATGGGTTGGTTGGCGGGCGCCTGGGCTACGGCCTCAGCGCCGTGCTGGTCATCGCACTGGCAGCGGGCTTCTGGGGCATGTTCCTGCCGCACAGCCCGGTATCGCCCAGCGGTGACGGCCCGGGGCTGACCAAGGTCGATCCGGCCAAGGCGCAGAAAAACTGGGACAACTACGGTAACGATGCAGGCGGCAGCCGGTTCGCCGCGCTGGACCAGATCAACCGGGACAACGTGTCCAAGCTGGTCCCGGCCTGGACCTATCACACCGGTGACGTGGCCATCAGCGATGGCAATGGCGCGGAAGACCAGCTCACCCCTCTGCAAGTGGGCGACAAGGTATTTATCTGCACCCCGCACAACAACGTGATCGCGCTCGACGCCGATACCGGCAAAGAGCTGTGGAAGCGGCAGATCAATGCCAAATCCGCCGTGTGGCAGCGTTGCCGCGGGCTGGCCTATTTCGATGCCAGCGCCGCCGTGGCGCAGCCTGCTGACTCCAGCACGCCAGCCACCCCGGTCTCGATCCCGGCTGGCGCCAACTGCCAGCGTCGCCTGCTCACCAACACCATCGACGCGCGGCTGATCGCTGTGGATGCCGACACTGGTGAATTCTGTCAGGGCTTTGGTGACAACGGCCAGGTAGACCTCAAGGCCGGCTTGGGCAGCGTGCCGGACTCCTACTACCAACTGTCCTCGCCGCCCTTGATGGCCGGCACCACCGTGGTGGTGGGTGGTCGCGTGGCTGACAACGTGCAGGCTGACATGCCTGGCGGTGTGATCCGTGGTTTCGATGTGGTCACCGGCGCCATGCGCTGGGCCTTCGACCCGGGCAACCCGCAGGACAAGCAAGCGCCGGCGAACGACAGCACCTACGTGCGCAGTACGCCCAACAGCTGGGCACCGATGTCTTATGATCCAGCCACCAACACCGTGTTCCTGCCGATGGGCAGCCCGTCCACCGACATTTATGGCGTGAAACGCACCGAGCTCAACCACAAGTACGGCGCGTCGGTGCTGGCGTTGAACGCTACGACCGGCGACGAGAAGTGGGTATTCCAGACCGTCCATAACGACCTCTGGGACTTCGACCTGCCAATGCAGCCGACCTTGATCGACTTCCCTCAGGCCGACGGCAGCAAGGTGCCAGCCGTGGTGATCGGTACCAAGGCCGGGCAGATCTATGTGCTGGACCGCGCCACCGGCAAGCCGCTGACCGACGTGCAGGAAGTGCCGGTGAAGGCGGCGGACATCCCGAACGAACCGTACTCGCCTACCCAGCCGCGTTCGGTGGGCATGCCGCAGATCGGTGCGCAGCACTTGACTGAGTCGGACATGTGGGGCGCCACCCCGTTCGACCAGATGCTGTGCCGTATCTCGTTCAAGAAAATGCGTTATGACGGCCTGTACACCGCGCCGGGCACTGATGTGTCCCTGAGCTTCCCGGGCTCACTGGGCGGCATGAACTGGGGCGGCGTCTCCACCGACCCGGTACACGGCTTCATTTTCGTCAACGACATGCGCCTGGGCCTGTGGATTCAGATGGTGCCCGCCGAGCGTGAGGCCCGGGCCTCGTCCGGTGGCGAAGCGATCAACACCGGCATGGGTGCGGTGCCGCTCAAAGGCACGCCTTATGCTGTGAACAAGAACCGCTTCCTGTCCCTGGCCGGCATTCCTTGCCAGGCGCCGCCGTTTGGCACGTTGAGCGCAGTGGACCTGAAAACCCGCAAGATCGCTTGGCAGGTGCCGGTGGGTACTGTTCAGGACACCGGCCCGCTGGGGATCAAGATGGGGCTGCCGCTGCCCATCGGCATGCCTACCTTGGGCGGTACCTTGTCTACCCAGGGTGGCCTGGTGTTTATCGCCGGTACCCAGGATTACTACCTGCGTGCGTTCAACTCGGCCACCGGGGAAGAAGCCTGGAAAGCCCGCCTGCCGGTGGGCAGCCAAGGCGGCCCGATGACCTTCGTGTCGCCAAAGACCGGCAAGCAGTACGTGGTGATCACCGCCGGTGGGGCGCGGCAGTCGCCTGATCGTGGCGATTATGTGATTGCCTACGCATTGCCGGAGAAGGACTGACAAGAAAGGATGTGCCGCTGGTCCAGCGGGAGGCACTAGTGGCCTCCCGCTGCGCTCACAACCTTGAGCGCGGATCTTCTGCGCTGTGCACAGGAGAGTGATCATGGTTAATGACGACAATGGCACAGCAAGCCCGTACCCAGGTCCAGCAGGTGCGGACAGCGACGAGGAGCTGCTCGATGAAGAAGGCGGTTCGTCGGATGTCGAGCAGGGCGATGGCAACGAAGCGCCGGTGACCCCACCGGTGGACGATGATGAAGAGCCATCGCCGGGCAATGCCGTCTGAGTACGCTTGGTAGCCTCGGCCTCGCTTGTTGCGGGGCCGAGCCGTTTTACCTTCCATCCACCCGCGCCATCCCTGCCTAAACTTTCCCCTGCCTTTGCCGCTAACCGTGCATACCCGGCGTGCTTCGCCGCTTGAGCCACGGAACCTCTCATGAACCTGCGATCCCTCAAAATTGCCAAACGCAGCGTTGTCTGTTTTGGCCTCATTGCCTTCGTGTTGGCCGCCCTCGGCCTGTTCGGCTTGTACCAGATGGCGGGTATTCGCGCGCAAGCCAAACTGGTTTCGGAGGAGAACGTTCCTGGCATCATCGCCAGCGACGCCATCGCGCTGCAACTGGCGCGGGTACGTATTCAGGTATTGCGCATGGTTGCGGTTCCTGCCACGGCGGGCGAAACCCTGCAAGGGCTGCACAAGATCGGCAACACGCTCGATGAGCTGTTCAAGGCCTACCGGCCAATGATCGGAAGCCAGATCGAGCAGTCCAGCTACGATCAGCTGTTCACGCTATACACCGCCTACATGCAACAGGCTGACCATGTAGCTGCCCTGGTGAGCGCCGGTGATGTGGATGCTGCACGCGACTATTTCACCCATACCATGACCGACGCCGGCACTCGGATGAACGAGCTGTCCGCGGCGCTTCAGCAGGAAAACATCGACGAGTCCCGCGAGCACAACCACAATGGCGACGCCCTGTACGGCGAGTCCCGCTCGGTGACCCTGGCGGCCATCGTACTGGCGCTGGCACTGACGGTTCTGCTGTCGTGGCGCCTCACCCGTAGCCTGATCCGGCCGATCGAAAGCGCCGTCGCTGCGGCCCAGAATATCGCCGCGGGCGACCTGACCGCGCGGCTCGACACCCGCGGCACCGACGAAGCGGCGTTGCTGCTGCAGGCCATGGCGTCGATGCAGGGTACGCTGAGGGATACGTTGGAGCGGATCATGCTGTCGGCCCAGCAGCTGGCCTCGTCCACCGAGGAGATGAGTGCGGTGATGAGCGAAAGCGCGACCGGGCTGGCCCAGCAGAACGACGAGATCGAGATGGCCGCCACAGCCGTGACCGAGATGAGCCAAGCGGTAGACGAAGTTGCCTCCAACGCAACCTCAGCCTCGTCGCAAACCCGAACGGCGAGCGAAACGGCGCTCCGCGGCCAAGGCCAGTTGGGCGATACCCTCTCGGCCATTGGTTCGCTGACCGACAACGTATTGGGCGCTTCCGAACACGCCCGCAACCTGGCCGAGCAAGCCCACGGCATCACCAAGGTGCTGGACGTGATCCGCGCCGTGGCCGAGCAAACCAACCTGTTGGCGCTGAACGCCGCCATCGAGGCTGCCCGCGCGGGCGAAGCGGGGCGTGGGTTCGCGGTAGTCGCCGATGAAGTACGTTCGTTGGCCAGCCGTACGGGTGAGTCCACCCGGGAAATCGAGTCGATGATCTCCAGCATCCGTGCCGGCACCACACAGACGGTAGATGCCTTGCTGACCAGTGCCGACCAGGCCCGGGTTACCCAGGAGCAGGCCCATGCGGCCAAGGATGCGTTGAGCAGTATTTCGGTTGCCGTGTCGGCAATCGACGAGCGCAACGTGGTGATCGCCAGTGCCGCCGAGCAACAGGCTCAGGTGGCCAGAGAGGTTGACCGTAACCTCGTGCGCATCCGTGACCTGTCGATCAGAACCTCAGCAGGCGCCGAGCAAACCCATGCGGCCAGCCAGGAGCTGTCCCGGTTGGCCTCCGACCTCAGTGGGCTGGCGCAGCGGTTCAAGGTTTAAAACACATTCACTTCAAAGGGCGCCATCTGCGCCCGGAATCGCTCGCCGGCGAAGGTTTTGGTGATGGTTTGTTGCTGCGCTTGTTGCCATAGCTCAAGCGCGGCCTGCCGTGCCAGCTCCGAGCGCTCCATGGTCGGCTGCAGGGTGCGCATGGCGGCATAGGTGGCGCAAAGCATCACGGTAAGGTGTGCAGGGTCTTTGGTGTCCGCCGCGAACCGGGCATTGGCCAGCTTTCCCGATTTGGCGATATCGAACGTCATGTCGATTTCGGCGCCGTCGCGCTCCAGTTTCTGCTTGATCACCGCACCGTTCTTGAACGTTCGCGGCTTCTGGAAGGTGACGGTTCGGCAGTCCTGCTCCTCGGGCAGGTGCTGCTTGATCCCGGCCAGCAGTGCCGGGGCCGTGAGCTCCAGGCCTTCCCCGGGTCCGGTTTTCGCCGGGGCTTTGGTGGCTGCTTGGGTAGAAAGCACGGCTAGCGAAACGAGACAGGGCAGTAGCAGGCGGGCGAGCATTCGGTAATTCCTTCAGATAAGAAAAACCCGCCGAAGCGGGTTCCAGTAGCCTTGGCTGGAGCTTTATCAGGCGGCGATGGCCTCGATCCATTCTTTACCCTGCAAGGTAAAGGTTGCCGTTTCGCGGGGGATCGTCGTTTTGGGGGCCTGATACGGCCCGTATTGAATATGGCAGTACGCTGAATAGAGGCCCCGCATCGCAATGTCCGCCGGCCCGGGGACCTCTTGAGGCCCTCGTTTTTCCCAATTGGCTACGGTTTGGACGTCCACGCGCAGGATTGCCGCGAGTTCTGCCTGTACCAGGTCCTGCTCCTTGCGCAAAAACCGGAACTGATGCCCAGTCATTGGGGATCCTTGTGTGACAATTTCTGCGGCAATGGCGCGGTGCAAGCCTTGGACATTTTCGATCCGAACGCCCTGGCCATAAGGCGTCTGAAGAATTTCATAGCCATTCTTCAGGTAGATCCCTTCGAGGCCGCTACCTTTGTATTCGTACATTTTCATACCTCCCATACCGTAACGGCAAAGAGCTCGCCTGGCTCTGGGCTCGGTTTCACGGCGACCACAACGCAGGCGATATCCCTTGGTTGGGGCTCGCTCATACGAAATTTAAACATATTGTGTTCATTATCAAAGGACGGTTCATCAAGAATCAACCCTCGCTGTAGGCACCTCAGCACCTCGGTGTAGGTGACTCCGCGCTGCTCCATGCGCTGCTGACAATGGTCGGTGATAATTACCCGCCAGGAGTCCATCGCCAGAACGTGCACGATGTCTTCCAATTGCTGTCTCGTCCATAGCGACGTTTTCAATATCGACTGCCTATGATTTTTATAGGTTCAGCCATGGTAAGCCGCTTACCCGGGAAGTCAATCAGTCACCAGGCCGACGGGCTAAAGACGGTTCGTCCTCTATTTACTTCCTGTTTACAGCCAGGCCCAGCACCATGCCCCAACCCCATACCCGCCTGACCTACCGCCAGCCAACCACCGCTGACCTGCCGCGCTTGTTCGCGATCTACAGCGACCCGCGTACCCAGGCCTTCAACCCTGCGGGCGCGTTCACTGATCCCGGCCAGGCCGAGCAACTGCTGATTACCTGGCTGGCGCATTGGGCCGCACATGGCTTTGGCTGGTGGGCAGTGGCGGAGCAGGGCGCGCCGGAGCAGGTCATCGGCTTTGGCGGCGTGGCCTGGCACAGCTACCTGGGCGAGCAACGGCTGAACCTGGGTTACCGCTTGGCCGTGGAAGCCTGGGGCCAGGGTTATGCCACGGAGCTGGCGCAAGCAGCGCTGCGCCATGCCCTCGGCCCTTTGGGCTTCCCGCAGGTATGGGCATTTGTGCGGCCGGATAACGCGGCCTCGATCAAGGTGCTCGAGAAGATCGGCATGCAACCGTGCGGCGTTCTTGACGACGTGCCAGGTCAGCCACCGAGCCGGCTGTTCCGAGCGACTGCCCGGGATGAGTCAGGGAGGCCGTGAGGCTTCGCCTGTCGGTTACTGCCTCGCAAGGCCTGAGAGATCCGGTACAGGGCCATGGCTTTGAAGTATTCCACCCGGTGCGCACCCTCCTTGAGTCGGTTCGGCAGCGTCGCTCGAGCCAAGGTGATCATGACAATGTGTTGGCCTTGCCAGCCGGCGCCGTGGCCGCCGCTTCGGGGTTTCTCATGGCGGCGATTTCCTTGTCGGCAACCGCGTGGTCGAACGCCCCGTCCCACTTGGCAATGGCCAGGGTGCCGATTCCGTTACCGATGAGGTTGGTGACCGCACGCGCTTCGTTGAGGAAACGATCAACCCCAAGCAGTAGCACCAAGCCTACCAGCGGTATTTCCGGTATCACCGAGAGGGTTGCCGCGAGGGTGACGAAGCCGGCACCCGCCACGCCGGCCGAACCTTTCGAGGTCAGCAGCAGAACCCCAAGTACTACCAATTGGTCGGTAAGGGTGAGCGGCGTATTGGTTGCTTGCGCCACGAAGATCGCCGCCATTGTGAGGTAGATGCAAGTACCGTCGGAATTGAACGTGTAGCCCGTCGGCAGCACCATGCCGACCACCGAGCGCTGACACCCCAGCTTCTCCAGCTTGACCATCATGCGCGGCAGCACGGCTTCGGTGGAGCAGGTGCCGAGCGTCACCAGGATTTCGTCCTTGAAATAACGCACGAAGGTAAACAGCGGAATGCCGGCCCAGCGCGCGACGGAGCCCAGTACCACGATGATAAAAAACAGCGTGGTGACGTAAAGCGCCAGCATCAGGTGCCCAAGCGATACCAGGGTGCCGATGCCGTATTTGCCGATGGTGAAGGCCATCCCGGCGCCCGCCCCGATGGGGGCAAGCCGCATGACCATGGCGACGATCCGGAACAGGCTCTGCAGTAGCAGATCGATGATATTGACCAGCGGCTTGGCCACCTCGCCCAGTTGCACGAGCGCAACCCCCATGAACACTGAGACGAATATCACCTGAAGCATGGCGCCCTTGGCAAAAGCGTCCACAAGGGTGGTAGGGATAATGTTCATGAAAAAGCTGATGGCGCCGCCCTGGGCTTCGGCGGCCTGGGTGTAGCCCTTGATGGCGTCGGCGTTGAGCGAACTCACATCGATGTTCATGCCCTCGCCAGGCTTCATGATGTTGACCACCACCAAGCCGATGATCAGCGCCAGGCTTGAAACGACTTCGAAATAGATCAGGGCTTTGCCGCCGATGCGGCCGACCTCCTTGATACTGCCCATCTTGGCAATGCCAACCACGACGGTGCCGAAGATGATGGGTGCGAGAAGCATCTTGATGAGCTTGATGAACCCATCGGCGAGCGGTTGAAGTTTGGCGCCGAAGTCAGGGATGAAGTACCCGATCGCGCCGCCGACGACGATGCCGATCAATACCTGGACGTACAGCAGCTTGTACCAGCGCGTAGCCGTGTTCATGTTTGTACCTCGGTGTTGTTCTTGTATGAGGACAAAAAGCGGCCCGACAGGGGGCCGCTGTTGTGCAGCGTGGATCAGCTTTCGCCCAATTCGCGCATCACCTTGTACAACTCGGCCTTGGCCTCGAACCCCACACCCGGAATGTCCGGCAACCCCACATAGCCGTTCTCCACCCGAATGCCGTCGGCGAACCCGCCGAAGGGCTGGAACACGTCGGGGTACGATTCATTGCCGCCCAGGTGTAGCCCGGCGGCAATGTTCAGGGACATTTGGTGCCCGCCATGGGGTACCACGCGGCGGGAAGACCAGCCCAGCTCCTTCATGACGTCCAGGGTGCGCATGTACTCCACCAGGCCGTAGGAAAGGGCGCAGTCGAATTGAAGGAAGTCCCGGTCCGGGCGCATGCCACCATGGCGCAGCAAGTTGCGTGCGTCCTGATGGGAGAACAGGTTTTCGCCCGTGGCCATGGGCAGTTCATAGTGATTGGCCATCTCAGCCTGCAGGGCATAATCGAGTGGGTCCCCGATTTCTTCGTACCAGAACAGGTTGTACTGCTTGATGGCTTCGGCGTAGGCAATCGCAGTCTTCAAGTCGAATCGGCCGTTGGCATCGACGGCCAGGCGGCGCCCGTCACCCACAACGTCGAGCACGGCTTCGATGCGGCGAATGTCTTCATCGAGCGGAACTGCGCCGATCTTCATCTTCACTACGTCGTAACCGCGATCAAGGTAGCTCTGCATTTCTGCCTTGAGCTTGGTCTGGTCCTTACCGGGGTAGTAGTAGCCGCCTGCGGCATATACCCATACCTTGTCATCAGCGACGCCACCGCGATAACGGTCGGCCAGCAGGCGATACAGGGGTTTGCCCTCGATCTTGGCCACGGCATCCCACACTGCCATGTCGATGGTGCCCACTGCCACGGAGCGCTCGCCGTGGCCGCCAGGCTTCTCATTGCTCATCAGGGTTTTCCAGATGGCGAAGGGGTCGAGGTTATCGTTGACCTCGTCAACCAATGTGGCCGGATCGGCTTCGCTGATCCTCGCGAGAAAACGGTCACGCATCAGCGCGCCCTGGCCATAACGCCCATTGGAGTTGAAGCCATAGCCCACCACGGGTTTGCCGTCTCGAATGACATCAGTGATCACCGCCACCACCGAGCAGGTCATCTTGGAAAAGTCGATGTAGGCATTGGCGATAGGGGAGGCGATAGAGACGGTTTTCTCGCGAATTTCAACGATGCGCATGGCGCTGTCCTCTTGTTGTGAGGACTTCAACTTATGCTTGCGAAGGGCGCCCGCATAATGCTCTTATCGGCGCAGGCAATGCCGAAACGGCATTGCCGGGAATCCTTCCTTGCAGCGTGCGTCAAGCAATGGCCCAGCCTAAGGTCCCTCCCGGATCGAGCGCGATTGCTGCAGGTCATTTGTGACGATGCACAGGAGGCATGGCCGTGGAACTCGCATGGCTAGAAGACTTTATCGCCCTCGCCGAGCAGGGTGGCTTCATTCGCGCCGCCCAGGTGCGGCATGTCACCCAGCCGGCCTTCAGCCGCCGGATCAAGGCGATGGAGCAATGGGTGGGTGTGCCTCTGTTCGAGCGTTCTTCCCAAGGGGCGACGTTGACTCCCGCTGGTGAACACGTGCTCAGTAGTATCCAGGACGCCGCAGTGCGGCTTTACCGGATCCGCGACGACGCGCGGGAGTTCGCCGGTACTGCGGCCAAAAGTTTGCATTTCGCCGCCACCCACTCCCTGTCGTTTACCTTTTTCCCGCGGTGGATTCGCCAAGTGGGGGGCGGCGCGCCTATCCAGGCAGTGAGGCTGTTGTCAGACAGCATGGCTGAATGCGAGCGGATGCTCGTGCACGGCCAGGCGCAATTTCTGTTGAGTCACCGCCATCCGCAAGTGCCGCCTTTACTGCCAGCCGGGCAATTTATCAGCGAGCCCGTGGGCACCGATACGCTCGTGCCGTTGATGGGGAGCGATGCCGAGTTTACCGGCGATATCGAAGCGTTGCCCTACCTTGCGTACACCCGGGAGTCGGGGCTCGGGCGTATTGTGGAGCATCACCTCAAGCACAAGGCGGAATACCTCCACCTGCAGCCAAGCTTCAGTAGCCACCTGGCAGCGGTGCTCACCTCGGTGGCGCTGGAGAATAAAGGGGTGGCCTGGCTGCCTGCCAGCCTCACAGAGCAGGAACGGGCGGATGGCCGATTGGTTCGCGCGCTGGACGAGAGCTGGGACATCCCCCTGGAGATCCATCTGGCCCGGCCGGTGGCGCCTTTGCCTCCCTTCGCCGAAGCGTTCTGGCGGGAGGTAAGCGAGGCTGGCGAAAGCGGCTTTTGACTGCAGCGCCGCTCCTCATCGGCAATACATGGGCACCTCAGCGGCCGCGCTCGGCAATCAACGCCTCTACCTCTGCAACCGTTGGCGAGTAGGCGCCGGCGTGGCTGCAGGACACCGACGCACAAGCGGCGGCGAATACCAGCCGTTGCTGCAGGTCGGTGATGCCCAGCAGCCCCGAGCCCAGCCAGCCGGCCATGCTGGCATCGCCCGCGCCCACGGTATCGGCCACGGTTACCTTCAGCGCGGGTTGCTCGTGGGTGCCCTCGGCGGTGTAGAGCGTCAGCCCGCGTTCGCCCCGGGTAAACAGTACCTGCGCCTCGGGGTTGAGTTCGCGCAGGGCCTGCAGCGCCTGGGCTTCCTCGTAGCCGGGGTACAGGTTTTTCAAGTCTTCATCCGACAGTTTGATCGTGCTCGCCAGCTTCCCCAGGGTGGGGAAGGTCTCTTCGCGGTACCGCGCCGTCATCAGGTTGCGCCAGTTCGGGTCGTAGCTGATGACTTTGCCTGCGGCTTTCGCCTGCTCGGCGGTGCGTATCAGCAAGCTGGCGAGGGGCTCGCGGGCCAGGCTGATACAGCTGAAATGGCAGATTTCCACTTCATCCAACCAACCCTCAGGCAGCGCGTCGAGGCTGAAGCGCAAGTCGGCTTCACCGGCGAAGAAGTACGTGGGTGGGGCGCTGGAAGGCACGACGGCAACCAATGGGTCTGCCTTTACTCGCTGGATGAAACGCATGTCCAGCCCGGCGGCTATCGACTGCTCGGCGATCTCCTCACCCAATGAATCCTCACTGATGGCCCCGCCGAACCCGGTAGCGATGCCTAGCTTGCTGAGGGTGCGGGCCACGTTCCAGGGCGCGCCGCCCGGGTAGCCGCGCCAGTGGCCAGGAGTGGTTTGCACAATGTCGGTAAGCGCTTCGCCGAATACCACGACACGGGGGAGGGACATGCGAGGGGTTCCTTATTGTAGGGAATGCGGTGGCGAACCGGCGCTGGCCTGGCGCCGGTATTCGCTGGGGGTTTGGGCCATTTCATGGCGGAAGTGACGATTGAAATTGGACAGGTTGGCGTAGCCTACGTCGAAACAGATATCGGCTACCGAACGGTGGGTTTGCATCAACAACCTGCACGCCCGCTGCACCCGCAGCTTGCGCATCAGGTCCACGAAGCCGTGGCCGGTCACCCGCTTGAAAAACCGCGAGAAGCCCGCTTCGCTCATGCCAACGCGCTCGGCCGCCACACTCAAGCGGATGTCCCCGGTCAACTCGGCTAGCAGGTACTCGAACGCCTGGGTAATCCGTTCGGCGCTGCGATCATCCAGCACGGGCGAGTAGCAGGGGCTTGCCAGCGGGCGACGGTCCGCCAGGGGTGCCTTGGCCAGGGTGTCGCACAGTTGCAGAAAGCGGGTCAGGCGCTCCAGCCCTCGGGCCAGGCCTACCGCCTCGATCATCACCGCAGCGCGCCTGGCGGTTTGCCCGGTAAATTCCAGGCCCCGGCGCGCACTGCTGAACAGGCCCTTCAGCTCGGCCAGTTCCGGCAACGCACTGGCCAGCCCCAGCAAGGCCTCGCCGTCAAACTGGAGCACTACGTCACGGCCTGGAAGGCGCTCGCCCGGTGTGAGATCGCCGATCCAGTCGTGGGGCAGGTCAGGGCCGATCAGCGCTACATGGCCTGGGCGGAAGGGGCCAATATAGTCGCCCGCCAGCAGCTTGCCGTGGCCGTGGCGTATCAGGTGCAGCTCGAACTCAGGGTGGTGGTGCCAGCGGGCAAGGGGGTAAGGGTAGTCATGCTCGAACCAGCGAAAGCCGTTCCCGGGCTCCGGGAGGATCACTTCCAGTTCGGCGGGCGGATGATCCAGCAGGGTGGCGTGAGTGGCCCGCATACCGGGTACCTGTGTTTTATTGTCGATGTGGCTCGAGCATACCCATGGCCATCTTCACTGACCAGCACGCCGCCTACGCACGATTGATACTTTCTTGTCTTTTTCAGCCCAGGCCCCGATGGGCAAAAAAAGTATCAGTGCAGCGTTCGTGGATCGTTTGTGGGCAACGGGAGTGGGTGCTGTAATCGAGCCGCGCCCGCCATCCGATGTGCCCTCGCTATGGCGGATACAAAAACAAGAACGCTCGTGCCGGCCAGGCATAGAGTGGGAGAACGCCATGAACGCCATCAAACCCATGCAAGCGCTTGCACTGTGTGCCGGGCTGTCGGTCACGCTCATCAGCCATGCGGCGGATACCGTCACCATTGCCACGGTGAACAACAGCGACATGATCCGCATGCAGCGGTTGAGCAAAGTATTTGAAGAACAGCACCCGGGCATCACGCTCAATTGGGTGGTGCTTGAAGAGAACGTGCTGCGCCAGCGGCTCACCACCGACATCGCAACCCAAGGCGGGCAATTCGACGTGCTCACCATTGGCACCTATGAAACGCCCTTGTGGGGCGCAAAGAAGTGGCTCGAACCGTTGCAGGCCCTGCCGGCCAGCTACGACGTCGAAGATATTTTCCCCGCCGTGCGCCAGGGGCTTTCAGTCAATAACGTGATGTACGCGCTTCCGTTCTACGGCGAAAGCACGCTCACCTATTACCGCACAGACCTGTTCAAGCAAGCCGGCCTCACCATGCCGGAACACCCCACCTGGACCCAGTTGGGGGAGTTTGCCAGCAAACTGCATGACCCTGCCAAGGGCCAGTACGGCATGTGCCTGCGTGGCAAGGCCGGCTGGGGCGAAAACATGGCCCTGTTGAGCACCATGGCCAACGCTTTTGGCGCGCGCTGGTTCGACGAGCAATGGAAGCCGCAACTCACCAGCCCCGAATGGACCGCCGCCGCCAACTTCTATGTCGATACCTTGAAAAAGTACGGCCCACCCGGCGTGTCCAGCAACGGTTTCAACGAAACCCTGGCCCTGTTCAACAGTGGCAAATGCGCTTTGTGGGTGGACGCCAGCGTGGCGGGCTCCTTCACCACCGACAAAACCCAGAGCAGGGTGGCCGACCAGGTAGGGTTCGTGGCTGCGCCCGTGGAAGTGACGGACAAGGGCTCGTCCTGGCTGTACGCCTGGTCGCTCGCGATTCCTGCAAGCTCCAAACACAAGGACGCGGCGAAGGCCTTCATCACCTGGGCCACCTCGAAGGAGTACGTGAAGCTTGTCGCCGACAAGGACGGCATCGCCAACGTGCCGCCGGGCACCCGCCAGTCCACCTACAACGACGCTTACCTGAACGCCGCACCGTTCGCCAAGGTGACCCTGGCGATGATGCAGCATGCCGACCCCTCACACCCCTCCGTCCAGCCAGTGCCGTACCAGGGCATCCAGTACGTGGTGATCCCAGAGTTTCAATCCATCGGCACTTCGGTTGGCAAGTTGTTTTCCGCGGCGTTGACCGGGCAGACAAGCGTGGACCAGGCCCTGGCCGCAGCGCAGGCGAGCACGGAACGGGAAATGAAGCGCGCGGGTTACCCCAAGTAGCCGCGTCTGCTCGCTGGCAACTCAACTCTTACGCAGGAACGCAGGTATGAAACGACTGGACGGTAAAAGTGCATTGATCACGGGCTCGGCACGGGGTATCGGGCGCACCTTCGCACAGGCTTATATAAGGGAAGGCGCAACGGTGGCCATTGCCGACATCAACCTTGAACGCGCCGAAGCCACGGCCCGTGAGCTCGGCGCCGGCGCCTACGCCGTGTGCATGGACGTGACTGATCAAAGCTCCATAGACGCGGCAGTCGCGGCGGTGGTGGCCAACGCTGGCAAGCTGGATATTCTGGTAAACAACGCGGCGCTGTTTGACCTGGCGCCCATCGTGGAGATCAGCCGCGAAAGTTTTGACCGGCTGTTTTCGATCAATGTGGCGGGCACCTTGTTCACCCTTCAAGCGGCCGCCCGGCAGATGATCGCCCAGGGCCACGGCGGGAAAATCATCAACATGGCCAGCCAGGCCGGGCGGCGAGGGGAGCCACTGGTGGCGGTCTATTGCGCTACCAAGGCCGCCGTGATCAGCCTCACGCAATCGGCAGGGCTGAACCTGATCAAGCAGGGCATCAACGTGAACGCCATCGCACCCGGGGTGGTGGACGGGGAGCACTGGGACGGCGTGGACGCGTTATTCGCCCAGTACGAAAACCGCCCCCTTGGCGAGAAAAAACGCCTGGTAAGCCAGGAGGTACCGTTTGGCCGCATGGCGACCGCCGAGGACCTGGTGGGCATGGCCGTGTTTCTCGCTTCGGCCGAAAGCGATTATGTGGTGGCACAAACCTATAACGTGGATGGCGGGAACTGGATGAGCTGAGGGCTGCTTCGCGGTCGCCCCTCGTGTGGTCCATAGGAATAGGCAATACCTGTGTAAGCGTGGGCAATGGCGCTTCGGTTGGGGCTGGTTACGCTAACGGTCCCCTTACTGAGACACGGCCATGGCGACTTCAAAAACCTTTTTCATCACCGGTATCAGCAGCGGCTTCGGCCAAGCGCTGGCCAACGAAGCCCTCGCGGCCGGCCATCGAGTGATTGGTACGGTGCGCAACCAGGCCGCGCTCGAAGCTTTCGAAGCCAATGGGCCGAATGCCCACGCAGTGCTCCTGGACGTTACAAACTTCGAACAGGTGGCCGCTGTGGTGGCCGATGCCCAGCAGCGCTTTGGCCCGGTAGATGTGCTGGTCAACAATGCCGGCTACGGGCATGAAGGCTTGTTCGAAGAGTCTTCGCTGGAGGAATTGCGTCAGCAATTCGATGTGAACGTGTTCGGCGCGGTGGCGGTCACCAAGGCGTTCGTGCCAACCATGCGTGAGCGGCGCAGTGGGCACATCATCAACATTACCTCCATGGGCGGCAGCATCACCATGCCCGGCATCGCCTGGTATTGCGGCAGCAAGTTTGCGCTGGAGGGTATCTCCGATGCGCTAGGCAAGGAGCTTGCGCCCTTCAGTGTGTATGTGACGGCGGTAGCGCCGGGCTCTTTTCGTACCGACTGGGCGGGCAGGTCCATGCAGCGCACGCCCAGGCGTATCGCCGATTACGACGCCAGCTTCAATCCGGTGCGCCAGGCGCGCCATGAGAAAAGCGGCAAGCAGCTGGGCGATCCGGTGAAGGCCGCGCGGGCTATTCTGCAGCTTATCGACAACCCACGGCCGCCGGCGCACCTCTTGCTGGGCAGCGATGCTTTGGCGCTGGTGCGCGATCACCATGCGGCCAGGTTGCAAGAAATCGAGCAATGGGCAACGCTCACGCGCTCGACCGACGGTTAAAGCTGCCAGGAAAGGGCCACTTCGATGGAACATCGCTGGGCACGCACCGCGCGCATGGTGCAGTTGATGGAGGTGCTCGCCCCGGTAGAGGGTTACAACCTCAGCGCCCTGGACGACGTGCGTTTTTTGCGCTCCAACCAACCGCTGCGGCGTACCCCGGTGCTGTACGACCCCGGCATTGTGATCCTCTGCCAAGGCCGCAAGCGGGGGTACCTGGGCGAGGACGTGTATGTCTACGACGCCCAGCATTATCTCGTGGTGTCAGTGCCTGTGCCCTTCACTATGGAAACCGACGCCAGCCCCGCCGAACCCATGCTGGCGGTGTACATGCGGCTGGATTTCCGGCTGGCCAGCGAGCTGCTGATGGAGGTCGATAGCGCAATCGGGCCCACCCGATTGCCCCCCAAGGGCATGTACTCATCACCGATGGACGACCGATTGGCAGACTCTACGTTACGGTTTCTCGAAGCAATGACCGATCCGGATGACGCGGTGATCCTTGGCCCGGCGCTGGTAAGGGAGCTCTACTACCGGGTCCTCGCCGGAGAACAGGGGGGCTCGTTGCGGGCGGCACTCAATCAACAGGGCCACTTCGCCAGGGTCACCCGTGCGATCCGCAAGATCCATAGCCATTACCAGGAGGGTTTGAGCGTGGAAGCGCTGGCACGGGAGGCGACCATGAGCGTGCCCAGCTTCCACCTTCATTTTCGTCGGGTGACCGATTCCACGCCCATGCAATACCTGAAATCCACGCGGTTGCATCAGGCCAGGCTGCTGATGTTGCGCAGCGACATGTCCGCCGCTGCGGCGGCCTTCGCGGTGGGCTACGAAAGCCCGTCGCAGTTCAGCCGGGAGTTCAAGCGGTTCTTCGGCCGCACGCCGGTAGCCGAGGTGCAATGGATGAAGGCCACTTATGGCTTGCCCGCGCCCGCCAGCCCGTCGGTGTTTGTGTCGTCCCATTGATGGCCGGCTGCCTTGCTACCCCGGCACTCTGACCCACCCCTCCATCAGCACCCTTGCGCTGCGGCTCATGATCGCTTTGGTGACCTGCCACTGGCCGTCTACCTGCTTCGCCTCGGCGCCCACTCGCAGGGTACCGGAAGGGTGGCCGAAGCGTACGGACGTACGCTCACCGCCACCCGCTGCCAGGTTCACCAGGGTGCCCGGAATCGCCGCCGCAGTACCGATGGCCACCGCGGCGGTGCCCATCATGGCGTGGTGCAATTTGCCCATGGACAGCGCGCGCACCGACAGGTCGACATCTTCAGGCGCGATCACCTTTCCGCTGGAGGCGGTGTAGCCGGCTGGCGGTGCCACAAAGGCCACTTTCGGCGTGTGCTGCCGCGTGAGCGCTTCATCCAGTTGAGTGATCAAACCCATGCGCAGGGCGCCGTACGCCCGGATGGTTTCGAACCGTGTGAGGGCCTCGACGTCGCCGTTGATCGCGCCTTGCAACTCCGTGCCGGTGTAGCCCAGCGTCTCGGCGTTCAAAAAGATGGTGGGGATGCCGGCGTTGATCAGCGTGGCGCGGAAGGTGCCCACACCGGGTACCTCGAGCTCGTCCACCAGGTTGCCAGTGGGGAACATCGCGCCGCCGCCCTCTGCGTCATCGGCAGCAGGGTCGAGGAATTCCAGCTGCACTTCCGCGGCAGGGAAAGTCACGCCGTCCAGCTCGAAATCACCGGTCTCCTGTACCTGGCCATCGGTGATCGGTACGTGGGCGATGATCGTCTTGGCAATGTTCACCTGCCAGATGCGCACCGTAGCGATGCCGTTGTGCGGCACTCGCGCCGGATCGACCAGGCCCTGGGCAATGGCGAACGGCCCCACGGCGGCGGAAAGGTTGCCGCAATTGCCGCTCCAGTCCACGAAGGCGGCGTCGATGGACACCTGGCCAAACTGGTAGTCCACGTCGTGACCAGGCCGAAGGCTGCGCGACAGGATCACCGTTTTACTGGTGCTGGACGTGGCGCCGCCCATGCCGTCGATCTGCTTGCCATACGGGTCGGGGCTGCCGATCACGCGCAGCAATAAAGCATCCCTCGCCACACCGGGCGCTTGAGCAGCCGGGGGGAGGTCGTCGAGTGCAAAGAAAACACCTTTGCTGGTACCGCCACGCATGTAGGTGGCGGGGATTTTGATTTGTGGGGCATGGGGCATCACAGGCCGCTCCAGGTAAGGTATTCAGGCTGCCGACGAGGATTCGAGGAAGTCTTGGGCGAAGCGCTGCAATACACCGCCGGCCTCATAGATTGACACCTCTTCGGCAGTGTCCAGGCGGCAGGTCACCGGCACCTCCAGGCGCTCGCCGTCGTGTCGGTGGATCACCAGCGTAAGCAGCGCGCGTGGCGTGCGTTGGCCGACTATGTCGTAGGTTTCTGTGCCGTCGATGGCCAGCGTGTGGCGGTTGGTGCCCGGCAGGAACTCCAGCGGCAACACGCCCATGCCCACCAGGTTGGTGCGGTGGATGCGTTCAAAGCCCTCGGCTGCGATGGCCTCCACACCCGCCAGGCGAACGCCCTTGGCGGCCCAGTCCCGCGATGAGCCTTGGCCGTAGTCGGCACCGGCAATGATGATCAGCGGCTGCTTGCGCTCCATGTAGGTTTCGATGGCTTCCCACATGCGCATCACCCGGCCTTCGGGCTCTACCCGCGCCAGCGAACCCTGCTTCACCTTTCCATCCTCCAGCACCATTTCATTGAACAGCTTGGGGTTGGCGAAGGTCGCGCGCTGGGCGGTGAGGTGGTCGCCGCGGTGAGTGGCGTAGGAGTTGAAGTCTTCTTCCGGCACGCCCATTTTCGCCAGGTATTCACCGGCCGCGCTGTCCAGCAGGATGGCGTTGGACGGGGAGAGGTGATCGGTGGTGATGTTATCGCCCAGCACCGCCAGCGGGCGCATGCCCTTTAGCGGCCGCGCGCCGGCCAACGCACCTTCCCAATAGGGTGGGCGGCGAATGTAAGTGCTCATTGGCCGCCAGTCGTAGAGCGGCGCCACCTTCGGCCCGGTGTCTTCGTGCACCGCGAACATGGGGATGTACACCTGGCGGAACTGCTCGGGCTTGACCGAGGATTTCACCACGGCGTCCACTTCTTCATCGCTCGGCCAGAGGTCCTTCAGGTGGATTTCCTCGCCATTGGCACCAATGCCCAGCACGTCCTTTTCGATGTCGAAGCGGATGGTACCGGCGATGGCATAGGCCACCACCAAAGGTGGTGAGGCAAGGAAGGCCTGTTTGGCGTAGGGGTGAATGCGCCCATCGAAGTTGCGGTTACCCGACAACACGGCGGTGGCGTACAAATCACGGTCGATGATCTCCTGCTGGATAGCCGGGTCCAGCGCACCGGACATGCCATTGCAGGTGGTGCAGGCGAAGGCCACCACGCCGAAGCCCAGTTGCTCCAGCTCGTGGGTAAGGCCGGCCTCGTCCAGGTACAGCGCCACGGTTTTCGAGCCGGGCGCCAGGGAGGTTTTCACCCACGGCTTGCGGGTAAGGCCCAGGCGGTTGGCGTTGCGGGCAAGCAGGCCGGCGGCGATCACGTTGCGCGGGTTGCTGGTGTTGGTGCAGCTGGTGATCGCGGCGATGATCACCGCGCCGTCAGGCATCTGGCCGGGGATGTCTTCCCACGGGCCAGCGATGCCTTTGGCCGCCAGGTCGGCGGTCGCCAAGCGCGCGTGTGGGTTGCTTGGCCCGGCCATGTTGCGCACCACCGAAGACAAGTCAAAGGCCAGGTTGCGTTCATACACCGCTTCGCCGAGGTCGCTCGCCCACAGCCCGGTGACCTTGGCGTAGTCCTCCACCAGTCGCACTTGCTGATCTTCGCGGCCGGTGAGGCGCAGGTAGTCGATGGTTTGCGCGTCGATAGGGAACATGGCCGCCGTGGCGCCGTATTCAGGCGCCATGTTGGAAATGGTTGCGCGGTCGCCGAGGGTCAGCGCAGCCGCCCCTTCGCCGAAGAACTCCAGCCAGGCGCCTACCACTTTCTGCTGGCGCAGGAACTGGGTCAGCGCCAGCACCATGTCGGTGGCGGTGATGCCGGGCTGCAGCTTGCCGGTCAGTTCCACGCCGACAATTTCCGGCAGGCGCATCCACGACGCACGCCCCAGCATCACGCTTTCCGCTTCCAGCCCGCCTACGCCGATGGCGATCACCCCCAGCGCATCCACGTGTGGCGTGTGGCTGTCGGTGCCCACGCAGGTGTCCGGGAAGGCCACGCCTTCGCGCACCTGGATCACCGGGGACATTTTCTCCAGGTTGATCTGGTGCATGATGCCGTTGCCCGGCGGGATCACGTCCACGTTGCGGAAGGCTTTCTTGGTCCAGTCGATAAAGTGAAAACGGTCTTCGTTGCGGCGGTCTTCGATGGCGCGGTTTTTCTCGAACGCTTGCGGATCGAACCCCCCGCATTCCACCGCCAGCGAATGGTCGACAATCAGTTGAGTAGGCACCACCGGGTTCACCTGAGCCGGGTCGCCGCCCTGGCGCGCAATGGCATCGCGCAGGCCAGCCAGGTCCACCAGGGCGGTTTGCCCGAGAATGTCGTGGCACACCACGCGGGCCGGGAACCAGGGGAAGTCCAGGTCGCGCTTGCGCTCGATCAGCTGCAACAGCGAAGCGTCCAGCGTGGCCGGGTCGCAGCGGCGTACCAGGTTCTCCGCCAGCACGCGGGAAGTGTACGGCAGCGTCGCGTAGGCCCCGGGCTGCAGGGCGTCAACCGCTGCGCGGGCGTCGTAGTAGTCCAGCGGGCTACCGGGCAGGGTGTTGCGGTACTTGGTATTCATGGCTAGCGGCTCGGTCACGGGGCACGGTAAAGGGCAGGGCGCGCGTGGCGACGCGCCCGGCCGGGTCAGCGTTGTTCGATTGGCACGAACTTGCGCTGGTCGACGCCGGTGTATTCGGCGCTGGGGCGGATGATGCGGTTGTTGGCACGCTGCTCGAACACGTGGGCGGCCCAGCCGGTGACACGGGAACACACGAATATGGGGGTGAACAGCGGCGTGGGAATGCCCATGAAGTGGTAAGCCGAGGCGTGGTAGAAGTCGGCGTTGGGGAACAGTTTTTTCTGTTCCCACATGGTTTTGTCGATGGCCTCGGACACCGGGTACAGCACGGTGTCGCCTACTTCGTCGGCAAGCTTTTTCGACCAGCCCTTGATCACCTCGTTGCGCGGGTCGCTGTCCTTGTACACGGCATGGCCGAAGCCCATGATCTTGTCCTTGCGCGCCAGCATCGCCAGGGTCCCTTGTACCGCTTCTTCGGCCGAGCCGAACTTCTCGATCATCGCCATGGCCGCCTCGTTGGCACCACCATGCAACGGCCCGCGCAGGGTGCCGATGGCGCCGGTGATGCAGGAATGCAGGTCCGAGAGGGTAGAAGCGCACACACGGGCGGCGAAGGTGGAGGCGTTGAATTCGTGCTCGGCGTACAGGATCAGCGACACGTCCATTACCTTGCGGTGCAGCTCGACCGGGGTTTTACCGTGTAGCAAGTGCAGGAAATGGCCGCCCAGGGAGCGTTCGTCGCTGGTGCATTCGATGCGTTTGCCGTGGTGGCTGAACTGGTACCAGTAGCACATCACCGCCGGGAACACTGCGAGCAGGCGGTCGGTGGCGTCACGTTGCTGCTCGAAGGAGGTTTCCGGCTCCAGGTTGCCCAGGAACGAGGCGCCGGTGCGCATCACATCCATCGGGTGGGCGCTGGCCGGGATGCGTTCCAGCACCTCTTTCAGGGCCTGCGGCAGGTCACGCAAACCTTGCAGTTTGTCCAGGTAGGCGTCGAGCTGCGCCTGGGTCGGCAGGTCGCCGTACAGCAGCAGGTAGGCCACTTCTTCGAAGCGGGCGTGCTCGGCAAGCTCTTTCACATCATAGCCACGGTAGGTCAGCCCGGCACCCGCCTGGCCCACGGTAGACAGCGCGGTTTGCCCTGCCACCTGGCCACGCAGGCCAGCCCCACTCAATACTTTTGCTTCGGCCATTTGCAGTCTCCACGCTTGGATTTTTTATAAGAATTGGCAATGCATCACGGCGCCAGGCTTAGCGCTTGTTCTGGGCAAACAGGGCGTCGAGCTTCTGCTCGAACACGTGATAGTCGATGGCGTCGTACAGCTCCATGCGGGTTTGCATGGTATCGACAACGTTCTTCTGCGTGCCGTCGCGGCGGATGGCGCCATACACGTTTTCCGCGGCCTTGTTCATGGCGCGGAAGGCCGACAGTGGGTACAGCACCAAGGACACCTGGGCGCTGCGCAGTTCCTCGGTGGTGAACAGCGGCGTGGCGCCAAACTCGGTGATGTTGGCCAGGATCGGCGCCTTCACCCGCTGGGCGAACAGCTTGTACATCTCAAGCTCGGTGATCGCTTCCGGGAACACCATATCGGCGCCGGCTTCGATGCAGGCGGCGGCACGGTCCAGGGCGGCTTCCAGGCCCTCGACGGCCAGGGCGTCGGTGCGTGCCATGATCACGAACGCGTCGTCGGTGCGCGCGTCCACGGCGGCCTTGATGCGGTCGACCATTTCCTGCTGGGAAACGATCTCTTTATTAGGCCGATGGCCGCAGCGCTTGGCACCCACCTGGTCCTCGATGTGGATGGCCGCGGCACCGAACTTGATCATCGAACGCACAGTGCGTGCCACGTTGAACGCCGAGGAGCCAAAGCCTGTGTCCACGTCCACCAGCAGGGGCAGCTCGCACACATCCGTGATACGGCGCACGTCGATCAATACGTCGTCCAGGCCGGTAATGCCCAGGTCCGGCAGGCCCAGCGAGCCAGCGGCTACGCCCCCGCCAGACAGGTAGATCGCCTTGAACCCGGCCCGCTTGGCGAGCAGGGCATGGTTGGCGTTGATGGCGCCAACCACCTGCAACGGTTGCTCACTGGCGACCGCGTCGCGAAAACGCTGGCCGGGGCTGCTTGGCTGACTCATGACTCACCTCAGAGGCTGTTGTTATTGGGCGGCGTCCTGATAATGACGCTCGACATTGCGCTTGGACCCCGCGATATGCCGACGCATCAGCAGCTCGGCCAGCTCGCCATCGCGGTCGGCAATGGCATCGAGAATGCGATGGTGCTCGGCAAAGGCCTGGCGGGGCCGGTTGGGCGTGGCGGAAAAGTGGATGCGGTACATGCGCACCAGCTGATACAGCTCGCCACAGAGCATTTGGGTAAGGGTGCGGTTGCCGCTGCCCTGGATGATCCGGTAGTGGAAGTCGAAGTCGCCTTCCTGCTGGTAGTAGCCCACGCCCGCCTGGAACGCGGCGTCCTGTTCATGGGTGTGAAGCACCGCGCGCAACTCGTCGATCTGTGCGTCGGTCATGCGTTCGGCCGCCAAGCGGCAGGCCATGCCTTCGAGGGATTCGCGAATTTCGTACAGCTCGATCAGCTCGGCGCGATTGAGCGACACCACCCGCGCGCCCACATGGGGCACCCGCACCAGCAGGCGCTGGCCTTCCAGCCGGTGGATCGCCTCACGCAGCGGGCCGCGGCTGATGCCGTATACCCGTGCCAGCTCCGGCTCGGAGATCTTGCTGCCTGGGGCGATCTCGCCGCCTACGATGGCCGCCTGGATTCGCCGGAACACGTTCTCGGAGAGCGTGGCGGAATCAGGCGCGAGCGCTTCTGGGGCGTCTTGGGGGGTGGGCATTGTCGACACATCCACGATTGATGAGCCGAATCTACTCCCGCATATAGCGATAAGTCAATTCGGTGTCGACAATACGCTGGGTTCCCTACTCGCGCGATACCCCCTGCCGTGAAGGCCCGCTGGACCCGTTTTCCCGCGCGCGGCACACTGGCCGTCGGATATGCGGGGTAGAGATCAATGACTGACGGCAGGTGGGTGATCGATGGCGCGACTGTTGACAGTATCTCGAAGGTGCTGCCCTTCGTACTCGCCGCTCGCGCACAAATGTTCCCCAAGCTCGAAGGCACCGCAATGCCGACCGATCTGGCGGCTTTCGAGGCCACCTACATCAACGGCCCCGGCCGCTTTCTGTTGGCGCGGGATGAGGGCGAGGTAGTGGGCGTGATCGGTTACGTGCCTGACGACCGGCGCTTCCCGGCGCTGCCTTATCTCGGGCTGAGAGTTGTGGAAGTGGTGCGTTTATTCGTGCTACCCCAGTACCGCGGCGCCGGGTTGGCCAGTGCGTTGTACCAGACGCTGCAACAGCAGGCAGAAGAACAGGGGGTTGAAGTGATGTACCTGCACACCCACCCGTTCCTGCCTGGCGCGCAGGCATTCTGGGAACGGCAGGGCTTTGAACTGATCGCTCAGGACCCGGACCCGCTGTGGCGTACGCTTCATATGGAACGCGTCCTAACGGGCCCAGGCGGCGTATAGGGCTTATTCCACCGGCGTGATCAGGGTGCCGTCGGCCATGAACTGCTGAAGGTTGGCGAACACCAGGTCGGCCATGGCCTGGCGAGTTTCTTGGGTGCCGCTGCCGATATGCGGGGCCAGCACCACGTTGTCCATGCTCATCAGCTCGCTGGGCACGTGGGGCTCGTTTTCAAACACGTCCAGGGCCGCGCCGGCAATCTCCTTGGCCTGAAGCGCGGCAATCAGCGCCTGCTCGTCCACTACCGAGCCACGGGCCACGTTGATCAGGAAACCGTCCGGGCCGAGGGCCTGGAGCACTTCGCGGTTGATCAGGTGCTGGGTACCAGCCCCGCCGGGCACGATCACGATCAGGTAATCGGCTGCCCGGGCCAGCTCGGCCAGGTCGTTGTAATGGGTGTAGTCGATCCCGGCATACGGCTCGCCCCGGCGGAAGTAGGCGATGTTCATCTCGAACGCGGCGGCGCGCTGGGCGATGGTTTTACCGATCTTGCCCAAGCCAACGATGCCGCAGGTTTTGCCGGTGAGCTGGCGCCCCAGAGGGAACTTGCCGGTGGGCCAGGCGCCCGCCCGCACGAAACGCTCAGCCTCGCTGATGCGCCGGGTGAGGCACAGGGTGAGCGCCATGGCGGTTTCTGCCACGGCGTTGTTCAGTACGTCCGGGGTGTTGCTCACCGCAATGCCACGGTCAGCCAGGTAGGCGATGTCGATGGCGTCATAGCCCACGCCAAAGCTGCACACCACCTTGAGGTTGGGCAGGCGCTCCAGTACGTCGATCTCAGTACCGAACACGCCACTGGTGATCACCGCAGTGATCTTCGCGCCATGACTGTCACCCCAGGCCTGGAGGTCAGTGATCTCGGCGCGGTTATGCACCTGGTAGTGCTGTTGCAGGTTGGCCATCAGGCTCGGGTTCAACGCGCCCCATACCAGTACGTCCACAGTGTTGTCAGTCATGCAGTGCTCCGCAGGAACGGCCCGCTACCGGGCCGTGGTCATGGAATCAGGCTCAGCGGGTGGAACAGCTGAGGGTTGGATCATCAGGTTCGCGTTTGGGTTTACCTGGCATTGCAGGGCCTGTCGCTGCTGCGTCAGGTGCTCAGCGTAGCGGAATCTTCACGGTAAACGTAACTTCACCATCAGCTTGCTCAGCGATGATCGCCCCGCCATGGGCACGGGCGATGGCATCGGAAATGTAAAGCCCCAGCCCCAGCCCATCGCGGTTGGCCTGTGGGTTGGTGGTGCCTTTGAGCGGCGTGAACAGGTGCTTGAGCCGCTCTTCGCTCATGGGCGCCGCCGGGTTGCTCACGGTGACGAGCAAGGCCTCAGGGCTGGCGCTCAGGCCCAGCCGCGCGCGGTTGCTCTCGCCGTGCTGGCTGGCGTTGCCTACCAGGTTGATCACCACCTGTGCCAGGCGGTCCGGGTCCAGGTTGGCGTGCAGGCCAGGCTGGATCTCGCGCTCCAGGCGAAGCCCCGGATAAGCCAGCTCTGCCTCGTCGGCGAGCGCTTCGAGCAGCGCGGAAACGTCGGTGGGCACCGTTGTCAGCGCCATGCCCAGGCCTGCCTGCAACCGGCTCAGCTCCATCACATGGGTTACCAGGCGGCTCATCCGCCCCGAGGACGTGGCAATACTCTGGCGCAGGCGCGCCGTGCGCTGTTCGTTATCGTTCAGCATCGAGGCGGCCATGGTGATCGACTGCAGCGGCGTGCGCAGGTCGTGGCCGAGGGCTGCGATCAGCATCTGGCGCATGACATTGGTGTGGCTCAAACGCGTGAACACCACATTGGCGAGTGCCTGGCGCAGCTGTTCGGCCGCCGCACGGTCGATGCGCGACCAAGGCACCGATTGCCCCCGCACCACTTCTTCCCAGGCTTCGAACGACCCGCGTGGCGTAAGCCGCGGGCCCAGTGGGCCGGTGTCGACGATCTTTTCCGGCTTGCCACCCCAGCGTACGTTTTCCACCTGCTCAGGGCGGAACCACATGATCCAGCCGTTTTCACGGCGGTCAAAGCGCACCGCCAGCACACCGCACAAGCCATTGATCGGCCCAGGGCCCGGCCAGCGTTCGAGTGCATACAGGTTGGCATCGCTCAATGCAGCCAGGTAGCCGTTCATTTGCCGTGCGGCTTCGTCGGCCACGCCGTGAAGGGTTTGCACACGACCCTTCAGGCACACGGCTACGTCCGTGCATTCCATCAGGCTGTCCAGGCCGGGAGTGGCCTGGCACAGGGCCGCGATCAGGTCGCCAGCATCGTGCAGGCCTTCTTCCAGCGCATGAACACGGGTTTGCGCCAGGTTGATCGCTTCGCCCTCGCGGATCTGCTCCAGCCGCTCTACCAGCGCCGCGCAGATCTGCGACACCATCTGAAAAGACAGCCGCACGGAATACGCCAGTGTCTTGGCCGCATGGTGATGGCAGGAAAAAAGCCCCCACAGCTTGCCCGCTACCACGATCGACACGCTCATGGAGGCGTGCACGCCCATGTTGCCCAGGTACTCGCAGTGAATGGGCGACACACTGCGAAGCTCGCAGTGGCTCAGGTCGAAAGGCTGGCCCGTCGAGGGATGCCGCTGGGGCTCCAGCAGGGAAGGGCTGTAGGCTACATCGGCGATGAGCCGGGTGGGGTTCTGGATATACAGCCGGCGGGCCTGCCTGGGAATATCCGACGCCGGGTAGCGCTGCCCCAGATAGGACACCAGACCCGGGCGGTGCGCCTCGGCCACGACTTCACCGGAATCGTCCGGGCGAAAGCGGTAAGCCATCACCCGGTCGTAGCCGGTGAGGTCGCGGATATCCAGGGTAACCCGGCGCAGAAGCACGTCCGCGTCCCGGGCATGACGAATGCGCGCAATGATCCGCTGGGCATCCGCAGCCAGGTGATAAAAAGCATTCTGGGCCAGCGGTTGAGCCTCGAATTCCAGATAGATCACGTTCTGATAGCGGTGCGCGATTACATCGAAACCGCTATCGCCCGCAGTGTACCGGCTGCTGTCGGTCCAACCTTCCTCGGCCACCAGCCCGGCGTCTACCAGTTCGGCGAGCTGGCTGAGCAGAACCTCGGGCAGCGGGTGGCCAGGTACCGCGTCGGTGCCCAGATGCTCGGTGAAATTCAAGCTGCGCGTCAGCACCAGGCCATCCGGCGCCAGCGCCACCAAAGCTCCATGCGGCTGAATCGACCCCGGGGTGTGGATGGGCTCGTTCTCGCAGTTGTCCAAGGTGATCTGGGCGGGTGACACAACAGACATGGCAGGCCTATATCGCTGCGAAAGTTCGGGTAAAGCTGGAAGCGGCTCAGGTATGACAACGCGCCGGGGCAGAGTGCCCATCATGATAGCAAAAAGGTGCAAGGCGTCATTTTTCGCAAGCTAACGCCGGGTGGCCGGCCCGGCCGCTTCCCACAGACTACGCCGGCCCCTGTGGGAGCAAGCGCAGCCACAGAGGGTGCTCGCGAATGGGTGGCCCGGCGCGAAGGTCTGAAAAATCAGCTCAAGACAGTCGCTTCTCACGAAGTCAGACGCCTGCTACAAAATCTGGGCTTCCCGCGAGGGCACAGGGCTGTGTAGGCCGCGCCCCGGCACCGCGGCCAGCAATTCCCGGGTATAGGCCTGGCTCGGCCGTTCCAGCACCTGCTGCGCCGGGCCTTGTTCGATCACTTCGCCGTGACGCAACACCAGCACCTGATGGGCGAGGCTTTTGACCACGGCCAGGTCGTGGCTCACCAGCACATAGCCGACGCCCAGCTCGGCTTGAAGGGTGCGCAGCAGGTCCAGGATCTGTGCTTGCACTGACACGTCCAGCGCGGACACCGGTTCGTCCAGCAACAACAGCTCCGGCCCCAGGCTCAGCGCCCGGGCAATGGCCACGCGCTGGCGCTGGCCGCCGGAGAGTTCCCGCGGCAATCGGTCGAGAAAGCTGACGGGCAGCCCCACCTGATCCATCAACGTTCGGGCTGCCTGTTCAAGGGCCTTGCCCTTCAGCCGGCCGAAGGAAACGAGTGGCTCGACCACGCTCTGGAACACGGTGAGGCGCGGGTCCAGCGCTGCGAAGGGGTTTTGCTGCACCAGCTGCATGCGCTGGCGTACCGGCCGGAAGGCTTTCCAGCCAAGCCCGGTGAGGTCCTGGCCGTCGAACAGCACGCGGCCTTCGCTGGCCGCTTCCAGGCCCAGCGCAATACGCAAGGTAGTGCTTTTGCCCGAGCCCGATTCCCCCACGATCGCCAGAGTCTGGCCGGCATACACTTCGCAGCTCAGGCTGTGGAGCGCTTTAAGCGGGTCATCATGCCCCGGCAAGGGGTAGCGTTTACTCACGCCTTCAAGCCTGAGCAAGGGCCGGGCCTCCGCAGCCCGCGCTGGCAGTGGGACCGGCCCCGGACCGTCAGAGAAGCCGGGCGCGGCGGCCAGCAACGCACAGGTATAGGGGTGTGCCGGGGCACCGAGTACCTGCCGCGCGAGGCCATCTTCCACGCGCTCGCCTTTGCTCATCACCAGCACCCGGTCGGCGCGATCCGCCGCCACCCCCAAGTCATGGGTGATGATCAGCAGGGCGATACCGCGTGCCTTCACCAATTGCTCCAGGTGATCGAGGATGCGCCGCTGCACGGTCACATCCAGCGCGCTGGTGGGCTCGTCGGCGATGATTACCCGTGGCTCGCCTGCCAGTGCGATGGCGATCAGCACCCGTTGGCGCATGCCGCCGGACAGCTCGTGCGGGTATTGGCGGGCACGCAACTCGGGGTTGTCGAGCCCTACCTGCTCCAGTAGCGCAATCACGTCCGCATCGAGCGCGGGGTATCGGCCGCCGTGGCGCAGCACCAGGCTTTCGCCGATCTGGCGGCCAATGCTCAGCGTGGGGTTGAGGCTTACCATCGGGTCTTGCGGTACCAGCCCGATGATTCCACCGCGCAGTTGGCGCTTCACTCGCTCGCTGGCGTGGGTCACGTCTTCGCCGTTCACCTTAAGCACACCTTGGGTGATCCGTGCGCTGGCAGGCAGCAGGCCGAGCAGGGCGCTGGCCACGGTGGTTTTTCCAGAGCCTGATTCGCCCACGATAGCCAGGGTTTCGCCCTCATGCAGCTCGAAGCTCACGCCCCGTACCGCTTCGGTTACCCCGGCGGTGCCCTGGTAGCTCACGCGCAGGTCGCGTACCTCGATCAACGCGCTCATGGTTGTAGCTCCTCGAAGGTGCGGGCCATGTGGTTGAGGCTGAATACCACCAGCACCACGAACAGCCCCGGCAGCAGCGACACCCAGGGCGCGGTGATCAGAAAGTGCCGGCCGTTGGCGATCAGCGTGCCCCATTCGGCTGCGGGTGGTTCTGCGCCAAAGCCAAGAAAACTCAGCCCGGCCGTGGCCAGGATGGCCGCGCCCACATCCAGCGTGGCCAGTACCGCCACCGGCCCCCAGGCATTGGGCAGCACATGCCGCAGCAGGGTGCGGGCCCAGCTGGCGCCGCCGAGCCGCGCGGCCTCAACGTAAGGCAGGGTTTTGATCCGCAGCACTTCGGCGCGGGTAGTGCGGGCAAAGCCGGGGATGATGCCCACGCCAACC
Source organism: Pseudomonas sp. Marseille-Q5115 (assembly GCF_916618905.1). NCBI lineage: Bacteria > Pseudomonadati > Pseudomonadota > Gammaproteobacteria > Pseudomonadales > Pseudomonadaceae > Pseudomonas > Pseudomonas sp. Marseille-Q5115. The sequence goes on along the minus strand of NZ_CAKAKI010000001.1, from coordinate 2,419,423 downwards.
GCCACGGCCACGGGCAAGGTGCCGAAACCGATAGCGGTGACGATGGCCAAGGCCAACAGCAGGCCCGGCAAGGCCAGCAGCACATCCACCACGCGCATGATCAGCGCATCGATACGGCCACCGATAAAGCCCGCCAGAATGCCCAGCCCCAGCCCGCAAACCATCGCCAGACCTACCGCCAGCAGCGCGGCTTCCAGCGACAGGCGCGCCCCGTACAGCATGCGCGTGTACAGGTCGCGGCCAAGCTCGTCGGTGCCAAACCAGTGCCCCGTGCCAGGCGGCAGCAGCTTGGCGGCGGGCGCGGTGGCATACGGGTCCAGGCCGCTGAACAGCCAAGGCGCCGCAGCAGCGGTCAACGTAAATACAACCAGCGCCGTGGCGAGTAGAAACCCCGGCCGGCGCGCCAATGGCTCGGCCACCGCCAGCCAGCGTTCAAGCCGGCGACGTGGCCGCCAGGCCAGCGGCTCGGCAGTGAAGGAAGGGGCGATCAAGCGGTTGGTACCAGTCATGTCAGGCCACCTTGGGCGAATGGGTGATACGGGGATCGAGCACGGGGTACAGCAGGTCCACCAGCAGGTTCACCAGCACAAAGGCGGCAGCCGATACGCTGACGATCGCCAGCACCAGCGGGATGTCCTGGCGCAACACCGCTTCCTGCACCAGCCGGCCCACGCCGTTGCGGGCGAAGATGGTTTCCACCAGCACCGCGCCGGAGACGGTGTTGCCCACTTGCAGGCCGATCAGCGTGAGCAGGGGCAGGGCGGCATTGCGCAGGCTGTGGCGCGCCTGCACCTGGCCACGGCTCAGGCCCTTGGCGTAGGCGGTGACGATATACGGCTCGCGGGCCACGTCCCGGAAGCCCCGTTGCAACACTTGCGCATACACCGCCGCGCTGGGGATCGACAACGTGACCGCCGGCAGCACCAGGCTGGCCAGGCCATTACTGCCGGTGGCGGGAAACCAGCCCAGGCTGAACGCGAACACCTGGATCAGCAGCAGGCCCATCCAGAACACCGGCACCGAAAAGCCCAGCGCCGGCGCCCTCGACAGGGCAGTTTTGAGCGGTGCCCAGCGCACATAAGCCGCCAGGTAGGCCAGGCCCACGCCGCCCACCAGAGACAGCACGATCGCGCTGCCGGCCAGCGCAAGGGTTTGCGGCAGCCGCTCGGCCAATACTGCAGTCACCGGGCGGTTGAGGGTAAGGGATTGGCCAAAGTCGCCATGCAACACGCCCCACAGCAGGTGCGCATAGCGCTCCAGCACGCCTTGGTCCAGCCCGTAATAGGCGCGCGCCTTGGCCAGCTGCTCCGGGGACAGCGCGTCGATTTCCATGCCCGAAGCGCTGAGCATGATGGACAGTGGGTCGCCCGGCAGCAGGTACAGGATGAAGTAGGTAATGCTGTAGGCGCCCCATAGCACCAGCAGCGCCTGGCCCACCCGCCCTAGCAGATAGCGGCTCATGGCTTCACCTCGATGTCGTTGAGGAAGGCGAAGCCTTCGGCGCTCCAGCGGAAGTTCTGCACGCGAGGCGCGGTCGCCGCCTGCCATACCCGTTCATACACCGGGATCGCCGAGCCTTGGTCGATCAGCAGCGCTTGCAGGTCGCCATAGGCCTGGGCGCGCTGATCCGCGCTGGTAGCGGTAAGACCGCTGTCGAACAGGGCTTGCGCCTGGTTGAGCGTCGCCGGTGGGTACACGTTGGTGGCCAACGTGGAGCTGTTGGCGCTGCGAGGGTCGAGGATGGTCTGCAGCACGATAGGGTCGGCGCGGGTCATGTAGGTGTAAGTGAGGTCGTAGTTGCCCGCGGCGTTGGCGGCGGCCCACTCGGCCTTGGTCTGCACCCGCAGCTTGAGGTCGATCCCTACTTTTTTCAGCTGGTCCTGGATCAGCACATCCCCGGCGGTTTCCTTGCCGGCCAGGTTGTACACCAGCGTCAGGCGCTTGCCATCCTTGTAGCGGTAGCCGTCGGGGCCGGGTTGCCAGCCAGCCTGGGCCAGCAAGTGGCTGGCGCCTTGGGGGTCGAACGCCAGCTTGGCGCCCTGGCTGCGGAAGTACGGCGTGGTCACGTCGAACACGCCATCCACCACCGGGAAGGCCGGGTTGTACACGGTGGCCGCATAGGTCTTGCGGTCGATGGCCTTTTGCACGGCCAGGCGTACGTTCTGGTCCGCCAGGATGCGATCGCCGCGCGTGTTGGGGTAAAGGTTCCACGCCGGGCCCGGCAGCGAGCGGCTCTGGATCGTCGCCTTCCTGCTTTGCAGCAATTGCAGGTCTACGTCGGAAAACGGATCGCGCGGCCACAGGATGTCCACCTGGCCCTGGAGGAATTGGCCGTTGCGCACGCTGTCTTCCGGCACATAGGTCACGTCGATGGCAGCCAGGTGGGACTCGCCTTTGTTCTGCACATTCGCCGAAGGCCACGCATAACCTTGGCGCTTCACCAGGCGTAGGCCGCTTTCCGGCGTGTAGTGCTCCAGCACGAACGGGCCGGTGCCGATGATGGCGCCCTTGGAGCGCTCCTGCGCCGTTTTGCGGTAGGACTCTGGCGCAAGAATCGCCAGGTTGGTGGTCGAGGTCGCCTGCAAGAAGCCCGCGTTGGGCCGCGACAACACCAGCTTCACCGTGTGGGCGTTGAGTACTTCGGCATGGTCGTAACCGGCAAGGTAGGTGGCGCCAAAGGTGCTGGGTAGCTGCGCCGCGAAGGCCTTGTCACTGTCGAAGGCGGTTTTCACCGCCTGGGCATCGAAGGGCTCGCCATTGCTGAACGTCACGCCCTTGCGCAAGTAGAAGGTGTAGGCCCGGGCGTCGGGGCTCACCTCCCAGCGCTCGGCCAGCCAGGGGATGATGTCGCCGGTTTTCGGGTCCTGGTCGGTGAGGGATTCGGCCACGTTTCGCAGCACCACGCGGTGCTCCAGCCAGTACACCTGGAAAGGGTCCAGGCTCACCAGCTGGGTATTGTCGCTGAAGAAGGCAATTTTCAGCGTGGTGGCGGCCTGTGCATCGGCAGGGGACGGTGAACAACCTGGCAAGGCCAGGGCGATGGCGGCCAGCAGGGCTGCGCTGGCCAGGGAACGATCAAGTGTCATAAGCGCATCCTCAGTCAAGGCCGCGCCGCCCTCCGGCAGCGGGCCGGATGGGTTTCAGAAGTCGTAAGCGAGCTTGGTGTACCAGTAGCCGCCGCCCGGGTAGAACGGCGGGTTGCCATAGGGTGCCAGGCCCAGGCTGCTGTACACCGCGTTGCGGCTTGGGCGTACGTCGAAGAGGTTGGTGCCGCCCACGCTCACGGTGAGCTGGTCAAAGAAGGTGTAACTCACGTCCAGGTCGGTGATCCAGCGGGCATTGAAGCTGCGGTCGCCGCTGGGGTTCACCGCCAGGGTTTTCACCGCGCCGTAGCGGGTGGTTTGCAGGTTCACCGCCAGGTCGTCGAGCTTCCAGTTGGCGCCCAGTATCCATTTGGTCTTGGGCGTTGCCTCGGTCAGGTCGCCCTCACGGTCCCGGCCCACCAGGGTCACGCCCGAATTGGCCAGCGAAGCGGGGGTATCGCGTACATCCTCGATGGTGGTCTTGTTCCAGTTGAACGCCAGGCTCCAGCGCACCTCACCCCAACCGGCCAATGGCGTGGTGTGGTCGCCCACGATGTCCAGGCCGCGGGTGCGGGTATCGAACGCGTTGGTGTAGTAGTTCACCCAGGTGCCCGTAGTCACGCCTTGGGCGGCCAGGATGCTGTTGACCACGCCATTGCCCTGGTCATAGATGTTGCTGGTAAGGGTGATGCGGTCGTCGATGTCGATCAGGTAGGCGTCAGCGGTCACGCTGGTGCGCGGCGCCGGTTGCCAAGTCAGGCCCAGACCAAGGTTGCGCGACTTCTCCGGCTTGAGGTCATCGCCACCCAGCGCTTTGGCGAGGTTGCTGTCCGAGGGCGTGAGCCGGGTAACCGCCGGCACCACATTGCCGTTCACGTCGGTGGCCACGCGGTTGTCGGCCACGGTGTAGCCGATCTGCGTCAGCGAGGGCGCGCGAAAGCCGGTGCCCACGGTGCCGCGCACGGCCACCGTGTCGGTGAGCTCGTAGCGGGAATTCACCTTCAGCCCGAAGGTATTGCCCGAGTCATCGTCGTAATGTTCCACCCGCCCGGCCACGTCCACGAACCAGCGTTCGGTAAGGTCAAAGCCGAGGTCGAGGTACCCGGCGTAGTTGTTGCGGATCAGGCTCACTTCGTCTTCGGGGCGGATGGTCACTGCCGCCTGGGCGCCGGAGGCTGCCGGGTAGGTGCCAGTGATATACGCCTCCGGGTCGCCGGCGAAGGTGCTGAAGCGCTCCCAGCGGTGTTCCAGCCCGGCTGACACCTGCACGGGGGGCGTGAACTGGAACAGGCTGTCGTAGTGGCGGGTGACGTCCAGGTTGTTCACCCACTGCTCGAAGCGGAAGGTGGCCAGGTTGTCGAATTTCGTGGGCGAGGCGGTACCCAGCGATGGGTTGATGTTGAAGTCGCTGAAGTGGTGCACGTTGTTACGGCCGTAGCTGGTGCTCAGGTCCCAGTTCCACGCGGCCAGCTCGCCCTTGCCGCCGAACAGGAACTGGTAGTCCCGGTCCTTGATGTTGTTGAGCGGGTAGTAGCCGTCGGGAAACAGCTCGGGCACGGGGGCGGTGCCGGTGGGTAACCGGTAATAGTTGTACGCCTCGGCGTCGCGCTCGCCATAGGTGGAAAAGGAATAGAGCGTGACCCGGTCCAGCGGCAGCTCGGCGTTGTAGGCCAGGTTGAAAGCCTTGAGGTCCGGGTCGCCGTTGCGAATGGCCACGCGGTCCCAGGCCGCTTCTTTCACAGGGTCGGTGTAGGCGTGCACGCTGCTGTCGGCCTTGCCGTTCCATGAAGCGTCGCCACGTTTATGGGCGTCTGCCGAGAGGTGAAAAAACCCCCCATCGCCCAGCTTGAAGCCTTCGTCGCCGGCGAGCTTGATAGTTTCCCCCTCGCCGGAATACAGCTTGCCATAGCTGGTTTCCGCGTGGCCGCCGGCATTGCCGCGCTTGAGGATGATATTGATCACTCCGGCCACCGCATCCGAGCCGTACTGGGCGGCGGCGCTGTCCTTGAGCACCTCGATATGGTCCACCGCGCTGACCGGGATCAGGTCGATGTCCACGGCATTGGCGCCGCTGTTATCGGTGGAGCCGCGCTGGCCCACCGCGCCGTTGTGGCGGCGCTTGCCGTTCACCAGCACCAGGGTGTAGGCCGGGCCCAGGCTACGGTTGCTCAGTGGCCGGGTGACCGAGTTGTAGCCGGCGATATTGGTGCCGAAGTTGAACGAGGGCAGCAGTTTGGAAATGGCTTCGGACAGCTCCGCCCGCCCGGTTTTGAGCAATTGATCGCTGTTGATCACGTCGATAGGGGCAGGGCTGTCGGCCACGGTGCGTTGTTGCCCGCGCACCCCGGTGGAGATCACTGTGACGGTACTGAGGGTAGGGTCAGTGTCGGCCGCCTCCGCCATGGGCGTGGTGGCCATGAACAGGCCAGGCAGAACAGAAGCAGTAACGGCTGACAGGCGCAAATACGGGTAGGGCATCGAGGGCGTCTTCCTTGAATCAAGTGTCACTGGCCCTTGGTGCGGGTGCAGCTGTGGCGTCTGGTTAAAAGCAGGGTTATTCCTTGTAATCCTGGCCTTGGCGGTCCAGCTGGCGGATAAGCGCATCCCAGTGGCGCTGCAGGCCGGGGCTGCTGCCGTCGAGCAAGCCAGCCGTTTGCTGGCGTACCTTTTCGATGGCCGCGTCGGGCGCGAACAGCAGGTCCACATTGCCGCCTGCCTGCGCGGCGATCTGGATATTGCAGGCGCGCTCCAGCCCATGCAGCTCCCGGAAGGCGTGTTCGATGCTCACCCCACCCGTGAGCAGGCCGTGGTTGCGCAAGATGAAGATATTGCTGTCGCCCAGGTTGGCTACCAGCCGTTCCTGTTCGTCCAGGTCCAGCGCCACGCCTTCGTAGGTGTGGTATTTCACCCGGCTGTAATACGCCAGCGCGTGCTGGGACAGCGGCAGCAGCCCGTTGCGCTGGGCCGATACCGCCGCGCCGTCGCGGGTGTGAGTGTGCAACACCGCCTTGAGGTCTGGCCGGGCACGGTGGATGGCGCTGTGAATCACATAGCCGGCCTGGTTGATGCCAAGGCCCAGCGGGTCGTCGATCAGCGTGCCGTCCACGTCAACCTTCACCAGGTTGGAGGCCGTGATTTCGTCGAACAGCAGGCCGAAGGCGTTGATCAGGAAGTGCTCCTCCGGCCCCGGCACGCGGGCGGAAAAGTGCGTGTAGATGTGGTCCGTCCAGCGGAACAGCGCAGCCAGCCGGTAGGCTGCGGCCAGCTTCACCCGCACCTCCCACTCTTCCGGGGTTACCCGCTGGCGAACGGTGAGGGCAGGGGTGTCAGGCAGTACGGACAAAGCGGTCATTGAAGGGGCGCTCCTGTGTCAGGGCTTATGACGGTAGGGCGCAACATTTCCGCTGTAAAATTCTTTTTTGGTCTAAGCAAAGACTGCAAAAGTTTTTGAAAATGCATATTAAGTTATTCTAAAAATGCATTTCAGGAATATAAAAGGTGAGGGTAGAGTTCATCGGGCCTTCTCCCTCAAGCCGCGTGCGGTAAGCACTGCGGCACGCTCAAGGAACCTGCCCATGCCTCCCTTTGCTCGAATCCTGGCCCTCGGCGCCGCCCTGTTGCTCGCTGGTCATACCGTGGCCGCTGACCGCATCGAACTGCGCATTGGCGACCAGAAAGGCAACATGCGCGCCCAGCTGGAGGCCGCTGACGCTCTGCGGGACCTGCCTTACGATCTGCGCTGGTCCGAATTCCCGGCGGCCGCTCCTCTGGCCGAAGCACTGAACGCCGGCGCGGTGGATGCCGGCATCATCGGCGACGCACCGCTGCTGTTCGCACTCGCCTCGGGCGCTCTGGTGAAAGCCATTGCCGTGGACAAATCCGACGCCTACGGCACGGCCGTGCTGGTCAACCCTGATGCACCCCTGCATTCGGCTGCCGACCTCAAGGGCAAACGCATCGCCACCGGGCGCGGTTCTATCGGCCATTACATCGCGCTGCGGGCGCTGGCGAGCGTAGGCCTTACAGAGAAAGACGTGGAATTCCGCTTCCTCGGCCCGGTGGACGCCAAAATGGCGCTGGCCAACGGCTCGGTAGACGCCTGGGCCACGTGGGAGCCCTACACGGCGCTGTCGGAACTGAGCGGTCAGGCCCGGGTGCTGGTGAACGGGCGCGGGCTGTCCAGCGGCAACAGCTTCCTGGCCGCCACCGACAAGGCACTGGCCGACCCGGCCCACCGCGCCGCCTTGCAGGATTACCTCGCACGCCTGGCCAAGGCGCAGGTGTGGGCCTACCAGAACCTGGACAGCTACTCCCGCACCTTGGCGGCGATTATCGGCTTTCCTGAAAACGCCGCGCGCTTGCAGTTCGAGCGGCGGCAACTGCGCTGGCAGGCGGTAGATGCCACTACCATCGGGCAACAGCAGGAAACAGCCGACTTCTACCAGGCCCATGGGCTGATCAATGGCCACCTGGACGTGGCCCCTACCTTTGCCAAAGGCTTTGATGTGCCGGTGAATGAGCAGGTGGCCAGGCAGCCGTGAGGGCCTCACTTCAATCTGTGGGACCAGGGGGCCGGCCGTCCGGCGGCAGCCTGGGAATGGCCGCGAAGGCAGCTTTGCCTGCTCCCAGCAACACCGCATCGTTCTGCGGCGTATGTACCCGCCCGCAGACCACGTTGCGGTAGTGCCGCTGCAACGGATTGGCGCGGGAAAGGCCGGGGTTGCCGGCGGCTTCGATGGCCAGTTCCACTGCGCGGATGGCGTTGCCGGTGACCAGGTATTTGATCTACCCCGCGTGCGCCGGGGCGGTCAGGCCATGGGCGGCGGCGTCGAGCAGGGCGCGGTTGGCGAACAGCAAGGTGTCGATCTGCCCGACCACTTCCTGAAACCGCGGTAGCGTGGACAGGGGGGCGCCCAGGTTGCTTGGTGCTCGCTCCTGCAGAAACGCCACCAGCCAGTCCCGCGCTGCCTGAGCGATGGCGTCGTAGACGGAAGACAGCAGCACGGCCATCCACAGCAGGCCAGTGGCGTCGAGGTCCGACTGCGGCGCGCTCCAGCGGCTCACGCTCACCGCATGGTCCAAGGGCACGAGCACATCGTCCAATACGATTTCGTGGCTGCAGGTGGCGCGCATGCCGTGGTGGTCCCAGGCGTCGGCAATGGTCACGCCCGGGCTGGCCTTGGGCACCAGCCAGGCGCCAACGAGGGGATCGTCGTCATCGCTGCGTGCCCATACGCTCAGCCAGGTTAGCCCATGGCTGCCAGTGGAATACAGCTTGCGGCCGCTGATACGCCAGCCTTCGGGCGTACGCCGGGCAACGGTTGCGGGCAGGCCACCCCGGGCGGGCGTGCCCAGGTCCGGCTCTACCCGCAGCGCGTTGATCAGCGCCCCTTGCTGCACGGCCTCGGTCGCCACCCGCGTACGCAAATGCGCCGGCCAGCTGGTGCTGTCTTGCAAGCGGGTGTGTTGCAAGTACTGCATCACCAGAATCAACGCCGTGGAGGGCTCGCCCCGGGCGACGGCAGTGATCACCCGGCGCGCCTGGCTCAGGCTCGCGCCACCACCGCCCAGCGCGGCGGGCACGGTCAGCCCGAGCAGGCCATGGCGGTGCAGCAGCGCGAAATTGGCGTGAGGGAAGGCGCCGCTTTCGTCGTAAGCAGCCGCCGTGGCGGCGAGCGCTGTAGTCAGGCTTTCAAGGCGAACGGCGAACGCCTCGGCGGTTTCGGTTTCGGGCACCTGCGCCACCCGAAGCGCGGCAACGGGCTGGTTCAAACCTCTGCCTCCTCGGCTACTGGCGCGAGAGTGCGTTCTGCCACCGCGTAACGGTTCACCGGTACCTGCAGGCCAAAGTGCTCGCGCAGGGTGCCGCCGCTGTAGGCGCTGCGGTGCAGCCCGCGTTGCTGGAGTACGGGCACCACCAGTTCGGTGAAGTATTGGAGGCCGTCCGGCAGCAGAGAGTTGATGATGAAACCGTCGCTGGCGCCTTGCTCGAACCACTGCTGGATCTGGTCGGCGACCTGTTCGGGCGTGCCGACGAAGTCCCGGCGCGGGCGGGAGAAGTGCAGCGCCACTTCACGCAGCGTGAGCTGCTGCTCCCGGGCCAGTTGCTTGATCCGGTCCGAACCGCCTTTCTGGCTGTTGGACCCTAGGTCGCCCAGCTCGGGGAAGGGTGCGTCCAGTGGGTATTGGCTGAAGTCATGGTCATTGAACGGGCGGCCCAAAGCGACGATGGCGTCCTCGATGCTCACCAGGTCCACGGCCTGCTGATAGCGCGCTTCCACTTCCGCTTCGGTGCGGCCAACGATCGGGCGGATGCCCGGCAGGATCGACAGGTCGTCCGGGTTGCGGCCAAAGCTACGGGCGCGTTTTTTGAGGTCGGCGTAATAGGCCTGCGCGTCTTCGAGGGATTCGGCATGCACGAAGATCGCGTCGGAATATTCTGCAGCGAAGTTGCGCCCGTCTTCGGAGGTGCCGGCCTGGAACAGCACCGGCTGGCCCTGGCGGGAGCGGGAGATGTTCAGCGGGCCCTTCACCTGGAAGAACTCGCCTTTATGGTCGAGGGCGTGCAGCTTGCTTCGGTCGAAGAATTCACCGGTGGCCTTGTTGCGTACAAGCGCATCATCCTCCCAGGAATCCCACAGGCCTTTCACCACCGACACATGCTCCTTGGCGATGCGGTAGCGCACGGCATGGGGCGGGTGCTCGGCCTTGCTGAAGTTTTCAGCGGTGCCGCTCAGCCATGAGGTGACCACGTTCCAGCCAGCGCGGCCGCCGCTGATGTGGTCCAGCGAGGCGAACTGGCGTGCCACCTGGAAGGGCTCGGTGTAGCTCACGGTCACGGTGGCGACCAGGCCGATGTGCGAAGTGGTAGCCGCAAGCGCGGACAGAATGGTCAGCGGCTCGAAACGGTTGAGGTAGTGGGGGCTCGATTTTTCATGGATGTGCAGGCTGTCGGCGATGAACACAAAGTCGAATTTCGCCGCTTCCGCCAGCGCGGCCTGGCCCTTGTACCAGTTGAAATTGACACTGGCGTCGGCCTGGGCATTCGGGTGGCGCCATTCGCCCCAGCCGTGGCCAACGCCGTGGACCATGGCGCCGAGTTTGAGTTGGCGTGTGCTCATAGGTGTTCTCCCGGCAGCCCGCGAGGGTAGGTAAGCGGGCTGCCTGTCTATCGTGAGGTGTCCTCCGCCTGGAAAGGGGTCGGCTGGGTAATGTTCAGATCACATGAAAACCATGGGTGCCGTCGCGGGCCAGTTGCTCGACCAGGCCGAATTCCCAATCCAGGTACGCCTGCATGGCTTCGCGAGGCGCCTCGGTGCCCTCATAAGGCCGGCGGTAGCGGTCGACACGCGCAGAGGCCAGGCGGGTTTCGCCGTGCTCCAGCTCAAGGCCGGCTTTCGCCCAAGCCGCATTGCCGCCGTCCAGCACGAACACCGGCTTGCCGGTCAGGGCTTCGACTTCGCTTACGGCCAGCCGCGCCAACCGGCTGCTGCCACAGGTGAGCACGTAGCGCTCGGCGGCCGGAATCTTCTTCAGCGCTGCGGCGAGGTCCGCACGCAGCACCCACCAGGCACCGGGAACGTGCTGCTTCACATAGTTGGCGCTGGTGGTGAAATCCAGTACCTGTAGGTCAGTGTGGCTTTGCCATTCGGCCAACGTGGCGGGGCTGATGGCTTCCGCCTGGGGCGGTACGGGCCCAGGCGCGTGCCAGTCGCCGGTTTCGCTGAAGTCGGCTGCGGCAAGGCCATCGACCACGTACACCTCCCAGCCCAATTGCGCGAGCCACGAGGCTGACATGTTGGCGCGCACGCCGTCGTCATCCACCAAGGCAATCCGCGCGCCACGCACGCTGGCGTAGTGGTCGGTTTCCTGCACCAGCTGCCCGCCCGGTGTGGAGCGGGCACCCGGCACATGTCCCTTGGCGAATTCCTCCGGTGTGCGTACATCGAACAGGTAAGTGGTACGTGCCGCGTCCGCCTGCCACCGAGCGAGATCTTCCCGATCGGCGCGCTTCACGCCCGCCTTGTCCGCTACCTGACGCGCATCCGACGCCGCTTGAAGGCGGGTACTGTCGGTGACGTCGGTGAACCGCTTGCTCTGGCCGTGCTCCAGCTGCTGGCCGGCCAACAACCAGCCGATGGTGCCGTTGCGCAAGGCCGCTACCGGGTTGGGAATGCCAGCGTTCACCAGCGACTGGGTACCGATGATGCTGCGGGTGCGGCCGGCGCAGTTGACGATGATCCGGGTGTTCGGGTTGGGCGCCAGTTCACGGGCGCGCAGCACCAGTTCGGCCCCGGGCACGCTCACGCCGGTGGGAATGCTCATGGTTTGGTATTCATCGAAGCGGCGGGCGTCCAGCACCACCACGTCGGCCTTGGCCTCAAGCAGCGCGCGCACTTCTTCGGCGGGCAGCGAGGGCGTATGCCGGTGATGTTCCACCAGCTCGCCGAAGGCCTTGCTGGGCACGTTCACGTCGATGAACAGTTCGCCGCCGGCATCGCGCCAGCCTTGCAGGCCATTCTCCAGCAGCTTTACATCGGTGTACCCCAGCGCTTCCAGCCGCTCGGCTGCCAGCGCAGCCAGCCCCTCGCCGTTATCGTAGAGCGTGACAGCCGTGGTTTTGCGGGGGATGCGCGACAGCACTTCCAGCTCAAGCTTGGACAGCGCGATGTTGGCGGCGAACAGCGGATGGCCTTCGGCGAAAGGGGCTTCTTCGCGCACGTCCACCAGGGCCACTTCTTCGTGGGCGAGGAGGGCGCGGCGGATGTCGGCGTAGGTGCGGGTGGCAGCACTGGTCATTGGGCAGGGTTCTCTTTGGACAGGTCCCAGATGTTGGGGAGGTAGGCGTTGCTGTAGCCGGAGATGAACAATTTTTCGCTGCCGTCGGGCTGGTACACCGCACGGCGCACCGCGCCAATGTTGGCGCCATACACATGGATGCTCACCGACACCTGATCGCTGAAGGCATTGCTCACCTGGTGGATGTCGTTGCGGCGTGGCGACAGGGCTTCCACGTCACCGGGGTTCAAGCGCGCCGGGGCGCCTTCCGGGTGAAGGTGGCCATCAGGGCCACGGGCGAAGCTCTGGGAATCTTCAGCCCCGCGAAGCATGCCGATCAGGCCCCACACGCGGTGGTCGTGGATCGGCGTGCGCTGGCCAGGGCCCCACACGAAGCTCACCACCGAGAACCGCTGGCGCGCGTCGGCGTGCAACAAAAATTGCTGGTAGCGCTCGGGGTTCGGCTGGGCGAACTCATCGGGTAGCCAGTCGTCATGCTGCACCAACTGCCCCAGCAGCTTGCCGCCACGGTGCAACAGGTCGCCTTCGCGCGGGTCACTTTCAAGGGTTTCGGCTAGGGCGCCGATAAACTCGCGCAGGCGTTCAGGGTGGGTGATCTGGCTCATGAGCGGGGGTCCGGTAGGCGCTGACATGGGCCAATCTAAGCATATTGAGACCGTTTAATATGCTATTTTTTAATGATTAGGTTATAACCGAATGTGCAGGCGGGCCGCAGGCAACGGTGAGTATTCAAACCGTCAGCTTACGGCTGAATTTCGTCTCCATCACGATATGGGATGCGGTGTGCGCCACGCCCTTGATCATATTGATGCGGATAAGCTCGGCATTAAGCTCGCTCAAGGTAGTGGTGGCTAGGTGGATGATGAAATCCGATTCCCCTGACACCGCGTACACGGCCTGCACCGCCTCGATCTTGCGCAGGGTGGTCATCACGTCGGTGTAGCTCTTGTTCGTGCAGGAGGTCATGGTGAAGCAGTTGATGGTGGGCTGTACCCGGTCCTGGTCGATGCGCACGCTGTAGCCGGTGATCACCCCGGCCCTTTCCAGGCGCTGGATGCGTTCCTGAACCGCTGACCTGGACACGCCCAGCTTGCGCGCCAGGGAGGCGGTGGGCTCGCGGGCGTTGGCTTGCAATAGCGCGAGCAATTGCCGGTCCTTGTCGGTGAGGTTGAACAGCGTGCCAGCCGTACGTGCATCCATGAACGCTTCCTCGAACGAATCGAATCGGGCCTGGCGGGTCACGCGCGGCGCGAGCGCGTTTCCTGGAAGCTGTCCATCAGCTTCAGGCCCGTATACACCAGCTGCGCCGCCGCCGGGCCCAGTGGGCCGCCATTCCATTGGAGGCCGTAGGCCTCGAACAGGCGATAGCGGTCTGTCTCGCCACAGATGGCCTCGGCCACCACCCGCCCGCCAATGGGTGCGGTGTTCATACCATGGCCCCCGAAGGAGGTACAAGCCCACACGCCGTTACCTAGCGGGCCGATGTGCGGCATCTTGTGGCGTGCATAACCCATCAGGCCGGACCAGGCCTTGGCGATTCTCAGGCCCTGCAACTGCGGGTACACGTCGAGAATGTCGGCGGTCAGCAGGGCGCCCAGGCGCTGTTCATCCTGCAGGTTGTGGGTGGTGATGTGCCCGCCCCAAAGCAAGCGGTCGCCCTCGACAATGCGGTAGTAATCCGCCGCGCGGCGGTAGTCGCCTACCGCGTCCGAGGTCCTCACGGCCTCGCCCAACCGGTCGCCCAGCGGTTCGGTAAGCACCACATAGGTGGCGATCGGCAGGAAAGCGCGGCGCAGCTTTCCGAACTCGGGGCCGCCATATCCGCCACAGCAATACACCACATGCTCGCACTCCACCGCGCCCTGGCCAGTGACCACCCGGTGCCCCGCGCCGTGGCGCGCTACCCGGGTCATGGGCGAGTGTTCATGAATCCTCCCGCCCTGGCGCTGGATCAGTTCGGCCAGGCCCAGGCAGTAATTGAGCGGGTGAAAATGAAAGCCGTGGGTGTCCCGTGCGCCTTGGAAGTACCGCTCTGTGTTCAGCCGTTCACGCACCGCCTGGCGGTCGAGGTACTCCAGGGGGAAGTCGAACTCGGTGGTCATTCGCTCGCACAGGCGCTTGAGCTTGTCGCCATCGTCGTAACGCATCACTCCCAGCTTGCCCGTGGTGGGCGCGCAGCCCGGCAACCCGTGGCTGGCGATCATCTGGCGGACGGTATCAACCCCCTCGAGCGAGAGCCTGAACAACGCTGCTGCCTTCGCCGTGCCACAGCGGCGTTCGATGGCCGGGAGCGCCTCGGAATACCCCTGGAGCACGAAGCCCCCGTTGCGCCCGGAGGCGCCCCAGGCCACCCGCGCCGCTTCCACGATCACCACGGATTTGCCTCGTGCCAGCAGCTCCCAGGCGGTGCTCAGCCCGGCCAGGCCACCGCCAACGATGCACACGTCGGCCTGAACCGTGCCTTGCAACGCAGGCCGCGGAGCGGCGGGGCGCATGGTGCCGGTGTAGTAGTTGTTAATGTACGTGGACATCGAATACCTCGTCACTTCAACAGCGGGCTACTGCACCTTGGTCAGGTCGGCCCCGTACCACTTTTCCGATAGCCGCTTGAGCGTGCCGTCCGTTTTCATCTCGGTGACGATCCCGGCCAAGGCCTTGTCGAAGGCGTCGTCGCCCTTGTCCACGGCGATGGCCAAGGGCTCATAGTAGGCGGGCTTGCCTTCGACTCTCGCGATCGGGTAGCCATTCTTGATCGCGGCCAGGATGGTGGGCAGCGCCGAGAGCGTGGCATTCAAGCGCACGCCATTGCCCATGCGCAGGTCGTCCAGCGGCCCCATGCTGTCGCCGTAGGTCTTGACCTCGCCGGGCTCCACGTCATAGCTGAACACTGGCACATCGGCCGCGTCGATCTTCAGCCGGCGGTTGATGTAATCCTCGGAGGTGGTGCCTGCCTCCACGCCGATGACCTTACCGTTGAGGTCGGCGGTGGTCGCGCCCGCGGCGTCCTTGTGCACCGCGAACACGTACGGGGTGTAGTAATAGATGGCGGGGAAATCCAGCACCCGGGCGCGCTCCATGGTCGGTGTCATGGAGCCCACCGAGACGTCCCAGCGGCTGGACCATCGCCCGGCGGTGATGATGCCGTATTCTGGGGTGACGAAAGTCACCTGGGTACCCAGCCGGCGGCCAATCTCGTTGGCCACGTCGATGTCGAACCCCTGCAATTTGTCATCAGGGCCGAGGAACGATTGCGGCGGCCAGTTGGCGGCCGTGGCCACTTTCATCACCTTTTCCTGATGAATGCGGTCCAGGGTTGCGCCGGCCCAGGCCGCGCTGGTGGCAAGGGTGAAGGCACCGGCCAGGGCGGCAGCGGTGAACATGCGAGCGAACGAAGTCATGGGTAAGCCTCCAGGGGTTCTCGGTTTGCGAGTGTTGTTCTTGTTGTGCTGTGGCTATTCAGGGGCCCGTTGGCCCTCAGTGGTTGAGGATCTGCGACAGGAATTCCCGCGCCCTCGGGTGGCGGGGGTTGTCGAAGAAATCGTCCGGGCTCGCCTGTTCGATGATGCTGCCTTGGTCCATGAAAATGATCCGGTTTGCCACCCGGCGGGCAAACCCCATTTCGTGGGTCACGCAGAGCATGGTGATCCCGTCGTGCGCCAGCTCGCCCATCACATCCAGCACTTCCTTGACCATTTCCGGGTCCAGCGCCGAGGTGGGCTCATCGAACAGCAGGATGCGAGGGCGCATGCACAAGGCCCGGGCGATGGCGACCCGCTGCTGCTGGCCGCCGGATAATTGCGCCGGGAACTTGTCCGCCTGCTCGCGGATGCGCACGCGCTCCAGGTACTCGTAGGCCAAAGCCTGCGCCTGAGCCTTGCTCAGCTTGCTCACCAGCCGTGGCCCGAGCATGAGGTTGTCCAGCACGGTCATGTGCGGGAACAGGTTGAACTGCTGGAACACCATGCCAACCTGCCGCCTTACCTTGGCCACGCAGGCACCGCTGCGGGTGAGCGGCGTGCCGTTGATCACCACGGCCCCTTTCTGAAAGTCCTCGAGCAGGTTCAGACAGCGAATCAGGGTGGACTTGCCGGACCCCGAAGGACCACAGACCACCACAATCTCACCGCTCTGGATCTGCAGCTCGATGCCGTCCAGTACATGAAAATCGCCAAACCACTTGTGCAACCCCTGGATCGAAATTGCGGCTGGGGCCACGGGGGCTTGAGAAGCGAACGCCTGGTTCATGCTGTGCCCTCAGCGGTGTGCGCGGTTGAAGTGCTTTTCCAGGCGGGCCTGGACGGTTTCCAGCACGATCGACAGCAGCCAATAGAGCACGGCTGCGGTGATCAGCATTTCAAGGTGGCGAAACTCGGCGCGCCCTTGGGTGCGGGCCAGGAACATCAATTCCCACACGCCGATCACCGACACCAGCGAACTGTCCTTGAGCATGGAAATGAACTGGTTGCCCGTAGGCGGGATGATCAGGCGCATGGACTGCGGCAGGATCACCCGCGTCATGGTCTGGAAAGGCGTAAGGCCAATGGCCCTGGACGCTTCCCACTGGCCCCGGGAGATGCTGCTGATGCCCGCCCGAAAGATCTCGGTCATGTAGGCGCCATAGCACAACGACAGCGCCAGTATCCCCGCCGGCACTGCGCCCACCACATAGCCCAACTGGGGGATGCCCAGGTAGATGAGGTAGATCTGGATCAGCAGGGGCACGCCGCGAAAGAAGGAGGTATAGAAGCTGGCGATGGCAATGGCGAACCCATTGGCGGACAACCGCGCCGTGGCGCCCAGCAGCGCCAGCACAAAGGCGATAGCAATGGAAATGGCCGACACGTAGACGGTGGTGAACACGCCTTGGGTGATCATGAAGCCCACTTTGGTCGCGATAAAGCTGTAGGACAGGTTGAAGGTATCGAAGAACAGCAGAAACAGCACCAGCAGCTCGCACCACACGGTAACGATCTGCGCCCTGAGGGGAAAGCGACCGAGAATGAACAGGTTGAGCACCAGCGTGACGGTAAAGGTGCCCGCAACAGCGATGTCCCGCGCCAGGGGTGCCTTGAGGTCCAGCAGTATCGGCCCCATCAGCCGGGCCAAGCCACTTTCGCCCAGGCCGGCGAGCAAGGTAGCAGCAAATATCACCACCGCGACCGATCCCATGAACGCGGCGTTGTCGGTGGCACGTGCTTTAACGATATGGTCCTTGAACATGGCCTTCTCGCTTCGGGGGAACCCCTTTATTGTTATGGGTCTATTATGGTCGGGCGAAACGCCGGTAGGGAGCCTGCGGATTGCCGGGTTTCCGGCAAATTACCCGCAATTGTGGAGGCCTTCCGCCGTGTTTTGAGGTATTAGGAGAAGGGAACGTAGGGGCCATGACCTGATGAATCCTACGGCATGGCGGAGGAACAACTATCTGTTTCCGGTCAAGCCAGCGAAACCTCAAAAGCTTCAATCTTCGACATGGCGGGCTATCGTACGGGCACGTTGCCGTGCGAGATACCACCCACTCCATGCCCACAAGCCTGCGCAAAGTGCGCCGACCACAGCCGCCAACAAGGCCCCGTGGGCCGACAGGTCGAGTGCGCTTCTGGCCCAGCCGCTGATCGCGTCGCCGGCGCGGTACACCAAGGTGTCGATAAAGCTTTTCGCCTTGTACTTCGTTTCGGCATCCAACGGGGCGAACAGCATCTCGCGCCCGGGACGGATAAACGCGTACTCACCGATCCGGCGCACAATCATCAAGGCGGCGAGCAGGGCAAAACTGGGTAGCAAGGCAAGGCCAATGAACCCTGCGCATACCAGTGCTGGTACAACTACCAGCAGGCTACTCAAGCCAAACCGCTGAGCGATCCGCCCTGTGATGAATAGCTGCGTTGCCAGTGCGCCTACCTGCACGGTGAAATCGATGAGGCCAAAGACACGCACTTGTTCCTCGCGAGTAGGGAATCGAAGCGAAACCAGCCGTGCCTGCTCGAAATACAAAAAGGTGCTCGTCGTGGCCAGCAGTAGCACAAACAGGCAAACCATCCGGAGATAAGGAGAGCTAACAATGCGGGTCAGACCACTGAACGGGCTGCCGGGCACAGGATGCCTTGGGTTTTCAGTGGCCGCAGCACCGGGGCGTCCTGCACCGCCTGATGCCCGCCATGTCAGCAGGTAACGCTTGAGCGCCAGGGTGACCAGCAGCAACAGGGCGCTCGTCAGCACCAGCCCGGCCTGGCCAAGAACATTGACCAGCAGCGCACTGGCCATTGGCCCCAGTAGCCCCCCTACACTCGAACCTGCCGCAATAAAGGCAAAAAGGCGCCGCGCCTGGGCATTGTCGAACACGTCGGCCATCAGGCTCCACGCCACTGACACAACGAACAGGTTATACACGGAGATCCATACATAGAACGTTCGGGCCAGCCAAAGGCTATCAGGGTGCACGGTGAACATCAGGGCAAAGGCGATGAGGTTCAGGGCGAATACCTCATACACACCATCAATAAACCGGGCCCGTGGCATGACAGAGCTGAGCCAGCCGAAAAATGGCACCGCGATAAGCATCAGCAGGAACGTTGCGGTGAACAACCATTGCAGATTATCGACCCCGCCTTGAATGCCCATGGCCTCGCGAATGGGCCGTAGCATGAAATAGCCGCTGAACAGGCACAAAAAAAAGGCGAACCCGGCGAGCGCGGGGCGCAGTTCGCCTGGCAAAGTGTTGATCGCTTGTCCTGCCCGCTTACTGATCGTTGCCATACTTTTTACTCTGTTGATGCGCAACCGATAAACGGCAGTGGCCCCATAAAATGGCCTGTTCCGCCCGCAGGCGGTGGCGGGCGTATTGCCTGGGAGCAACAGTAATGTTCGAAGGGACCCTCGGTTTCCCCTTTAAGCGTCTATGGTGGTGGGAGCAACCGTGGCGAGGCGTTTTTCCATGAATACAAGGAATCATCCAGAACCGCTCCCCCCGGATATTACACGCAGGCTGTTCATCCAGGCGGTTGCGGTTGCCGCGACCTCATTGCCCTTCGGTCGGGCTTGGGGAGATACACGCGTGCTTACGCAAGGTCAGAAAATGCTCAGTCGCCCTATACCGTCGAGCAACGAACCGTTACCCGTCATTGGGCTCGGTACTTACCGCGGGTTCGATGTGCAACCTTCCTCTGCTACGTACAAAAAACTGCCCGGCGTGCTCGATGCGTTGTTCGACAGAGGGGGATCTGTAATTGATAGTTCACCCATGTATGGGCGCGCCGAGCAAACCACTGGCGAGCTGTTATCGGCGAGCACCACGCAATCGTCGGCCTTTCTCGCCACGAAGGTTTGGACGCAGGGTCGAGCCGAGGGAATCGCCCAAATGGAGCGGTCTTTCAAGCTGCTGCAAACCGAGCGTATTGATCTGATGCAGGTTCATAACCTGGTGGACTGGAAGACCCATCTGCCGACACTCAGGCGCTGGAAGGAGGAGGGGCGTATCCGGTATATCGGCATAAGCCATTACACATCTTCGGCGTATAGCGACGTTAAAGCAGTGATCAAAGCAGAGGCCCTGGACTTTTTGCAGATCAACTATGCCTTGGATGACCGTGCCGCAGAAAACCGGATCTTGCCACTGTGTTCCGAGCGCGGTGTGGCCGTACTGTGTAATCGACCTTTTGGGGGAGGTGGTTTGCTTTCGCGTTTGCAAGGAACGCCACTGCCCGCCTGGGCCCCCGAGGTCGGGGCGACCACTTGGGCTCAATTGGCACTGAAATTTCTCATCTCCCACCCCTCGGTAACCTGCGTGATTCCAGGGACAAGCAACCCACAATATATGGCTGATAATGCGCTGGCTGGGTTCGGTTCACTGTTGAATGAGCGTGAGCGCAATGAGCTGACAGGTTTGATCAGCTAGCCAGGATTGCATCGGACGCTGCTGGTCCGTTTGCGGCACTTGGGCTTTCACTTGGAAATGAAGTGGATGACGAACTGCCCAGCCAGCTTCTCTGCCTACGGTGTAGTATTTGAAGCGCTTTCGTCAGCTGCCGACAATTCTGCTGCCTCCGCTATCCACCCACCGCCGGTGGCCTTATACAGGTCGATCATTGAGGTAAACACTCTGCCTCGCGTACGGGTGTAACTCAGTTGAGCATCGAACAGGCTCCGTTCGGCATCCAGTACCTCGATATAGCTGGTGTAACCGTTGTCGTAGCGTAAGCGGGCGTATCGGGCGTAGGTGCTCAACGCTTCAACCTGACGTGCCTGGGAGGCCATCTGCTCGCGGGATTTGCTGGAAGAGACAAGCGCGTTTTCCACATCGCTGAAGGATGATTGAACGGCCTTCTGGTAGCTGAGCAGGGCTTGTTGCTGAATAGCCTCGGCCTGTTGGACCTGCCCGGCGATCCCGCCAGCTGTGAAGATCGGCAGGCTCGCGCCAACGCCATAGGACCAGGTGGCAGCCGGCCCGGTGAACAGGTTGGAAAGCTGGCTACTCACCGAGCCCAGCACGCCCGTTAGCGAAATCGTCGGAAAGTATTGAGCCTTGGCCGCTCCGATCTGGGCATTCGCCGAGATCAGGTTCAACTCGGCCTGGCGCAGGTCCGGGCGCCGTTGCAGCAGGTCCGACGGTAAACCGGCAGGCACTGCAGGCAGCGTCAGTTGCGCCAGGTCGCGCCCCCGCAGCACGGGGCCAGGATTGCGCCCAAGCAGTAACGCCAGGGCGTTTTCCTGTTGTGCGACCAGAGGCTCGAGCTGGGCCACAGAAGCCTGGGTGCGCTCGTATTCGGACTGATTTTGCGCCAGTTCCATTTCTGAAATGGTCCCGGCGCCAAAGCGCATTTTGAAAATTTCGTAGGAGTCGCGCCGCACGTTTGCCGTGGTGCGGGCAATGTCCAGTTCCCTGTCGAGATCACGAAGGGTGACGTAGCTTGAGGCCACCGACGACACCAGGCTGAGTATCACGCTGCGGCGTCCTTCCTCCGATGCCAGCAAGTCAGCACGGGCGGATTCGTTCAAGCGCCTCAGGCGGCCCCAGATGTCGAGCTCCCAGTTCACGCTGAGCACGGCCTGGTAGTTTTTGTAAACCGGGTCTATGGAGCCGTCCAAGGGTACCGGGCCATTGTTTCTCGGCGCCCGGCTGCGCTGAGCCACTCCATCGAACCCGGCCTGGGGAAACAGCAGCGATCGAACTTCGCCATAGCGGCCTTGAAACTCTTCTACTCTTGCAGCGGCGATCTTGATGTCTTTGTTTTCAAGCAGTGCGCTGCGAATCAGTTCGTTCAGAACAGGGTCCTGGAACTGCTCCCACCATTGTGTGTTGGATAAATCCTTTGCTTCGTATTCGGCATAACGGTAGCTCGCCGGGATTTCAATAGCCGGGTGTTGGTAGTCGGGGCCGACCGTACACCCGGGCAGGATCACGCATAGTAGCAGGGCCGAAGGTTGGCGCATGTCACTCCCCCCTGGGCCGGTTTTCCACTGCCCCCTGAGGGAGCAGTGCAGAGCCGGTAGTCCGCTCCGGTTGATCGGCCGCAGGGGGGATATCTTTTTCCCCGAACATCCGCTCTGCCAGGTAGTAGAACATCGGGATGAAAAAGATCGCGATAGCCGTGGCGGCCAACATCCCGCCGATGACCCCCGTGCCGATGGAATGGCGGCTGTTCTCGGAGGCGCCCACGGCGATGGCCAGCGGCACGCAGCCAAGGATGAACGCCAGAGAGGTCATCACGATAGGCCGCAAGCGTTCCCTGGCCGCGACCATGGCAGCGTCATAGGCGGACATGCCGTTTTCCCTGTTAAGTACCGCAAACTCGAAGATCAAAATCGCGTTTTTCGCGGCCAGGGCTACCAGCATGGTCAAGCCGATCTGGAAGTAAACGTCATTGCTCAGCCCGCGGATCAGCACAGCGAGCAGCGCGCCAAACAATGCAAAGGGCACGGCGAGCAGTACGCCGACAGGAAGTGACCATTTTTCGTACTGCGCGGCCAGGATAAGGAACACCATTACTAAGCCAAAGAGAAATACCTGAGAGGAGGCGCCTCCGCTTTTTTTCTCTTCGAACGCTTCGCCACTCAACGCAAGTGAATAGTCGTTGGTCATGATTTGAGCGCTGATTTCCTCCAGAGCGGCGAGCGCTTGGCCAGAGCTGTAGCCGGGTGCGGGGTTGGCGGTGAGTTTCACGGCGGGAAAGTTATTGAAGCGCGTAAGGAGGTCGGGGCCGGTAACGTAGCGGGTTGTCAGCAGCGCCTTGAGCGGCACCATTCCAAGGTTGGTGCTGCGCACGTAGATTTGCTGCAAATCTTCAGCCTTGAGCCGATAGGCCGGCTCGGCCTGGAGAATAACCTGCCACAGCCGGCTGAACTTGTTGAATTGCGAAACATACAGGGAGCCGAACATGGTCTGCATGGTGCTGTAGACCTCTTCCACCGGTACGCCAAGGCTTTCGGCTTTCTCCTTGTCCACGTCGACCATCAACTGGCGCGAGAACACATTGAACGTTGAGGTTATCGCGCCAAGCTCCGGCCGTTCCTTGGCTTTGGCGATGAGTGTTTCCACCACTTCGGCCAGCTGATTGATGCCTGCGTCGCCCTTGCCTTGCACCCAGACTTCCATGCCGCCCGTGGTCCCCAGGCCAGGAATGGACGGCGGATTGACCGGCACGATCACCCCTTCCTGAACACTGGAGAATGCGTGGCCAGCTTTCTTCATCACTGCGGGGGCGCTCTGTTGCGCGATGGTGTCCGCATCCTGATAGCGCCCTTCGAAGTCCTTGAAGCCGACGAAAAACGCCGCCGCATTGTTCTTGTTCTGGCCGTCGAGAAGGCTATAGCCATTGACGATGGCAACCCCTTCGACAGCGGGGTCGTTCATGAAAAAGTCACTGGCGACTTTGCCTACCTGGCCTGTGCGATCCAGGCTCGCGGCATCGGGCATGATTACCGCGCCCAGCAGGTAGCCCTGATCTTCGGGAGGCAGAAAGGCGCTCGGTATGCGCTGGCCTATGAGCAAAATAAGTACGCCCATCGCGGCAAACAGGAGCAGGGCCAGTACGAAGCGCTTGATCATGAAGGCGACCGCGCGGGAGTAGCCGTCGGTCAGGCGCTCGAAGCTGCGTTCGAACCAGCGAAAGAACGCGTTCTTCTTGCCGTGCTGGGGTTTGAGCAACAGCGCGGCCAGCGCCGGTGACAGGGTCAAGGCCACCAGCCCGGAGATGACCACCGAGATCGCGATGGTGATCGCGAACTGCTTGTACAGTTGGCCGGTGATGCCACCCATGAATGCCACCGGAATGAACACCGCGCACAACACCAGCACAATCGCCACGACCGGGCCGGCCACCTCATCCATCGCGCGCTTGGCGGCGTCCTTGGGCGTCATCTTGTGAACTTGCATGTTGCGCTCGACGTTCTCCACCACCACGATTGCGTCGTCCACCACGATGCCGATCGCCAACACCATGCCGAACAGCGTCAGCATGTTCACCGAAAACCCCAATGCCGACATGCCTATGAAGGTACCCACAATGGACACCGGTACCGCGATCACGGGAATCAATGTGGCGCGCAGGCTTTGCAAAAACAAAAACACCACGATCACCACCAGCACCAGCGCCTCAAAGAAGGTATGGATAACCTCGGAAATCGACGCGCGAGTGAACGCGGTCGTGTCCATCACCACCTTGTATTCGATGCCCTGCGGAAAGGTTGCCTTCATGTCTGCCAGGGTCTTGCTGACTGCTGCCGAGACGTCGAGGGCGTTGGCACCCGGTTGCTGATACACCGCGATCAGCGTTGCCGGCTTGCCTTGATAGGTGCTGCGCAGCGAATAGTCTTTCTGCCCGAGCTCGGCACGGCCGACGTCCTTGAGCCGAACGAGGGCAACGCCATCGCTGCTGGCGCGCAAGATAATGTTCTCGAATTCGGCAGGCTCGGTGAGCCGTCCTTTGGTAGTCACCGCGAATGATTGTTCGACGGCGCCGCCGGTGGGGGACTGCCCGACGCGGCCGACTGCGAACTGCTGGTTCTGATTGGCCACTGCCTTTTGCACGTCGGCCGCAGTGATGCCCAACTGTGCCATACGGTCTGGCTTGAGCCAGATTCGCATCGCGTAATCGGGCGTGCCGAAAATGCTGGCCTGATTGGCCCCCGGGATGCGTTTGATGGCATCGAGGATGTAAAGGTTGGCGTAGTTCGCTACATAAGTGCTGTCGTATCGGTCCCCGGCGGAATAGACCGCCAGCACCATCATGAACGCCGAGGATTTTTTCTGTACTTGAATGCCTTGGCTTTGAACCGCCGAGGGCAGTTGCGGCAAGGCCAGGTTCACGCGGTTCTGCACGTCCACCTGAGCCAGTGAAGGGTCGGTGCCTATCTCGAAGAATACGTTGAGGGTCATGTTCCCGGTCGCGGAGCTCGACGAGTTCATGTAGATCATGTTGTCCGCGCCATTGACCTGCTGCTCGATCGGCGCTGCGACGTTATTGGCCACCACCTGCGCGTCGGCGCCTGGGTAGGTGGCGGCCACGGTAATCTGCGGCGGTGTGATGTCCGGGTATTGGGCAACCGGCAACTGGAGCATCGCCACCGCGCCCGCCAGGGTGATCACGATAGAAATGACCGAGGCGAAAATGGGCCGCTCGATGCAGTAGTGGGAAATGCTCATTGGCGGCTCCCGCGGGCCGCACCTGGCGACTCGGCCCCTGCTGTCTTCGCAGGGGAAGTGCGGGCGGAGCCTGGTTCGGGCGCCTCAACGATATGGATTGGGCTTCCTGCGCTAACCCTAAGGGCACCGTCTACCACGATGCGTTCACCGGTTCGCAGGCCGTTACTGATAAACCAGTTATCACCCTGCCATTCGCCGACCTCCACAATCCGCTGCTCGGCCTTGCCCTGGCCGTCCACGACCCACACAAAATGGCTTTTGGAGCCCTCCAGCACTGCCTTCTGCGGAACCAGAATGGCTTTCGGGCGGACGGCGCCCTTGGCCATGGCACGCACGAACTGGCCGGGGCGCAGCAGGCCCGTGGGGTTGGCAAGCACCGCCCTGACCATGAACGTACCGGTCTCCTGGCTGAAGGAAGGCGCAAGGAAACTCACTTTGCCCTTTTCAGGCGCTACGGTGCCGTCCGCGAGCACGACCTCAACGACAAAATCACTGCGAGCCGGAAATACCAGGCGTCCGGCTGCGATTTCGTCGCGGTACTTGAGCGTTTCGTTTTCCGACAGGCTGAAATTGACATACATGGGGTCCATCTGGGCCACGGAAGTCAGCAAGCCGGACTCGCCCGGCGTGACGTAACTGCCTTCCTGTTTTTTAGCGTCACTTGAAACGCCGCCAAGAGGGGAGGTGATGGTGGTGTAGCTGAGGTTGAGTTGTGCGGTTCGCACGGCGCCTTCGGCGGCAAGCACGGCGGCACGGGTCTCGCGCTCTGAGCCAACGGCATTGTCCAGATCCATCTTGCTGACCGCGTTTTGCGCTGCCAGCGGACGTATGCGGGCCAGGGTAGCCTTGGCCACTTCATAGCGGGCCTGTTGCTGCGCCATTTGCCCCTGGGCTGAGGTCAACGCGGCTTCGAAGGGCTTGCGGTCCATCTGGAACAGCGTCTGCCCGGCTTTGACCAGATCCCCTTCGGTGTAAAGTCGCCGGTCCAGAAAACCGGCAACGCGCGCGCGTATCTCCACCTCACGGGAACTCTGGGTCTGGGCAACGAATTCGAAAGTGACCGGCGTGTCGCGGGCGGTGACCGTCATCACGGTCACGTCGGGGGCAAGGCGGGCCGGCGGAACAGGCTCCTTGCCACATCCGGCAAGAAGCGTCGATATTCCTATGAGGAGGGCTAACGGCATGCCCGGCTGAGCTCTGACTACGTTAGCCATCGAGTGAACCTCTACTGTCCGTAGATGTCATGCAGGACAGCGTAGTTACGATTCAGGCCTGGAGCCTACCGTTAATCAGGTGTTTGCAAACGGCAGTTGTCTTCAGGTCCCATATGGAAGCTTGCAACTGGCCTGGGTGAACTCGCTGATCATCGCCGCGATTCCTTGCACATTAGCCTGCTGCGCCGTGACCAGCTCATCCACCGATTCGCCCGCAGGCGATTGCATAATGCCTTGGCAGTTGAGTTCCGTGGTCGCGCCGTCAGTCAACCGCCTCGTGCGCACGCGCCATTTCACATCAAGCAAGGCGTAACCGCCCGGCACTAGGTCGAAACGCTGGACATCAACGCGCAGGGAGGTCTTGCTGGCCGGAGCGGGGTGTCGGTTAAGCTGGTCTACCAGCGCGCCCTGGAGTTCGTCGGCGAGGCTTGCACCCCACCAGTCGGTTTCTAGTATGGCCAGCCCATGACCGCCCTGACGGACCACGATTTGAGTGCGATCAACCTGCGCGGGTACCGTCACGCGTTCCATCAGCAAATTGCCGGTAGGCTGCACGGTTCGTGCAGGGCCTGATAGCAGGGGCGTCAGCGTGTGATAGTGCACCGGCGCGCTGCGACAACCCGCGAGCAAGACAAGCAATGTGAACAACGCCACCGGGGAAGTGCGCATGCGGTCTCGCTCCATTGAACGGTCAAGGCTGCTGATTTTCGAAAGGTGCATTTTCCGCTCGGCCACGGATCGGCGATTCGGGATGCCGGCTCAAATATTCGGACAGTTCGCGTAGCGACCGGGAAGTGCGCCCCAATTCGTTGATTGCTTCGCTCAGTTGCTCTCGCTGCGGTGAATCT
This sequence comes from Pseudomonas sp. Marseille-Q5115, assembly GCF_916618905.1. Taxonomy (NCBI): domain Bacteria; kingdom Pseudomonadati; phylum Pseudomonadota; class Gammaproteobacteria; order Pseudomonadales; family Pseudomonadaceae; genus Pseudomonas; species Pseudomonas sp. Marseille-Q5115. The sequence goes on along the minus strand of NZ_CAKAKI010000001.1, from coordinate 2,392,839 downwards.
TCGGAAAGCGCGGAGTTAGCGGTTTTCAACGTGTTACTGACGTCGGCCAACGAGCTCTGGACTGCCGGCAAGGTTTTACCGCTGAACTGGTTGAGAACCCCGCTTAACCCGCTCAGGCTGCGATCGAGGTTGGCCGCGATGCGGTCCAGCGGCAGGCGAGCAATTTTCTCTACCACGGCCTGCACTTGCGCTTGCAGCTGATCCAGGCTGCCCGCAATGGTGGGCAGCACCACAGGCCGGGCATTGATATCGAACCCTACTTTTTGGGCGTTCGGATAGAAATCCAGCGAGATGTACAGTTGGCCGGTCAGCAGGTTGCCGGTTCGTGCCTGGGCACGCAAGCCGTGCTCTACGAAGCTTCGGATAATATCGATACCCCCGCGCTCATCGGCAGGGTCATGGTTGAGCACCTGCAACATGCGGCTATGGGCCCGGCCCAGGCTTTGCGGGTAGATGGCTATGCCTACGATGATTGGAAACTTGTCGTTGCCGGGCTCGAAGTCGAGGTCTATTGAAACCACTTTGCCAATTTGCAGCCCCTGGAATTCTACCGGCGCATCGATCTTCAGGCCTCGCAGTGCCTGGGTGAAACGCAAACTCATGTATTGCGGCTTGCCCAGGGGTGGGGCCAAGGCGGTTTGCTCGTCTGCCAGCAGGTCGAAACGGGTCTGCTCGCCGGCCATGGGGCTTTGCCCACCATAGTCCGGCGCGCGAAACGCAATGCCTCCCACCAACACGGAAGACAAGGATTCGGTTTTAAGTGTGAAACCGTTGGCGCCCACCCCGATGTCGATGCCGCTGGCATTCCAGAAGCGAGTGTTTTCAGTGACGTAAGCATCGTTGGGCGCGTTGATGAATACGTCGATTTCCACGCCGTCACCTTCCTTCGCCAATGCATACGCCACCACCTGTCCTACGGGGATCTTGCGGTAGTACACCGGCGAGCCGATATCCAGCGAGCCCAGGTTTTTGGTATGCAGCGTGAAGCGCTTGCCGGGCTCGCCGTAAGTGATCGGCGGCGGAACCTCAAGGCCTGTGAAGTGTTTGATGCGGCGGTCGGCCATGCCGACGTCGGCGCCGATGAAATCACCAGAAAGCAACGTGTCGATGCCCGAAACGCCCCCGGCGCCAATACGTGGCCGGACTACCCAGAATCGTGAATCTTCCCGGGTGAAGTTCTCTGCGCGCTTGGCCAGCTTCACGGTGGCGATGACCGTCTTCTGGTCTTCGCTGAGCTCAACCTCCGACACGTGACCGATCACCACATTGCGGTATTTGACCTCGGTTTTTTCCGCCGTCAGGCCTTGGCCTGTCTTGAAGGTGAGGGTGATGACCGGCCCGGCTTGCAGGTGGTTGTGGACCAGCAGCGAAATACCTACCAGCAAGGCAATGATCGGTACGATCCACACCAGTGACACGCTCCAGCCCTTGGAGGTCTTGATCTCTCCGGGCGGGAGTGGGCTGGCGCCCTCACGCTTCATCACTAGCCCCTCGGGCGTGGTATCCCTGCCAGATCAAGCGAGGGTCGAAGCTCATGGCTGCGAGCATGGTGAGTACCACCACCATGCCAAAGAATAAAATGCCTGCGCGCGGCTCGATAGTTCCCAGGGCCTGAAACTTCACCAGCGCCGCGACCAGAGCCACCACCACAACATCGAGCATGGACCAATAGCCCACCACTTCTACGAACCGGAACAATCTAGAGCGCTGGCGACACGCCCATTGGCTGCCTCGCTGAGCTGTTAAAAGAAGTAAGGTCAGCGCCCCGAACTTGATCCCTGGCACCCCAATACTTGCGATAAAGATGATCAGGGCAATATCCCAGGCGCCGGCCTCCCAGAACTCCAGTACTCCGCTGATGATGGTGCTGTCCGTGCCCTTGCCAAGCATGCTGGTGTTCATCACCGGCAGAAGGTTCGCAGGAACATAGAGCACCAGTGCGGCAATGAGATACGCCCAGGTGCGGTTCAACGAGCGGGGTTTAAGCCGGTGAAGAGGCGCGCCGCAGCGGTCACAACGCATTGGCTCGTCTCGCATGTCGCAGGCATGCCCACAACCATGGCACAGGCATAGCTCAAGCTCATTGGCTGTGGGCGGGCCGCTCACAGAGTTGCCCACAGAACGCGAACGTCTTTTCCGGCGATCTTGATCATCAGCACACTCAGTGCAGCGAGGGCCAGCAGGCCGATGCCAGGGATGACGTCCAGCAGCCCCGCAAGCTTGACCACTGCCACCAGAGCACCAAGCAGGCAGACTTCGAGCATGCTCCAGGGCCTGAGTGATTCCAACGCGCGCATGCACAGCGTGAATGCAGGTGACCGCCTGCCGGCCAGGGCGAAGGTCACCACCCATATCAACAGCAATACCTGAATCACCGGCGCCACAATGATCGCAATGGCGGCGATCAGCGCGATGAATGTGATCGGCCCGTCGCTAAGTGCGAGCACCGAATCCCACAATGTTGCGGCATTGTGTAGACCTTTCAAATTGATGCTGATTATTGGGAAGAAATTGGCAAGCGCGAGCAATATGCCTGCGGTCAGGCATAAGGCCAGGCGTTGTTCCAGCGTGATGTTGATGGGCCGCTGAATAACGGCGCCACAACACTGGCAAATGGCTTTCTGATGCTTTTTGAGCCGAGCGCTGCCATAGACCGAGTCGCAGTATTCGCAAATGATCAGCGGGGGAAAATCCGTCATGGAATTCACCTTGTGAGCAAAGGAACCTTGCATGTACCGACTGTGAATATAGGAGTGCTGAAAAATTAGGCAAGGCTGTTCCCGTTTCGGAACGTAAATGCTGGACGATCTGTTATGGAGGTTACTTTCTTGCCAATTTAACGGCGTCAAGTTGTACAGAGAAAAGATTGGCGCTCTGGTAAAACTCGATTGCCAATCCTAACTTGCCTCGCTATTGACACCTGAATGAGGAAGTGTGCCCAGGGACCAACGAAACGTCGAACACGCACGCAAGCCTCGGTTGTATGCGAGTTCATCCGCGCGGTGTTTATCCCAGCTCGCGACCGGTAGCTGGCCTTGACGTGCCGCAGGGTATTATGTTTTTTACCTATCTTATCCGCCCTTTACCATGTGTACCCAGAATGAAAACCGATGACATCGATGCATTTGTCGCCGTGGTGCGTTGCCAATCCATCAGCCAGGCCGCCGATTCCCTGGCGCTGACCCAGCCGGCCATTACGCGCCGGGTGCAAAACCTGGAGCAGGCCCTGGGCGTGGAGTTGTTCGACCGCAACACCAAGCCACTGAAGCCCACCGCCATTGGCATGCAGGTGTACCAGAAGTGCCTGGCCATCCTGCGTGAAATGGATGGCCTGCGCGACCTGGTGGCGCTGGATACGCCCCCCAGCGGTGTATTGCGCCTGGGCGTGCCGCAAACCATCGGCGACATCGTGCTGCTCAATGCGCTCAAACACCTGCGCGGGCAGTTTCCGGACCTGCGTGCGCAAGTCGTTACCGGCTGGGGCGCGAACCTGGTGAGCAAGATCGAGCGCGGCGAGCTGGACGCTGCCGCGGCGCTGTTCCCGGCGGGCAAGGTGTTTGCGGAAAACATCGTAGGTGAGTCAATCGGCAAGCTTGAGCTGGTGGCTGTGTGCGCCAAGGCGGACCTTCCGAAAAAGCCGATCAAGCTTGCCGATTGCTACGACCGCGGCTGGGTGCTGAACCCCGATGGCTGCGGCTTCCGCGCCGGGTTGCAACGCACCCTCGCAGACCAGGGCCTGAGCCTGAAAGTGAACCTCGAAACTTTCGGCACCGAGCTGCAACTGGGGCTTGTGGCGGACGGCATGGGCCTGGGCCTGGTACCCCGGCCACTGCTCGAACGTAGCGCCCATTACGAAAGCCTGGCGGTGTTGCCGCTTAAGGATTTCAAGCCGGTGATGGATTTGTGGCTGATCTACCCACGCTTTCTCGGTAACCTCCAGGCAGCGGTTAATGCCTTCGGCGAATGGGTGGCTCAGTCGCTGAAGCAGGAGCGGGATGCGGCTTGAGGGTTATGATCTGAGCCCCTGAAGTTGGACTGGGGCTCACGCCACCTTGGCCGCCGCACCATCCCGCTTGGCAACCAACTCCCGGGTCAACGGAATCAATCGCTTGCCATACTCGACGGCGTCTTCCAGCGGGTCGAACCCGCGGATCAGGAAGGTAGTGATCCCCAGGTCGTAGTAGTCCAGCAGCGCCTCGGCGACTTGCTCGGCGGTCCCTACCAGCGCGGTCGAGTTCCCTTTCGCACCCAGCAGCCCCGCGATGCCGGTCCACAGGCGTTTATCCAGGCGGGCACCTTGCGCGGCGGCGGCCAGCAATCGACGCGAGCCTTCGTTCGCCGGCTCCTGGCGCACGAAACCTTTTGCTTGGGCCAGGGCCCTGGCTTGCTCCAGAATGCGCTCGGCCCGCGCCCATGCCTTGTCCTCGGTTTCGGCCAGGATCGGCCGCAGTGACAAGCTGAAACGCACCGTGCGGCCATGCTTCGCGGCTTCGGCGCGCACCTGCTGCACCACCTCTCGTACCTGTTCGTAGGTTTCGCCCCAGAGGGCATACACGTCGGCATGCTTGCCGGCCACCGCGATTGCCGCCGCCGAAGAGCCGCCGAAGTACAACGGAATGTGCGGCTGCTGCGGCGACTTCGCTTCGGAGAACGCGCCTTCGTACCGGTAATACTCGCCCTGATGGTCGAAGGGCTTTTCACTGGTCCATTCCTGACGCAGCACGCTCAGGTACTCATCCGTTCGCGCATAGCGCGCGTCCTTGTCGATGAAGCTGCCGTCCGCGCGTAGCTCTTGATCGTCCCCGCCGGTGATGATGTGCACCGCCGTACGCCCGCCATTGAAGGTGTCCAGGGTGATGAACTGCCGGGCCGCGACGGTCGGCTGAATGAAACCCGGGCGATGGGCGACCAGGAACTTCAGCTTTTTTGTCACGCTCGCTGCGTGCGCCGCAACAAAGGCGCTGTCCGGGCTGTTGGAATGGTAGGCGATCAGTGCCCGATCAAAGCCTGCCGCTTCATGGGCCTTGGCAACCTTTTCCACGTATTCGGGCTGGATAACCGGGCCGCTGCGCAGGTGGATTTCCGAGGCCTGCTGGGTGCCGATATAACCGATGAATTCAACGCTCATGTACCACTCCTTCCTGGGTAAAGGTGCGCCGAGGCGCCCGGGCGAGAACGCACCTTAGGGGAGGGCGATAAAGGGTGGGAAATACTGATTAGTGCTTACGTTATAAAGCCAGTGCATGACCTCAGATATCCAACATGCAATTTATGAGTGAATGTCAGGCCATGCCGCCGATGAGGCATACTTCGCATACCCCTTCCGTTTTGAATGAACGCACAGCAGATGCCAGACGCAAGCGCGCTCCAGACCCAATCCACCGTTCTGGCCTATCACATGGCCTGGAAACACCGTGACCTGGAGGCGATCCTTGCGCTGTACCATCCGGACATCCAGTACAACGACTTCTTCCAGAACCGCACCTTGGCCCTTCAGGACTTGCGCGCCTACGTCACCCAAACCCTCCCACGCCACCCCGATGAATACCTGGAGCACACCGATCGCATTCGGGTGGATGGGGACACTGCGTTTATCCAGTACCAGACCGCGCTCCAGGGTGGGGGGCAGCGCGTGGTGTTCCGGTCCAGCGAGGCGATTACCGTGCTAGAAGGGCTGATCTGGCGTATCAACGAATACGCCTCCCTGGTGCGTGAAGCACCGGGCGCCAGCCAAGGCAGCCGGGCCCCGGCGATCAGCAAGCTAGGGCTGTCCCCGCGGCAGCTGAGCTATATGGCGCGCGACCTGGACGACTACTTCCAACGCCAGCAGCCGTTTCTCGATCCTGAGCTGGACCTGCAGGCCGTCGCCGCCGCCACGGGGTACAGCCGTAACCAGATGTCTTACCTGCTCAATCAGGTGCTTGGCCAAAGCTTCTACCGCTACGTGAATCAGGCGCGGCTGGCGTACCTGCTGCGGCGCCTGGCCGAGGAAGGTGCGGGGGCCGCTGTGGATGAATTGGCCGCCAGCGCGGGTTTCAATTCCACCTCGGCGTTCTACAAGACCTTCCGCGCCCATACCGGCTGCACCCCCAAGGCCTGGCTCAAGGCGAATTGTACGCGTACCCGCAGATAAGACAGGCAGCGAAGCGGCTGCTTACACTCCTCGCCGAACCAACGAGTGAGGTGCGGGATGAGTGGGTGGCGTGGAGTGAGTTTATGGATGGATCAGTTGGGGGAGCCGCTGCAGCCGCGGGCCCCGCTGACTGAGGACATTCAGGCGGATGTGGCGATCATCGGCGCCGGCTTTACCGGCCTGTGGACGGCCTATTACCTCAAGCGCCAGGCCCCCTCCTTAAACATCGTTATGCTGGAAGCCCAGATCGCCGGTTTCGGCGCATCGGGCCGTAACGGTGGCTGGCTGATGGGCAACCTGCTGGGCGAGGACCGCCTGTTGAGCGGCCTGACGCCCGCTGCCCGCGCCGAAAGCTTCCAGTTACTGCATGGCATCCCGGACGAAGTGGCCAGGGTGTGCACGGATGAAGGCATCGACTGCGACCTGCGCAAGGGCGGCGTGTTGTACGCCGCGGCCCGCTACCCCGAGCAGGAACGTCGCTTGCGGGAGATGTTGGACGATTACCGCAAGCAAGGCCTGGGCGAGGCGGATTACACCTGGCTCAGCCCCCAGGCACTGCGCGAGCAGCTTAACGTCGCCAACGCGTACGGCGGCCTGTATTCGCCCCATTGTGCAACCATTCAGCCCGCCAAACTGGTGCGCGGCCTTGCCCGTGTGGTGGAAAGCCTGGGCGTGCGCATTTTCGAGCAAAGCCCGGTGCTGCGCTGGCAAGCGGGCGAGGCGACCACCGCCAACGCGCGGGTAAAAGCGGATTGGGTGGTGCCCGCCGTGGAGGGTTACTCCAGCGATCTTCCGCCACTGAATAACCATTTGGTGGCCGCGCAAAGCCTGATCGTGGCGACCGAGCCTTTGCCAGCCGACGTGTGGGCGCAGATCGGCCTAAGCCACGGCCAGGCCTTCAGCGAAAACAGCCGGCAAGTGACGTATGGCCAGCGCACCCATGACAACCGCCTGGTGTTCGGCGCCCGTGGCGGTTACCGCTTTGGCGGGCGTTTACGGCAGGATTTCAACCTCACGGCGAGCGAGCGAGCGCTGCGTCAGCAGTTGTTTGGTGACTTGTTCCCGATGCTGCGCAACGTGCGGTTGACCCATGCCTGGGGCGGCAACCTGGGCGTGGCGCGGCGCTTCCAGCCACACATGCTGGCCGACTGTCGCCAGCGGGTCGCGCTTGCCGGTGGGTACGGCGGAGAGGGCGTGGGCGCCAGCAACCTGGGCGGGCGCACGCTGGCCGACCTGATCCTTGGCCGCGACACCTTGCTTACCCGCCAGCCGTGGGCCTTCCCGGACCGCACCATCGCTTCGTTGCCTCGCTGGGAACCCGAGCCCCTACGCTGGCTGGGCTACAACGCGATCATCCGCAGTTTCGTGCTTGAAGACCGCGTGCTTGCCAACCCTGATACCCCACCCTGGCGTCGCCACTTGGCCGAGCGCCTGGCCGGCGCCATGGAAGGCCTGATGCACACCAAGGAGCCCTTCGCATGACGATCGAACATTTTCTCAACACCGCTACGTTCCCGCTTGGCGAAGCCAGCCCTGTAGGCCTGCCACTGGGCGAGCCCGTGGCCAAGGTGGCGAGCCATGGCGTTGAGCGTAGCGACGGCGTGGAAGCGGGTGTGTGGGAGTGCTCACCTGGCCGCTGGCGCCGGCAGATCACCCAACAGGAGTTTTGCCATTTCATTCAGGGGCGCTGCACCTTCACGCCAGATGAAGGGGCGCCCATCGAGATCCAGGCCGGCGACGCGTTGATGTTCCCTGCGAACACAACGGGCATCTGGGACGTAAAAGAGACCGTTCGCAAGAGTTACGTGCTGATTTTCTGACTGCCCCTTCCATAACGCTTAGAAAAAAGGTTGAGGTATTTGCATGTTTAAGTTGATCGCCCCCTTGTTGCTCGTGAGCGCTGCCGCCCAGGCGGCAGACACGGTGAAGATCTATAACTGGAGCAGTTACATCGCTCCGAACACCCTGCAGGCGTTCACCGCCAGCACTGGCCACCCCACCCAGTACGACCTCTACGACAGCAATGAAATGCTCGACGCCAAGCTGATGGCCGGCCATTCGGGCTATGACGTGGTGTTCCCATCCAACCACTTCATGGCGCATCAGATCACCGCCAACGCACTCAAGCCACTGGACCGGAGCAAGTTGCCGAACTGGAAGAACCTCAACCCCACTTTGATGAAGGCACTCGAAGCCAACGACCCCGGCAACCGCTACGGCTTCCCGTACCTGTGGGGCAGCACCGGAATTGGTTACAACATCGACAAGGTGAAAGCGGTGCTAGGCGATGTGCCGGTGGATTCCTGGGACCTGGTGTTCAAGCCCGAAAACATGCAAAAGCTGGCAAAGTGCGGCGTGGCCTTCCTGGACAACGGCCCGGAGATCCTCCCGATCGCGCTCAACTACCTCGGCCTGCCGCACCACAGCGAAAAAAAGGCCGACTACGACAAGGCCCAGGCCCTGCTGATGAACGTGCGGCCCTATATAAGCTACTTCCACAGTTCCAAGTACACCGGGGACCTGGCCAACGGAGACGTGTGCGTGGTGGTCGGTTTCTCCGGTGACGTGATGCAGGCCGCGTCCCGGGCCCAGGAGGCAGGCAATGGCCAGCACATTGCCTATGTGATCCCCAAGGAAGGCTCACCCATGTGGTTCGACATGGTCGCCATGCCCGCCGACGCGCCGGATGAAGCTGCGGGCTATGCCTTCATGAACTACCTGTTGCAGCCTGACGTGATGGCCGAGATCAGCAACCATGTGCAGTACGCCAACGGCAACGCCGCCGCCGAACCACTGGTGAACCCGGACATCCGCAACAACCCGATGGTGTACCCGCCGCAAAGCGTGATGCAGAAGCTGTTCGTGCTGCAGTCCATGCCCATGCAAACCGACCGCCTGCGCACCCGGGTGTGGAGCGCGGTCAAAAACGGGGGTAAATAGACGGCCGGTGGGCCGGGCGATGGACTCGCCAACCGTGCCTCAGGGCTTCGCCGGTTCTTTGCCCGCCACTGAATACAGCACTTTCTGATTACGGGTGGCCTGGAAGTCTTCCAGGCTCTGCCCGCGCATGTGAGCGTAGATGTGCAGGTTGGTGGTGCCCACCACGGCGCCGAGCTTTTCCAGCAGGAAGAAGATCACGCCGTAGTGAATCATCCCGCGCCAGTCGCGGCGGCGCACGAGTTCGCGTTCTTCGTCGCTCAGTTCATGCTCAGCGAAGAGGGCTTCGGGCTCCTCGCGGAAGCGTTCGCGGAACTCAGGCTTGATCAACTGGTGAAGGAAGCGGTTCAGCCGGTAGCCCTTGGCGCTGCGAGCCAGGTCGAAGGGATACGTGCCTTCCAGCGCCTCGATGCCCTTGAGCTGCTCACCGGCCTTGGCACGGTAGCGTTCGGCCAGGTCCACCGGCAGTGGGCGGGCCTGGTTTTCCAGAATCAAAGTGGCAATGCCGGTCATCGACGGCAGGTAGTAGCCGTGGTGCAGCAGGTCCACGTTGGCCGACAGCGCGCCGCGCATGATCAACCAGGTCACCACTTCGGCGCCTTCCAGGCCACCGAGGGTAGCGAATTCGGCGATGCTCATCTGGGTCAGCGGCTCAGGGTCGTGCACCAGTGAACTGAGGAACTGCGCGTCCCACTCGGTATTGTTGAAGCCGCAGCGTTCGCCATGCACCTGGTGCGACACGCCGCCGGTAGCCACGATCGCCACGTCGATGTCTTCCGGGAAACTCTCGATCGCCCGGCGCAGCGCCTTGCCCAGCTTGTAGCAGCGGCTGGCGCTGGGGATGGGGAACTGCAACACGCCCATTTGCAGCGGCACCACTTTCACCGGCCAGCCGTCCGTGTGCGGCAGCAGGGCGGACATCGGCGAGAACAAGCCATGGTCGATAGGCTTGTCACGGAAGAACGACATATCGAATTCTTCGGCCATCAGGCTTTGCCCGATGTGCCGGGACAACGCCGCGTGGCCTTCGATGGCGGGCAGGTCGCGAGGCCCGCCGCCTTCGTCCGCCACTTCGTAGCGCTCGTCCACACCCAGCGCGAACGCTGAGTAGTGGTCGAAGAAGAACGAGGTCACGTGGTCGTTGTAGATGTAGAACAGCACGTCCGGCTTGCGCTCTTCTAGCCATTTGCAGATGGGCCCGAAGTTTTCGAAGATCGGCGCCCACGCGGGATCCTGTTGCTTGTTGTGATCCACGGCAAAGCCGATGGTGGGGGTGTGAGAGACCGCGAGGCCGCCGATGATTCGTGCCATGACTAGTTCCTTTGGATCAATGAGTTACAACAGCTTGTGTGGCCTGTGCCGAGGCGCGTCGGGCGGCCTTGGCATTGGCCAGGATAGCCAGCGCGGCAAATAGCGCCGGCACCCCAAGCAGGATGAAGAGGGTCACCAGGCTCAGCCCCATGGCCAGTACCACGCCGCCAATGATCGAGCCGAAGATGGCGCCGAAGCGGCCAACGCCCAGCATCCAGCTCACGCCGGTGGCGCGTGCTTCAGTAGGGTAGTAGCCCGGGGCGAACGCGTTGAGGCCGGTTTGCGCGCCGCTCATGAAGAAGCCCGCCGCCGCCACGCCGATCATCATCAGGGTGGATTCCAGCCCGGCGAAGCCGAGCGAGGCGATGCATAGCGCGCCCAGGGTGTAAGCCCCGGCAATTACGCGGTTCGGCTGGCGACGGTCCATGATGAAGCCCACTACCAGCGCGCCGATGGTGCCGCCGATTTGGAACAGGCCGGTAGTGCGCGCGGCTTGCTCGACTGAAATGCCGGACTCTTTCATGAGGGTCGGCAGCCAGCCCATGGTGAGGTAAATCACCATCAAACCCATGAAGTAGGTGAGCCACAGGGCCAGCGTGCCCATGCGGAAGCGCTCGTTGAACAGTGTGCTCAGCGGGGCGCGATGCACCACCGAAGGCTCTGGCGACGTGAACTGCTCGGCGCCGGTGAAGCGGCCGCCCATACGGTTGAGCAGCTTGGCGATGGCTTGTGAAGGCGCGCCCTTGACCACCAGGAAGCGGGCCGACTCTGGCAGGAACAGCCAGAGGAAAGGGACCAGCAGCAACGGCAAGATCCCGCCCACCATCAGTACCGAGTGCCAGCCGTGGGTGCCCAGCAGCCAGGCCGCGACGAAGCCGCCAGCACCCGAGCCCAGGTTGAAGCCGGTGAACATCAGTGTGATCAGCAGCGAGCGATAGCGCTCGGGCAGGTATTCGGAGAGCAGGGTGGTGGTGTTGGGCATCGCCGCGCCCAGGCCGATACCGGTGAGGAATCGCAGGATGGCCAGTTCATAAGGATTGCGGGCAAAGGCGCAGGCAACGCTCAGTACGGCAAAACAGGTGACCGCCAGCAGCAGCACTTTCTTGCGACCGAAGCGGTCGGCGTAAGGGCCGGCCAGCATGGCGCCAGCGGCCAGCCCGAACATTGCCGCACTCATCACCGGGCCGAAGGCTGCCTTGCTCAGGCCCCAGTCCTGCATCAGGGCAGGTGCGATAAAGCCCATCACGGCGACGTCCACGCCATCGAATAGCACGATGAAGAAGCACAGCGCGAGCACCAGCCATTGTTGCGGCGAAACGGGACGGTCGTCGATCCACTGTTTCACGTCGACACGTGCGTTGGTTTGCATGAAAGCCACCCTGAATTGTCATTGTTGTGCTACCGGTCGAAGCGCCGGCATCTTCGCCCTGGGAAAAGGCGGTCAGGGCAAGGTAATGGCCAGACGCAGGGCTTGTCGTCTGCGAAGCATTACTGTGGGTATCGGTTTTTTTTATCGCCCGGCACGGCCGCTTTAGCCTGGCGCCCCATGGCCGGGCCCGCTGGTCGTGAAAGCCGCTTCATCGGCACGCGGTGCCTAGGCTTAATGGCAACCGCGCAGCGCTCACCTGCCTGTTCCTCTCGTTGCGAACGCTCCGTGGACAGGAGGCACTATGGCAACGGTTTATGATGTGCGAGATTTCGGCGCCAAGGGCGACGGCGTCACCGACGATACGGCTGCAATCCAGGCGGCCATCGATGCCGCGAGTGCATCGGAGGGCAGCCGGGTATACCTCCCCACCGGTACCTGGCTGGTGAGCCCTGGCTCGGCGGCCGAAGGGGGTTGTCTACTGCTCGATAGCGGCGTGTTCCTTCAAGGTGACGGGATAGGCAAAACGGTGATCGCCCTTTCGGCCGGCGCTCAGGACGTGCAAGGCATCGTGCGGGTAGGCGATGGCGGGTTCGTTGGCGCTACGAACCTGACCATCGACGGCGCCGCCGGCACTGGCCAGGTCGACGCCTGGTACAGCGGCGGCAACGACTCGGTATTCCTTACCGGCGTGGAGGCGGCCAACGCCAGCGGCAACGGCTTCAACCTGGGCGGGCTGGGCAATACCTTCAACCTGGTCAGCTGTATCGCCCGTGGCAACGGCCTGGACGGGGTGCTCGCCGATGGCCAGGACAACAGCTTCATTGAAGACACCGTCGCGCTGAACAACAACGGCAGCGGTTTCAACATCGGCGGCGAAATCGTTCTCAGGGACTGCGACGCCTACGGGAACGGGCGTGACGGCATCCTCTTGTACGAAGGCGACAGCTCGCTGGCCAATACCAGCATTGCCAGCGTCGATGGCGGGGTAGTGCACGACAACGGCGACAATGGCGTGCACCTGGTAGGGGTCGAAGGCTACACCGTCAATGGCGTGGAATCCTACGCAAACGGCTGGTATGGGATCTCCAGCGACACCTCGCGGGAAGGGTCGATCACGTACAACGAGGTGCACGGGAACTCGCTTCAGGGTGAAGGGCAGATCGAAATTGCCGTGCAAGGCTGGGAGGGGAACCCGGCGACCATCGCTGAAAACATCACCGTAAGCGGCAATATCGTGACCGGCGGCCAGTATTCGTTCTATGGCATTGTCGAGCCGATCGACTCTGGGGACCACAACACCATCGAAAACAACGTGGTCACCACCACCAGCTGGGCGGTCACGGTTACCGGCGCGCACAGCATTGACCGGAACAACGATTACTTCATCCTCCAATACGGCACCGATGGCGCAGACCGCCTCACCGGTGACATCACGCGGGACCAGCTCTACGGCGGCGACGGCAACGACCGCCTCGCGGGCGGCGCGAATGCCGATGCGTTCGTGGGCGGCGAGGGCAGTGATCGGCTTAGCGGCGGTGCGGGGGCGGATGTGTTTCGCATCACCAGCCTGATGGACAGCTACCGGAATGCAACCACCACCCATGCCGACCGCATCACCGATTTCACCGTGGGCCAGGACCGGCTCGACCTCACTGCGCTGGGTTTCACCGGTTTGGGCAATGGCCACGGCAGCACCGTGAAGCTGGTGTACAGCGCGGCCAGCGATGTCACTTACCTGAAAAACTACGACGCCGATGCCAGCGGCAATCGCTTCGAACTGGGCTTGCAAGGCCACTACACCAGCCTCACCACCGGCAGCTTCCAGTGGCTGACCACCGGCATGGATTACCACACCGGGTTGGCGTTGCCGGAAACCATCGTGGGCACCCTCAACCGCGACAACCTCAGCGGCGCCGGCGGCGATGACCGGCTGCAAGGTGGCGTGGGTGGCGATACCCTCAATGGCGGCGATGGCGCGGACACCTTCGTGTACACCGAGCTTTCGGACAGCCTGCGCAGCAACGTGGCCAACGGCACAGTCACCCGGGACACGTTGGTGAGCTTCGACGGCAGCGCAGGCGACCAGATCGACCTAAGTGCGCTGGGTTTCACCGGGTTTGGCAACGGCAGTGGTACTACCCTCAAGGTGGTGCGCAGCGCCGATGGCGAGAAAACCGTGCTCAAGAGCTACCAGGAAGATGCGGACGGCAAACACTTTGAGATCCTGCTACAGGGCGACCATGTGTCGGACCTTACAGACACCAGCGTGATCTTCGCCCACACCGATAACAGCGTAGCCACCAGTAGCGCGCCTACCCAGGACCTCACCTACACCGGCACCAGCGGCCGCGACGTGATCGTGGGCAACTCCGGGGATAACGTACTCAAGGGTGGCGACGGCGCGGATACCCTGCGCGGTGGCGTGGGTGACGACGTGTTTATCGGCGGCGCAGGCGGGGACACGTTGGCGGGCGATCCCGGCGAGGACATTTACCGCTACACCAGCACGGGCGACAGCTACCGCAGCGGTAGCCAGCTGTTCACCGACACGCTGTCCAACTTCTCGGTGTACGAAGACAAGATCGACGTCTCGGCCCTGGGCTTCACAGGCCTTGGCAACGGCCACGACGGCACCCTGCAGCTGATCACCGACAGCAACCCGGACCGCATCTACCTGCGCAGCCTGGACGCCGACGCCCAGGGCCGACGGTTCGAAGTGAAGATCTTCGGAGATGCCGATGACTTACCCGGTGCGGACAACTTCATCTTTGCCGATGCCAGTCCGGCGAATGTGGAGTTGCTGGGGGTGAGTCACGATCCGGTGGCGTGAGCGTTTCGCGAGCTACGCCTTCGGCTTCGCCGGATGGCCGGACCCCCGTCTCCTAAAGCCCGCGCAGTCGGCCTGTGGGAAGCGGCGGGGCCGGTCCGATAATCGGTCTGCAGCGCAGCGCCCCTCCCGCCGATACCTTGGTTGAGAGCAATCAAGGTTGAACGAAGGGAGGCGGCATGGCGACCGCAGCGAGCAGGAAACACAACACCATCGACGTCGAGCTGAACGAGCGCACCCCCGCGCTGGTGGGCTTCGGCATTCCGTTCAATGAAGTGCTGGGGCACCCGCGGGAATTTCTCGTGGCCGACCTGCCCAGGCAACTGGCCGCCACCATGAAGGGCGGCCGTATTGCGGTGCGGGTGCGTTAGACCCTAACGGGCCACCTGTTCCACATTCAGCTTGCGTGGCAGCAGGTGCGCTGCAAAAAACAGGTCCGCCGTTTGCTGTTGCGTGGCCACTACCGCAGGGGTAACCGGGCCGACCGGGGACGGCGGGCGGTTGTCGATGTAGTGGGCAACCACGTCTCTGTGCAGCCCCATGCTGCGGGTGAGGATATCCAGGCTCTCTTCCCGCTGGGTGCGGGTGAGGGCTTCGGCGTCTGTGAGGCTACCCAGCAAGGCCGTGATAAAAGCTGGACTTGCTTCGGCGTACGCCCGGCGGGCCGTGTACAGCGGGCCGTTGAGCCCAAGCCCTTCACCATTGGCCAGCAAGCGCGCCTTGCCTTCGGCCAACGCCAACGAGGCATACGGGTCCCAGATCGCCCAGGCGTCTACGCTGCCTTGGTCAAATGCCGCGTGGGCGTCGGCCGGGCTGAGGTATACCGGGGTAATGTCGGTAAACGCCAGCCCCGCCTTGGCCAATGCGCGCAGCACCAGGTTGTGCGAACTGGAGCCCTTCTGCAGCGCCACCTTGTGACCCTTGAGTTCAGCCACGCTGTGGATGGGGCTGTCGGTAGGCACCAACAGCGTTTCTGCCGCAGGCTTGGCGGGCTCGGCGCCGATGTACACCAGGTCGGCGCCGGCGGCCTGAGCGAACAGCGGCGGTATATCACCCGTTGACGCTACGTCCAGGCTACCAATGTTCAAGGCCTCGAGCATCTGCGGCCCGGCCGGAAACTCCAGCCACTGCACCTGCGTGCCGGGAAATCGCTCTTCCAATAAATGGTGTTCCTTGGCCAGTACCAGCGCGACGGAGCCTTTCTGATAGCCGATTCGCAAGGCTTGCGGTGCCGCTGTATCGGCGTTGGCAGCCTGGGCCCCCAGGCCCAGGACAACCGCAGTTACAGTGATGAGGGTTCGGATGTTCATTCGGCGGTCGATGGCTTTTCCCAGAGGTTGATCTTGCCTTCGACGGCGAAGCGGTCGATTTCGGCCAGTTCCTCGGCAGTGAAGTCCAGGCGCTCTAGCGCGGCCACGTTTTCGATGATCTGCTCCGGCCGGCTGGCGCCGATCAGGGCACTGGTCACGCGAGGATCACGCAGTGTCCATGCCAGGGCCAGTTGCGCCAGGCTCTGGTCGCGAGCCTTGGCGATCTCGTTGAGCGCGCGCACATGGGCCAGGTTGTCCTCGGACAGGTGGTCGGCCCGCAAGGACTGGCCTCCGGGTTGGTTCACCCGGGCGTCGCCAGGAATGCCATTGAGGTACTTGTCTGTAAGCAGGCCCTGAGCCAGGGGCGTGAACGCGATCACTCCGGCGCCAAGCTCATCCGTGGCCTCCAGCAGGTCCTTTTCTACCCAGCGATTGAGCAGGTTGTAGGCGGGCTGATGAATCAGCAGCGGCACCTTCCAGTCCGCGAGCAAGGCGGCCATTTCGCGGGTTTTGCTACCAGAGTACGAGCTGATGCCCACATACAATGCCTTGCCTTGCTGTACGGCGGTCGCCAGGGCGCTGGCAGTTTCTTCCAGCGGCGTGTCCGGGTCGAAACGGTGGGAATAGAAGATGTCCACGTAATCCACGCCCATGCGCTTGAGGCTCTGGTCCAGGCTGGCCAGCACGTATTTGCGCGAGCCGCCGCCCTGGCCGTACGGCCCTGGCCACATATCCCAGCCGGCCTTGGTGGAGATGATCAGTTCGTCACGGTAGGCGCTGAAATCTTCGCGCAACAGGCGACCAAAGTTGATCTCGGCGCTGCCGTAGGGTGGGCCGTAGTTATTCGCCAGGTCGAAGTGGTTGATGCCAAGGTCGAAGGCCGTGCGGAGCATGGCGCGTTGGCGCTCGATCGGCGTGCTGTCGCCAAAGTTGTGCCACAGGCCCAGCGACAGGGCGGGCAGCACCAGGCCGCTGCGGCCCACGCGGCGGTAAGGGATGCGTTCGTAACGGTCAGCAGAAGCAAGGTAAGTCATGTGCGTCCTTTTTTATGAGGTTTCACAGAAAGTGCCGGTTCACCGGGCGCGCCAGCCCCAGGTGGTGGCGCAAGGTTTTCCCAGTGTAGGCCTGGCGGAACAGCCCGCGCCGCTGGAGTTCGGGCACAAGCAGCCGAGCCACGTCTTCCAGCCCACATGGCAGATAGGGCAACAGCAAATTGAAGCCATCGGCAGCACGGCCTTCGAACCAGGCCTGCATCTGATCCGCGACCTGCGTTGGAGTGCCAATCAGGCTCAAGTGGCCTCGACCGCCGGCGATCCGCCGGCCGAGTTGAGCGAGCGTGAGGCCTTCGCTGTCGGCCAGTTGCATGAGCAGTTGCTGGCGGCTGCGCTGGCCGGAATCGGTCAGCGGCAGCTCGGGCAGCGGGCCATCCGGTGGATAGCCCGAAAGGTCGAAGTTACCCAGCATGCGGCCCAGCAGGGCAATGCCTACTTCAGGCTCCACCAGGGCCTGCAGCTGCTCATGGGTTTCCCGTGCCTGGCTTTGCGACTCGGCAACGATCACGTACACGCCCGGCATGATTTTCAGTGAATCTTCAGTGCGCCCATGAGCGGCCAGCCGGCCCTTCACGTCGGCGTAAAAGCGCTGGGCCGAAGGCAGGTCTGGCTGCGCGGTGAAGACTACCTCCGCTGTTCGCGCCGCCAGCGCCCGGCCTGCTTCGGACGCACCCGCCTGAAAGACCACCGGCCGACCTTGGGGTGAACGCGCCACATTGAGTGGGCCCTTCACCTGAAAATGCGGGCCCGCATGGTCGAGGGTTCGCACGCGCTCAGGCTGGTAGTACTGGCCGCTGTCCTTGTTGCGCACGAAGGCATCATCGGCCCAGCTGTCCCACAAACCGGTCACTACCTGGTGAAATTCCTCGGCGCGCTGGTAACGCTCGGCATGGCCCCAGTGGGCGTCGCGGCCGAAATTGAACGCCTCGGCCGCCGCATCGGAGGTCACCAGGTTCCAGCCCGAACGCCCGCCTGACAAGTGATCGAGCGAAGCGAACTTGCGCGCCACGTGGTAGGGCTCGTTGTAACTGGTGGTTACGGTGGCCACCAGGCCGATGCGCTCGGTAGCGCCACTGAGCGCCGACAGCAGCGTGAGGGGCTCGAAGTGGTCCGAGCGGGCCATGCGGCTGGCGATGCCCCCGGTGGCGGCGGCCACGCTGTCGGCCACGAACAGCAAATCGAAGCACGCTGCCTCGGCAACCCGGGCCAGGTGGCGATAGTGGGTGATGTCCAGGCCCGCATCCGCGGGCACCGTGGGGTGGCGCCAGGCTGCGAGGTGATGCCCCGTGGCCATGAGAAACGCGCCAAGGCTCAGTTGGCGATCGGAGCGTGACATAGGCTAGAAATCCTTGCGTACTTGAACGCCGAAGTAACGGCGATCGTCCCGCGCCACGGCCCGGTAGATATAACCGGTGCCGCTGGCCAGCAGTGGCGAATAGGACTTGTCCGCAAGGTTTTTGCCCAGCAGTGCCACGCGCCAGCCGTTGTTGTAATCGGCGAGGGCAGCGCTGGCGTTCCAGATGCCGTAGGCGCCCTGCTTGGTCTCTGGGTTCTGGCTGATGTCGTACTGCACTTCGCTTTGCCAGCTGTAGTCGGTGCCCAGTTCGATGTCCAGGCCGTTATCCAAGGGGATGGTGTAGTCGGCGCGGGCGTAGCTTTTCCAGTCCGGGGCGAAGGGCAGGGGCTTGCCATCCACGTTGCAGGACGCTGCCGCGCCGGCCGGGCAGGCGAACGCGTCAATACGGGCATGGGTGTAGGCCAGCGCTGCGGAAAGTTTCAGCTGGCGCGTGGCCTGCACGGCCAGGTCCAGCTCGGCGCCTTGGGTGGTAACGCTGCCGGCGTTGATCAGGCGCGTCACCACTTGGCCGGCCACCGTGTCGTAGAAGTTAGCCTGGTAGTTGTCGTAATCGCTGTGGAACAGCGCGGCGTTGGCGGTGAGGCGATCGTTCCAGGCGGTGGCCTTGATGCCCAGCTCCCAGGTGTTGGAGGTTTCGGGCTTGAGCGCGTCGGTGTCCCGCGGCTGCATGTTGAAGAACACATTGTAGGCAGGGCCCTTGTACCCCCGCGAATAGGTGAGGTAGCTCATCACGTTGTCGGTAAGGTCGTACTGCACACCCAGCCGGCCCGACCAACCGTCTTCGTCCACCGAACCCTCGCTGCGGGTACCCGGCTGGATGCCGCTCACTGTAGTGGCAGATGTGGACACGCGGCGATGGTCGTAGGCGAGGTAATCGTGGGTAAAGCGCAGGCCGACGATGCCGCGCAACCGCGGCGTGAAGTGCAGGGTGGTTTCACCGAAGGCCGCCACACTGTCGCTGGTAGTGCCGTAGTCGGCCACGCCTCGCTGGGTCACGGTGGGGGTGACCAGGTCGCGCCGGTAGGTTTCGTCGTCTTTGGCGTGCATGTAATACAGCCCCGTCACGTACTCGGCGAATTGCCCTTTGGGCGAGGCCAGGCGCAGCTCCTGGCTGTACTGGTCGTAGCTCAACTCGCCCTTGTCCTCGGTGCCCGGGTAGGCGGTGCTGACAGTGGCCAAGCGGTCGCCATCCTGCCACTGGGTGTTGTCCCAGCCGCGCCAGGCGGTGATGGACGTGAGGGTGAAATCGCCCAACGCATAGTCCACCTGCGCCGAGAGGCCCTTGTTGGTGTCCTCCACGTGGCTGCGGTAATCACTGACGATGTTCTGGTTGTGGCTGCTGGCAGACACCGGCGCCAGTGCGGTACCAAAGGCTGGGGTCAGCACCTGGCTGATCACACCATTGGCCGCGTCGTCATGGGCGGTCATGTAGTCGGCGGCCAGCGTAACCGTGAGGTCGTCATTGGGGGTGAATTCGAGCTTGCCGCGCGCGCCACGGTGGTTGTAACCGTTGACCTCCTGGCCGTTGGCCTTGTTGTCGACGTTGCCGTCGTAGCTGCTCACCAGGGTTGTAAGCGAGCCTTTCAACACGCCGGGAATCAACGCGCCGCCAATGCCGAAGCGGGTACGGCTTTCGTTGCCGGTGTACCAGCCTTGGTCGAGGTAGCCGTGGAAGGCTTCCTCGGGTGCCTTGGTCACGATGTTCAGCACCCCGGCCGACGCGTTCTTGCCGAACAGGGTGCCTTGCGGGCCGCGTAATACTTCCACGCGTTCGAGGTCCAGCAGGTCCAGCGTGGCCTGGCCCGGGCGGCCGTAGACAACACCATCAATCACAGTTGCGACCGTAGGTTCCACACCCGGCGAAGTGGAAATAGTGCCTACACCACGGATGAACAGCGCGGTGTCTTTGTTGGAGGCGTTGGTGCGGAAGTTGAGGGTAGGCACCTGCTGGGCCAGCGCGGCGACGCCGTTGCGGTTGTCACGCTCCAGTTGTTCGCCATCCACCACCGTGACGGCCACCGGTACCGCCTGCAGCGTCTCTTCCCGGCGGGTGGCGGTCACGGTCACGGCCTGCAGCTTCGGCTCGGCGGTTGGCTGGTCAGTGGCGGTATCGCTCGCCGCGCTGGCCAGTGGCATGGCCCCAAGGGCCAGCACGGCGCAGATCGCCTGGGCCAGCTGTGACGGGTTGAAGGTGTCCCCATAAATGCTTTGCATGTTGTATTCGCTCGAATGAATGCCGTGGCGCCGCGGTTCGTCGACCGCTACTGGTGCCAGCGCTTCGGGGCATTCGCTCGTGCGAGTAGCAAGGGCCGATGGTTAGCGCTAACGGCCGGCATGCTGCCGTTCATCGGTTATGCCGTCCAATAATCAAGAAGTAGCTTCTTATAACCTTTTCACACCGCAGTAGCTGGCGCAGCCAGCGAAATGTCCTTTGGCGTCAGTTATTCCCGGGCTCGCGCCCGGTGTTACCCAGATCGATCATGGCCTATGCCTGTTGGGCATTTTTTGAATGCCCAGAGGGCATAGGGCTGTAAACCCTCGGCGCTCCAGTTCCCGTAATCCGGCGGTTTGAGCATGACTACGCTCTTCGCTTATGCCTGCAGGTTATCAATTCAGTGATTTTGGTTCCTTCGAGAGATAACGCCTTCGCTCCATCATCGCTGCGCATAGCCAGCCAAGGAGCCTTTTCAATGGCGAACGTTCATTCAGCTGCTCGCGCTGCGCCGCCTGCTCAGCCCGACTTCCCGGTGCCTTCCAAAGGCAGCGGGCGGGCAGCGCCTGCGGCGTTGGCACAGTTAAGGCTGCAAGCGGTGCCGCGCTTGCCCACCAGCCGCCGGGAAGCCTGGCTGCTGGCCGGGCTGGCCGCCGCGCTCCATGGAGGGGTGGTGTACTGGGCGTTGCAAACGCCCACGCCTGTACTACCCGTGGTGCCGCCTGAAATACCGCCGATGACGATTGAATTCAGCCGGCCCGCGCCACCCGTGGAGCAACCTCCGCCCGTGCCGCCACCGCCTCCGCCGCCGGTTGTGGAGCCGCCACCCCCTCTGGTGGATGAACTGGCCGCCAAGCCCGCCCCAAAGCCGGTACCCAAGCCAAAGCCTGTGATAAAGCCGCCACCCAAGGCACCGCCGCCGGAGGTCGCGAAACCTGCGCCAGCGCCGCCACCTGTGGCGCCCGCGCCCGCTCCGGTGGCCGCGCCCGCCGCACCGCCTGCGCCAGCCCCTGTAACACCGCCGTCGGCCAGTGCCGGCTACCTGAAAAACCCGGCGCCCGAGTACCCGGCGCTGGCCCAGCGCCGCAATTGGGAAGGCACCGTGCTGCTGCGGGTGCATGTATTGCCCAGCGGCAGCCCGGCCGAAATCCAGGTGCAACAAAGCGCAGGGCGCCAACAGCTCGATGACGCCGCCGTGGCGGCCGTCAAGCGCTGGACTTTCGTACCCGCCAAGCAGGGCGGCCAGCCTGTGGAAGGCTGGGTGGCCGTGCCTATCGACTTCAAGATCCGCTGAACCCGCGTACCCTTTTCGAGGACAGTTTCCATGACACTTGCATCCCCTACCGCTTCTGTCGAAAGCACCGTTATCTGGCTGCTGATCGGTTTTTCGGTGATCACCTGGGGCCTGGCCCTGCTCAAGGCCGCACAGTTCGCCCGCCTCAAAGGGCAAGACCGGCGCTTTCTCAAAGGGTTCTGGGCCGCGCCTGACCTGGAAGCCGGCGCCGAGCTTAGCCAGAGCGAGCCCGGCGCCGCTGCTCGCGTAGCCCAGGCCGGCTATGCCGCGCTGCACACCAGCGAGGGTCACGGCCCTAGTGATCTGGCCCATGCCATCAACCATCAGGATCGCCTGGAACGCGCCCTGCGCCAGCAGATCGTACGCGAGCGCCGCTCACTCGAAAGTGGCCTGGCTGTGGTCGCGAGTATTGGCAGTACGTCGCCGTTCATCGGCCTGTTCGGCACCGTGTGGGGGATCATGGAAGCGCTCAAGGGCATCAGCGCGGCCGGTTCGGCCAGCCTGGAAACAGTCGCGGGGCCGATCGGCGCGGCACTGGTCGCCACCGGCGTCGGGATCGCCGTGGCCGTTCCCGCGGTGCTGGTTTACAACTATTTTTTGCGCAGCCTCAAGCTCAAGGCCGCGGACCTCGACGACTTCGCCCATGACTTCTACAGCCTGGCGCAGAAGAGTGCTTTCCGCGTGCTGGTGCACCCGGCCGCGCGCAAGGGGCTACAGGGCGCCCATGCTGTAAAGGAGGCGGTGTGACATGGCGTTTTCTACCCAGGACAATGACGAAGTACTGAGTGAAATCAACGTCACGCCACTGGTGGACGTGATGCTGGTGCTGCTGGTGGTGTTTATCGTCACCGCACCGCTGCTTACCAATTCCATTCCGATCAACCTGCCAAAGACCGAGGCGGTGGCACCGGTGGAGCAGAAGGAACCGCTGGTGGTGAGCATCGACGACAAGGGCCAGTGGTTCATCGACAAGAACGCCATCAGCCCTGATTTGCTGGAGAACAACCTTCAGGCAGCGAGGCAGAAGAACCCGGACGTTCGTGTGCAACTGCAGGCCGACGACAGTGCCAACTATGGCGCCGTTGCCAAGGCCATGGCCGCCATCGAGCGGGCAGGGATCACCAAGCTGTCGGTGATCACCGCGCGCTAGCAGATCATGCCAACCATCGAGAAGAGAGCGGGGCCAACCCAGGCCCCGCAGCATGAGCCTTAGCCGTTCAGCTCATCGCTCAGGCGCTTGAGCAGTGCCTTGGCAGTGGCTTCGGAGGAGGCAGGGTTCTGTCCAGTGATCAAGTGGCCGTCTTCGACTATATAGCTGCCCCAGTCGGCGCCTTTGGAATACTCGCCACCTTTTTCCCTGAGCATGTCTTCCACCAGGAAGGGCACCACATCGGTCAGGCCCACGGCGGCTTCCTCGCTGTTGGTGAAGCCTGTCACGCGCTTGCCTTTCACCACCGGGTGACCATCTGCAGCCTTCACGTTCTTGAACACGCCAGGCGCGTGGCACACGGCGGCCACAGGTTTGTTGGCCGCGTAGAACGCTTCAAGTACGGTGATCGAATCCTTGTCTTCGGCCAGGTCCCAGAGCGGCCCATGGCCACCGGGGTAGAACACTGCATCGAAATTGTAGGGGTCGATTTCCCCTAGAGGAAGGGTGTTCGCCAGGGCGGCCTTGGCCTGCTCATCCCCCTGGAAGCGCCGGGTGGCGTCGGTCTGGGCGTCCTCGGCATCGCTTTTAGGGTCCAGGGGCGGCTGGCCACCCTTGGGCGATGCCAGTGTGACTTCGGCGCCTGCTTCCTTGAACACGTACCAGGGCGCGGCGAACTCTTCAAGCCACAGGCCTGTTTTCTTTCCGGTGTTGCCCAGTTGATCGTGCGATGTGAGGACCATCAGGATCTTCATGCCAACCTCGCTTGTTGATAAGTGAACGGGCGCTCCCGCCGGGGAGCCATGACTCTCTGAGGGCGGGAGGCCGCAGACGTTCAAAGGCGTAGCGGTCAGGCCTTGAGGGTGGCCATGTCGATCACGAAGCGGTATTTCACATCACCGGCGATCATCCGGCTGAACGCCTCGTTGATATTGCGGATGTCCAGCATCTCGATATCGCAGGTGATGTTGTGCTCGGCGCAGAAGTCCAGCACTTCCTGGGTTTCGGCGATGCCGCCGATCAGCGAGCCGGCAAGCACCCGGCGCTTGAGTACCAGGTTGGCCGCATGCAGGGCGGGGTCCACGGGCTCGATCAGGCCTACCAGAATGTGCACGCCATCGAAGCGCAGGGTTTCGAGGTACGGGTTGAGGTCGTGCTGGACCGGTATGGTGTCGAGCAGAAAATCGAAGCGCCCGGCCGCGGCGGCCATCTGCGTGGCATCGGTGGACACGATCACATGGTCGGCGCCTTGGCGGCGGGCTTCCTCCGCTTTGCTGGCCGAACGGGTGAACAGGGTAACTTCGGCGCCCATGGCCTTGGCGAACTTGATGCCCATGTGGCCCAGGCCGCCCATGCCCAGGATGCCTACTTTGCTACCTGGCTTTACACCGTAATGTTTGAGTGGCGAATAGGTGGTGATGCCTGCACAGAGGATCGGGGCAGCGGCGGCGAGGTTCAGCTTCTCCGGGATGCGCACTACAAAGTGCTCGCTCACCACGATGCTGCTGGAGTAGCCACCCATGGTGTTGCTGCCGTCTACCCGGTCTGGCGTGGCGTAGGTCATGGTCGGGCCTTCGAGGCAGTACTGCTCCAGGTTCGCCGAGCAGGCTTCGCAATGGCGGCACGAATCCACCATGCAGCCCACGCCTACCAGGTCGCCAGCTTTGTATTTGCTCACATTGCTACCCACTTCCAGCACCTTGCCGACGATCTCGTGGCCGGGCATGAGTGGGTACACGGCGATGCCCCATTCATTGCGCGCCTGGTGGATATCGGAATGGCAGACGCCGCAGTACAAAATCTCGATCGCCACGTCGTCCGGGCGAGGGCTGCGGCGGTTGAAGGTCATGGGGGCGAGGGGAGTGGTAGCGGTTTGCGCGGCATAACCGATGGCGGTGTACATAAAGTGCCCTCTTGAGGTTGCTGTGAAAGGCAGCCATTTTCCCCGGCCTGCCGTTGGCGGGCCATGGACAATCCTCCGGGTGTGGTGCCTATTCCTCCGAACCTGCCGCCAAGGCTGCGCTGAGGCAGGCAAACCTGCGATGATGCACGTATCCAATCCTCTGCCGAGCCACTATGTCGCCCACGCTGCACGACGATGCCAATCTCGCGTTGGTTTCACTGATCAAACCGCTGGCCACCGAGCCCGGCTTCAACGATACCCAGTTGCCAGGCGTGCAGGCGATGAGCTGGGACCACTACGTGGCCAGCAGCCCGCAGATCTACGAACCCAGCCTGATTATCCTCGCCCAAGGCAGCAAACTGGCCCGGCTGGGGCCGCGCACCCTGGAATATGGCGCGGGCCACTACCTGGTGCAGGCGCTGTCGGTGCCGTTCATGTGCGAAACCTTTGCCACGGTGCGTGAGCCTTTGTATGGCGTGGCGGTGGCGATCGACCGCGCGGTAATCAGCGAACTGGTGCAGGCCATGGTGCTGCCCCCGGATGCCTCGGTGAAAGCGCAAACGCCCGAATCCATGACGTCCGCAGCGTTGGACGCGCCAATGCGCGATGCGGTGGAGCGGCTGTTGCGCTGCCTGCATGATCCCCAGGATTGCAAGGTGATGGGCGCGGCGCGGGTGCGGGAGGTGTTGTATGCGGCGCTGCGCGGGCCGCAAACCGGTGTGCTGCGCGCCCTGGTGGAGCAGCAGGGGCATTTCGCCCGTATCGGCGCGGCTTTGCAGTATTTGCGGGACCACTACGACCAGGCACTCACGGTCGAGAGGCTCGCCGAGTGCGCGAACATGAGCCCGTCCACCTTTCATGAGCATTTCAAGCGCAGCACCTTGCTGTCGCCAGTGCAGTACCTCAAGCGCCTGCGCCTGCTCAAGGCGCAGCAGGTATTGGCGGGCGAGGGCATGAGCGTGGCCCAGGCCGCGCATCGGGTGGGCTATCAAAGCACCTCGCAGTTCAGCCGCGAGTACAAACGCTACTTCGACCGCAGCCCTGGGGAAGAGCGGGGGCAGGCGCGGCTACCGGTGAACGGCGAGCCGGCCCTGCCGGCTGGATGAACCACGGAATCTTGCTTGCATACTCACCTCTAACCCTTGGCATGCCCACCTGGCGCCATGCCACGGCGCGACCCGCCACGGAGCCGATATGCCTGGACGCAAAGCCCTGTCGCTGTCACCCCGGCCTGCAGTGCGGGCGTTGATCGCGCGCCTGGACCAGCCCGGCGCAACCTTCGGCCTGACGCTCACGTTCATGCTGTTGGTCATCCTCACCTTCACCGCAGTAGAGGGCTGGCGTGCGTGGCGCGACTATCGCCAGGCCTACGCCACCGCGGAGAACTCAGCCACCAACCTTGCCCGCGCGACTGCCCAGCATGCCGAGGACGCGATTCGCCAGGTCGATATCCTGACCGGTGAGCTTCGCGAGCGTGTGGAAGGCGATGGTTTGAGCCGCATGGATATCCCCCGCATCCACGCCTTGATGCGAGAGCAGTCCGAGGTAATGCCCCAGTTGCATGGGCTATTCATCTACGGGCCGGAAGGCCAATGGGTGGTCACCGACAAGGACCAGCCGCCAGACACCGCCAACAACGCCGACCGCGATTACTTCATTTACCACCGCACCCATGCCGACCGGAATGTTCGGATCGGCGAAGTAGTACGTAGCCGTTCCACAGGAGAGTTGATCATTCCGGTGTCCCGGCGGCTGAATACCCCCACGGGTGAGTTTGCCGGGGTGCTGCTCGGTACGATCAAGGTCAGCTACTTCGTGGATTACTACGGCGCCTTCAAGATCGACGACCGCGGCGCACTGGTGCTGGCCCTGCGCGACGGCACCATCCTGGTCCGCCGACCTTTCGATCCGGCAGTGGTAGGGCAAAGCCTCAAGGAAAGCGAAATCTTCAAGCGCTACCTGCCGTTGGCCAACGTGGGCGTGGCAGAAGTGAAAGCTGTAGTAGACGGCACTCGGCGGCTATATGGCTACCGTGCCCTGGAGCGCTACCCGCTGGTAGTGGAAGCGGGGCTGTCGCGGCAGTCTTTCGTGGGGCCCTGGCGCGCGGATCTGTTCAAGACGGGCCTGGTGCTGCTGTTGCTCATCGGCGTACTGACCAGCTTCGGTGCCTTGGTACTTCGCCAGTTGCGCCAACGCATCAGGGCCGAGAAAGCCATCAGGCTCGCTCACCAAACCGTCAGCGACATGGCAATGACCGATAGCCTCACTGGGATCGGTAACCGCCGCCGTCTTGATCAGGCGCTGGCGCAGGAAATCGCCCGTGCCAGGCGGCAGGGTACTTCGCTGGCACTGATCATGCTGGATGTCGACCACTTCAAGCGTTACAACGACCGCTATGGCCACGCCGCCGGTGACGATTGCCTTCGCCAAGTGGCCGCCGCGATCCGGCAGGCACTCAAACGCCCCGCAGACCTGGCGGTGCGCTACGGCGGTGAAGAATTCACGGCGTTGCTGCCAGACACCGACGCAGTGGGTGCCGCGAGCGTGGCCGAGCAGATCCTGCAGGACATTCGCGCGCTTGACCTGACGCACAGTGACCACCCACTGGGCATCGTGACCGTGAGCGCAGGCATTGCCCTCACCACACCGGCCAAGGAGGAAACCACCCCGGAAGGGTTGATCAAGGCCGCCGACGCGCTGCTGTACCTGGCCAAACACAGCGGCCGCAACCGCGCGGCCTGCCGGCTACCTCGCGAGACCCCTTCCGCGCTCGCCGATCTGGACGGCGGCACCCGATGATCTTCAGCACACCCGTGCTATCGCTACGATAGCCAAAGCCTATGCTATGAGCCGATCCGTCAGGCCGGTTGGCTGTGATCAGCGCGCCAGAGCGGTTGCGCCCAAGGCCGGCACTGCAGTGCCTGACGGTTTGTTGCAACCGGCGCGTTTGTGGACCCTCGCGCCGGGTGCTAACGTTTTTCCGAAGCGCCCACGATGGCGCTACGTCGATTAGCCGACCTGAACAGCTGCCACAGAGGAGCAAAGCATGAGCGCCGACACACAAGAAAAAGCAGGGGGGGGCGGATGCCCATTTGGCCACGGTGCCCCGCGAAAGAAACCTGGCAACCGTGATTGGTGGCCCGAAGCACTGAGCCTTACCTCGCTGAACCAGCACTCGCCGCGTTCCAACCCGTATGGTGGCGACTTCAACTATGCCGAGGAATTTCTGTCGCTTGACCTGGATGCGGTGATCGCTGACCTGCATGCCCTGATGACCGATTCCCAGGATTGGTGGCCGGCCGACTTCGGCCATTACGGTGGGCTGTTCATTCGCATGGCCTGGCATAGCGCCGGTACCTACCGCATCACCGACGGCCGCGGCGGCGCGGCAGGCGGCCAACAACGCTTCGCTCCGCTCAACAGCTGGCCCGACAACGCCTCGCTGGACAAGGCCCGGCGCCTGCTGTGGCCGATCAAGCAAAAGTACGGGCGCAAGCTCTCCTGGGCCGACCTGTTCGTGCTCACCGGCAACGTGGCGCTCGAATCCATGGGCTTCAAGACCTTCGGGTTCGCTGGCGGCCGCTCCGACACCTGGGAACCCGAGGAGCTGTATTGGGGGCCTGAAGGTACCTGGTTGGGTGACGAACGCTACAGCGGTGAGCGTCAACTGCACCCCGGCCTGGGTGCCGTGCAAATGGGCCTGATTTATGTAAACCCGGAAGGCCCGAACGGTAATCCAGATCCGAAGCAGTCCGCCATCGACATTCGCGAAACCTTCGCTCGCATGGCCATGAACGACGAAGAAACCGTTGCGCTGATCGCCGGCGGCCATACCTTCGGCAAAACCCACGGTGCGGGCGACCCGTCGCTGATGGGACCGGAACCTGAAGGCGCGGTGATCGAGGACCAGGGCCTTGGCTGGCGCAGCAAGTTCCAGACCGGCGTAGGCGCGCACGCCATCACCTCGGGCCTGGAAGTGATCTGGAGCCAGACCCCCACCCAGTGGTCCAACTACTTCTTCGAAAACCTCTTCGGCTTCGAGTGGGAACTGACCACCAGCCCTGCGGGCGCCAAGCAATGGGTTGCCAAGGACGGGCCGGAAATCGTGCCCGACCCGTTCGACCCGAACAAAAAGCGCAAGCCAACCATGCTCACCTCCGACCTGGCGCTGCGCTTCGATCCGATCTACGAGAAAATCTCCCGGGACTTCCTCGCCAACCCCGATAAGTTCGCCGATGCCTTCGCCCGTGCCTGGTACAAGCTGACCCACCGTGACATGGGCCCGACCGGCCGCTACCTAGGCCCGCTGGTGCCGAAGGAAACCCTGATCTGGCAAGACCCGATCCCCGAACTCGATCATCCCGTGATCGACGAGGCGGATATCGCGTCGCTCAAGCACCAGATCCTCGGAACCGGCATTGCGCCGTCCCAACTGGTGTACGTCGCCTGGTCGTCGGCCTCCACGTATCGCGGCTCGGACAAACGAGGCGGTGCCAACGGTGCGCGCATCCGCTTTGCGCCACAAAAAGACTGGCCAGTGAACAATCCGCCGGTGCTGGCTCACGTGTTGCAAAAGCTCACCGACATCCAGGCCGCGTTCAATGGTGCAGCGGCCGGTGGCAAGAAAGTGTCCATGGCAGATTTGATCGTACTGGCCGGTTGTGCCGCCATCGAGGAGGCCGCTCAGGCCGGCGGTGTGAACATCAAGGTGCCGTTCACGCCTGGCCGCATGGACGCATTGGAAGAGTGGACCGACGCCCATTCGTTCGAAGCGTTGCGCCCGCTGGCTGACGGCTTCCGCAACTATTATCACGAGGCCCACTTCATGGCGCCGGAGGAAGCCCTGGTCGACAAGGCACACCTGCTGCGCATCAGTGCACCGGAGATGACGGTTCTGGTGGGCGGCATGCGCGTGCTGGGCACCAATGCCGACGGCAGCCAGGACGGCGTATTCACGAACCGGGTGGGCACCTTGTCCAACGACTTCTTCGTGAACCTGCTGGACATGAACACCGAGTGGAACCCCACCGAGCACAAGAACCGCTTCCAGGGCCTGGACCGCAAGACCCGCCAGCCCAAGTGGTTCGCGTCTCGCGCCGACCTGATTTTCGGTTCGCAATCGGAACTGCGGGCCCAGGCAGAGGTGTACGGTGCTGCTGACGGCAACGAGAAGTTCGTGAACGATTTCGTGGCTGCCTGGAACAAGGTCATGAACGCCGACCGGCTGGACATGGGCACCGCGGAGGACGCCTTCAGCCAGAAACTGTCCGCTTAACCCTAGAGTTCCCGGGTTTCACCCGGTCCTACAGGCTGAAACATGTGGGACCAGGCGAAGCCTGGGAACTTTCACCTCCGAACCTCCAGCGCTGCAAACGCAAAGCGCTTGAAGCGCTGGAACGCTTCGGGATTTCCGTCCACCTTGATCCGGATCAATACCCCTTCATAGGCCTCGATCAAGAACGCCGCCGCTTCCTGCGGATTCAGCGTGGGGTCGACTTCACCCGCAGCCTGCGCCTCTTCAAGCAACCCCTCGATCTGCGCTTCCCAACGGCGGAACACTGCGGCCAGCCGCTCCCGGAATGCGGGGGTGCGGGCGGTGGCGGTTTGCCCGAACACCCCGTACAGGCAGCCACCCATGGGGGCTTGCGCCATGTGCAACCGCTCGGCTTCGTTGAAGTATTCCTTCAAGCGCTGCAACGGGCTGGTAGAGAAATCACTGAACAGGGCGCTGCGCGTCGCGAAGTAATGGCTTTCGTAGGCGTCCAGTATCGCCGTGGCGAAATCCTCCTTGCTTTTGAAGAAGTAATAGAACGAGCCCTTAGGCACGCCGGCCGCGTCCAGGATGCTGTTGAGCCCGATCCCGTCATAGCCGTTGATCAACATCGATTTCAGGCCCTCGGCAACAAGCCGCGACCGCGTGGCGTGATTTTGTTTGCTCATGGTAGTAGACCAGTTAACTAGCTGCTAATCCTGTACCTGTCCCGCGGCAAGGGGCAACTCCCACCGCGATTAACCCGACAGGAGGCACTGGATGACGTTTGCAATCGACCGCAAATACCTGGGCGTGGCGTTCGCCTGCGCCAGCTATGGCATCTACTCCCTGACCTACGCAACAGTGAAATGGCTGGAGGCGGACTATTCCCTCTGGCAGTTGGTGTTCATGCGCAGCGTGGTGATGCTGCTGATCACCCTGGGGGTAAGTCATCGGGGCACCGCATCGGCGGCCATCTACAGCCCTCAGCGCCGATCGATGGGCTTCAGGGGGGTGTTGCAGTTTCTTTCCATGGCATGCTTTTTCCTCGCGGCGCGGGAGTTGCCGCTGTCGGTGGTCACTACGCTGTATTGCACGGCCCCTTTGATCATCGTGGTGCTGTCGGTGTTCGTGCTGGGCGAACGGGTGCACGGCTATCGCTGGTTGGCGCTGCTGGTGGGTATCGTTGGCAGCGTGCTTGCGGCCAACCCTGGCGGCGCGCTCAGCCCCGTGCCCTCGCTGATCGCCCTGGGCTCGGGTGTGTTCTGGGCGCTGACCGTCGTGTATACCCGCAAAAGCGGCGCGCAGGACAGCTCCGCCGCGCAGCTGTTGGTCACCGGGGCGGTATTCACCTTGGGCAGCGGCGTATTGATGACCTGGCAAACACCCACCACGCTGTGGCAATGGGGGCTGATGATCGCGCTGGGAGCGCAGATCTACCTGGCGCAGTACTGTTTTCTCGAAGCCTGCCGCTGGGCGCCCGCGTCTATCGTAGGCCCGCTGGAATACACCAGCGTGGTGTGGTCTTGCCTGCTTGGCTATCTGATCTTCGCGGATGTGCCTACGGTGCAGTTACTGATAGGGGCGGGGCTTGTATGTGCCAGCGGCGTGGCCTTGGCGCTGAGCGCGCGTGGAGGCTCCCGGGCGTGCGCCGCCTAGGCCGAAGGGGTGGCCCGCGATGGGTCGGCGAGGCCATGGGCCCGGTCGGCTTCGCCCAGCCAGGCGAGAGTATCGTCGAACTGCATCGGCCGGCTGAACAGGAACCCCTGCACCAGAGTGCAGCCCAGCCGCGTGAGCGCGGCCATCTCGGCTTCCGTTTCCACCCCTTCGATCACACACTCCAGGCCCATGTCCTGAGTGAGCGCGACCAACGACTTGACGATTTTGTAGCTGGCAGGGTGGGCCTGAATGTCCTTGACGAAGCTGCGGTCGATCTTGACCTTGGTCAGCGCCAGGGCATGCAACTGACCCAGGTTGGTATAGCCGGTACCAAAGTCGTCCAGGGCGATGCCACAGCCCAGTTGGCGGAAGTGGCCAATGGCCCGATGCATCTGCTCAAGGTCATGCACGATGGCCGTTTCGGTAATTTCCAGGTCCAGCCGCGAAGGTGGGAACCCGCTGTCGCGAATCACGCCAACGATCAGCCCAACGTTCTCGCAGGAAGCGCAATCATGGGCAGAAAGGTTGAATGACAGCCGTACCGGCGCCGGCCAGGCCCGCGCCTGCTCCAAGGCTGCGCGCAGCAAGGGCAGGGTAAGGCGATTGATCAGCCCGCTGCGCTCGGCCACCGGAATGAACCGGGCCGGGGACACCGCGCCCAGCTCCGGGCTGTTCCAGCGCGCGAGCGCCTCGAAGGCCACTGTAGCCTGCGTGTGCGCATCGAGGATGGGCTGGAACTGCACGTAGAATTCCTGCTCCAGGTTGGCCCGGCGCAAGGCTTGCTCGGTCACCGCATCCTGATGCAACTGGGTGTAGTGCGCCGCCGAGAACAGGCATACCGTGCCCGCATTTTGCCGCTTGCCTTGGTAAAGGGCGTAGTCGGCGTACTCGAACAGCTGGCTGGCCGTTCCAGCCGTTTGTGGGTAAGTGGCGATACCCAGGGTGGCGCCGATCTGGATCGACAGGCCGTTGAGCCAGAATTCCGATTGCAACGCCTCGCACGCCCGGGCGCCGTAGGCGGCGAGGGCGTCGTTGTCCAGGCCCTGGCTCAGGATCAGCGCGAACTCATCGCCGCCCAGGCGGGCGACATGCACCGAGGGGCTGGCCAGGCGCTGCAAACGCTCAGCCACCTGAGCCAGCAACTTGTCACCAACACCATGCCCATAGAGGTCATTGACCGACTTGAACCCGTCCAGGTCCATGATCCCTACCGCCAGGCGGCTGCCCTCGGCATGGGCCACCTCCAATGCCTGATCGAGGGCGCTGAAGAACTGCCGGCGGTTCGGCAGGCCGGTAAGGCTGTCCTGATTGGCCAGCCGCAGGTTCTCGTCGCTCAACTGCTCGGTGCGGGCCTGCACGTTGATCAGGCTGGTGAAGTTGCGGTAGTTGCTTTGCAGCACGATCAGCAGCGCTACCGACACGAGGGATATATTCACTGCGGTGGCAATGAAGGTGGGGTTTTTGGTGGACGCGAAAAACACGATGAACGCCAGATCCACGATGGCGGTAGTGATCAGCGCGGCCGGGAGCAGGTGCATCAGGCAAAAGATACACACCACCACGGTGATGGCCATAAAGAAGGCGACGTGGGCCTGGGCATACGGCCCACCATAGGGGTAAAGGGCGAGCGACCAGGCGGTGAAGCCAATAGCGATGACAACGGCAAGGCGGTTGGTGCGCGCCAGCATCGCCGCGATCGTGGCTGCGTCTGGTGGCGTATCGGTAAGGCGCCACCACATCACGGCCCGGCTGCAGCACACCAGGGTCATGGCCACAGGCACACCCAGGGTCAGCCACGCCGGGGCCGAGGCCAGGTGCGTAAACGCCAGGGCCCAGGTGTTGATCAGCAACACGAAGTACATCATCGGCAGTTGACGGGACAGCGCCACGAACTGCGCTTTGAGCAGGCGCGGGTTATCGCTCGGCACCTTCATCAGGGTGACAAGTCGTTCAACCAGGCGTTTACCCATTGCATTCATCCCTGCCAGCACGCGGCAGGCGCGCTGACGTTTTCGGCAGTGACAGGCCGAACCCTCCGGCCTGATGCGCACGTATCGGCTCGGCCACCAGATTTCTTGAGGCAGCCGGTCGCTTGCCGTCACGTGGTTGTCATAAGCGGCTGCTAGCGTGCCGGGCCGTGACTTTTCTGAGCTGACATCACCACATGACCGCAGCCCCCATGCGCAAACAGATCGTTATCCGCTCCGATGACATGGCCTCCGATGACTTCGGCCGCCTGTTCACCCAGGCGTTCGGCAGCTTGTACTCCGGCATGCCTTCCATGGAAAAGCCGCTTCGGATTGCAGGCGTGTACGGCCGTTACGAGGGGGTAAGCTTCCGCCGTATGGTGTATGGCGGTGACTTTGCGTTCGAGCTGCCCGGCATGGCGGACGAAATCACCTTCGTGCTGCCGACCGCAGGGCATATCGTGTTCAACCTGGCCACTCAGGCGGTTGGCAGCGTCCAGGCAGGCCTGGCAGTGGAAAAGGCCCACGTACGCTCTGTGCGCATGGTGGACGGTCACGGCCAGTATGGACTTTCGGTACGGCGTAGCCTGTTCACTGAGCGGCTGGCTATGCTGTTGGGCGCTCCGGTGGTGAAGCCTGTGCACTTTCACCCCCTGGTAGACCTGGCTCAACCTGGGTTCGACGGGATCAAGGCGCTGGTGCGCTTTGCCACCAGCGCCGAGGCGGATTCGCTGGTGAACGCCAGTGTGCTGATGCCTGAACGGTTACGTGAAATGCTCGTGGACGCTGTGCTGGAGGCATGGCCGCACACCTATAGCCAGGCGCTTCGGCGACCTGGCCCCGGCGTTGCCCCGCGCCACGTGAAGCTGGCGATGGACTACCTGCGAGCGCACCCGAGCGTAATGGTCAGTGGCACTGAGCTAGCAGGGCTGGCCAGCGTGAGCCTGCGCGCATTGCAGGACGGCTTCCGCCGCTTCGCCGGCATGAGCATCGTGGCCTACCAGCGGCAAGTGCGCCTGGAGCACGCACGCCACGTGTTGGAGCAGCAACCGGCCGTTACCGTTGGCGAGGTGGCCCTGAAGCTGGGCTTCACCAATGTCGGCCGGTTCAGCCAGTATTTTCAGCAAGCCTACGGTGTGCGGCCACAGGACGTGCGCAAGGGGTTGGCACGTGGATAGCCTGAGCTGGCACGCTCAGGCCGCCCGCAGGGTCAGAACTGGTAACCGGCTTTCAGGCTGCCGCTGAACCCGTGGCTGTCGCCGCCACCGGTGGCGCCCGCTTCAGCGCCCAGGCTGAAATTACCCAGGCTGGCTGTCATATTGACCGCGCCGTTGAACTGATCGCGGTTGGCATAGGCAGCCCGTTGTTCCACGCTCAGCCCTAGCAGCCCCGCTTCGCTGTCCACCCGGTGGTCGCCCAGCACGTGTTCGTACCCCACGGATACGCCGGGCACCAGTTGCCAACCACCGCTCAGCCCCACTGGCGCGAACGCCGCCTTCATGTTGGCGAAGGCACTTCGGCGGGTTTGTCGCGTACCGTCCACGTCCAGCGCCAGCTCGCTGCCTTTTTCCTCGAAGCCGGAGAGGCTCAAGCGGCTCGCACGCAGGCCCAGGCTGGGCTCCAGGCTGACGGCACCGAGCGGCGTTCGATAGCCCAGGGCCAGGGCGGCGCTCGCCAGGTTGCCATGGGTATCGCCCTTGGCCGCGCCCAACCCACCGCCCAGCTCGCGCTTGCTGTTGTAGTCCACCCACCCGGCGCTGGCATCGGCGGCTACATACAGGCCGCGCTCCAACCCGTTGGGCGCGAAACGTACCCCAGCGGTGCCGAAGGTAAGGTCGGTGTCGGCTTCGCCGCCGGCGCCGCCCACGGTGCCTCGGCTATAGCCGAACGCTGCATAGCCACTCAGCTGTTCGGAAAACCGCTGGCTCAGCCCTACCAGTGTGCCTTGGGTATGTTCATTGCTGCTGGCGGCGTGCGCCGAACCGTCCGTGCCCAGGTAGTCCGCCAGCCCGGCGGTCCACAGCTGACGCTGGCCGCTCTTCAGGTTGATGCCGCTGGTGTATGCCCCTGCGGCCTGCTCGATCAGGCCCGGTTGGCGCAACAGGTAACTGGCCGCATCGGCGTGCACCTGGCCGCCCACCGTCGCCTCCACACCCCCCAGGCTGCCGGCGTACAGCGCCGATTGCAGGTAGTAGTTGTAAGCGGTGTAGTTGCCGGAAAGGCTGCTGTTCTGCAGTTGTTGCAATAGCCCGGCACCTGCGGCCGAGTTGCCCAGCAGTTCGGCCTGGCCCGGCAGGCTGTTGTAATAGACCATCTTGGCGCGGAGCACGTAGATGGTTTCCTGGGACAGCCCCAAGCCTTGCTTGAGGTAGTTGTCCATGCTGCCGTATTCGGCGGTCACTTCATCCAGCCCCGCCTGCAGGAAGCTGGCATCCACGGTAAGCAGGGGTTCGTAGATGGCGGCCATGCTCGCCGGCATCGCCGCCAACGTGGCCGCTACCCGGGCGGCGGTGTAATCGTTGGTGGCCAGGTAGTCGGTCATGATGGTACTGCTGTCCACCCCGGCGATGCTTAGCAATACAGCGGTGGTCCAGCCGGTGCGGTCTTTGCCAGCGGTGCAGTGGAACAGCGCGGCGCCGTCCACGCCAGCCAGGTCGTTGAACAGCACCGCGAACTGGCTGCGCATGCCGACATCGCTCACAAAGCTACGGTTGGCATCCTGCATCATCGCAATGGCGTCGGCGGCGCTGCTCACCGAGATAGTAGTGATGTTCGAACCCGAGGCGGCGCTGCCGATGATGTCGATGTTGGTATAGCTGGCACCGGCGAGCAAGGTGTCGGGCGTAGCGGCGATTTCGCTCGCAGTGCGCAAGTCATACACCGCCGTGATCCCAAGGCCGTTCAGGGTCGCCAGGTCTGCGGCGGTAGGGGTGATGGCGTTGGAACGGTAGAACACGCCGGCGCGCATCGTGCCGTCCATGGCCGTGGTGTAGGCGGTGGTAGTACCGGCGATGTCGCGGAAGTTATCGATACCGGCCAGCCTGGGTGTGTCCAGGTTGGCAGTATCGGCAGCGTGAGCGGCGCCCACGGAAAGGCTGAGGATGGACAACGACCGCAGGATTTGGGGAAACACTGTGTAGCCTCCTTGGATACAGGTTGGGCTGGCTACTATCAGTGTTTGTCTGGTACGAAATATTACAGTTTGGTGCGCCCCCGAAATGCCTGCGTGTTTGGTCCATTTGCAGCGCGTTGTGTCTGCACCGCGCTCTACAGTTGAGGCTGCAGCCGCCAGGCTTCAGGCGGGGCCCATGCCCGCATCCATCCCACAATTTCCTGCGCTGGCATAGGCTCTGCGATACAGAAGCCTTGCGCATGGTCGCAGCCCAGTTCCAGCAACCGCACACCCTGGTACAAGCTGTCTACGCCTTCGGCGATCACTTCGCGGTCAAACGCGTGGGCCAGGCCGGTAATGGCCTGGAGGATCGACAGGTTGTCGTTCGCCTCTGGAATGTCCTGAACGAAGCTTTTGTCGATTTTCAATTGGCTGACCGGCAGGCGGTTGAGGTAGCTCAACGAGGAGTAGCCCGTGCCGAAGTCATCCAGGGCGAAACGCACGCCGATCTTGCGGCAGGCCACGATGGTTTCCGAAACCCGGTCCATGTCCCTGAGCGCGCTGGTTTCCAGGATTTCAATGGTAAGCATGCCATCGGGCGCATTGCCCCACACCAACAGCTGGTGCCTGAGGAACTCGACGAAGTCAGGCTGTTGCAACTGCCAACTCCCAATGTTTACGCTCACCGGTAGCGCACAGCCATGGTCGGCCCAGCGCCGGGTTTGCTCCAGCGCCTGGCGGATTACCCATTCGCCTACCAGTTGGGAAACCTTGTCGTTCTCGAGGCACGGCAAAAACGTTTCGGGCAAGAGCAGGCCTTCTTCGGGGTGTTGCCAGCGAATAAGCGCTTCTACCCCGACTACCTTGCCACTGCGCATGTTCACCTTGGGCTGGTAGTACAGCACCAGTTCGTGCTGGTGCATGGCCTGTACGATACGGTCCACCCGTGCATTTCGCGCCAGCAGGTCCTGCTCCAGTTGCTGATCGAAGAAGTAGTAGCAACCCCGGCCAGCCAGCTTGGCCTGGTACATGGCCTGGTCTGCCTGGCGCAGCAGCTGGTCCGGGCCTACTTCCTGCGGCTGGGGGTAGAACGTCACACCCATGCTGGCGCTGAGCTGCAAGTTGACGCCATCGACTTCGATGGGTTCGGCGATGGTCTTGAGAATACGCTCCAGTATCGGCGTGCTGTGTTGATGATCCTCAAGCCCCGGGATCAATAGCACGAACTCGTCACCGCCCAGGCGCGACGCCAGCCAGCCTTCGCGCAGGGTATTTTTCATCCGCTGCGCGACCACAATGAGCACTCGATCGCCGGTGGCGTGGCCGTGCTGGTCATTCGCTGCCTTGAAGCCGTCCAGGTCCAGGTAAACGACCGCAAGGCTGCCACCGCTGGCATGGGCCTGGCCCAGCAACTGCTGCATTCGTTGGGCCAGCAGCACGCGGTTGGGCAACTGTGTCAGCGCGTCGTAATGAGCGATCTTCTCGAGCCGGGCCTGATGTTCACGCAACTGTGTGACGTCGGTGAACAACGAGACAAAGTTGCGCACTTCGCCACTGTCATCATGGATAGCGGTGATGGTCTGCCCGGCAATGAACAATTGGCCATCGCTGCGGCGGTTGGACACTTCGCCCTTCCAGAAGCCTTTTTCATGCAGCGCCTGCCATAGCGCCGTGTACGTGCTGCGAGGGGTTTGCCCCGAGGCGAGGATGCGGGGGTTGCGGCCCAGCACATCATGGCGGCAGTACCCGGTAATGGTTTGGAACGCTTCGTTCACCTCCAGGATGGTGCCTACGGCGTCGGTGATCATGATCGCTTCGTGGGCGTGGGTGAACACGTTTGCCGCCAGGGCCAGCTTCGCTTCGGCGCGGCGCAGCTCGCTGATGTCGGTAAGGGTCAGGCGCACGTGGCGGGCGCCGCCGTGCTGCCTTACGCAGTCCAGGTGCGCGGCCAGGGGCTGGCCGTCGTTACGCAACAGGGTGAGGTCGGCGGTGTGGGCGCGCATGTCCCGACAGGCGCGGACGAACAGCGCCGTCCATTGCGCACGGTCTCCGGGGTGTACCCAGCGATCGAAGCGCCGGCCGAGCAATTGCTTGCGGGATACCCCCAGCAGTTGCTCGGCGCGGGCATTGGCGCCTTCGACCATGCCGCTGGCCGACAGGCCCAGGTAACCCACCGGCGCCTGCTCATACAGGTCCAGGTAGCGGTCTCTGGAGGACTCCAGGTCCCCCTGCAGCCGGCGCAACTCCTCGTTCTGCATTTCAAGCTCAACCTGATGCAGCTGAAGGTCACGCCAGACGCGGCTTTCTTCGGTAATGGGAAATTCGTCCAGCGCGCGTTCGGCGCGCTGTCGGATACTGCTCTCAACTATCTCCGGCAGCTTCTTCATGGTGGCCTCGTAGTGAGGGCCGGCTGATCTGCATCGTTACCAAAATCAAGTTGGGCCGGGTATTGTCACCCGGCACTCTCCTGGCATCGAGCCTGACTTCCAGTCGCCCGGTAGCGGGTAAACATACGTTTATACAAAAATCAGTCAGGACACTGTCGTTGCCGGAAATCGCCTTCAGCGCGCCGACCAGCTTGTCCACCTGCCATACCCCATCGCTCAGCTCGCCGAACGGCCGATTGACGGTTTGATCACCGCGCACGCCGAATGCTTCCAGATAGGACTGGCTGACCGAGACTACCGTCAAGTCATCGTTCAACACCAACAGGGGCGCTTTCACCGTATCGATTATGGCTTCAGCCATGGCCCGCGCAGCTTGCACGGACCGTTCCACCGCCACCCTGCTTGTGATGTCGTGGAACGTCATTACCACTCCTTCGATCACATTGTCCAGCGTTCGATAAGGCATGATCCGGGCAAGGAACCAGTGGCCCTGGCGCGTGGTGACTTCGCATTCGAAGGGAATCAGCGTTTCCAGCACGTTTCGGGCGGGGCCGGTAAGGTCGGTGTTCAACAATTGCGAGGTGATATCGCCCAGCGGCCGGCCTACATCACCGGCGATCAACCGGTAAATGGTCACCGCATCGCGGGTGAAGCGCCGAATACGCAGCTGGGTGTCCAGGAAGATAGTACCTACCCGAATACTATCAAGCAGGTTTTTCATGTCGTTCTGCATGTCGACGAGCTGCTCGACCTTGGCCTGCAACTCGGCGTTGACCGTGATCAGCTCCTCGTTGACCGATTGCAACTCCTCCCGGGAAGTTTCCAGCTCCTCGTTGGTGGATTGAAGTTCTTCGTTTGCCGATTGCAGCTCTTCATTGGTGGAGCAGAATTCTTCGTTGGAAATCTGCAACTCGTCGATGGTCGCCTGTAGATGCTCACGAGTGTGGGTCAAGGCCTGTTCGAGCAGGATCACCTGGTCGGCTTCGCTGTCACTCAGGGCCGACGGGGTAGTGTTCACTTCGACGGCTTCGCTGGGCAAAGGCTCGAAGCTGATCAACAACAGGCGCTCGTCATCCAGCGTGGCAGGCAGCAGGCGCACGCTCAGAGCCACGCCGGGGACGTCGTTGCCGGGTGCCCGTACCTGACGCCGTACAGGCGCCCCGTCAATGCTAACGGCCGCGGCCTGAACGGCGGCGCGAAGGTCGGCGCGCAAGCCGTCACGCGCCATGTCGACTACGTTCAGTGTCGCCCGCCCAGGGGCGGGCCGGAGGAAGTCACTGGTATCGCCGTGCACGTACACTACATTCCCACGCAGGTCGGTGGCGACCGAAGCGGGCACGTAGTCGTTCACCAGCATGCGCCTGGTAAGGTTCTCAACACTGGAAATCCGGTTGATCCTGGGCGTCTGATCAAAGCCTTTTTTCATCTGATCGGGCACTCGGCTGCTCGGGGTTTCGCTTTTCAAT
Organism: Pseudomonas sp. Marseille-Q5115; assembly: GCF_916618905.1. Lineage (NCBI taxonomy): Bacteria > Pseudomonadati > Pseudomonadota > Gammaproteobacteria > Pseudomonadales > Pseudomonadaceae > Pseudomonas > Pseudomonas sp. Marseille-Q5115. The sequence goes on along the minus strand of NZ_CAKAKI010000001.1, from coordinate 2,352,145 downwards.
ATTGAAGTATGGAGCGTTTTCACTACCGTGTAGATTTTCCAGCGGCGGTCCACGGCGGTAAACAGTTCGGCATGGTGGCCAATGCTTTCAGAGGGCGAGAGCATCAGCACGCCATGGGGCTTGAGCGCGTAGTGGAACATCGGGATCAGCTGCCGCTGCAGGTGCGCGCCAAGGTAGATCATCAGGTTGCGACAGCACAGCAGGTCCAGCCGGGTGAAGGGAGGGTGGCTGACCAGGTTGTGCTCGGCGAACACAATAAGCTTGCGCAAGGCGCCGCGCACCTGATAACCGCCCTCGGTTTCGGTAAACCATTGCGCCAGGCGCGCGGGCGTAAGCTGGTTCGCCATGGCGGCCGGGTACAACCCCGCCCGCGCTACTTGTATGGCATGGCCGTCCAGGTCGGTGGCATAGACCTGTATATCGAACCGGCCGCGCAGCTCATCGCGCAGTTCCTGAAGAATGATCGCCAGCGAGTACGCCTCTTCGCCGGTGGCGCACCCGGCCACCCATGCCCGGAACACGTAGCCTTGCGGCTGGTTCTGCAGCATGGGTAGCAGGATGTTCTGCTTCAAGGCCTCGAAGGCTTCCGGGTCTCTGAAAAACTGGGTCACGTTGATGAGCATTTCGCTGAACAGCAGCGGTACTTCGCCAGGGTTAGCTTGCAGATACGTGGCATAGGCCCTTTGGTCCCCGATGCGGTGTACGCTCATGCGGCGTTCGATGCGCCGGGCAATGGTGCTTTTCTTGTAGTGGCCGAAGTCATGCCCGGTGGTAGCCCGAATGATCTTGATGATCGAGTCCAGAGCGCTGATCACGGCGTTGGGTTGGGACGGGCCACGAAGCAGGCGTTCGGGCATCTCGGCCACTGGCGAGATGCTGCTGGCGTGGCCGGCGGCGATGACAGAGGCCGGCATGCTGGGGTATTCAGCTTCATCGGGTGCCTGCGCAAGGGTGAAACCGCCAGCTTCGAGGATCGCCTGGCAGCCTTGCAGGCCGTCGTGGCCGCTTCCGGACAACACAATGCCCACGGCGTCGGCGCCGCGTTCCCGTGCCAGCGAGCAAAAGAAGGTATCAACCGCCGTCGCCTCGCCATTCTGCCGCCGTGGCAGGTATTGCAGGCGGCCGTCTTCGAGCACCAGATCGTGCCCGGGCGGAATGACATACACGTGGTTTGGCCGAACCATCACGCTGGGGCGTGCTTCCTGCACGGGCATGGTGGTATGCCGCCCGATCAACTCGGCCAGCAGGGTAGGGCGCTGGGGAGAAAGGTGCTGGATGACCACAAACGCTTTTCCGCTGTCCGTCGGCAGGGCATGAAGCAGGTGTTCCAGTGCCTTCAGGCCACCGGCGGATGCGCCTATGCCCACCACCGGGACGGGGGTGTGCAGCGTTTCAAGGTTGATCGTGGTCAAGAAGCGGTCCTTTCCCAGGGAAGCGTAACGTGAGCGAATACGGCAGTATGCCGCCTTCGGCCCGGGGCGGATACCGGGAATAAAAACGAAAAAGCCCCGCTCGAAAGCGGGGCTCATCGTTAACCAGCGGCCGATATTACTGAAGCAGTTTCAGTACAGCGGACGGGATCTGGTTGGCCTGGGACAGGATCGCGGTGGAAGCCTGTTGCAGGGTTTGCTGCTTGGTCAGCTCAGCGGTTTCAGCGGCGAAGTCTACGTCCTGAATGGTCGAACGAGAGGCGGTAGCGTTCTCGATGATGTTGCTGATGTTGCTGATGGTGCTTTCCAGACGGTTCTGCTTGGCACCCAGGTCGGCACGGGTGGTGTTCACGGTGTTCAGGGCGGCGTCGATGGCGCTGATGGCCGAGTCGATCGCAGTGTGGGCAGCACTCACGCTAGCGCCGGTGATGGAAGCGGTGCTCACGCCCAGGCCGGAGGCCGAAGCGTTCAGGCTGATGCCCAGGTCGATGTGCTGGTCGTCACCGGTCATGGCGCCAACCTGGAACTGCAGGCCCGAAGCCGAACCGTCGAGCAGCTTCATGCCGGTACCGAAGGTAGTCGACGTGGAGATACGGGTCAGTTCGTCGCTCATCTGGGTGAATTCAGATTGCAGAGCGGTACGGTCAGCGGTGCTGTTGGAGTCGTTACGCGACTGGACAGCCAGTTCACGCATACGCTGCAGGATGCTGGTGGTTTCTTGCAGTGCGCCTTCAGCGGTCTGGGCGATCGAGGTAGCGTCGTTGGCGTTTTTGGTCGCAACGGTCAGGCCTTTGATCTGGGTGGTCAGACGGGTAGCGATCTGCAGGCCGGCGGCGTCGTCTTTGGCGCTGTTGATTTTCAGGCCCGAGGACAAGCGAGTCATCGAGGTGCTGGTGGCGGACGAAGCCTTGTTCAGGTTGTTCTGTACGGTCAGGGAAGCAATGTTGGTGTTAACGGTCAACGACATGACGAAATCCTCAGGGCAGCGGTGATGTACTTGGCTTCCGGCCCTGGCGGTGCCGGGTGTGGCCTGGATAACCTTCGAAGTAGTTATCGTCGCTTTTGGCGTTTGCTTTAGGCCTTTTGCCAAACATTTGGTCATGTCGGTGTTGCGCAGGGTGGCCGTGGCGATTTGAACCGCGACGGCACGCGGGGCGAGCGCTACCAGACGTACTGAAGGCGAAACGTCCAGGTGTTCACATCCGGCGAAGCTGTGCGCTCGGATACGGTGTCGGTGTAGGCCACCAGCCACTCCAATGCCCTGAGGTCTTTATTTCGCCGGTGGCAGGGGCGCTATAGCGTCATTTTCCATCCGCAACCCACTACATTTTCAGAGCGCTTTCTGGCGGCGGGGAAGGGAGCCGTATTTGTGGGCGGAGCCGCAACGCTCATGAATGACTAAAGGGCATAAGCTTCACATGATGATTGCTGTGCGTGAATTGTGCGGACGCTCACGGTATAGGGCCCTTTTCTTTATTCTAAGCAACCGGGCAGGGCTCGGTTGAGCAGGTATTGAACCGCCAATAGTGCTTGCTCATATTTAGCACTAGGCAATTTGCTGGCTGTAGGCCAGATTGCATGAGGCAGTTTAATTGCATTCGGCCATGATGCGGCGTTTTAGATTGTTTCCCGCAAATAAAAAGTTGGGCTATACCTACGATTGAATTCAGTCGTACTGCGGATAGCGCTTGCCTGATAGATATATAGATAGGCTGCAAACGATTTGTTCGCTGATCCATCAAGCCACCCAAGGAGCTGGAGAATGAAGTTTTCGGTAATGGTTAGCTCGCTATGCATATCTGCCGCAGTCCTTGCAGGTTGTGCCGCCACTGCAACGCCTCCTGAAGAATATTCAGGGTTTTTGAAAGACTACAGTCATTTGAAAGAGGCAAAATCGGCCACAGGCGTCAGCGTGATGAGGTGGATTGACCCTCAGGCTAAAGTCGCAGACTATAACAGTGTTTATGTAGAGCCGAGCCAGCTGTATCCTAAACCACAACCCACGGCTCAGATTTCTCTCGCGACGCTGCAGGGGATCACCCAATATTATGACCAGGCCCTGAAAAGGGAGTTGGGAGCTTCACTTCCGGTAGTTGCCGCTCCGGGGCCAGGTACGTTGGTCGTACGCCCGGCTATTACTGGGGTAAGCAGTAAAACGGAAGGCTTCCAACCCTATGAGGTGTTACCCATTGCCCTTGTTGCTTCTGCGGTCAATACGGCTGCGGGCGGGCGGGACCAAACCACAACCGTAGCTACGGAAGTCGTATTTCTGGATGGCGGAACCAATAAGGTGGTGGCACAGGTAGTGCGTAAAGGTACGGGCAAGAACCTTGAAAACAGCAAGGCGGCAATGACAGCAGAAGATGCCAAGCCTGTGTTGGATGGTTGGGCAAAGGATGTTCGCCTGTCATTCAATAGCCTGAGGTCACCTGCTCCATAACGCCCGGGTTTGGTTGATGCCAGAGAGTCTCATGGGAAGTGCCGCCGAATATTGAGCGAGCCCGCTTCCCGTTTATTTTGAAGTGTACCTGTGGGCTGCCATATGGGCGCAGGTCCGGATTGATGGAGCACTTCTGAGGGTGTGAAGGGTTCTGTGATCCGCGAGACCCAAAGCCCGGATGTTTTGCAAAAGGGTTTACATCCGCAGGCCCTGCCAGGCGTAAAGCCACCTGACAGGGCCGCAGGCTATCCTTCGCCGTCAACGGCCGCGGAACTCAGCACCAGCAGGTGATAGCGGCCACCTTCGCTCTCAATCCCGTGGGTGTCATGGGTAAACCCGGGGAATGACGTATCGAAGCTTTCAAGTGCCCGTAGATAAGCGAGCAGGGGGCCATCGGCCGGGCCTGCGTTCTCCCCCGGCATCAACAGTGGAATGCCCGGCGGGTAGGGCACGATACCTGTGGCCACGATGCGCCCGGCGGCTTCGGCCAGCGGTACCCGCTCTACCTGGTTCTTCACCAGGCGTTCATAGGTTTCCACCGGGCTGAACTCGGCCTGAGGCAACATGCCGAAGGCCTTGGCCATGGTGGCCGTGACCCGGTTCTCTTTCATTGCAGCGAAGATTTCCTCCGCCAGGTCGCGCAGGCCCATGCCGGTGTAACGTTGCTGGTTGGCCGCCAGCAGCTCGGGCAGGCACAGCTCCAGTTCGAGGTTGGCATCGTAGTCACGCTTGAAGTCCAGCAGCGCGTTCACCAACGTACCCCATTTGCCTTTGGTGATGCCTATGGAGAACAGGAACAGAATGGTGAAGTCAGTGGTTTTTTCCACCACGATCCCCTGATGCCCCAGGTAGGCGCTGAGCACGCACGCCGGGATGCCAAAGCCTTGCAGCTCGCCGTCATCGCCCATGCCCGGGCTGAGCACCGACACCTTGATCGGGTCGAGCATGCAGTAACCGTCCTCGATGTCGCCGAAACCGTGCCACACCTCGTTCGGGTGCAACACCCAGCAGTTGGGGTCCGTCTTGAGCCTGGCAGGGTCGGCTTCATGGAAGGGAACGGCCTGCCCGTCCACGGCCACGGTGGGGGGTTGCCAACAGGTGAAGAACCAGTCGTCATGGGCGGCCAGCTCGCTGTTCATCCGCGAAATCACTTGGCGGAACGCAACGGCCTCCTCGATGGATTCGCTGGTGAGGATCTGCCCGCTGGGCGCTTCCATCATTGCCGAACTTACATCGCACGACGCCATGATCGCGTAATTGGGCGAAGTGGACGCATGCATCATGAACGATTCGTTGAAGCGCCCGTGCGGGATGGGATTACGGCCGTCCCGTACGTGGATCATCGAAGCTTGGGACAACGCCGCCAGCAGCTTGTGGGTAGATTGGGTGGCAAATACCGTCGGCCCGGAAGGGTCGTGATCGCCGGGGTTGCCGTGCATGGCGAAGCGATCGCGGTACAACGGGTTGAAACGGGCATAGCCGTACCACGCTTCGTCGAAGTGCAGCCGGTCCACGCTCTGTCCCAACAGCTGTTCCACGCGGGTGACGTTATAGGTCAGCCCGTCGTAGGTCGAATTGGTCACGATGGCATGGATCGGCGTCGGGTCCACCCCAGGGCCTACCAGCGGGTTACTGGCAATGGCCGCCTTGACGCTGTCCGCGCTCAAGGTTTGCGGCAGGATTGGCCCGATGATCCCGTAGCGGTTGCGCGTGGGCACCAGGTACGTCGGGATCGCCCCCGAGAGGGTCATCGCGTGCTCGGCCGATTTGTGGCAGTTGCGATCGCACAAAGCGATCTGATCCCGGGTCACGCTGGCCATCAGGATCACCCGGTTGGAAGTGGACGAACCATTGGTGACGTAATAGGTGCGATGGGCGCCGAACACCTTGGCCGCGTAGCGTTCGCCCTGGCCGATAGGGCCGCTGTGATCCAGCAACGAGCCCAGTTCGCCCACGGAAATGGACAGGTCCGAGCGCAGCAGGTTTTCTCCGAAGAATTCGTAGAACGCGCGCCCTGCCGTGCTTTTCAGGAAGGCTGTGCCGCCAGCATGCCCAGGGGTGTGCCAGGAATACTCATAACCGCGGGCGAACTTGAGCAGCGCCCCGAGCATCGGTGGCAGCACAGCCTGCCGGTAACGTTCGATCGCCGCGAAGATGCGGCCGCTGAGGAAACGGCTGGTGTCTTCCGGCAGCCAGATAAAGTCGTCCGCGTGCTGCATCACAATCAGTGGGATGGTAGACGCCGTGCTGCGGTCGCTGATCAGGAACACCGGCACCCGGGTATTGCGCGCCCTGAGGTCGGTGAGCAACCGGATGCATTCCTGGTTGCCCTCGCTGGTATCCATCTCCCAGCTCAACAGCACGCACTGGATGGCGGGGTCCGAGTGCAAAATTGACGTTGCATCCGCCAGACTCTCGGACACCAGCACGCTGATGGCGCGGTCCTCTACGTCGGTAATCAGCTGGTTGAGCGCGCGGCCGAACACGGTGCGTTTGTCTGGGGCACTGCTGACCAGCAATGCCAGCATGCCAAGCAAGCGGCTGTGATCGGTCATGGTCTGGCCTCCAGGCGTAAATCGAGGTTGTTGACGGGCACGGGCTCACCTTCGAGGTGGCGCGCGCTGACGGTTTGGGTCGGCACGCTGTTGTTAAGGGCTTCCAGGCGGATCAGTCGATTGTTGACGAAGCCAAACAGGGTGTAGCCGAAGATGGTGGCCACGCCCCCGAGCATGAGCGCCTGTTCCCCAGAGCTGTACAACGCCAGGTAGCTGTAGGCGGCGGCGGTCCAGGCAACGATGTTGGTCATCAACGCCTGGCGGGGAGGTACGTTGGACACCTTCTGCATTGTCATGAGTGCGGCCATGGACAGGATGTACGGCACCAGGTTGGTGACCACGGCCAGGTTGACCAAGGTGTCGAACTGCTTGCTCAAGTCCGGGCTGATGGTAAGAAAGCCCAGCGCGGTTTGCGCCGCCAGCAGCACCAGCATGCCCACGATAGGCGTACCGGCCTTGTTGGCCTTGGCGAAGATAGGCATGAAATACCCCGTGTCCGCCGAGCTCTTGAACACCTGGGCAATAGTGAACTGCCACCCCAGCAGCGACCCGACGCAAGCCAGCACCATCAGGCCCATCACCACATTGCCCACCATCGGGTTGAACATCTTCGCGAACGCCAGCCCGAACGGCGCGGTGGAACTGGCCAGTTCCGGGTTGTCGACGATGCCTGCGATCACGTTGGTGGACACGATGTAGATCACCGCCGCGCCGAGGGTGCCGCCCAGCACGGCAATGGGTACGTTGCGCTCCGGATTTTCCACCGCGTCGGTGTTGGCGCAGGCTGACTCCAGGCCCAGAAACGCCCACAGCGTAATAGCCACCGAAGCACCCGCGGCTTCGAAGAGGGTTTTGTCATGAGGGTTCCAGCCGGCGGCGTAGACGCTTTTGTCGAACCAGAACCAGCCCACCGTGGAAATGAACACCACTGGCGCGATGACTCCCCACACCGTGAGGGCGCCGATCTTGCCGGTGATGCGAGCGCCACCGAAGTTGGCGAACGTGGTGAGCCAGAGCAGCCCGATGGTCGCCAGGCCCACCTGCAGCGAGTTGAGCTCCACCCCCAACAGCACCTGGATGTATCCCACCGCAGTGATGCTGATGGCCACATTGGCAATCAGCAGGGACACGCCATAGGTGTAGTTGGTGATGTAGTTGCCGCCCTTGCCGAAGGTGTACTCGGCGTACCCGCCCATGCCGCCGGTTTTTCGGCTGAGCATGCCGCAGCGGGCGAAGGCGTAGGCCAGCGCCAGGGAGCCGGTGGCCGTGACCAGCCAGGACAGAATCGAAATGGCCCCTACCTCGGCCAGCTTCGAGGGCAGCATCACGATGCCCGAGCCGAGCATGTTGACGGCGGTGAGCATGGTGAGCTGGCCGACGCTCATTTTCTTCGGTTCCGACATTCCGTTGCCCTCGGGTGATGAAACACCATGGACCCTTAGGCATAGCAAACAATTAGCGCAGCGCAAGCACCGCGCTAAACGCAACGCAGGTGTTTTTTCAGTGCGAGAGGTCTACCAGAGGTGTGTCACGCACTTCGGTCGCGCGGCCTTGCTGGATCTGCTTTACAGACGCAACGGCCTGATCAACCTGAGGTTTGTCCGCCAGCAGGCTGTAGCTGATGCGGAACTGACGCACCTCTTTTGCGCCGATTTTGGGCACCAGATTCAGCGGCCGCTGGTAACGCCGGTTGTACGAAAAACTTGTGCCTGGCTCCAGGCCGGTCACATAGCCCTGGCCTTGGGTGTCGGTATTTTTCCAGAGGGAAAACACCGGCAGGGTGGCGGTATCGAAGCCCACGGCCACACCGAGGTTCCCCGCCTTGTTGTGCAGCACGGTCAATGTCTGGCCGTTCTGATCGGCGTAGGGCACCACGTTGTACACGGTTTCATCGTAATCGCGGGTAGGGCCACGGTAGGTGTCCCAGGTGGCGAGATCACCCTTGGCTTTTTCGTTGAACGGCGATACCTGCTTGACTGGGGCCACGAACCGCGCGCCTTCTTCCAGGAAGGGGGTGCTGAAGTTGCTGTGATAGAGCGCCTGGTATTCCTTGGGATAGTCACCATTGTTGGTGAGGGTGTCGTGCAGGTCGAAGCGCGTGCTGCCAGGCACTGTTACCAGTTCGGTGGCCACGCTGAAGTCAACCTTCTTGAAGGCTTGTTCCTTCAGTTCGCCGCGCAAGGTTATGGCGTAGGGCGGTTGCTCGTCGATGTGCAGGGTCACGGTGCTGGCGGGAATATTCGCGGCACGCCCGTGCAGGGTGAGCATTTCGCCGTTATCCACGCCAGGGTGGCCTACCCATTCATAGCCGCAACGAGTGACCAGTTCGTTGAACCCTTCGAGCCAGCCCAGGCCGTCGCGGCCAGTGAGGTTGACGAATGCCGGATTGACCACTTCCTTTACGGGGGAATCCCAGCCCATGCGCACCTTGCCCACCGAGGCGTCGAGCACGTTCATACCCCGGGTGGGCACCACGGTCAGCTTGAGGGTGCCATTGTCGATGTCGACTACGCTTACCCCTTCCTGACGGCCGCCATGCAGGGTGCGCATTGTCACGGTGAAAGGTTTGCCAGAGGTCACACCCAGCTCGGCGCTGGTGACCTTGAAGGCCTTCGCGCCGGTTTGGGCATCGAGAAGGGTGTAGTCCCAGGCGAACGCCTGAGTGGTTGCGGCCAGCCCGCCGAGGGCCACGAGCAGCTTCAATGGAGTCATCACAGATACACCTTTATTGGAGTTGTGATGACGGTATAGCGTGGGTGAAGCGTTTCAGCAAGGCAATTGATGGAGTCTGGTGTTCCGGCAAGGTAGGGGCCTTCCATAACTGAAGGCCCCCGAGCGAATGCCTTACCTTAACGGTCCAAGGGTTTGTTACGTCCGGACGCCGCGGCGGCCTTGGTCAGCTCGCCTTGGCGGTTTTCCACCTCCACGTCGGTACGGCGCAGGGTATCGCGTACCGTTTCCTTACGCTCCGTCGCGGTTTTGCCCACGCTGACCTCTTCCACCACTCGGGCGGACTTGTCCACGACTACTTCTTCGGCGGTTTCCTGGATCTCGATGGCGCCGTCCTTGAAGGCATTCAATTCGCCGGCAGTGGCCACGCGGTCCACCGGCCGGCGTTCGATGTTGGCGTGCTCTTCGCGCAGGCTTACGGTTTCCTCGACCGGGCGCTCGGTCACCCGGGTTACCACGCGGACACGGCCGGTATTCACTTCCCGCTTGCCTACACGCAGCTGCTCTTCGATTACCGGGATTGCCGTATTGCCAGAAAGGTCAGGGGCCATCCCCGTGGCGTTCGCTGGCGCAGTACTGTCGGCGCCTAAGTGGGTGCCTGCCACGTGCGAAAGCCCTGCCTGGGCCGTCACCCCAGGTGCACCATCGGTCCAGGTGGCGGCGCGCTCATCTATATCGATGGCGCCTTGTGCTTGCAGGATGTCCTCTACCTGCTCTGCCTGCAGGTCATCGGCAACGGTGACGGTGATCAAAGTTGCGCCCCGGCGATAAGCCTCCGGATAGGCAGTGCTGTAGCGGTGGGGCTGGCCATCGTCGTCGCTGCCGAACAGCGAGCTGAAGAAATGGCTGACCTTGTCACCAAAGGAGCCGTCATCGGTGTGAGGGTCTGCAGTGGTAGCTGCGGAGGTTTCGCTGGCAGGCATGGTGCCTTGAGCGGTGGCATCAGCGGTGGAGAGCTCGATGCTGCTTTCGGCGATGTTCAGCTGCAGCAATTGGGCTTTGGCTGCCTGAGCGGTGCTCAGGTCATCGAATGCCGCTACAAGAGTATGCTTCATGTTTACCTCGATTCACGTAAGGGATGAGTCAGGCGCAGACGCGGAAGACCCCTGTGGTTCTTCGCTGTCGGTGTTTTCCAGGCTGTCGCTTCTGTTAAAAGTCAGCTGTTCTTTTTTCAAAGTCACCGGCTGGCTTGTTGTAACTTCGCTGACGGCCTGTCGAACATGCAGCTCTTCCTTCAATATCAGCCGTTTTTCCACGACCAATACTTCTTCAAGTACCGGGATAATTGTTACGCCGTTTTCAGTTCTTACCTGCGGCGGGTTGTTCGGGTCCACTTCCGTATCGCAAGTAAACCGCTCTACCGCAGCTGTTTCGCGGCGCAGGCTCTCAGTGATGAGGTAGTCCCGAGATTCCACGGTTTTTTCGATGCGAACAGTGCCGGTGTGAATCTTGCGTTTAGAGAGCGTCAGCACCTCTTCCACAACCGGAATTGCAGATGCTCCGCGGCTTGTTTCGGGATCGTCCATTATCGGGCCTTCGAAGAAAGTATTTCTGTACTGCTGTTAACTTGAGTGACCGCGAGCGACTCAAGTTCAAACTCGTTTGCAGCAATCGGCAAACAGGGACGAGCGGTACGTTCAGCGGCGGGCGCTGGCCACCAGCTCCAGCAGCAGGTCCAAGTCCGCTGGCTTGGTAAGGTGGCGATCGAAGCCGGCAGCTTCGGCCAGGCGCACGTCTTCGGCCTGGCCCCAGCCCGACACGGCAATCAGATACACGCCTTCGCCACCCGGCAACGCACGGATGGCCGCCGCAGCCTGGTAGCCGTCCAGGCGGGGCATGCCGATATCCAGCACGGCCACGTGAGGCATGCTGTCCCGGCACAGGTCCAGCGCCTGCTGGCCGTCTGCGGCCATCCGCACCTCATGGCTTTCCATCTCCAACAGCGCCTGAAGTGTGAAGGCGATGTCCTGATTGTCATCGGCGACCAGCACGCGCCGCCCCGGGCTAACCGGCGCAACGGGTGATGGCGCCGCAGCGACGGCGCTCACGGTGGGGTTGGCCAAGGGCAGGGTGACGGTGAAGCAGCTGCCTTGGCCCAAGCCGTCGCTGGCGGCATTAAGTTCGCCTCCGTGCAAGTCCACGAGGTTTTTGGCCAGGGCCAGGCCCACACCCAAGCCACCAGCGTCCACGCCGGGGCCGGCGACCCGGCCGAACATGCGGAATACCTGGGCCAGGTTTTCCGGCGCGATGCCAATACCGCTGTCGGCGACCTCCACGCAGGCTTGACCCCCGAGCCTGCACAGCGAGATCCGCACCTGGCCGCCCGCCGGGGTGTACTTGACGGCGTTGTCCAGCAGGTTCACGAACAATTGCTGAAGGCGTAAGGCATCGCCCTCCACCGGCAACGGGTCGGAAGAAAACGAAGCACGTACCTGCAATTGTTTGTCCCGGGCCCGGCTGTTGATAAAGGCCAGCGCGTCGTGCAGCACGGCGTTCAACTCCAAAGGCTCGAGGCGCAGGGGGATGTTGCCGAAGCTCACACGAGAAGCGTCCAGCAGGTCATCCAGCAAGCGGCCCATGTTGCCCACCTGGCGGTCGATCACCGCCAGGCTGTGGGACCGTTGCGCGGGGCTGGCGCTGGCGGAGCGCAACAACGCCGCGGCCTGGCCGACCGGTACCAGAGGGTTGCGCAGTTCATGGGCGAGGGTGGCGATGAATTCGTCTTTGCGCCGGTCCGCCGCCAGCAACCCCTGGTGGGCGGTTTCCAGCCGGGCAACGGCTTCGTCGCGGGCCCGTTCACTGTCCCTGAGCGCTACGGCAGAAGCCTCGAGGGCAACGCTTACGTCGTTGATCTCCTTGATAGGTGTGCTCGGCACCTGTGGAATTTCACCACGGCCTACCGCTCGCGCCGCCTTGCGCAAACCGGCCATGGGCTGGCTGATCCGCCGCGCCGCAAGCAGCGCGGCCACGGTAGCGAACAGCAGCGACAAGCCCAGCCCGCCCCCATACAGGAGCAGGGCCTTGGTCACCTTCGAATTCACTTCTTTAGTGGGGATACCCGTGGCAACCGTCCAGCCTGCGTCGGGCAAGCGTAGCCAGGCGGTGTACACCTCATCGCCGTTGGAGGTATGGCTGACACCTGCGCCTTCGTTACGGTCGCTGGCCACCAATGCGCCGAGCTCCGGCGATACCTGGTCGCCCACGGCGAACCCGGCCTCGGGCACTCGGGCGATGCGCCGGCCATTGCTGTCGAACACCACCACGGTCCAGCCCTTGGGCAGTTGCGACAGGGCCAGCACCTCGGCGATGTTCTGCGGCAATAGCGGAGCGGTAAGTACATAGCGCAGGGCACCGTTACGCATGACCGGTACCCGCAGCGGGATTGCCCAGGTTCCGGAGGGGCCTTGGCCCAACTGCCCAACGATGGGGCCCGGGTGTTCGATCATCCGCTTGAAGCTTGCGGGTTCCACTGGGCTGTTGAACCCGGTGGCCGGCCGCGGTGACACCCGGCTAAGCACCTGCCCCTCGGGCGTTGTGACCAGCATCGAATGCCAGCCGGGCATCAGTGGCAACACCCGGGCCAACACCTGGTTGTAGGGGCCCAGGTCGTCGCTGTCGAGCAAAGGGGACGCGGCGACGGCGGCCAGTACCGCAAACGAGCGATTGAGGGTGACTTGCACTGCGGTGGCGGTCTGCCGATTGGCCTCGAGTGCCCGGGCGATGGCCTGGCCCTCTTCGTTGCGCAGTAACATGAACAAGGCAACGGCAGCGCACAAGGCCAGAGGCACGGTGCTTGCCAGCACGAGGGTCAGCAAGCCCCCGCGTAATGAGGACAAAGGATGGCGCACAGCGAAGAGCTCCGGATAGTTCGGACTCAGCTGTCCGCCCGCGGCAGCTCGGGTGCAGGGTATGGCCCGATGCTGGCGCGGCGAGCATAGCAAACCTCGGGGAGCGGCTGAAGCACCGCCGATGCCCAGGCTTGGCCCTTTTCGCTTAGAGTGCCTTTTTCATGTGCTTTTCGATGGCTTCCAGCGACTTGCCGCGTGTTTCCGGCAGGCAGAAGAACACGAACACCAGCGAACCGATGTTGATCGCGGCGAACACAAAGAACGTAGGGTTGCCCAGCGTATGGATCGCCAGGGGAAAGGCAAAGGCAACCGAAGCATTGAACAGCCACTGCATCGACACGGCGGTACCGGTCAGCAGGCCGCGCACTTGCACCGGGAACAGTTCGGACATCAGCAGCCAATACACCGGCGAAATGCACATCTGCATGAACAACAGGAACACCAGGATGCAGGCCAGCGCGGCGTAGCTTTGGCTAAGGTTCTGCGGCATGAACTGCAGCACGCAGCCCAGCGCCGCCTGCATCAGCACCACTACTACCAGGCCGGTCATCAACAAGTGGCGCCGACCATAACGGCCGATGGCCCAGATGCCGAGCAGCGTGGCGATTACCGACACCACACCGTTGCCGATCGTGGCCGTGAGCGCCGCATTGGTGCCCATGCCGGTGTTCTTCAAGATGATAGGCGTGTAGTACATGAAGGCGTTCACGCCGGTGAGCTGTGCGGTAAAGCCCAGGCCGATGCCGATCAATAGCAGTTTGATCACCCATCCCTGGCGCAGCAGCTCCTTCACTGCGGGGCGGTGGCGTGCCTGTTCGTTCTGGGCCTTGAGTTCGGCCAGTTCGCGGTCGGCATCAGCCTTGCTGTCCCGCAGCTGCTCCAGCACCGCTTCAGCGTCGTCCATACGCCCCTTTGCGGCCAGCCAGCGCGGCGATGCCGGCACGAAGAAGGTGCCGATCAGCAGCAACACACCTGGCACCATGGCGATTGCCAACATGTAGCGCCAGATGCCGGGCGTGTGCATCAGGGCGGCCATCAGTGCGCTTAAAACGTACGCCAGTAGTTGGCCGCTGACGATCATCAACTCGTTGCGGCTCACTAGCCGGGCGCGTCGGGAAGGCCCGGCGATTTCCGCGATAAATACCGGCACTGTGGCAGAGCCGCCGCCAACGGCGATGCCCAGCACAAAGCGCGCCGCCACCATCAGGGTAATCGAGGGCGCGGTAGCCGTGCCCAGCGCGCCGGCGATGAACAACACCGACAGCAGGCGCAGGGTAAGCCGCCGGCCGAAGCGGTCCGAGCAGTACCCACTGGCGAGCGAGCCCACGGCCGCGCCGACGATCAGCGAGGCGGTTACCAGGCCCTCTGTCACGGCGTTCAAGCCCAGCCCGCCTTCCGCCACGGGCAAGGTCATGAAGGGCAGGGCGCCGGCGATGATGCCAGTGTCATAACCGAAGGCCAGCGCACCCATGGTGGCAACCAGCACTGAAATAAAGATCAACCGCGCCGCAGACGCACGCTGACCACCGCGAGGCTGTGCGGCGGCCGAAAGGGTGTTTGAAGCCATCGAAATTACATCCTCAACCAGATAACTAGCGTGGTGCCAGTACGTAGACGAGGTTTAGGGCGGTGTCTGGGGCGGGAGTTCCGTGCGCGCGCATTGCAAAACGCCATGAAGCCATGCACTTAAAGCGCCACGAACTGAGCGACGACTAAGCCCAGACGGACCAATAGCACATCCGTTCAATTTCTTTCAGGCGCCACCCGCTACGCTGGAGGTTCGGCAGTGGTCATGGGCGGCGGCGTTGCCCTGGCAGCGAATCCTACCCCTACGCGCACAGGAGCTTCGTCATGACTACCTTCACCACCGAAGACGGCACCCAGATCTACTACAAGGATTGGGGCACTGGTCAGCCGATCGTGTTCCACCACGGCTGGCCCCTCAGCGCGGATGACTGGGATGCGCAGATGCTGTTCTTCCTTGCCAAAGGTTACCGGGTGGTCGCCCATGACCGTCGCGGGCACGGGCGCTCCACTCAAACGGCACACGGCAACGAAATGGACACCTATGCCGCCGACGTGGCCGCGCTGGTCGCCCATTTGCAGCTCAAGGACACCATTCACGTAGGCCATTCCACCGGGGGTGGTGAGGTGGCGCGCTACGTGGCTCGCTATGGCGCCGGGCATGTGGCCAAGGCCGTGCTCATCGGGGCGGTGCCGCCCATCATGGTGCAGTCCGCCAGCAACCCGGGCGGGCTGCCGCTGGACGTGTTCGATGGCTTCCGTGCTGCGCTGGTGGCCAACCGGGCGCAGTTTTACCGTGAGGTTCCCACCCCGTTCTACGGCTACAACCGCGACGGTGCCGAGGTGTCCGAAGGTATCAAGCTCAACTGGTGGCGCCAGGGGATGATGGGCGGTGCGAAGGCTCATTACGATTGCATCAAGGCCTTCTCGGAAACCGACTTCACCGAAGACCTCAAAAGCATCGAGGTGCCGGTGCTGTTGATGCAAGGCGATGACGACCAGATCGTGCCCTTCGCCGACTCGGCGCAGCTGGGTATCAACCTCTTGAAGCACGGCACGCTCAAGGTATACAGCGGCTATCCCCACGGCATGTGCACCACCCACCCGGACGTTATCAACGCGGACCTGCTTGCATTCATTGAGGCGTAACGTGCCGCTCGCGAGGCGAACGCAGTCGACGGCGCAGGTACAGGGTCAAGCGACCTCGCTGTCGATGGCCAGCAAGGTTTCGATAAACGCGCGCGCCCCGGGGGACAGGCGATAGCCCGCGCGGCTGACTACACCACAATGGGCGCGCAATGCCCCCAGCGCCGGGGGGAGGTTGCGCCAGTGCAAGCGTTCGATAGTGCCTTGGGCCATCGCGTCGGCGCAGTTGTGTTGCCCGCTCAGGCCGATGGCGTCGCTCTCCTGAACGATCCTGAGCAATGCTGGGAAATATTCTGTCTGGAAATGCGGGGCGAAATCCTGTTTCCCACAGAGGTTGGCCATTACCTTGCGCACGCCCGGAGGGACCAAGCCACAAGCCAGCGGGTAGGCGAATACATCGGCGGCGCTCAAGGTGCTTCGCCCGGCCAGCGGGTGGCCAGGCCTGCAGAAGAACTGCCCGCTTCGCTGAGCCAAGGGCTGGGTATCGAAGTTGAGGTCGGCCTCGAAAGGCCGGATGTCGGCAATGAAGAATTCGATTTCGTCGCGGTTCAGCGCCCGGCCGAGCCGCTCCCAGTCATCGACCACAAAGTGCAACTGGATACCGGGGCGTTGCCGATGGAAGCGGGTGAGCGCCTGGGACAGTACGGCCGCAGCCGGCGAAGGGCCGCAACCGAAACGTACCCGGCCGGCATCGAGCTTGGTCATCTGGCCCACTTCGCTACTAAGCCGGGCCGCGCCCTGAACCAGGTGTCGCGCATGCGCCAGCAACACTTCCCCCTCCGGGGTGGGGCGCAAAGCCTTATCCGCGCGGTCCACGAGTTGGCAACCGAATTCCTGTTCGAGGCTTTGAATACTGCGGCTGAACGCGGGTTGAGTGATGCCCATCGCATCAGCGGCGCGAACGAAACTGCGATAGTCGTTCAAGGCGATGATGTAACGGAGTTGTCGGAGGTCCATGGTGCGCCCTTGCGCGGTTCAGATTTGAGCGGAGTGGAGTGTGCGAGGCAAACTGTTATGTCGTCCAAGAAGGTTATAGATATTATTTATTCCAAAATTGAATAAGGGTCAGCAGGCTTCGCTGCATCAGCTCAATACGCTAGAGCTTTTTCGCTTCACTGCGTTCGAAGCGCTCGCGCAACGCACGGGCCGCTATATCGGCGCGATTTCCGATCGCCGCCCGTTGCGCCTCATACTGGTCGGTGCGGCCGGGGTCTTGCAGCAGGGGGGCGTCTTCAGCGAGGTTGAGCAACAAGGCGTGCACGCTGGCGTGAAGCATCAAGCCCCCTGCGCGTACGTCGCAGCGCAGGCTGGGGGTAGCCAGGGGCAGGGCGGTCACGGCAAGTTCCAGCGCCCTTTGCGCATCTTGCGCGGCCTGGTGAGTGCGGTTCACCAGCACCGCGAGGTCCCGTTGGCGCTGGGCATCCTCGGGTTCGGTGTGGGGCAGGTCTTCGATAAAGCGGCCAAAGTCGCGCATATCGCCATCGGCATGCGCGGCGAGCACCGGCAGCAGGGCCCGTGCTTCGGCCAGTAGTGTTTCCCGGGCGGGGTGTGCCTCGCGCGCCTGGCTTTTGCCAAGGGCCATCACGATCAACGCCAGCCCCAGGTTGCCACACACAGCCGCAGTGGCGCCGCAGCTGGGGACTGGTTCCAGGCCCGCAAGGGCATCACGGAACCGCGCCAGGGGCCAGGCCCAAACACTCGAAACATTGTCAGTGGTCATGGGAACGTTCCGTTACCGCGAATAATTGGGGTATGCACTGCACTGGCTGAAAGCTATCATCGCCGCCGCACGCAGCCGCGAGTGTATCCGGCGACGTATAACTATTTGCCAATGCACAAGGATTGAAGATGAAGCAGTGGGTTTCGGCCGGGGTCGGCCTTGGATGTTCCCTGGCCTGGATGCTGCCCGCCATGGCCGCTACCGCAGACGGTAGCCAGTTTGGCCTGGAGATCAAGGCCACGGCGCAAACGGAAGGGGATCGCGATCTTGGGACTGCGGCCCACGGTGACGTGAACGGGCTGGGCCTGGACCTGCGCCCGTGGGCGTATTTCCAGCGCGGAGCGTGGAGCGCCTATGCCATGGGGCAGGCAGTGACGGCGACGGACATTGTCGAAACCGACACACTGCAGCAGGACACCAGCGAAGCCGCGCAAAGCAGCAACAGCGACCGTGAACCGAAGAAGAGCTACCTGGCCATGCGCGAGTTCTGGGTGGGCTACCGCGGCCTTACTCCGTACCCGGGCGAGCAGCTGAAGTTCGGCCGCCAGCGCCTGCGCAACGACGATGGCCAATGGCGCGACACCAACATCGAAGCCCTGGCGTGGACCTTCGACACGACGTTGCTCAAGGCCAACCTGGGCACGGCCCAGCGTTTCAGCGACTACCGCACCGACCTGAAAGAGCTGTCGCCCACCGACAAGGACCGCCTGCACCTGTTCGCCGATGCCTCCTGGCAGTGGAACCCGGGGCAGTGGGTTGGCGTGCGTGCGCACCATACCCGCGACAACGGAAGCCTGGACTACGCCCGGGTGGGCCAGGCCAGCGACCCGCTGGACAAGACCCAGAACGGTGACCTGACGTGGTTCGGCCTCGAAGCCAGCAGCGACGCCTACAATGCCCGTCGCAACACCAACACCTGGAACTACTGGGCCAGCCTTACCGGCCTGAAGGGTAACCGCGACAAGGTGAACAGCCTGGACCGCAACGGCAACCTGCCGGGTGAAGCCTCCAGCCACAGCAACGTGAGCGGCTGGGCCACCGACCTGGGCCTGCGCCTGCGCCTGGACCCGAGCTGGCAGGTAGGTGCGGCCTATGCCCGCGCAAGCGGCGAATACGAGCAGAACGGCCTGGAGAGCAACCGCTCCACCTACACCGGCATCAACTCTCGCGTGCACCGCTTCGGCGAAGCCTTCCGGGGCGACATGACCAACCTGCAAAGCGCCACCCTGTTCGGTTCATGGAGCTTGCGTGAAGACTACGACGCCAGCCTGATCTACCACCGCTTCTGGCGTGTGGACGGCGACAAGGGCATCACCAGCCGTGGCGTTGCCGCGTATGACAACGAATACGACAGCGGCACCGGTGACCTGCTGTCCAGCAGCAGCCTGCCCCTGCGCGATGGCGAGAAAGACCTGGGCCAGGAGCTGGACCTTGTGGTAACCCGCTACTTCAAGCAAGGCCTGCTGCCGGCGTCGCTGAGCCAATCCATCGACGAACCCTCGGCCCTCGTGCGCTTGCGCGGTGGTGTGTTCAAGCCGGGTGATGCCTATGGCAGCCAGGTGGACAGCTACATGCACCGGGCGTTTGTGGACGTGATCTGGCGGTATTGATACCGGCGGATAATTCCCGGGCTTCACCCGGCCCCCAGTGTAGGGCCGGTGCAACCCCGGGAATGGCTTCAAGCGGCCACGCCTAGCAGGGCGAGCTCCTGCTCCGGCGCTGGGGCGAACACGAACGCGTCGGCGCCAAGCGCATGGCTGAGGTCGCCAACAAGGGTGATCTCGAACCGCTCGCCGTCTGCGCCTGCAGTGAAGTCTTTCACATAGGTGCGGTCGGCCGTGGCGCTGTAGCTCACCTTCAAGCTGCCGTCGCGGCCGCTTCCAAGGCCTGTATAGCCCAGCGCGGCCACATCCAGCAGGTCATGGCTGGCGTCGAAATCGGTGATCACGTCACTCATCCCGCGCAAGCTGTCAGTGGTGGCGAGGAAACGGAAGGTATCGTCTCCCGAGCCGCCAGTGAGCTGGTCCAGGCCAGCACCGCCGGTCAGCACATCGTCGCCGCTGCCACCGGTCAAGGTGTCACTACCGCGACCGCCCGCCACCTGATCATTGCCGTTTCCGCCGTCGAGCGTATCGCTACCTGCGCCGCCATCGAGTATGTCGTCGCCGGCTTCCCCGCGCAGGGTGTCGTTGCCGGCCAGGCCGTTCAGGCGGTCATTGGTGTAATAGCCGACCAAGGTGTCGTCATTGGCGGTGGGTTCATCGATGTAGTAGTCGTCGTAGCTGGTGGGTTCGTCATTGAAGTGCGTGGTCGTGGGGGCGCCGAAGCGGATCGCGGCATTGTTGATATAGCTCACGCCTTCGAGCACCAGCTTGAAGTAGTTGCCGTTGGCATCGGCTTCCAGTGACTGCAACACCATGTCACCGCCGGTGCGTGTGGCTTCCAGGGTGTGGTCGTAGCCGGTGCCCAACCCGGTGAAGCGAAACGCCGAGAGGTCAAGCACATCTTGGTCGTAGCGGAAGTCGGTGATCGTGTCGCTGTTGTCCACGCTTCGGGTGTCGTTGGCATAACTGTCGCGCAGCGCGTCAAACACGAATACGTCGTTGCCGTCGCCGCCCGTGAGCTGGTCGGCGCCCGCGCCGCCAATTACATAGTCATTACCAGCACCGGCGCTGAGGGTATCCGCGCCCGCCAGGCCCCTGAGCGTTTCGCCATTGTCGCTGCCCGTGAGGGTATTGCGGCCCGAGGTGCCCTGCACCAGGGTTTCGAAGTCGCTGGCCTGTATCTCGTTGACGTTGCCCACCAGCGCCAACTGGAAGTAATGGCCGTCGCTGTCGGCATCCAGGCTGCGCAGGTAGTGCCGCCCCAGGCTGCCGTTGTAGCTGAGCTGCAAGGTGCCGTTGTGGCCATCGCCCAAACCGCTGTAGCCCAGGCTGGCGAGGTCAAGCTTGTCTTCGCCAGCGACGAAGTCGGTGATCAGGTCATTGGCGCCACGTACGCTGTCGCTGGCACGGGTGAAACGGAAGGTGTCCGAGCCGGCGCCGCCAGTTAGCCGGTCCACCCCGGCGCCGCCGTACAGCACGTCATCGTAGAGGCCGCCGGTGAGCCGATCGTTGCCTGCAAAGCCATAGAGCGCCGTATCAGACACTTCCGTGGCGGCCAGCACATCATTGCCGGCGGTGCCGGCCACGGTAAGGTTGTCGTTATTGCTGAAGGCGTTGCTGTCAGTGCCGTAGAACACCGTGCTGGGGTCGCCGAAGCGGCTGAAGTAGTTGTCGAACACGGTGTTGAAGCCGGTGATGTCTTCGTTGCGCTCGGACACCGCATAGCTGGCGTTGCCGCCACCGATCAGGTTGTTGTACACCACGTTGCCGGTGACAGCGTCCACGGCGCCCACGTCCGAATCGTCCGAGGCCTGCAGCACGACTTCGGCGTTGCCGAAGGTGCTGGCGTCGTTGTACAGCACGTTGCCTGCGATGGTGTTGGCGCTGGAGCCATACAAGCCGATGCCGGCGCCACCGTTATCGTGCACGGTCACGTTGCTTACGCGGCTGAAGTCGGTGAGTTTGAGTAGCAAACCTTCTGCGCCGTTGTCGGCGATTTCGCCACCGGTGAGCACCACTCGTTCCGAGAAGGCTTCGCCCGGTTGGCCTTCCACCAGAATGCCCCGGCTTCCGTTCTCCAGCGCGTCGTTGTCGGCCAGGGTGGTGCGGTAGTTGTCCAGTAACAAGGTAAAGCCGTTACGGCCGTTGCCTTCGCTGAGGTTGTCCTGAAAACCACCCGCGTCCACATAACCCTCGGCGGTGCCTACAAGGTGGGCGTAAAAGCCGTCCAGGCCGCTGCCGGTTGCTACGCTGTCGGTCACGCTCAGGGCGAAGGTGCCTTGTTGCGCGTTCAGCCCATTGCCGCTGCAGTTGGTGAACGTCACGCCACTCACGGTCACGCCCGTGTTGGTGCCGCTGTCCCAAGGCCCGGCGCCGGTACTGAAGCCATCCACGCGCCCGCTGGTGCTGGCGCTGTTGCCATCCACTGTAAGGTCAGCCAGCCCGACGTCCTGTGCATCCATGGCAGCCCGGACAATACCGGTGACGGGTTTGCTCCAGTCGTTGGCCAACTTAAGGCTGGTGTCGCCGGCACCGTCTCCGACGAGGCTTACGCCACTTGGCAGGATGAGGCAGGGCCCGGAGGTCTGTGAGGTGTCGCCGCTCACCACGTACGTGCCCCTGGACAGATAAACCTGGCCCCCGGTCTCGGCTGCGGCGTCCATGGCGGCCTGGATGGCCTGGGTATCGTCCGTGGTTCCATCGCCAACCGCGCCGTAGTCGCGGGCGTCGTAGATAAGGGTCATGGCAGTAGCTCCTCAAAGCAGGGGGCAACGTGGAGGCGCAGCCGGCCGCTTCGGCGCTCATTGTAGTGGCGGCGATACAACGGTAGTTCAGGAAAGGGGGAACACCAGTGCCGATCGGCAGGTGTAAAAAACCCCGGCACTGCATTCGCCGGGGTTGGGTCTTGGCCTGCTACTGCGAGCCCGATGTGGCTAACCGGCGGCGCGGTCAGCTACTGGCGCTTCTACGGGCGGCTGCATACCCGCCGCGCGCCAGCGCACGTCGGTAATCCCGAACTTCTCGGCCATGGGTTTGGAGGTGCGTTTGATTTTGTCGTGACGGTGGCGAGGTATGTGCCCGACCCCCGCATCGCAACTGGCCCAATGCCACGCTTCGGCGTTGTCCATGCGGTCGAGGCGGATCACAAAACTCTTGGGTGCGCCGTGAAGGCGATAGTCGATGACGAAAAGCGTTGGCGTAGGCATTTCCAATCAATCCCGTTGATCATTACCGACTTAACGGAGCCTTGTATGGCGCGCAAAATTCCATCGGATTTACAAACGGTGCGTACCGCTCCGATATACGGCAAAATCAGCCGAAAATGTGGCTTCTTGCCAGTACCGCCACGGCCGCTGCGAAGCCTGTCACGGCGAATACCTTCTGCAAGGCAGCGCCGCTGACGCGGGGGGCCATTCGCCGACCAAGCAGCAGGCCCGCTGCACTACCGGTTGCGAAGGGCAGGGCGAGTTGGATATTACCCACGCCGCTGGCCATGGTCGCGCCGCCGGTGGCCAATGCAACCAGGGCAATCACCGCCAGGGATGTCGCTACCACACTGTTCATTTCCAGGTCGGTGTAACGCCGCAGCGCGGGCACGATCACGAAGCCTCCGCCCACCCCGAGCAGGCCCGACAACACGCCTGCCAGAGCGCCGGTCCCTGCCAGCGCTTGCGCGCACGAAGTGGTCCAGTGCAGTTGGCCGGTGCTGCGGTCCAGCCGGCAAGGGCATTGAGCTAACGGCCGCCCCGATGGGTCAGCGCCCCGCCATAAACGCACGCTCACCCAGGTTTGTACGGCTACGAAACACGCTGCCAGTGGAACTGCGGGAAGGCGATGGCTGAGCCACACCCCGAGCGGCGCGGTGGCGATCCCACAGGCGCCGATCAACGCCGCGGCCCGGTACCGCACGATGCGTTGGCGCAGGCCAATTACCGCACCGAGCAGGGCAGATAACCCTACTGCCAACAGTGCGATAGGGGCGGCCTGGGGAATGCTCAGGCCTAGGCCGAACATCAGCAGCGGCAACGCCAATATGCCACCTCCCGCGCCGGTAAGCCCCAACACCAAGCCTGCCACCGCGCCCAGGCCGCTGGCCAGATAGGCCAGCGTCACGGCATCGCTTCCAACGTGGGCTGGGCCAGCCATTCCCGCCCGCGCAGCATGCCATGCCAGTACACAGCCGGCAGCGCATGGGCCTTCAGCCACCAGGCCAGGCGGGTAGGCTCGGTGCCCTTGAGCACCCATTGGGGGAAGGAGGGCGCCAGCGCACCGCCATAGGCAAATTCGGCCAGTACGATACGGCCGCGTTCAACCGTGAGCGGGCACGCACCGTAACCGTCGTAGTGGGCCGTACCGCTGGCCTTGCCTAAAGCCGCCGCCACGTTGTGGGCAACCACGGGGGCTTGCTTGCGGGCAGCGGCGACCGTTTTGGCGTTGCTGGTATTGATAACATCGCCCAACCCATGAACGTTGGCGAAGCGGCGATGGCGCAGGCTGTGCGGGTCTACCTCCAGCCAACCGTTGGCGTCCGCCAAGGCACTGCCACTCACTGCCAGGGGTGGGCACTGTGGCGGCACCACATGCAGCAGGTCGAAGCCGCGGGTGTCGTGGCGGATGCTGCCATCGCTGGCAGTCACTTCGAATGTGGCCTGGCGCAAGGGGCCGTTCACTGCCACCAAGCGATGGCGAAGGCGCAGGTCCACCTCGTAACGCTCGATATAGCGCTGCAACGCAGGCACATACGCCGCCACGCCAAACAGGCTTGGGTTGGCGTTGAGGAACTCGGCCCGCACCGCGCCCTGACGGCCTTCCCAGCGCCAATGGTCGCAGGCCAAATAAAGGGCCTTCTGCGGCGCGCCAGCGCATTTGATCGGCATGCCGGGCTGGGTGAACAGCGCCCGGCCTTTGCGCAGTTGGCGGGTGAGCTCCCAGGTATAAGGCGCCAGGTCGTAGCGGTAGTGCGAGGTCACGCCGTGCTGGCCAAGCGTGCTTTCCAGCCCGTCGATGGCGGCCCAATTCAGCACCAGCCCCGGGCACACGATCAGTTGGCGATAGCCCAGCCCAGGCCGGTTAGCCAGCAATACCTGGCTGTTGGCAGGGTCGAACCCGATCACCGTGGCTTGCAGCAGCTTCGCGCCAGGGGGTATCAGCGTGGCAGTCTCGCGGCGGGTGCTGGCCGCCTTGAACACCCCCGCGCCCACCAGGGTCCAGCCCGGCTGATAGAAGTGCTCGCTGGCAGGGTCGATCAGTAATACGTCCAGCCCGGGGACGCGCTTGAGCAGGCTGGCGGCGGTCGCGATGCCAGCGGTGCCTGCGCCAACGATTACCACGTCATGAACGGGTAGCGTGTGGGTCATGGGGTGTCCTTGAAGGCATTGAGGGGGATACGCAGGTAACGCAGGCCGTTAGCTTGCTCGGGAGGCAGTTGACCGGCGCACAGGTTCACTTGCACCGCGGGCAGCATGAGGGCCGGCATTGCCAGGGTGGCATCGCGCGCCATGCGCATGTTCACGAAGGCCTCTTCGCTGATGCCGGTGTTTGCGTGCAGGTTACCTGCGCGCTGCTCGGCCGCCGTGGTGTGCCATATCAGCTCACGACCTTGCGGCCGGTAGTCATGGCACAACAACAGCTGGGTGTGGTCTGGCAGGCATAGCAACCGCTGAATCGACCGGTACAGTGCGCGGGCATCGCCACCCGGGAAGTCACATCGAGCAGTGCCGTAGTCTGGGGTGAACAGCGTGTCGCCCACGAATGCCAGCGGCTGTTCGGGGTTGTCGAGCAGGTAAGTAACGCACGCCGGTGTATGCCCGGGCGTGTGCAGTACCTGAATCGAGAGGTCGCCCAGCTTGAGATTTTCGCCGTCGCCGAGCAGGGCGTCGAAGGTGGCTGTTTCGGCAGCGCCTGGGAACCAGCGGCTAAAAGCTGCCTGCACCTCGACCACGCGCGCACCGATACCGATTCGCCCGCCCAGGGCCTTTTTGAGGTAACTGGCGGCGCTCAGGTGGTCGGCATGCACATGGGTTTCGAGTATCCATTCAACCTGGGCCCCTAGATCGCCCACCCGCGCAATCATTCTGTCAGCGTTCACTGAAGAGGTATGGCCGGTGGCGGGCTGGTAATCGAGCACGGCATCGATCAACGCACAGTCTTGGCTGGCGCGGTCGAGCAGCAGATAGCTCAGGCTGGACGTGGCCGGGTCGAAGAACGCTTCCACCCGGTAGGCGTCGGTTTGCAGGTGCATCATGAGGGCTCCAGAACGGCGAGGGCGACCGCAGCCGATGGTCGGGTAAGTCAATATCCGTGCCAGCGCGCCAAGGCAGTATTTGCTGGGCTACGCGGCTACTCTGCTGCTTGGAACTGCCACGTCCGTCAGCGGTGCTGGCAGTGGATGGCAGTCAATGGCAGTATTTCCCCGCCTGCCTGCTGCTGGAGCCCCCGTGGCCACCTTCGACCCACTGGCGTTGAACGCCTACCTGGAACATGACCCGTTGCCTGCCATCGTGCTGGACACGGCCTACCATATCGTCGCTGCCAACCGTGCCTACCGTCAGCAGTTCGGCCAACGCGGCCAGGCGCCGATCGGCCACACCTGCCACCAGGTGTCCCATGGTTACAACGTGCCCTGCGACCGTGCCGGCGAGCATTGCCCGATGCGCAAGGCACGGGAAACACGCTTGCCGGAGCGTGTGTTGCATGTTCACCACACGCCACGCGGGCCAGAGCACGTGGATGTAGAGCTGCGCCCGCTGTATGGCGAGGGCGGGGAGTTGCTGGGTTACGTAGAGCGGCTGCGTTCCCTGGCGGTGGCGGCGGCCCAGCCCAGTGAGCACGGCCTGGTCGGGCGCGCACCCGCTTTCCAGCGTGCGCTTGCCGACCTGGAGCGGGCCGCGCCGTCACAGATCCCGGTGTTGCTGCAGGGTGAATCCGGTACAGGCAAGGAACTGTTCGCCCGCGCCTTGCATGCGGCCAGCCCCAGGGCAGGCGGGCCCTTGGTGGTGGTCGATTGCACGGGCTTGAGCGAGACGCTGTTCGAGAGCGAGTTGTTCGGGCACGAGAAGGGCGCCTTCACCGGAGCGGCAACTCGCAAGACCGGGCTGGCCGAAGCCGCCCATGGCGGCACATTATTCCTCGACGAGATCGGCGAAGTGCCGCTGGCGACGCAAGCGAAGCTGCTGCGGTTGATCGAATCAGGCAGCTTCCGGCCGGTGGGTAGCCTGCGCACCCTGCATTCGGACTTTCGCCTGGTAGCCGCGACCCACAAGCCGCTGGCAGAGATGGTGGTCAACGGCAGCTTCCGTCAGGACCTGTATTACCGCATCAATGCCTTCACCTTGCGCTTGCCGGCCTTGCGCGAGCGCGCCGAAGACCTCCCCTTGCTGATCGACAGCCTTCTTCGCCGCACGGCACAGGGCACGCCCTGGCGGGTCGCCGCCGACGCGATGGCCTGGCTACAGGCCTATCACTATCCGGGAAACATCCGAGAGCTGCGCAACGTGCTGGAGCGCGCACAGCTGATGGCCAGCGATGGCGTGATTCACCGGCGGGACTTGCCCCTTGATGAGCCGGCGCTGGCATCCTTGCCCAGCGAGCAGCACAAGCTCGCCCAGGCACTGGCTGGCTTTCGCGGTTCGCGCAAGGCGCTGGCGACCCATTTGGGGCTGAGTGAACGCACGCTTTATCGGCGCTTGAAGGCGTTGGGGCTGGATGAGGGGTGAGGCGACGGGCGGCGCGAAAACCTGGCAGAGTTGCCAGTTTTATGGAACGGGCGGCTAGGCCAGGATCTAGCTACCACGTCGGAGGAGAAGAGCCATGTCCCTGGAATCAGATATATAAGAACTTTTCATAGCGAAACTTGGCAGCGCTATAACTAGTAAAACCGCTCTTACAGATAGGCTGACGGATATAGTCAGCCTCACAGAGATAATAAAAAGTATAGAGAATAAGTTCGACGTAGTTCTCTCGGATGACATGGTAGCGCAGGCGAAGACTGTTGGGAGCCTGGTTGCCATGGTCGAAATTGAAAGGGATAGCCTCGGCGGGTCAGGCCCACGTCAGATTGACTACTAGACCCGTATCCGTTCCCGCACGTGCTTCGCCCTCACCCTTCCACCGGCTTGTTCAACATGAACTCGCCGTCTACCTGGCTGACCAACCCACTGGCCTGTAATAGCGGCAGCAGCCGTTCATGCAGGCCAGGCTCCACGAAGCTTTGTACGCTATCAATATCCAGCGCGCCAGTAACAGGCAGCTCGGCCTTGGTGTAGGACAGCCACGCCTTCTTCAGCATCAACAGCACGTCGCTGGCACTGGTATTGGCGAAGCGGCGGTGGGTTTGGCCAGCAGCGAACACGAAGGTATGACGCAGGGTGTAGCCGCTGTCATTGCCGCCGCTTTGCTGGCAGCGCACACAGCTGCAAGGGCCGTCACCAAAGGCCTCGCGCAGGTAGGCGTTGAAATCGGTGACGGGCTTTAGCGACAGGCGCTTGTCCACTTCGAAGAGGTCGGCGGTGAGGGTTTCGAGCGCGGCCAAGGGGCCCCCTGTGTGCTGGCATGAGTAAGGGGCGCCACCTTAGCAGACCCAAGAGGCGGGGTGAATGCCGAGCGCCTACGCCACCCGCCCGCCCAACACTTCAGCCATCCAGTCAGCGATGTATTGCCCGGCATTGATGCTGTTGTCGAAGCTGGAATGCTGCACGCCGCCTTCGCGGGCAGTGAACACCTTCAGCTCCCGGCGAGGGCTGTTGACCAGTTGCTCATAGGTACGATGTGCCCACTTGAGCGGGATCTGCGAGTCCTTTTCGCCGTGGGTGACCAGGAAGGGCACCTTGATGCGGTCGAGCACGCCGTCCAGGTGCACGTTCTCGGCAATGGCCATGAAGTCATCCTGATCCTTGGCGCCCCACACCCAGCGTACGTGGGCCCAGTAGTGCGGTACCGGGAAGTCGCCTTCCTTTTCCAGCCGGCGCTTCTGCACGTCGCGCCAGTCGTGGTTGGCGCCCCACACCGCGCCACAAGCGAAGCGCGGCTCGAAGGCCACGGCGCGAGGGCAGTAGTACCCGCCCAGCGACACACCTTCCATGCCGATGCGCTTGGGGTCTACGTCCGCGCGGGTTTCCAGCCAGTCCACCACGCGGCTGGCCCAGTGTTCACTGTCGTAACGGGCCGTAAGGTTGTGCAGGCGCAGCGCTTCGCCGGTGCCTGGCTGGTCAATGATCAGCGAGGACACGCCACGCTTGGCCAGCCATGCCGGCAGGCCCACGCGGTATTTCATTTCCTTGGTGGAATCCAGACCGTTCACCTGCACCAGCAGTGGTGCCGGGCCGTCCACGCCTTCGGCTCGAACCAGCAGGCCGGAGATGTGAGCGCCTTCGTAGGGGATTTCCACCCGCTCGCAATTTTCTTTCGACAGCGCGACGCCACGGGCGAAGGTGCTTAGAAAACGCTGGTACAAGTCCGCACGCCCCGGGGCACCGTGCGCCTGCAGGCGCTCACAGGTGAGGTAATAGGTGGCCGCGCGGTTGTATTTCTCGCCAGCGGAGAGCAGGCGCCCGGCGCTTTCGTCTTCCTCGGCCAAGCCGCACAGCTTGTCGGCCATTTTCGCCCAGGTTTCCCGGAACGCCTCGGTACCGGCTTTGTCCGGCTGTTTGGCGGCCTCTTGCAGCGGCGCGCACATCTCCTCGATCTCGCCCATGCGGGCGCCCATTTCAATGGCCAGGTCTACGGAGAGGTTCCACACGTAATTGGTGGGGAAGTACTTGAACATTTCTTGTTGTCCTTGTGCGTTGCGAAAGGGCCGCGCGCTGAAAAGGGCAGGCGCGCCATCGCTGCACCATAAGGAAGGCCGGGGTATCACTGCCAATCGTATCCGGGGATAGGAGGTATCGCGTGGGGCACTAGGTTGTTTCCGTTCGGTGAGTAGCAGTTCGCAGGCTGGCGCCTACTCCTGCGGGTTGGGTCAGCGGCTTGCCGCAGGTATCGCCCCGCGCGATACATCGCATCCTTACACACGATTGGTCAGCTAACCGCCCACCGTTCAGGCTCTGTTCCAAGTCGGCCAGGCGCCGATTCCAATTACAAGAACGGAGTGGTTCGCATGAATATCATCGGCCTAGACGCACTGGTCTTCGGTGTCGACGACATCCAGGCCTGTACCGATTGCCTGCGTGACTACGGGCTGGACCCCGTAGGGCTGGACGGCAACGGCGGGCGATTCGAAGCGCTGGACGGTACCGCCATTATCATTCGCCGGGCCGATGATGCGAGCCTGCCGCCAGCCATCGGCCCGGCGCCGTCGCTGCGTGAAACCATTTATGCAGTGGCCACCGCAGAGGACCTGGCGGCCATCGAGGACGAACTGGCCCGTGACCGCGAAGTACGCCGCGATGCCGACGGCAGCCTGCACAGCGTGGACGACATGGGCTTCCATATCGCCTTCCAGGTAGCGCAGCGGCGGCCTTTCAGCGCCCCGGCAGACCTCACCAACGCCCCTGGCAGCGAGCCCCAGCGGCCGCTGAACCAGGTAGGTATTTCCCCGGACATGGAAGCCAAGCCGCGCACGCTGTCCCATGTGGTGTACTTCGTGCCCGATTCCACCAAGGCCGGCGCGTTCTATGCCGACCGCCTGGGCTTCCGCATCACCGACACCTTCGAGGGCGTAGGGCCGTTCATGCGCCCGGCAGGCTCGGACGATCACCATTGCCTGTTCATGATTCAAACCCCGCCCCACATGAAGGGCTGCGAGCATTTCACCTTCCATATGGGCAGCGGCACCGAGGTTCTGCTTGCTGGCCAACGCTTCGCGGCCAAGGGCTGGACCAGCTTCTGGGGCCCGGGGCGTCACCTGTTCGGC
Source organism: Pseudomonas sp. Marseille-Q5115 (assembly GCF_916618905.1). Classification (NCBI taxonomy): domain Bacteria; kingdom Pseudomonadati; phylum Pseudomonadota; class Gammaproteobacteria; order Pseudomonadales; family Pseudomonadaceae; genus Pseudomonas; species Pseudomonas sp. Marseille-Q5115. The sequence continues at coordinate 2,322,299 of NZ_CAKAKI010000001.1, read as the reverse complement.
TCCAACTGGTTCTGGTACTTCAACAGCCCGCTGGGCTGCCACATCGAGTACGACGCCGACATGGACAAGCACGACGATGCGTGGGCCGCGCGGTTTGCGCCGATGTCCGCCGATAACTCCCAACTGTTCCTGTTCTCCAGCCGTGAGAAGTGGGCGCCGAGCGGCCCGCCACCCAAGCAAGGCTAGGCGCCATGGCAGTGGCAACGCGTTTGTGTGCACTGGCGCAGTTGAGCGAAGGCCAGTCCCGGGGTTTCGACCCTTGGGGCGCCGGCCACGACCAGGTGTTCGCATTGCTGCATCAAGGCCAGGTGCGGGTATATCGCAATAGCTGCCCGCACCTGGATGTACCCCTGGAATACCGCAAGGACCGTTACCTCTCGGCCGACGGCGCCTGGATCATCTGCTACGCCCACGGCGCGCGCTTCGATCCGGTCGATGGCCGCTGTGTGTACGGGCCGTGCCTGGATGAGCACCTGACGGCGCTACGCCACCGCATCGAGGGTGATGACGTGTGGCTGGAAACCTGAATAAACGGAACGGCAGAGGTATCGCGAACGGCGATACATCCCATCCGAACATGCGATTAGTCAAATCGGTGCCAGATACGCCGTAATGCCGATCAAACGGCGCGGTGCCAAGGCTGGCATCAACGACCCACAATAAAAACAAGCGAGTCATGCCATGAGTTCAGTGAACAATGTTCTGGTCGTGGGCGGTGGGATCGGTGGCCTGTGCACGGCCATTTCGCTCCGCCGGCAGGGGTTGAAGGTCGACCTGATCGAGCTCAAACCCGAGTGGACCGTGTACGGTGTAGGCATCATCCAGCAGAGCAACGTAGTGCGGGAAATGTCCCGGCTGGGCGTGCTCGATGCCTATCTGGGCGCGGCCTATCCCTTCGAGGACGTCGCCATTTACGGCCCTGAAGGGCAAACCCTGGCGCGCATTCCCGGCCAGCGCCTGGCCGGCCCACAGTACCCGGCGAATGTGGGTATCTCGCGCCTGGCACTGCACCACGTGCTCAGCGACACCGCCGCCAACCTGGGCGCGAACATCCGCCTGGGCCTGGCCGTGGAAACCCTGAACCAGGACGCGGACGGCGTTGATGTGCTGTTCACTGATGGCAGCAGCGGCCGCTACGACCTGGTGGTCGGCGCCGACGGGCTGTACTCGCAGATCCGCAGCCTGCTGTTCGGCGACCGCTACACGCCGCGTTTCACCGGGCAAGCTGTATGGCGCCACAATTTCCCCCGGGCGCCGCACATCGACCACCTGGCCAACTTCCAGAGCGCTGCCGGCAACGCCGGGCTGGTGCCACTGGCCGGCGACCTGATGTACCTGTTCCTGACCTCCCATGAACCCGAAAACCCTTGGATGGACGCCAGCACCCTGGCCGAGCAGATGCGTGCCCGGCTGGCCGGCTTTGGCGGGATCATCGGCGAGCTGCGCGAGCAGATCGTGGACAGCAGCCAAGTGGTTTACAAGCCCATGGAAGTGGTGTTCGTGGACGAGCCCTGGTACAGCGGCCGCGTGCTGCTGATCGGCGACGCCGCCCACGCCACCACACCCCACCTGGGGCAGGGCGCTGGCATGGCCATCGAAGACGCTGTGGTATTGGGCGAGGAGCTCACCGCCGACGGCACCCTGGAAGAGCAACTCCAGCGCTTCATGGCGCGGCGCTTCGAACGCTGCAAGTTCATCAGCGAGCAATCGGTGCTGGCCGGCGACAAGGAAATGCAACAGGACCGGGCGTTCGACCGGATAGGGCTGGTGAAGCGGATGCTGGAGCTCACCGCGCAGCCTGTCTGAGCCGACCCTTACAACAATAAAAACGAGGGAATCACCATGGTACTTCGTATATCCGCCGCGCGGCTTGGGCTGCGCGGGGCAGGGGCTGGCTGCGCGCTTACCCCGGCCGCCGCGCTGGTGGCGGTCGCCCTGTTAGGCACGTCCGGGCACAGCCAGGCTTTCGAGTTCGACACGGGCAACCCGGACCTGCGCATTCGCTGGGACAACACCCTCAAGTACAGTGCCGCCTGGCGTACCGAGGGGCAGTCTGACCGGCTGACCGAAGGCAACACCTCGCTTAACCTGGATGACGGCGACCGCAATTTCGACAAGGGGCTGATCTCCAGCCGTGTGGACGTGCTGTCGGAAATGGACATCACCTACCAGAACGTCGGCGCCCGGATAAGCGGCGCGGCCTGGTACGACGATGCCTATAACCGCAACACCGACAACAACGCCGCCGATCGCATCAACAGCTTCGACGGTGATGACTTCCCTGACGCCACCCGCACCCTCCACGGGCGCAAGGCCGAGCTGCTTGACGCTTTCGTTTTCGCCAAAGGTGACCTGGGCGAAATGCCGGCCTCAGCGCGCCTGGGCCAGTACGCCATGCAGTGGGGTGAAAGCCTGTTCTACGGCATGAACGGCATTGCCGGCGGCATGGCCCCGATCGACGTGGTGAAGGGGTTGTCGGTGCCCAATACCCAGTTCAAGGAACTGATCCGTCCGGTCAAGCAAATGTCCGGCCAGCTGCAGCTCACGCCCGACGTAAGCATCGGCGCCTATTACCAGTTCGAGTGGGAAGCCAACCGTCTGCCGGCTTCGGGAAGCTACTTCTCTACCGACGACTTCTTCGCTGACGGCAACGAACGCTTGTTCGTGGGCGCACCGTTGTTCCCCGGGGCCGCGCCGCTGGCGTTCTACCGTGGGAGTACCAAACAGGCCAAGGACGGGGGGCAGGGCGGGGTGCAACTGCGCTGGCGCACCGACAACTACGACTTCGGCTTTTATGCCATTCGCTTCCACGACAAAAGCCCGCAGCTGATCGTGCGGCCCGACTTCGCCAACCTCAACCCGGTGAGCGGCTACGCCGGCAATTACTACTGGGCCTACCCGGAAGGGATCGAGTCGGTGGGCGCGAGTTTCTCCACCACCTTGGAGGAATTCAACATCGCGGGCGAGCTGTCCACCCGCTGGCACCAGCCGTTGGCCTCCACGCTCCAGCACAGCCTGATAGCGGGCGAGGGCGTATCCAACGACGCCGACGACGCGGTGTATGCCACCGGCCATACGCTGCACGCCAACCTCTCATGGTTAGCGAGCCTGGGCCCGTCGTTCGTGTCCCAGGAAGCCAGTTTCGTGGGCGAAATCGCCTGGAACCGCGTGCTGAGCGTAACCCGAAATGCCGACGCCGTGGACCCCAACGCCGACCGCGACGCCTGGAGCCTGCGCACCGTGTACGAGCCCATGTACCGCCAGGCCTTCCCAGGTTGGGACGTGAGTGTGCCGGTTGGTGCCAGCTACACCCACGGTGCCTCGATGGCGCTGGGCACCGGCTTTGGCGCCAACCGTGGCGGCGACCTGAACATTGGTATCAAGGGCAACTACCTCAATACCTGGAACGTGGGCCTGACCTACACGCACTACTACGGCCGCAGCGACACCTTCCTGGATGCCAGCAGCAATTACACCTTCGAACAAAGCCTGATTGACCGTGACTTCCTGGCCTTCAGCGTCAGCCGTACTTTCTAACAATAAAGGGGATTGTCCATGAACCTTCGCCACCGCCTGAGTGCCTTGTCGGTCGCTTTACTGGCTGCCGCCTGCCTGGCCAATCCGGTACAGGCAGCCGTCAGCGCCGCCGAAGCCGACACCTTGAAAACTACCCTCACGCCCCTGGGCGCCGAGCGCGCCGGCAACGCCGACGGCAGCATCCCGGCCTGGACCGGCGGGCTGGTGCAGGCCGGTGGCGGCGACGGCAAGCGCAGCGACCCCTTCGCCAGCGAAAAACCACTGTTCACCATCACTGCCCAGAACATGGCCCAGTACGCGGACAAACTGTCCGAAGGCACCAAGGCCATGCTCAAGAAATACCCGGACAGCTACAAGCTTGACGTGTATGCCACTCACCGCACTGCCGCCGCCCCCCAGGCGGTGTATGACGCTACCTATGCCAACGCCACAGGCGCGAAGCTGACCGAGGGCTCGGCGGGTGCCATGCCCGAAAACGCCCAGGGCGGTATTCCGTTCCCGATTCCGAAAGCGGGGGTGGAAGTGATGTGGAACCACCTGGTGCGCTGGCGCGGGGCGTCTTGGCACGCCAACTTCACCCAGTACCTGACCACCGCCGACGGCAAGCACGTGCTTACCAACGATTCTCGCGCCGACATGCAGATGCCGTGGTACCTACCCGATGGCGGCAAGAAGGACGGCACCTTCTGGTCGATTCGCATGGTGAACGATGGCCCACCCCTGCGTGCCGGCGAAGCCATCACCGGGCGGGAAAACATCAACGCCGACAATGCCGGTGTATGGACCTACCTGCCAGGCCAGCGCCGGGTGCGCCGCCTGCCCAACGCCTGCTGCGACACGCCCACTCCGGCTACGGCGGGTGTGATGAGCTTCGACGAGCTGTATGTGTTCAATGGCCGGTTGGACCGCTTCGACTGGAAGCTGGTAGGCAAGAAGGAGCTCTACATCCCTTACAACGCGAACAAGGTGTTCACGGCCGCCAACCCCACCGACCTGCTGGGCGAGCACCATTTGAACCCCTCCGCGCTGCGCTGGGAATTGCACCGCGTGTGGGTAGTGGAAGCCACCCTCAAGGCGGGTAAGCGCCATGTGATGCCGCGCAGCACCTACTACCTGGACGAAGACACCTGGGCTGCGGTGCTGGGCGAGCGCTACGACGCACAGAACCAGCTGGCCAAGGCGCTGTGGACCACCCCGGTAGTGCTGCCGGACTTGCCAGGCGTGGTCACCCTCACCAACGGCTTCTACGACCTGCTATCGGGCGCCTGGTTTACCGGTGACATTTTTGCCGGCAAGAGTGAGCAGTACCGAGTAGTGAATGCCTACAAGGACAGCGTGTTCACTCCTGATGCCCTCGCCGGCGAAGGCGTGCGCTGAGATGAACGCCAACAGGCTGATCGCCCTTGCCGTGCTCGCGGGCGCACTGGTCACAAGCCCCGTACAGGCTGCCAGCACCGCGGCCGAGCCTGCACCCGCCGCCGCACAGGGCTTGCATGCCGTGTTGCTGGACATCGCCCGCGCCGGTGACCGCCTGGTGGCTGTGGGCGAGCGGGGCACCGTGCTGCTGTCCGACGACAACGGTAATGGCTGGCGCCCGGCCACGGTGCCAGTGACCAATACCTTGACCGCCGTTCGCTTTGTCGACAACCGCCAGGGCTGGGCCATCGGCCATGCGGGTGTGGTGTTGCACAGCGACGACGGTGGGGAGCATTGGGCCCTGCAGCTGGACGGCACCGAGGCGGCGCGGCTGGAACTGAACGCCGCTCAGGCCAGCGGCGACGAAGCCCGGCTGGGCGCTGCAAAACGGCTGGTGGCAGACGGTGCCGACAAGCCGTGGCTGGCGCTGAACTTCAGCGACGCCCGCCATGGTGTGGTAGTGGGCGCCTATGGCCTGGCCATGGCGACCGAAGATGGCGGTGCGACCTGGCAGTCCTGGATGGGCCGCTTGCCTAACCCGCAAGGGCTGCACCTGTACGCCATTCAACGGCAAGGCGCGGCGCTGTACGTGGTCGGCGAGCAAGGCTTGTTCCTCCGTTCGGAAGACGACGGCGCGCACTTCGACGCGGTACCCACGCCGTACGAAGGCAGTTTCTTTGCCTTGAGCGTGTTGTCGGACCAGCGCATTTTGCTGGGCGGTTTACGTGGCAGCCTGCTGGCGTTCGACCCCCGCACCGAGCAAATCGACACCCTGAACAACCCTGTACCCGTCTCGGTAAACGCCTTGGTGTCCCGGCCGGCGGGCACGCTGGTGATCAACCAGGCCGGCGGGCTGCTTCAGGTCAATGCAGAAGGCGTAGCGCGGCTGTTGGGTAGCCAGCCCGGGCCACCCTTGACCGCGGCCATCGAGGCCCGTGACGGCAACCTGGTAGCCGTGGGTTTTGGCGGCCCGGCCCGCATTGCTTTGCCTTCAGCCACCCAGCCTTCTACGGAGTAACCGATGCTGAGCCATTCCCCCACCGGCGCCAGCCCTGAAAGCGGGCGCTTGGAAGACTTCGACGCAGCGTCCGGTTCCTGGCTGGAGCGCGCATTGTTCAACCACCGGCGGCTGGTGTTGGTGCTGTGCCTGCTGGTCACGGCATTGCTGGGCTGGCAGGCCACACGACTTACGCTCAATGCCAGTTTCGAGAAGATGATCCCGTCTGGCCATCCGTTCATTGCCAACTATCTGGAGCACCGCCAGGAGCTGTCGGGCCTGGGCAACGCGGTACGTATCAGCGTGGCCAACCGCGACGGCGATATCTACAGCCCCGGCTACCTGGCCACCCTGCAAAAGCTCAACGACGAGGTGTACCTGCTTCCCGGCGTGGACCGCGCGTACATGCGTTCCCTCTGGACGCCGTCGGTACGTTGGGTGGGCGTGACCGAAGAGGGCCTGGAAGGCGGCCCGGTGATCCCTGACGGCTACGACGGCGCGGCGGCCAGCCTGGCGGCGCTGCGGCAAAACGTGCAGCGCTCCAACGAGATCGGCCAGCTGGTGGCGTTCGACCAGCGCTCGAGCATTGTGTATGTACCGCTGCTGACCACCACCGCTGACGGCAAGCCGCTGGACTACCACGCGTTTGCCAGCCAACTGGAAGCGCTGCGGGCGATGTATCAGGACGCCCATACCGAGGTGCGCATCACCGGCTTTGCCAAGGTGGTGGGCGACCTCATTGACGGGCTGGTGCAGATCCTTGCCTTCTTTGCCGCCGCCATCGTGATCACGGCCGTGGTGCTGTTCGCCTATACCCGCTGCCTGCGCAGCACCTTGCTGGTGTTGTGCTGCTCGTTGGTAGCGGTGATCTGGCAGTTGGGCTTGTTGCCGATGCTTGGCTATGCGCTGGACCCGTACTCGGTGCTGGTGCCGTTCCTTGTGTTCGCGATCGGCATCAGCCACGGCGCGCAGAAAATGAACGGCATCATGCAGGACGTGGGCCGGGGCATGCACCGTTTGGTCGCGGCCCGCTACACCTTCCGCCGCCTGTTCCTTGCAGGGCTTACTGCGCTGCTGTGTGACGCAGTGGGCTTTGCCGTGCTGATGGTGATCAAGATTCAGGTGATTCAGGACCTGGCGCTGATCGCCAGCCTGGGCGTGGCGGTGCTGATCTTCACCAACCTGATTCTGCTGCCGGTGCTGCTGTCGTACCTGGGCGTGAGCGCTCATGCGGCGCAACGCAGCCTGCGCGGCGAAAGCGCGGCCGAGGACGGGGAGATAAAAGGGCTGTGGGCAGTCCTGGACCGTTTCACCCACCCGCGCTGGGCAATGGCGGCGGTCGCGGTGGCGGCAGTGATGGCCATCGGCGGCTACCTCACCAGCTTGCACCTCAAAGTCGGTGACCTGGATGCCGGCGCGCCCGAACTGCGCGCCGACTCACGCTACAACCGCGACAGCGCCTACATGACCGACCACTACGGCGCCAGCAGCGACGTGTTCGCGGTAATGGTCAAAACCCCGCCAGGTGGTTGCTCTAGCTACGACACCCTGCGCCGGGTCGACCAGCTCGACTGGCGCCTGCGCGGGCTGGAAGGGGTGGATTCCACCAACTCGCTGGCGCTGCTCAACCGCCGTGTGCTGGTAGGCCTGTCCGAAGGTAGCCCGAAGTGGTACGAACTGGTGAACAACCAGGCCACCCTGAACATGGTCACCGCCGGCGCGCCGCGCGGGCTGTACAACGAAGACTGCAGCCTGCTCACCCTGTATGCCTACCTTACCGACCACAAGGCCGACACGCTCGCCCGGGTAGTGGACAGCGTGCAGCAATTCGCCCGCGACAACGACAACGAGAACGCGCAGTTCCTGTTGGCAGCGGGCAACGCCGGGATCGAGGCGGCCACCAACATCGTGGTGCACCAGGCTAGCCGGGAAATGCTGTGGTGGGTGTATGGCGCGGTGGTGTTGCTGTGCCTGGTGACCTTCCGTTCGTGGCGCGCAGTGGTGTGCGCGGTGCTGCCGCTGGCGCTCACCTCCATCCTCTGTGAGGCACTGATGGTGTGGCTGGGCATCGGCATCAAGGTCGCTACCTTGCCGGTGATCGCCCTGGGCGTGGGCATTGGCGTGGACTACGCCCTCTATGTGATGACCATCGTGTTGGCTGAAATGCGCCAGGGCGCCAGCCTGTCGCAAGCCTATCAGCGGGCCCTGCGCTTCACCGGTCGGGTGGTGATGCTCACCGGCATCACCCTGGCGGTGGCAGTGGGCACCTGGATGTTCTCGCCGATCAAGTTCCAGGCGGACATGGGCGTGCTGCTGGCCTTCATGTTCGTGCTGAACATGGTGGGCGCACTGGTGTTGCTGCCGGCACTGGCCTGCTTCCTGTTGCCAAAGGCCCGCCAAGGCCAGGCTCAGACGCTGGCACAGGCCGGTCGGGAAGCACCACGTACCGAGCGCCGTCTGCCCCTTCCACCCAAAGCCCTGGAGGCCACCCATGAACGGTGAGCGCGTGGCCGGCTGGCCACAGTCAGCCCTGTTGTTGCTTGGTAGTTGTTTACCGGTGCTGGGCGCGGTGCTGCTGGCACCCGTGCTGCCTCGCATGCAGGCCCACTTCGCCGACGTGCCGGGCGCCGCTGTGCTGGTGCCGCTCAGCCTGACCTTGCCTGCGCTGGTAGTCGCCGTGCTCGCGCCGTTCGCCGGGCTGATGGCTGACCGCTTCGGGCGCAAGCCGCTGCTGTGCCTGGCGCTGATGCTCTATAGCCTGTGCGGGTTGTTACCCCTGTGGCTGCCATCGCTGCCGGCAATCGTGGCCAGCCGTGCCGGCATCGGCCTGGCCGAGGCGGCAATCATGACCGCTTGCACCGCCCTCATGGGGGACTACTACAGCGGCACGCGGCGGCAACGCCTGTTCGCCTTGCAGATGGTCGCCACGTCGCTGTCCGCCGCGCTGTTCATGGGCATCGGTGGAGCGCTGGGTGAGCAGAACTGGCGCACGCCGTTCTGGCTGTATGCCAGCGGGGTAATTTTCCTGCCGCTGGTGCTGCGCCTGCTGTGGGAGCCACGCGCCGGGGCTATTCAGCCGGGCAACCCTGTGGAGCGCGGCAGCGCCTGGTCCGGCTTGCAGGCGTTCTACCTGCTGGCGGTGATCGCCGGGGTAAGCCTGTTCATTGTGCCGATCCAGGGCGGCTTTCGCTTGGCATTGCTGGGCGTAGACAACCCGGCGCAGATCGGCGCCACCATGGCGGCCAACCAGTTGGGCGTGGTGGTTGGCGCCTTGAGCTACCGCTGGCTGGGCCAACACACCCGCCGGGCGTTGTTGCTGGCGTTTGTATGCGCCGGTGCTGGTGGTGCCTGGCTGGCCCTGGCCGGTAGCCCTGGACAAGTGGCTGCGGCGGTCACGCTGAACGGTGTAGGGGTGGGCATGATGCTGCCCAACCTGATCGGCGCCATCATGGCCCGGGTGCCCTTTGCCCAGCGGGGCAGGGCCAGCGGGCTGTTTACCGCATCCATCTTCGCCGGCGAATTCGCCAGCCCTTTGGTCGTGCTCGCGCTTACCGGTGGCGTGCCCGCCAGCCTGCCCATGGCCTTGCTGGTGGTCGCCGGGGCGCAGGTGCTGATCGGGCTGTGCTGTTTGAAGTTGAGCCAGGGCTTGCATTCGGTGCCGGAAAGCCAGGTGCCCGCTACCGATAATCAGACCTTTCACGCTGTTCGTAGCGGCAGCGCCCCGGGAAGCTCTCAACCCGGTACTCACACCTCTTTATAACAACAAGGACACGTCATGCCTGCCTTGCCTACGTTCAAGCGTGTGATCACCGGGCACGATGCCCGGGGCCGCGCTGTCACCACCGACGCGGCACCCACGCCCCATGTATTCCCGTTGCAAGCGGTCCCCGGCACTGTGTTCCATGAACTGTGGAACAGCCAGGGAAGCCCCGTGCCTATCGACAATGCCGGGGACCCCTGCGACCGCCCCCTGAAGCTCGGCCCGGCCCCCCAGGGCAGTGTGTTGCGCGTTGTGGACATTCCGCCGGACAGCCAGCACAGCGGCCTGTCGCCTGAAGCGGCCGCCGCAGCGTTTGCCGAGATCGGCCAGGCCCAGGCGGGCACCGGTGATGCAACCTCTCGCCACGCGCTGATGCACCGCACTGAAACCCTCGACTACGGCGTGGTGCTGGAGGGGGAGGTGTGGCTGGTGCTGGACGACGAAGAAATTCACCTCACGCGGGGTGATGTGGTGGTGCAGCGCGGCACCAACCATGCCTGGAGCAACCGGACCGAGCAGCCTGCTCGCATGCTGTTCGTGCTGCTCGATGGCCGCTATGCCGATGAGCTGGTTAACGTGGAGGCTGCCCGATGAAACTCGCAACGCTGAAAAACGGCCGCGCCGACGGGCGCCTTGTAGTGGTAAGCCGTGACATGGCGAAGGCGGTGGATGCAGCCCCCATTGCCGCAACCTTGCAACAGGCCATCGAGCGCTGGGATGAATGCGAGCCGGCCTTGCGGGCCCTGGCCGCGCAACTGGAACACGGCGCCTGCCCGGGTGCGTTCGCTTTCGAGCCGCGGCAGGCCATGGCGCCCTTGCCCCGGGCCTATCAATGGTGCGATGGCTCGGCCTTCATGAGCCATGGCGAGCTGATGCAAAAAGCCTTCAACCTGCCACCCATCGAGGGCGCCGATCGTATTCCCCTGATGTACCAAGGTGCGGGCGATGATTTCCAGGGACCGCACGACGACATTCGGCTGCCCAGCGAAAGCCATGGCATCGACTTCGAGGGTGAGTTCGCCGTACTGGTGGACGAGGTGCCGCTGGGCTGCCCGGCGGAAAACGCGCTCAGCCATGTGAAGCTGATCCTGCAACTCAACGATGTGAGCCTGCGTGCCTTGGCGCCGCGCGAAATGACTACCGGCTTCGGCTTCCTCCAGGCCAAGCCGTCCTCGGCCTTCGCGCCGCTGGCCGTTACACCCGACGAGTTGGGCGATGCCTGGCGCGACGGCCGGGTGCACTTGCCGTTGCGGGTGGAGTGGAACGAACAATGGTTCGGCCACCCCCACGGCGGCCAGATGACCTTCGGTTTCGATCAGTTGATTGCCCACGCCGCGTTCACCCGCCGCCTTGGCCCCGGCACAGTGATCGGCTCTGGCACCGTCTCCAATCGCAACCGGGACGCAGGCTCGGCGTGCATCGCCGAGCGCCGCGCCATCGAGATGATTGCCTCCGGCGCGGCTGTCACCAGCTTTATGCGGTTCGGTGACCGCGTACGCATGGAAGCGCTTGGCGCCGACGGTAGCCTGCTGTTCGGAGCGATCGAGCAACGGGTGGCTCAGGCCTGAGGAGCGACCCATGCGTGTATTGATCACCGGCGCCAACGGCTTCGTGGGCCAGGCGCTGACCCGCCGCCTGCTCGCCCAGGGGCATGTGCGAGGCGAGCGGCTGACGCTGCTGCGCTTGCTCGATACCCGGTTTGACACCGCCCTGGACGACCCCCGGGTTCGCATGCATGAGGGCAGCGTTGCGGACGCCGCGTTGCTGCGTCGCGTGCTGGCCGACGGCATCGATGTGGTGTTCCATCTGGTGAGCATTGCCGGCGGCACGGCAGAGCGCGATTACCCGCTGGGCTACCAGGTGAACCTGCTCGCCAGCCTGGAACTGCTCGAGCAATTGCGCCAGGCGAGCAACGCCCCGGTGCTGGTATTTGCCAGCAGCGTGGCGGTATACGGCGCGGCGCTGCCAGCGCGTATGGACGAACAGGCCCCGGCCCATCCGGCGCTGAGCTACGGCGCGCACAAGCGCATGATCGAGATCGCCATCGAAGACCTCGCCCGGCGGGGTGATGTGGATGGCCGCGCCTTGCGCCTGCCCGGCATCGTCGCTCGCCCGCCGGCACCCAACGGCCTGCGCTCGGCGTTCATGAGTGAGCTGTTGCACAGCTATGCGGCGGGGCAACCGTACACTTGCCCCGTATCGCCCCAGGCCACGGCCTGGTGGATGTCGGTGAACTGTTGTGCCGACAACCTCCTACGCGCCGCCGAAGTTGCAGGGGTGCCAGCCGATGCCGGCCGCGTGTGGCAGTTGCCCGTGTTGCGGCTGTCCATCGCCGAAGTAGTGGATGCGCTAGCCGACCGCTACGGCGAGGCGGGCCGCGCACGGTTGCGTTATGAGCCCGACCCGGAGCTTGAACGCCTGTTTGGCGCCTACCCCGTGCTGCGCGCACCGCGGGCCAGAGCCTTGGGCCTGCGTCACGATGGCACCGCCAGCGCGCTGGTGCGTAATGCCCTTAACCTTACCCCGGCGTCGAAACGCGCCTTGCATGGAGTTCAGTGACATGACGTCTGAACGTCGCTTTGTTGACTTGTCCGTCACCCTTGAAAATAACCCTTACACCGACCCACCGCCGTTGTTGCCGCACATCGAATACATGGACCACCAGCAAGGCTGGCCGGAAATGGCCGCCATGTTCCCCGGCCTCACCATCGACCAGATGCCTGGGGCCGAAAGCTGGGCCGCCGAGCGTCTGCAGATCACTACCCATAGCGGCACCCACATGGACGCGCCCTGGCATTACGCGTCCACCACCGATGGAGGCACGCCCGCCTGGGGCATCGACGAACTGCCCTTGGATTGGTGCCTGCGGCCGGGGGTGAAACTGGATTTCCGTGCCATGGAAGACGGCCACGTGGTCACGGCCGCCGAAGTAGAGGCCGAACTCGCACGCATCGGCCATACGCTACAACCGTTGGACATCGTGCTGGTGAATACCCGGGCTGGGGCGTTGTTCGGCCAGCCGGGCTACCTGGATGCAGGCGTAGGCATGGGGCGCGAGGCCACCCTTTACCTGCTGGACCGTGGCGTGCGCGTGGTAGGCACCGATGCCTGGAGCTGGGACGCCCCGTTCAAGTACACCCGAGAGCGGTTTGCCGCCACCGGCGACGCTTCGCTCATCTGGGAGGGGCACAAGGCGGGCCGGGATATCGGCTACGGTCAGATGGAAAAGCTGGCCAACCTGGACACGCTGCCTGCCTTTGGATTTACCGTGAGCTGCTTCCCTTACAAGATCAAGAAAGCCAGCGCGGGGTTCGTGCGCGCCGTGGCTATTTTCGAGTAATCACGGAACGAAAGAGAAGCGGCCATTCATCCGCCATCGTCGCCGGACAAGGAATTCCTGAGGGCGGCGGCGCTCGAACGTGCACTATAAAGCGTATTCGAGTTGCTCTATGACTGCCTTGCAAAACCTTGCCTGCTCGAACTCCCATGCCTTGCCGGCTACCACGCCGGCAAGGGACCTTTATCAAGCCCTGATGCGTCATCCTGAGGGCGACACGCTTGACGCAGCGCGAGCCTACCTGAGCGACCGGCTCGAAGAAGCCGCGCAGGTGCCGGGCGGCTTGCCCGGGCATTTCGATACGCTCGAGCAGTGGGTGGCTGACAATGCTGCCCGTGTGGCAGAGCAGTACGCCAGTTACCTCAAGGCACGCCACGAGGGCGCGCCGCGACGGTTCTTCACCTGCCGCGCCCACGCGTTGTATTTCCTGCGGGCCGTGGCACCCACCAAGCTGGTGGACGGTGCGTGGCTGTACGGCACGCTCAGCCACTGGGCTGACGGCCGCTACCATGGGCTGATCCGTACCTACCTCGAAGAGCTGGGCGACGGCGAGCCTGCTCAGAACCATGTGGTGCTGTACCGCAAACTGATCGCCGACCTGGAGTGCGAGCCGCACGCCGATCTGGACGATGACTGCTACGTGCAGGGTGCCATCCAACTGGCGCTTGGCGCGCTCGGCAAAGACCTGATGCCCGAAGTGATCGGCTTCAACCTGGGCTACGAACAGTTGCCGCTGCACCTGCTGATCACCTCCTTCGAGCTGAACGAGCTAGGGATCGACCCGTATTACTTCACATTGCACGTCACCATTGATAACGCCAGTACCGGGCATGCTCAAAAGGCCGCCCACAGCCTGGTTGAACTGATGCCCACGGTTGGGCAAGAGGATTTCATCCGGCGCGTGCGTGCCGGCTATCAGCTCAATGAATTGGGCACGGGTACCACCGCGGCCATCGCGGCGTTCGACCTCGAAGAAGAATTGGTCGCGATGCTCGAGCGCAAACAGGTGTTCGCCCAGCATATGCATTCCGATTACTGCAAGGTTGAAGGCAGAACGGTGAACCAATGGCTGGCCGAGCCAGGGGGCATTCGCCCGTTCCTTGCGGCGCTGGAGCGCAAGGGGTGGATCAAGCGCAAGGCCGACCCAAGCGAAAGCCGCTTCTGGCAGCTGATCGATGGCCCGGGCGCAGCGATGTTCGGGGTGTTCAGCGCCTACGAAAAGCAATTGCTGGCTGACTGGATCGCCGATGGGTATGTGCCTGAAAACAACCAGCGCCGCGGGGCCGATAACCCGTTCCGCCTGAAGTTTCGGCAGCACCCCTTGGCCACCTCGTTGGCTCAGGCGGCCGGCCCCAGCGTTGAGGAGCGCACCCAGGTGCAGGCAGCCCTGGCTGAGCCCGGGCCATTGCCACGCCTGGAGCGGCTGATTCCTTTCTTGTCGCCCCAATGCCACGCTACCCCGGCGGGCCTTTATGCCACGCGCTTGTATGCCCGCGAACTGGCCGGTGAACCGGGGGTAGGTCGATGACCATGGCGCAGGCGTTTGAAGGGTTGGCACCGGTAGAAGAGGGCGGCGCCATCTTTGCCTTGGGGCGCTACCTGGCGGAGCAGCGGTACTGCTTCATCACCCCGACGCCCTTGACTCACCAACGCAACCTGAATCGCGATCCCGGCCCGGGTTCGGATTTGCGCGATGCGTTTGGCTGGAACCGCCCGTTTGCGGCCAGCCTCCTGCCCGCCGGGCTGTTGGAAGCTCTGCGTGCCGAGGGTGTGATAGTGGCGGATACCCCCGGCTTCTGGCGCAGCACGCTGCGATGCTCAACCTTGGGCGATCAACGCCTGTGGCACTCGGGCTACCCGACAGACGCTGCCGATGCCGTGTTCTTCGGGCCAGATACTTACCGCTTTGCCCGCAGTATCCAGGCGCATCTGGCACAACGTGGCGCACCGCCCGAGCGGGCGGTAGACATCGGTACCGGCAGCGGTGCGGGGGCGCTGGTGATCGCCAAGGCATGCCCGAACGCCCAGGTATGGGGGACCGACATCAACCCGGGCGCCCTGCGCCTGGCAGGGATCAACGCGCATCTGGCTGGCGCCGATAACCTGCAGGTGCAGCCGGGCGATGTGCTCAGCGGGGTAGAGGGGACGTTTGACCTGATCGTGGCGAACCCGCCCTATATGCAAGACCCGAAAGGCCGTGCCTACCGGGACGGCGGCGAGGGGCTTGGCAGTGCGTTGTCCCTGCGCATCCTGGCTGAATCCCTGCCGCGCCTGGCCGTCGGCGGGACCGTATTGCTGTATACCGGTGTAGCCATCGTAAAGGGCCAGGACCCGTTTCTGGAGGGCGCCCGCCAGGTGCTCGAAGGCTTTGATGGCCAGTGGCACTATGAAGAAATCGACCCGGATGTGTTTGGCGAAGACCTGGAACTGGAAGGTTACGCTACGGCCGAGCGCATCGCCGTGGTAGTGCTGACCGCCACTGCCGGCTGAGTGTTTCGCCAAGTTCGGCGGCTGCGCCGCTCCTACGGGCGGATGCCCTGTGGGACCCGGCGAAGCCGGGAGGTATAACGCGATGACCGAGCCGGCAGGTGCCGACAATCCCCATCCACGCTAAAATCCCCGCCGCTACGCCGGCACAGCCAGGTCCACTGGCGCCCCCCCGGTTATCTTCGTCCTTCATGTTGGTTGCCTATGCCTGCCCCTGTTCCCGAACACCCCCAACCGCCGTCACGCCAGCCGCGCCTGCTGGCTTTGGCGCGGGCGTTGTGGCCCGCGCCGCAACCCATCAACCGTCGCGAAAAACTGCGGGCCAGCCTCGGCGCCGCGTTAGGCGTTTTGCTGGTGGCCCTCCTGGCCGCGAGTTGGGTCGAAGGTGGCCTGGCCCATGAACACAGCCTGCTAGCCCTTGCCCTGGTAGCACCGTTGGGAGCCAGCGCGGTGCTGGTGTTTGCGGTGCCCTCAAGCCCGCTTGCACAACCCTGGTCGGTGGTGGGCGGTAATACCCTGTCGGCGCTGGTAGGCATCGCCTGCGTGAAGTGGGTGCCCGATGCCTCGCTGGCTGCTGGGCTGGCGGTGGGGTTGGCGATTGCAGTGATGCTTGCCCTGCGCTGCCTGCACCCACCGGGCGGCGCGTCGGCGTTGCTAATGGTGCTGACCGGCTGCGATCGGTTCATGTTTGCCGTCACGCCTGTACTGCTCGATTCGCTGCTGCTGGTGGCCGCGGGCCTGCTGTACAACAACCTTACCCGTCGCCCCTGGCCGCACCTTCATCGAGCCGCGCCGCCTGCACCGGCTGCGGGCGAGGGGGGCACCCGGTTGCAGCGCAGCGACCTCGACGCCGTGCTGGCCCGCCACAATGAAGTGCTGGACATCAGCCGGGATGATCTCGAGGCCCTGCTCGAAGAAGTGGAGGCGCTGGCTTATCAGCGCACCATGGGCAAGGTGCGTTGCGCCGACGTGATGAGCGCAAACCCGGTGGCCGCGCGGGTGGAAATGCCGCTGCGTGACGCCTGGGCCCTCATGCGCAAGCACCGGATCAAGGCCTTGCCAGTGGTGGATGGGCGTCAGCACCTGCTGGGCATCGTAACGGTTGCCGACTTTATGCGGCAGATCGACCTGGACGTGCACGAGGGCATGGCCTGGCGCCTTCGCTCGCTGGTGCGCCCCAAGCCTGCGCACGCACGCACAGTTGGCCAGATCATGACCCGCACCGTTCGCGTGGCCAGCCATGATCGCTTGCTGATCGACCTGGTGCCGGTGTTCTCCGAGAACGGCCATCGGCACATCCCGATCATCGACGAAGGGCAGCGGCTGGTGGGGATCATCACCCAGTCGGATTTGATCCGGGCGCTTTATCAGGCGGTGCGGGCGTAAATGCCGGCCGAAGCTGAAGCCAGTAGCAGTAGCGGTTAAGATGGCGTGGTGTTCCTGACCTGACCGGTGACTCATGAAACCCTCTCTTTCCCTGCTCGCCAGCGCATTGTTATTCTCCGCCGGCTTCGCTTGGGCGGATGACACGCTACGCTGCAACAGTGCGCTCATTTCTGTTCACGACCGCATGGGCGAGGTGCTGCGCAAATGCGGCGAGCCCACCAGCCGTTCCCCTCAGGGCTCGGTGCGTGTGAGCGCTGGCGCTGGCCGTCGGCTGGAGCTGCCCGTGGAGGAGTGGACCTACGGCCCCAATTCGGGGATGTATCACTACCTGCGGTTCGAAGGTGACGAGTTGGTGCGTATCACTGGCGACAGAGGCTAGCCCTGGCCCTCGGCCATATTCGAAAGAGGAAGATCATGCGTCTGGCCCCCTTGCTTGCCTTGTTGCTCTCCACAGCGGCCTTGGCCGCGCCCCCGGGTATGGTTGAAAAGGTCCGCGGTACGCTGGATGCGGCAGACAACAACCAGCTGAGGATGACCACCGCCGCCGGCCAGGCCATCACCGTGGCGCTCACGCCGCAAACCACGGTGCGCAGCATCGCATTGGCCAGCCCTGCGGACATCACGGCCGATAGCTACATCGGGACCGCCGCAGTCCCGCAACCCGACGGCACCCTGAAGGCACTGGAGGTACACGTATTCGCGCCCAGCCTGCGCGGCAGCGGCGAAGGGCACCGGCCATGGCAAAGCGCCGAAGGCGCCCAGGCCACCATGACCAACGGAACCGTGGGCGCGGTGAAGGAAGCCCAAGGCCGCCGGTTGACGGTCACCTACCCCGACGGCGAGAAAACCATCGTGGTGCCGGACGGCGTGCCGATTGTGCGCATTGACCCGGCGGACACTTCGCTGCTCACCGCCAGCGCGCCCGCCAAGGCTCATGTGATCGTGTTCGCCGTGCCGGATGACCACGGCGGTGCTCAGGCGCAATCGGTACTGGTGGGCAAGGACGGGATTACCCCACCGATGTGAGCCCCGGGGCTGTGCTCCTTGCAGTTCGCAGGCTTCGCCTACTCCTACATTGCCCCGGCGGCCCATTCAATAAGTGCTCGACGAAGGGCCCGGCGACGCCTCGTCACGGTACAACGCAAGGTTGGCGCGAGCGGCGGTACGCAGCAGGCTGATGTCGATGCCCACCGCAATGAAGTTGCAGCCCCATTCCCGATAGCGGCGCGCGTCGGCTTCCACTGGCGCGAGGATCCCTGACGCCTTGCCGGCGTGAAGGGTGGCGTCGATGGCGTGGCGGATCTGCTCTTGCACCTCTGGATGCAGCGGGTTGCCAGGGTGGCCCAGACCTATGGACAAGTCGGCTGGCCCCACAAAGACCGCGTCTACGCCCTCGACCGCGGCGATTTCAGCGGCATTGGCCACGCCCAGTCGCGATTCCACCTGCACAATCAGGCACAGCTGCTCATGAGCGGTGGCCAGGTAATTGTCCACCCCATCCCAGCGGGTTGCGCGGGTGAGGCCGCCGCCCACGCCCCGGATGCCTGCCGGTGGATAGCGCATGGCCCGCACGATGGCCCGTGCCTGCTCGGCCGTTTCCACCATGGGCACCATGAGCGTTTGCACACCGATGTCCAGCAACTGCTTGATCAGCGCCGGGTCGCTGTTGACCGAACGCACCACCGGTGCGCTGGCATACGGTGCCACGGCCTGCAACTGCGCGAGCACACTGGCCACTCCGTTGGGCGCATGCTCGCCATCGATCAGCAGCCAGTCGTAGCCCACACTGGCGGCTATTTCGGCGGCATAGCCGTTGGCGAAACCGGCCCACAGGCCATATTGCGGTTCGCCGGACGCCAGGCGGGCTTTGAAACGGTTTACAGGCATTTGCATTGAGCTACCTCGGCAATCAGAACCAGTGTTGTGGTGCAAGCGTAGGTAAAGCGGTAGTTAAGCGCCTGGTTCAGCCGAGCGGCGGGGTACGCGGCGGGATGCGGCGGCGATTGCCGGTGGCTTCGAAGGCGGCGGCAAAACGCAGCAGGGCGGTATCGTCGTACGCACGGCCGGCGAAGGTCAGCCCTACCGGCATGCCGATGTCAGCCATTAGCCCCATGGGCACTGTCACGGTAGGCACGCCGAGGTGGCGGATGGCGAGGTTGCCGTTTGCAACCCATACGCCGTTGCTCCAGGCGATATCGGCCGAGGCCGGGTTCACGTCGGCATCGGCGGGTGCAACATCGGCCACGGTGGGGAACACCACGGCATCCAGCCCTCGCTCTGCCATCCAGTCCTCCAGGTCGGCCTTGCGGGTGGCCTCCAGGGCGCGCAGGCCGTCGGGCACGGTAGGGATCTGGTCCCACGGGGTGATGCCGCGCTCGGCCATGCGCACGTATTCATCCATGCCGGCCGCCAGGTCGCCCTCACGGTTGGGCAGGGTGCCCGGGTCATGAGGAAAGATCAGCGGGCCGTTGACGTCTACCAGCCGGTTCAGCTTCGGGTCGCCGTTGGCCTGCAGGAAATCATCGAACGCCCAGGCGGTGAGATCCCAGAGTTCATGGTGGAGGAACTCTTTCGATACCAGCCCTCGGTTGAACACCGTGGGCGCGCCGGGGCGGTCGCCTTCGCAATTGGACACCATCGGGAAGTCTACCTCCACCACCTCGGCGCCAGCAGCTTCCAGCGCCTGGCGGGCTTGCTGCCACAGGTCGATCACCGTAGGCCGCGTATGAATGCGTTGCCCGGTTGGGCCGCCGATGCCCGGCGCTTCGCTGGTGCCCGCCTGCGGGTCGGCATTGATATACATGCGCGGCACGCCGAAACGCTTGCCGGCCAGCGCGCCCTGTTCAGCGGCCAGTGCCGAATACGAGGCGGGGCGCACGTCGGCTACGGATGGAATGGGCACCCAAGGCTGCAAGCGCCAGAGGTCGCCACGGGTATCGGTATCCACGGCCACGATCACGTCCAGCACTTCCAGCAGGTCGGCCATGGTCCGCGCGAACGGCACCACCACATCCATGGTGGGCGTAAGCGGCCAGTTGCCGCGCACCGAGATTACTCCGCGCGAAGGCGTGTAGGCGCACAGGCCATTGTTCGAGGCCGGGCCGCGACCACTGGACCAGGTTTCTTCGGCCAGGCCGAAGGCGGCAAAGCTGGCTGCGGTGGCTGTGCCCGCGCCGTTGGAGGATCCCGAGGCAAATGGGGCAGTGAGGTAGTCAGCGTTGTAAGGGCTTTCGGCCCTGCCGTATACGCCCCGCTGCATCCCTCCATTGGCCATGGGCGGCATGTTGGTCTTGCCCAGGCAGATCGCCCCGGCAGCGCGCAAACGCTCGATAGTGAAGGCATCCCGATAGGCCACCAGATCGGCAAAGGCAGGGCTGCCAGAAGCGGCGGTCAGCCCTTTGACCAGGTAACTGTCCTTGGCGGTGTAGGGTATGCCATCCAGAGGGCCGAGGGTTTCGCCACGGCGCCGACGCTCATCGCTGGCCTGCGCTTCGGCCAGCGCGTCAGGATTGCGGACGACCACCGCGTTGAGCCGAGTGGCAGTGGCCGGGCCGTCATACGCCTCGATGCGGGCCAGGTACGCCTGCACCAGCTCGACGGCGGTGGTTGTCCCCGCTTCGAGCGCCGCCCGCAACTGGGCGATGGACACTTCGGTTACTTCGATCATGCTGGCACCGGTCAACAGGTTGAGAGGTGCCATTCTGGCGAGCCTGTGACGCCGGTGCAACGTTCGCCGGAAGGCCAACCCCCGGCTGCTACTGTTGGGCTGCGTTGCGGGCGTTGCGGTAGTCGGCCACGGCTTCGTATACCGCCTTGCGCAGGCGATTGATGCCGCCCAGCGGCTGATGCGCTTCGATGCCGTGCCAGGGGCTGAAGCGCATGTTGTCGCAGGCCAGGTTCTGCTCCGGCGTGTCGAAGTCCTGCGGTGGCAGGCGCAGATGGCCCACAGTGCGGAAGGCCGAATCGTTTTCTTTCCACTCCACGCTGGTGTCCTCCAGCGGCATGTAACGGTTGGCGTCCTGCAACTGGACCTGCAAGGCGAAACAGGCAGGCTGGCGGTCCGTGGACAGCTGCTGATACAACGCGCCCCGGAGGAAGTTGGGCTGGTCCCGGTTCATGGCCGGCAGGTTGTAGGCAGGGCACGCCGACGGCTCGGGAACTACCCGGAACTTGGCGTTGGCGCTGCCGTAACGGTAGGGGGCCACGGAGTAGTAGGTGGCGTCGGCCGGTGTGTCAGGCGCCTTGCTCAGGGTGGCAAAGGCGATAAACACATGGCGGATCTGCCAGGTGCGCGGGTCCCACGACGGGAAGAAGGCCATGGCACGCTTGCCCTCGGCCTGGGCGGCAATGTTCTGCCGGTACTCGGCCACGTCACTGACGAAGAAGTTGGGGTGGTTGAACATGACGAAGTCTTGCTCATGGCGCGCCTGTTGGCTGGCCAACAATGGGGTGCCCGGCACGTCCAGCAGCTTGATCGCCATGCCACGCGCATCGGAAATGTTATCGAACTGGGGATAGGCGTTGCCGTTAGAGAGCCGCATCCAGGCTTGCCAGGTTTTACCCGGTTCGCTGAATACCCCCTGCCGCCACTGAGCGGGAAGGTCGCTGTCCACGCTCAGCTCTGCGCGCACACAGCCATGAGCCTTGGCATGGGCGTCGCGCAGGTAGCGAGTGTCGGTACGGTATTTGTCTACGATCCGTATGGCGGTCTGGATGATGTCCTGGGTCATGGCGGCTTCGCCTGGCGGCACTTGTTCCACCGAAGCGACCGGCCCGGAGAACTTCCAGGCGTACCAGAGGGCGCTGCCACCCCAGCCGATCGCACCCAGTATCAACAGCGCTGCCAGCAGCCAGGCCAGCACTCGGCCAAACCACAACCAGGCGGCCACGATGCGGCCGCGTTTGCGCGAAATGAACAACGTACGTTCGGTCATGGCAGGTGTTTCTCCAGCGGGCCACCAAGCACTTTCAGGTATTCGAGCAGGGCCCAGCGCTCGCTGGGCTGCAGCAGCCGGCCGATCACCCCATTGCCCTGAGGGCCGTCCCGGAATTCGTGGCCGCTGTTACGGTTGCCAGCGATGCGTGTGTCGAACAGGAAGCCACCCGCAAACGCCTCGGTCTTGTAGCCCAGGTGCTGCGGGTCGTAGTCGAACGTGCCACGGTAGAAAGTGGTGGCGCGCTCGTCCTGGGGGGACAGCAATTGATAAATCGTAGGTACTGAGCCGTTATGCAGGAAGGGCGGGGTTGCCCATACGCCGGCCAGTGGCCGCGCCTTGTAGGCGCGCAGCTCGCGTACGCCGATGGGCAGGTCGAAGCCGTTCATCCGCCCTTGCTGGTCAAGGGGGATGCCCGCGTCCGCATAGGCTCGGCGCTCGACGAAGGCGGTCACCCAGGCCAGGCCCATGGCGACGGACACACTATGAAGGTCCACTTGCTGGGGTGCAGTCACCACATTGAGCCCAGCCAGGTCTTCAGCGGTCCAGTTCAGGCTACTCAAATCGAAGCGGTGGTCGGCAATGTTATCGGCGGTCGTGGGGGCGGGGCCGATCACCTGAGTGGGCAGCATGCGCAGCGTCGCCACAGGGCGGCCATTCTTCATCTCCGTGTGAGGCACGTGGCAGGTGTGGCAGTTCTCCTCGAACAGCGCGCGGCCTTGACTGGCAAGGGTGAGATCCACAGGCCCGAGCACGTCCTCAGGCCAGGCCGGAGGAGCCAGCCGTTGCAGGGTTTCCTCGATCAGATGCAGATCGTTCACCCGCACGCTGGAGGGGTAGCGGTCATCGCCGGTGTGTGGTTGACCTTGCGCGTCCCGGTACTCCAGGGTGGCGCCCACGCCAAGGGATTCGCCGATATTACGTGCCATCGGCTGCTGGGCAGAGCCGTTCCATTGCACCCAGTCGAACGTCCAGATATCCCACAACTGGGGGTAGTCCACCGGGGCGTTGCCCGGGCGGTAATTGGCCGGCGTAAGCCCGTCGCCGAAGGCCGCGTTGGCGATGCGCCCGAACGCATCGGTGCGCCCGGGGCCTTCCTGAACGGGATACAGGCCGCGGTGCGTGTCGTTCCAGGCCGCCCGCAGGAAGGTAAACAGCGTTTGACGAAGCTGGCTTCGCAGCTCAGCCTTGCCATGCGGGTAGCCATCGCCCAGCACCTTGCGGGCGAAGCGGTCGAACTTCCAGGGAACGTAGGCCGTGGCCGCCAGGCTTGCCACCAGCGCCTGGCCGAAGCTGCCGCCGCGCAGGGTAGGTACGGTAGAAGGCAGTACGTGTTGGGCGGTGCCGCCGTCGATTCGAACTGCGGTGCCCTGGTAGCGCAGCTCGCCGGTATGGCACGCCGCACAGGTGATATCCAGGTAGCGCTGGCCGTCGGTGGGGTTTACATGTTGGGTGAACCCCACCGGCAACCGGCCTGTGTTCGCGGAGCTGCGCTGGGTATCGAAGAGGAAACCAAACCGCCCCAGGTTAGCCTGAAGCGCGAACGGCGTTGCGGAGAACGGTTGTTCCAATGCTGTGAACCACTGATAGCGCAAGCCTTTGACTTGTGTTCCCTGCGGCGTGAAGTAATAGGCCTGGCGGTCGGCCTCGCTCCATTGGGGCAGATATTCCACACGCGAAGGTGGGCTGTAGGCCGGCAAGTTCGGCCACGCGGTGAAATACAGCACTACACCCAGCAACGCCAGCAAGGCTACAAGCAGGGTGCCACACACCCAGGAAACAACGCGCATCACGGCCATCCTTGGAGAAAACGGCGCCTTTTATGCCTGATCGCCCAGGTGATGGCAAGTGGCTATTTATCTTTCCGGTTCTCGCGTGATCGCTCTGCGGCGGCATGTGCTGGTTTCGGTGAATTTTCCTACAACTATTTAAGGCTTAAAGCCTTTGATATGGCAATGCGGGCGCCTATACCTTCAATCTGCAATCTCAATTGAAGGCGACAGTTTCGGCATGGACATGCGTTATCAACACCGCCGCCAGGCGCCGCCCATTACCTTCGCCTACCAAAGCTTGCGTGGTGATACCACCCAGCACAGCCTGCTGTATTGGCAGCACAATACGGTCGGCGTGCAAGGCCGCGAGCACACCGGCGCATTCGCCAGTTTTTCCAAGGCGCGAATCGTGGAGGTACAGGTGGGCGCCGATTGGCTCGAAGAGGCCACCGCCCCTGAGGCGCCAGACCCACTGGCAAGGAGCAAAGGCGGCTCCAGCCCCAGGATTTACTTCCTTGGCTTTACCGCCGCGCAACGGTTCCAGTTCGAATTGCTGGCTGCCGAAAAAGGCATGCATGTGGTTCCAGCGCTACTGCCCAACCTGGAGTTCTGCTGTTGCGGGCCGCGGGTAAGTTGGCGAGAGCTGCAGCAAGCCTTCGATCGCAAGGCCTGGGTGTTTCACCCCCAGCAGTTGATACGGGCATTGGAAACCGGTGAGCTGCCCGAACATCATCCGTGGATGTTCTGATCGGGCGGCCGATGTTTTGCTGAATGGATGTACCGGGCTTGAGGGAGATGCAGGCGTTCAGGCCTGGCGCCACACCACGCCTTCAATGCCGAACTTCTCGGCCATCGGCTTGCTGGTCTTGCGCACTTTTTCCAGGCCGTAGCGGCCGATGCGGCCTACACCGGCGTCACAACTTGCCCAATGCCAAGCTTCGGCGTTATCCATGCTGTCGGCCCGAATGATGAAAGACTTGGGTGTACCGTGCTGGGTGTAATCGATGACGAACAGTTTTGCGCTCATGGGTGACTCTTTCCTCCCTCTATGACCTACAGAAAGCCACAAGCTCAAATAATTCAATCGGATTGTCGGACGATCGGCCTTCAACGGCCAACCGTCTCCATTTACAACCTACACCAGGCGGAAGAGCGCAACTTCCGGCGCATCGCTCACCCATTGATGGCTCACCTTCCAACCGGCCCGGGCCGCCAGCCCGGCCAACGAGGCCGGGGTAAACTTGTGGCAGTTTTCCGTGTGAAGGCTCTCCTGTGCCGCAAACATGAAGCGTTCACCGGCAATGGTCACCGCCTGGTCGGTCGTGCTCACCAGATGCATTTCAATCCGCTGAGCGGCACTGTTCCAACGCGCCTGGTGTCGGAACTGGTCAAGGTTGAAATCCGCGCCAAGCTCCCGGTTGATTCGCACCAGCAAGTTTTTGTTGAACCTGGCTGTGACCTGAGCGGCATCGTCGTACGCGGCTTCAAGAATCTCGGGGGCTTTGACCAGGTCCACACCGACGATGAAGCTGGCGCCGCGGCCAAGCAATCGCCGCGCACCCCGAAGGAAAGCGACCGCCTCATCGGGCGTGAAGTTGCCAAGCGTCGACCCGGGGAAAAACCCCACGCAGGGGCATTTGCCGATCTGCTCGGGCAAGCGCAGGGCGCGAGTGAAGTCGTCCACCTGCGGTATCAGCTTCAGGGAAGGGTAAGCCTCGCGCAGCTGATTGCTGGCTCGCTGCAGCGCATCGGCGCAGATATCGATGGGTACGTAAGCGCCAAGGTGCGGCGCGGCATCCAACAGCAGGCGAATCTTCTCACTTGCACCGGCACCAAACTCCACCAGCGCGGCGCCTGGCGGCAACAGCGAGGCAATTTCGCCAGCGCACCGTTGCAGCAGGGCGATCTCGGCCCGGGTAGGGTAGTACTCGGGCGTATTGCAGATGTCTTCGAACAGCCGGGAGCCCGCTTCGTCATAGAAATACTTGGGCGAAAGCTGGCGCGGATTCGACCGCATCGCCGTTAGCACATCGGCCTGCAGGCCGGCGTCTTCGGTGTGCTCCGACACCAGCTGCGGCACCTCGGCCAAGGTGTCCCGCGCCCCGCCCAGAGATCTTGAGCTGCGGCTGTCCCGGGCCAATCGCAGCCCGCTGAAGGCCCAGCGTGCGCTGGAGGGGAAGAAGTTGCGATACGTTTCGCGGCTGTGCCCTGGCGGCGTGATGCTGGCGCCGCCACGAAGCACCATCTGGTTGACCATGAATTTGCCGTTGTACTCGCCCACCGCGCCGGCCGCCGCGCGAAAGCCTGGGTACGCGGTATACGGGCTGCGCGTCCACTGCCACGCCACCTCGTGCGCCTGCTCCAGCAACCCGGCCGTGGCTGCTACTTCCCACTCGGCCTCGCTGGGCAGCCGAGCCCCGGCCCATTCGGCAAAGGCTGCTGCCTCCACATAGCTCACATGGGTGACCGCTGCGTTGGGGTCCAGGGGCTGCAAGCCGCGCAAGCTCATCACCTGCCAGCCAGCGGCAATGTCTTCCCGGGCGTCGGGTTGCCGTCGCCAGTAGGCGGGGGCCTCCCAGGCCTGGGCTTGCACGGTCGCCCAGCCTTCCGACAGCCACAGCGCCGGCGTGCGGTAGCCCCCTGCGGCGATGAATTCCAGCCACTGGCCGTTGGTCACCAGCCGGTCGCTGATTTCAAAGGGTTCCAGCCATTGCCGGTGCCGGGGCCCCTCGTTGTCGAAGGCGAAGCCAGTGCCGTCGTGGCCGATTTCCACCAGGCCGCCAGCATGGGCGCGGAAACGCCCGGGCCGGCCAACCGGCGCCTTGGGCCAGGCCGGATCATAGGCTGGCGCCAGTGGGGAAAGGCTGAACAGGTGAAGGATGTCCATCAGGATCAGCTCCTGATGTTGCTGCTCATGCTGCAAGCCCAGTTCCACCATCGACCGTTGCTCAGCGCTCAGGTCGGTTGCCAGGAACGTGGCCATGTGGTGGTCGACGTGTTTGCGGTAGGCGAGCACATGCTCCACCGGGGGCCGCGTGAGCATGCCCCGCTGCGGCCGAGGCTGGCGCGGGCCGACTGCTTCGTAATAGGAATTGAAGAGATAAGCGAAGGCCGGGTCGAACGGGCGATAGCCAGGCAGCCCTGGCGTCAGCAAGAAGGTTTCAAAGAACCAGGCGGTATGGCCAAGATGCCATTTGGTCGGGCTGGCATCCGGCATGGACTGCGCGGCCATGTCCTCGGCGGTAAGCGGCACCGCCAGGCGCTCGCTGTGTTGGCGCACGGCAACGTATCGCTCGAGCAGGGCGCCGGCAAAGGCACAGGGGGGCGTAGCGAGTGGCTTGGTTGAAATACTCATGAGAATCCAACGGCTCCGTCGAAGGTGACGATGGGAAGCGTGGCGCGCGATGCGCGTTCAGGAAACCAGCAGTTCCAGCGTTTTGGGGTCTTCTTCGCCGTTGAAGTACTGCTCAAGCACGGCGGCGAACAATGGGTCGCCATGGGAAGCACGTGAGAAAAGGGTAAGGCTCGAATGCAGCTTGAGCGCGTCAAGTCCGCCAAAAATGGCCTCCGCACGCTTGCCGCGGTGGTCCAGCAGCGCGCTACAGCATTCTTGCAAACGGGCGCCGAGCACAGGGTCAGCCAGGTAGGCCACGGCTTCGGCCGAGCCGCTGATACCGTAGAACTGCGCCGTGTCGCTGCGGCCCAAGCCGCGCAGTTGCGGGAAAATGAACCACATCCAGTGGCTACTTTTGCGGCCGGCGCGTAGCTCGTTCAACGCCTGGGCGTACACTGGCGCCTGGGCATCGTGGAATCGTTTCAGGTCGAAGGGCGGTTCCATTACGGCCTCGCTTGGCAGGGGTTCCTTTTACTGTCAGTTCATAGCGCGGGGAGTTCCCCAGGTTGAACCGCGCGCCTGCGCCATCGGTCCGATTGAGCAACCCATCGCAGGAGCACACCTCCGTGGCTGACATCCGTATCGGCATCTCCGGCTGGCGTTACACGCCCTGGCGCGGCGACTTCTACCCCAAAGGCCTGACCCAGGCCAACGAACTGGCCTTCGCTTCCCGGGCAGTGAGAGGGATCGAGATCAACGGATCGTTCTATGCGCTGCAAGCCCCGGATCGTTATGCCGAATGGTATGCCGCGACCCCCGAAGGTTTCATGTTCAGCGTTAAAGGGCCGCGGTACATCACCCATACACGCCGGTTGAAAGAGATCGAAACCCCACTCGCCAATTTTTATGCCTCCGGGATGTTTCAGCTTAAAGAAAAGCTGGGGCCGTTTCTGTGGCAGTTCCCACCCAACTTCCGTTTCGATCCCGAACGGTTCGAGGCGTTTTTGCAGCTGCTGCCCCGCACAGGCGCCCAGGCCAGGGCCCTGGCAGAGAAGGCCGAGGCGCGCTTGCACAAGCCCGGCTACCTGGACATTCCGAAACGCGGCGCGCTGCGTCATGCAGTGGAAATTCGCCATGAAAGCTTCGCCACGCCAGAATTCGTGGCGCTGCTGAGGCGCCACAACGTGGCTTTGGTGGTCGCCGACACGGCCGGCAAGTGGCCTTACGCGGAAGACCTTACCGCGGACTTTGTGTACATCCGCTTGCACGGAGACGCCAAGCTGTATGAAAGCGGCTATTCGGATGACGCACTGGACCGTTGGCAGGCGCGGATCGATACGTGGAGCCAGGGGCGGCAAGTGAAGGATGCAAAAACCCTCAGCCCGGCTCGGCCGCGGCCACGGAAAAGCCGTGATGTGTTCTGTTTTTTCGATAACGACGTGAAGGTACATGCGCCCTATGATGCGCGGGCCTTGCTGAGGCGGCTGGGCCTGGAAGACGGCCTGACGACCGTACCCGGCGAGCCGCCAGCGGACGGGCTATTTTAACCCGGCACTCCATCCTGTTCCTCGAGAGGTAAAATCATGCCAACGGTGTACCTGGCCGGCTTCGACGTTTTTCAGCCGGATGCGCTCGAGCGCGGGAATTATCTCAATGCCCTGTGCGCCGAAGCGGGCCTCGAAGGCTTGTACCCGCTTGATAATCAGCTTCCACCGGGCCTCGCCGGGCCAGCGGCGGCACAGTGGATATACGACCAGAACGTTGCGCTGATCCACCGATGCGATGCCGTGTTGGCGAACCTGAATCCGTTTCGCGGCCTGGAGCCCGATTCCGGTACCGTGTTCGAGGTCGGCATGGCAACGGCCCTGGGCAAACCGGTATGGGCATGGTTCAAGCCACAAGGTAGCCTGCGCGAGCAGATTCCCTGCGATGCACTGGGCCATGATGCTCAGGGTTTCACCGTCGAAGACTTCGCGCTGCCTCGCAACCTCATGCTGGCATGCGCCTGGGCCGGCCACAGCGCCAGCGCCGAGGCGGGCGCCCGGGCGCTGGCGGCTTATCTTGATGAACGGCGTGCTGGTCAAGGCATCCGGCGCTCCTGACGTCGGCTATACATTCCTGAGTTCCAGGCCTGTATAGCGGCTTCATCCGTCCAGGAATTTTTTCGACCAGTGGGCCCTCTTCGAACACGTGCGCAACAGACGTGCTGAAAGGCTTATGCGAGGTTACCTTGCGGTCATCGCAAAAGCTTCCAGCGCGTGACGTTGGCAGGCATGGGCTAGAGGCGTCGCCGGGGTTTGCTCCACCCCTGCACCAGGTCTATAACTTGAAGGCAAGCCCGGGAATTGATGCGCCGTTTCGCTTCATCGCCTTCGCGGTCCCGGCCACTGCCCCGAGGAGTTACATCATGAAAACCATAGGCCTCAGCCCGCTGGAGATCCGCGGCATCGTCGAACGGGCATTTCTGCCCCTCGCTTGTACGTGTGAGCAATCGGCCGACGAATGTTTCACCGTTCGTATCGAAGACCTCCACACCGGCAAGGTGTGCCTGGTGGCTGACGGCGTATCGCCGGACCGTTTCGCCAGCAGTCGTGATATCAGCAACTTGATCGCCGAGCTGCGCACTCAGCTTGAAAGCCCCGCGTTTGGCCGTGGCGCCGCGCTTGGGGGGCATATGTCGCACCGAGCGCGCGCTTTCTGATACCGCCTTCTCGAGCGGCGCCGCCTGCGCCGCTCCTTTGCTTCGAAGCCCTCAATAATTACCACGCCTGGCGCGTGTCGCTCCTTAGCCTTGGCGCTCCCTCTGCCAAGGAGCTGTTCGATGTCAACCCACGCCACATCCCGTACCCTTTACCAAGGTGTGATCGCCAATCGTCTGCCAACCTGGCTCGCCAAGGCGACCGCTGACGACTTGCAACGCTTGCATACCCTCAGTGCCAAGGCGCAAGCCTCCCGAGCTGCACTGGAGTCTGCCGCGCAGGGCTTGCCGCAATTCCAGCCGTATGCGACCGCCGCGTTGAACCAATTGCTGGCGGCCGCCGGCGAAACGGAGGTGGACCCCTCCACTACGGTGCTCTATTGGGTAAGCACCGATTCCGATAGCGAACCATTGACCTGCACCTTGCTGCAGGCAGCGCTGCGCAACTTCACCGAAGAGGACGCTGAACCCGAAGCCTTCGGCCCGGGCTCCGGGCTTTACCGTGACAGTGTTGGAGCCTCGACCCTTGACCCCGCCAAGCGGCTGGCACTGAAGCCCTGGGCCTTCGCGCGGGCCTGTCGAGCGGCCGATGTAGGGGCGGGATATGCAAGGTTGCTTGCAACTCGGTTGCCTGAGGCGCAGCACGAGGCGTCCCCGCCAGCAATCTCGACATTGCCCAGCCGGTTCATTGAAGCGGATAAGGACGCGCTGCGTGTGGAGGCGTGCATTGCCCGCATGAAAGGCAAGCTGGACGCGCAAGGTGAGGCGATGCTTGCCAACTGGGGGCTGGCCAGTCAGGGGGTGGCGGCCGTGCCAGCACGGGCAAGGCAGTTGCGCCTGGCTGGCTTCGAACTCGACCGTGTGCTGGTGATCATGGCCGATGATAACGGCCCCCGTGGCCGCGCCTGTTTACTGTACATACCAAACGACCCGCAAGCCCCCCTGTGTCAGTTTGATAATGTCGATGCGATGACGGCGCACCTGCGCACCCGGCTGGGGCAACCCGCGTACCTTCGTTTCATGGCTGGTTTCGTTGGCCTCGAACACGAACAAGCGTTTATCCGCGCTGTGAAAGGGCCAGCCGTCGAGGATTTCGATCATCTGTACGGTACGGTGGTTAGCCCCTTGCAGGCCTTGGAGCTGGCGGTCCGGCTGATTGATCACGAGACGCCGTTCCCACGGCCAGTGATTGCTACAGGTTTTGTATCGATCAATGATCTGTTTCCTGAACGGTACGCCGCCTGGGCCAGGCAAACCCTCGCCGATGCCGCAGTGCTCGCCGTTCCAACACAACGCATTGACCGGTCTGCCGTTCTGGCACGGCATCAGCGCTGGGTGGCATTGGGTGAGCAACTCGGGCTCTTGGTGCTTTCCTTTATTCCGGGTGTGGGCCAGGCCATCGGGGTCTATTCGATGGTGCAGTTACTGCATACGGTGTTCGATGCATCGCGCGCGCTCGGCCGTGGAGACGAGCGCCTGGCCCGGGCGCTGCTGCTGGGGGCGGCCGAAAACGCAGGCACGTTGTTGGCCAGCCCGGAGCAACCCGGAGTGACCGAGACCGAAGCCTTCGCCGATCGCCTCCAGCTGATTACCCATCCCGACGGTGCGACCCGTTTATGGCTGCCCGACATGGACCAGTTGGGCAGTAACACGCGCCCCCAGGGGGCCGGACCACTGTCCGCCGATGGCATCGTGCGGGTCGGGCAACAGGCTTGGGTTCTGCTCGATGACCGGTACGTTGGCGTCGCCCCGGACGTTAACCCTTGGCAAGCTACCCTGCTGGCACCGGCAGGGTACCGGGGCGTGGTTCCGCGGTTGCTGAGCAATGGGCACGGGGGATGGCGGGGCGAATTCGAACAGCCGGGGGGCTGGAATGCGATAACGCTGGTACGGCGTGGAGGTGTGGAGGCGAACCAAGTCAGCGACACCGACGTTTCCCGCGCGCTGGGTATGGCCGACGTTTCCGCTACCGAACTCCAGGGCAGGGCATCACGCGGCGAGCCATTGCCCGGCGTGCTGCGCTTGCTGCTCCATCGCCATGCCGCTGCCCTGGCCGTGGATCAAGCCACCGCTGCTCTGATTGCGCGGCAGGGGCTGCCAGCCGCGCACCCCGACATCGTACGCACCCTCACTGATGTACCAGGGTGGCCGGAGGACACGGGGATAGAGCTGGCATGGCCGGGCGGCCAAGCCAGTACGTTGCATCCCACAGCGCTGCGGTCGGTGCGCCTGGAAGCCGCGGCATTTACCCAGGCCGATTGGTTGTCGGCGCTCGTTCGCGAGCTCTCGACCGCTGACCTGGCCCCGATGATCGGAGACTGGAGCACACTCGAAGCGGCAGGAGAGGCCCTTGCCGACCGCTGGGCCGAAGTGCTCGAAGCACGGCGGTGGCAAATCATTGATGGCTGGACGGCCGGCGAACAAGCCCACACAGCGGCCGCACCGATCGCTCGGCAGTTTCCAAGCCTGCCTCCCCAGATACTGAACGAGCTGGTGCGGGCATGCGACGGCGGGGGGTTGCGCCAATTACAGGCGGGCAGGGTGCCATTGGCCGTGGCGGAACTCGCCGCGGGCGCACAGCGGGATGTGCGACTGAGCCTCGCCTGCGAAGCGCTGGCCAATGGCACTGCCAGCGCCGACCGGGACGCCCTGCTGATCGGGCTGCTCCCTGCCGTCGAAGGCTGGCCTCAAGGCCTTGCCATCGAATTGCGTAGCCAAGGCCCGGGCGGGCTTTCAATACATCGCGCTGGCCCAATGGACGGCACCGCCCTTCGTATCGAACGGTCAGCACAGAACATCTACGCGACAACCGGGGAGCCCTCCGGCACCTTCGATAGCCTGGAGGCAGCGATTGTAGGGGCTGTGGCGCGTTCAAACCCGGCACCAGCGGGCCTGCCATGGGACGCCATGGGCTTACGTAGCCGCCTGGTGGACCTTGCGTTGAGTCGCCGCTCGGCGCTTCGCTCGCTCCTGGGCATGACCGCTGATACACGGCCCTTCTTCCGTGCGCCGTCACGGCAGGCTGACGGGCGGCTGGGTTACCCCCTGAGCGGTCGGGGCTACGGTCTGTTGTCTGTCGATGTTATCGGCCAACTGCTGCGTCAGCTTTATCCGGATACCGACTACGGCACCCTGCAGGCATTGCGTCACGAGCTAGGTGAAGGTACGGCTGCGCTGCAGGAACTGGCTCGACGTCATACGGAGGCGAACGAGCTACGCCTTCAACTCGGCCGGTGGCTGGCCAGCCTGGACCATACGGCACCAAGCTCATCTACGGATCAGACCATCCGGGAAGTCGCGGCGGGGGCGATCATTCAGGCCTGGCAACGGCGCTATGTTGCGACCCAGGCACAGATTGCCGATGGCGCCACGCGACATAGCCTCAGCCTCCGGCACTTGCATGTGGGCGCCAACCTGCCCGTACTTACGGTGTCGTTTCCCCATGTGCTCGAGCTGGACCTCACCGACATGAACATGGAACAGATTGCCCCAGCCTTTCTGGAGCTGTTCCCGAACGCGCGTATTCTCTCGCTTTCAAGTAATCCCCTGCGTGAGTTGCCCAGTGGGCCTGCGTGGCTAAGCCGGCTGCGCGAAGTCAGGCTACGGGATATGGATATGCACAGTGCCGAAACCGTGCTGGATTGGTTGCAACCCAGCGCGGCCACCTTGCAGGGCCTTGATCTCTCGGCCAACCCTGCGATACCGAACGTGACATTGCTTGAACGAATTTCACGTTTCACGGCGCTCAGAGACCTTGAGCTGGACGACAACGGTATCGAACTTACCGCTGAACGGCAGACTGTGTTTACCGCCCTGACCAACCTCGTGTCGCTCTGCCTGGATCGGAATCCGTTGCGGTTGCCGCCCAGCCTGGAGGGGCTGTCACGTCTTCAATGGCTGTCCATCGCGGATGCCGAACTGCCGGCATTGCCGCCCGGCCTTCAGCAGTTGATGGCCGCGCCAGAGCTGCGCCTGACCTATATCAATCTGGCAGGTAACCGCATTACTGAGCTCCCGGACCTGCGGGCGACCGAATTCTTGCGCCGTGCTCGCCGGGGAGATCACCGGGCTACCTTGCTTTATTTCAACCTGGACAGTAATCCGCTGAATGAGGCGGCAGTGGCCCAGCTTGATCAAGCGGGGTTAGAGTTCGACCCTGCCGAGGGTACGGATAGCACCGACCGGTGGCTGGAAGGGTGCCCGCAGCCTCTACAAGCGCGCATCAGCCAGGCGAGGGACGAGCCCGAAGCGCGAAGTTTCTTCCAGGTACTGAGCGAAGTCGTGCGCACTGCCACCTACGTGCGGGCGCGAACGGGAGAGCAACGCCAGCAAGTGACAAGCCGGGCCTGGGCGCTGGCCGAGCGGTTCCTGCCCGCCGAGGGGCAGCCATTGCCCGGGATCACTGAACTGCGGGATCGCTTATATGACATGGCGCGCGAGGCACAGGCCACGTGCGGTGACGGCGTGGCGCTTACCCTCGACCAGTTCGAAGGCGAGGTCGCTGTCTGGGAGGCCATCGCGGGCTCAGCCGAAGGCACGTCTACTGCCGCTATGGGTGCAGCCGCCACGGTAGCGCGTCGGCAGTTCCGCCTGGCATTGCTGGATGCTCAGGCCCAGCGCCTGGTGCGTGCACGCCAGGCCAGGCGCAATGATCAGGTAGCGGTCGATCCGGCAACAGACCTGGCGGATGATTTGCCTGCCGACCAGTTGGACATGGGGCTTGATGAGGTGGAAGTGCGCCTGGTTTTGCGCCAGCGGCTACGCGAGGAGCTTGACCTGCCCGCTGTCAGCGAGCGCCTGTATGATGCACTGGTCAGCGATACCACGGCGGCGGCCGTCGCCAGACAGGTGCGTGCATTGGACACTACGGGCGCCTTTGCCCAATGGCTCGTCGATCATCAACAGACCTGGCGATCCACGCTAGAACGGTACTATGCGAGCGAATTCGATAGAGAG
This sequence comes from Pseudomonas sp. Marseille-Q5115, assembly GCF_916618905.1. Taxonomy (NCBI): domain Bacteria; kingdom Pseudomonadati; phylum Pseudomonadota; class Gammaproteobacteria; order Pseudomonadales; family Pseudomonadaceae; genus Pseudomonas; species Pseudomonas sp. Marseille-Q5115. The sequence continues at coordinate 2,287,685 of NZ_CAKAKI010000001.1, read as the reverse complement.
CGGGCGCCCTATGACCAGGCATTGGCGCACGTATTGGCATTGGCGGCGGGCGAGGTGATTACCGAACCGTTATCGCCGGCGGCGCTGGCTGCGCTCGAAGCCGTGGAGCCAGAGGTGGAATGGCAGCGCCCTGGCGGCGCCCCCAGCCAACCCACGCTGAGCGAGCAGCAGGCTTACGTGCTGAGTAATAGACTGAACCAGCGCTGCACGCGGGCAATGGATGCATTGCGCCTGCGGCTGACTCGCGCGTTACTCGGCTGATCATGCAAGGCGCCCGCAGGCGTGGCGCGGGCGCCTTCTGGCTGTTAAACCGGGAACAGCTCGCTCAGCTTCATGGCCAGCATCATGTCGCCCTCGGCGCGCAATTTGCCTTGCATGAATGCCTGCATGCCGTCGGTGTCGCCGCTTACGATACCTTCCAGGGTCTCGCTATCCATTACCAGGGTCACGTTGGCGTCCGGGTTTTCGCCTTCCTGGATATCACAGGTGCTGTCCTTGACGATCAGGTTGTAGTGCTTGGTGTCATCGATGCGGAAGCCGAATACCAGGTCCAGGCCAGCCGCGGCCGCCGGGTTGAACTTCGATTTCATGGTTTCGATAGCTTTGTTTACGTCGCTCATGGGAAGGTCCTGTTCAGTCAGGTGGGTAGGGGCGCTAGCGCCAGGTAATCAGCTCCGGCGCCTTCGCCAGCTGCAGGTGCGCATGGCTGTTGAAGCAAGCCAGGGTCACATCAGCGCCGTGAAAACGCAGGTGGCTTATCGAGCTGTTGTAGATCTGCCAGTTGAGTCGAAAGGCTTCGGCTGGAGCGAGGCCGGTATAACGGTGCAGCAATGCAGTGATGACCCCGCCCGACGTGAACACCGCGATGTTTTCACCCGGCGCGGCACGTTGCAGCGCGGCTTCGAGCGCACTGCCGGTGCGCGACAGGAAACCGGCCCAGCCTTCGGTCGTTTCAGTGCCGGCGGCACCTTCCAGCCATAGCTCCACGATCCGCTCGAACAATCGCTGAAACGCCGCCGGGTGCTCCGCCGCGTTACGCATGATGCTCAGCGCATCGGGCTCACCGGGGAGCAAACCGGGCAACAGGGCTTTGATAACCCCTTGAGCATCGAACTCGTTGAAGCCGTCCAATGTACAAAGGGCGGGTGCATTCTGAAGCTGGGCAAGGGCGTGGCGAGCAGTGTCCTGCTGGCGGCGCAGGCTTCCTGCGAAGCAATGGTCCAACCGTACCCCTGTATCAGCCAGAAACGCCCCCAGCAGCTCGGCCTGACGTTGACCTATGCGGGAAAGGACGTCGTAGTCGCTGGCGCCGAATGACGCCTGACCATGCCGGATCAGATAGAGGTTACCCACGTACTGTGCCCACCGCTGCCGCCGCCGTTGTGCAATGCAATTGGGGCAGGTTAGAAGCGAAGGATAAGGCTGTCAACGGAAATTCATACGCCCGTTTCAAAAGAGCGTTTCACGCCCTCGGGCCTGGCTGGGATTTGCGGACGAGCGACCGTGCACCCACACCTGCTATCGCCCCGTCACGCTCGCCGGTATGCTGGTGCACGTTTTCAATTTGCTGCAGGAGTCGCCGTGGAGTTTCTCTCCCAATACCTGGGTTTTCTGGCCCGCACCGTCACCTTGGTCATTGCTGTGCTCGTTGTGCTCGCCGGCATCGCCTCCTTGCGAGGCAAGGGCCGACGTAAGGGAGGCGGGCAGCTGCAAGTCACCCGTTTGAATGACCTGTACAAGGGGCTGCGCGAACGCCTCGAGACCGCATTGGTCGATAAGGATGGCCTCAAGCGCCTGCGCAAGGAACAGGCGCGGACCGAAAAGGCCGAGCGCAAGGCCAAGGCAAAAACCAAGGGGGCGGAGGTCCGCGGGCGGGTCTTCGTGCTCGACTTCGATGGCGATATCAAGGCGTCGGCTACCGAAAGCCTGCGCCACGAAATTACCGCGCTGCTCACCCTCGCCACGCCGAAGGACGAAGTGGTGCTGCGCCTGGAAAGCGGTGGCGGCATGGTCCATAGCTACGGGCTGGCGAGCTCCCAACTGGCTCGCATCCGCCAGGCCGGCGTGCCACTGACCGTGTGCGTGGATAAGGTCGCGGCCAGTGGCGGCTACATGATGGCCTGTATTGGCGAGAAGATCGTCAGTGCGCCCTTCGCTGTTCTGGGCTCCATCGGTGTGGTTGCTCAATTGCCCAACCTTCATCGCCTGTTGCGCAAGCATGACATCGACGTGGAAATGCATACGGCCGGGGAGTACAAACGAACCTTGACCGTGTTTGGCGAAAATACCGAAAAAGGCCGGGAAAAGTTCCAGCAAGACCTGGACATCACCCACCGGTTGTTCAAGAACTTCGTGGTGCACTACCGCCCGCAGCTGTCGATCGACGAGGTTGCCACGGGCGAGGTGTGGCTTGGCGTCGCGGCGCTGGAGCGAAAGCTGGTGGATGAGATCAAAACCAGCGACGAATACCTGGCGGAGAAGGCGCGAACCTCGGAGCTCTTCCATTTGCATTATGCTGAGCGCAAGAGCTTGACCGAGCGGGTAGGGCTGGCTGCCAGCGGATCTGTCGAACAAGCAGTCGTGCGCCTGTGGAGCAAGCTGGGCGGCGCGCGATTCTGGTGAGCCTTATGTAGCTCCTGGCGTGACAGGCCGTTCCTAACATCGGGCCTCCATCAAGGAGGCTCCAATGACTGACTCATCCAGCTCTTCTGCCACACCAACACAACTTGCCCATGAAGGGTTTGTCACCGCACGGGTGCCCGCCTGGCTTCGTCAGGCCACTCCGGCAGAGCGCCAGGGCCTTCATGCCCTTGCGCTGGCCGCCGAAACCGCCCGCCACCGCCTCAAGCAAGCCAGCACGGTGTTGCCTCAATTGCAGCCCTTTGCCATGCAGCACTTGCGAGCCGAGTTGGCATCCGTGGTCGGTGAAACCATCGACCCTACCCAAGCGGTATTGTATTGGGTGGATCCGAACAGTAGCCGCCCGCCGGTCCACCGCACATTGCTGGAGGCCGCGCTGATGAACTTTCATTCCCGGGATACCGAGCCTGGTGCCTGGGGCGCCGGCTCCGGGTTGTTTGGCGGGCTGACCGCAGACGGTCAGCCGGATACCAGCCGCCCATTGCCGCTTACCCCGGCGGCATTCGCGCAGCGGTGCCGCGCCCTGGATATCGGTGGGCGCTTCCAGTCGGAACTGGCACAGCATATCCCAGCCAAACTGCCTGCTCGAACCGAAGGCGATGATGGCGCTCGGTCATTGCCCTGGCAGGTTTTCGATTGCCAACGCAAGGCGTTCGAAACCCAAGCCTGCGTTGCTTCCTTGAAAAGCGCGCTTGGTGGGCCAGGCCATTCCTTGCTCGCGTACTGGGAGTTAGCGCCGGCCACGGTTACCACACCCGCATTTGCCAATCGGCTCGAACTGCTCGGCTTCTCCCTGTCCGGGGTGCTCGTGTTTACTGCACATGCTGACGCCAACACAGCTCAACCGGTTGTCGCCTACGTGCCCGGCGACCCGGACGGCTCGGTACGCCAGTACCCCGATGCCCAGGCATTCGTCGCCGCGCTAAGGGCAAGGCTGAATGACGAAGCGTACTTGAAGGCTTTCTCCCGTTTCGTGCCCTTGCCCCGCCGGCTGGACTTTATCGCCACCGTGCAAGGGGCGTTGGCGCCAGGTACCTGGTTACCCGCGCACCTCTCCTGGACGCCGTTGCCGTTGGCCGGTGACCCGTTTGCCGAAGCCTATCGGGCCTGGGCACAGCAGACTCTGGCCGAGGCGGCGGCCGTGGCCGTACCCACCGCCCAGTTGGATCACCGCGAAACCACGGAGCGCTATGCCCACTGGGTACAGATTGGAGAACAATTGGGCATCAGCTTAACGCTTATGGTGGGATCGGCGCTGCCAGGGATAAATGTCTTGGTGGATGGCATCGTGCTCGCCCAAAGCATCCAAAGCGCCTATGAAGGCGTACAGGCGTGGCGGGAAGGCGACGCTCATGCAGCCCTTGATCATCTGTTCGGCGCGGTCGAGAACGCGACGTTCCTGGGGATGGGTAAGCGCCCGAAACCCACGCCGGAGGCAGTCGAATTCGACGGGGCATTGGTGCCAGTCACGGGCGCCGATGGTCAAGTGCGGTTGTGGCAACCCGACCTAGACGACTTCGCCGCGCGAGAGCTGCCGCCCAACAGCGTACAACCTGACCCGGCCGGCATTTATCGCCACGCGGGCCGCGCCTGGGTCCGAATGGATGGCCGCTTGCATGAAGTCGATGCCGCGTCGGGCTCGTCGCACGCCCTGCTGGTCCACCCCCGGGGCCACGGCTACACACTGCCCTTGCGCGGGGATGGCGCCGGGGCGTGGCGGGCACCCTATGAGAACCCCGCGCAATGGGGAAGCACAACATTGATTCGCCGGTTCAACCCAAGCTATGAGGCCCTTGCTGACCGTACGTTGATTGAGGCGCAGCGGCTTGCCGGTATCAGCGACGCCCAACTCAGGCGTGCGCATCTGGATGTCAGTGGTACCCCAGCGCCGCTGGCGCGCTTGCTTCAGTACCGCCTGGCCGAGCGCGAACTGGACATGGCTGTAGCCGCGCTTCGGGGCTCAAGACGTCCCGGTGCCATTCCGGCATTGCTGGTTTCTGCGCTGCGAGACCTGCCTGGCTGGCCGGCAGACCGGGGGCTGGCGTATCAAGAGGGCGAGGCCACCCGTGTGTTCGGGCCGGCCGAGGGTACGCCCGTGCAATTGACCGATCAGATGCTCGCCGACGGTACATGGGCCCGTCGCCTGTTTGCTCAGCTAGGAAGCGATGCGATAGGGGTGCTACTGGGGATCGATACGTCTCTGGTGCCGCCGGAACCGGCGTATCAAGTGCTCGCGGACAGTTGGGCGGGCGAGCTGGAAAACCGGCGGGGATCACTCGCCGCCGAGCTTGTACCTGACCCGGCCGTTACCGACGCTGAACGCCAAACCTTGCGACGGCAGTTTCCAAGGCTGACGACGCAAGCCATGGAAGCACTGCTGCGAGGGCAAACGGGGGGAGAGCGCCTGGCATTGGCTGCTGGCAGGGTCCCGCCGGCGATGGCTGAACTGGCGGCTGAAAGTCTGCGCCAGTGGCGGGTGACGAGCGCACTGGATGCGCTGGCGCACGCAAGCTTCAGTTCCGACCGGGAGCGGCTGGCAATGGCGCTGTGGCCGCGCCTGGGCGGCTGGGCCCAGTCCATGCGACTGGAGTTGCGCAACGCTCACTTCCTCGGAACATTGCTACAGGAAGCAGGCGGGACCGAGCTGCCGCGCTGGGTCATCGTACGCAAGGGCGAACGCTACCAGGCGTTCGACGACAAGGGGCTTGAGTTGAGCCCAACGACTACTTTAGAAGACGCCTTGGCGGCCACAGTGCCGGACAATTTGCGCCAGGCGTTCACGGCGCAGGTAAGCGATGCCGCCGGGTTGCGCAAGGCTTTGCTGGACCTGGCGCTGGCCGATCGGGATGCCGTGCGCCCATTGTTGGGGTTGCGCTCTGATAATCGTCGCTTTTTCCGCTCCCCCACACGGCAAGCCAACGGTGCCGTGGGCTATGCCCTCAGCGGTCGCGGCCGGTTGCTGGAAACCCCTCGGGGCGGACTGCACCCCTTCATGATCGCGCTGCGCGCGCTGTACCCGGAGGTCAGCGAAGCCGAGATGACCGAACTGCGTGCCAGCCTGGGCCACGGTGAAGCTGCGACGGTAGCCTTGGAGGCTTTGAATGCCGATTTCGCCCGGTTGCGGTTCGACCTCCAGGCCTGGGTAGCGCGGGCCAGGGACGTAGTTGGCGAAGGCGCTGTTCAGGAGCGGCTGGATCGTGAGACGGTCAGCCGTCGAATCATTGACGTATGGCAACGGCGCGAGTCGGCTTATGCCATAGGCGGTTTGGGTTATGGGCTGGACCTGCGAGGCCTTCAAGTGCGTGAGTTGCCTACGCTCAATGTACGGCTTCCCCATGTTGAGCGCCTGATACTGGTGGACATGCGCCTTGGCAGCGTAAACGATGGGTTCCTGGCAAGCTTCCCAGGGATTTCCTTGCTTGACCTGAGCTTCAACACGCTCACCGAATTGCCGACCGGGCTGGGGCAGCTGAATCGCCTGAGCCGCTTGAGGCTGGACTACACAGGGCACCGCAGCCTGGCCCAGATAGTCGACGCGATCATGCCACTTTCCACGACGCTTAATTACCTCGGTGTGGCCGGCAGTGGCTTCAACCTGGCCCCGGCCGATTTCGAACTGCTGCGTCGGCTTCCTCAGCTCACCTCGTTGGGGCTTGAAGATAACCTCATCACCCTTACAGACGACACTGCCAGCGGTTTCAACCAGTTGGCCCATCTGGAAGAGCTTAACCTTGCTGGGAATCCCTTGGGGCGTGCTCCCGCGCTGGCTAGCCTGCACCACCTGAGATGGTTGGAAATGAGCCAGGCGCACCTCACCACGTTCCCGCCCGAGCTGGTCACACTCATGAACCGAGACCCGCTTTGCCTGGTAGAGGTCGACCTCTCGGAAAATGACATCGTGGAGCTGCCAGTGCTGGCGGATACCCATTTTGTGCGATTGGCCCGGGCAGCCCTTGACGATGTGGAGTCGCCGTATTACGGCATGTCTTTGAACCTCGATGGGAACCCTCTTTCGGAAGAGGGCCGGGCCGAACTGCGCCGTTCGAGTATTCCGTTTTTCGAAGACGCAGACATGGACGTCGCAGGGGCAGAGCATGATCCCGAGCGGTGGCTGACCGAGTGCCCTCCAGCGATGGCGGCGCTGATCAGGTCTGAGCGCGCGCTGCCTGAGGCCGCTGAGTTCTACCAGTTGCTTAGCCGTGTGGTGGATACCGCGGATTACCTGAACGATGCGCCAGTTACCTTGCGCCGTGCGTGGAGCTTGGTGGAAACCTGGCTCAGCCCAGGGCAGAACGCCAGGCCAGGGCTGGAAGCATTACGCGAAAGGCTATTCTCCATGGCCCAGGACACCCAAGGCACCTGCGGCGACGGGGTGGCCCTTACATTAGATGAGATGGAATTCGAGGTTGAGGCGTGGCGCCGGGTGGCGGACGCGCCAGGCGGCGGAGATGCGCCATTGCTGGACTTGCTGACGTATCAGCGCGGGTTATGGCGCCGTGCCCTGGTGGACAATCTTGCAAGGCGTATCACCCGCGCCCGTGTCGCCCGCAGCGCGGGCCTGAATGACCCTGGCACGGCGCCGGTGCTCGATCCGCTCGACGACCTGCCTGACAATGTGCTCGAACATGGCCTGGACGAAGTGGAGGTGCGTTTTTACCTGCTGGAAAAGCTCGAGGGGCCGCTGGGGCTGCCGCCCGCCCGGGGCATGCGATATACCACCCGCGTGAGTGGTGCCACAGCCCAGCGCGTGGGAGTGGAAGTGGTGCAGCAGGATACCGACGAAGCATTTGCAACGTGGGTAGCAAAACAGCCCAGCTTCCGAACGTACCTGGAAAACGCCAGGGTTGCTACGTTCGAGCCGCTGCGCGAACGCTGGCAGGACGCCGCCGACTATTTGTTCTCAGCGTCCGGGGACAACCCTCAAGCGCAACCCAGCGTGCCAACTGCGCTCGACGGCCTGCGCCAGGCAGTGCCGGAGCTTCAGTGGGAAAGCGGCCAACCGTTGCCGGCCTTGAACGAGCAACAACTGCGCCAGGCCTATGACTGGATCAGCCAGCAACGCGAGCGGGCACTGGACGCGCTCGCGTTGACGTTGACTCGCCAGTTGCTGAGCCTTGAGCAGCCTGGGCCTTCCGGTTCAGCACGCTGAAGGTGGCCCCGCCTGGCTGGCCTTAGCCGTGACGGCGACGGAACAGCGGGCGGGGTTCGTCGCTGGCGGCCTGGTAGGTCACTGAAAAATCCTTCAGGCTTTCCAGCGCTTCGTACGGGTCTTTGTCCGGGCGAACGGCGAAGGCATCGAAGCCACAGCGGTGCATGTAGAACAGCTGGTCTCGCAGTACGTCGCCAATGGCCCGCAGCTCCCCCTTGAACCCGTAGCGGTCGCGCAGCAGGCGGGCATTGGAGTAGCTGCGCCCATCGGTGAACGCCGGGAAGTTCAAGGCGATCACCTGAAACTGGCCTGCGTCTTCGCCGATTTCTTCAGCTTCTTCATCCGCATCGAGCCACACGCCCAAGCCACCATCACGCGCCTTGAGCGCATGAGCATGCTCGCGCCATAGGTTCAGCGGCACAATGTAGTCGTCGCAATTGCTCAGTTCGTCGAGGGTCACGTCCTTTGGCAGCAGGTGCCAGGTTTCGTCGACGACCTGGTTGTTCTTAATGATTCGCTGCATAGACGCGCTCCTTGAAGGGTTCGATGCCGATCCGCTGGTAGGTATCGATGAAGCGCTCGTCTTCGGTGCGCTTTTCCACATAGACATCGATCAATTTGTCGATCACGTCGGCCATGTCGTCCTGGGCGAAGGAGGGGCCCAGAATCTTGCCGATGCTGGCGTCTCGGCTGGCACTGCCACCCAGGGACACCTGATAGAACTCTTCACCCTTCTTGTCCACACCCAGAATGCCGATATGGCCTACGTGGTGGTGACCGCAGGCGTTCATGCAGCCGGAAATGTTCAGGTCGATCTTGCCGATGTCGAACAGGTAATCGAGGTCGTCGAAGCGGCGCTGGATGGACTCGGCAATCGGGATGGACTTGGCGTTGGCGAGCGAGCAGAAGTCGCCGCCAGGGCAGCAGATGATGTCCGTCAGCAACCCGATGTTCGGTGTCGCGAAGCCCGACTCACGGGCTTCCAGCCACAGGGCATGCAGTTGGGACTGCTCCACGTCGGCCAGTATCACGTTCTGCTCGTGGGAGGTACGCAGCTGACCAAAGCTGTAGCGATCGGCCATGTCGGCAATGGCGTCGAGCTGCTTGTCGGTCAGGTCGCCAGGGGCCACACCGGTCGGCTTGAGCGAAAGCGTGACCGCGACATACCCGGGGCGCTTGTGGGCGAACACGTTGCGTTGACGCCAGCGAGCGAAGCCTGGATGTTCAGCTTCGAGCTGGGCCAGGACCTGGGGGATGTCTTCGAGGGTTTTGTAGTCCGGGTCCACGAAGTGGCCGGCGACACGGGCCACTTCCGCTTCGGTCAGCGTGGTTTCGCCACCGCGCAGGTGCGCCATTTCGGCTTCTACTTTCTGCGCGAACACTTCCGGCGTGAGCGCCTTGACCAGTATCTTGATCCGGGCCTTGTACTTGTTGTCCCGGCGGCCGTAGCGGTTGTACACCCGCAGGATGGCGTCCAGGTAGCTGATGAGGTCCTGCCAGGGCAGGAACTCATTGATGAACGCGCCCACGATCGGGGTGCGGCCCAGGCCGCCACCCACCAGTACACGGAAGCCCAGCTCCCCGGCAGCGTTGCGCACGGGCTCCAGGCCGATGTCGTGCACTTCGATCGCTGCGCGGTCGCTGTTGGCGCCATTGACGGCAATCTTGAACTTGCGCGGCAGGTACGCAAACTCCGGATGGAAGGTGGTCCACTGGCGAACGATTTCGCACCATGGGCGCGGGTCCACCACTTCATCGGCGGCTACGCCGGCGAACTGGTCGGTGGTCACGTTGCGAAGGCAGTTGCCGCTGGTCTGGATAGCGTGCATTTGCACGGTAGCCAGCTCGGCGAGAATCTCGGGCACGTCTTCGAGCGCCGGCCAGTTGAACTGCACGTTCTGGCGGGTACTGATGTGGGCATAACCCTTGTCGTAGTCGCGAGCGATCTTCGCCAGCATGCGCGCCTGGCGCGAGGTCAGCTGGCCGTAGGGCACCGCCACGCGCAACATGGGCGCAAAGCGCTGGATATACAGGCCATTCTGCAGGCGCAGCGGGCGGAATTCTTCTTCGCTGAGTTCGCCGGCGAGGTAGCGGCGGGTCTGGTCACGGAACTGCTTTACGCGGTCCTCGATGATCCGTTGATCGTACTCGTCGTAAACGTACATAGGTGTCCTGTCTTCAGGCTGGTCTGCGCTCACGGTTGCGCACTCTTTTCAGAGCCGACGGAAGATACCCGGTTTGCCTTATCCACTAAAGCGAAGTTTTTTTATAAGGAAATAGCTAATACCGATATAGAGCGTTGCTGAAGTTCCGACGGGATGAGTTGGCGTTACCGGCCATGGTGCGCTTGACTGTGGATTACGTCCAATTCACTGGGACGAACGTACTTCCATAACAATAAAGGTAGCCTTTTTCATGCGCCCTCTTTCCGTGAAGCACAAGAAGACCCCTCGGAACATCGATACCTGGGCGACTGCCTTCATGGTAGTCCTGGTGATAGCGGCGATCGCCTTCTGGGCGATCGCGCACTGATACCCGGGCCTCAGCTTGGCTCATACCCAAGGTTAGGCGACAGCCAGCGCTCGCTCACCGCTTGCGACTGGCGTTTGCGCTGCGAGTAGCTTTCCACCTGGTCACGGTCCACTTTGCCCACGGCAAAATATTGCGCCTGTGGATGCGCGAAGTACCAGCCGCTGACGGCTGCCGTGGGGAACATGGCGTAGTGCTCGGTGAGCGTCACGCCGCTGTCACCCTGTGGGTCGAGCAATTCGAACAGCGTCCCTTTTTCGGTGTGGTCCGGGCAGGCCGGGTAGCCCGGGGCAGGGCGGATGCCGCGGTATTGCTCGCGGATCAACGCATCGTTGTCCAGCGCTTCGTCGTGGGCATAGCCCCAATACTCCTTGCGCACCTGCTGGTGCAACCATTCGGCGCAGGCCTCGGCGAGGCGGTCGGCCAGGGCCTTGACCATGATCGAGTTGTAGTCATCGCCAGCGTCCTGATAAGCCTTGGCCACTTCCTCGGCGCCGATGCCTGCCGTGGTAATGAACCCTCCCATATAGTCGGTGACGCCGCTGGCCTTTGGCGCCACGAAATCGGCCAGGCTGAAGTTCGGCTTGCCGTCAGGCTTGATGGTCTGCTGGCGCAGATGATGGAGCATGGCGAGCGGCTGGCCGTCATCGCCGTACACCTCGATATCGTCATCGGCCACCTGGTTCGCAGGCCAGAAGCCGAACACAGCGCGGGCCTTGATCAACTTCTCGTCGATAAGTTTGCGCAGCATGGCCTGGGCGTCGGCGAACAGCGCCGTTGCAGCTTCACCCACTACCTCGTCAGTGAGGATGCGGGGATACTTGCCCGCCAGGTCCCAGGAGATAAAGAACGGCGTCCAGTCTATGAATTCGGCCAGCACGTTCAAGTCGATGTCATCCAGCACCCGCGCGCCGGTAAAGGTCGGCTTCACCGGCTGGTAGTCCCATTTCGGCTTGGCGGCCACAGCCTGGGCGTAGCTCAGGCGCTCAGTGCGATTGCCCCGCGCGGCGGTGCGTTCGCGTACTTCGACATAATCCTTGCGGGTGCGCTCTACAAAGCCAGGCTTGAGCTCCTTGGACAGCAGCTGGGTAGCGACGCCCACTGCCCGCGAGGCGTCGGTGACGTACACCACGGCATCGTTGCTGTAGCGGGGTTCGATCTTCACTGCCGTGTGCGCCTTGGAGGTGGTGGCGCCGCCGATCATCAGGGGCAGGTGGAAATCCTGGCGCTGCATCTCCCGCGCAACATGGACCATCTCGTCCAGGGACGGGGTGATCAGGCCCGACAGCCCGATGATGTCGCATTTCTCTTCGCGGGCCACTTGCAGGATTTTCTCCGCTGGCACCATCACACCCAGGTCGACGATGTCGTAGCCATTGCAGCCCAACACCACGCCGACGATGTTCTTGCCGATGTCGTGGACGTCGCCCTTCACCGTGGCCATGAGGATTTTACCTTTGGCTTCGGGCTTGTCGCCTTTTTCGGCTTCGATGAACGGAATGAGGTGTGCCACCGCCTGCTTCATTACCCGGGCGGACTTCACCACCTGCGGCAGGAACATCTTGCCCGCGCCGAACAGGTCACCCACCACGTTCATGCCGTTCATCAAGGGCCCTTCGATCACCTCGATAGGCCGGGCGAAGCCCTGACGAGACAGCTCGGTGTCTTCCACGATGTAGGTGGTGATGCCTTTGACCAGGGCATGTTCGAGCCGCTTGTTCACGTCCCAGCCACGCCACTCTTCGGTTTCCGCTTCCTTGGTGCTGCCGTCTCCACGGTACTGATCGGCAACGGCCAGCAAGGCTTCGGTGGCCTCGCTGCTGCGATTGAGCACCACGTCTTCTACCCGGTCGCGCAGGGCGGCGGGGATTTCGTCGTAGATTTCCAGCTGGCCTGCGTTGACGATACCCATGGTCAGGCCATTGCGGATCGCGTGCAGCAGGAACACTGAATGGATGGCTTCGCGCACTGGGTTGTTGCCACGGAACGAGAAAGATACGTTCGACACGCCGCCGGAAGTGAGCGCGTAGGGCAGGTTGTCGCGTATCCAGCCGCAGGCGTTGATGAAGTCCACGGCATAGTTGTTGTGTTCTTCGATGCCCGTGGCGACCGCGAAGATGTTCGGGTCGAAGATGATGTCTTCAGGCGGGAAGCCCACCTGATTCACCAGGATGTCGTAGGACCGCGCGCAGATTTCCACCTTGCGCTTCTCGGTATCCGCCTGGCCGTCCTCATCAAACGCCATCACCACCACAGCGGCGCCGTAGCGCTTGCACAGGCGCGCATGGTGGATGAAGGCATCCACACCTTCCTTCATGCTGATGGAGTTGACGATGCCCTTGCCCTGGATGCACTTGAGGCCTGCTTCGATCACATCCCATTTGGAGGAGTCGATCATGATCGGCACCCGGGAGATGTCCGGTTCGCCCGCGATCAGGTTGAGGAACGTCAGCATGGCCTTTTGGGAGTCCAGCATGCCCTCATCCATGTTGATGTCGATCACCTGGGCGCCGGCTTCCACCTGTTGCAGGGCCACTTCCAGCGCTTCGGTGTAGTTCTCCTCGCGGATAAGGCGAGCGAAACGTGCCGAGCCGGTGATGTTGGTACGCTCGCCGACGTTCACGAACAGTGACTGCCGATCAATGGTGAACGGCTCCAGGCCCGACAGCCTGCAGGCCCGTGGAATGTCTGGAATGGCCCGCGGTGGGTGCGCGGCCACGGCCTTGGCAATGGCAGCGATGTGGGCGGGGGTGGTGCCGCAGCAGCCACCGACGATATTGAGGAAGCCGCTGCGGGCAAATTCCTCTACGGTTTCGGCCATTTGCTCCGGGGTTTCGTCGTATTCACCGAAGGCGTTGGGCAGGCCGGCGTTGGGATGCGCCGATACATGGGTATCGGCCTTGTTGGACAGCTCTTCGAGATAAGGGCGCAGTTCGCGGGCGCCCAGCGCGCAGTTCAGGCCCACCGAAATAGGGTTGGCATGGCGTACAGAGTTCCAGAACGCCTCGGTGGTTTGCCCGGAGAGCGTGCGACCGGAGGCGTCGGTGATGGTCCCCGACAGCATGATCGGCAGCTCGAAGCCGAGCTCATCGAATACGACTTGTACCGCGAAGATCGCCGCCTTGGCGTTCAGCGTGTCGAAGATGGTTTCGATCAGGATCAGGTCCGCGCCGCCCTCGATCAGCCCGCGCGTGGCCTCGGTGTAGTTTTCCACCAATTCGTCGAAGGTAACGTTGCGGTAGCCAGGGTTGTTCACGTCCGGGGAGAGTGAACAAGTGCGGCTGGTAGGGCCCAGCACGCCGGCAACGAAGCGGGGCTTGTCGGGCGTTTGCAGGGTTTTGGCATCTGCCACACGCCTGGCGACACGGGCGCCTTCAACGTTCAATTCATACACCAGCGTTTCCATGCCGTAGTCGGCCTGGGAGACGCGCGTGGCATTGAAGGTGTTGGTTTCCAGGATGTCCGCGCCGGCATCGAGGTACGCCGCTTCGATCTCGGCGATCACGTCCGGGCGCGAGAGCAATAACAGGTCGTTGTTGCCCTTGACGTCGCTGGGCCAGTCCGCGAACCGTTCCCCACGGTAATCGCTTTCCTCCAGCTTGTAGCTCTGGATCATCGTCCCCATGCCGCCATCGAGGATCAGGATGCGGGATTTCAGCGCGTCGTTGAGGGCAGTGAGGCGAGCTTGGCGGTCAGTCATGGAGAAGGGCTCTGGTACGGGCGGTAAAGCCAGCGATGATAGCAAACCTGAGAGGCTTTACATCATGCCTGGCCTTTGCATGAATCTCGCTCATGTTCACGCATGCCGAATATCTGAGCGAAAGATGAAACTTCCGACCTTTTCAGCCTGGTGTCAGTCCCAACTATGAAGTCGCGCCTGAAGGCGCGGGAGTGATTCGAAGGCAAAGGTAACCCTGATGTTGATTTCGATACAGGCACTACGCGCGATCGCGGCATGGATGGTGGTATGTCACCACTTCATGCAGATCTTCTTCAATTTTCAAGCCGCGGGCCCGGTAGGGCACCTGTTCGCTGCAAAAGGGTCGGTCGGGGTAGATATTTTCTTCGTCATCAGCGGGCTGGTGATCTACCTCTCTACTTACGACAAGCCGATGCAGGCGCGAGAATTTCTGCTCAACCGCGCCATCCGCATCATTCCAGCGTACTGGTTCTATACCGTGGCCATGGGGTTACTGCTGTACCTGGCCGGCCACTATATGCCGCACGGGGCCGTGAACTGGCCCACATTTATCCTTTCGCTGCTGTTCATACCCGCTGAAAACCCCGGGGGCTATGGCCTGTACCCAACCTTGAACGTGGGCTGGACGCTGAATTACGAGATGTTCTTCTACCTGGTGTTCTCGTTGGCATTCCTTGCCCCTCGCGCCTGGCGCGCTGTATTCGTGGCAGTCGCCCTGGTGGTGGGTAGCGAGGCCTTCAGCCGGTTGGGGTGGTCCGGGCGCTTCTATGCCAACAACATCGTGTACGAGTTCTTGCTGGGTATCGTCCTGGGCATCGCCTGGCGCCGGGGTTGGATTGGCAAGGGCTTATGGCTGCCGCTCGGGATCATCGCGGCGAGCTGTACGATGATCTATCAGCTCGAGCCTACCAACCGGCTGCTGAACTGGGGCTTGCCGAGCGCAGGTATCGTGGCGGCGTGCCTGGCGCTGGAACCGCGGTTCTCTCATAGCAAGGTGCTCAAATCTCTCGGCGACTGCTCGTACTCGGTTTACCTGGTGCACCTGCTGGTGCTGTACGCAGGCTGGTTCATCTATGAACGCCTGGGTGTGAACCCCTATCTGGTGTTTGGCGCGTTCTGTGTCCCGATGATTCTTGCTATCTCATGGCTGAGTTACCAGTGGCTTGAAAAGCGCTTGTACCACCGCATGAAAGCCTGGATTGCCGGGCCACGCGCCACGTCGGCCCCGACGCTTTCCCGACAAAATTACTAGGACTTTCTCCACGGCCCGCTTTGCCGTAAACTGCGCGCAAGTCTGTGAGGAACCTACATGAGCGCCATAACCATTACCGACGCCGCCCAGGATTACCTGGGCGACCTGCTGAACAAGCAGAACACACCGGGCATCGGCATCCGTGTCTTCATCACCCAGCCCGGCACCCAGTATGCGGAAACCTGCATCGCCTACTGCAAGCCTGGTGAGGAAAAGCCCGACGATACCCCGCTGGGCCTGAAAAGCTTCACGGCCTGGATCGACGCCGTGAGCGAGCCCTTCCTCGATGCCGCCGTGGTGGACTACGCCACCGACCGCATGGGCGGCCAGCTGACCATCAAGGCCCCCAACGCCAAGGTGCCGATGGTCAATGAGGACAGCCCGATCAACGAGCGCATCAACTACTACCTGCAAACCGAGATCAACCCTGGGCTTGCCAGCCACGGCGGCCAGGTCACGCTGATCGAAGTGGTGGAAGACGGCGTGGCAGTGCTTCAGTTCGGTGGTGGTTGCCAGGGCTGTGGCCAGGCGGACGTTACCCTGAAGGAAGGCATCGAGCGCACACTGCTCGAGCGCATCCCGCAGCTCAAGGGCGTACGGGACGTGACCGACCATACCAACCGCGAGAACGCTTACTACTGAGTAAGTTTGTGGGCAGGGCGAGACGTGCTTCGCGGGCTGGCGCCAGCGCCTGCGGCGGGCAGGGCGCCAGAGGTCATTCCGCCCTGTACAGGTGCGCCCGCCCGGCGCGGTAGAGGGCGGAATCTTCGAATACTTCATTGCCCAGCACCTGGCCGACCAGAATTAGCGCCGTGCGCTTGAACGCCTTGGCTTGTGCCTTGGCGACGATATCGCCCAGCGTGCCCGTCACGTAATCCTCATCCGGCCAGCTGGCTTTGTGGATGACAGCGATAGGGCAGTCCCCTCCATAGTGGGGCACCAACTCCTCCACAATAGCCGAAAGATGGCTTACCCCGAGATGGATGGCCATGGTCGCGCCATGCCGGGCCAGGTCCTGCAGCGCTTCGCCGGCGGGCATTGGCGAGCGGGTGCCGTAGCGGGTAAGGACCACAGTCTGGGAAATACCGGGCAGGGTAAGCTCAGCGCCCAGCAGGGCAGCACAGGCCGCCACGGCCGTTACGCCGGGCACGATCTCGTAGGGAATGCCCTGCGCTCGCAGGCAACGGATCTGCTCGCCGATCGCGCCATACAGGCTTGGGTCACCGGAATGCACCCTTGCCACATCCTGGCCCTTGGCGTGGGCGGCCCATATCTCTTCGATGATGGCCTCCAGGTGCAGCTCCGCACTGTTCACCACCCGTTCCGCGGTGTGTTGGGCGAGCAGTGCTTCGGGTACCAGCGAGCCGGCATAGATGATCACCGGGCAGCTGCGGATCAGCCGCTGGCCCTTGACCGTGATCAGGTCCGGGTCGCCGGGGCCGGCGCCAATAAAATAGACGGTCATTGCAAAAGCCTTTGTCCCGGGAACGGTTGAACAGTTTTCATGTTGAAGCCAGCGCCACGGTGGCCTGGTGCGAACACTGGCGGGTGACCAGCAGGCGAGGCGGCAGCGTACTCAGCGTTTGGCAGTGGGCGAGCGCGGCGCTTTCCGCTACGCCATGGCAACCAGTATGGCGCCAGCTCACCTCCGAGCGTTGGCTCAAGAACGGTTCGAATGGCGCGAGGGCGGCGGCAGAGTAACCGCCGAGGGGCAGCATCAAGCGCTCGGCCAAGGCCAGCAGCCCGGGTTCATCCAAGCGGCGCTCGAACGTCGCGATGCCACACAGCTCAGTTGCGAGTGCACCGGCTAGCGCCAATGCCTGATCGAGCAGCCCTTGCAGTTCCGACTCAGTGCAGCCCTGACGGCAGCCGAAACCAGCCACCAGCCAGGCGCGCGTACTCACCGGAGTCAGGCCTGCGGGGCGCGACGGAACAGCCAGGCACTGGCCAGGCCAAGCGCCAGCCAGAACACCACGTTGATGGCCTGTGCGGCCCAGCGGAACTGATGTTCGAGTGCTTCAGGCGCCAGGCTTTCATGGGATGGTGGTTGAGGGGCGCCGATGATGTGGGGGATTACCAGCAATGCCGCACCCGTGATTTTCAGCAGCCAGTTCGGGGAAAACACCATCAACGCCAACGCGACGGCAGTCGACGCCGCCGTACCGATCCACCACAGCTGACGCGAAGTCAGGTCTGCCGCCGCGGTGCCTGGTAACTCGGGCGGCAGCCCCAGGGTGGGTGCAAGCGTGAACACGGCATAACCGGCCAAGCCCCACAGCAGCCCTTCTGCCGTGCGCCCGGGTGCACGCAGGGTGTACAGGCCGGCCAGCATCAGGGCAAAGCCCACCGCGACCACCAAATTGCCGCCCGTGGTGGACAACAGGCGCTGCCAACCGTCCTCGGGTTCCCAGGCCGCGGCTTCGTGCCCATGCTCATGAGCGCCGGCACTGGGCCCCCCGTGGTCATGGGTAGCCGGTGCCGCGGTCTCGTAGGTTTCAGCCTGAAGAATCAACGGGCTGAGCCACAGGCTTTGCATGAAGGTGAGCAACAGGGCCGCGAACAGGCCGGCGAAGCCAGCGGTGCGCAGAATACGCGTCATCATGAACACGCCCTCAGTGGCAAGGGAAAGCCGCGCTGTGGCGGGTGTCATGGGCGGCATTGTGCACGGCGGCGATGTGTGAGAAACCGGCGAAATACACCAGCCCGGCGCCGAGCAGGGTAGCCAGGCACGCCGCCGTTACGCGTTGCGCAAGGGTGGAGGCAGGACGGGTGATAACGTGGCTGGCAGTATGGGCGGACATGGCGCTTCCCTCGGGTGAGTGACGGACAGGCGCCGAGCCTCCGCATTGCGGAGATCGGACAGCCCGCCCACCGCAGGTGTCAATGATATCGATCGGGCCGGTCTCCGGGCTTGCGAGGGGCGGGCAGAGGCCGACCGGTTCGTTCCCCCTTCCCATGCCTGCGCACAGTGGATTGGAAACGCACTCGCTTACCGTTGCGGGGGCAGCACCGGACTGGCCTTGCGGCGCACCGGTTTCCCGTTTCACCCTGCGAAGGGCACCCGAACGAAAGGCTTAAGGAAAGCATGCCAGGGTAGGAACGTCAAATCGAAGGTGCTTGGGTCGGCACCTGCGCGCAAAAGCAAAAGCCCCGGGAAGGCCGGGGCTTTGGGTGCAACGCGGTGATCAACCGTTGGCGCGGTCGTCGTAGCCGCCTTGTTGCAGGTATTGCACCTTGTGCAGCTCACCTTTGCTGTCCTGGTAAACCATGGTCACCGGTACCACGCCGCTTTTGTTGCTGACGTCGGTCTTAGAGATAACTTTCTGGACATCCAACTGCATGCCGTAGTGGTAGGTTTCAACCGGCAAGTTAGCGGTAACGGCGCGGTCGGCACCATCCTGTGCAAAGGCGCCAGTGGCGAATACAGCGGTCAGGGCGGCGATTGCGAATGCGGTTTTCATGTTCGTGTCCTCGGTAGGTGATGAAGTGGCTTTTCGTTGGGGTTAGTAAACCGCTTCACGCGTCGTTCGAGAAATTGAACACTGTGCTGGCAACAATCACCGTTTTTGATAATGGCGCCAGCCGCTCTACGCAGCGGGTTCTGGCGCCTGACGGCCCATTTCAAATATGCAATGCATGCCCCAGCGCCCGCATTGCGGCTTCCTGCACCGCTTCGCCCAGGGTGGGGTGGGCATGAATGGTACCGGCGATGTCTTCAAGCGTGGCGCCCAGCTCCAGCGACTGGCTGAAGGCAGCCGCAAGCTCGGAAACACCCGGGCCCACGGCCTGCCAGCCGAGGATCAGGTGGTCATCCTCGCGCGCTACCACCCGCACGAAGCCGGTGGTAGCGCCCAGGGTCATGGCACGCCCATTGGCGGCGAAGGGGAAGCTGGCAACCAGCGCCTGCCCGCCGGCCTGCTCTGGCGTAAGCCCCGCGACCACGATTTCCGGGTCGGTGTAGCACACCGCCGGGATCGCCCGGGGCGTGAACGCTCGGCGGTGCCCCGCAATGAGCTCGGCCACCATCTCACCTTGCGCCATCGCCCGGTGAGCCAACATGGGCTCACCCGTTACATCGCCGATGGCCCACACATCGGTCATGCTGGTACGGCAACAGGCATCTACCTTGATAGCCCGCCCAGCCATGGCCAGATCAAGCGCTTCCAGCCCGTAGCCTTCGGTGCGAGGTGCGCGCCCCACCGCCACCAGCACCCGGTCAGCCTCCAGTGTTAGTGGCTCGCCGCCAGGCCCGCGCACGCTCAAACATTGTGCTCCGGCATCGTAAGCCTCTACCGCATGGCCTTCGAGAGTCGCGATGCCCAGTTGCTTCATCCGCTGGGCAACCGGTTGGCTCAGTTCGGCGTCGTAGGCAGGCAACAGCCTGGGCTGCGCTTCGATCACCGTGACCTGCGCGCCCAGCTTGCGGTAAGCGATGCCCAGTTCCAGGCCGATATAGCCGCCGCCAATCACCGCCAGATGGCGGGGCAGGCTGGAAGGGGACAGCGCAGCAGTGGAGTCGAGGACCGCCCCGCCCAGCGGCAGGCTCGCAAGCGTAACGCTGCGCGAGCCGGTGGCCAGCACCAAGTGCTTGCAGTGGATACGGGTGTCGCCTACCTGCACCGTTTTGCCGTCCACCAACGTGCCACGGCCGTGGACCACCGTAACGTTGTGCTTTTTCAGCAAGGCGGCTACGCCGCTGGTTAGCCGGTCGACCATGGTGTTTTTCCAGCCGACGGCGCTGGCAAGGTCCAGCTGCGGGTTTGAAGCGCTGACGCCGAACGGCGTGGGCTCGCTCACCTGATGAAAATGCTCGGCGACATGGATCAACGCCTTGGAAGGGATGCACCCTACGTTCAAGCAAGTGCCGCCCAATGCTTCAGCCTCCACCAATACGGTGGGTATGCCCAACTGCCCGGCGCGAATGGCCGTGACGTAACCACCCGGGCCGCCGCCCAGGACCAAAAGTTTTGTTTCCAGCGTGTGCATGGTCGGGCCTTATTCGATGAAGAGGGTGGCAGGCTGTTCGAGGAGCTGGCGTACCGCCTGGATGAACCGGGCAGCGTCCATGCCATCCACCACCCGGTGGTCGAACGAACTTGAGAGGTTCATCATCTTGCGGATCACGATCTGGCCATCCACTACCATTGGCCGCTCGACCATCCGGTTCACCCCCACGATGGCCACTTCCGGCAGGTTCAGCACTGGCGTGGAAACAATGCCCCCCAATGCGCCGAGGCTGGTGAGGGTGATGGTCGACCCCGAGAGGATTTCCCGCTCTGCCTTGCCGTGGCGGGCCGCTGCTGCGATGCGGGTGATTTCATTGGCATTGCCCCACAGGTCCCGCTGTTGGGCATCGCGTAGCACGGGTACCAGCAAGCCGTGGTCGCCCTGGGTGGCGATCCCTACATGCACCGCGCTGTGGCGGTCCACCACCTGTTCTTCGTCGTTGTACCGAGCGTTGAGCTGGGGGAAATCGCGCAACGCCACCACCAATGCGCGTACCAGCAGCGGCAGCAGCGTGAGCTTGCCTCGCACCTCGCCCCATTTACCGTTAAGTTGCTGGCGCAGGGCCTCCAACGCGGTAACGTCTATCTCCTCCACATAGCTGAAATGCGCGGCGCGCCGAGTGGCCTCCTGCATACGCTCGGCGATCTTTCGGCGCAGGCCGATCACCGGTACCGCCTGTACCTGGTCCTCGGCGGCGCAAACGGGCCCCTTACCCAGCGGCTGCTGTGCGGCGTCCAGGTCTGCGTGAACGATCCGCCCCGCCGGGCCGCTACCTTTGACGGCAGCCAGGTCGATCCCGGCCTCCCAGGCGCGCTTGCGCACGGCCGGGGAGGCCAGCGGGCGCTCGGTGGTTACCTCGGGTTCAGGTGCTTTGGCCACTACCTCTGGCGTAACGCGTGGCTGAGGCGGCGCAGAAACTGCCGGAGCGGGCTGAGGCGCCGCAGGCGCAGTCGCCGTGGCGAGCTTGAGATTGCCGGCACCTTCAACTTCCAGGCGGATCAGCTCACTGCCAACAGCCATGGTCTGCCCCGGCGTAGCGCCCAGGGCGACAACCTGGCCAGAAACCGGGCTAGGGATTTCCACAGTGGCCTTGTCGGTCATCACATCGGCCAGCACCTGGTCTTCAGTGACCGTATCGCCAACCTTCACGTACCACTCCACCAGTTCCACCTGGGCGATGCCTTCGCCAATGTCGGGCATCTTGATCACATGCTGGCCCATCAACGCACCTCCATCGCGCGCTTGAGCGCCGCGCCCACTCGGGTGGGGCCGGGGAAGTAAGCCCATTCCTGAGCGTGAGGGTAGGGGGTATCCCACCCCGCCACCCGTTCGATAGGCGCCTCCAGCCAGTAGAAGCAGTGCTCTTGCACCAGGGCCAACAGCTCGGCGCCCAGCCCGCAGGTTTGCGTAGCCTCATGCACGATCACGCAGCGGCGGGGTTTTTTCACGGACTCCACCAGCGTGTCCAGGTCCAGTGGCCAGAGGCTGCGCAGGTCGATCACCTCTGCGTCCACACCCGTCTCGCTGGCCGCGGCAAGGGCCACATGCACGGTGGTGCCGTAGGTGATCACAGTCACCTCGCTGCCGGCGCGCACCACAGCGGCGCTGTCCAGCGGTACCCGGTAGTAACCTTCGGGCACGGCGCTGGCCGCATGGGCGGACCAGGCCGTTACCGGGCGATCGTGGTGGCCGTCAAACGGGCCGTTGTACAAGCGCTTGGGCTCCAGGAAGATCACCGGGTCATCGCATTCGATGGCGGCGATCAGCAAGCCTTTGGCGTCATAGGGATTGGAGGGCATCACTGTGCGCAACCCGCACACCTGGGTAAAGATGGCTTCAGGGCTTTGGCTGTGGGTTTGCCCGCCGTAGATGCCGCCACCGCACGGCATTCGCACGGTGATCGGCGCAGTGAAGTCGCCCGCCGACCGGAAGCGCAGGCGCGCGGCCTCTGAGGTTAGCTGGTCGTAGGCCGGGTACACGTAGTCGGCGAACTGGATTTCGGCAACCGGGCGCAGGCCGTAGGCGCCCATGCCAACTGCTACCCCTACAATGCCGCTTTCGGAGATGGGCGTGTCGAACACGCGGCTTTTGCCGTATTTGGCCTGCAAGCCCTCGGTGCAGCGAAATACCCCGCCGAAATATCCGACGTCTTCGCCAAAGGTGATTACGGTAGGGTCGCGTTCGAGCATCACGTCCAGGGCAGAGCGGATAGCCTGCACCATGGTCATCGCCCGGGTGTCCTGCGAAACGCTTGGATGGTCGATCTGTTGTGGGCTGTTCATGTGCTCAAATCCCCATCTGCTGGCGCTGGCGGCGCAGGTGCGCAGGCATGTCGTGGTACACATCCTCGAAGATGGTCGCGGCGCTGGCGTAAGCGTCGCCGCCGAGGGTGCCGTGGCGCTCCGCTTCGCGGGTTGCGCTGATCACCTCCTGTTCGAGCTCGGCTACCAGGGCCTCGTGCTGGGCTTCGGACCATTCACCCAAGGCAATCAGGTGGCGCTTGAGGCGCAGGATCGGGTCCCCCAACGGGAAGTGGGCCCAGTCATCGGCGGGCCGATATTTAGACGGGTCATCCGAGGTTGAGTGCGGGCCGGCGCGGTAGGTCACCCACTCGATCAAGGTTGGGCCCAGATTGCTGCGAGCGCGCTCCGCGGCCCAGCGGGAAACGGCATGCACCGCGAGGAAGTCGTTGCCATCCACCCGCAGCGAGGCGATGCCGCTGCCCACGCCGCGGCCGGCGAATGTCGTTGCCTCACCGCCGGCAATGTGCTGGAAGCTGGAGATCGCCCACTGGTTATTCACCACGTTGAGGATCACCGGCGCGCGGTACACGTGTGCGAAGGTAAGGGCGGTGTGGAAGTCCGATTCGGCGGTAGAGCCATCGCCGATCCAGGCGGACGCGATGCGGGTATCCCCACGGATCGCCGACGCCATGGCCCAGCCCACGCCTTGCACGAACTGGGTGGCCAGGTTGCCGGAAATACTGAAAAAACCCGCGGCCTTGTTGGAGTACATCACCGGCAGCTGGCGGCCCTTGAGCGGGTCGCATTCGTTGGAAAAAAGCTGGCAGATCATTTCGAACAGCGGTACCTGCCGAGCCAACAGGATGCTTTGCTGCCGGTAAGTGGGAAAGCACATGTCATCGTTTCGCAGCGCAAGGGCATGGGCGGTGCCGATGGCTTCCTCTCCCAGGCTTTGCACGTAGAAGGACATTTTCTTCTGCCGCTGGGCGGTCACCATCCGCGTATCGAATACCCGTGTCTTGACCATGGTCCGCAAGCCGGCATGGAGGGTTTGCATAGCGATCGGCTCGGCCCAGGGGCCTACGCCCTGATCGTTCTCGTCGAGTACGCGCACCAGGCCCACCGCAAGGTCGGCGGTATCGCGTGCGTCAATATCGATGGGGGGCTTGCGGGCGCTGCCGGCGGGGCGCAGCTGAAGGTAACTGAAGTCGGTCTGGCAACCTGGCCGGCCTGATGGCTCAGGCACGTGCAGGCGTAGCGGTTCATCGGCGTCCACGTTCTACAACCCTCGATCTTGTGTTTATTGGGGAGTTGCTGAAGCTGCATGGGATTAATTCTAGGCCCCCAAAGGTAGAGTTTTTTTCTCTTTTGAAGCGAAGGCTTGCCGTGGGGCAGGGCAAACGTTCTGCCCACGGCCTGCGGGAAGGAATAAATGCCCTGAAAGAAGACCCCTCTTGCCAGGGATGAGTGAAGTCATCAGGGCCGAAACTTTTTGTTCCGTGCCGCTACTAAGCCACAGTCAACTTCAGGTAAGGGTATGGATCGGTACGCACCCCGTGAATGGGAGCCCCACGAGCGGCCATCAATGCCAGGCTCGCCGTCGACGCCCTTGCATCCCACCCCTCGCCGGATCGCTTATGCCTTGGTGGGATTGCTGGTGGGCATCACCGGGGGGCTGGGCAATGCGCTGGTGACCGCAAACCTGGTGTACCTGCAGGGCGCCTTGGGGGTTACCAGCGCCGAGATCGCCTGGTTGCCTGCCGCTTACGTGATGACCAATGTGACCATGAACCTGCTGCTGGTGAAGTTTCGCCAGCAGTTCGGGCTGCGGGCCTTCACCGAGGTTTTTCTGGGCCTGTATGTGGTAGTGACCCTGGCTCACCTGTTCGTCAATGACCTGGGCTCGGCCATAGCCGTACGCGCGGCCCATGGCATGGTGGGCGCGGCGCTCAGCTCACTGGGGCTGTATTACATGATCCAGGCGCTGCCGGCTAAGTGGCGCCTCAAGGCGTTGGTGCTAGGCCTGGGCACGGCGCAGCTTGCGTTGCCGCTCGCCCGGTTGGTGTCTGAAGACCTTCTGCAGATTGCCGAATGGCGGGGCCTTTACCTGTTTGAACTGGGCTTGGCGACCACGGCGCTGGCGTGCGTGTTCTGGCTCAAACTGCCGCCAGGGGACCGCTTTCATACCTTCGAGCCATTGGACTTCCTCACGTTCGCCTTGCTGGCGCCGGGGGTGGGGCTGCTGGTAGCGGTGTTGTCCCTGGGGCGGATCGAGTGGTGGCTTGACGCACCCTGGATTGGTGTTGCGCTCGCCGCCGCTATTGTTTTGATTCTCGCGGGCCTGTGCATCGAGCATAACCGCCGCAACCCGCTGCTCATGACCCGTTGGTTGGGCAGTGGTCCCATAGTGCGGCTTGGCCTGGCGGTGGTATTGATCCGTATGGTCACTTCGGAACAGTCCACCGGCGCGGTAGGCTTCATGCAGTACTTGAACATGGGCAGCGAGCAATTGTTCAGCCTGTATGTCGTGATGTTGATCGGCAGCGTGGCGGGGTTGGCGATCAGTGCGCTCACCATTCACCCCGACCATCTGTTCCGACCGCTGCTGGTGTCAGTGGGGCTGATGGCGATCGGCGCCTTGATGGACAGCTTTTCCAACAACCTCACCCGGCCACCGCAGCTGTATGCAAGCCAGTTTCTGCTGGCCTTCGGCAGCACCTACTTCCTCGGCCCGACCATGGTGCTGGGCACTCGCAACGTCATTGCCAACCCACGCAACCTGGTGAGCTTTTCGGTGCTGTTCGGGATTGCCCAGAACCTGGGCGGGCTGTTGGGGGCCGCTTTGCTGGGCACCTGGCAAGTGGCCCGGGAGAAGTTTCACTCCAGCCATATCGTCGAGCAGCTGATGGCTACCGATCCGCGTGTGGCTGCACGTGTGAGCAGCGGGGGGGCGAGCTATGCCCAGGCCATCGCTGACACCCAAGCCCGCGCCACTCAGGGCCTGCGCGTACTGGCCAATGCCGCCACGCGCGAAGCGAACGTGATGGCCTACAACGACGTGTTTATGCTGATTGCGATCATCGCGATCCTTACGCTGATCTGGATGTCCATACGCGTACTCTGGCTCGCCAGTAATGCCCGCGCTGCCCAGGCAGCCAGTGCCCAATCTTCCGGCAATCGTTCATGACCGACACCACGCAGCCCACGCCGCAAGCCACTACGACCACCGCCATCGCCGCTACTCCGGAAGGCCAGACACCGCCCGCCGACCGAATGGCCGAAACCCGCCCGCGGCGTACCAAGGTACTTTCCGCGCTGGCGTTCGGTAGCCTGGCGCTGTTGGGCGTATTGGTGGTGCTCTATGCGTGGCAGCTGCCACCGTTCGCCAGTGCGATCGAAAGCACCGAAAATGCCTTGGTGCGTGGGCAGGTCACCCTTATCAGCCCACAGCTCAGCGGTTATGTGTTCGAAGTACCGGTTCAGGATTTTCAGTACGTGAAAGCCGGTGACCTGCTGGTACGGCTGGATGATCGCATCTATCGCCAGCGGCTGGCTCAGGCCGAGGCTAACCTGGCGTCTCAGCGAGCGGCACTGGCCAACAACCGGCAGCAGAAGCGCAGCGCACAGGCCACCGTGGAACAGCGCAAGGCGGCCGTAGGCAGCGCCCAGGCGCAGGCCACCAAGGCCGCCGCTGACCTTCAGCGCAGCCTGGCCCTGGCGCCTGATGGTTCGATTTCACGCAGCGAGCTGGACGTCAGCCGGGCAGCCGCTGCGCAGGCCAAGGCCAGCCTGGCGCAAGCCAGCGCGGCGGTAAAAATCGCCGAGGAAGATCTGCGCAGCGTGGACGTAAACCGCGATTCGCTGGAGGCGGCGGTGAGCAACGCGGTGGCGGCGCTGGAACTGGCGCGCATCGACCTTGACAATACCCGGGTCACCGCTCCGCGCGATGGGCAACTGGGCCAGATCGGGGTGCGACTCGGCGGGTGGGTAAACTCGGGCGCGCAGTTGATGGCGCTGGTGCCGGACACGGCGTGGGTCATCGCCAATTTCAAGGAAACCCAGATGGCCAACATGCGTATCGGCCAGCCGGCGAGCTTTACCGTGGACGCTCTGAATCACAGGCGATTCACCGGGAAAGTCCAGGAAATCGCCCCGGCCACCGGCATAGAGTTCAGCCTGCTGCAGGCCGACAACGCCACCGGCAACTTCGTGAAAATTGCCCAGCGTATTCCGGTGCGCATTATCGTGGACCCCGGCCAGCCAGAGGCCCGCCGCCTGCGCCCCGGATTATCGGTGGTGGTCAGCGTGGACACCGGGTTTGAAGTAGAGCAGGACCGCCCGGTAACCCGGTAGGAGCCCTACCACAACTTCGCGAGCACCCGAGCGAGCATGGCCTGATCGAATGGCTTGGCCAGTTGCGACACTGCGGTAGAGGCGGCATCGGTGTCTTCGCCGAAGCCGCTCACCAGCACGGCAGGCAGCGACGGCAGGTAACGGTGGGCACGTTCGATCAGCTGCACACCTGACAAACCAGGCATCACATTGTCGGTCACCAGCCCATCGATAGCTGCTCCGTGCTGCTCCAGCAGCGCCATCGCCTGCTCGGCCGAGGCGGCCGGGAGCACCTGATAACCCAAATCTTCCAGCATGGCAGTAGTGCTCATGAGAATCAGCGGGTCATCGTCTACGGCCAGAATCACTCGTTGGCCTACAGCGGTTGTCACCTCACTGATGGGCTGCGCCGGGCAAACGGCGCTGTCTTCGCCAACGGCTACGGGGAACCACATCTGTGCGGTAGTGCCGCCCGGGCGGCTGCTGTGCAATATGAACTTGCCGCCGCTCTGCTCGCACAAGCCATGCACCATTGACAACCCCAGCCCGGTTCCCTTGCCGATCCCCTTGGTGGTAAAGAACGGCTCGGTGGCACGCGCCAGAGTGGCGGCATCCATGCCCTCCCCGGTATCGCGAAGGGACAGGCACATGTAATTGCCTGCGCGCAGGCCCAGCGTATCGCTGGCCACTGCTCGCTCATGCAGTTCGATCGTCAAGGTGCCGCCGTCCGACATGGCATCCCTCGCGTTTACCGCCAGGTTCAGCACAGCCAGCTCCAGTTGATTGCTGTCGGCCATAACGGGGCGGATAGACGGCGGGAACCGCGTCTCGATGTGAATGCGGGGGCCGATCGAACTTTGCATCAACTCGGACATCCCGCGTATCACTGCCCCGAGGTCCACTTGGGCCAGGCTAAGCTGCTGGCGACGGGCGAAGGCCAGCATACGCTTGGTCAGCGAGGCGCCGCGTTCGGCGCCCTGGATGGCGTTCTCCAGCAACGGTGTGATACGTGGGTCGTGGGGCAGCCGTTTTCGCACAATCTCCAGGCTGCCCAACACCACCATCAGCAGGTTGTTGAAGTCATGGGCGATGCCGCCGGTGAGTTGGCCAAGCGACTCCATCTTCTGCGACTGGAACAACGCTTCGCGAGCCTGCTCCAGTGCCAGCTCTTTCTCACGGGATTCGGTGATATCCCGAGTCACCTTGGCAAAGCCGATAAACTCGCCCGCCTCGTTATGGATAGGGTCGATCACTACGTTCGCCCAGAAGGTGCTGCCGTCCTTGCGCACCCGCCAGCCCTGGTTCTCGAAGCGGCCCTCGGCCAAGGCGGTGCGCAACCCGCGCTGCGGCTCCTGGCGCTCGCGCTCGGGCGCGGGGTAGAACATCGAGAAATGCCTGCCGATCACCTCCTCTGGGAGATACCCCTTGATGCGCTGGGCCCCGGCGTTCCAGTTGGTGATCACGCCTGTGGGGTCAAGCATGTAGATGGCGTAATCCACCACGCCCTGCACCAACAGCTTGAACTGCTGCTCGCTGCGACGCAGTTCCTGCTCGGCCAGGCGCCGCTCGGTGAGGTCTCGTGTGACCTTGGCATAGCCCAGCACCTCGCCTGCCGACGAGTAGATGGGGTCGATGACCACGTGGCACCAGAAGCGGGTGCCGTCCTTGCGCACGCGCCAGCCTTCGTTCTCGAACCGCCCCTCCCGGGCGGCAATAGCGAGCGCGTGATCGGGCAAACCGGCGGCCTTGTCTTCCTCGGTATAGAAACGGGAAAAGTGGTGCCCGAGGATTTCAGCCTCTTCATAGCCCTTGAACCGGCGAGCGCCGGTATTCCAGCTGGTGACGTGCCCATCGGGGCCTAGCATGTAAATGGCGTAATCGGTAACGGCATCGAGCAGCAGGCGGTACCGGCTGCTGTCGTCGATCAAATGCAAAGGAGCGCTGTCGGGCATCTGCGGCTTTACTCGGTAGGGCGGAGGGTTTCAGCCGGACACTGATTTTAACGGCGCCTGCGGCGGCTGCAAGCCTGACGTACAAGCGGCTATGACCCCGTTTCGCTTTTGCCTGCGCGGCGAAGAAACTTTCGGGCCCCGGCGGCTTCCATACGCAAAGGGGTTCGGCTACTGGCCGGGCCTTCGGAAAGTGGGCCGGTTGCCCGCCTGAGACGAGGTGAATGATGCGCGATAAACGATATGCGGTAGTACTGGCTGGCCTGCTGTGCCTCAGCCCACTGATGGCAAATGCGACCGACGAAAAACCCAGCGATTGCAAGCCTGACGCGGTATGGACCGACTTCCTCGGCCATGGCCGCTGCTATACCAACGGCGACAAGGCCCCGGACATGTATACCCGCGACGATACCGCTATCCATAACTGGAAGGAAAAGGGCCTGACGGCTCCTGACGACAACGCCCAATGGGTTGAGATCAAAGGCAAGTATGTAATGGTCAATCGCGAAAACTCGGTGATCAAGGAGATTCGCGACAAAAAGTGATGGCGGGTAATACCCAACCGGGTGGCGCTGCGCTTGCGCCACCCTGGACATCTGCCCCGGTACAGGCCGGCATACCAACCACTGTAACGCAGCTACAGTTGTCTCTTGCGCGGCCTGCTGTTCAAGCCGTATTCCGCCAGAGGATTTCTCATGCTGTCGAAGCTCTCGATCACCCAGAAACTGAGCGCCGGTTTCGGCGTGATCATCCTTATCATCGTGGTACTGGTGGTCGTGGCGCGGCAGGGGTTTTCCCAAGTCAACGACAACGTGGACTGGACCATCCATACCTACCAGGTGATGGGCCGGGCCGATCAGGCCCTGGAAGGCCTGCTTAACATCGAAACAGGCATGCGGGGTTTCGCCCTTACAGGCCAGGATGACTTCCTTGGCCCTTACGATCAGGGCCGCCAGACCTTCGAGCAGGCCTGGACCGAGCTGAAAAAGCTCACCTCGGACAATCCTACGCAACAGAAGCGCCTGGACGACCTGCGCGGCGTTCAGCAAGCCTGGCTGAGCCAGGACATCGAAGGCACCCTGGCCCTGCGCCGACAGGTGAACGGCGGCACCCAGCCACTGAGCGCCCTGACCGAGCGGATTATTGCGCGCCAGGATAAAACCCACATGGACGGAATGCGCGCGCTGCTGGGAGACATTCGCGGCGATGAGCAAAAGTTGCTGGGCGCGCGCAGCGACGCCTTGCAGGGCGCGGAACGCTTCGCGCTAGGCAGCCTTAGCATCGGCGGGCTGGTGGCAGCTTTGCTCGCGCTGGGCATTGCAGCGGGCCTTTCGGCTTCCATTCGCCGCCGTATCAGCGGTGCGATTGAAGTAGCCCGAGGCATTGCCGCCGGGCGCCTGGACCAACGTATCGATGATCGTTCCAGCGATGAGATTGGCCAGCTTTATACCGCTTTCGCCGCCATGCAGCAGCGCTTGCGGGAAATGATTCGCGAGATTCTGTCCGGCAGCCAGAACCTGGTGCTGGCGGCCCGCAATATCGCTTCCACCTCCAATGACCTGTCCAATGCCGCGCATGACCAGTCCAGCTCGGCCGCCACGATGGCCGCAACCGTGGAGCAATTGACTGTCAGCATCAGCCATGTAGCCAACAGCGCCACCGAGGCCAGGGATATTTCCGCAGACTCCGGGCAGCAATCTCACGAAGGCGGGGCGGTCATCCAGCAAACGCTGCAAAGCATGGGGCAGATCGCCGGAACGGTGCAGACCTCCGCTGACCAGGTGGCCGAGTTGGGCCGACAGATCGAGCAGATCACCTCCATCGTCAATGTGATCACGGCCATTTCCGAGCAAACCAACTTGCTGGCCCTTAACGCCGCCATCGAAGCCGCCCGGGCCGGCGAGCAGGGCCGCGGCTTTGCGGTAGTGGCTGACGAAGTGCGCCTGCTCGCGCAGCGGACCGGCAAGTCCACCCAGGAAATTGGCGACATGATCCAGAAGATCCAGGGCAGTGCGCACGAGGCAGTCAACAAGATGCAGGTAGGCGTAGAGCAGGTGAACGATGGCTTGCGCCTGGCGCAGACGGCCAATCAGGCCATTGACCATATCCGCGGCGGTTCGGGAAAGATCATCGCGGCCGTGGATCAGATATCGGTTGCCCTGCAACAGCAATCCGCCGCCAGCCAGGACGTTGCGCGCAACGTGGAGCGGATCGCACAGATGGCGCAACAGGCGAACCACGGTATCGCCGGTGCATCGCGTAGTGCAGAAGAAATCGAGCGGCTGGCGCAGGCGCTGGAGCGGCAGGTACGGCAATTCAGCTTGTAGCGCCGGTGTATCATCCACGCTGATGTTTACTATGCGCGCGTTGATTTTCCCGGCGGCGGCGAGGGCGGTTAAGGTTACTCCACACACAGTTACCCACCCCCTGAAGGAGCTTTACCATGAAACGTGCCATCGCCCTTGCCCTCGCCGTATCAGCCTTTTCCGCCGCCAGTGCTTATGCCGTGCCTCAGCAGCCTTCGATGATTGCTCAAACTGCTGCCGCCAGTGCCCCTGCCGCCAAGGTCGTCGCCAGCCAGGCACAACCGGCCGCCAAGGATAAAGCCGTACTGGTCGCCGACAACCGCAAGGAATTCGGTTCGCAGTACCAGCGCTACTGAGTAACGCCCTTGCAAACCCAGGCGATGCCCCCGAAAAGGGGCATCGCTTTTTGCGTTATTGGAAACTTCCCCCGCGCCGCGCCATTCAAAACCTTGAGGCCGTAATGAAAAGGCTCACCGCCTTACACCCAGCGCCTGGAGACTGAAATGGCAGACAAGACATGTAACTGTTCCGGCTGCGACTGCACTGCCGGGCACACTGAAGGGGTTGAAGTAAAAGGGCAGTGGTACTGCTGCGTGGCCTGTTCGGTGGACCATCTGGACGGCGAGCCCTGTGCCATGGCCGGTTGCGAATGCGGTAGCACGGGCGTGAAAACCCGCGAGGAGGGGAAGGGGCATGACAAGGTCGACCATGCGGTAGACGAAACCTTCCCGGCCAGTGACCCCATTTCACCCTGAGCTGTCGGTAGCGGGGAAGGGCGGGTAAACTTGCCAGCCCACCTGCGAGGACTTCGCGTTGCCCCAGCGCCATGGTTTCATCCTCACCCGCCATTGGGCCGATACGGCCGAGGGCACCGAGGTTACCCTCTGGCTGGCCACCGATGATGGCCCGTTGTGCCTGCGCTTGCCGTGTCAGCCTCAGGTTGCTTTCCTGCCGCAGGCCCAACGGGCACGCGCCGAGCAACTGGTGTCAGGCGAAGCGGGGGTGTCCATCCGCGCGTTGTCCCTCAAGGATTTTCGCCATCGGCCGGTAGCGGGGCTGTATTGCACACACTATCGCCAACTGCTGGACCTGGCGCAGCGGCTGCGCCAGGGCGGGGTCGATGTGTATGAAGCAGACGTGCGCCCCGCTGACCGGTACCTGATGGAGCGGTTCATTACCGCCCCTGTTTCTTTTATGGCGCATGCCTCGGACGATGGCAGTTGGCGGGGTGATGTGCGCCCCGCGCCGGCCTACCGCCCCCAGCTGAAGCTGGCGTCGCTGGATATCGAAACCGACCGCCACGGCAACCTGTTCTGCGTGGGCCTGGAGGGCTGCGGCCAGCGCGTGGTGATGATGCTGGGTGCGCGCCCCTTGCAACCGGCGGAGGTGGATTTTGAGCTTGAGTACTTCTCCGATACGCCTGCGCTGCTCACTGCCCTGAACGGCTGGTTCGCTGAGCACGACCCGGACGGCATCATCGGCTGGAACGTGGTGCAGTTCGACCTGCGCATCCTGCACGAGCACAGCCGGCGCCATGGCGTACCGCTGCTGCTCGGGCGTGGCGGTCAGGCCATGAGCTGGCGGGAGCATCCGGAACATGCCCATTACTTCGCATCGGCAGCGGGGCGCCTGATCATCGACGGCATCGAAGGCCTTCGGTCGGCGTTTTGGCGGTTCGAATCATTCAGCCTCGAGCATGTCGCGCAAACCTTGCTGGGCGAGGGCAAGGCCATCGACAACGTGTACCAGCGCCTGGCCTCCATCGAACGCATGTTTACCGAGGACAAGCCTGCGCTGGCGCGGTACAACCTGCGCGATTGCGAACTGGTCACGCGGATTTTCGAACACACCCAGCTGCTGGCCTTCATGCTGGAGCGTGCTTGCGTCACCGGCCTTCCGGTTGACCGCAACGGGGGATCCGTGGCGGCGTTCGATCACCTTTACCTGCCCGCCATGCATCGGCTCGGCCGCGTGGCCCCCAACCGTGGCGAACGTATGCCGCAGGCCAGCCCCGGAGGCTTCGTGATGGATTCACGGCCCGGGCTGTACGCCTCGGTGTTGGTACTGGATTACAAAAGCCTGTACCCCTCGATCATCCGTACCTTCCTGATTGACCCGGTAGGGTTGATCGAGGGTTTGGCCGCGCCGGAGGAGGCGGTCGAGGGTTTCCGCGAGGCCTGGTTCTCCCGTGGCTGCCATGCACTACCGTCCATTGTCGAGCGCGTATGGAATGGCCGCGAGCAAGCCAAGCGAGACGGCAACGTGCCGCTGGCCCAGGCGTTGAAGATCATCATGAATGCCTTCTACGGCGTGCTCGGCTCACCTGGTTGCCGCTTTTTCGACCCTCGGCTGGCATCCTCCATAACCCTGCGCGGCCAGCAGATCATGCGGCAAACCCGAGAGCTGATCGAAGCCCAGGGGTATACCGTCATCTACGGGGATACCGATTCCACCTTCGTATGGCTGAAACGCGAACACACCGAAGACGAAGCCAGCGCCATCGGCGCGCGGCTGGTGGCGCACGTCAATCAGTGGTGGCGCGAACATCTGGCTGGCACGCTCGGCCTGACGAGCGCCCTGGAGTTGCAGTTCGAAACGCATTTCAAGCGCTTCCTGATGCCCACCATCCGTGGCGCGGAGGAAGGCAGCAAGAAACGCTACGCCGGCTTGGTAGAAACCGCAGGCCAGGGCCCGCGTATGGTATTCAAGGGGTTGGAAACGGTACGCACCGACTGGTCACCGCTTGCGCGAGAGTTTCAGCAGGCGTTGTACCTGAAGGTGTTCACCGGCGAACCCTGCCAGGGCTATGTGCGCGAATATGTTCGGCGAACCCGCGCCGGGGAGCTAGACCCGCTACTGGTTTACCGCAAGCGCCTGCGGCGACCATTGGCCGATTATGTTCGTAATGTGCCGCCCCATGTTCGGGCAGCACGCCTGGCCGATGCCTACAACCATGCTCACGGCCGCCCGGCACAATACCAGCGAGGCGGCTGGATCAGCTATGTCATGACTACCCAGGGGCCCGAGCCATTGGAAGCGCGACAGGCACCGCTCGATTATGAACATTACATCAGCCGCCAGTTACAGCCCGTGGCCGATGCCATCTTGCCGTTTATTGGGGAAGACTTCAGTGATTTGACCGGAGAGCAACTGGGGCTGTTCGAGCACAGCCCCGGGTATTAGTCCGTTATTCGCTTGCCAACGGCGTGGGCTGAATGATTTCCACCCAGTAATCGTCCGGGTCCTTGATAAACGCAAGGCTCTTCATGCGGCCATCGCTCAAGCGTTTCTGGAAGGTCACGCCCAGTTGTTCGAAACGCTCGCAAGCGGCGTGAATGTCCGGCACCGATACACAGATATGACCGAAGCCGCGCGGGTCGCTATTGCCGTTGTGATAGGCAAAGCTGGCGTCGTTTTCACTACCGTGATTGTGGGTTAGTTCAAGTACGCCGGGGATCGACTTCATCCAGCGATTACGCTCGGTATCGTCCTGGGGAATGCTGTCGCGCTTCACCAGAGCCAGAAAGTAGAGGCTGAACTGAGCGTCAGGAAAGTCCCGTTTTTCCACCAGGCTGAACCCCAGTACGCGGGTGTAGAAGTCCAGCGAACGGGTGATGTCCTTCACACGCAGCATGGTGTGGTTGAACACGAAGCCTTGGGTGGCGGCGTCCGGCTGTGCGGTAACGCCCGGGACGGTGTCGAGGGTGGTGAGTGTCATGAAGTTACTCCTGATGCATGCAAGCCATGAGGCGGTTCTGCGGAAGGGGGTACGACGCGGGGCGCAAGGCCATACAGCGGCTGCCATGGGGCAGAAAAGAAGAAGCCCGCCGAAGCGGGCATATGGGGCGCTGTTCCTTCAGCGACCTTCATCCTGCGCGTAGCCCTGTGAAAAAAGCGTGAAGCTCAATACCGTTCAGCGGCGCACCCAACCTTCAACGGTGTCGGCGCCGTATTGGTCTTTCCACGCGCGAAGGCCGCGGTGGTTGCCGCCCTTGGTTTCGATAAGTTCACCCGAGTGGGGGTTTTCATAAACCTTGACTACGCGTGCCCGGCGAGTCTTTGGAGCGGCGGCCGGAGCGGCGGCGCGAGAAGAGGATGACTTGGCCGGATCCAGCAGGGCGATAATATCTCGCAGGCTCTTGTCATACTCCTTCATCAGCCCAAGCAATTTCTGCTCGAATTCGATTTCCCGTTTAAGCCCTGCATCGTTTTTCATTACCTCGAGCTGCGCGAGTTGCTCTTGTAGGGCTTTCTCGGCAGCGCGGAATTCGGCAAGTCGTGACATGGTTTTCGGCTCCGGCTGATGAAGTGTGTAACTAGAGAATAGAGCCTGAAGTCGATTAAGTAAATATCGAATGGAGTTCGCTACTTGAGTGTTAGTTGAAGGAGTTCCGCAGGCTTCGCCAGATGGCGGCCCCCAGATGCACGGGCGCTGGCCGGCCACCCGGCGAAGCCTGCAAACCCTATTTTGCCAATGAAAGAATGTGCTGGCGGTAGCGTTCGTACACCGGTTGATACGCCGCCACGTGTTCCGGGCGCGGTTCGCAGCGGGTAGTGTCGTCCAGCTGCACGCAACGTTCGCACAGTGCTTGCAGTTCTCCCGCGCCCGCGCACCAGGCGGCTTGGATCGCCGCGCCCAGGGCAGCAGCCTCGGGCTCTACGGTACAGATCACCGGTGTGGCCATTACGTCAGCTACCAGTTGCCGCCACACGGCGCTTTTCGCGCCCCCGCCGGCCAGGCGGATGTCCGAGCTGTGCATGCCGGCGGCACGCAGCAGGTCCAGGCCGTAGCGCAGGCCGAAGGTGGTGCCTTCGACAGCCGCACGGCACAGGTTGCCCGGGTTCAGGTTAGTCGCGGTCAAGCCCAACAGCGCGCCGGTGGCATGGGGTAGGGCGGGCACCCGCTCACCGTTGAGAAACGGCAGCATCAACACGCCGTCCGCTCCGATCGGTGCCTGGGCCACCTGATCGTTGAACGTTGCCAGGTCCAGGCCGAACAAACCGCGCACGGCACTGGTGACATTGGTGAGGTTCATGGTGCAGATCAACGGCAGCCAGCCGCCCGAGGACGAGCAGAACGTCGCCACGGCGGGCTCCTCGCACACCACCGGGGTCTCGGTAAAGCCGTATACCGTGCCCGAAGAGCCCAGGCTCATGGTGAACAGCCCGGGCTTGATGTTCCCGGTGCCAATGGCCGCCATCATGTTGTCACCGCCACCGCTGGCCACCACCGCCTCGGGGTTGATCCCCAATTGCGCCGCCACCTCAGCCCTCACCTGCCCGATGGCCTGATGGGCCTCGACCAGCGTGGGAAGCGCCATCCGCAGGCGTCCGCTGGGGTCGATGCGGTCCAGCAGCGCATAGTCCCACGCGCGTTCGCGTACGTTGAAATAGCCCGTGCCCGACGCATCACCGTATTCGCTGCAGCGCTCGCCGCTCAGCCAGAAATTGAGATAGTCATGAGGCAGGAGCACGCTGCGGACACGTTCGAACACCTCGGGGAATTGCTCCCGCGTCCATAGCAGCTTGGACACGGTATAGCCCGGTGCGATGGCCAACCCCAGCCGCTCCAGCGAGCCCTGGTTGCCACCGAGTTCGGCCAGCAAGCGGTCGTTTTCAGGGGTGCTTTCGGTGTCGCACCAGAGCTTGGCCGGGCGCAGCACCTCGCCTTGTTCATCCAGCAGCACCAGGCCGTGTTGTTGGCCCGACACCCCCACCGCCTGAATGGCCGCCCCTGGCACGCCCGATTCGGCGAGCGCCTGGCGGCAAGCGGTAATCAATGCCTGCACCCACTCCGCCGGATCTTGCTCGCGACGGCCGTTGGGCTCATTCACCAGCGTATGCTCTGCGGCGCCACGCCCCAGCACTTGCCCGCTCGCGGCATCGAGCACCAATGCCTTGGTGCCTTGGGTCCCGCAATCAATCCCTAGAAACATGCCGCTCTCCTCACAGGGTCACCAATGCGCGCAACGCGCCTTCAACGCCGTAGGTACGCAACTGGTGCAGTTGGGCCTCGAATGCTGCGACGAATTCCGGCGATGCCGGGAGCTGCTGGCCGAAAATTTCCACTACCCCCAGCAATCGCTTGGCCAGGCCGTCATCTTCGGCTACCAGGCCTTGGCAGAATTCGGCGCGAGGGTCGGGAATGGCATAGCGTTGGCCTTTCTCGTCCACGCCTCGCAGGTATAGGGCCCAGGCGGCGACTACCAGTGCCGCGCGGTTCAAATCGCCACCGTCGCGGATCAGTGTGTTGATCGTGGGTACGGTGAACTTGGGGAATTTCGACGAACCGTCGGAGCACACCCGTTCCAGCTGGTCGGCAATGGCCTGGTTGGAAAAGCGTTCAATCAGGGTGTTTTTGTAGTCCGTAAGGTCGATGCCTGGCACGGGTGCCAGTTGCGGCGTGACGTCCAGGTTCATGTAGTCGCGGATGTACTGAACGAACAGTGGGTTGTTCATGGTGTCGTGAACGAAGCGATAGCCACGCAAAAAGCCCAGGTAGGTCAACGCCAGGTGGCTGCCGTTAAGCAGCTTGATCTTCATTTCCTCGTAGGGCGTCACGTCCTCGGTGAACTGTACGCCCACGTCTTCCCAGGCCGGGCGGCCGTCGCAGAAGTTGTCTTCCAGTACCCATTGCACGAAGGGCTCGCACACCACCGGCCATGCGTCGTCAATGCCGTGGCGCTCCAGCAACTGCTGCCGGTGCGCGGCGCTGGTCATTGGCGTGATGCGATCCACCATTGCATTAGGGAAGGCTACTTGCTGCTCGATCCACTGCGCGAGCACAGCGCCATAGTTATCTCCCGCCAAGCGGGCGAAGGCCAGCAAGGCCTTGCGGGCGACCTCGCCGTTGTGCGGCAGGTTATCGCAGGACATCACCGTGAACGGACGAATGCCCACCGCGCGCCGGCGTTGCAACGCTGCACACAGGAAGCCGAATACAGTCCTGGGTGTATCGGGATGGGTCAGGTCATGCTGGATCAGCGGCAAATGAGCCATGAACTCGCCGGTGCTGTCGTCGATGCAGTAGCCGCCTTCGGTGATCGTGAGCGACACGATTCGAATGTTCGGGCTGGCCAATCGCTCGATCAGCGCCTCCGGCGAATCCTCGGCCAGCAACATGTCTCGAATCGAACCGACCACGCGAACTTCGGTGTCGTCGGTGTCACCCAGCTCGAACAAGGTAAAGAAGTAGTCCTGCCCGGCAAGATCGTCGCGGGCCTTGCGGTCCTCGGCCCGCAGCCCTGCGCCGCAGATGGCCCAGTCCAGCGCCTTGCCCTGATTCATCAGTGCATCGGTATAAAACGCCTGGTGCGCGCGGTGGAAACCGCCTACGCCAATGTGAACGATGCCTTGCACCAGCAACTCGGGTTGGTAGGAGGGGCGTTTCACCTCGTCGGGGAGGTCGTCCAGTGCATCCAGGCGCAGCGTGAGAGGGGTAGTGGTCATGAAGGCTCCGAACGTCAGGCGGCCGCGCGCATAGGGTTCGCCACGGCCAGGCCGTTAGCGTCGAACAGGTGGCAATACTGGGCATCGAGGTGCAGGCTCAGCCGCTGGCCATATTGGCTGCTGAGGTCGCCACGAATGCGCAGGGTCAACGGCTCACTGGCATCGGTACGCACGTGGCAATAGGTATCGCTGCCAAGGCGCTCGCTCACGTCAGCCACCACGCTGAGTTGGCACTGCCCCGGTTGGGCCAGCTCAAGGTGCTCCGGTCGAATGCCCACGGTCACCGGGCTGCCTTCGGACAGGGCCGGGCCTGTGCGCGGCAGGGTGATACGGGTGCCGGCATCGAGCAGCACTTCACAGCCGTCGTTGAACACCTGGCTCACCTGGCCCTTGAGGAAGCCCATTTTTGGCGTACCCAAAAAGCCCGCCACGAACAGGTTGGCCGGATGGTGATAGAGCTCCAGCGGCGAACCTACCTGTTCCACGCGCCCAGCATTGAGTACCACTACCTTGTCAGCCAGCGTCATGGCTTCTACCTGATCGTGGGTCACGTAGATCATGGTGGCCTGCAGTTCCTTGTGCAGCCGCGACAACTCCAGGCGCATCTG
Organism: Pseudomonas sp. Marseille-Q5115; assembly: GCF_916618905.1. Lineage (NCBI taxonomy): Bacteria > Pseudomonadati > Pseudomonadota > Gammaproteobacteria > Pseudomonadales > Pseudomonadaceae > Pseudomonas > Pseudomonas sp. Marseille-Q5115. The sequence continues at coordinate 2,248,521 of NZ_CAKAKI010000001.1, read as the reverse complement.
TACCCGCAGGGCGGCATCGAGGTTGGATAGCGGTTCGTCGAACAGGAATATCTTCGGGTTTCGCACGATCGCACGGCCGATGGCCACGCGCTGGCGCTGGCCCCCGGACAGCTGCTTGGGCTTGCGCTCCAGCAAGGGCTGCAGCTCCAGGATCCGCGCGGCTTCGTTCACCTTGCGGTCGATGTCCTGCTTGGGTTGGCCGGCCAGGTCCAGCGCAAAAGAGAGGTTCTTGCGCACGCTCATGTGCGGGTACAGCGCGTAGGTCTGAAATACCATGGCCAGGTCGCGCTTGGCCGGGGTGACCTCGGTGATGTCGCGCCCGTCCAGCTCGATCTGCCCGCTGCTCACGTCTTCCAGCCCGGCGATCAGCCGCAGCAGCGTGGACTTGCCACAGCCCGATGGGCCCACGAACACCACGAACTCGCGGTCGCGCACCTCCAGGTCGATGCCCTTGATGATTTGCAGGTCTTCGAAGCCTTTTTTCAGATTGCGTACTTTCAACGTCGCCATGACAGGCTCCTTCTTGTTATTTGACTGCGCCGAACGACAGGCCGCGCACGAGTTGTTTCTGGCTGATCCAGCCGAAAATCAGGATGGGCGCGCAGGCCAGGGTGGAAACCGCGGATAACTTGGCCCAGAACAGGCCTTCGGGGCTGGAGTAGGAGGCGATCAGCGCGGTGAGCGGCGCCGCCTGGGAGCTGGTGAGGTTGAGCGACCAGAACGCCTCGTTCCAGCACAGGATCAGCGACAGCAGCACGGTAGAGGCCAGCCCGCCCTTGGCGATGGGCAACAGCACCCGCGCCATTTCCTGCAGCAGTGTGGCGCCGTCCAGCCGAGCGGCTTCGAGGATGTCCTTGGGGATGTCCTTGAAGTAGGTGTACACCATCCACACCACGATCGGCAGGTTCACCAGGGTGTAGATAATGATCAGCCCCAGCTGGGTATCCAGCAGGCCGGCGCCTTTGGCCAACAGGTAGATGGGCATCAGTACACCCACCGGTGGCAGCATTTTGGTGGAGAGCATCCACAGCAGGGTCTTGCGGGTACGTTTGGTTTCGTAGAAGGCCATGGAGTAGGCCGCCGGCACTGCGATCAGCATGCTCAGAAGGGTGGCGCTGAAGGAAATCACCACGGAGTTCCAGGCGAAGTGGAAGTAATCGCTGCGCTCTTGAATGTGCAGGTAGTTCTCCAGCGTTGGCGTGAAGAATAGCTGCGGCGGCGTAGCGAAGGCGTCCAGCTCGGTCTTGAAACTGGTAAGCACCATCCAGAAGATCGGGAAGAAGATCAACGCCGCGATCAGCCAGGACAGCGAGCCCAGCGCGATGCTTTGCAGCCGACGGGTTTGTTTGAGGGTAGTCATGGCGGTGGCCTCAGCCCTTGTCGGTCAGGTTCTTGCCGATCATGCGAACCAGCACGATGGCAGCGATGTTGGCAATCAGCACGGCGATCAGGCCGCCGGCCGAAGCCATGCCCACGTCAAATTGCACCAGGGCCTGGTTGTAGATCAGGTACGCCAGGTTGGTCGACGCAAAGCCCGGGCCGCCGTTGGTGGTGGTGAAGATCTCGGCGAACACCGACAGCAGGAAGATGGTCTCGATCATCACCACCACGGCCACGGGCCGCGCCAGGTGGGGCAGGGTGAGGTGCCAGAAGATCGCCAGTGGGCCGGCGCCGTCGAGCCGTGCGGCTTCTTTCTGCTCCTGGTCCAGAGACTGCATGGCGGTCATCAGAATGAGGATCGCGAAGGGCAGCCATTGCCACGCCACAATGATGATGATGGAGAGCAGCGGGTAGTTCGCAAGCCAGTCCACCGGCTCGGCGCCGAAGAACTTCCACACCGCGGCGAGAATGCCCGACACCGGGTGGAAGATGAGGTTCTTGAACACCAGTGCGCCTACGGTGGGCATGATGAAGAACGGTGAAATCAGCATCACCCTCACCACACCACGGCCGATGAAGTCGCTGGCTTCGAGCAGGGCCGCGATCAGCACGCCGCCAACCACGCTGATCAGCAACACGCTGCCCACCAGCACCACGGTGTTCCAGGCGCCCGGCAAGAAGCCGCTGTCGGTGAGGAAGAAGCTGAAATTCTCCAGCCCCACGAAGGCGTTTTCACCGGGGTACAGCAGGTTGTAGCGGATGAGCGAAAAATACACGGTCATCGCCAGGGGAACGATCATCCACAGCAGCAGGAGGATGACCGAGGGGCTGACGAGGAACCAGCCAGGGTTGCGGAACAGGCGACGGTTGGGCTGGCGAGGGGTCGCCAGGTCGGCCTTGAGGGTAGATACAGTCATGATCGCGTACCTTGATAAACCCGGGGGGGGCGGATGCCCTCTGGCACGGCCCCCGTGGGAAGGTAATGATTACTTCGGATAGCCGGCGCGTTTCATGTCGCGCTCGGTGCTCGCCTGGGCGGCCGTCAACGCCTGATCGACGCTGGTCTGGCCGGTGAGGGCGCCGGAGAAGATCTTGCCCACCGCGGTGCCGGTGGCCTGGAACTCAGGAATGGTCACCAGTTGAATACCCACGTACGGCTTGTCCGCGGAGCTGGACGGGTCGGCCATTTTCAGCGATTCAAGCGTTACCTTGGCGAACGGCGCCGCTTGCATGTAAGCATCGCTGTAGGTGGACGCGCGGGTGCCCGGCGGCACGTTGGCGATGCCATCCTTGTCGGCCACCAGCTTGGCATAGTCTTCGGAGGTGGCCCAGGTGGCGAAGGTACGGGCGGCTTCCTGTTTCTTCGAACTGGCCGGGATGGCCAGCGCCCAGGAGTACAACCACGACGTGCCTTTCTCGGTGCTCTGGTGCGGCGCGAAGGTGAAGCCCACGCTGTCCGCGACCTTGCTCTGGGATTTGTCGGTCACGAACGAACCGGCCACGCTAGCGTCGACCCAGATGGCGCACTTGCCACTGTTGAACAGCGCCAGGTTTTCGTTGAAGCCGTTACTCGAGGCGCCGGGAGGGCCGGACTTCTTCATGTTGGTGACGTAGAAGTTGAGCGCGTCTTTCCAGGCGGTGCTGGTGAACTGTGGCGCCCACTGGCTGTTGAACCAGGTACCCCCGTAGCCGTTGGCCAGGGTGGTGATCAGCGCCATGTTCTCACCCCAGCCGGGCTTGCCGCGAAGGCACAGGCCGTACTGGTCCTTGCTTTTGTCTGTGAGCTTGCTGGCGAACTCGCCGATCTGGTCCCAGGTGGGCTTCTCGGGCATGGTCAGGCCAGCGGCCTTGAACAGGTCAGTACGGTAATAGGTGATAGAGCTTTCAGCGTAGAACGGCAGGGCGTACAGGGTGCCGTTGACGGAAAGCCCTTCGCGCACCGAAGGGAACACGTCGTCGAGCTTGTACTCGGCGGGCAGGTCTTTCATGGGCGCCAGCCAGTTTTTCGCGCCCCAGAGTGAGGCTTCGTACATGCCAATGGTGAGCACATCGAACTGCCCGCCCTGGGTGGCGATGTCAGTGGTGAGGCGTTGGCGCAGGACGTTTTCTTCCAGCACTACCCAGTTCAGCTTGATTTCGGGGTGCTGCTCTTCAAAGGTTTTGGACAGCCGCTGCATGCGAATCATGTCGCTGTTGTTGACGGTAGCGATGGTCAGCATGTCTGCCGCCATGGCTGGCCCGATCAGGGCAAGGCAGCAGGTAGCGATCAAGGCGGGTGCCATGCCGGACACCGAAGCGTGAACCGAAGTGCGCATCGTGCTCTCCTCTGGCCCAGGCGTGCCGGGGCCGGTTATTGTTTTTTTTGTCCGCAAGGAAGCGGGGGCGTATGCCTGGCAACGATTACACTCCCGCCTCGTTCAGGAAACAACGCCGGGCGAGCACGCGCACTGATACTTTTTTGCAGTGAGGTGTGGGAGCCGGGTGAAACCCAGGCTGGCGCCTGGTCCCACAGCGCTTGTCAGCGGCTAAGCGCGGCGCTTTGCTGCCGCTGGGCCACCCAGGCTTCAAAGGCCTCGGCGGGCATGGGGCGGCCGAAGTAATAGCCTTGCCCATAGGCGCAACCCGCCTGGCGCAGGAATTCCATCTGCTCGGCGGTTTCCACCCCCTCGGCGGTCACGTGAAACTGCAAGGCATCGCCCAGGGCAATGATCGCTTCGGTAATCGCCCCGTAGGTGCGATCGGCCGGCAGGTCGCGGATAAATGCGCGGTCGATCTTCAAATGGTCCACCGGCAACAGCTTGAGGTAGGCGAGGGACGAATGCCCAGTGCCAAAATCGTCGATGGCCGTGCGTACACCCAGCGCTTGCAGCTGAGCCAATACCTCGCACGCTCGCTCCTGGCTTTCCATCAGCAGGCTTTCGGTGACTTCGACTTCCAGCGCGGCGGCCGGAAGCCGGTTTTGCGCCAGGGCTGCGCGAACGCTGGACACGAAATCGCTGCGGTCTATCTGCGGAGCCGCCACGTTGATCGCGACCTGCCCCTCGAAAACACCCTGTTCGCGCCAGGCCCGCTGCTGGCGGCACACTTCGCCGAGCACCCACACGCCAATGGGAATGATCAGCCCGGTGCGCTCGGCCACGGGTATGAACACATCCGGGAAAACCATGCCCTGCACCGGGTCGCGCCAGCGCAGCAAGGCCTCGGCGCCGGCAATGGCACCGGTGCGCAAGCACACCTTGGGCTGGTACCACACCTCAAACTCTTCGTGGGTCAAGGCCCGGCGCAGGGCGTGCTCCAGCACCACACGTTCGTGGATGACTGATGTCATCGCTGGCTGGTAGAAGTGATAGTCGTTGCGGCCCGCTTCCTTGGCGCTGTACATCGCCGTGTCGGCATGACGCAATAAATCCGCCGCGCTCTGGCCATCCAGTGGATACAACGCCACGCCAACGCTGGCCGAGACCAGTGCGGTATTGCTGTCCAGGTCGAACGGTTGCTGCATGGCATTGACCAGCCGCTGCACAATAGGCGCGGCCTGGACCGGATCCCCCAGGTGCTCGAGAATGAAGCCGAACTCGTCACCGCCCAGCCGGGCCAGCGTGTCGTCAGGGCGGATGTGCTGAGCCAGGCGCTGAGTGGCCTGGTACAGCAGCAGGTCGCCCAAGGCGTGGCCAAGGGTATCGTTGATCACCTTGAACCCGTCGATATCCAGCAACAGCACCGCAAAGCCGCCGTTCTCGGCCCCGGCGGCCACGGCGTGGTCGAGCCGCTGCCTGAACAGCACGCGGTTGGGCAGGTGGGTCACGTTGTCGAAGTGAGCGATGCGCGCCAGCTCGGCTTCAGCCTGCTGACGTTCGCTGACCTCGCGCTTGAGGTCGTGGTTGCGGCGGCTTAACAACAAGTGGCCACGCGCCAGCTGGGCACAGAACACCGAAAGCAATAGGCCGGCGCTCAGGCAAAGGATGAACAGACGGGAATCCACCAGGCCCACCGCCGGCCATCCGCCCCGGGGCCTGGCCGCGATCTGCCAGTGGCCACCGGGTACCTCGATGTCGGTAGATACGTTGTGGCCCTGGAACAGCGCCGGGTCACCCCAGATCATGGCGCCATCCTTGCCTAGGCCGTCCTGCCCCCGCAAGGCGATGTCCAGGTCGGCCTGGTTCGTGATCCCGGCGGCTTCGAGCAAGCCATCCACCCGCGCCACTACTGACAAAGTGCCCCAGTACTGGATCTTGCCCAGATGGCCGGTGGTAAATACCGGGCGCCGATAGACCAGGGCCTGGCCGCCCTGGTGAAGCTCCAGCGGCCCGGCGAGCACGCTCTGCCGCGCCTGTCGGGATTGCTCCAGCAGCTTGAACTGATCGGCCACGGTACGGAAATCCAGGCCGATCACGTCTTCGTTGCCTTCGCGCGGGTACACGTCGCGCACAACGTCCTGGGGGGCAAGGGCGATGTGGCTGAGGTAAGGCAGCGCGCCGGTCACCTGCCGCACCATGCCGGCAAAGCGCTGGGGGCTGATGTCGCCATCAATGCCGATCAACTGCGCCAGCCCTTCGGTCTCGCTGAAGGCCGAGCGAACCTGGCTCTGGGCTTGAGCACTGACCGCACCCAGCCGCAGCCGCACATCGGCGCGCATTTCGCGCTTGGCGTGGCGTACGTCAAGGTGCCCTATGCACCAGGCCAGCACCACCGCAACCAGCAGTATCCCCAGCGGAAGCAGGAAGATACCCCGCTGGATGCAGCGTGGGGGCAATAGCCGGTTGATCGGTGGAAAGCTCATAAGGGGGCTGGCAGGCCTGATAACGAAAAAATGGATAAACGTGTCGCTTGTGCCAGCTGTATCGGCCGCCCCTGCAGAAAATGAATAGCGTGCTTTGCACTTTGCTCGTCAATCGCGGCGGCGGAACACCAGTACCTTGAGCCCGGCCTGCGGGTCGATGTCGGCGAACGCTTCGGGGTTTGCCAGGCGCTCGACGAATTCCAGCGCCGGCGCCTCTGTGGCCATGGCATCCAGCAAGAACGAGGCGGGCAGCGCCGGGTCGTTCAGGCATGCCAGCACTTCCCCGTGGGGTGTGAGCAGCCCCTCGAGCTTGCGCATCACCTTTGGGTAGTCGCGGGTGAGGATGAAACTCCCGCGCTGGAAAGAGGGTGGGTCCATGATGATCAGGTCGTACGGTCCTTGCCGTGCCACCTTCCCCCAGGATTTGAACAGGTCATGGGGCAGGAACGTGACGGTGTCCAGGGCATGGCCGTTGGCGCGGTGGTTGTCCCGGCCGCGTGCCAGTGCCGGGCTGGACATGTCCAGGTTCACCACGCTGCTTGCGCCACCCGCGAGGGCGGCCACGGAAAATGCGCAGGTATAAGCAAACAGGTTGAGTACACGCTTGCCCGCGGCGTGGCTGCGTACCCAGCGATGGCCCTCGCGCATGTCCAGGAAGAAACCGCTGTTCTGGGCCCGCCCCGGGTCGATCCAGTAAGCCAGGCCGTCTTCGTGTACCAGCCGGGGGCCAGTGGCGCCGCCGGCAACCCATGTAGACGGGCTGCCGTCCAGGTAACGCTCCTGCAATAACAGCCCGTCCGGCCCTGCCACCGACCACTCGGCAGAGGCCGCTGTTTCATGCAACAACGCCATCAAGCGATCACGGCCGTTGCCCTCTATCGCCTTGAACAGTGTGACCTGCAACACACCTTCGAGCCAGTCCACGGTCACCTGTTCCAACCCCGGGTAGCGGCGCCCACGCCCATGCAGCAATCGCTGGGCCTCGGCCGGCGGCGCAGCGAGGGCGGCCTGCAGGCACTGGCGCAATTGGAGGAGGGCGTTGGCATCCATGGGCGAGGCTCGGGCAATGAAAAGGGCGGCGATTCTAGCCAATGCCGAAGGCTTTCGGAAAAAAATGGAACCACCGCGCACGCCGCAACGGTCTAGAACCCAAACGTACCGGGTGAAAGAGAGGTTTTCATGGCCAGCATGACCGTCGGTGATTTTCTCGTTGAACGGCTGTACCAATGGGGGGTAAGGCGGATATTCGGCTACCCCGGTGACGGTATCAACGGCGTCTTCGGCGCGCTGGCGCGATCCAACGGCAAAATCGAGTTCGTTCAAGCCCGGCACGAGGAAATGGCCGCATTCATGGCCAGCGCCCATGCCAAGTTCACCGGCGAACTGGGCGTGTGCATCGCGACCTCCGGGCCCGGCGCCAGCCACTTGATCACCGGCCTGTACGACGCGCGGCTGGATCACATGCCCGTGCTGGCCATTGTTGGCCAGCAAGCGCGCACTGCGCTGGGTGGGCACTACCAGCAGGAACTGGACCTGGTGTCCATGTTCAAGGACGTAGCCGGGGCGTTCGTTCAGCAAGCCAGTGCCCCCTCGCAGGTGCGGCACCTGGTCGACCGTGCCATCCGCACCGCTGTGGGAGAGCGGCGGGTGACTGCCCTGGTGCTGCCCAACGACCTCCAGGAAGAACCCTATAGCGAGCCCGCGCGGGCCCATGGCACGGTGCACTCCGGGGTGGGCTACAGCCAACCGAGGGTGGTGCCATATGAGCATGACTTGCAACGTGCCGCGGATGTGCTGAACAGCGGCGAACGCGTGGCCATCCTGGTAGGGGCCGGGGCCTTGGGCGCGGCGCATGAAGTGACCCAGGTCGCCGAATTGCTCGGCGCGGGTGTGGCCAAGGCCCTGCTGGGCAAAGCGGTGCTCCCGGATGACCTCCCCTGGGTAACGGGCTCCATCGGCCTGCTAGGGACCGAACCCAGCTACAAGCTCATGATGGAATGCGACACCTTGTTGATGATCGGCTCGGGCTTCCCTTATTCCGAGTTCCTCCCCAAGGAAGGCCATGCCCGCGGGGTGCAGATCGACCTCGCGCCCGACATGCTCAGCCTGCGCTACCCCATGGAGGTGAACCTCACCGGGGATGCGGCGCAAACCCTCACGGCACTGATCCCGTTGCTGCTGGACAAGGACCGCAGCGCCTGGCGCAAGCGCGTCGAAGGCTGGCGCGCCGATTGGGAAGATACCCTCACCAAGCGTGCGCTGGTGCATGCCGACCCGATCAATCCGCAGCGCGTGGTGTACGAGCTGTCGCCGCGACTGCCCGACGAGGCCATCATCACCAGTGATTCCGGCTCCTGCGCCAACTGGTTCGCCCGTGATCTGAAAATCCGCCGAGGCATGCAGTGTTCGCTGTCCGGAGGGTTGGCCTCCATGGGCGCTGCGGTGCCATACGCTATTGCCGCCAAGTTCGCCTGGCCCGAAAAGCCAGTGATTGCCCTGGTGGGCGATGGCGCCATGCAGATGAACAACATGGCCGAGCTGATCACCGTAGCCAAGTACTGGCACCAGTGGGGCAACGGCCGGTGGATCTGCGCGGTGTTCAATAACGAGGACCTGAACCAGGTCACCTGGGAGCAACGCGTGATGGAAGGCGACCCCAAGTTCGAGGCCTCCCAGAACATCCCGGACGTGCCGTATCACCGGTTTGCCGAGTCCATCGGCCTGAAAGATATTTTCGTCAACAGTGACGAACAGGTGGCCGGTGCCTGGGAAGAAGCGCTGGCCAGTGACCGGCCGGTGGTGATCGAATTCAAGACCGACCCCAACGTGCCGCCGTTGCCGCCCCATATCAAACTTGAACAGGCCAAGAAATTTGCCTCGGCCTTGCTCAAGGGTGACCCTGACGAAGCCGGCATCCTGGTACAGACCGCCCGCCAGGTGCTTGGCGCGGTATTGCCTGGCCACAAGAAGGACTGATGCACGGCCAGGACGGGCCTGTTTGCCAACTTTGGCAACAGGCCCATGCGTTCCTATATGATGTGGCCACCTTGTTTTCACATAAGCAGAACGCCTTGGCGACCGACCTTCCTTTTTCCCCCGGCTTGCCCCGCCGCCCTCGCAACCTGGCCCAGGCGCTGGTCGATGACTTTTCCCGGCGTATTGGCAAGGGCATGCTAAAGCCGGGGGACAAGCTCCCCAGCGAAGTGGAATTGATGGAAACCGGTGGTGTAAGCCGCTCGGTGGTCCGCGAGGCACTGTCACGTTTGCAAGTGGCGGGGCTGGTCGAAACGCGTCGTGGCATCGGTACTTTCGTGCTCAACGCATCAGGCAGCGCCAGCCCCAGGCTGGACCCGTCTACCATCGTGACCCTTCAGGACGTGGTGGCCATCCTGGATGTGCGCATGAGTTTCGAAGTGGAAGCCGCCGGTATTGCCGCCTTGCGGCGCACCGATTCTCAACTGGCGGCCTTGGGCGAAGCGCTGGAGCGTTTCGAGCGGGCCAGCGACACTGGAAGCTCGCTGGTGTCGGACTTCCAGTTTCACCTGCAGATCGCCAACGCCACCAATAATCGCTATTTTGTGGAAATCGTCACGCACTTCGGCACCAGCATGTTCCCCAGGGCGCGGCTCAATACCGTAGCCATTGCTCGCCTGGATCGGCAACAGGCACATAGCCGGCTGGTAGGTGAGCATGAACACATCTACAACGCGATTGCCCGGTGCGATTACGACGCCGCCCGCGCGGCCATGCGTGTACACCTTGCCAACAGCCGGGCGCGAGTGATCAAGTCACATGAACAGCGTGAACGGGAAGCCCTTCAATAGCGCACTTGTCGCTTGTAAGGCTTGAACGTGCGGTCCCGCTAGCGGGCGCACGTTTTATGCATGTAGTATCAGCACTGAAAAAAGTGATGGCCCCTGGCCATAGCGGCACGCGTGACAGGATGATGGACCCCGTGGGTACAGCTTGGAGCATGCATGAGTTCGCAGGATTCGACGTTGCCAAGCCTCACCCGCTTGCTGGATGGGGCAAGGGAGCAGGCCCGGGACAGGGCATGGGCATTCTATCGGGCTGGGGAGCAGTTGCTGCTCGCCGGGTGCGGCGACGCGCCCGCAAGCTGGCCTGGCGCGCTGGACGAAGCCCAACTGGACAGCTATTGCCAGCGCGAACGTCTGCATCGCTGGGCCACTGGCCGCGGTGAGAGCGTACTGGGCTGGCTGCTGGTAAGCGAAAGCGACCGCGACAACCCGCAATTCGTCGACCTGGCCATGCGCCTGGGCCTGCGCCTGCAGAGCGATGCGCTGATTCGCGCCCAGCATACCCAGCGGGTGTTGTATGGCATTACCAACCTGGCCAGCTCCACCCATGACCGCGCCAGCTTCATGGTGGGCGTGCACCGTCAGCTGGCCGATCTGATCGACGCCGAGAACTTCTACCTGGCGCTGTACGACCAGCGAACGGGGCAAGTCACCTATCCCTACTACGTGGACACCACTGATACAGAAGCCGTGGAGGCGGACGCCAACGAATACCTCGACCCCGAGCGGTTGTCCCTGACCGGCTATGTATTGACCTCGGGCCAGCCGATGTTGATCGACGCCGCCGGCATTGCCCTCGCCAGCGCGCAGGATCGCTTCCATTGCGTGGGCCACAAGCCCGAATTCTGGATGGGCGCTCCGCTCAAGAACGCCTCCGATCAAGTATTCGGCATGATCGCCATGCAGGTGTATGACGTGGAGCGGGTGTATAGCCAGGAGGACCGTGCACTGTTCCTGGTGGTGGCGCGCCACGTGGCCATGGCCCTTGACCGCATCCTGCACCGCGCTCACCTGGAGCGTACAGTAGCCGAGCGTACGCGGGAGCTGTCCCAGCTCAACGATGCGTTGCGTCAGCAAGTGACTGAGCGCGAGCGTGCCGAACACCTGCAAAGCGCCTTGTTCCAAATTGCCGAGTTGTCGAGCCAACAGGGCGACATGGCCGAGCTGTTCTCTCGCCTGCATGCCATTGTGGGTGAGCTGCTGTATGCCCGAAACTTCTACATCGCGTTGTACGACATCGCTCAGGATGAGGTGACCTTCCCGTACTACATCGACGAAGTGCTGTCCGTCCGCCCGCGCCCTCGGCGTGGCCGCCGGGGGTTGACCGAGTACGTGATCCGCCAGCGGCGCCCGTGCCTGATCGACTTCGATGACGCCAGTCGGCTGATGGAAGCCGGAGAGATCCAGAACAACAATGACCCGGTGCGCTCGCAATCCTGGCTGGGGATTCCGCTGTTCGATGACGAGCAGGTGCGTGGCGTGCTGGTGGTGCAGAGTTATATCCCGCAAATCCGCTACACCCTGCGCGACCAGGAACTGCTCACGTTCGTGTCTCGCCACATCGACACCGCGCTGGCCCGGCGCAGCGCCGCCGAAGCCGTGCACGCCGCTAACCTCAAGCTCGAAGCCCGGGTGCAGGACCGCACCCGCGAACTGGACCTGGCCAACGCCAAGTTGCAACACGAGAACGCCCATGACGCGCTGACCGGCCTGCCGAACCGCAGCCACCTACAGGATCGATTGGGCCAGGCGTGGCAGGAATTTCGTGGGCAGGGCCGGCAGTTGGTGGTGATGTTCCTGGACCTGGACCGCTTCAAACTGATCAACGACAGCCGCGGCCACCACTTTGGCGACCTGTTGCTGATGGAAGCGGCGGCGCGCTTGCGCAGTTGCCTGCGTGACACTGACCTGTTGGCCCGGCTGGGCGGTGACGAATTTGCGGTGCTCGCGCCCGAAGCTCCGGTGGACGTGGCGGTCGGTATCGCCGAGCGGATCCTCGCCGCCTTCGACCTGCCGTTCCATATCGACGGGCAGGCCGTGTTTTCTTCGTGCAGCATCGGCATCGTCAGCGCCGACGAGCAGTTCCACCAGGAGCCAGCCGACCTGCTGCGAGACGCCGATACCGCCATGTACCGGGTAAAAAACGGTGGTCGGGACAGCTACGCGGTGTTCAACCAGGAGCTGCGACGCGAATTTTCGGACCAGGTAGAGCGCGAAGGTGCGCTACGCAATGCGCTGAAAGGCAACGAGGAGCTGGTACCGTATTTCCAACCTATCGTTGATGTGGCCAGCGGCAGGCTGGTGGCGCTGGAGGCGTTGATCCGCTGGCGCCAGCCGGACGGCCAGGTGCTGGCGCCCGGGGCGTTTCTGCCGGCACTGGAGGGGCTGAGGCTTATCGGCCGCCTGGACCTGTACATGCTGCGCTGCGTGGCAACCATCCTGGGGCGGCCGGAAAACGGCCACTGGCCGCCAGTTCACGTGAACTGCTCCAGCTACAGCATCACCCGCCCCGAATTTGCCGATGAAGTGCTCGAACTGCTGGGTTACTACGGCGTAAGCCCGGGACGGGTATGCCTGGAACTCACCGAGGGCGCCCTGGTGGCCGAGCCAGAACTTGCGCGCCAGAGCATGCAGAAGCTGGCGGACCAGGGCATGTCGGTGGTGCTGGATGACTTCGGCGCGGGGTTCTCATCGCTCAGCTATGTGCATCAGTTCCGCTTTACGGGCCTGAAGATCGACAAGTCGTTCATCCTCGAGCTCACTTCGAGCAGCCGTAGCCGGGCGATCGTGCGGGCGATCGTGCGCATGGCCGAGTCCCTGGGGTTGTCTGTAGTGGCTGAAGGGGTGGAAGACGCCGCCTCTCTGAACCTGCTTCGTGAAATGGGCACGGGCCAGGCGCAGGGCTACCATTTCGCCAGGCCAATGGCGGTCGAGTCGCTGCAGCAAGGCTGGCTTTGACATTCCGGCCAGCCGGGGGAACCCCGCGGCCCCGGGATTGCCCAACGGCTGTCGAGGAGCTTGCTAATGCTTGAAGCGCTGATAGTGTTGATGACCGTGGTGGCAATGGAGGGCGTGTCCATCCTTGCTCATAAATACATCATGCACGGGTGGGGGTGGGGCTGGCATCAATCCCACCACCAGCCGCGCACCGGCTGGTTCGAGCGCAACGACCTGTATGCAGTGGTATTTGCCGGCATCGCCATCGCATTGATTGCCTACGGAACGAGCGGCGCTTATCCGCTGCAGTGGATCGGTGCCGGCATGACCGCCTATGGCGCCCTGTACTTCATCGCCCATGACGGGCTGGTGCACCGGCGTTGGCCCATGAGCTACCTGCCCCGGCGTGGTTACCTCAAGCGCCTGTATCAGGCCCACCGGCTTCACCATGCGGTAGGCGGCAGGGAAGGGTGCGTGTCGTTCGGCTTTCTGTATGCGCCGCCTGTTACCAAGCTCAAGCAGCGGTTACGGGCCGATTCGCGAGCCCGCTTCCCACAAAATGAACGGGCTGCACCGGCCCCGGCGGGAGCAAGCGAAGCCCCAGGCGCAGCTCGCGAATAAGGCCCTAGATCGGGGCCGCCCACAGCCCCGGTGGCCGGGGAGGGTGCTGGGTAAAGCGCGCGCGGCCTGCGATGTACGTTGCCTTGCCCAGCAACATCAGTTTCTCGCCCTTGCTCGTCCCCTGGCGCTTGTCCCAGGCGTTCGGGCCTGCGGCGCGTACCTTCAGACCGATCGCCCGGTACACTTCCAGCGCCGTGGCCACCGCCCAGGCGCAGCGCGGCGGTAGCGCGCCGATTCCGGCCACTGCCGAGGCGTAGTACGGTTCGGCGGCCTCGACCAATCGACTCGCCAGCATGGCCAGGGCAGGGCGATAGGTCGGGGCGGCGAGGTCGGCCTCGGGTATGTTCAGCTCCCTTAGCCAGGCGTGTGGCAGGTAGCACCGCCCTGCGCCGGCGTCCTCCACGATGTCGCGGGCGATATTGGTCAGCTGAAACGCCAGCCCAAGGTCGCAAGCCCGCTGAAGAACTGCTGGCGAAGTGACACCCATTACCCGCGCCATCATCAGCCCCACCACGCCGGCCACGTGGTAGCAGTACTCCAGCGTATCTTCCAGGGTTTCGTAGCGCCGGCCTTCCACGTCCATGGCGAAGCCATCCAGGTGGGCGAAGGCGTGTCGGTCTTCAATACCGTGCTCGTGTGCTACGGCTTGAAACGCCGCGAACGCCGGGTCGCTCATGGGCTCGCCACGGTAGGCCGCCGCAGTGGTTTCCCGCAGCTGTTCAAGGCGGGCCAAGGCTTCACCTGGTGGCGGAGGCAGGCCGTCGTGCCCCAGCACCTGGCCGTCTATCACGTCGTCACAGTGGCGGCACCAGGTGTACAGCAGCAGCGCGCTTCGGCGGGTGTGCGGGTCGAACAGCCTGGACGCGGCCGCAAAGCTCTTGGAACCCTGGCGCATGGTCTCGCTGGCGTGATCAAGCAACGGCTGGTTCATGGCGCCAGATCCTCCAGCATCAGCCGGGCCGTGGCCTTGGCCGAGCCGATCACACCGGGAACGCCCGCGCCGGGGTGGGTGCCGGCGCCTACGAGGTAAAGATTGGGAATCTCATCGTCACGGTTGTGCGGGCGGAACCACGCGCTTTGCCGTAAAAGGGGCTCCAGCGAGAAGGCCGAGCCCAGATGCGCGCCCAACTGGTCGCGAAAATCTTCTGGAGTGAACATGCGGCTGGTGACCAGCTGGCTGCGCAGGCCGGGCATGTAGCGTTCTTCGAGGTAATCGAAGATGCGCTCCCTCAGCCGCGGCCCTTCCTGCGTCCAATCCAGGGGGGCATTGCCCAAGTGGGGAACCGGCGCGAGCACGTAATGGGCGCTGCAGCCCGGCGGGGCGAGCGATGGGTCTGTTACGCAGGGGGCGTGCAAGTACAGCGAGAAGTCGTCCGCCAGGTGCTTGCCATGGAAGATGTCCTGTATCAGGCCTTGGTAACGCTGGCCGAAGCACACAGTGTGGTGCGCCAGCCCGGGCTGCAGCCGATCAAGGCCAAAATACAGCACGAACAGTGAGTTGCTTGCCCGCTTGCCCGCCAGGGCCTTGCCATGGCGCTGGCCCCGGGGATGTGCGGCCAACAGTTGCTTGTAGGTGTTCACTACATCCGCATTGGACGCCAGTGCCACGGCGGGAATGGAGCGGCCATCCGCCAGGCGCACGCCACTCACTCGCCCGTGGTAGGTGTCGATAACACTCACTTTCGCGTTCAATTCCAGCCGGCCACCAAGGTCCTGGTACAGCCGCACCAGCCCCTGTACCAGCGCCCCGGTGCCACCGCGAGGGAACCACACGCCCCATTCGCGTTCCAGCGCATGAATGAGGGTGTAAATGGACGAGGCAGCGAACGGGTTGCCCCCGACCAGCAACGCATGGAACGAAAACGCCTGGCGCAGCCGCTCGTCCTTGATGAACTTTGACACCATGCCGTAAACGCTGCGCCAGGCTTGTAGCCGAGCCAGGCTGGGGCCGGCGCGCAGCATGTCGCGGAATGACAGGAACGGCACGCTGCCCAACTTGAGGTAGCCTTCGTCGAACACCGCTCGGGAATACTTGAGGAAACGGCGGTAGCCTTCGACATCCGCCGGGTTGAAGCCATGGATCTGTCGCTCCAGGGCATCCTGGTCATTGGCGTAGTCGAAGCGGCTGCCGTCCTCCCAGCACAGCCGATAAAACGGCGTGACCGGTAGCAGCTCCACGTAGTCGGCCATGCGACGGCCCGCCACCTGAAACAACTCTTCGATCGCCGTGGGGTCGGTGATTACCGTGGGCCCGGCATCGAAGACAAAACCTTCGTCTTCATACACGTAGGCGCGGCCACCCGGCTTGTCCCGGGCCTCGAGCAGCACGGTTTGCCGGCCTGCGGCCTGAAGGCGGATCGCAAGCGCCAGGCCACCGAAACCTGCGCCTGTCACCACCGTCACTGGGGTGTCTGTCATGGTTCTTCCTGTACAGGTGGAGCGTAATCGAGCATGGCCTTCACGGCGGGCCCCACGGGGACAGGCGGTTTGCCCATGAGCAGGCGTGCCTTGTCGGCCAGTGTGGGTGTGCCCGCGTAAAAGCGTTGAATCAGCCCGGGCGCCAGGCGGTGGAAGCGTTCCAGCACGCGCCAGCGGTTATCGGGCGTTCCGGCGAGGAACAACATGCGGTTGAGCAGCCGGAAGAATCGCTGGCGCCGCCACAGTGCCCGTCGATAGCGGTAAAGCACGGCTTGAAGCGCATCGCTGTCAACGGTGGGTGTGGCGGCGATGAGGTCTGCCAGGCGCACCGCTTCAGGCAGGGAATAACCGGTAACCGGGTGGAAAAGCCCGGCCCGCAGGCCGCTGCGCGCCACGCCATTGCCCTGGGCATAGAAGGCTTCGAAGCGCCCCGCCAGAACGATGGGCAGGCTGCCTTGCTCCTCGCGTATCACCTCGGTGATCGTCCAGCCCTGCGCCTGTGCATAGGCGTTCACCCGATCACGCAAGCGTACGGGCTCCAGCTGGCTGTCTTCGGTGTAATAGGTGTCTTCGATCAGCAAGCGATCATCGGCCAGCGGCAGCACGTATACAAAGCGGTAACCGTCATGCTGGGCCACGCTGGCGTCCATCACCGTGGGCAGTGCCAGCCGGTGGGGGGCGGCCAGCCGTACTTCCTGGCCCAGGAAGCGCTGGTAACCCAGGCGCAGGTGGCCGGAAGCTTCCAAGCCCCGACCGTCGATAACAGCACCCGCATGCAGGGTCTCGCCGCTGCCCAATTGTACGGTGTCCGGGGTGAGCCGCCGCACGGTGGCGCCCAACATCAGGTCACGCCCCAGGGCTGCGGTAATCGTGCGGCCAAAATGTTCGCCGCTGATGCTGCAGTAGGCGCCTGAAAAGGTACGCTTGAGGTTAGGGAAGCGGACCTGATACCCCGGCCAGCGATGGCTCACCAGCGGCCCCACCCAGCGCAGCTGGTCCACGCAAAGGTCGCTTTCATGGAATGACCAGGTATGCGCCTCGCCAAGGGCCGCCGCCTGTTCGATGACCAGCACCGACAGCTCGGGGCGCGCCATTTGCAAGCGCCAGGCGATCAGCCCATTGGCCAGGCCCGCGCCTACCAGTATCAAATCCCAGGTGCGCTTCATGGTAAGGGCTCGGCATACACCGGGCGGCGCCGGGTAACCGCCTGTTCGATGATTGTCGCCGCGCGTTGGGCGCCGCCGGCCAGTTGCAACTCGTGGTCAAGGGTGGCCAAACGGCTATCGAACTCGCCTTCGCTGAGCAGCACGTCCAGCCGCTGCTGGATCGTTTGCCAGCGGCAGCGGTGCCAGGCATGCAACCCAAGGCCTGCGTGCTGTACCCGGGCGGCTACCCCCGGCTGATCGAACGCCACGGGCAGGGCGAGAATAGGCGTTCGCGCCACCACGGCGTCCATCACGGTATTCAAACCGGCATGGCTGATCACAGCGTTTGCCTGGCGCAATACCTGGGGTTGGTTGGCAAAATCGGTGACCCAGGTGGCGCCCAGCCGCTTCAATCGCTCACCCTGGGCTGCATTGAGGCCACCACAATGGGCGATCAGCAACTGAACATCGAGTGCCTTGCAGGCTTTTGCGATGCGCCGGAACAGGCCGTACCGATGGCCTTGAAGGGTACCCAGGGAGGCAAAGACGAAAGGGCGCTCACGCTCCACCGGCCAAGGCTGATCGTCGGCGAGCAGGCGCGAGGGGGTGCGCAGTGGGCCCACGTGATGGAAGCAGGCCGGCAAGGCGCGTCGGGGAAAGTCCAGGCCAGGCAGGGTCTGGCTGAGCTGGGCCAGGTTGGACAAGTATTCGTGCAGCCCGCGCCGAGGGGGCAGACCAAAGGCCTTGGCGCGCTTTGCCAGTACTCGGCCGTGCGGCGCCATCAGCGCATCGTAGATGCGCGTAGAGGTGGCATACACCTTCAGCATGCGGGGGTCGTCCTCCCATGGAAACGGCATGACCGGCAGGGGCATGCCTGGCTCACGGTTAACCGGCAGGGCGCAGGCAACGGACACGAACGGCAACCCCAGCGCCTCGGCAACCAGCCCTCCGGCGGCTTCCATCTGATCGCAGATCAATGCATCCACATGTAACGCTGTGAGCGCTTCGGGAAGCTCGGCGCACAGCATGTCGGTGCTGGCCGCCATGTCGCGGATCACCCGGCGTACCGCCAGGCCAGCAGGGCGCGCGGCATGGCGCAGCACCAGGCCCAGGCTGCCGGGCGGATGGCTATCGATCCCCAGCGGATGGAAGGCGATGCGGTTATCGCGCAGCAAGGCGCCTGCCTCCAGCTGTTGGAAGAAGGTCACTCGATGGCCAAGGTCGATAAGCCGCCCGGCCAAGGCTTGCAACGCTTGAAAATGGCTGAACAAGGGTGGCGCAACCACGCCGAAATGAGTCACGAAACGGATGCCTCCCGTACCAGCGTGGCCTGGCGCAGTTGTGCGAGGTTGGCCGACCCTGTGCAGAAGCACGCAATCTGCAATTGGCGCAAGGCAACCTGGAAATGTGCGATCACGGCCTCTGGCGAGTCAGTTGCACTGCGCAACACT
Source organism: Pseudomonas sp. Marseille-Q5115 (assembly GCF_916618905.1). NCBI lineage: Bacteria > Pseudomonadati > Pseudomonadota > Gammaproteobacteria > Pseudomonadales > Pseudomonadaceae > Pseudomonas > Pseudomonas sp. Marseille-Q5115. The sequence continues at coordinate 2,229,971 of NZ_CAKAKI010000001.1, read as the reverse complement.
GCGGCCGCCTGGCCCACCAGGTTCGCACCCAGCGCGATCGCCTTTGCCATGTCGATCCCGTTGCGGATGCCGCCCGAGGCGATCAAGGGTATGTCCGGGAGGCGCTGGCGTACGGCGCGCAGGGCATCTGACGTGGGGATACCCCATTGGCTGAAGGCGGCTGCAATCTCTTTTTCAGCAGCCGTGGTCGCGCGTTCCGCCTCCACCGCCGCCCAATGCGTACCGCCCATGCCAGCAATGTCCAGCGCCGCGACGCCTGCCTCGGCCAGGCGTGCAGCCACCGCCACGCTGAGCCCGCTGCCCACTTCCTTGACTATCACCGGTACTCCGAGCTTGGTAACGGCCTGCGCGATGGCATCGGCCACACCGCGCCAATCGCTGTCGCCACCGGGCTGAACCGCCTCCTGAAGGGGGTTGAGGTGGATGATCAGGGCATCGGCGGCGATCATGTCGACAGCCCGGCGCGCCAGGTCCAGCCCTGCGGGCGTGCGAAGTTGCGCGCCGCCGAGGTTGGCCATCAGCAGGATGTCCGGCGCGCGCTGGCGCAGCTCCCGGGTAAGACCGCGGTCTGCCCCAGTCTCCAGCGCTACCCGCTGGGAGCCTACTGCCATGGCGAGTCCCAGCGTTTGCGCGGCCTCGGCCAAGTGATGGTTGATTTCCCGGGCCCGGCTGGCGCCCCCCGTCATCGAGCTGATCAACACAGGCGCGCGCAGCGGCTTGCCCAGGAATGAAGTGCTCAGGTCGACAGCATCCAGAGCCAGCTCAGGCAAGGCGCAATGTTCGAAGTGCCAATGTTCGAAGCCCGTACGCCCACTGCTTTTCGCGCGTGCAGGATCCAGCACGATCTCCAGGTGATCGTTCTTTCGGTCAAGCAGATCCACATGATTCATCGCGGCTCCGGGAGTATTCCTGAAAATCCACTGTCAGTTATGCAGGGTCGGCTATTTTGTAGAGGGTTGGTATAGCGTCCGCGCGCTGTTAAGGCAGCGCCGGTGGCAAGGCGTTCCCCAGCGTGCGCATCAACCTCGAAAAATTTAGTGCCGTACCTCGCCCTCGGGGCACTGAGCTGGGTGGGCGGCGGTTATTGCCAGCCGCCCTGCGCCCGGCAGCGGTGTCGTGCCTGCGCGGCCCCTGCGTTTAAACATAGCCGTTTACAGCCATAAAGGATTGCCCCGGATGACGCCCACCCCCCTCGCCGTGCTAGATGACCGCCCAACCTGCGCCTGGGGGCCGCTGCGCCTGTCGGTGGAAGACCGCTTGCAGGCACTGCTTCCAGAACCCGGCAGCCATCAGGAACTGCTTGCCATGGCCATGCGCGAGAGTACGCTGGCGCCGGGCAAGCGCGTGCGCCCCTTGCTATTGTTGCTGGCTGCGCAAGGCTTGGGGGAAACCCGCCCGGCAATGCTCGACATGGCCTGCGCAGTGGAAATGGTGCATGCCGCCTCGCTGGTGTTGGATGACTTGCCGTGCATGGATGACGCGCGCCTGCGCCGGGGCCGGCCCACCCTTCACCTGACTTTTGGCGAGGATGTGGCCATTCTGGCGGCCATCGCCTTGCTCAGCCGCGCGTTCGGGCTGCTTGGCGCCGTGGACCTGGAAGCGGACCGGCGGGCAGCCCTGGTAGTGGAGCTGTCCAGGGCCGTGGGTAGCCAGGGGCTGGTGAAGGGGCAATACGAGGACCTGCGCGAGGGGCGGCAAGCTCGCACCGCCGACGCCATCGCGCGCACCAATGAGCTGAAAACCGCGGTGCTGTTCGATGCCACCCTGCAGATGGCGGCAATAGGAGCGGGGGCCTCCCACGCGGTGCGGCGGGCATTGGGCGCGTTCGCGATGGAGCTTGGGCAGGCGTTCCAGTTACTCGATGACTTGCATGATCGCGGGCTACCCGACGCTGCGCTGGGCAAGGACGTGGGCAAGGACGCCGGCAAATCCACCTTGGTCGCGGTGTTGGGCAGCAACGGGGTAAAACACCGGCTGCGTCAGCATGTGCGCGCCGCTGATCAATACCTTGGGCAGGTCTACGGGCCTGAGCAGGCCATCCGGGTATTTGTGGCGGAACTGTTCGCGCGCTTCGGCTAACCGCTTCGGGCTTACCGCTATTGGGTCAGGCGCTCCAGCGCCTGGCGTAACTGCGCGGCATCATTGAATTGCTGCTGCGCCCGCAGGGTCCCATCCCGCACTTCCAGCCACTGTACCCCTTCGCGGGCGCCGTCATAGCGGGGCGCCACCCGGCCATCTCCGTCCAGCAGAATGCGATAGCGCGCCGAGCGCATGGCGGGGATCGCAAAGGCTCGGGCCACGCTTGGCATGTGTTCGATATCAGCGATATACGCCGTGTGCCGATCCTCCAGGTACCCGGTTGGCGCCGCATCGAGCGCCGCGTTCACCAGGCGCGCCGCGGCCATGCTGCGGGCCACTAGCAACACATGGGTGTCAGCATCGAGGGTAAAAGGCCGATCGAATTGGTCAAGCAGTGTCCATGGGGTGATGGGGTCCCCGGGCTGAACCGCCCATGCAGGTACACTGAACAACCACATTGAAAGGATCAGGGCACCGCGTTTAAGCATGAGGGATCCGGGAAGAAGAGGGGTGGCCCAGCCGGGCGGGGCCCGGCATGCGCGAGAAACGGTAAGCGAGGGCTAGAGATTACTGCCCTGCTTTTTCCGGCGCCGGGGTGCCGGCCTGGATGCGCTTGAAGATCTCTTCACGGTGAACCTGTACATCCTTTGGCGCGTCGATGCCGATGCGAACCTGCATTCCTTTCACGCCAAGGATGGTGATCTTGATATCGTCATTGATGACGATGCTTTCGCCGACCTTGCGGGTGAGTATCAGCATTTAATGCTCCTTGATTCCTTGCTAAATATCCGGCCTTGGTGACGTGCATAAACACGCCATAACTCTAGAGACGCGGATTGGACAATTTAATTCCGTATTTATCCTTCGTCCTATTAAGAAAAGGACTACAAGAGGATTGGGAAAAACGGATGCCAAGTATCGCCTGTAACCCGCTATGGCGCCTAGCCGGGCAGGCAGGGAAAACGATGAAAACTTGATAAAAACCCTTGGTTTTGTACTTTCACAGGGGCGCCCGGCCCTGCACGGGCGCCTCATGGGTAGGCTTACTGCGGTTCAAAGGCCTTGGCGGCCTCCACGCCCGCTGAACTCAGCTTCACGGGGTACACCAATTTGCCTTCCTCGGGGCTGTGGATCAGCCCGCGTTCGCGCAGGTTCTTGATGCACAGTTCAACCTGCTCGGCGCCCCGATGATCATCGAGTATTTCGTTGCCCAGCCCTTGTGGGTGAGCGTGAAGGAGGCGGGTGAGTACTACTTTTTCAAGTTCGCTTTGCATCGTCTGGTTCCTCTTACGGTTGCCAATTACTACTGTCGCCGCTGAGTTTGCGGTCCAGGAAGGTGGCGGCGCTGATCAGCGCCAAGTGGCTCAGTGCCTGCGGGGTATTACCCAGATGGCGGCCATTACGGTCGAATTCCTCGGCGTAAAGGCCAAGGGGGTTTGCATAGCGCAGCAGTTGTTCGAATTCCAGATGAGCCTTGTCCAACTGGCCCGCCCGTGCCAGGCACTCGATGTACCAGAACGAGCACGCAGTGAACGCGCCTTCATCGCCGCTCAAGCCATCGCTGCCTCCGGTGTTACGGTAGCGATACACCATGCCGTCACGCACCAGGTCGCGCTCGATCACGTTCAAGGTGGCCAGCCAGCGGGGGTCCGTGGCGCCCACAAAACGAAACAGCGGCATCAGCAACATCGCGGCGTCCACTTCGGTACTGCCCAGGCGCTGCACGAAATGCCCCGCGTCGGCGTTCCAGAAGTTGTCCCAGATATCGTGATGGATAGCCTGGCGGGCAGCGTCCCAGCGCTCGAACGGGGCGGGCAGGGAGCGCTTGTAGGCCAGGCGAATAGCGCGATCCAGCGCCACCCAGCACATCAGACGGGAGTGCAAGAAATGCTGCGGCGGGCCGCGCATCTCCCAGATACCGACGTCAGTGTCGTGCCAGGCTTCGCAGAGCTGGTTGATAAGCCTCTGGCAATTTTCCCAACCCTCATGGGAAATGGCCTCGCCGTACTTGTTGGCGAGGTACACCGCGTCCAGCAGCTCTCCATAAATGTCGAGCTGCTTCTGTTCGTAGGCCTGGTTACCGATCCGAACCGGGCGTGAGCCCAGGTGCCCTGCCAAATGTTCAAGGTTGTGCTCAGGAAACTCCTTCTCTCCGGCTATGCCGTACACGATACGCAAGGGGTCCGGGTCTTTGGAGCAGGAACTCACGCGTGCGCGAACCCAGCGAACGAATGCATTGGCCTCGTCGCTGAACCCCAGCCGCATGAACGCATACACCGTGAAGGACGCGTCGCGGATCCAGCAATAGCGGTAGTCCCAGTTTCGTTCGCCGCCGGGAAGCTCAGGTAGGCCGAAGGTGCCCGCCGCCAGAATGCCGCCATGTTTGCGAGAAGTAAGTAACTTGAGCACCAGTGCAGAACGCTCGACGCTTTCGCGCCAACGCCCGCGGTAGGTGTTCTTGCGCAGCCAGTGCCGCCAGAAGGCCAAAGTTTCCACAAGCAGGCGGTCAGCATGCCCCGGGGCGACCCGAGCATCGTCCGCGTCGCCGAATACGAACTCGGCGCTTTCACCAGCGCGCAGCTCGAATTCGGCGATAGCGGTCTGTTCCGACAGCCGCAAGGGCACCGAGCCACTGAGACGGACGGGGGGCTGGTTTTCGGCGATGAACACTACGCCACGCTCGTCAGCGGTGGCGCGCGTATCAGCTCGGCTGTAGTCATGACGCACCCTGCAGCGCATGCGAATGGTCGCCGCCCCTTGGACCACGGTGACCCGCCGCACCAGCAGCGGCAACGCGTCTGCATCAGGGACCACAGGGATCAGGTCGGTGACTTCCACCACGGCGTCGCGGCTGAGCCATCGGGTTTGCAGGATGTTGCTACCAGGGAGGTAAATCTGCAGGCGACGGGCATCCGGCAAACGCGGCGCCAACTCGAAAACACCTGCTGCGGGCGTGTCCAGCAAGGCGGTAAACAGCGAAGGGCTGTCGAATTCCGGCCAGCACATGTAGTCGATGCTGCCGGTATCGGCCACCAAGGCCAGCGCTCGCATATTGCCGATCACGCCGTGTCGCTGAATGGGTACCTGGGCGGTCTTGCGCGCGTCATCCATTGTTTCGGAACTCTGGGTACAGGCTCATGCCACCGTCGATGAACAGTGTTGCGCCATGTACGTAATCGGACAGGTCTGAAGCCAGCCATACAATCGCATTTGCGACATCCTCTGGTTCGCCCACGCGGCCGTACGGAATGAGTTTCAGCAGGTTAGCCTCGGCGTCACCTTCGGTGGCCTTTTCGTTGATCGCCGTGCGAATGGCCCCAGGCGCAATGCCGTTGACGCGCACGCGCAACTCGCCAACTTCCTGGGCGATGGTGCGCATGAGCAGGTCTACCCCGCCCTTGGAGGCGGCATAGTTAGCGTGGCCGGCCCACGGAATTACCTGGTGCACGGAGCTCATGTGGATGATCTTGCCGTTAGCGCGGGAAACCCGAGGCCGCGAACTCTGGCGAGCGAACTGCCGCAGCGCGGCGCGGGCGCACAGAAACTGGCCGGTGAGGTTTACGTCGATAACCTTGTGCCAATCTTCCAGGCTCATCTCTGCGATGGGTGCGTCCTTCTGCAGGCCAGAGTTGGCCACGAGAATGTCCAACCCACCAAAGGTATCTACTGCCGTTGCGAACAGCTTTTCCACGTCCGCCTCGTTGCTCACGTCGCCGCCTGCGGCAATGGCCTGGCCACCCTGGTCACGGATGGCCTGGGCCAGTTCCTCGGCAGGTTCGGCGTGGCTATTGTAGTTGATCACCACCGCAGCCCCTGCGGCTCCCAGTGCCTTGGCGGCAGCGTAGCCCAGCCCCGAACTGGCGCCAGTCACGAGTGCTACTTGTTTTTCGAGCGAAATGTGCATCCGGGTTTGCCTCATAAACGTCACTCTTATGGGGACTGGCGGCCAGGGCGATGAGTTCAGAGGAAACATTGCGCACGTGCTGTTGCCCAATGCATGAACCGTCCGGAGCATGACCATGAACAAGCAATCGCAACGCGAAGACCTCGATCACAAGCCCGAGCAGGCCGGCGACGTAGGGGAGAAGCACAAGCAGCTGAATGAGCAAGGTGAAGCCCCGCGTCCGATCGACAAGAACGATCCGGGCAAGGGACCGGCACCTACGCAGTAGCAGCAGGGGAAGGATGCGCGATCGCGAGCTTCCTGACCCGTAGGTCGCTCGCGAGCGCAGGATAGAAAGGTCAGCTGGCCTGCCGCACCTGCGCGTCGGCCACTTCGGCGAGGTTTTCCAGGAAAGTCGCCAGCGCAACTTCTTCAAGCCTCAAGCCTTTGCGCTGCCTCGGCTTGGGAAGCTTTGCAAGTTCGCCCAACACAAAGCGCTCGAGCACTGCGGGGTGTATGTAGCAACGGCGGCAAACCGCGGGCGTATTGCCAAGCTGCCGCGACACGTGTTTGACCATCTCCACGATATGCCGCTTGGCGTCCGGCTCGGGTTGCCAGTGCAGCTCACGAAGCATGGCCAGGGCCAGGGCGCTGCCGGCCCAAGTGCGGTAATCCTTGGCGGTGAAATCGCTGCCATGCAGCCCCCGCAAGTATTCGTTCACGTCGTGGGAGCTGATGTGGTGGCGTTCGCCGTTGTCGTCCAGATACTGGAACAGGTGCTGGCCTGGCAGGTCCATGCACCGCTTGATGATCCGCGCCAGGCGCTTGTCCTTCAGGCTCACCTGGTGCTCCACGCCGCTCTTGCCGCGAAACTGAAAGGCGATTGCGCTGCCTTTCACCTCCACGTGCTCGTTCAGTAGCGTGGTCAATCCATAGGATTGGTTGTCCCGGGCATATTGGCTGTTACCGACGCGGATCAAGGTGGCGTCCAGCAACGAAATCACCGCGGCCATGACTTTATTGCGTGACAGCCCTGGCGTTGCCAGATGCTCCTCCAGCTGGCGCCGCACCCGGGGGAGGCTCTTGCCGAAGGCAAGCATGCGGCTGTACTTGTTCTCGTCGCGCAGTTCTCGCCAACGTGCGTGATACCGATATTGCTTGCGACCCCGCGCATCGCGGCCGGTCGCTTGCAAGTGGCCGCGTGCATCCGGGCAAATCCATACGTCCTTGTAAGCGGGCGGTATCACCAGCGCATTGATCCGCTTGATTTCTTCAGGGTCGGTGATGCGCGTTCCATCAGGGTTGAAATACACGAACTTGCCCCTGAGCTTGCGTCGGCGGATACCCGGCTGGCTATCGTCGACGTAATGGAGGTCGGGGGGCAGGGCAGGTACGGCAGTGTCCAACATGAGGAAACATCCTTCGGGGCCTGTCCCATAGACCACAACGCAACCGCCAATGCTCCCTTGAACACCCCCTCTTCAAGGAATTCACAGAGCCTCTTCCACCTTTCCTACAACCAGCTCGGACGCGTCCTACAGACTCCTCAGGCCCACTGCCGAATAATCCCTATCCCGTCATGCGATAGGCGGCTATAGCCAAGGAGGTGTCCCATGTACCGGGCAATCATCGTCGACGACCATCCTTTCATACGGGCCAGTGTCAGCCTGTTGCTGGCCCAGGATGGCGTAGACATCGTGGGCGAAACCGACAACGGCCGTCAGGCGCTGCAGATCGCGCGGGAGGCACTGCCAGACCTCGCGATCGTCGATATCTCCATGCCCTTGCTGGATGGCCTTACGGTGATCCAGCGGTTGCGCAGCCTGCGCTTGCCTACCAAGGTCCTGGTGCTCAGCTCCCTGCCGGCGGAGTTCTATTCCCTTCGATGCATGAAGGCCGGCGCTTGCGGGTTCGTGGCCAAGAACAACGAGCTCGCAGAGCTGCGCAAGGCCGTGCGGGCCCTGCGTGAGGGTTACAGCTATTTTCCCGACGTGACCTACAGCAGCGTGCGGCGCCAGGATTCGCTGCGCACCGAGCGTGAGTGCCTTGCCGAGCTCAGCGACCGGGAAATCCTCGTGCTTCACCACCTCGCACGGGGGTATACCAATCGTTTGATCGGCCAGCACCTGGCGCTTAGCGCCAAGACCGTAAGCAGCTACAAATACCGGTTGATGGAAAAGCTGGGTGTTCCTTCGGTCGTAGCGCTGGCGGAAATCGCCCGGAGGCATCAATTGTGCTAAGCCCACGGCGGCATTTGACCAGGCGGGCAGTGCTTCTTGCGCTCGCACTCGTGGCTGGCCTGGCCGTGCCGCTGGCGTGCGCCGAGCAGCCGGCATTGCATTCCCGGCTGGCTGCAGGTACGGAGACCATCGCCCGGCTTGAACTACCGGACGACGACAGGCGCTGGCTATGGCGCAGGCGTGTGTTGCGGGTAGGGGTCACACGGCCAGATACCCCTCCCTTCGATCTGCTTGGTAACGGCCAGCACTTCGAGGGCATCAGTGCGGAATATGTAGGTCTGCTGTCTGAACAGTTGCACCTGGAGGTGCGCATCCTGGTCTATGAGGCCCGCGCCGCTGCCTTGGAAGCGTTGCGCACCGGCGACATCGACATGCTCACCTCCGCCTACGCCGAAGAAGCTGACCTGCCGGGGCTTGTTCGTAGCCAGCCCTATGCCCCGGACGAGCCCGTGCTGGTGCGGCGCGCCGACCGCGCCCTCGAGCAACAGGGCGCTACCATTGCTGTCACCGGGGGCTACGTGAGTGATGCAGAGTTGGCCGAGCTGGCGCCCCACCATCAGCGTGCCGCAGTGCCTTCGTTGTTCAACGGCCTGGCGGCAGTCGCGGTGGGGCAGGTGCACGCGGCGCTGGGCAATGCTCGAGCAGTTGCGGCGCAGTTGGCGCAAAGCCCATTGTCCGGGCGCGAGCAAGTCACCTTCCTGCCGCCGCGGCCGAGCGGCATTGCCTTCCTGCTGCGTTCCAGCGACATACGCCTGGCCGGGCTGGTCAACGCGTGCCTTGCCAGTGCCCCTGCGGCATGGCGAAAAAAGGTCGATGACACCTGGAGCCGCGGCGCGGCGCGGCTCAGTGAAGCGTCCACGCTGGCCTGGACCGCCGAAGCCCGGCGCTGGATGGACGCTCACCCTCGCGTGCGGGTTGGCTATCTGCGTGAATTTGCGCCGCTGAGCTTTCAAAACAACGAAGGCCAATTCAGGGGCCTGGCTGCGGACCTTCTGGCACGCATCGCCCAGCGCACCGGGCTTGTGTTCGACCCCGTCCCGCTGGCGTCCCATGCCGCCCTGGTAACTGCACTGGAGCACGGAGAAGTGGACCTCGCCGCCGCCATGGCTTCGGATGCCGAGGCGGAGGGAAGCCTGCGCCTTACCCGGGCATGGCTGAGTACCGTGCCTGTGCTGGTGACCAGCGGTGCCGTGCAGCGTGCCGAAGGCCTGGTTGATTGGGACGGGCAAGTGGTGTCGGTACCGGCTTCGCTGGCGTCGACCGCTACGTTGGCGGGGCGCTGGCCGAATGTCCGTTGGGAGGAAACCTCCACGGCCCGGGATGCCCTGGATTCGGTCACCGCCGGCCACGCCCGGGCAGCGGTCCTGCCCTACGAACAGGCACGGGTCATGCTTGCGGGTAGCCCGGAAAAGTCATGGCGCATAGGCAGCGTGTTGCCGCTGCCGCCACGCCGGTACGGGTTTGCGGTGGCCTATGGGCAACAGGCCTTGCCGGCCATCCTTGATCAGGCGCTACTGAGCTTCGAACCCGCAGTGCTGGACACCATGGCCCGCCGTTGGCGCAGTGAAATTCACGTGGAACCGGAGTGGCCGACGCAGGCCAGATGGCTAGTCCCGGCCTTTGCCGTGGCGGGAGCGATGCTGCTGCTGGCAGTGGTGTGGATTCGCCTGTTGCGGCGACAGGTACGGCGGCGCAAGGCCGCCGAGCAGGCACTCACCGATCAGCTGGAGTTCGTGCGCGTGATGATTGACGGCACCCCGCATCCAGTGTACGTGCGTAGCCGTGGAGGGTGCCTGCTGGACTGTAATGCCAGTTATTTGCTCGCACTGGGGGTAGAGCGCGGTGCGGTGATCGGGCAAAGGGTCACGCGCATACCACTGGCTCACGACCAGGCGGCAGAATACGAAGCGCTGTACCACCAGGTGATCGCCGACGGCGAGCCTATCGTCGAGGATCGGCAGCTACGCCTGCGTGATGGCCGCGAACTTACCGTGTTCCACTGGATCCTCCCGTACCGCGACAGCAGCGGTAACATCATGGGCCTGATCGGCGGGTGGATAGACATCACCGAACGCCAGCGTCTGTATGACGCCCTGCAGGCCGCCAAGGAGGAGGCTGATTCGGCCAATCGGGCCAAGTCCCGCTTCCTGGCCACGGCCAGCCACGAGATACGTACGCCGATGAACGCGGTCCTGGGGATGCTGGAGCTGGCGCGGCGCAAGGCCGACACCGGCGAGTTGGACATGCTGGCGCTGAGGGTAGCGTCCGAGTCCGCGAGCGGCCTGCTTGAACTGCTCAACGATATCCTGGACATCAGCCGTATCGAGTCCGGGCATCTGAACCTCAATCCCCGGCCCGTTGAAGTGGATGCACTGACGCGCCAGGCTGTGCAGCTTTACCAGGCGCGGGCGCGGGAGAAATCCCTGCAGCTGGAACTTACTGTCCAGCAGGATACGGGATGGGGCGTGGTACTGGACCCTCTGCGGTTTCAGCAGGTGCTGGGCAATCTGTTGAGCAACGCCATCAAGTTTACCCGGCAGGGGCGGGTGAGCGTACACCTGACGGCAGAACCTGCACACAACGAGCTCGTGGTAAGGCTGGTGGTGCAGGATACCGGGATCGGCATTCCCAAATCGGACCTGCGCCGCCTTTGCCAGCCTTACCAGCAAGCCGGCAACCATCAGTTGTCGGGCCGCACGGGTGCCGGGCTGGGGTTGTCCATCAGCCACCATCTATGCCGGATGATGGGCGGCGGGCTGGAGCTCTCCAGCCGGGAAGGCGAGGGCAGCCGAGTGGAAGCCTGCCTTCGCCTGCCACGCTGCAGCGTCGAAAAGCCCGCCCAGCCCAGCCTGGCCACCAGTACCCAAGCGACCATCAGCGTGCTGGTGGTGGACGACCACGAGCCCAACCGTTTGCTGCTTGCTCAACAGCTCAGTTATCTCGGGCACCGCGTGACCGTGGCTGAGGACGGCGCGAACGGCCTGCGAGAGTGGTGTAGCCATCGAGGTTTCGATGCGGTGATCTGTGACTGCGAAATGCCGGGAATGGATGGTTACGACCTGGCGCGCGCCATTCGCCTGGAAGAGCAGCGCAAGGGATTGCGGCCCTGCCGCCTGCTCGCATGCACTGCCGATACCACCGGAGACCAGCGCGAACGCTGCCGTGAAGCCGGTATCGACGAATGTCTGGGCAAACCCCTGGGGCTGGAAGCCTTGGCGGCCGCGCTTGCGCCAGCATTGCCAGCGACCCTCACGGCAGCGCCGGTGCGTGCTCATGACAGCCCGGAGGCACTGCTCAGCCTGGCGGGGGGCTGCGTGACCTCGGCGCGCCGGCTGCGAGACAGCCTTTTACAAGCGCTCGCGCAGGATTACCAGCGGCTGCAGGGCCTCACCACGGCCTCGCCGGAGCTCGACGACGTGGTGCACCGGGTAAAGGGCGGGGCACGTATCGTGGGCGCCGCAGGGTTGGTCGATCGCTGTGAGGCCATGGAGCGTGGCGAAGCGACGCTGCAGGGGTTGCTGGCGGAGATGGCCGGGCTTCAGCAACATCTGCGCGGTATGACCTTCAGCCCAGAGGGACGAGCCGGGCGTGCGGCCCCGCTGGGGTCGGCTCAAGCAGCGCGACCGAAACCGGCAGCTTGAACCGCCGCGGGCCCGCACTGCCCGGGTTGATGTGCAGGGCCCCGTCCTTGTGGGCGATCAGCGGCTTGTGCGAGTGCCCGGTCACTACCACGGTTGCCTCATCGGGCAGTGGCCAGGGCACGTCGGCCAGTTCATGGGTGAGGTAGATCCGTAGCCCACCGAGGTCGAGCAACAAATGATCCGGAAGGCCATCGGCCCAGGGCAACCCTCGGTCGTTGTTGCCCCGCACTACGCTGAGCGGGGCAATGGCACGCAGGGCGTCGAGAATTTCCGGCTTGCCAATGTCCCCGGCGTGAATCAGGTGATCGCAGCCCTGCAGCGCCGCCAGGGCTTCCGGGCGCAACAAGCCATGGGTGTCTGCGATCAGGCCGATTTTCATGAGTGCCTCGTATGTGAACGTTTCAGAGGGAAGGCGGTAGCGTCCCGAGCCAGGCAACCGCCAGCAGCGCCCCCAGCCCACAGAGCCATTCGAGCCCCAGCGTGAGCCTCAGGTTCGCTACTCCGGCGCGCAGGGCATGCGCACGGTGCCACAGTGCAAGCGCCAACATCCCCGCGACCGCCGCCAGCTTGATCCATAACACCGTTGCAAAAGGGCTGGCCCCCGGCAGGAGTGTGCCGGTGATTGCCCAGAGGTTGAGCAGGCCGGTGACAGCGATTACCCCAACCATCGGCAGGCCGTAGCGGCCGAAATCAAGCGCCAGTGCACCCGGCCGCAAGCCCCGGGGCTGCACGGCGATCCAGCCCAGCAACAACAAGGCCCCGACCCATCCGCCCGTGGCGGCCAGGTGCAGCAGTTGGTTGAGCGCGAGCAGTGTACCCGCAACGCCGCCCAGCATCCCGGTGTGGCCCACCGGGGCAAGCGTAGCGATAGCCAGCACAGACAGCGCGATCGCGGGCAACGGCGAGCGTTGGCCGGGCAACCGCCACCAGATCAATTGCAGCAGGCAGATGATTACATGTGCGGCCCATATACGGCCGAAGGCGGTCTCGAGCAATACCGTGCGCAGCGTGGCGGGTTGCATGCCGCTGTGCCAGTCGCCCGCCATGCCGGCGCTGGCCGCGAGCAGCCAACCCACCGCGCTGAGAAACGCCAGCAACGCCACCAGGCACAGCACCGGGTCCATCCGTTGGCGAAGGGCGGGAAGCTGCGGCATGCCTGCGAGGAGCAGAGGCCTGAACACGCTGACGCCGAACAGGCTCAGCACTGCAAAATAGTGAAGAAAACGAAGTACAACCAAGGCAGTCATGGCAGGGGGTGTTCCGCAGGCAAGAAGGCCGGCCAAGGCACGGCCGGTGGGCGCGCTACTTTAGCAGCCAGCGCTCCCCTGGCCAAACGGCCGGCTGTGGGTTCACCGCCGTGGCTGGTTAGCGGGGTTGCGCGGCGGTTGCCCCGAGAGCACCGCCAGAAGGTTATCTACCGCACAGGCGGCCATGGCCTCTCGGGTTTCGTCAGTGGCCGAACCGATGTGTGGGGTAGCGACCACGTTGTCCAATCGCAACAGGGGTGAGTCGGGGCTGACCGGTTCCTGATCGAAGACGTCAAGCCCAGCCCCGCGCAGGCGGCCCTGTTCCAATGCACGGATAAGCGCGGGCTCATCCACTACGGGCCCCCGGGCGATATTGATGAGGATGGCACCCGGCTTCATCAGCCCCAGTTCTCGCTCCCCGATCAGGCCCCGCGTCGCCTCGGTGAGTGGCAAGGTAAGGCAGACGAAATCCGCACCCCGCAACAAATCGTCCAGCGAGCAGTGACGGGCACCAAAGCGCTGCTCAGCCTCGGGGCGTGGGCGGTGGCTGTGGTACAGCACGGGCATGTCGAAGCCGAAATGCCCGCGCTGTGCCAAGGCCTGGCCGATGCGTCCCATGCCCACGATGCCCAGGGTTTTCCCGTGGACGTCGGTGCCGAAATGGGACGGCCCCAGGCTGGCCTGCCAGTGCCCGTCGCGCACCCATCGCGCCAGCTCGGCCACCCGCCGGGCCGTGGCCATCAATAGTGCAAAACCGGTGTCGGCGGTGGTTTCGGTCAGCACGTCCGGCGTGTGGGTAAGCTGGATGCCCCGGCGATCAAGGGCCTCCACGTCGTAGTTGTCGATGCCCACGGACACGCTGGAAATCACCTCCAGCTGCGGTGCCAAGGCGAGCAGCTCGTCATCGATTCTCAGGCTGGCGCCCAGTAGTCCATGGGCGGTGGGCAGGGCATCCCGCAGGGCGGCAAGGCCTGCCCTTTCACATCATCGATCAGGGTGACCCTGGCAGCGGCCCGCAATCGCGCCATCAGGGGCGCGGCCAGCTGCTTGTAAACCACGACATGCTTGTTCATCAGGTTGCCTTCTTACACGTGAGCAGTTCGAGCGGCCACGGGGGCGGGCCGGGTTTTTACATCGCGGGTACGCAGGCACAGGGTGAGCACGGCCGAGATCGCCAGGGCCGCGCTCATGAACAGGTACGACGCCGAAGGGCTACCGGTGCTGCCATTGAGGTAGCCGACAATCCAGGAACCCGCGAACGAACCCAGAGCGCCCATGCTGTTGATCAGCGCCATGGCGCCACCGGCTACGTTGCCCGGCAGAATTTCCGGCACGATGGCGAAGAACGGCCCGTAAGGCGCGTACATGCAGGCACCGGCAAAGGTGAGCAGCGCGTAGGACCACCAGAAATGCGTGCTGCCCAGCGCATACGAGCCGTAGAAGGCCAGGGCGGCGAGCAGCAGCGGTGGCCATACGAAATGCTTGCGCTTCTGCAATTTGTCCGAGCCCCATGAGCACAAGATCATCGCGATGACAGCAGCGAGGTAAGGCAGGGCAGACAGCCAGCCGGCTTGAACCATGTCCATCTCCTGGCCTTTCTTGAGGATGGACGGTAGCCAGATCACGAACCCGTAGACCCCGATGCTCCAGCAGAAGTACTGCACTGACAGCAGGATCACCTTGGGCGAACGGAACGCCTCGGCGTAGTTCTTGACCGGCTTGAAGCCTTGCTGCTCGGCTTCCAGGGCGCTTTCCAGGGCTTCGCGCTGCGGCACGCTCAACCACTTGGCCTGAGCCGGGCGTTCATCGGCGAGCTTCCACCATATGAAGGCCCACAGGACTGCCGGCAAACCTTCGATGATGAACATCCAGCGCCAGGAGTAGTGCTGCACCAGGTAGCCGGATACGACCGACATCCATAGCATCGTGACCGGGTTGCCAAGGATCAGGAAGGTGTTGGCGCGGGAACGTTCTGCCCGGGTGAACCAATGGCAGAGGTACACCAGCATCGCAGGCATCACCACGGCTTCGACCACGCCGAGGAGGAAGCGGATGGCAATCAGCCAATAGGCATCGGTGACCACACCCGTCAGGCTGGCCAGCCCACCCCAGAGGATCAGGCTGACAAAGATCAGCTTCTTCACGCTGCGCTTTTCGGCGTATATCGCGCCGGGTACCTGGAAAAAGAAATACCCGAGGAAGAACAGCGCGCCCAGCAGGGAGGACATGCCAGGTGTGATGTGCAGGTCTTCGGCCATCCCGGACGCGGCGGCAAAGCCATAGTTAGCGCGGTCCAGGTACGCCAGGCTGTAGGTGATGAACACCACCGGCATCAGGTACCACCAGCGGCGGCTGGCCAGTTTCAATGCACTCATGATCACACTCCACTTATTGTTGTTGGTCGGTGTATTCCAGCGGCTAGCCTTGCAGTTGCGCCCGAGCCGCCTGTAGCTGCTCCAGCCTTGGCAGGCCCTCCATATCGCCAGGGCTTTGAACGGCCAGGCTGCCGATCCAGTTGCCACGGCGCACCGCCTGGGCGAAACCCTGGCCCTCAAGCAGCGCGCTGATTACGCCCACGGCGAACCCGTCGCCAGCACCCACGGTGTCCACCACGCGTTCTACCGGGAAACCCTCCACCATGCCCTCAGCCTGGGCGGTGCGGTAATAGGCACCTTCTGGCCCCAACTTGATCGCCACGGCCTCCACGCCGTGGTCCAGGTACCAGGCGGCGATGTCGGAAGGGTTTTCACACCCCGTCAGCAGGCGACCTTCGGCCAACCCTGGCAGCACCCAGTGGGCCTGGCAGGCGAGGCGGTTGATGCTGTTGATCATGGTGCGCTCGTTGGGCCACAGCGATGGCCGCAGGTTAGGGTCGAACGACACGCTGTGCCCGCGTTCGCGCATCTCTGCGATCAAGTACCCCGACAGCTCATGCGCGTCGGCCGACAAAGCCGGGGGGATGCCAGTAGCATGGAGGTGCCGCGCCTGAAGTAACGAGGGGTCTACGTCTGCCACGCTCATGGCGCTGGCCGCCGAGCCGCGGCGGAAATACTCCACGGCGGGATCGCGGCCGTCGGCTTCGCTGGATTTGAGTTGGAAGCCAGTAGGGCGGTGTGGGTCGGTGCGCACGAAGCGGCAATCCAGGCCTTCGGCCACCAGGCTGTCGACTACAAACCGACCGAACGAATCTGCCCCCGTGCGGCTGAGCCAGGCCACGTTCAGCCCCAGGCGCGCCAGGCCAATGGCGACGTTGCTGTCAGCACCGGCGATGCGCTTGTGAAAACGCCCGACCTTGGCCAGGTCGCCGTATTCATCGGCCACGAACATGGCCATGGTTTCGCCGAAACCGAGGATGTCGTAGTCAGGCATGGGTGGCCTCCCGCTGGGTGCCCAGCGCGGCCAGTTCGCCTACCCGCTGTTTCACAACGCCTGCCAGGTCATCGCCCTGAAGGGGGTATTCGATCGCGCGCACGATGCCGGCCGGGAAACGCCGCAGCAGGCTGGCCCAACTCGACAGGTCGCGTGCCTCCGGCGGCACCGCCACCAGCTTGCCGGCAGGGCTCAGGCGTACCGCCTTGCAGTGCAGGTACTCCACGTACTGGCCTAGCTGGCCGGCAGCACCGAGGGCTGATTGGGCCTGCCACTGCCAGTTGCCGATGTCGAAGGTCATCCCCACCGGAACCCCCCGCACCCGCGCCGCGGTAAAGAACTGAACCAGCGGTTCAATCCGGCCTCCTTGGGCGGTCTGGTCGTTTTCGACCAACAACCGTACCGGGGAATCCTTCAGCAGCGCGGCCAGCGCCTTGAGGTCGGCATTGGGTGTGAAATGCCCCAATGACGTCTTGAGCCAGACCGCGCCGGCACGCTGCGCGGCCATCAGCACCTCAGCAAGGGCGGGGCTGGGGTAGTTGGTGTCCGGCTGCCATATCTCGAGCGGCGAGGAGTACACCAGCGTCAGCTTTAGCTCAGCCGCAAGATTGGCATAGGTGGAAAGGTCCGGGTTGGCCTCCAGCAGCTCTTCGCGCAGCTCTACATGGGTGGCACCGGCTTGGGAAAGCAGTTCGAAGCAGGATGCCTGCCCGCGACTGCGAACGTATTCCGCGCCGAAACTGGACAGGCTGATGGAAACGGGCTGATGCATTATTGTTATCCTCTGAAACCGGTTTCATTTCATGGTACGACGCGTTGGCCGGGTACTCGTTCCCTCCCGCGGCGCGCCTTGTTCGTTGAGTTTAGCTGCGTTGCCTGGGGGTGGATCCACGCACGACCAGCTGTGCAGGCAGGTCAATCTGCCGATCGGGGCCCGGGTCGCCCCGCAGCCGGCGTACCAGGCAGTCAAAGGCGGTACGGCCAATGGCATCCGTTGGCTGTGCAAGGGCGGTGATCCCACTGCCTACCAAGGGGTACCAATCCAGGTCATCCAAGGCAATGAGCCCCACATCGTCAAACAGCCGAGCGCCTGCTTCGCGCAGGGCAAACGTGGTAGCGAGCGCGGCTACGCCATTGGCGCAAAACACCGCCTTGGGCCCGTGGTCACGGGCGCCAAGAAAGCGGGTGAGGGCGCCTTGCAGGTCGGGGCCGGTTTGCATCACGTGACCGCGCACTCCTGCCGAACTGGAAACGACGGCGTCGAAGGCGGCGCGGCGTTCGCTGCGCGAGCTGGCGCCTTCCGCCGGTTCCATCACCAGCGCGAGGTCGCGATAGCCCTGCTCAAGCAGGTGCTCAAGGGCCATGTGCACCGCGCCGGCGTTATCAAGCCCCACCAGGTCGGTCCCTAGAGCCTCCAGCTTGCGGTCCACCAGCACAATAGGCATGTCACTCTGCAATGCTCGAAGTTGCTCGGGATGGCGGCCAAGGGTGTTAACGATCAGCCCTTCAATGTTGTAGGCATGCAGCGCCTCGAGCTGTCGGGCTTCCTGGTCCGGGTCGCGGTCGGTATTGCACACCACAAGGCTATAGCCGTGTTGCCGGCAGGCAGTTTCCACACCGTGCATCACCGCGATGGAATAGGGGTTGCGGATATCGGTCATCAACATGCCGATGAGGCGGGTGCGCCCACGCTTGAGGCCGCGGGCCATCTGGTTGGGCCGGTAGCCGAGGTTGGCAATAGCAGCTTCGATTCGCTGGGCAATATTCTCGGACAGCAGGCCGCGGTCCTCGCCGATGAACCGGGAAACGCTTGCCTTGGAAACGCCAGCGTGGCGGGCGACGTCGTGCATGGTCACACGGCGCGCGGGGGAAGAACCATTCACAGGCCTGTCATCCTTTTGTGTTTGTTCAGGACAGGTTGAAACCGGTTTCAGGAAACCGCATTCCGTAAGGTCCGTCAAGCCGCCGTTGGTCGGTGGTTCGGGTTCCGCGTTGCCCGAGGGAGATATTTCCCTCTTTCCCACAAGCGTTTCAGCCGCGTCCTGCATCCTTGGCCCTAGGTGTTTTGTACAGTCAGCGCCCCTGCAGCCATCCACAGGCACTCCCGTGCGCAAAGCGATCTTTCTGGCCATTGCCCTGCTGTGGCCCACCAGCCACAGCCTTTGGGCCGCCGACCTCATGGCCTTTTGGGCAACGCCCCAGCGAGGCGCCAACAGCTTCAACCGATTGCCGCCCGGGCAGGGCTATTTCCAGGCCCTTTCCGCCACAGGCGCCAGCTGGGTGCGCCTGGCCTATGACAAGTGGCCGACAGGGGAGGTGGATTTCCTTATCGGCAACGCGGATGGCTACAGGGGCTTGGCCATCCCGGACCTACAAACCCTCCTCGCCACGCTTGACCGCGCTCACCAGGCCGGGCTGAAAGTGGTGATCGCGCCGCTCTCGTTGCCCTTGATGCGCTGGTCGCAGAACAACGGGGGGCGCTTCGATGACCGCTTATGGGCCGATACCCAGAACTGGCGCGCAGCCGCGATCTTCTGGCAAGACCTGGCGCGCACGCTGCGCGATCACCCTGCTGTCGCGGCATACAACCTGGTCAATGAGCCCGCCCCCGAACGCCACGGCGGGCTGGCCGAGCACGCGCCTCAGGCAGACGGGCATGCGTGGTACGCCGCCAGGCAAGGCACCGGCCGCGATCTGCCGGCCTTCTATACGCAGGTGGTGAAGGCCATCCGTGAGGTAGACCCGCACACTCCGATCATGGTGGACGCCGGGTGGTATGCCGCCGCCGACGGTTTCAGCTATTGGCCAGCGCCCCTGGCTGACCCCAACGTGCTGTATAGCGTGCACATGTACGAGCCCTGGAAGGCCACCAGCGATCCGTCGATGTTCAACCGGCCATTACATGCCTACCCAGGGCTGGCACCGTTCGCCGAGCATCAGCAATTCTGGGGCAAGGCACGGGTGGCGGATTACCTGGGCAGTTTCACGCGCTGGGCAAGGCGCGCTGGGGTACCGCCGCAGCACTTGGTGCTGGGCGAATTCGGATGCCTGCGAAGGTGGCCGGGGTGTGGGGCTTACCTCGATGTGCTGGACGTCACTGAGCAGGCAGGGGTGCACTGGGCGTTTTACGCCTTCCGGGAGGATGCATGGGACGGGATGGATTACGAGCTCGGAACCCGGCCGGTGCCCTGGGCCTACTGGAAAGCCATCGAGGCGGGCACGCCGGATCCTTTGCCCCGCCCAGGCAGCCCCTTGTTCGAGATCATTCAGCGCCGGCTGAAACCGGCCGCGCAGTAAATCGAAAGCCAGCACGCCAGTACAATCCGGTAATGGGCGGGCCTTCCACACTGGTGGTTTTCATGTGTCAGGAAACGCCCTCATGGTCGACCATCCCTTGCCTGTGCAAGAGCCCCCCGCCGAGCCAGTGCCGGGGCCAGTCGTGCCGGGGCCGGCCGGCCCCAACAGTGTGGTTACACTGGTGATCAACCACAAGGTTCGGCCTGGCCAGCAAACAGCCTATGAGGCCTGGCTCAAGCGCACGGTGAAAGCCGCGCGTGGCCAGCCGGGGCACCTCGGTGTAAACGTGATACGGCCCGCCGCCGACAGCCAGGTGTTCACGTCCGTGCTGCGCTTCGCCAGTGCCGAGCAACTGCAAACCTGGATCGACTCTGGCGAGCGGCAGGGGCTGGTCACTGAAGTGCTGCCGCTGCTGGAGGACGGCGACCACCCCCTGGTGCACAGCGACGCCGAATTCTGGTTTACCCCGGTACGCGGCGCTGGCGCGCAGCCCCCGAAATGGAAGCAGGCAGTGATCAGCTATGCCGTGATCCTGCCACTGTCCATCGTGATCCCCATGCTATGGCGCCCCTTGTTCAAACGTTATCCCGAACTGGGCGGCACCCTGCCGAGCAACATGTTGATCACGGCGTGCATTGTGGGGCTTGTGGTGTTCGTGATCATGCCGCGGGTCACCCAATGGTGTGCTCGCTGGCTCAGCAAGGGCTAAGCGGCCGATATAAAACGAACCCGGGCATCGGATAGCGGCTCATACACTCCAGAAACGTACTGGAGGCAATGGACCGTGGAGTGGCACAGGTTCCTGTTCGGTGAGGCCAGCCCGTGGATGCTGCTGGAGATCTGCGGCCGTGCGGCGGTGTTGTACTGGATGCTGATGTACTGCATGCGCCTGCTTGGCCGCAGGGTGGTCTCGCAATACACGCTGTTTGAACTGTCGATCGTCGTAACCCTTGCCGGCGCGGTCGGTATCCCCTTGCAAGCGCAGGAACGCGGTCTGTTGCCACCGCTGGTGATCATCGCAGTACTGATCTCCATCCAGCGGGCGGTGGTTGCGCTGAGCATGAAGAACGCACAGGTTGCCAGGGCGGTGTCTGGTGGGCCCGACCTGGTGGTGAGCCAGGGGTCGCTGGTGCTGCCAGCGCTGAAGCAGGCAGGCCTGTCCCGGGAAAAGCTGTATGCCCTGTTGCGCGATTTTCAGGTGCAGCATTTGGGGCAGGTGAGCCGAGCCTGGCTGGAGCCCTCCGGCAAACTGACCCTGGTGCGTGCCGAGCAGCCGGAGCCCGGCCTGTGCATCCTCCCAAGTATCGATGAAGTACTGCGGCGCGAGGCGGCCGTGGAACACACCCGATGCTGCTCATCCTGCGGTTATCGCCAGGATGACAGCCCACCTGCGGTTTGCCCGCGCTGTAGCGCCAGGGAATGGGAACCGGCCGCGCAGGTACTCACGCAATGAGCGGCGATGCGACCGCGACCCTGCATCGCCTGCTGGTAGGCAACGCGCCCTGGTTGTTCCTGCTGGAGGTAGTGGGCCGAGCACTGGTGGTGTACGTCGCGCTGTTCATCGTGATGCGGCTGCTGGGCAAACGCATGGCCGCGCAGCTGAGCATTTCAGAGCTGACCGTAATGCTCACCCTTGGCGCCGCCATCGGCGCACCGCTGCAAACGCCCAGTCAAGGCGTGCTGCCCGCAATCGTATTGCTAGTGTGTGCCTTGGTGTTCCAGCGAGGACTGTCCACGGCCTCGTTCAGATGGCGCGCCGTCGAGGTGCGTGTGCAGGGGGATGTCACGCTGTTGCTTGCTGACGGCCGCTTGCTGATGGATGAGCTGAATAAGGCCGGCCTTAGCCTGGACCGCGTGCATTCCGAACTGCGCGCTCAGGGCGTACAACAGCTAGGCCAACTGCGCCGCGTGTACCTTGAATCCACTGGCCGTTTCACCTTGTTGCGGTACGTGCAGCCCAGGCCTGGGCTGTCGCTGCTGCCGCCTTTGCCCGATGCCCAGCCGCCAGCGCAAACCGAGCTATTGGCCTGCAACCGCTGCGGTTATACGGCGACCGCAGATGTTGAGGGTTGGCCAGCCTGCAGCCAGTGCGGTAATGAGCACTGGGAGCCGGCAGTGGCCTAAGCGGCTGCGCCACAGGTCGCCGGGTTTTAGCTCAGCGGGGCAGGCATACAAGGAAGCCAACGCGCCACCTTACACCTTGAAATGCCCCACCATCTCGTTCAGCTCGGCAGCAAGCCGCGACAGTTCGTGGCTGGCAGCGCTGGTCTGGTTGGCGCCGGCAGCGGACTGCAGCGACAGATCGCGGATGTTCACCAGGTTGCGATCCACCTCGCGCGCTACCTGGGCTTGCTCTTCGGCGGCGCTGGCGATTACCAGGTTGCGCTCGGAGATCTCGCTGATGCTGCGGGTAATTTCCTCCAGGGCCGTGCCAGCGCTGCGGGCCGCTTCCAACGTGAAGCGGGCGCGTTCGCTGCTGGTGTGCATGGACGCAACCGCCTGGCCGCTGCCATGTTGAATGCCACTGACCATGGCCTCGATCTCGCGGGTGGATTCCTGAGTGCGGTGCGCCAATGCGCGTACTTCATCGGCTACCACCGCAAACCCGCGGCCGGCTTCACCTGCGCGGGCTGCTTCAATGGCGGCGTTGAGGGCCAGCAGGTTGGTTTGTTCGGCAATGGCGCGAATTACATCCAGCACCTTGCCAATGTCCCGGGTGCGCTCGGCCAGCTCACGAAGCTGCTCGGAAGTGGCCTCCACGTCCTGGTTCATCTGCACAATGGCCTCGACTGTCTGGCTCACCCGCTGTTGGCCGTCCACGGCGGCACCGCTGGATTGTTGCGAAGCAGTCGAAGTGGATACCGCGTTAGTGGCGACTTCCTCGACGGCTGCGGTCATCTCATTCACAGCGGTGGCGGCTTGCTCGATTTCGTCGTTCTGCTGCTGCAGCCCGCGCGAGCCTTCTTCGGTCACAGCGTTAAGTTCTTCAGCTGCAGAGGCCAGCTGCGTCGCCGACCCGCTGATACGTGAAAGGGTAGCGCGCAGGTTGTCCTGCATCTGGGCCAGCGCGGTTTGCAGGCGCGAAACTTCGTCGCGGCCTTCTGGCCGGATGGCTTGGGTGAGGTCGCCCGCGGCAACTTTTTCTGCCAACGCCACCGCAACCTGCAACGGGCGCACGATGCTGCGAGTCAGTACCAGCGCAAGCACGATGGTCAGCGCGAAGGCGGCGGCAAGCATCAACGACACCAGCAAACGCGCGGCTTCGTATTTGCCTTGCGATATTTCGACGGCCTGGTCGCCGTTCTGCTGGTTGAGGTCGGTCAGCTGTTTCAGCACTGGGCTGATCTGGTCAGAAACGGCTTTGAGGTCACCGGAAATCAACGGCGCGATTTCGCTTTCGCGGCCCGCCAGTGAAGCCTGGCGCAAGCGATCCAGTGCCGCAATGTATTGCCCATGCAGCTGTTTGAGTTTGTCGAAGTCTTGTTGCTCTTCACCTACGCCCACCAGCGCGGCGTACTTGTCGATCAGCCGTTCGCCCTGGGCAGTCAGTTCGCTGATACGGGTGCTGGATTTTTCCACGTCAGCCTTGGCGCGGTTAACCAGCACAAAGTACGACATGGTGCGGTAACGGCCCACGGTATCGGTGAGGTCGCCGAGTAAGCGGGTGGAGGCCAGCGAGTTGTCGGCCAACTCGTGAGTGTTGTCGTTGAGCTGCGACATGGAACGCAGGCTGAGCAGGCCGAGCACGGCCATGAACAATGCGATGGTGGCAAACCCGAAGGCAGCCCGGGGCGCGATCCCGATTTTACGAAGCGACATGCGACACACTCCAGAAGTAGGCATGAAGCGGTATCGGCCAATCATCGCCAGGCTGTATGGCACCCGAAGATAACTTTCCGTGCGAGCGTGGCCCCGGGTGTTGAAAAGTACCGTCGCAGAGCGGGCGGCTCCACTTGGCGCCGGGCCTGCCGTTCGTCTGTGGTGATCGCGCTTATGGTCAGCCGTTACGCCACAGGCATCGCCGACAGGTGCTCGTGACAGGCCAGCCAACGGCCTTCAGGTGCAGGCTGGCGGAACACGATGGTTTCACGCTCCAGCGACTCCACTTCTTCACCGCCCACGCTCAGCCGAGTGGCGACTTCGTGCATGAATATCGCCACATCGCCTTGAACGCTCACGCGGGGCTCGCGGGATTCGCAACTCAGCACGCGAAAACCGTCCTGCTGCCAGCTGTCCCACAACGCGCGATAGGCCGCGCGGCTTTCCAGCACGCCGGGGGTGGTGTGAAAGAGGAAGGTAGCGTCCTCGCTGAACGCCGCGAAATACCCCTCGGTGTCGTTACTGCCGAACGCCTCGACCAAATGCCGGGCGGCCGTCAACACCTGTTGTTCAATGCTCGTTTCCATGGGCTTCTCTTGTTGTTTGCACGCAAGCGACCGATTCTGCGCAGGTCAGCGAAGCGATGGAATCGCGTGGGCGAAAAAATCAGTTCAGAGGTTTGGAAAGTGAAGGGTGATCGCGGCCTATGACGCCTTGACATTGGCTCGAGATGTAGTAACGTTTCTACATCAGCTTTTCGGGAGGTCTCTATGCCGACTACTATGTCCAGTCGCGAGTTCAATCACGATACCAGCGGCGCCAAAAAGGCGGCCAGCGCCGGTCCGGTCTTTATTACCGATAGGGGCAAGCCAGCCCATGTACTGCTGACCATTGAGGCATATCAGCGTTTGACTGACAGGGCTACCACCATCATTGATGCGATCGCAATGCCGGTTGATACGGATATTGTATTCGATCCACCACGGGCTGTTATTCAACCCAAAACGGTGGACTTCAGCTGATGTATGTTTTGGATACAAACGTAATTTCAGAACTGCGCAAGGCAAAAACCGGAAAAGCCAATGCAGGGGTGGTGGCTTGGGGGCAGGCCGTGCCGGCAAATGAAATGTTTATTTCCGCGATAACGGTGATGGAGCTTGAAACCGGCGTTCTGCAGGTCAGCCGGAGAGATCCAGTTCAAGGAAGCATTCTCCGTAAGTGGCTTAACGAGGCGGTGATGCCGGAATTCAGGGGGAGGGTGCTTTCAATTGATTCAGCCGTTGCTATCCGTTGTGCGGCGTTGCATGTGCCCGATCCTCGGCAAGAACGAGATGCCCTGATTGCTGCGACTGCCTTGATACATGGCATGACGGTCATCACAAGAAACGTCAAGGATTTCGAGGCTACGGGCGTTCCTCTCTTCAATCCGTGGGTTTCCTGAAAATTTTATGCAGCTCGTTTACCGGGCATAGCGGAGTACCGCGAAAGATTCTTGCCCTACGAGCAGTAGACTTTCCTTGAGCCAACAACACCTTCCCCGCTAAGGTCAGTGTCCCGACAGTTTCCGTGACGCGAGCCTTAGATGATCGACTTCCACAACGTCACCGCCTTTCAGCAGCAAACCCGCGTACTGGATGGCTTTTCCTTGCACATTGGCGCTGGAGAAAAGGTGGCCATTCTCGGCCCCAACGGCGCAGGCAAGAGCACGTTGCTCAAGCTGATCACACGGGAGCTGTATCCCTTGGACAGGGAAGGCAGCCACCTGAAACTGTTCGGCAGCCAGAACGTGAACCTGTGGGACTTGCGCAGCCGGCTGGGCTTCGTATCCCAGGACCTGCAGGACGATTACACCCCGCACACACCAGCGCTGGATGTGGTGACCTCGGGCTTCTTCGGCGCCATCGGCGCCCATGGGCATTTGCAGGCAAGCGACGCGCAGCGTGATCAGGCGCGGGCGTTGCTGGCCTCCGTGGAGATGGCCGGGCACGAATCCACCATGTTCCAGCGGCTGTCTACCGGGCAGAAGCGCCGGCTGCTGCTGGCGCGGGCGCTGGTGCATCAACCGCGCGCGCTTATCCTCGATGAGCCGGCCAATGGCCTGGACATGGGCGCCAGCCTGGGCATGCTCAATCTGCTTCGGCGCTTTTGCGGGCCGGAGCATGCGATGATCATCACTACCCACCACCTCGATGAAATCATCCCGGAAATCGAACGGGTGGTGCTGTTGGCCAAAGGGCAGATCGTGGCGGATGGCCCCAAGGCCGAGGTGCTCACCAGCGCACGGCTGTCCGAGCTTTACCAGATTGACCTGCGTGTAAGCGAGCAGGACGGCTGGTACCGCTGCTGGCACGCCTGAGGGCTGTTCGCCGCCCCAAGAGGCTGCGCCAGGCGCCATGCCTTGATGAGCACTGCTCATAAGTCCATGTCGATCTGGCGGTCTAGTCCCTTCCGGGTATCTCACCTAGCCTGTGCTCATTGAACGGGTAACGCCCGTTTTTCCTTTCAGGCCAGGAGCACACTAGATGAAGCCACTGATTGCCCCACTCATGGCGCTTTCGCTGATGACCGCTGAGGCCTCGGGCCGGGATGCTGCAAGCATTCGTATCTCGGCTGCGGGTTCGCAACCCCCGGTGCAGGGCTCCCAGGACTACTTCACCGGCACGGTGCAGGTGGACGGCCCTTTCAAGGCGGATGAGCCGGCGCGGGTAAGCGGCGCCACGGTTACCTTCGAGCCCGGCGCGCGTACGGCGTGGCATACCCACCCGCTGGGGCAAACACTGATCGTCACTGCCGGTATCGGCTACGTACAGCAAGCGGGCAGCGCTCGCCAGGAAATCCGCCCCGGGGACGTGGTGTGGATTCCGCCTCACGTGCGCCATTGGCACGGCGCCACGCCCACCAGTGGAATGACCCACATTGCCATTGCTGAGGCGCAAGACGGCAGCGTGGTGACCTGGGCAGAGCAGGTGACCGAAGCGCAGTACCTTGGCGAGGGCGTGGCACCGAAAGTGGCGCCAGGGCGCTTGCCGGACGCACCCGTAGCGCAAACCCTTTCAGCGCGGCAGCAGGCGATTCCCTTGATCGCCGCAAGCATGGCAGTCGGTGATCTATCACGGCTGAACACGGCATTGAACCGCGGGCTGGATGCCGGGCTAAGCGTGAGCGAGGTTCGCGAGGTGCTGGTGCAGCTGTATGCCTACGTGGGCTTCCCGCGCAGCCTCAACGCGCTCGCAGAATTGATGAAAGTTGTAGAGGCTCGCCAGCAGCGGGGCGTGCACGATGAACTGGGGCGCGAGCCGGGCCGGGGTATTCCTACGGGTGAGGCTTTACTGGCAGCGGGTACGGCCAACCAGACGACGATCTCCGGCAGCCCGGTGAAGGGCCCGTTGTTTGATTTTGCACCGGTGATCAACCGGTTCCTTCAGGCTCACTTGTTCGGCGACATCTTCGAGCGGGATAACCTCGACTGGCGCAGCCGCGAGCTGGCCACGGTGGGCGCGCTGGCCGCAACCCCAGGTGTTGAATCGCAGTTGCGTGCCCACATGAGCGCCAGCCTGCGAGTGGGGCTGAGCGAGGCGCAGTTGCACGAAGTGACCGAGCTGCTGGGCGAGGCGGGCGATGACGCGGCGGCTCAGCGGGGAGCCGCAGCATTGGAGCAAGCATTGGCGACCGCCGGGGCATGAGGGCCTCAGGCGTTACGGATTGAGCGTGCCAAGCCCGATCGATGCTATTGCGGCCCAGCCTGCACATGTTGCTTTACCTGACGCTCCAGCTGATCAAGCCGGTAATCCCTTTGCTTTTCGGCATCCGCCATCGCCCTGCGGCCATGCTGTTTGAGCAAATAGGCATGAATCTGCTGCACCTCGAGCGTTCGGTAAAGCGGCGCCACATCCAGCCGCTGAACATGCCCAAGGGTGCGCACCGGGCGCGTATTGACCACCACCTGCGGCCCGCTGGTACCCACGGCATGCCAGCCTTGGGCCTGGAACCAGCCCAGCGTTGAAACCAGGCAAGCGGCTTCGGTGTGTGGATAGCGCTGCACTACGGCATTCAGCAGCGCGCGGCCGACACCCTTGCGGCGATGGCCTGAATGAACAGCCAGATAGAGCAGGGTGCAGGCATCTGGTGCGCCTGCGGCCGGTAGAAACAGAGCAAAACCCAGTACTTGGTCCGGGCTCTGCGCATCGAGCCCCAGCAGCAACTCGACCTGCAGATCCGTGCCTGCGCCCATCGCCTGCAGGTAGTGATGCACCTCGAGGCCCAGGCCGTATTGATACAGGGGATACAGCGGGTTACTGGGGACCATCGCCACGCTGCCAAGGGTGGTGAGGTTATCGATCGCCAACTGTTGCACCTGGCTGGCGAAGGCTTCCGGAGGAGGGGTGACGAGGTGGCTGAGGCTGAACATGGGGCTCGGTCGCGGAAAAGGATGGGCAATCATACCCCGAATGCGAACGAGACAAGCGCCAGGCGAACCTGACGCTTGGTGACACCTGGCGGTATTACTTAGCGATAGCGCTCCAGCCAATGGGCGTACGGCGCAGGGAGTGTCCACGACGCTTTGTCCACGCCCAGCTCTTTGGCGGCGAAGTACGCCCAATGGGGGTCGGCAAGGTGCGCGCGGCCAATGGACACGAGGTCCAGCTGGCCGGCTTTTACTGCCTCTTCGGCCAGTTGCGGCGCGCCGAAGCCCCAGGCCGAAGTCACTGGCAGGCCAGCTTCACGGCGTACACGTTCAGCCACCGGACCCATGAAGGCGGGGCCCCACGGAATATTGGTGTCGGGGATGGTGAAGCCGACGCTGACGCTCAGCAGGTCCAGCCCGCCGGCCTTGAAGCGGCGAGCCAGTTCGATCGACTCTTCGAGGGTTTGCTCGTCGCGCCCGTCGTATTCGATCACGCCGAATCGGGCAGTGAGCGGCAGGTTTTCCGGCCATACCTCACGAACGGCAGCGAGGGTTTCCAGCAGGAACCGGCTGCGGTTCTCGAAGCTTCCGCCGTAGGCGTCGGTACGCTGGTTGGAGTGTTCGGAGAAGAAGCTCTGCCCCAGGTAACCATGGGCGAAGTGCAGTTCGATCCATTCAAACCCTGCATCGCGGGCGCGGCGGGCAGCGTCCACGAAGTCCTGCTTCACGCGAGCGATGTCTTCGAGGGTCATCGCGCGGGGTACTTTTGGCAGGTTGGCGCCGAAGGCGATGGCCGAGGGTGCGATGGTTTCCCAGGCACGTGGGTCGGAATCGGCCATGTGATCGTCGCCTTCCCACGGGCGGTTGGCGCTTGCCTTGCGACCGGCATGGGCAATCTGAATCCCCGGTACCGAGCCAGCCGCCTTGATCGCCTGCACGGCCGGCACGAAGGCCTGGGCCTGCTGGTCGTTCCAGAGGCCCGCGCACCCGGGGGTGATACGGCCTTCCGGCGCGACTGCAGTGGCTTCCACCACCACCAGGCCGGCACCGCCACGGGCCATGCTGGCCAGGTGCACGTGGTGCCATTCGTTGATTACGCCGTCCTCGGCACTGTATTGGCACATCGGCGGAATAGCGATCCGGTTGCGCAGCGTAACGTCCTTGAGGGAATAGGGTTCGAACAGCGTTGCCATGCAGTGACTCCTGAGTCGTTGGTGCGATTGTTCGATAGTATTCGAAATATGGCGTTAATTGAAGCCCCTCGGTATCATCGGCGCCATGAGACCTTACAAACACCCCGAACCCGAATCCTTCGTCCTCGAGCGCGTGCTGTACGCCTTAAGTGACCCCGTGCGCATGGAAATCGTTCGCTGCCTGTCGCTTGTGGCGCAGGCTTCGTGTGGTGAACTGGATGGCGGCCGACCCAAATCCAGTGTGTCTCATCACTTCCGCGTGCTGCGCGAGGCGGGGCTGGTGCACACTCGCAACGTGGGTACCACGCATATGAATTCGCTGCGAAGCGAGGAAATGGAAGCGCGGTTTCCTGGGCTACTGAAAGCTATTCTCGGGCAACCGGCCTAACAGGCTTGAGCCTTGGGCGGGGCCCACCTCCAGCCGTATTTCCACCGCATCCGGCCGCCAGTATTCGCGATCATATTCCACCGCTGTGCCGTTGGCATCGCGGCACAAGCGTTCGAGCATCAGGCCACCGGAGCCGCTCGCCAGTTGCAGCAGCTGGCCCTGAGTGTCATCGAGCAGGCACGGTTTAAGGGTGATTTCGCTACGGGCCTGTACCCGCTGGTAGCGCTGGCGAAGCGTTTCGGTGAGGGAACTGCCCAATGGCATATCGAGCAACCCTGGGCACCAGGCTTCTGTCAGCACGTTGGTCTCCAGCAACACAGGGCGGCCATCCACCCAGCGCCGCCGCTCCAGATGGTAAACCCAGGCGTTTGCGTCCAGGCCCATGCGTGCCGCCAGCCCGGGCTCGGCCTGGCGCCGTTCGGCCAACAGGCTTTCCGTGCGTGGTTCGCGGCCCTGGGCGCTGACGTACTCCATAAAGCCGGTCACGCGCGTGGGGTCATACGCTATGGGCGCGGGCGAAACGAACCAGCCCCGGCGATGGCCCCGGTAGATCACGCCTTCAGCCTCCAGCCGCTGCAGTGCCTGGCGCAGCGTTACCCGCGTGCAGCCGAAGCGCTCGGCCAGTTCGCGCTCTGTCGGAAAACGCTCGCCAGCGAGCAGGCGCCCGGCACCGAGGTCAGTGGCAAGCGCGTGATGAATGCGCAGGTATTGCGCGTTGGCGGGTTTGATGGTCATGGCAGGGCTTGCGCCGGTTGGGTAGCGCTTGGGTGGGCGGCCAGGTCTTGCTGCCACGCCCGCAGGCCGTACACCGCTAGCACGATGAAGCCAGCGTAGAGCGCGGCGGTGAGGGGCAGATCCTTGTGGTAATACAGCCCGGTGTATACCGCGTCCAAGGCAATCCACAGCCACCAGCTGGCCACGTATTTGCGGGCAGCCCAGTAGCTGGCTACCAGGCTGTACGCGGTGAGGGTGGCGTCCAGCCAAGGTACCTCGGCGTCGGTGAAGTGCGCCATGCTGGCCCCAAGCGCCAGCGCAATCACCCCGCCAATGGCAAGGCTTGCCAGCGCGATGGGCATTGGTAGCCGGTCCACATGAACACGGCCTTCGTCCACTTGGCCCGAGCGCCAGCGCCACCAGCCATAGGCCTGCATGAACACGAAGACAATCTGCAGCAGCATGTCCGAGTAGAGTTTCACGTCATAGAAGATCCACACGTACAGCAACACGGCGATCACGTTCACCGGCCAGCACCACGGCGTGCGCCGCGCCGTAAGCCACACGCCTAGCACGTTGACCACCACTGCAAGTATTTCGAGGTTGGACATGGCCGTTTTTCCTTAAAAATTGACCGTGGCGGACAAGCGTGCGGTACGCGGCGCGCCCGGGAACAGGTAGCCGTCGCCCATGTATTCGCCAACGTCGCGCCAGTATGCCTTGTTGAACAGGTTGTCCACGCTCAGCCTGAACACAGTTTCATAGCCGTCGATATGGGTGGTGAAGCGGCTGCCTGCGTTGAACACGGCATAATCGCCCACCTTCACCGTGCCGGCGCGGTTGGCATATTTGCTGCCGCTGTATTGCACGCCGCCCAGCAGTGCCAGGCCTTCGATGCCGGGTACGCTGTAATCCCCGTAGAAGCTTGCGCGAACCTTGGGTACGTTGATCGCCTGGTGGCCATCGTAGGCATCGGTGCCGCTACCGCTTACGCGAGCACGGATCGCCGCCACACTGGCAGTAAGTTGAAGTTGCTCGGTGGCGCGCCCGCTGGCCGTCAGTTCCACGCCGGTATTTTTCTGCTCGCCCTGTTGCACGAAGGTGAGCGTGCCGTCGCTGTTGGCCTGGGAATACTGGTAACCCTGGTGCATCTGGAACACCGCCGCGGTCAGGCTCAAACGCTGCCAGTTCTGCTTCACGCCCAGTTCCACCTGGCGGGACACGGTAGGCGCGAGGGTTTCGCCCGCATTGGTGGTGTACCAGTCGGCCTCTCGCCCCAGAGAGAGGCCCTTGCTGTAGCGGGCATAGAAGGAGGTATTGGCCCAGGGCTGATAGATCACCGCCAGGTTGGGGAGGAATTTCCACTCACGGGTATGGCGGGTGGTATCGCCGTCGCTGTTGAACGTTTTCTCGTCCAGCAATACCTCACGCCCGCCAAGCGCCAACTGCCAATGCTCGCCGAAATGAACGCGATCATTCAGCGAGAAGCCATACTGGCGGCTGTCCAGGTGCCGATAGCTGGGGCCCAGGCTCCCGCTGTACGGGCTGACGCTGACCGCGCCGGTGTACAGGTTGCCGCTGCCTACCCATTCGTTGATTTCTTCATGGCTGTCGAGGGTGCGCCGCTGGGCGCTGAGGCCCAGTTCCAGCTCGTGGAGCAGGCTGCCAGTGTTGAAGCGGCCGGATAGCGACGCCTGGGCTTCGTCGACCTGCCGGGTGTCGTTGGGGCTGCGGAAGTCGTAGATGTCGTAATCGCCCTCGTGGCTGAAATAGTTGGGCACCGCATCGTTCGCACAGCTGGCCGCCCCGTAGCAGCCCCATGGGAAGGCGCTGTAGTCGTCGATCACCACCTGGCTATGGGCCAGGCCGAAACGAGCGGTCCAGTCATCGTTCAACAGGTAGGTGTAGCGGCCGCTGGTGTTGAGCGAGTCCATGCGAACCGGCTTCGCCCATTCCTGATCGCCCAACAGGTCGTGGGGGTTTACGCCATGGGGAACGTCGGTACCGCCTAATAACTGATAGCCAGGTACCGAGCGCTGCTCCTGGGCCTGATATTCAACGTCCAGTTGCAGGGTGGATCGAGGGTCGATAGCCCAGTCTACGGCCAGCGACGCGAAATCGCGTTCGCCATCGGCATGGTCAACGTAAGAACGCAGATCCTCATGGGCCAGGTTGGCGCGTATCCCGAACTGCTGCTCGGCGCCGAACCAGCTGCCTACGTCCAGGGCCAGGGAGCGTTCGCCGTCCTGGTTGGTGGCAACGGTGACCGAGCGCACGTCACGGGGCCGCTTGCTCACGTAATTGATGATGCCACCCGGGTCGCTCACGCCGCTCTGCAGGCCAGCCAGGCCCTTGAGTACCTCCACCTGCTCCTTGTTCTCAAGCGCCACGTTCTGCTCGCCAGCGATGGTAAAGCCGTTCACCTTGTAGCTGCTGGCGGCGTTCAACGAGAACCCCCTCAGCACGAAATTCTCGTAGTAGCCCACCGGGGCATAGCTTTGGCCGGCTGCGGCGTCGTTACGCAGTACGTCACTGAGCAGGCGCGCCTGCTGGTCTTGCAGCAGCCGGGTATTGAACACCGACACGGAGGCGGGAGTGTCCAGCAGCGCCGCGTCATCGCCGCCCGCCACCGAGGCAGTGGGTGCCTGGTAACCATCTGCCGCGTCGCCGACCACCGTCACGGTGCCAAGCGTGGTGGAATCGTCCGCCGCCACGCTGGCCGAGACCAGGGCGATACCGGTCAACAGCAAACGGGCCGGGAAGGGTAGGTGATGCAACATCGAGCAGCTCCATGATCAAGTCGTTCCGGTGCGCGCGCGCCTGCCCCCTGTGCAGGGGCGAGCGAGGGTGCGGAGTGTACGCGTGCCTGTGGCAGGCAGTCAGGCCGGAGCTGCTCCGGAGGACATTGGCAAGGCGGGGTTGGCGCTCCATTGCTGGAGAGAGCCGTCGTACAGGGCAACGTTGTCGCGCCCTAAAAGCGTGAGGGCCACTGCGGTGGCGGCAGCGGAGATTCCTCCGCCGCAGTACAGGACGAGCCGAGCGTTGTCAGCCAGCAAGCCTTCACCCAACGCTGCTCGCAATACGGCGGCCGGCTGATAACGGTGGTCGGCCTGATAGAGGTTACGGGCTGGGCGATTGAGGCTGCCGGGGATGTGCCCGCGGCGGGCATAGCGCGTGATTGCGCTGCCATCGAACACCGCTGATGACAGCGCGCACAGCAGCTGGCCCGGCGCATGGCCCTGGCTGATGGCAAGTACCTCCTCCTGGCTGGCCCAGGCGCGCGGGACAGGCCGCACGGGCGGCGCCTCGGTGGTGGGTTCTATCACAGCTGACCCGCTGTGCAGGGGCAGGCCGGCATGCCGCCATAGCTGCAAGCCGCCGTCGAGGATAAAGGCAGGGATGCCGACGCTGCGCAACATCCACCATAGCCGCGCCGCCCAGAAACCATCTCCACTGTCGTACAGCACCAGTGTGCTGTGCGGGCCTATGCCAAGCAGTTGCAACTGCTCGGCAAAGGCGTCGGCGGCAGGCATGGCGAAGCTGTAGCCGGCATCAGGATCAGTAAGCCCCTCGAGTAGGTCAGCATGGACCGCGCCAGGCAAATGGGCCTGATGCCAGCCCTCATAGCCACTGCGCACACGATAGTCGCCATCGAACCGGGGCGTTTGCAGGTCCACGGTTACATCGAGAATGACCAGGCCCGGGGTACCGAGGCGCGCGTAGAGCTCGGCCGCGCTCATCAACAGTTGGGTCATTGCCAGTCTCCGCGGCGCTGATGCAAGTGGGCCAATAGCCGCTTGCCTTCCTCGCGGGCGAACCAGTGTGCGTGGCGCAACAGGTAACCTTCCCAAGCCACGTCTGCGTTGCCGCGATCGTTAAGCACGCCTTCGAAATACGCGACCTCGGACAGGGCAAAATCCACATGCACCACCGGCAGCAGTGCAATAAGCGCGTCTATCGAAGCGGCGGGCAGTGGCCGCGACCGGGCGTAGCCGGCGAGCAACTGGTCAACCGTGGCGAGATCGGCCTGCACCGTTATGCCCTGATCGAGCCCGAGCCACGCAATAGCGTTACGCTCCAGGGCGATCGCCAGATCGTAAAGGGCAAACGTGTGGTCGCACAGGCCAAAATCCAGCACGCTCGCCACCTCGTGCGCCTCAGGCTTGTCGGCCCACAGCAGGTTGGAGGCATGCCAGTCGTTATGGGTCCACAAGGGCGGCTGTGCCTGAAGGTATTCACGCGCGGCCTGCTGCAAGGGCAGCAGCGCGGCCAATTCACGGTGCCAGTCACGGCTGGCAAAGTAGTGCGCCAGCCCTGGCAGGCTACGGGCCTGGGCTTCGATAGCGGCTAGCGAATCGGCGCTGGTCAGCCAGCAGGGCCGGCTCACCAGGATGCTGGCGGTACGTTTCGCGCCCTCATAACCTTCCGCGGCCCGGTGCAACTGTGCCAGCGCATAACCCGCAGCCTCGGCATGGGCAGGATGCTGAAACGGCTCCCAGGATTGGGCGTCGCGATAGCGGTCGGCCCCTTGGGCACGGGCATGGATTTCATACGTCCAGCCGTGACGCTCGATAGCGCTGTGGCGGTTTGTAGCGCGTTGAACCTGAGGTACCGGGCACCCGTGCTGCCGGAGGTGAGCGATGAACCGGTGCTCTTCCTCCAGCCCGGCTACGGTGCGAACGCTAGGGTGATGACGCTTGATGAACCACTCGCCGGTATCCGTGGTGGCCAATGCCGCAGCCGAAAACGGCCGCGGGCTATGCCAATGAAGCGCCTGAAGCTCGCCCAACTGAGGAAAGTCGAGCAATACCTCTTTTACCTGAGCTTCGGCGAGCAGCGGCCATGCGGGCGCAACGAGCACTCCGGCCATGCCGTGGCTGTGCAACAGCTGGCTCATGGCTGCGCCTCCGGCAGGAAATCATTGGTAAAGGCATCGGCCCATATGGCCGCATTGCCGAGGATGCCATGCTGGTGCAGCCACAGCGCATAGGGCTCGATCAACGCCTGGCGTTGTTCTCCCCAGCGGCCGTCGTGCAGCCAGGTAGGCGCAACGTGGGCCAGGGACCGTTCGATCAACCGCGCCGGGAAGTACGGAATCACCCGTTCGTAAGCGGCCAACCCTCGCAGCGGTTGCTCGGCCACGGCCCGGAACCCGCGTTCTGTCGCAGCCAGGAAGGCCCGCAGCACCTCAGGGTTGCGCTCAACCCATTGCTCCTGGGCACCGAGCTGATAACTGTGATAGCGCGGTGCTCCCCACTGGCTCACCGGCCACACCTGCCGCCGCTCGGCAGCGATAGGGCTGTCCATCAGCGCTTCCCAGGCCCAGTAACCGCCAAAGCTGGCATCTGCCATGCCGGCAGCAAGGTCCTCGGGGCGCAGCTCGCGGGTGCCAGCATCCACGATTATCAGCGCGTCGGGGTCGCCGCCGTCCCGGCGCACCAGATCGCGAACCATCGCCAGGCCCCGCGGGGTAGGGTTCATGGCCAAGCGTTTGCCCATCAGGTCCCGAGGCCGCCCGATGGCGAAATCGGTGAGGGTCTGGATCGCTTCCAGCCCGTCATGGTTGATCGCCGCAACGCCTATGAGCGGCTGGCCTTGATCGCGCCGTACCAGCAGGCGATTGCCAGGGAATACCGCCAGATCCACTTGGCCCTCCAGCAGGTACTGCAGGCTGTCGCCCCGCTCGGGATCGGGTACCCGAAGTTCCACATTCAGGCCCGCCTCGGCATACCAGCCGCGCTCCCGGGCGACGTAGAACCCTGCGGAATTAGGCCAAGGGTGAAAATATTCCAGCATGATTTTCAGCGAAAGCATCGAACAGCAGCCTTGCGTAGCTCGTGAAGTGCTGCCTTTATACGGGGGCGCTTGGTATATACCAAATACTGAAAATGACTATGCTTAAGCCTTTGTGCCCTCCTGGCCGAGCTGCTCCCGTACCCGTTCCAGCAGGGCCGCATAGGCAAAAGGCTTGAGCAGCGTCGGCCACTCCAGTTCCAGCTCCGCGTAGCCGGTTATCACCAGCACGGCGACCTGGTGCGCGACCGACCGCACTTTGTTTGCCAGCTCTGAACCGTTCATGCCTGGCATCTTGAAATCGGTGATCAGCAGGTCGGGCAGCAGGCCTTGGCGCACCAGCTCGAAGGCGCGTTCGCCGGACTCGGCTTCGTGGATGATGTAGCCCTCGTCGCCCAGCATCTCGGCGACCGTCGTGCGTACCAACGCTTCGTCGTCCACTACCAGAATCGTGGCTTTTTCAGCCGCCACTTCGCTGCCTTGCGCTGCAGGGGCCTCGAACGCTGCAGGCGCCTCGCTTGCCGGAAGCAGCACACGCACTTGTGTGCCCTGGCCCGGTTGGCTTTCAATCAGCAACTGCCCCCCCAGTTGCGCCACCACGCCGTGCACCATGGATAAACCCAGCCCGGTACCCTTGGCGCCCTTGGTGGTGAAGAATGGCTCGATAGCTCTTGCAAGGGTGTGCTCGTCCATCCCGGCGCCGTTATCCCTCACCACGATCTGCAGGTAATCCTCAGTACCGCCAAGGGCGTTCGGTTGTGGGGGAAGTTGGACCTCCGAGAGCGTTATGGACAGTGTGCCGCCATTCGGCATGGCATCCCGGGCGTTGAGGCACAGGTTAAGCAGCGCCAGTTCCATCTGGTTGGCGTCGGCCAATGCAAGCCGGCTGGGCGAGCCAAGGCTGAACTCGAGCACGATATCCTCTTCGATCGAGCGCTTGAGCAAGTCCTGCATACCGACGATCAGCCGCTTGAGATCGACCGGGCGTACGTCCAGGTTTTGCTTGCGCGCAAAGGCGAGCAACCGGCTGACCAATACCTTGGCCCGCTCGGCCGACTCCAGCCCGGCCGAGGCAATCCGCACGGCCCGATCATCATCGTTGAAGCGCCGTTTGAGCATTTCCAGGCTGGCGAAGATCGGCGTGAGGAGGTTGTTGAAGTCGTGCGCCACACCACCGGTGAGCTGCCCGATGGTTTCGGTTTTCTGCATCTGGTGAAACTGCACCACCAGCGCCTCGCGCTCGCGGCTGGCCTTGTCGTGTAGCGCCTGTTCGCGCCGGTGCGCCTCCACGCGCTGTTGGCCCAGGCGTATCGCACCATCGATACGGGCTCTCAGCTCGCGTGCGTTGAACGGTTTTACCAGGTAGTCATCGGCGCCGGCCTTCAAACCCTCCACCCGTGCTTCTTCGCCAGCGCGCGCCGACAGCAGGATAAACACCACATTACTCAGGGCAGGGTCGTTGCGCACCGCCTGCAGCAAGGCAAAGCCGTCCAGCCCCGGCATCATCACATCGCTGAGGATCAGATCAGGCACTTGGGCCTTGGCGGCTTCCAACGCCTTGAGCCCGGTGTCGACCGCTTCTATCTCGTAGGAGGCGCCGCCCAGGATGCTCGCGATATAGCCGCGCATGTCGGTGTTGTCGTCTGCCAACAGTATCCGGGGCCTTGGGGCATCAGCCGTCGGCGCAGCTGGGGCATGCTGCTCGCTGAGGCCGGCGTCAGGCAGCCAGCGAAGGGCCTCCTCCACATAGGCTTGTGCCCGAATGCCGGTGGACGACAAGCTGGGCTGCGCGCCGATCCGCTCCGGAGGAAGGTGGCTTGAACCCAGCGGAATACTTACGGCGAAGGTAGAGCCCACCCCGATAGCGCTTTCCAGCCCAAGGTTACCGCCGTGCAGCTTCACCAGCTCATCGACCAGGGACAGGCCTATTCCAGTGCCTTCGAAGGTTCGGCCAAGCTGGTTTTCGATCCGATGAAAGCGCTTGAATACCAGTGGCTGGTCTTCGGCGGCAATGCCCACGCCGGTGTCGCGCACGGTGAGCAGCGCCGAGCCTGCCATGGGCGTAACGTTCACATGAATCGCGCCGCTCAACGTGTATTTGAACGCGTTGGACAGCAGGTTCAGGGTGATTTTTTCCCACATCTCCTGGTCGATGAATGCCGGCACCGGCACAGCGGGAACGCTGATGTGCAGCGCGATACCCGCACGCTCGCACGCTGACTCGAAGTTGCTCGCAAGCTCGGCGGTGAATGCGCCTAGGTCGACCTCCCGGAACGTCGCCCCGGCCCGGCCGGATTCCAGCCTGGCGAAATCCAGCAGAGAGTTCACCAGTTTCAGCAGCCGTAACGCGCTGCGGTGAGCGAGGGTCAAGCGTTCCAGTTGGTCAGGCGGCAGGTCATCGGGGTGGAGCAGGGCGTCTTCAAGGGGTCCCAACATCAATGTGAGGGGAGTACGGAACTCGTGGCTGACGTTGGAGAAAAACGTTGTCTTGGCCTTATCCAGGGCCGCCAGGGCTTCGGCACGCTCACGTTCCTCCTCGTAGAACCGTGCATTCGCGTAGCCCGCACTGAGCGTCACGGTCAGAAGCGAAAAGAGGTCCTCGTACGCCTTATTGAGCGGTAGCCGCGCACTGGCGCCAGCCAGCACGATGGCCACCGGCAATGCATCGCCCGGCACCCATAATGGTAGAAGAAAGGCGTTGTCCGGTACCTGGTCATAAGGCCCGCACGTGGTGCCGCCGAACATTGGTGAAAGGCCCGAAACCGGGCATGGGTGCGTGGAGGCTATGGCCTGCGATACAGCAAAAGGCTGCTGCGTGTCGAGCAATAGCTGAGCCGGCAGGCTATGGCCTGGGCCTACGCCGTTGTGTGCAACCAGGCTATAGCCGCTGCTGTCGGCGTTCAGTTGGTAGAACGCCAGAAACGGAAGATCGAATGCATAAGGCTGCAACGCAGCGAGCGATGCGTTGGGGATCAATGGGGTGGCGCGGATATCTGCCAGGGCCGCATGAAGCTCCCGCAGGGCGCGCGTTCGGCGTTCGCTGAGCATGGTCGGGGTGGTTTCGGTCACCGGGTGAAACAGGCCCCCGATGCCACCGGTTTCATCCCGGATCGGGCTGGTGGAAAAGGTGAAAAACGTTTCTTCCAGGTACCCGTTGCGCGCCAGGAACATCCGCTGGTTTTCCAGGTACGAGGTGTTGCCAGCCAAGGCGTTGGCGAACGGCTGGCCGATGGCAGGCCAGGCAGAGGCCCAGGTCACGGTATAGGGTTCGCCCAATGCCTGAGGGTGCGATGCGCCGCAGATTGCCCGGTATCCGTCGTTGTAGATCTGGATGTGCTCGGGGCCCCACATGATGTTGATGGGGAAATTGGACGCCAGGCAAAGGCTCACTGTGGTTTTCAGGCTTTGAGGCCAGGAGTCGATCGGGCCGAGCGGCGTGGCGGACCAGTCCTTGCCTCGGATCAGGCCACACATTTCGCCATCTCCGACAAGAAAGTCAGAGGCGGGGCGGTACTCGACAGTCTTGTTCATCAGCGACTCTATCCAGGTACATGGAACAATTATTCGAAGGCTTGTTGCCTGTGGTGTAGGCCACAACAGCGGGGGCAAGGTTCGCTCGATCTCGGCTCGCGGTGCACGTTATTGACCTGGGGGGGTGCGGCAGAGCGGTTCCGTGAAAAAGCCGTGGAGCATATCACCCCCGTAGCGGTCGCGCCGCGCCAACTGCTGCCCGCAGGGCAGGCCTGCCACCCATCCGCTGCGGGCGCCCCGTACCCCCCCGCCACGTCTAGAGTCTCCACACCACCCTCTAGCAGGTACGCCAGCATGAGCACGCTCTTCGACGTTCGTGACTATGGGGCCAAGGGCGATGGGGCTGCCGAAGACACCCGTGCCCTTCAGCTCGCTATCAACGCCGCCTCCAAGGCTGGCGAGGCGAGGTTTGGGTGCCCCCGGGAACGGACCTGGTAAGTGGCCCCAATGCCGATGGCGCCTGTATCACCCTCAAGAACAACGTCGAGCTCAAGGGCAGCGGGCAGGAGATAAAGGTGCTGAAGCTGACCGACGGCTCCAGCGCCGACGTCGATGGCATCGTTCGGGCCTCGGCCCTGCACAACACACTGAACGCCAGCGTGCAGAACCTGACCATCGACGGTAATCAAAGCCATACCAGCGGCACCGTCCATGGGTTGGTCACAGGCTCCGACAGCAGCCCAGGGGCGCACACGATCGACTTCGCTGTTCAGGGGGTGGCGCTGGCCAACCGCAGTGGGAACGGCCTGCTGGCCAATGCACTCAGCAACTGCACCGGCCTGTGGGCCGGCTGGGCATCGAGAACAGTAGAACGGCATGTGCTTTACGGTCGTTAGGATTATGCCTATCATCAAAAGCTCTCACTTACGCTTCGCAGGGGAACGTCATGCGCTACAAGTTACTGGGCAATACCGGTGTGCGGGTTTCCGAGCTCGCGCTGGGCACGGCCAACTTCGGCACGCAGTGGGGCCATGGCGCAACGTTCGAGGAGAG
This sequence comes from Pseudomonas sp. Marseille-Q5115, assembly GCF_916618905.1. Lineage (NCBI taxonomy): Bacteria > Pseudomonadati > Pseudomonadota > Gammaproteobacteria > Pseudomonadales > Pseudomonadaceae > Pseudomonas > Pseudomonas sp. Marseille-Q5115. Next base: position 2,189,379 of record NZ_CAKAKI010000001.1, on the reverse strand, counting down.
CCTGCGGATCCTCGAGGCCTATGAAGAGGCCGGGGGTAACTTCCTCGATACCGCCGATGTCTATCAGTTCGGCCAGTTCGAGGAATACCTGGGCAAGGCGCTGGAAGGCCGTCGCGACCGGTTTCTGTTGGCCAGCAAATACACCTATGGGGCGCAGCCAACGCCGGGGCGGCTATCAACCGGTAACAGCCGCCTCGCGATGATCGCTTCGGTAGAGGCAAGCCTGAAGCGAATGAACACCGAGCGTATCGATCTGTTGTGGGTCCATAACCCGGACGGCCTTACGCCGACGGAAGAGATCGTGCGAGGGCTGGATGACTTGAGCCGAGCGGGCAAGATCATCTACGCAGGCCTCTCCAATTTCTCCGCATGGCGGCTCGCACGCGCGGCTACCCTTGCCGAATTGACCCGCGCGCTGCCCATCGCCGCGGCGCAATTCGAATACAGCCTGGTCCACCGTGAGCCGGAAGCCGATGTGCTCGAAGCGTGCCAGGCCCTGAACATCGCGCCGGTCACTTGGTCGCCCCTGGGTGGCGGGGTACTGACCGGCAAATACCGCAAAGGCGAAACGGGCCGTGCCCAGGCATTGGGCGGCAAGGTATTCCAGGCCGAAAACAGCGAGAAGCGCACCGCCACCGTTGACGCGGTGCTGGACATCGCGAGCGAGTTACACGTCACCCCTGATCAGGTGGCGATTGCCTGGGTGTTGACCCGCGGCACTATCCCCTTGATAGGCCCACGCAACCTTGAGCAATGCCGGAACAACCTGGGCGCCACGGCGCTGAGCCTGTCCCCGGATCAGCTCGCCGCCCTGGAAGCTGCCAGCGGAAAGGGTGGTGATGAAAAGCCCGCGACCGCGGCGGGCCTGAATCTGACGGGCACCAGCCTGCCGCAGCGGCCTGTGGCCTGAAGCAGTCGGGCACATTTCGCGGGCACGGCAATGTGGTATAGTGCCCCGCACCAGACCGCCGTGGCGCCGCTCGGTTTTTAGCGCCATGGCCCCTTACCGTGAGGAACAAAGATGCTTGGACTGCTTTGGAAGCCCAGTAAGCGAGAGAGAAAGTTGCTCGACGCGCTGCGTGATCTGCAGACCCTGCGGGTCAGCCCTCGCGGGGGAATGTCGATCGACTCGAAAGAAATCCTCAGCAACGAGCATTTCATCGCAGCCAGCAAAAAGGCCAAGAAGATAGTGGCTAATGGCTGATGGGCCTGCTGCTTATCCTGCCGATCCTGGTCAGCGGTTACATCTACTGCCACGGTAGCATCTACCACCAGGCTACTCTTAGCCGCTACGACGGCCAGCTGCTCTACATGCTGATCGCCAAAACCGGCCTTTTCCTGTTTGCCATCGCTGCCATCGTCAGCTTCGCGCTGTTGTACGCCAGCAAGCATGGCTATTTTCAGTACGTCACACCAGACTATGCAGACTATGCCAAGTACGTCAGGGCTTTTCTGGTGCGCTATGGTATCGCCGACGAGGCAGGCGCATCGCTCTGGGTGTTCTTTGGCCAAGCGTCTGTCCTGTCCTTTTTTTTCGCCTGGTTGTTCCCCCGGGTGTTCCCCTTCCTGCTGATGGTCAGGTACCGGATAGGGCCCGCGAAGGCCAAAGCGCTGGTCCTCAACTCTTTGGTACCGCTCCCTCCGCTCACCAAGCACTTGCTGGGTTCCATCAGCGACGAGGACAGCCTGTACATGTTTTCGATGGAAGACAGAAAGGTCTACGTTGGCCGCGTGTCGTCGGTGGGAGACCTGCATGAAGCGGGACTGATGGATGAGGATTTCGAGATAGTGCCCACGATGAGCGGATACCGAGACAAGGACACGCTCAAGGTCACCTATACCACCGACTACTCTGCCGTGGTTGAAGACATGGAGCTGAGTGGGAGGGAGATTGGCTTCACCATCCTGCTATCGCAAAAGAATATTGTGTCCATAAGCCGGTTCGAGCCCGAGGTCTGGGCCCGATTCAAGGCTCGCCAGGATGGTACCGAGACGAACCACGCCTATCTGGAACGTCTCAAGGTATTTGCGGACGGGCTCTGAGGCCAACTTTCAACGCCCGCCTTTCATCCGTCGCGCGATGAAATAAAGGCCCAGGCCGGCCAGGGCCGTGGCCGCGCCGATATAGCCCGTACTCGTCCAACCCATCCCAGCGGTAATGGCCATGCCCCCCAGCCATGGCCCAAGTGCATTGGCGAGGTTGAACGCCGCGTGGTTGGATGCAGCGGCGAGGCTCGGTGCTTCGTGAGCGATGTCCATCAAGCGGATCTGTAATGGCGCGGCCATGGCGATCATGGTGCCCACCAGGCCGATGCCCAGCAGCACGGACCAGAGCGCATGGGCGGCAAAGGTGAAGAACAGCAGCACGGCAATCGACCACACCAACACAACGCCCACCGCGCGCAATTGCATGCGATCAAAGAGCTTGCCCCCGGCAATGTTGCCGATGATGCCGCCCAACCCGAATGCTGCCAGCCCGAATGGAATCCACTGGGCTGACACGCCGGTGACCTCAAGCATGGTAGGCGCCAGGTAGCTGAACACGCAGAACATGCCAGCAAAGCCGATGGCGGCAATCGACAATGCCATCCATACCTGAGGCAGCTTGAAGGCCTGGAGCTCCTTGCGCGGGTCGCTGCGCTGTTCATCGTCCCGCTGCGGCACGAAACGCCACACCAGCACGATGGTGCTTAGTGCAATCAACCCCACCAGCACAAAGGCGGCGCGCCACCCGAAGAATTGCCCCAGCACCGTGGCGATTGGGTTACCCAGCAGCATGGCCAGCGTAAGGCCCATCATCACCCGAGCCACGGCCCCGGCCCGCTGGTTGCTCGACACCATGCTGGAAGCCACTACGGCGGCAATGCCGAAGTAGGCCCCGTGGGGCAAGCCGCTGATGAACCGAAAGGCAACCAGGCCAGCGAAGGAGGGGGCAAACGCTGTAGCCAGGTTGCCAAGCGCATACAGGGCCATCAACAGCAGCAGCATGTGCTTGCGCAAAAGCCTGGCACCCAGAATAGCCAGTGCCGGCGCACCGACCATTACCCCCAAGGCATACGCGCTGATGGCATGCCCCACCTGGGGCTCGCTCAACTGCAGGTTGGCCGCGATGTCGGGCATCAGCCCCATGATTGCGAATTCACCGGTGCCGATGGCAAAGCTGCCCAAGGCCATGGCCGCTTCCATTTGAGCGACGGTACGCGTGGAGGCCGGCAGGGAGGGGGTTTCAAGAACAGACATCCGAATCCTTACATAAAAGCTGAAACGTTAAAGGCAGAATTTTAAGGGCGCTCGTGGATAAGCGTCGAGGCATTGCATCCGGGTATAAGGTCAGTTCAGGGCTGGATCAGGCTCAACACGGCCTGGGCGAACTGAACAGGGGCTTCCTGCGGCACATTGTGGCCCACCCCCTCCAGCATCAGCCGGCGAACCGGGCCGTTGAACCGGCTAAGGGCCTGACGTTCATCCTGGGGCGCAGTCACGCCGTCACGGGTGCCTGCCAATATGACGGTAGGCACGGCGATGTCGGGTTGCTGCGCCAGTTGTTGCTCGATAGGGGCGTACTGCGGGTCGCCCTCCACCAAGCCGAAGCGGTGCCGGTAAGAATGGGTGACCACCTTGACGAAGTCCGGGTTGTGGAAAGCCTGCGCGGTGGCTTCGAATTGCCCATCTGTGAAGGGCCAGCTCGGTGACCACAGCTGCCACAACAACCGGCAAAAGGCATCTCGGTTCGCTTGGAGCCCGGCATAACCTCGGTCGCCGTGAAGGTAATACTGGTACCACAATCGCTGTTCCACCTCTGGGGCCAAAGGCTTGCCCGCCTGAGCGATGTTTTGGAGGTTGTAACCAGGCTCACAGCTCACCAGGCCAGCCACCCGCTCCGGCCAAAGCGCGGCTACCACGCACCCGGCCCGGCCGCCCCAGTCGTAGCCCGCCAGCACCGCCCGCCGGACACTGAGCGCGTCGAGCAGTGCGACCAGGTCTGCACCCAGCGCCGCCTGTTCGCCAGAGCGGGGGGTGGCGGGGGAAATGAAGCGCGTGCCGCCGTACCCCCGCAACCACGGCACGATGCACCGGCACCCCGCTGCGGCCAGCGTGGCTGCCACCGCGTCATAGGCATGCACGTCGTAGGGAAAGCCGTGCAGCAGCACCACCGCCGGCCCCTCCACCGGGCCGGTTTCCAGATACGCTACGTTCAATACGCCCGCGTGGATGTGTTTCATAGTGGGATGCTCACAAGGGTTAGCGGCAGCGCTGCTGTCAGGGAATCAGCCTGCGTTCCCGCATGCCTTCCAGATGCTGCAACAGCACTTCGTCTGAGCGAAGCGTCATCGCAGTGAAGCCAGCCTGGCGGGCCTTGGTGACATCGAAGATAGCGTCCGTTTCCACATGGAAAATAAAGTCGCCAAAGGCGCCCAGGGCGATCTTGTCGGCGTCTGGCTGAGCCAGGCGTTCTTCTTCAGCCAACTGCTTCCACACGGGCTGCAGTGCCTTCAGGCGTTGCTCGAGTGAAATCGGCTGAGGCTCGCCCACCTCCAGCCCGAACCAGGCCGCGAGCTTGGGCCACACATGGCTCCAGCGCATCACGTCGCCATTGGTGATGTTGAAAGCCCCGTCTGCGTTGTTTTTGACTACCCAGACCGCAGCGTTGCCGATCAGCTCGGCAGCGGTGAGGTTCACCAGGGCGTGCCGGTAGGCCCGCTCCGGGCCGGGGAACTGCATGGCGGTGCCGGTTTTTTTACACAGTGCCCCGTAAAGGCCGATCAGGTTCCCCAGGTTCATGGCCGAACCTTGCGAATGGCCTATCACGATGTCCGGGCGAAGGGCCGTCCACTTGATACCTTTCGCTTCCAGCGACCTGGCGAAGTCTTCGTGGCGGAAGTACAGGTTGGGCGGGAAATGGCGGCTGTCGTCTTCCCGCGCCGGCGTTTTATACACGCCCAGATGGGCGCCATAGACCTTGCCGCCCTGTACGAATGTGATTCTCTCCAATGCAGCGCCAGCCTCCAGCACGCCGTTGATGAGGTTTTCGAACATTGCCGCGTTTTCGTCGGCCTCCGCACCTGGGTCTGGGTTGGGCTTCAGTGCGCTGTAGAACACATGGGTAACGCCTTTCAGAAGCGGCTCGGCGTTGCCCAGCGGGCCGTCGGCCAAAAGGTCGGCCTTGATGTGCGTGTGGGACGCTGGCGCCTCGCCGCGCCCCACGGTAGTGATCTGCCATCCTTCTTGTTCAAAAGCCGTGAGCACGGCACTTCCGATCACGCCACTGGCGCCAGCAATCAGAACATGATGTTCAGCCATGGAGGGTCTCCTGAGAGGGTATGAGCCGTTCAGAAAGTGACAGCCCCGGTACGTGATCGTGCAGTCGAAAGAGCGGCTGGAGCGACGCGATCGCTGCACTCTCGAGGTTTGAAAGGGTTCACTTTCCAACACTCAGAGCAGAGAAAAAGCAGTGGGGTTTTCTGTAACGAAAATGTAATATTCGCTTTCGCATACAATAAAAACAGCTGGAGAGACCCGATGTTTGCATTCTTCCGCCCCGCGGCGCACCGCACGCCGTTACCCGATGACCGCGTCGACAGCACCTACCGCCGCCTTCGCTGGCAGATCTTCGCGGGTATTTTCTTCGGCTATGCCGGGTATTACCTGTTGCGCAAGAACTTCTCGCTGGCCATGCCGTATCTGATCGAGGAGCAGGGCTACACGCGGGGGCAGCTAGGGCTGGCCATCTCTGCCATCGCTATCGCCTATGGTCTGTCCAAGTTCCTGATGGGGCTGGTGTCCGATCGCTCCAACCCGCGCTATTTCCTGCCATTCGGGCTATTGCTGTCGGCTGCGGTGATGTTCCTGTTCGGGTTCGCGCACTGGGCTACGTCCAGCGTGGCCATCATGTTCGTGCTGCTCTTCATCAACGGCTGGGCCCAAGGCATGGGCTGGCCACCCAGCGGCCGAACCATGGTGCACTGGTGGTCGCAGAAAGAACGCGGCGGTGTGGTGTCTACCTGGAACGTGGCGCACAACGTCGGCGGCGGCCTGATCGGGCCATTGTTCCTGCTGGGCCTGGGCTGGACCAACGACTGGCATGCGGCGTTCTACGTGCCTGCCGCCGTAGCAGTACTGGTCGCGGTCTTTGCCTTCGCAACCATGCGCGACACGCCCCAGTCAGTGGGCTTGCCGCCCATCGAGGCGTACAAGAACGACTACCCCGAAGGCTACGATGCCAGCCACGAGGAAGAATTCAGCGCCAAAGAGATCTTCGTGAAGTACGTGCTACGCAACAAGATGCTGTGGTACATCGCGCTGGCCAACGTCTTCGTGTACCTGCTGCGCTACGGCGTGCTGGACTGGGCACCCACCTACCTCAAGGAGGCCAAGCACTTCACGGTCGACACCACCTCCTGGGCATACTTCTTCTACGAATGGGCGGGGATTCCCGGCACGCTCCTGTGTGGCTGGATGAGTGACAAGATCTTCCGTGGCAACCGTGGGCTGACCGGTGTGGTGTTCATGGTGCTGGTGACCATCGCCACCCTGGTGTACTGGCTCAACCCGCCAGGCAACCCGGCCGTGGATATGGCGGCGCTGTTCTCCATCGGTTTCCTGATCTATGGCCCGGTGATGCTGGTGGGGCTGCAGGCGCTGGAACTGGCACCCAAGAAAGCCGCCGGTACGGCTGCAGGGTTCACTGGGCTGTTCGGCTACCTGGGTGGCTCGGTAGCGGCGAGCGCCGCCATGGGGTATACCGTGGACCACTTCGGCTGGGATGGCGGTTTCGTGATGCTGGTAGCGGCCTGCGTACTGGCCATTGCGTTCCTGCTGCCCACCCTGCGCCATACCAACGTGGCCAGTAGTAGCCGGGAAGCGGTCGCCTGAGGCGTGGACTTCGTGCGTCAGGCCCGTCCATTGCTGTCCAGAGGAAAGGTTGAATGAATCGCCCGCTGTTTGTTTCCCTGGATGGGCCCAAAGGCGCCGGTAAGACCACCTTGCTTGAAGCGGTAACCCAGGCATTGAGGGGGCAAGGCAAGAAAGTCGTGCGGATATGCGAGCGCAAAAGCGACCCCTGCCGCGCTGAGACCATGGCCCTGGTGAACCAACTCGCAAGGCATCCCGCTCGCGACCTGGAGTGGCAGGTCTGCGAGCGCTTCGCCGATAGCCGTGCCTGGATTTCCCGGCACGTGCTGCCCAGGCAGCCACAGGGCACTATTATCCTGATCGACCGCTGGTACCCGTCCGATGCGGCGTTTCGCCGCCTGGTGCCCTTTGCCGAAATTCTCAGGCTTAACCTCGAGCGGGACGTGCAGGTACCAGACCTGCACGTGGGCGTTGTGACCGCCCCCGAAATTTCATGGGCGAGGGCAGCGGCCCGGTCGCGCGGCCTGGGGAGCACAATGCTTTATCACCTCAAAGAGCATATCGCTGCTACCGAGGCGTTCGAGCAAGCGGTCGCAGCCCATGGCTGGGTGCTGTGTCGCAACGAAGGAAAGATCGAAGACGCCACGAGGCAGGTGGCTTGCGCGATTGATCGAGTGTTCGAGGCGGCCGTAGGGCAGTCCATTCAGGAAGGCACGCAACGCCCGGCTCAAAACGTGGACTAATACAAGACAGATGTCCCGATCCGGAGCCACCACCATGAACACGGTACATTCCATCCTTTCTTCGCGCGTGTTTCCCGTGCCCGGCAATCCTTGGCCGCTGCTCGCAGACGAGTCTCCTCTCAACGATCTTGACGATGCCGAGGACGATATCGACGCGCTCGATGACGATTTCGCCGACGCCCTTGCCGAGCGTGTGGATCAACCGGCGCCGTTGGCCGATCCTGGTACGCCCTGAGATGAAGCTATAGCGCGGGCTTCGAACCTCCATAGGCCGCAATACTCGCCCATGCGGCCACCGCAACCGGCAGCACCAGGCTCCACAACCCGACCGCAAGGTACATGAGTGCCGCGCTGATGCAGCCGAGGGTAAACCCCAGAAGGTTCGCGCCTATGGATTTCAGGCGCGAGCGAATGGCCTGGCGCTCTTGTTCATCCTTGAGCCCAGCCAGGGCAAATACGTCGATTGCAACCTGGGTGACATTCCCGGTCATCAGCGTGGTGGGCGGCGCCGTTTTGAGGTGCTGGCGAGACAGCGTGTTCTGTATCGCCATTGCTGCCACGCCGGTCATTCCGGTTACCAATGCGAGGGTGCTGTCCGCATTGCTGAAAGGCCCGAATGCGATTCCGAACGCGGCGAACAACCCCAGCAGGAAAACGTGAGCGACCAGCAACAGGTGCAGCGAGGCCAGGTTTCGTTTGTGCAATTGCAGCGCAGCCACGTGGGTAAGCCCGACCACGGCGATGAACACGGGCAACGCCAACAGCTTCCCGACCGCTCCGGACGTGCCGTGCACAATACTCACACCCAGGGTCACGAAGTTCCCTGTGACGTGTGCGGTGAACAAGCCCTGCAGCGCGATGAAGCCGACGGTATCGACGTAGCCGCCGTTGAAGCTCAATGCGGGGGCAAGGTATTTGTGAATGGGCTGCATGGTGGTTGTCCCTGTACCTGAGATGAGGCCCGCAGAGCGGTCCATGGAAGCTACTCTACGTAGGGGCTCATCTCAGGACAATTCACTGGAACAGGACTTCAGTGATTCTGATACGGAGACTATCAATGTGGCCCATGAAGGCGCCTTGATGCGGGATACCGTCATCATTTTACTTTTCAGGGGGTGTTCTCTCCGTAATCCAGGGTGATTATCTTATGTACGGAGCCAGTGTGTCCGTCGAGGATGACCCCAGGGTTCTCGCCATCACAGCACGTGGGCGTGCTGCCATTGATCAATAACGGTTGCACTGTTCAGGCAGGCGCCTGGGAAATGTGCCTCAGGGCGTGAACCGCCATCTCCACGGCCGGAAGCTGCTCACGGCCGTGTAGCCAGGTGAGTACCAGGTGTTCCTTGGTTTTCAGGCCTTGCACCCAGAACCGCTTCAGCCCGGACGGTACCTGTTCCTGTTTCCATTGAGGCACCAGCGCGATGCCCGCGCCGGTCGCGGCCAAGGCGAGCGCCGCCGAGGTATCCGAACATTCAAAAGCAATGGTAGGGCGGTGGCCGAGGTCCAGAAAGGCTTGGTTTATGCGTTCGTATACGCCGCCGCCGTGTTTGCGTTTCAGCAGGATGAGTGGCGCGCTGGCCAGGTCTTCGATAGAAAAGCCTGCCTGTGGGTCCGAGGGAGCGAAGCCGGTATGGAGCCCTGCGAGCGGCAGTTCCAGCAGGGGCTCCGATTCCAACGCGGCGCTGCCAACCGGCCACTGCGTCACCGCGAAGTCCAGGCGCCGTTCTTCGATCAGCTTTTCGAGTGTGTCAGGCTCACCGGAGTGAATGGCAAACACCACATCGGGCAGCTGGCGCTTCAGTTGGCTGACGATCTTGGCCAGCACCGTAACCCCGGCCGTGACCGTGCCGATGTTGACCTTGCCCTTGAGCCCTCTGGCCCACGCGTGCATCTGCGCATCGACTTCGTCGGCGAGGCTAAGCAACTCACACGCCCGCTCATAGAGATGCAGGCCTGCCTGAGTGACTTGCAGGCCGCGGCCTTTTCGCTCGAACAGCCGCACACCGTATTCGGCTTCCATCGCCTTGATGTGCTGGCTCAACGGCGGCTGGGCAATGTGCAGCACATCGGACGCCGCAGCGATGGACTTACGTTCAACGATGGTCTTGAAGTAAAGGAGTTGTCGCAGATTCATAGGGCCATGCTTGAAACCTTGAGCGCGGCAGCATAACCGAGCCTGGGCGCGGGGTGCCGGGTTATTCGTAGCAGCCTTTGCCCATCACCTGATAGGCCAACACATGGCGTTTGCCTTGATGGTCTTCATAGACCATGTGGTTCGTCACCAGCTCGCATACTTCGGGTATCGCTTGAACATCGATCACTTTGGCGATATCCAGGTGCTGCGAGTAATCATAGGTTTCCGCATCTTGCGCGGCAGCCACGGTGGCGACGGAACATAACAGCAGAGCGGGGGCGGCAAGGCATTTCACGCAATTTCTCCTGATGGCAACGAGCAGCCCGGCACGCTGGATCAAACGGCTGCCGGGAATTGCAATCAGGATAAGCGGCTGAAAACCTTGGGAATATTTCTGTTTCGGTTAGCACTCGGACTAAAAAAGTAATGCTCCTGTCCAGGCGCCGGCGCCGAAGGTACTCGCTAACGGTTACACCGGTGCCAGCCCAAACCCCTCGATCTGCCGGCCAATGCTGATCGCCTGAGCGAGCAGAACCGTCATCGTGCGGTCCGCGCATTCGGCGCTAGCCCGGTGGCACGCTACACCCGAGCCGCTTCAGACAATATCGTCCACCACGCCGCCATCCACCCGCAGGGCCGCGCCGGTGGTGGCGCTGGCTTGGGGCGAGCACACGTATACGACCATGTTGGCCACCTCCTCAGTGGTCGCCACGCGCTGAATGATCGAGGTGGGGCGGTGTTCCTTGACGAAATCAGCCGCTACCTCTTCCACCGGCTTGCCTGTACATTCCACTTCGGCCTGCAGCATCCCGGCCACGCCGTCGGACAGGGTGGGCCCTGGCAATACGCTGTTGACCGTCACGCCGCTGCCCGCCACGCGCTTGGCCAGCCCACGAGACAGGGCAAGCTGTGCCGTTTTGGAGAGGCCGTAGTGGATCATGTCCACGGGGATATTGAGGCCTGACTCCGAAGAGATGAACACCACCCGGCCCCAGCCTTTTTCAACCATCGCGGGGAGCAGGGCACGGCTAAGGCGCACGCCTGACATCACGTTGGTGGCCCAGTACTGGTCCCACACATCGTCGCCTGTCTCGAAAAAATCCTGCATGCCATAGATACCGGCGTTGTTGACCAGCACGTCTACCATGCCGGCAGCACTGACCAGCGCGTCCGCGCCCTGCGCGTTACTCAGGTCGGCGGCCACGCCAGAGACCGAGGCCCCAGGCACCTCTGCCTGTAACCGCGTAACAGCCTCGCTGACCGATTTATTACCGCGGCCGTTGAGCACCAGAGTAGCGCCCGCTTGCGCGAGGCCCTTGGCGATCGAATAGCCGATACCGCCGGTGGACGCGGTGACCAGTGCGCGTTTTCCGCTCAAGTCGATGTTCATCATGACGCCTTTTTGAAGAGGGTTAGGAAGGGACTTACGGGGACAGCTCCCTAACCATAGCAACGCAGCGGCGCCTTGCCTCAGGCCTTGCTTAGATACTCTTCGGTGGAAATCACCGTGGCATAGGCAAATCCCAGGGCCGCCATGAACGCGGCATGCACATGGGCAGCGGGGACAGTGGTGCCGTTGAATTCGAGGTCGCGGCTGGCGCAGGCGTCATGCACCACCGTCACGGCATAACCCATATCCGCAGCAGCCCGGGTGATCCCGTCGACGCACATGTGGCTCATTGCGCCGACCACCACCAGTGCCTCGACGGCCAGTTCATCAAGCAGCTGCTTAAGCTCGGTTTCGCGGAACGAGTTAACGAAATGCTTGAGCACCACAGGCTCCTGCGGCTGGTTGAGCACCTTGGGGTGCAGCTTGGCGCCCTCGGAGTTCGGCGTGAAAAAGGGTGCGGCTTCGCTGGTGAATTCGTGGCGAATGTGGATCACCGGAGCACCGGCGGCGCGGGCGGCTTCGATGATTTTCGCGGCATTGTCGGCCGCCGCCTCCACGCCCACCAACGGCCATTTGCCGCCAGGGAAGTAGTCGTTCTGAATATCAACTACGATAAGTGCTGATTTGGGCACGGCGGTTTCCTTGTAGAGAGTGTGCTGTGTGGGATACCAGTATTGAAGGTTCCCCTGCCGTTGGGGATTGGCCGCAGCGACATAATACGAGGGAAAACTGACAATGAGCGTAGAACGGGCTATCGCAGACATCGGGCTGCTGATGTACCCCGGTTCACAAAGCGCCGCCATTCACGGGCTGACTGACCTGTTTGAAGTGGCCAACCGTATGGTGGATGAGCAGGCTGCGCCGCACCTGCCCAGGCTGCGCGTGAGCCACTGGCGGGCAGACCACAGCGACGAGCCTCACTGCGTATTTCAGAGCTTTGCTACGGATAAACCTGGGCCGCTTATAGCGGTGTTGATACCGCCTTCGCTCATGGGGCTTCCCGGGACCGAGGCGATGGAGGGGTTGTCGTGCTGGGTGCTGACGCAACATGCAGCTGGGGCCACCGTGGGCACGGTATGCCTTGGCGCGTTCGTACTTGCCCAGACCGGCTTGCTTGACGGCAGGGCAGCCACCACCCATTGGACCCAGGCAGGGCTTTTGAGCGAGCGCTATCCCAAGGTAAGGGTCGATGCGGACAAACCCATCGTGGATGATGGCGACGTCATTACCACGGCTGGCTTGATGGCCTGGTCCGAACTGGGCTTGCGCCTGGTCGAGCGCCTGCTGGGCCCCAGTATTGCCGCTGCTACCGCGCGCTTTCTGGTCATCGAACACAGCGGCAGCTCGCAGCAATGCGGCAGCAACTTTGCGCCGGTGTTCACCCACGGTGACGCAGCGGTGCTAAAGGTGCAGCACTGGCTGCAAAGTAGCGGGGCGGTACAGGTTTCCCTGGATGACATGGCGCAGTGCGCGGGCCTCGAGCCCCGTACGTTTCTGCGGCGTTTCCGGGCCGCGACCGGGTTGAGCCCCACGCAGTATTGTCAGCACCTGCGCGTAGGCAAGGCGCGTCAATTGCTCGAGCTGACCAAGGATACGGTCGATCACATCGCCTGGTGCGTGGGCTACCAGGACTCAGCGGCATTCCGCGCAACCTTCCGGAAAATCACCGGCCTGGCCCCGGGTGAATATCGCTCCAGGTTCGGGGTTGGGCCTATGAGTTCTCGGCGCGCCGCACAGCTGTGATGTTCAGGTCGGGCCCGCTGCCCGCCGCAACGTGATGCGGGTGAGCTCCGAAGGCACGCCCAGGCGCAGGGCAAAGCCGGGCCAGAGAGCGGTGCCGTTATTGACGTAGAGTTGCATGCCGGCTACCTGATAAAACCCGGACACGAAACCTTCGTTCGCATTGGCGATAATCCGGTCCAGTGGGCGGATCATGCCGCCATGGGTATGGCCGGACAGCTGCAGTGCAACGCCCTGGCTTGCGGCGAGGCGGGCGTTGCGCGGTTGATGGTCGAGCAGGATGATCGGGGCACCGCCAGGGGCTCCGGCCAGTGCCTGGCGCAGGTCCGGGCCAGGTAGCCCGGCGCGCGGTGCGCTGAGGTCCGTGACGCCGGCCAATACCAGCTGAGCGCCGTCACGCTCGATCAGCGCATGGCTGTTTTCAAGGCGTTTCATGCCTAGCGAGACGAAGTACCGCATCCACGCTTCGTTATCGAAGAAGTACTCATGGTTGCCGGGTATCACGTAAACCCCATCCGGCGCATGAAGGCCACGTAACGGCTCCACGTCCCGTACGCGCGCCGCGAGCGGGCCGTCGATCAGGTCGCCCGTAATCACAATCAGGTCTACACCCACCGCGTTCGAGCGCTCCACCACTGCACGCGCCCACGCCTCGTCGAACAGCCGGCTGATGTGCATGTCGGTCAGTTGCAGCAGCCTGTAGCCATCAAACTGTGCGGGCAGGTCCTTGATGGCTACCTCGATATCCTTTACGGGCGGCACCCGCACGGCCTGGTGCACGCCGACCCCGGCGAGCAGCAGTGCGGCCGTACCCACGGCGTAGCGCAGCGTGGAAGGGATCGTCAGCCATTGCCGGCGCACCAGCATGGTGAGCAACGTCCCGGCGTCGACCAGCACCTGAAACACCGCGATCAGCAAAATGGCGCCAAACGCCCAGTTGAAGAACATCACTACCGGCCGAGGGAATTCGGGCGAGAACACACTGCCAGACGAAAACCTGGCGTACAGGTGATACTGGGAGGCGAGCAGCAGCAACAGTGCAGCGGCAAGCCTTGCTGGTACTGGCCAGGGCATGGGCGAAATGAAGCGCAGGATCACATACAGGCATGGGGCGCTGAACATAAGGTGGAACATACGGCTGCTCCCGGGATCGGCTGTGCGATGGCTTCGCTCATAGGGCTATGGCGCTTCGCTGAAGACATTCAGATCCCTGCCTGCGGCGTTCCGTTCAAGCGGATAACCCCGCGCGCAGCCCGCAATAACCCACTCTGGAGCAGGTGATGGCAAAACTCGAAGACGTGCGTTTCCTTGGCTTTGATGTGTTTGGCACGGTCGTGGACTGGCGAAGCGGGGTTGCTCGAGCAGCCGATCCATTTCTGCGGCGTCACGGTTTGAAGGTCGATCCGCTGGAATTCGCCGATCAGTGGCGCGCGCTCTATCAGCCTTCCATGCAACGCGTGCGTTGCGGTGAGCGGCCGTTCGTGACGCTGGATGTACTTAATCGAGAGAGCCTCGAAACGGTGCTGGCACGGCATGGCGCCGATTTTGGCGCTATCGGTGGATCTGAGCTGGACGAACTGAACACGGCATGGGAACAGCTCGATCCATGGCCGGACGCTGTGGAGGGGCTGACCCGGCTCAAACGCCGATTTGCCATTGGCGCGCTTTCCAATGGGCATATCGCCGGAATGCTCAGGCTTGCGAAGTATGGAAGCTTGCCCTGGGATGTGATTGTAGGTGCGGAAATTGCGGGTACCTACAAGCCTCAACCCCAGGCCTACCTCAAGTCAGTGAACGCGGTAGGTGTGGCGCCCGGGCAGGCGGGGATGGTCGCTGCGCACAACGGCGACCTGGCGGCAGCCCGCGCCCTCGGTATGAAAACCGTTTTCGTGCGACGCTCCACCGAGCATGGCGCGCAGCAGACTACCGACCTTGGCCCTGAGCAAGGCTGGGATGTGGTTGTGGATTCGCTGACCGAGGCCGCGCAGGCGCTGGGTTGCTGAAGACGAGGGCAAGTTCATGGATCAATTTGCAGGTCTGCCTTTCAGATAAATAGAGCCTTTGCCCCGACCGCAGCGCGGCAAGGGCAATGTTTACCTATCGAGGAGAGAATGCATGACATCCAACCGCCCCTTGGCTTTGGTTACCGGAGGTTCCTCTGGCATCGGCTTCGAGCTGGCCAAACAGTTCGCCCAGAACGGCTTCGACCTGGTCATTTCCGGTTCTAGCGACAAAGTGACCAAAGCCGCCGAGGAACTCCGTACGATGGGTGCGCAGTGCTACCCATACCAGGCGGATGCGTCCACCTACGAAGGGGTCGAAGGGCTGTGGAACCATGTGGTATCGCTCGACCGGCCACTGGAAGCTGCGGCGTTGAATGTCGGCATCGGCCAGGGCGGCGCCTTTCTTGATAACGACCTTGAAGATGATTTCAAGCTGATCGCCATCAACATTACTGGCACCGTACACATGGCCAAGCGGGTAGCTATGCACATGGTGGCCAACAAGTCGGGCCGTATTCTGATCACTTCGTCCATTTCTGCGACGCAACCAACGCCTTATGAAACCGTGTATGGACCGTCGAAGGCCTTTGGTTTTTCCTTCGCCGAATCGCTGCGCCAGGAGCTTCGCGGCACCGGCGTGACCGTAACTGCGTTGCTGCCCGGCGCTACGGACAGCGAGTTCCACAAAAACGCAGGTATGGCCAGCAGCGAGATTGGCAAGTCGAAGAAGAACGACAAGACCGAAGTCGCACGGCAAGGCTTCGAAGCGCTGATGAACGATGTGGACCACGTGGTAGGCGGCGACGAGCAGACCAAGCAGCAAGCCATCGATAACCGCACCACACCTGAAACCGTGAAGGCTGAACGTCACGCCGAGAATGCCCGGTTGAAGTAGGGGGGCACGCGTTCAGTGGCTAAAACGGCACAGCCAACCGCACCTGGCCAACCTGCTCGGTATAGCCAGCGCGCGTTTGCATGTCCATGGCAAACGAGAGGCTGATACCGGAGGGGCCTACCGAGCTGAATTCCAGGCCGCCGCGCAGCACCCACGGCCCGAAGTCGCTACCAGGGGTGCGGAAGGTTTGCCCGGGTGCGCCGGCGAAGGCGGCGTTGACCACGTTGCCTTCGTCTATGACGTCGTAGGCCACGCCCAGCGTGCCCTTGATCTGCGTGCCAGGCGTAATGCTGTGGCTAAGCCGGGTGTCAAAGCCCAGCAACAGCTGGTCGGTGGTGCGGGCTTTTACCTCCAACAGCAGCGGCGCGATACCGGCAGCGCCTCGTTCGCGATAGCCGTCATCGTTTACCCGCGTGTAATCAGCGCTCAACGAGGGGGTGAGCGTGGCGGCTTCGCTAAGCGCCCAGCGCCGCGACAATGCCACGCCGCCGGTAAAGAAATGGCTGTCGACGGTGGTGCTGGCCTGGCTGTTGCTACCGCCAAAAGTCAGCGTTCGCCTGCCGTCGCTCTGGTTATGGCCCATGCCGGCGTGCACGCTGAGTTCGGTAATCTCGTCGAGCAGATGGCTACCGTAGGCGGTTAGCTGGTACAGCTCCAGCTGATTGTTGCGGCTGCGGCCCGCGCCCGGATCGCTGGCCTGGCCCTCGCCATAGGCAAAGGCCACGCCCACACGCGTAGTGCGGGAGACGGTCGCCTCGGCGCCAAACAGTGTGCCGCCTACGTTGGTTGCAAAGCCGTTACTGGCGCCGCCCTGGTTATCCGCCATTCGCGCGCCGAAGCTCTTAATCCAGACACCGCTTGCCGGCTGAACGAAACCGGGCGCCGACAGCGGCGCCTCGCTCATCCGCTCGCGCAACGTATCGGTGATCTGCTCAAGCATGAACTGGCTGGCCGGCAGGGCGTTGGTCAGCGGCAGGCTCTGAGACACCGCACGTGCCACCTCGGCCTGCGAGGTGGCAGTTAGAAAGTAGTCAGTGAGCGGGCTGCTGATCCCTTGTGCGAATTGGCTATCCAGCACCCGCGCGGCGCCCGAAGCCTTGTTACCGGCGCCCGTGCTGCGCAAGGCGTCGCTGGCCCCGGTGCTGCTTTTGACGGCGAGCTTGAGGTCCACTGTATTGGCGTCTTTCACACCGCTGAAGTTGAACAGTTGGGAGTTGCTGGTGACCGTGTAGGTGCCGTCCGATACCAAGGCGCCGGCGGAAATCACATTATTCAGTCGGTTGACGCTCAATGGCTGCGCCGGGTTGGCCACGTCCACATATAACTTGGCCAAATGCGGCAGGGTCGCGGTGCCGCTGACCACAAGCTGGCCATAGCGGGCGCCGTCAACCACCTGGGTGCTGAAGGTCGCGCTGCTGGTTTGCAGGTAGTTGCCCTTGATGGTTGCCACCGCTGCATGGGTTGGCAGGGTGGGCTCATCCAGGTTCGGCCCTACGGCGGCGACGGCCAGGATGCCCCGGTTCTCGAGGGTCGGCACTTGGAAGCGGTTGCCGTCCTGCAGCGTGAAGGTACTCCCGCTGGTGATGAGCACGGGCGTGGCCACCGTGCGCACGGCGCCGCTGAACCGCGCAGTGTCATCGCCGCTGATGCGCAGCTGCGGCACGCTCGAATTTTTGTCGATGTGCACCGCATAACCGCTGACTGCGTCGGCCAGTACGCTGCCGCTTATGTCGATGCCGTCAGTAATGCTGGTATTGCGCAGGGTGATGCCGTGCTGCCCGGCGACCGTGCCGCCATTGCGAAGGGTGCCCCGGATGGTGCTGTCGCTCAAGCGTATGCCCCTGTCTTTACCGGTAACCGTGCCCATGTTGATCAGGTCGCCGCTCAGATCGCTATCGGACAGCGCGATGCCCAAGATGCTGGCGCGAATCTCGCCACTGTTGTTGATGCTGCCGTCTACGTGGGTGCCTTGCAGACGCAGGCCGTGGCTGCCGACGAGCTGGTGGCTATTGGTAATAGTGCCAACCATGGCGCTGTTATCGAAGCGAATGGCAGAACCGTTGCCGCTAGTGATGGTGCCCGCATTGGTGAAATTGCCTATGATCTGGCTGTCGCGAACGCGCACGCCATTGGCTTGGCCGAGGTCACCCACACCCCAAATGCTTCCGGTGTTGCTAAATCCGCCGCTAACGCTGGAGTTGTCGATAACCAGCCCGGTGCGCCCGCTGATGGTGCCACCGGAATTCTTGATGCCCCGGCGGGTGATGGTGGCCGTGCCCACCTGTATCGCGACGCGATCGGAGCTGCTGATGCTGCCGCTGTTGTAAACGCCCTCGATGACGGAACCCGCGTGAATACCCAGCGCGGCCTGAGGAACACCGTCGCTCTGCATCACGTCGCCTTCAAGTGAAATATCACCGGTGTTTTGCAGCGTGCCCCTCACCGTAGCGGTGTACAGGGCGAGCCCTTCGCTGGACGCCGCGATAGTGCCTTCGTTGATCACATTGCCTCGCGTCAGGGTGCTGCTGAGAGTGATGCCACTGGCTGCAGTAATTACGGCCTGGTTCACCAGGTCCCCAGATAGCCGCCCTCCGGAGAGCCGCACGCCATGAACATCGGCGGTAAGGGTGCCTCGGGTGATCAGGTCCCGACCGATATAGCTGTCAACCACTCGCAGGGCGTCCGCGCCGCTACTGATGATGCCCCAGGCACGCACATCACCGTCCACCCTCGACCCGGTCAGGGCCATGCCATGCTGACCAGCCGTGAGGTCCCCGGTGTTGATCACCTCCCCATGGACAATGCTGCTGTCCATTGCCACGCCGGTTCCACCACTTTTCACGCCGCCGCTGTTGGACCACCGGCCGTTGATGGTGCTGACTCGCAAGCGCAGCCCATAGCCGGCGGCATTGATGTTGCCGATGTTGCGCAGCGAGCCAACAATGCTGTCTTGGATATCAAGGCCACTGCCCGAGGCGCTTCCAGACGTGATGGTGCCGTGATTGTCCAAGCCGTTACTCAAGCGGGTGTCCTTGATTACTATCGCGGTACCGCTACTCTCGGCCACGGCCAGGTTGGCGTTGAAGAAGTTGGTGATGCCGCCTTCCAGAGTGCTGTTGGTGAGCGTAATACCCGGTGTGCCCGAGAGCCTGCCGCCATTGACGATGTCCAGAGCGCCGTTGACATGGTCCGCAGTTATCGCCGGGGCGGCGCTGCTGCTGAGCTCACCGGTGGTGGTGATCCTCAGCGTGCTGCCGGCGACGAGCGTGCAGGGGCCGGTGCTGGCGCCGCTGATTATCGTGCTGCCGGCGCTGCCGCAGGCGCCGAAGGAAGGCGGCGCGGCCAGGCTGCCCATGGCAAGCGCTGCGGCACAGGCCAAGGCTCGGGGAGCGGGTAGGTCATGGGGCTCGCCTGCGTGGTTAGACCGTACCATGACCCACCCCCGGCTTTGCGCCGATGTTGTAGAGAAGAGGTGGGTATAGTCAGGCGTGGGTGGTGTGTCAAAGCTGACACAGAGCGACTACGCCTTGGCAGACAGGCGGCTGATGCCAAGCGGAGATGGCAGCTTCACTGGTTGCCGAGCTCGCCTGGCATATTGCGGGAGAATCACCGCATGCTCGCGCCAGGTTCAAGGTAGGCACAGGCTGCTCGAGCGCACCTTGAGCAATGCCGGGAAGCGGTGCGACGCAGTCGGTTCCCCGGCCAATTGCGCGAGCAGGGTTTCCACGGCCTTCATGCCCTGCGCATGCATACTGGTGCTGACACTGGTCAGCTCAAGGTGCTCGGCCAGCGGGGTGTCGTTATACCCCACTACCGCTATGTCCCGGCCAGCCACCATGCCGCGCTTGCGCAACGCACCAAACAGGCCGATTGCCAGGAAATCGTTAACGGCGAAGATAGCGGTCGGCGGCTCGGGATGAGCGAGCAAGCGCTGCCCGATATCAAAGCCGGTTTTCGTATCGAAATGGCCAGTGATGATCTGTTCTGGCGCAAGGGGGATACCTTGCTGTTGGTAAAAGCCAACGAAGCTGGCGGTTCTCTCCTGGGCATTGCTGCTATGGGGTTCGCCGGCAATCACCGCTACCCGGGTATGGCCCTGGGCAAACAAGTGTTGTGCCGCCAGCCGACCGCCCATTTCGTCATCGGACGTGATCGAGCAATACGGCGCGCGTCGTCGGCTCACCAGTACGAAGGGGACCTGCCGGGCTTGCAGTTCTTCCAGAAAGCCCGGCTCGTGGGTGGTGTGCACATCGCTGATGATCAGGCCCGCTACATTACGCGCCAGCGCTCGCTCGGCCCGCTCACGCTGGCGTTCGGGCAGGTCCAGGGTGTTGGCAACAAATGAGGTATAGCCCATCGCTGTAGCTGCTTCATCGATCCCTTCATAGATCGTGGCCAACACGATGTCGGACAGTCGCGGCACCAGCACACCGATTTCACGGCTATGGCGCGTTTTGAGAGTTCGGGCATGGGTATTGGGCCGATAGTCCAAGCTTGCAGCCAGAGACTGTATACGTTCGATCGTCTCCTTGGACGCTGCTCGGCTGGCGCCGTCCAGCGTGCCGTTCAGTACCCGCGACACCGTCGATACATGGATATTGAGCTGCTGGGCAATACTGCGAAGCGTGGCTGGGGGTGTTTTCATAGGTATGCCTGCACAACGCCCGCGCCACGATGGCGCATCATGTACCAAAAGATTGCATGAATGGCGGGGCGGCGCTACCCAAACGTTTGGGCAAGCATTTGGCTCAACTTTCAGCGCTTACCAGGCCGTTGAATTCAAAAGTGTTTCTGGTGGTAAGGCATTGCGAGGTAGGTTGGCTGATAAAACTTGGTATGGGCATTGCGTTAGACCCTTGCAGTTCTGGTTACCTGAAGGGAATCACGCCAATGACGCATGTTTCAGAACCTCGCTTTCGCCGCCTTGCGCACTGTGTACTCCTGGCGGGTTCTATTACCGTCACGGCGCTCACGTCCGTTAGTGCTATGGCTGAAAGCACGTTACGCATCGCAATGACTGCCGCGGATATTCCTTTGACCCATGGGCAACCCGATCAGGGCTACGAAGGCAACCGTTTCACCGGCATTACTCTGTTCGATTCGTTGGTTGAATGGGACCTGTCCCAGGGCGATAAACCCAGTACGCCCATCCCGGGGCTGGCCACCGAGTGGGCGGTAGACCCTGCCGACCATACCAAGTGGACGTTCAAGTTAAGGGCGGGCGTAAAGTTTCATGACGGTTCGGATTTCAATGCCGATGCGGTGGTGTGGAACGTCGACAAGGTACTGAACAAGCAGGCACCGCAGTACGCACCGGGGCAGATTGGCATGACCCTCTCGCGGATGCCCACGCTCCGCAGTGCGCGCAAAATCGACGATCTGACGGTGGAATTGACCACAAGCGAGCCGGATGCCGTATTGCCTTATAACTTGACCAACCTGTTCATGGCATCACCGGCAGCCTGGCAGAAGGACTTCGCGGCCGTGCCGGCAACGATTACCGACCCGGCCGAGCGCTCGAAGCTGGCCTGGGCTGCGTTCGCCAGCCACTCGGTGGGCACGGGGCCATTCAAGATGGTCCGGATGGTGCCACGCCAAGAGCTGGTCATGGACAAGAACCCTGGCTACTGGGACCCCAAGCGCATCCCCAAGGTCGACCACGTTGTGCTGATCCCGCTGCCCGAAGCCAATGCTCGCACAGCCGCGCTGCTGTCCGGCCAGGTCGACTGGATCGAAGCGCCGGCGCCGGATGCTATCGATCAAATCAAAAGCAAGGAATTCAAGCTCTACGCCAATGGCCAGCCGCACCTCTGGCCGTGGCAGTTCTCCTTCGCGCCTGGCTCGCCCTGGCTCGACAAACGCGTACGCCAAGCGGCGAACTTGTGTCTGGACCGCAGCGAATTGAAGGTGTACCTCGGCGGCTTCATGCAGGAGGCTACGGGTATTTATGAGAAGGATTCGCCCTGGTACGGCAGCCCGACGTTCAAGGTCCGTTATGACCAGCAGGCCGCCCAGAAACTGATGGCCGACGCAGGTTTCAGCGCAAGCCATACGCTGAAGGTCAAGGTGCTCACGTCGGCGTCGGGTTCCGGGCAGATGCAGCCCTTGCCCATGAATGAATACATTCAGCAAAGCCTCAAGGCGTGTTACTTCGATGTGGATATCGCCGTTACCGAGTGGAATACGTTGTTCAGCGGCTGGCGCCTGGGGGCGAAGGATGCGGCAGCGCAGGGCGCCAATGCGATCAACGTGAGTGCGGCGGTCATGGACCCGTACTTCGGCATGGTGCGCTTTGCCAGTGAGAAGGCCTTTGCACCGGTTTCCAACAATTGGGGTTATTTCGCTTCGCCCGAGGTTGAGAAGCTCATCACCGAGGTGCGTAACGCTTTCACACCCCAAGCCTTGGATGCGGCCTCCGGCAAGCTGCACGCCGCTATCGTCGATGAAGCGCCGTTCCTCTTCGTTGCCCACGACGTGGGGCCGCGAGCCATTTCACCAAAAGTAACCGGCGTGGTGCAGCCTCAAAGCTGGTTCATCGACCTGGCGCTTGTGTCCAAACACGACTGATAACACCAGCTGGCCCGTGATCCACCTGAGTGAGGAGCGCCTATGCTCGCCTATATCCTGCGCCGACTGCTGCTTGCCACGCCGATCCTGCTCGGTGTAGCGCTGGTGTGTTTTTTACTCGTACACATGGCGCCGGGTGATCCGCTGGTGTCCGTGATGCCCCCGGATGCTTCTCAAGCCCTGCGCGAACAGCTGGTGCAGGCCTACGGCTTTGATAAACCCTTGCCCGTGCAGTTCGGGCTATGGGTGTGGCATGCGGTGCATGGGGACTTGGGCCTGTCCATTGCCAGCGGCCGCTCGGTGAGCAGTGAAGTGCTCGGTGCGGTGAGCTATTCATTGCGCCTGGCCGTACTGGCGACCCTGCTGGGCTTTCTGCTTGGTAGCCTGTTCGGCTTCGTCGGCGGCTACTTCAAGGACAGTTGGCTGGACAAGGTCGCCTCCGCGTTTTCGGCCGTGGGGGTCAGTGTGCCTCACTACTGGCTGGGCATGCTGATGGTGATTGTATTTTCCTCCCAATTAGGCTGGCTTCCGGCAACGGGCGGTGGGCCCATGGGCCAGTCTGCCTGGGCCTGGGATTGGGCGCACTTGCAGTTCATGATCCTGCCCGCCATCACACTTTCAGTCATACCAACCGGAATCATCGCCCGTACCGTCAGGGCCCAGGTCGCCGAGACCCTGGCGCAGGAGTTTGTCATTGGCTTACGGGCCAGGGGATTGGGGGAAGGTGCACTTTTGCTCCACGTTGTGAAGAACGCCGCACCCACCGCCATGGCCGTGATGGGCCTGCAGGTGGGTTATTTGATGGGCGGTTCGATCCTGGTGGAAACCGTGTTCGCATGGCCCGGCACTGGCCTTTTGCTCAACTCTGCGATTTTCCAGCGTGACCTGCCCTTGCTGCAAGGCACCATCTGGGTACTGGCGTTGTTCTTCGTCGCGCTGAACCTACTGGTGGACATTCTACAGACCCTGCTCGATCCACGTATCAGGAGGGGCTGAGGATGAACCTTTCCATCTCGCGATCCGCTGCGCCGGTTATCGCTGCGGTTGAACGCTCGCCCGGTTACTGGAGTGAAGTGCTGCGCCGGGTGCGCCGCGATCCCATTGCGCTTGCGGTAGGCGTAGTAATCCTGGCGTTGCTGGTGCTCGCTCTATTTGGCCCGTGGATCGTTCCGGGAGATCCGTTTGCGACCTCGATGTTCAAACGCCTCAAGGCCATCGGCACCGAGGGTTACCCGTTGGGCACCGATGAATTGGGCCGGGATTTGCTGTCCCGCCTGATGTTAGGGGCTCGCCTGTCGCTGTTCATGGGGATTACCCCGGTGATCCTGGCGTTCTTTGTAGGCGGGGCGATTGGTGTAATCGCCGGGTACTTCGGTGGCTGGCTGAACAGCCTGATCATGCGCACCGTGGATGTGTTTTATGCATTTCCGTCGGTGCTGTTGGCTATCGCGTTTTCCGGCGCACTGGGTGCCGGCGTGAACAATGCGCTGATTTCCCTGACGCTGGTGTTCGTTCCGCAAGTGGCACGGATCGCCGAAAGCGTCACCACCCAGGTACGCAACCGCGACTACATCGAAGCCGCCCGGGCATCGGGGGCTGGAGCTTTCACTATTATCCGCACCCAGGTGCTGGGCAATGTGCTCGGCCCGGTCTTCGTCTTCACCACCGGGCTTATCTCGGTATCGATGATCCTCGCGTCCGGCCTGTCGTTTCTCGGGCTAGGCGTGACCCCACCGGCGCCGGAATGGGGCCTGATGCTCAATACGCTTCGCACCGCGATCTATACCCAGCCACTTGTTGCGGCGCTCCCCGGGGTGATGATCTTCATTACCTCAATCTCGTTTAACGTACTTGCCGACCGCTTGCGGGCGGCCATGGCTACTCGGAGCTGAACATGACCCAACGAGACGTTGGCGGCCCCGCGCAGCCGTTGCTGAAAATAGAAAAACTGGTCAAGCATTTTCCGGTGCGCGGCACTGGAGGTAAACGCAGCGTGGTACGCGCGGTCGATGGCATCGACTTCGAAGTGCACAAGGGCGAAACCTTGGGTGTAGTGGGTGAGTCTGGCTGCGGGAAATCCACCACGGCGCGCCTGTTGATGCAGCTGATTCGTCAGGACAGCGGAGAGCTGGTGTTCGATGCCATGAGCGTGGGTGGTTATCAGTTGCCACTACGTGAGTACCGGCGCCAGGTGCAGATGGTCTTCCAGGACAGCTATTCGTCCCTCAACCCCCGGTTGACGATGGAACAATCCGTTGCGTTCGGCCCTTCCGTGCATGGCGTGAGCCAGCGTGAATCCTTGCAGCGCGCCCGCGACCTGCTCGGCCGGGTAGGGCTAGAACCGGGGCGGTTTGCCGGGCGCTATGCGCACGAGCTTTCTGGCGGCCAACGACAGCGGGTGAACATCGCAAGGGCCTTGGCCGTGGAGCCCAGGCTGGTGATTCTTGATGAAGCGGTTTCGGCACTGGACAAGTCGGTGGAGGCTCAGGTGTTGAACCTGCTGCTGGACCTCAAAGAGAGCCTGCGGCTCACCTACGTGTTCATCAGCCACGACCTGCATGTGGTGCGTTACCTCTCCGATCGAATCATGGTCATGTACCTGGGGGAGGTCGTTGAGGTGGGGCCTGCCGAGGCGTTGTTCTCCGAGGCGCGGCACCCTTACACGCGAGCGCTGCTGACCTCCATGCCATCGATGGACCCTGCCCGGCGCACCCAGGTATCGCCACTGTCCGGTGACCCGCCCAGCCCCATCGACCCGCCCTCGGGATGCCGTTTCCATACCCGCTGCCCACACGCCGAGGCGGTGTGCGCGCGAACAGTGCCGCGGTTAACCACTACGGGTACTCATCACGTGGCGGCATGCCTGATGGTGCAACCAGGGGAAGGGCACAGCCAAAGCCCCTCCGCGCCGCTTATTCACAGAGGAGCGCTGGCATGACAGGGCAGCCCATGGTGAGCGTGCGTGACCTTCATGTGCGCTTCAAGCACGGCGGTACCACACTGTCCGCGGTAAACGGCGTGAGCCTGTGCGTCGCCAGAGGCGAGGTACTGGCACTGATCGGTGAGTCTGGCTCGGGGAAAAGCGTGACACTGCGGGCATTGATGCGGCTGCACTCAGAACGCAGTACCCAGGTCGAGGGCCAAATCGAGATCGCCGGCCAGGACCTGATGGCCTTGACCCGTCGCCAGCTGCAAGCACTGCGCGGCCCGGTGGCGGCGATGATTTTCCAGGAACCATTGCTGGCCCTCGACCCGGTGTACACCATCGGTCAGCAGATCAGCGAAGCCGTGCGCCGCCATTTGCCCGTGTCGAAGGCCCAGGCTCAGGTTGCCGCTCTCGAAGCCCTGCGCAGCGTGCGTATCCCTGACCCGGAGCAACGCCTCGATGCCTATCCTCACGAGATGTCTGGAGGGATGCGCCAGCGGGCCATGATTGCCTTGGCGCTGGCCTGCAAACCGCAGCTTCTGCTGGCAGACGAGCCCACGACGGCGCTGGATGCCACGGTGCAGATCCAGATCCTTATCCTTCTGCGTGAACTGCAGCAAGCGTTGGGGCTATCCATCATCTTCGTCACCCATGACATCGGCGCGGCAGTGGAGGTGGCCGACCGCGTAGCGGTGATGTACGGGGGGCGCATCGTCGAACAGGCGCCTTTAGCCGAGCTGCTGGGCAACCCTCGGCACCCCTATACGCGGGTACTGCTAGGCACCCGGCCCCAGGGCGGGTTACGAAAGGGCGAGCGGCTGATCAGTATCCCGGGGGCGCCCCCGAACCTCTCCGACTTGCCTCGCGGTTGTACGTTCGCGGCGCGGTGCCCACGCGCCAGCGATGCCTGCCGCCGTGAGGTACCGCCTTTCGAGGAGCTGACTTCGGGACATTCCGTGAGCTGTTTCCACTGGAATGAGGTATCTGTCAAAACCCACGGCGAGCCTTTGTCATGACCGGACCTTCATTTGCCCTGATGCCTTACCCTACAGCGGATGTGCCTAATGCCGCGACAGGGCCCCTCACGGGTTACACCTTTGTTGCCAAGGACCTTTTCGATGTGGCCGGCTACCCCACCGGGGGCGGCAACCCCCATGTATTGGCCATGTCCGGCATCAAGGCCACCACTGCACCGGTCATTCAGCGGCTGCTGGACGCCGGTGCGCGGCTGATCGGCAAGGCACACACCAACGAAATGGCGTTTTCCATGAGCGGCAAAAATGCTCATTACGGGACGCCGCGCAACGGTGCGGCGCCCGAGCGTATTCCCGGTGGTTCCTCCTCCGGATCGGCCTCGGCGGTATCCAACTACTTGTGCGATTTCGCCATGGGCACGGATACCGGCGGCTCGGTGCGCACGCCTGCCAGTTATTGCGGCCTGTTCGGCCTGCGTCCCAGCCACGGCCGCCTGCCGCTGGAACATACCCAGCCGCTCTGCGAAAGCATGGACACCGCCGGTTATTTCACCCGCGACGCCCGGCTGTTCGGCCGGGTAGGCGAGGCCTTGCTGGGCACAGACAGCGTACCCCTGCCGCAAATCCCGCGTGTTGCGATCAGCCCAGCGCTGTTCGAGCTGATACCGGGCGCTTGCGTTGATGCCTTCGCGCCCGCCATCGGGCGGATAGACGCCACGTGCGGGCCACTGGAACCGCTGCACGGGGAGCTTCCGTCGCTCACTGAAGCCTATTGGGCGTTCCGTTATATACAGGGCCGGGAAGCCTGGCAGGCCCAAGGGGATTTCATTGAGCGCAACGGCCTGTGCCTCGGCCCGGATGTGGCGGCCCGTTTCGCCTGGTCCAAAGCCGTAACCGACGAGCAATACAACGAGGCCTGCGCTGTACGTGAACGCTTCACGCACGCCTGGGAACAGCTGCTCGGCGACCAGGTATTAGTCATGCCGACGGTTCCCGATATTGCCCCCTTGCTCAGCGCGAACGACGAAGACATCGAAGCCACACGGCAGCTCTCACATCACTTGCTGGCTATTGCGGTGCTGTGCCGCAGGCCTCAGGTGACGCTGCCCCTGGCCAGCAAGGACGGCGCGCCCCTGGGCATTTCCTTGATGGGGCCGCGAGGCTGCGACCTGAGCCTGGTCCAGCTAGCCGTGCGGATAGCAGAGCATGTTCCGGTTTAAACCTGATGGGAGCCACACATGAACACGCTACTCAAACCTGAGCTTTTCACGTCCAACGCCCCTTTGATAAATCCCGAGCGCCTGTGGCAGTCCCTGATGGACCTGGCTCAGCTGGGGGCGACGCCCAAGGGTGGGGTTTGCCGGCTGGCGCTCACGGACCTGGACCGCCAGGCCCGCGACCTGTTCATAAGCTGGTGCCAGGGCGCCGGGTGCACGGTTACCGTGGACGCCATCGGCAACATCTTCGCTCGCCGCCCAGGCAAAGACCCGTCACGGCCACCGGTGATGACGGGTAGCCATATCGATACCCAGCCTACAGGCGGCAAGTTTGACGGCTGCTTCGGCGTAATGGCAGGCCTGGAGGTGATACGTACCTTGAACGACCTGGACATAGAGACCCAGGCGCCGATAGAGGTGGTGGTATGGACCAATGAAGAAGGCTCCCGCTTTGCGCCCTGCATGATGGGCTCGGGGGTTTTTGCTGGCAAACTTGACCTAGAGGAGACACTTGCCAAACAGGACGCTCAGGGTTTGCGACTGGGGGATGAGTTGCAACGGATCGGCTATGCCGGAGGCCGTGCCGTGTCTGGCCACGCCGTGGGCGCTTACTTCGAAGCGCACATCGAGCAGGGCCCCATCCTCGAGGACCAGAAAAAGACCATCGGTGTAGTGGTCGGTTGCCTGGGTCAGAAATGGTTCGACCTGACGCTGTCCGGCGTTGAGGCCCATGCCGGCCCCACCCCTATGTCCCTGCGCAAGGATGCGCTGGTAGGGGCGGCGCAGGTGGTCACGGCGGTGAATCGCATCGCCAACGCAAGCCAACCGCATGCCTGCGGTACCGTTGGTTGCCTTGCTGTGTACCCCGGTTCACGTAATGTCATTCCCGGCGAAGTAAGCATGACCATTGATTTTCGCCATTTACACAGCGACAAGCTGCACGCCATGGTGGCGGACCTGGAGGAAGCCATCGAACAGGCGCGCGTCGAGAACGGGCTTACCTATACCCTTACGCCCACAGCCGACTTTCCTCCCCTGGACTTTGCCACCCAATGCGTTGATGCCGTTCGTGAGGGCGCCCGAATGCTGGAGTTCAGCCATATGGACATCGTGAGTGGAGCAGGGCACGACGCTATCTTCATTGCCGAACTGGGGCCGGCGGGCATGATCTTCGTGCCGTGCGAAGGGGGTATAAGCCACAACGAAATCGAAAATGCAGCGCCTGACGACCTCGCGGCGGGCTGTGCCGTTCTGCTTCGGGCAATGGTTGGCGCAGCCCTGTAAGCCTGGGCAAAGCTCGTGAACCTCCATGGGCTTACAGGGTGCGGCAACGCTTAAGCACCGGGGCCCGTGGGTCAGGTCATTGCCGGTACCAGGTGTTTTACCTCGCGCCGGGCCAGCCCCAGGTACCACGCGCCACCGAGGAAGCAACCGGTGAACCAGGCGAAGTTGGCGATCGGCTTGAACCATGGCACGAAGGCAAATACCAGCCCGATAATGGTGGCCGCCAGCAGCGCCTTGATCGCGACTGGGTTGAAGCCATTGGTGTACCAGTAACGGCCGCTGGGGGTGTCGTTGAACAGTGCATCCACGTCGATTTGCTGCTTTTTGATCACGTAGTAATCCACCAGCAAAATCCCGAACAGGGGCCCGATGAATGCCGCCAGCACGTCTAGGGTGTAATGGATCACCTCCGGGTTGTTGAACAGGTTCCAGGGAGTGATGAAGATCGACGCGACCGCAGCGATCATGCCGCCGGTGCGCCAGCTGATCTTGCTCGGCGAGCAGTTGGCGAAATCAAAGGCCGGGGACACGAAGTTGGCGACGATGTTGATGCCAATGGTTGCAGTGACAAAGGCAAACGCCCCGAGCAGGGCCGCTACGCTGCTGTCGATACGCCCGACGGTGGCGATGGGGTCATGAAGCATTTCACCGAAGACGGGGAGGGTGCCGGAGACGATCACGACGGTTACCAGCGAGAACGCCAGGAAATTCACCGGCAGGCCCCAGAAATTGCCCCGTTTTACATCTGCCATGCTGCGGCAATAACGGCTGAAGTCGCCGAAGTTCAGGGTCGGGCCTGAGAAATACGACACCACCAGCGCAGTCGCCATCACCACCTGGCCAAATGCTTCCCAACCGCTCAAGCTCTTTTCCGACAAGGTAAAGCTGATGTTACTCCAGCCCGCCTTCCATACGATCCAACCGGCGAGCAGGAACATCACCGCGTAGACCACCGGGCCTGCCCAGTCGATGAAGCGGCGGATGGAATCCATGCCGGTCCAGAACACTGCCGCCTGTATCACCCATAGCGTGAGAAAACCCATCCAGCCGAGGTACGACAGCCCAGCGAACTGGGCCTGGGCAAAGCTCTCCATGGACGGGAAGAACCGCAGCACCACAATGATCAGTGCGCTTGAGGCCAGGTAGGTCTGCACGCCATACCAAGCCACGGCGATCAGCCCGCGAATCACCGCGGGAATGTTCGCGCCGAACACCCCGAATGCCAGGCGGCAGATTACGGGATAGGGCACGGCGGCTTGCTGGCTGGGCTTGGCCAGCAGGTTGGCAATCACCTGAATGATGCCGATGCCTACCAGTAGTGCGATCAATACCTGCCAGCTGGCCAGGCCCAGGGCGAACAGGCTGGCAGCAAACACATAGCCGCCCACGCTGTGCACATCGCTCATCCAGAACGCAAAGATGTTGTACCAGGTCCAGGTCTGCGGTATCGGGCGCAGGTCCTGGTTGCACAAGCGGGGGCTATAGCCCTTCGGAAGGTCTGGGGTCATTGCATGCCTCTCCCTGGGTAAGTGCCGCTCCGGAGACTGCATACGGAGGCTGGCAGTTTTGTATACGATCCAGGGAGGCAGAATGCATGCCAGATAATGCCACGCCCAGGAGACCCAAGGGCTCTGGCACTGAACGGTGCTGTTCGACGGAGCCGGAATGAAGGTTTAAAGCTAGCAGTGCGCGTTTAGTGGGCGCTTGCGCACGCAGTCAGTGCAAAGAGCTGGGCGCGCTGATGGGAGGTCACAGAGCTAGTCAGCGTCGAATCGTTTGTATACGATCCTCATCACACTCTCGCCAAGCGCACCTATGAACGCCCACCTTTTTCTCGCAGGCCCCGCTATCAGCAGCCCAAGCCTGAGCCGTGACGAGCAGATCTATCAGGACATCCTCGAGGCGATCGTGGAGCACCGGTTGTTGCCGCGAACCCGGCTGCCGGAAGACGCCTTGGCGGAGGTGTTCGACATCAGTCGCACCGGTATCCGTAAGGTATTGCAACGGCTGGCACTTGAACGCCTGGTCACTCTACGCCCGAACCGCGGCGCCGAAGTGGCGCAACCCAACGCGAAAGAGGCGCAGGATGTGTTCGCCGCGCGCGAAGTCATCGAGCCAGCGCTCATGCCCGCTGTGGCGGCCCAGGCCAGTGTTGCTCAGCTCACGGCATTGCGCGCCCTGGTGGATGAGGAACATCGTGCACAACGCGCCGGGCTGCACAGCAAAGCCATCCAGTTGTCGGCGCGCTTCCATGTGCAGTTGGTGGCCCTGGCTGACAACCAGGTGCTCACCGAGCAGATCGCCCACCTGACCACGCGCGCTTCGTTGATCATCGCCGTTTATGGATCGCGTCGTAGCGTGGGTTGTGAATGTGGGGACCATCTCGAGTTGCTCCAGCTCGTGGAGCGAGGGGAAGGCAAGGCTGCTGCGAAGTGGATGAGCAAGCACCTTGCAAGCATCCGCGCCAGCCTGCAGGTCGAGGAGCGCCCTGTGATCGAGCCGGATTTCAAAAGCCTCTTCAAGCGCTGAGTCACGAGCCCTCATGAAAATCCAGGTTATCAACCCAAACACCAGCCAACGCATGACGGCCAGCATCGCCCGTGCCGCAGCGGCCGTCGCTCGCCCAGGGACTGACATCATTGCCTGCTGCCCGGCCGATGGGCCCGAATCCATCGAAGGGCACTTCGACGAAGCCATTGCGGCCGTGGGCGTATTGGAGGAGGTACGCAAGGGCGTGGCCGCTGGATATGACGCCCATATCATCGCCTGCTTCGGCGACCCGGGCCTGTTGGCCGCGCGTGAGTTGGCACGCGGGCCGGTGATTGGCATAGCCGAAGCCGCCTTCCATGTCGCAAGCCTGATATGCACGCGCTTCGCCGTGGTCACCACGTTGACCCGCACGCGGATCATTGCCGAGCACTTGTTACGCAACTACGGCATGGCCGGGCACTGTACCTCGGTCCGCTGTGTGGACATCGCTGTGCTGGAACTAGACGCGCTAGGGCCGGAGGGCCTTGTGGAACGGGTGGCCGAACATGCCATGCACGCCCGGGACCACGAAGGTGCCGGGGCGATTGTGCTGGGTTGCGGCGGTATGGCGGACCTGGCAGCCAAGGTCAGCGAGCGGGTAGGGCTCCCGGTAGTCGATGGCGTGGCAGCCGCTGTCAAGCTAGCCGAAGCCCTGGTCGAGCTGGGCTTGGGTACCAGCAAACACGGCGACCTCGCCAACCCACTGGCCAAGCGCTTCAGTGGGCGATTTGCGCATTTTGGGGGCTAGGTTGCCCTGTGCGTGAAAGCTAACGGCAATCTGCAGCCTTGTGGAACCCTGCTGCTTGCGCCTCAGTTGCGGATTTGAACGCTACCTGATTCTTCGGCGACACCTTGCCATAGCTCGGGCAACCGCTGGGAAGGTGGTACACATGGCTGTTCTTGTTCCCGATAACCATCGCGGCGGTTTCAGGCCTGCTGCCATCCGCCGCGGGTGCTGGCTTGGCTGTGGGGCGAGTGAGCGGAACCACCACTCCGTCGCCAACCGGCTTGTAGCCTTCGGTCCAGGACCGTTCGCCCGTCACGAAGGCATTCGAGTGGCCCATGATGGCGGCAATACGCGTGTTCCGCTGCAGCTCCCATGGCGTGACGGGGAACTGCTTATCCCACGCCATGAGCAGTTGTTGCTGCTGCCTCGACAAGCTCAGGTTGTAACGGTCGAACATATAAAAGGTGGTACGGGCTACCAGGCCCTTTACCTCATCGCGTGGCTCAGCGACGCGCTCATCAAAATCAACCTTGGTTTTGCATTGGCCGTACTGGGGCGCAACCCCTGACGCCATCCCGTAGTTGAAATTGCTGCGGTCGCCGTTCACTTCGCCCACCGACGGATAAAGGTTGAACAGATCCGCCTCCATGGCACGGAACACCGGGTCATCGTCGACACAGTGCTCTCGGCCGCCATTCTGCCAGCACTGGCGTTGGTGACCGAACGTCCAGGCCGGCACGATGTGCTCCCACTCCACTCTGGTCTCACGGTTTTCCTGCTTCCTGGCCTGAAGGCCGCATGACTCCGGGTGGATGCGGCCACCGGACTTGCCCGTCCATGACCATTGGCACCCGCAGTAAAGCTCTCCCATGGCGCTGTTGGCCTGGTCAAGGTAGACCTGCTGTTTGGCGACGACCTTGGCCTCGGTAAAGGTGGAAGGCGGGGAGGCGAGGGCGGGCAGGGCCGTGGAAAGGAACAGTGCGAGAACAGCAATCAGAGTTTTCATGGGCACGACTGTAACAAATCAAGACCGGTATCTTAGAGGCCTTATACAGGGATGCCGAGCGATTACTTGTTTTCCGAGGCCTTCGGGTAAGGCAGCGCGGGTTATTTCCATCAGTCGGTACGCTTGAGGGAACGGTAGAGCGTAGCCCCCAGAAGGGTAGCAGTAGCAAAACCCGCTCCGGCCAGGAATGTTGCCTCGTAGCCCCAGCGATCCCAGAGCGCTCCGGCCAGCACGCTTGCGGCAAACAAGGCAATGCCGGACAGCAAATGCAGCATCCCGAAGGCGGTTCCTCGCAACTCAGCGGGCGCACTGTCGGCAACCATTGCGCTGAATATCCCTTGGGTGAAACCCATGTGCAGCCCCCATAGTGCGACGCCCAGAGCGAGGCCGCCCAGCCCCGGAACAAATGCCAGCACCCCGTCCGCGGCGATAAGCAGTAATAAACCAATTGCAAGGACACCCTGACGACCGAGGCGATCTGATGCGACGCCTGCCGGGTAAGCCGATAGCGAATAGGCCAGGGCCATGATGACCAGTACCGCCGGTGCCCAGTAGGCCGCCAGGCCAACACTCTGCCCGCGCAAAATAAGGAACGCTTCGCTGAAGCGGGCCAGCGTGAACACAACAGCCAGCCCTACTATCCACCAATAACCCGGCCCCAGCGCCTTCAGCGCTGCGATATTCAATGGCAGGCGAACCGGCTTTCCAGCCCCACTGCCTTCCGGCTCGCGCACATACCTGATCAATACATAGATCGCCAGGAAGGCCGGGATCACCGCAACCCAGAACACCGTCTGGAAGTGGCTTGCGGTCAGCCACATCACCGCAATAGCCAGCAAGGGACCAAGGAACGCCCCTGTGCTATCGAGGGTTTGGCGCAGGCCAAAGGCCGCCCCGCGCAGGTGCGGTGGAGTAACGTCCGCGACCAAAGCGTCACGTGGCGCACCACGTATGCCTTTACCCACGCGGTCCACGAAACGCGCGCCTATAAGCCAGTCGATGCCCGGGGCTAGGGGAAAGATGGGTTTGGTCAACGCACCCAGGCCATAGCCAATCACGGCCAGCAACTTGCGCTTGCCAAGCCAATCGCTCAACGCGCCGGAAAACACCTTGGTAATCGAAGCCGTGGCTTCGGCCACGCCTTCGATAAGGCCCACCGCTACGACCGATGTGCCCAGAACCGTGACCATGTAGATAGGCAATAGCGCATGGATCATTTCGGATGAGATGTCCATCAGCATCGAGACGAAGCCCAATGCCCAGACGCTGCCTGGTAGCTTGTTTTCGTGCATTTGACCACTCGGCTCAACGGTTCTCATCGTTAGCCTCGTACACCTGGCGGGCATAGTCTTCCAGCACACTTTCACAGACGCTAAGCTGGGCTTGAGCCGCCTCTGCCAAGGGTGCGCCATAAAAATCCAGCTTCTGAATTTTCTCGAACCAACCCATGAGCTTTTTCAGGTCGGTGTCTTCTT
This sequence comes from Pseudomonas sp. Marseille-Q5115, assembly GCF_916618905.1. Classification (NCBI taxonomy): domain Bacteria; kingdom Pseudomonadati; phylum Pseudomonadota; class Gammaproteobacteria; order Pseudomonadales; family Pseudomonadaceae; genus Pseudomonas; species Pseudomonas sp. Marseille-Q5115. The sequence goes on along the minus strand of NZ_CAKAKI010000001.1, from coordinate 2,154,917 downwards.
CCTCCAGTTCGGCGTAAGTGAATTTCTGCTTGGCGATTTCCTTGGCGATCTCTTTCTCGAAATCCGCACAGCGGCCGATCAGCTCCGCGTATTGCTCATTTCGATCGGCCTTGAAGCGTTCAACCACTTTGCTCTGCTGGGCCTGGTCCAGCGCGGTTGTTTCAAGGATCACGCAGTCACCGCCCATTTCGAGCACGTTCTGCTCAAGCATCTTCAGGCGTCGCACATGGTCGTCAGTTTTTGGGAGCAGGCACACCCCGTTCTGTAGATACACAGCGCCCATCCCTTTCAGCTTTCTCCATAAAGCGATGCGCCGGGTGGTGGGTTCGGCGGGTACCTTATAGGTCATCAACAGCCAATCTAAAGTAACCATGGTTCAGCCCATTTGAAACGACGGTTTCATACAGTAGTAGCGTTCAGAGCACGATGCAACCGTGGTTACATCTTCAGCTGGACCGTTTTTATGCGGTAGCGAGGCGGTATGGAGGCGCGCGTGGTATTGACCTGCCTGCTCTGGACGTATACTGTTTATACATACAGTATCAGTCGGCGGAGGGTGGCACATGAGGAGACTGTCCAAGCTATGGACCGGCGTAGGGACCGCAACGGCTGTGTGCGTTGGCGCCGGTTTGGGCGGCCTGGGCCTCGTGGATGTAGATACGATGCTGGCAATTGTATTGGTGCCGCAGGTCGCCTTCCTGGCCATTGGGGAATGGCCGGATTTCGGTACCTAGGCAAGCTGCCAGAGGCTTTTCCATCCGAGGTTAAGAATTCTCTCCCGTTAGCTTCTAGTCTTGGTGCAAATTCCAGGAACATCGAGGCCGCCCCATGACTGCTCTTAGCGGAATCCGCGTCATCGAGATCGGAACGCTCATCGCCGCGCCCTTCGCCGCGCGGTTGATGGCGGAGTTTGGCGCCGAGGTGATCAAGATTGAGGCTCCGGGGCAGGGCGACCCGCTTCGGAAGTGGCGAAAACTGCACAACGGCACATCCCTCTGGTGGTATCTCCAATCCCGGAATAAAAAGTCCCTGGCGCTGAACCTCAAGTCCGCTGAAGGGATCGACATCGTCAAGCAATTGGCCGAAAGCGCCGACGTGCTCATAGAAAACTTGCGCCCCGGAGCGTTAGAGAAATTGGGCCTTGGTTGGGGCGTGCTGCACGCACTCAACCCAAAGCTGACCTTGGTGCGTATTTCGGGTTACGGCCAGTCCGGCCCTTACCGCGATCGCCCAGGCTTTGGTGCGATTGGCGAGGCCATGGGAGGCATCCGTTACACCACCGGGAGCCCGGACTCACCGCCGGCTCGGGTGGGCGTCAGCCTTGGCGACTCACTGGCTTCAATGCATGCGGTGATGGGGGCGCTGATGTCGCTGCTTCGAGTAAAGACGGGGCAGGGTGATGGCCAAGTCGTCGACGTCTCCCTGGCTGAGAGCGTGTTCAATGTGATGGAAAGCCTCGTACCCGAATACGCGATGCTTGGCCATGTCCGCGAACGCAGCGGCGGCGCCTTGCCAGGTATCGCCCCTTCCAATACCTATCCAACTGCTGACGGCGGCTATGTGGTGATCGCTGGCAATAGCGACCCCATCTTCAAACGCCTGATGGCCGCGATTGGTCGGGTAGATTTGGCCCAGAACCCGGCGTTCGCCCACAACGACGGCCGGGCTGCCGAAAGTGACCTACTTGACTGGGCCATCAGTGAATGGAGCTCCAAACTGCCAATCGAGCGCGTGCTTGAGGCACTGGAAAAAGCAAAGGTACCGGCGGGCCGCATCTATTCCGTTGCCGATATCATCGCCGACCCTCACTACCAGGCACGCGGCATGATTCTGGATGCTCAACTGCCAGATGGCGCTGCGATCAAAATGCCCGGGATCGTTCCCAAGCTCTCGGATACTCCCGGCAATGTGAACTGGCAAGGGCCCACCCTCGGGCAGCACACTCAGGCCGTGCTTGCCGAACTGGGGATGAGCAATAGCGCGATTCAGCGGTTGAAAGATGAGGGGGTTGTGGAGTGAGCGTTGCCTGCTTGGGCCACTCATGCTTATGAAAAAAAGCGAATTACCTACCAAGGACTGCGCTGCCTGCAACCGCCCTTTCTCATGGCGCAAGAAATGGGCGCGCTGCTGGGACGAGGTGCGGTATTGCTCCGAGCGGTGCAAACGCCATAAAGGTGGGAGCCGGTGAAGGTCGCTAAGCCTTGGCCGCGACCGGTTTGGCGGCCAACGCCAGGTCGCGGGCAAGCCCTGCTGCCACGTATGCTTGTGGTCAGCGCGGATTCGGTTGGTCATCCATTTCAGCATTGTCCGGGTCCATATCGGGTACCCCCTCTTCATAAGGCGTAGGCGATACGTCAGCCGGCGCCTCACCCTCGTTGTCCGGAAGCTCGTCGATACCCGGCTCGTCGCTCGGGTTCAGGTTCGTGCGCCCTGGGCTCAGCGGCGGGGGTGTAACAGGTGGCAAATCGTTCTCGCCGGCTACGTTCATTTGAAAGCGCTCGGTCATGTTTACCTCACCGTCAGTCATTGGCCGTGGTCTGGATAACCAAGGTTGATAGGGTTCATGAGTGGTGGCGCAAAACGTCGACCGGTAGGCTTGCCATGCGCCACACATTCATAACGATGGGGCCAATGGCGACGGCCATGGTTCCAACAATAATCTGGGATGTGAGCGCCGCCGCGGGGACGGCCGTCGGCGCTCTTCATCCTTGTGGGTTCAAAAGGAGCTAGGCGTGCACGCCGGGGTCTGTTGAGGCTACGCCTAATGTGGTTAGCTCAACCCCATCGGCGACCGCGAATACGAAATTCCCTGCTGTTATCTGATCAGCGAGGTTGCCCGCCAAGCCCACTTCGAAGCTGTGTCCGTCAGCATCAGGCTCCTGGTTCTTTATGTAGGTGCGGTCAGTGGCAGCACTGTATGCGACCCGTACGGTTGTGCCGCTGCCGTCTCCAAGGCCTGTGAAGCCTAATGCGGATACGTCGAGGGTATCGCGTGCGAACGAGAAATCAGTGATCAGATCGGCGCCGCTGCGGAAGCTGTCGTTCACGCTGAGATAGCGGAAGGTGTCTGCGCCTGAGCCGCCCGTGAGTTTGTCTTTGCCCGCGAGCCCAATGAGGATGTCATTGCCCTGGCCGCCATCCATGACATCATCCAGCGTATCAATTGTGTAGGGAATTAGCGTACTGCTACCAATCAACCCCACTTCAACGCCTGGGTAGGGGGAGGGGGCGAAAAGGAAGTCCTGGTCATATGCACCAACTATCGCAAAACGGTTGCCGTTCGCGTCGGCATCGAGGGACTGGTAGACGTTAGAGTCAAGGACTTCGTCATAATCACCGATCAGGGTGCCGTTATGGCCATCGCCTATGCCAGTAAAGCCCAAAGCCGATACATCAATTACGCCCTCGTTATAGCTAAGTGTGTCGAGCACGCGTTCGCCCTTCGCATCATTGATATAGCTATCGGTGATTGCGGTATACATGAAAATGCCTGGCTGCCAAAAGGCACCTAGAACGTCGGCGCCAGCACCGCCGTACACCACAAAATCGCCGGCTACTGCCCAGATACTGTCATTACCCTCATTACCGAAATAAACGTGCCCCTTGAATTCATTTTCGCTGGTGTCGTCGGCTTGGTAGATGTCGTCGTCTCCATTGGTACCCTCATAGAAGTCAACGAAATTGCGTGCGGTCAGCTTGTCTCGGTAATCACCTGTCAGCGCTACGGCGAAGCGGTTGCCATCGGCATCGGCGTCCAGGCTCTCCAGCACGGTGGTATCACTGGTCGAATAATAGCGAAGCGAGAGTGTGCCGTCGTGACCATCACCTACCCCTCGAAACTTGATCGCGCTCAAGTCAAGAACATCCCTGTCCACATCGAAGCCGGTGATCACGTCGCGGTGTGCTGCGCTGGCGGCATCCATGTAACTGTCGCTGACCTTCTCGAAGGCAAATGTTTCGAAGCCTGTGCCTGCGATTAGCTTGTCCACATCGGCACCGCCGATTAACAGCGAGCGGTAATTCAGTGCAGTGAGGGTATCTCGACCAGCCCCGCCGTTGAGGTAATCTGAGAAAGCACTGTTGAGGCGATCATTGGCATCGGTGCCGTATAGCCTGAGCTCCACCCAATAGGTCGGGTCATCATTGGGCCGCGCGCCTTGGCCTTGAAAACCCAACAAAGTATTGCCCGAAACGTAATGAAGCACGCTCCCATGCAGCACCGGAGCGGTGATGCCGTAGGTGGAATTCACACCGGCCGTGATGGCGTTGTCTGTGAGGTCAAAATCAATGTCGGCCGCTACTGCTGGCGTCCCGTCTTCGCCAGCGGGCAGTCCCTCAATCAGGATTTCGCTTCCTGGCCCATTGACCAGGTTTTGATGGATAGCATTGTGGTCGATATGGATGTTCTGGGTGCCCGCCAGGAATAACCCTTCATCGCCATTATCGTGGATATCCACCCGGGTGATCGTGGCGCGTTGCATATTTTCCAGCTTGACCCCCACGCCGCCGTTGCCGTACACCGTGCCACCGCCTAACGTGTCCTCGCCGTACTGGAAATTCTTTGCAGGCTGCGCATAGCCAGTCAGCACAATGCCGGCGTCGCCGTTGTCGTGGGAATTGCTGTTCAGTTGTACACCTGCATAGGTGGTTCCAGAGCTGGCCATGTGAAGGTCGAAGCCGTCATCCCCATTTGCGTACGCCTCGTTGTCCGAGAACCGTACAGAATCGCTGCGGCCTGCCCGGGTGGCGAAGCGGGTCGCGAAGCCGTCTTCACCGTTGTCGTGAGCAACACTGTCGTTGACCGTCAGCCCGTCTGTAAGGGTGTTTGCCACCAAGCCGGAGCCACTGCAGTCGGCCAGTTCGACACCAGAAACCAGGAAGTCCTGCGTATGGGCGTCAGGATTCGTGGCACTACCCGTCACCAAGCCATTCACAACGCCGGTAGTCGCGGCTTGATTGCCGTCAATGGTGAGATCGCTCACGCCAGCATCGAGGGTATTGTGACTCGCAGAGGTACGAACGATACCGTCGATGGCATCCGAGCCGTCGGCGAGCTTCAGCGTGGTAGCGCCTGCGCCATCGCCGGCGAGTGCTACGTTGCTCTTAAGGGTTAGGCATCCTCCATCCGCATTAGGCCCGCTGACGATATAGGTGCCTTCAGGCAGAAGGACTTGGCCACCCCCAGCCTTGTAGGCCGCGTTGATTGCAAGTTGGATGGCGTGCGTGTCGTCGGTGACACCGTCGCCCTTTGCGCCATAGTCCAGAACGTTGAATACAATGCTCATCTGTTTGTCTCTAGGTGAGTAGGGTAGGCCGGACTACAGCGTGGAGGGCAGGGAAGCTTTGACCGCACCGCAAACACTCGGCACAGTCAGACGGTAGCACCAAGATGCGAGTTCAGGAGTGTGGCTTTTAAGCAATTGAAAATTGCCGGAAGGCGAAGCAAGACCTCGTGTCAAGCCAGCATTCAGGTCTTTGGAGGGGGCGTAAGCACCAGGGATGAGGATGGCCATCTCACTCTGGTTTAGCTCACGAGGTCAGCTGAACAGGTAGTTCAGTGGGTCGAAACGATAGCGTTCTCAAGAGTTTTACCCCGCTGATGGCTTAGGCTTCCCGATCCACCGCTGGGCTTTGTAGCAGCCATTGATATCGACAGCCTTTTGCGCATATTCCGAGCGCTGCGCGCGATTATGCGCCCCAAGCAGCCAGAAGATTTCTGCTTGATAGTCACGGCTGGTAGCCCATTGGAACCCAGCACCTGAAGCCTCCTCACGACGGCAAGCCAGATTCATGGCAGGCTGCGGAAAGTAGCTTTCATAGGATGGCGCAGGTACCTGCATGGCTTCTAACGCAGCCTGATATTCAAGCGTGTCGGCATAGGCATAACATGCTGACTCAATCACCACAGCCGGAGGAGCAAAGCCGTGGCTCAGGCTTTTTTCCAGCAATGTACAGGCCTTCTCCTGGTTACCTTGAGGTAAATACCCCAGATAGATCAAAGCGAGGCGGTATTGGGCAATCGGATGTTCTAGCGCTGCAGCCTGTTCGAGCAAGGGAACGGCGATGTGTAGCTCCAAGCTGGCCTTCGCACCCAACGAACGATTTGTTGCTTGTATCCCCGGGGCTGGCGATTTGAGATCCACAGCCCCGAGGCTTTTGTCCGCCTCTTGTAGATGCGGCACTGCCTTCTGATAAAGGCTCTCGCTGTGAGGGTCAATTTCAAAGGTATCGGCCAAGCAAACTGACGGAAGCACACAAGCCAGCAAAAAAAGGCTCGAACGGTGTAAAGGCATATTGCGACGTTCCTGTGCTACTAGCGGTCGGTGAGTAATGCAGGGTAGGGGGGCTACCTCGTGTGCGCCGCCACATGGCTCAACCAGCTGATGGCGGCAGCGCCCGGCCCATGGTCCTGGCATGAATCTCACCGCGTTCTTCCTCCGTGATAAAACCTGTAACGGGGGAATAGCGACGAAGGTCGCTACCGTGTTCCCCATGGCTCATCACAAGGTCGAACATCTCCTGAAATTCGCCTCGAAGCAGCGCACGCCACTCTTCGCTCTGGGGTGATTCACCGTTCACTATCGCGATTCTATCCAGGTTAGCTACAGCGCGTTGTCGCAGTTCCGGATTCTCGGCGAGCTTGGCCAGGTTGGCCTTCTGGTACTCGTATGTCAGCAGGTATCGTTTTGCATGCCCTAGCTGTGTAGCAGCCTCACGAAAGGCTTGGAATCTCTCATCCTTACCGCTGGTATCAAGGGCAACCACGGTTTTGATAAGCAGTTCAGTGGCCTTGCGCTCATCAAATATTGCATACACGCCACCGCCAGCGCGGATGGCGATACTGTCTTGTTTGACGGCAACCTCTGGTACGCCGTCGTAGTCGCCTGACTTGCCCGCAGTGACCGACGCCAGGGCCGCCATGACCTCCGGGACGCTGGTAATCTGGATCGCAGCATGAAAAAGCTTTTCGAACTCTGGCAGTAGCATCTGGTAATCCCTCTGCGAATAAACGGTGCAACATTCCCAGTGGTTTGTCGACCTGAAAGCCTCAGGGTATAGCAACTCGGTTGAAATCCCTCCACTTAAAGGAGGAGGGCGCTCTGGCGGCTGTCCAGGCTATTGCAATCCGCTTTATCGGGGATTTCTCCTGGATCGAAACGCTGCCACCTTCATACGGTTCCCGCAGGTGGCCATATCGCACCAGCGTCGCCGATGGGACTTACTCAGGTCATGAAACAGCAAAACGCAATCGTGTGCCTCGCACTGGCGTACGAATTCAAACTTATCGCTCGTGACCAGATGCACCACAGCGTTAGCCATAGGCCACAGCAAGCTGGCTGGACTCGTGTCCCTAGGGCGGCAGCCGATTCGAAATTCCCGCGCCTCGCCATCCCATTTCAACTTGCTTATTGGCCGACGTGCCTCAAGCACATTGGGGGTAAGGTCTGCTGGGGAGTGCCTTATGGCTGCATGCGCCACACTCCATAGAGATTCGCGAAGGTCGCGGGCTTTCAAGGCATCGGCAGTCCGCTCGTCAGGCGTGGATAGCCCAGTCGCCAGCCGCTGGCGTACCTGAAGGCTGTTAGGCAAAACCATTTATTCGAAATCCTGACGAGAGAGGAAACGACCCTGACATACTATTTAACATAATGCGCATTATCGGTAACAGGATATTACAATATCGCACCGTCGGTGAGGCGTTGGAAACGAGCCCAGTCACGTCTCAGTGACTTGCTCGCCGACCCTCTCGCTGAAACAGCCCGCCACTGTGCCAACCTCTCGCTACATGGCGGCCTGTATCGAGCTCCCCTGGCTACGGCAGATCATGCTGCCAGGTGCTGTCGCTGCTCACTTGTCATGGAATGGTCGCTACAACGTTCATCGCTGCGGCACGACAACTCCAGGCAGCGTGCCGCATTCGTCAAGCTGTTCAATCCGCAGCAGGCTTCGAACGTGCCAGGCGTTGCATGCGCATACTGCACATCACAACGCAGCTGTAGCTATGGCGACATGTATAGCGCGCTGCGTCCCACACGTTCAGATACCGACCAAGCCGCGTGATCCTGAAAAGCTTATTCAAGCACCCACCAGGCACAGCTACCTTAGGGCTGGTCCGAGGCATACAAATCCAACGGCAATCGCCAGGGTGCGCTCTGGAAGTACAGGCCGGCCATACCGCTCCACTAATACGCCAAAACACAGTTGAATTCGTTTAAAGGAGTTGCTGCCCCTTACTCTTGACAAGAGAGCGATTTACAAGCCAACTAGGGCTCTCGAAAGAGCCCCATCACAAATGTAATATCCGATAACTACCAGACCCGGATATTGCAATTTTCTCGTTTTCAAGGCACCCTGTTCTACGTTTTATCGCCTTTGAGACATCGCCATATGGCAGCCCGCCCGTTACCCCTGTTCGATACCTACGATCGCTTTCTCGATTTGCATTTCATGAACATGGCAGGCGAACGTGCGGCGGTACTTGCGTTCCTCAACCAGTGCGATGAACAAACTTGCGCTGTTGAAAGTTATCAGGCGGTTCGGAGTTTCCTTAAATCCTACGCAGGCAACGAAGCAACGTTCACGTCCTATCGTACTCATGTGGAACGTTTGCTGTTATGGGCCCTCCTCGTCGCCGGCAAGCCTCTGCTGGAACTACGCAGGCGCGATGCCGAGGCGTTCATGGAGTTCTGCCTCAACCCACCCGCGGCCTGGGTCGGCCCGGTGGTGAAATCCCGGTTTATCCGCCAGGGTGGCCGCAAGGCGCTCGCTTCCGATACCTATACAGCCAACCCGGCCTGGCGCCCGTTCAGCGTCACCATCGCCAAACGTGAGCGCAAGATCGCAGCGGAAAGCATGGCCGGCCTTCCCCCGGCGGTTTACAAGATGAGCCAAGGTTCGGTCGCTCAGGTATTCGCCGTATGTGGCAGCTTCTTCCAGCATGCGATTGACGAAGGCCTGACTGAAGTCAATCCGTTCCGTGCGGTGAAACAGAAGTCTGTCTACAAGCAGCGCAATACCGTGGATGTCGCATCGCGCTCGCTTACTCAGCTCCAGTGGAACTTTGTTATCGAAACGGCGGAAACCATGGCGCAGGAAGACCCTGCCCATGAACGCACCTTGTTCATCGTCGCCACGCTTTATGCCATGTACTTGCGTATCTCGGACCTTGTTGGCCGGGATAACTGGGCGCCCACCATGGGAGACTTTCGGCGGGACAGCCGCGGGCACTGGTGGCTGCATGTGGTGGGCAAGGGTAACAAGGCGGCGAAAATCAGCGTGCGGGATGACTATGTTCAAACGTATCTGGTTCGATACCGGCAATACCGACAGCTTTCTCCCCTGCCCTCACCTCACGAAAAGCTGCCGCTGATCAGCACGCTCAAGGGGCGCGCAGGGTTGTCAGATCGGCATATTCGGCTGCTGTTACAGCAGGTATTCGATCGTTCGCTGCTGCGTATGAAAGCCGAGGGCTGGAGCGACGACGAAATCGATCAACTGCGCTCGGCTTCGTTGCATTGGCTGCGACATACTTCGGCAACCTTTGACGCCAAGCATCGTGACATGAAAGATCTGCAGGCAGACCTTCGTCACAACAGCCTCAGCACTACCCAGAATACTTATTACAACTCGCTGGACGAACAACGTGCACACTCGGTCAAAGACTTGAAAGTCAAGGTGTAACCCGCTGCGCAAACTATTGCGATGGCGTTATTCGACGATGCAAACCCAGCGGTGGTTATGCCGGTAAGGTGCCCGGGTGAAATGGATATCAGATACCAGCTTCATCCCGTGTTGTTGCAGGGTGCGGGTGAGTTGTTCAAGAGTATCGGCTTCGATGGTCATGGTAGTAACCTCTACAAATGTCCAGCATTCATAGTTCTTGACCCGATCGCTTTTGCCGAAATTCACTTTTTAAGTATGCATTCTGTGTAGTCACCGGACGAACGGAGCTCTGCCGAAGGTTCACTGACCTTTCGTCTGCCGGTACTGCCGGGGCGTGAAACCAGTAAGCAGTTTGAATTGCCGCGTGAAAGCGCTGTGGTCGGTGTAGCCGCAGCGCAACGCCACTTCGATGATGGGCAGGTCTGTGCCTAGCAGGCGGTGAGCATGCTCCAGGCGCACTTTCTGGATCATCTGGCGGGGCGTCAGGTGGAACACGCGCTTACAGTAACGTTCCAATTGGGCGATGGAAATACCCGCGATTTTGGTTAGGGCGGCGAGGGTTACCGGCCGGTTGAAGTGCTCGCGTATATAAGCCTCAACGGCGGCCAACCGCTCATACGCCGGGTGGGTTTCGCTGGCGGACTGCAAATCCAGAGAAATACCAGCCAGGCCAAAGATGTCGCCGTTGCGATTATACAAGGGCCATTTATGAGTCAGGCACCAGCCCGGTTCCTGCGAACCATATAAATGCAGCTCCAGCTGGTCCTGCAGTATCAGCCCTTGCTGCAGTACTTTCCTGTCCTGCTCCGTATAACCGGGCCCCAGTTGCGCGGGAAATACTTCGGCACTGGTTTTGCCTAGCAACTGCCCGGCGTGTTTGTATCCGCAGCGTTCCACCAGAGCGCGGTTGGCGAGCACATAGCGCGCGTCGATATCTTTCAGAAAGATGGCAGCATTGGGCACCACGTCGAGCAAAGGCACCAGGGGCGCCACGGCCTCCAGCAGCTCGTCCAGCCTATCAGGGCCTTTTGAAGTACCGGGTTGAAACAGCGCGGCGAGCGAACCGGGGGTCATGTACGGCCTGACTAGGGTGGTATCCGAAGTGACAGCTTGCGGCCGCTCAACGCGGATTGTCCATGGCCACGCCCCATGCGCCTGTGCAATTGTGCTGAAATCGTCATTCCAGTGGCGCAAACGCATCAAGCCATCCGCTCGCCAGCACGCGCACCCTTAGGCACCTGCCAACCCTGCTGGAGTGCCCATGCACCGTCTTCATGTCATCGACTCCCACACCGGCGGCGAGCCTACGCGGCTGGTGATGAGCGGTTTCCCTGAACTGCCGGGTGGCAGTATGGCGGAAAAACGCGACGCCCTTCGTGAGCACCATGATCGCTGGCGGCGTGCCTGCCTGTTGGAGCCCCGTGGCAACGACGTACTGGTTGGCGCGCTGTATTGCGAGCCGGTAACGCCGGGCGCTACGTGCGGCGTTATCTTTTTCAACAACGCCGGCTATTTGAACATGTGCGGTCACGGCACCATTGGCCTGGTCGCGTCGTTGTATCACCTTGGCCGCATCGGGCCAGGCGTACACCGGATCGACACGCCAGTCGGCCTGGTCGACGCTACGCTGCACGAAGGCGGCGCTGTTACGGTGCGCAACGTTCCAGCCTGGCGCTATCGGCAGCATATCGCGGTGACGCTCCCCGGCCATGGCAAGGTTTATGGGGATATTGCCTGGGGTGGCAACTGGTTCTTCCTGGTGGCCGATCATGGTCAGCGCCTTGAACTGAACAATGTCGAAGCACTCACGGCTTATACCTGGGCACTGCTCCAGGCGCTCGAAGCCCAAGGCATCCATGGAGAAGGCGGTGCCCTTATCGACCATGTGGAGCTGTTCGCCGATGACGCTCAGGCCGATAGCCGCAACTTCGTGATGTGCCCCGGCAAGGCCTACGATCGGTCCCCCTGCGGCACGGGCACCAGCGCCAAATTGGCCTGCCTGGCGGCGGACGGCAAGCTGGCTGCCGGGGAAAACTGGGTACAGGCCAGCATTACCGGCAGCCGCTTCGAGGCACGGTACGAATGGGACGGCGAACGCATCCGGCCTTTCATTACCGGCCAGGCTTACCTTACCGCCGACAGCACGCTATTGATCGACGAGCAGGACCCTTTCGCCTGGGGCATCTGAGCGGCTGATCCCTTTACCCCACCTCACCTTCCGGAGAACCCGCATGAACACGTCGACCTTTAGTGGCTGCATCCCTGCCCTCATGACCCCTTGCACGCCGTCACGCACACCGGATTTCGACGCACTGGTCGCCAAGGGCCGGGAGCTCGTCGATATCGGCATGAGCGCGGTGGTGTACTGCGGTTCAATGGGCGACTGGCCTTTGCTCACCGAGGCTCAGCGCCAGGAAGGTGTTGCCCGGCTAACCGCCGCCGGTGTGCCGACCATCGTGGGCACCGGCGCGGTGAACTCTCGCGAAGCGGTCTCCCATGCCGCCCATGCGGCGAAAGTGGGCGCTCAGGGTTTGATGGTGATCCCGCGGGTATTGTCGCGCGGGTCTTCCGCCGCTGCCCAGAAGGCCCATTTCGCGGCGGTACTGCAAGCGGCGCCCGACTTGCCGGCGGTGATCTATAACAGCCCCTATTACGGCTTCGCCACTCGTGCAGACCTCTTTTTCGAGCTGCGCCAGGCGCACCCCAACCTTATCGGCTTCAAGGAATTCGGCGGCGCGGCAGACCTGCGCTATGCCGCCGAGCACATTACCTCCCGGGATGAAAGCGTAACCCTGATGGTGGGCGTCGATACCCAGGTGGTGCATGGTTTCGTCAACTGCAACGCGACTGGCGCCATTACGGGGATCGGCAATGCATTGCCACGCCAGGTGCTGCAGCTGGTTTCGCTGAGCAAACAGGCCGCTGAAGGCGACGCCAGGGCTCGGCAATTGGCCACCGAACTGGAGGCCGCGCTTGCCGTGCTGTCCTCCTTCGATGAAGGCACTGACCTGGTGCTCTATTACAAGCATTTGATGGTGCTCAACGGCGACCTGGAATACAGCCTGCACTTCAACGAAACCGATGCTTTGAGTGACGCCCAGCGCCACTATGCCGAGAGCCAGTACCGCCTGTTCGCCCGCTGGTACGCCAGCTGGGCAGCCCAGCACAACCTTGCGTGAGCGGTACCGCGCCCATGGGATTAGCCAATACTGTACCTGTGCCACACCAGGTGGACATCATTGTTGTAGGAGCCGGGGTGGTCGGTGCTGCGTGCGCCCTGAAACTCGCCCGCCAAGGGCTGAAGGTGGAAGTAGTGGACATGCAGGCGCCGGGCCGCGGCGCCTCCTATGGCAATGCGGGGCACCTGGCAACCGAGCAGGTGTTCCCCATTGCCGACGCCTCGATTCTCAAGCGCCTGCCCGGGATGTTGCTGGACCCGATGGGCCCCCTGCGGCTGGATTGGCGCTACCTGCCGCAGGCTACGCCTTGGCTGGTGCGGCTGTTGCTCAACCTGCGCCCGGGGCCGTTCAACCGCACGGTCGCCGGGTTACGCGCACTGAATGAAAGCAGCCTGGCCGCATGGAAGCGCCTGCTGGGGAGTATCGACCAACCGGCATTGCTTCGGCACGAGGGGTCGCTGCTGGTGTATGAACAGCCGCAAGCCCGCGCCGGTATGGATGGCCTGTCAGCGCGCATGCGCGCACAGAACGTACCCGTGGACGAGTGGAGCGCCAAGGCCATACAGGCCGCCGCGCCGCAACTGAGCGAGCATATCGCGGGTGGGCTGTTCTTCCCGGCAACCGCCCATGTGGTTGACCCTTTCGCCGTGGTGCAAGCGATGGTCCGCGCCGCCCAGGCCGCAGGGGTTCGCTTCCGTCAGCAACAGGTCACGGGCGGCAGCGTCAGCGGTCAAGGTGTAGTGCTGCACACCGGCGAAGGCGCGTTGTCCGCGCGGCGCGTGCTGATTGCCTGTGGTGCTCACTCGGCCGCGCTCACTCAAGCGTTGACGGGCAAGCGGGTACCGTTGGAGACCGAGCGTGGCTACCATCTGATGCTGCCTGCCGAGCGGGATCGGTTGCCGTTCGCCGTCACCTCGCTGGAGCGCAAGTTCATCATGACGCCCATGGCCGAGGGCTTGCGCCTGGCGGGCACGGTGGAATTCGCCGGGCTGCATCGCCCACCCAACATGGGCCGCGCCTGGCAACTGCAACGGTTGAGCCAGGGCCTGTTCCGCGAAAGCCTGAATACCGAAGGCGCCACGCCCTGGATGGGCTTTCGCCCTTCCCTTCCCGACTCACTCCCGGTAATCGACCGGGTAGCCAATGGGAAGGTGCTGCTGGCATTCGGTCACCAACACCTGGGCCTGACGCAAGCGGCTATCACTGCAGAAATGATCGGAGCGCTGGCTGGCCCCGGCGAAGCCCCTCATGCATTGCCGGACCCAACGCCCTATCGGTTGGCGCGGTTTTGAACACGCCTGGCTTACTCGAATGGGTCGTCCAACCCGAGCCAACCTTCGGGGCCGTCTCCCATTTCAGCGTCGGTCAGCAGGCAGCTGTCCAGTAGCTGGATAAGCGCACGCTCGTCCATGCCTATCCCGATCAGCACCAATTCCTGCCGAGCATCACCCACGGCGCTGTCCCATAGCGCCTCGATGGCTGCACGGTCTTCGGCTGCCGTGGGCCACTGCTCCCTGGGCACGGCGGCCCACCACAGCCCGGCGGGCCCATGCCGGCAGATCGCACCGGCCTGCGACCATTCGAAGGCGTGTTGCGGTCGGCTGGCCAACCAGAAAAACCCCTTTGAGCGCACCACGCCGGGCCACTCCTGGTTGATTGCAGCATGCAGCCGCACAGGATGAAACGGACGCCGCGCACGGTAAACGAAGCTGCCTACACCATAGGTGTCGGTTTCCGGCAGGTGCTCGCCGCGCAATGTCTTGAGCCAACCTGGCGCCTGGGCTGCCTGTTCGAAATCAAACAGGCCCGTGCCGAGTACGCGGTTCAATGCAACCTTGCCGAACCGCGCGGTTTCGATACGCGCCCGGGGGTTCAGCCGTTGCAGGATCGCCTCCAGATGCTCGCGCTCGAGGTCGGTGACCAGGTCGAGCTTGTTCACCACTATCACATCGCAGAATTCCACCTGCTCGATCAGCAGATCGACCACCGCACGCGTGTCCTCTTCACCCAGCGCCTGGCCCCGCGCCGCCAGGTCGTCTTCCGAGCCGTAGTCATGCAAGAAGTTGAACGCGTCCACCACCGTCACCAGCGTGTCCAGGCGAGCGACATCGGAGAGGGAACGGCCGTCTTCGCCAGCGAAAGTGAAGGTTTCTGCAACCGGCAGAGGTTCGGAAACACCTGTGGATTCAATCACCAGATGATCGAAGCGGCCCTGCCCCGCGAGCCTGGCGACTTCTATCAGCAAGTCTTCCCGCAAGGTGCAGCAGATACAGCCGTTGCTCAGCTCCACCAGGCTTTCCTCGGTTCGAGAAAGCGCCGCCGCGCCGCCTCGCAGCAAGGCGGCATCAATATTGACTTCAGACATGTCATTGACGATCACCGCCACCCGCCGCCCGTCGCGGTTGGCAAGGATATGATTGAGCAACGTGGTTTTACCTGCCCCGAGAAAGCCCGACAGCACCGTTACGGGCAGGCGGGCGTCAGTGGCGGGTGAAGCAAAGGCAATCGGGCGCATGAACAGCTCCAGTGAAGTGGCACCGTAATGTTATGTTATAACCATCAATTGTCAATACGTGCCTGTTTGCCAGCCCTCACATCAAGCGCTCGCAAGCGCCCGCAGGGCCCGGTACAGTAAGCCGAACGCCCCGCCCTTCGCCTGATCACGCGAGACCTTGCCATGAAAGGACATTCCACTACCGTCGTGCCCCTGGACGCAGCGGCGCGCCGGGCGATCAAGCCGGTGATCTGCTACCCGGTCGAGAGCCTGCCCCGGCCGCACTTGGCCAGCTATCAGGCGCTGAGGAACACTCTCAGGTTGGTCGAAACAGTCACCGTGGCACCGCGCAGCGCCGCTACCTGGTCGGTGCCCGCCGGGCATTTCTGCCGCATTGTTTGCACAGACGGCCCGCAGGTGGGCGACCTCAACCTGTTCAACGCCCATGACCTCAGCGAGCGGCTGTATACCGGTAAAACCCGCGCGCTCAACGGTACCCACGTGGGCGTCGGCGACCAGCTGTTTTCCAGTTTCCCTTACCTGCGACCCATGGCGACCCTCACCCACGACAGCCTGGACTGGTATGGTTTCGATGAATACGGCGGTGCGGTCCATGATGTGATCGGCACTCGCTGCGACCCGTACACGCATAATTTGCTCAGCCATGGTGGCCAGTATCATTACTGCTGCCACTCCAACCTCACTCGCGCGCTGGCGGATACCACGGGCCTACCCCTGCGGGAGGCCGAAGCCCATGTGCACGATGTGCTGAATGTGTTCATGTGTACTGGCTTCACGCGGGATACCGGGCAGTACTTCATGAAAGCCAGCCCGGTACGCCCGGGTGACTACCTTGAGTTCTTCGCCGAGATCGACTTGTTGGCCTGCATGTCGGCGTGCCCTGGGGGGGACTGCTCCTCCGAACACTCCTCCGATAGCGTGGCGTGCTACCCGATGAAGGTCGAAGTGTATGCGGCCGCGTCGCTACCCGAAGGCTGGGTACCGCCGGCGGTCAATGGGTATGACCGGACGCATGGGGTGTAGGGGCTGCGGGAACAGCCAGGTTAATCCCGCCTCACCGGCAGGGTAGCGGTAAACAACGTGCCGCTGCCCTCCTCGGACGCTACCTCCACTTCGCCACCATGGGCGCGTGCAATCTCCCTCACAATGAACAGCCCCAGGCCAACACTGCGCGCGTCGCCACGGTCCGATCCTCGGCTCATGGCGTCAAACAGCGTGGCCCTGGCTTCGGCTGGAATGGCTGGCCCGCGTTGTGTACGGACACGCGTAGCTGGTGCGCGGTGATTTCAGTGGTCACCCGCACGGGGTGATCAAGGTCACCGTATGCCACGCTGTTGGCAGCCAGGTTGGCCACCAGTTGGCGGACCCGGTCCCCGTCGAACAGTGCCATGCCCTCGCCGCTTTGCCGATGCTCGATGACCGCTTGCGCAAAGGCGATCCGCGGCTCGCTCAGTGCGCTGGCCACTATCAGCCGGTCCCGAGCCAATTCATAGGTTTCCTGCAGCTCATCCCGAGCCTGGCGCAGCGCGGCTTCAACGTCGGTCTTGGCCTGCGACGCCAGTTCGGCCGCCTTGCGTGCGGCAAGAATTTCCCGCTCGTAGCTGTCGCGGTCGGCCCTCTCGAAAAACGCCAGGTGATGATAGGAAGCCCCGTCGCGCTCGCTCCGCACACCGATGATCATCATCACCACCCGCTGCCTCCGCCCGTTGAGTACGTCGAGCTTTACCCCGCGCACCGAGCCTTGGATTCGCATCAGCGGCAACCAGTGCGTCTGGTGAAAGATCTTTCCGCCGATGGTCAAAAGGTCCTGGGCATAGCCTTTCAAATGCCCGTATTTGAGGCGGTCGTAGGCCGAAAGGTCCGACCCACCCGCGCCCACCAGGTCATAGGTAATTACCCGGAACTGCTCGCTGAACCCGGGCGCCAGTTGCCGCCACATGCTCTGATCGCAGCCGAAGCCGTGTGAGAACACAAGCGTTACCGGCCCATCGCCGCTTACCTGTACGTTGTTGCGACGTTCGAGATCCATCACTGCACTCCATCTGGACAGGCGCGGTTTGAGGGGTTGCGCGCAACGGCACGATACATGGCAGCCTGCAAAACAGACGTCCTACGCAGGTTGCGTCGCAGCGCCAAGCAAATGGAGGTCTGCGGTGGGTTCTGGTTGCGCGAACACGAAGTTGTCGGCGCTCAACGAGTTGGCAATCTCTCCAGCCCAGCGGATTTCAAACAAGCGTCCCTGAGCATCGGCGTCCAGGCTGCGCAAAAAGGTACGCCCGGAGTCTTCGACCAACGTGAGCGTGCCGTCATGGCCATCACCCAGCCCTGTATAGCCGAGCGCGGAGACATCCACATGGTCATCGTAAGCGGAGAAATGGTTCAGGGTGTCGGTAAACACCTGCCCCAGCCGGTAGCTGTCACTGACCTGGGTGTACACAAAGGTGTCGTCTCCGGTGCCGCCGTCCAATGCGTCCGAGCCTCCACCGCCTACCAGCGTGTCGTTGCCTACGCCGCCGAACAGGCGATCCTTGCCCTCCCCGCCACGCAATACGTTATCGGCCGAATTGCCGGTCAGGGTATCGGCCCCCGATGTGCCGAACACGTTATTGTCCAACCAGTCAGGAACGGTGCTGGGCCGGGTGCCATAGTCGTGAGCGAATACAATGCTGGTGTCTGCCAGTGAGGCCTTTTCTACGCCTTGCAGCAGAACCTCGAAGTGGAAGCCGCTGGTATCGCTGTCCAGGGATTTGAGCACGGTTTTCGTGCCGTCCGCGCTGGCAATCAATTTGAGGGTAGTGCCGTGGCCATCTCCCAGCCCAGTGAACCCCAGCGCGGAGACATCGATCTGGTCACCTGCCACAGCGCTGAAATCCACCAGAGTATCCCGTCCCTGGGTGCCATTGGCCACGTTTGACCGCAGGCTGTCGCTCAACTGGCTGTACACGAAGGTATCGGCACCCGCGCCGCCAGTCAGCGTGTCGCCGCCGGCATCGCCGTACAGCAAGTCGTCACCGCCCTGGGCGAGGATGCGGTCGCGGCCTGTGTCGCCATGGAAGGTTTCCGCCGTGTTGGCGCCATTGAGGGTATCTGCGGCCCTTGTTCCGCTCTGCTCGCCCTGCAGGTTGGCAGCGGTAAGGCCAGACAAGTCACCCTGCAATACCAGTTCGAACCGATCACCGTCGGTATCTGCTTCGAGGTTTTTCAGGTACGTCACGTCCCGTGTGGGGTCATACACCAGCCGCAGCGTATCGCCGTGGCCATTACCCAGGGCGCTGAAGCCCAACGCGGTGAGGTCGAGCCGGTCCTCGCTCAGGTTGAAATCCGTGATGCGGTCGGCATGGCTCTTGGTACCGTCCCGGTAGCTGTCGCTTGCCAGGGTGAAGCGGAATACGTCGGCGTCCGCACCGCCGGTAAGTACATCCGCGCCCCGGCCGCCCTCCAGCGCATCCTCACCCTGGCCGCCCTCGAGGCGATCATTGCCCAGGCCACCGTGCAATTGGTCCCGTACGATGGTCGCGCCAAGCCGGTCTGCACTGTCGGTACCGTAACGGATGACCCAGGGGGCATTACCACGGGCCACGCTGTCTTCCCCGGCCGCCACGATGGGCGCCACCGAATGGGTCACGATATTGTCGGCAATCAGGTTGTCGTGGCCCACCTGATAGCCTTCGGCGATGCCGTAATAGGCGTAGCGGCCGCCGTACACCAGGTTGTGGGTCGCCGCAATGTTGACAGCCGTGATCGTTTCGTTGCCGTTCCAGCCGTCGATATTGATCTCAACCCCGGAAAACTCGTCCTGAGCGTTGTTGTGTACGATGTTCTGGTCGATCACACCGTTGCGCGAGCCATCGCTTTCAATGCCGTAATTGGTGTTTTCGAACACCTCAACGCCACGCACGGTGTAGCCGTCCACTTGCAGCGTGTGTATGCCCTCGCCGCCGTTGCCCTGCACATTGCCACCGTCGACCAACAGGGCGTTAGTGGCACCGTCGGTGTCATACAGCAGAACGCCGTCCTGGCCGTTACCCACGGCGTCACTGTCCAGCAGCTTGAGGTCGCCGGCCAGATGGAACCCCGCCGCGCCGTTGCCAAAGGCCAGTGAATCCTGAATCACCCCCTCGGCCTGGCCCTCGGCGAGCATCCCGTCCTGGCTGTTGAGGCGGGCCTCGGCATTGCTGACCAGAAACGAGCCCGTGGTACGCAGGTCGAAGCCCACGCCACTGGCCTGGCGCACTTCCACGGCCGAGATCGTCACGTTGTCGTGATCGCCGCTCACCCAGCCATTGACCGTGCCTGTGTTGTTTTCCCGGTTGCCATCAAGGGTCAGCTCGCTGGCGCCGCTGTTGTCGCCGTTATTGAACACCAGTGCCGTGGCACCCGCTGCATCGTCGGCCAGCTCAATGATGCTCGCGCCAATGCCGGCGCCCATCAGCCGCGTGTTATCGCCCAGCACAAGGCAGCGACCAGTGGCCCCCGGGGACACCACATAGGTGCCCGGGCCAATGTAAACGTCTCCCCCGTTCACACCTGCGGCGTCGATGGCTGCCTGTATCGCTGCAGTGTCATCCGTTACGCCATCGCCCACCGCGCCATAGTCTTTCACGTCAAACGTAGCCATGTGCTTCTCCCGTCGCGCCTGGCGTTCGTGGTGAAGGATGGGTTACGAGTCGAACGGTGCGCGTGGGTTTACGGTAGCTGATAGGCGCCGATGTGCTTCAAAACCAGGTGCCCGGGGGTCAGGTTGCTTCCTGGAAGTCCATCTCGGGTGGTTGCCGGCGGAACCCGCCCGTGAGCCAGGCCAGCCAGCCACAGCCAAGTACGAGCCAGCTTATGCCAAGAATGACGGCGGCGCGGTCAAGGCTGACCATCAGCCACAGGTCCGCTATCAGGCCGATCGATGGGCACAGCAGGAACAGCAGCGCTTCTCGAACCCCGCGGCGCGTGCCGCCGATCCAGTAATGGAAAATCACCGACAGGTTGACGAGGCTGAACGCCAGGAACGCCCCGAAGTTGATGAACGACGTGGAAGTGGTGACGTCCAGCTTCAGCGCCAGCAACGCCACCACCGCACACAGCACAATGCTGCTGACCGGCGTACCGAAGCGCTCGCTCAGCCGGCCGAACACCAATGCTGGCAGCACACCATCGCGGCCCATGGCATACAGCAGCCGGGAGCCGCTGGCCTGCGCCGATAAGCCCGAAGCGAACTGCCCTACCACCAGGCCAATCAGGAAGACCGAAACGAACACGTCGCCTCCGATGTTCCGAGCGATTTCGTAAGCCGCGGCATCGATGTTCTCGAACTGCGCCCCCGGGTGGGCCAGTTGCACGAAGTACGACACCCCTACGAATATCAGCCCGCCCGCCAGCGTGATCAGCATGATGGCCCTGGGGATGGTGCGGCGCGGGTCGCGCGTTTCTTCGGTCAGGGTGCTGACCGCGTCGAACCCGAGGAAGGAGTAACAAGCAATGGCCGCGCCGCTCATGATCAGCGGCATTTGCAGATTGCCGCTGGTGAAAGGTACCAGTGACCACAGCGGCGTATGCCCATCACCGCCTATATAGTGGATGCACAAGGCCACGAACGCTGCCAGCACCAGGAACTGCACAAGCATCAGCAAGGCGTTGACGGTGTTGGCCAGCTTCAAGCCAACGATATTGATCGCGCTGGTCGCCACGATGAACGCCAACACCCACACCGGTTGCGGCACCGACGGGAATGCCGAGCCCAGGTAGGCCGCGCCAATCAGCCAGATCGCCATGGGCAGGAACAGGTAGTCGAGCAGCACAGCCCAGCCGGCGATAAAGCCCAGCCGGGGGCTGATAGCCTTGCGCACATAACTGTACGCCGAGCCGGCCACGGGAAAAGCCGCGGCCATACGGCCATAGCTCATCGCAGTAAAGAACATGGCAATCAGCGCAGCCAGGTAGGCTGCAGGCACCTGGCCGTCTGTGGCCTGGGCGAGAATGCCAAAGGTGCCGAGCACAATGATAGGGGTCATGTAGGCGATGCCGAACAGCACCACCGACCCCAGTGAAAGGGTACATTGCAAACGAGCCATGAGCGACCACTCCGGATTTATAGGTTTTATGGCAGAGGTAAAGTGCGGCGCAACAAACGTTCTTGTTTTGAAAAAGCGGTTATGCCTGGGGGATCAGCAACTCGCGAAGCCCGTCGGGATGCTCGATCACCTGGCCGGGCAACCGCAGCCGCTGGTCGTGCAGGTAGCGGTAGTCCTGGCGCGCGGCGGCCAGTTGGGCGAAGTCCAGCTCTACCGTGAAGCAGGTTTCGTCGCGGCCGGCTTCATGGAGCAGCGTGCCGAACGGGTCGACCAAGGCGCTGCCACCGGCAAACACCAGTGCCCCATCCCCTTCGCCCACCCGATTGACCATCAGCGCGAAAGCCTGATTTTCCTGAGCCCGCGCCATGATCGCGGTGCGGTGTACCGGGCCGTAGGGGTCCATGTTGCCGTTGGTGACAATGATCAGGTCGGCGCCCAACTGCGCGAGGGCCCGGGCTGATTCCGGGAACTCGATGTCGTAACAGATCAACAGGCCTACCCGTACGCCATTCCACACGCAGGTGGCGAAGCGGTCCCCGGGGGTGAAAACCCCGTGGTCCGACGCCCACAGGTGGGTTTTGCGGTAGCGCAGCGCGATGCCGTCCGGGGTGATCAGCACTGTGGTGTTATAGAACTGGCCCTTGTCGCTTTCCGCCAGGCCTATCACCACCGAGATACCGCGTTCCTTGGCGGCGGCTTGCACGGCAGCCACCGTAGGGCCATCCAGCGGTTCAGCCACGCGCGCTACGGTTTCCCGGGACGGAAAGCCCATCAGGTGCGTTTCCGGGAAAACGATCAACTGGGTGTCAGCGGCGCATTCAGCGATCGCCCGCAGGGCCTGGGCAAGGTTGTGGGCAGTATCGTTGTCCTGCCCTGCGAGCTGGGCGAGTTCGACCTTCATGGGTGCTCCTCAAGGTTCTTGTGCTTGCCCGCCGTAAACTACTGGCCGGCGGGCGGCTGTGCGGGCAGTATGCGCATCAGCGCGGGCCAGGGGGTATTCCGCAGCTGAGGTAACCCATCAGGGGTAGAACGATGACAGTCACGCTTCAGGACATGGCATGGCACCGGTCGATCGCGCAATTGATCGAAGGCCTGGACCGCCCTAACTTCTGGGCACAGCTGGTGCGGCTGATACAGCAGCACGTGCCTTTTGATAGCTGGGTTGCTCTGCAATTCAGCAGCGCCGAGCGCCCGCTGGTGTTCGCCGAGTGCCCTGCGCAGGATGGTAGCCCTGACGAATTGTTCCAGGATTACCTCCACGGCCTGTACCTGCTGGACCCCTTCTATATCGCCAGCCGGGAGCGCCCGCACAGCGGCCTGTTCCGCCTGGCCGAGGTGGCGCCGGAACACTTTGAACTGACGGAGTACTACCAGCGTTACTTCCGCCTGAACGTGGTTGCCGATGAGGTGCAATTCAACTGCCAACTGGACCCGGACCGCACGCTGTGCCTTTCATTGGGCTGTACCCAGCGCTTCAGCCCTGAACAGATCGCCTTGCTGGCAATGATCCACCCATGGGTGGTCGCACTGTTGCGACAGCGAATGCCGTTCGAGGTGAGTGAGCCAACCACCGCCCCAGCGCTGGCGCCAGGCGTGCCCCGCACAGACACGTGGCGGGACCGGCTGGAAGCGTCGGTGCAACAGAACCGGGGCGCCCAGCTCACCGCGCGGGAACTGGACGTGGGCCGGCTGATGCTCAGCGGCTGCTCCAGCAAGGAAATCGCCCGCAAGCTGGACATTTCCGCGGAAACCGTGCGCGTTCACAGGAAGCACATGTACAGCAAGCTTGGGATCAAATCGCAGTCCGAGCTGTTTTCCATCTTTCTTCAGGCGCAAAACACGAGCAGTTGACCCCAGCGGTGTCTTGTAAGGCCTACCGTCAGCGGCAGGCTTTCACGAACGCGGCGGCCTGGTCCAATGCCCGTTCGCCCATGCGGCCGTTGCAGGCTTCCTTGAAAAACTGCACGAAGCCGTGTTGTACCTCCGGATACAGCGTCTCCTGAGCCGCAACCCCTGCCTTTCGCAGCTTCAGCGCATACGCGCGGCCTTCATCCTTGAGCGGGTCCAGCCCGGCGCTGATCACCAACGCAGGTGGCAAGCCATGCAGGGCTGCCCGCAGCGGCGCCACCAGAGGGTTATGGCGCTGCTCCGGCGGGCCTGGCACATAGCACTGCAGCGTAAGCTCCATCGCCGCCCGGGTGGGGAAATACCGGTCACCCAACGCCGCCCAGGATGCGGTGTCACCGATCCCGTCCAGGTTGGGATAGAACAACATTTGCCCGGCAATGCCTGGCCCTCCGCGCTCCCGCGCCAGCAGGCACACCGCCGCCGCCAGGTTGCCGCCGGCACTGTCGCCACACACGACGATCCGCTGCTCGTCACCGCCCAAGGCCTTAGCATTGGACTGCAGCCACGTCAGCGCGGCGAAGGTATCTTCCAGCCCGGCCGGAAAGGGCGCCTCGGGGGCCAGCCGGTACGCCAGCGACAGCACCAGTGCGCCGCTGCGGTTCGCCAGGGCGCGGAGCATGACGTCGTGGGTGTCGAGATCGCCGCAGATAAACCCCCCACCGTGGAGGAACAGCACCACGGGGCGGGAGGCATCGGACGCAGGGGAAGAAGGTACGTACAACCTGGCTGCCAGGGCCTGTGCCAGATGCGTCGCCGGGATGTCCATATCCCGCACTTCGGCAACCGGGTCCGGCGCGCCGGCCCTCGGGATCATCCCCCGATAACTGGCGCGCCCCTGTTGTGCGTAAGCCAGCAGGTCGGGATTGGGTTGGTAGGTGTCGGCGGGCATCAGGTAACAGCTCCTGGGGAATGATCAGCCCGCGACCATAGCCATTGGAGCTTCAAGCTACAAGCTACAAGCTACAAGCTACAAGCCAGGCGCGCTTAGCTTGCAGCTTGCAGCTTATGGCTTGCCGCTCAGAGGCCACTCAAAGGTGGGCTTTGAGCTCATTCGCGGCCTGGCGCATTGCAGCTTGTACTTCTAGCACGTCGCTCAGGGGGTTGAGCAGCCCGTAGTCATGGATCATGCCGTTGTAGCGCACGGCAGTCACAGGCACCCCGGCTGCGTCCAGCTTGCGGGCATAGGCCTCGCCCTCATCACGCAATACGTCCAGGGCCGCAGTTTGTACCAGCGCAGGTGGCAGGCCCTTGAGCTGTTCGGTGGTAGCGCGCAATGGCGAAGCGTGGATGTCGGCGCGTTGAGCGGCGTCGGTGGTGTAGCTGTCCCAGAACCACTTCATCATGTTGCGGGTGAGGAAATGCCCTTCAGCGTATTGCTGATAGGAGCCGGTGTCGAAGCTAGCATCCGTCACAGGCCACAGCAGGGCCTGGAAGCGCAACTTAGGCGTGCCCTGCTCCTTGGCCATCAGGCTTACTACCGCAGCCATGTTGCCGCCCACGCTGTTACCCGCTACCGCCAGGCGGCTGCCATCCACGTTGATCTCGCGGCCGTGCTCGGCTACCCAGCGGGTGGCCGCATAAGCCTGGTTGATCGCGGTAGGGAAATGCGCCTCGGGCGATGGGGTGTAGTCCACATACACCGCTACCGCGCCAGAGCCCACCACCAGGTCATGGATCAACCGCGCATGGGTTGGGTAGTCGCCCAGCACCCAGCCGCCACCGTGGAAAAACATGAACACGGGCAGCGCGCCTTTGACACCGGCCGGCCTTACAACCGTCAGCTTGATCGACTGGCCGCTGGCTTCGATACGACGCTCGCTGACCTCGGTGCCGCTCAGGTCCACCTTCACGGAATTCTGCGCGCCGGTCAGTACGGCGCGCGCATCCTTGGGCGACAGCTGTTCCAGCGGCTTGCCGCCGCCTGCGTTCAGGGCATTGAGGAAGGCCTGGGTACGCTGGTTGGCAATGGCATCGGGCTCGGCAGCGAAAGCGCTGCCAATGGACAGGGCGAGTGCAGTGGCGGTGAGGGTTTTGCGCAACAGGGTCATTGAGTATCTCCTTATAGTGATGAGGCGCCAGGGGCGGTTTCGGGTGATCGCCCTGGCATGGGTGTACTTTAGGGCTAGCGCAGCGGAGCAACAATTCCCTAGAATCAGGACTTATTGATTCCATTTTAGGGACAGTGTTAATGGACCGTATTGAATGCATGCGCGCTTTTGTTTCAACCGTGGACGCCAACGGTTTTGCCGCAGCCGCCAGGGCCATGCGCGTTCCCCGTTCGAAGGTGAGCAAGCAGATCCAGGCACTGGAGGAAAATCTTGGCGTACAGCTGTTGCTGCGGACCACCCGCAGCCTGCACCTGACCGAAGCTGGCGCCGAATACTACGAAGCCTGCCGCGAATTGATCGCCTCGCTCGATGAAGCCGAGCAGCGCGCCCGCAGTGGCCTGGCCGAAGTGCAGGGGGTGCTGCGGGTGAACGCGCCGATGTCGTTCGGGCTCACCCAGCTGGGCGCCCTGCTGCCGCGCTTTCATGCGCTACATCCCCGGCTGGAGCTGCAGCTGGTGCTCAGTGACCAACAAGTAGACCCGATCAAGGGCGGCTTCGATGTGACCATCCGCATCGCAAGCCTCGCCGACTCCTCGTTGGTAGCACGCCAGTTGGCGCCTGCCCCCCGAATGCTGGTGGCCTCCCCTGACTACCTTGAACGCGCGGGCACGCCGCAGCACCCCAGGGACCTGGCCGGCCATGCTTTCCTGAACTACGGCTACCTGCAAAGCGGCGTTACCCTGCAACTGAGCAATGGCCGGGAAACCCAGAACGTACATGTTACCGGGCCGCTGCATGCCAACAACGGGGACCTGCTCGCCCAGGCGGCCGAGGCCGGAATGGGCATTGCCCTGCTGCCTACGTTCATCGTGGAGCAGGCGTTGGGCCGCGGTAGCCTGGTGGCGGTGATGTGCGAGTGGCAGGCGCCACCGATCTCCATCAACGCCGTGTACCCCACCGCGCGCCGAGTGCCGATGAAAACCCGCGCGTTTCTCGATTTTCTCAAGAACGAACTGGGTGGCAACGCTGCCTGATACGCTAGCGCCACCTTACCGGCTATCGAACCCCTGGAGGTTATCCATGAGCGACACCGCGTACGTTCCACCCAAGGTCTGGAAACACGAGGCACCGTCTGGCGGCCAGTTCGCCAGCATCAACCGCCCCATCGCCGGCGCAACGCATGACAAGCCCCTGCCCGTGGGCAAGCACCCCTTGCAGCTGTACTCCATGGCCACGCCCAATGGCGTAAAGGTCACCGTACTGCTGGAAGAGCTGCTTGCCCTGGGCCATACCGGCGCGGAGTACGACGCGTGGCTGATCCGCATCTCGGAGGGCGACCAGTTCGGCAGCGGGTTCGTGGACATCAACCCTAACTCCAAGATCCCCGCGCTGGTTGACCACAGCGGTGAGGTCCCTGTGCGGGTGTTCGAGTCCGGTTCGATCCTGCTGCACCTGGCCGAGAGGTTCGGCGCCTTTTTGCCAGCCGACCCCGCCGGCCGTGCAGAAACCCTCAACTGGCTGTTCTGGCAAATGGGCGCCGCGCCGTACCTGGGTGGAGGCTTCGGGCACTTTTATGCGTATGCGCCGGAAAAGATGCAGTACCCCATCGACCGTTTCACCATGGAGGCGAAACGCCAACTGGACGTGCTCAACCGCCGTCTCGCCGAGCAGCCGTACCTGGCCGGTAGCACCTACACCATCGCCGACATCGCCGTATGGCCCTGGTACGGTGAGCTGGTGCGCGGCAACCTTTATTCCGCAGGCGAGTTCCTCGCCGTGCAGGAGTACACCCATGTACTGCGCTGGGCGAATGAAATCGCTCAGCGGCCTGCGGTGATCCGTGGGCGGCGGGTGAACCGCGTGTGGGGCGACGAAGCCGAGCAAGTGCCCGAGCGACACCAGGCCAGCGACCTCGGTTAACGCACGATTGGCCCGGGAACCTGTGCCTCGGCAGGTTACCGGGTGCTCGCCAGGTCGCGTGCACGCGTTGGGCGTAAGCTTATGCGCACAAAGTATTTATCCCGCTTTTTCTGGGGCTTTAGCATTGCACTCGCTGCCGCTTCGCCCAACCGTCCAACACCGAGTGCACTATGCCCAACTTTCTTCGTTTTACCGCCATGGCCGCCCTGATTTCCATGGCTGGCCTGGGCGTCACTACCCAGGCCCAAGCCCGGGACACCGTACGTATCGGGTATCAGAAGTCCTCCACGCTCATTGCCTTGCTCAAAACCCGCGGCACGCTGGACAAGGCCCTGGCCGAAAAGAATATCGACGTCAGCTGGCATGAATTCCCCAGCGGGTTGCCGTTGCTCGAAGCCCTCAACGTGGGCAACGTCGATATCAGCGCAGATGTAGCGGATACCGTCCCGGTGTTCGCCCAGGCGGCGCATGCCAAGCTCACTTATTTCGCTCAGGAAGCTCGCTCGCCCTCCGCGCAGGCGATCGTGGTGCCCCAAGCCTCGCCCTTGCACGCGTTGGCAGACCTCAAGGGCAAAACCGTCGCCGTGACCAAGGCGGCCGGGGCGCACTACCTGCTGATAGCGGCGCTGCACCAAGCAGGCCTGCAATTCTCTGACATCAAGCCTGCCTATCTTTCGCCCGCCGACGGCCGCGCTGCCTTCGAGAACCACAAGGTGGATGCCTGGGTGACATGGGAGCCCTTCCTCAGCGGCGTTCAGCGTCAGCTCCCTACTCGCACCCTGGCCGATGGCGAAGGCCTGGCGAGCTACAAGCGCTACTACCTGACCAGCACCCCGTATGCCAAGGCGCACCCGGACGTATTGAAACTGGTGTACGGGCAACTGGTAGATGCCGGGGCATGGGTCAAGGCTCACCCGCGTGAGGCGGCTGAAGTGTTAGGGCCGTTGTGGGGCAACCTGGACGTGGGCACGGTAGAAGCGGCCAATGCCAAACGCAGTTACCAGGTGCAGCCGGTTACTGCCAGCGAGCTGGGGGAACAGCAGCGCATCGCCGATGCGTTCTTTGCGGCCGGGTTGCTGCCTGAGCCTGTGAAGGCCAGCGACGTGGATATCTGGGCGCCGTGATGGCCAGTGCAGCCTTAGCGATCTCTGATAATCAATTCCGTCAGGAAGATTCACCTTGCAACAAATCCGGGGTTCGCCGGATACTATTCGGCAAATGCCGCAACGAGGACCTCCTCCATGCATGCCGAAATTCTGCGCGAACCTGCCTACTTCGCCTACCGTACTCGCCTCGAGGCGCTGCTGGAAATTCCAGCCAGCGCCTCGGACCAGCGAATCCATGAGCTGATTGAGATGGGCTTCCCCGCGAGCCGTGTCAAAA
The DNA here is from genome assembly GCF_916618905.1 of Pseudomonas sp. Marseille-Q5115. Taxonomy (NCBI): domain Bacteria; kingdom Pseudomonadati; phylum Pseudomonadota; class Gammaproteobacteria; order Pseudomonadales; family Pseudomonadaceae; genus Pseudomonas; species Pseudomonas sp. Marseille-Q5115. The sequence goes on along the minus strand of NZ_CAKAKI010000001.1, from coordinate 2,126,239 downwards.
CGCTGGCCGATGAAGGAACGATCAGCCCGCTCGAGCGTGATCACATTATTCCGCTGAAAACGCTCAAAAGTCGCCTCACCAAAGGCCAGCCGCTGACTGTCGACGAGAGCGACCGGCTGTTTCGCTCCGCCCATATCGCAGCCATGGCCCAGGCCTTGTTCGGGGACGATGCCAAGGCCCGCCGCTGGCTCACCAAGCCCAAGGAACGCTTCGGGGGTAAAACGCCTGTTGCCATGCTTTCCACCATCCAGGGTACCCGGCAAGTGGAAGAGGCATTGGTGCAGCTCGCCGAGGGCTTTGCGTTTTGACGCTATGGCGGATCAGCGCGTTCGCCGACCTCACCGGTCGTGGAGGGCTGATGGCCGGCGGGCGCTGGCATACGATCGGCCACCCGGTGGTGTACCTGGCGGGCACACCTTCGGGGGCATTGCTGGAGGTGCTGGTGCATCTGGAAGTGGACCAGGAGGATTTTCCCGAGAGCCTGCAGCTGCTGCGGGTAGAGCTCCCGGACGGGGCGATTGAGGCGCCCGCCCCCGAGCTTGATCAAGGCTGGCAACAGGATCAGGCACGCACACGGGCTGTAGGCGATGGTTTTCTGCGTAGTGTAGCGGCGCTGCTACTGCCGGTACCCAGCGCCGTGATGCCACACACCACCAACTACCTGTTCAATCCGCTGCACCCCGGCGCGGCGCTGGCCACGGTAACTCCCGAGGTGTTCGCGCTGGATACCCGGCTGTTCAAACACTGACGGGTCAGCTGAGCTTAAGCTGGGCCAGCCACTGCTCCACCGAGTCGCCGCTGCTAAGCGCCGGCTGCACCAGGCCGTCGGCAGGCTAACCCCGTACGTTGCCATGAATCCCGAGCCCGAGGGTTTCGCGCAACGTAGTGCCCGGGTATTCGGTGCGGTATACCCCGCGCTCTTGCAGCAGCGGCACTACTTCCTCAGTGAACCGGCGGAATTGGCCCGGGTGGCCGATATAGATGTTGAAGCCGTCTACTGCCCTCGCCTCCAGCCACAACGCCATTTTATCCGCGATGGTCGTCGCGCTGCCCACAAACGCCCCCGGGCGCAATTGCCGCGAGGCTTCAACGGCCTGGCGCAGGGTAAGGCCTTCACTCACGGCCCGGTCGGTGATCCGTTTGGCTACGGTGAAGAAGCTGCTGCGGGCAAACTCCAGCGCCTGGGCCGGGAACGGCGCATCGAGGTCATACTGGCTGAAGTCATGCCAACCAAACGAACGGCCGAACTCGAGCAAGGCCTGTTCGAAACTGTGGTCGGCCTGATGATAGTGGCGTTCGATCTCCCGGGCCTGCGCATCAGTATCCCCCACGAAGATCTCCGCGCCTGGCAACACCAGCACCTGGTCGGGATTGCGCCCTTGGAGGCGCGCGCGATCCTTGATCTCTTTGTAAAACACCTGGCCTTGCTCCAGGCTCGGCGCGTGGGTGAAGACCACGTCGGCAATGCCAGCGCCCAATTCCCGGCCTTGCTCGGAATCCCCCGCCTGGAAAATCACCGGCTGCCCCTGTGGCGAGCGCTGGATGTTCAAGGGCCCCACTACGGAGAAATGCTCGCCCTTGTGGTTCAGCGCATGCAGCTTGGCGGGGTCGAAATAGCGCCCGGTGTTGCGGTCGCGCACAAAGGCATCGTGTTCCCAGGACTGCCACAATCCCTGCACCACATGAACATGCTCACGGGCACGGCCATAACGGGTGTCGTAGTCGTAGTGCTCGTCACGGCCATAGTTGCCGGCGGTCCCCGCGTCTCCGCTGGTGACCACGTTCCACCCTGCCCGGCCCTTGCTGATCAGGTCCAGCGACGCCAGGCGCCGGGCCACGTTGAACGGCTCGTTGTATGAGGTAGTGAGCGTGCCCACCAGGCCAATGTGCCGGGTGCTGACTGCCAGGGCCGACAGTAGCGTGAGCGGCTCCAGCCGGTTCAGGTAATGGGGCGGCGAACCAGGCGTGATGAACTGACTGTCGACGATGAAGATCAGGTCGAACAGCGCCGCTTCGGCCTGGCGGGCAATGTCGATGTACCAGTCGATGTTCACACTGGCGTCGGCCGGCAATTCCGGGTCCAGCCACAGATTATGCCGACCGGGGCCGCCCACGCCCATGGTGAGGGCGCCCAGTTTCAGCTGTCGTTTGCTCATGTCAGGAGCTTCCTCGGTTCAGGGCGCGGTTTGCGCGGTGGCGGTACCCGGCGCGGCCAGGGCGTGGGTGAACGAGCGGTCGAACAACTGGGCTGCCGGGTACGCCTTGATCAGGCCCAGCCCGGCAAAGAAGTCGATGGTTTTCTGCGCGTCCGCAATGTTCTGCTCGCTCACCGGGCCAAGGTTGGTTTGCGCGCGGGAGAACCAGGCCCGGGCGATCTCGCGGTCGGCGCGGCTGCGCTCGGCCCAGGCGTCGGCATAGGCTTCGTTGTGAGCGGCGTCGCTGAGGGTCCAGCTGCGCGCCTTTTTCAACCGCGCCAGAAAGTCCGCGATGGCGGCCCGCTTCTCTTCCAGGGACGTATTGTTGGCCACCACAAAGCTTTGCGCGGGGATCAATCCTTTGGCCGTGGTGATTACCCGCGCGCCTTGGCGCTCTTGCTGGGTAACGTAGGGCTCCCACGTAGCGATCACATCCACCGACCCGCCGTCCAGGGCGTGGGAAGCATCCAGTGCACTGAGGTAACGAATATCCACGGCATCTCGCGGTACACCAGCCTTGTCCAGTGCGGTGAATAGCAATTGCTGGCTCCAGGAGCCTTTCCAGATCGCTACACGCTTGCCGCGGATGTCGGCGACGGTCTTGATCGCGGAATCCTTGCCAGCAATGATGGCTACGCCGTCGAGGTTCTGTTGAGTCACCGCGATGACCTTGATAGGCGCGCCCAACGCGCCAAGGAACAGCGGCGGCGCATCGCCCAGCAGGCCAAGGTCGAGGCTGCCCACGTTCAACGCCTCGGCAACTGGGGAGCCAGCGGTAAACTGTTTCCAATCGAGGGTGTACGGGAGGCCCTCGAGCACCCCGGCGGCTTCCATCACGGCACGGGTGTTGTAGCTTTGGTCGCCTACGGTCAGCGTAAGCGCCGAAGCGCCCAGGCTGATCGAGGCAGCGAGCGCGGCGGCAGCGAGTTTGAAGAGTATGCGCAAGGGGGCCTCCATATGGCCGGTTATAAGCGATGTAATATTGAGACTGATCGCTTATAACCTACGCACTGGCGACGCCGTTGTGAAATTCATTTAAGGCATATTCTAAGATGCAAATATTGCATCTCAAGCCGCCTCCTCCAGCCCCAGCTGGGCCAGAATCTCCCGTCGTAGGCTTACCAGGTACGGATCATCCCGCCGCCGCGGAAAGCCTCGGTTTATGGAAATTTCCGAGCGCACCCTCGCAGGCCTGTCGCTAAACACGATGATACGGTTGGCCAGCAGCAGCGCTTCTTCCACATCGTGGGTGACCAGCAAGGCTGTATAGCCTTGGCGCTGCCACAGGTCGGTCAGTTCTTTTTGCATGGCGATGCGGGTAAGGGAATCCAGCTTGCCGAGAGGCTCGTCCAGAATCAGCAGCCGGGGTTCGTTCACCAGGGCGCGCGCCAATGCCACCCGCTGCGCCATGCCGCCCGACAACTGCCGGGGCCAGGCGCGGGCGAACTTGGTCAGATGCACTTTGGCCAGGGCGGCATCCACGCGACTGCGCTGCCCCTTGAGTACGCCCTGGGCTTCCAGGCCGATGGCGACGTTGTTCCACACCCGCCGCCACGGGTACAGCGTGGGCTCCTGGAACATCACTACCCGGCTGGGATGTGGCCCGTTAATCGGCACCCCATCGCCCAACAACGCACCTTCATCAGCGGGCTCCAGCCCCGCCACAAGCCGCAGAAGTGTAGATTTGCCACAGCCGGACGGGCCGAGCAGCGCGACGAATTCGCCCGGGGCGATGTTCAGGCTTACGTTATCCAGTACCGGCAGCGGCTGCCCATCCAGGTGGAAAGCGTGGCTCAGCGCCTCGATGTCCACGGCCAGCCCCGCCGTATGCCGTTGGTTGAGCGCTACCATTTCACCGTTCCTTTTTGCCAGGCCAGCAGCCGATCACGCACCTTGAACAAGGCGCAAATCAGCCCTGAGCAACACACCGCCATCAACAGCAAGGCCGCATACATGTTGGCGTAGGCTGCCCAACCTTGCGCCCATTGCAGGTACCAGCCAATGCCCGATTTAACCCCCATCATTTCCGCCACCACCAAGGTGGAGAACGAGGCCCCCAACCCCATGAACACGCCCACGAACACGTGGGGCATGGCGGCGGGGATCGCCACTCGCCGTATCAGGAACCACGGCTTGGCACCCAGGGTGCGGGCCACGTCGTAATAGGCCTTGTCGACGCTGGTCACACCCGACCAGGTGAGCACGGTCACGGGGAACCAGGTGGCAAGCGCGATCAGGAATACGCTGGCGCTCCAGCTGCTGGGAAACAGGAAAAAGCACAGCGGCAACAGCGCCGTCGACGGCACCGGGCCGAGGATGCGCAATACGGGGTGCAACCAGTAGCCCACCGCGCTGGACCAGCCCATGGCTACCCCCGCCACAAAGCCGCACGCCGCGCCGGTAATAACGCCGGTGCCCAACAGCAGCGCCGAATGGGCCAGGCTGTCCAGCAACCGCGCCCAGTCGTTCACATAAACGGCGACCAACGTTTGCGGCGGCGCGAAAAACGGCACGGGCAGCAATGCAAGCTTTGCCGTCCCCAGTTCCCACAGGGCAAGTAATAGGCCCAGCGCGATGAGCCAGGCTGAGGCGTGGCGCAGCCGCCGGTTCAGTTCCGGCAGGCGTACACCCGCCAGCGCCAGTGCTGCAATTGCCACTGCGGCAGCCAGCTCCGCGTTCGCCAGGCTGTCGGTAAGCGGCCAATGGCGGGTGGCGTCCGAGTAAAAGCGGGTCAGCCCGCCCGCCATCAGCCACGCCAGGCTTGCCAGCGCGGGTTGCCAGGCGATGATGGGCCCGCTGCGCCGAAGGGCGGCGGGCGTGGATTGGCTGAGCTCAGCTGAAGACATCGGCGGTGATCTCCCCGGCGAACTGCCTGGCATCGGTGCTGGCATCGAACACCTGCACGGTTTTCAGGTCGTCCACATAGGTCACGATTTCCTCGGTGAACGCGGCACCCACCGCATGATGCCCGTGGGTGTGGTCGTGCAGGATCGCTTGCACCTCGGCTTCGGTGGTGTTCAACGCAAACTTCTGGAACCCCTTGGCCACTGCCTCCGGGTGCTGAACCGCATAGTCGTGGGCTTCCAGCACGGCTTGGGTGAGTGCCGCAGCCACCTGGCGGTTCTCGCGCACCAACTTGCCCGTAACACCCACCACGCAGCACGACAGGTTGGCGTATTCGTCCACCAGGTTGCTGGACAGCTCCCGTGCCTGGCCTGCCTTGATCAGCCGGTACATGAACGGGTCGCTGCCGCTGATGGCCTGTACCTCTCCCCGGTCCAATGCCGTGCCCAGCAGGTCGGCGGGGTACAGCTTCCACTGCACGTCGCTTACCGGGTCTACGCCGTGCTTTTTCAGCAGAATGGAAAAGAAGTTGCGGTCCGGGCTGGCCATGTCGGTCACGCCGATGGTTTGGCCCTTGAGCGCTTCCAGTGAGGTAATCGGGCTGCTGCTGGCGCTCAACAGGCGCAGGCAACCCCCGTGCGTACCCGCGGTGAGCTTCACGTCAAAGCCCTGCTCCAGCGCCTTGAGCCAGCGCAGGGCCATGCCCAGCCCGGCATCCGCTTTGCCTGTGGCAATGGCTTCAAGCAGTACCTCTGTGGAATTACCGAAGTTCACGAATTCCACGTCCAGATTGTGCTTCGTGAAAAAGCCTTCCCCGTGCGCGATCACCACGGGGGCCAGGCAAACGGCGTTGAGGTTGATGGCCAGTTTCAGTTTGTAAGGGGCGTCAAGTTTGATAAAGGCCCCCGTACCCGGAGGTTCAGCTGACTGGCCATGGGCGGCGTGGCTGGGCTCATCGGCCAAGGCGCGCCCGGCAAGTGGTAGCCACAGCGAGCTGGCCAGGGCGGCGGCGCCATAACCGAGCAAATGGCGGCGGGATACAGGATTGGCAGAACGGCCAGGCATGCAGCGTCTCCGGAACGGGTGGGTTCGGATCCGCGCGCACGGTCGCCGAGAGAGAAAGCGGGCTTTATCGGTGGACCATAGCACCCCTCGCTACATGCCCTAAATTCATTATTGGCATAACCTAATATGCATCCACATCATCAGTAGTTGCCCAGCGCCAGGGCGATACGCCGCCGGACAACGCAGGCGCAACGCTGGCACATAACGGCTACAACTGCTCGCGAGGTACGCCATTGGCGGCGCGTACGATGTCCGCCATCACCGCCAGCGCTATCTGAGCCGGGGTTTTGCTGCCCAGGTTCAGGCCGATGGGCGCATGAACCCGGGCCAATTGCTCCGGGCCCAGGCGGCCGATCCTGGCCAGGCGTTCGCGGCGCTTTTCGCTGGTGCGAGCCGAACCCATGGCACCGATGTAAAACGCTTGAGTGCGCACGGCTTCCATCAAGGTGAGGTCGTCCAGCCGAGGGTCGTGGGTCAGCGCCACCACCGCGGTCGCTTGATGGCAGCCGCCGCCTGCGATGAAGACCGCAGGCAGCACTTCCAGCAGTTTATCCGCCGGCACCTTGCCCTGCAGCCAGGCCAGGTGTTCCGGGCGAGGGTCGCACACGATCACCTCGAACCCCAGCGCCTGGGCGAAGTCGATGCAGTACTCAGCCACCGGCGACACTCCCGCCACAATCAATCGTGTACACGGGCCTACATTGATACAAATGTGATCTCGATCGCGACTCACTCGCGGCGCATGCCTACGGATATCGTCCAGGCTGGGCTCGCCATTGCCCAGGCTGATGTGTCGGCTGACCGGCCGTTCACCGAGCAGTGCCCGCCTTAACGCAACGAAGTGCGCCCGAGCAGGCTCGTCGGCGGCGAAGTGTTCCAGCAGCACATCAAGTGAGCCACCACAGGGCAAGGCGACTGTAGGCGCGAGCCCACCTTCGCCGTAGCGCACCACCTGGCTTGCGGGTGTAAACTCACCGGCGGCCAGCCGCTGGAGGAAATCCTCCTCCACGCAGCCGCCGGACAGCGACCCACAAAAGCCCCCCGACGCGGTGGCCACCAGCATCGACCCTGGCTCCCTGGGCGCCGAGCCGAACGTGGCGAGCACCGTGCACAACCACACGGGCTGGCCCAGTTCGAGCCACGCCAGCGCCTGTTCTACCACCTGTACGTCCAGCGGTTTCATAGGCATCAGGTGGGAATACCGTCCATGAGTTTGTCCAGGGTGATCGGCAGGTTCCGAATGCGCTTGCCGGTGGCGTGGTATACGGCATTGGCGACTGCGGCTGCCAGCCCGGTCACGCCAATTTCACCGATGCCTCGCACACCGAATTCGTTGAGATGGAGGTCCGGATGGTCGAGGAGGATTACGTCGATTTCAGGTTGGTCCGCGTTCACCGGTACCACATATTCGGCATAGTTGTTGTTCACCGGCAGCCCATTGCGCGGGTCGAACTCCGCCGCCTCGAACAAAGCCATGCCGATAGCCATCACAATCGCACCCTCGACCTGATTGCGCGCTGCCAGCGGATTGACCACCCGGCCTACGTCGATGGCGCTTACCACTCGAGCCACGCGCAGCCTCGAAATGCCGGGGTCCCAGCGTACTTCCACAAAGTGCGCGCCGAAGGATCGGAAGGCGAACTTGCTGGTGTCCGCCCCGGGGCTCTGGTACTCCGCTTCGGCGCGGGATAGCCGCTGGTTTCTGAGCACGTCGGCGAAGGCCACCGCCCGCTGGCCGTCGCTCAGCCGCCCGCCGCTTACGGTGAGCGCTTCGGGTGCGGTGCCAGCAAACGGGCCACCCTTGCCCGTGGCATATCCACTCAATTTGCGCAGCGCCAACCGGGTGGCTTCGGCCACCGCAGGCATCACGCTGGCGGTAGCCCAGGAGCCGCCCGACAACGGGCCGGCCGGGAACGCCGAGCTGCCCAGCTCCACCTCGATTCGCTCCAGCGGCAGCCCGGTAAGGTCCGCCACCGTTTGCGCGACGATGGTATAGGTGCCGGTGCCTATATCCTGCACCGCGCACTGGGCCAGCGCGGTGCCGTCGGCACGCAGCGTAACCCTTGCCTCTGCAGGTATCCGGTAGGCTTCCCAGTTACAGGCACCAAGGCCATAACCGATGATTTCGTCCCCCTCGCGCATGGCGCCTGTGCCAGGCTTGCGCTGCTGCCATCCGAAGCGCTCCGCGGCGGTACTGAGGGCCTCGGCCAAGTGGTTGCTGGACCATGGCAGGCCGGTGCTTTCGTCCCGGCTGGATAGGTTCTTCTGGCGAAACGCCAAGGGGTCCATGTCGCAGGCCAACGCCAATTCGTCCATGGCCGATTCCAGCGCGAACAGCCCCGGCGCCGCACCAGGCGCCCGCATGGACGTGGGCGTACCACGGTTGACCGGCGCGCTGGCATGGCTCACCACCACGTTAGGGCAGGAATACAAGCTTTTGGTCACCCCGCCGCAATTCTCGATGTACACGTCCACCATGGAGGTGGTGTTCACCGACACGTGCTTGATCGCCACCAGCTTGCCATTGACGTCTGCTGCTACCTGCAGCCGCTGGGACGTTTCTGGGCGATGGCCCACGGTGGTGAACATCTGGGCGCGCGGTACCACCAGTTGCACCGGTCTGCCGGTCACTTTCGCAGCGGCGCAGGCCGCAATCGAATGAGGCCAAGGGAAGAGTTTGCTGCCAAAGCCCGAACCAATGAACGGGGCCTTCACCTCCACGCGGTCCGGGGTAAGGTCGAACACGTTGGCTAGCACGTTGCGATGGTTGACCACGCCCTGTGTGGATTCATACACAGATAGCCGACCGTTCTCCCAGTACGCAGTGGTGCTGTGCATTTCCATTGGGTTGTGCACTTCCACCGGCGTGGTGTAGGTGGCTTCTACCTTGTGCGCCGCAGTCGCCAGCGCAGCGTCGGCGTTGCCACGGGCATGCCCCGCGCCGCCGTCCGCTGCAGGTTTACGTTGCAGGGATTGTTCCAGCCCCGGCACCAGTTCCCCGGCACGGTATTGCACCTTTACCTGCTGCGCCGCTTCCCGGGCACGCTCGAAGCTGTCGGCAACCACGAGCGCAACGAACTGGCCGGGGTAGTACACCCGGTCATCTTCGAAGGGCAAACGGTGTTCATCCACGTAGGTGATGGCGCGGATATCAAAGGTGAACGCCGCAGCCGGTGAGCGGTGGATAGCCGGCATGTTGCCGTGGTGAAGCACGGCGAGCACGCCAGGCATGGCGCGTGCAGCCCGGTCGTCGATGCTCAGCACGGTGCCGCTGGCGATGGTGCTGTACACCCCATAGGCATAGGTAAGGTTTTTGACAGGATGGTCAGCGGCGTAACGGGCGCGGCCAGTGACTTTGTAGCGGCCGTCGATGCGCCGCTGAGGGGCGCCAATAGTGGGCTCGGTCATGGGCTCTCTCCTTACACCAGAAGGTTGCGCAGGTTGCGCACGATTGCCTGCTGCCCGAGGGGGACCTTGTAGGCGTTCTGCGAATGGGGCGTAGCGCTTTCAAAGGCCCGCGCGGCGGCACGGGCGAACAGCTCGGGTGACGGAACCTGCCCCACCAGCGCGGCTTCGGTTTCAGCGGCCCGCCACGGTTTGGTGCCCACACCGCCCAGGGCAACGCGCGCCTGAACAATGCGTGGCCCATTCATCACTACGATCACCGCGCTGGAGGCCAGGGCAAATTGGTACGAGGTGCGGTCGCGCAACTTCAGGTACGCCGAACGAGCGTTGGTCAACGGTGCGTCCAGGGTGATGTGTGTGATCAGTTCGTTCTTACCCAAGGCATGCTCCAGCCAAGGCGTTTTGCCAGGCAATAGATGAAAGTCTGCGAAAGCTACCTCTTGTACCCCGCCGGCTCCCTGCAGCGTCACCGTGGCGCCAATGGCTGCCATCGCCACGCACATGTCTGACGGGTGCGTGGCGATGCACTGGTCACTGGTGCCCAGCACGGCATGCACGCTGCGGTTGTGGCCGTCGATGGCGGCACAGCCCGACCCCGGCGTGCGTTTGTTGCAGGCGGAAACGCCATCTCGGAAATAACCACAGCGCACGCGCTGCATCACATTGCCGGCGGTGGTGGCCTTGTTGCGCAGCTGAGTGGACGCTCCTGCTAGCAATGCCTGGGAGAGCGCCGGGTAATCCTTCACCACAATCGGGTGATGGGCCAGGTCGCTGTTGGTGACCAACGCGCCGATGCGCAGACGGCCGTCGCTCAGGCGCTCCACCTGTTTGAGCGCAAGCCGATTGATGTCCACCACTTCCGTTGGCTGCATCACGTCCAGCTTCACCAGGTCGAGTAACGTGGTGCCGCCGGCAAGAAAGGCGCGGTCCGCGTCGGGCGTGCGACCGATGGCCTGAGCGGGGGAATCCGCGCGGGTGTACTGAAAAGTGCGCATTACACCACTCCCTTCATCTTCGGCCGGGCCGCTTGGATGGCGCTGAGGATGTTCTTGTAGGCGCCGCAGCGGCAAATGTTGCCACTCATGGCTTCCCGCACGCTGGCGTCATCCTCGGGAATATCCGGGTTTTGCAGGATGGCGTAGGCGCTCATGATCTGCCCAGAGGTGCAGTACCCGCACTGATAGGCGTCATGAGCCCAGAATGCTTCTTGCAAGGGGTGCAACTGGCCGTTTTGTTCCAGCCCTTCGATGGTGAGGATCTCGTCGCCGTCATGTTGCACCGCGATCGACAGGCAGGAGTTGATCGAGGCGCCATTGACGATCAAGGTGCAGGCGCCACATTGGCCGTGGTCGCAGCCTTTCTTGGTACCAGTAAGCTGCAAACGGTCGCGCAGCACGTCCAGCAAGATGGCATTCACCGGCACATTGAGCACATGGGCCTGGCCGTTCACCTTGAGCTGGATACGCCGCTCGCCTTGCTTCGGCGCCTCCTCATCCACCTGCGCGGTGGCCTGGGCCGCAGCCACGGCGCCGGGTATCCACGTGGACACGGTAGCGGCGGCGACGCTCGACACGCCGAATTTCAGGAAATTACGGCGCGAGGGCGCCAGATCGCCAGGGGCGTTCGCATCATCGGTCATGGGAGGTCCTCATCAGGCACGCAGATTCTCGTTCAATGAAATCTGTCGTTAGGGCAGCAACCTGATGAGGGTAGAAGTGAATGCCTGCAATGATTAGCCCCGCTTGGCTATTTGCAGCTATGAGCGGGGCTCATCAATCCTTGGGTGCTTGCAGCCCGGCGGTCGCTGCGAGGGTTCGGATCGTGCGGACTCTGTGCTTCCAGCCGCTCGGTATGTGGTGGCCAACCCGTTGAGGGCCAGGCTGGTGGCGAGCCTGGCCCAGTACCCGCTTTGGGACGCGCAGTGGCTGCAATGACGCTTGCATCTGCATGCGCCTCACCAGCCCTGCGCCACGCCCGGCTTCAAAAGCTGCATCTGCTGCCGGTAATCATCAGTCACTTGGCGGGCCTGGCTGGTGTTGGTTACCACCCGTGGAGTGATCAATACGATCAGCTCGGTGCGGTCGCGGGTTTTGCTGGTGGTGCCGAACAACCAACGGAGCCCGGGGATGCGGGAAAGCCCCGGCACGCTGGAGACGCTCTCGGCGTTATCCTGCTTGATCAAGCCGCCCAGGAGTATGGTCTGGCCGCTCTGCACCGCAATCTGCGTGCTCACCGACCGGGTGGAGATTACCGGGTTGGGTTGGCTGGTAGTCACGTTACTGGTATCCGCGTCGCTCACTTGCTGCTGGATTTCCATGGCCACCAGCCCGCCTGGGTTGATACGCGGGACCACGTCCAGGATCACCCCGGTTTGCACATATTCCACACTGCTCAAGGTGGTGTCCGAGGTAGAGGTATTGACGGTGGTCTGGCTGATCGGGATGTTGTCACCCACCTGGATCTGCGCCTGCTGGTTGTTCATCACCACCAGCGAGGGCGCTGACAACACTTGCGTACGGCCGTTGGTTTCCAGCGCATGCAAAGCGATTTGCAGGTTATTGCTCACGAACGAATAAAACAGCGAGTCGCTCGACCCCAGCCCGGCACCACCGCCACCGAGCGCACCTTGGCTACCGCTGGTGTTGGCCACCGTGGTGCTTGAAGAGTTGCCCGCCAGCCGGCCCAGGTACCACTGCACGCCCAGATCCAGCTCGCCGGTGAGCTTCACTTCGAGGATGCGGGTTTCGATCTGCACCTGCAGTGGAAGGTTATCTAGCCGGCGGATCGCCGCTTCGATCTCCTTCCACTGAGCCGGCCGGGTACGTACCAACAGTTGGTTGGTGCTTTTCTGCGCGGTGATGCGGACCGATTCCTGCAAACCTCGGGTGTGCTCTCCTGCCTGGGCGGTGCCCGAGTCTTCGCTGTTTTCTTCCTCGCCACTGGCGGTGCTTTCTTCGTTGCTCTCGCCCGCCTGCCCGGCCGGGAAAGACGCCGTACCGCCCAATGCGCTCAAGCCACTGCTGCTCTGGCTGGTGCCGCTGCCATTCAGCGAGCTGAGCGTGGTGGTCTTGAGCCCCGGGGCCACCTTGGCCGCGCTGTCCTCACTGGCCTGGCTGCTGCCGTAGATCTGGCGCAGGTACTTGGCAAGATCGGCCGCTTTCATGTTGCGCACGTCGTACACATACAGCTGTGGCTCGTTGCCCCCGCCTTCGTCGATGGTACGAATCCACTCGCCCACTTCTTGCAGATATTCGGGCTGAGGCGAGATCGCCACGATGGAATTGGTGCGCTCGTTAGGCATGAACTTGACCATGCTGGCCAAGGGCATGCCACTGTCGGGACCGAAGAGTTTCTGCAACTGTGGCATCAATTCGGCGACAGACGCCCGTTGCAAACCGTAGACGCCGATGGACATCCCCTTGAGCCAATCCACGTCAAAGGTATCGATGGTTTCCTGATAGTTGGCCAACTCCTCCGGTGTCCCGGCCAGGCTCAGCAGGTTGCGCGCCGGGTCTACCAGCAAAAAGGCATTTTCCCGCACGAACGGTTTGAGCAGTTTTTGCATCTCGGCCGCGCCAATGTAGCGCAGCGGGTACATGCGGGCAGACAACCCGCTTGCGGGCGCGCTCACCGCCACTTCGGGTACCAACTTGCCCGCAACGGCCTGGTCGGCGGGCAGGATCACGTAACGTTCGCCCTGACGGATCATCGCGTTATTGGTCCAGGACAGCAGCGTTTCAAGAATCGACAGCGCCTGGCGCGGAGTCACCGGCCGAGAGGTGGAGAAGCTTACGTTGCCCTTCACCCCCTGGGCGATGCTGTAGTTCTCGTGCAACAAGTCGCCCATTACGGTGTTCACCACCGCCTCGATGGGCTGGTCGGTGAAATTGAACACCACATCGCCCGCCACCGGTGGGGCTGCTGGCCTGGTGGCCGCTGCCGGCCGTATGAACCGCTGGTTGCCTGCGCGTATCTGCCGTTGCGGCGCCTGGCCCGCAGTATCACTCCCGGCCGCCACGCTGATCGGCTCGCTGGCCATCGGCAACGGTGCGCGGGCCGGGCCTGTTCCGGCCAGCGCTTCGCGCATCAACCCCGGGTCGTTGTCCAGTGTGGTTGCAGAGGTGGCGCAACCGCCGAGCGTAAGGGCGGTGGCCAGCCCCAGCAGTGGGGTACGCAGGCTGAATGATGAAGGCGAAGCGCGAAAAGTGTGGGTCATGGTGCCGATACGTCTGGGAGTTTAGGGGCCGGAGCCAGGGAAGGCAGCGGCAGGCGAAGTACAGGCAGGCTGAGGGTGCGTGCCTGCCCCTGGCGGGTGAACGTGGCGCTGGTGGGGCCAAGAGCGGTAAGCACCCAGCCGCCATCGAGGGTGTCGCCGCGCTGGAGTTTCAATGGGCGCTTGTCGCGCTGACGCAGCAGCGCCCACTGGGCAGTGCCGTCGATGACCACGCCGGTCAGGCTGAGGCCATCCAGGCCTGGCCCCGAGGGCCCGGCCTTGGGTGCGTCGGGCTGGCGGTCGGGACTGAACAGCGGGCGTGCCCAGGCAACGGCCATGGCCGCCGGTTCCAGGACGGTCGGGGCGAGCGGTGCCCCCTCTGCTACGGCAACGGCCGGATGAGGCTCTAGCGCCGGGTCATCGATCGGCCCGGGGCCTGCGAGCAGTAGCCAGGCAAAACTGACCGCCAAGCCTGCGTTGAGGGCCAGCAGCCCGAATGTAATAAAGGGAGGTTTCATGAACGGGGCCCGCCTTCAGCCGCGGGCGCCATGTAACCACGTACCAACAACTGAACCTGAAGCCGCCCCGGTCCGCCTTTTGCGGGCGCGTTGGTCGTCCGATGAACGCTGAGGCTGTCAATGAACAGAAACGGCCGGTGATACTCCAGCGCAGCGAACAACCGGATCAAGGGCTCAATGGCGCAGTCCAGGCTCAGGCTCACTTTCACTTCACGGTACGGCTGGGCGGCGTCAACCTCAGGCACGATCGGCATGCGCTGGGTTACCTCGCAGCCAGGGCCCGTGTCCGCCTGGGCTTTCACCTGGTCCACGGCGAACTGCATGAGGTCAGCGGCGACAGCGCTGGGGTCGTCACCGGGCAACAGGCTGCTACGGCTGGTCGGGTCCTGCCGGGCATGCTCAAGCTGGGCGTGCACGGCTGGCGCCTGGATCAGCCGCTGCGCATAGCGGTATTGCTGCCCGTTGAGGTCATCTGCCTGTTCAGCCATTTCCCGTAGAGGGCCGGCAAACCAGCTGTCGATCAGCAGGTACCAGCTGGCCCACAGCAACAACGCCAACACTGTAAGGGCGGCTATCTTGCGTTCACGGCTAGTCAGTGGTCGGCGCATCGCCCGCCTCCTGTACGAGGTGAGCGCTGAGCGAGAAACGTTCGTTCCCGGTCTGCGTGTCGGGCTGGATGATCCCCTGGAAGCGGGCGTCCGCCAGGGTATGGCAGGTTTTGAACCGAGTGATCAGAGCGCTCGCCCGCTGGCTCTGGCCCGACAGCGAAACCGCGCCACCGTCGCGCACTTCCAGCTGTTGTACCCAGCTGTCGTCGCCCAGGCATTCGCTGAGGTTGGCAAGCATGGCGGTCAAGGTGGGCCGCTCGGCCTTCAGCGCGGTCAGGTAAGTGGCCGCACCTCGGGTGTTGATCAGTTCGCGGCGCGTGGTTTCCAGCTCGGCAATTGCCTCACGTTGATGCTCAACGGTGATTCGCAAGGCCTCAAGCTGAGCTCCGCGCACGTGCAGTAACGTCACCATGGCTATGATCGCCAGTGCAAAGGTGAACAGCGCGAGGCCGCGATTGAGCGACCAGCGCCTGGCATTTCGCGGCCGCGCCGCGGCGGGCAACAAGTCAATTCCAAGCGGCGTACCATCCCCGGTCAGCGCGTCGATCCCAACCACCGATAGCCCCCGTGCGACGCACGTGTCCAGCATCGCGTGCAGGCGCTCTTGGCTGAGCGCCACCAATAGCACCTTTACCTTGGGCCCTTTGTTGTGCAGTACTTGTGCGACAAAGTGCACCTGCTCAACGGTGAAGGGGGTGTACCGATCGATTTCGAACCCCAGCACCTTGTGCACGTCCCGCCTCGCGCCCGCCGGTAGCATCAGAGGTTGAACCAGCACTTCGCTGGCGGGCAGCACCAGCACCGCAGGCTGCTCGATGTTCAGGGTGGCAGGTAGCGGCCATGCCAGCCGCTGCACCCGGGCTGCCGGGGCAAGCCAGGCCTGCATGGCGCTGGGCAGCAAGGTGCGCAATTCGTGCAGCCAGGCCTGATAGCACGCCGAAGCGGGGCTGGCCCGCCAGGCGGCGTACAGCGCCATGCGGCCTGCGCGCAATGTAGATAAAGATAGCGTCATGATTGCCAACGCAAGACCCGATACGGCCTGGCGCCCTCCTTCGCTGTGGTCATGAGCACTGTGGCCCGCAGGGTGGTCGCCTGGCCGCCGGGTGACCGGGCCTGGCTGGTGATGGTGAAAATCTGGCCGTCGTCCAAAGCCGCCGTGCGTACGTTTGGCAAACCCAACGCGCGGGCCAGAGGCTTGGCCACCAGGCCGGCGTCGGGCTGAGCCTGTCCGGACCACACCGTGATGTAGGGCACTACCCGGTTGTAGAGCACGCCGCTCATTCCAGGCAGCGGGCGCAGTTCCTCCAGGGTGCGCAGTGGTGAGCGCCCGCGCTGGCGCTCCACAGCGGCTGCCACCTGCGCAGCCACGGCGGCCGTGGCACCCTCGGCCTGCAGCAAGCGGGCGATGCTGGCGACAGGCGCGGCGTTAAGGTCCAGCTTGCCCCGCTCGCTACGGATGCGAACACGCAGCGCCATGCCGGCAAATTCAGCCGCATGCACCGAGCCGTCCGCAGCCCAGCGGGCCTGAACGGGCTGCGCATTCAAGGCAAGTACCGCCAGGCACAGCCCCGCCTCGGCTGCCATCAGCGCCTGGGTACGTTGCTGCTGCCACAGCGCTTGCCGGTACTCCAGCCGTACCCCGCCGGCGAGCGCGGCCAGCAAGGTGCTGAGCAGCGCCAGCACCCAAAGCACCAGCAGCAGGGCGACGCCACGATGCTTGGTCATCACGCCCCCGGCTCGCTGCTCAGGTCCAGCCGCAGGTTGACCTGCTGGCTTATCCAGGGCGCGCTACCGTCCAGTGTGAGGTCGATGCGTACCGCCTGTGGCAAGCGCTCCGGCCACGGCCATTCGCTCAGCCAACCAGTGGGCTTGCCCAGTGAATTCAAGCCCCGGTAACCAAAGGCCAGCGCTGTCACCCCGTGCAACAGCACTTGTGGTTCGCCATAAGGCGCGCGTTCATCACCTTGTAGACGGCTAAAACTTGTAACCAAGCGGTGGTCAGCCACTATCAGCCGATGCTGTTGCAGGCCGGAGGCAATACCGGCAGCCAGCGGGGCGCAAAATTGCATGGCCTGCGCCTGGCCAATGAAGCGTTGGGGCTTACCGCTCGCGGCCTCGGTGAGCGCCAGTGGCAATGCCTGGCTTATCGCCTGGCGCAGGTAATGTTGGGTGGCGCGTATTTCATCGAGCCGCGTACTAAAACGCTCGGCGTTGGCCACCGCACGGTTGGCGCCCGCCAATGCCGCGCCCACCAGGCTCAGCAGCACGGCCAGCAGGCTTAGCACCACCAGAATCTCCAGCAGGGTAAAGCCGTGTTCACGCCTCATGGCGTGAGGCCCGCCTGGCGAACACTTAATGTGGTGAAACGCTGTGCCCGGCCGTGCGCTTCAACGCTCAGGTCCAGCTTGAACAGTCGCAACGCCCCGGATTGCGACGGCTGGGGTGTGACATCAAGGGCCCAGCGCACCCCATCCCACACGCCTTGGGAATGCCCAGGCTGAAGCGGGCCTTCGCCTAGATCATCCATCACCGAGCGGGCGGCCAGGCTCAGACGGTCAGCGTGTCGGGTTTGCTGCAGCGCCCGGGCACTCTGCCCGAAGGCGCCTACCAATACGCTTGCGCACACCGCCAGCACCGCAAGGGCCGCGAGCATTTCCAGAAGGGTAAAACCACGCTGCCCGATCATGAGCCTTCCCGCAGCTCGACTATGCCTGTGAGCCAGGCAATATCGATGCGCCAATTGCGGGTACCGCTGAGCACATCGATGTTGCCGCCGCTGGCGCCGCCATCGGGATAGAACTCGAACGCCGAGCCCAGGGCCTCGGCGGTGTGCAGGCGCACCTGCATCGCGGCCGGCCATGGCACTGGCTTTCGGCCCGCGGCCTGCACGCTGCGAGCGCGCAGGTCGAACCGGGCCAGTGCTGGTTGGCCGGTCACGATGGCCTGCACCCTGGCTGCCCTCAGGGCGTTGACCATCTGCGCCACGGCGTCGCGTTCTGCGGCTTGCTGCAGGCCCCGGATCACACCCACACCCACAAGGACGCCGGCCACCCCTGCCATCAGGATCACCACCAGCAGCTCGAACAGCGTGTACCCCCGACTGCGGGCGTACGAACGGGGCATCGGGCGCACGCGCGTCACTCCCAGTTGCCAAGGTCAGCGTTGTAGCCTTCGCCACCCGCCGCGCCGTCCTGCCCATAGAAGATAAGGTCAAAACTACCGTGTTCACCCGGGTAGCGATAACCGAAGCGATGGCCAAAGGGGTCGACCAGGTCCGAAGGCTTGGCATAAGGCCCGGCCCACTGGCGAGCATTGGCTGGTTTGTGCGCGAGTTGATCGAGCGTGGCCGGCGGCGCCCCCAGGTCCAGGGCATAGCTTTCTATTTTCATCCCCAGGCTGGCCAGCTGCGCCTTGCCGGCGCCGTACTTGCCCTTGTCAACGTTACTGCCCACCTGGCGCACTACGATGGTAGCCACGATCCCCAGCAGTACGATCACCGCGAGCATTTCGAGCAGGGTAAAACCGCGCTGGCGCGGCGAGGCTGAAGGAAAACGAGGCATGGGAACGTCCTTAAATATTACTGGTAAGGCTCATGAGCGGCAGCATGATGGCCAACATGATCACGGCCACCAGCACTGCCATCACTACGGTAAGGGTGGGCACCAGCGCAGCGAGCAGGCGGTCAATGCCACGCTTCACTTCAACGTCGAACACGTCGGCGACCTTGAGCAACATGGCGGCGAGCTGGCCGGACTGTTCGCCCACTTCTATCATCTGCAAAGCCAGCTCCGGCAATAGCGGCTCATCGCCAAACGCCTGGGCCAGGCGGCCACCACCTTTCACATGCTCGGTGACCCGCTCGACCTGGGCGCGCATTGCGTGGTTGCCGCTGAGCTGGCGCACGATCAGCAGCGCCGGCAGCAGGGCTACGCCATTGCCGAGCAGAGTGCCCAACGTGCGTGCCAGCCGGGCGGCTTCAAGCTTTTGCAGCAGCGGGCCGAATACCTTCGTCCGCAACAGAGCCCGGTCCTGGCGCTGGCGCCGTAGCGGATCGCGCCGCCGAGCCACGACCAGCCAAGGCAGTGCCACTCCTGCCGCCAGCAATACCAGGCCATACGCGCTCATGAACTCGCCCAGGCTCAGGATCACGTCGGTAATCCAAGGGATCGGCACGCCGAGGTCGCGGAAGATGGGTACGAATTGCGGCACCACATACGCCAGGAGCAGCGCCAGCGAACCCAGCACACCGGCCACCAGAAATGCCGGGTAGATGAGGGCATTGGTCACTTCGCCGCGTAATTTGTGGCTGCGCTCCAGGTAGTCCGCCAATTGCCCGAGCGTCACGTCCAGGGCGCCGCCCGCCTCACCGGCGCGAACCAGGCTGACGTAGAGCGTGGAAAACTGGCCACCCTCCTCGTCCAGCGCCACGGACAACGGCTTGCCGGCCTTGACCTGCTCGCGCACCCGCAGAATCAGGGCTTGCCGCCGTGGCTCGGACGCCTGTCGCAACAGGATACCCAGCGCCTGGTCCAGCGGCTGACCGGCGCCGAGCAACGTAGCCAGTTGCTGAGTGAAGCTCACAAGGTCGGCGCGCTTGAAGATGCGCGTTGCCCGCCGGGCCAGCGTATGCGCGGTGCCAGCGCCAAGGCTCACTACCAGCAGCCCGCGCGACTGCAGGCGAGCCGCTGCGACTTTTTCGTCACTGGCTTCCAGGCTGCCCTTGTGCAGTACGCCATCGGCGTCCAGCGCCTTGTAAACGAATGGCTGCATGTCAGTCACCGCGCGTCACGCGCAGCACCTCTTCGAGGGAAGTGATACCAGCCAGGGCTTGGCGCAGGCCGTCTTCGTACAAGGTGATCAGCCCATCGCGGCGCGCTGCGGCTTCCAGCGTAGCGGCATCGGCCTGGCGAGTAAGCAGGCCGCGCAGTTCGTCGTTCATCACCAGTAGCTCGGTGATCGCACTACGCCCGAAATACCCGCCCCCCGGGGCGTCGGGATCGGGACGGTATAGCCGGATGGGCCGCTCCTGGGTGTAGTGATCAAGCTGATGCAGGGCAATCAGCTCCGCCGGCGCCTCGAAGGCGATACGCGTGACAGGGTCCAGCCTGCGCACCAGCCGCTGCGCCAGTATCCCCTGCACGGTCGAGGCGATCAGATAGTGCTCGACGCCCATGTCCAGCAATCGTGTGATGCTTGCCGCCGCGCTGTTGGTGTGCAGCGTGGACAGCACCAGGTGGCCCGTGAGCGAAGACTGAATGGCGATCCGGCAGGTTTCGAGGTCACGCATTTCGCCGATCATGATCACGTCCGGGTCCTGGCGCACGATCGACCGTAGTGCCGCCGGAAAATCCAGCCCAATGGCGGGCTTGGCCTGGATCTGATTGATGCCCGGCAGTTGGTATTCGACCGGGTCCTCGACGGTGATGATCTTCCTTTCGGCGGTGTTCAATCGTGAAAGCGCGGTATAGAGGGTGGTGGTTTTGCCCGAACCAGTGGGGCCGGTGACCAGCAAAATACCGTGTGGGTGTTCGAGCAGGCTGAGCAAGGCCTGCAGGCGCGGGCCGTCGATGCCCAGGCTGGGGAAGTCGAAGCTTACCGTTTGCCGGTCCAACAACCGCATCACTACCGACTCCCCGAACCCGGTGGGCACCGTGGATACCCGCAGGTCCAGCTCGCGGCCCTGGATGCGCAGCATGATCCGGCCGTCCTGGGGCAAGCGGCGTTCGGCAATGTCCAGGCGGGCCATGATCTTGAGGCGGGATACGATGGCGGCGGCATAGCCGGGCGGCGGCGCTTCACCGTGCACCAGCACGCCGTCTACGCGGTACCGCACCTGTAACTGCCCCTCGAAGGGCTCCACATGAATGTCCGAGGCGCGATGCTCCACCGCCTTCTGCAGGATCAGGTTCACCAGCCGAATCACTGGTGCTTCGCAGGCAAGGTCTTTCAGGTGCTCGATGTCGTCCTGCTGGTCAGGGTTATCGTCCAGCGCTTCGATCAATGCATCCATGGCGGTGCGACCGGCCCCGTGGCAGCGCTCGATCAAGCTGTTCACTTGACTGGCGGTAGCCACGACTAAGCACACCGGCTGGCCTGCGCTATATGCCAGTGCATCCAGGGCATACCGGGAAACGGGCGGCGCCGCAGCGACCGTAAGGCCGCCTTCGCCTTGCGAAACAGGCACTACCATGTAGTGGCGCAGAAAGCGCTCGGTGCCGATTGCCAGCGGCTCGTAAACATCGACGCTGGCTACCGCTTCCAGCCTTGGGGCGCCAAGCACTGCCGCGCAGGCGGTCGCCGCTTCTTCATCGCTGATCGCCCCAAGGCGTAGCAAGGTACGCAGGACTTCGTCTTCGTCACCGGCCTCGGCCGCGCACAACTTTCTCGCCCGGCTTATATCGGCAGCCTTGATATCGGTATTGGCGATCAGCCATTCGCATACTGTTACTGCGAGCGGTACCGGGCCTTCGATCAAGTTTGGCATGTGTAGGTTCTACTGCGCGTAATATACAGGCAAACGTACCCGGCGCCCTCAAAGAGAACGCCGTGATACATCGAAAACTATCCTGGCATGAGAGCAAAGGGTAACTAACTGCTTCGCTGTAGTTGCTTCCTCGACTACTTTTGAGCCGGAGAAAACATAGATACAAAGTACAGTCAGGCCGATGCCGACGCAGCATATCAGAACGCAAAACCTAATTGCAACTAGGTTTATTATGTAGGGCTTATCGCTGAAATACGTTGATTTATCAGCACGATAGTGCGTTTGATGGCTTCAGGTCGGCAGGATATCTCGCCGATAGTGAATATATCGCAATTATCCTTTTGTGCCTGCGCCTGGTTATTCTCGATCGCGCCCCTGTTTCCTGCAAATTTCCGCATCAATGCCGGTGGCCTGAAAAATATTTTTGCGATCATTGAACTTTTAACGGCATCATCCACACTTACGCAGCGGCCAATATTGCATACCTTGTTGCCGGCCGCTGATATCACGTTCCCTCTTATACCCATAATCGAGAGCCTATCGATGACCAGACCCTTGTTGTCTGTTTTAGGCGCGGCACTGCTGTGCGCGCAAAGTATCAATTGCCTGGCCGATAACACTTCCACGGTGGCGGCTACTTCTGGTCAACCCGTGCGCGAAGCCTTTGAAGAAAAACGCGACCAGGCCTCCGGTGTGAGCAAGGTGAGCCAGGCCACGAGCGGTCCCGCCGCAGTGCTGGATACCCCGATCGCTACCGATGACGCCCCCGCTCAGGCCGAGCAGCCATGAACTGTGTGCCCCGGCGTTTGAACCCTTCATTCAAAAGGACGTTGCCCTTGTCGACCTTAAAGCACACCCTCGGCCTAAGCCTGCTGGCGTTCAGCGTGGCCCAGACTTATGCCGCCACACCGCTTACGCCCAAGACCGGTAACGACGTGGAAGCCCGCGTGGGCGCGGTATTGGACAACATGAGCCAAGCCGAAAAAATCAACTTCACCCGCGTGGACGACGGCCACATGATCCCGGTGCTGAGCAAATTCGGCATGGCGGGCACCGTGGCCTATGACTCGTCCATGGGTGTGCACGTGAACAACGCTACCTTCGGCGCGCAGTACCCTGCGCAAACCGCGCTGGCCGCCACCTGGAGCATCAACCGGGCGAAAGAGTTCGGCCTGGCCATCGGCTACGAGACCCGCATCGCTGGCGGTCAACAGATGCTTTCGCCTGGCCTTAACCTCTACCGCACACCGTTCGGGGGGCGAGCCGCCGAATACGTGAGCGGCGAAGATCCTTTCCTCGGCGCCGCGCTGGGCCCGGCGATTGCCAACGGCATCCAGGCGCAGGGCATTCAGGCCGGCGGCAAGCATTACCTGGCCAACGAGCAGGAAGCCAACCGCCATTACCTCAACGTGAAGGTGGACGAGCGCACGCTGCGCGAGTTGTACATGCCGGGCTTCGAGTCGCTGGTGAAAAATGCCAACGTGGCGTCGATCATGTGCGGCTACAACAAGATCAACGGCGACTACGCCTGCGAAAACCATCACTTGATCACCGACGTGCTCAAGGGTGAATGGGGCTATCAGGGCTTTGTGATCAGCGACTTCAACTCTGTCACCGATGCTTTCAAGGGGGCTTGGGCGGGAACAGACATCGACATGCCCTCGGGCCTGCAATTCACTGAGGCCAAGTTGCTGCCGTACCTGTGGAGCGGCCAGCTGACCCAGAACGTGATAGACGACAAGGTGCGCCGCAACCTGCGTGGGATGGTTAGCTACGGCTTCGACACCAAGCTCAACACTGCGCAAACTCTGGAGCACACCGAGTACGGCCAGACGGCCTCGCTGAATATGGCGCGCGAATCCATCGTGCTGCTGCGCAACGAGAAAACTGACGGCACCAAGCCATTGCTGCCGCTGGCCCGCACCGCGAAAATCGCGGTGATCGGTGACCTCGCCCTGCAAGCGCCCTCCTCGCCATTCGGTACCGCCAACTCACCGCCCAATACCTACGTGACGGAACTCAGCGGTTTACAACAACTGGCTTCCAGCAGTTCGAAGGTGGAATACCTCTCCGAGATGAGCCTCAACCCCAAGGCCTCGGTGTGGTACCAGCCAACCACCGGCAAGAACAGCATCAGCAACAGCGGTGTGAAGGCCGAGTACTTCGCCAACACCGCGTTGTCCGGTTCGCCGGTGCTCACTCGCGTGGAACCGGGGATCAATCTGGACTGGACCACCAGCACCAACGTCACGAACGCTGGCACCACGGCGGTATCAGGCTTCAGCCCTGCGGCAGGCGCCTTCTCCGCGAGGTTCACCACCAAGATCAAGCCCACCATCAGCGGCGAGCAAGTATTCAAGGTGCGCGCCGATGGCCCGTACAAGCTATGGGTGAACGATGAGCTGGTACTGGAAAGCGACGGCGTGCCGCTCTCCTTCGACCTGCTCGACGCGGTCGCGCATTCCGGCAAAACCGCCAGGCTCACGGCCGGCAAGGAATACACCGTGAAGCTTGAATACCGCCGCACCCGTGGTGACTACACCACCTTCCTGGGTGGTATTGCTGGTGTGCAGATGAGCTGGGCTTCGTTGCGCCCGCCGAAAGATCTGGCGGACTACGATGCCGTGGTAATCGCCGCTGGCAACACTCACGAATACGAAGGTGAATCCATCGACCACGGCTTCGATCTGCCGGAATATCAGTCCGACATGATCACCTACGCCACCAAGGCCAACCCCAACACCATCGTGGTGCTGCACAGCGGCGGGTCGCTGAACATGGAGCCGTGGGCGAACAAGGTAGGTGCTTCGCTGCATGCCTGGTTCCCCGGCCAGCAAGGTGGCCAGGCACTGGCGGAGGTCCTCTACGGCAAGGTCAACCCGTCGGGCAAGTTGCCGATCACTATCGACAAGAAGATCGAAGACAACCCCAGCTATGCGTCCTATTCAGACCCTGCGGCCTACCGTGGCGACAATGCACTGACTGAGATGACCTACAGCGAAGGCATCTACCTGGGCTACCGCGGCTACGACAAAAAGCACACCAAGCCGCTGTACCCGTTCGGCTATGGCCTGTCGTACACCACGTTCGACTACAGCGACCTGAAGCTGTCCACCAACGTGCTCACCCCGGGCAGTACCATCGACGTGAAATTTACCCTCACCAACAGCGGCGACAAGGCCGGTTTCGAAACGGCTCAGCTGTACGTGCAGCCGGTGAACCCGGCCGTCGATCGCCCTGAGAAGGAACTGAAGGGCTTCACCAAGGTGTACCTCAAGCCCGGTGAGAGCAAGACAGTGAGCATCCCGATCGATTCCCGCTCGCTGGCGTACTACGTGGAAAGCACCGACAGCTGGAACGTGGATGCCGGGAAGTTCAAGATCCGCGTGGGTAGTGACTCTAAAAACCTTTCCCTGAGCCGCACGCTAGTAACCCTGTACCCCGAGCAGCTGACCACCCGCGACAGCAACCCGCTGCCCGCGCCTGTGCGCAAGGCTGTGCAGGTAACGGCCGCGCAAACGTACTGACGGGCAACGCGGGAATTGAATGATCAACGCTGTTTGCAGGCTGTGCCTGCTCCTAGCTGTGGGACCAGGCGCTAGCCTAGGAATGGCCTAGCCTTTTAAATCCCGCTCCAACCGCTGAAGGTAATGGTCGAACACGTCCATTACCTTCACGTCTTTCGGGCCCCGCAGCCATTGAATCTGCAGGCCATCCATCACTGAAAAGATCTCCTGGGCCAGTAGCTTGACGTCCACGCCGGGGCGGATTTCACCGCTTTCCATCAGCGAAGCCAGGTGCGCTTGCGCATGGGTGTGGGTGACCTTGAATTTTTCCTTGTACCAGGGCCATGCCGGATGTGTGTCCGAGAGGCTTTCGGTGTTGATCATCACCGCGGCCTGGCATTCTTCCCGGCTTTCCACGCTGAAGGCCATGCTCAATCGCAGAAATGCCAAGAAGCCATCCAGTGTGGGGGCGTCGAGCAAATCGCTGAAGCGTTCGATCACCCGCTGGTCGCGGCGGTCCAGCAGTGCGCGCAGCAACGCGACCTTGTTCGGAAAGTGATGGAGCAAGCCAACGGTGGTAATGCCAGCGATATCGGCCACGTCGCGCATGGACGCAGCCAGGTAGCCATCGCGCGCAAATACCTGGGTCGCCGCGTCCAGCAACGCGGCCCGGCGCATTTCACCCTTCGGTGCCCGTCGGCGCTTGGGGGCGGCTTTTTCGTCGGGCGAGCCTTGAGTGTCCCTGGTAACCATATGTCCCCTAACGTTGAATACTACTGACGGTCGATACTGCGGCAGCGCGACGGGCAAAGAATGTCTTGGCCATTGCCGCCGCGCTCGCAACGCTCAACGCCGCAACCATTGCATTGCCGACCCACATCCCCAGCAACGCCCCGCTGCCGTCGTTCACGCGGCTGCCCACATACACGAACGGCAGCGTGCCGAGGGTGCCGCGCAGCCAGGCGAAGGCGGCGACCCACCACGCACGGCCCATGGTAATGAACATGGCAAGGGCGATGAAATCCAGCCCGAAGGCCACCCACAGCCCCGCCCCGAAATGGCAGAACGCATTGAACAGGGGCAACGCCTCCGGCGGCAGCCCGAACACACTGGCCAGCGGCGCGGCGGCCAGCTCCAGCATGGCCCAAACCGCCAAACCATAGAGGATCACCAGCTGCCGTGTAAAGCCAATGGCCGCTCTGGCGCGTGTGTCCCGGGCCGCTGCCAGGTTTTGCGCGAGCACGGGAGCGAGCGCATTGGGCAAGGCGAAGTACAGGCAATAACAGAATTGAAGCAGCCGATCGATCACCGCCATCGCCGCCAAAGCTGGAGCGCCGAAGCTAGCCAGTGTCAGCAGCAGGTAGGTGACCGCGAAGGGCATCGCCAGGTTGCCCAGCATGGCGGGCAGCGCGACGCTGGACAGCTGGCGCGCGTGTAGCTTGAATAGTTTTGGCCTGAGCTTGCGGGAAAGACCGATACGTCGGCCCACGGCATTGAGGCCCACCGTCAACGCTACCAACGCGGCGAGGGCATAAGCGATTGCGGCACCTTTGAGCCCCAGCCCGCAGGCGAAGATCAACAGCGGGTCCGCCACGGCCAGCGTGGCGACCCCCGATAGAACCACCCATAGGCCGAGCCTACTATGGCCTTCGGCACGGAGCAGCTGGGCGCACAGCTGCATCGTGCAATGAAGCACGCTTGCCGGAACGGTGATGGCAATGAACACCCTTCCCGCGACCCAGGGGGCGCTATCGGCACCAAACCACGCGGCAATCGGCCAGGCGATAGCCAGCTCGAGCAGGGCCACCGCCGTCGACAGGGTGGTTGCCAGTACCAGCATGTTCGTTACCAGCCGGCTACGACCGCTTGCCGCGCCGCGCCCCATACGCGCCGATAGCAATGCCCCGGCCGCCAGTATCAGGCCTGAGAGCAATCCGCTGTTGATGAACACTAGCGTCTTTGCAATGCCCACTGCCGCCAGCAGTGTGGTGTCGTGAAGCATCGCCACGTAGACAAGCGTGAGAATATCGACCGCGAACACCGCCAACAGGCTTGCCGCTGTGGTGCTGGACATCCGCAGGATATGTCGGGAAATACACCCGTCGATGAAATGAGCGGTACTGCTCATCGGAAGGTGTTCAAGGGGAATGTTCGGAATCGGCGATTGGGGCCGGCAGGGTAAGCGGCGCGCCTGCGCCGCGCAACCAAACTCCCCCCTCGACCGACGGAAAGCGCCCATGAAACTCCCCTTCGCAAGCGCCGAGGCCTCTACCCAGCGCCTAAAGCCAGCCTCGCTGAGTAAACGCGCGAATGCAGTCGGTGAAGCGGCTCACCTGGTCAGCGTTCAATACGCCGGTAACCGCCAGCCCGCTCAGGTAGCCCAGCAACTCTTCAGTGGGGTATGCCGCCCCTGAGGTCCCAGCCTTCGCGCGGAACTCGGCGACCTGGGTCTGATGGCCCCAGGCGATGCCATGCGGCATTTGTACCGCTGCCAGTTCGTCGAAAAACGCATTCACCGCCTGCTCGGCCGCGGCGTCGTTGTCGTGGTCGCACATGTCACCCCCTTTGGTGCTTATAGGGCCACGACAACAAAGGCGCAAAAACCATGGCATTGCCGAAATGTACCCTGAACACAGGCCGTGGCAAAGCGCCATATTCCTGGACCACGGCACCGTCCGCCGAAAGGCACCTTCAAGGTTTGGCGGAATGCGCATTCTCGGCAGGCGCGGCAGGTGCCTGTTGCTTCGCGCCTTGCATTGCACCGTGTTGCTGGCCCGTAGGGTCAGCGAGCTGGATCACCTTACCCTTCTGCCAGGCATCGGCGCCTGGATTGACCACAGGTGCGGGAATATCCGCGCGGTTCACCTTCTCTTCAGCGCTGCTGATCCCCAGGCGCTGATCCCGCTGGCTGACCAGTGCCGGATCAATCTGGCCATCAGCGGTAAAGCCCATCATCAGTTGCGGCACCCCCAGCGGAAGCTTCTTGTCCAGGTCGGTGTGCCACGTGTGCCAGGTTTTTCCATAGGTATTGACCAGCTTTTCCATCAAGGCGTGCTCGGCGGGCTCCGGTATGCCGGGCGCAACCAGCTGCCCGGATTTCACCTCGTGCACATGACTGTGCCAGAGCGGCTTCTCTGCAGCCGGAAGGGTCGCATACAACTGCGCACTGATGATGTACTCCACCCCCATCAACTTGGCGTCCTTCACGTTGCCGTCGTAGATCACACATTGGATCACTTCTTCGTTGAGGATCGAGCAGTAGTGGTGGGCTTCCATTTGGGTGCCAGGGTGGCCGTTATAGAAGTGGAAACCGTCCAGGTAGGCATTCAGCGCGTCGATCGGCGGCCGGCTCTGCAGCAAGGCAGCGCCGGTATCCAGGGCGACGGTGTCAGCCTTCTTTTCGGCCCCCGGCGCGGTGACGTCCGAAGAGGTGGAGTGCCCGCCGCAGCCGGCCGCAGCGGTCAGGGTTGCAAGCACCAGGGCGCGTTGGGCGGTGCGCAAAGGCTGCTGGAGATACTGATTCATGCTTGTCACCTCATAGTGATTTCAGGGGCGCGCCAACGCGAATTCGACCAAAGTGGCTGCGCAGGCTTCAATGCCCGTTTCAAGAACCAGTTCGTAGCCATGGGTATTCTCTGTAGGGATGGCAACGCAGCCGGCCTTGGGGCAGATGCCCGCGCTCATGACTGCGCTGGCATCCGAGGCGAACTCCACCAACAGCGCGACCTGCGCCTCGGTGCCGGCGCGCTTGGCCGCCTCGATCAGGCCATTCACTACCGCACGGGTGTAATAGCCTTTCTGGTCGCCGGTATTAACGATGGGATTGGCCGACAATACCGTGCCGTATTCCTCCAGCACTGGCCCTACCTCAACCGCCAATACCGTGTCGCCGGGCAAGCGGGAGGCGGCGTACATGGCTCCGGCGTTGGACTCTTCTTCAAGGGTAGTGCACACGAACCACACATCCCGTGCTAGCGCCTCGCGCCTTCGGGCCACCCCTTGAGCAGCCAGTATCAACGCAACCAAGGGCGCACGGTCGTCCATGAAATGGGCAGCCAGCCCATCGTTTACTCTGAACATCTGGCGCCAGTGTTGGCTCAGTACAACACGCGTGCCAGGGCGTACCCCCTTTGCCATCAGCGTTTCGCGGCTTTGCCGTGTAACCACATGCACGTCATCCCAGCTCACATTGCCTGCCAGTACGTCCCGCCCTTGGGCGGTGGCGCCGCTGCTGTGCATGGAGCCGAACGACAGCACCCCGGGCATTACACCGTCGTCGCCGAGAATATCCACCGGGCAGGCACCGAAACTGACGGGCTTGGCGCCGCCCAAGGCGGCAACCTGCAGGGTGCCGTCCGGGTCGACCAGTTTGACCACCATGGCGATCTCATCCAGGTGCGCCATGATCTTGAGCGCATCGCTGGCGAGGGCCGGCGTCGCTGCCTTGATCAAGCCAACCAGATTCCCCGCCGCGTCTACGTGCAACTCGTCACAGCAACCTTTCAAGGCTTTACCACACAGCTCGCGTACATCTTCTTCCTGCCCGCCTGGGCCGCGGGCCATCAGCAGCTTTTGCAACAGGTCGATCCATTCGTTGCGTTCCATCCAGTCGTTCCACGCTGTGGCTTCCGGAGGTAGACCCTTGGCCAGAGAGAGGGGTTCAGCGTGTTACAGCCCGGCCTTCAATCGAGTGAACGCGCGTGTCAACGCCTGGTTGAAGGCCTTGCTGTTGTCGTTCTTTGCATACAGCGTAGCGCGTGCCATTTCAGGCGGGTACGTGGCCGGGTCGTTCCGGATGGCAGGGTCCACCAGCGTATCGGCGGCGGTAATGGCATTGGCGTAATGGATAGTGTTGGTGATAGGGGCGATGACGTCGGGTGTCATGAGGTAGTCCAGCAGTGCATGTGCCGCTGCAGGGTGCGGTGCGTCTGCCGGGATGACCATGGCGTCGAACCAGATCAGCGTGCCCTCCCTGGGTATTGTGTAGGCCAGGCTGAAAGGCTTGCCAGCCGCCTGCGCCTGGCCGGCTGCCATGCCGATATTGCCGTTCCACGACATGGCCAGGCAGGTGTTGCCGTTGGCCATGTCGCTGAGATTGAGGTCGTTGTCGAAGTAGCGCACGTAGGGACGGATCTTCGCCAGCTGCTGTTCAGCCAGCTTGAGGTCGCCCAGGCGCTGGTTGTTGATGTCCAGGCCGAGGTAGCGCATCACCGCGGCGAACACTTCGTTGGGGTCGTTGAGCAGGCTTACGCCACAATCGGCGAAGCGCGACACCACCGCTGGATCGAACAACATGGCCCAGCTGTCCGTGGGGGCGTTGGGTAGCCGGCTCGCGATGGCCTGCTGCTGATAGCCAAAACCCGTGGTGCCCCAGCCGTAGATGCCGGCGTAACGGTTGCCGGGGTCGAATACTGCCATCTGCTGGCGGAACCACGGGCCGATACCGTCGAAGTGTGGCAACTGTGCCTTGTTCAGCGGCTGGATGGCCTTGGCGGTGATCGCCCTGGACAGATGCTGCCCGGCCGTTAGCACCAGGTCGTACCCGCTGCGGCCAGTGAGCAACTTGGTCTCAACGATTTCCAGGTTGTCGAAGTGGTCAGCGACCACCTTGATGCCGGTGCTGCGCTCGAAATTGGCCAAGGTATCCGGAGCAAGGTATTCGCCCCAGATGTACAGGTTGACCGTGGCGGGCGAGCTGTCGGCCGCCTGACTTGTGGCCGATACCAGGCAACCCCCCAGGCACCCGGCCAGGCCTACGGCAAGGTCGCGTAGCTTCATGCCCCGCCCTCCTGGCGCCGAGGGGCTGCGTATTGCGGCATGGTGATACAGGCCACGTTGCCGCCGCCGAGCAGGATCTCGCGGGAATTTTCGATACCCACAATGCGGTGCCGAGGGAATAGCTCGGCCAGGGTGGCGAGGGCGAGACGGTCTTCGGGTACGCCGAACAGCGGCACCACGATTGCGCTGTTACCGGCGTAGTAGTTGATGTACGAGGCACAGATTACCGTGCCGGCCTGGCGGCTATGGGTGGTATCGAGCTGATCGAGCCCTGCGGCTTCTTCGGCGGTCCACTCCAGTGGCTGGGGCTGCATGAGTTTATGGATGGTGAGCTCACGGCCCCGGCTGTCATGGGTGGTGCGCAGGAT
This sequence comes from Pseudomonas sp. Marseille-Q5115, assembly GCF_916618905.1. Classification (NCBI taxonomy): domain Bacteria; kingdom Pseudomonadati; phylum Pseudomonadota; class Gammaproteobacteria; order Pseudomonadales; family Pseudomonadaceae; genus Pseudomonas; species Pseudomonas sp. Marseille-Q5115. The sequence continues at coordinate 2,095,255 of NZ_CAKAKI010000001.1, read as the reverse complement.
GTCGTAGGCTTCCTGATAGATTTCCCACTGCGGGTCGCTGCGGTTGTCGGTCCATTGCAGCACCACTTCCCCGGGGCGGACGAAGCAGGCCAGGTCGTCCACGTGGCCGTCGGTTTCGTCGAACTTGCACCCTCGTGGCAGCCAGATCACCTGTTCGGCCCCCAGGTAGTCGGTTAGCCTGCGAGTGACCTCGCCCTTGCCCAGGTGCTGGTTGCGATTACGGTTGAGCAGGCACTGCTCGGTCGTCAGGATGCTGCCCAGACCGTCGCTCTGGATACCGCCCAACTCAGCGATCAGCGGCGCGCGGTAGCGGTCCAGGCCCTCAATCTCAAGTATTTTGCTGGCGATCTGATCGTCCTTGTCCCAAGGGAAATAGAGCCCACCGTCCAGCCCCCCATAGGCGTTGAATTCAAAGTCCACGCCACGCACTTCGCCGGTGCCGTCATTGACCACGAAGCAGGGGCCGCTGTCGCGGAACCAGGTGTCGTTGCAGGTCATCTCCACTACCCTGACCTGCGCCGGAAGCTGGCGCCGTGCATTGGTGAACTGCGCCGCCGAGGCACATACCGTCACCGGCTCGCTGGCGGCGATGGCCGTTACAATATCGACCCACACCCTCTGGGCGGGCTTGCCGCCGTTGCGCCATACATCCGGGCGCTCCGGCCACCCGAGCCAGCAGCCGGCCTTCGGCTCGAACTCGCCGGGGAGGCGAAAACCATCAGCTTTGGGAAGGGTATCGAGCAAACGTGCCATGTGAACCTCGAGCGATAGGGGGACGTACGCACCCTACGGGATCACCGCTTACGCTCGCCAACGAGCATTTGTGGCCAACCCTTGAATAAAACTCAGGGGTCGCCCAACTGCTCGGCAAACCAGGCGACCAGGTGCGCCACGGGCGGGCGCTCCAGCCGTACCCGCTCGCACACGAGCGCGTATTGCCCCAGCGCCGTGATCGAAGCGGCAAAGGGGCGCACCAGCCGGCCGCTGTGAAGGTCTTCCTGGGCAGTGAGGTTGTCGCCCATGGCCACGCCCTGCCCTTGCGCGGCGGCTTCCAGGCTCAGCCCCGCATGGGCGAAATACTGCTGGCGCGCCGGGCGCAGGTCGCCGCCGTGGCTGGTAAGCCAGGCGGTCCAGGTAATGCCATCCTGATCGTCATGTAGCAGGCAGTGCCCGGCCAGGTCGGCAGGAGATTTGAGCCGGCCAAGGTTGAACAACCCAGGGCTGCACACCGGGAAGAATTCCAGGGCCGGCAGCGGGCGAACGAAGTACGCGCTGCTGTCTGCCGGGCCGGCGCCATAGGTGATTGCGATGTCTACGTCCTCGCCCGGCACCGTGGCGTCGATGGCTTGCTCATAGAGGTGCAAAGTGATGTGTGGGTACCGGCTGGAAAAATCGCCCAGCCGGCTTACCAACCACTTTTGCGCCAACTCCGTGGTGACCGCCAGCCGCAGTACAGCGGATGAAGCGGGGTCGCGTAACTGGTCACAGGCCTCCCCGATCATTTCAAATGCTTGCTGCAATCGTTGCATGAGCCGCCCTGCCGCTGGCGTGGGCCGCACGTTCCGGCCTTCGCGCAGGAACAGCGCTACGCCAAGTTGCTCCTCCAGCTGGCGGATCTGGTGGCTGACCGCGCTGTCAGTGACGCACAACTCAGCCGCGGCATGGCCGAAATGGCCATGGCGTGCCGCGCACTCGAAGGTTTTCAACGCACCCAGGGACGGCAGTCGTCGCATGGCCCAGCCCCCAACCGAAAAGGCCATGCTGCCTGTGACGAGCTGCAGGGTAAAGGCCCCTGCGCAGGCATGCCCCCCATGCGGCTGCGACAAGGGGTCGCGAGCCTTGGGCTTGCGTTGGCTGGGCATCCGTTCTATTTATGCGCACGTTCCGGCCTGCCACTTCTATTGGCCAGCCCAGCAGTGGATACCGTCATGACTCTTTCACCCTCGCATTACCTCTACGCCCTGCTCATGCTCACCGCCGCCGCTGGCGCCCAAGCCGAAGGGGATGCCGAGGCGGGCCGCGCGGTTTTCCAGGCGCGCTGTAGCGGTTGCCATAGCATCGGCCCAGGTGCCCAGCACGCATTCGGCCCGCTGCTTACGGGCGTAGTAGGCCGCCACACGGCTGGCAGCCAGGGGTATCAATATTCTGAAGCCATGCGCAACGCAGGCTTTGTGTGGACGGAGGAAAAACTCAAGGCGTATATCGACGACCCCAAGGCGGTAGTACCTGGTACGCGGATGAATTTCTGGTGGATCGGCAGTGAGCAGAAGCTCAGCGACCTGGTCGCCTACCTTGCCTCACAGCCCACACCTGCCCCTTGAAACGCCTTTGGTCGTGGAAGTGGCACATGGCCATACTAAAGATTAACCGTTTCAGCCGATAATAGGTCTTCTATACATCGGGGGGTTTCATGTTCTTACGTCAAATGCGCATCGCACAGCGCTCACTTGTGTGCTTCGGCTTTTTCGCCGTGCTGGTGGCAGGTTTCGGCTTATTCTCGCTGGGTCAGGTTTCTGCCATCCGCGCTTCGCAAAGCGTGTTGCAACTCAACGTGCTGCCCAGCGTGCAGACCATTGACCAGTTGCGCAACGACATGCTCTCGATCCGTCTCTACAACAGTAGCCTGCGGCTGGCCAAGGACAGCGCCAGTGCCGCCTCCGCCGAGCAGCGTATCCAGAAGGCCCGCACAGACCTGACCAGCAACCTTGAGGTGCTGCGGCCACTGTTGATAAGCGAGAAAGGCCAGGCCGCGTACGCCAGCCTGCGCCAGGCCGCTCAGGCCTACCTTGGAGTGCATGATCGCTACCTGGCGGCGGTGCGCGCCGGGCAAGAGGACGCTATCAGCGTACTTACCTCCAGCACGGGTGAGATGACCTTGGCCGCAGACCGTGTGCAGGAGCTGATCCAGACCCTCAACGACCTCATCGACGGCAAGGTCAAGCGTGAAGACGCCAATGCCACCGCCACCTACACCCAGGCCAAGGAGGTGACCATTGTGGTGATTGTGCTGGCCCTCGCCGCCACCATCGCCCTGGCCATGCTGTTCACCCGCAGCCTGGTGGCGCCGCTCACACGCGCGCTGGGCGTTGCCGAGCGCATCGCCGCGAATGACTTCAGCCAGGCTGTGCCTCAAGACGGTACCGACGAGCCCGGCCGCTTGCTGGCGGCACTGGGGCGGATGCAGGTGAACCTGCGCCGTACCTTGACCGAACTGGGGGATTCGTCCAACCAGCTGGCGTCCACTTCGGAAGAAATGGCAGCGGTCACTGATGACGCCTTGCGGGGTATCCAGCGGCAAAACGACGAAATTGCGCAATCGGCCACGGCTATGAACCAGATGTCCGCCGCGGTGGACGAGGTGGCTAACAACGCCGTGTTGGCCTCCGAAGCCGCCCGGGCATCGAGCACAGCGGCGGAGCATGGCCATGAGCAGGTGACGCAAACGGTAGCTTCGATCAACGATCTGCAAGGCGCTGTCGATCGGGCCGCCGGCGAACTGAATGCATTGGCCGGGCAGGTACGCAGCATTGGCGGCGTGCTGGAAGTGATTCGCGGCGTGGCGGAGCAAACCAACCTGTTGGCATTGAACGCGGCCATTGAGGCGGCGCGAGCAGGCGAAGCTGGCCGTGGGTTTGCCGTGGTTGCGGACGAAGTACGCGCACTGGCGCACCGTACCCAGCAGTCCACCGCACAGATCGAGGAGATGGTGGTTGCCATCCAGGCCGGCACCGACAAGGCCGTGAACTCCATGGCTGAAAGTAGCGACCGTGCCCGTGTGAGCGTGGACGTGGCCCAGGCTGCGGGCGTCGCGCTCGCGGACATCACCGCTGCCATCGCACAAATCAATGCGCGCAACCTGAACATCGCCTCGGCTACCGAAGAGCAAGCGCAAGTCGCTCGCGAAGTGGACCGTAGCCTGGTGAGCATCCGCGACCTGTCCACACAGACCGCCGCCGGCGCGCAGCAAACCGCCGCAGCGGGCAACGATTTGTCGCGCCTGGCGGTAAGCCTCAACGCCACCGTCCTGCGCTTCAAACTGTAGCTAAACCCTGGCTGCGGCGAATGTGCTCAAGGCTTGCCGCAGGCCCTCAAGCACAGGGGCTTCGAGGGGTTGATCGGGGGCGCGGGTCAACTGCTCCTCCAGCGCCCCGGCCAGTGCAGCCACTTCCGTAGCGCCCACCATCAACGCTGCACCGAGTATGCGGTGGGCGCGGTGGGCGACCTCTCGCAGATCCCCTGCGCGCGCTGCCGCCTCAATGTCCAGGAGGTCGGCTTGCGTAGCGCTGATGAATAACGCTCGCAGCATATCCTGCGGGCTATCGCCGGGTTCAGCCGAGGCTGGTGGTATCCATAGCGCCAGCAAATCTTCCAGTTCCGCCAGGCGCAGGGGTTTGCTCAGGCTGCCGTCCATGTCATGGGCGAAAACTCGATCCCGGTGTGTATCGTCATTGGCTGCGGAAATCGCCAGGACAGGCAAGCGTTGTGCGCGTCTGGTTTCCCGCTCCCAGGCCCGGATCCTTGAAGCCACTTCGTAGCCATCCATGCCAGGCAGGTTGCAATCGAGCAGCACGCCGTCGATGCCGCCGGCGGCAAGCCGGGCCAAGGCTGCGGGCCCGTCGGCGGCTATTTCGTGGCGATACCCAAGGGTTTGCAGCTGCAAAGCGATAGCTTGCTGGTTCACCGGATGGTCTTCCACCACCAGCAGGCACGGCCCTTCCAGCCGTCGCGAGGTTTCCAGGTTCGAGTTGGGTGGCACCGGATCAGCGGCCGCACTCATGGCCAGTACCCGCACCGGTAACCGTACCCAGACTGTGGTGCCCTGCCCCGGCGCGCTGCGCAGACCGATATCGCCTTTCATCAGCTGCGCCAGGTCGCGGCAGATGGCAAGGCCCAGGCCGCTGCCGCCGTAGCGGCGATTGGTGGAGTCGTCGGCCTGAACGAACGGCTGGAACAGCCTGGCTTGCCGCTCGGCCGGGATACCGATGCCAGTGTCGGCTACCTCTACCAAAAGGTGGGCCTGCTCCTGCTCTTGCAGCGTAACGCGCAGGTCTACTTGCCCCTGCTCGGTAAACTTGACCGCGTTTGACAACAGGTTGCCGAGGATCTGCCGCAGGCGCATGGCGTCAATTTCCACCACTGCGTGCGCCGGGCCTTGGGTGTGCAGCCGAAGGGCGATGCCCTTGGCGTCGGCGGCCAACCGGTGGATATCCGCCACGGCGCTGGCCAGCTCCCACAGGCGGGTGGATTGCAATTCCAGCTGCACTTGTTGCGCCTCCAGCCGCGACAGGTCCAGTACATTGTCCAGCAGCTCCAGCAAGTTCCCCGCCGAATTGCTGGCCAAGCTGGTGAGTTGCTCTTGCCGAGGCTGCATAGGCGTGCGTCGCAACAGCTCCAGGGACGACACAATGGCGTTCATCGGTGTGCGAATTTCATGGCTCATCATGGCCAGGAATGCCGTTTTCACTCCCTCACTCTGTAGCGCGGCCCGCCGGGCCATCAGTGCATGGCGGGCGAACGCGGCCAGCAGCAGCACACAAACGGCAGTACCGGCCAGCTCCCAGCGGTAATAACGCAACAGCGATCCCCAGGACGGGGCACCAAAGTCGGTACTGGCTATCCAACGGGCTTCCATCAGGTCGGTTTCCCGGGATGTGAGCTCCCCGAGCGCCTTGTCGATGATACTTTTAAGCAACGGCTCGGTGGGTGCGATACCCATGGCGATCACGGCCGGCATGTCGGAAATGATGCCGGAAAGGTGCAGCTGGTCGAAATATTTGCGCCGTACCAAAGGGCGCAGCACTTGGTCCAGGCCGATGACGGCGTCGGCGTGCCCTTCATCCACGGCCGCCAGGGCCGCTTCCGGGTCGTTCAATAACAGCAGGTGAATGCCCGGGTAATTACGGCTGAGGTAACGCTCGTAACCTCCGCCCCCTTTCACGGCTACCAGTTGACCATCCAGTTTGGCCGGGCTGTAGGCGATCGGGCTGGCCGCCTTGGTCATGATTACCGACGCCCCCACGAAATAGGGATCGCTGAACAACAGCCGATGACGGGCTTCGTCATCGAGCAACCGAACCGACACTGCCGAGACGGCCTCGAGCTCGCCACGCTCGATCATCGCCAGGCTGTGCTGTAAGTCGCTGCTAGGCACCAGTTCGAAGGCAAGGCCGGTGGCCTGCTCGATATGGTCGATATATTCCCGGGTGAGCCCCTGATGCTCGCCACGGCCGCCGTAGTATTCCATCGGCCAATAAGGGTCGATGGTATAGCGCACTACAGGGTGGTCGCGTATCCATGCCTGCTCCTGGGCTGTGAACGTTTGCCCTGTGGCCACGCCAACCCAAAGGCCGCACACGGCGGCGAGCAAGCCGCGCCGGCCAGCGTTACCGACGTTCAAGAAGCGCACGGAGCTTGAACAGTTCGTGGTCGGTGCGAAGGCCCAGCTTGCGGTAGGCCGACTGTTTCTGCGCACTAATGGTCTTGATGCTTCGGGAAAACTTGCTACTGATGTCGGTGACGGATAAGCCATCCAGGCAGCAGCGCAGCACTTCGCGCTCGCGCAGGGTCAAGGTGGTGGTATTGACCAGCGCGGCCACGGGCTCGTCTACCTCTTCGGTAGGCCCCAGTGGATGCACCGCAACGCTATTGCGCTGGAGGGCGTCCTCCATGTCCGGGTGCAGGTACACCCGCCCGTTCGAGACCACGCGAATGGCTTTGAGCAATTCCTCTGCACCCAATTCCTTGCCCACGAAACCGGCCGCGCCGCAGCGAAGCGTGAGCGCAACGGTAGACGGCGTATGCAGTGACGAAATCACGATCACGCGGGTTCGCGGATGGCGGGTTCTGATGGCCTTGATGAGGTTCAGGCCGTCGACTTCACCAGGGCTGAGGGCCTAATCCATCACCACCATGTCCACCGGCATGATGCGCAGGGCTTCCAACAGGGTGCGGCTCTCGGTGTGCGTGCTGATGACTTCTACATCAGGGTGGCGGGCAAGGATCTGGGAGATGCCATGGAGGATGAACTCATGGTCGTCCAGCAGCATGAGGCGGGTACGAACGGAAGTTGCCTTCATCACGAGACGACCCCGCCTGACAGGACGGCTGCGGTATTCAACCGGAAAAGGGAGCCGTGTACATGCACTACTGTTTTCATATTGCCAAGCCTCGAAACTTTCGGTTCATGGCGCGCCAGGCACGCTCCTTGAGGGAGTTCGCCGGAAGGCTTGGCTCGGGAAATCTCCCGTTTTCAGAGCTTAGCCCGAAGACCCGGCATGGGAAACCCAGGAAGATGCTGCCGCCGAAAAGCCCGCCATTGAACTGGCCGGGCACTTTAGGGGCTGGGGGTGGCGCGGAGTATCGGATTGTTCCGAATTCGAACCAAATGTAACGATTTAGGCTGCGGCGCCACGCGGCTCAGCGTGCTTTCCATTCATGGATTTGAGCGATGATTGCTATCAATGGCCCTGATTCATCAAACGCTTCGAACGGTGTTAACGTTTACCCTGAAGACTGATGCTGCCGGGGCGACAGACACCCCCCGCCGTCTGCCCGGCCCGGCGCGTCTCCACTTCGTCCTTTGGTGATAACGTTTGCCACCGCCCTTTGGGGACGGTGGCTTTTTTTTGCCTTATCGCGACCGGGGGCAGGTCAGGCAAGCTCGGGCGCGTCGATCACAGGCGGCCGGAGCGCGGCCTTCGCCTCGCCCAGCGCTTGCTCCAGTAGCTCCGCACGCACCCGTGCCTCTGCCAGCTCGCGACCGTGCTGCGCAGCGCTTTCGCGGGCCTTCTCCAACGCCTGCCGGGTGTCGGCCAACTGGTTGGCCAATACCTCGCGGGCGCCTTGGGCCTCGCCCTGTAGCGTCGCCAACCGTGCCACTTCGCGCTGCAAGTGAGCTCCATGCTCCACAGCCTGCAGCCGCTGCTGCTCGCTCTGGCCCAGGGCGGACATCAAGCGTTCGTTATCCCGTTCAAGCTGCGTCAGCGCCTCCTGGCGTCCCGCCAAAGCGTCCTGAGCCTGCTGCACCTGTGCCTGAAGCTGCTCAAGCTGCGCCTCGTGACGGCGCTGAACCTGTGCGCGTTGCTCATCGCTCAGGGCGCGGTGCTGTTCGATCGTATCGCGAGCCTGGCGAAGTTGTTCTTCGATCGAAAGCACCTGCGCCTGTTTGTCAGCGAGCCGGGCCTGGAGGTCTTCATTGGCCTGGGCAAGGCGCGCGTTCCGCGTTTGCTCGGCCTGGTGCGTCGCCTGAAGGGCTTCATGCCGCTGCAACGCTTGGCTCAGGGCCTCTTGCGTACCGGCGAGCGACCGCTGCAGCGCGTCCGCCCGGCTGGCGCTTTCATTCAGCTGCGCCTGCAACCGCGCCCGGTGCTCGTCAAAACCTTCCTGGGCCACATCGATGCGGCCTTGGGCTTCGTCATGCAGCCGCTGGGCAAGGGTAGTCACCAGTGCGGTCAATTCCTCGCTGATGGAAAGCATGCCCTCGGCGAGCGTGCCTTCGGCCTGCTCCAGTTCCTTAAGGTAGCGATGGATGGTGCTTTTGGAACCGGTGTTGCCCAGTTCGATCCGGATGGCGTCGATACTGGGATTGCGCCCTTGGGCAATCAGCGCGTTGCGCGCCTTCTCCACTACCGCCTTGTTGATACCGCCGCGTGCCATGCCTGCCCCTGAGGTGTATGTATTGTGACCAGCGCCTGCCGGAGGCGCTTTGTACAGTTGCATTCAGAACCGTTCTTGCCCTGTGAGGTAGCGCCATTGCCCCACCGGCAGCTTGCCCATGGGCACGCCGCCCGGGCGCAACCGCCGCATCGTCACCGGCGTGAGCCCGACCGCCGTGCACAACAGGGCAATCAACCCGGGCGTCGGCGCCTTGATGGCAATCCGCAAGTGGGTTTCGTTCTGCCAGCTGGCTTTGGCGGCAGGCAATGCCTGCCCCTTGTGCATCGCGCCGCGCTTGAGCCGCTCAAGGCCGCCTTCGCGCAGGGTGCCCTGCACTTCCACAACGTATTCCTGCTCCAGCTTGCCGAACTCGGCGGTAAGCTTGCGCGCAATGCGCCAGTCCTGGGTGAACACCTGCAGGCCGGTGGCGCCAGCCTGAAGTGGCGCCAGGCATTGCAGCCGGTGAAAGTGGCTTTTGAGCACCCGCTTGCCCGTGTCGAACGCTGGCGCCTGGCTGTCTGGCCTGATGGACGCCAAGGCACTGTCCTCATCCAGGCCGGGGCCCTGATTCAGGAGGAACGTGACCGGTTCCGGCGGCTCGGCCTTGGCGCCGGGTAGCAACACTACCTGCTGGGCCGGCTGAACCTGAAGCTGGGGTGCGTCCACCACCTCGCCATCCACGGTGACCCAGCCCCCCTCGATGTACATCTCCGCCTCGCGACGGGAGCAGCCGACCAGTTCTATCAGGCGGCGAGACAGGCGTTGTGCTTCGGTCATTACAGGATGCTCAGGCAAAAGAAGCCATTGTAACGGGCCACGCGCCGTGAGTCGCCGCCCGTTAGGCGCGCCGCTACTCCATTTCTTCTGCCACCGCCTGATCCTCGCCCAGGAAGCCACCGCTCTGGTGCCGCCACAGCCGGGCATAGGTGCCATTCTTCTCGAGGAGCTGGGCGTGGGTGCCCTGCTCCACGATACGCCCTTGATCCATCACGATCAGCCGGTCCATGGCCGCGATGGTGGACAGCCGGTGCGCGATGGCAATCACCGTCTTGCCCTGCATCATTTCGTCGAGGCTTTCCTGGATGGCGACTTCCACCTCCGAATCCAGCGCGCTGGTGGCCTCGTCCAGCAGCAGGATCGGTGCGTTCTTGAGCATCACCCGGGCGATAGCGATACGTTGCCGCTGACCACCGGAGAGCTTGATACCGCGCTCGCCCACCAGCGTGTCATAGCCGCTGTGGCCCTGCTTGTCGCTGAGCTGGCTGATGAACCCGTCGGCCTGGGCGTTGACCGCGGCGCGGTGTACTTGCTCGTCGGTGGCATCGGGCCGACCGTAGGCGATGTTGTCGCGAATGGAGCGGTGAAGCAGCGAGGTGTCCTGGGTCACCATGCCGATGGCGCTGCGCAGGCTGTCCTGGGTCACCTGGGCGATGTTCTGCCCGTCGATGCGGATTTCGCCGCTGTCCACGTCGTAGAAGCGCAGCAGCAGGTTGATCAAGGTTGACTTGCCCGCACCCGAACGGCCTACCAGCCCGATCTTCTCGCCGGGGTGAATGGCCAGGTTCAGGCCATCGAGCACCTGCCGCTCGCCGTTATAGTTGAAGCTCACGTTGTCGAACACCACCGCGCCGCCGGTGGTCTGCAACACGCCCGCGCCCGGCGCGTCCTGCACCTTGGGCCCGCGGGTGAGGGTGGACATCCCGTCCTGCACGGTGCCGATGTTCTCGAACAGCGTGGTCATCTGCCACATGATCCAGTGCGACATGCCGTTGATGCGCAAGGCCATGGCGGTGATCGCTGCCACCGCACCGGTGCCCACTTCGCCCTGGTGCCACAGCCACAGCGCATAGCCGCCGGCACCGAGAATCAGCCCTACCACCAGCGCTTGGTTGACGATCTCGAACTGGCTCACCAGGCGCATCTGGCGAAAGCCTGTGTGCTTGAAATCTTCCATGGCCGCCCGCGCAAACTGCGCCTCGCGCCGGGAATGGGAGAACAGCTTTACCGTGGTGATGTTGGTGTAGGCATCGGAAATGCGGCCCGTCATGGACGACCGCGCATGGGCCTGTTCCTGCCCCACCTTGCCCAAGCGGGGCACGAAGTACCACATGGCCAACCCGAACAGCACAATCCATGCAACGAAGGGCAGCATCAGCTTGAGGTCGAAGCCACCGGCCAGCGCAATGATCGCGATGAAGTACACCCCAATCCCCGGGGCAATCTCGATCACCGTGAACAGCACCTCACGCACCGCGAGCGCGGTTTGCATCACCTTGGTGGTCACCCGGCCAGAGAATTCGTCCGAAAAGAACGACAGGCTTTGCCTGAGCATCAGCCGATGGAAATCCCAGCGCAGCCGCAACGGGAGGTTGATCGCCAACACTTGGTGCTGAATCATCGTGCGCAGCGCCACCAACCCGATGCTGGTCAGCAACACGATCGCGATGCTCCACAACACACGTTTTTCTTCGACGGCCGCCGCGCCACCCGCCTGCCAGGCCGAGAGCTGGTCCACAACCTGGCCGAGGAAGGAAAACAGCCAGGCTTCGTAGATCGACACACCGGCGCTGAACACCGCCATGGCAAGGACATAACCCCGCGCGCCACGGGTGCAGGCCCAGAGAAAACGGGCAAGGCCGTCGGGCGGTGGGGGTATTTCATCAGGTGGGAAAGGGTCGAGGCGGCGTTCGAATGAACGAAGCATGGCAGTCTCCGAAACGTTTCAGTCAGGGGATTCTGCCATTTATTGGGTGGGTAAGGGTCTTTGGCACAGGATCAGGCCGGTGCTGTACCATAGTCGGCCATTGACGGGGAATCGCATTCAATGACCAAGCCGGGCCAATTGGTGCTGGTCGCACTGCGCAAAATGATTGCTTCTGGCGAGCTGGCCGCCGGTGAGCGGCTGATGGAAATTCCTACCGCCGAGCGCTTCGGCGTGTCGCGGATGCCAGTGCGTATTGCCTTCCGCACTCTAGAGCAGGAAGGGCTGCTGGTACGCCACGGCGGCCGCGGTTTTCAAGTGCGGGCGCTGAGCGCGGACGATATTGCCAACGCCGTTGAGGTACGCGGGGTGCTGGAGGGCCTGGCCGCGCGGCAGAGCGCCGAACGCGGGCTGTCCGAGCAGGCGCACGCGGCGTTGCTCGAATGCCTGGAACAAGGGGATGCCCTGTTCGCCAAGGGGTATGTCACCGAGCAGGACCTTGAGGTGTACCACGACCTCAACATGCGCTTTCATCAGGTGATCGTCGCCAGCAGTGGCAATGCGGCGATTGCCGAAGCGCTTGCCCGCAATGATCACCGCCCCTTCGCCTCGGTCTCGGCGCTGGCGATCGATCGCCATGCCATGGTGCGCGAGTACCGCCGCTTCAATTTCGCCCACATGCAGCATCACGCCGTGTATGACGCCCTGAGCAACCGCCAGGGTGCTCGCGCCGAGGCCATCATGCGCGAGCACGCCAATGCCACCCTGCGTTACGCCAAGGTGTTCGGCGAGGCTGAGGGCAGCCCGGAATTCACCGTGATATCGCGTGGCAAATGAGACCCTCGCAGGCAGTCAGAGGTCGAGCACCAACAGCGGTGACTTTGCCCTTGAACAGCACGGCGTGAACTGATCGTTCGCAGCCTGCTCGTCCTCTGTGAGAAACAGGTCCCGGTGGTCCACTTCCCCTTCCAGTACGCGCGTGAGGCAGGTGCCGCATACGCCCTGTTCACATGAAACAGGAATGTCTACACCGTGGCGCTCCAGCACCTGAACCACGGTTTCGTCCGGCCCGATGTCGAATACCTGGCCACTGCTGGCCAGTTTTACGGAAAAGTGCCCGGCGGCCTGAGGGCCTACGGGCGCTGCGGCGAAGTACTCGCGGTGCAGCTGCCCGGTCGCCCAGCCCTGGGCTGCGGCGGTATCCAGAATGTGTTGCATGAAGCCGCCCGGCCCGCACACGTACAGGTGCGTTCCGGAGTTGGGGGCAGCAAGCACACGGGCGGCATCCAGGTGTGTATCGGCCATTTCGTCGAAATGCACCACTACCCTGCCCTTAAACACCGATCCGCCGAGCCGCTCCAGGAATGCTGCGTGCCGTTCTGAACGGGCGCAGTAGTGGAGCTCGAAATCCCCACCGTTTGCGGCCAAATGCTCGGCCATGCAGAGTAGCGGCGTGATACCGATCCCGCCTGCGAACAGCAGGCTGCGGCGAGCTTCGGGCACCAACGGGAAGTGATTGCGTGGCTCGCTGATCCGCAGGCGTTCGCCCACGTTGATGCGCTCGTGCATGCACCGCGAGCCACCACGGGAGGCGGCGTCCTTGAGCACCCCGATCTGATACCGGTTGCGCTCACCCGGGGCGTTGCACAGCGAGTACTGGCGGATCAGGCCGCCAGGCAAGTGCACGTCAACGTGGGCCCCGGCGGTAAAGGCAGGCAGGCTCCCGCCATCGGCTGCGGTCAGTACGTAGCTGTAGATATCCAACGCTTCATGGCTGCGCCCAGTGACCACGACGTCTAGCATGGCTGGCCCGCTCATTGTGGCGCACCCTCAAGCGCGATTTCAGGTGACCGCTCCCGGGCGATAATCCGATCCAGCATCCGCCGTGCCTGTACGCCGCCGGCGTCGATATTGAGTTTGAGCAGGTTGCGATCAGGGTGCGCGAGTAGGTTTTGCTGTTGCTGCTCAAGCATCTCCAGGTCTTCGCTGAAGATGGTGCGCTGCCCTTCGCGGATGCTCGCTGTCAGCGCCTCGTCACCTGGGTTGAAGTTGCGCGCCATGCCCCAGAAATACCAGATGGAGGTCTCGGTTTCCGGGGTGATGAAATCCACCACGATGCTCGATGCCTTGTGCTCCGGTTGGGCGTGGTAGCCGCCCTTGCCCGCATGGGCGACGCCAACTTCGATGAGTACATGGCTGGGCGGGCTGAACCGGCAGATCTGCCAGCGGTCGACGGGCACGTCATCAGCCAGGTTATTGCCGCGCAGTGCCATGCGCCAGAACGGCGGCGGCATGATGTTCTCCATGTGCCGGGCGGTCACTACCTCGTCACCTTGGACGGTGGTCATCGGGGCGGCTTCATCGATTTCCTTTTGCCCGATGCTGGAGGCATGCACGTAGGTTTCATGGGTAAGGTCCATCAGGTTGTCGATCATCAACCGATAGTCGCACCCAATGTGGAACAGCCCGCCGCCATACGCCCAATCGTCACTTTCCGCCCATTCCAGGTGGGGAATGAGGTGAGGGTCGGCCTTGTTCTGGTCACCCGGCCATACCCACACAAACCCGTGCCGCTCGACCACTGCGTAGGCTTTGTTGCAAGGAAAGCCACGGACGCGCTGGCCGGGCATTTCCACGGTCTTGCCGTCGCAGCCCATCACCAGGCCGTGATACCCGCACACCAGCTTGCCGTCTTTCACATAGCCCAGTGACAGGGGCGCGCCGCGGTGCGGGCAGAAGTTTTCCACGGCCGCAACCCGGCCTTCCGCGCCCCGGTAAAACACAATCTTTTCCCCGCAAATCTGCCGCCCGAGGGGTTTTGAGGGGAGTTCTTCGGGCGTGCAGGCGACGTACCAAGTGTTTTTTGGATACATGAGGCTCTCCGGGTTCTTGTAGTTGTATGGATCCATAGAAAGCGATATCTACTAGTTAAGTCAAGGCCAATAACGCTGAATGGCTCACTGTGGATCCATAGAAAATAGGGGATAAAGCCCGCCGTAGTGCTTGCAACCGCTGCTCCCGCTTGGGTATCGATTTTGGCCATACGTCTTATCCGGGCACGCGATTAGTAAAACTCCGTAACCCGGTGGCAGGCTTCGCTCACAAAAATGCCCCGCATGCATTGCCATAAAAAAAAGAACCCGAGGGATTGGAATGAGCTTTTCGAACGCCCCCGCACCCCTACTGCCCGACCGCTATCTCTCCCAGGCCGACTCCCGCGAGCTTTCGCCGCGCCGCCCTGGCACCTCGCAATAATTCCCAACAACAAGAGGTTCACCCTATGACAGGTTGCTCGATCAACCGGCCAAGGCGCGCCCTGCGGATGCGGCACGGCTCACACAAAATGGCGTTGGTGGCGGCGGTATTGTTGTCACCCCCCCTTGCTCAGGCGATGGAAATCGACACGGGCGAATCCGACATCAAGCTTCGCTGGGACAACACCTTCAAATACAGCAACGCCTGGCGGACCGAAAGCCCAAGCAACAAGCTGACCTCGGGGCAGACCGCCTTGAACCAGGACGACGGCGACCGGGCCTTCGGCAAGGGGCTGATCTCTAACCGCCTGGATATTCTCTCGGAGCTGGACCTGGCATACCGCCAGGTGGGTGCGCGTGTGAGCGCGGCGGGTTGGTACGACACGGTGTACCAGGGCGACAACGACAACAACGACGCAAGCCGTACCAACGCCCGTTCCGTGGACTATGACGAATTCACAGACGATACCCGCCACCTGCACGGCGGTGATGCTGAGGTACTGGATGCGTTCGTGTATTGGAACGGCCAGTTGAGTGACAAGGCGGTGTCGGTACGCGCCGGCCGCCACGGACTGATCTGGGGTGAAAGCCTGTTCTTCGGCGCCAATGGCATTGCCGGCGGCATGGCCCCGGTCGATATCGTGAAGGCACAGTCGGTGCCCAATACCCAGTTCAAGGAAATCACCCGGCCGGTCAATCAGCTCTCCGGCACTTTCCAACTCACCGACGACATCTCGCTGGGCGCGTTCTACCAACTGGAGTGGGAAGAGAACCGCTTGCCAGGCGCGGGCAGTTATTTCTCCAGCAGTGACACCATTGGCGAAGGCAACGAGCGGCTTATCGTGGGCGCGCCCTTCCCCACCGCGCTGGGTGGCAGCGCCGACAGCCCGGCGGCGTTCTTCCATGGCAAGGACAAGGATGCCCGCGATACCGGCCAGGGCGGCTTGCAGCTGCGCTTTGCCGGGGAGTCGGTGGACTACGGCCTGTACGCCATCCAGTACCACGATAAAAGCCCCAAGCTGTACCTGCGCAGCAGCGCCACCGGGCCGAACTTCGCCACCGGCCAGGTCGGCGATTACTACTGGGTGTACCCCGAAGACATCCGCGCACTGGGCGCCAGCTTCGCCACTACGGTGGATGAGTACAGCTTTGCCGGCGAAGCGTCCCTGCGCTGGAACATGCCGCTGGTATCCAACGGCCAGACCGTGATCGCCGGCAGTGGCGCGGACAACAGTGACCACCCGCTGTACGCCGTGGGCCGCACCGCGCACATCAACCTCAACGTGCTCGCCTCGCTGGGCCCGTCATTCATCGCCGAAGAAAGCAGCCTGGCCGCAGAGGTCGCCTGGAACCACCTGCTGAGCGTGACCAAAAACCGTTCGGCGCTGGACCCCGGCGCCACCGATGACGGCCTGGGGTTGCGCTTTGTTTATACGCCCACCTATCGCCAGCTGTTCCCTGGCATCGATGTGAGCGTACCCATGGGGGCGAGCTACTTCCCGCTCGGGAAATCCTCGGTGGTGAGCAGCTTCGGAACCGACAACGGCGGCGACATGAACATCGGCGTCACCGCCACCTATATGGACCGCGTGACATTCGGGCTCACCTACACCCACTACTACGGCCCCGAAGACACCAACCTGAACGCCACGTCGCAGTTCAATTACCTGCAATCGCTGAAGGACCGGGACTACCTGGCCTTCTCCGTTAAAACGACCTACTAAGGGCTGCCCATGACCCTCCAGACGACCCTGAAGACCCTCAGCCTGGCCATGTTGAGCACCTGGGTGCTCCACGCGCCACTCGGTGTGGCCGCCTCCGCCGCAGACGCCGCCAAGCTCAACAGTACCCTTACCCCGATGGGTGCGGAGCGCGCCGGCAACGCCGACGGGAGCATCCCGGCCTGGACTGGCGGTGACACCCATGTAGACCCGGCCTACAAGCCGGGCGGCAAACGGCTCGATCCCTTCGCCGCCGAGAAGCCGCTGTTCAGCATCACCGCCAAAAACCTGGCCCAATACGCCGACAAACTGAGCGACGGCAGCAAGGAGATGTTCAAGCGCTTCCCGGATACCTACCGTATCGACGTATACCCCACTCACCGCACCGCGGCGGCGCCTCAGTGGGTGTACGACAACACTTTCAAAAATGCCACCCGCGCCACCATGGCCGAGAGTGAAAGTGGCCCGGTGCCCAAAGGCGCCTACGGTGGCATCCCGTTCCCGATCCCGCAGAACGGCGCCGAGGCCATTTGGAACCACTTGCTGAACTGGCGCGGCACGGCGCTGGAAATGCACTTCCGCCACTACCTGATCACCGCCGATGGCAAGCCCGTGATGACCACGGACGGCAATGCCATCCAGCAGATGCCCTACTACTTCCCCAACGGCAGCCCGGAGACCTTCGAGGGCGAGTACTGGCTGTTCCGCATGGTCAACGCCGGGCCACCCATCCGGGCTGGGGAGCAGATCATCGGCCATACCAATATCGACGCTGAAAAGTCCGCGGCCCATGTGTACCTGACGGGCCAGCGTCGGGTGCGCAAGTTGCCCAATGCCTGCTGCGATACGCCCACACCCGCCACGGCTGGAGTGATGAGCTTTGACGAACTGAGCGTGTTCGCCGGCCGGATCGACCGCTTCAATTGGAAACTGGTGGGCAAAAAGGAGATGTACATCCCCTATAACACCAACAAGTTCCAGGCCGCCGCCAAGCCTGAAGACCTGCTGGGCGCCCATCACCTTAACCCCGACTATGTGCGTTGGGAGCTGCACCGGGTATGGGTGATCGATGCCGACCTGGCCCCGGGCAAGCGGCACCAACTGCCCAAGGGCCGTTACTACCTGGATGAAGACACCTGGCAGGCGCTGCTCGCCGACCGCTGGGACGCGGACGGCCACTTGGCTAAAACCCTGTGGTCGCTGCCTGCCGACATGCCAGACATCCCCGCCCAGGCACAGCTGTCTTCGGGCTTCTATGACCTGACGTCCGGCGCCTGGTTTATCCAGAACGTTTACGCCGGCCTGCCTTCGCAATACAAGGTGGTCGACCAGTACAACGCGTCGGAGTTTTCACCCGCCGCCATGGCCGGGCAAGGCGTTCGCTGAGCATTGAAGCGGCCGGTGCGCTCCTGTCGCGTGCCGTGGCCGCCCTCGCCTGCCTTCAGTCATTCATCCGGAGCTTTTCATGACCCAATCCCGCACTGCGTGGCAGCGATTCGCGCTGAGCCTGCTGTTTGTCGCGACTTGCCCCACGCTCTCTGTCACCGCCAGCGAACGCCCCGATCCCCGGCCCAACATTCTGCTGATACTGGCCGATGACTTGGGCTATTCCGACCTGGGTGCTTTCGGCGGTGAGATCCATACGCCCAACCTCGACGCCCTGGCCAAGCAGGGGCTGGTGCTCACTAACATGTACGCCGCTCCCACGTGCTCGCCCACCCGTTCGATGCTGATGTCCGGCACCGACAATCACCTGGCGGGCCTCGGCAGCATGGCTGAGGGGCTGTTGCCCTTCCAGCAAGGCAAGCCGGGCTATGAGGGGTACCTCAATCAGCAATCCCACTCTATCGCGCAACTGCTGAAAGACGGCGGCTACAGCACCCAGATGGTCGGCAAATGGCATTTGGGCCTGGAGCCAGGCCAGGGGCCGGACGCCCGCGGTTTCGAGCATTCGTTCACCCTGCTCGAAGGCGGCGCATCACACTTCAAGCCCGCCGCCGTGGCCCCCACCAAAATCGAGCAGGTGCACTACCGCGAGGACGGCAAGCCCGCCGAGCTGCCGGATGACTTCTATTCCACCGACTTCTACACCGACAAGCTGATCAGCTACCTGAAGGCGGGGGAAAAGAATGGCAAACCCTTCTTCGCCTACGCGGCCTTCACCTCGCCCCACTGGCCACTGCAAGCGCCCGCCGCCTACCTTGAAAAATACCGTGGCCGCTATGACCAGGGTTACGACCCGGTGCGCCTGGCACGGATCGAGCGGCAAAAGCAGCTGGGCATCCTGTCGCAGGATTTCGAGCCGGCGCAGCCCCTTCCTGCCAACCCTCAATTGCCTGCCTGGGAGCAGCTTGATGCGCAGGGCAAAGCGATTGAAGCGCGCAAGATGGAAGTGTATGCGGCCATGGTCGACAACCTCGATCATAACGTGGGGCGGTTGCTCGATTACCTCAAGCAGAGCGGGCAACTGGACAACACGCTGATCCTGTTCATGTCTGATAACGGCGCGGCGGCCGAGCGCCACGAGCAATTCTATCCACGAGGTCCGCACACCGATAACAGCCTGGCCAACCTGGGCAAGCCTGGCTCCCAGATCGATTACGGCGTGCGCTGGGCCGAGGTGAGCGCGGCGCCCTTCCACCTGTTCAAAGGCACCACCGCCGAGGGCGGTATCAGCGTGCCAGCGATCGTGCAGCTGCCCGCGACGCTGCGGCGCCAGGGCATGGAGCGCGGTATCGCTCGCGTCGATGACCTGGCACCGACGTTCCTGGCGCTTGCCCATATGGGCGACCCGGGCAGCAGCTATCAAGGCCAGCCCAAGCATCCGATTACCGGCAAAAGCATGCTGCCCATGCTCGAAGGTCAAGGTGCGCCTCACGGCGAGGCGCCCGTGCTGGCCGGTGAGCTGTTCGGCAACCTCTACTACCGCGAGGGCGACCTTAAGCTGCTGGGGATGCGCCCGCAGCCCGGGTTCGGCGGCGCTCCGCAACCGTTGAACTGGCAGCTGTTCGACATGGCCAAGGACCGCGGCGAGCGCAATGACCTGGCTGCCAGCCAGCCTGAAACGCTTCAACGGCTGCGCCTTGCCTGGCAAGCCTACGCGCGCCAGGTGGGTGTGGTGGTGCCACCGGCGGCAGCCGCGGCGCCATGACCCGAGCGAGGCACGCAGCGCTAGCCGGGCTGCTGGCGGTCACGCTGGTGGGGGCGCTGCTCGGGGTGCGGCGGTTACCTTCGAGCGACGCGCCCTTGGGTACGCAGCAAGGTTGCTCGCGGTACAACGGCATTCCTGCGGGCTGGCCGGCCAACCCGCAGGCGGGCATGCAGCGGATCGAGGGTGGCACCTACCGGCCCGGCAGCCAGCAGGGTTACCCGGATGAAGTGATGCTGGGCACAGCCGAGGTCGGGAGCTTCATGATCGACCGTACTGAGGTGAGCCAGGCCCAATTCGGGGCGTTCGTGGCGGCCACCGGCTACCTCACGGAGGCCGAACGCACCGGCGGCGGCGCGCTGTTTCAGGTGCCGACCCAGGCGCAACTGAGCGAGCAGTCCATGCCGTGGTGGCATTTCGTAGCCGGGGCCAGCTGGCGTCAGCCCGCCGGGCCGGCTCAGGCCAAGCCGGTGCCCGCCAATCAGCCCGTAGCGCTGGTGACGCTGGAGGACGCCGAAGCCTACGCCCATTGGCTAGGCAATGAGTTGCCCACCGAGGCTGAATGGGAGTATGCCGCACGGGGCGGGCGCGAGGGCGAGCAAGGCGCGCTTGCGCCGGTGGATGCCCAGGGCAAACCCACCGCGAACTACTGGCAAGGCATCTTCCCCTTCGATAACGCCGCCACCGACGGCTACCCGGGCGTTGCCCCGGTCGGCTGCTTCACGCCCAATGGGTATGGCCTGTTCGATATGATCGGCAACCTCTGGGAATGGACGGCCGACGTGTACACCGGCACCCTGCAGAACCATGCCAACGGTGACCCTGCCCGGCTTGGCTTCACGCCTATCCTTGGGGTGCCGCGGCAAGTCATCAAAGGCGGCTCGTTCCTTTGTGCGTCCAACTACTGCATGCGCTACCGGGTTGCGGCACGTGAGCGCCAGGAAGCCAACCTGGCCACCGAGCATGTGGGGTTTCGAACGATTCGTCGGCTGGAGGAAGACTAAGCAGTAGGTCAGCTCTCGCACTGGAAACAGCTTGTTCCACTTGCCCTGTGGGAAGTGGGGTCTTGCCTTGCGGCGACCGCTCGCGAAGATCGCACGCGCGATTACCTCAAAACGGCATATTCACCTGCACGGTCGCGGCCTGGGCATCGTAGTCGCTGCGGCTTTGCGCGCTGTAACTCACCGACAGCTCCGCGCCGCGTGGCAATGGAGTGATCAGGCTCAGCCCGCCGCGCAGCAACCACGGGCTGGCGCTGGGGCCGCCGGCGGTGAAGCGCTGGCCCGGAGCACCGGCGAAGCTGGCAGTGGCCGTGTTGTCCTGATTGATCAGGTCGTACCCCACGCCCACGGTTAACGCTAGGCGGCTACCGTCGGGGGTGAAGGCATGCTCCAGGCGGCCGTCGAGCCCGGCAATCACTTGGTCGGTTTCTCTGGCATCCACTCGTAGCAACAGCGGCGCCACGGCGCTCGCGCCTTTTTCGTTATAGGCGTCATCGCGAATATGGTTGTAATCGAGCCGTAGGGCCGGGATCACCCGCGTGGCGTCACTCACTTGCCAGGCATGGCCCAGGCTTGCGCCGACGGTGGCAAACAGGCTGTCGTACTCGGCCTTTGCATCACTGTTGAGCCCGCTGAGGTTCAGGCTGCGCTCGCCCGCGACCGAATTATGCCCAGCCCCCGCATAGAGCATGAACTCCGTGTCGGGTGCCAGGGTGTAGGCGCTATACCCGCTGAACTGCCACAGGTCCAGGCGGCTGTTCTGGTTAGCCCCCGCGCCGTCCCCGGCGGTGTCGCCACGGGCGTAGGCAAAGGCCAGGCCGATCCGTCGACCTGGGCCTGCCTGAGTGTCCATGCCGATCACCTTGCCGCTGTTATCGCTGCGCGAGCCGCGGCCTTGGCTGGCCAAAGTATTGAACGGCCGTGACCACAGGGTGGGTTGCGCCACCCCTTGGTAACTCACGATGCCCTGCCCGATCGGCAACAAACGCTGTTGCAGCGCGTCGCTGATTTCCATCAGTGCCGCCTGGCTGGCACGCAGCCCGGCATTATCGAGCGGAAGGGTTTGCGCGAGGCTGCGGGCGACTTCGGCGTCACTGCTGGCGCTGACGAAGAACGGCGTGAGTGCGCTGCCGCCGCCTTGGCTGAACTGCGCATCGAGCACCCTGGCCACGCTGGCGAGTTCCCCGCGCCCTGCATCGGCCGCCGCCCTGCTGGCACCGTTGGAGGCGCGCGAGCTGAGCGTCAGGTCCACGGTGTTGCCGTCCTTCACGGCACCGAAATCAAAAAGGGCGGAGTTGCCGGTCACTGCAAAGGTACCTTCGGATTTCAGCGTCCCGGCGCTCAAAACATCCTGCAGCGTCGTCACGTTGAACGGCTGGGTGGCGTGGGTAACATCAACGTCGATGCGTGCCGCGCTGGGTAGAACCGCAGTGCCGCGCACCACTAGCTTGCCGTAATGGCTGGCGTCAGCCACATCGGTGCGCAGCACCGCGCCGGTTCGCTGGGTATAGTCGCCGGCGATGGTAGCGGGCGTGGCGGTGCGGCTGGCCGGCGCGGCCAACTCCAGCGTGCCCCGGTTTACCAGTTTATCGATGGTCCAATGGTCCCCTGCTTCAAGCACGTAGCGGGCTGTGCTGTAAACCGTCGCCGTGGTGCGCGGTGCATACACAGCGCCTTCGAAGCGCGCATGGTCGCCAGCCAGGTAAAGGTTGTCCAGCCGGCTATCGGCGTCCACGGACAAGGCATAGCCCGCCTCGCCTTTGCGCACGGCAATGGTGCCGGCATTAACCAGGCCGCCGTCTACCTGCGTGTCGATCAGGCGCAGCGCATTGGGGCTGACAAGAAAGCCGGTGTTGATGATCTGGCCTTGGATGCGCGTATTGGCCAGAATGATCGCGTCCTCGCGCCCCTGCACGGCGCCGCGGTTTAGGAGGTCTCCTTCGATGCGCCCGCCTACTACTTTCAGGCCCTGACCCTCCGTCTGCCAACTGGCCAGGCCGCCCAGCAATCGCCCGGTATTGATCAGGCTCCCACCTAGGGTCGTGTCGTTCAGGCGTATGCCCTGGTAACCGATGGCGTAGCCACTGTTGAGCAGGTCACCTTCGATCCTGGTGCCCCGTGAAATGATCAGCCCGTAGCCACGCGGCCCGCCGTTGAGCGTGCCGGCATTGCTCAGGTTGCCGGTCACAGTACCGCCGATCAGCTCCAGCCCGGCGTGGCCGCTGCTAGAGGTTAGAAAACTGCCGGTGTTGGTAACGTTGCCACGCACATAGGTGTTGTCCAGCACCAAGGCAGTGGTGAAGCTGCGCACAGTGCCCGAATTTTCCAGGCCGCCCAAGGTACTGGAGGTGATTGCGTTCTGGCCGTGGCCGTTGATTTCGCCGGTGTTATTCAGGCCGCCACGTAGCGTGGTATCTGAAATACTCAGCGCTTGGGCCGTGCCGTTGATCAGCCCACTGTTCGCCAGCCGGCCTTGTATTGTGCTAGAGCCAATCGATAGGCCTGTAGGCCCGCCCATGGTGCCGGAATTAAGCACGTCCCCGCGTATCACCGAATCGAAGACCGACAACCCCCTGAACGGGCTTGTCATATCCCCGGCATTGCGCACTGATCCGTCCAGGGTGCTGCCGTAAACGGCGGTAAGTTCAACCGTTCCGGTTTCGCTGTTAGCGATATCACCCGTTACGTGGCTTTCGAGCACGATGATTCCGCTTTTCACCAAGCCGCTGTTTACCACCGACCCCTTCAGAGTGCTGTCTTCCAGGCGAATGCCGTACTCATAAGTGGAAGCAGCGATGGTGCCTGCATTGGTGATATTACCCGTCAAGGTACTGCCGCTGACTTGCAAGGGCGTCCCGCTGGGGCTTTCCATCACACCGGTGGCGGTGTTGTGTATGGCCCCAATAACGCTCGCGCTGTCAATCAACACCGCCTGATAGCCGCGCAGCGTACCGCTGTTGGTTACGTGGTTAACGCCTGAGGTGGGGTGCAGGATGCTCACCGCCGCACCCTCAGGCACATCGATCGAGCCATGCCTGGTAATCACCAGATTCTTGTTGCGCTCCAGCACGCAAGGCTCGGTCACTGCCGTGCTGATGTTGCCACTGCCACAGCTCGCCGCGGCTGGCGCCGTGGTAACCGCCCCAAGCGTAGCCAGCAGGGCCAGGCTCAGGTGGGTGGGGCGCAAGGGGAATGCTGACGTGCGGTGGGTGGCCGACTGCCGTGGCTGACCAGGGTGCTTGCTATCCATGGGACGACCCTGCCTGCGAGGTAAAAGCAGGGTATAGGTTTGCTTGCCAAGTGTGTCAAAGCCGATACGAGCAATTCCGCTGGCCGGTGGGCCGGAGCGGCTGCCCGGTCAGGTAGTCCCTGAGCCGGGCGAACGCGCCCATGCTCAGTCCGCGCTGCGATAGTAACCCACGACCACCAGGTAATGGCCCGCTCGCTGGATCAACGCGTACTTGTCTTCGACAATGCCAGTGACCGGGTTCTTCCAGCGGTAGTCGTACTTCGCCGATTCGGCCTTACGCATCAATGCCATGATCGGCGGACCTACCGGCTTTCCCGCCGGGTCATGAATGCTGGCGAAATCCACGCCTAGCAAGCGTAGGTTGTAACCATGGGCAACATAGCGCTGCGTGTTGGCGTCAACCACGAATACGTACAAATCGTCCTCATGGAACTGCGCGGACAAGTTATTGATCGACTTGAACGTACCTTCCGGGTCTTTCTGGATCGCGGCGACGGCCTTGCTCAGCAACTGCTGCGCCTGGTTGGCGCTCGCACGTGGCACAGACTGCGCGGCGGCAATCACGCGGTCCCCTACTTTCTGGAAGTACACGCGTTTGAGCTCAATCCGGCGTTGGGCTTTGTTGTCCCAGCGGTATTCGACCGTTTGTACGCCTGCACCGGCATCCTGCTTGACGCTGAGCGCCTGGTCGAAAGCTGCCTTGAGCTCAGGGGCTAGTACTTTGGAAACCTCACGGCCGATCAGCACGGCTGAAGGGCCACCGCTGGCCAGCAGGGTCCCATGGCTGTCGACAACGAAGATGAAATGGTCACCGTCGATGAATTCGCCTTGCCGGCTGAACGCAGCCAGCGCCGCATCGCCCTGCAGCTGGTAGTAATCGACGGCTCGCTTGAGCAGCGTGTTTGCCGCAGGGTCCTCCGGTGCGTCCGCGGCATGGGAAACCATGCTGGAGAACACAAGGCCCAGCCCTACTACACAGCGGAAAATGCGCATGGCTGCGCCCGGTGGATTTACGACGGTACCACTCATGTTCATCTCGCTATTCTATTCCTGGATGAGGTTCTATGCAGAAAACCACCCACTGGGCAGTAGGATCTCGAGGGAATGTAGCGCGGGATCGGCGGTACCTTCCAATCGCATCCAGCGCTGGGAGGTATTGTGAAATGTGATGGCGCAAAGCTTATTGGCTACTCCTCCTTCGCCACAGGGCCTCTTGCTGCTTTGCCTGCACTTTTACGCTGCAGAGCGGTGCGCAGGTGAGCGAGCTGCGCCTCCAGCGTCTCCGCCCGAGCCTGCTGTGCCACTGCCGCGTGCTGCGCCACCTCAAGGGCTCGCAATGCATCGGATAGCTGCACTTCCATGGCCTGAAGTTGCCGCGCGCCCTGCTCCGCCGCCGCTTCGGCGCGCGCTAGCTGTGCGGCCGCCTCGCGCTGGGTTTGATTAAGTGCAGTGCGTGTTTCCTCGAGCTTTGCTTGCACAAGCTCAAGTTGACGCTGCAGCTCGCGGCGCTCCGTGAGGCGCAGCTTGGCTTCGCCCCGCGCGCGGTCCACTTCAGCATGGGCGCGGTCCTCCACTCCACGGGTATAGGCTTGCTGAGCCACCCGCTCGGCTTCGGCCCGTTGCTGCGCGTCGAGCAGCGTGTGCTGAAGCCCTTGGACCTTCTCTTGAAGGGCCAGCACCGCTTCCTGTGACTCCTGCCGCTGCTGCTGCAGGTCATTGATCTGGGACTGGCGCTGCTCCAGCAACCGCTCCAGGTCAGCCAGCCGGGTGTCGGCGGCCTGCCGTGCCGTAATCGCCTCGGCCGCCTGTTGACGGGCCGCTGCCACATCCTGGCGCGCCTGCTCCTCAGCCGTTGCCAATTGCTCGCGTTCCTCGGCGAGCACCTGGCGCTGCGCTGCCACCGATTGCTCGACTACGGCCTGCGCCAGGGTGGTCGCCTGTTGCCAGATCGCAACGAAGGCTTGCGCGACTTCGGCGGGCAACCCTGGCAGGCGGGTTTCGCCGCGCAAGCGCCCCGCCAACTGCTCCCACCATTGATCCAGCAGTGCGCCGACCCGTGCCGGGCTACCGCGGCCGAGCTCCAGGCGCACGCGTTCCACCGTTGGCCGTTCGCCACGGGCCAGTACTGCGTCTGCCGCTTCGAACACCGCCGTTTCCGGCACGCCTGTCGCCATTTGCTGCCCCTCCGCTATATATTGGGTCTGATAATGGATTGTTATCCGACGCTATAATTCTTTAGCTGTGAATATAATACGTTGAACGTAATAGAAAATACACTTGTGCAATTGCCGCGTCTAGAAGGGCCTCTGGACACTCATTCCTTGGCCGCTAACTCTCAGGAGGCTGCAGCAGCGTTCGTGGCGGCGGGCACGGCGGCCAATACCGTGCGCAGTTACCGTAGCGCGCTCGCTTACTGGGCCGGTTGGCTGCAGCTGCGCTATGGCATTGGCCTTGGCGATACCCCGCTGCCGATAGCCGTGGCGGTGCAGTTCGTGCTGGATCATCTGGCCCGCCCGCTGGGCAACGGCAGCTGGGCGCACCTGTTGCCGCCAGCGATCGATACCGCCCTCGTTGGCGCTCGCGTCAAGGCAAAGCCTGGGGCGTTGACCTACAACACGGTTGTGCATCGATTGGCTGTGCTCGGCAAATGGCACCGCATTCGTGGCTGGGACAGCCCGACCGAAGCACCCTCGCTCAAGACGCTGTTGCGTGAGGCACGCAAGGCCCAGTCGCGCCAGGGCGTGGCAGTGCGAAAGAAAACCGCGATGGTCGCCGGGCCCTTGCAGGCGATGTTGGCGACCTGCACGGATGGCGTTCGCGGCGTGCGCGATCGCGCCTTATTGCTGCTGGCCTGGAGCGGTGGCGGTCGACGTCGCTCGGAAGTGGTGGGCCTGCAGGTGGAGGATGTGCGCCGCCTCGATGAGCACACCTGGCTGTACTCCCTGGGCGCTACCAAAACCGACACCGGCGGCGTGCGCCGCGACAAGCCACTGCAGGGCCCGGCCGCCCAGGCACTCGCGGCCTGGCTGGCGGCAGCGCCTGCGGCGTCAGGCCCATTGTTCAGGCGCCTGTACAAGGGCGGCAAGGTAGGTACGTCGGGGCTGTCCGGTGACCAGGTTGCGCGCATCGTGCAGCGTCGGGCGAAGCTCGCAGGGCTGGAAGGTGACTGGGCAGCTCACAGCCTGCGCTCAGGGTTCGTCACCGAGGCTGGTCGACAGGGCGTGCCGTTGGGTGAAGTGATGGCCATGACCGAACACCGAAGCGTGAGCACGGTGATGGGTTATTTCCAGGCAGGGTCATTGCTGAACAGCAAAGCGACCAGCCTGCTGGGCACGTTTGATGGGCCTGAACCCGGCTCCAGCGTGCCGCCGGGGAGCGACCGCCAGTAATATCGGCGACGAGCAGCAATTCACCTGCGCTATGGTGAACAGGTGCCTACCACTGTGGAGCTCCGGGTCATGCGCCGGTTGATACTGCGTAACCACCAATCCCCCGGCGATATCGTGATGTTGACCGCTGCCGTGCGTGACCTCCATCGGAGCTACCCTGGTGAATTCGAAACGGATGTACGTACGCCCTGCCCGGCGCTGTGGGAGTACAACCCTTACCTCACCCCGCTGCTGGAAAGCGACCCTGGCGTAGAAGTGATCGAATGTGAGTACCCACTGATCAATCGCAGCAACCAGCTGCCCTACCACTTCATACATGGTTTTTGCCAGTTTCTGGAAAACCGGTTGGGTGTCCCGCTTCGCCCCTCATGCTTTCACGGCGACGTCCACCTCCACGACCAGGAAAAAGCCTGGATGTCCCAGGTCGAGGAACAGGTAGGCGCGCCGCTGCCGTTCTGGATCGTGGTAGCCGGCGGCAAGGCGGACTACACCGCCAAGTGGTGGGCGGCGGAACGCTACCAGCAGGTCGTGGACCATTTCTCGGGCAGCATTCTGTTCGTACAGGTGGGCGAGCGAGGGCATGAACACCCGCCGCTGGACGGGGTGATTGACCTGCGTGGCCGAACTGACCTGCGCCAACTGGTACGCCTGGTGTATCACGCGCAGGGGGTGCTGTGCCCCGTCACCCTGCTGATGCACCTGGCCGCCGCCATTGAAACAGGGCCCGGCCAGCCCACCGCACGGCCCTGCGTGGTGGTGGCCGGCGGGCGCGAGCCGCCGCATTGGGAAGCCTACCCGACTCACCAATACCTGCACCGCACGGGCGCGCTAAAGTGCTGCGTCGCCGGCGGATGCTGGAAATCCCGCGTACTGCCGCTGGGCGACGGCGACGAGAAGGATGCGCCTGGCAGCTTGTGTGTGGACGTGATCAATGGCTTGCCGCGGTGCCTTCATCTGGTCACGGTGGACGACGTAATCCGGGGGGTGGAGCTGTATTTCGAAGGGGGCGCTATCGACTACCTCGCAAGGTAGTTTTTCGCTGGGCAGCCCTCATTGAGCGGCCCCTGACATGTCTACTCCCAGCCCGGCGCCCTGGTTCGGGTCTTCGAAATCCAGCGGGCTGTAGGGCAGGCCATACAGCACCGCCAGCCGCGCGTAATCCACCGGCGTGTCGCAATCGTGCCATAACAGGTGTGCGCTGCGTTCCCAGCGGCTCTCTGGCATAAGGGGCCAGGCGCCATAGGCATCTGCCTCACTGGGGCGCGGGTGCTGCGCCTCATAGTGACGGTTGGCATCGCAACATGAACGGTGAAGCGATCGCGCCAGGTTGTGCACGTAGCCTTCCACGAACAGCGGTTCGTTCAAGCAAGTGCGCTGACGCAGGCTTTCGTAGGGCCCGCCGTTGCGCCAGCTGGGCACATGCAGGCCGATGCACTCGGTACGAAAGCCGAAGCCGCTGCCAGTGCAGCGCTGGCTATAGGTGGCGTACTGAGAATGCCAGGCCAACTGCTGCAAACAAGGTAGCCAGTTCACCAGCGGTATGAACCGCCGCGACATTTTCACCAATAGCTCCAGCCCCAGGTGCTCGGCCCATTCCAAACCCTCAACGAAGGCCGACAGGTCACCCACTGTATGCCGCAAGCGGTGCGGGTTGCAGCTGAATGCCACCCCGTATTGAGCACACAACTGTCGCAGCACCGGCCCCTGACGGCTGCCGTCGTCATGTACCAGCACAGGCACTTGCGGATAGAAGCGGCAACGGGATTCCAGCGCCAGGTGTACGTAGGGCAAAGCCGCGAAAGTAGCGATCACCAGCCCCACACGTGGCTCGGGTGAGCAGAGCAATCGCTCACTGGCCAAGGGCATGGTGGTCCACAAACACCAGCCGTCGCGCCTTGCGGTCCGGCGGCGCGGCTAACCCCGCTGGATTATCGGCGAAATACACCTCGTACTCGGCGACCACTAATCGATAGTCACCCGGACTCCGTGCCAGCTCCACCCGCCCATTCCAGAGCACGGGCGCTTCGCCCGGGCCACCTTGCACCAAGGCTTCGGGAAGGCGTAGCCAGCCGAAATCCTCACCCAGGCGCGGCTCCAGACGTTCCACCCACACCTCCACCTCGCCCTTACCAATGTGCTCGGGCCCTTCGATATAACCGGTACCCGAGAGCGTGACTTGCCACTGCCCTTCGGCCACCGCCGCAATAGCGAGCACCCGATCGGGTACCACGGAGATAATGTCGGCGAGCACACAGTTGGACAGGTGTGCCCCCGGCTCAGAACTCGGCTGGTAGCGTGCCAGGGCAAGGCGAATGAAGGGAAAGTACCCTTCGTGAACGATGTTGATGTCGCAAAACCACAGGCGACGCTCGGCGTCCCATCGCACGTCGTGGGGCGCCACGGCCACTGGCAGTGTGCGCTGCGAAAAACCCGGCGGCGCAAGCTGATCGGTGTTGAAAGCCCCGGGCGGTTGGTCCGCTTCGGCGGCAGGTGCATTCGGCGGCAGCCAGGCGCCTTGCGGGTCGGGCGCGGTGCGGGCCAGCGGAAAATGCTCCAACCGGGGCGCAAGGCCAGCGACGGCCGGCGCGCTCCATGCCGGATCGCTGCCCCACTGGGTGACGTATTGGCGCAGGGGGTGGCCAGGAGGGTCCGTATTGGGCTCGCCTCGAAAACCGGGCGGCGGCAATACCACCGCCAACATTTCGCCATAACCGGAGCCATTCCAAGGGCCATCAAGGTAGACACGAAGGCCACCGCGGCGCTCGATGCGATGACCACCCTGATCGTCCGGGGCTCGCACCCACTGGAAAGTCGGTATCGCATACAGGTAAACCGGTGCCGCCGGTGGTGCCGAATTTAACACCCACGTGGTCACCGGCTCGCCAGTGACCTTGATGTGTTCATCAGTGGGGGCGCCGGTTTCGTCGAGCAACAACGCGGGCGGCAAGCATTCACGAAAGCGGGTGGTGGCATCGAACCAATAGGCTATTCGTCGGTAGTGGGTGCTTTGCATTTCATGCACCCTGGGTACCAGGCGCTCATCGGCCAGCGCGTTGATGCCGACCACATCCGGTGCGCTGAGGGTGTGCTCGGGGTAACCGCCAGCGGCGTTACCGTCGAACACCGTTGCATAGGTCAGGCGGTCGGTAAGCTTGACCGAAAAAGCGACATCTTCACGCTGCCGCGCCTGGGGCTCGCTGCCTGTGTCCACCGGTTCGTGCCAACGGGCGAGCAAGTCCAGCCGGTCGGTAGTGGCAATGGAGCAGCCCACCTGTAGCATTGGCCGTACTGACGTTGCGCCAAGCGGCCGCGGCAGCATGGCCACCTGAGTGACTGTCGGCAATTTCAACGGCCGTTGTACCGCGTGCACCACCGATATTTCCTGCCATGGTGTGAGCATCCAGTGCTGGCCCGCCAGTGCGCGCATTCGCTGCGCCGCCTGGCTGGGTGCATCCAGCCACTGGAAGATCCCCAAGGTAGCCAACGCCGCATCATCCAGTTGGCACGACACCCGTACCCGCGCAGTCACTCCTTTGGGCAAGGGGATTAGTACGCGGCGGCTGGCCAGGTCGAAACGCGGCTGCCCGGCCTCGTCGTCGTACACCTCCAGCATGAAGGGGCTTGCCTGCGGCCAATCTGTTTCCGGGTACAGGGGAACGCTGATGATGTGTGTAGAAGCAATGTTGGGGTGATCGAAAATGCGCACGGCCACGCGGCAGGCATAAGGGTCCGGCAAGTAGGTCATGGCACGGCCTGCCTCGTGCACGGCGAACACGGTCGGGCCGGGCATTGGCAAGGTCACCTCACGCAATACCGCGGCCGGGTCGCGGCCGTCAAGGTCGTGGCTGTGCGCAAGCAGAGTGAACGTGGCCGCGCTCAAGCGGCCGGCGTCATCCAGCATGCCGTGCAGTTCCGCCTCGCGGGCGCTCACGCGGGCCGGGAGTAACGCGCGCCGGGCGCGCTCGCTGCTCACTTCAGTAACGTCCTCGGGGGTATCGTTGAAGCTGCGGATCACCATATGGCCCATGGACTCCCCGGGGCCCGGCGCTTCAATCACCCCGTCGCTGGCGACCAGGCCGAGCACCGGTGCCACCACGGGTTCGAAGCGCAGGAACGGCAGCGCCTGAGCGGCCGGTTGCTCTGCGCCGTAATTGCCGGGGATGTAGGGCAGCGAATTACCCGCCAGGTCCACCGCGCGGGCGCGGAACCAATAGTGGTGGCCGTAGCGCAACGGCGGTAGCGAAAACGGCACCGGCTTGAAGGTCGAGGAGAACTTCAACCCCGGCGGAATCACCGCTTCGCTGCCAGCCGGCGCGGTGTCTACACTGTCGTCGGGCTGGATATTACGCCCGGGCGGCGGCGCTGCAAGGCTCCATCCGGCCCAGGTGACAAGGGCTTCGTGCAGCGAAATAACCTTCGAGTTGCTGGCAGGGTCTGGCGAAGTGGTCGCGCCCAGCCGCACGGTGCCCTCTTCTTCGCCATCGGGTTCCACGATCAGTGCACCGTCGTTCAGCGAATAGCGTGCCAGCCGCCGACACAGCGACTCCCAACGGTCCTTGCTGGCATCCCAGATGTCGATGCGGTAGCCGCGCACCAAGTCCTCGGCACACAACTCCACCGCAGCTGGCGTGCCGGCCAGTTGCTGCTCTACCGCGTTATTGCGCAGCTGATTCACCGCAAAGCGGCTCTGTAGCCAGGCACCCCGGTGGCGCTGCACCAGCATCCAGCCTGCCGTGCGCAAGGCTGGCGCGCCAACGGTGTCTTCGTAGCGGGTAACAGCGTTTACGCGCTGATCAGGGCCCAGCCGCCGGCCCAGCGACCGCGCGAAATTCATGACCTTCAGCGCTGCGCCGTCGATGTCCGCCTGCAATAACCCGATACGCGCGGGAGCAAGGTCCAGCAAGCCCTGGTTGAGCGGAAAGTCCGCCGCAGGGTCGGTAACCGCCGCGAACACCGTCTCGCTCAAGGTGGTACGGGTCACGGGCGCGGCGGCCGGAGTCGCGGTGACCTTCAGGCTGCCGGGCGGGAAGCTCACCGCTACCTGCAAAGCCAGATCGGCACCGCCAGGGAAGTGCTCAGGCGATAGCATCACGTCCAACACCAGGCCCAGCTTGCGCAGCAATACAGGATACGACCCCATGGCCCCGGCGATCTGGTGAAAATCCAGGGTACCTGCGAGGGACTCGGGCGCTGGCAAGGGCACGCGGGTGTGCTCACGCCAGCGGGCCTGGATGCGCGGGTCATCGGTGCGCGTGGCTGTGTGAACGACCGGTGCCGCCAACGGCATATGAAACTCACGGAACGCCTGTAGCACCAACAGCAGTTCTTGTGAGGCCTCCAGGCCGCCGTCACTGCCGCGGATCGAATCCAGCCTGCGTACCGCCCCAATCCACTCCCCCCAGCCTGGGTTTTCGATGAAGTCCGACACCTGGGGCAAGGCGTCTCCGGCGCTGGAAGCCAGGTCGCGGTACAGGCCCTGCACCCGTTCCATCAAGCCCACGCTGTCGAATGAACGCACCTCGTGCCCGGACAAGTCCTGGAAGACGTAGCTGCGCACAAAGGTGTCAGCGGTGAACAACGCGCGCCACACGGCCGAATCCGCAAGCCCCAGTGTCGGGTCCAGGCGATCCTCGGTGCCGCTGCCATCGGCCGCCACGGAAACGGTGGTGCCCTGGCAGGTGATGTCGATGCGGGCGCCGCTCAGGGTGTTGGGCCAGTCTTCCCAGTCCGGGAAAAAACTGGCCAATCGCGCCGGGGCGGCCTGAGCATCCAGCCGCGGCGAGATCAATAGCGACAGTCGCAGCCATTGGCCGTCGGCGCTGTAGCCGTTAGGCAGCGCCGTGCACACCAGCGACTGGCGGACCATCAGAGGCTCACCGGGGCGAACGCATCGCAATAGGTTGCCCAAGTGTGGTTATCCGGTATCTGCTCGATGAATTTAGGGTCCCCTTCGGCGCCGGAAAATTCCCGGCGGCAGTGCACCGATACGGACGTGCTGAACATCAGGATTTCGATCTCGACGGTGAGCTTGGCTTCGCCGTACACCAGGGATTTGCCGCCTTCTTTCAAGTAACCCAGCTGCAGATTGAAGGTCAGCGATACCGAGATCAGCGCCAGCACGCACAACTCGCCATGGATCCGCACGTAGCCCGCCAGCTCCACGCTGCCATCCCCGGGCGAAGGTTCGAGCCAATGAAAGTAAATGCCCGCCTTGACCTCGACACTACCGGAAGCCACCCCCAGGTTGATCGCCACCACGGCGCCGAACTCCAGTGCGGCTTCGATTTCGTTCACCCCTGCCGCGGACACACCGATGCCAAAGAAGCCTCCACCGCCCAGCAACGAGACGGTGAGGCTGAACGGCTGCTCACGGCGCGAGAAATAGAAATTCACCCGCGCGGGGGTGCCATCGAACGGCAGGTTGAAGCTGGCGCTCAGCGAGGCATTCGCCAAGGCGAATATCCCCACCTCAACCGCCGGCAAGGTGAGTGAATACGCTGCGCTGATGCCGCTGGGCGTGACCGCGATGCCCGAGCCCTCTGAAAACCCGCCGCCTGGAATCAGCGATCGCAGGCCGTTGACAAATTCCAGTGGCCCGCCGAAGGTCACGGCTTCTTCGCCCTGCCGCAGTTGCACAGAAACATCCGGCTTGCGCCCGCGCTCGGCGCTGAAGTTCAGGTGCTCGAACCACAGGATCACGAAGCCGAACAGGTTGATCTTGAAATTGTTGAGCGTTGCCCGCGCCTCACACGTGGGCTGCGCGGCGGGGTTGAGCGGTGTGCGCACCAGGCCGCTCATGGTCAGGCGCGTCTCGGGCCCACTGGGGTCGGCGCGGGGAATGATCAGGTTGCGGCCGTCGCTTACCGAAATCACGCTCTCCCAGTCGAAGCGTGCTTCGGCGTAATCAGGCAGCTGCGTGGTGAGCATTTTTGGCACTTCACCTCCGGCCAACGAGGCACTCGCCTGAACGATATCGCTCAGCGTGATACCACCGAGCAGGGTGGCGTCGCCAAAAAAATCCTTGGGATCGAACCTGGAGTTCACTGCATTGGTCAGCGCCTGGCGCACGTCATCCAGGCCGTTCACCGCCTGACCCGCGACCGGCCCCGCCAGGCGCGACAGCCCCAGCAGGTTCATTTGCGGCGCGGCCAGCGCGCCCAAGGCGTCGCTTTTGGCGTCGCTGGGTTTGCCGCCAAAGCTCAACGGCAGCGCCGAGGTGAGTTGCAGGAACACCTGGCCAGCGTTGGCACCCGCGTCGAAGCCCTTCTGTGCATACACATCCGGATAGGCGACCTCGGAGACGAATCCCGGCTTGCCCAGCAGCTTCTGCACCGCATTGATCGCCACGGTCGCGCGTTCGATTTCTGGATAAAACGCCGGCTCCGCGCTGGCGTTGGTATTACCGGCCTGGAAGGTAATGTCCTCAGTGGAAAGTCGCGTATCCCCCGCATTGCCTTCGCCGACCGGCGCATAGGCCACCGGGCTACCCCCCAGGGAGGCCCGACGTTTTGGCCTGACCGCAGCGGCGTTATAGGCCGCCTTCAGCGCCGCGATAGCCAGAGGGTTCTGGTTGGCAGGCTCGCCCACGAACAACAGCGGCA
Source organism: Pseudomonas sp. Marseille-Q5115 (assembly GCF_916618905.1). Classification (NCBI taxonomy): domain Bacteria; kingdom Pseudomonadati; phylum Pseudomonadota; class Gammaproteobacteria; order Pseudomonadales; family Pseudomonadaceae; genus Pseudomonas; species Pseudomonas sp. Marseille-Q5115. Next base: position 2,060,535 of record NZ_CAKAKI010000001.1, on the reverse strand, counting down.
TGGAGAAGGTGACCCGGTTGCCGAGCAGGTCGGTGGCTGCCAGATCGAAACGGACATCGGTCATCTGAGCCGCGCCGCTGTCGACGGTCATCGGCCAGAACAGCATCCGAGGCGCGATGCTCGCGGCCTGATAAGGGTCGCCAGCTGTTGCCGAAGCGGCCAGCGCGCTCAGGCCGAACCCTGGCTCCACGAGGTCAGGCGTCGCTCGGGTAAGTACCTCGACCTGAGTGAACGGAAAGTCATGCCCGTGATGGGTATGGCCCGCGCCGGTATAAGCCATGCGCGGTTGGCGCACCACCACAAAAAATCGCTGGCGCAGCACGGCCACCCGCGCCGAACCCAAGCCGTTGACCGACTGGAACTGCCGCTCGGTCACCTTTACCAGCGAGGCCGGATGGCGGAACGGGCACAGCCAGCCGGCGTATACCACGCGCACCTGATGGTCGCGCCCAAGCGTGGCCTGGTGCCGCCATTGCTGCAGGTCGATGCCTTGCGGCCGGGTATCCCAGTGGCCTTCGGCATCCAGCAACGCGCCAAGCGCTGACAAGTGCAGCCGTTTCGCCTCGCTGCCTTGAGGCACATAAGCGCGGCCATTGGCGCGGGTGGCATCGAAGCCGGCCATGAGGGTCACCAGCATCGCCCGGTCGACCAGGTCCAACGGCATGCGGATCAAGGCAGGGTTGCGCCGAGGGGGCGGCGGCCCTGGCAGGCTCATCAGTGCGTACAGTTCGCTCAGCCGGGTGAGTGGCCGGTAATCCTCGGACCATATCGCCCTGAACCGGCTGGGGCTTTCCGGGCCGGTGGGCGCATCGTTCCCGGCCAAGCGGGTATGCCACAACTCGGTGCGGCCCTCATGCACTACCGGCCACGGGCTGTGCCGCCAGCGCGCGGGTGCCAGGGGTGAGCTGAATACGCGGTAAGGCAACTCCAGCGCGGTAACGTGCGCGGCGGGCCTTTGTGGCGGCAGCCGCAGCGCAGGCGGCGGCGGTGCCGGCGTGACAGCGCCGTCTGCAAGACCCACCGGCACCACTACGGCGGAAATCACCAGGTTGGAGGGCTCGGGCACCGCGCTAGGTGCCAACTGCATGAGCCAATCACGCAGCGCTGCCAACACGCTGGGTAAGTCAAATGCCACAGCAGACACCTCGGGCGGCATCGCCACCACAATCCGGCTAGCGCCAGCCATGCGTATCCTGGCCAATGGCAAGGTAGTCGGGATCCGCTCATCTGTGCCCGCTACGTTCTGCTTCGGATAGTGCGCGTCTGTCGTCACTTCAAGCGGCTGTACCGCGTCGCCGTCGCTCTGCTGTGCCGTTTGCAGGAACGCTTCTTCGCCGAAGCTCTGCGGCGGGAAGGTAACGGTGATAAAGGCTTCGGCGGCAGCGCGTTCCAGGCGTGGGGGCCCTTCAAAGAAGGCCAGCCCGTTGAAGGTCAGGGTACACACCAACAGGTCGTCGGGCCGGCGCACCTCGATCTGGGCCGGGAACCGGAAAGGCGTGCCTGTCCCCTCTTCCGCTAGCGGTACCTCGGCTTCACTGCTATTGCCTGGATGGTCGCCCTCAAACGTGTCGGTGCACGGCGTTGGCTGCGGTGCACAGGGTGGATAAGGCGGGTACGCAGGATACGGTGGGAAAGGTGGGTACGGCGGATAGGGCGGCCATGCGGCGCCGCCGGACACGTGCGCATTACCGGGGGGGCGACGGCTGAGTCGAGGGCCTGGCGCTTTCACGCAACGTCTCCTGAGGTTCAAGAGGACAAGCCGCGAAATGCATGCGAACGGCCCTCACCCGAGGGCGGCCACTTCAGATTAGCCATCTCTGGAGGAACTGCTAGAGTTTCGTGAGGCAGCCGCGGGCGCGCGCCGCCTGTCCTCACGGAGAAAATCCCGTGGCTGCTTATGGCAATGACGATGAACGCTGTGACGATGCACTGCTCGGCACCCTGATCGAGGTGCGTCGCTACCTCGAGGCGCAGGGGGAAGCGGATCGCTGCATGGATCAGGCCCTGTGCGCCTTGGCCGAATCGCTCGCGCAACTGCAGTGCACGCTGGGTGAAAAGCAGGCTGGGTGCAGCCCCGCCTCCAGCGGCCATCCAATGATGCCGCCTTACCCGCCTTACCCGCCTTACCCGCCGTATCCGCCTTACCCACCTTTTCCGCCGTTTCCGCCCTACCCGCCCATGGCGGCCTGTGGTTGTACACCCAACAATTGCGTGCCGGTTGCACCCGCGCCAGCCCCGGCGGCTGCACCTTCCCCCACCCGATCTCCGACGTCGACGCCGGCCGCTTCCTCGGCCCCGTCCAGCGTGATCCGGTAACACCCTGCCCGGAAGGGCGATCAGGAGGTTATCGACATGCCGTACCGTGAACCACCGCGCGAGCCCGATCTGCGTCGCCGTATCGGGCGCCTTCGAGAGGAGCTGGAGCAGTTATGCGACAGCCGTCGATCACCTGCGGCTGACTGTTCGCAGGATAACCGCGCGGTGCAGGATGAGCTGCATCGGATCAAAGCGTACCTTTGCTCAGAGGCGTGCGATGAGGGGCTGCGCCATGAACGCCTGAAGCTTCTCGAGGCCTTGTGCCGCACGGTTGCGTGCCTGGCGCAAGAGGTGGAACACGTATGCGCGCCGCAAGGCCAGCCTGCGCCCTGCGCGCCATACCCGCCGTTTCCACCCTTCCCACCCTATCCTCCGTATCCACCCTACGCACCTTATCCGCCCTATCCGCCCGCACAAGCCAGCTGCGCGCCGCCGACTTACCCCTGCTCGCCATCATCATCGAGCAGCAGCTCGCCCAGCCGATCGCAGCCTCCCTCCAGCAGTAGCTCATCGAGCAGTAGCTCTTCACGGCCAAGCAGTAGTTCTTCGTCCGGCAGCTCATTGCCATCGAGCAGCAGCGTGTCCTCCAGCAGCAGGTCGTCGCTGCCCAGCAGCAGTTCATCCTCAAGCAGTTCGCTGCCGCCCAGCAGCAGTTCGTCGTCCAGCAGCAGCGTGCCGTCCAGCTCCAGTAGTAGCTCCAGTGAAAGCTCGTCCAGCGAAAGTTCCGGGAGCTCAAGCAGCAGCTCCAGTTCGGCGCCTGCGCTGCGCCGGGTCATCCTGGCCAGCGCCAGCAATGCCGGGCATTACATCAACAACTTTATCGCCCGGGAAAAGAACGCGCTCAATGTGCTCGGCCTGATGCTTAAAGGCATTTGGGATTTCGACAGCGAAATCAGCCAAACCCCCGACCCCGCCAACCCCACACAGTTCGTGACCGACACCAATGCCTTCCCGGTCGCGCCGCCCGGTGTGGGGAAGCGGGCGTACTATCAAAGCGCATCCTTCAGCCTGGGCGATGAAACCGTCATCGTACGTGGGCCCCGGGCTCGCTGGGCCAACTACACGCCGGCCACTACGCTCGCGGAAGTGCCGCCGCTGCCGCCGTTCGCGACCAACAGCGCCGTGGGCGGCGCCAGCGGGAACAACAACAAAGATGCGGTGGGCTCGGTCAATTTCCTGCACCACTTGATTCGCGATTTCATGTTCCTGGATGCGGCGCGCAGTGACGATGCCACTCAGGGCGGCACGGACGCTGCCGTTTCTCAGGCCACGCGGCAATTCACGGCGGTGCGTAACGACACCGCGTTGCAAGCGCCTACCCCGCAGCCACGCGCGAGGTACACACGGGGGACGGGAACACATGCGTTCGAGAAACAGCTGTTGCTAAGCGCCGTGCCTGACGTAGAAGGCAATAACCTGCCGTTTGACCTTGGCGCTAGGGGCGTGAACTACTCGGCGTTACTCTATGAGCTACAGGGCAACGGCGCAGTTGTAAGCCCCGATTGGCTCGGGGTCGCTGTGCCGCCGGGTTTGAAAAACTTCTCCAGCGTAGTGATTTACTTTCATCCCACGCCTTCGCAGGCGCTGTACGCTGACCAGGACTACCCCGCCAAGACCTCCAGCGGCCCCAACCGGGCGGACTGGAAAGAATTGTTCGGCTATGTAGATCGGCTCGGTGGCCAGCTGTCGGGCGCGGTGGACGAAAACCCTCTGTGCAGCCAACTGGTGATTTGCCCGTTCATGCGGCAGGCCGACGTCGGGACCGCAGGCATACTGCCCGAGCAGTGGTACTTCATCGTGAGCGATATCTTGAACGACGTGCGAAGCCAGCGAGAGCTGGGTACATTGCCGTGAGCGGGCGCGCGGCGAATCGAGGGCAATAAAAAAACCCGCCGTAGCCAAAGCCGGGGCGGGTTTTCATTCCAGACCATCCAACGTCCTGTTGGCGGCCTCCAAGGCCTCTGGTCGATCATCCTTGATACCCGGCACCTGTTCCGTGGCGCCGTTTGGATGTGTGTAGATTACGGCTATCGGCGAGGCGGCAACAGAGGCGATCCTACCGCTGCGGTGTAAGCGATTGCCTACACGGCACGTGCGTGTTGGGCGAGGCGGTTTTGGGTGCCGTCGCCAGCGCCTCCTGAGTCATGCCCAAGGACTTGCGCTCAACCCTTATGGCGCTGCCTAGCTGCACGGTCGTATCAAACACTGTCATGGCCACCTCTATATTCCCGATCGGGAATATTTTCACAAAACCGCGCCAGATATCCCTTCGATATTCCCGATCGGGAATATTGGGTCGAGCAAGGTCATCCCATTGCTTATGCTCTGTATGACATCCTATGACTATCCCGTGCTAACCTCCGACCGCAGCGTTCGCTTTCGCTGGCCCGTAAAGGCGTCTGGCAAGCGGCCCCGCACTCGCTTCGCACACTATAAAAACAATCGTGGGAGAATCGAAGATGGGTAACACCGAACAACTTGTGGGACAACCGGCTACTAACTCCCGGCGTTCGTTCCTCAAGCAATCAGCGGCACTGGCAACCATGGTCGCCGGCGTAACGGCGCTACCGCGTACGGGCTTGGCCGCCGAGCCCCTCAGCGAGCGCTATCCTGACCCGCTGATCGAAGTCCTGGACGATAGCTTCATGAGCTATCGCGTGTTCAACGCAGGGGTGGAAAAGCTTGCCACGGGCCTGCACTGGCCTGAAGGCCCGGTATGGTCTGGCGATGGTCGCTACCTGCTGTTCAGCGATGTGCCGAACAACCGCATCATGCGCTGGGACGAGATCAGCGACACCCTCGGTGTATATCGCTACAACTCCAATTTCTCCAACGGGCTGACCCGCGATCGCCAGGGCCGGTTGATCGTGTGCGAGGGTTCGACCACGTCCACGGAAGGCCGCCGCGTGACCCGCACCGAGCCCGACGGCAGCATCACCGTGCTGGCGGACGGGTTCGACGGCAAGCGGTTCAACTCGCCCAATGATGTGGTGGTGAAACGTGACGGCTCGATCTGGTTTACCGACCCGCCCTTCCAGACCGGCAACAACTACGAAGGCCACAAGATCACCCCGGAGCTGCCAGATGCGGTATACCGCATCGACGCCCAAACCCTGAAGATCACCCGGGTGATCGAGAACTTCTCGGGGCCCAACGGGCTGTGCTTCTCGCCGGACGAAAAAACGCTCTACGTGGTCGAGGGGCGCGCCAAGCCCAACCGCCTGGTATGGGCTTACACCGTCAACGCGGACGGTACCCTGGGCGAGCGCCGCAAGCACATCGAGGCCCTGGAGTTCGGCGCGCTGGACGGGATGAAATGCGACGAGGACGGCAACCTATGGTGTGGCTGGGGCAGTTCTGGCGCCCGTGAAGCCAAGCCCGAGCAGCTCGATGGGGTGAGGGTGTTCAACCCGCAGGGCAAGGCGATCGGGCATATTCATCTGCCCGAACGCTGCCCTAACCTCTGCTTTGGTGGCGCCGCAGGTAACCGGCTGTTCATGACCAGCTCCCACTCCCTGTATGCGCTGTATGTAAACACCCGGGACGCCACCTTCAAGCAGGGCTGAACCGGGAGGTCAGTACGGGCTGGCCGTGGGGCGCACAATCAACTCGCTGACGTCTACGTCGTCGGGCTGCTCCACGGCATAAGCAATGGCACGCGCGATAGCCTCTGCCGGGATCGCGACTTTGCGAAAGGCCTTCATTTCATCACGGCCGCCGGGGTCGGAAATGCTGTCGGCGAGTTCAGATTCGGTCACGCCAGGGGAAATAACTGTCACTCGAACGGCCGCACCTACCTCCTGACGCAGCCCTTCGGAAATCGCCCGCACAGCGAACTTGGTGGCGCAATACACGGCTGCAGTGGGGCTGACCGCGTAGGCGCCGATGGAGGCAAGGTTGATGATCTGCCCGCTGCCTTGTTGCTGCATCCGCGGCAATACCGCCGCAATGCCGTGCAGTACACCGCGGACATTCACATCGATCATCCGGTCCCACTCATCGACCTTTAGCGCATCGAGCCGCGACAAAGGCATTACCCCGGCATTGTTCACTAGCACGTCAATTCGGCCGAACGTGGCAACGGCGTGCTCCACGAATGCTTGCACCTGCTCGCGCTGGGTCACATCGAGGGCGCGATACGCCACCTCACCCTCGGCGGCCTTGATATCAGCGGCGAGGGTTTCAAGCCGATCGGTACGGCGCGCGCCCAATACCACGCGTGCACCTCGGCTGGCCAGCAGCCTGGCCGTTGCCTCGCCGATGCCGCTGCTGGCGCCTGTAATCGCTACAACCTTGCCTTGAATGTTCAGCATGCTGTTCCCTCCGTAATTGCCCTGAAGAATGGGCATGGAAGAAAGCCTACCTCTCACCGCCTGCCTTGAATTAGTCGATTCCTGCGGCAGGCTTGCCTGTTGCTTCCGGTAAAGCTGTTTCGAACGCCGAGGTTGAGCCGCTATCATCTGCGCCCTGATTGGTCAGCCCGCCTGCGAGGCCTCGTTGAACAGCCCTACATCCACTCCGTTGCCCATACCAAAGCCCGACACCCGCAAGATAATCGTGCTGGGCCTGTTGCAGATCCTGTCCTGGGGCGGGTCGTTCTACCTCCTCGGTGTACTTGCAGACCCCATCGCCGCAAGTACCGGCTGGTCGCATCAGGCGGTGCTGGCTGGGGCTTCCATCGGGCTTCTGGTCGCGGGTTTGCTGGCACCGTGGTGCGGCCGGCTGATTGCCAGGCTGGGCGGTCGCAGGGTGCTCGCCGGTCACGGTTTTTTTCTGGCGGCAGGCCTGGGTGTGTTGGCGGTTGCCCCCTCGCTGCCCCTTTACTGGTTGGGCTGGGTGATCATTGGCGTCGCTATGGCAGCGGGCCTTTACGACGCGCTGTTTACCTCCCTTGGCGCGACCTACGGGCTGGGCGCGCGGCCGGTGATCGTAGGCGTCACCTTGATTTCCGGCTTCTGCACCACAGTGATCTGGCCACTTCTCGCTTTCATGGTGCATACCCTGGGCTGGCGACTCACCTGTGGGGTGTACGCGATAGTGGCGCTGGTTGCGTTGTACCCCTTGTATCGTTATGCCCTTCCCGCTCCGCCCCCTCGCATTGCCAGCGCCAGGTCCACAACCGGTAACTCGCATGCCGTGCAGCCGAAGATCTATTGGGCCATGACGGTACTGTTCGCCATCGCTGCGGCGCTCATGACCTGCTTGTCACTGGTGCTGATCACGGTATTGCAGGCCCGCGGGCATAGCCTCGCTTCAGCCATTGCCTTGGGTGCGCTGATCGGTCCGGCCCAAGTGCTGTGCCGGGTGGTTGATCTGGTTGCCAAGCGCCAGGCGCCTCTGACGACCGCATTGCTGTCCAGCGGCTTTACCGCGTTGGGCCTGTTACTCGTGGACTTCGCGCCGGCTGCCGTTGCACTCGGGCTGGTCGCGTACGGCGCGGGCAATGGCCTGCGCGCAATCGTGAAGAGCACGCTGCCGCTGCTGGTGGGGCAACCGGAGGACTACGCCGTGGTCGCCGGGCGCATGGCCCGCCCGGCGCTGATTGCACAGGCACTGGCGCCCGTAGCCTGCGGGTACCTGTTGGCACACTGGGGCGCCGAAGCCATGATCGACCTGATGGTGATGCTCGCCCTGATCGCGTTCGGGTTGAGCCTGTGGCTGGCTCGGCTGATCAGCACCCGATAGCCAGGCGTACCTCGTTACTGACGCTCCAGCCATAACACCTGCCCGTCCCGGCTGCGCCCGCGGAACCGGTCCGGGCCAATCGGCGTGAGCATCAGCAACGTGCGGCGTTCACGGCTGGCTAAGGTGATGCCATCGGGTTTGCTGGCCCAGCTCGCGATCGTTTGGGCGCCCAGCCACTGACTTTCACAGCGTTCGCCGTTGCTGTCGGCCTGGCCGTCCTGGGTGAGGTGAAGGCGGCAGCCGCGCGCTGGCTGCCCCTCGGGAAACAACATCCAATCGCCGGCGACGGCCTGGGTGTTCGCAGGCGCCAGGCTGGTGGCAGCGGCAGGTAGCAGCGCGCTGCCGACCATCAGCGTGACCAGCAGTGCGCCCGTGCGTGCTTTAGACAAGGAAGTCACTGGTGTGGGCTTCGCCAAGGATCTTGATAACAAAATCCGCGCTGTGGTCCCCATTGAAGTCAATGGACAGGTTGGTGCCGTAGCTGGCATCACGAAGCACAGCGGCCCCGGCAGTGCCGTCCAGGGTTTTGGTGAAGTGGATGGTGTCGGAGCCATCGGTAGGCAACCCTGACAGGTCGATACGGTCATGCCCGCTGACGAAATCCATCAGCCGATCCGCCGCGGCAGCCGTGGAGTCAGACACTTTGAAAAAAACAAAGCTATCGTCACCCGCCCCGCCCCACAGCTTGTCCGCGCCGCCCTCGCCCGCGATCAAGTCGTTACCGGCATTGCCCTTCAATTCGTTGGCCACTTCATTGCCGATCAGGTAATCATTGCCCTTGCCACCGAAGGCTTTTTCCAGCGTCACGCCTTGGGCGATGGACACGTTGCCGATCAGGCCCCCCACATCCGAGAAACTCGTGTCGTGAAGGTCGATCTTCTGGTTCATGGTGTAGCCGGAGAAATCGAGGGTGTCGATACCGCCGCCATCCCACACGGAAAAAATCAGGGTGCTGGAAGAAGACGTGGCGGTTGACTCCGCGCGGTGGCTGCTGGAATGGAACCCATACACCGTACCGCCCGAACGGGTGTCTTCATTGGCGCCGTACAGCAGTTGCATGGCGGCGATGTCGTCCATCAGCGGCGCCGAGGCATAGGCGTTGTTGAAATCCTGCCCGGTGTTGTATTCGTCCCAGTAACTCATCACGCTGTAGGCGCGCGAATCCTCGGCGTAGGCCGCGTCGTCCTCGTAGCCAAGCACGCCGTTCCAGGCGTCGTAGTCGCCCGGGTGTGCGAGCCCCAGGCTATGGCCGATCTCGTGCACCAGGGTCTGGCCACCATAGGTGTTGACGGCGGCCTTAGCGTTGTATTGATAGCTGTCGCTCACCCAATACCAAGACTGCCCATCCCGGCTGCCGCCGGTGGGGTAATAGGCGAATGCCGCCTCGCCGTAGGAGGTGGAATAACTGGCGAGGGACAGATGGCCTTCGCCCCCGCTTGCCGCCTGGGTAAAGGTCACGTTCGCCACATCCGCCCAGGACTGCATCGCGAGCTTGGCCTGGGCGCGCTGTTGCGCGTTGAAGGCGATGAAATCCCCCAGGCTGCTGTCAAAGTCCGAGGGCTCCCGTTCGGTGAAGCTGTAGGTCAGCGCAACTGTGCCGTTGCCGTTGGTGTCGGTGTAATGGTAGCCGTAGCGGTTGATCTGAGCGGCCGCCTCATCCACGGTGTAAGACGGGTGACCATTGATGTTACCCGTCCCGCGGTCGTAGGCATGGCGGTATTCGTCCAGGCGTTGGTAAGCCTTGCTGGGTTTGGACAGGTCGGTGGCGGCAGCGGCAAGCTCAAGGTCAGACATCTCGATAACCCTACTATAATTATGGCGAGCGTGATCAGGCGCAGCCTGATGTATCCAAGCTGGCACATCTCTGGCATGGCCGCCATAAGGCTTTTGGCAGACGCGACGAAAGGCGCCGCAGCGCCAGATGACGTTACGGGCCCTGTTCCGTCGACGGCTGGCCGAGCGGTAAAACTGTGGCTACTCTCGAGCGAAAAAAAGGATAGACCATGACCGCTCGCAGCACGCCCTTGCCTCGCGGCGCCTTTTCACACTGGCAGCCGATTCAAACCCGTTGGGCCGACAACGACTGCTACGGCCATGTGAACAACGTGGTGTACTACAGCTGGTTCGATACCGCCGTGAACCGGTTTCTTCTGGAGCAAGCCCATATGAAACAGGGCGGTGATTGGCTGGGCCTGGTGGTGCATACCCACTGCGATTACTTCGCCTCAGTGGCATTCCCCCAGGCGCTGGAAATTGGCCTGCGGGTGGCCAGCCAAGGCACCAGCAGCGTGCGCTACGAACTGGCCCTGTTCCCCCTGGACAGCCAGATGGCAGCAGCACAGGGGCAGTTTGTGCATGTGTACGTGGATGGTGCCAACCGTCGGCCCCTGAGTGCCCTACCCGCCTCATTGCGCGCCGCGCTGCTGCCGCTGAGCCCGGCCAATCAAGAGTGAGCTACGGGTTGCGTGCGCGCTATCGCGGGTTCGAGTTGCTCCGCAAGTAGTTCACCGAGGGTCTGCATCGCGGCTTCGCTGCGGGCATCCCATGGGTGGCCACAGTTAAGCCGTACGCAATGGGTGAAGCCCTGGGTGGCCGAAAAGATAGGCCCGGGCGCCAGGCTGATGCCCATTGTTGCCGCCTGGCGAAACAGCCGTAAAGCATCCACCTTACGCGGGAACTCGAACCACAGGAAGTACCCGCCCTGGGGCTGTGTCACCCTGGTTTGGGCAGGGAAATACCGGGCCGCTGCCGCTAGCATGGCCCGCTGCTGGTCTTCCAGGCAGTGCCGCAGCTTGCGCAAGTGCCGGTCGTAGCCGCCGTACTGCAGATAGTCCGCAATGGCGGCCTGCGCAGGCACTGACGGTGAAATGGTGGTCATCAACTTGAGGCGCGACACCGCACCGGCGAAGCGCCCGGCTGCGGTCCATCCCACCCGGTAGCCTGGCGCCAGGCTTTTGGAAAACGAGCCACAATGCATCACCCAGCCTTCGCGATCGAAGCTTTTTACAGGCTTTGGCGGAACGGTCCCGAAGTACAGTTCGGCGTACACATCGTCCTCGATCAACGGCACCTGACGGCTGGCAAGCAGCGCACACAGCCGCGCCTTGTCCGTATCAGCGAGCGACGCGCCCAAAGGGTTCTGAAAGTTGCTCATTATCCAACAGGCCTTGATCGGCAGGCGGCCCAGCGTGGCTTCCAGCTGATCAAGGTCGATGCCATTGCCCGGGCGTACCGGTATTTCCACGGCCCGTAGCTTGAGCCGCTCCAGTACCTGCAAGGAGGCATAGAAGGCGGGTGACTCGATTGCCACCAGGTCGCCGGGCTGGGTCACGGCCTGCAGGCAGAGGTTGAGCGCCTCCATGGCCCCATTGGTGATAACCAGCTCATCTTCGGCTGGCTGTACGCCGCTCAAGCGATACCGTTGCATGATATGCCGGGCTAGCTCGGGGTTGCCCGCGGTCATGTCCGCGATGATTGCGTGCGGTGACAAGCGTTGCACCGCCCGGCCCATGGACCGGCCGAGGCGCCCGAGCGGGAATAGCCCCGGTGCCGGAAAAGCCGAGCCGAACGGCACTGTCGCCGGGTCGCGCAAGGAGCCCAGTACACTGAACACCAGTTCGCTGACTGCCACCTCCGTAGCGGCGGCGGGGGCCGATGTAGCAGGGGCTTTTGCCAGCCGGGGGCGCCCTTGTGGCTGAACGTAATAACCTGAGCGCTCGCGGGCCTGTATCAGGCCTCGGTCCTCGAGCAGGTAGTACGCGCGAAACACCGTGGCCGGGCTTACGCCATAGCGCTCACTGGCCTGCCGAACCGAGGGCACCCGTTCGTGGGCCGCCAGCACGCCGGTGCGAATCATATCCGCGATTTGTTCCGCCAGCTGTTCATAGCGTTTGAGCTTGTGCGCCATCGGGTTTCTCCTTCCCCGGCAATCATCCTTACGAGCGCGGGAAATAACAACCATCTGAGGAGCCCCGATAGGCCTCGGCTACCGCTTCAAGGGCAGATTTGCTGAATTGTCAGACAATATGTAGTGCCAGAATATTTTCACTACAAAACCGTTGACGGCAGCATTCCCCCCTTGCATTATGCAGACGTCTCCCCGATCGGGAGAGCTGGTAAACGACTTTGTGCCTGTCCGGCAAGCCGCCGGGCTGTTCCTGATGTACCTGCCCACAAGGCAGATTGGCCGGAAAGCTGCTTCCCCGAACACCGGGTTGGCGCCTGGCGCGTTATCGAGAGACTTGTGGGTGAACCTGCCGTCATCCCCTTCCGCATCCCGATTGCGCCCTCGCCCATGCCCAGCGTTCAGGTGTAGTGCCCTCCTGTCATCGCTACATCAGGTTCATACCAACCTCCAGACAGACCAATGAGCGGTATAGGAACCATGACCATGAATCTGAACGACGAACCGACGATCGACCAACTGGCCCAGTTGCTGGCTACCCGCAAGGACCGCAACGACAGCCATATCCTCTGGGTATGCGAAGCTGGCAACGTTCATGTCGAAGGCTTGGGCGCCCACGCCGAAGAGGCTCAGTTCGAGAGCCAGCGGCCGAGCATGCGGGCCCGGTTGCGCACTTACCGCCGTGGCCTGGGCTACGTCGGCAAAAAGGCTGCCGCTGACCGGGAGTTCGTGAGCCGGGTGCTGCACACCCTCAAACACGAGTGGCAGGCCGCCCAGGGCGCTTCGGGCATTCATGTGATTGACCGCTACTACTAAGTGTACGGCGCCCCCCTGGCGCCCTCTCCACTTCGCCCGGCCATTGCGCGCCGGGCTTTCTTTTTGCGCATTCGCTGGTAGTGGTTCCCCGGAGGCGGCACAATGCCTGCAGCCATTGAAGGGAGCATCGGCATGAGCAAGTCACCTCACCGCATCGCCGTCATCGCAGGCGATGGCATCGGCACTGAAGTCATGCCGGAAGGCATCCGCGCGTTGAATGCTGTCGCCGAGGTGTTCGACCTCCACTTCCAATGGGACCATTTCGATTTTGCCTGCGCCGACTATTACCTGGCGCACGGCAAAATGCTGCCGGACAACTGGTTCGAATTGCTCAAAGGCTACGACGCGCTGTACTTCGGCGCGGTGGGCTGGCCAGCGGTAGTGCCTGACCACGTTTCCCTGTGGGAATCCCTCCTGCAGTTCCGGCGGGGCTTCGATCAATACGTGAACCTGCGGCCGTGCCGGCTGATGCCGGGCGTGCGCTCGCCCCTGGCTGGACGCAAGCCGGGCGATATCGACTTTTATGTGGTGCGGGAAAATACCGAGGGTGAGTATTCAAGTGTTGGCGGTCGCATGTTCCCCGGCACCGACCGCGAGATCGTGCTGCAGGAAACCGTAATGACCCGGGTGGGTGTGGACCGGATCCTGCGCTTCGCCTTCGAACTGGCCAATCGCCGACCTCGCCGCTCGCTGACGTCTGCCACCAAATCCAATGGCATCGCCATCACCATGCCCTACTGGGACGAACGGGTGAAGGCGATGCACGAAGCCTACCCGCAGGTAAAGGTGGACAGTTTCCACATCGACATCCTCGCCGCCCATTTCGTGCTGCACCCCGATTGGTTCGACGTGGTGGTGGCCAGCAACCTGTTCGGCGATATCCTTTCCGATCTGGGCCCGGCCTGTACCGGCACTATCGGTATAGCGCCTTCAGCAAACATCAACCCCGAACGCACCTTCCCCAGCCTGTTCGAACCCGTGCACGGCTCGGCTCCGGACATCGCCGGCAAAGGTATCGCCAACCCCATTGGGCAGATCTGGTGCGGCGCAATGATGCTTGAACACCTGGGGCACTTCGAGGCGGGCGCCGCGCTGGTACGGGCAATAGAGGCGGTGCTGGCCGGCGGCCCGGACCAGTCGCCCCTCACCCCGGACCTGGGCGGCAGCGCCAGCACCCTGGCGCTGGGCACTGCCATCGCCGAGCAGGTGAAGCGCGCCGGCCGTGGCTGACGGTTTGCCTTGCGCAAGCGCTACTGAACTCGTGGCGCAGGCCCACCTCGAATGATGAAGACCCTGAATTGGAGGCAATCGCATGAAGGTTGAAGATCTCGCCAGCAAGGTAAAGGCCGGCCACATCCAGGAGCTGCGGCTGGTGTCCGTGGAAGGTGGCTCGTACACGCTCCACGCTCTGGTTGAGGGAGCGTCGCAACGGGTGCTCAATGCGGAGGGCGAAACCCTTCATGTGGCATCGGTGGATCAGGCGCGCAAGTTGCTCGTGAACGTGCCGGATACTGTGCCGCTGTATCTGGTGCAGCCGGCGGTGTACGACGAAATGGTAGGCCAGGACAGCGGCCCCACCGATTCCAGGGAACAGATCCCTCTACATAGCAGCCTCTGACACCTATGGACGTGCGCGCGGTGCAAGGAACACGCGACCAGCTGCTGGCGGAAAACGCCTCGCTGCGGGCGGAGCTGGAGAGCCTGAAGGGCGATGTGTTCGACGCCAGTGACATCGGCTTCTGCATCATCGAAATGCATTTCGACGCGCAGGGCAAGGCAGACGACTATCGCTTTCTCACAGTCAACCGCGCGTTCTCCAGGCATACCGGTCTGGCTGATGCCGAAGGCCGCTGGATTCGGGATTTGGTACCAAATCACGACGAGCATTGGTTCAAGCTCTATGGCCAGGTAGCGCTCACTGGCGAGCCCCTTCAGTTTGAAAACGAAGCGACAGTGCTTGGCCGTTACTTCATGGTTCAGGCGGCGCGAATCGGCGACCCCGCCCTGCGCCGGGTTTCGGTATTGTTCACCGACATCACCAAGCGCCGACTGGCCGAGCAAGCCCTTGCGGAAAGCGAACGCCACTGGCGCGGGCTGTTCGAGCACTTCGACGAAGCCTTTGCGCTGGCCGAGGTAATCCGCGACGAAGTGGGTGAAGCGGTCGACTGGCGTTTCCTTGACGTGAACCCGGCCTGCTGCCGGTTGCTCGATCGCCCGGCCGATGCAGTTCGGGCACGTACACTGCGCGAGCTGTTCCCGGGCCTCGCGCCGGGCTGGATTTCCGACGCGGCCCGTGTGGCTGAAAGCGGTCAGTCACGCCCTTTCATCCGGCCTCTGGATGATGTGCGCCGATGGTACGAGGGGCGGTTGCATCCGCTACCCGGCGACCGTTTCATGGTGATTTTCCAGGATGTAAGTGAGCTACGTCGAGCCGCTCAGCGGCGCGAGGGTTTGCTGCACCTCAGTGACCGCCTGCGTACCATGGACTCGCCCGACGATATCGCAGGGGTTGCCGCAGAAATCCTCGGCAGCGTGCTAGAGGCCGGGCGTGCCGGCTATTCCCTGATCGCTGCCACCTCAGGAATCATCGAAGTTCAGCGTGACTGGTCCAATGACGGCCGCGCTTCACTGGCAGGCCCTCATAACATCAGAGAGCTGGGCAGCTACGTAGACGACCTGTTCGCCGGTAACGTGATCGCTGTCAGCGACGTACGGGCCGATTCCCGGGTGACGGCGCCGGAGCGTTTCGAGCAGTTCGAGGCCCGGGCATTTCTCAACGTACCCTTGATGGAAGGCGATCGGCTGGTAGCGCTGATGTTCGCTGACAGCCAGCACATTCGGAACTGGAGCCCGGAAGATATAGAGTTCACCCGCGAGCTGGGAGAGCGAACCCGTACGGCGATCGAGCGGCGGCGCGCCGAGCACCAGTTGCAGGAGCTCAATGCACGGCTGGAACAGTTGGTGGCTGAGCGCACCCGCGAGCTACTGCGCTCGGAAGAGCAGCTTCGGCAATCCCAGAAAATGGAAGCCGTGGGCCAGCTTACAGGCGGCATTGCGCATGATTTCAATAACCTGTTGACCGGTATCTCGGGCAGCCTCGAACTGTTGCAAAGCCGTATTCAACAGGGGCGCATCCAGGATCTGGATCGGTACATCAACGCCGCACAAGGTGCATCCCGCCGTGCCGCCGCCCTCACCCACCGGCTGCTCGCGTTTTCCCGCAGGCAAACCCTGGCGCCAAAGCCTACCCACGTGAACCGGTTGGTAAAAGGCATGGAGGAACTGATTTCGCGCACCATGGGCCCCTCGGTGTCGATCATCAGCGACCTGAGCACCGACCTCTGGAGTGTGTTGATCGACCCGCACCAGTTGGAGAACGCGCTGCTCAACCTGTGCATCAACGCGCGGGACGCCATGCCTGACGGCGGTACGCTCACCATCAGCAGTCGCAACCGCACCATTGACGCACTGGGTGCCCAAACGTTCGACCTCAGCGCGGGTGAATACGTGGCGCTCGCGGTGTCCGATACCGGTAGCGGAATGGCGCCGGAAGTGGCGGCCAAGGCGTTCGAGCCGTTCTTCACCACCAAACCCATCGGCATGGGCACCGGGCTGGGGCTGTCGATGATTTATGGTTTTATCCGCCAATCCGGAGGCCAGGCCCGCATTCACTCCGAACCTGGGCGAGGCTGCGTGGTGACACTTTACCTGCCGCGGCACCTGGGCGAAGTGCGCGAGCCCTTGATCACCCAACCAGGCGCGCCGCCCCGGGCGGAGCTCGGCGAAACCGTATTGATCGTGGACGACGAGCCCACCGTGCGGATTATGGTCACCGAGGTGCTTGAAGACCTGGGCTACCATGCGATCGAGGCAGGCGATGGACGCGGCGGGCTGCAGATTCTCAACTCCGGGGTAAAGATCGACCTGTTGATTACCGATGTCGGCTTACCCGGTGGGATGAACGGGCGGCAAATGGCAGACGCCGCCCGCGTTCACCGCCCCGACCTGAAAGTGTTGTTTATCACCGGGTACGCCGAATCGAGCGTGTTCGAAAACGGCGATGCCCAGGACGGGATGCACGTGATGACCAAGCCTTTTTCGGTGGATAGCCTGGCCAGGCGAGTGCGCGGGTTGATCGAGCAGCGATGATTCCGGGCGGTTCGGGGGCTTTCGCCCCCTCCTGCATCGGTGATGCGCCGTCAGACGGTGTGGTCAGTGTGAGCGGCTACGCCTAGCACCTGCACCTCGGCGGTGGAATCCGCTGGCGCGAACACGAACTGATCCGCGTTCAGGGTGTGGCTGTAGTCCCCCGCAAGGGTTACCTGGAACTTGTGCCCGTCACTGTCCGCTTCGCTGCTGCGCACGTAGGTTCGGTCGCTGCTGGCGTTGTAGGTTACTTTCAAGGTGCCGTCGGTACCGTTGCCCAGCCCGGTGAAGCCCAGCGCGGATACATCCAGCACGTCACGCCCGGTGGTGAAGTCCGTGATCAGGTCCGCGGCTCCCACATAGCTGTCGCTCACGCTGTCGAATCGGAAGGTATCAGCACCGGAGCCACCGGTAAGCCGGTCGCTACCCGCGCCACCCACAATCAGGTCATCGCCCACGCTACCGGCCAACTCGTCGTTGCCGGCCAGCCCCTGCAGGGTATCGTTGCCCCAGTCACCGTACAAAGTTTCCGCGCCGGCGGTGCCTGTGGCGTTCACTTCAGGAATCGGCTGGGATGTATCCGTTTGCGTGGTATCCGGATTGGCGAACAGGACATTCGTGGCCGTAAGGTCGTACAGGTGGTTGCCCTTGAGCAGGATTTCAAACCGGTTGCCGTTGGCGTCCGGTTCCAGTGACTTGAGCGCGGTGTAGTCGCCGGCCAGGTTCACCACCACCTTCAACGTGCCGTCGTAGCCGTTGCCCAGGCCGGTAAAGCCAAGCGCGGTAAGGTCGATGCGGTCATGCCCATTGCTATTGAAGTCTACGATCAGGTCACGTTGGGCATAGCTGCCGCTGGCATCATTACGCAGGCTGTCGCTTGTGCTGGTATAGACGAAGGTATCCGCGCCAGCGCCGCCGGTTAGCGTGTCACCCCCGCTTCCGCCCAGCAAACGGTCGGCGCCACCGTCGCCCGACAGCGTGTCGCGGCCGGCATTCCCGGCCAGGGTGTCGTCCGCTGCCGTACCCGTGAGCTGATCGTTGTGAGAGGTTCCCGAGGTGAGGGTGTAGAAGTTGTCCGCGCCGAGGGTAGCCAGGTGATTACCGCTGAGCGCGAGCTGGAATCGATTCCCCTGGGCGTCGGCGTCCAGGCTCGAAAGGTAGGTGGTATCGGTGGTTGCGTTGTAGGTCACCTTGACCGTGCCGTCATGCCCGTTGCCAAGGCCTGTGAGTCCCAATGCCGTCAGGTCGAGGCGATCGGTGGCGTCGTTGAAATCCGTGATGCGGTCGCTGTACGAGGTAGTCGAAGTGCGGTAGCTGTCACTCAGGCCGGTGAAGCGGAAGACGTCGCTGCCGGTACCCCCGGTAAGGTTGTCGGCGCCAGCGCCGCCCGTGATCACATCATTGCCAGCGCCGCCATCGATACGGTCCCGGCCTTCCCCCCCGCTGATGAATTCATCCGAACGGCTGCCGGTCAGGGTATCGGCTGCGGCGCTGCCGCGAAGGATCAATACATCGCTATTGTTGTAGACCTGGGTCTCGGCACCCACGGCATTGATGTCACCGGACTGAGTACCGTTGATCACGTTGCCGAAAATAACGCTGCCGTCCACGCCCGCAGTGCTCGATGGAATTTCCGCCACGCCCCAGGTGGACTGGGCGCCGCCGGTGATGATGTTGTCATACACGAAGTTCTGCGTGCCGTTGGTGCTGCCCAGGCTGCGTATGGCAACTTCCGCGGTGTCGGTGGTCTGCGCATTGTCATGGATGATGTTGTCGGAAACCTCCACGTGGGTCGTGCCTTGCAGGTTCACTCCGGACGCGCCATTGCCGTGGATGTCCACGCGGTATATGCCGGCGTACTCGATCCCTCGCACACGCACACCGTCACCGGCATTGTCGTAGACGTCGCCACCGATCACGCTGAAGTAGCCGGTGTCCACGCCGTTTTCGTTGTGTACGAAAATGCCGTCGCCAGCGTTGCCGGACGCGATGTTATCGGTGAGTGATAACGCCTGGCCACCCAGGGTGACATTGATGCCGTTCCGGCCGTTATCCACCCCGTGGTTGTCCTGGAAGGTGGCGGCGGATAAGTCGCCGCCCAGTGTAAAGCCATCCAGGGTGTTGTTCTGCGCGGTGCTGTTGCGCACTGTAAGGTTTACTGCCGGGGCGGTAAGGTCGAAGCCGCTGCCGCTGAAATCCTTGGCGGTCACGCCATCGAGCACCAGGTTGGTCACGCTGTTGGCGCCAGCCTGCGACCAGCCACTGACCTCCCCGCTGGTGCTGGCCTGGTTTCCATCAAGGGTAAGATTGCTCACCGCTGCATCGCGTACCGTACTTGCGCTCGTAACGCCCAACAGCGACGTGGTGCTGCTGGCGCCGCCGTCGGCCAGCTTGAGCACGGTATCGCCCGCCCCGTCGCCGGTCAGGGTTACGTTGCTTTTCACGGCCAGGGCATTGCCCGAGCCATCGCTGTCAGACACCACCCAGGTTCCGCTGGGTACATATACCTTGCCACCGCCGACTGCGGCGGCTGCATCTATCGCTTTCTGGATCGCCTGCGTGTCATCGGTACTGCCGTCGCCCTTGGCGCCATAATCGTGAACATCGAAAACCTGGGTCATGCACTGCTCCTGTCTGGGTACTGTAAGCCTGGGGCCGGGGTTCCCGGAATCGCTTCAGCGAGAAGCCTGTGACCCGATAAACCGTGCTTAGTTGGCTCAGCATAGGCAACTTCCAGACGAACGAAGCGTCAGATTCGTGGCCACGCGCCTGCTATGATGCGCGCGCGAGACACGCGTCTGCATTCCTGCCCTGAACGGACATGCGCCTAGATGACCCTGGACACTACTGCCCTATCCCCCGACAGCCCTGAATTCCTCCATGCGGGAGGCGAACTGGGCCGGTTGATACGCGAGCATGACTGGGCCGCCAGCGGCTTGGGCCCCACTGCTACCTGGCCGCAAAGCCTCAAGACCATCACGGCCATGCTGCTGGCGTCGCCCGTACCCATCGTGCTGCTGTGGGGCGTGAAAGGCATCATGATCTACAACGACGCCTACTCCGGTTTTGCTGGCGGCCGCCATCCCCGGCTGCTGGGTTCCGAGGTGCGCAAGGGCTGGCCGGAAGTCGCCGATTTCAACGACAACGTGATGCGGGTGGGGCTGGCTGGCCGTACGCTGGCTTACAAGGACCAGGAGCTCACACTCCACCGCAACGGGCAGCCGGAACAGGTATGGATGGACCTGGATTATTCGCCGGTGTACGACGAAAGCGGGCAGCCCGCCGGGGTCATCGCTATCGTGGTGGAAACGACTCAGCGGGTGCTTGCCCAGCGCCATCTGCAGCACAGCGAAGAGCGCCTGCGCACATTGGTCAGTTCCACGGCCGACCTGATCTATCGGCTGTCCCCGGACTGGGAAGAAATGTGGCAGCTGGACGGCCAGGGGCTGCTTCAGGACACCTTGGAACCCACCCGTGGCTGGCTGCGAGCCTATGTGGCCCCCATAGACTTGCCCCGCGTGCGCCAGGGTATCGACGAGGCGATCCGCGCAACAGCCAGTTTCAACATGGAACATAGGGTTCGCCGCCTGGATGGCGGTATCAGCTGGGTCCACTCACGCGCGGTACCGTTGCTGGACGAGCGCGGCGAAATACTCGAGTGGTTCGGCGCGGCAACCGATATCAGCGCCCGGCGCGAGGCTGAAGAAACCCTGCGGGCCAACGAGCGGGGGCTGCGCTTCCTCGATACGCTGAACAGGGAAACCGCTCGGAGCACCGACGCCGATCTGATCATGGCGATCACCACTCGCCTGCTCGGCGAGCACCTTGGCGTTTCAGTGTGCGCGTATGCCGACATGGATGCCGATCAGGACGGCTTCAGCATACGCGGTGATTGGAGCGCTCCAGGCTCGCCAAGCATTGTCGGGCATTACAGCCTCGCCAGCTTCGGCCGGCTTGCCTTGAAAAACCTTCATGCAGGCCTCCCGCTGATTCTCGAAGACAACGCCGCCCAGCTCGCCGCGAGCGAAGCCGAGGCGTTCTTGAGCATCGGACTGGCCGCCACCATCTGCATGCCATTGGTGAAAGACGGTCGACTCACCGCGCTCATGGCCATCCATGACCGCGTGCCGCGTCAGTGGACTTCGCAGGAGCTGTCATTGTTGACCGAGGTCAGCGAGCGCTCCTGGGCGCACATCGAACGTGTGCGGGCAGAGATCCAGCGGCGCGAGACCGAGGAGCGGTTCCGCCGGGATCTCGAGGCCCGGGTGATCGAGCGAACCGAGGCCTTGCGGCTGAGCCAGGAAAGCATCCGGCGCACCGAGCAGGCGTTGCAGCAAGCGCAAAAAATGGAAGCGCTGGGGAATCTCACCGGTGGCATCGCGCACGATTTCAACAACCTGCTGATGGCCGTACTGGGTAGCCTGGAGCTATTGCGCCGGCGCATGCCGGCCGACCCGGCCCTGCTGCGCCTGCTGGACAACGCCAAGGCAGGGGCAGAGCGCGGTGCCTCTCTGATCGCACGCATGCTTGCCTTTGCCAGGCGCCAGGATCTGCGCACTGAGACGGTGGAGCTGGGTGAACTGATTGCCGGCATGAACGAGCTGCTGCAGCGCTCGCTAGGGCCCACCATCGAACTGGACACCGACTTTCCCGCGACACCCGCCTGGGTGCGCACCGACGCCAACCAGCTCGAAGCCGCACTCTTGAACCTGGCCGTGAATGCCCGTGATGCCATGAGTGGCCAGGGGCGTATCACCCTTGGCGCCCGGCTTGAGCAGGTGTCGGCCGGCGACCCCCAACTGGCCGCAGGCGACTACTGGTGCCTGTGCGTGACCGACACCGGGGAAGGCATGGATGAGCAAACCCTCAAGCGCGCCGCCGAACCGTTTTTCACCACCAAAGGAGTGGGCAAGGGCACCGGGCTTGGCCTGTCCATGGTATTGGGGCTGGCGGAGCAGTGCGGTGGAACCTTGCGCCTGCGCAGCAACCCGGGCTGTGGCACCACGGCCGAAGTATGGCTACCGGCAAGCCCCGCACCTGGCGCCGAAGAACCGTCAGCCGCCCTGGCACAGCCACCCGACGCTGCGGCGACCGGCAAGGTATTGAACATCCTTACCGTGGATGATGACGAACTGGTACTGACCAATACCGTGGAAATGCTGCGGGAGCTGGGCCACCATGTTCGCCCCGCAAGTTCGGCGCGAGAGGCCATGGGCTGGCTCGAACAGCAAGCCTTCGACCTGTTGATCACCGACCATGCCATGCCGCACATGACCGGCGCGCAACTGGCCGTTCAGGTACTGGCGCAGCGGCCGCAGATGCCGGTGATTCTGGTGTCCGGCTACGCCGACATGATGCCGGGTCAGGCGCCGGACCTCCCGCGCCTGGCAAAGCCGTTTTCCCAGGCGCGGTTGGTGGAGATGGTGAACAAGGTCACCGGCGGATAGGCGAGCGCCTCAGCGCTGCTTGAGGCGGTCGATGATCACGGCCAGCAGCAGGATGGTGCCGCGGATCACGTACTGGTAGAAGGTGTCAATGTTCTTCAGGTTCATGGCGTTTTCGATGATCGCCAGAATAAGCACGCCGGCGATCACATGACGCATCATGCCAATGCCGCCCGCCAGAGACACGCCGCCCAGTACACAGGCGGAAATCACGGTCAGCTCGAAGCCCTGCCCGATCATCGGTTGGCCAGAGGTCATGCGCGAGGCCAGCACCACGCCGGCCAGCGCACCGATCACGCCATGCACCGCGAAGATGATGATCTTGGTACGGTCTACCGACACCCCGGCCAGCCGCGCGGCTTCCTGGTTACCGCCGATGGCCATGGTGTTGCGGCCGTAGGTGGTGTAGTTCAGCAGCCAGCCGAAGAACAGGAAGCACAGCAGCGTGATCACGATAGGCACAGGCACGCCATACAGCTGGCCATTGCCGAAGATCGAAAAATCCTCCTGCATCACGCCCACGGCCTTGCCGTTGGAGAAAATGTAGGCCAGGCCGCGTACGATCTGCATCGTCGCCAGGGTAGTGATCAGTGCATTGATACGCAGCTTGGCGATCACGATGCCGTTGATCAGCCCCACCACCAACCCCATGCCCAGGGCTGCACCCACACCGAAGACTACGCTGTCGGTTTCGCGCATCACGATGGCGGCGATGACCCCGGCGCAGGCGATCACCGACCCCACCGACAGGTCGAAATGCCCCGAGGCCAGGCAGAACAGCATGGTGCAGGCGGCAATACCGGTGGTCGAGATCGCCAACCCCAGGCCACGCATGTTCAAGGGCGAAAGGAAGTTGTCGATGAAGATCGCCGAGCAGGCAAAGATGGCCACGGCGGCCAGCAGCATGACCCAATCATCCAGGAAGCGCCGCATGTTCAGGCGGTGCGCGGAAATCAGCGGAGTGTGGGGTACGCTAGCCATGGTTCACCTCTTGTTCTGGAGCTGTACGGGCGCCGGGCAGGGCCAGTTGCAGCAGGCTGGATTCGTTCGCCCGGTTGCGGGGCAGTTCACCCGTGATCTCACCTTCACACATCACGATCACACGGTCCGATATACCGATCACTTCCATCAGGTCGCTGGACACCACGATCACCGCTACGCCATCGGCGGCAAGGTTATGAATGATCTGGTAGATCTCTGACTTGGCCCCGATGTCGATGCCACGGGTAGGCTCATCGAGCAGCAATACCTTCATGGGCAAGGACAGCCAGCGCCCAAGAATTGCCTTTTGCTGGTTGCCACCGGACAGGTAGAGCATCGCCTGGTCGGCTGAAGGGGTTTTGACGTTCAGCGCGCGAATCTGCTTTTCAGCGTTGTCGCGCTCCCAGCGCCCCCGCAACAGGCAACCCAGGCGCACGTGCCGTGGGCGGGCACCAATGTTGATGTTCTCGCCCACACTGGCGAGCGGCACAATGCCTTCCTTCTTGCGGTCTTCGGGGCACAGCAGAATGCCCGCTCGAATGGCATCCCTCGGGCTCGCCAGCTTCAGCCGCTTGCCGTCCAGCTGGAGCGTGCCGGCGCTGGCGGGAGTCAGCCCCGAGAGCAGGCGCAGCAGCTCCGTACGCCCTGCCCCGACCAGCCCGAAGAAGCCCAGCACTTCACCGCGGCGAACGGAGAAACTGGCCGGCGCACGCAGGCCGGGGCCCAGCAGGCGGTCCACGTCCAGCGCCAGCTCGCCATGGGGGCGTTCGCGGTAATTATAGATGTCCTGGATATCCCGGCCGACCATGCAGGTCACGAGCTTGTCGTGGCTGAGCACCGCCATGTCTTCGAAGGTTTGCACGTAGCGGCCATCCTTGAAGACAGTCACCGCATCGCAGATACGGAAAATTTCTTCCATGCGGTGGGATACGTACAGCACCACCCTGCCTTCGTCGCGCAGGTGGCCGATGATATCCATCAGCCGGTCGATCTCCCGCGCAGAGAGGCTGCTGGTGGGCTCGTCGAAAGCGATCACCCGAGCGTCATGGGACAACGCCTTGGCGATTTCCACCAGCTGTCGCTGCCCCAGCGATAAATCACCGAGCCGCGTCTGCGGATGGATTTCCTCGGCCAAGCCTTGCAACAGCTCCTGCGCCCGCTTGTGCATGGCGCGCCGGTTGACGATCCCCAGGCGTGAGGGGAAATGCCCGAGCAGCAGGTTCTCGGCCACGGTCATTTCCGGTACCAGGTGCAACTCCTGGTGGATGACCGCGATGCCGCTGGCCAGGCTGTCGGCGGCATTGCGAAACTTCAGGCTGCGCTCCCCCAGGCACAGTTCACCCTCGGAGGGCGTGTAAGCGCCCCCGAGGATTTTCAGCAACGTGGACTTGCCCGCGCCGTTTTCGCCCATCAGGGCGTGTACCTGCCCTGGGTAGGCGGTGAAACTGATATCGGCCAGGGCGCGTACACCCGGGAACTGCTTGCCGATGCCCTTGAAGGAAAGCGCCTGGGCGGCGCCGGGTTGCGAAACGGTCGACAACATCGGGAAAGTCCTCGTCGCCTGGCTCAATTCCACAGGCCGATTTTTTCAAGCTCTTGCTTGAAGTTTGCCCGGGTGATGAGGGTCACTTCGTCCATGGCCGTGTATTTCGGGGGTTCCTTGCCGGTGGTGACCCACTCGAACACCATGGTGGCGGTTTTCTCGCCTTCGATGTGCGGGCTAGGCAGCATGGAGCCGAAGAAGCCGCTGTCAGGCTTTTTCAGTTCACCGATGGCGTCAGTGCCGTTGATGCCGATCCCGATCACGCTGGCAGCCTTGAACCCGGCGCTTTCGGTGGCGCGCACGCCGCCCAGTACGGTGTTGTCGTTCATGCCACCAATGATAAGGTTCTTGGCTGCAGAGGGCAGTTTCACCAGCGCGGAGTTAGTGGCGTCCATGCTGCCTGGCACATCAAGGGTTTTCTGCGGCGCGAAGATAATGTGGTCTTCAGGCAACCCGGCTTTCTTCAGGGCGTCCACGGAACCGTCGGTGCGCTTCTTGCCGGTGTCCAACTCGTTGTAGGTGTTGATCACAGCCCAGGTGTCTTTCCAGTCCCAGCCGCGGTTCTTCGCTTCTCCGGCCATGGCCGCGCCCTGCTTCTGCCCTACTTCGAAGGCGGCCATGCCCAGGTACGGCACGTCTTCCATGAAGTTACCCTTGGCGTCCACAAACCGGTCGTCCACCGCCATTACCTTCAGATCGTTCGCCTTGGCCTTGGCGACAATGGCCGGGCCCAGGGACACGTCCGGGGCACAGATCACGAAGCCCTTGGCGCCGTTGGCGGCAAGGCTATCGATGGCCGCGAGGGTTTTTTCACCGTCGGGCACGGCGATCTTGAGCAGGGTAAAGCCTTTCTCTTTTGCCGCTTTTTCAGCGAACGCCCATTCGGTCTGGAACCAGGGCTCCTCGGGTTGCTTGACCAGGAAGCCGATCTTGACCGGGTCGGCGGCCAGTGCCTGGCCTGCCCAGCTCAGCGCGGCGGTGGTTGCTACAGCGCCACAAAAGACGCGAAACCCTTTGGTAAGGGGCATGGCTCACTCCTTGTTCTTGTTAGAAAGCCGAACGGTACCGGCAGGGCCGAATACCGCGAGTTCAGTCAAGCACAGCGCGCCGATCCAATATGTAACGAAGTGTCACCCATTAACGGCGCGGTTTTTTTATCCAGCAAAGCGAGTGCACGGCGTGCCTTTCACGTTCACCTGCGCGGAGTACACACCCCCGTCCAGGGCTGTGGCGCCGTGGGCCGGTATCGCTGATGTCAGGTACAGCGTACGAAGGTCCGGCCCGCCGAATACACAACTGGTGGGATGGCTCACCGGCACGTCGACGCGCCGATCGATTCGCCCATCCGGCGCGAAACGCAACAGGCATCCGCCACCCCAGCGGGCATTCCATAAGTAGCCTTCGCTGTCGAGCGCGGAGCCATCAGGTACGCCAGGGCCATCCGCCGCCCAGGCTTCACGGGGGCCGAGGCTGCCGTCAGCCTGCAGGGGGAAGCGGTACAGCTGCCCCGCACGGCTGTCAGCGAAATAGACGAAGCGGCCGTCGGCGCTCCACTCCAATGTATTGGGAATGCCCAGGCGTTCGAGCAGCGGTGTGACCTGCGGGGGTTGCCTGCGCTGGCCAGCCGTTATGCGAAACAACCCTCCGCTGTCACGGGTGACAGGGATGTCCTCCCCGGCGGGGCCAAGGTTGTTCTGCATGGTGCCCAGCCAAAGGCGGCCGTGGGGGTCGCAGCGGGCTTCATTCGCGCGGTTCCCGTCGATAGGATCCACTGCGCTGAACAAGCGCAGTTCGGGGCGGTCTTTGGAAGAGGCCAGGCTCAGCCGGTAGACGCCGCTGGGCAAGGTCACCAACGCATCGTCCCAGGTTGTAGGAATGCAGGCGGACACCGGTTCTGCAAGCTGCCAGCGTTCAAGGCCAGTATTGCTCAAACGGCAAGCGGCCTGGCCGGCAATGTCCACAAAGTAGAGTGCCTGGGTGGAAGCGTCCCAGAACGGGCCTTCCGCCAGCTTGAAGCGATCGGGCGAAACAGGCTGCCAGTGCACGGCGCCTCCGGTTTTTATTAGTTGTTGTGTGTTCGCCGGCCAATCGAGGTTGGCAGGTGTTCAGCATTAAATAATATTACTATTTGGACTTCAAGCCCCTTGAATCATCGCAACACGCGACTTGATGTTGAAATTGGTATGACTATATTCAAGGGGTCGCGCTCGGCGATGCATCCATTTATAACAACAACCGTATGGAGATAGCTCATGAAACCCTTTCTCGCGCGCAGCGGTCAGGCCGCTGGCCTCGCCTTCGCGCTCGGCCTGGCAGCCAGTTCGGCACAGGCCGCAGGCCTTACCCGCGAACACGCCAGCTTCGCTACCCTTGAAGACGGAACGGCCGTAGAGCGCTATGTACTGCGTAATGGCCACGGCATGCAGGCGAGCATTCTGACCTACGGAGCGACCTTGCAATCGTTGCTGGTGCCCGACCGCGCAGGCCAGCTTGCCGACGTGGTGCTGGGTTTCGATGACGTGCAGGGCTATCAGGCCCATGGGGATGTGTACTTCGGCGCAACCATTGGCCGCTTCGGCAACCGCCTCGCCAAAGGGCAGTTCAGCCTGGATGGCAAGCAATACCAGGTGCCAGTCAACGATGGGCCCAACGCCCTGCATGGTGGGCCCAAGGGTTTCGACAAGCATGTGTGGAAGGCCCGCGAAACCGACGAAAAAGGCTGGGTGGGCGTAACGCTGAGCTACCATTCCGCCGACTGTGAAATGGGCTTCCCGGGCAACCTCAACGTGGAGGTGGAATACAGCCTCAACGAAGACAACGTGCTGCGCATCCGCTACAAGGCCACCACCGACCGCAGTACCGTACTCAACCTCACCAACCACAGCTACTTCAACTTGGCCGGTGCCGGCGAAGGTGACATCCTCAACCAGGTGGCTACGGTGTATGCCAGCAAGTACACCCCCATCGACAGCACGCTGATCCCCACAGGCGAATTGGCCCCCGTGGCCGGTACGCCGCTGGACTTCACCAAGCCCGTGGCGTTTGGCAAGCACATCCGCGACGACCACGAGCAGCTGAAGTTCGCCGAACCCAAGCAAGGCGGCTTCGACTTCAACTGGGTGCTGGACAGCGCAGGCGACCTGAGCAAGCTGGCGGCCGATGTGTTCGACCCAGGTTCGGGGCGGCGGCTGCAGCTATACACCACCGAGCCGGGGGTGCAGCTGTATACCGGTAACTTCCTGAAGGGCTTCACCGGCAAAGGCGGAAAAACCTACCCGCACTGGGGTGCTTTCACGCTGGAAACCCAGCATTACCCGGACGCGCCGAATCAACCGAACTTCCCCAGCACGCGGCTTGATCCCAAGAAAACCTACACCCAGACCACGCTGTTCCGCTTCAGCGCACAATGAAACAGGCCGGGCTGATCGAGGCGTGCATGCTTGAACTGCTCGCCGCGCGAAGCCCGGACGCTTCCATCTGCCCATCGGATGTTGCTCGTGCGTTGGCGAGCGACACTGATGGCTGGAGGGCGTTGATGGAGCCCGTGCGTGAAGTAGCAAGGGCACTGGCAGAAAGAGGCGTTGTAGTGATTACCCAAGGGCAGCAGGTTGTGGGCCCTGCCGCCCCGGTAAAAGGGCCGATCCGTGTGCGCAGAGGCCCGGCATTCGACGCACGCTGAATTGCCTACGGATTCCTTCGAGGAATCCAGTAAATTCTAAACATGAATTTTATTTATGCCTGAGTGGGCACTAACGTAGGGCTATTCCCCTGCGATAGAGGCACACCGGCATGGCCCCTGAACCCCACTGGCAGCGCAACCTTTACGTGTGCGTATTTGGCTCGTTCACAACCATTGTGGCCATGACCATCCTGCTGCCCTTCCTGCCGTTGTACGTTGAACACCTGGGCGTTACCGATACGGCCGCGATCGTACAATGGTCGGGCGCGGCCTACGGCGCCACGTTTTTCTCGGCCGCGCTCACCGCGCCGTTGTGGGGCCGGCTGGGCGACCGTTATGGGCGCAAGCTGATGTTGATACGTGCCAGCCTGGGCATGGCCGTGGCCATGGCCCTGATCGGGCTGGCGCAAAGTGCCTGGCAGCTGGTCGCCTTACGCCTGCTGGCGGGTTTGCTCGGCGGCTATGCCTCGGGCTCGACCATCCTGGTGGCCACCCAGGCCCCCAAAGCCCGTTCGGGGTGGGCACTGGGCGTGCTCGCCTCGGGGATCATGGCAGGTAACCTCGCCGGCCCGTTGCTGGGGGGAGCGTTGCCTCCGCTGGTAGGTATCCGCAGTACGTTCTTCCTGTGTGGCGGGGCTATTTTCATCGCGTTTCTCGCCACTACGTTTCTGCTGAAAGAAACCCCTGTACCGAAAACCCATACCTCCCCTTCAGCCACAGGCGGCGAGCCTGCGCTTAACCCTCAGGCGATCAGCATGCTGATCACCGCGGCGGCATTGATGTTCGCCACCATGTCCATCGAGCCGATCATCACGGTGTACTTCCAGCAACTCCAGGTCACGGAGGTGACGTGGATGGCGGGCCTGGCGATGGCCGCCACTGCGCTGGGCAGCATTGTTTCAGCTTCACGCCTTGGCAAGCTGGCTGATCGCATTGGCCATTGGCCCGTGCTCAGCGGTTGCCTCGCCACGGCCGCGCTGCTGCTGATACCCCAGGCATTGGTTACCGAAGGTTGGCAACTGGTAATACTGCGCTTCGCCATGGGGCTGGCCCTCGGCGGCCTGTTGCCTTGTATTGCCAGCGTGATTCGCCATGCCGTACCGGACCGTGTAGCCGGGCGCGTGCTGGGCTATTCAACGTCCTGCCAGTACGTAGGCCAGGTGCTCGGCCCATTGGCCGGCGGCTTCATGGGCGGGCATTACGGCATGCGTTCGGTGTTCTGGCTGACCAGCGTGTTGTTGGCCGGGCTAGCACTGTTTACCTGGCGGTCACGGCCGGCTCGGGTCGTCACGTCGGCTTAGCGCATCATCTGTCGGCGGCGAGCTCAGCCCCAACTGCTCCACTACCCACAAGGCATCGGGCACCGCAGCGCCGGCGGCAGTGTTATCGAAGATGCACCACGTGGGCACGGCACGATTGCGCAGTCGCTCAGCCAGATCAGCCAGTACCGTCTCGGCATAGGCCGAGTAATAGATTTTCGGGCTCCCGTGCAAACGTACGTAAGCGACCCCTTGCCAGCCGAGCGGCGCGGGTTCGCCAAGCGGTGCCGGGTCGGCTTCTACCCAACCTACCTGCCAGGCTTGCAGCAGTGCATCGGCTGCGAGCCAGGTGGGGTGTCGGGGCTCCAGCACTACCGCACCACTGTAAAGCCGGCGTAGCGCTTCGAAAAAAGGCCCCGCCGTGCTGGGGTCAAAGGCCAGCGAAGGCGGCAGTTGCACCAGCAGGCAACCCAGGCGATCACCCAAGGCGTTGCACTGGTCGAGAAAGGTGGCCAGCAATGGCTTGCAGCCCTCGAGCCGTTGCTCGTGGGTAATTTGCCGAGGGACCTTGACCGAGAAACGGAACCCCTCGGGTACCGAAGCGCCCCAGCGCGCATAGGTCGCTGGCCGATGCGGCCGGTAGAACGAGCTGTTTATTTCCACACCGCCGAAACGGCTGGCGTACCGCTCGAGATGGCTGCCTTCGGTACTGAAGCGAGGCCATTGCTCGCGCGGCAAGCTCCAGCCGGCGCAGCCGATGTACAGCGGTGGATGGGTCGTGGCAGTCATGCAGGTGGGACTGACAGCTGGGCGCTGGCGTTCCGTCGGCGTGCGTTGTGGGGGTTATCCGATCTCTTTAGAATGCGCCGATGTCTCATCGCCATTATGGACGACCTGATGCGCTTCGGATTGCTGCTCTGCGCTGCCCTCGCCTGCGCCACACCTTACGCCTGGGCCGATGCCTATAAATGCACGAGTGCAAACGGCCGCGTGAGCTTCAGCTTCGTGCCCTGCCCGGTAACCCGCGGTGACACGGAATGGGCGCGCAAGGTCGAGCAGGCCCAGTGGGTAAGCGTAAACCCCGAGGATGCCAAACCCGACGTGATCAACAAGCGCGCCACGGACATTCTAAAAGCCAGCTACCGGACCAAGGTCCGCTACACCGTGCACTACCTTCCGGGCAGCGCGCCGGCGCCAGATAAAAAGCCACTGCCCAAGGCGAAGCCA
Source organism: Pseudomonas sp. Marseille-Q5115 (assembly GCF_916618905.1). Classification (NCBI taxonomy): domain Bacteria; kingdom Pseudomonadati; phylum Pseudomonadota; class Gammaproteobacteria; order Pseudomonadales; family Pseudomonadaceae; genus Pseudomonas; species Pseudomonas sp. Marseille-Q5115. Next base: position 2,029,535 of record NZ_CAKAKI010000001.1, on the reverse strand, counting down.
ATGCGCTGCCAGCACCTGGCCGGGCACACCGCCTGCGACGGCCTGGCGCACCCCTGATTCAGCTAAGCGCGGCCACCCGGGCGGTATAGCGGCGCAACACCAGCATGGATACCGCGGCGAACAGGCACAGGGCGCCCGCCACGTAGAAGGCAGGCAGGTAGCTTGCCAGCAAGGTACGCGACAGCCCCGCCCCATAGGCCGCGCTGGCCGCGCCCAGCTGGTGCGCCGCGAATACCCAGCCAAACACCAGGCCCGCCCGCTCCCGGCCGAAACGCTCGGCGATCAGCTTGACCGTGGGCGGCACGGTGGCAATCCAGTCCAGGCCATAGAACACCGCGAACAGGGACAGCCCATAGAACGTAAAGTCGGTAGACGGCAGGAACAGCAGCGACAGCCCTCGCAGGCCGTAGTACCAGAACAGTAGCCAGCGGTTGTCGTAGCGGTCCGAAAGCCAGCCAGAGCCCACGGTACCGATGAAGTCGAAAATGCCCATCAGCGCCAACACGCTGGCCGCGCCGACTGCAGGCAAGCCGAAGTCACCACACAGGCTGATGAAGTGGGTTTGAATCAGCCCGTTGGTGCTCGCGCCACAAATGAAGAAGCTGAGCGCCAGCACCCAGAAAGTGGCGTCGCCGCACGCATCACGCAGGGCCACCAAGGGAGAACGCAGGTGGGTCAGGAAGCTGGCAGACGGCACCACTGGGGCCACGGTATCATCGCCGTAAGCGGGCAGGCCGAGGTCTGCCGGCCGATCGCGCATCAACAGCAGTGCCACTAGAGAGGTCGCCATTAGCATCAGGCAGACGAACAATAGGGCAGCACGCCAACCGTAGCGCTCGGTGAGTTGCGCCATCAGCGGCAGAAATACCAGCTGCCCGGTGGCGGAGCTGGCCGACAGCAAGCCCAGTACCAGGCCGCGGCGGTGATTGAACCAGCGAGTGGCCACGGTTGCGGCCAGCACCATGGCGACCATGCCGGTCCCCACGCCCACGACCACGCCCCAGAACAACAACAGCTGCCACAGCTCGGTCATCATCCGCGAGCCCAGGAAGCCCGCGGCGATCAAACCCAGCGCAGTGACGACCACAGGCCGCAGGCCAAAATGGTTGATCAGTGCCGCCGCGAAGGGCCCGAGCAGGCCAAACAGCACCAGGCGCAAGGCCAGCGCGACGGAAATCTGCGAGGTGGACCAGCCGAACTCCTGCTGCAGGGGCACAATGAGCACCCCTGGCGCACCCATGGCAGCGGCTGCCACTAGCATTACCAGGAAAGTGGCGGCTACTACCACCCAACCGTAATGCAGATTACGCCGCCCGAGGGCCGCCGCCAGCGTGCCGGACACCATTGACGCCTCCAGAAAATCCGCTTGATATGATGGCCGTCATAATCTTCGCTCCCTGAGGTTGTGTCAATGTGTGTCGGCACGCCGCCGGCGTCAGATCCGGAAGCTACCCACCAGCTGCTTCAGACGGCCTGCCTGCTGTTCCAGATCGGTACAAGCCCGCAGCGTAGCCTGAAGGTTCTCTACCCCTTCCTGATTAAGTGTGTTGATTTCGTTGATGTCCACATTGATGGCTTCCACCACTGCGGTTTGCTCCTCGGTAGCCGTGGCGACCGACTGGTTCATGCCGTCGATTTCACCGATGCGCTGGGTCACGCTGGTGAGTCGCTCGCCCGCTTGGTTGGCGATAGTGACGCTTTGATCACTTTCACGCTGGCTCTCGTTCATGATGGCTACTGCTTCGCGAGCACCCACCTGAAGTTCTTCAATCATGCCCTGAACCTGCTGGGCCGATTCCTGGGTACGGTGAGCGAGGTTACGCACTTCATCTGCCACTACCGCAAAGCCACGCCCTGCCTCGCCCGCCCGGGCTGCTTCAATGGCGGCATTGAGCGCCAGCAGGTTGGTTTGTTGGGAGATACCGGTGATCACCTCAAGGATCTGGCCGATGTTCGCCGTCTTCAGGTTGAGCTGTTCGATCTTTTCGCACGCCCCGCTGATTTTGCTGCCCAGGCGGTTCATTGCATCAATGCTTTGCTGCACCACCGCCTGGCCGTTGGCCGCCAGGTTGCTGGCATCGCTCGAATGCTCGCTTGCCAGCGCTGCGTTCTGGGCGATTTCCTGGGCTGCGGCGCCCAGTTGGTTGATAGCGGCCGCTACGCTGTTGGTGCGGTTGCTTTGTTGATCCGAATTCATCATCGAAGAGTTCGACGCGCTTACCACACGCAGCGCAACTTCATTGAGCTGCACGGTCGAGGACGACACTTCCCGCATGGAGTCGTGAATCCGCTGCACAAAGCGATTGAAGGCGGTGCCCAGATGGCCGAATTCGTCCTGGTTCTGAATCTCCAGCCGACGCGTAAGGTCGCCTTCACCGGCAGCAATGTCCTGCATCGCGCGGCCCATTACGTTCAGGGGGCGCATCAGCACGGTAATCAACATGCCCAGCAGAATGATGATCACCACCACGGCGACCGTGGTCGCGACCACCGCAGAGGTGCGGAAGTCGCTGAGGCTTTCGTAGGCTTTTTCTTTGTCCACGGCCAGGCCGATGTACCAGTTCACCGAGGGCAGCCCATCGACGTGAGCAAAGGTCAGCACCTCGGTGTGGCCAGCCCGATCGGCTTCGCTGATATCTGCGCTCAGCCGTGGCGTCGCCTTGGGATAGGCGTCCTTCAGGTTTTTGTTCACCAGTGCCTGGTCGGGGTGCACGAGAATCTGCCCGGTTGCGTCTACCAGGAACGCCTATCCATTACCATGGAAGTCCAGCGCGTTGATGGTCTTGACCAGCGTATCGAGGGTGAGATCGCCGCCTGCCACGCCGAGCACTTGGCCGTTCGGCCCTTTCACCGGTGTGGCAATGGTGATGATCAGCGATTTGGTGACCGCATCGGTGTAGGGCTCGGTGAGCGTGGTCTTGCCAGCGTCCACGGCACCCTTGTACCAGGGCCGGGTGCGCGCGTCGTAGCCTGCGGGCATTTCATCCGGCGGCTGCATCACGAACACGCCATTGGCGCGGCCCATGTACACGTTCATGAAAGTCGCCAGGAGTGTCTTCTGCTTCATCCATTGGCTGGCGGCGTCGTCATCGGCCGTTGTGGCCAGGCCTTCGGCCATGCCTTCTACCAGCAGGATGCGCCCGGACAACCAGTTGCGCACGTTGGCCGACGCGCTTTCGCCGGTTTCGGCCAGGTAACTGTTGAGCTGCGAGGTAATCGCGTGCCGCTGCAAATAGTCGTTGTAGAGCGAAAACAAGGTAAACGCGAGCACCACCACGAGGGAGGCGGCCAGGAGGATCTTGTGGCTGAATTTGAGATTTCGGGTCATGACCGGGCGCTATCTGTAGAGGGCTTGATAGCCTCTGTATCGGCGCCCCGGCTCGCTTGTTAAGGGAATGTGACAAAAAACTTCGAAATGTTACTTGCCGCTGGTCGCAGTTGTGCTCGAAGCCGTTCCCAACCGCTCACCCGGCCGGCAAATAGCCTTGCCCGCCCGTTCCGATACCGCCTGCGCTTGCCCGTCCCGTTGTTTGCCGTGCCGTGCCTGGGTTACCAGCTTTGGGATCAGGTCGCCCTCGGGCAGCAGCTTCCAGAACCGCGTGGGCATATGGCCCTGCATGATCCCAGGGTTCAGCCGGGCAGGGTTGAACGTGTGTGCGTAATAGGCCCGCCACAACGCATGGGTGGCATCGCCCTGCCCCCGCGCCAGCGCTGCCCAGGCCGGCGGGCACACCCGCTCATAATGCAGGGCTTCACCGTCGTAGTAGATCCCGTCACGCGGGGTAGCGATCAGCCAACGCTGCCGCCCCATGCGCCCCACGAAATGCTCGGCGGCGCGCGCTAGAATGTCATGAGCCGGCTCGTGCCAGGCCACATAAGCCGGCCCGTCGTCAGCTTCTGTTCGCTCCACGAAACGCAGGAAGGCATGGAGATGATGGGCCTCCCGGCTTACCTGCTTGATGCGACGGTGCAATTCACTACCCACCGCATCTCCTGCCAGCATCGCCGTGCGGTCCCCGTGGCTCACGCGCCACAGCACTTCATAAAGCAGGCTCCAGCGCTGTTCGCCCAGGTATTGCGAGGCGCTTTCGAGCAAGGGCGGAAGCGCCTGCGGAATACGCGACTGGCAAGGCCCCGGTTCCGTTGGCAAGCCATGGGGCGCGCTGAACAGGTCGGCTTCGCGCTCGCCATTCCAGCTCACTTGGCTAGGGTCCACTTGATGGCTGAGCAACCACCGCGCCTGCTGGCGCCAGTCGCTGAATTGACCGTTGCACTCCAGGCAAATCATCCCCACAACCCCAGCTGTTGAGGCTGCGGCCGCTCGACCATGGCCTGGCGCAAGGCATGGCTGCTGGTGTCTGCCTGCGGAGGGTGGTAATCGGCGGTGACCACGAACGGCTTGGCCTTGGCCAGCACGCAGCGCAGGCGCGCGAGGTCGGCATAGCGGATACGCCGTTGGCGGCGAAGCTCGACAATCCGTTTGGTGGTGCGAATGCCGATGCCCGGCACCCGGGCGATCATCGCCGGCTCGGCGCGGTTGAGGTCCAGCGGGAACATGTCGCGGTGCTCCAGTGCCCAGGCCAACTTGGGGTCGATATCCAGCGCCAGATTGCCCGGCCCGTTCAGCAGCTCGTTCGCCTGATACCCATAGCCGCGCAGCAGGAAGTCGGCCTGGTACAAGCGGTGCTCGCGCAGCAACGGCGGCGGCGCGAGCGGCACACTGCCGGGGCTGTCCGGGATGGGACTGAACGCCGAGTAATACACGCGCTTGAGTTTGAAATTACCGTAGAGGGATTCGGCACTGCGCAGGATAGTGCTGTCATCGGTGGCGTCGGCACCGATGATCATCTGCGTGCTCTGGCCCGCCGGGGTGAATTTCGGCGCGCGGGCTTCCCCCGCTACCGCCTGCTGGCCTTGGTGGATCGTGTCCATGGCCTGGTGAATGGTGATCAGTTGTTTCTCGGGCGCAAGCTTGCGCAGGCTTTCTCCGGTAGGCAGCTCGACGTTCACGCTGAGGCGGTCCGCGTATTGCCCGGCCTGCTCGATCAGCCTGGGGTCGGCATCCGGAATGGTCTTGAGGTGGATATAGCCGCGAAACTCGTGAACCTCGCGCAGCGTGCGGGCCACGGTCACCAACTGTTCCATGGTGTAGTCGGCCGAGCGGATGATGCCTGAACTGAGAAACAGGCCGCTTACGTAGTTACGCCGGTAGAAGTCCAGCGTAAGCCGTACCACTTCCTCCGGATTGAACCGCGCCCGGGGCACATTGCTGGAGCGCCGGTTGACACAGTACTGGCAGTCGTACAGGCAGAAGTTGGTGAGTAACACCTTGAGCAGAGATACACAGCGGCCGTCCGGTGTATAGCTGTGGCAGATGCCCATGCCGTTGGTGGAGCCCAGGCCGCCCTTGCCTTCGGAGCTCCGCTTGGGAGCGCCACTGCTGGCACACGACGCGTCGTACTTGGCGGCGTCGGCCAGGATGCTCAGCTTGTCGATCAACTCCATAACGCGCCCGCTAACTGGTTTTTTGTACAGTAGCTGGTTGGATGTACAACCTCAAGCACCCTTGGTCGGAGGTAGCAGGCGCAGAAAAGCAAAAACCCGCCGAAGCGGGTCTTTTTTCATTGCCATTCCAGCATCCTGCCGGTAGCCGTCCTGGGCCATGGCCGATCTTCCTTTATCGCTGAAGGTCATCCTGCGCTTCAGTTGATGGATTCAGAATACGTTGCACGGTGCCCGGTGGCGAGAGCGAAACGCTGCGCCGCGCTGTAAGACATTCGCTATACCGCCGTCAGGCGTTGGCTCACGTCAGGTCCTTTGCAACGGAGTGCCCGGCAGATTACGCGCATACCAGGGCCGCTCCTGAGCCTGGTCGATCGCATTGCCCAAGGTCGCCCGGGGCTCCACTGCCAGCTGCAAGGCGATCTTCATCACCTCTAGGTCGCTATCCAGCGCGGTGCCCATCCAGATACCCGGGCCATCGGCGCAGGCATGGCTTACCGGCCCCATCCAGGGGTTGTCCTGCTCCACCCATTTGCCTTGAGCAAACCACTGAACCCCACGAATCTCCGTCACGCTGACCTCGCCCGGATGAAACAGCCGGTGCGCCGCGAACCAGTCGTCTATGCGCGCGTCGATCCAGCCATGGAAGCCCCAGAACAGCGGGTGCACATGGGAGGAGAACGGGTCGCCAAGGAAGTCGTTGCTGGCGTCGAACCAGGCGTCGGCGAAGTCCGTTGGCTGGCGCGCCATCGGGAGTGGGCGGCCATCAGTCGGTGCCCGGGCTACGCTGGCCCAGCACATATGCAGCCAGTCGTGCAGGCTTAGCTCCAACTCGGAACCGAACTGCCCCAGGGTCATTTTCGCCAGGTAGTCCGGGTCGCGATAACGCGACTCCCATACCTGGAAGTTGCCATCGTAGGTGTCGCGGCTTTTGATCGCCGCCATCCCCTGGCTATAACTTTCATCACCAGGAGCAAGCCAGGTGGGCGGAATGGCGCGGCCATCCTCGTTCTCGAAATACCGGATAAACGCTACCCGATCGGTTTCCACCGCCGGGCGTGGCAAGGGGAAATACCGCCAGGGCGTGGGCGCGCCCAGCTTGGCCGCTTCGCCTAGCATGTAGCGGTGCATATAAAGGAAGTCGATGCCCGAGCCATTACGGTCCTTGTACCGGCCGCGCGCATCACGCTCTTCATTGCGGGGGCCCGGCTGCCAGCCAAGGCCGCGCAAGGCCTGCCGACGGTCTTCCCCGATCAGGTGCCACTTGTCTCGCACGGTGTGCCAGAGCTGATGCGCCAGGCGGTGCTGGGGCGTGACCAGCCACTGGGCAAATGCCGGCGCCAGGGGGATGCGCTCTCGCGCCTCGGGAAACGCCAACTTGCGGGCATTGAACGCGGTGGACGTTTTGCCGCCGTCGGGGTGGAGCTCAGTCACGTTGCCACTGAGCAGGTCGTTATCCGCAACGCCTACCCCGCCCCACAAGTCGGTGAGCTTCACCTTCAGGCAGTAGCCCGGGGCGCCCGGCGCCGGATCATGTTCCATAAGCCGCCAGCGTACCTGTGACGCGTTGGCCCCCACCAGGTCGCCGATCACCTTGAAGCGTGGGTACTCATTGCTCGCCAGGCGCTCGTAGGTATCTACGTAACCCCGCAAGCCACGGCCGCGCTCTCCGGCATCAAGCAGCAAGGTTGTGCCGTGCAAGGCCGGAACGCCCGGCGCGTCAACCTGCCACACCCCGCGCAGCAAGTCAGCCAGCCGTTGTGTGGGCAAGTCTGCCAACTCCACCCGGGCTTCGCTGGGCGTGCCTCCTTCCGCCCACCACTTTTTCCATCGGCGGGCCCCTTCATAACCCACTGGAACCATCAAACCACCCAGGGCAGCCCCCGCAAGGATAGTGCGCCGTGTCATCCGCATCGCTTGGTGTCCATGCTAAACGCTGTCGAATACTTCTTTTGTATCAACGTTTTACCTCTGCGTCCGGCAGAAATTCGGAAAAAGAGCCAGTTGATTGACAGAGACAGTAGCAGATTGCCCTATACCCGTGGGCCTTTCCAGCTCATTTCAAAGATGAAATCTTCCGTTGCGCTTAGGAGCTGTAGCCCTTGTATCTCGGGCGTTACAGGGGAAATTTAATGTGACGGCGCGAACATTTTTCACCTACGCTGGCCGCAGCGCCAAACTATCGCCGTTGCGCTTGGTCACAGGCTGTGGGCGCGCCAAGCACCTTGCAGTATTCCGAACGACAAACTATTGACACTACAGGATTGACAGCGAGCCCTTACCGGCGCCCGCCGTCGAGCAATGGATAAGGAGCAAGCGATGATCTTCAACGTTAAAGACTATGGCGCCGTAGGTGACGGCGTAACCGACGACACCGCGGCGATCCAGGCCGCCATCGACGCAGCCTCTGCGGCCGGTGGTGGCCAGGTTTATGTCCCCACTGGCACCTATATCGTGTCAGGCGGCGAGGAGCCTTCGGATGGCTGCCTCATGTTGAAGAGTAACGTGTACATGTCAGGCGACGGCGCGGGCGAAACCACGCTCAAGCTTGCCGATGGGTCCGACGGGAACATCACCGGCGTCGTGCGCTCGGCCTACGGCGAGGAAACCACCAATTTCGGCCTCAGCAACCTGACCATCGACGGCAACCGTGATAACACTACCGGCAAGGTCGACGGCTGGTTCAACGGCTATATCCCAGGCCAGGAAGGCCAGGATTCGAACGTCACCCTCGATGGCGTGGAAATCATGAACTGCTCCGGGTACGGCTTCGACCCGCACGAGCAAACCGTGAACATGGTCATCGAAAACTGCATTTCCCACGGCAACGGCCTGGACGGTTTCGTGGCCGACTACCTGATCGACAGCACCTTCGTCAATAACGTGGCCTACGACAACGACCGCCACGGTTTCAACATCGTCACCAGCACCAATGGCTTCAGCCTGGTGGACAACGTGGCCTACGGTAACGGCGGCGGCGGGATCGTGGTGCAGCGCGGCAGTGAAGACATCCCCTCGCCTACCGACATCACCATCACCGGGGGCGCGGTATACGACAATGCCGCCGAAGGCATCCTGGTGAAGATGTCCGACGACGTAACCATCAGCGGCGTGGACATTCACAATAACGGCAGCGCCGGTATCCGCATTTATGGCTCTTCCGACGTGACCGTAGTGGACAACACCCTGACCGCCAACGGCCAGAACAACCCGGTGCCGGAGATCATCATCCAGTCCTACGACGACACCAACGGCGTGTCGGGCCAGTTCTACGCGGGCAGCGGCAACGTCATCGAGAGCAACACTATCACCGGCGGCAGCAACTCCACCTATGGCGTGGCCGAGCGTAACGAAGACGGCACCGACGGCAATGCGGTGGTCGGCAACACCATTACCGGCACCACCAAGGGCACCACTCTGCTGTACGGCGACGGCAGCTATGTGAGCTCGCAAGTGCCTTTGCATGAAATCGACGGCACCGCCGGCAAGGACACCCTTACCGGTACCGCCGTGGCTGACCTTATCCTGGGTGGCGAGGGCAACGACACCCTGAACGGCGCGGGCGGCAGTGACGTGATCGTGGGCGGTGCAGGCAAGGACACGCTGACCGGTGGTGACGGCGCGGACACCTTCCGCTTCGATGCCCTGACCGACAGCTATCGCAGCAGCACCACGTCCTACACGGACCTGATCACAGACTTCGATGCCAGCCAGGACAAGCTGGACGTCGCCGCTCTAGGGTTCACCGGGTTGGGCGACGGCACCAACGGCACCTTGAGCATCGTCTACAACAGCAGCACCGACCGCACCTACATCAAGAGCCTGGACGCCGACGCCAACGGCAACCGTTTCGAGCTGACCCTGGCTGGGAACCTGACGGCAAGCCTTACTGCGGATAACTTCGTGTTCAAGTACGTGGTCCAGGGCACCGACAGCGCCGAAACGCTCACGGGTACCGGGCTGAGTGAAACCCTTTATGGGCTGGGCGGCGCCGACACCATCAATGCCGGTGCCGGCAATGACATCATCTACGGCGGCGCGGGCGCGGATACGCTCAGCGGCGGGGCTGGCTCGGACACCTTCGTGTATACGTCGGTAAGCGACAGCTTCCGCAACTACAACACTGGCGGTACCGACCAAGGCGACGAGATCGTCGACTTCGACGTGACCACTGACAAGATCGACCTATCAGCCCTGGGCATCACCGGCCTGGGCAGCGGCTATGACGACACCATTCAGGTCGTGCTGAACAGCGCTGGCACCGTCACCTACATTAAAAGCCGCGACGTGGATGCCAATGGCAACCGCTTCGAGGTTGCCATCGAAGGCAACCACCTGACCGACCTGACGGCGGATAATTTTGTGTTCGCTACCCCGGTGGTTGGCACCACGCTGCAAGGCAGCGCCGGCAACGACGTGCTCACCGGCACCGCAGGCAATGACATTCTTATCGGCGGCGCGGGCCTGGACAAGCTCACCGGTGGCGATGGCGCCGACACCTTCCGCTTCGAGAACCTTACTGACAGCTACCGTACAGCCAGCAGCAGCTTCGATGACCAGATCCTGGACTTCAATGCCAGTGAGGACAAGATCGACGTGTCCGCGCTGGGCTTCACCGGCCTGGGCGACGGGCACAACGACACCTTGTCGATCGTGTACAACGCCAGCACCGACCGCACCTACATCAAGGACCTGGACGCCGATGCCAACGGCAACCGCTTCGAAGTGGCGCTGTCGGGCAACCACAGCACGGACCTGACCGCAGCCAACTTCGTGTTCGCCAGCACTACCCCTGCCAGCACCACTACCGTGGATACAACTGCTGTGGGCACGAGCGCCTCGGCCACTGAAGTGGTGATCCTCGGTACCACCACCGACACCGAGCACCACACCACCACGGCCTGAGGCCACGCCTCGCCGCCCAACGCGGCGGGGCCTTTCTCCTGGCGGCCGTCATTGCGAGGCCGCTATCCCCGTGACCTGGAACAACCACTTGGCCAGGTCATCCACTTCGGTCTTGCTCACGCCGTGGGTCATGCCGGGGTAGGCATGAAAATCCGCCTTTATCCCCACCTTTAGCAACGCTTCGTTGGCCTGCGTCGCCTCGGCATAGGGGAGGATCGGGTCTGCGGTACCGTGCCCGATGAACACCGGCAGCTGGGCCAACCCCGGCAGTGGAGCCAGACGCTGGCGCATGCCTGATGTGAGCTTGCCGCTCAGCGCCGCGATCCCCCCGACCGAATCGGGGTACTGCAGCGCGAGCTCATAACTCATCATCGCGCCCTGGCTGAAGCCCACCAGGTAGATGCGCGTGGGCGCGACCTTATATTTGCGCCCCGCTTCGGAGACAAAGGTACGCAAGGTTTCCAGGCTGCGCTGAACTTCTGCGGGAACGCCTTCGTACGGTCCGTTCTCCGGGGTTTTGCTGAACCATTGATAATGGCCTTCGCCCAGGTTCATGGGCGCGCGCACCGAGAGGTAGGTGAAGTCCGGGAACAGGCGCTCGTGAATCTCGAACAGGTCTTCTTCGTTTGCGCCGTAGCCGTGGAGGAAGATGATCAGGGGGTGTGCTTGCGGGTTGGCACCCGCCTGGGCCAGGTAGCTCAGCGGCAGGTCGTGCTGCAGCACCGGCTGGGCGTTGGCCAGGCTTGCGATCAAGGGAAACAACAGGGCGGCTAACCACTTCGTCATTGCAGGGCTCTCGCTGAAAAAGGTCGCCCCAGAGGGTACCACTGCCGCTTGCATGGCTTCAGCCCCGGTGATTGGCTTCCCTGGGGCTAGCGCTATATAGTTCGTTGCATAACGCCACTTATCAGGATGCTCCATGTCTGTTATCCGCGCCGTGCCCTACTCGCTTTTTACACTCGCGAGCCTGTTCAGCCTTCAGGCGCTTGCCGATGACGTTCAGGTTGCCGTCGCTGCAAACTTTACCGCCCCACTGAACGCCATCGCCGCCGCTTTCGAGAAGGACACCGGCCATCATGTGGTCGCCTCCCCGGGCGCCACTGGCCAGCTGTACGCACAGATCCAGAATGGCGCGCCCTACGAGGTGTTTCTGTCGGCCGATGACACCACTCCCGCTAGGCTCGAAAGCGAAGGCGCTACGGCCAAGGGCTCGCGCTTTACGTACGCAATCGGCACGCTTGCGCTGTGGTCGCCCAAGGCCGGCTATGTGGACGCCACTGGCGAGGTACTCAAGGCCAATGCGTACCAGCACCTGGCTATCGCCAATCCCAAGGCGGCGCCTTACGGGTTGGCCGCCACTCAGGTATTGGCGCAGCTCAAGCTGACCGAGGCCACGCGAGACAAAATCGTGGAGGGGCAGAACATCACGCAAGCGTTCCAATTCGTGCAAACCGGAAACGCCGAACTGGGCTTCGTGGCGCTGAGCCAGGTGTACAAGGACGGCAAGATCACTAGCGGCTCTGCATGGGTGGTGCCGCAAAGCCTGTACGAACCCATCCGTCAGGACGCGGTGGTGCTCGCAAAAGGCGAGCACAACGCCACGGCCAAAGCATTCGTCGATTACTTGCAAGGGCCAAAAGCCGCGCAGATCATTACGTCCTATGGCTACGCCCTTGATGCCAAGTCCGATTGACCTGTCGCCCAGCGACCTGGGCGCCATCTGGCTTACGCTGAAGCTGGCCAGCATCACCACCGTGATGCTGTTGTTGATAGGGTTACCTGTCAGCTGGTGGCTCGCTCATACCCGGTCGCGCCTGCGGCCCGTGTTCAGCGCCATCGTTGCGCTACCTCTGGTGCTGCCGCCCACGGTCATCGGTTTCTATCTGCTGGTGCTGATGGGGCCGCAGGGCTGGCTGGGCCAACTGACCTCCAGCCTGGGGCTGGGCACGCTGGTATTCAGCTTTCCGGGGTTGGTTGTGGGCTCGATGATCTATTCGCTGCCCTTTGTGGTGCAGCCCCTGCAAAACGCCTTCGAAGCCATGGGCACGCGCCCGATGGAAGTTGCGGCTACGCTGGGCGCCTCGCCGCTGGACAGGTTCATCACCGTGGCGCTTCCGCTCGCCCGGCCCGGGATACTGACTGCCACTGTGCTGGGCTTCGCGCACACGGTAGGTGAGTTCGGTGTGGTGCTGATGATCGGCGGGAATATCCCGGACAAGACGCGTGTGGTCTCGGTGCAACTGTTCGATCACGTGGAAGCCATGGAATACGGCCAGGCCCACGGGCTGGCCGCACTGCTGGTGGCCTTTTCCCTGGTGGTGCTGGTGCTGCTGTACCGCAAGCGTTCATCTGTACAGAGAGAGGACGAATGAGTGCGCTCGAGCTGCGCCTTCGCCTGGCGCGACAGGACTTTTCCCTCGATGTGGACCTCAGCTTGCCCGGCGAAGGCGTAAATGCCATGAGCGGGCCCTCCGGGTCGGGCAAAACCACATTGCTGCGTTGCCTGGCCGGGCTAGAGCGTGCGGACGAAGGGTTCATACAGGTAGGTGACGAGGTGTGGGAAGACACCACCTCCCGCCGCTTTGTACCTGCCCACCGTCGCGCCGTTGGCTATGTATTCCAGCAGCCCGGGTTGTTCCCGCACCTGAGCGTGGCCGACAACCTGGCGTATGGCTGGCGCCGCCTGCCTGCCGCGCAACGCATGGTCGACCGCGACAACCTGCTCCGCACCCTGGGCATCGAACACCTGCTGGAACGGCGCCCGGGCGGGTTGTCTGGTGGTGAACGGCAGCGGGTGGGCATCGCCCGAGCACTGCTGCGCGCACCCCGGCTGTTGCTGATGGATGAGCCACTGGCTTCGCTGGACGATGAACGCAAGGGCGAGATATTGCCCTACCTGGAACGGCTACGCGAGCAACTGCCGATCCCAGTGGTGTACGTGAGTCATTCGATGGAGGAAATCGCGCGGCTGGCAGACCATCTGGTCGTACTGGAGCGCGGCAGGGTACTGGCGAGCGGGCCACTGAACACATTGCTCACTCGGCTCGACCTGCCGTTGGCAAAGGGGCTGGATGCCGGCGTAATCATTGAAGGCGTAGTCAGCGGCTACGACCCGCAGTGGCGCCTGCTGCACCTGAGCCTGGGCGCTGGTGGAGGCACCTTGCGCGTGCCTCATGGCGAACGCCCGACCGGTAGCCGGTTGCGCGTAAGGGTACTGGCCAGAGATGTAAGCCTGAGCCTGGATGCACACAGCAACAGCAGCATATTGAACCGGCTGCCGGCGGTGATCGGCCCACAAGCCGACGCCACCGCTTCAGGTGACGTGTTGTTAACGCTGGATTGCCAGGGCACCCCCCTGCTCGCCCGGCTTACCCGCTATTCCGTTGATCACCTCGGATTGGTACCTGGCACTGCGGTGTGGGCTCAGATCAAAGGCGTGGCCGTGTTGGGATAACCCTTCCCGCTCCGGCCCCGCCGCTTCCTTCAGGGTGGGAAATTCCTAAGCGTCCGGTTCGCTTAAATCCGGATCGAGGTCGCTATCATCCGCCGCCGCATCGTCCAGTGGGTCGCGGGCCGGGTCGAAGCCGGTGTCGTTGAGCTCCACCGGATCACTCGGCGCATTGAGTGGCCATTCCGGGGTGGGATTAGGGTCGTTCTCATTCGCTGACATCGTTGATCACCCTGCCGTGGCTTTGAATTTCGATCATGGTGATGCCCATCAGTTGCGCCTGGTCCATCACCTCCTGGGGAGAGTCGTCGGCCGCAGGCATCAGCAGGCTGTTTTCAGCGTCGCCGTAGTGAATCTCCAGCAGCCTGAGCGCCACAACCTCGGGCGGGATATGCGCCTGCTCGTATTCCAGCTCCAGATTGCGCGGCTTTTCGTTATAAAGGTAACTCACCCTGTGGCGATACAGCGTGGCCTGGGCAGGGTCGTTGGCCATCAGCTCATCGCCAGTGGGGGCAGACAGGTCGGCGCCTTGCAACCCGCCCTTGTAGTGGGGATTGGTGTCCATCGGAGCGCTCCGTTACGTGGGTGATAGTCGATGGACCGCTGCGCAAGCCGGCGGTGCCCCTGCCGGGACCAAAGGCGTCAGCCTTGGCGCAAGCGCACCCAGGTAGGCGCATGGTCGCTGGCGTGAGGCTGATCGCGTACCCATCGATCCACCCCGGCGTCTTCCAGGCGAGGGGCCAGGTCCTTGCTCAACAGGAGGTGGTCGATACGCAGCCCCGAGTTGTGCTGCCAGTGCTGGCGGAAGTAATCCCAGAAGGTAAACACCTGCTCCTGCGGAAAGTGCGCACGCAAAGCGTCGGTCCATCCCTGGTCGAGCAACCGCTGGAAGCACTCCCGGCTTTCAGGCTGGAGCAACGCGTCCTTGCGCCAGGATTTGGGATTGTAGATATCGAAATCCGTAGGCACCACGTTGTAGTCCCCCGCCAATACCACCGGATGGCCACTGTCGAGCAACCCCTGGGCATGGGTAATGAAGTGTTCGAACCAGCGCAGCTTGTAGTCGAACTTCGGCCCGGGCTGCGGATTGCCGTTGGGCAGGTAGAGGCACCCTACAACCACGCCTTGCACCGCCGCCTCCAGATAGCGGCTGTGGGTATCATCTTCGAAGCCAGGCAGCCCTCGACGGATTTCCAGCGGATCGCTGCCGCGCGAGAGAATGGCCACGCCATTCCAACTGGCTTGCCCGTGCCAGATCACGCCATAGCCCGCCGCTTCGATCGCCTCCCGGGGGAACGCCGTATCGGCGGCCTTAAGTTCCTGAAGGCAAACGATGTCGGGGGCCTCTTTTTCAAGCCAGGCCAGCAGCGCATCCAGCCGCGCACGGATGCCATTGATATTGAACGTAGCAATTTTCATCGGTGGGCTTTCCCCTGGTTTTACTGTGGGACCACGCAGTGCGGCGCTGGGTTTTATCCATAGACCAAAATGCTATTTCACCGCCCCCGGCCTTCCACATTAGGGTAGCGCCACCGGACCACCGGACATCGTTGTTTATCATTTGACCGATGCCGGGGCCTGCCTCGTTATCGTCTGCGAGGTTCGTGTGACACATCCAACCGCATCACTGTCCATCCCCGGGCTCGATACAGCCCCGCCGCTGCTGCCAGCCCGCGTACTCGAGGACGACGCCCAGGCCCTGCAGGTTGCCCGGGAATTCGCCGCCTTCGCCGCCACCCACGCAGCCGAGCGAGACGCTGAGCGACGCCTTCCCTGGGCCGAACTCGAACGTTTCACTGCCAGTGGCCTGGGCAGCATCGGCGTACCCAGGGCCTTCGGCGGGCCGGGCGTGAGCCACGTGACCATCGCCGAAGTGTTCAAGCTCATTTGCGCGGCCGACCCCGCGCTGGGGCAGATCCCGCAGAACCACTTTGGCATCCTGCGCGTGCTCGAACTGGCCGCCACACCCGAGCAGCAACAACGCTTGCTCGGCAGCGTGCTGCGGGGCCATCGGATCGGCAACGCCGGGCCGGAACGCAACAGCCGGCACACCCTGGAACTGCGGGCCCGGGCACGCCGCGAGGGCAACGGCTATCGCATCAGCGGCGAGAAGTTCTATTCCACGGGTGCTTTGTTCGCTCACTGGATTACCGTGAAGGCCCTGGACGACGATGGCGAACAGGTAATGGCCTTCGTGCCGCGTGGAACCCCGGGGCTGCGGGTGATCGACGACTGGTCGGGCTTCGGCCAGCGCACCACCGCCTCTGGCACCGTACTGTTGGACAACGTGCCCGTGCCGGCGGAGAACATCGTGCGCAACGGCACATTGGGCCAGCGCCCCAATACCCAAGGCGCGTATGCCCAGCTTATCCAGGCCGCGATTGATGCCGGTATCGCCCACGCCGCAGTGGCCGACGCTATCGCTTTCGTAAGGGAACGCGCGCGCCCGTGGCCGGATGCGAAGGTCGAAGCGGCCCGCCTGGAGCCCTACGTGATCGCCGAGGTAGGCCGCTTGCACGTAGAGCTTGAAGCCGCTGATGCCTTGCTCGAACGCGCCGCAGCCACCCTGGACGAGGTCAATGCCTTGCCTGTGGACGAGCACAGCGCGGCCCGTGCTTCTATCGCGGTAGCCGAGGCCAAGGTGCTTACTACCGAGATCGCTTTGAAGGCGAGCGAAAAGCTATTCGAGCTGGCCGGCAGCCGGGCCACCCTGGGCGAGCACAACCTCGATCGTCACTGGCGCAATGCCCGCGTGCACACGCTGCACGACCCAGTGCGCTGGAAGGTTCATGCAGTCGGCAGCTTTCACCTCAATGGCACTCATCCCGCTCGCCACTCCTGGATCTGACCCATGGACACGCTCACCCTCGCTACCGTACCGACACACATTGATACCACCATTATCCGCGATGACGCTGAAGCGCTCGCGGTCGCCGACGCTCTGGCCCTGCGCTTTGCCGAAGGCGCCAGCGGCCGTGACCGCGAGCGCCGACTACCCCATGCCGAACTGGACGCCTTTTGTGCCTCGGGCCTGTGGGGCATCACCGTGCCCCGGCGCTTCGGTGGCGCGGATGTGTCCAGCGCTACCCTGGCCAAGGTCATCGCCCGTATCGCGCAGGCCGACGGGTCCCTAGGGCAAATCCCCCAAAACCATTTCTACGCCCTTGAAGTGCTGCGCGTGAACGGCAGCGAAGACCAGCAACAGCGGCTGTTCGGCGAAGCATTGCAAGGCAGGCGCTTTGGCAATGCGCTGGCCGAATTCACCACCAAGGATTCCCAGCATCGCACCACCGCCTTGAGTAAGGGCCCGGATGGCTGGACCATCCAGGGCCAGAAGTTCTACGCGACCGGCGCCTTGTTCGCCCAGCGCATTCCCACCTCCGTGGTGGATGAACATGGGGTGCAGTACATGGCGTTCGTGCCCCGCCATGCACAGGGCCTGGAAGTGATCGACGACTGGTCCGGCTTCGGCCAACGCACCACCGGCAGTGGCAGCGTGCTGCTGAATAACGTTCCCATATCGCCCGAAGACGTAGTGCCGTTCCAGGCATCGTTCGAGCGGCCTACCAGTGTGGGGCCGTTCGCGCAGATCCTGCACGCGGCGATCGACATCGGCATTGCCCGTGGCGCTTACGAGGCCACGCGGGCTTTTGTCCGTGAACGCGCCCGGCCTTGGCCAGACAGCGGTGTGAGCGCGGCCCATGAAGACCCGCTGACGATCTACGACATCGGCCGCGTGGCCATTGCCTTGCATGCCGCCGAAGCCGTACTGGCCAGGGCCGGTGCCCACCTGGACGTTGCCCGCGCGGCACCGGACGCCCAGAGCGTGGCCGCGGCTTCCCTGAGTGTGGCCACTGCCAGGGCGCTGGGCACCGACGTCTCGCTGTTGGCGGGCAACAAACTGATTGAGCTGGGCGGCGCGCGCGCAGCCTTGGCCGAGGACGGCCTGGACCGTTTCTGGCGCAACGCGCGGGTCCATACCTTGCACGACCCGGTGCGCTGGAAATACCACGCCATCGGCAACTACCACCTCAACGACCAATTGCCGCCGCGCAAGGGTTACCTCTGACAGGAGCGGCCCATGGCACGCAAACAGGTTCTGCTCAACGCGTTCAACATGAACTGCGTGGGCCATATCAATCACGGCCTCTGGGCTCACCCCCGGGACCGCTCCAGCGAATACCACAGCGTGGAGTATTGGACCGAGCTCGCTCAGCTGCTAGAGCGCGGGCTGTTCGACGGGTTGTTCCTGGCGGACATCGTGGGCGTGTATGACGTTTATCAGGGCAATGTGGACCTCACCCTGCGCGAGAGCATCCAGCTGCCGGTCAACGACCCTCTGCTGCTCATTTCGGCCATGGCGGCCAGTACGCGCCATCTGGGCTTCGGGGTCACCGCCAACCTCAGCTACGAGGCGCCTTATCTGTTCGCCCGGCGCATGTCCACGCTCGACCATTTGAGCCGCGGCCGCGTGGGCTGGAACATCGTGACCGGTTACCTCGACAGCGCCGCCCGCGCCATGGGCCGCAGCGAGCAAGCCGCCCACGACCGGCGCTACGATCAGGCCGATGAATACCTGGAGGTGCTGTACAAGCTGTGGGAAGGCAGCTGGGCGGACGATGCGGTGATCGCGGACCGGGAGCGCCGGATCTATGCCCGGCCCGAGCGCGTGCGCCCGGTACACCATCAGGGCGAATTCTATCAGGTGGAGGGTTACCACCTCAGCGAGCCCTCGCCGCAGCGTACGCCCGTATTGTTCCAGGCCGGTGCTTCGCCACGCGGCTCACGCTTCGCCGGGCAGCATGCCGAGTGCATATTTATCATGGGGCAGGACCGCGAAAGCGTCCGCAGGCAAGTGGACAGCCTGCGCGCCGCAGCCCAGGCTGCCGGGCGCGACCCGCAGGCCCTCAAAGTATTTATGGGGCTTACCGTGGTGGTGGGCGCTACCGAGCAGGAGGCTCGGGAGAAACACGCCGAGTACCTGCGGTACGCCAGCCCCGAGGCGGGTCTGGCACATTACGCCGCCTCTACGGGCATCGACCTGTCCCGCTTCGGGCTGGACGAGCCGATCCTGCCACAGCAGACCAATGCCATTGAATCGGCTGCCAAGGCACTCACCCGCAACGGTGACTGGAGCGTACGGCGCATCCTCGAACAAAACGCACTGGGCGGCCGTTATCCGGCGTTGGTAGGTAGCCCATCGGCCGTTGCCGAACAACTGTTGGACTGGATCGACACCACTGGGCTGGATGGCTTCAACCTTACCCGCACGGTTACGCCGGAAAGCTATGAGGATTTCATCCGCTGGGTAGTCCCGGAGCTACAGGCCCGCGGGCGCTACAAGACCGCTTACAGTGAAGGGAGCCTGCGCCACAAGCTGTTTGGTGCCGGCAACCGCCTGCCCGGAAACCACCCCGGCGCGGCGTATCGGTTCGAATCGGCCTGAGCGGTACAGCATCAAAACCGGGCGGCGGCCCGTGCAACGACCTGAGCCCGCCGCGCCACGGAGGGCGCCACGGCTTCGCGCTGGGCCTGGAGCACCTGCGGGGGAGCCTGAGTGGGGTCCCCTGAGGCAAATGGCGGCGCAGGGGCGTATTCCAGCGCCAGCTGTGCCCGCTGGGCCTGCTCGTGGCCGAACCATTGGGCGGCCACCGCCAGCGCGAAATCAATCCCGGCCGTTACACCGCCTCCGGTAATCAAGTTGCCATCCGTGACCACCCTTTCATGCACGGGTAACGCGCCCAGTGGCTCAAGCAGCTCGTGATAGGCCCAATGGGTGGTGGCACGCTTGCCCGTCAGTAAGCCCGCCGCCCCCAGTACAAGGGCGCCGGTGCACACCGAAGTCACGAACCGCGCACTCGGGGCGCGCTCGCGAAGGAACGCCAGCACGGCGGCATCCTCGAGCAGCGCCTCCACGCCACCCCCACCAGGCACGCAGAGCAGATCCAAGGGTGGGCATTGCGCGAAGGTGGTAGTCGCTTGCAGCGTGAGGCCGCCGCTGGCGCTCACAGGGACGGTATCTTTCCAGACCAGGTGTTGGTGTACATCCGGAAAGTGGGCGAATACGTCGAAGGGGCCGACAAGGTCCAACGGCTGTACGCCAGGAAAAACGAGGTAACCGATATGCATGAAGGCGCTCCGGGGTGAGTAGTCGCCTTCACACTAGTCGGTACCTGCCCGCGGCAATTGCCAATCACCGGCAGAAACCCGCCAAAGCGGGCCAGGAGGCTCAGCGGGCGAGCTTGGCTTCTTCCTCGTGGACGATTGCGCGCATTACCTCATCGGTCAGCTTACCGATGGTCCAAGGCTTTGGAAGAAAGGCAATGTCCGCGCCGATGTCTGCGGTTTCAGGAGTCTCGTGGCCGGACATCACAATGATCGGCAACTCGGGCCACTCGCTATGCACGCGCCGCGTCAGCTGGGCGCCATCGATTTCGCCGGGCATGCGAATGTCGGTAATCAACAAGTTCACATGCAGCCCTTCCCCGAAAGCTTTCCAGGCGGCGTCGGCGGTGCCGAATTCGACCGTATCAAAACCTTCCCCAGCAAGAATTTCGCAAACAAACTCGCGAATGATGTCTTCGTCTTCCACCACCATGATCTTTGGTCGTGGCTCGGCGGGGCTGGCAGTGTTGGTGTGGGATGGGGCATTGAGCATCTTGGTGTCCTTGGCATTAAGTCGGGGCACTACCGCCCATATTCCCTTCGTCAACCAGAAACCAAGATGATTCGCCCCTCAGGGAGGGTTAATCGACGGACGGTTATGCTTTCGTTTGGCTATCAGTGCCTTGCGTAGCAATTACTTAGCGCGTTCGAGTTTTGCCAGCCGGGGTTTCAACAGAATGATGGCGCCTGCGGCTTTGGCACCGGCTCGGTTTGTGCTAAACCGGTTCTTCCCGGATGTCCGTCCCGTCGAACGTTCCACGCGGCCAAGCTGTCGGCACTAATAACTTCATAAGGAGATTTCGAATGAGCAAGACCCTTACCTATGCCGCGCAAAACGCTTCCGACACACTCAAGCCGTATGCGATCGAACGACGGGCGCCCAACGCCGACGATGTACAGATCGAGATTCTGTACTGCGGGGTATGCCACTCCGACCTGCACACGGCCCGCAATGAATGGCAGAACACCCTCTTCCCGTCGGTTCCTGGCCACGAAATCGTAGGCCGGGTCAGCGCGGTGGGCAGCGCTGTCACCCGTTTCAAGGTAGGCGACCTTGCCGGGGTGGGCTGCATGGTCGACAGCTGCCAACACTGCGCAGCCTGCGCCGAAGGCGACGAGCAATATTGCGAAAACGGTTTCACCGGTACCTATAACGGCCCAGTGTTCGGGGGTGAGAACACATATGGCGGCTATAGCGAACGCATTGTAGTGAAGGAAGCTTTTGTGCTGCGTATCAGCCATGACGAGGGCGACCTGGCCGCTGTCGCGCCGTTGCTGTGTGCCGGCATTACCACGTATTCGCCGCTGAGCCACTGGAAGGTCGGCCCTGGCAAGACGGTGGGCATCGTGGGGCTGGGGGGGCTTGGGCATATGGGCGTGAAGATTGCCGCGGCCATGGGCGCTCATGTGGTGCTGTTCACTACCTCTCCCAACAAGCGCGAGGATGGCCTGCGCCTGGGTGCAAAAGAGGTCGTCGTGTCCAAGGATCCCGACCAGATGCAAGCCCATGCCAATAGCCTGGACTTCATCCTCAACACCGTGGCCGCCCAGCACGACCTTGATCCTTTCCTTAACCTGCTCAAGCGCGACGGCACCATGACGCTGGTCGGTGCGCCTGAGCATCCACACCCTGCGCCGACGGTGTTCAACCTGATTTTCAAGCGCCGCAGCCTCGCGGGCTCGCTGATCGGCGGCATACGGGAGACGCAGGAGATGCTGGACTTCTGCGCCAGGCACAACCTTGTGTCGGATATCGAAATGATCGACATCCAGACCATCAACGAGGCTTACGAGCGCATGCTCAAAAGCGATGTGAAGTACCGTTTCGTGATCGACATGGCCAGCTTGAAAAAGGACGCCGCTGCGGCGTGACCCTTGGCTTGCCAGACCCGGGCCCGGCTTTTATGCCGGGCCTTTGCATTTGCGGCCGACGGACAGCGTTGACTCGCTCATTCACCGGCGGGGCGAACATTCCCGGGCACTGAGGGTCTGTCAGGAGAACCTTTGTGGAGCCTTGCCCTCGTGCCACGCCTTGTCATTCTGCTACTCACCACCTTGCTTACCTTCCCTGCCTTCGCCGACACTCCAGCCGCCGAACAAGCCCCGGCGGAAAAAGAGGTGCTGGTACAAGGCGGGCTGCTGGGGACGTTGACCTCCAGCCTCGATAACGTTCAAGACAAGCTCGACCTTAATGAACACCTGGTGGACACCTGGCGCTTGCGCACCGATCGCGCCGCCGCCGAGGCGGGACGGTTGTTCGACCAACAGGCGGCCGCATCAGGCTGGGAACTGGCCCGCGACTTCGCAGTGCTGAGCCTTACCTGGATCGCGACCTTCTTCGCCCTTTACACTCTCGCCCGGGTGGCATGGTCGCGGGTGGGGCGGCAAGGTTTCCTTCACCGCAGGCCCAGGTTGCACGGCGTATTGGGTTACCTGCTGCGGTTCACCGTGCCGGCCCTTCTCAGCTTTGGCATGGCGCTGGTGGTCAGCCGGCACCTCGCCCCGTCCGACGCCCGGGCCCTGGCGCTGTGCCTGGCATACGCCACCAGCAGCGGCATCTTCTCTACCACCATGATTCTGTGCGCCATCACCTTGTTCAACGTTGGCCACAAGCGTGCGGCGGTCAACGTGCTGCGGCGGGGTGCCCCCAGGCCACTGTTTGTGATCGGCTTTCTGGCGGCCCTAGGTGATGCGCTCACCAGCCCCCAGATTGCCCGGCAGCTGGGCAATAACCTTACTGGCAGCATTGCCGTGTTCGTGGGGCTGATGGCTACCTTCACCTTCGCCGTGCTGGTATTGAAGATGCGTCGCCCCGTGGGCCAGCTCATCCGCAACCGGGGTTATCGCCAGCGCCATGATCATCGCGCGGTGCAGGAAACCCTGCGGGTATTCGCCGCCGTGTGGTACCTGCCGATCCTGTTGATGATTCTGGTGTCGGCCATTCACTTGATCGGCGCCGGCGAGCAAAGCCAGCAAGCGTTGCAGCGGGCACTGATGAGCACCGTGCTGCTGATCGGCGCGGTGTTCCTCAGCACCGTCATGCACCACGTGCTCAAACCCCAGGCCGCAGTCGACCCGGACCGCCCTCGCCCCTATGTAGAGCTGTTCCGCAGCCTTGGCCACGCGGTGTCGCGGATCATTATCGCCATCGTGTTCATCGAACTGCTGGCGCGTACGTGGGGCGTTTCCGTGCTGGAGTTCGCGGCACGCAACAGTGTCGGCCGCGCCATCAGTAACTCCCTGAGCAGCATCGGATTGATCCTGCTGGTCACCTGGCTGGTTTGGGTGGTCATCGACACCGCGATTCAGCAAGCGCTCAAGCCTGCGGTAGGCAAGCGCGCCAGCCGCCAGCCCAGCACCCGGGTCAAAACTATCCTGCCGATGCTGCGCAACGCCACCAAGATTGTGCTGGTGGTGATCGGCACCATCACCACCATGGCCAACCTGGGCATCAACGTGGCCCCGCTGCTGGCGGGTGCCGGTGTGGTCGGCCTGGCGATCGGTTTCGGCTCGCAGCAACTGGTACAGGACGTGATCACGGGGCTGTTCATCCTGATTGAAGACACCATCGCCATCGGCGACTGGGTAGTGCTCGACTCGGGCCATGCCGGTACCGTTGAAAGCCTCACCATTCGCACCTTGCGCCTGCGCGACGGCAAGGGCTTCGTGCACTCGGTGCCCTTCGGCCAGATCAAGGCAGTGACCAACCAGTCGCGGCAGTTCGCCAATGCGTTCTTCTCGGTACAGGTAACCTACGACAGCGATATCGACACAGCGCTGGCGCTGATTCAGCAAGCCGCGGATCAGATCGCCGACGACCTGCTGCTCAAGACCAACCTGCAAGGCCCGCTGCAAGTGTTTGGCGTGGACAAGATGGACCTCAACGGCATTACCCTGACCGCCCAGTTCCGCACCACTTCCGGGGGCCAATATGCTGTGGGTCGTGCCTTCAACGAGAAGCTCAAAAAGCTGGTAGATGGCGTGGACAACGTACGCTTCGCCCAGTATTACCTGCCCCCTGTGCCTGTGAAGGCATAAGGCAGTAGCGCACCATCCGGTGGGGCTATTACCATGGCAGCCCCGCCTGCCTGCTGCAGAGAGAGACGCACCTGATGGCAACCACCTTGCTGGTTTTGAACGGCCCCAACCTGAACATGCTCGGCACCCGCGAGCCCACCGTATACGGCAAGGAAACCCTTGCCGATGTGGAAGCGCAATGCCGCGCCACCGCCGAGGCGCATGGGCTGACGCTGGAGTTTCAGCAAACCAACCATGAAGGCCAGATGATCGACTGGGTACATCAGGCCCGTGGCCGGATCGCCGGGATCGTGATCAACCCGGGCGCCTGGACCCACACCTCCATCGCGCTCCACGATGCATTGGTGGCGGCCGAAGTGCCGGTGCTTGAGGTGCACATTTCCAACGTGCACAAGCGGGAATCCTTCCGCCACCACTCCTATGTGTCGCTGGTGGCGGCGGGCGTGATTGCCGGGTTCGGCACCCACGGCTATACCCTGGCCATCGACCACTTTGCCAAATTGCTGAAATGAGCCTTGGCGGGGCCCTCACCGGCTCCGCCCCGCCGTTATTGCCTACCCGTCCACGGGATCGACTCATGACATCACCCTCTTCCACCCCGCCTCGCACGCCAATGCGGGACAAGCTGCTCGGCGGGGGAATCGAGCCCGATCCTCGATTCACCCTGGCCAACGAGCGTACCTTCCTGGCCTGGATACGCACCTCACTGGCACTGATGGCTGGAGGGATCGCCGTGGAGGCTTTCACAGGTGACGTGTTCGCGCCGGACGCGCGCAAAGTGCTGGCGGTGCTGCTGCTGACCTTGGGGTTGATCCTGAGCGCCACCGCCGGCGTTCGCTGGTTGAACGTGGAACGCGCCATGCGCCATGGCCGTGCCCTGCCGCTACCTCTGCTGGTCCCCTTGCTGTCGTTCGGCGGCGCGTTGGCGACGGCCATGCTGCTGGTATTCATTGCCCTGCGCCCGGCATGAACCTCACCCGCACTCACGCCGATGCGGGCCTGCAGCCTGAACGTACATGGATGGCCTGGCGCCGCACTTTATTGTCGTTGGTGGCGGCCAGCCTGCTATGCCTGCGTTGGGTACCCCAGCATGGCAGCTTCGCGTTCGTGCTGGTGGCGCTGGCCTTGCTGGCCGCACTGGCGATTGGGTTGGGCCAACAACGCCGCTACCGCCAGAGCATTGCCGCAATCAATGATGGCCGCGCGGCACCGCCAGTGCTTGAGGTGCTTGCCCTGGCGGCGGCGTGCGTGGCATTTGGCGCGCTCGGGCTTTACGGCGTGCTGATGTTCTAGACCGGCTCGTTCGCTTCGCGCTGGGCATCGGCTTCGAACAGCCGCTCCAGCTCCGCCCGGGCTTCCTGATTGCTCTGGATCACCTTGGCCGCGTCGTCGTAAACAAGGTGCTGCTCGCGCAGCACCACCTGGTCATGGTGCTGGAACCGGCGTATGCGGGTTTGCGCCTGCACCTCGGTCAAGCCCAGCCCGATCAACGTGCGCCGGGTCATCTCCAGGCTCGAATAGAAGGTTTCACGCACGGCGTCCGCCCCCAGGTCGGTGAGCTTGTGAACGTGCTGACGGTTGCGCGCACGCGCGATGATCTTGAGGTGCGGGTACAGGCGTTTCACCAACTCGGCGGTTTTGATGTTGGTGTCGGGATCGTTGGTGGCAATCACGAAATACTCAGCCTGGTCCACCTTGGCCGCGCGCAGGATTTCAGCCCGCAAAGGGTCACCATAGAACACCGGCAATCCCGAGAAGCTACGCGACAGTTCGATACTCTCGACCGAGGTATCGAGGGCCACGAAGGGGATTTTCTGGGCGCGCAGAATACGCGCAACGATCTGCCCCATGCGGCCCATGCCAGCGATGACCACACGTGGCGCATCCGCGTCGATGTTTCGATACGCTTCCGGTACCGGCACCGGGCGTTCCTTGCGGGCCAGCAGGCGGCCTGCCCCCAGCAGCAACAAGGGCGTGACAGCCATGGACAGCGTGATTGCCAGCACCAGCAGGTCATACAAGCGTGCGTCGAACAAACCGTTGTCGCGACCCAGCTTGAACACCACGAAAGCAAACTCACCGCCCGTGGCAAGTACCAGCCCCAGGCGCAACGCGGAACCAGGCTGCAGGCCACCGGCATACTTGCCCAGCAGCGCCAGCAAGGGCAGCTTGAGTCCAAGCAGCAAAAGGGTGAGCCCGATCACGGTCACCGGCTCGGCCAGCAACAGGCCCAGGTTGGCCCCCATGCCCACGCTGATGAAGAACAGCCCCAGCAGCAGGCCCTTGAAGGGCTCGATCTGCGCTTCCAGTTCGTGCCGGTATTCCGAATCCGCCAGCAGCAGCCCCGCCAGGAACGCCCCCAGCGCCATGGACACGCCGACCTGATCCATCAACCAGGCGGTGCCGATCACTACCAGCAATGCCGTGGCGGTAGACACTTCCTGTATGCCAGTCTTGGCGACCGCGCGAAATACAGGCCGCAGAAGATAGCGCCCGCCCACCACTACCAGGGCGATACTGCCCAATACCTGCAGGCCATGCTCCAGGCTTGGAGGCGGCCGCTCGGCGGAGCCTCCGGCGAGCAGCGGTACCAATGCGATCAACGGAATGGCGGCAATGTCCTGGAACAACAGAATCGCGAACGCCAGGCGCCCGTGGGGGCTATGCAGTTCGTGCCGCTCGGCCAGGCTTTGCAAGCCGAACGCGGTGGACGATAACGCCAGGCCCAGGCCCAGGACCACCGCGCTGTTAAAGGGTTGGGAGAACAGGTACATGGCAACCGCGCCGATCACGCAGCCGGTCAGCGCCACCTGCGCCAGACCGATGCCGAATACCGCTTTACGCATCACCCACAGGCGCTTGGGCGACAGTTCCAGGCCGATGATGAACAGCAACAGCACCACGCCCAGTTCGGAAAGGTGGTTCAGGCTCTGGCTGTTGCCCACCAGCCCGAGCACCGCCGGGCCGATGGCAACACCGGCCAGCAGATAGCCGAGTACGGCACCCAGTTGAAGCCTTTTAGCCAGGGGAACCGCCAGAACGGCGGCGAGAAGGAATACAACAGCGGCGCCTAACAGATTGCCGTCATGCGGCATGCGAAACCTCTTTCATTACGGTATTGATCACTCTACAGGCCGCCCGACGAACTCGACGACTTCACGGATGACCTGCTCGATATCGAAGGGTTTGTCGAACACCACTGCGAACAGGTCCGGGCTTGCCCGGCCGATGCTGCCCTGGGCGCCGCTCATGAGAAACAGCGGCAGGCTGGCAAACAGCGGGCGCTTGCGTACTTCGCGAGCGAATTCCAAGCCATCCATCACCGGCATCATGAAGTCGGTGATCACCAGGCTCGGCCGCTCGCGGTCCAGCACCTCGAGGGCTTTTCGACCATTGCCGGCCTTGACGACCATGTACCCCTCGTCCTCGAGGGCGAACCCGAGGATATCGGCGATCAAATACTCGTCGTCGACTATAAGGATGGTCGTCATTTCAATTTGACTCGATCACTCAGTGGCTTGTGGACGAGGCGCTGCCCGTCAGCACTGCCTCGGCATGTTTGAACGCTTTTTTGAAATCCAGCCCCTTCGCGCCGATCACGACTTCCAGCAATGTCGGGTCGTAAATGCTGTCTCTGACTTTAAGAATGGTCATCATTCGTTTAAGTTCAGACGCGTATTCCACGAACCTCATGACCAGGATGTTGTCCACGACGCTGGACATGTCCGGCATGGGCGAGTTGATTTCCGGGCCAATCAGCCCTTGCATCTCGCAGGTCACGAGGATAGTCACACCGCGCGCTCGCAGCTCACCGGTGAGGGCACTGAAGAAGTCGCTCAGCCGGGCGGGGTTGGTGGTCACCCGGGTCATACCACCCAGGCTGTCGATCAATACGCGCTTGATGCCGTATGTTTCAACCTGTTCGAGCAGCCGGGCGCCGAGGGCGTCGAGCAACCCTTCCGTGGTGGGCTGCCAGCACACATGCAGCGCGCCACTGCGCTGCATGCTCGGGAAGTCGATGCCCAATGCAGCGGCCTTCAACGCCAGGCGCTGGGGTGTTTCATAGAAGCCGAAATGCAGCGCGGGCTCCTCGGGGGTAGCCTGAGCCAGGAACTGGATACCCAGCGACGTTTTGCCTACGCCAGCAGGCCCCAGAGCCAGAGTAGCCGAGGCCCGCGCCAGGCCACCGCCGATGATTTCATCCAGGCTTTTCACGCCGCAGCTCACCAGGGTGCTATCGGCCGGATCCTGGCGTGAAGGGTGGCTGTAGAGGCTTTCAAGCCGCGGGTATACCACCAGGCCTTCGTCGTTGATTTCGCAATCGTGCAGGCCAGACAACGCACCGCTGCCGCGCGTTTTGCGCAGCTGGATGCGGCGTACCGAGCGAGAGCCGATCAATTCCTCGCCCATCTCGATCACGCCATCGACCATGGTGTGTTCGGGGCTGCCGTCATCGAGCCGGGCGCTGGTGAGGAACAGCACCGTGCAACCTGCAAAAGCGGCATGGCCCTGGAGTTCGGCGATGAATTTTTTGGTGTCCAGTTGCGACTCAGCCTTGGTACGGGCGTTGAGCAAGCCATCGACCACCAGCACGGTTGCCTTCTGGCGGCCTATTTCGCGGCGCAGCAACTTGACCACTTCCTCCAGGCCTTCGCTCTGCAACGTATCGAACGCGCTCACGAACTGGATCTGCTCGCCTATGCGCGAGGGGTCGAAGAACTTCAAGGTGGAGAGGTACTGGAACAGCCGCTCATGCGATTCGGACAACAAGGTTGCCACCAGCACCTTGCCGCCGTTTCGGGCATGGTTGAAGCTCAGCTGGTTGGCCAGGATGGTCTTGCCAGACCCCGGCCGCCCCTGAACGATGTAGGAGGCACCCGCTACCAGCCCCCCCTTAAGCAGGGCGTCCAGGCCTGCTATTCCAGTCGCTAGGCGTTTTAGCTGTTCCAAGTTCAAACCTGCCTGTATATGAAGTACACGGTGCCGACCGGACGGAAGGCGCGCCCCGCCGGTGTAAGATGAGGAATTCTATACTGAGCCGGGCGGGAACACACTTTAATACCGCACGTCACAAGAAACGGAGTGTATGGCTTTGCCCTTCCGGGCGATATTAGGCCTGTACCCGCCAGCCAGAGCCTTCAGCATGAGCACCGACACCCTCCCCTCTGCCCTCCGGCAACGTCACATTGCCCTGGTTACCGAAGCCTGCCGGCAAATCGATGCCAGCGAGCAAGCGCCCCTGCTGAACGACCTTGCAGGCCAGGCCGGGCTCAGCCCGGGCCATTTCCAGCGGGTGTTCAAGGCCGTCACCGGCTTATCGCCCAAGGCCTACGCCCAGGCAGCCCAAGCCCGCAGGGCCCAGGCACAGCTCGACAGTGCCGGTAACGTCACCCAGGCCATCTATGCTGCGGGTTTCAATTCCAACGGCCGCTTTTACGAAAGCGCTCCGGCGCGGCTAGGCATGACCCCTAGTGCGTGGCGCAATGGGGGCACCGGAACTGATATTCACTTCGCAGTAGGGCAATGCAGCCTGGGCGCGATACTGGTGGCCCAAAGCCCCCGGGGGCTGTGCGCCATTCTGTTGGGGGATGACCCGCAGGCACTGCTCGAGCAGTTCCAGGACCGTTTTCCGCAGGCACGGCTTATCGGCGCGGATGAAGCCTTCGAAGCCGTGGTGGCTCAGGTGGTAGGCCTGGTGGAAGCACCGGGGCTGGGGCTGGACCTGCCGCTGGACTTGCGCGGCACGGTGTTCCAGGAGCGTGTGTGGCGAGCACTCCAGGACATCCCCATTGGCGAGACCGTGAGCTATGCGGAGCTGGCCCGGCGGATCGGCGCGCCCACGGCGGTACGCGCGGTGGCCCGGGCTTGCGCGGCCAACAGCCTGGCCGTGGCCATTCCCTGTCACCGGGTGGTACGCAGCGATGGCGGTTTATCGGGCTACCGATGGGGTGTGGAGCGTAAGCAGGCTTTGCTTGAGCTGGAAACGAACAGGCTGGTTTCTAGAATCCGTTCCAACTAACAGCGCGAGACGCAGTCACAAAACTACATACCGTTTCGATTGAGACCTGATGAGTTTTATCACTGCGATCACCATTCTCGGCGCGGTCCTGCTGTTGCTGGCCCTCGCGTCCGCCTACCTGCGCTGGCTGCCTGTTACCACGTCTGCCGTTTGCCTGTTGCTCGGCCTGGCCATCGGCCCGGTTGGGCTGGGGGTCGTCAGCCTGGATATTCGTGAGTCCACCCACTGGCTGGAAAGGCTCACCGAAGCCGCGGTGCTGTTTTCCCTGTTCGGTACCGGGATCAAGCTGCGCCTCTCGTTTGGCCGCAGTGCGTGGCGCTGTGCCTACCTGTTGGCAGGGCCGGTCATGGTGGCCTCTATCATCGGCGTCGCGGTGCTTATCCATTACGCCCTGAACCTGGACTGGGGCGTGTCATTGCTGATCGGCGCAATGCTTGCCCCTACAGATCCGGTACTGGCCAACATGGTCCAGGTCAATAGCGCGCAGGATTTCGACCGTGTTCGTTTTGGCCTCTCCGGTGAGGCCGGGCTGAACGACGGCACGGCCTTCCCCTTTGTATTGTTTGGCCTGCTGCTGATCGGGCACGGCGGATTCGAAGGCGAATGGCTCACTCGGTGGGTACTCAAGGACGTGATCTGGGGCGTAAGCGCGGGTTTGCTGATCGGCTACGGCCTGGGCAGGCTGATCGGGCAATTGATGATTTTCCTCAGGGTGCGTCATCAGGACAGCACCTTGTCGCCCAACGACTTTCTGGCCCTTGCGCTGATCGCGCTGGCGTATTCGGCCGCATGGTACGTAGGTGCCTTCGGTTTTCTCGCGGTGTTCGCCGCCGGGCTAGGGCTGCGCCAGGCCGAGGCACATTCCACCAACTCCGAAGTGCCAGCCGAGCAGCTGACGCACCCCGTTATTGGCCACCATCATTTGCCGGTGGAACACGCGGTGGCCAAGCCCATAGATAGCCTGGCACCGCCTCAACTGGCCGCTGGGGTGATGATGGGCGATATCATGGCCTTCGGCAGTTTGGTGGAAAGGTCCATGGAGGTGCTGCTGATCACGCTGCTCGGTGCGCTGCTATGGGGCTATTGGGACTGGCGTGGCGTGGGGATTGGCCTGGTATTGTTCTGCATCATCCGGCCGCTGGCCGTGTGGTGGCTGGGGGGTGGCCGTGCCCTCCTCAGCCGGCATCAACGTGTGCTGTTGGGCTGGTTCGGCATACGAGGCATCGGTTCGATCTACTACCTATGCTTCGCCCTCCAGCACGGGCTGGCTGATGAAGTGGCCAGAACCTGCACCAGCCTGACACTTACCGTGGTGGCCTTGAGCATCGTCGTGCATGGTGTGAGCACCCAGCCCTTGCTGGACCACTATGAGCGTCGCAACAACCAGTCGGTGGACTAAACCAGTAAACGCGCAACATCGTCGTAGGTTGACGCCAGGTGGAAGCGTGACTCGCCAACGTAGGCACTGAAATCCTCTTCGCCATACCCGGCCACCCAGGTACCCGCAGCCAACCCGGCCTCCACCCCGGCATGGCTGTCTTCCACCAGCAGGCAGCGCTCGGGTGCAAGCTCCAACGTGGCGGCGGCGGCCAGTATCAAGCCCGGCGCTGGCTTCCAGGCGTTCACCTCATAAGCGCTGACAATCCGGCCTTCGAAATAGTCGAGCAGCCCGGCACTGCCCAGGCAGGTCTCGATCTTGTTGCGCGGGCCGTTGGACGCCACGCAACGCGGCAGGCGTAGCTGTCGCACGAACGCCAATGCGCCGGGCATGGGCTGCATGCCTTGCGCGAACCTTGCCAGGCTGACCTCGCGGAATGTCGCCATGAACGGTTCGGCCTCAAGCCAGGGGTACGCTTGGACCAGGCGCGCCGTGAAGACCTTGAACTGCACACCACGAAAGCGCGCCAATACCTCTTCCTGGGGCAAATGGATGTCTCGCTCCACGAGCATTTCCCACAACAGGCCCGCGGCGATGCGCTCGCTGTCCACAAGGGTGCCGTCCGAATCGAAAATCACACCATCAATATTCACGCGCTGGGCTCTCCTTCATTGGCCAGTGAGCTATGACAACGGTACGGCGTCGGTGTTGCGAAGCTGGCCCACCACCCCGCTTCAATGGAAGTCCCGGCTGCGAACATCCAGCCCGGTGAGCAGAGGCGTCATGTCCAGCAAGTTACGCGCAATAAGATGGCACACCTCTCCCTGGCGTTCGAACCGGCCTTGCACTTGTAATAACCGAGCGCCGACCAGGGCCTTGCGCTGCCGTTCGGCCAAGTCGCGCCATACGATCACATTGACCATGCCAAATTCATCTTCAAGGGTAACGAACGTGACACCGCTGGCCGTGCCGGGGCGTTGTCGGCTAGTGACAAGCCCGGTTACGTTGACCGCGCGGCCATGAGCGATATGGGCAAGGTCTCTGGAGCTGCGGCAGCGCCACTTCGCCAACGCACCGCGCAACATGGCCAACGGGTGGCTGCCCAAGGTAGTACCGATCGAGGCATAGTCGGCCAGCAAGTCTTCTCCCGCAGTGGGCACCGGAAGGGAAACGTCCGTATCGGGTACAGGTTCGACCCCTTCGAACAGGGGCAATTGCCGCTCTACGCTGGCCACTTCCCAGCGGGCGCGGTGACGGTTCCCGACCAAGCCCCGCAAGGCGCCTGCATCGGCCAGCAGCTCGCGCGCGCGGCTGTCCAGCCCTGCCCGTAATGCCAGGTCCTGCACGCTGGAGAATGGCGCTGCCTCGCGGGTTTCACTCACGCGCTGCGCGGCCTGCCGGGCAAGACCGCGAATCATCCGCAAGCCCATGCGAATGGCCGGCTGCCCTTCTGCGCAAGGCTCGAGCGTGCAATCCCAGTCGCTATAGCGTACGTCTACCGGCCGCACCTCGATGCCGTGGCGCCGGGCATCCTGCAACACCTGATCCGGGCTGTAGAAGCCCATGGGCCAGCTGTTGACCAAGGCGCAGGCGAACGCTGCGGGTTCGTGGCATTTCAGCCAACTGCTGGCATAGGTGAGCAAAGCAAAGCTGGCGGCGTGGGATTCAGGAAACCCGTAACTGCCAAAGCCCTTGATCTGCTCGAAGATACGTTGGGCAAAAGCTTCGCTATAGCCATTGCGCAACATGCCTTCACGCAGGCGCTGCTGGTGCGGGTCCAGCCCGCCGTGGCGCTTCCAGGCCGCCATTGAGCGGCGCAACTGGTCAGCCTCGCCCGGGGTGTAATCGGCCGCAAGAATAGCCAGCTGCATCACCTGTTCCTGAAACAGCGGCACGCCCAACGTGCGCTTGAACACCGCTTCGAATTCCGGCGACGGGTAGGTGACCTCTTCTTCGTGATTACGGCGACGCAGGTAAGGGTGCACCATGTCACCCTGTATGGGGCCGGGGCGCACGATCGCCACCTCGATCACCAGGTCGTAGAAATTGCGCGGCTTGAGGCGGGGCAACATTGCCATTTGCGCCCGGGATTCTATCTGGAACACCCCTACCGTATCGGCCTTGCCGATCATGTCGTAGGTCGCCGCGCAATCGGCGGGCACCGATGCCAGGGTGAGGTGACGGCCGCGGTAGTGCTTTACCAGGTCGAAGCAGCGACGGATCGCGGTCAGCATGCCCAGGGCAAGGATATCGACCTTCAACAGGCCAACCATGTCCAGGTCGTCTTTGTCCCACTGAATGACGGTGCGGTCATCCATGGCGGCGTTTTCCACTGGCACCAGAGTTTGCAACGGGTGTTCCGAAATCACGAAACCGCCAGGGTGCTGGGACAGGTGGCGAGGGAAGCCTATCAGCTCGCCGGTGAGGGTGAGCACCCGGCGCAGCACCGGGCTGGCAGGGTCGAAACCGGCTTCGGCGAGCCGCTCTGGCGATGGCAGTGCGTCGCTGAAGCGCCCTACGCAACTGGCCAGCGCATTCACCTGGTCCGGGGGCAGCCCAAGGGCCTTGGCCACATCCCGCACGGCCCCCGCAGCCCGGTAGGTGCTGGCGATGGCCGTGAGCGCTGCCCGATGGCGGCCATACCGGTTGAACACGTACTGGATGACTTCTTCACGCCGCTCATGCTCAAAATCCACGTCGATGTCTGGCGGTTCGTTGCGCTCGCGTGAGATGAAGCGTTCGAACAACATGCTGGTATGGGCCGGGTCGATCGCGGTAATGCCCAGCGCAAAGCATACGGCAGAGTTCGCGGCGGACCCCCGCCCCTGGCACAGGATGCCTTGGCGCCTGGCGAAGTCGACGATGTCATGCACGGTCAGGAAATAGGATTCATAGGCAAGGTCGGCGATGATCTCCAGCTCACGCTCCAGCATGGTTCGCACCAGCGCCGGGATACCCTCTGGCCAGCGCTCGGCCGCGCCGCGCTCGGTCAAGGTACGCAGCCATGCCGTGGGGGTTTGGCCAGCGGGCACCACTTCATGGGGGTACTGGTAGCGCAGCTGGCCAAGGTCGAAGCGGCATCGCTCGGCGATGTGCACGGTTTCGGCCAGCAAGGCTGGTGGATATAGCTCGGCGAGCTGCGCCAGGCTGCGTAAATGACGCTCGCCATTGGGGAACAGCCACTGGCCCGCCTCGGCAACGCTGACATGATGACGCACGGCGGTAAGGGTATCCTGCAGCGCCCGCCGCCCGCGAGCATGCATGTGCACATCACCGCTGGCCACGCAACGGATGCCCAGTTTGACGGCCAAGGCCTGCAGATGCGCCAGGCGCCGGGTGTCATCGGCACTGCGGTGCAATTCCACCGCCAGCCACAAGCGATCGCCGAACAGCTGTTGCAGCCACTGGCCGTGCTCGATCTTCAACTCAGGCGAAGGCAGCCACAGGGCCAATAGCCCGGACAGGTCTACCTTTTGATAATCACTGGCCAGGGAACGGTAACTGCCCTTCTCGGCACGCCGCCGCGCCAAAGTGATCAAGTGGCACAACGCTTGATACCCGCCCAGATCGCTTACCAGTACGACCAGCCGCGCACCGTTGTCCACCTGGATCTCGCTGCCCACCAGCAAGGGCACCGAGCATTCCCGGGCCGCCTGCCATGCCCGAACAATGCCGGCCAAGGTGCATTCATCGGTAATGGCCAGCGCGCGGTAGCCATGCCGGCGGGCCCGGGTGAACAGCTCCAGGGCGGTAGATGCGCCCCGCTGAAAGCTGAAACTGGACAGGCAGTGCAGCTCGGCATACCCAGTCATCCGAACCACCCCTGCAACCACCAGCTGTCATCGCTCACAGCCTTGTAGGCCCAGGCTTGCCGCCCCGAGGCCAGGCGCAAGCGGAAGTAGTCGCGGCGCACATCGCCACCGTCCCACCATCCGCTTTCAATCCGTTCCGGGCCGGAAAGCGATTGCCAGCGCCCGTCGGAAAGTGGCTCCGGGCTGGGCAACAACCAGCCAGGCCGCAAGGGCGCAGGGCCGGCGTGCAGCGCAAGCCCAGGGGTGTCCTCCAATGCCCAGGCACGCTCGGGGCGATGGTCGGCCAGGTAACGAAGGCAGGCCACGGCGTCGTCACCCAGGCGGGCGCGCAGGCGTTCACGCAGCTGTTCCCAACCCTGCCCGGCGGCCAGCCTCGCCTCGAACAACCCATGCGCCACCGGGACATACGCCGGCAGCTCTCTGGCCACCAGGCGTACATTACGTACCGGCCGGGTAACCTGTACCGGCTCCAGGCGGCCACGGGTGAGTTCGAACAGCAGGTTGGGGTCCCGCTCCGCCGTGAGCAGCCCTACCCGAACCTGGGTATCCGCGCCCTCGGCGTGCTCCAGGTGAACCACAAACCGTTGCACCCCGCCATCACGGCTGGCCAGAAACACACCCAGATCGTTGATCAGTCGCCGTAACGGAAACAGCAAGGCCTCGGTGGATTCCACATCGAAATTGAGCTCTATACGGCAGTCGAAACCTTCTGGTAATGCAAAGAACTCCAGCGCTTGGGGCCGTAGCCCCTGCAACAGATCCAGCTGCATGAGCAATTGGGCCGGGAACCGTCGTGCCAACGCCGCGCGCTCAAGCCGCAGCAATTGGCCAACCTTGCGCAGCCCCATGCGCATAAGTGCCGTTGCCTGCTCTTTGGCCAGGCCAATCCGGTCTACGGGCATTTGGGCCAATAGGGCCTGCAGCTGGGTAGGGGACGTGACCGCAAGGCCATCGTGCACATTGGCCAGCATTCGGGCGGCCACGGGGTTGGTGGCCAGCACGATACGGTGCGCGAACCCCATGGCACGCAGCTCACTGCGCAACCGTGCCTCGAATGCCGGCCATGGCCCGAACAACCCCATGCCTGAGGCAACCTCCAGCAACAGCGCGCGAGGAAAATGCAGGCTTACCTGCGAGCTGTAGCGATAGCCCCAGGCGGCGAGCAATTGCTGGGCCTGGCCTACCTGGCTAAGGTCGTAGTCCACCAGATGGAAATCACGGCTAAGCGCATGCGCCGCGCTCAGGCTTTGCCCAGGGCGCAGGCCAAGCGCCCGGGCTGCGGGGTTGACCGCGCGCAGCACGCGCCGTTGGGAAGGGCCACTGACCAACGCCAGAGGCGCCAGCGGGTCAGGTTGATGGCGCAACACCACGTCCAGCGCCAACTGGGGAAACAGGATACAGGCCCAGAGCATGGCGACCTCAGGCGTTGGCCAACCAAGGGATAGGGCGAGCCGGCGGCAAACCACCGCGGCATTTGAGAATGGTCCAGCCAGCAGGCTCCGGGGCGATCGCCAGGCGAAGCGCGGCCGGTGACGGATTGGCCGCCGCCTGGCTGCCGCGCAATATGAACCCCAACGCCTGGCCTGCCTCGGCGGCTACCTGCAGCCGACGCAAGGCGCGATCATCGACCTGCCCCGCCCAGCACATGACTGCCGCGCAGCTACCGGAACGCAGGCATTGCTCAGCTGCCCACAACGCTTCCTTGCCTTCAGCCCGCACCAGAGTCAGCCAGCCCAGGTCTACCCCGGCGGCCAGCCAGGCCTGGGGGTTGGGTATGAACGGCGGCGCGACCAATACCACGCGCTCGGCGGCCTGTGTAAGGCGGGCCAGGGTTGGCCACAGTAATTGCAATTCGCCGCAACCGGTGAACGGTATAAGGATTTCGCTCAAGGCCCCGGGCGGCCAGCCGCCTGAGGGCAAGGCCTGATCCAACTGGGCATGCCCTGTGGGTTGGGCGGGGGTTGTGGGCTGTTCGCCTTGGGTATTGCTGCCTTTCCAGACACGGCGCGTGCCCAGCAGGCCATCGAGGCTTACAACGGCCGCGCTCATCGCCGCACCAGCCCGCAGAAGATACCTTCGATCACCAGATCGCGATCGGGAGCTACTTCAATTGGCGTGTAGGCAGGGTTGCGGGGCAACAGCCTCACACCTTCAAGGCTGTGTTCGAAGCGCTTGATGGTGACCTCGCCATCCAGCCTGGCGACCACGATCTGCCCGTTGCGAGCCTCCTGCAGCCGCTGCACACCCACCAGGTCTCCGTCCAGAATGCCGTCTTCAAGCATCGAATCGCCCTGCACTTCCAGCAGGTAATCCGGCACACGAGAGAACAGCCGCACGTCCAATGCCAGGTGGTCATGCACACCCACATCCGGATCGATCGGTAACCCCGCCGCGACACGCCCCATCAAGGGTACCTGGACAAGTTCGGCACGGCCGGCCTGCGCTACCAGCCGGATACCGCGCGCCTGGTGGGCCTGGACCTCGATATGCCCGGCCTCGGCCAGCGCCACAATGTGCTTGCGGGCAACACTACGCGAGGCAAAGCCAAAGGCCTCGCTTATCTCGGCGAGGCTGGGTGATTGACCGTGCAAAGCGATGCGCTCACGAATGAATGCAAGGACAGCGCGGCGACGTGGAGAAAGAATGTTTGTTTTCATGGAGTACATTTGTACTCCAGCGGGTTATCCGTGACCAGCCCCTTTTGTCGATTGCCCCTGTCGCCCTGAGCCAAGGCCATGTGTAGTTCGCCCCGCCAGCGAGGCGGCATGGCAACTGCAGGGGCCAGGCAGCACTGCGCCCGGGCGGCCATGCTGCCCACTTCCCTTGGCAACGCTTGCATAAAGTTGACGTAACATCGGCAGTGGCAAACCGGATACCCGCTGCAGCCACCCTATAGCCTCGGCGGAGCCGATCTGGCCTTCGAGGGCCTGGCGTAGCTGACTTTCACGATGCAGCTTATCGGGGTGGCAGCATTCCAGAAACGCTTTCAAACCCGCACCCCGGTCAACGAACGGCTTGAAGATCAAGCAGCACAGTTGCTCTTCGTTCATGCCATAACGCTCTTCTGAATGCAGCTGCAGGCGATACGCCTGGCTGTCGATGGCGCGCTCACCCAGGCAAGCGGCACGCAACCCTGCCAGTTTGCGTACAGGCACCCCTTCCTTGCGCAAACGGTCGAAGCGGGGGCGTAACCACGCCACAAGCCCTGAAGCGGCATCCTCGCCGTTGAGGTGTTTCGCCGCCAAGGCAGACAGGTGGGCCCCAAGCAGGTAATCCCTGCAGTCCAGTGCATCGCTTCGCAGGGAAAACGGGTCGAGCTGCATGCCCAGGCACTGCATCGCTTGTTCCCAGCGCACCTTGGGGCTGGTGGAAAGAAACGCTTGCACGTTCAAGGCTGTGGCCAAGGCCTGGTCCGGGTGCTGCCCTGGCGAAGCGCCTTCCATCAGCCCAGCTACCTTGTGCAACCAAGCCGGCACCGGCTGGCGCTCATCAGGGCCAAGACCCCCTGCCTTGCGCAACAAGCGCCGAGCTCGAGCGTATTGACGCAACAGGCTGGCGAGCGGCTGGGCCATTACGAGCACGTTGGACCGCTGACTACCCTCAAGCGCCAGCAGCAGCAAACGAGCAGTGCCGATGATGCAGTGCTTGCGTTCGAGACCAATGCCGGCCGGGCCCGCATGGACCGAACCCAGCAAGGCCTTTGCAGTACCTACTTGCGCCACGCGGCCCGGTTCGGCGCGATCGTAGGGGCGCAAGGCCGTGCCATCTACCGCCAGTACTTCGACCCGTTCATCTTCATGCAGGAACAGTGCGGCGCAGGCGCGCTGTACGTTACCGTGGTCGACGGTACTCATACCCGGGTGCAAGGGCACGGCCACGCGCAACCGGAACGTTTGCCCCTGTGCCTCGGCCAACAGCAACTGGGCCCCGCGCAGCAGCGCCATTGTGAGCAAGCCATCCCGATCACCCGCGCACATCACCACCAGGCGAGCCTGCTCCAACTGAGGGAAGCGGCGACCCAACCATTCGGCCAGCCGCAGCATTGCATGCCGTTGTGACTCGCCATGGGCATTGACAAGGCGCTGCAGCACTTGGCGATAGATGCTGGCCAGGGCTTGTTGGTGTATTTCGCTCATGAGTCCTCCGCAGGCGACCCGCTTTCTTGGTAGCGGATTCAGCGCGCCGAAGGATAGCCATACCGGCCCGCCCGAGCAGCGGGTCGAACCGGAAGATTACTGAAGGAAA
The DNA here is from genome assembly GCF_916618905.1 of Pseudomonas sp. Marseille-Q5115. NCBI lineage: Bacteria > Pseudomonadati > Pseudomonadota > Gammaproteobacteria > Pseudomonadales > Pseudomonadaceae > Pseudomonas > Pseudomonas sp. Marseille-Q5115. The sequence continues at coordinate 1,990,023 of NZ_CAKAKI010000001.1, read as the reverse complement.
AATCTCAAGAGACTGTAGGAGAAGCCGGTACACGGCAGTGGGCTGCAATGGCAGCCCGGCAGCAGTCACGCATTACGCGGATGTTATTTCCAACACGGCCCGGCCGCTGCACGGGCAGTCGTCCATATAGCGGTGGGCCTCCACTACCTGCTCGAACGCGAACACCCGAGTTGGCTGAGGTGTAAGCACGCGATCAGCCGTGAGCTGGTTGATCTGTACAAGGGCCTGGCGCACTGCTTCGGCATCCTGAGGGATCCCCAGCTCCGGCTTACCGGTGAAATTACCCAGGCAATGCACATGGAACTGAATGTTCTTCTGGAACGCCGCACACGCCGGGAACGGGGTCTGGTTCCCGCCTTGCAAACCATAAAGCACCAGCGTACCGCGCGGCGCCAGTACATCGCCGAGCAAAGACATTTGCGGCCCGCCCAGCCCGTCGAACACCATATTGACGCCTTTGCCATCGGTGTACTTGTTGATCTGCATGAGCAGGTCCTGATCATCGGTGACGATCACCTTATGCGCACCCAGCGCAAGCAATGCTTCGCGCTGCGTTTCATTGCGGGTGGCCGCGATGACATTCACACCCAGCGCCTTGCCCAGTTGCACGAACGCCGGGCCCGAGCAATGGCTGGCATCAGTGATGAGCGCGGTCTGGCCAGGCTGGGCATGGGCCAGCTTCACGTAAGCGAACCAGGCGACCAGCAAGGGCGTGTAGTGAACGGCCGCCTGCGTCGGCGTCAGCAGATCCGGGTATCGGGTGAGTGCTGCCGCGGGCATGACCACCTGCTCCCCGCACGCCGGATAGTCGTTGGCGCTGGTGGCGGGGAAGCTTGCCACGCGATCGCCTGGCTTGAACTCGGTCACGCCGGTGCCGACGGCACTGACTACCCCGGCCATTTCATGGCCAATGCCAGCTGGCAGACGTGCCTGGGAGGGGGCCAGATTCTGCCGCCAAAGCACGTCAAACCACGATATGCCAATGGCAGCGACCTGTACCTGCACCTCGCCCGGCCCTGGTAGCCGAGGCTCGAGCGCTTCGCACTTGAGCACGTCGGCAGGGCCAAACTTGTGAAAACGGATTGTGCGGGACATCGCTAACCTCGTCTGATCACTTCTATTACCACGTAGGTTATCCGGGCTTTGCCCACATCACCACCGAGGGAAATTGATAGTCAACATGCCTAATATTGATCCTCGATTCAATCTCTATAGCGGCGATTTAATATTTGACGTACACCGCGGCAATCATTCCCCGTACTATCTCCAGCGCCCCGACCTCTGCCTGAGCGATCCAGATGAATCGTAACGACCTTCGCCGCGTCGACCTCAATTTACTGATTGTCTTTGAAACCCTGATGCATGAACGCAGCGTAACCCGCGCCGCAGAGAAGCTTTTTCTCGGCCAGCCGGCCATCAGCGCTGCCCTTTCGCGCCTGCGCAACCTCTTCGATGATCCGTTGTTCGTGCGCACTGGCAGAAGCATGGAGCCCACGGCGCGCGCCACCGAAATCTTCGGGCTGCTGTCCCCTGCCCTGGATTCGATCTCCACGGCAGTAAGCCGCGCCGCCGAGTTTGATCCGGCCACCAGCACGGCAGTGTTCCGGGTGGGCTTATCCGATGACGTTGAATTTGCATTGTTGCCGCAACTGCTCAAGCGGTTGCGGGCAGAAGCGCCGGGCATCGTGCTGGTAGTGCGGCGGGTCAATTACATTCTGATGCCGGCGTTGCTTGCTTCCGGGGAAATCTCGGTGGGCGTGAGCTACACCAACGAGCTGCCCGCCAATGCCAAGCGCAAGGTATTGCGCCGAAGCAAGCCACGCCTGCTGAGGGCCGACACCATGCCGGGGCCGATCAGCCTGGATGATTTCTGTGATCGGCCGCATGCGTTGGTGTCCTATGCGGGCGACCTCAGCGGCTTCATCGACACCACCTTGGAAAAGCTGGGCCGCAAGCGCCACGTGGTGCTCGCCGTGCCTCAGTTCAATGGGTTGGGTACCTTGTTGGCCGGTACGGATATTGTGGCCACCGTGCCGGACTACACCGCCGATGCGCTCACCGCAGCGGGCGGGCTGCGCGCCGAGGAACTGCCTATGGAAATGGAAACCTTCGAACTTCACATGGCCTGGCGTGGCTCGCAGGACAACGACCCCAGCGAGCGCTGGCTACGCTCGCGGTTGCAGATGTTCTTTGGAGATCCGGATAGCCTGTGAACGGACTTGAATAGTCACGTCTGACGAACAGCATCCATAAGCGACCTCAAGCTCAGAAATGGCAGTTAAATCACGATATATGGGATTTAAAAAGGAGAGCCGTTTGCCTGACTACGCCTGCTCGACAGCTGCCTACCGGAGCCATGCTTAACCACTACCGCTCCTGGAACGCCAGCGCCATGCCCTACCTCCCGCCCCGCGCTGAACCATCCAACCCTCTGAAAGTCCGACTATGAGGACTTTTCAACCAGGATTTGGGGAGCTTGGCCGATGGCGACACAGGATTTCCGGCCGCTGGATGAGCAGGTCACGGCTGCGGACGTGCTTCCACAGGAAGCCCCGCCGGTGCATGCGCTGCACATCCTTACCGTGAACATGCACAAGGGTTTCAGCCCACTGAATCGCCGCTTTGTACTGCCCGAGCTGCGCGAAGCGGTGCGCGCGACCTCTGCCGACGTGGTGTTTCTCCAGGAGGTACTGGGTGTGCACCGGCGGCATGGCGAGCGCTACGATAACTGGAGCGATGTACCGCAATACGAATTCCTGGCCGACAGCATGTGGCCGGTGTTCGCCTATGGGCGTAACGCGGTGTACCCGGACGGCGACCATGGCAATGCGCTCCTGTCCAAATTCCCCATCCTCCATTACCAGAACCACGACGTCAGTGTCGCCGGCCAGGAAGAGCGCGGGCTGCTTCATTCTGTACTGGCCGTGCCGGGGCAACCGCCGGTGCACACCATTTGCGTTCACCTGGGCCTGCGCGAGCAACAGCGTCAGGAACAGCTTCGCTTGCTGTGTCGATTACTCGAGGGCCTGCCGGAAAACGAGCCCGTGATCGTCGCTGGTGATTTCAATGACTGGCGTCAACAGGCCAGCAAGCTGTTGGCTGGCTGCGGCTTGCGTGAGGCCTTTGCTGAGGCCCATGGCTCGCCGGCGCGCAGTTTCCCGGCGCGGCTGCCGTTATTGCGCCTGGACCGCATTTACCTGCGTAACGCCACAGCGCATGCGCCGCTGGCATTGTCTCGCAAACCCTGGTCGCATTTGTCTGACCATGTGCCCCTGGCTGTGGAGGTACGCCTGTGACTGAGCAATGGCGGAGCAACAACCAGATACAGCTGCTGATCAACGGGGAAGAATTCTATCCGAGCGTATTCCAGGCCATCGCCCAGGCCCGAGAGGAAGTGTTGATCGAAACCTTCATCCTGCGGGATGACAAGGTGGGGCTGGAGCTGCATCAGGTGCTCACCGAGGCAGCCGCCCGTGGGGTGCGAATTGAGGTGCTGGTGGACGGCTATGGCAGCGCGGACCTGTCGCCTTCTACCCTGAGCGCCCTTTCGGAAGCCGGCGTGCGGGTGCTGGCGTTTGACCCGAGCAAGCCCATGCTAGGCATGCGAACCAACCTGTTCCGTCGGCTTCACCGCAAGATTGTGGTCGTCGATGGAGAGATCGGTTTCGTTGGCGGTATCAACTTCTGCGCGGACCACCTGGGTGACTTCGGCCCCATGGCCAAGCAGGACTACGCCGTGCAAGTACGTGGGCCGATCGTTGCCGACCTGCACAAGGCCTCGCTGGCCCTGATGGACGAAACCAGCCGTATTACCCGGCACCACAAGCCTTGGTTGACCGAACGGGTGCCGTTGGAAGCCGACAGTGCTCACGCAAAAATGCTGCTGAGCATCCGCGACAACAAAAACCACACCGACGATATCGAAACCCACTACCTCAACGCCATCAAAGCCGCCCGAGAGCGAATCATCATCGCCAATGCCTATTTCTTTCCGGGCTACCGTGTGCTTCGCGAGCTACGCAATGCGGCCCGACGCGGGGTAGAAGTGACGCTTATTCTTCAGGGCATGCCAGATATGCCGCTGGTACGGCTGTGCTCAAGGCTGCTGTACAACTACCTCCTGCGCGATGGGGTGGTGATACGCGAGTACACAACCCGGCCACTGCATGGCAAGGTGGCCTTGGTCGACCACCACTGGTCAACGGTCGGCTCCAGCAATCTCGACCCGCTCAGCCTGTCACTCAACCTGGAAGCCAACCTGGTAATTGATGACACGGCATTCAACGAGCGCCTTTACACCCACCTGGCGCAGCTCGCCAAAGAAGAATCCAAGAGCATTACCCTGCAACGGGTGCTGCGCGGTTACTGGTGGCGCGCGCCTTTGATCTTCCTCAGTTTTCACTTCCTGCGCCATTTCCCTGCCTGGATTGGCCTGCTGCCTGCACACTCCCCCCGGCTCAAACCCTGGACAACCGTAAATGAAACGGCCCCGGGCGATACCCCACTGAACGCGGAGAAAAGCGCATGAACCCCTCCGTCGATCCCGCAGCTACCAATCAAGTACGCGATGGTCAGCCCAAACGTCGCTCCAAGGTATGGTTATGGACCAAGCGCTTGATGACCTGGAGTTGCTTCATCCTGGTGCCAGTGCTGTTGTTCATGCTTGTACGTAATCTTGACTGGCAGGAAGTCGTGCATGCGCTCAAGTCTTACAAGCTGAGCACGCTGTTGCTCGGTGGCGCATTGGCCTTGGTGAGCTACATGGTATTCAGCAGCTACGACCTGCTATCCCGACGTTATACCGGCCACCGCCTGCCCACGACCAAGGTATTGCCCCTGGCCTTCGTGTGCTACGCCTTCAATCTCAACCTCAGCTCCTGGGTGGGCGGCATTGCCCTGCGCTATCGGCTATACGGCAAGCTGGGCCTGAGCGTCGCAACCATTACGAAGATCCTCAGCCTTGGCTTGGTCACCAATTGGCTGGGCTACTTGCTGCTGGGCGGTGTGGTCTTCGCAATGGGACTGCCGGCGCTTCCGGACAGCGTGAAAATAGGGTCTACCGGGCTGCGCCTGATCGGCGCTGCAATGGTCGCGACTGGCGTTGCTTACCTTTTGGCATGCCGGTTCGCTAAACGGCGCACGTGGACGATACGCAAGCAGGAAGTCACGCTGCCGTCCTTCCGCTTCGCCGCGCTCCAGGCCGCTACAGGCGCACTGAACTGGTCGTTGATGGGGGCGCTGATTTTTACCCTGCTGCCAGAAAAGGTTGACTACCTCACCGTGCTGGCCATCCTGCTGATCAGCAGTATTGCCGGGGTGATTACCCACATACCCGCCGGGCTGGGAGTACTGGAAACCATCTTCATTTCCCTGCTGCAGGGGCAGTATTCAAAGGGTGCGCTTCTGGCTGCGCTGATTGCCTATCGGGCGTTGTATTTTCTGGTACCGCTGGCAATCGCCTGCGTGGTGTATCTGGTGCTGGAACGCAAGACCCGCCGCGGCGGAACGCCTGAGCCTGCGGACAACGATGAACAGCCCGGCAAGGAAACCGCCGCTGCGCCAGACAAGGGCAAAGGTTATTCCGCAGCGGGTTGACGGAGCATCTGCGCAACCCGCCGGGCAAAATCGTTAAGCACAAAGGGCTTGGTGACGATCTCCATGCCCGACCGGAGCAGCGCGGGCCCCAGGGCGGACTGTTCTGCGTACCCCGTAATGAAAAGCACCGGAAGGTGAGGTTTTATGGCGCGGGCCGCTTCGGCGACCTGACGCCCATTCAGCCCCCCTGGCAGGCCGATATCGGTGATCACCAAGGCCACCTGCGGCGTACGGCCCAATGCGGCAAGGCCACCGGCACCGTCTTCGGCGCACACTACGTGATACCCCAACCCCTCCAGCGTTTCGCTTACCAGATCACGAATGGCCGCTTCGTCATCAATGAGCAGGATACATTCGCCTTTCGCAGTCGGCTGCGCCATCGCTACCGGAGGTTCCTCAGATGTGGGTGCCAGTGCTTCGCTGTATCGAGGCAGATAGATACTCACCCGGGTACCCGTGCCAGGATTGGAAGCGATACTCACAGTACCGCCTGACTGGCGGGCAAAGCCATACACCATCGACAACCCCAGGCCGGTACCCTGCCCCAGGGGTTTGGTGGTGAAAAACGGATCGAACACCTTCGAAAGTACGTCTGCCGTCATGCCGTGGCCGGTATCTGTGACGCTGATGGCCACGTAATCTCCGGGAGCCAATGCTTCCACACCGGCCGACGTGCTCACCTGTGCATGCGCAGTACACGTGAGCGTGAGTGTGCCGCCCTCTGGCATGGCGTCGCGGGCATTGATGCACAGGTTGAGCAGCGCGCTTTCCAATTGGTTAGGGTCGGCAAGTACACACCAAGGCTCAAGGCCGAATGCTTGCTCGCAGTGGATGTGAGGCCCCAAAGTTTGCCGGATAAGGGCTTCCAAGCCTTCTATCAACGCAGGGACGGCGACGGGGCGGGCATCCAGTGTTTGCCTGCGGGCAAACGCCAGCAACCGGTGGGTCAGCGTGGCCGCTCGGTCCGCAGCGCCACGGGCTGCGGCGATATAGCGCCTGAGCTGATCCACACGCCCCTGCTCGATACGCCGGTCCATAAGTTCAAGGCTGCCGGAGATGGCGGTCAGCAGGTTATTGAAGTCATGAGCCAGCCCACCTGTCAGCTGGCCGACCGCTTCCATTTTCTGGCTGTGCCGCAGTAGCGTCTCGGTCTGCTCCAACGCGGCGGCACGCTCGCGCTCCACCGTGACGTCGCGCCCCACGGCATTGAAAAATCCGCCACCCGGCACAGCCGCCCAGTTGATCCAGCGATAGCCGCCACGCTTGTGCCGCAAGCGGCAATCCATATCCCGCAAAGGATGGCCGGCAGCCAGGTCGCGTGCGGCCTGTTCACATACCGCAACGTCTTCGGGATGAAGCAGCTCAAGCACATTCATGCCGAGCAGCTCCAACTCCGGCCGGCCCAGTACTGTTTCCCATGCAGGGTTGGCGGCCGTGATCGTAAGGTCGCTTCGCGTCACCAGCATGATGTCCGTGGACAATTGCCAAAGGCGATTGCGGTCGGCGGTGCGCTCTGCAACCTCTCGCTCGAAGCGATGGGCCAGGCTTTTAAGCTCTCCCTCGGCCTGTACCGTTGCCGTGGTTTCAATGATGGTGGCCAGCACCCCGAGCACGACACCGTGCCCATCGCGCAGGGGGCTGAAACAAAAGGTGTACCACGCAGGTTCCCGACGCCCGTTACGCTCCACGGGCAGGCAATGATTGAGCCCGTGGCAGGCTTCCCCGGCGAATGCCCGCCGCACTGCGGAAGCCAATCGTGCCCCGGCGTGAGGCCAGAGCCGCTCAAGCGTGCGTTCGACTACGGGGGCTCCGTGCCCCAACAGGTCTGCGAACGCATCGTTATGGAAGGTGTACTGCTCCGCGCCCCAGATGAGGCATTGGGGGAACCGGCAACCCAGCAGGTTGATCAGGCTGCACCGAACGACTTCAGGCCAGTGTGGCCACGGGCCCGGCTCACTACCCTGCCACGGATAATGCCGAATGCGATCACTCATGACCCCCTGTGAATATGGAAACGACAGCTGTTCTGTGTAGGGCATGACCGGCTCTGCGCGCGATAAACCCGGTCATTCTTGATCATCCCCGTACTGATCGCAACGGATAGGATCCTATCAAAAGCGCCTTTGCCCTCTTTCCTACACCGTAACGGTGCACCCCCTACCCAACCAGTCCCCCAGCGGTCCGTGGCCTGGGCCAATGCTGCGGCTAACCTGCTGCCGGGCTCATACCAATAGGATCATTTATGTCACGGACAGACAAACAACGCTCGGCCCTCGGCGCGGCAATTCTTTCGATAGGCGCCGCGGCCATCCCCCTCGTCGCCGGCGTCGGGCTGACCCTCAAGCTCTCGGACCAAGCGCTCCATGAAGAAAATATGCGTATCGGCCAGGCCGCCGTGGAACGCATGGACAAGATATTAAGCGCCGCCTCAGACACCGCCGACGCCTTATCGCCTATGGTCGGCAAACGTTGCCAGACCGTCTTGAGCGCAATGCGCCGGGCGGTAGCGCAAGCACCATGGGTACGGTCAGCCTCCTATGCACACAAGAACGTGCCTTATTGCAATACGGTGTCTGGAAGCACGGGAGCGGCCCGCGTGCCTGTCGCCGTGGCCGGTCCTTTCGACTACCAGACCCTTGAATTGCAGAGGCCGGACGCGATGTCCGAAGGCTTCGGCTCGTTGCTTCTGATCAAGGGTAATGCTCAGTATTCGCTGACCGTGAGGATTGATAACCGGGTGATAACCGAACAGCTTGAACTGATCAGTGGCAGTGCCGACGTAGCGCTGCATGTTGCCGGCACCTATCTTTGGGACGATGGTTCGGTGCTCCGCGGTGAGCTTCGACAGAACCCTCGCTACCGTGTTCTGGTGCCCTCCACGCAGTTCAGCTATTCGATCCATAGCAGCCTGTCTGGTGAAGATGTCCTCAACCTCCTCACCCGCAAGCTGCTACTGATACTCGGCCCGGTGATGATGCTCTCGGTTTTCAGCGGCGGTCTTTGCCACTGGTTGATCAGCCGACCGGAGCGGCGCAAGTGACGTATCTGGTTCAGGGTACACAAGCGCACCACCGCAACCATGCGGCGCATGCCGGGTCACAGTATCGAACCCATTACTCTTGGAGCGTGTTATTCATGAAGGCCCTATCGACCGCTGTCCTGGCTGCAAGCCTTGTATTACTGGCTGGCTGTTTCGACAGCAGTGAAAAAAACACGACACAGCAAAATACTGACAGCAGCCCGGCTTCCGTGCAGATGCAACAAAAGGACGAACAGAAAAAGTGATCCAACCTCGGGACAGGGCTATGCTGCTGCCAGCCATCGAACCTCGACCCTGGCAATAGCGGCGCCGGGTTCAGGCTTGAAGGCCTGCCACCCCGGCCCACTCTGACCCCAGGAGCGTTGCCATGTCCTTACCCGCCAACCCCCAGGGGGCTCGTCGATGGCTATGGGTAGTGATGGTCACCTTACTGCCGCTGGTCCTCGGCCTTCCCTTGTTGGCCTGGCAGGCGGAACGCAACCTGGCGGTACAATCGTCACGTGACGTTTCGCTTGCCCTCAAACGCCTCGAAACAATCCTGGATAACGCTGCCAGTGCTGCCCAGGCATTGGCCCCCCTGGCAGGAAAATCCTGCGCCGATGTTACCCTGGCGCTGCGAGAGCAGGTCACAGGCAACCCCTACGTTCGATCCACCAACCTTGTAGCCAAGAACCGGCTGTACTGCAGCTCGTTGTACGGCTCCTTCAGCGAGAGCTTTTCTCTTGACGGCTTCGCCGCCGGGCGGTTGCGCCTTTTCGAGGCAAACACTGTCACTCCAGGCCGCGCGTTACTGGTTTACCGTGAAGCTGCCCAAACCGGCGGGGCACTGGCCACGGTGGACGGCCAGCACCTGGCCAACGCCCTTGCCGCCTCCGACGTCGACAACCAGATGCTGTTCCAGGTCGGCTCCACCTGGATGACCGCCCAGGGGCAAGTATCTTCGGGCCCTGTGCCTCGGTTCGCTTCCGGCGAGGCGCGCGCCGCCTCTGCGCGCTATCCGTTCACGGTCCGGGGAGGCTACGCAGAGCCGGTTCCCTGGCACCGCATGTTGCAGCAATACCCGATGCTGGCGCTGCTCGTGCTGCTCGGCGGATGCGCTGGCGCCGTGTGCTACATACAACAACGGCGAGCCGGCTCGCAGCGCCAGGAGCTGACGAGGGCGCTCGCGGCGGGTGAATTCGTGCCTTTCTTTCAGCCGGTAGTGGCTGCGCAGAACGGGCAATGCACTGGCACGGAGGTTTTGATGCGTTGGCGCCACCCCCGCGAAGGCCTGGTGCGTCCCGATCTGTTCATTCCTTATGCCGAAGCCTGCGGCCTTATCGTACCCATGACCCGCAGCCTCATGCGCCAGACCGCAGCAGTGCTTGCGCCAATAGCGCACGGCGTTGCAGATGGCTTCCACGTGGGCATCAACATTGCCGCTGCCCATTGCGAGGATCCCCTGCTGGCCGAGGATTGCCGGCAATTTCTGGCAGCCTTTGCGCCGGGCAGGGTACAACTGGTGCTGGAGATTACCGAGCGTGAACTGGTGACGCCTACGCCCCAGACGCTGGAGTTGTTCAGTACCTTGCGGGCGATGGGGGTGAAAATTGCGCTGGACGACTTCGGCACCGGGCATTGCAGCCTTTCTTACCTCCACCAGTTCAAGGTCGACTACCTCAAGATCGACCAAAGCTTCGTTGCCATGATCGGCAGCCAGGCATTTGGCAGGCATATTCTGGATAGCATCATCGAGCTGTGCGGCAAGCTTGAACTGGACATGGTGGCCGAAGGTGTGGAAACCCAGGAACAACAGCACTACCTGACCAGCCATGGGGTCGCCTACCTGCAAGGGTATTACTTTGCGCGGCCGATGCCGGCTGATCCGTTCATCAGCCATGTGCAGGCCTGTCAGGAACGCGGCCTGGCGCTACCGCTGGCGTCGGCGGTCGAGCTAGGGTAACGTTCCGGCCCCGCCGCGCCCCCGCTGCTGATTGAGGTTCCCGTGTCCCGAGGCATCGCTGCATCCGTACTGGCATCGTCGCTGTTCGCCCTGCTCTACTACTACACGTCGCTTTTGCAGCCGCTGAGCGGCGAAGAGATTTTCGGTTGGCGCATGCTGCTCACGCTGCCGTGCGTCACGCTGTTTTTGCTGGCCACCGGGGACTGGCGACTGGCCACGGGTGTGATACGGCGAATCATGCAAAAGCCGGTACGCCTCGTCGGCTCCATGGTCACGGCAAGCCTCATGGGCGTGCAGTTGTGGTTGTTCCTGTGGGCGCCCCTGCATGGCCGCAGCCTGGAAGTGTCCATGGGCTATTTTCTACTGCCGTTGGCAATGGTGCTCACCGGAAAGCTGTTATGGGGCGAATCACTGTCGCGCGCGCAAACCCTGGCCGTGATCCTCGCGGCTCTTGGCGTGGGGCACGAGCTATTCCGACATGGCAGCTTCGCCTGGGAAACGCTGCTGGTCACACTGGGGTACCCGGTCTATTTCATCCTTCGTCGGCGTTTTCGTACCGACCATCTCGGCGGCCTGTGGACCGACATGCTGTTGATGATCCCGGTGGCCCTGTATTTCGTGATAACCGGCCCATTGTCGTCGGGGGAACTGGCCGCACACCCTGCACTATGGGCATTGATACCGGGCCTGGGCATGATCAGCGCGCTGGCGCTGGTGAGCTACGTCATGGCCAGCCGCCAGCTCCCGTTCAGCCTGTTCGGGCTTCTTAGCTACGTGGAGCCTGTGCTGCTGGTGGCGGTTTCTCTGATGCTGGGCGAAACCATTTCCGCCGAGCAATGGCCTACCTACGCTGCAATCTGGGCGGCGGTGGGCGTACTGGTGCTTGAGGGGCTACGTCATCTGCTGAAGCGAGGTATCGGCTAGCCAGGCGGATATTTCCCAGGCCGCAGCTTTCCAAGCACAAAGCAAGGCCCGATGTGGACAGGCCAGGCCAGTTTGACGAGAATGCTCCCCCATGCAATCAACCCCTAGCGCGCAGCCTCGAAATGCCCCGGCGGGCTCCTCCGCCTGGCTCATCTGCGAGCATTGCGACACCCTTTATCAGCCCGTAGCGCTGCGCCGCGGCGAGGCGACTACCTGCCTGCGTTGCGGCGCGGTGCTCGAGCGTGCGCGGCGCCTTTCAGTGCAACAGCAGTTGGCCCTGGCCATCACTGCGGCGATTCTGTTTATCTTCGCCAACGCCTTTCCGGTCATCTCCATCAGCCTCGAAGGCCTCAGCAACGCCGCTACACTCTTCCAATCCGTCCAGGCGCTGAACCATGGCCGTATCACACCCATGGCCGCGGTTACTGCCCTGACGATCATCCTCGCCCCACTACTGCAGGTCACTCTCTTGTGCTGGGTACTGGTATTCGCCTGCAGGGATCAGGTAGCGCCAGGCTTCAGGCTGTGCATGCGCACCCTGGAACACTTGCGTCCATGGAGCATGCTCGAGGTGTGCCTGCTGGGGATTCTGGTGGCGATCATCAAGCTGGGCGGCATGCTCGACGTGCATGCAGGCGTGGGCCTGTGGGCCCTGGCCATGCTGACGGTGCTGCTGATCACCCTGGGCGGGCGTGAAGTTCGCTACCTCTGGGACGACTTTGACGGCCGCCTGACATGAACCGCCTACCCTATGCCAGCGAAGCCGGCCTGCTGCTATGCCATGTCTGTGGCCGCGCCTGCGCGCGGGCCGATGAGCGCTGCCCCCGCTGTTACGGCCTGTTGCATTCGCGCAAGCCGCACAGCCTGGGCCGCACGTGGGCGTACCTGATCGCGGCGCTGATCCTTTATGTACCGGCCAACCTGTTGCCGGTGATGAACACCCAGATGTTCGGCAATGCCAGCGAAAACACCATCATCAGCGGGGTCATCGAGTTCTGGGAGAGTGGCTCGTGGGACATCGCGCTGCTGATCTTTTTCGCGAGCGTGGTCGTGCCCTGCTTGAAGTTCTTTGCCTTGGGGTTACTGCTGATCACCGCTCAACGGCGAAGCCAATGGGCCATGCGCGAGCGCTCCAAGCTGTTTCGTTTCATCGAGTTGATCGGCTATTGGTCAATGCTCGATGTGCTGGTGGTCGCCCTGGTGACCGCGCTGGTCCAGTTCGACTCGCTCAGCTCCATCGAAGCGCGGCTCGGCATTCTGTTTTTTGGCCTGGTGGTGGTGCTCACAATGCTCGCCGCCATGAGTTTCGATCCCCGGTTGATCTGGGATGCAGAGGTAGATGATGACAGAGCAAGCACACCCGACCAGGCCTGACGGCGTGCCGACACCTGCGGTGCGCCGGCGCCGCTTCAACGTATCGCTGGTATGGCTGGTACCCATTGCCGCGGCACTGGTCGGCGTTTCGATGCTGGTGCACGACACCCTCTCGGCTGGCCCGAAGATCACGGTGCAGTTCCAGACTGCAGAGGGCCTTGAGGCCAACAAAACCCAGGTCAAATACAAGAACGTGGTCATCGGCCGGGTGACGGACATCCAGTTGGCGCCCGACCGCACCCATGTGGTCGCCAGCGTGGCGCTGAATGCCTCGGCCGAAAGCTTCACCGCCGCGGATTCCAGCTACTGGGTAGTGCGGCCGCGGATTGGTGCGCAGGGTATCTCCGGAGTAGATACCCTGCTGTCCGGGGCCTTCATTGGCGCGGATGCCGGTTCGGCCAAGGAAACCCGCAAAGACTTCGTAGGCCAGGAAACGCCGCCGGCGATCACCTATGGCCAGCAGGGGCGGCGTTTCACGCTGCACACCGAAGACCTTGGCTCGCTGGACATCGGTTCGCCTGTCTATTACCGGCGAATCCAGGTAGGCCAGGTGATCTCTTACGAACTGGCCGAGGATGGCAAGGGCGTGGACATCCAGGTCTTCATCAATGCACCGAACGACAAGTACGTAACCTCCGATAGCCGATTCTGGAACGCCAGCGGCGTGGACGTGTCCCTCGGGGCAAACGGCTTGAAGGTCAATACGCAATCGGTGTCGGCGATCCTGGCCGGCGGGATCGCTTTCGTGGAGCCTCGCTGGAGCCCGGACGCCACCCCCGCCAACGAACACGCGCAGTTCCAGCTGTACACGGACCAGGAAGCCGCCCTGGCACCGCCAGATGGCGAACCTCGCTACATTCGCATGCGCTTCGAACAGCCCATGCGGGGATTGACGGTTAACGCACCGGTGGAATTCCACGGGGTAACCCTCGGGCGCGTGGTCTCGGTGGACCTGGACTACGACATGGATAAACGGACCTTCCCGACCATGGTAGGCGCGGTGATCTACCCTGCCCGCCTTGGCAAGGCCCACGAGAAAATTCTGTCGCAATGGGGCGCGGAAGACGACGCGCGCTCGGCGCAGCTGATGGCAGCGTTCGTCAAGCAAGGCTTGAGGGCGCAGGCGCGCACGGCCAACCTCATTACCGGCCAGCTGTACATTTCGCTGGACTTCGTTCCACGCGCCGCGCCGGTGAACTTCGACACGGCGGCACGGCCGCTGCTTATCCCGACGGTACCTGGCAGCCTGGACAAGCTTCAGGAACAGCTGCAAGCCATGGTCGACAAGTTCAGTAAACTGCCGCTGGACCAGATTGCCGGCAACCTCAACGGCAGCCTGGGAGAAATGAACAAGACCCTTCGCCAGGTCAATACCAGCATGTTGCCGCAGCTCAACGATACGCTGGAGCAAACCCGCAAGACCCTCGCCGCGGCAGAGCAAACGCTGGGTGAGGATTCCCCGCAGCGTCAGCAGCTCGGTGACACGCTGGGCGAACTCGAGCGTACCGCGAAATCTGTGCGGGCCCTGACCGACTATCTCGGCCGACACCCTGAATCCCTCATACGAGGGCGTACACGCGAAGGCCAGCCGGACGCCTACCGCACTACCTCACCGACTTCCAGGGAATCCGAAGCACGATGAAAGCCACGCTTAAGTACACCTTGGCGCTGTTCGCTCCCCTGGCCCTGGCCGCATGCTCTTCGGCCCCCACGGGGTACCACACGCTGCTGGCGCCGCAGGCCGTGCCCGACAGGCAACCCGTGGCCGCCCCGGCGTACCAGTTCGAAATGCAACAGGTGCGCATGCCGGTGCAGGTAGACCAACCTCAGTTAGTGGTGCGCCAGGGCCAGGGTAGCCTGGCAATACTGGAAAGCGAACGCTGGGGTGCCCCCTTGGCTGACGAGTTCAACGACGCCCTCACTCAGCGGCTGGAGCAGCGCCTGGGCACCCGCGACATCGCCGGCCTCCCGCGCGCCCCGGGGTTGCCTGTGTTGTCGCTACGCGCCGACGTGCGCCGGTTCGAGACAGTGCCTGGGCAATATGCCCTCGTGGATGTGGTGTGGAGCCTGGGGCTTTCCGATACCGCCAGCAAAAGCCGCCGTAACCTGACGTGTTCCACGCTACTGCAGCAAACCTCTGCGGGCAGCCTCGATGAGCTGGTATTGGCGCACCAACATCTTATTGACCGACTGTCTGCGACCATTGCAGGCACGGCAAATCAGTGGGTGGCCGATACCACTGCCGGCTGCCCGAGCGTGGCGGCCGCTGGAGGGGCCTGATTGATTGATTGCTACGGGACCGGGCAATAGCCTGTGAACAGCCGAGCCCGGCACAAAGGCCGGGCTGGTTCGGAGAACAGCGTGATGATCAGCTGGCGCTGTTCAACTGGCGGTCTGCGCCATCCTGGGCAACGGTGTTCAGTTGGCGCTCGGCACCGTCTTGAGCCACCGAGTTCAATTGGCGCTCGGCGCCGTCTTGAGCTACCGAGTTCAACTGACGCTCGGCGCCATCCTGAGCCACAGTGTTCAACTGACGCTCGGCGCCATCCTGGGCAACGCTCTGGCTATAGGTCGATTGGGCCGCGCTGCTTACACGATCAAGCGGGTGTTCAGCATGCGAACGTGCGAAGGCGCTGGTGCTAGCCATCAGGGTCAGTGCAATACTCAAAACTAGTTGGCGTTTCATGATCTGGCTTCCTTTGCAGGGGTGTCTAAGGGTTTGTGTAGCCAATGCTACGCGGATGCCCGAAATACGGAATTTCATTGAGCCGATGTTAAGAATCATCAGAATTGATACAAACCTGACGAACCTTTCGCACAACCCTTGCCCCGGTCCTGGTCTGCAGCGCGCCGTTAACGGGTGTGCGCAGAATTCAGGCCATCTCGCCCCTTAAGCGCGATAAAATTGCGACTGAAGCGTAGATTCGGACATAATTTGCAAATGTTATTCCGTTGACTTGGTTAGCATTGTTAGCTCCTGATCCTCGGACCTGACGCGCATGACTTCAGCCATCTCCCCTCCTGCCCTTGAAGCCCACGCGGCGGCCATTTCCGCGCGTATCGATCGGTTGCCCTCAGTCGCAACGCTGTGGAAGCTCATCGCTCTGCTGTCGATTGGTGGATTCTTCGAGCTGTACGACCTTTTCCAGACCGCCTATATCAGCCCGGGGCTGTTCGATGCGGGTATCTTCCACAAGGGTGACGAAGGCGCCTTTGGTGTTTCGGATCAGGCGGCCTTTGCTTCGTCCACCTTTCTGGGGCTGTTCCTGGGTGCGAGCGTGCTAAGCCCCATCGCAGACAGGTTTGGCCGCCGCGCGATTTTTACCTTTGCCTTGATCTGGTACACCCTGGCAACCGTGCTGATGGGCCTTCAGAGCACCGCGATGGGCATCATTCTCTGCCGCTTCGTAGTAGGGATCGGCCTGGGCATCGAGCTGGTCACTATCGACACCTACCTGAGCGAACTCATGCCCAAGCGCCTTCGCAGCCCGGCGTTCGCCTTCGCGTTCTTTGTGCAGTTTCTCTCGGTGCCTGCGGTAGCGTTGATGTCCTGGTGGCTGGTGCCGCAGGCGCCGTGGGGCGTGGCCGGCTGGCGCTGGGTGGTACTGGCCAGCGCCGTTTTCGCATTGTTCGTGTGGTGGCTGCGCAAGCGCTTGCCAGAGTCCCCTCGGTGGCTGGCTCAGCGTGGCCGCCTGGCCGAAGCCGAGCAGGCGCTGGCTGCGATCGAAGCGCGCTGCCAGGCCGACCTCGGCGCGCCGTTACCGCCCGCCGCAGCGCATACGGTGAGCGTGACGCGCGAGGGCCGCTTCCGCGATATCTGGCAGCCGCCCTACCGGCGCCGCGCCGTGATGCTGATCGTGTTCAACATCTTCCAGGCGATCGGCTTCTTCGGCTTTGGCAACTGGCTGCCCGCCTTGCTCAACGGCCAGGGCATGGCTACGGCCCATAGCCTTGGCTACGCCTTCATCATCACGCTCGCCTACCCTCTGGGCCCCCTGTTCTGCATGCGCCTGGCCGGCAGGCTCGAGAACAAATGGGGCATCGTCGGCTCAGCGTTGTGTACGGTGATCTTCGGCTCACTGTTCGCCTACCAATCCAGTGCGATAGGGCTGGTGATCTGCGGCATCATGGTGACGTTTGCCAACGCCTGGCTCACCTTCAGCTATCACGCCTACCAGAGTGAAATGTTCCCTACGGCCATCCGCGCACGGGCGGTAGGCTTCTGCTATTCGTTCAGCCGGTTGTCCACCGTATTCAGCAGCCTGATCATGGGCTTCTTTCTGGAGCATTGGGGCACGCCGGGTGTGCTTGCGTTCATCGTGGCCAGCATGCTGATCGTGATGACCACCATCGGCATCTTTGGCCCGCGCACCCGCAACCTCGCGCTCGAAGACATCGCGGGCTGAACCGTTACCACCAGGTTTCCAGCTGCACGCCCACATTGGAGCCGTGCCGCTGCGAACCGAACGCACCGCTGTCGGACAGCGCCGTACCGGGGTCGGCGGCAGCCTGCGCGGCGCGGTTCCACTTTGCATACGTGTAGTACAGGCGCAGCTCGGGGCGGGCCATGAAGGCCTTGCCCATGCTGAGGGTGGGCGCCACGGTGAATTTGTCCAGCTTGCGGGTGGCGCCGGCGTCCGGGTTGATCTGATCGTGCCCGAACTCCACCACAAGCTTGAAGTGGTCAGTGAAGGCATACGACGGCCGTACGCCGAAGGAGTACCACATGAGCCCCGCGTTGTCCGGTGCCTTGGTCTTCTGTACTACCGCCAGTAGCATGCCACCGAAGTTGGGCGTGACTTGCCACATGGGCGACTCCAGTACACGCCAGGTGTGGGTGCCCCGCGAGGCCGTGAGATCGCCGGTCTGGCCCAGCCCGATCCCCGGCCCCTCGCCATACTGCATTACGAAGCGGTTTTCGCCACCGAGAAACCCATCCTGGTCGTGCTCGGCGGTGAACGACCATCCACTGTGGGCGCCTTCCACCTGCCCGGCTTTCTGGATAACGCTCAGGCCCAACTCAAGGTCGCCATGGTCGTTGGTCTGGATACCCCCGAGGTTGAAATCGTGGCGGTTGGCCTTGTCGGGCTGATCGATGGTGTCTTCGCGGGTGAAGGCATAGCTCAGGAAATAGTGGCCCAGCTTGTAGTTGTCGATGCCCACGCCGGTGCCGCTTGGGTTCCAATAGTAGAAGTCGCCGATATGGATGTCATGGCGCTTGTAGTAGCGACGGCCTACCCAGATTGTGGCGTCGTTCACCACCGGCGACTGAATGCTGGCCCAGGCCTGGGGCAGGCGAATATCGCCATACTCTCCGCTGAACGTTGGCGCATGGTTGTACTGCTCCACGAGGCTGGCCATCCCATCGACCTTGATCACCGTGCCATCGGCGCCGCGGTACACTTCCTGGTTGAGCTCCAGTTCCCAGTAGGTTTCGCACTCGTTGCCCAAGCGATATTTCATCGGCGCACCCGGCAGCTGGAAACAGGATTGCTTGCCGCCGCTGGTAGCATCGCCAACACCGATACGCCCATAGCCTGAAAACTGCAGGGCTGCTGCTGGAGTGGGATTGGCCAACGCCAGTAACGAGGCCATGGGGAGCAGCACGCTCATCCTTGATCGCATCAGTGGAAACTCCTTGTCTGAGCGACCCAAAGGCATGGCCGCTGCACCTCCAGACTGACCGGGCGTGCCCGAAAAAGTGCCATCCGAGCTTTTTGAACTCTGCCAGAGCGGATCCACTCCTACGGGTTAACCAGTGCGCGGCGCCTGTGGCCGTGAAAGGAGTGAGCGATGACAAGTCGGGAAGTGCCGGTTCAGGGTCAGCCAGCAGATGCAAGCAACACAAAGGAGCGCATCTACGAAACCGATCTGCCGTCACGGCTCGACCGATTACCCTGGGGCAGGTTTCATACCCTACTGGTGTTCGCGCTGGGTATCACCTGGCTTCTGGACGGGCTGGAAGTCACCCTCGCGGGGTCAGTGTCCGGCGCACTGAAAGGCAGCCCGGCGCTGCACCTCAGCAACGCCGATATCGGCCTGGCAGGCGCCGTCTACATCGCCGGGGCGGTGCTGGGCGCGCTGTTCTTCGGCTGGCTGACCGACCGCCTGGGCCGGCGCAAACTCTTTTTCATTACGCTCTTTCTCTATGTGGGCGCCACCGCACTAACCGCATTCTCCTGGAACCTGTGGAGTTTCCTGCTGTTCCGCTTCCTGACCGGCGCGGGGATCGGCGGTGAATACACGGCTATCAATTCGACCATTCAGGAATTCACCCCGGCGCGCTATCGGGGCTGGGTGGACCTCACCATCAACGGCACCTTCTGGATCGGCGCCGCGCTGGGCGCGGGCGGTTCATTGATCCTGCTGGACCCGGCCATCGTGGGCGGCGACCTGGGCTGGCGCCTGTGCTTCGGTATTGGCGCGGTGCTGGGCCTGATCATCATGTTCATGCGCCTGTGGGTGCCGGAAAGCCCGCGCTGGCTGATGATCCATAACCAGCCCGAAGAAGCCGAGCGTATCGTCAAGAGCATCGAGAAACACTTCCGCGACCAGGGCCATGACTTGCCTCCTCCGGCGGACAAGCCCCTTCGCCTGCATGCCCGGGATCACACACCGCTCAAGGAAGTGTTCCACAGCCTGTTCGTGGACCATCGCCGCCGGGCTATGGTAGGGCTCACGCTGCTCACCGCCCAGGCCTTCTTCTACAACGCGATCTTCTTCACCTACGCCCTGGTATTGACCGATTTCTATGACGTGCCTTCGGAGCACATCGGCTGGTACGTGCTGCCGTTTGCCTTGGGCAACTTCTGTGGGCCGCTGCTTCTGGGGCGCCTGTTCGACGTGGTCGGCCGCAAGGTCATGATCAGTACAACCTATATTCTGTCCGGTGTGCTGCTGGCGATTTCCGGATACCTGTTCCAACAGGAAATGCTTACCGTGGTGCAACAGACGATTGCCTGGATGGTGATTTTCTTCTTTGCCAGCGCAGCCGCCAGCTCCGCTTACCTTACCGTGGCCGAGACGTTCCCTCTGGAGATCCGCGCCCTGGCCATCGCTGTGTTCTACGCGTTTGGCACGGGCCTGGGCGGCATTATCGGCCCTACGTTGTTCGGGGCCCTGATCGAAAGCCATGACCGCAGCAATGTGCTGATCGGTTATCTGATCGGCGCGGCGCTGATGGCGCTTGCCGGAGTGGTGCAAGCCGTGTTCGGCGTCGCAGCCGAACGCCAGCCACTGGAACAGGTGGCCAAGCCGTTGTCCCAGGCGCAACCCGCGTAAGCAACGCATCTTCGCTGCCACAAGCGCTGGCGAAGCAGCAAGCGCACTGGCATTATTCGCGGGACCTTCGCCTGGAACGCAGGGACCGCCATGAATCGCAATGATCTGCGCCGCGCCGACATCAACCTGTTGATCGTCTTTGAAACGCTCATGCACGAGCGCAACGTCACCCGAACGGCTGAAAAGCTGTTCCTTGGTCAGCCGGCGATCAGCGCGGCACTTAACAGGCTTCGTGGGTTGTTCGATGACCCGCTGTTTATCCGCACCGGTCGCTACATGGAACCCACGGCCCGCGCCGAAGAGATCCTCGTGCAATTGTCGCCCGCACTGGATGCCATGTCGTCCGCCCTCAGTCGCAGTTCGGGTTTCGATCCGGGGAGCAGCCAGGCTACGTTCCGTGTCGGGCTATCCGATGACGTGGAGTACGGGCTACTGCCTGCCTGCATGCGGCAGCTGCGTGAAGAAGCGCCGGATATCACACTGGTGGTACGGAGGGTGGATTACTGGCAGATGCCGCATTTGCTGGCATCAGGTGAAATCTCGGTGGGGGTAAGCTACACCCGGGACCTTCCTGCAAACGCGAAGCGCAAATTCCTGCGCTACCAGCGCCCTACACTACTGCGCTCCGAAGACGGCAGCCCTCCTCTTACGCTGGATCAATACTGCGAACGGCCCCATGCATTGGTGTCGTATGCCGGGGACCTGTGCGGGTTTATCGATACGGAGCTGGAGAAGCTGGGGCGCACGCGGCGGGTCAAGCTGGCGGTGCCTCAGTTCAGCTCACTGCCGATTTTACTCACTGGCAGTGAGCTGGTCGCTACCGTGCCGGGGTACGTAGCCGAAGCCATGGTCGCCCACGGCGGGGTACGGGCAGAACCCCTGCCCTTCCATGCACCGCAGTTCGAGGTCTCCATGGCGTGGCGGGGAGCCTTGGATACCGACCCCGCTGAGCGTTGGCTACGCGGCAAGCTGGCAGACCTGATGCGTGAGGCCGCACCGGTCATGGAGCCCAGTTTTATCGCGGAGCCCTTCGTATCATGAACTGCCGGGTGGAATACCGTCCTTGTTGTAGTCCTTGAGGCGTTCCTGTTCTTCAGGTGTGGAATGGGCCGGGGTTTCATCCTGTTTCTTCTCGTCGTCGCTCATGGTGATCTCCTGTACCGATACACATTGGGCGGACCCTGCGACCAAGAGTTCACCCATTCACTGGCTAATAACCAGGTCGAATAAGCAAATTCGATAACGTTATAGTCGGCTATATAGTTTGTGGTTATGCTGCCCGCCAGTTCGGTTATAGGCAGTCGGTGCGCAACATGGATTCAGGCTTTCTGGGCTTCAGTATCGCGGGGCTGGTCGTAGGCTTCATCGTAGGCATGACCGGCGTAGGTGGCGGTTCGCTGATGACCCCGATCCTGTTGTGGTTCGGCATCAACCCCGCCACTGCGGTGGGGACCGACTTGCTGTACGCCGCAGTCACCAAATGCAGCGGCGTCTGGGTGCACGGCCGTAACCGCAATATCGACTGGGGCATCACTGGGTGGCTCGCACTGGGTAGCGTGCCAGCGGCCGCACTTACGCTATGGGCGCTCAACAGCCTGCATGCCGATACCCAGGCACTTAATGCGGTCATCAAGACATCCCTCGCTTATGTGCTCTTCCTCACGGCCTTGGCAATCCTGTTCCGCTCCCGCCTGCTCGCGTTTGCCAGCCGACACGCAGGCGACCGTTACAGCCTCAGCCCACGTGCGCTCAATGGTTTCACATTGCTTACTGGTGTGATACTTGGGGCCATGGTGTCGCTGACGTCCATAGGCGCAGGCGCACTGGGCACGGTTGCGCTGTTCATGCTGTACCCATTTCTTGCGACACGCCGCCTGGTAGGCACGGAAATCGCGCATGCCGTCCCGCTCACATTAGTGGCAGGGCTAGGGCATGCTGGCATGGGGAACATGGACTGGCCGCTGCTGGGCCATTTGCTGATCGGTTCGTTGCCAGGGATCTACCTGGGCAGTCACCTGTCAGGGCGGGTCCCCGATAATGTGTTGCGGCCGTGCCTGGCTGTGATGCTGGGCCTGATCGGGCTCAAGCTCTTGCACTAGGCCCTTTAAAGCGAGCGAAGTATCCAGGCCAAACTACGCCAGGGGTATTGCTCTCCGAGCGCACTGGCGGCGCAGGCGGAATCGTGCAGGAATGAGCGATCGGCCTGGCTGGCGATCTGAACGCTGTGACAATAGGGGCAGCGGACCATGTCAGCCTCGAGGCGCCACTGGCGGCCCCATTCGGCGAGCTCCTCGGCCATACGCTGGTGGCCGGCGCGATTCTCGTCGTTACTCAACTTCACCCACGCCCTCCTTGACTGCCCCGGTCGCGTCCTTTGTCCACGCGGAGCGTACAGCAAGGCCTGGAAATAACCTAGGGGCATGCCAGTGGTCGGTAGCCGCGCCGCCGCCCGTGTTCAGGTACGGTATGCTCAAGCTTTGCATACCAAGGAGGCCCGTACGACGATGTGTGGTCGGATCGCTCAGTACAAAGGGGTAGCGGCGTATCTGGCTACGCTCGATAGTGATGCCCCCATATTGTCGGGTTATGACGATATACCGTTGGCTCGCTACAACGTGGCGCCCACCAGCCGTGTCCAGGTGATTCGGGAAGTAGTGAACGGCATTGTCGTCGCAGCTGTAAAATGGGGATGGCAGCCCTTCTGGGCGGTGGGACGCATGCCTCCACCCATCAACGCCCGTGTCGAAACCGTGGCGGGCGGCAAATATTTCAAAAGCATCTGGCCCAACCGTGCACTGGTAAGCGCCGACGGTTGGTACGAATGGGTTCACGATCCGGCGAACCCCAAGCGCAAGCAGCCATGGTTCATCCGTTTACGCGGGGGCGAATCCATGTTCATGGCGGCCATCGGTCAGTTTTCCCACGATGGAGGTGAGGCTGGCCAAAGTGATGGCTTTGTCATACTCACCGCCGACGCCAAAGGGGGCTTGCTTGACATCCACGACCGCCGACCGATCGTGTTATCGCCAGCGCTAGCGCGTGAATGGGTAGCCATGGATACCACGCCAGAGCGCGCCCAGGACATTGTCTTGAACCATGCCCTACCTGCAGAAGCCTTTGAGTGGTATCCGGTAGACCGCGCCGTGGGCAACGTTCGCAACGAAGGCCCTCAGCTGATATTACCGCTGGACCGAGGGCCGGGGTTTTGAATGTCGTTACGCTTGCAGATCAGAGGCAGTCCTTGGCCATGTCGGTCCACCCGTTGGTTTCAGCCCACTCTGGCGGCAGGAAGATCTGCACCCGAGCCCCCTCGCCAGCGCGGTCGACCTGTGCCCATGCAGGGGCAGCGGTGTACGCCGCCTCTACCGTAAGCTTGTAGCCCGTTTCGGTGTCTGTCTGGCGCACCGGCTTGAACGCCGCCCATTTGGGTGCAAGGCACTCCACATAGCTCTGTGCGGATTTACTGGTTGTTTCATCCAGCGGTGCCCTCGGGTCCGCCGCCTTACCGGCGCACCCCGCCAGCAGCGCTATCCCTATCATTGCCATCAGCCGACGCATCTCGTTCCCTCATTTGATAATGGTAACTGCACTCTAGCAGGCGCTCGAATATTCGGCGCTGCGCTTATTCTGATCCGCTTTTTTCCTATCAATCTGCTGCTGTTATGCACAAGCTCATCCGCGCATCATGCAACCCTCTACTTCTTTCAGAGGGCAGGTAAATGGACGGTCTTATCATGGTCGCCATCGTGGCGGGTACTCTCGGTTCCTTCGGCTACGTGATGTATCTGATCCACAAGGAAAGCCGCTGACCTAGCGGCGCGGCCATACACCCTTGCGCTGGTCGCCGGCGAACCATTCCTGGTTGGCTTGCAGCTCTTGGCGCAATTCGGCCACCAGGTTCGAAATCGCACGAATATTGGTGAGGGGCGCCAGCGGCACACCCACCACCAGCAGGTCGATATGCCCGTTGGCGGGATCGGTAACCTCGATCGTCATGGTCCCACCATCGTGCAGCATGCAGGTGCAATGCAGTGGCAGGAAGCTGGACTGGATGATCTTTAAGACCTCATGCTTTGGAATCACCTGCGATACTCCCTTGCCGTGCCGCGCGAAGCTGCCAATTCACCGTTCCGTAGGCTACATAAGAGTACGCCGAGGGCTCGCCGTTCCGTAAGCCGAGCGGGCTCCCGCCTTCTTCACAAACGCAAAAGCCGGCTGCCCTCGCGAGAGAACAGCCGGCTTCTGCATTGATCACAAAGGGGAGCAAGCCCCCCAATTGGTCAAGCGGGTGCAGAGCTCCGAATCAGGTGATCGAACGCCGCAAGCGACGCCTTGGCACCGTCGCCCATGGCGATGATGATCTGCTTGTAAGGCACGGTGGTCACATCGCCCGCAGCAAAGATCCCCGGCAGGTCAGTTTCGCCTCGCGCGTCGACCATGATTTCACCACGGTTCGACAGCTCGATCGCGCCCTTGAGCCAGTCGGTGTTGGGCAGCAGGCCAATCTGTACGAAGATCCCTTCCAGCTCGATCTTGTGCAGGTCGCCGGTCTGGCGATCCTTGTAGGTCAGGCCGTTAACCTTCTGGCCGTCACCGTTCACCTCGGTGGTCAACGCACTGGTGATCACCTTGACGTTCGGCAAGCTGGTCAGCTTGCGCTGCAGTACCGCATCGGCACGCAGGTGGCTGTCGAACTCGATCAACGTGACATGGGAAACGATACCGGCCAGGTCGATCGCGGCCTCTACGCCGGAGTTTCCGCCACCGATCACCGCCACTCGCTTGCCCTTGAACAGCGGGCCATCGCAGTGTGGGCAGTAGGCAACGCCACGGTTACGGTATTCCTGCTCGCCCGGCACGTTCATTTCGCGCCAGCGGGCACCTGTAGCAATGATCACCGATTTTGCCTTGAGCGAAGCACCGCCAGCGAAGCGTACCTCGTGCAGATCGCCATGCCTGCCTGGAATCAGCTGCTCTGCCCGCTGCAGGTTCATGATGTCCACGTCGTACTGCTTGACGTGTTCTTCGAGGGCCATTGCGAGTTTCGGGCCCTCGGTTTCTTTCACGGAAATGAAGTTCTCGATCGCCAAAGTATCGAGCACCTGGCCACCGAAACGCTCGGCGGCTACACCAGTACGGATGCCCTTACGTGCCGCGTACACCGCCGCTGCGGCGCCAGCAGGCCCACCACCGATGACCAGCACATCGAAGGCTGCCTTGGCGTTGAGCTTTTCAGCCTGACGGGCACCAGCATTGGTATCGAGCTTGGCAAGAATCTCTTCCAGGCCCATGCGGCCCTGGCCGAAGGGTTCACCATTGAGGTAAACGCTAGGTACCGCCATCACCTGGCGCTGCTCGACCTCTGCCTGGAACAGCGCGCCGTCGATGGCCACGTGCTGGATAGCCGGGTTGAGCACCGCCATCAGGTTCAGTGCCTGTACCACGTCCGGGCAGTTCTGGCAGGACAGCGAGAAGTACGTTTCGAAGCGGAATTCGCCTTCAAGGTTGGCGATCTGCTCCAGGGTTTCTGCGCTGGCCTTGGACGGATGGCCGCCGACTTGCAGCAAAGCCAACACCAGCGACGTGAATTCATGCCCCATGGGGATGCCGGCGAAGCGCAGGCTGATGTTCCCGTTCGGGCGGTTGACGCTGAAGGACGGCTTGCGCGCGTCCATGCCATCGTCGCGCAGGGTGATCAGCGCAGACAGGCCTTCAATCTCTTTGAGCAGCTCCAGCATTTCACGGGATTTCGCACCGTCGTCGAGCGAAGCGATCAACTCGATCGGTTGGGTGACCCGTTCCAGGTACGACTTGAGCTGGGATTTAAGATTGGCTTCCAACATACGGGCGATTTCCTTTTACTAGCATTCGATTCAGAACAACCGGCACAAATAAAAACGCCCAGGCGAAGGTCGCCCGGGCGCTTTTGTGGGCGGTGGTGTCGCTTAAGAAAGGCGGCTCACCGCCGCAGACCGGGTCACGATCTTAGATCTTGCCGATCAGGTCGAGGGACGGAGCCAGGGTGGCCTCGCCTTCTTGCCACTTGGCTGGGCAGACTTCACCCGGGTGAGCGGCGATGTACTGAGCAGCCTTGACCTTGCGCAGCAGTTCCAGCGCGTCGCGGCCGATACCGCCGTCGGTGATTTCGACGACTTTGATCTGGCCTTCCGGGTTGATCACGAAGGTACCGCGGTCAGCGATGCCTGCGTCTTCGATCAGCACGTCGAAGTTGCGGGAGATCACGTGAGTCGGGTCGGCGATCATCGGATACTGGATCTTCTGGATCGTTTCCGAGGTGTCGTGCCAGGCTTTGTGAGTGAAGTGGGTGTCGGTCGAAACGCTGTAGATTTCAACGCCCAGCTTCTGGAACTCAGCGTACGTATCGGCCAGGTCGCCCAACTCGGTTGGGCACACGAAGGTGAAGTCAGCTGGGTAGAAAAACACCACAGACCACTTGCCTTTCAGGTCCGCTTCGCTCACTTCAACGAATTTGCCGTTGTGGAAAGCCTGGGCTTTGAAGGGTTTGATCTGGCTGTTGATGATGGGCATCGGTGAATCTCCTGGGTAGGTAAATCTGACTGGAGCAATCCTAGCTACGAAATCGTTAGCATGCTCATTGGCAATACACATGCTGGCCATTGGTTTTGGCTATGGCCAGCACGGGGGCCATACGAAAACGCAGCAGCGGAGCTTTGTATAACACTACCGGCGGTCCGTAAAGCTGCTTTCAAAACGGATCCGAAAATGTCGCGCTGCTCCCTGTACGATCTTTTTCCCTCCACCATGCACCCAGCTGCGGCTTTCACCCCTTGGGTTAACCCGTTGAATATTCAGCATTCTTTCATCGCCTTTTCCTACACGGCTTGCTCACCAAGCGCATTAAGGTATCGAACAGTGGACAGCGCAGGAAACCCTTGAAGTCACCGCGCTTCCACTCTTACGAGCCTTACATGTTCACCAGGGAGCATCGTGATGTCGTACACCAGCCTCAACGGTCGCGCGCAACATGCCGAGCCGATTTATCTGACCAAAAGGGAAGTGGCTGCATTGGAGTGGAGTGCGCGGGGCAAATCCTCGTGGGAAATTTCACGAATACTGGGCTGCGGTGAGTCGGCTATCAACTTCCATTTCTGCAATATTCGCCGCAAGTTCGGGGTGAAGTCTCGCCATGTTGCGGTTCTGCTCGCTCTGGAGCACAACCTGATAGACCTCTAGTGAAACCTCTACCTTCTTATTCAAAGGACCGGCCATGGCCCTCACTATCATGATCGCAGATGATCATCCTGCCGTGCTGTATGGCCTGCGGCGGCTGCTCGAAAACGCTCCACGCAGCCGCTTCGTCATCGCCGATGCTGTGGAGGGAGGGCAAGCGTTGCTACGAAGCCTTCGCGGTAGAGACTGCGACCTTGCACTGGTCGATTGGTACATGCCGCCCGAACGTGGGCCGTCGGGGCGTGAGTTGCTGGCACGGTTGCGTACGACCTTCCCGCAGACCACCCTGGTGGTAATGACCGCTTCGCAGCAGCCTGCCGTGTTGGCGGCCAGCCTGGCAGCCGGGGCAACGGGTTTGTACGACAAACGGGAATGCAGCAGCCAGCTGCCTCGCATCCTCTACCAGGCTGCACAAGGCAGGCTTTGCGTGAGCCCAAGCCTGGAAATCGTCCTTGAGCGGCATTACCTCACCCGATATCACTGGGGCCAGGAAAACCATCAGGCGCTTACGCCTCGGGAGCGGGAAGTCATGCGCCTGATCGCCGCGGGGTACACGGGCCGGGAGACCGCCGCGCAATTGAAGCGCAGCGAGAAAACCATCAGCCGACAGCGCCGGTCAGCGCTGGACAAACTGGGCTTGAACCCCGATTCGGTACCTACGCTTGCGCCGGGGTAACGGCCAGATTACTCACCGACCGCAGTTCGCATGGTCACGAATTCTTCCGCAGACGTCGGATGCACGCCGATGGTGTCATCGAACATGGTCTTGGTCGCCCCGGCCTTCAAGGCAATGCCCAGGCCCTGGATGATTTCGCCCGCCTCGGGCCCAACCATATGGCAGCCGAGCACTTTGTCAGACGAACTGTCGACCACCAGCTTCATGTACACCCGCTCGGGAATGTCAGTCAGCGTCAGTTTCATGGGGCGGAAGGTGCTTTCAAATATTCGCACGCTGTGGCCCGCTTCCCGTGCCTGGGCTTCGGTCATGCCAACGGTGCCGATACTGGGTTGGCTGAACACTGCGGTAGGAATGTGTGCATAATCCACCGGGCGGTATTGCTCAGGCTTGAACAGGCGACGCGCCACGGCCGTGCCCTCTGCCAGGGCCACCGGCGTGAGCTGCACGCGGCCGATCACATCACCGAGCGCGATGATCGACGGCTCCGTAGTTTGATAATAATCGTCCACTGCAATGAAACCCTTGTCGTCGAGCCGCACGCCTGTGTTTTCCAGCCCCAGGTTGTCCAGCATCGGGCGCCGGCCTGTCGCATATAGTATGCAATCGGCCTCGAGTACCTCTCCGCTCTTGAGGGTGGCCGTCAATACCTCGCCATCTTTGTCGATACGCGCGATGTCCGTATTGAAGCGCAGGTCCAGGCCCTTCTTGGTCAGTTCCCCGGCGAGGTGTTTGCGCACGCCGTCATCAAACCCTCTGAGGAAGAGGTCACCACGATAAAGCTGGGTGGTTTGCGCGCCCAGGCCGTGGAAGATGCCCGCGAACTCGACCGCGATATAACCCCCGCCAACCACAATCACCCGCTTGGGCAACTGCTCGAGGAAGAAGGCTTCATTGGAACTGATAGCGTATTCGCGCCCGGGAATCTCGGGGATTGAGGGCCAACCGCCCGTGGCAATGAGAATGCGCTCACAACTGTAGCGAGTACCGGCCACTTCCACTGTATGTGGATCGAGAATCCGCGCATGTCCATCGATCACTGTTACCCCGCTGTTGCCCAGCAGGCTGCGATAGATGCCGTTGAGGCGCTCGATCTCCCGGTTTTTATTGGCGATCAACGTTGGCCAATTGAAGGATGGCGTGCCGGGTGCCCAGCCAAAGCCCTGGGAGGTTTGAAAATCCTCATGAAAGTGCGCGCCATACACGAACAGCTTTTTCGGCACGCACCCTACGTTTACGCAGGTGCCCCCCAGGTAACGGCTTTCCGCCACGGCTACCTTGGCGCCGAACCCTGCGCTGAAACGGGCAGCACGCACGCCACCGGAGCCTGCGCCAATAACAAAGAGGTCAAAATCGTAAGCCATGAAAACTCCTCATACGAAAACGCCGCCATTTACTGGAAATGGCGGCGTTCGAGTCTAACCGGTTGTCGGTTACAACTGGCCTTTCTTGTAGAAGTTCTCGAAGCAGTAGTTGGTGGCGTCGATGTAACCCTCGGCGCTACCGCAGTCGAAGCGCTCGCCCTTGAACTTGTAGGCCAGCACACAGCCGTTCTGCGCCTGCTTCATCAGCGCGTCGGTGATCTGGATCTCGCCACCCTTGCCGGGCTCGGTGTTCTTGATCAGGTCGAAGATGTCCGGGGTAAGAATGTAGCGGCCGATGATCGCCAGGTTCGACGGGGCGTCCTCTGGCTTGGGCTTCTCGACCATGCTGTTGACCCGGTAGATGTCGTCACGGATCATCTCGCCCGCAATCACACCGTATTTGCTGGTCTCCTGAGGATCGACTTCCTGGATCGCCACGATCGAGCAACGGAACTGGTTGTACAGCTTCACCATCTGCTGAAGCACGCCGTCGCCTTCCGGGTTTACACAAAGGTCATCGGCCAGTACCACGGCAAAGGGTTCATCGCCGATCAGCGGCTGACCGCTGAGAATGGCATGGCCCAGGCCTTTCATTTCGATCTGGCGGGTGTACGAGAAGGTGCACTCATCCAGCAGCTTGCGAATACCGACCAGATATTTTTCCTTGTCGGTGTTGCGGATCTGGTTTTCCAGCTCATAGCTGATATCGAAGTGGTCTTCGAGTGCCCGCTTGCCACGCCCGGTAACGATCGCAATACCGTTCAAACCTGCTTCCAGCGCTTCTTCGACGCCATACTGGATCAGCGGCTTGTTGACCACTGGCAGCATTTCCTTGGGCATGGCCTTGGTAGCCGGCAAGAAGCGGGTACCGTAGCCGGCTGCCGGGAACAAGCATTTCTTGATCATGAAGTGTCCTTGATTCTTAGGGCGTTACGTACAGGTTCGGCGCAGTCTAATCACGCGCATCGAGGCTTACAATGGGCGCCTCGAGCGGCTGCTGCACTAATAGAAAAAAACCTTACGTGTAAGTTCCGCTTCGCTGTGCCCGAATCATCCGGAGATGCATTCGGTAACGGATGCCTGCACGTCCTTGAAGCGTAGCGGGAGATTCGACAACCGTTCATGAACCTTGATTGTGCTGCCGCCAGAGCGCTCCTGCACATCCACCACTGCCGCAGGCCCTGAAGACAGCTTGCGCGGCACGATAACCTTGTAGCCGCTTCCGTTCTTCACCAGCGTAGCCGGGCCACGCGTGGCCGCAAGCTTGCGGGCCAGGCACTCGGTAAAGGCTTGAGGGTCCTTGCCCGACATCACGTCCATGGTTTCGTGCGTGTTCTCGATCTCTGCAACCGTGGCGCAGCCACCGAGTGAGAGAACGGCCAGCAACAGCCCGGCTACCTTCATGTGTACCTCCACAAAAAGAAGCTAGGACCGTGGCCGCTCAGGAACGTTCGCGGCGCCGTGCTTGGGGGGCGTGCGGCCGGCGTGCTATGGTTCGCGCCTTGCCGATACCTGGAGCCAGCATGAAATTCGTACACCAGCGTGAACACCTGAACGAGGACGACGTGGTCGTGATCGAGTGTTCCCAGCGCTGCAATATCCGGCTGATGAGCGATGCCAACTTTCGCGCCTTCAAGAACGGCGCGCGCCACACCTATCACGGTGGCGAGTTCGACCGCTTCCCTGCCCGCATCACCGTGCCCAGCACCGGCTACTGGAACATCACGCTGGACACCGCAGGGAGCAAGCTGAATGCCGCCGCGAAAAAAGCGCCGTTCAAGCACTCGATCAAACTGATCCGCCGTTCGCCTTCTTCCTTCAGCTGAGGTTTGTCCGTGACCCGTTATGTCATTCACTACACCCTCGACGGCCAGCGCCGCTGGGACTTTGCGCAGCTCGAACAAGGCACCCCCGAAGAGGCCCTTGCCGCGCTGCTGGCCATCCATGGGCAGGAACATGCCAACAGCCTGAAAGACATTCGAGTCACCCGGGCACTTTAGGTCCGGGTGCAAGGCAGGTACGGTGCAACGGCCGCATCAGGTGCGAAAACGCGCTACCAGCCCGTTCAAGGCCTCGGCCAGGCGCGACAAGTCCTCGGTGGCAAGTGACGTCTGCCGCGCGCCATTGGCCGTGGTACTGGCCAGGTCCCGAATGTTGACCAGGTTGCGGTCCACTTCCCGTGCCACCTGCGCCTGCTCGGCCGAAGCACTGGCGATAACCTGGTTACGCTCGTTGATCTGAGCGATAGCGGAGGTGATCTGCCCAAGCGCGGCACCAGCTTCGCGAGCCTTCTCCAACGTGTGCTGGCTGCGCTGTGTGCTCGACTGCATGGCGCTCACGGCATTACCGGTGCCGGTCTGAATTCCGGCGACCATCTGTTCGATTTCGCGGGTGGATTGCTGAGTGCGGTGCGCCAGTGCGCGCACTTCATCAGCCACCACCGCAAAGCCACGGCCCGCTTCGCCCGCCCTCGCCGCTTCGATGGCCGCGTTGAGTGCCAGCAGGTTGGTCTGTTCGGCGATAGCACGGATGACGTCCAACACCTGCCCGATGTCACGCCCCTGCGCAGCCAACCCCTCTACCAGGCGGGCCGTGGATTCAACCTCGCCGGTCATGGCCTGGATGGCCTGGACCGTCTCGCTCACGCGATCTCGCCCCTGATCGGCGATCCGGCTGGAATCTTCCGACGCTTCGGAGGTGGAAACGGCGTTGCGCGCCACCTCTTCCACCGCTGCCGTCATCTCGTTCACTGCCGTGGCTGCTTGCTCGATCTCATCGTGCTGGCGCCCAAGGCCCCGGTTGGCTTCAGCCGTGGTCGCGGTCAACTGTGTGGCTGCGGCGGCCAGGCGCGTGGCCGAACCGGCAATCTCCTCAATGGTGTTGCGCAAGCTCGACTGCATGCGGGCCAGCGCCCCCATCACGCGTGCCGGCTCGTCGTTGCCCGTGGTGTCGATTGTCTGCCCCAGGTTTCCCCCGGCAATGCCGTCGGCAATACGTACGGCGTGCGCCAACGGGGCGACGATGCTGCGAGTAAGCCAAAGCGCGAGTACCACGGTAAGCAAACAGGCGACCGCAGCAATAATGATCACCGTCCAGATCGCCTGATGATATTGCGCGCCGGCGGCAGTACTGGCAGTGACCGCATCCTGTTTATTGATGGTCACCAGATCGCGCAGTTGATCGCCCATCTTGTCGGTGCCCGCTTTGATGCGGCCATTGATCAGCGTGCGCAACTCTTCCAGCCGGTTGTCCCGCGACAAGGCGAGCATGCTTTGCTGGGCATCGAGGTAATCGGTCAACGTAGCCTCGAACTCCCGGAACACCGCTGCCTCCCGCTCGCCCTTGGGCATCAGTGAATACTGCTTGCGGGCTTCGGCCACCTTGTCCATCAGCGACGCAATGCGAGTGCCCGTCTCGGCCAATGCGGCGGGCTCGCGGTTTACCAATACGCGGAAAGACGTAATGCGCAGGCGCAACACGTTTTCCATCAAGTCGCCGATATAGCCGATGCTGGGCAGTTCGTTCTGTTCCATGTCCGACGCAGCCCCCCGGATCACCGCCATACGGTCCACGGCGAATGCGCCCAGCCCGATGAGCAGGCAGGCGATGAAAGCGAAGCCGATAAAGGCACGGGGGGCGATGGTGAGGCTTCTTGTGGCCATGGCGTTTCTCGATTGACCGCAGCGACCTGCCGCGTGACGGAAGGCAGGTCGCGAAGCGCCGCCTTGTCGAAGCTATCGGCGTGGGACAAGGGAAACTGAAGTGGACTATCGAAACTTTAAGCTGAAACGGTACAAGTCCGGGAGCCTTGTCAGCACTGTTCAGCGGCGAGCGTGACAGGGATCAACATAATTGGAAAAAGTGCCACTTCGTACAGAAAAAAATCCGCAGAGCAAGCATGGCGATGCTATGTTTCTTGAACCGGCCAACTGCCCGACTCAATTGCGACTTCGGCAAATGGATATTGCATGATGCAGAGGTACGCACCATGAACAAGATGACCTTTCCCAATGCCTGCCAAGTCATGCGCTGGCATTTTCATCCGCTGGGCTTCGAGGGCAACATGGACGCCCCGAGCAGTATGGTCGCCCGCCTGTTCGATCGCAGCACAGGCGAAACGCTGATCGCCATTGCTGGGATTCCTTGCGCCACGGTGATGAACGCCACCGATGTGGAGCGCATGATCGAGGCTGTCGAAACCGAACTCGAGACGTTTATCCCACCCCAGTCGCTATGCGCCTGCGGGTGATCCCACTGCTTACGCGTCGGTCGCTTTCTCGGGCTGAAACAGCTCCCTTGCGCGTGTGGCGCGGGCAGCGGCGCCTCCCGGGGCGCGGGCAGCCGCAGTGGGGTCGAGAAACCAGTGCACGGCCCTCGCTGCTCGGGTAATGCCAACATAAGCCAGGCGCAACGCTTCTTCAGCCTGAGCGTGATCGTAAGGCGCCGCAGCCCCCTTACGACCTAGCCCCGCCAACGTATACAACTTGTTGCGCGCCGGGGCCGCAGGCCGCGCCGTGCAATCCCCGATCAGCAGTACTACTTGTGCCTCCAGCCCCTTGGATGCGTGGATTGTCATGCAACGCAGTCGCCGCGCTTGAGCAGCAAGTTTCGCCTGGGCTTGCAGCAACGCCTGAACCGCAGGCGCCTTTCGAGGGTCATCGCTGGCCTGGCGGTACAGCAGCAATACCGTCGCGCCCGTATCCAGCGCCTCCTGGGCGACGCGGGCAATGGTGTCGTCGTTTCTGGCATGTATATGCACGCCTGAGGCACTCCCGTTGTCGAGCTGGGCACCTGCCGCTACGGCATTCTTGCCCGGTATTGCTTCAATACCTTTCACCAGAAACTCTGCTGCTTCAATAACTTGACGGTTACTTCTAAAGTTTTCTTTGAGCATCAGCCGCCGAATATCCGGGGATGGAAACGCCTGCTCGAAGCGCATGAAGAACTCCGGAGAGCTACCCCGCCAACCATAAATGGACTGCCAGTCATCCCCTACACACATCAGGGTGGCGCTGGTAGCCGCGTCCCGGCGCAGCCGTTCCGCCAGCCCAGCTTGCAACCACCGGGCAATCTGCGGCGAGATGTCCTGGAACTCGTCTACCAGCAGATGGCGTATGGCGTGGAGCTTCGCCTCTGGGAGGCGGCTCAGCGCACTGCCTTGAGGGGCGCTGAAAATCGCAAACATGCGGTTATAGCTAAGCACCGGCGGCGTCAGCCCTAACAGCTGCTTCTCCAGCGCCGGCCAATAACGCCTCAGGGCCTGGAAGAACAATCCGTCCTCGCCGTTTTCCAATGACGCGGCGGCAGTGGGGACTTCCAGCCCTAGATTTTCTATAAAACCAGCCATTGCAACGAAGGCGTCGAGCAAGGGTTGAGCACTGTTTTCGCCGCTGAGCTTGTAGTCGATACCAGCCCCATGCAGCACTTCAGAATCAACATTAACTTCAGCAAATGAATCTATCCAAATCAATGGCTTACCGAAGAAAGCTTGAAATAATGTGCGCTTTACAGCCCATTCCGCCCGCAGAGGCAGGCGTGCCCCGGGGCGGCTCGCATCGCCTATGCTCGGGTCGGCACCCAGCATCACCCAAGCCTCCTGGGCTTCGTTATAGCCGTGACACAGAAATAGCTGGCCATGAATCCTGTGCTCACTACGCATCGCCGAGACACCTGGCAGCGGCCAGTGACCGGCTTCACGCCAATGGGCTTCGATAAGGTCACATAGCACAGCGTCACGTTCGGCGGCGGGAACCAATGCCGCCAAGCGCCGTTGCACTTCGGGATGAGCCTCGGGAAGCGGCGCCATTCGGCTAGCCCTCAGCTGAAGCGCCTGTATGATTGATGCAAATTCGTTGTCCGTTTCCACCAAACGCTGAAAGCACGCGTTGAGCTGGTCACGCTGAGCCGGGTTCACCTTCAGCTGGAAGGCGTCGCCCGCGCCTTCCCCCTCACCCAGGCTTTCGAAGGCTCGAAGCTGCGCAAACCCCGGCATTGTCCTGGCCCATGCCAGTGCCATCGCATGGAAGGTAGTCACCCGCGCATATGCATCGGCCATGCTGAGTGCCTGCCCCCACAACTTGAACAGCCGCACCAGCCGCTCGGCGAAATCCGCCCGCGATGCACGCGTAAACGTTACAACGCTGATATCGCTGAGGGGCACACCGAGGTACTGAGTCAGCAGCATGATTCTCAAGGCCAGTGAGCTGGATTTTCCTGACCCGGCACCCGCCACCACACAGGTGGTGATTGCCCCGCTGAAAATCATCTTCCATTGCGCGGCTGTGGGCTGAGCCTGTGGCGCTATCAAGCGGGCCACGTCGGCCCTCATGCGCTTGCGTATAGCTGGCGTGATATTCAGTGGCCGATCCGCGAACAACAAAGGCCCTTCACCCCCGGGTTGCTTCGGCGTGGGGGCTTTCGGCAGGGGCGCCTTGCGGATGCGGCGAGGAGCCGAAGCAGGCTTTTGTCGCAGCGCCGACGGTGCTTGGGCTACGCCCAACCACCGGGGAAACCAACGCCGCAAAACTTCATGTAATTTCGAGAACACGCGATAGTAGTCTTATTTATCAGTGGCTTACAGGATATATCTAGAATCTTTATACGGTATGCTTGAAGCAAAAAATAACCCGACCGAAGCCGGGTTATCACGGCGGTATCAGGCGCTGATCGCGCTATCTACCAACTGCTGTGCTTCACTCACCAACTGCTTCAAGTGTGTTTCGCTGGTGAAGCTCTCGGCGTAAATCTTGTAGATGTCTTCGGTGCCCGACGGCCTGGCGGCGAACCAACCGTTGGCCGTCATCACCTTAAGGCCGCCGATTGCCTGGTCGTTGCCGGGCGCATTGCTGAGGATGCGCTCCACTGGCTCCCCCGCCAGGGTAGTCGAAGTGATCTGCTCTGGCGACAGCTTGCCCAACGCGGCCTTCTGCCGGGGGTCGGCCTTGGCATCCACGCGCGTCGCGAAGGGCTCGCCTAGGTCGGCAATCATTTCCAGGTACAGCTGATGCGGGTTCTTGCCCAGGCGCGCCGTCATCTCTGCCGCCAGCAGTCCCGGGATCAAGCCATCCTTGTCGGTGGTCCACACGCTGCCATCGCGGCGCAGGAAGGATGCACCCGCGCTTTCCTCGCCGCCAAAGCCCAGCGAGCCCTCGAACAGCCCGGCCGCGAAGTATTTGAAACCTACCGGCACTTCGTACAGGGTGCGCTGCAGCCGTGAAGCGACGCGATCGATCAACCCGCTGCTGACCACGGTTTTGCCTACGGCCGCGTCGGCGCGCCATTGCGGCCGGTTACGGAACAGGTAGTCGATGGATACCGCCAGGTAGTTGTTCGGAGCCATCAGGCCACCGCTGCGGGTGACAATGCCGTGGCGATCGTGGTCGGGATCGCAGGCAAAGGCCACGTCGTAGCGATCCTTCAGCCCGATCAGCCCCTGCATGGCGTCGCGGGAGGACGGGTCCATGCGAATCTGGCCGTCCCAGTCCATGCTCATGAAGCGGAACGTGGGGTCGGTGAAGCGATTGACCACGTCCAGGTCCAGCTTGTAGCGCTCGGCGATGGCAGGCCAGTAGCGCACGCCGGCGCCGCCTAGCGGGTCCACACCCAATTTCAGCCCGGCACCTCGTATTACTTCGAAATCGATAACGTTCTCGAGGTCTGCCACGTAAGTATTGAGAAAGTCGTGACGGTGGGTAGTGGCTGCCTGTAGCGCGCGCTCGTATGGCATGCGCTGGACATCGGCAAGCTTGCCCTCCAGCAACTCATTGGCCTTGGCCTCGATCCACTTGGTAACGTCGCTGTCCGCAGGGCCGCCGTTGGGTGGGTTGTATTTGAAGCCACCGCTTTGCGGCGGGTTATGGGACGGCGTGATTACCACCCCGTCCGCCAGGCCTGACGTGCGGCCGCGGTTGTAGCAGATGATGGCGTGGGACAGCGCCGGGGTGGGTGTGTATTCGTCATCGGTAGCGAGCATGACGTCCACACCGTTCGCGGCGAACACCTCCAGCGCGCTGATCCCGGCGGGAGTCGACAGCGCATGGGTATCAATGCCCATGAACAGCGGCCCGTCGATACCCTTGGCCTTGCGGTACAAGCAAATGGCCTGGCTGATCGCCAACACGTGATCTTCATTGAAGCTGTTGTCGAAGGAACTGCCACGGTGCCCGGAGGTACCGAAGGCCACGCGGTGAGTGGCGACCGAAGCGTCTGGCTTCCTGGAGAAGTAGGCGGTTACCAGGCTTGGAATATCGATCAGCAATTCGGCCGGTGCCGGCTTGCCCGCTAGCGGACTGTGCGTCATGCAAAACCTCGAATAGGTATCAAACAGTGACAGTTTACTGACGATTCGACCGCCTTGCGACGGGAATGATCCCCCGCGCGGCTAGCCCTGGATCGGCTGGGCCGTTGGCCACCAACCCGGTAACAAGCGCTGCACCCTGGGCTGCGCGTAGCGGTCGTCGATAAGCACGATGGTGCCTTGGTCCGCTTCGCTGCGTATTACCCTGCCCGCAGCCTGCACTACCTTGTGCAGCCCCGGATAGAGGTAAACGTAATCGTGCCCATTGCCGAACCGCGCTTGCATGCGC
Organism: Pseudomonas sp. Marseille-Q5115; assembly: GCF_916618905.1. NCBI lineage: Bacteria > Pseudomonadati > Pseudomonadota > Gammaproteobacteria > Pseudomonadales > Pseudomonadaceae > Pseudomonas > Pseudomonas sp. Marseille-Q5115. The sequence continues at coordinate 1,952,030 of NZ_CAKAKI010000001.1, read as the reverse complement.
CGCTTGAAGCTTTCATTCACCGGGTTCACCTGCGCGAGCCCGAGCGTGGCCACGAAGGCACCGATCAGGCGTGCGCCGGGCAGGTCGATACCCTCGCCGAATGCCCCGCCGAGTACTGCAAACCCCACCCCACGGCCGCTGGCCTCGAAGCCTTCGATAAACGCCTGGCGATCCTGTTCGTCCATGCCCCGGTGCTGACAGCGCAGCGGTACTGAAGGATAGTCCTGGCCCAGCCGTTCAACCACTTGATTGAGGTAATCAAAGCTGCTGAAGAAGGCCAGGTAATTGCCTGGCCGGGCGTGGTATTGCTCGGCGATGATCTTCGCAACGTTGGCCAGTGACTGCTGACGGTCGGCGTACCGCGTGGACACCTCGGCCGCCAAGCGCACCTGTAGCTGGCCGGCATTAAAGGGTGACGCGACCTCCAGCCACGCCCACCCGCTGGGCAGGCCCAGGAGGTCGGCGAAATAGTGCGCGGGGTTGAGGGTGGCCGAGAACAACACACAGCTACGCGCACTGGTGAATCGGGGGGCCAACAAGGGCGCGGGCACCACATTGCGCAGGTTGAGCCGGGCGCGCAGTCGCTTCTTCACCGGGTAAACTTCCAGATCACACACATAAGCGTCACTGAACAGCTCGGCGATGCGAGAGAACTGCAGCGCCTGGAAATAGAAGTCCAGCCAGGCCGGCGGCACTGCGGTGGGCTCCAGGTTCAGCCGTTCGCCGATCAGGCTCATGCAGCGCTGCAGCGCCAGCAACCACTGCCCCGGCACGCCTGGCAAGCTGTGGTACCCCTCGACCTGCCCCTTGGCGAGCGCGGCCCAGTGCTGGCTCAAAGTGCGCAGGGCGCCACTGGTACCTGCGAGGGGCGTTTCTTTCAACGTTGCCAGCACTCGCTGGTCCAGGCTCGCGCTATACATGCTTCGCGCGCGGTCCACCAGATTATGCGCCTCGTCCACCAGCACCGCGTACTTCCATTCCTGAGCCTGAGCCAACGCAAACAACCAGCCGCTGAGATCGAAATAGTAGTTGTAGTCGCCAATGATCACGTCCGCCCAGCGGGCCATTTCCTGGCTCAGATAATACGGGCATACCTGATGGGCCAGAGCCAGCTCTCGCAGGGCTTCGCGGTCGAGCAGGCTGCGCTCGGCAGCAGCGACGCGGGCGCCAGACAAACGGTCGTAAAAACCCTTTGCCAGCGGGCAGGCATCGCCATGGCAAGCGGTGCCGGGGTACTCGCAGGCTTTTTCCCGGGCGATCAGTTCCAGCACGCGAACCGGCTGGGCGGCGCCACGGGCGGGATACAATTGGCGAAGGGCATCCAGGGCCAGCTTGCGCCCCGGGGTTTTGGCGGTGAGGAAGAAAATCCGCTGCAGCCCCTGCCGCGGCATTGCCTTGAGCAGAGGAAACAAGGTGCCCAGGGTTTTGCCGATACCCGTTGGCGCCTGGGCAAGCACACAGCGGCCAGTGCTGGCAGCCTTGTAAACGGTTTCCGCCAGATGACGCTGACCAGGGCGCATCACAGCATAGGGGAATGTGAGGTGTTCCAGCGCAGCGTTGCGTGCGGCACCGTGCACTTCTTCGCTCGCGGCCCAGGCCAGGTAGGCTTCGCACTGCTGCTGGAAAAACGCCTGTAGCGCTTCGGCGGCCAATTCCACTTCAAAGCGTGTTTCGCGCTCCAGGTCCACATGCCAGTACACCAGGGCCACCTTCAGCGAAGCCAGGCCTTCGCTGGCGCACATCAACGCGGCGTACACCTTGGCCTGAGCCCAGTGCAGCGCCCGGTGGTTGGCGGGCTGGCGGGTCAGATCGCCCCGGTGGGTCTTGATCTCCTCCAGGCACTGGCGCACAGGGTCGAACCCGTCGGCACGGCCACGCACACGCAGGCCCAGGTGGCTACCAGCCAGTGGCACCTCGCTGCGGTAATCAGGGCCGCGCCGCTCACCAACCCGCTGATGCCCGACGATGCCTTCGAGCGCGCTGGGGGATGGGGTGAAGCGCAAATCCAGGTCGCCCTCGCGGGCGGTGAACTCGCACAGGGCGCGCACCGCGACGGCCTGGTTCATGCCGGCTCAGGGCTGTGGGCATGGGCTTCCCAGCGCACATGGCACACGCTAACAGGCAGGCCATGGGTTTGGCAGAAGGCTATCCAACGCAGCTGGTTGTCTTGCAAGCGGTCACCCGGGCCTTTGACTTCAACCATCCGGTAGCTGCCACTGGCCGGGTAAAACTGGATGAGGTCAGGCATGCCCGTGCGATTGGCTTTCGGGTCTTGCAGCAGGCGTTCGAAGCAGGCACGCAAATGAGCGGGCGCAATACACGCCAAAGCCATTTCCAGCAATGCTTTATCCATGGCGCCCCAGTGAACGAATGGGTTGGCCAGGCCGTATTTGTCTTTGAACCGCTCAAGCACGGTAACCCGGTACTCGCCGGTCTCCAGTTCTGCCAGGCAGCGCTCGAACAAGGCTGCGCGGCGCTGGGCGAAGTCGGGCTGGTGCAAGTCCAGCGGCCCGGCCTGGAAAGGGTGGAAAAAAGCCCCAGGCACCGGCGCAAACAACGCGGGCCAGCACAGCAAGCCAAATAACCCGTTGAACAGCGTGTTTTCCACGTAGGCCACCGGGGCGTCTGCGGCCAACAACGCTTCACACACAGCGCGCTCTACGCTGGCGTGCCGAGGAAGGCACAGGTCCAAGCGCTCGATAGTGGCGGCGCTGCGACGCACTTTCACCGCTTCACCCAGCGCACGGCGTACTCGCGGTAGCAGCCGCTCCAGGCCTTGTACTTCGGCAGGGCTTTCCGGCGCCTGGCTGGCAAGGTTCGCAAGGGCCAGCGCCTCGGCAAATTGCCCGGTGCGCTCCAGTACCCGCATCCTGCGTAGCCGGGCGCCTGGCCAGGCGCACTGCGCGTACAGGCTCGCCGCGAGGTCCCATTCGGCGGCACGCTCGCAGCGTTGGCCCAGGCGGAACAGTAGCTTCTGCCGGCGGCTCGCCAGCCAGGGGTTGTCCGAGCCAAGCGCTTGCATGGCCTGCAGCAACACCTGGGTATCCATGCCCTCCTCCAGGGCCTGGGCGCACTTTGCCAGGCCTAGCGCGATCTGCAGATCGTCCCGGTGGCGGATGGCCCGGGAGCTCAAAGGGAAGTCCACCTGTTCGAAGCGCTGAATACCCAGCTCCACCAATACGAACTGGGACCAATCCTGGCGCAAGTTGCCGAAGAACAGCATGCGCAATCGCTCGCACAGTGGCCGGATGGCCAATGCCCACACTTCTTCCTCGCAGGCTGGCCACCACTCACGCAATGGCGCCTTTCGGTCGTGAAGCGGGGCTAGAACGTCGAACCACTCATCCTTGCGCCCGGCCGAAGGCAGTGGATGGGTGGCAAAGCACTGGCGCAACTCCGGCTTGCCGAACAACGCAAACAGGTCCGCAAGCTCCAGGGGCACTTCTGCCACCAGCCAACCCAGGGCCAGCAACGGCTGTGCCGCCGCTGCCGGATCGCCGATCTCGCTATACACCAGCTTGCCCCGGCGAAACCGCTCGCCCTTGCGCATGATCAGCCGCACCAGCAGGCACCGCGCGGCCTGAGGCAACCCTTGAAATGTATCTACAAAGTGCTGTTCTTCGCTATCGAACACGTCTGCGTACCGCAGGCGTAGCCAGGCAAGTGCCTGCTCGAAGTTGTGAAGGTAATACAGGGGATTGTCGAGGGGAGTCACGCCACAGTGTCCAGGTCGCCTTGGCGCTGGTTATACATACAGTCGCGTTTGGCTTCAACCGCCACCCGCCGACCGGTGACAAAGCGCCGTAAGCGCCTGCAAGTTTGAGCCTGCCGGCCAGAGCCTGCTACCCTCGCGCTTTTCTCGCCCTGGATGCGCTCATGCTCACTGCCCTGCTGTTCGATCTCGATGGAACCCTGACCGACACAGACAAGCTTCACCTGATAGCCATTCAACAGCTGCTTTGGGAAGAAGATGCTCGCCCTTTCACGGAAGAAGAGTTCGAAGCACTGTGCAGCGGCCGTGCGAACCCGGAGCTGTGCGCCCTGTTATTCCCGGGGCGCAGCATCGAAGCCCACCGCGCCTTTGCGGATCGAAAGGAAGCCCGATTCCGAGCATTGTCCCAAACCCTGGAACCCATCGCCGGCCTGGAGGATTTACTGGCGTGGGCCCAGGAACACTCAGTGGGACGAGTAGTGGTGACCAACGCACCACGGGCCAACGCCGACCACATGCTGGCCGCACTTGGCTTGCAGCAGGCGTTCGCCAGCGTGGTGGTCGCTGAAGAGCTGTCTCGCGCCAAACCTGACCCGCTGCCCTACCTCACTGGGCTGGAGCGCCTTGGCGCCAGCAGCGAGCAAGCCCTGGCCTTTGAAGATTCGATCCCGGGCCTGACCGCCGCCAAGGCCGCCGGCCTGTTCACGGTGGGCCTGGCCACCAGCCAAAGCGAAGCCGCCCTGCTCGCTGCCGGCGCGGACCTTGTAATCGACGACTTCACCGATGCAAGGCTGTGGCAAGTGATCGAGGCTCGGTATCGGGGCTGAAACCCGCCGCCTCCCACAAGGCTCCTATGGCCCGTCTGGCCGTGTCGGCGCCAGCAAAAAGTTACCTGGGCCCTGGTCCGTGTTGGTGCCGACTACCGGTACCTCGGCCTCATCCTTGAGGCTTACGCCGGAGAGCTGGCGCTTGCAGGCTTCGCGCATCAAATAGGCCAGTTTGTGTGCGGCTGTCGCATAGCTCAGCCCTTGCGGCCGTACATTCGAAATGCAGTTGCGCGCCGCATCGGTAAGCCCCACCCGCGGGGCAAAGGTAAAGTACAGCCCCAGGCTGTCAGGCGAGCTCAAGCCAGGGCGCTCGCCGATCAGGTTAACCACCATGCGTGCGCCCAGCCGTTGCGCCACTTCATCGGCGACCGCCACACGGCCCTGCTCGACCACAACGAGCGGTGCCATACGCCAACCCTCTTCCTTCGCCAGTGCGGCAATGCGGCCCACCATCGGCGCGGCATGGCGCTGCACGGCCAGCGAGGACAGGCCATCGGCGATCACCACCGACAGATCGAAGCCCTGCCCGCTCGTGGCCGCCAAGGTATCCAGGCTGGGCGCACTGCTTGCATCGAGCTGGCGGCCCAGGTCGGGGCGCTGCAGGTAAACGAGCCGGTCACTGGCGGCGCTATGGGCCCTGAGCACCTGCAGCCCTTCTCTTGCCAGATCGGCTGTCAGCGCGGTTACGTCCAGCGGTACATGCACGGCATCCCGGGCCTGCGCGTGGGCGAACTGAAAATCCAGTTGCGCCGACGTCGGCAGGCTGGTGCCGGCCCGCCCCAGGGCAATCCTCGCCGGGGTCAGCGAGCGCAGGGCCTGCCACGGATCGGCCTGGGCGGGGGTGCGGGGTTCGTCACTCATACCACTTCCTTATCCAACAGCGCTTATCGAATGTGGGCCAGCGCACCGGCGAACGCCACGGGCAGATCGGCGCCCAGGCGCACGTGCCCGCCCTGCTGCTGAAGAATACCAGTGCGGGCCAGCCAGGCCTCGAACTCCGGCGCGGGCCGCAGCCCCAGAACCTGGCGCACATACAGCGCGTCATGGAACGAGGTGGTCTGGTAGTTGAGCATCACGTCGTCCGAGCCGGGGATGCCCATGATGAAGTTCACGCCGGCGGTGCCCAGCAGGGTCAGCAAGGTGTCCATGTCGTCCTGGTCGGCTTCGGCATGGTTGGTGTAGCAGATGTCACAGCCCATGGGTACGCCCAGCAACTTGCCGCAGAAATGGTCTTCAAGGCCCGCGCGGATGATTTGCTTGCCACTGTAGAGGTATTCCGGGCCGATGAACCCTACGACGGTGTTCACCAGAAACGGGTCGAACCGCCGCGCCACCGCGTAGGCCCGGGCCTCGCAGGTCTGCTGGTCCACGCCGTGGTGCGCGTTGGCCGACAGCGCGCTGCCCTGCCCGGTTTCGAAATACATGAGGTTCTGCCCCAAAGTGCCGCGCTTCAGGCTCAGCCCGGCTTCGTACCCCTCCTGGAGCACATTCAGGCTAACGCCGAAGCTGGCATTGGCGGCCTCGGTGCCGGCGATGGACTGGAACACCAGGTCCAACGGCGCGCCGCGTTCGATGGCGGCGATCGACGATGTGACATGGGTGAGCACACAGGCCTGGGTGGGGATCTCGTATCTTTGAATGACGCCGTCGAGCATCTTCAGCAGCTCGATGATCGCTGGCAGGCTATCGCTGGCCGGATTGATCCCGAACATCGCATCGCCGTTGCCGTATAGCAGCCCGTCGAGCAGGCTGGCGGCAATGCCGGCGGGGTCGTCCGTGGGGTGGTTGGGCTGCAGCCGGGTAGACATACGGCCGGGCAACCCCAGGGTGCCGCGGAAGGCCGTGACCACGCGCAGCTTGCGCGCTACCAGAATAAGGTCCTGCACCCGCATCAGCTTGGACACCGCCGCCGCCATCTCTGGCGTAAGCCCAGGTGCCAGCGCGGACAGTACCGGGCCGCTGGCCGCCTCGCTCAGCAGCCAGTCCCGGAAGCCACCTACCGTGAGGTGGCGAACCGGCGCGAAGGCTTCGGCGTTGTGGCCGTCGATGATCAAACGGGTGACCTCGTCGCTTTCGTACGGGATCACCGCCTCTTCGAGAAAGCGCGTCAGTGGCACCTCCGCCAATGCCATCTGCGCCGCAGCGCGCTCCGCATCGCTGGCCGCCGCGATGCCAGCCAGGGCATCGCCGGAGCGTGCAGGGCTTGCCTTGGCCAGCAATGTCCGCAGGTCTTCGAAGTGCCAGCTCAGGCTGCCGATGGTCTGGCTGTACTGCCCCATGTGTCAGCCCTCGGTGACCGCGACGGTCAGGTTGGGGGTGCGGTTGCGCACCAGCTTGCAGAAGATCGCCCCCAGCACCATGAGCGCGAGGAACACCAGGCCCACCTGGAAGTTGAACCAGATCATCGCGATCAGGCACACCACCGCCAGCACCAACGCGATGCCCGGCACCACGGGGTAGCCTGGCGCACGGAAGCTGCGTTCAAGGCCTGGCTCGCTGCGACGCAGCTTGAACAGGCTGAGCATGCTCACGATGTACATCACGATAGCCCCGAATACCGACATGGTGATCATCGCTGCGGTAAGGCTCATGCCCTGCAAGTTGATCAAGCCATCGCTGAAGATCGCCGCGATCCCTACCACGCCGCCTGCAAGGATAGCGCGATGCGGCGTCTGGAAGCGGGACAGCCGGGCCAGCGACGGTGGCAGGAAGCCGGCCCGGGCCAGTGCAAAGAATTGCCGGGAGTAGCCCAGGATGATCCCGTGGAAGCTGGCCACGAGACCGAACAGGCCGATCCACACCAGCATGTGCATCCAGTTGCTGTCGTTGCCCACTACCGCTTTCATGGCTTGGGGTAGCGGGTCATTGATGTTGCTCAGTGCACGCCAGTCGCCTACGCCGCCGGCAAACACCATCACGCCAATCGCCAGCACCACCAGGGTCAGGATGCCGGCGATATAGGCCTTGGGAATCGTGCGCTTGGGGTCTTTGGCTTCTTCGGCTGCCATGGCAGCGCCTTCGATGGCAAGGAAGAACCAGATGGCGAAGGGAATGGCGGCAAAAATGCCCGCAAGCGCGCCAGTGCTGAAGGTGTTCTCGCCGGCCCAACCGCCGAGGGCGAAGTTGGCGAAGCTGAAGCCTGGCGCCACCACACCCATGAATACGAGCAGTTCGGCGACGGCCAGCACGGTCACCACCAGTTCAAAGGTGGCCGCGATGCTCACCCCCAGAATATTGAGAGTCATGAACACCACGTAGGCGCCGACGGCCGCCCACTTAGGTTCCAGCCCAGGAAATTGAACGTTGAGGTAGGCCCCAATGGCCATGGCAATGGCCGGAGGTGCGAACACGAACTCGATCAGCGTGGCCAGCCCCGCAATGGTACCGCCCGTAACACCAAACGCCCGCAGGCTGTAGGCAAACGGCCCACCCGCATTGGGGATCGCAGTGGTGAGTTCGGTAAAGCTGAAGATAAAGCAGGTGTACATCACTGCCACCATCAACGTGGTCACGAGGAAGCCCAGTGTTCCGGCGGTACCCCAGCCATAGCTCCAGCCGAAGTATTCGCCGGAGATCACCAGCCCCACGGCAATGCCCCAAAGGTGCAAGGTGCCCAGGGTGGGTTTGAGTGTGTTCGCGCTCATCAGTCACCTTCCAGTGTTGGCCGCAAATGGCTTTTCTCGAGCTTAGCCACCTGCTGCCGGCAAAACTTGACCGCAGAGGTCGAACCCGAAGCGCCTGCGGTCAAATTCATCTTGACGCCCCGCCATTGGGCGACTTGAAGGGTGTTGCACCAGGCTGGCGCCGATACCGGTACCTAACGGCGGCTCCGGCGGGAATGGCTTTTGCTTGCTCAAGCGATATAGCCCTCGCAGGTAACTGACCGTGACGCGTACTCACGCCTATCTAGCCCCCTCATCCTCCGGCCCACGGCACCACCACGGCGTGCTGTCGGCGGCAGCCAGTGGCCTTGATGCGTTCATTACCGACCACGGCGGCGACCTGGACCGAGTGTTCGGCCACGCCGGCATCAACCCCGAGCAACTCGCGCACCCAACCCTCAGCCTGGCCTTGCCCAACTACTGCCAGGTTCTGGAAGAAGCCGCGCGGCAAACCGGATGTGAGCACTTTGGCCTGCGCTACGGTGAACAGTTCAAGCCCCAGGCGTTGGGCCTGCTGGGCTACGTCGGGCTGTGCTCACCCACACTGGAAGCTGCCTTGGTGAACTTCGCCGAAGCGTTCCCGTTTCACCAGCACAACACGCTGATTCAGTTGGTGGATGCCGGTGAGTGCTATCGCTTCGACTACCAGATCCGCCACGCCTCTATTCGCGAAAGGCGCCACGATGCCGAGTTGACCATGGGCATGGCCATGAACCTGGTGCGTCACGTGCTGGGGGATCAGTGGCACCCACGCGGGGTGCTGTTCGAACACAGCCGGCTCGATAGTGGCGAACAGCATCGGCAGGTATTTGGTGCGCAGGTGCGCTTCGATCAACCCTGCAACGGCTTATTGATTCCCAAAGCCGACATCGCCGGGCGGGTAATGCCCGGCAGCGATCCCATCCTTTTGATGTTGGTGAAAGACGCGATCCGCCAGCTCAGTGGCGATCCCACGGAAGGTGATCTGCCCCTGCGCGTGGAAGCCGTGATCACCGACCAGCTTGGAAGCGGCGAGCCCAGCCTTGAGGCGGTGGCAATGGCAGTGAATCTCGGCCCCACGGCCTTGCAGCGCCGCCTGCGCGAACACGGCTGTTGCTTCACGCAGATGGTGGAACAGGTTCGCCAGCGGTTGGCGCAGCGTTACCTGCGCGAAGGCATTACCTCGGTCACACAGCTTGCCGGGCTTCTCGGGTACTCGGAAACCAGCGCATTCTCCCGCGCCTTCCGCCGTTGGCATGGGGTAAGCCCGCGGCAATGGCGCAGCCTGGGCTGATCACTGCTCGAGTTTGAGGCGCTGGTGCCAGTCCGCGATGGATTCCTCCGGGTATTCCTCAAAACGCTTGTCTTCGGCCCCGCCTTGCACTTCTACCCAACTGGCCTTCGAGTTCAGGAGCAAATGCGTATGCTCTGGCGGCGTCGGCAACTCGGTGTCGATGGCGCTGGCAAACGGGTGGACCAGCTCAGGCCACTCTGGGCTGAACAACCACAAGCCGGACCCACAGTGTTTGCAGAAGTGCCGCTCTGCCGTGCTCCGCGAGCCATCGGGCATGCGGGCGTGGTACACGCTGATCGAATCCTCGCCGTCTACTTTCAGGGTATTGGCATCACCGCCCAGGTTGATCGCATAGCCGCCCCCGCCCTGTGTCTTGCGGCAGATCGAGCAGTAGCAGCGCTGATAGGGATACGGGTGCGGGCTGTCGAGGCTGAAGTGTACGGCGCCGCAGTGACAGGAACCTTCCAGGTGCATGGGTCATCCTCCGCAGGGTGTGATGGATTACGCCTTGAGGTAGCGCGCGCTGGCGCTCACGAACAGTAACAACACGATCAGGCTGGCCAGCGCCCAGGACAGGTTAGCCCAGTGAGCAATGAAGCCGATGGCCGCCGGGCCCAACAAAATGCCCGCATAGCCCAACGAGACCATCGCCGGAATGGCCGCACTTTGCGGCATACGGCGCTGGCGGCCCACAGCGGAAAACAACACCGGTACGATGTTCGAGCAGCCCGCCCCTACCAGCGCGAAGCCCACCAGGGCTGCGGGCCAGCCCGGCAACAGCAGTGCCACGGCGAGCCCTGCGGCCGCGCAAGCACCGCCCAGCAACACCACGCGCATACCCCCGAGCCGGTTCACCCAGGCATCGCCGGTGAGTCGGCCGATGGTCATGGTGGCGGCAAAGGCGGCATACCCAAGGCCCGCGAGAGACGGCTCCATTTGCCGCGAGGACACTAGAAACACCGCGCTCCAGTCCAATACAGCGCCTTCGGTGAGAAACACGATAAAGCACAGCACGCCGAGAAACAGCACAATCCCGCGGGGCACAGCGAACAGCGGGCCATCACGCTCGGTACCCTCAGGCAGCAGCGAACCCGCCGCATACCACAGCCCCACCAGCACCACCGCGACCACAACCAGCGTGGCCGGGAAAGGCCCGAGGCCGGTGCTCAGCAAGGCCGTCATACCGGCCGCGCCAGCGATCCCGCCCACGCTGTACATGCCATGGAAGCCGGACATCACGGCTTCATCACTGGCCTTTTCGACAAGCACGGCCTGAATGTTCATGGCGCAATCGAGGGTACCCATGGTGGCACCAAACAGCGCCAGGGCAATGGCGAGCGTGGCGGCAGAGGGCGCGATGGCCAGCAGTGGCAACAGCGCGCACAGCAGCAGCGCCGCCAGCACGATGGTCCAGCGGCAACCGCGATGTGCCGTGAGGTAACCGGCGAAGGGCATGGCCAGAATCGACCCGCCTCCCAGGCCAAGCAACAGCAGCCCGAGGGTGCCGTCATCCAGCCCGGCGCGGGCCTTGGCCAGCGGCACCATGGGCGCCCAGGCGGCCATCACGAAACCCGCGATGAAGAATGCGACACGCGTTGAGATACGCTGTGGACGGCCCACCGAGGCGGTGGCAAAGGTAGAACTGGCGGTCATGGCGGTACGTGGATCCCGACGGCGAAACCCGTACCTTGCCGATGCGCCAAGGCAAAAGCAAGGCGACGGCCACTCACGGGGAAGGTTCCCGCGAGCGGCCGTGATCGCGCGTATCAGGTGATAGGCGCGGGGTTGAACAGCACGATGTCGTTATGCAGCTTGTGCCGCTCGGCCCAGGTTTGCTTGCGCCCGCTGGCCACATCCAGGTAGTAGTGGAACAGCTCCCAGCCCAGCTCCTCGATGGTGGCACGCCCAGTTGCGACACGGCCGGCGTCCACGTCGATCAGGTCCGGCCAGCGCTGGGCCAGCTCGGTGCGGGTGGACACTTTCACCACCGGTGCCATCGCCAGCCCGTAGGGCGTGCCGCGGCCAGTGGTGAACACGTGAAGGTTCATGCCCGCAGCCAGTTGCAAGGTGCCGCACACGAAGTCGCTGGCCGGCGTGGCGCAGTAGATCAAGCCTTTGCCGGTTACGCGTTCGCCTGGCCCTACCACGCCATTGATGGCAGAGCTGCCGGATTTGACGATTGAGCCCAGGGATTTTTCGACGATGTTCGACAGCCCGCCCTTCTTGTTGCCAGGCGTAGTGTTAGCGCTGCGGTCCGCCGCGCCGCGGTCGAGGTAGTTGTCGTACCAGTCCATTTCGCGCACGAGTGCCTGAGCCACGTCCTGGGTCTCGGCGCGCGAGGTCAGCATGTAGATCGCATCCCGTACCTCGGTCACTTCCGAGAACATCACGGTGGCGCCCGCACGTATCAGCAGGTCAGAGGCGTAACCCAGCGCGGGGTTGGCGGTGATGCCCGAAAACGCATCGCTGCCACCACACTGCATGCCCAGGATCAGCTCGGAGGCCGGTACGGTTTCGCGGCGGCGCAGGTCGAGCTTCTGCAAGCGGGTTTCGGCCAGCGCCATGATCTGCTCGATCATTTCGCCAAAGCCGTGGCTGGCGTCCTGCAAGCGATACAGCCAAGGCTCGCTCAGGTCTACCGACGGGTCGTTCTCATGCATCACCTGCCCGGCCTGCAATTTCTCGCAGCCCAGGCTGATCACCAGCGCTTCGCCTCCCAGGTTCGGGTTACGCGCCAGGTTGCGCACCGTACGGATGGGGATGTAGGCATCGCGGGCGTTGATCGCCACGCCGCAGCCATAGCTGTGGGTGAGCGCCACCACGTCGTCCACGTTGGGGTAGCGCGGCAGCAACTCTTCACGGATGCGCTTCACAGCGTGATCGAGCACACCGGTCACGCACTGCACGGTGGTGGTGATGCCAAGGATGTTTCGCGTGCCGACAGTACCGTCCGCGTTGCGATAGCCTTCGAAGGTATATCCATCCAAGGGCGGCAATGGCGCCGGCACGGCATCGGACATGGGCAGGCTGTCCAGTGGCGGCGCCGATGGCATGGCCAGCTGGGTTTCCTTCACCCAGCTGCCACGGCGCAGCGGCTCCAGGGCGTAGCCGATGATCTGCCCGTAGCGGCGCACTTCGCCACCCTCGGGTATATCGACCAGCGCCACTTTATGGCTTTGCGGCACGCCTTCGACGGTCACCAGGCCGTCCGGGAATACACTGCCCTCGGCAACGCCCTGGTCATTGACCACGACTACCACATTGTCGGCTTCGTGCAAGCGCACGTAGCGTGGGGAATCGGAATGTTCGATCAACTGCATGGGGTTGGCCCCTTGTAATGTCATCAGGCTTGTACGGGTTGTGATTCGAGCAATGGGCGGCCTTCAGCATCGCGCAACTGCACGCGGCGGATAGGCCCTACGATCACCAGGTAACTGAACACGGCCACCAACGCGTTGGCGCCGACATACACCAGTGCCCACTTGAACGAGCCGGTGGTGGAAATCAGGTAGCCGATCACGATAGGGGTAGTGATCGAGGCCACATTACCGAACATATTGAACAGGCCGCCGCTGATACCGGCGATCTGCCGTGGCGAGGTGTCGGACATCACCGCCCAACCCAGCGCACCCACGCCCTTGCCGAAGAAGGCCAGCGCCATGAAGCCGACCACCAGCGCATCGAGCTCTACGTAGTTGCACAGCACCATAGTGGTCGAGAGCAGCAAGCCGCATACGATTGGCAACTTGCGGGCGAAGGTCAGCGAGTGGCCTCGGCGCAGCAGCCAGTCCGAGATGACTCCGCCGAGCACTCCGCCGATAAAGCCGCAGATGGCCGGCAGCGAAGCCACGAACCCTGCCTTCAGGATAGTCATGCCCCGCTCCTGCACCAGGTACACCGGGAACCAGGTAAGGAAAAAGTAGGTAATGCCATTGATGCAGTACTGGCCCAGATAAATCCCCAGCATCATGCGGCTGGACAACAGCTGGCGTACATAGCCCCACTGCGGCCCGGCTCGCTTCTGGCCGGGCTGGTCCATGTCGACCAACCCGCCGTTGTCCGCGATGTGGCGATACTCCTCCTCGCCGATCATTGGGTGCTGGCCGGGGTTGTGCAGGAATTTCATCCAGATGCCGGCGAATACCACGCCCAGGCCGCCCATCACGATAAACACATGCTCCCACCCCCAGGCATGGACGATCCAGCCCATCAGCGGCGCGAACAATACGGTGGCGAAGTATTGCGCGGAGTTGAAGATGGCCGACGCCGTGCCGCGTTCCGCAGTGGGGAACCAGGCGGCGACGATCCGCGCATTACCCGGGAATGACGGTGCCTCGGCGAACCCCACCAGAAAGCGCAACGTAAACAAAGCCATGACCGCGGTAGCGACGGGCATGAAGCCTACGAAGCCCTGCAGGATAGTGAACACGGACCAGGTAAAGATGCTGGCGGCATATACCTTCTTGGAGCCGAAGCGGTCGAGCAACCAGCCGCCGGGGATTTGCCCGGCCACATAGGCCCAACCGAAAGCGGAGAAGATAAAGCCGAGCGTGAGCGGGTCGATACCAAGGTCTTTCTGGATATTCGAACCGGCGATCGAGATGGTCGCCCGGTCGGCGTAGTTGATCGTGGTTACCACAAACAACAGGAACAGAATCAGATAACGCACATGCGTTTTCTTGCTGGCATGCATGCTGAGCACTCCCACTTCTTATCATTATGCGGGCTGCCACATCAGGTCGGCGGCAGATGGTGCTACGTTATCGTACAAGCTATGCGAGCACCAGCACCCGCTGGCGGATTTTTTTGCTAATACTTGCTTTCCAACCCGCTATTTGGGGCGATGGCTTACTGCAGTTGTCCGACAGGGCCCTTGCGTACTCAGTGATGGCAAAATGGACTGCCCGGTCACTTTGGAACGCGACAGTAGAAAACGTTTCCAGTTCCGGCTTTTGTCACTGGACAGCGACGACCGGCAAGGATATGTTTCCTTCAGTCGAACGGCGCCATGGAGGCGTCGCGGCGCAATTGGATTGCATTAGAGGTGAACAATCATGAGAACCAGATCTGTGCTGGCGCTCGTCATGGGCTATCCATTGCTGAGCGGATGCGTGCAAGGCCCGCCCCTGCAATACACTGCGTTCTCGGACGGCGGTAGCGCTCCACAGGGCGACTACGCCGGGCTGACTAAATTTACCCTCGCACGTAGCCTGCTTCTCGTGCAGGCCAGCGCAGGCGAGCGAGCACAAGTGACTTCCGTGCCCTCGGAAGCCGTGGGCGATGGCACTGATTTCGGTATCCGAGAGGTGCCTGGCACCGCAGGCACTGCGCTGCAGCTCACCAAGATCGGGAATAGCAACCTGGTAAGCTCGTTGGCCTTGCACCCTACCGCGCGCGCCAGCTCAAGCGATAACGCAACCGTGCCTCTCGCCCTGCCCGCTTCCGGCCCGGCGATTACCGGCCTTGCATTCACCATCGACACCCAGGCGTTGTTGCCCAGCGCCCGCCCGGATCGGGTCCCAGTGTCCGGCATCGTCGAAGGTGCGGGCCGCCAGCTGGCATTTGATATCGTGTTCGACCCAGTGCCAGCCGATGCTATCGAAACCCGTCATCTGGACCTGCAGCGCACTGGCAACCTGTATTTCTATTCCGCCTGCCGCACCGCTACGCTGACCATCCTGACCGCGCCACTGGCGCAGCAGCGCTTTACTGTCACCGTGGCCGATCCCAATTTCGTGCAAACCATCGCCGTAGACGAGAATCGCACAATCGCTAGCCATAGCGCCTGTGGGGTAGATGTACTGGCCAATGGTGCAGGAGGGATTATCCGCACGGGCGGCGTGGCCGACCTGGTTGCGCAGGCCAGGAGCCTGAGCACTTCGTGGCGCACAACGCCCATGAGCGATAGCGCAAGCGCCCTGGCTGCGGTCAAGCCCCTGTCACCACCCAAGCGTTCGGTCCGCAAGGCCAGCCGGCGCAGTCCCGCTCAGGTCCCGCCCGCAGAGGCAGCGGTAGAGGCACCAGCCCAGGCCGAGGCAACGCCCCGCAACCCACTGCGCAATGCCGAAATCCGGCTGCCAGTGCCCGATCGCCGCGAATCGTTCGCCTTCTAGCTGGCTCAAGCCCACCGGCTCAAGCGGGGTCTGTGAGCGCCTCGTCTGGCTTCAGGGGCGATGAGTCCCCGGTATCCTCATGGCCCGGTTCGTCCCGCTGCGGTTCATCGCCGTATTCATCGTAATCGGCGGGCGTCTGGCCAGGATGTTGCTGCTGCCGTGGATCGTTCATTTCCGCTCTCCTTCAGGGTTCACGCTCATTCGAGGCGCCCCGCACTCGCAGGGTTCACTCTGCTTGCGGCTGAACTCGAGAAGCACCACTACACTCATCTTTACCGAGGCCCTTCGTCACCGCTGGCGCGGCGCAGGCTGACTATTGACCTGAGCGTTTATTCCCCTGGAGCGAGAATGACCGAGACGACAGAAAGCACGGACGCACTGCTCGACAAATTGTACCGGGACATCATCGCCGCACATTCCGCCATGCGCCCGGCGGTGGCCGTGACCCCATTGACATTCAGCGAGCGCTTATCGGCGGCCACCGGTTGCGAGGTGTATCTCAAATGCGAGCATCAGCAGCATACCGGGTCATTCAAGTACCGCGGTGCGTTCAACAAGCTCAGGCTACTTTCGCCAGCGGAGCGTGCCCAGGGGGTGATCGCCGCCACGTCGGGCAATCATGGTGGGGGCGTGGCATTGGCAGGCAGGGTTGCAGGCGTGGAGGTTACGATCTACACACCGAACAAAACCTCGCCTTACAAGGTGGAGGCCATGCGGGCGCTGGGTGCGACCGTGATAACAGTGCCCGGCACTTCTCTTGACGCTGAGCTGGAGGCGGAGCAGCAGGCAAGCCAGCAGGGCAGGACTTACGTATCCCCCTACAATGACCTTGCGGTGATTGCGGGCCAAGGCACCGTGGGGGTAGAGCTGAACGAGCAGCTACCGGAACTCGACGCCGTGTTCGCCTCCGTCGGTGGAGGGGGCCTGGTTTCCGGGCTGGGTACGGCCCTGTCACGGCTTAACCCTGGCGCGGAGATTATCGGTTGCTGGCCTGAGCAATCGGCCCCCATGTACCGGTCGCTGGAAGCCGGAAAAATCGTATCGGTGCCGGAAGAGGTCAGCATCTGCAGCAGCAATATCGGCGGCATCTACCCAGGTGCCGTAACCTTCGACCTCTGCCGCCGGCTGCTTGACCGCAGCGTGCTGGTGACAGAAGAAGAAATCCGCTGGGCCATGCGCGCCGTGGCCGTGGATGAACACTGGATCGTCGAAGGCGCCGCCGGCGTGTCTCTGGCGGGCGCCCTCAAGGTCGCGCGTAGCCTGAAGGGCAAACGGCTGGCGGTGGTGCTGTGCGGCCGAAACGTCGACTGGCCGGTGTTTCTGAAAGCGGTGTCCTGAAAATCAGAACATCGCCTCCACGTGGCTCAGCACGGCGCGGTCCATCTGGCCGGTATGAACATGCAGCGTGACGTAGCTTTGCAGCATGTCCAGCTTGGCGTTCAACAGGTCCCTGCGGGCTTCGAACAACCGTTGCTGGGCGTCGAGAATATCCACGGTAGAACGCACACCGCCCTGAAAGCCCTTTTCGGTGGATACCAGCGCCCGCTGGTTGGACTCCACCGCCCGCTGCGTGGCGCGGCATTTGGCGAACCCGGCAACTACACCGGCGTACGCGGTTTCCACGTCTTCGCTCAACTGCTGACGCTGCGCGTCAGCGTCCGCCTGGGCCCCGGCCAATGCTTCGGTTGCCCGGCGCACCGAAGCGCTGATGGCACCGCCGCGATACAGCGGGATGTCCAGCGCGAGGCCTACGTAGTAACTGTCCTGGCGAGGCGACAGTTCCTGATATTGCGTATTGTCCCGGCGGGTCAACTGCGTGGTCAGCGACAGCGTCGGGTAGTGCCCGGCCTTTTCCGAGTCGGCCTGGGTTTCGGCCACTTTCACCTGGGCCAAGCGGGCCGCCAGCTCCGGGCTCGCCTCTCGGGCCAGGGTTGTCCAATAGCCAAGGTCCTGGGTATCGCTCAATGGGTTACTGTCCGGGGGCAACTCGCGCATCGGTGTGATTTCCAGCAGCGGCAGGCTGCCGCGCCCCGATAGCGTACGCAGGGCGGCTATCCGCTGCGCCTGATTCTCGGCTTCCTGAGCTTCCACCAGGTCATAGCGCGCCTGCGCTTCGTCCACGTCGGTGATTGCGCCCTGGCCCTTGTCGAGCAGCCGCTGGCTTTGTTTCACCAGCCCGGCGATGGCCGCCTTTTGTTGCGCGATCAACTTCAGCTCGTTTTCCACCCTCGCCACGGCGAAGTAGGCTTTGGCCACGCGATCAAACAGCGCCTGGGTGGCCACATCGTATTGCACCTCACCCAGCTCACCGCGGGCCTTGCCTTGCTGATAGGCCGCCCAACGACCTTTATCGTAGATCGGCTGCTGGGCGATCAGCGACATGCTGTTTGACTGATAGTCGTCGCTGTCCACGTAGCTTTCATCGGTGCCACCGTCGGTACGGCCACCCTTGCCGTAGCGTGAGCTGAGCGACAATTGCGGTAGCAGGCCGCCGAGGCCGATGGCTTCCTCGTTCTGCGCCGCGCGGTGGGAGAAGTCCGCCGAGCGCATG
The DNA here is from genome assembly GCF_916618905.1 of Pseudomonas sp. Marseille-Q5115. NCBI lineage: Bacteria > Pseudomonadati > Pseudomonadota > Gammaproteobacteria > Pseudomonadales > Pseudomonadaceae > Pseudomonas > Pseudomonas sp. Marseille-Q5115. Next base: position 1,933,892 of record NZ_CAKAKI010000001.1, on the reverse strand, counting down.
ACGGGGTCGTTGAGCCGCGAGGCGTCATACAGCTGCATCAGGGTCAAATGGTCAGTTTCAGGGCTTTGAGCATGGGCCTGCATGGCCAGGCACAAAAGGGTTAACGCAAGCCAGCGGTTCCTCATTCATTCTTCCTTGAAGGCTGCGAGCAAACGCTCACGCAAGGGTTTCATCAGGTAATTGACCAAGGTGCGCTCGCCCGTGATTACCGTCACGTCCGCCATCATCCCCGGCTTCACCGGCAAGCCTTTGGCTTGCAGCTTGGGCAACGTGTCAGCCGGTATTTCGACTTTCGCCGAGAAGTACGGTTGATGGGTCTGCTCGTCGATCAACTGGTCGGCGGAAACGGTCATGACCGTGCCCGTCACGGTAGGTGTGTCCACGCGCTGCAAGGCCGTGAAGTGCACCTGCACCGGCAACCCGGGCCGCAGTTTGTTGGCCAGCATTGGCGGGAACCGGGCGGTGATCGCCAGGGGCGTGCCTACCGGCACCACTTCCATCAATGCTTGCCCGGCCGTGGCTACACCGCCGATGGTATGCACAGTCAGGTTCATCACTTCACCGGCCACCGGCGCGCGCAGCGAACCGTTGTCCACTTCAAACTGCAAGGCGCGGATCTGATCGGCGTAGCCAGAGGCCTCCGCCGACACATCACTTAGCTGACTTTCCGCGTCGCGGCGGAATTCCTGCTCCTGCTGCATGGCCTTGAGCTTGCTCTCGTTGATGGACTGTTCGGTCTTGCCGATGTCGCCAATGGCTGAGGCGATCTGGCCCGACAACTGAGCGGTATTGCGCTCGGCCTCGAACAGCTTGGCCCGCGGCACGTAGCCTTCCTGGGCGAGGTCGCGCAGCCCGTTGAGCTCTTCCTTCTGGAAACTCATCTGGGCATCGTAGTTGGTCTTCACCTGGCGATATGCCCGCAGCTGCTGGCTGAGGGATGTCACCTCGTGGTCCACGATCCCTTGGCGGCTGGCCAACTCCGCCTTGCGAGTGAGGAACAGGTTTTGCTGGAGGGCCATGGCGGCCTTCGCCCGCGGGTCGGCTGCATGTTCCAGCAAGTCCTGGGGCCACTCGATCGTGTCCTGGCGTAACCGCTCAGCCGTGAGGCGCGCTTCCGTGGCCCGCGCATTGAGCAGCTTGCCAAGTGTGACCTCAAGCTGGGATCTCGCCTGGACGGTATTGAGCTGCACAAGCAGCTGCCCCGGGCTTACGAGGTCGCCTTCGTTGACGAGGATTTTCTCGACCACGCCGCCCACCAGTGGCTGTACCGTCTTGCGCTCCCCGGCGACTACCACCTTGCCCTGCCCCACCATGCCTTGGTCCAGCGGGGCAAGAAACGCCCACAGGAAAAACCCGCCCAAAGCGATCAGCAGAAACCACAGCCCCTTGCGCGCTGTACTGGCGGCATCGGCATTGGCGGTTTCGGAACTGATCGGAGTAACCGGCGCCAAGGGGCGCCGCGCAGTGACATCACGCATCGGAACGTGCCTCTCTTACCGGTGAAGGTGCGCTGGCCGGCGGGAGCACCGCCTTGAGCACCTGGTCACGGGTGCCAAACAGCTGCTGGCGCCCTTCGTTAAGCACCAGGATTTTGTCGACCACGCCCAGCACGCTGGGCCGGTGGGTGATCATGATGATGGTGCTGCCAGCGTTTTTCAGCGCGCGCAGCGCATGCACCAATGCCTTCTCGCCGGCTTCATCGAGGTTGGAATTGGGCTCATCCAGCACGATCAATGCCGGTTGCTTGAACACGGCCCGCGCCAGCCCGATGCGTTGCTTCTGCCCGCCTGACAGCCCCTGCCCACCTGGGCCGAGCACCGTGTCGTAGCCCTGCGGGAAGCGCAGGATCATGTCGTGAATCCCGGCATGGCGCGCGGCCTGGATGATCGGTTCGGAGTCCAGTTCACCAAAACGGGCGATGTTCTCGGCCACGCTGCCATCGAACAGTTCGATGTCCTGCGGCAGATAGCCCAGGTGCGGGCCCAGGTCCTCGGGCGCCCATTGATCCAACGGCGCGCCATCGAGGCGCACGGCTCCTGCAAGCGGTGGCCAGATGCCCACGAGGGCCCGCGCCAGGCTGGATTTGCCCGATGCGCTCGGGCCGATAACGGCCAGGATCTCGCCTTTGGCGAGTTCGAAATCGAGCCCGCGAATGATCGGCTCTTGCGAGTTCGGCGCGGCCACTTGCAGTTGCTCGACCTTCAGCGCGCCGGTAGGTGCAGGCAGCGCCATGGGCGGCACGGCAACAGGCTCCTCGGCCAGCAGGTCACTGAGCCTGCGATAGCTCTGGCGCGCACCGACGAATTGTTTCCACGAGCCAATGGCTACTTCTACCGGTGCCAGCGCCCGGCCCAACAACAGGGACATGGCGATCATCATGCCGCCGGAGATCTGCCCTTCCAGTACCAGCAACGCCCCCAGGCCGAGCGAGAGGGACTGCGCCGCGATCCGTACGAAACGGGTCATGGCGCTGATCCGCGCACCGCGATCGCTGGCCACCGCCTGGGAGGCAATCATCCCTTGTTGCAGCCAGCCCCAACGCTTGCGCAAGGCTGGCAACATACCCATGGCCTGGATCACCTCGGCATTGTGCAAGCTGCTGTTCACATAGAGGTTGGCCTTCATGGACAGAGCGTTGGCCTGGGCCAGGCTGGGCCGCGTGGACAGCTCGCCCCACAAGGCAAGCACCACCAATGTAAGGGCCACGACCAGGGAAAGCACACCGAACCAGGGGTGGAACAGGAAGGCAATCACCATGAACACTGGCAACCATGGGGCATCGAGCATGGCCAGCAGGCCTTGGCCAGTGATGAACTGCCGTACCTGGGTGAGGTCACCGAACACCTGCGCCGGGTTGCTGTCGGTTTTACGCAGGCTGCGAGTAAAGGCCGCGTCGAACAGTCGTTGCGCAAGGTTGGCATCGATGCCGGCGCTCATGCGGATCATCACCTGCCCGCGCAGCCACTCGATCACCCCGCTGAGCAAAAACAGTCCGATCGCAATCAGCGTGAGCATCAGCAACGTGGTTTCATTACGGCTGGTCAGTACCCGGTCGTACACCTGCATCATGTAAAGGGACGGGACGAGGACCAACAGGTTGATGACGCCGCTGAAGATCGCCAGTGACCAGAAACCCCGCCGATACTTCAGAAGAGCCGCGTCGATGTCATTGCGAGGATCAAGTGTCAGGCGCATTAAGGCGTTACCAAGTGTGAAAACCGAGTCTCAGACCGTAGCAGTTCGATTTCATTCCGCCACTACCGGCCATTTGCTGTCATTTTTATGTGCATCCTTGCCCCAGCCTCGGGAACGCACGCAGGCAGACTGGTATATAAATTGGCGGAAAGCAAGGTCAACACGCCGAATGTCGCCCATTAGCGTCGGTATTTTGACGATAATAACCTGAAGGCGAAAAAAAACCCGGTGCCAATCGGCAACCGGGCGTTAAAACCGGAATGAAACGTTTTCAGTGATGAGTACCCAGGCCACGCGACAGGTCGGTGTCCCCACCTTTGTATGGCGGGTTCACCGTGCTGCTAGCCGAGTCATGCCCTCGGGCTTCGTCAACGACGGTGCTGGCCTGAGCGGTAACGGTTTCCTTCACCTCACGAGCCTTGGCTTTGGCCTGGTCGGTCAAGCGGTCGCTGGTTTTACCCAACAGGCGATCTTCATGGCGCGTCGAAGGCAGTGCCGCACCCACAGCAGCCCCAAGGGCCAGGCCGATAGCGGCCAGTACCAGCGGCTGTTCCCGAAGCATATGTTCGAACTGCCCTTTCGCCTGTGCGCCGGTCTCCCGAGCCTGAGCGGTCAGGTCGTGGGTACTGCGGCTGAGCCGTTCGCTGCCGTCAGCCAGCCGATCACTCGCACCGTCACGCCAGTTGCCTGCCTTGTCCTTCACAGCCGAGGTTCGCGCGGTCACGCTGTCGGCCACGGACGAGGCACGCGAAGTCACCGTGTCGGCCGCCCCGCGGAGCTGTTCCTTGGCGCTGTCCACTGCCTGGCCTACCTTGCTCGCGGCGGCGCTGGCGCGGTCCATCAGGCTTGGGCCGGTGTGTACCCGCGCTGGAGCGATCGGGCGATTCTGGTTCATTGCCAACCACGCCAGGCTCAGGCTTGCCAGTACCGTAGGGATCGGGTTGTTTTTCACGGTAGTGCCAAGGTTCTGAAAGAACTCGCCACCATTGCCCTTGGTGTACGCCAAAGCCTGATCAAACAACTGGCCGGGGGTCAGCTTGCTCTCAAGGGCGTCGACGATGCTGCTGATATTGGCCCGCTGCTGGTCAATCTCATGCTCAAGCGTTTCCGGGCTTTTGTGCGACTGCGCGGTAATCGAAGAAGTCATGGCATTTTACTCCGCAAGGTTTGTTGGTCCTTGTCCAAGGCATTAAGCGTGCGGTCGGGCTTGAAGTGAGAAGGCTCGAACTGCTTCTTACCGGCCTGGATCATCACAAAGCCGATCACTACCACGATACCGCCCACGATCAGCGCTGCGGCCCAGGGCTCAAGCACAGTACTAAGCCCGTACACCGCCGCCATCAGCAGTACGATAAAGCCGGCGAGCAGTACAATTGCCCCGCCAGCCACGGCGGCAATGCCCGCCTTCAGGGTGCCGAGGCTGTTTTCCATCTCGGCCTTGGCCAGTGCCAGTTCCTTGGTGAAGAGCGCGGGTACTTCATGGGTCAGCTGGCGCAGCAAGCCGATTACACTGGCGTCCCCTTCCGGGGTGTGTACGGTACCGTCACGGCGCATTTGCGTGGGCTGGGCCGCTTGGTTCGTCGTGCGAGTGTCTACGTTCATACCAGGCCTCCTTTATTGAGCGGGTCCACGGGCTTGTCCAAGGTCGGATAAGTCGCCGCTTCACCGAGCGGATCCGCCGCAGGCAATGGGCTAGCTGCACTGGTACGGGCCGCTGGAACGGCGCTCTGTTCGGGCTGAGACGTCTCGTACGGGTCCGAAGCGCCATAGGCTTCGGTTGGGCTCGGTGCCAGCGCGCCCAGCCCATTGTCGCTATCCGATGCGCTAGAGGCTGGCGTCGAGGCGCGCAGGAAACGTGACAGCGCAAAGCCAACGACCACGGTACCCGCGAGGAACAGCACCGGGTTCTCCCGCGCTACCCGAGCGCCTTCCTGCAACAGCTCCTCGGCACTCTTGTTGCGCATGCGCTCGGCAAATTCGCCCAGGCTGGTAGCGACATCCGCCAGGCCCTGTGACAGCCCCAGCGTGTCATGCCCCTCCATCGCGGAGGCGGCAGACTGTGCGCCTTCCACCAACCCTTCGATCTGATCGGCGGCCAGGTCACGGTACTGTTCGTACTTCTGGGTACCCTGCTCTTTCAGGTCGCCTACCGCAGAACTGGCTTCCTCGCTCAGGTTATGCAGATGATCTTGTGCACGGTCCGCGCCCTTCGGCGTCGGTGACTGGTTTGGTATGGTCATCATGTCGCTCCTCAAAGGAAGTGGACTGTTGATGCGCGCTGCCTGTAGCGAGCTCACATCGCCCTACACTATTGAGGACGCAATGATCTGGAGCAGAGTTCACTGAAATCACCGGCGTTCCGGTGACCGGTCATCAGCTTTCCCTGACAATCAACTCAAAACCGAGGTCCTGAGGGCCTGTTTGCAGCGGCCGGCCGTCCAGCCTTGCCAGCAGCAGCAAGGCAGCCTGGCGGCCGATCTCAGCGCGGGGCGTGCGAATGGAAGTCAGCCGGGGCACCATGTGCGCGGAGGTCGGCAGGTCGTTGAAGCCCACCATTGCCACCTGATCGGGAATTTTCACACCCAGGCGCTGGGCCTCATAGATGGCGCCCTGGGCCAGGTCGTCGTTACAAAAGAACGCTCCGTCCACCTCCGGATGTTGCTCAAGCAACTGACGGAACAGCGCGCCCCCCAGTTCGATCGATGAGGGCAGCGGCGACATCAACTCCAATGCCGGATCGTGCAGCCCTGCAGCAGCCAATGCGCTACGGAAGCCATCGGCCCTGCGCATGACCCGCGGGTCCAGCTGCGCCGCTACATACGCCAACCGGGTTCGCCCGCGGTCAAGCAGGTGCCGCGCCGCCACGGCGCCGGCCTGCTCCTGGGAAAACCCCACGCAGGCCAAGCGGTCATCGCCGCTGAGCTCCATCATGTGCACGCAAGGCACGTTGGCGGTCGCGAGCATTCGCTGGCTCGCCTCGGTGCGCTGTACACCGGTGAGCAGCATCCCTGCAGGCTGGTAGGCCAGGTAATTGCGAATGAGGTTTTCTTCCTCGCTCTCGTCGTAATGGTAGTTGCCAATAAGCACTTCCATTCCGCGGGGCCGTAGCACCTCGTGGATGGCTTCCAAGGTGTCGATAAACAAGTGATTGGACAGCGAAGGGATCAGCACCACCACCGAATGGCTTCGCGCTGAGGCCAGCGCGCGCGCGGCCGGGTTGGCGATGTACCCCAGGCTGGTCGCCGCATGCCGTACACGCTCGGCGAGCTCTGGCGCCACGGTGCTCACCCCGCGCAGGGCCCTTGATGCAGTGATGGGAGAGACGCCGGACAAGCGAGCGACTTCAGTAAGCGTGGGACGACCGGTAGTACGGGTGCCGGGGCGGGCCATGGTGCGGGTTCCAGGTAGCAACGACGTCAGGAGGCGCAGTGTAGGAATTTACGCTTGCGAATTGTAGGAATTTGGCTAAGGTAGCGCTGTCTCAGGCGGGGAGCAATGCACAATCGTGCCCCTGCCGCGGTCGAAGCTGTCATACCGCTTTGACAATACCAACAACAAAACTGGGTGTGGCGTCAGCGGAACGGTTGTCGACCTCTTCCGAGACAGCGCTACCCCGCTGGAGGTAAAGATGGTTTCTCCCCTCAGCGCGCTGGTGGTGATGGGCGTGTCCGGCTGCGGCAAGAGTAGCGTGGGCGCGGCTATCGTCGAGCGCAGCGGCGGCCGGCTGATCGAAGGCGACGCGTTTCATCCCGCCGCCAACATTGAAAAAATGAGCGCTGGCATTCCCCTGGATGACGCCGACCGCGCCGGTTGGCTCGAACGGCTCGGCGAAGAGCTGGCGGCCTGGGTCGCCAAGGGCGAACGCCCCGTGCTGACCTGTTCAGCGCTCAAGCGCCGTTATCGCGAGACGCTGCGCGCGGCGGTTCCGGAACTGGGCTTCGTGTTCCTTGAACTGACCCGCGAGGAAGCGGCTTACCGGGTGTCTCACCGGCCGGGCCACTTCATGCCGCCCAGCTTGGTGGACAGCCAGTTCGCCACACTTGAATCGCCCACCGGCGAAGCCTTCACCCTGACCGTCAACGCTGCAGAGCCGATCGCCGAGCTTGCAGAGCACGTCGATGGCTGGCTGCGGGAAAACGGTGCCGACGATCACAGCCAGGCCGGCTGCGATACCGCTGGCGCCCCCTTCTGTGCCCTTAATAATCACAATACGAGGCCCTGAACCATGTTTGGTTTGCCCCTTGATACCTTTTTGATGATCGACGCCCTGGTTACCATCGTCGGCCTGATTTTGCTGATCACCAAACTGAAGGTTCACCCCTTCGTGGCGCTTACCCTGGCCGCCGGCTTCCTTGGCCTTACCTCCGGCATGCCGGTTGCGAAGGTGATGAAGTCGTTCCAGGACGGCTTTGGTGGCGTGCTTGGCTTCGTCGGTATCGTGCTCGCGCTCGGCACCATGCTGGGCAAGCTGATGGCGGATTCGGGCGGCGCCGACCAGATCGCGCAAACCCTGATCCGTTGGTTCGGCGTGCGCTACGTGCACTGGGCCATGATGTTCTCGGCGTTTCTGGTCGGGATTCCGCTGTTCTTCGAGATCGGCTTTGTGCTGCTGATCCCACTGGTGTTCATCGTCGCCCGCCGTTCAGGCGTGTCGTTGGTGAAGGTGGGGATTCCGCTGCTCGCCGGCCTGTCGGTGGTGCATGGCCTAGTGCCGCCGCACCCGGGCCCGCTGCTGGCCATTGGCGTGTTCGGTGCTGACATCGGCAAGACCATTTTCTACGGGCTGCTGGTAGGTTTGCCCACCGCCATGATCGCCGGCCCGCTGTTTGGCTCCTTCATCTCCCGCTACGTGCCGGGCAACCCCTCCCAGGAGTTGATGGACCAGATCGCCAAGGAATCCACTGCGCGGGACCTGCCCAGCTTCACCGTGACCCTGGTCACTGTGCTGCTGCCTGTATTTTTGATGCTGCTCAAGACCTTCGCCGACGTGGTACTGCCTGCAGACCATGTGGTGCGGGTTTGGATGGACCTGATCGGCCACCCGATCACCGCCCTCCTCGCCGCGCTGCTGCTGGCCTTCTACACCTTCGGCTTTGCCCGTGGCTTCTCTCGCCAGCAAGTGATGAAACTGCTCGACCAGAGCCTGGCGCCCACCGCGGCGATCATCCTCATCGTGGGCGCCGGCGGCGGTTTCAAGCAGATGCTGGTGGATACCGGCGTGGGTAACGTGATCGGCCAGATGGCGGTGCACGCGCAGATCAACCCGCTGCTGCTGGCCTGGTTGGTGGCGGCGGTGATCCGCGTGGCTACCGGTTCGGCGACCGTTGCGACCATCACCGGCGCGGGCATCGTCGCACCCGTAGTGACCCTGATCCCGGACGTGAACCGCGAATTGCTGGTGCTGGCCACCGGCGCCGGTTCGGTGATCCTGTCGCACGTGAACGATGCTGGCTTCTGGCTGGTGAAGCAGTACTTCAACATGACTGTGGAAGAAACCTTCAAGACCTGGAGCATGATGGAAACCATCCTCTCGGTGGTGGGCATCATCCTGATCATGCTGCTGTCGATGGTGGTCTGACCCCCATTCGCGAGCTACGCCTCCAGCTTTCACAGGCGAAAGGGCGTAGCTTGCGAACTGATTTTTTGCCCTCCTCCGCGCGCCCAGCCACTGACCATTCGTCGCTTCGCTGGCACCTTGCGCTCCGTTGATCGCCTTAAGTCATGTGTCTTTCATACTGGAGACGAACATGATCAGCAAACGCCTTACTACCCTTTTCCTGGCCGCCGCTCTGGGCGCTGGCAGTACTTTCGCCCTGGCCGATTCCAGCACTGGCACCACCGACCCCACCACACCGGGGACCTTGCCTGCCAATAAAGGGGGCGCAACCGGAACCGGAACCGGCGCCCTGCCGAACCGCAACACCGATGGCTCCACCGCGACCTCGCCCAAGCCAGGCAGCAATGCTGATGTAACGACGCCTCAGGGCAGTGATACCAAGCCCACCAATGGCAAGACGGGAATGGGCGGCACTGGCTCTGAAGGCACTGGCACCGATAAGTAAGCGGAGGCAATGATGACCACCCGCGAACCGGACGACCGCGCTTCAGGCCAGCCTGAAAGCGATGACCCCTCAACCCCGGAAGGGAACACCTTCAGCCCGGACTTTGAGCCCGAGCAGGATGAGGAGAAGCTGTACAAGCCCAAGGATGCCGACATCGACACCGATGGCGGCTAGATGCACCCCTGCTGATTGTGTGACATAGGCCCTGGCCTGCCCCACTGCCCTCGCATCGCGAGGGCAGTGTCATTTCAGGGCATCACAGGTGGCACATAGGCCAACGTCCCGCCGAGCAGCCACAACAGCAGCAACACCAGCGGCGCATGCACCAGCAGTTGCACGAAGGAGAAGCCGATCAGCTCCCGCGCCTTGAGCCCCAGTACGCCCAGCAAGGGCAGCATATAGAAAGGGTTGATAAGGTTAGGCAGCGCCTCGGCGGCGTTGTAGATCTGTACGGCCCAGCCCAGGTGATACTGCAGGTCATTGGCAACCTGCATCACGTAAGGTGCTTCAATGATCCACTTCCCGCCCCCGGACGGAATAAAGAAGCCCAGCACCGCCGAGTACACGCCCATCAGCAACGCATAAGTGTCATGCGTTGCGATCTGCACAAAGAACGTCGAGATGTGGTGGGCCACGGTCTGCGCATCACTGCCTTTTACCGTTGTCATGATCGCGGCAATAGAGCCATACAACGGGAACTGAATCAGCACCCCCGTGGTGGTCGGTACTGCCCGGGCCACGGCATCAAGGAAGCTGCGCGGCCGCCAATGCAACAGCGCGCCCAACATGATGAACAGGAAGTTGTAGGTGTTCAGCCCGGAAATAGCCGTGATCGCCGGCTTGCTGGCGAACTCCTTCGCCAACCATCCCCCGGCCAGCACCACCAGGATCAAGGTCAGCACGGGGCTGTATTCGAGCCATTCACCCGGGCGCTCCCGCTTCGGTAGCTGGGGCAGGCTGAAGACCGGCTCGACACCGCATGCACGCGCATCCTTCGCCGTGGCCGGGCCAGGCGCCGTAGCGTAGGCCACGACCAGAGACACGACGACCAATGCCAGCAACAGTAATCCGGACTGCCACATGAAAATCGTCTGGGTGAACGGAATAACACCGGTAATTGCCAGGATCGACGGTGGCAGGCTGGCCGGGTTGGCCTGAAGCTGGGCCGCCGACGATGACAGCCCCAACGCCCACACCGCGCCCAACCCCAGATAGGCAGCGGCCCCGGCGGCACGGTAATCCATGCGCAGGTCCTCACGGCGCGCCAGCGCACGCACCAGCAAGCCGCCGAATACCAGCGACAGCCCCCAGTTCAGCAGCGAGGCCACCATCGAGATCAGCGCCACCCAGGCCACGGCTGAACGGCCATTGCGGGGCAGGCGCGCCAAGCGCTCGATCAGCCGCGCCGCCGGCGGCGAGCTGGCAACCACGTAGCCACCGATCACCACAAAGGCCATCTGCATGGTAAAGGGGATCAGGCTCCAGAAGCCGTCACCGAACGCGGCGGCGGTCGCCGTGGGCGTACCTCCGATGGCCAGCGCGGCGAGGGCCACCACGACCACCGCCAACGCGGCAAACACATAAGAGTCGGGAAACCAGCGCTCGGCGAAGTGCGAGCACCGAAGGGCGAAGCGGGCGAAACGGCTGTCTTCCAGCGAAGCAGACATGGGCAGAACCTTTATTGTCGTTATAGGTAAAACCGTGAACGCGCCGCTACCCGAGGGCGGCGTGGAGCCCTTGAGTAGCGACGCGCTCACGACAACAGGGTAGCGCTTCAGAACACCATTTCAGGGACTTCAGCGGGAACAACCAGTTTGCCAGCGGTTTTGGCGACGATTTCTTCCACGCTCACGCCCGGTGCGCGCTCGCGCAGAACGAACGCGCCGTCCTCGATCTCCAGCCACGCCAGGTCGGTAAGCACCTTGCGGATACAACCCGCGCCAGTCAGTGGAAGGCTGCAGCGCGGCAGCAGTTTGGATTCGCCGTCCTTTGACGCATGGGTCATGGTCACAATGATGTTGTCCGCCCCGGCCACCAGATCCATGGCCCCGCCCATACCCTTCACCAGCTTGCCGGGGATCATCCAGGAGGCGATATTGCCCTCGACATCCACCTCGAAGGCACCCAGCACGGTAAGGTCTACATGGCCGCCGCGAATCATCGCGAAGGAGGTGGCAGAATCGAAAATCGATGCACCCGTGCGCGCGGTCACGGTTTGTTTACCGGCATTGATCATGTCGGCGTCCACGGTTTGTTCGGTGGGAAACGCTCCCATCCCCAGCAAGCCGTTTTCTGACTGCAACATTACATCCATGCCCTCGGGCACGTAGTTGGCGACCAGCGTGGGAATGCCAATCCCCAGGTTTACATAAAAACCGTCCTGCAGTTCGCGAGCGACGCGTTGCGCCATTTGTTCACGGGTAAGTGCCATTTTACAGAGCCTCGTATAGGGTGCGATCACGCCTTCAGGGTGCGTTTTTCGATACGTTTTTCGAATTGGCCCTGTATCACTCGGTCCACGAAGATGCCCGGGGTATGAATCTGGCTGGGCTCCAGCATGCCGGGCGCCACGATTTCTTCTACTTCCACCACCGTGATGCGGCCAGCCGTGGCCGCAAGGGGGTTAAAGTTCTGAGCAGTGTGGCGGTAAACCACGTTGCCGAAATGGTCCGCTTTCCAGCCCTTCACAATGGCGAAATCACCCGTGATGGCTTGCTCGAGAATGTAATGCCGCCCATTGAATTCGCGTACTTCCTTGCCTTCGGCTACCGGCGTGCCGTAGCCGGTTGCGGTATAGAACGCAGGGATGCCCGCGCCGCCGGCGCGCATTTTTTCAGCCAGGGTGCCTTGGGGGGTAAGCTCCACTTCCAGCTCGCCATCGAGCAACTGGCGCTCGAACAGCGCGTTCTCGCCCACGTAAGAGGCAATCATCTTGCGGATCTGGCGGTCCTCGAGCAGCACGCCTAGCCCAAAGCCATCGACGCCGCAGTTGTTGGACACCACCGTGAGGCCGCGCACGCCCATACGCTTGATCTGGGCGATGAGATTCTCCGGAATGCCGCACAGGCCGAAGCCGCCGGATAGCACGGTCATGTTGTCGGTAAGCCCTGCGAGGGCCTCTTCGTAGCTGTATACCCGTTTGTCGAGTCCGGCCATGGAGGTCTGCCTTTTACTGTTGTTATTGATTGCCGAGGGGCTGGCGCTGACTTATCTTCCGCCCCGCTGGCTGATTTGATAAGTTTGATTTACTGATCCATTGATATGGAAATTTAATGAATCCCCGGCAGCTTCGTGCATTTGTGACCATTTCCCAAACTCTCAGCTTCGCTCAGGCCGGCGAGCGGCTGCACCTGTCCCAGCCGGCCCTTAGCCTGACCATCAAAGCGCTGGAAGAAAACCTTGGCGGGCCGTTGCTCGTTCGCAGCACACGCAGCGTACGGCTTACGCCGGAGGGCGAAACCTTGCTGCCGCTGGCACGACGGCTACTTGCCGACTGGGACAACACCGAGGAGTTGATGCGCCAGCACTTCACACTGCAGCGAGGAAAAGTCTCCATCGCGGCCATGCCCTCCTTTGCCGGAAATCTCCTGCCCAAGGCCCTGCGTCGCTTCAAAGACCTGCACCCTAACGTCAATGTAGCCGTCCATGACGTGGTCAACGAGCAAGTGGTGGAAATGGTGCGCCAGCGCCGCGTGGAGTTGGGTATCGGATTCGAGCCTGAGTCGTTGCGCTCCCTGGTATTTCAGCCGCTGTTTACAGACCGCTTCGTCGCCGTGGTGCCGCGGGACTCCCCCTTGGCCCAACTGAGCAGCGTGACGTGGGCTGAACTGCTGGAAGCGGATTTCATTACCCTTCAACGGCCGTCCGCGGTGCGCTTGTTGCTCGAGGCCGACCTGCGCGAGCGCCACGGTGGCCTGGCCGTAGCGTTCGAGAGCCATCAGCTGAGCACCGTAGGCCGGATGGTAGCCTGCGGCCTGGGCGTAAGTGCAGTGCCGGCATTGTGCAGCCAGCAGATGGAAGAGTCGGGCGCCCATTGCATGCCATTGGAGGAACCTCGGATTGAAAGGCGAATCGGAATGATGCGGCTTGCTGACCACCAGCTGTCCAGCGCTGCCCAGGTATTGGGGGATGTGCTGCTGGCCACGCTGGCCGTACCGGCAGATCCCGCCCTCTCATGACCCCGCAAGGAGATCACTATGCGAGCTGTAACACTGGCCGGCCAGGCCCTTCCTCCGATCGGCCAGGGCACCTGGCGCATGGGCGAGGACCCAAGCCGCCGGCAGGATGAAATTGCAGCCTTGCGCCTGGGCCTGGAGTTGGGCCTGAAGGTGATCGATACCGCGGAAATGTACGGCGAAGGCGAGGCCGAGCGGGTGGTAGGCGAAGCCCTTCGCGGCAATACCGAACCGCTGTACCTGGTGAGCAAGGTGTACCCGCATAACGCCAGCCGTAATGGCGTGATCGCCGCCTGTGAACGCAGCCTGCAACGCCTGGGTGTGGAACGCCTGGACCTTTACCTGCTGCACTGGCCGGGGGAGTACCCGCTCGAGGAAACCATCGAAGGCTTCGAGCAACTTCGCGAGGCCGGCAAGATCGGCGCGTGGGGATTGTCCAACTTCGACCTGCCGGACCTCCAAGGCACGCCGCTGGACAATTGTGCAACCCATCAGGTGCTGTACAACCCGGAAGCCCGTGGAATCGAATACGACCTGTTGCCTTGGGCGGCCGAGAACGATACGCCGATCATGGCGTACTGCCCGCTCTCCCAGGGCGGGCGCTTTCTGGAACACCCGGCCCTACAGCAGATCGCCGTGCGGCACAAGGTAACGCCGCCTGAAGTGTGCCTGGCCTGGGTCATCCGCAGCGGCAATGTAATGGCTATCCCGAAAGCGGTGGACCCCGTGCATGTGCGCCTCAACGCCCGGGCCGCCGGGCTGCAGCTGACCCCGCAGGACCTCGCGGAGCTAGACGCTGCGTTTCCACCGCCCACGCGCAAACAGCGCCTGCGAATGGTGTGACCCGCTGTCAGCCGTGGCCATCCTCGTCATTTACCAGGCCCCAATCCGGTTTGCCCGGCCGCGCTGCACCCGCCGGGGCTGTCGGCGCAGTACTGCGTTCGGCCGGATTGTCGCGCTGCAGTTTGAGGCGCAGGCGCAAATTGTTGGCCGAGTCGGCGTTCTTCAGGGCTTCTTCTTCGCTGATGGCCCCTTCGACAACCAGGTCGAACAGCGCCATGTCAAAGGTACGCATGCCCAGGTTCACTGACTTTTCCATGATCCCTTTCAATTCGCCGAATTCGCTGCGGTGGATCAGGTCCCGAATGGTCGGCGTGCCGAGCATGACCTCCACGGCGGCGCGCCGCTTTCCATCCACGGTTTTCACCAGCCGCTGCGACACGAAGGCCTGCAGGTTATTACCCAGATCCTGGAGCAATTGCGGCCGCCGCTCTTCCGGAAAGAAGTTGATGATCCGGTCCAGTGCCTGGTTGGCGTTGTTGGCGTGAAGAGTGGAGATTGCCAAATGGCCCGTGTCGGCGAAGGCGAGCGCATGCTCCATGGTTTCGCGGTCACGGATTTCCCCGATGAGGATCACATCGGGTGCCTGGCGCAGGGTATTTTTCAACGCCGCGCGGAAACTTCGTGTGTCTACACCTACCTCGCGTTGGTTCACGATGCACTTCTTGTGGCGGTGGATATACTCCACGGGATCTTCGATAGTAATGATGTGGCCACTGCTGCTACGGTTGCGGTGGTCGATCAGGGCCGCGAGGGACGTGGATTTACCCGAGCCCGTCGCGCCGATGAACAGTACCAGGCCATGCTTGCGCAGGATCACATCCAGCAGTACGGGGGGCAGCTTGAGGTCGTCAAACAATGGGATGTCGAGTTTGATGTTACGGGCTACGAGGGAGACCTCGTTGCGCTGTTTGAAAATGTTCACCCTGAACCGGCCCACGCCGGGCAGCGACAGGGCCAGGTTCATTTCCAGCTCTCGCTCGAAGTCCACCCGTTGCTCGGCATCCATGATGCTCGCAGCGATCTGCGCCACCTCCCCTGGCTTCAGCGCCTCGGCGGCCACGGGCCGCAGCACACCATTGAACTTGGCGCAGGGCGGCGCGCCGGTAGAAAGGTACAGGTCGGAACCGTCCTGGGTGGCAAGCAGTTTGAGCAGGGCCGGGAGATCCATGAATGCAGTCCGCCAATAATACGTTGAAATCAATAAGCGCCAAGGCGCATAGCTTGGCTGGGAAAGGCCTTGTGGTGCAAATCGAATGGCAAGCGAAGGTAAGCCGATGACAGTTACCAAACCGGCGACTACGCTGGCACCCCACAGCGCAGCGCGCCTGGAACAACTGTCGCAATGCCCACCAGCGCTGCGCATGGCGGTAGACATCGCGCTGAATGCGCCAGTGCCCACCGCTGTGCTGTGGGGTGCACACCACCAACTGATTGCCAACCCTGCCCTGGTTGAGGCGCTGGAGTTGCCCATACCGCGCCCCGGTCAAGCCCTGCGTGATCTGCTACCGGAGCCCGACTACCCCCTCGCCGTGGCGCTGCAGGCAGCCAGCGAGGGCGATCGCTCCGTGGTACCCGGTTTAAGGCCCGCATCCGGCACATCTGTGTCGGCCCGCTTCAGCGCCCACTTTGCACCGGTGCGCGATGATAAAGGCATGGTCATCGGAATCTGGCTCACGGTGCTCGCCGACCCTTCCACGGGTGTCAACGACGGCGTGCTCGAGGCTCGCCTTGCCGAACAACGGCGGGCCCATCAAGCCTCTGAAGAGCGGCTGAGGCTTGCCCTGGATGCGACCCACGCGGTAGGTACCTGGGACTGGTATATCCGTGAGGATCGGTTTATCGCCGATGCCCACTTCGCGTACATGCACAATGTCGATCCTGTTCAGGCCGGCCAACGCCCGATAGGCGATTATCTTGCGGCAGTCCATCCCGAAGACCGTGTGTTCGTGGCACGTCGGATCAAGGCCTGCATGCACGGCAGCGGTGAATTCGCAGAGGAGTACCGCCTGCTTCAGGCAGATGGCGGCTGGCGCTGGGTGTTCGCCCGAGGGCGGTGCTTCCGTGACGATCACGGGCGCCCGGCCCGCTTCATTGGGGCGTCCATCGACATTACCGAACGCAAACTGGCCGAACAGGCGCTGCGTGAGCTCAACGAAACGCTTGAGCAGCGCGTGGCTGAACGTACTCGCGCCCTGATCGATGCCAACCGTCGGCTTCTGGCCGAAGCGCAAGAGCGTGAACGCGCCGAGGAGTTGCTGCGCCATGCACAGAAGATGGAGGCCGTGGGACAACTGACTGGCGGCATCGCCCACGACTTCAACAACATGCTCACCGGCATCATGGGGAGCCTGGATTTGATGAACCGCTACATTGCCAAAGGCCGCAGCGCTGAAATCGGCCGGTTCGCCGACGCTGCGTTGTCCTCGGCGCAGCGCGCGGCCGCCCTCACCCACCGCTTGCTCGCCTTTTCCCGTCGGCAGTCGCTGGATCGTCAACGCATCGACCTCAATACCTTGGTGCTTTCGCTGGAAGACCTGCTGGCACGCACTACCGGCGAACAGATCGAGCTACGCCTGGAGCTCGCGCCCGACGTCTGGCCGGTGCATACCGACCCTAATCAGCTGGAAAGCGCGCTGCTCAACCTGGTGATCAATGCCCGCGACGCCATGCCCGACGGTGGGCGCCTGCTGATCACCAGCGGCAACCAGCTGATTGACGACCCCCGTGAAAACCCGCCCATGGAGCCGGTGCGGCCCGGCCATTATGTAACCCTGTGCGTGAAAGACACCGGCAGCGGGATGTCCGCCTCCACCCGGACCAAGGCGTTCGACCCGTTCTTCACCACAAAACCCACAGGACAGGGTACCGGCCTGGGCTTGTCGATGATTTATGGCTTCGCCCAACAAAGCGGCGGGCACGTAAGCCTGGTGAGCGAGCTAGGCCAGGGGAGTGAAGTGTGTCTGTATTTGCCGCGTTATCTGGAACCACATGCCGCCCAGGCAACGCTTGAAGCCGAGTGCATTCCGCCGCTGGCACAGGAGGGAGAAAGCGTGCTGGTGGTCGAGGACGACCCCGCTGTGCGCATGCTCATCCTTAACGTACTGGATGAGCTGGGCTACCGGGGCCACCCGGCGGCCGATGCGGAAGTCGCCGTGCCGTTGCTCGACTCCGAGCTGCGGATCGACCTGTTGGTGACCGACGTAGGCCTGCCCGGTATGAACGGCCGGCAACTTGCCGAAATCGCCCGCGACCGTCGGCCGGGGCTCAAGGTGCTGTTCATGACCGGTTATATCGACAAGGCGGCGGATCGCGACACGTACCTGGAAGAAGGCATGGACATCGTGAGCAAACCGTTCACGCTGGAAATGCTGGCCAGCAAGGTGCGCCAGATGATCGGCGACTAGCGGGGTGGGCGCGCTGGCGTTCAGGCAGTACCATGCGCGCCCGTTTCCGTTATTTCAGCACTATCCATGAAAGCTCAGGCCCGTCACATACTCGTTCGCACCGCCCAAGAGGCAGAAACCCTGCGCCAGCGCCTGGCCAAGGGCGAGCCATTCGATGTACTGGCGCGCAAGCATTCCACCTGCCCCTCCGGAAAACGCGGCGGTGACCTCGGTGAGGTCCGTCCCGGGCAAATGGTGGGCGCAATCGACCAGATCATCTTCCGCAAGGCGCTCAAAGTGATCCACGGCCCCGTCAAAAGCCGCTTCGGTTATCACCTGGTCCAGGTGTTCTACCGGGATTAAAAAAACCCGCACGGCCTGGGGCGGTGCGGGCTTCTTGACCAATCTTGCGGGATCAGAGGCTGGCGCTGGCTCGGCGGCGCTGTTCCACCTGATTCATCCCCTGGCGCGTCGACAGATCACGTCGAAGGCCGGCGATCAGGTTGGAGATCGCGCGGCTGCTGTTGAGCTCGCGGGTATTGATACCGGTGACCATGAAATCCGGGCGGTCGGAGCCCTTTTCGAAAACCTTGACGGTGAGCGACTGATCCGGCCCCTGGGTGCATTGGCACCGCTGGGGAAGAAAGCTGCTTTCAATGATATTGCGTAGTTCAAGTGTAGACAGCATCGCGCCTCTCCCTCGTCACATTTAGCGCCCCGAACGTTCGCCTGCAGGCTTCGGGTTGAAGCCACATCGTCAGGTGACCGGTTCATCATGATCCGGCGTTTCTGGGCTTCTACATGAAAAGCACCTTCCATGCCGCCCGTGGCACCGTCCGTCCGGGCTTGTTTATCAATCACTTACGTTGAAGTCTTCAGAAACATCTGAAAAGCTACCATGCGCAATGCCCGAAAAGGTGGCGCAGCTGCCTGCAAACTGCACGACCCTGCCCGGATGCGTGCACTGAACTAAGCTGTGTAAGCCTCGGTCCTTTAAGGATCTCCCCGCTTGATTGCAGGTTTGCCCCATGCCCCGTGCTATTTGGAAAGGCGCCGTCAGTTTCGGCCTGGTTCATATCCCCGTTGCGCTGGTTTCGGCTACCGCCTCCAAAGGGGTGGATTTCGACTGGCTCGATAAGCGCAGCATGGACCCCGTGGGCTATAAGCGCATCAACAAGGTCAGCGGTGAGGAAATGGACCGCGAGAACATCGTCAAGGGCGTGCAGTACGAGAAAGGTCGCTATGTTGTACTCAGCGAAGAGGAAATTCGCGCAGCGCACCCGGTATCCACCCAGACCATAGAGATTTTCTCGTTTGTGGACAGTTCGCAGATCCCACTGCCGAATATCGACACGCCTTACTACCTCGCCCCCGATAAACGCGGCGAAAAAGTGTATGCGCTGCTGCGGGAAACCCTTCGGCAAACCAACAAGGTGGCCTTGGCGCTGGTTGTCTTACACACACGCCAGTACCTGTCCGCGTTGATGCCACTGGACGATGCTCTGGTATTGGTAAAACTTCGTTGGCCGGCGGAAGTACGTAGCCTGGATACCTTGGAACTGAGTGCCGAGGCCAAAAAGGCAGAGCTCAAGAAAGGCGAGCTGGAGATGGCCAAGCGGCTGGTGGAAGACATGAGCGGAGATTGGAGCCCGGAAGAGTATACCGATCAGTTCGAAGCCAAGATCATGGAACTGGTGGACCGCAAGGCCCATGAAGGCAAGATCGAGGAAGTGGAAACCGCCGAAGACACTGGCAAGCAAGGAGCCGACGTCATCGACCTTACCGAGCTGCTCAAGCGTAGCCTGGGGGGCAAAACGGCGCCCAAGGCGGCCGGGAAAGCCACCGAGGAAAAACCTGCCACGGCCAAGACGTCCAAGTCACGTACCCCTCGCAAGTCCCGTAAAGCATCGTAGGGCTGAACCCGCCGCTGCGCTTCCGATTGTCGCCGGAACTTGCCAGCTTCTTCAGCCTTGCGGATGATGCCATGGAGGCCTTGGCAAATGATCGAGGCCGGCCAGAATCGCAATGGAGGCGTAGCAGCAAATGAGCCTTGGCAAGACCGAACAGGACCTCAAGCGTGAACTTGAAAACATCGCCTCGGACTTGAAATGGTCTGCAGTCGAATTAAAGGGTATCGCCCAGCGGCTCGAGCATAGCCACAACCAGCCGGATGCTCAGGCGCTGCTGCGAATGATCACGGTGTTCGAGCGTGGCGAGGCACGGCTCAAGCGGTATGCCGATGACGTCCAGGCGGGGCACTTCAAGGCGGTTGCAGTACAGCCCGCGCAGGGTGCTGATCTCTCGTCCTGAGCGGGTGCAGGATTCGCTGAATCGTCACACGCTTGTTACACGGATTTGCGTAAGCGCGCGGAACCCTTGGAAATTTTGCGGTCATAGGCTTGCGCGCCGCGTTGGCCGAGCGCAAATGCCAAGGCTGTCAGCCAGGGGATGCTTATAGCCATGAGGGAGTTCGATGCTGTGACGGGAGTGCCAGTGGCTACAGAGCCAACCCGCCTGAAGGTGCTGATTGCAGAAGACGACGAGCTTCTACGATGGATCGCAGAAGAAGTCGTAGAGCAACTTGGGCTGGGTGTGGTCAGCTTCGAAAGCGCCGACGAGGCTATTACTTATATGCGCGCCAATCCCGATGAGGTGTCCATGGTGGTAACGGACTACATCATGCCCGGCGAGCTCGACGGGTGGGAATTCGCCAAGCAGGTGTGCAGGAAATGGCCGGAAGTACCGGTGATTCTCACTACTGGCTCGGCTGGTGAAAGCGAAGGCAACATACGCTTTTTGCAAAAGCCTTGGCAGATCGGCGAACTCACTGACCTTATCCGTTCAGCAGTAGCAGCCATCCAGCGACGTCAGCAGCGCTGATACCTGTCTCATTGCCCCTCGCTCTCCTCCCCAACCTTTGCTAAATATTTCGTGGCGGACATGTCCGCCCGCGAGCCCCCACCTTTCTCGCCCTTTCCTGTCCTCGACCGACTTAAGTCGCGTTGACAAATGTTTTGACGCATGTCGATAATCCTCAAGAAGTACGACAACGGATAACTACTCCCGTAAGGTCGCTGCGGCCCCCTGCTGACAAAAACAATAACGATCGGAGACACCATGGACTTCAAACGCAAGCTGCTCACTGCGGCGCTCCCTCTTGTTTTCTGCATGTCCACCGCGGCTATGGCAGATGTCAAGATCAAGTTCGCCGAAGTGCATCCAGCCGGGTACCCCCCGGTTGTCGCAGAACAAGAGATGGGCAAGAAGCTCGAAGAGCAGAGCAAGGGCGAGATCAGCTTCAAGATGTTCGCAGGTGGCGTATTGGGCTCCGAGAAGGAGGTGGTGGAACAGGTACAAGCCAACGCCATCCAGATGACTCGGGTAAGCCTGGGCATCGTCGGCCCGGTGGTCCCTGATGTGAACGTGTTCAACCTGCCCTTCGTGTTCCGTGACCATGCGCATATGCGCAAGGTAATCGACGGCGACATCGGCCAGGAAATCCTCGACAAGATCACCAACTCCGAATTCAACCTTGTGGCACTGGCATGGATGGACGGAGGCACCCGGAACCTCTATACCAAGAAACCCGTTCGGGACATTGCCGACCTCAAGGGCATGAAGATTCGGGTTCAAGGCAACCCGGTGTTCATCGACACCATCAATGCCATGGGCGGCAATGGTATTGCCATGGCCACCGGTGAGATCTTCAGTGCGCTGCAGACCGGCGTGATCGACGGCGCGGAAAACAACCCGCCTACGATGCTTGAGCATAACCACTACCAGAACGCCAAGTTCTACACCCTCACCCAGCATTTGATCCTGCCCGAGCCTGTGGTGATCTCCAAGGTCACCTGGAGCAAGCTCAGCCCTGAACAGCAGGCGCTGGTCAAGAAGCTGGCCAAAGAGGCTCAGGCCGAAGAGCGCGTACTGTGGGACAAGAAGTCGGCGGATAGCGAGGCCAAGCTCAAGGCTGCCGGCGTTGAGTTCATCACGCTGACCCCCGAGCAGAAAAAAGCCTTCTACGACTCCACCGCCAGCGTACGCGCGAAGTACGGCGCACCCTACGCGGACCTCATTTCTCGCATCGAAGCCGTTCAGTAAGGCTACGGCCATTTAATGCCAAGCGAGCGGGCCCCACGCCCGCTGGCCTAGGGGTGAGCGTATGAAAAACACGGTTTTAAAAATCAACGACGGCATCTATCGCCTCTGCATCGGTATTGCCGGGCTGTCGATGCTGACGATGGCCCTGATCATTCCCTGGGGCGTCTTCGCCCGCTATGTACTGGGGACGGGCTCGAGCTGGCCAGAGCCTACCGCGATTCTGCTGATGGTAGTGTTCACCTTCTTCGGCGCCGCTGCCAGCTATCGCGCGGGTGCGCATATGGCAGTGAACATGGCCACTGAACGCATGCCCCCTGCCCTGCGCCGTAACGCCTCCGTGCTGGTCCAATTGCTGATGGCACTGGTGTGCGTGTTCATGGCCGTGAAGGGCATGAAGCTGTGCCTCAATACCTGGAACCAGTTTCTCGGCGAAATGCCTGGGTTGCGGGTGGGGATTTCCTACCTGCCGATCCCCATCGGCGGCGTACTCACCCTGGTTTTCGTGCTGGAACGGCTATTTCTCGGTGACCAAAGCCACCGCAGGGCCGTGCGTTTCGACCTGATCGAAGAAAGCGAAGAGGCTGCCTGAATGGACGCGTTTATTTTGCTGGGCAGTTTCATCGCACTGATCATCATTGGTATGCCGGTTGCCTACGCGCTGGGCCTGGCGGCCCTGGTAGGCGCCTGGTGGATCGAGATCCCGTTCGACGCCCTGATGATCCAGGTCGCGGGCGGCGTGAACAAATTTTCCTTGCTGGCGATTCCCTTCTTTGTGCTGGCGGGCGCGATCATGGCCGAGGGCGGTATGTCCCGCCGGCTGGTGGCGTTCGCCGGGGTGCTGGTGGGCTTCGTGCGCGGTGGCTTGTCGCTGGTAAACATCGTGGCATCGACCTTCTTCGGTGCGATCTCAGGCTCCTCCGTAGCGGACACCGCCTCGGTGGGCTCGGTGCTTATCCCGGAAATGGAACGCAACGGCTACCCACGGGACTTTTCTACCGCAGTGACCGTCAGCGGCTCGGTACAAGCGCTGCTCACCCCGCCCAGCCATAACTCGGTACTCTATTCGCTCGCTGCCGGCGGCACGGTGTCCATCGCCGCCTTGTTCATGGCGGGGATCGGGCCGGGCTTGTTGCTCAGCGCGGTGATGATGGTGCTGTGCATGATCTTCGCCCGCAAACGCAACTACCCCAAGGGAGAGGTCATCCCGCTGCGCCAGGCCTTGAAGATTGCCGGTGAGGCCCTGTGGGGCATGATGGCGATGGTGATTATCCTGGGCGGGATTCTCACCGGCGTGTTCACCGCTACCGAGTCTGCGGCGATCGCGGTACTGTGGGCGTTCTTCGTCACGATGTTCATCTACCGGGACTACAAGTGGCGCGACCTGCCCAAGATGATGCATCGCGCTGTGCGCACGGTCTCGATTGTGATGATTCTGATCGGCTTCGCCGCCAGCTTCGGGTACATCCTCACGCTGATGGAAATTCCGACCAAGATCACCACCGCGTTCCTGACGCTGTCCGATAACCGCTACGTGATCCTGATGTGCATCAACGCAATGCTGCTGTTGCTGGGCACGGTGATGGACATGGCACCGCTGATCCTTATCCTTACCCCGATCCTGCTGCCAGTGATCGTGGGCATTGGCGTGGACCCGGTGCACTTCGGCATGATCATGCTGGTGAACCTGGGTATCGGTTTGATTACCCCGCCTGTTGGCGCGGTGCTGTTCGTGGGCGCGGCGGTCGGCAAGGTTACGATCGAAGCCACGGTAAAGGCGTTGCTGCCCTTCTATGTGGCGCTGTTCCTGGTACTGATGGCCGTGACCTACATTCCAGCAATCTCGCTGTGGCTGCCGAGCGTGGTGCTGTAAACCGGCTGGCGCACGCCCCGCTCAAACCTGCCTGCTGGCCCGGCGCGTACGCCGGGCCAGCGCGGCAAAGCTTATACCTCCCTTGCACGATAAAACTCGAGTAAACCGCTGGGTCAGTGATCCCGCAGGTGGACCAGAAACACGTCGAAATCCGCCTCCAGCCGCACCTGCACGCTCTCCACGCTGAACCCCGACACCCTGCTGCCCTGCTGAATCGAGATGCCTTTGCCAGGCTCTGGAATGTAGGCGTCGCTATAGCGGTCATACACCCGCTCCAGCAAGGTCGCCTGCCGGTACTCGGGGTTTGTCTCGATGCGGTATTCGTTATGGAAATAGATTATTTTTGTTCTCATGGCTGATGCTCCGCGGCATAGTCAGGTGAGGTTAGTACGCCAGACCCGACCCAACCAGTAACGGCCTGCCACCACAAGCCGCAAACACGCGCCGCACAGGTATAACTGCCGGCATACCTATGCCACAATATGCGCAATGTCTGGTCTCAACCCCCGCATTCACCGCTCGACAGCTTGAGCATTCGCGCTGCCGCCTCTTTCCTCGCCCACGCTGGACCAGAGTGTCCACGACTGGCAGGGCCTGGCAAGCCAAGGATTCGACCCAAGCACAGCATCTACTTCGCACGTTACTGATAGGTAAGGCTCTTGATCTCCACCGCCAACATCACGATGCAGTTCGGCCCCAAGCCGCTGTTCGAGAACGTCTCGGTCAAATTCAACAACGGCAACCGCTACGGCCTGATCGGGGCGAACGGTTGTGGCAAGTCCACTTTCATGAAAATCCTTGGCGGCGACCTGGAGCCCAGTGGCGGCCAGGTGATGCTGGAGCCCAACGTGCGGCTCGGCAAGCTGCGCCAGGACCAGTTCGCCTACGAGGCCTGCAGCGTGATCGATACCGTGATCATGGGCCACGAGCAGCTGTACAAGGTCAAGGCCGAGCGCGACCGCATCTACTCGTTGCCGGAAATGACCGAAGACGACGGCATGGCAGTCGCCGAGCTGGAAACCGAATTCGCGGAAATGGACGGCTACACGGCCGAATCCCGCGCCGGTGAACTGCTGCTGGGCCTGGGCATTCCTCTGGAGCAGCATTTCGGCCCCATGAGCGAAGTTGCCCCCGGCTGGAAGCTGCGGGTATTGCTGGCCCAGTCGCTGTTCTCGGACCCGGACGTGCTGTTGCTCGACGAACCGACCAACCACCTGGACATCAACACCATCCGCTGGCTGGAGACCATCCTCACGGCGCGTAACAGCACCATGGTGATCATTTCCCACGACCGTCACTTCCTCAACAGCGTCTGCACCCATATGGCAGACCTGGATTACGGCGAATTGCGCCTGTTCCCGGGCAACTATGACGAGTACATGACCGCCGCCACCCAGTCGCGCGAGCAACTGCTGGCCGACAACGCCAAGAAGAAAGCCCAGATCGCCGAGCTGCAGACCTTCGTCAGCCGCTTCTCGGCCAACGCCTCCAAGGCCAAGCAAGCTACCTCGCGCGCCAAGCAGATCGACAAGATCCAGCTGGCCGAGGTCAAGCCTTCCAGCCGTGTAAGCCCGTTCATCCGCTTCGAGCAGAACAAGAAGCTGCACCGCCAGGCGGTAACCCTGGACAACCTGAGCAAGGGCTTTGACGGCAAGCAGCTGTTCGATCGCCTGAGCCTGCAGGTCGAAGCCGGCGAGCGCGTGGCGATCATCGGCCCCAACGGCGCCGGCAAGACCACCCTGCTGCGTATGCTGATGGGTGAGCTGCAGGCAGACAAGGGCAGCGTGAAGTGGACCGACAGCGCCGAACTGGGCTACTACGCCCAGGACCACGCTTCGGACTTCGAGCAGGATGCCACCCTGTTCGAGTGGATGGGCCAGTGGACGCAAGGCGGCGAGCAGCTGGTGCGCGGCACGCTCGGTCGTATGCTGTTCTCCAGCGACGAGATCAACAAGTCGGTGAAGGTGATCTCCGGGGGTGAACAGGGCCGCATGCTGTTCGGCAAGCTGATCCTGCAAAAGCCCAACGTGCTGGTGATGGACGAACCCACCAACCACCTGGACATGGAATCCATCGAAGCGCTGAACCTGGCACTGGAGAACTACCCAGGCACCTTGCTGTTCGTGAGCCATGACCGCGAGTTCGTGTCTTCGCTGGCCACTCGCATCATCGAGCTTACGCCTGAAGGCGTGGTGGACTTCAGCGGCACCTACGACGAGTACCTGCGCAGCCAAGGCGTGGTGTAACCGGCCCGTACCGGGCGAGAAAATCATTAGCCAGCTTTTAATTTTCTCGCCCGATGGCGATCATAGGTGTAGCCCCACTGCCCGCGAGCGCACCGATGACCACCCCTTCGAGCACCCTCCCCCCGCGCTCCGGCGCCGTTACGCTGCAAATCCTGTCCATCGTTTTCTATACCTTCATCGCATTCTTCTGCATCGGCCTGCCGATTGCGGTGCTGCCGGGCTACGTCCACGACGTACTGGGCCTGAGCGCCGTGATGGCGGGTGTGGTAATCGCCGCCCAGTATTTCGCCACCTTGCTGATCCGCCCGCTCGCCGGCCGCCTTGCGGATAGCCTGGGCACCAAACGCACCATCACCTATGGCCTGTACGCCATTGCCGGCAGCGGCGCGCTCACGCTGCTGGCAACATTGCTGCATGAATGGAACACCCTGAGCCTGAGCGTGTTGCTGGTGGCGCGCCTGCTGCTGGGGGTGGGCCAGGGTATGGTGGGCGTTGGCACCAGCGCGTGGGGCATCGGCCAGGTGGGGCCCGAGCATACGGCCAAGGTGATCTCCTGGAACGGCATCGCCTCCTACGGGGCGATCGCGGTGGGGGCGCCATTGGGCGTGGTGATGACCAGCGACCTGGGCTTCCATTCCCTGGGCATTGCCTTGTTCGCCCTGGCGGCGTTCGCGTTGTTCATGCTGCGCAAGCGGCCCTCGGTACCGGTGATACGCGGCGGCGAGCGCCTGCCATTCTGGTCCGCGTTCGGCCGCGTCGCGCCATACGGGCTAGGCCTGTGCCTGGCTTCGATCGGCTACGGCACCCTCACCACGTTCATCACCCTGTATTACCTGGAACAAGGCTGGGCAGGTGCGGCGTTCTGCCTCACGGCCTTCGGAGCCTGTTTCATCCTCGCCCGGCTGCTGTTCATCAACGCGATCAACCACTATGGCGGGTTCGCCGTGGCATTCGCTTGCCTCAGCGTCGAGACGGTCGGGTTTGTATTCCTGTGGCTGGCGCCGTCGCCCGTGTTCGCGTTGATCGGGGCCAGCCTGGCAGGGTTCGGCTTGTCGCTGGTGTACCCGGCACTGGGCGTGCTGGCCATCGCGCAGGTACCCCCTGGCAGCCGCGGCTCGGGGCTAGGGGCGTTCGCAGTGTTCTTCGACATTGCCCTGGCCATTGCCGGGCCGCTGATGGGCGCGCTGGCGGCCAATGCCGGTTACGCAGCTATCTTCCTCTGCGCGTCGGGCTTGTCTGTCGTAGGGCTGGCGCTGATCGGCTGGCTGTCGCGGGAAGGCAGCGGCCGCTGAGTCATTGATCGGCGGTCTGCCATCCAGCGCGGGTCGGCCGGCCCAGCGCCTGGGAGAAGAAACGCCCGGCTTCGTCGATCATCGTACGGTGGATGCCCGCGCGGTCCACGCCTTGAGCGTCCTTGCACAGTGCTGGCAGTTCCCGTTCCTGCTCCTGCGTGCAGGGCGCCATGAATACGAAGTGCCCAGCGCCGGCCAACGGATGGTAGCGTGCCTTCACTGGAAGCTTGCGGGCCAAGGCCTCGGCGTTCTTGTCGACCGCGACCAACTGGTCGTTGTCGCCGGCGTAGATCAGCGTGGGTACCTGTACCGTTGCCAGTGCATGGCGACCAAACATCAGGCTCAAGGGCGCCATCAGCAATAGCGCATGCACGCGCGGATCTGCCTGGGCCGTGAGGTCCTTACGGTCGGCAACCAGCTCGCCGTGGCCCTTGCAGGCGTCGGTGTCGTGAGGCCGCTCGATGCAGTAGGCCTTCAAGCGGGAGAGGTCAGGCCGCGCCCCTGAGAGAATAAGCGCCGTCTCGCCCCCGGCTGAGTAGCCGATGACGCCCACCTGCTCAGCATTGAGAAACGGCGATAGCATGGGCTCGTCGAGCGCCGAAGTAATCGCGGCAGAAATTTGCAACGGCCGACCATACAGGTTGCTGAGTGTGCCCAACCGGCTCTGGTCGAGGTAGTTGTCACCCGGATGGAGCACCGCCACCACCACGAATCCCTTGCCCGCAATGGAGGTGATCAGGTCATGCAGCGCCAGGGGCGTTCCGGTATTGCCATGGGACAGCATCAGCAGCGGGAAACGCCCCATCGCGATGGGCGCATCTTCATCGGCGTCCAACTGATAGCCATCTACCCGGGCGGTATGCCCCGTCATGCTGGAGGGATAGAACGCATAGGCATGCATTGGCTTGCCGTCCAGCGGGTCCGGGAATGTCAAGCGATGCACGCCCACGCCCCAGTGTGCCCGCGGGGCGGCCTGAAGCTGCACCGAAAACAGGCCCAGAAGCACCAAAAGGCCCAACGCTGTACACAGACGCTTCATCCTTACGCCCTCGAACCGTCTCAAGGGCGCGTTGCAGGCGGCGCCCCTAGCCTTCTTGCCCCATGCGGTTGTGCGGGGAACCTGATAGTACCTAGCACAAGTTGCGCCAACTCCTTCGTGCCGGTGAGCCTACGCGGGCGCATCCCAGTTCGACTGAGCGGTTGAGGGCGGAGTTCAGCCGTTTACCCTTGGGCCGTGGACCAATCGACCCAATGGAATTGCCAGGTGAGCAAAATGAGCAGCCCAAACGCCACCCGGTACCAGGCAAACACGGCATAACTGTGATGGGCGATGAATTTCAGCAGGCCTTGCACCGCGATCATCGCGAACAGGAAGGACACCAGAAAACCGAGTGCGAACACTGGCAGGTCCGAGGCCTGGAACAGGTCCCGATACTTGTATCCGGAATAAACCGCGGCCCCCACCATCGTCGGCATGGCCAGGAAGAACGAGAATTCAGTGGCCGCTGTACGCGACATTCCAAACAACAGCCCACCAATGATCGTAGACCCAGAGCGTGAGGTGCCCGGAATCATTGCCAGGCACTGGGCGCAACCGATCTTCAAGGCGTCGGTCCAGTGCATGTCGTCCACATGCTCGATACGCACCTGATGCTTGCGCTTTTCCGCCCACAACATCACCACCCCGCCTACGATCAGCGCGCAGGCCACGGTTATCGGGTTGAACAGGTAGTGGTGAATCACATCCGAGAACAGCACACCGAGCGCCACCGCCGGCAGGAACGCGATCAGCAGGTTCGCGGTGAAGCGCCGCGCCTCGGGCTGGGTGCCCAAACCGCCGACCACGCTGATGATCTTGCCGCGAAACGCCCATACCACTGCAAGGATCGCCCCCAGCTGGATGATGATATTGAATGCCATCGCTCGCTCCCCGCCGAAGTCGAGCAAATCTGCCACGATGATCTGATGCCCGGTGCTGGAGATCGGCAGGAACTCAGTAAGCCCCTCGACAATTCCCAGCACCATGGCCGATGCGGCCGTCCACATGTCCATACATTTCCCCCAGATCCGGCCGTTCTATGACGGTTTGAATGATTAGGTACACACTTTGGTGACAAAGGCGCAAGTTCCTGAGTTTTTTCAAGCATTTCCCTGCTGGTACGCGCCCGCGCCGGCGATTCTGACTGATGCTTGACAGCAACGCCAGCACACCTGCGTGAGGGTTGTGACGGTACGGGTTAGGATGTGCACCCTTCATTAAAGAAAAGGCAGGCGTGGCAAGATGAATGTGGTGGTGTTGACCGGGCCGGAGTCCGTAGGTAAAAGCGCGCTGGCGTTGCGCCTGCAGCAGTGCTATGGGGGGCTAAGCTGCGCGGAATACGTGCGTGAGTTCATCGATACCCACCAAAGGGAAACCTCGCTGGACGATATTCCCACCATCGCGCGTGGCCAACTTGCCATGGAAGACTGCGCGCGGATGGCCAACCCCGACTGGCTGTGGCTGGATACTCACCTGCTCAGCAACATCTTGTGGAGCAACCTGTTGTTCGGAAGCTACCCGGCATGGCTCGACACAGCGTTACTGGACCGGCGTTATGACCTTCACCTCCTGCTTTCTCCTGAAGAGGTGCCTTGGGTAGCCGACGGCCAGCGCTGCCAGCCGGATGTGGCAGATCGTCGCGCTTTTTTCGAGGCTTGCCTGAACTGGCTGGTGAAAAATAAACAGCCTTTTATTGTGCTTACCGGGGACTGGGCAGCCCGGGAGGCACAAGCTCATGCCGCCATCGCCCGTGTTTTCGGGGCAACCGCCCGTCCATGAGTACGCACCGGCGATCGGGTGGCGGGAATTCAAACTCTTTGATGAAGTCTTACGGCTGCAAGGGGTGCCGCTTGTGATAACGGAATACTTCACAAATTTGTGGCCACCTTTGTGACTCGCTGGTCGCGTCAGGGCATCAGTATTTCAACTGCCGCCTCAAAAGACGCGGCGATGTCAACCTGACGTGCATTTCGAGAGAGCAAACAACTCATGGACGCAACGCTGCGTGTGAACGAAGCCCTACTGATCGCCGGCAACGCTTTCGAACCCTTCCACTGTGTCGCCTGGACACAGCAAGACGGTGATGGCGCCCTCAGCCTTACCGTGATCGATGATCACACCAGTCACAACCTGTGCCGCGCTCAGCTGTCGGCCAGTGCCTACTCCGACCCGCAGCAACTCGCCAGCGCGCTTGAAGAAGTGCGTGCCGGCCTGTCTCGTCATGGCTATAGCCTGCAACCCTGGAGCATGCCGGCTTTTGCCCACTGATTACCGTGACCGGCCGTAATCGCCGAAACGGCGCGTAATGTCTATCGACTGGCAGCGGGTGCTGCTGGACAAGCAATCACTGGCCTTTCTGTGGGAAGTGGCCGGGCGCACGCTGCTGGCCTATGCGGTGGTCTTCATCTTCCTGAAGATTGCCGGCCGGCGGGGCGTGCGCCAGTTATCTCTGTTCGAGCTGGTGGTCATCCTCACGCTGGGCTCCGCGGCCGGCGACGTTACGTTTTACGACGATGTACCCATACTGCCGGTACTCACAGTGTTTCTGGTAATGACGCTGCTGTACCGCTTCACCACCTTTGTGATCGAGCGCAGCAGCCGCTTTGGCGAATGGCTGGAAGGCCGCGCTATCCTCATCATTCGCGACGGCGTATTCGAGCTTGAAACCCTGGACAAGGGTAACGTTACCCACGACGAGTTCCTCATGGAGCTGCGCCTGCATGGGGCGGAACATCTGGGCCAGATTCGCCTGGCGCTGCTCGAGGTGAACGGCGACGTGAGCGTGTACTTCTACGAACGGGACGAAGTGCAGCCAGGGCTGTCGATCCTGCCGCGGGAGTTCCGCTCACCTTCCGAAGCGCCCGAGGCGAGCGGGCTGTATGCCTGTGAGCACTGCGGCGGCGTGCAGCGGCTGGCAGGCCACCAAACGCTGGATTGCCCCCGCTGCCAGCGCAAGGTCTGGAGCCAGGCCATCACCCGGCCAAGGGCTGGATAGCCGTCAGACCGCGTTGGCTACCGTAGGAGAATGTTCGCAGGCTTTCGCCTACTCCCACAGAGCCCAATGTTTTTTCAACCCGATGGCAAAGCGTCAAGATGCACGTATTCCGCCTCAAGAAGCCGGGCCAGCTCACGGCCTTTGCCCAGCCGTACCCCGCCCAGCTCCATGTCCACCAGCAAGGTGTCACACCCCACACTTTGTATACCCTGCACTGTCTTCAAACGCCCGTCGGTGATCACCACGCAGCGGTATACACGCCCGGCCTGGACGGATTGCTGCCGGGCCAGCCAGGTTTTTGCTTCGCTCAGCGCTTCAGGTAGCGGCGTGCCGCCGCCGGCACCGAGCTGATCCAGCCAGGGCCCCAGCGCGCGGGAGGCTTTAAGGCCATGGCGCTGCCATTGAGCGCCTGCGCCACTGGCGGTGATCAAGGCCAGCCGCGCCCGTTGGCGGTAAGCCTGATCGAACAAAGCCTGTAAAAACCCCTTGGCGCGAGACAGTGCGCCGTGACGGCGGGTAGATGCCGAAGTGTCCACCACGATCAGCCACAGCGGCGGCGCATTGGCCGGGCCGGCTTGCCACTGCACATCCGCTCGGCTTGCGGGGCGGCCTTTCGCTAGCGTGGGCACCCAAGCGATGCGCCCACCATGGCCCAGGCGCCCGCTCCGCTGACTAGCTTTGGCCACAACGCTTGTGCGCTTCGCCCCCGCCTGGGCCAAGCGGGGGCTCAATGCTTTTTTGGCCACCCCGGCAAGCCGGTGCGTGGCCCTGTGGCAACCGTTTGCGCGGGCATCTGTCCCCAGTCACCACTCGCCCCTTGCTGGGGCTGTTGCGGTTGCTGAGGTTGCGGGGCGCTTGAACTCGCCGGGGGTGTCAGCGGAGCGGGGCTCTGCCGACGGTGACGAAGAGCAAATTCCGCCACTGCCTCAATGTCCACGCCCTCGATATGCGCGCCACCGCGCCAGGCCGCGTGGGCACGGGCGGCGCGCAGCCACACCAGATCGGCGCGCAGGCCGTCCACCCCCGAGGCATGGCAGGCCTCGCTGATGCTGGCTAATGCAGCGTCGTCCAGCGGTATGTCATTCAACCGCGCCCGTGCTTCGCGGCAGCGTTGACCAAGGTTGGCCTGCTCACTCGCCCATTGTTCACAAAAGCCGGCCGGGTCGCTGTCGAACGCCAGGCGCCGGCGGATGATGGCCTGACGCTCGGCGGGCTCGGGCCGCTGTTCCAACGCGACGTTCAAGCCAAAGCGGTCCAGCAGTTGCGGCCTGAGCTCACCCTCTTCCGGGTTCATGGTCCCGATCAACACGAAACGCGACGGATGCTGGTGAGAAATGCCGTCGCGCTCCACGCGGTTCACTCCACTGGCGGCGACATCCAGCAATAGGTCTACCAGCGGGTCAGGCAACAGGTTCACTTCATCGACGTACAGCACACCGCCGTCGGCGGCCGCCAGTACACCGGGCGAAAAGCGGACCTGCCCCTGCCCCAGTGCAGCGTCCAGGTCCAATGTGCCGGCAACCCGGTCTTCACTGGCGCCCAGCGGCAAGGTTACAAACGGCGCCCCCTCCAGCAGGTCAGCCAGCCCGCGGGCCAGAGTGCTTTTGGCCATGCCACGCGGGCCTTCAATCAGCACGCCGCCGATCTTCGGATCAATCGCGGCCAGGCACAGCGCCAGCTTGAGCGGCTCGGCGCCAACGACCGCGCTCAGCGGATAGTGAAACGTCATCTCAGCCCTCTTCTTCGCTGTCCAGCAGCACATCTTCCAGTGCCTGGCGGTAGTCGCCGGGTTGTTGCCACAGGCCGCGCTGCTGAGCCTCCAGCAG
Organism: Pseudomonas sp. Marseille-Q5115; assembly: GCF_916618905.1. NCBI lineage: Bacteria > Pseudomonadati > Pseudomonadota > Gammaproteobacteria > Pseudomonadales > Pseudomonadaceae > Pseudomonas > Pseudomonas sp. Marseille-Q5115. Next base: position 1,900,865 of record NZ_CAKAKI010000001.1, on the reverse strand, counting down.
GCGCTCGGCCATGTCCCGCAACGCATGAGGGTTATGCTCGCGAAGGAAGTCGCGGTTTTGCGCGTCCAGCACATACGCTTCGGCCACCAACGCATATTGGTGGTCTTCGATCAGGCCGGTAGCCGCATCGAAGCCGAACAGGTTGTCCAGGGTAGCGGCCATTTCAAAGGCGCCCTTGTAGCCGTGGCGGCGCATGCCGTCGATCCACTTGGGGTTCACCGCCCGCGCCCGTACTACCCGGTTAAGAGCTTCCTTGAGGGTACGAATGCGCGGTACGTCCGCCTGGCTGTGATCGCCATGGTAACTGGCGGCTTCGCGACCACTTTGTTGATGCACCGCCGCCAGCATGCCGCCCTGGAATTGGTAATAATCGTTGGAATCGAGCAGGTCGTGTTCGGTGTTGTCCTGGTTTTGCAGCACCGCCTCCACCTGGCCAAGGCGGCGGGCCAGTTCCGTGCGCGCGGGGGCGCCTTCATCGGCAGCGCCGTAGGCATAACCGGAGTGATTGAGGTATGCCTCGGCCAGATCGCCGCGGTCGGTCCATTGCCGGGACTCGATCACCCCTTGGACCCCGGCGCCGTAGGCCCCTGGCTTGGCACCGAATATTCGCCAGCCGGCCTGGCGCCGAGCCTCTTCGGCCTCGACACCATCGGCAAGCAGCTGCGCCTGCTCGCTGCGCACCCGCGCGGCGAGGGGGTTCATGTCTTCCGGCTCGTCCAGCGCCGCTACCGCCTGGACCGCAGCGTCGAACAATCGAATGAGGTTGCCGAAGGCGTCACGGAAGAACCCGGACACACGCAGGGTAACGTCCACCCTGGGACGATCCAGCAGGCTGAGCGGCAATATCTCGAAATCGTCCACCCGCTGGCTGCCGGTGGCCCAGACGGGGCGTACACCGAGCAGGGCCATGGCCTGGGCAATATCGTCGCCACCAGTGCGCATCGTCGCGGTGCCCCAAACGGAAAGCCCCAGTGCACGCAAGTGGTCGCCGTGGTCCTGCAAGTGGCGCTCAAGCACCAGGTTGGCCGAGGCGAAGCCCAGCCGCCAGGCCGTGGGGGTAGGCAGGTTGCGTACGTCCACGCTGTAGAAGTTACGGCCGGTGGGCAATACATCCAGGCGCCCCCGGCTGGGCGCGCCGCTAGGGCCGGGCTCGACGAACCGGCCTTCAAGCGCGGCCAGCAGGTTGCCTATTTCGGCAGGGCCGCAGGCGTCCAGCGCGGGCGCTACCTTGGCAAGCAGCCCCTCGACAATGGTCGCAACGCCCTCCCACGCTGCCCCTGCCGGGCACTCCCAGCGTTCATTCAAGGCGCTTTCCACAAGCTGAGCGCCAAGCAGTTCAAGGCGCTCGCGGGTATCGCCATGGGTGCGCCAGGGCCCGGCATCCACATCGGCCAAAAGGCGTGGGCGAGGGCCCTGCCAAGGGTCGCCGAATACGCAGTCGAGCGGATCGAACCCTAGGCCCAGGGCCGTGGCCAGCGCCCTTGGCAGGCTGGCCTCGGCGCCCTTGCCTGCCCCACGCGGTACACGTAGCAGCGCGCACAGGGTGTCGATGCGCAGGCGCCCCGCAGGGGACTCACCGAACACGTGCAAGCCGTCGCGGATCTGCGATTCCTTCAGGTCACACAAGTAGGTGTCGAGGCGCGGCAACCAGGTATCGGCATCGCTCAAGGCCGCATCGCTCAGGCTCAGTTCGCGGTCCAGCTGGGTGGCGCGCACCAGCGCCAGTATTTCCCCTTGCAGCTCCAGCGCGCGACGGCGGTCCAGCAACTGAGCGTCATAGTATTCGTCCGCCAGCCGCTCCAGGTCCCGTAGCGGCCCGTAGCTCTCAGCGCGGGTGAGCGGTGGCATCAGGTGGTCGATGATCACCGCCTGGGTGCGACGCTTGGCCTGGGCACCCTCGCCCGGGTCATTGACAATGAACGGGTAGATGTTCGGCAGCGGGCCGAGCAGTGCGTCCGGCCAGCAACTGGCGGACAGGCCTACGCCCTTGCCCGGCAGCCATTCAAGGTTGCCGTGCTTGCCCACGTGAATGACGGCATGGGCCCCATATGTCAGCCGCAGCCAGAAGTAGAAGGCAAGGTAGCCGTGCGGGGGCACCAGGTCCGGGTCGTGGTACACCGCGCTGGCATCAAGTTGGTAGCCCCTGGCTGGCTGAATGCCGACGAAGGTTTCGCCGAACCGCAGGCCGGCGATCATCAGCCGCCCGCTACGGAACATCGGGTCGGCGTCGGGTGCGCCCCAGCGATCGGTCACGGCCTGTTGGCAGGCTTCAGGCAGGCTCAGAAACGCCTTGGTGTACGCGCCCAGTTCAAGGCTTTGAGCGCAAGGGCGGGCGTCGAGGTGCTCCAAGTCATTGCTCACGCCGCCCAGCAGCGCCTGAATCAGCGCGGTGCCGCTTTCGGGCAGCTGGCTTACGGCATACCCCTGCCCCTGCATCGCGCGAAGGATATTCAAGGCGGCTGCGGGGGTATCGAGGCCTACGCCATTGCCGATGCGGCCGTCCCGCGTCGGGTAATTGGCCAGTATCAACGCCACGCGTTTGCCATGCGCAGGTGTGCGGCCCAAGGCAATCCAGCGAGCCGCCAGCTGCGCCACGAATGCCATACGCTCGGGGTGCGCGCGGTAGCACACCACGTCACTCTGGCTGCGCTCGCTGCGCCAGGCCAGGTCCTTGAAACTGATCGGCCGGCTGATGATGCGCCCGTCCAATTCGGGCAATGCCACATGCATGGCGAGGTCCCGCGGGCCCAGGCCCTGAGGGCTCGCTTCCCACATGGGCTGGTTATCCTGGGCACAAATGGCCTGGATCACCGGTATGTCGCGGCGCAACGGGCGTTGCCGAGGGGCATCGGGGCTGGCCAGCGCGAAGCCTGTGGTATTGATCACCAACGCTGCCTGGGCTTCATCCATCCAGGCTTCAAGCTGCGCGAGGCATTCGGCTTCCTTCAGGCTGGCCACCGCCACCGGCATCGGGTTCAACCCCGCCGTGACAAGCACGTCACAGAAGGCATCGATGAACGCCGTATTGGCGGCCTGCAGGTGCGAGCGGTAAAACACCACCGGCACCACGGCGCCGGGCTGCCAGCAGCTCTGCCACTGCTCGAGGTTTGTCGTGCCGGATACCGGGTGATACAGGCTCACTCGGGGCAGCGGCGCGGGCGGTTGCCATGGCAGGGGCTGCGCCAGTGCCTGAGGGAAAAATTGTGCTGCGAGGTAGGCATACAGCGAGCGGGCGTTACCCATGCCACCTTGGCGCAGGTACTGCCAGATGCTTTGGGCGACTTCGGCCGTTACGGAACTCAGCGCACCCAGCTCCGGGTCTGGCCGGTCGTCCCCGGGCACCGCGACTATCAGCACGCCCTGCCCCGCCAGCTGTGCCAGCTGCTCAACGCCGTAGCGCCAATAGCCCACGCCGCCATGCAGCGACAACACGATCACTTTTGCGTGCCGCAGCACCTGGTCCACATACAGGTCCACCGAGGCGTGGTTCTGAACCTGCATCGGGTTGGCCAGGCGCACGCTCGGGTAGTCACCCGGCAGGCCGTTTGCCGCTTCGGCCAGCAGGGCCAGATGGGAATCGCCGCTGCACAGGATCACCAGTTCGGCCGGGCTCTGGCCCAGGTCGGCAATGCTGTCGTCCGGAACGAAACCGCCGGGCTGGGTGCGTAGCAGGTGCATCGGTCAGCCCCGCAATGCTTGGGTCAGTTCATCGCGCAGCACGGCACCGTCCAGCGCCTGGCCGATCAATACCAACCGGCTCACCCGGGCCTCGTCCGCGGCCCATGGCCGGTCGAAATGCCGATCGAACCGGCTGCCCACGCCCTGCACCAGCAAACGCATGGGTTTGCCGGGGATGGCGGCAAAGCCTTTCACCCTGAGTACGTCGTGCTGCTGAACCACGCTGTCGAGCGCCGCCATCAACGCAGCTTCTGGCGCTTCCGGCAACTCGACCCAGATGGAATCGAAGGCGTCATGGTCGTGGTCCGCTTCTTCGCCATCATGGTGCTGATCATGGTGGGTAAGGCGGCCATTGATGTGCGCTTCGGATTCGGCGCCCAGGCCCAGCAATACTGCCAACGGCAGCTGCCCGGCACTGGCTTCGACCACTTTCACCGCGGCCGGCAGCTCTTCGCTCACTTCAGCGCGCACGCGCTCCAGGCCTTGCGAATCGATCAGGTCAACCTTGTTCAGGATCACCAGGTCGGCACTGGCCAGTTGGTCTTCGAACAGCTCGTGCAGGGGGGATTCGTGGTCCAGGTTCGGGTCCTGCCGGCGCTGCGCGTCCACGGCGTCAGGGAAAGCGGCGAAGGTACCGGCCGCCACCGCGGGTGCGTCCACTACCGTGATCACGGCGTCAACGGTGCACGCGTTGCGAATCTCTGGCCACTGGAAGGCCTGCACCAGCGGCTTGGGCAGCGCCAGGCCGCTGGTTTCGATCAGGATGTGGTCCAGGGTGCCGCGGCGCTGTACCAGTTCGCGCATCACCGGGAAGAACTCTTCTTGCACGGTGCAGCACAGGCAACCGTTGGCCAGCTCGAACACGCGCCCTACGGCCTCTTCTTCGGTGCAGCCGATGCTGCACTGCTTGAGCAGGTCGCCATCGATGCCCAGCTCGCCGAACTCGTTCACGATCACCGCAATGCGCCGGCCTTCGGCGTTATCGAGAATGTGACGAAGCAGCGTGGTTTTACCGGACCCAAGGAAGCCGGTAACGATGGTAACGGGGAGCTTGCTGAGCGTTTTCATGGGTGGCCCTGGCACTGTGGCGGGCAGGCGCGAAGGCACCGCAGGCGGCGCCTGGGCAGGTTCGCACCGGATCACCCCGCCCGGTTGAATAAAAGGATCGGCACGAGGCAGGTCTCCTGGCTTGCGGCGCCCCGGGCAATATGCCCAATGGCGGCCTGGCGCCTTCCCGCCCCGAAGGCAGTGGCATTGGCCAGGCTTTACCGCTCACAGTTGCGGGGGCAGCCGCGGCTTGTTACCGCGTTCCCATCTTAGCTTCAGCAGGCATTGCCCCTGGAAGCACCTCGAGGGGGCAAGCCTACGCAGTGCCGGCCCAGAGGTCAATCCGCGCTGGGGCAGGCGCCGGGGTTGAACGTTGTTTGCCGTGGCAGCCCGAAGGCCTTGTCGAACACCCATTGAAACCCGTAGGCATAAATGAAGAAGAAGGCGAACAGCCCTACATTAGTGAGGAAAGCGGTGACCAGGTCGACGCCTAGGCCGTAGGCCATTACCGGGGTGAGAATGCCCGTAAGGCCACCTTCGAAGCCCACCGCATGCAGCAGCCGCCTGAAGGGCGTACGTGCGTGCCAGCCCCTACGGCGCTCGAACCCCTCAAACAGATGGTTGAACAGCATGTTCCAGCCCAGCGCAACGGTGCTTATCACCACCGATAGCACGGTGGAGTGCCCCATCCCTTGGCCGAACAGCAGGGCCAGCGCCGGTGCCACGAATATCAGAGCGCCCGCTTCGTAGAGCACCGCCTGGACGATTTTGCGTTTCGCGCCTTGCATGGTCAAAACTCCCCTGAAAGTGCGCGCAGCTTCGATGGTTGAGCCCGGCGGTGCAAGCAAGTAGATTTGACCCACCCCTAATGAGGCTAAACCCGGTGTTTGCCCACCTTCCTCTCACCGCCCTGCGCGGTTTTGAATCCGCCGCCCGGCTCGGCAGCTTCGCCGCCGCCGGGGAAGAGCTGTCGGTCACCCCGGCGGCCATTTCCCATCAGGTCAAATCCCTGGAGCAGTGGTTGGGCACCTTACTGTTCGAGCGCACTGGCCAGGGGGTGCGGTTGAGCGATGCAGGCAAGCGGCTGCACGCGGGCCTTCATCAGGCGTTTGTGGGCCTCAACGGCGCCGTGCTACCGCTGCTGCCGGATGAAGCCACCAACACCTTGGTGATCACCACCACCCCAGCCTTTGCCAGCTTGTGGCTGATCCCACGCCTGGGCGACTTCTACGCACGCTGCCCACACTTGAACGTGCGCGTGGAAACGGCCGAGGCGCTGACCGACCTGGCCCGGGATGCTTCAGTGCACTTGGCTATTCGGGCGACCTTCAATCCCGAGCCGGACCTGTACCAGGTCACGCTGTTCGAAGAGCACTTCGCGGTGTATACCCCGCACGGTTGGTCGCCGTCGGTCGCCCAGGCCCCGGTACTGATCGACATGCCGTGGGCCAGCAGCGTGCCGGGTACGCCCGACTGGCCCCAATGGTGCGCCATGGCCCAGCACCAGCACTGGCTGTCACGGCCCGGGCGGCGCTCCTATGCCGATGAACAGCACGGGCTGCTGGCGGCCATCTCCGGCCACGGCCTAGTGCTGGCCAGCGACGTGCTGGTGGCTGACAGCGTGAGCAAGGGTTTGCTGCAGCCGTACCTGCCGCACCTGCGGCTGCCTGCCGCTACCTATCGGCTCAGCTGCTTGCCAGGGCGCGAGCGGTTGCCTGCCGTGCGGATGTTCATGGATTGGGCCTTGGAAACCGCTGGCGCGTAGGGGCGGTCAAGGCCGCTAACGGTTCCCCGGCGGCGCCGGGTCTACAAGGGTGTGGCTCAGAAATTTTTTGAATAACCTGAATCACTGGCAATGATAGTTACCTTCGAACCATTCGATTCGTCGATGGTCCCGCGTGTCGCCAGAATCCGTCCATCCTGATAAACATAATGGGCGGGCTTCTCATGGAACAGTCATTCAAACCCTTGCATTACCCCTTGGCCGTGCTGGCGCTCGCTGTGCTCACCGCCTGCGGCAAAGCGCCTGAAACCGCTCAAGCACCGCAGGCCCCCAAGGTAAGCGTTGCCGAAGTGCTGGATCAGCCGGTGAATGAATGGGACGAGTTCACTGGCCGCCTCGAGGCCCCGGAAACCGTACAGATCCGCCCGCGCGTATCGGGCCAGATCGACACCGTGGCATTTACCGAGGGCGCCCTGGTGAAAAAGGGCGACCTGCTGTTCCAGATCGACCCGCGGCCATTCCAGGCCGAGGTGCACCGCTTGGAAGCCCAGCTGCAACAAGCCCGGGCCAATGCCGCCAACAGTGAGAACGAAGCCAGCCGTGGCGAACGCCTGCGCAGCGCCAATGCCATCTCTGCGGAGCTGGCGGACGGCCGCAACAGTGCGGCACTCGCCGCCCGCGCCGGGGTGGCCGCGATCCAGGCCCAACTGGACCTCGCCCGCCTCAACCTGAGCTTTACCCGTGTCACCGCGCCTATCAGTGGCCGCGTGGGCCGGGCCGAGATCACTGCCGGCAACTTGGTGAGCGCCGACAGCAGCCTGCTCACCAGCGTAGTGTCCACTGACAAGGTGTATGCCTACTTCGACGCCGACGAGCGTGCTTTCCTCAAATACACCCAGCTCACCCGCGATGGCCGGGTAAGCAGCGCGGCACCGGTGTACATGGGGCTGTCCAACGAGGACGGCAACAGCCACCTGGGCCAGCTTAACTTCCTCGACAACCAGGTGAACCCGCAAACCGGCACCATCCGTGGCCGCGCCGTGTTCGACAACCGAGATGGGCAGTACACCCCAGGCCTGTACGCACGGCTCAAGCTGGTAGGCAGCGGCGTGTATGAAGCCGTGCTGATCAAGGATGAAGCCGTAGGCACCGACCTGGGCAAGAAGTTCGTGCTGGTAATGGACAAGGACAACAAGGCGACTTACCGCTCTGTCGAACTTGGCCCGAAACTCGAAGGCCTGCGCATCGTGCGAGGTGGCCTGGCCAAGGGCGACCGCATTGTGGTCAATGGCCTGCAGCGCGTGCGCCCGGGCTCCACGGTCGACCCACAAACCGTGCCCATGGCCAGCAGTGAAACCCTCGCCGCGCTCGCCAGCCAGCGCCAGGCGCTGGAAGCGAATAACCGGCCCGCCAACGCTCCCCAACAGAAACTGGCAAGCACCGCCAACCCACGCGGCTAAAGGATCAGCGCCATGACGTTTTCCGACTTCTTCATCAAACGGCCGATCTTCGCCGCCGTGCTCTCGTTGCTGATTCTGATCGGCGGGGCGATTTCGCTGTTCCAGCTGCCCATCAGTGAATACCCCGAGGTTGTGCCGCCTACCGTGGTGGTACGGGCCAACTTCCCGGGCGCCAACCCCAAGGTAATCGGCGAAACCGTTGCTTCCCCGTTGGAGCAGGCCATCACCGGCGTAGAGAACATGCTGTACATGAGCTCCCAGGCCACCGCCGACGGCAAGCTCACGCTGACGATCACCTTCGCCCTGGGTACCGACCTGGACAACGCCCAGGTGCAGGTGCAAAACCGTGTGACCCGGACCGAGCCCAAGTTGCCTGAAGAGGTGACCCGCATCGGTATCACGGTGGACAAGGCGTCGCCCGACCTCACCATGGTGGTGCACCTTACCTCGCCCGATCAGCGCTACGACATGCTGTACTTGTCCAACTATGCGGTGCTGAACATCAAGGACGAGCTCGCTCGCCTCAACGGTGTGGGCGACGTGCAGCTGTTCGGCATGGGGGATTACTCGCTGCGCGTATGGCTGGACCCTAACAAGACCGCCTCGCGCAACCTCACCGCCACCGACGTGGTGAATGCCATTCGTGAGCAGAATCGCCAGGTCGCGGCCGGCCAGCTCGGCGCACCGCCCGCCCCCAATGCCAGCAGCTTCCAGCTGTCGATCAACACCCAGGGCCGGCTGGTCAGCGAGGAGGAATTCCAGAACATCATCATTCGCGCCGGCGCCGATGGCCAGATCACCCGCCTGAAGGACATCGCACGGGTGGAGCTGGGTTCCAGTCAATACGCCCTGCGCTCGCTGCTCAACAACCAGCCCGCCGTGGCGATCCCGATCTTCCAGCGCCCTGGCTCGAACGCGATCGACATTTCCAACCAGGTGCGCAACCGGATGCAGGAGCTCAAGCAGAGCTTCCCGGAAGGCATGGACTACAGCATTGTGTACGACCCCACGATCTTCGTGCGTGGCTCGATCGAAGCGGTGGTACACACCCTGTTCGAGGCGCTGATCCTGGTGGTGTTGGTGGTGGTGCTGTTCCTGCAAACCTGGCGCGCATCGATCATTCCCCTCGCCGCTGTGCCGGTGTCGCTGATCGGTACCTTCGCCGTGATGCACATGTTCGGCTTCTCGCTCAACGCGCTCTCCCTGTTCGGCCTGGTGTTGGCCATCGGGATCGTGGTGGACGACGCCATCGTGGTGGTGGAGAACGTCGAGCGAAATATTGAGCTAGGCCTGGACCCTATGGCCGCGACCCATCGCGCCATGACCGAAGTGACGGGGCCGATCATCGCCACGGCGCTTGTGCTGTGCGCGGTATTCGTACCGGCTGCATTCATCTCGGGCCTCACGGGGCAGTTCTACAAGCAGTTCGCACTCACCATTGCGATTTCCACGGTGATCTCGGCCTTCAACTCGCTGACCCTCTCGCCCGCCCTGGCCGCAGTGTTGCTCAAGGGCCACGACGCACCCAAGGACCGATTCTCGCGGGTGCTGGACAAGCTGTTCGGGGCCTGGCTGTTCCGCCCGTTCAACCGCCTGTTCGAGAAAGCCAGCCATGGCTACGTCGGCACGGTGCGCCGGGTGATCCGGGGTAGTGGTATCGCCTTGCTGGTGTACGCGGGCTTTATCGTGCTCACCTGGTTCGGCTTCGCCAATACGCCAACCGGCTTCGTGCCCCAGCAGGACAAGCAATACCTGGTGGCTTTCGCCCAGTTGCCGGATGCAGCCAGCCTGGACCGCACCGAAGCTGTGATCAAGCGCATGTCCACCATGGCGATGGAGCAACCGGGCGTGGCCAACGCGATCGCCTTCCCGGGCCTGTCCATCAACGGCTTCACCAACAGCCCAAACAGCGGCGTGGTGTTCGTTGCCCTCAAGGACTTCGACGAGCGCAAGGACCCCAGCGAATCCGCCAGTGCCATCGCCGGCGCGCTCAACGGCAAGTTCGCCGGCATCGAGGAAGCCTACATGGCGATCTTCCCGCCGCCGCCTGTGCAGGGGCTGGGCACGATCGGCGGGTTCAGGGTGCAAGTAGAAGACCGTGGCAACCTGGGCTATGACGAGCTGTTCAAGGAAACCCAGAACATCATTGCCAAGAGCCACAACGTGCCGGAGCTGGCCGCGCTGTTCACCAGCTACACCGTGAACGTACCGCAGGTAGACGCCAACATCGACCGCGACAAGGCCAAGACCCACGGTGTGGCTATCAGTGACATCTTCGACACGCTGCAGGTGTACCTGGGTTCGCTGTATGCCAACGACTTCAACCGCTTTGGCCGTACCTACCAGGTAAACGTGCAGGCCGATCAACGCTTCCGCCTGGACGCCGAGCAAATCGGCCAGTTGAAGGTGCGCAACGACCGCGGCGAGATGATCCCGCTGGCCACGTTGATCAAGGTGGAAAATTCCGCCGGGCCAGACCGCGTGATGCACTACAACGGCTTTGTGACCGCTGAGATCAACGGTGCCGCCGCACCGGGGTACAGTTCTGGCCAGGCCCAGGCCGCAATGGAAAAACTGCTGCGCACCGAGCTGCCCAATGGCATGAGTTACGAGTGGACCGAGCTGACGTATCAGCAGATCCTCTCGGGCAACACGGCGCTGTTTGTGTTCCCGCTGTGCGTGCTGTTGGCCTTCCTCGTGCTGGCGGCTCAATACGAAAGCTGGAGCCTGCCATTGGCGGTGATCCTGATCGTGCCCATGACGCTGTTGTCGGCCATTGCCGGGGTAATCATTGCGGGCAGCGACAACAACATCTTCACCCAGATCGGGTTGATCGTACTGGTGGGGCTGGCGTGCAAGAACGCGATCCTGATCGTGGAGTTCGCCAAGGATAAACAGCTCGAAGGGCTGGACCCGCTCGCCGCGGTACTGGAGGCCTGCCGGTTGCGCCTACGGCCGATCCTGATGACCTCGTTTGCCTTCATCATGGGCGTGGTACCCCTGGTGTTTTCCACTGGCGCTGGCGCTGAAATGCGCCATGCCATGGGTGTTGCGGTGTTCTCCGGCATGCTTGGCGTAACGTTCTTCGGCCTGCTGCTCACCCCAGTGTTCTTCTTCCTGATTCGCCGATTCGTGGAGCGCCGCCAGGCTGCGCGCGCATCGGCCGACTCCCCTGCTCGCCTGGAGGCGCAGCCATGACCGCTTTGTTCCGTTTCGCCCCGGCGCTGTTGACACTTGCCTTGGCCGGGTGTGTGGTTGGCCCTGATTACAAGGCGCCCCAGCCTGCGCCAGCGGCCCTCAGCGAAGCGCAGGGCCAGGGCAACGCGCAGTACGACCGTTCACGTTTCGAGAGCCTGTGGTGGCAGCAGTTCGACGACCCGGCCCTCAATCAGCTGGTGCGCGAAGCACTGGCCGGCAATCGCGACCTGCGCGTGGCGTTTTCCCGGGTGAAAGCGGCGCGGGCGATTCGCGACGACGTGGCCAACGATGATCTACCGGTGGTGACCAGCCGCGCCAGCAGCGAAGTGGGCCGCGCCCAAGTGCCTGGGCAAACCGATCACCGGGTGAACCTTGAGCGCTATGACCTGGGCCTGGACATGGCGTGGGAGATCGACCTGTTCGGCCGTATCCAGCGTCAGCTGGAAGCCAGTGATGCGCAGGAAGGCGCGGCGCAAGCGCAGCTCCAGCAACTGCAGGTGACGATGATTGCTGACCTGGTGGACGCCTATGGGCAGCTCCGTGGCGCCCAGCTGCGCGAGCGAATTGCCCGGGACAACCTGAGCAATCAGGAAGCCTCTCGCGGGATCACCGTGCAGCTGCGTGACCTTGGCGTTGGCGACGCCTTCGATGTGGTGCGGGCCGATGGCCGGCTTGCGGGGGTAGAAGCCAGTATTCCCCTCCTCCAGGCCGAACAGGCCAGGGCACGCCACCGGATCGCTACCCTACTGGGGCAGCGCCCCGACGCGCTAAGCATTGACCTGTCACCCAAGCCCTTGCCAGCGATCGCCAAGGCGTTGCCCATCGGTGACCCGGGCGAACTGCTACAGCGCCGCCCTGACGTCCGCGCGGCTGAACGCCAATTGGCGGCTGCAACGGCGGATATTGGCGTGGCCACTGCGGACCTGTTTCCACGGGTGAGCTTGACGGGCTTTTTGGGCTTTACCGCCGGGCGTGGCTCGCAAATCGGCTCGGCCGCCGCTCAGGCATGGAGCCTGGCGCCAAGCATCAACTGGGCAGCGTTCGACCTGGGCAGCGTACGGGCGCGCATCAGAGGCGCCAACGCCGATGCGCAAGGCGCGCTGGCGACCTACGAGCAGCAGGTATTGCTGGCACTGGAAGAATCGGAAAACGCCTTCAGCGACTACGGCAAGCGCCAGCAGCGCCTGGTGTCACTGATTCGCCAGAGCGAAGCGAGCCGCACCGCGGCAGACCTTGCTCGCGTGCGCTATCGCGAAGGTACTGCAGACTACCTGGTGCTGCTCGACGCCGAGCGTGAACGGCTGATAGCCGAGGACCAACAAGCTCAAGGCGAAGTAGACCTGTACCACGGCATCGTGGCGATTTATAAGGCGCTAGGGGGCGGGCTGGGTACCGGCGAGCAAGGCCTGGCGACCCGCTGACAACAGGGCGCCCCTTCTCTGCAGACCGGGGCGCTACACCTTGAAGTGCTTAAATCGGGGTTTTCTGGTGGTGGTTGTCGAGTGGCGCGCCGCGGTGGCCACCTGCAATACGCTTGGCTTCGTCGATGGCAAACTTCAGCACTTCGGCGGCCGGCCCCGGATCGTTTTCGCGCATCTTGGTCACGTGGCGCAATTCCTTGCCATCGCTATCGAGCACGCGAACGTCCGATTCGTATTTATCAGCTGCCAGTTGCCTCACCAACACGTGAATGCTCGTGCCGTTGGCGAGGGTTTCTGTGTGTTCCCGCGGCGAGTGGTCGCTACCTAGCCAATCCTCGTTTTCGTGTCCATGTGCCATGTTGCTTCCCCTATTGCCTGGGTTTCGGTGGTGTATGGACAAAAGACACACCACAGGGGCCATTGGTTCATTAGGCCGAGGGCGCGGGTACCGGTGCTGCCAGGGCCAGGCGCAGTTTCTGCGTGAGCTCCTCCTCCCGGAAAGGCTTTTGCACGATCAGGTACTGACCATCATCTAGGCCACCCACTTCCGCATAGCCGGTAATGAAGACAACAGGAAGGTGCGGGTATCGCTTGCGGGCCTCGCGGGCGAGCTCGGCCCCGTTTGCGCCTGGCATCGCATAATCGGTAAGCAGCAAGTCCACCTCGTCGTCCAGTTGCTCCAGCGCCCGAGCGGCGCCGTCGGCCTCGACGACGCTGTAGCCCAGCGCATCCAGCAACAAAGCCGTGACCTGACGCACGTTAGGGTCATCGTCGACCAGCAGTATCCGATGGCGAAGCCCATCGGGCGGCAGCAGGGCCTCGGTGGGGCCATCCGGCGTCAGCTCCAGGCTCGGTGCTCGCATCCCGGGGAGGTACACCTTCACGGCCGTGCCCTCGCCCTCCGCGGTTTCGATCGCAACGCCCCCACCTGACTGCTTGGCAAAGCCGAACACCTGAGCCAGGCCCAGCCCAGAACCCTTGCCCACATCCTTGGTGGTGAAGAATGGCTCGAAGGCCTTGGCCAGTACTTCCGGTGGCATGCCGCAACCGGAGTCGCGAATGGTAAGCACCACATAATCACCCACGTCCGGGTCTTCCGGCCGGCTTGGCGGCCGGGTCACGGTTTCGTTGGCCGTGGTCAGGCGAAGCGTCCCCCCATTGGGCATGGCATCACGGGCGTTGATTGCCAGGTTGAGGATGATCATTTCGGTCTGGGTGGCGTCCACCAGCGCATTCCACAGGCCTGGCGCCTTTTCAGTCTGAATCCAGATGCTACCGCCCAAGGTGCGCTGCAGCAGGTCGAGCATGCCAGACACTGTGTCGTTCAAGCTGACTGCGGCGGGCTCGAGGCGTTGCCGGCGGGAGAACGCGAGCAACTGGCTGGTGAGGCGGGCACCGCGCTCGGCGGCTTCCTGAATACTATGCAAACGGCTCTCGAAGCGGGCGTAGTTGCCCCGGGCCAGGTCGCGAATAAGGAAGTTGGCGCTGGCCAGGATTACCGTAAGGAGGTTGTTGAAGTCATGCGCTACGCCGGCGGTCAGCTGCCCCACCGCTTCAAGCCGCTGCATCTGCTGGAGCGCCGCTTCGATCCGTTCGCGCTCGCGGATCTGCTCGCGCAGCCGCTCATTGGTGGCGGCGAGTTCGTCGAGCACCGCCCGCTCGCTGGTGATGTCCCGGGCCACGGCGTACATCATTCCCTGGTCCGGTACAATGGTCCAGGACAACCAGCGGTATGCGCCATCGGCATGCCGCATGCGGTTCACGAAGCGGCTGGAAACGATACCCTCGGCCACGTTTTCCACTTCACGGCTGGTAGCCGCGAGGTCATCCGGATGCACCAGCCCCCACAACCCCATATGCGCGAGCTCGGCGCGGGGCCAGCCCAGCGTCGCTTCCCACGCCGGGTTAAGGGCGGCTGGCTGCATGTCGAAGTGAAGTACCGCCAGCAGCTCCCGGGACAACTCCCACGTGCGGTCCCGCTCCCGGGTGCGTTTCTGTACCCGGTCGCCCAACAGGTCGTTGAGCCGTTCAAGAGACTCCGTCGCCTCTTTCTGGCTGGTGATGTCTTGCAGCACCCCGCTGAACCGCACGCACTGGCCATTTACAAAACTTGAACGGCCGCTGCTGGAAAACCACCGTTCCGCGCCGCTGGGCAGGCGCACCCGATATTCCACCTGATAGCCGTGGTCAGCCCCGGCGGCCAGGGCGGCCTCCACGCGCTCGCGGACACGAGCCCTGTCGTGGGGCACGATCGTGGAATAAAACAACTCCAGGGTCACCGGCGCGCCGGCAGGCACTTCGTACATCACCCGCATGCGCTCGTCCCAGTTAAGCACGCCGGTCTGTGGGTTGAGCTCCCATGTGCCCATGCGCGCGGCTTCGATGGCGATACGGGCGCGTGACTCAGCTTCGTGGAGGTTGCGTTCGGCCAGTTCCCGCTGACGCCGCTCATGCACCTCCGCCATCGCGCGTTTCACGGCGGCGGGCAGCAATGGCAGGCTCTGCTTGAGCACGTAGTCCGTAGCCCCTTGGCGCATCATCTTGACCGCGTGCTCTTCGCCGAACACGCCGGAAATGAATATAAGCGGCACCGAGGGTGCTTTTTCTCTTGCGATCGCCAGTACCTGCTCGCCGGATGACCCGGGCAGCACCACGTCGCTCAAAATCAGGTCGAACGTGTGCGCATCCAGCAGCCGCGCCACGTCGCCATGGTGATACGCCAGGTGCGGTTCAAGCCGCAACCCGCTGCGCTCAAGGGCGAACAGCGTCAGTTCGGCATCACGATTGCTGTCTTCGATCAGCAACAGCTTGAGGGGCGCTGGGTTGAGCACAGGTAATCTCGACAGGTCAGTTCGTGGGGCGCCGCTGTAGCCGCAATGACCCAGGAGGAGGCTCGTTGAGCACGGCCCAGAAAATCCCGAGGTCGGAAATGGCAGTCACGAATTCCTTGAATTCGACCGGCTTGACCACGTAAGCGTTCACCCCCAGCTCGTAAGCACGGGTGAGGTCCGGCTCCTCCCGCGAGGAGGTCAGCATTACGATCGGGATACTGCGCAGCTCGTCGCTGGCGCGTACGGCTTTAAGCACTTCCAGCCCATCGACCTTCGGCAATTTGAGGTCAAGCAGCAGCACCGCCGGGTTCCCCTCGGGGCGCCCTGTGTGGTTGCCGCGGCGGAACAGGTAATCGAGTGCCTCGGCACCGTCACGATGCACGATTACTTCATTGGCCAGCTGGCTTCTTTCCAATGCGACCAGAGTCAGTTCCAGGTCGCGCGGATTGTCTTCCACCAGTAGGATGGGTTTGAGCATTTAATACCTCTCGAGTAGATACGCCGGCCAATTACTGTTGATCGGGCAAAGCGAAATAGAAGGTTGCACCTTCGCCCAGCGCGCCCTCGGCCCACACCCTTCCCTGATGACGCTCGATGATCCGCCGCACGCTGGCAAGGCCGATCCCGGTACCTTCGAACTCCTCCATGCGATGCAAGCGTTGGAACACGCCGAACAACTTGCCTGCATAGGCCATGTCGAAGCCAACGCCGTTATCCTTGACGAAGATCACGGTTTCGCCGGCTTTCTCGTTACGCAAGGCACCGATCTCGACGATCGAAGGGTCCTGCTCACGGCTGTATTTCAGGGCATTGGAGATCAGGTTGCGCAGCGCCAGGTGCAGGAAAGCCGCATCGCCCAGTACTGCTGGCAGGGGGGCAACCTTCCAGATGACGCTCCGCCCCTCGTAGTCGGGAAGCATCTCTTCACGGATCGCCTCCACTAGCGCTCCCAGGTTCACGTCGGAGTGCCGCAAGGCGGCCCGACCCATCTGGGAGAAGCTCAGGAGGTTATCGACGAGGGTGCCAGCGAAGCGCGCTGAGTCACCGATGTGCTCCAGGAAGCGCAAGCCCCGATCAGACAGTTTGTCCCCGTCAAAATCGGTGAGCAGTTCGGTATACCCCGCGATATGCCGCAAGGGCGCCCGCAGGTCATGAGACACGCTGTACGAAAACGCTTCCAACTCCTTGTTGGACTTTTTCAGCTCGCCCGCCAGTGCCGCCAGCTCCTCAGCCTTGCGCAGCACGATACCGAGCACAGCGGTACGCAGTTCGATGACCGCCTCGACTTCCAGCGGATCCCACGGCACCGAATACCCTCGCACTTCTTCCTGCCATTGGGCAAAACTGTGCCGCGGGTGAAGCGAACCGCCTGGCGCGACGTGTTTCTCGGGGCGCCCGGCCCAGGTCACCGTACGCGCCTGTTCAGGGCGGAACCAGATCAGGTAATGGCTGTGGATCTTGGAAATCGCAATGGCGAGCACCCCCGCCGCGTGCTCCGCGATACCGCAGCGTTCAGGCACATCCCGCCCGACGTTGTCGGTATGGAACACGTCGTCGGCCCCGTCCCGTCCGAGCCACTGCACCAACGTCTCGATAGAAGCCAACGGAGGAACCAGGCCAATGGTTTCGCAGCGATCATCACTGATGATCGCGGCACCGCTGGCGGCCGCAAAGCCTACAAACTTCTCAGGCACTGCCAGCAGCCCTTCGGTGACACTGTCTCGGTCTGCCATCGCCGATAACAGCTCCACCACATGCTGGCGCAGCCCCAGTAGCCGCTGGGTATCGGCATGCGCTTCACGGGCTTCTATCTGCAAGGACAACACGCTACCCAACAGTTCACAGGCCGTACGTACCTGGAAGTTCACCCGGCGAGGCTCCGCGTTATGGCAGGACACCAGCCCCCATAACTTGCCTCGCACCACGATAGAGATGGACATCGAGGCGAGCGTGCCCATGTTGCGCATGTACTGAAGGTGCACCGGGGAGACACTGCGCAGGGCCGAATAACTGAGGTCCAGCGGCTGATCGGTGGCCGGGTTATGCGCGGGCACCAACGACGCCGGCTGGTAGTCGGCGTTTTCGATGACCCGAATGCGGTTGGTGCAATAAAGCGCCCTCGCCTGCGCGGGGATGTCGCTGGCGGGGAAGCACATGCCCAGATAGCTTGGGTATTGTGGGTCCAACTCTTCGGCCAGCACGGTCCCGTTGCCGGCGGCATCGAAGCGATAGGCCTTTACCCGGCCGAAGCCGGTAATACGCTTGATTTCGCTAACCGCGCGGCGGCACAGTTCGGTAACCCCCTGCAACTCTTGCAGCCCGGTTACGAACGCGCGAACCAGCGGGTAGAGGTGCCCGTAGACCGCGCTGACATCCGTGGCCGGCTCAAATTCGGCAATCAGCACCGAGTCCCAACGATGGGCCAGCATTGCATACGGCCCAGCGGTACCCGGCGCACTGAAACTCACATCGCCGACGTGGAACGGGTGTGGGTCTTCCGTCGGCGCGGCGGCAAGGCGCTGCAGCATAGGCTCAGGGGACGCGATCAGAGCTGTAAACTGCTGACCAATCAACACGTGTGTGTCCAGACCGAGCCAGGCACGGATGTTTTCACTGGCCTGAAGGACATTAAAGTTGACAGGATCGAGCACCAGCAGGAAGCCATGAGGCTGGATGCTGCCGGGAATCCGAATAGGTTCCCGCGCGCATTGCTCGATGGCGGCGGCAAGGGCCTGTTCCGATTCGGGTGGGATCACTGAACGCTCCGTGGAACCATTGATAAATTGGACAATACCTTAACAGACTTGTACAAACCTCGGCAGCTGGGACAGCCTGGTTTAACTAAAAATCCCGGAAAAAGCCGTGCGCCCATGCAGAAAAGGCTAGCTTTTCGTCGCCGAGAAGGAACTGTTGGATCCGACCCGGGTCCGATACCTCGGCACGAGGAGGAGGTACGCAATGGAATCGCACAAGCAGTACGAGATTCGCTATCGCTACAAGGGCAAGGCACGACGTTTTGGCCAGCGTGATTCACGCATGTCGACAGCCGATGCCTGGTACTACGCCTCGCTGCATGCCGGGGCCGGGCTATATGAAGTAGCGCTTCAAGGCACCGCTACTGCCGTAAGGCAGATTGCCGAGCAGGCCGGCGTCAGCGACGTGGGGTTTCGTGAATTGTTGTAACGGAGCTGGCGTACCCCTGCATTCCTATCAGCTTGTATAACGTGTACGGGCTTGGTGGCCGGGCAGCCCTTGCTCGCTGCCCGGGGGTACTTCAAGCCATAGGCCCATCCCTTAGAGGATGGGCTTGCCGCCCGTTACGCCGAACCGCGTGCCGGAGATGTAGCTGGATTCGTCCGACGCCAGCATCACATAGATAGGCGCCACTTCCACCGGCTGACCCGGGCGACCCAGCGGGGTTTGCGAGCCGAATTGCGTCACCTGCTCTTCCGGCATGGTCGCAACAATGAGCGGGGTCCAGATCGGCCCTGGCGCCACGCTATTGACCCGTATGTTCTTTGGCCCGAGAAGTTGGGCCAGGCCGGCGCTGAAGTTGGCAATGGCGCCCTTGGTGGTGGCGTACGCCAGCAACTGCGGCGTGGGGTTGTCTGAGTTTACCGACGAGGTATTGATGATCGACGAGCCCGGCTTCATGTGCGGCACAGCGGCTTTGCAGATCCGGAACATGGCCGTGATGTTTACATCGAACGTATGCACCCATTCCTCATCGGGAATTTCATCGAGACTTTGATGGGTCATCTGGAAGGCGGCGTTGTTCACCAGTACGTCGATCCGACCAAACTCTGCTACCGCCTTGTCTACCAGCTGGAGGCAGGCGTCCCGCTTGGAGAGGTCTCCAGGCACGAGCACGCATTTACGGCCCGACGCTTCTACAATCTTTGCGGTCGCCTGGGCGTCTTCATGCTCATCCAGGTAACCGATGATCAGGTCCGCGCCTTCGCGTGCGAAAGCAATTGCCACAGCGCGGCCGATGCCGCTATCCGCGCCTGTTATCAATGCAACTTTGCCTTCGAGGCGGCCCGACCCTTTGTAGCTCTCCTCGCCGCAGTCTGGCAAAGGGTTCATCTTCGCCTGGCTACCAGGCACTGGCTGGGCTTGCTTGGGGAAAGGCGGCGTTGGGTAGTTTTTCATGCTAGGTCTCCCGTGGTCGTGAGGTCGATATGAAATAGCGACCACCCCGCCAAGGAGCCAGTTCAGTCGTTTTGCCGAACTGCGTGGCCCCTGGACCACGCGGGTTGGGGCACCGAGCGAGTTTTGTTCTTGCCTGTACCGCGCAGGCTGTATATATTCTGGCCTTGCGCTGATTCTGCTTTGCCGTCAATGGCTTATCAGCGCGCTTCACACTCCAGCGCTACCGCCCGAATGGCGAAATTGGTAGACGCAAGGGACTTAAAATCCCTCGCCTTCTGGGCGTCCCGGTTCGACCCCGGGTTCGGGCACCATCTGTTTTCCCGCGAAGTTGGCATCACGCTCCTCCCTCGGCTTGTCCTCGCTCCTCGACGCTCCCCCCGCGCGGCTGACCTTGGCATCCGGCAATCGGCCCAGCGAAGCATTGAAACCGACGCTTAGCGCTATCAGCGCCGGCAAGCTAACCCCGGTATCAATACCCAGGCCATTGAGCAGGTACAGCAAGTCCTCCGTGGCCAGGTTTCCGCTGGCGCCTTTGGCATAAGGGCAGCCGCCGAGCCCCCCAATGGAGCTATCGAACACCGCAATACCCTCGAGCAGGCTTGCGTAGACGTTAGCCAGTGCCTGCCCGTAAGTATTATGGAAGTGGCCGGCCAGTTGGCCGCGAGGCACTTTGGCACTTACTGTCTCGATCAAACGCCGCGTAGCCTGCGCGGTGCCTACGCCCACTGTGTCTCCCAAGGACACCTCGTAACAGCCGAGCTCGATCAACGCCCCTGCGACTTCGCGTACCTGCTCAGGGCGTACCTCGCCCTCGTAAGGGCAACCCAGAACACAGGACACATACCCTCGCACGCGCACGCCCCGGCGCGAGGCGAGCTCCAATACCGGCTCGAAGCGCTTGATGCTCTCGGCAATGGAGCAGTTGATATTGCGTTGCGAAAAGCTTTCGGACGCGGCGGCAAACACGGCCACTTCCTTCACGCCTGCCTCAAGCGCGCTTTCCAGCCCGCGCAGGTTGGGCGTCAATGCCGCATAGGTCACGCCCGGGCGCTGCTCGATGGCGCTGAACACCGCCGGTGTATCCGCCATCTGTGGCACCCATCTGGGCGACACAAAGCTGCCGACCTCGATGTAGTCCAGCCCCGCCCGGGTCAGTCCATTTATCAAAGACACTTTCTGCGCCAGCGGCACCACCGCCGCTTCGTTCTGCAGGCCGTCACGCGGGCCCACCTCCACAATGCGTACGCGCTCAGGCAGCATTATCGACCTCCTCGACGGCGACCAGCACCGCGCCCTCGTTTACCAGATCGCCGGCGGCGCAGTTGATGGCGGTCACAACCCCGCTGCGGGGTGCTCGAAGGGTGTGCTCCATTTTCATCGCTTCCAGCACCACCAGGCTGGCGCCCGCTGCCACATGATCGCCTACGGCTACCAACACGGAGACGACGCTTGCATTCATGGGCGCTGCCAGGCTACCGGGTGCAGCATGGGCGGCACTGCTTTGCGCCAGCGGGTCCGCCGCATGCACTTCGTACTGCGCCCCTTGCCATTGCAGATGCAACGCCGAACCGCGGCGCACGCCGACCATGGAGCGCGCCTGCGGCTCGGTCGGATCAAAAGCTACAAGGCGCTGCTGCTCGCCACATTGCAGGGATAGCACAGCCTCGGCGGGCCTTGCATGTCGCCAGCCTGAGGGAGCGGCCCAAGGGGAAGGCTCTGTCTGCTTTTCGGACGTAGCGAGGTACAGCCTGGCGGCCTGCTGCCAGAAGGCGTCGTCCAGTGGTTCGGCCGGCGGCAGCAGTACGGCCTCATGGCGGCCGATGAATCCTGTGTCCAGCCGGGCATCGGCGAAATCTTCGTGGCCCAGCAAGCGCTGTAGAAAATGCCTGTTGGTCTTCACCCCGGCCACGGTGGTTTCTGCCAACATCGCGATCAGCCGCAGCCGTGCGTCTTCACGGGTTTCCCCCCAAGCGATCAGCTTGGCGAGCATGGGGTCGTAGAACGGTGAAATGTCGTCGCCTTCTTGTACCCCGCTGTCCACACGGCGGCCGACCCCGGCTGCGGGCTCTTCATAAACCGAAAGGCGCCCACTGGCAGGAAGAAAGCCAGTGTCCGGGTCTTCGGCATACAGCCGTGCCTCGATGGCATGGCCGCGCAACGGCACTTGGTTCTGCGCGAGGGGCAACGGCTCGCCCCGCGCCACACGCAGTTGCCAGGCGACCAAGTCCAGCCCGGTAACGGCTTCGGTCACCGGGTGCTCCACTTGTAGCCGTGTGTTCATTTCCATGAAGTAAAACGTGCCCCGGGCGTCCAGCAAGAACTCCACAGTGCCTGCGCCTACGTAGCCAATCGCCTGGGCCGCACGCACTGCTGCCTCCCCCATGGCCTGACGCAATTCAGCCGTAAGCCCCGGGGCCGGTGCTTCTTCAATGACCTTTTGGTGACGGCGCTGAATCGAACAGTCACGCTCATGGAGGTACACGCAATGGCCATGCTGGTCGGCGAACACCTGAATTTCCACGTGGCGCGGCGAAAGCACATACTTTTCCACCAGCAGGCGGGCGTCGCCGAAGGAGGACCGGGCCTCCCGCTGCGCAGATTCAATGCCCTCGGCCAGGCCGACCTCGTTTTCAACTACCTTCATGCCCTTGCCACCGCCACCCGCGCTGGGCTTGAGCAGCACGGGGTAGCCAATGCGCTCGGCGGCGGCGCGGAAGGTTTCGTAGCTCTGGTCCTCGCCGTGGTAGCCCGGCACCAGCGGTACCTGCGCAACTTCCATCAGCGCCTTGGCCGCCGCCTTGCTACCCATGGCGTCGATAGCCGAAGCCGGTGGCCCGATGAATATCAGCCCTGCTGCCTCCAACCGACGCGCGAACGTGGCGTTCTCGGACAAAAAGCCATACCCCGGGTGTACTGCCCGGGCGCCGCTGGCCTTCGCTGCGGCGATGACTTTGTCGATGTTTAGGTAGCTCTCGGCGGGTTTGGTGCCGCCTAAAGCAATGGCAACGTCCGCCTCGCGCACATGGCGGGCCCGACGATCCGCATCGCTGTACACCGCTACGCATTCGATCCCCAACGCCTGGGCGGTCCGCATGATACGGCACGCGATCTCGCCACGGTTGGCGATCAACAACCGGTCGAGTGTGTTCATGCGCCAGCCCTCGCCCGCCAGTTGGGGGAGCGTTTCTCCAGGAAGGCAGCGATCCCTTCCTGCCCCTCGGCACCACTGCGCAGCTGCGCGATCACCTCTTCAGTGCGACGACGCAGTGCCTCACTAACCGCCCCGTCACCTACTTCCAGCAGCAGCGCCTTACTCGCACGCAAGGCTGTGGGGCCGTTATTCGACACATTGGCAACCCACTGCTCCACTGCGCCCTCGAGGGCTTCAGGCGCATACACTTCCGCCAACAGCCCAAGCGCCTGCGCCTGGGTGGCATCGAAGCGCTCCGCCGTAAGGGTGTAGCGCCGAGTGGCGCGGGCGCCAATGGCTTGTGTCACGTAGGGGCTGATTACCGCAGGCGCAAGGCCCAGCCGAACCTCCGACAGGCTGAACTGCGCATCCTGCGTACCGATGGCCATGTCGCAGCAACACGCCAGGCCCACCGCGCCGCCGAAAGCGGCACCGTTGACCACTGCCAAGGTTGGCACCGGCAGGGTATGGAGGGCTTCGAGCATATCGCCGAGGGCCCGTGCGTCGGCGAGGTTTTCGTCCAGGCTGAGGCTCACGCTGGCTTGCATCCAGGCCAGATCGGCTCCCGCGCTGAAATGCCGGCCACGCCCCCGCAGCATCAGCAGGCGCAAACGGGTATCTGCGGCGATCAGGCGGAAGGCTTCGCGAAGCTCACTGATCATCAAGGCGTTAAAGGCGTTGTTCTTGTCAGGGCGATTCAGCCACACGGTGGCGACGCCATCGGTGTGTTGTTCCAGGGTTACGGTCGAAAAGTTTGTCATTGTTGTGTGCTCTTCGAAGGTGTGGCCGGCGCCATTGGCGCGGCGCCGTGATTACATGCGGAACACGCCGAAGCGGGTATCGGCCACAGGTGCGCTGGCCGCCACGGCCAAGGCCAGCGCCAGGACGTCCCGGGTTTGCGCGGGGTCGATCACCCCGTCGTCCCACAAACGCGCGCTGGAATAGAACGCGTGGGCCTGCTGCTCGTATTGCGCGATCAGTGGCTGCCTGAGCGCCTCCGCTTGCGCATCATCAAACTCGCGCCCGGCGCGGCGGGCCTGCTCTTCCTTCACCTGCACCAGCACCCCGGCGGCCTGGGCAGCGCCCATTACACCGATTCTGGCGTTGGGCCACATCCACAGGAAATTGGGGTCATAGGCGCGGCCGCACATGCCGTAGTTCCCCGCACCGAAACTGCCGCCGATGATCACCGTGAACTTGGGCACCCGGGCG
The DNA here is from genome assembly GCF_916618905.1 of Pseudomonas sp. Marseille-Q5115. Lineage (NCBI taxonomy): Bacteria > Pseudomonadati > Pseudomonadota > Gammaproteobacteria > Pseudomonadales > Pseudomonadaceae > Pseudomonas > Pseudomonas sp. Marseille-Q5115. The sequence continues at coordinate 1,876,953 of NZ_CAKAKI010000001.1, read as the reverse complement.
CAGGCCACCGCAGTGACCAACTTGGCGCCGTGCTTGGCGATACCGCCCGCTTCGTATTTTTGCCCCACCATAAAGCCCGTGATGTTCTGCAGGAACAGCAACGGCACCTTGCGCTGGCACGCCAGCTCGATAAAGTGCGCGCCCTTTTGCGCCGCCTCGGCGAACAAGATGCCATTGTTCGCCAGGATCGCCACCGGGTAGCCGTTGATGCGTGCAAAACCACAGACCAGGGTGGTCCCGAACAGCGCCTTGAATTCATCCAGGCGCGAGTCGTCGACCAAGCGAGCGATCACCTCACGCACCTCGAAAGGCTGGCGAGGGTCGGCGGGCACGATGCCGTACAGGTCCTCGGCCGGATAACGTGGGGCCATGGGCGTAGCAGGCGTAATGGCCTGGGCAGGCTTATGGCTGAGGTTGGCGATGCAACGGCGGGCAATGGCCAGCGCGTGCTCGTCGTTTTCCGCATAGTGATCGGCCACCCCGGACGTGCGGCAATGCACATCGGCGCCACCAAGCGCTTCGGCGGTGACTACTTCGCCGGTAGCGGCCTTCACCAAAGGTGGGCCGGCCAGGAATATGGTCGCCTGTTCGCGGACCATGATGGTTTCGTCACTCATGGCCGGCACGTAGGCGCCGCCGGCGGTGCAGGACCCCATCACCACGGCGATCTGGGCAATCCCCTCGGCGCTCAGGTTGGCCTGGTTGAAGAAGATTCGGCCAAAATGCTCGCGGTCCGGGAACACCTCATCCTGACGCGGAAGGTTGGCGCCACCGGAATCCACCAGGTACACACAGGGCAAGCGATTCTGCCGAGCGATGGCCTGGGCGCGCAGGTGTTTTTTCACCGTGAGCGGGTAATACGAACCACCCTTCACCGTGGCATCGTTGGCGATGATCATGCATTCGGTGCCTTCGATCCGGCCGATGCCGGCGATAAGGCCGGCGGCGGCAACCTCCTCGTCGTACACCTGGAAGGCCGCCAGCTCGCCCACTTCGAGAAAAGGCGAACCCGGGTCGAGTAACAGGTTGATGCGCGTGCGCGGCAGTAGCTTACCTTTGGCGGTGTGCCGTGCCTGCGCTACTTCCCCGCCGCCCCGATGCACGCGGTCCAATATTTGGCGCAGCACACCTAGCTGTTCGAGCATAGCGCTCTGGTTGGCCTTGAAGTCGGCCGCCTGGGCGCTGATCGCGGAATTCAAAATGCTCATGTGAACGTCCCTTATATGCGAAAGAAGCGCCCTTAGCGGGTTTCGTTGAACAGCTCACGGCCGATCAACATGCGGCGTATTTCGCTGGTGCCCGCGCCGATCTCATACAGCTTGGCATCGCGCCAGATACGGCCCACCGGGAATTCGTTGATGTAGCCGTTGCCCCCGAGGATCTGGATGGCCTCGCCGGCAAGCCAGGTCGCTTTTTCCGCCGCGTACAGAATGACGCCGGCGCAATCCTTGCGAACCTGGCGAACATGGCCGCTGCCGAGGGCATCCAGATGCTTGCCCACGGCATACAGGTAGGCGCGGCAGGCTTGATGGGTGGTGTACATGTCCGCCACCTTGCCTTGGATGAGCTGGAACTCGCCGATGCTCTGGCCGAATTGCTTGCGGTCGTGCAGGTAAGGCACCACCGCATCCATGGCGGCCTGCATAAGGCCCAGCGGGCCACCGGAGAGCACGGCGCGCTCATAGTCCAGGCCACTCATCAGCACGCCCGTGCCCTGGTTGACCTGGCCGAGCACGTTCTCGAGGGGTACTTCCACGCTGTCGAACACCAGTTCGCCCGTATGCGAGCCACGCATGCCCAGCTTGTCGAGCTTTTGCGCCACGGAGAAGCCGGGGGTGTCGGTATCCAGGATAAACGCCGTGATGCCCTTCGCTCCTGCGGCCGGTTCGGTCTTGGCATACACCACCAGCACGTTGCAGTCCGGCCCATTGGTGATCCACATCTTCGTGCCGTTGAGCACATAATGGTCACCCACACGGTCGGCCCGCAGCCGCATGGACACCACATCGGAGCCGGCGTTGGGCTCGCTCATGGCCAGGGCGCCCACGTGCTCGCCTGAAATCAACTTCGGCAGGAAACGCATTTTCTGTTCATGGGTGCCGTTGCGGTTGATCTGGTTCACACACAGGTTGGAATGCGCACCGTAAGAAAGGCCAATGCCACCTGCACCGCGGGACACCTCTTCCATGGCGACCATGTGGGCCAGGTAGCCCATGCCGGCGCCGCCATATTCCTCAGGCACCGTCAGCCCAAGAAGCCCCATGTCCCCGAATTTGCGCCACAAGTGCATGGGGAACGCGTCGTCACGGTCGGCCTGCTCCGCAAGCGGTGCCACCTCAGCCGCTACAAAGCCCGCGACCGAATCGCGCAGCATGTTGATGTCTTCACCAAGAAAAAAATCAAGGCCGGGCAAGGGGGTCATCGCTGTGTGCTCTCTCTTTTGTAATTGTTGGGAGGTGCAGGTGCGCGCTTCGGGGCTGCGTCAGGGCAGAGGGGCTTGGTCCAGCGCAGCCCTGCAACGCTCCTCGGCAGTGTCCAGTTCCAGATGCATCTGCTCGATATCGAGCATCTGTTGCTTGAGCTGGCCGCGCCGCTCTTCGATCTTTTCAAGGAAACGCGCAAGCTGCCGGCGATTGCCGGCGGGGTCGTACAGGTCAATCAGCTCTTTGCATTCGGCCAGCGAAAAGCCGATTCGCTTGCCCCTGAGTATCAACTTGAGCGTCACCAGGTCGCGGGGGTAGAAGATCCGTTCCTGGCCACGCCGCTCAGGCGTCAGCATGCCCTGTTCTTCATAGAACCGGATGGTTCGTGTAGTAACGTCCAGCACACGGGCCAGCTCGGAGATCGTATAGGTGGTGGTCAAGGGAATGCTTCCAGCCAATTGCTTTACGTTAACGTAAGGGTAAGGTCGAGGCGCTGTCAATGGTAGCCACAGCAGCCTTGGTCAATCGCGGAATCGGATGGCTTCCACGAACTTCGCAAAGGCCGGAGATGCGTGGCTGCGGTGCGGGTAATACAAGTGGAAGCCGTCGAACGTGGGGCTCCAGTCGGCGAGCACTTCGACCAGCCGGCCGCTTTCCAGGTAGGGTTGGGCGAGAAAGTCAGGGACATACGCCAGCCCGATGCCGTCAAGCGCCGCATTCATCACATGCACGATACTGTTGGCCGTGAACTGCCCGCTCACCCGTGTCGTGAGCTTGCGTCCATCCTTTTCGAATTCCCAGGCGTAACAGGCACCATTGGCCGAGTGGCGAATATTGATGCAGCTGTGCTGTGTCAGGTCTTGTGGCAGTACCGGTGCGGTGTGGCGGCGGAAATAGGCCGGCGTCCCTACCACGGCCAGCCTCCAGTCCGGGCCCACGCGCACCGCGATCATGTCCTTGCTGATGGATTCCCCCAGGCGGATGCCGGCGTCGAATCGCTCCGTCACTATGTTGGTGAAGCCGTAGTCGATACTGACCTCGACCTGGATGTCAGGGTACTCGGCCAGAAACCCCGCCAGCATCGGGCGAATACACCGTTCCGCGGCGTCGTCGGAACAGGTTATGCGAATGCTGCCGGACGGCTTGTCGCGCAGCTCCCCCAGCGCCGACACTTCCTCGGCAATTTGATCGAACAGCGGGGCCACTGCCTGCAATAGCCTGGCCCCGGCTTCGGTGGGCGCCACGTTGCGCGTGGTGCGGGTGAGCAAGCGAATACCCAGCCGAGCTTCCAGTGCCCTCAGGGTATGGCTGAGCGCAGAAGGGGTGACGCCCAGCCGCGCAGCAGCCTTGGTAAAGCTCTGGTCCTGGGCCACAGCCACAAAAGCTTGCAAGTCGCTGATCTTGGGAAGCGCCATTATTGACCTGCCTTCACGATTGATTAGGGAGTTCCCGCCGCGGCGATGGTAATCCGTGCTGTCAGCTGCGCCTAGTCGATCGTGAAGGGCGACTGACAAGCAAACAACGCATGCAATTGGTGAGGATTATTCAGCAGTGCATCAACCGGCACGCAATTTTTTCCCAAGGTATGCCCCTATAGCATGGCTGCTTCGTCCTTGCTTGAGACCGCACCGTGTCAGATACCCTTGAACACCCCTCCCTGCCCGGCATTGCCCGGCCACGCGAACCCTCAGCCAGCTGGGCCCCGGTGTTCGCGCTGGCCTTGGGGGCGTTCGCCCTGGTGGCGTCCGAATTCATGCCGGTCAGCCTGCTCACCCCTATTGCTACCGACCTTCATATCACCGAAGGCGCGGCGGGACAGGCCATCTCGATTTCCGGCGCTTTCGCGCTGATCACCAGCCTGTCTATTTCATCCTTGGCTGGCCGGGTGGACCGCAAACTACTGCTGCTGTCGCTCACACTGTTGATGGTGATCTCCGGCACCGTGGTGGCCACTGCTTCCAACTACGGCATCTTCATGGTTGGCAGGGCACTGATCGGCGTAGCGATCGGCGGTTTCTGGTCCATGTCGGCGGCAACCGCCATGCGCCTGGTGGCGGACCATCAGGTACCCAAGGCACTGGCTATCGTCAATGGCGGGAACGCATTGGCGACGGTCATTGCCGCGCCACTCGGCAGTTACCTGGGCGCGATCATAGGGTGGCGCTGGGCATTCTTCGCTGTGGTCCCCGTTGCGATGGTCGCGTTCTTATGGAAGTTACTGAGCCTACCTGCCCTTCAACCTCAAGGTAGCGCAGGGGCAAGGGCACTATGGCACCTGATGAAACGGCCCGCCGTTTCGCTGGGCATGATCGCCGTAAGCCTGTTTTTCATGGGGCAATTTTCCCTGTTCACCTACCTGCGCCCGTTCCTCGAAACGGCAGGCCACGCTAATGTAGAGACGGTTTCGGGGATATTGCTGGTCATGGGAGTGGCAGGCTTCGCCGGTACCGCCATGATCGGCAGCATTTTGCAAAGGAGCCTGTACGGCACACTGATGGTGATCCCTGTAGTGATGGCTGCCATCGCTGGCGCGTTGATCTGGATTGGCGCCTCACCCGGTACCAGTGCGGTGCTGCTGGGGTTATGGGGCTTGATCGCGACCGCCGCCCCGGTGGGTTGGTGGACGTGGTTGTCGCGAACCCTCCCTCGCGACGCAGAAGCAGGCGGGGGCCTGATGGTAGCGATCGTGCAACTGGCGATCATGCTGGGCGCGACCCTGGGTGGATTGCTATACGACGCCAGCGGCTACCAGGCCACCTTTGGCCTGAGCGTGGCCTTGCTGGTGATCGCTGCGGGCTTTACTGCACTGGCCGCCCGTGCGGCTCGCAATTGAATGCCACCTGGTTGCTTCCGCGGCCAGGTGGGCCGTTGGGTGGGCCCGCCTGGCGCAGCGGAGTGCCACTACTCCTCGAATACAAGGCTGAATTCGCTGACGTCGCCCTCCTCTTCTGCCTCGTGGTAGGTCACCGGTACGCCCAGGAACGCCATACCGTCGGGCTGGCGGTCGGTCAGCGGATCGAGTGCGATGCGGTACCAGAGAGGGGGTGTCCTAACAACAATGTGCGATACATTACGACCGTTCACCCTGGCCTCTCGGAGCTGGACTATCAAAGTATCCATAAGCTTCTCGCTGGTCAGGTTTCGTACATGATCTATGCCCATACGGGCATTGCCTACGACCCTTGCAGCATAGCGCGCTCTGAAAATCTTGTGACGTGATCAACGCCGAGGCGCACGCGGCAGCTTGCGGGGGTGTCCCCGATCTGGCCCATGTCAGCCTGAAAGCATTTCGAAGGCACAAAAGAAAAACCCCGCAGACCGTTGATCTGCGGGGCTTTCAATGATGGAGGCCGAGGTCGGAATCGAACCGGCGTAGGCGGATTTGCAATCCGCAGCATAACCACTTTGCTACTCGGCCTCAAAACACCTGACAGGAACCTGCCCGATGCGAAAACTGGAGCGGGAAACGAGACTCGAACTCGCGACCCCGACCTTGGCAAGGTCGTGCTCTACCAACTGAGCTATTCCCGCGTCGTGTTGACGGGCGCCATTCTATCTAAACGGCGCAGGCCGTCAAGCCCTTGATTCAAAAATAGTTTTATTTTTTTACATCAGTACTCAGGTGAGGCAGCGCGGCGCGCAGGTAATTGACCATGGACCACAGCGTGAGCGCTGCGGAGATCAACAGCAGCCCGTAGCCAACGAGCACAATAAGGTTGAGCGCAGGCGGGTTGCCGAGCAGGATGATCAACGCAACCATTTGCGCGGCGGTTTTCCATTTACCGAGGCTGGACACGGCCACCTGGGCACGGGCGCCGAGTTCGGCCATCCATTCACGCAGGGCCGACACCACGATTTCCCGGCCGATAATCACTGCGGCGGGAAGGGTGAGCCAGATATTGGCGTGGGCCTGCACCAGCAGCACCAGCGCCACCGCCACCATGAGCTTGTCCGCGACCGGGTCGAGGAACGCGCCGAAGGGGGTGCTCTGTTCGAGGCGCCTGGCAAGGTAACCGTCGAGCCAATCCGTGGCAGCGGCAATGGCGAACACACTGCTCGCCGCCAGATAGCTCCAGTGGTATGGAAGGTAGAACAGCAGAATGAAGATCGGGATCAGCGCGACGCGCAACACAGTTAGGATATTAGGAATATTCATCGGCACGACTGGCAGCGGGTTGAGCGGCCATTCTACTCGCTGTGCAGGTTGGCATAAATCGACTCCGCCAGCTTTTTACTGATGCCAGGTGCCTTGGCGATTTCGTCGATGCTGGCACGTGACAATTCCTGGAGCCCTCCAAAGTGTTTGAGCAGATCGCGGCGGCGCTTGGGCCCAACCCCGTCGATCCCTTCGAGCGTTGACGTACGCCGCGCTTTGCCTCGCCGTGCACGGTGGCCGGTGATTGCAAAACGGTGAGCTTCATCGCGAATCTGCTGAATCAGATGCAGTGCGGGCGAATCAGCCTTCAGCGTAAATTCGTTGGCCACGTCATTGAGGTACAAGGTTTCGAAACCGGCCTTGCGGGTCACGCCTTTGGCCACCCCAATCAGGATCAGCTCGGGCACCTCCAATTCCTTCAATACATCGCGGGCCATGTTCAGCTGCCCCTTGCCGCCGTCCACCAGCAGCACGTCCGGTAGCTTGCCCTCGCCGTTCTTGATCTTGCTGAAGCGGCGGGTAAGGGCCTGGTGCATCGCAGCGTAGTCGTCGCCTGCGGTAACGCCTTCGATGTTGTAGCGGCGGTAATCCGACTTGATCGGGCCTTCGGGGCCGAACACCACACAAGAGGCGACGGTGGCCTCACCGCTGGAGTGGCTGATGTCGTAACACTCGAGCCGCTGCGGTGGCTCGTCCATCCCCAGCACGTCGGCCAGGGCATCGAACCGCGCGGTTACGTGCTGCCGGTTCGCCAGCCGCGCGGCCAGTGCCTGGTCGGCGTTGGTCACGGCCAGCTGCTGCCAGCGCGCCCGGGTACCACGCACGCGGTGGCTGACGGCAAGTTCACGCCCTCGCAGGGTTGCGACGGCCTCGACCAGTGCCTCGATGTCTTCCGGGAGCGTATTGACGATCAGCTCTGTGGGCAGCTCACGTTCGGAACTGCCCAGGTAGTATTGGGAAAGGAATGCCGACATTACTTCGTCCAAGGACTCTTCAATACCTACCTGCGGGAAGAAATTCTTGCTGCCCAGCACCCGCCCCCCGCGCACGCTGATCAAGTGCACGCAGGCCCCGCCGGGGTTCACGAACGCGGCGATCACGTCCACATCGCCGGTGCCGCCCTCCATGCTTTGCTGATCCTGCACTCGGCGCAGCACAGCAATCTGGTCGCGCAGCTCTGCGGCCTTTTCGAAATCCAGGTCCATGGCCGCCCGCTCCATGGTTTCAGACAGCTCATTGGTGAGCTGGTGGCTGCGCCCCTCAAGGAACATGATCGAGTGGCGCACGTCCTCGGCGTACTCCGGGGTTTCCACGGCTCGCACGCAAGGCGCCTTGCAGCGCTTGATCTGGTATTGCAGGCACGGGCGTGTGCGGTTCTTGAAGTAACTGTCTTCGCACTGGCGGACCTGGAAGGTTTTCTGCAGCAGGCTGAGGCTTTCCCGGATCGCGCCAGCGCTGGGATAAGGGCCGAAATAGCGGCCCTTGCCCTTCTTCGCGCCCCGATGGATGCTCAGCCGCGGAAACTCGGCGTCCGACAGGTAGACGTAAGGGTAGGACTTATCGTCGCGCAGAAGAATGTTGTAAGGCGGCCGCCACTCCTTGATGAGCGTCTGCTCAAGTAGCAACGCCTCGGTCTCGTTGGCCGTGATGGTGGTTTCCACCTGGGCGATGTGCCCCACCAGGGCAGCGGTTTTGGGCGCCAGGCCGGTTTTGCGGAAATAGCTCGCCAGGCGCTTCTTGAGGTTGCGAGCCTTGCCGACGTACAGCAGCCGCCCGCCCTCGTCGAACATCCGATAAACGCCGGGGCGGCCACTGCAGGTCGCCAGGAAGGCGGACGGATCGAAAGTCTGAGTCATGTTTTACGCGTTGGCGTCGACCATGCCGTGGCGAACGGCCAGCAAGGTCAGCTCGACATCGCTGGTAATGGAAAGCTTCTCGAAAATGCGGTACCGATAGGTATTCACCGTCTTTGGCGAGAGACAAAGCCGATCCGAGATATTCTGCACCTTCTGGCACCCAACGATCATCAAGGCGATCTGGATTTCCCGCTCCGACAACAGATCGAACGGGGACGCCGTGGTCTGTGGCTGGAACGACTTGAGCGCCAACTGCTGCGCAATCTGTGGGCTGATATAGCGTTGGCCGGCAAACACCAGGCGAATGGCCTGAACCATCTCGCCAAGCGCAGCGCCTTTGGTGAGGTACCCTGCGGCACCTGCCTGAAGCAAACGCGTGGGGAACGGATCTTCCTCGCACACCGTCACTACCACAACCTTCACGTCCGGATGGCTGCGCAACATCTTGCGGGTGGCTTCCAGCCCGCCGATGCCAGGCATCTTCACATCCATCAGTACCACGTCTGGTTTCAGATCCCGCGCAGCCTTCAGCGCTTCTTCCCCCGACTCCGCCTGGCCGACCACTTGAAGCCCGTCGATGTCGGACAGCATGCGAGTAATGCCTGTGCGTACCAGATCGTGATCGTCGACCACTAGCACCCTAATCAAGCAGACACCTCTCGTTACGCTTTACATTCAGAACGGTACATTAACAAAGTTCCACCACCCGAACCTAGGCCTAAACGAAAACTGCGTACCGGCGGTCTCAGCGCCCTCGCCTGCCGTCGGGGTTTCTGGCCGGTACCAGCGCCACCAGGGCCTCTGCCATGCCCGCCAGCGCGGCCTGGGCAGGTGCCGGCAGCGAGCGATAGCCCCTCAGCAGGCTGGCTTCGTCCTCGCTCAGTTGATCGGCGGGTTCGGCCGCGCGCGCTCCGGTGAGCACGTACAGCACATCCACACCGTGATCCGCCACCGCGGCCAGGTAATCGGCCTTGGGCCAGCGCTCCCCGCTTTCGTATTTTCCCTGGGCATTAGGCTCTACCCCGCCTATCTCGCCGAAGGCCCGCTGAGTGAGTCGCAGGCGTTCACGTTCCTCGCGGATGCGAGAACCAATTGCAGTCATTTGAATGTATAATCCTTTCCGAAACACCCAAAGCGGTGTGGAATCCAACACTATTAAATCTAGAAAAACGGACTTGAACTATGCACGGTATACGGACTGCCGCACAAGCGAGAGCTTGGCTGGATCATCAGGGGAAATCGGTTCAACAATTTGCCCGTGAACACAATGTGGACCCCGCCACCACCTACCAGGTGCTGTCAGGGCGCAAGAAGGGCCGACGGGGGGAGGCTCACAAGGTAGCGGTACTGCTTGGCATGAAGGACGGCGTGATACCTGGCGATATGGAGGTCTCCCGGCGGGATGTTCACGCGGCGCCCAGCTGATCCGCAAGCCAGGGCAAGGCCCCTTCGCAGGGCTGGCGAACCTTGAGCGCCAGCAAGGCATCAGCGCGGGTTCGGCCCATGTTGATTGCCAGCAGGGGCTTGCCCTGACGCGACATCTCCAGGCACAGCCGGTAACTGGAATAGGCCATAAGTGATGAGCCGATCACCAGCATCACTGCGGCGCGCTCGGTCGCCTCCAGGGCGGCCCGTGCCGTATGCGTCGCCACGCCGTCACCGAAGAACACCACGTCGGGCTTGAGCCTGTCGCCGCTGCACGCAGGGCAGAGCGGCAAGGTGAACTGTTCAAGGAACCTGGCGGCAAGCTGGGCGTCACCGTCCGGAGCCAGCACCGCGCGCACGTCCTGGAGGGACGGGTTCGCTTCTTCGAGCGCCGTTTGCATCGCCGCGCGGGTCAGCGTGGCGGCGCAATCCAGGCACACCACACGGTGCAGGTTGCCGTGCAACTCGATCACATCGCGGCTACCGGCCTGCTCGTGCAGCCCATCCACGTTCTGTGTGACCACCGACACCACATGGCCCGCCGCCTGCAGCCGCGCCAGCGCTTCATGGGCAGGGTTGGGCCGCGCCTGCACCACCCCATGCCAGCCTACCATCGCCCTGGCCCAGTAACGCTTGCGCGCTTGCAGCGAACTTACGAACTCCTGATGCATCATGGGGGCATTGCCGCGGCGCACGCCCTCGGTATCACGGTAATCCGGGATGCCTGAAGCAGTGCTGATGCCTGCCCCGGTCAGCGCGAGGACGGGGGCGCCGGCCAGTCTGCGGCACAGCATGGAAAGTGCCTCGAGGGCTTGGGTCTGATCCATACGCAACCTCCAATGACACGCCCGGCACCAGGCCTGCCGGGTAGTGAAGAAGGGTAAACCAGGCTGCGCGATTTAGCCGGTGATTGCGACGAACACCCTTAATCGACAAGCGCCTCGAACACTGCCTGGGCCCGGGCCAGGTCAAAATGCGCAACGTTGATACGCAACCAGGGCGTTTCCCTGCCGTCGGCGCTGAACAGCCGCCCTGGCGCGAGCAATACCTGGTGCGCGAGCGCCGCCTCGATCAGGCTGCGCGTGCATGTCAGCCGAGGGTGACGTACCCACACGAACATACCCTCGCGGGGAGGGTAATAGAGCTCCCAGCCCCACCGCTCGAGCGCAGCGCAGGTAGTGGCCTGCGCGGTTTGCAGCCGTAAGCGGGCCTTGCGCACATGCCGCTCATAGCTGCCATCAGCAAGGATCGCGCCGATGAAACGCTCGCAAAACCCGGGTACGGCCACGCTGGTCAAGAGCTTGAGGTCTGCCAGCCGAGCAATCAGCCCGGGAGGCGCGGCCACGTAGCCCACTCGCAGGTTGGCCGATAGGGTTTTGGAAAAACTGCCTACATACACCACGTTCGTTAATCCCGAGAGACTGGCCAGATGATGTGCCGGCCCTGAACAGAAATCCCCATAGACGTCGTCCTCCACGAGAAGCATGCCATGCGCGACGCTCAGTTTAAGCAACGAACAGGCCTGCCGCGGGCTTACGGACGTGCCCGTCGGGTTATGCAGCCGCGCATTGATGAAGAAGGCACGCACAGCCCCCTCCTGCAGGCGGGCCCGCACAGCTTCAAGGTCTGGGCCGTCGTTCAGGCGGGTTATGCCAATCACTTCAGCGCCGCGCAAGTGCAGCAGGCGGATGAGGTTACTGTTGCACGGGTCGTCTACCAGCACCCGGTCGCCGGGCGATACCAGCAGCCGGATGATCAGGTCCAGTGCCTGGGTCGCGCCCAATGTAGTGAGGATATGGGAGGCGGTTACCGGCAGGCAGTGGCGCCCTCGTAAATGACAGGCCAGTGCTTCTCGCATCGGCAGATAACCCGCCGGATCGCCGTATTCCACCAGCGAACTGCGGGCAAAAGTCGCGGTACGGCGGATAACCCGGGCCAGCGAGCGCGTGTCTGTCCATTCTGGCGGAAGCCAACCGCAACCCAGCTTCATGGAAGTGCCCGAGGCATGGAAAAGGGCCCAGAACGGGTCCATCTCCGTGCTCACCCGGGCTGTTGGTGCGGCCATGAGCGAACCGGTGCCCTCGCCCGCCATGCCCACGCTTGGCATTCCCTCGGCGCCCATGCCCTGGGCCGCCATAAAGTAACCCCGGCCAGGGTTTGCAACCACGCGCCCAAGCGCTTCGAGGCGTTCATAGGCACGTACCACGCCATGGAAGCTCAAACCTGGGCGTGAGGCCCATCGGCGGATGGAAGGCAGTTGTTGGCCTGGCTGGAAAGTACCGCTGGCAAGCGCCTCGCTGATCTCCAGAAAAGCCCTTTGCGCTGGGCTGTCGCCACTGCCTGCAATCATTTCCCCGCCGTTCCGCTTGCTGGTGTTCCCCGGACTGTACCCCTTTGGGCACAACGGTCATAACCCCTCCAGGGGAAATAGCCCCGTTGTGCCGCTGTTAGGTGCGTTCTGCTAACAGTTAGGCGTTGTGGGGCCCAAGCTGTTAGGCCGCCAACTCGCTCGGCGCCATAGACTTCTCCCCGTCACAAGGAATGCACCATTGCCCAAGGAGGCGCGTTATGACCCAGGCCATCCCGCAGCCCTGCTGGTTCGACTGGAAATGGCAACAACAGAACAGCGTGTCCACACTCGAAGAGCTGGTTCAGGCATTCCCTGGCTTGGCCAACAGTGAACGGCTTGAAAACCTTCGGGGGGCGTTCGATACCCGCAAGGTTTCGCTCACCCCTTATGCCTTGGCGCTCGTCGAGACCGATGATTCGCAGCGGCCGCTCGAGAACGACCCCATCTGGGCGCAGACCATCCCGGAGTTCACCCAGGCCAGCGCCTTCGAATACGACGGCAGCACCGAGAATTGGGAGCTCGATGCCGAAATGGTCACTGGTATCTGCCAGCACAAGTATGACAACCGAGTGATCGTGCGTGCCGCCAACGTGTGCCACGCCTACTGCCAGTTCTGCTACGAAGCCTTGCGCACATTGGAAAAGCAGCCGAGCAAGCCCGCCCTGCGCAAAAGCGACTGGCAGGCAACGCTGGATTATCTGGCCAGCCATTCGGGCGTCGAGGAAGTGATCCTGAGCGGTGGCGAACCGCTGATGCTGTCCGATGCTCGCCTGGAGGGGCTGCTGCAGAGCATCCGCCAGTGCCGCCCGGACATCGTGATCCGGCTGCATACCCGTGCACTGACCTTCAACCCGTACAGGATTACTCCTGCCTTGGCACAATCCCTGGCGCGCCATCGGGTGACTGCGGTGGGGTTGCATGTGGCTCACCCTCGCGAGCTGACGGAAGCCTTTTTCACGGCTGTAGCGGTATTGCAAAACGCCGTGCCGCTACTCTTCGCCAATATTCCTTATTGGCTGGCGTCAACGATCAACTAGCTACGCTGCGCGGCCTCTGCATGGGGCTGTATCGCGGCGGGGTCACCCCTCACTACCTGTATCAGTTCATGCCGTTCTCCCCGGGGCACCGCCGTTATGCCGCCTCCATTCAACACGCGCTCACGCTCCTGCGGCAACTCAAGCGCCACGTGTCCAACCTGGCGGTCCCCGAATTCGTGATACCCCACCTCAGTGGCAAGCACACCGTGCCCCTGGAGCTGGGCGCTACCTCAACGCGCCTCGAGGTGGACGCCCAAGGTAATGAGCGCATTCACTTCACTAATTGGAAGGGCCAGCCATGCGTGTTCCCTCAGTAGTCGGCGACCGTTTGAAAGGGACAAAGTGCTTGTGCTGGATTCTGCCCGCAACAGCTATGTGAACACGCCGGACATCGAGGCCCAGGTGCTTGGCGCCGGCGTGGAGGTAACGCTGGTTCATGTGGACACAGTGGCGGACCTTCCCATCACAGCACTGGCCTGTGACGGTGCGATCAGCTGGCACCTGGTGCCACTTCCCGGCGATGCCCTCTCGCGGTTGAGCCAATGCCGAGCGATCGTGCGGGCAGCGGTAGGGGTCGACAACATAGACCTGACAGCAGCGCGGCTGGAGGGCATCGCCATTGCCAACGTCCCGGACTACGGCACGGACGAAGTGGCCGATCACACGTTTGCGATGGCGCTTGCACTGATCCGCCGACTGCCCCGCGCGGATGCCACCGTGCGAGGCGGTAGCTGGGACTGGCGCGAGGTGGGCCCTGTGCCCCGCCTGCGCGGCCTGACCATTGGCCTGGTGGGCCTGGGCCGGATAGGCGCTGCGGTGGCGTTACGCTTCAAGGCGTTTGGCTGCCGCGTGCTGTTCTTCGATCCTGCCCGCGACAGCGGGTGGGAAAAAAGCTTGGGAATCGAACGCAGGGAAAGCCTCCAAACGCTGCTCCAGGAGGCCGATCTCGTTAGCCTGCATGCTCCGCTGACGCCACGTACGCAGCACATTATCGGCAAAGCCGAGTTTCGCTGGCTGCAGGGCAAGTACCTGGTGAACACCGCTCGCGGGGGCCTGATCGACCCCGCCGCGTTGTGCGAAGCGGTAGGTGCGCGCCAACTGGCGGGCGTCGCGCTGGATGTCTACACGGACGAACAACAGCCACCGCCAGCGGCGTTGATGGCCGCTGAAGTACTGTGGTCGCCCCATGCCGCGTTCTACTCGGAGCAGGCGCTGCCCGAGCTGCGGCGCCAGGCGGCTGCTTGCCTGAAAACATTGTTGGTCAGTGGCCAACATCGGAACCGCCTATGAACCCTCTGATGCCCCACCCTGCACGGCCGTTACGGTCATCGACGGGTAGCAACCCGTTCCCGGGTATTGCCGCGCTCGAACGTACTCTTGGCGCCCCCGTTACCGCGCGGCTAAGCGCCAACGAAGCGCTGCCGTTCTATAGCCAGGGCCTGACCGCGCGGTACGGCCAAGCCCTGCTGGAGCAGGCACGACGTTATCCCGACCCGGCTGCATTCGAGCTGCGCGAGGCTCTCTCGGCGCACCATGGGGTGCCTGTGGGTTCGACGTTGGTTGATGCCGGCGCCGACGCGCTGATCTTTCTCTTCCTGCGCGCGTTCGCCGATCCAGGCAGTGTGGTGATTCATGCGGCGGGCACTTACCCCACCGTGGCCTATTTCGCCCGTTCCCTGGGGCTTCGCCCGTACTCGGTGAGCTATGCGGTGGCAGAAGGCAGCGCACAGGTGGACCTGGCAAGCCTGGCATCCGAAGCAAAACGCCAGAGGGCGCGGGTGGTGTACCTGGCCAACCCTGATAACCCCACTGGCAGCGAGCATGGTGCAGCAGCGATCGAAGCCTTCGCTGCGGCGCTGCCGGCAGGAACGCTATTGATTCTGGATGAAGCCTATGAGGCCTTTGGCAGCGAGCATTGTGCGTATCCCCTGCCCAACGTGGTGCGGTTGCGCAGCTTCTCCAAGGCATACGGCCTTGCAGGGATGCGCGTCGGCTACGCCATCGCGGAGCCGGCACTTCTGGAGGTGGCAAATCGCGCTCGGATTCACTATGGCGTCGGTACGGTCACACAATCCCTGGCGCTGGCGGCACTCCATGACCAAGCGCATCACCGGTCGGTGATTGCCGCGACGGAGGGACTGAAGGCCTGGTTCCTGGAACAAGCCGCGACCAGTGGGCTTCGCTGCCTTCCCTCGGCTGCCAATTTCGTTACCGTCCCCTTGCCCGACAGGCAGGCCGGCGAAAACCTGCGTGCCCAACTACTAGCGCAGGGTGCAAGCCTGTACCTGGGTGCACTCAATGGGCACGTCCACATCGCCAGGGTTTCGCTACAGCCCGAGCTGTTCAACCCGGTGCTCGCTGACATTCTTTTCCGCTTTTGGGGTTGCTGCCATGACCGACCGTAAACTCCTGATCCTGGGCATAGGCAATGTGGCTCTGAAATACCTCGAACAAGCACTGGCGCCCTATGGGTTGCAGCCGGTGGTATTCGGCGATCGCCCCGGGCGGCCGGCCGAAGTGTGGGACAACCTCCCCTTGTCGCGCTTCCATGATGTGGCGTTGGAGTACGCTGCGGTCGAGCGGTACCTGCGCCAACACGCCGGCCTGACTGAAAGCATCTGCGCCGTTACAACACTGTTCGATGAATTGTTCCCCTTGGTTGAGGCGATTGCGAAGGCGCATGGCTGGGATTACCCCGGCGCCGCCCTGGCACGGCTGAGCGACAAGGCAGTGGTAGCGGAGCTGGCAGGTGAATTGTCCCCGCAAAGCCATGCTTTCACAGCCTGCGACCCGGAAGCACTGGCGGATGTGCTGGCCGTTCCGGGGCTCGACTGGGTCGTGAAGCCCGCTTGCGGCTCCGGTGGCCAAGCTGTGGGGCACATCACGGGCGGCGTGGGCGCCGTGGGCAAGATCAGGGTGCATCTGGCGCGCCATTTTCACCTGAACGCCGAGCGCTGGATTCTCCAGCAACGGCTTGAAGGTGTGCTCGTCAGCTTCGAGGGTTACCTGCAAGGTGGGCGTTTGAACCCGGTTGGGGTATCCCGCCGCAGCCGCATCGGCCTGACCGAGGTCGCCAACCGTTTTCCCGCCAGTACCAGCCTGGCCCCGGAACAGCTGGCGCAGGGCTGGGCTTCCCTCACGCAACTGTTCGAACGCAGCGGTTGCCGGGATGGGTGGTTTCACTGCGAGTGCATCGTCGGCCCAGCCGGGCTTCACCTGGTGGATGCCAATGCGGGCCGTATTGGTGGCGCGACCGTACTGGAGCAGGTAGCGCTGGCCTGCAACATGATGCCAGCAGAACTGCTGGGCCATGTGCTGCTGTTGCCGCTTGCTCACTTCTATCCGGCGCTGCCCCGGTGGAGCGAGCCGCTCAAGGGCACCCTTGGTGTGTGGTACGGGCTGCCGGAAGCGGCGGTCTTGAGCGGTATCGAAGTGGCGTGCTCCTCGGCGCGCCATACCCGCTTTGCAGTGGATGGCGCGTCTGTTCCGGCCATAGGCACCTCGGACTACGCCTGGGTCGGCATGCTTAGCGGACAGGAGGCGCAAGTGCTGGCCAGCCTGGCCACGCTACGGCTTCACACCGACCGCGGCCTGGCATTGCCCGCCTACAACCTGGACTGAGCGCAATGGCCATTTACCTTATCCGCTTCACCACCTGGGGCAGCTGGAGCCTGCTGTTCTCCTTCTTTGCCGTGTGGCTGTCAGAAGAGTCGCCGTTTTCGGCAGGTGCGATCAGCATGCTGGGGGCAAGCATCGCCCTGTGCAACCGCGCCGGCTCGTTGCTGTTCGTGCGGTGGGTTGCGCGCACGGAAATACGCCATCTGCTGGTACTGACCCAATCGCTGATCAGCCTTGCAATTGCCGCGCTTTACCTGCTGCATGCTGCCCGCAACTATTCCCTTGCTGCCTGGCTGCCGCTGGTGTGCTTGTACGGCCTGGGGCATTCCCTGGCGTCCCTGGCGCAGCTGACGTACATCGCCGCAGGCCATACCGGCAGCGACCACGTGAAGGCGTTCTCGCTGGAGAACGTTGCATTGAACCTCAGCGCCGGGATTACGCCGTATGCCTCGGCACTGATTCTCAAGCATTGGCCCGCGTACTACCCGTTGTTCCCGCTGCTGTATTGCGCGGCCACGGTTGCGCTCTGCCTCTGCCTGGGCGCACCCAAAGGCGAACAAAATGGCGAACGCGAGCGCCATTCCCAAACGCCCAAGGCAGGGTCGGCGGCAGGCGTGGCCCTGTTCCTGGCTATCAACGCGCTGTCCTTCTTTGCATTCAGCCATTTCTATAACGTGTTTCCGCTACATGCCCAGACGCGTCTTGATCCGGAAGCAATAGGTCTGTGGTTCGCCCTTAGTAGCGGGCTGATCGTGGTGCTTCAGTTACCCCTCACCCGCTTGCTCGCCGGGCTGCGGCGCGGTGTGCTGATGGTGGGTTCCAACCTGCTGATGGGTATCGGCATGCTTGCCTTGTTTCATGCAAGCGGCACCCCGGCAGTCGCATTAGGGGCTGTACTGCTGCTCACGTTGGCAGAAATGGTGTTCGGCCCGCTGTATCAGGTGATGGCGCTGAGCCTGTTCCCAGGCCGGCCCGCGTTTGCCATGGCCGTGTTGACCTTGACCTGGGCACTCGCCGAAGCACTTGCGACAGGCACCGGGCTGTACCTCGTGGCGCAGGGCCATGCCTGGCTCACGTTCGCCCTGGCGGCGGGGGCTTGTTTGCTGGTAGCCACGATCGCGCTCTTGTGCATGCGCGGTGGTGCGAGCGTGCCGATGGGGCGATCATTGGCGGCGAGGCATTAAACATGCCTCACGTGGCGGGCCGGGCGCGGGCTGCTAAAGTTCGGGTTTTCCCTCCAGTGGAGTGCCCCATGAGCGACGCCCTTCTTCCGCCTCAACTCTTTCCTGCGCCTGGCGATATTCCCCCGGCTTGGCAATTCGGTGAACCGCAGGAGCAGCGGGAGTACTTGATCGACGGCCGCTTCGAACGCTGGGAAGGTCCGCTGGCGCCGGTTGTGAGCCCTCTTTGCCTGGCCACCGAGCAGGGCGATCAGCATGCCCAACTGGGCAGCACGCCGCGGCTCAATGCCGAAGCCGCCATGCAAGCGCTGGACGCCGCGACAAGGGCGTATGACAAAGGGCGAGGCGTGTGGCCGATGATGCGCGTAGCCGAACGTATCCATCATGTAGAAGGCTTTCTGGCGCGAATGCGCGAACAACGCACCGAGGTCGTCAAGTTGCTGATGTGGGAGATCGGCAAGCCGCTGAAGGACGCGGAGAAGGAATTCGATCGCACCTGTGATTACATCGTCGACACGGTCAATGCGCTGAAAGAGCTCGACCGCCGTTCCAGCCGCTTCGAGCTGGAACAAGGCACGCTAGGGCAGATCCGCCGCGTGCCCATGGGCGTGGCGCTGTGCATGGGGCCCTATAACTACCCACTGAACGAAACCTTCACTACCTTGATCCCCGCGCTCATCATGGGAAACACGGTGGTTTTCAAGCCCGCAAAGTTTGGCGTGTTGCTGATCCGCCCCCTGTTGGCGGCGTTCCGGGACAGCTTCCCGGCGGGGGTGATCAATGTCATCTACGGCAGTGGTCGGGAAACGGTCAGCGCTTTGATGGCAAGCGGCAAGATAGACATCTTTGCATTCATTGGCACCCACAAGGCGGCAGCGGAACTGAAAAAGCTCCACCCCAAACCGCACCGCCTGCGCTCGGCACTGGGCCTGGATGCCAAGAACCCCGGCATCATTCTTGCCGATGCCGACCTGGACAATGCCGTTAACGAATGCATTACGGGGACGTTGTCGTTCAATGGCCAGCGTTGTACGGCGCTGAAGATTCTCTTCGTTCATCGCAGCGTCGCCGACGACTTCCTCGGCCGGTTCAGCGCGCGGGTGAACAAGCTGGTGGCCGGGATGCCGTGGAACCCCGACGTTACCCTTACGCCATTGCCCGAGCCTGGAAAGGTGGCCTACCTGGCCGGCCTGGTCGAGGATGCCAAGGCCCACGGCGCCGAGGTGATCAACCCCGGCGGCGGCACTGCCCGCGCTTCCTTCTTTCAACCTGCAGTGCTTTACCCCGTCGGGCCGGGCATGCGCGTCTATGTGGAGGAACAGTTCGGGCCGGTGGTGCCTGTGGTGCCCTTCGACGACATCGAAGAGGTGATCGACTATGTGCTGGACTCCACCTATGGCCAACAACTGAGCCTGTTTGGGACCGATCCAATGACATTGGGCCGCCTGGTGGATACCTTTGCCAATCAGGTGGGGCGAATCAACCTCAACACTCAATGCCAGCGGGGGCCCGACCAGTACCCGTTCAACGGCCGCAAGGATTCGGCCGAGGGCACTCTTTCGGTCCATGATGCCCTGCGCAGCTTTTCCATCCGAACCCTGGTCGCAACACGCTTCAACGGGGCGAACAAGCAACTGGTCAGCGACATCATCCAGGCGCGCAGCTCGGGCTTTCTCAGTACCGATTACATCTTCTGACCCACGGGATCAACGCCTTGGTTTGACTCATCAAGGCTTGTGCCCGAAGCTGTGGGCCCTGCATTGGCGGACCCACGCATGACCCGCGCCTTACGGTTGTCTTCGATTATTGGCCTGGCACTGTTGGCAAGCGCGGTTATATGGTTCCTTTCCGCTCCGCCACAGCCCCAGGTTGCATCGCTCGCGCCCCGCAGCTACACCGAAGCCCTGCGCGCGGCACGCGGGGGAGAACCCGGTGCCGCCCGGCGGTTATACCAACAGCTGGCCCGCGACGACCTCGCGCCAGGCGCCCGAGCCGCGCTGTATGGGCCGTTGCCGGACTACCCCAGCCCTCGAGCACTGGTATTCGCCCACCAGGGCCTGACCGACCCGGCGCCGGTTGTTCGCCATGCCGCGCTGACAGCGCTTGTCAGGTTGCTGCCCACCGCCGCCCAGGCAGACGCCCTCGGCCCTCTGCTCGGTGACCCTGACGAGAGCGTGCGTACAGCCGCGGCTCAGGTTTTGCTCGAGCTGGGAGCAGCGGGCACCGGTGAATATGCACATCGGCTGGACGAGGTATTGAATACCTGGGCCGGCCAGTTGGCATCAATGCCTCACGATTACGGCGCCCAACTGCAGCTGGCGCGCCTGCTGCTGCAGCGAGGGGCGCCGGCTCAAGCCGAAACAGCTGCGCGTACGGTGCTGGCGCTGCGCCCCGACAACCTGCCTGCAAGAGTATTGTTGGCGAGAGCGCTTGACCAACGTGGCAAGCCGGACGAAGCCCGCGCGGTGCTGGCCGAACCACTGCGGCAGCACCCTGACGATGCCTTCCTTCAGCACGAGCTGGGCCTGTGGCTGCTCGGCCATGGCGAACCGGCCTTTGCGCTGCTGGCATTGGCAAAAGCCGTGGAGCTTGCGCCGGATGTCGCCGATTATCGCTTTGACCTGGCCACCACGCTGCATAGCCTGGACCAGCCGGACGCCGCCCAGGCCCAGCTTGATCAGCTGGTGCGCCGCCACCCGGAGAACCGCAAGGCGCGCATGCTCCTGATCGACTATTGGCAACAGTCCGGGCAGTTGCAGAACGTTCAAGTGCTGTTGGCCGAGCTCGAGCAACAGAACCCGGACGACCCGGCTGTCCAGCAAGGGTTGTAGCAATCGATTCACGGCTGAACCCCGAAGCGCGCCTGCTGTCCAGAAACTAGCGCCGGTAATTTCAGGAGCCTGCGGCGCGACTACAGCGCATGGACGGGGACGGCAACGGTGATGACAGCAAAACCAGAAAGTGGCCGCGCCTGGCGCGACGATCGAAGGCACTGGCCGCTGGACGGCACCAGCGCCACCGCAGCCAGCACCATCAGCCTGTTAGTGTGCGCCGCCCCGGGCCCGGATCGAGACCAGTTGTGTGCCGTGCTCAGCGGCACAGGGGGTGAATATCAGTTAGTGGCGCCCGCTGAGTTGTTTCCTACACTTGAACGCGGCGCGGATTTGCTGATTACCACCAGCGAAACCGTGGCCTGTGGTGATCTTGCGCCTTTGCAAGCGTGGCTCGAGAACCAGCCGGAGTGGTCCGACCTGCCAGTATTGGTATTGACTGCCGCCACAGGCGGGCGCCGGCTCGCTCCACCGCCGTCCCTGGCGGCGCTCGGCAATGTGCGTGTGTTGCAACGTCCCTACCATCCCGCCTCGCTGGAAATTCTGGTTGAAGCCAGCTTGGCCAACCGTACCAAGCAATACCAGATGAGGGACAAGCTCCACAGTGTCCAGGCAGATCCTGATACTCCGGGGCAATGCGTCGAATCTCCCACACGGCTCGAAGCAGTTGGGCGCCTCACAGGCGGGATTGCCCAGGATTTCAATAACCTGCTTACAGGTATCACCGGCGGCCTGGACCTTATCCGACGGCGGCTGGCCAACGGCCAATATACAAAGCTGGAGAGCCTGCTCGACTTGAGTGCGACCTCGGCCGAACGCGCAGCGCACCTCACCCATCGCTTGCTGGCGTTCGCTCGCCGGCAAACCCTTGATGCCCGGGTGCTGAATATAAACAGCCTGATACAAGCGGGTCTCGGGCTGCTGGGGCGTAGCCTCAGCGGAAAAATTTCGCTGCAATTCCGCCCTGCCGAGGGCTTATGGCAGGCCTGCGTAGATCCCGGGCAATTGGAAAGTGCCCTACTCAACCTGGTGATCAACGCCGGGGATGCCATGCCGGAAGGCGGCCGGTTGGTGATCGACACGGGCAACCGGCATGTCGGCATCAACGAGCCTGGCATGAGCCACGCGCTGCCCGCCGGCGACTACATTGTCATCGGCGTGGAAGACAACGGCTGTGGCATGAACCGGGAGACCCTGGGGCGAGCCTTCGACCCATTCTTCACCACCAAGCCCCCGGGGCTGGGTACCGGCCTGGGGCTGTCGATGGTGTATGGCTTCGCCCGGCAGTCAGGCGGCCACGTCACCCTGCGCAGCGAGGCCGGTCGCGGCAGCCGGGTGGAACTCTACTTCCCACGCGCCTGACGGCGCGCTCAGGCAAGCTCTTTGCGAATGGCAGCGTGCAAGTCGTCCAACTCGAACGGTTTAGCCAGCACCGGCGCGCGCTGCGCAATGGGGTGGGTACTGTCGCGGATTTCCTGCGGGTGCCCGCTGATGAAAATGACCTTGAGCTCCGGGCGCAGCTTTACCGCCGGCTCGGCAATATCCACACCCGAAATACCGCCAGGCAGGCGGTAATCGGTGATCATCAGATCCAAGTGCGGCTTTGTGGCAAGGATACCGAAGGCTTCCACGCCATTCTCTGCTTCCAGCACATGATACCCCTCCCCCCGCAAGTAATCGTTCAGGACCTGCCGGATCACCGGCTCATCCTCGACGATCAATACTACGTCTTGCGCGTCTCCACTCATTGCGATGCCTATATATGATGTTATGTCGGGCTGCCTATGTGACCGCAGCCGATACAAGAGGTTGCTTCATTGCTCCCCGCCAGTGGCCCTGGGCAGATGGACACTGAACAAGGCGCCTTCGCCCAGCGTGCTTTGCACGCCGATACGCCCCTGATGGGCCGACACAATCTGTTCAGAAATGAACAAGCCAAGCCCGAGGCCGGCAACGCCATGGCGATTCGACGCACGCTCGAATTGAAGGAAGATACGTCGCTGATCTTCTTCACTGATACCGGCCCCATGGTCGCGAACGGTCAGGCAAGCCCAGTCGCCCTCTGCCCGAACGGCCACTTCGACCTTTCCCTTGCCGCCATATCGGAGGGCATTGGTCAGCAGGTTGGCCACCACCTGCTCGATCCTGAACTCATCCCAGTTTCCTATCACCGGTGCCGCCGCACTGTATTCGATCTCCATACCCGCGTTGATCGCCTGGGGCATGAAGCGATCGACCACATTGCCTACCAACTGGGCGAGGTCGAACATGGCCGGGCGGATCGACAATTTGCCGGTGCGGATGCGTGAGACGTCAAGCATGTCCTCGATCAGGCGAATAAGGCTTTGAATCTGACGCTCGTCGCGCTCCACCATCCCGCGCATTTTGTCGAGGCAGAACGCCTCGGCATTGCCCTTGGCAATATGCATCTTGCGAAGCTGGGTTTCCAGGATGAGGCCGTTGAGCGGGGTGCGCACCTCGTGGGAAACCACAGACATGAAGTCATCGCGCATCCGCACGGCGTGCTCCAGCTCGGCCTGGGTCGCCTGCAATTGCTTGAGCAAGGTTTCCTGCTGTCGCCGGCTGCGCTCGAGCGCTTCGAGCTGCTCGTTCAGCGTTTTACGCTGACGGTACAGGTCGACAAACACATTGACCTTGCTCTTCACCGCCAAGGTATCCAGCGGCTTTTGCAGAAAATCCACGGCGCCGGTTTCGTAACCCTTGAAGGCGTAGTTCAGCTCGCGACCAGCAGCCGACACGAAGACAATCGGAATATGCTTGGTCTTCTCCGTGCTGCGCATCAGCTCTGCCAGTTCGAAGCCGTTCATGCCAGGCATCTGCACGTCCAGGATGGCCAGGGCGAACTCGTGCTGCAGCAACAACGACAACGCATCGTCGGCCGACAGCGCCTTGTAGACCTCACGGTCGCTTCGGCTGATCAGGGCTTCGAGCGCCAGAAGGTTCTCTGGCAAGTCGTCGACAATCAGCAGTTTGGCGGGGGTTTGACTTAGCATGTGCCTGTTTCCAGATCGGCCAGTAGCTTGCCGATGCCGTGCAAAGTAAGAATGTGGTCAGGCCGAAACAACGCCAGCGCTGCCTCGGGCATGGTTGCGATTTTGGCCTCGGCCGGGTCCTGGACTACAGTTCGGCCACCGGCCTGGCGGATGGCGGCGAGGCCTCGCGCGCCATCCTCGCTCGCGCCGGTCATAAGCACACCCGTAAGCGCCGGGCCATAGGCATCGGCGGCGGAGTCGAACAATAGGTCGATGGAAGGGCGTGAAAAGTGCACGCGGGGCTCCAGGCTAAGGGAAAAACTACGGTCTTGCTCGATGGACAAGTGATAACTGGGGCCAGCGACGTAAATCAGGCCCCGCTCCACCGGCGCCTTGTCACGCGCTTCCTGCACGGGCCGCCGCAAGCGTCGCTCGAGCACCATCGGCAGCTCGCTGGGGCGCCGCTCCGGCAGATGAAGCACCACGACCACGGGTAGTTCGAAGGCGGGAGGCAAGTGACCGAAAACGGTAAGCAGCGCTTCCACGCCACCAGCCGACGCGCCGACCACCACGGCTTCGCAGGCAGGCCTCATGCGAGCGGCCCTTTCATAACTTCCGGTAGATCCGTTCTTGCCGGGACAAGGTCTCGAAGCGGTCGGCATAGCCGGAAAAGTCCAGGCTCTCCTTGGCCCCCAGCATGAGAAAACCTCGGTGGCAAAGGGACTCATGGAACAACCCGAACGCACGGTCCTGAAGGATTTTATCGAAATAAATCAAGACATTGCGACAGGTTATCATATGCGTTTCTGAAAACACGCTGTCCGTTGCCAGGCTGTGATCGGCAAAGGTCACGTTCTCGCGCAGTGTGCTATCCAAGATAGCGTGATCGTAAGCGGCGGTGTAATAGTCCGAAAAGCTGCGTTTGCCGCCCGCGCGATGGTAGTTCTCCGTGTAGGCACGTATAGCTTCCAGGGAGTAGATCCCCTGCTTGGCCCGCTCCAGAGAAACCGGATTGATGTCGGTCGCATAGATGAGCGTTCGCTCCAGCAGGCCTTCTTCGCGCAAAAGGATGGCCAGGGAATACACCTCCTCACCGGTACTGCAGCCAGCGATCCACAACTTGAGGGAAGGATACGTCTTGAGCAGTGGCACAACATCCCGCCGGATGGCCAGGAAATGCTCCGGGTCACGGAACATTTCGCTGACCGGGATGGTGAGGTATTGCAGCAGCTCGGTGAACACACCCGGGTCGTACAACACCCGCTCTTGCAGCGCCGAGATACTGGGGCACTCGAACTGGCGCAGCGCGTGAAGTATCCGGCGCTTGATCGAAGCGCCGGAGTAATTGCGGAAGTCGTAGCTGTACTTTAAGTAGATCGCCTCGATCAACAGCTTGATCTCGATGTCGCGGGTGCGCTCGCCAGTCATGGACGGCGCGCCCTCGGTGCGATCCGAACGTTCTTGCACACTCAAATCCGCTCCAGTTGTGGCAGCCACACGCGTATCAGGGAGAACAGGCGGTCAAGCTCGATAGGCTTGGCCAGGTAATCATTGGCGCCAGCGTTGAGGCACCGCTCCTGGTCATCCTTCATGGCCTTGGCCGTCACGGCGATGATTGGCAGCTTGCGCCAGCGTGGGTCCTTGCGGATCTCCCGCGTGGCCTCGAAACCGTCCATTTCCGGCATCATTACGTCCATCAGCACCAGGTCTATCTCGTCAATCGTATTCAAGCGTTCGATGGCCTCACGGCCGTTACGGCCGATCTCGACCACTGCCCCTTTCTGCTCCAGCGCGCTGGTCAGGGCAAAGATGTTACGTACGTCGTCGTCCACTACAAGAATCTTGCGACCTTCGAACACCTTGTCCCGGCTGCGGGCTGCCTTGAGCATTTTTTGCCGTTCGTGGGACAGCTGGGACTCGACCTTGTGCAGGAACAGGGTCACTTCGTCCAGCAACCGCTCGGGAGAGCGTGCGCCCTTGATGATGATCGAGCGGGAATACTTGAGCAGCTCGGCTTCTTCTTCGCGGGTGAGATTGCGCCCGGTGTACACAATTACTGGGGGGAACGATCGAATCTCATCCGTAGACATGCGCTTGAGCAAATCGTTGCCAAGCATGTCGGGAAGTTTCAGGTCGATAATCATGCAGTCGTAGATATTCTCGCGCAGCAGGTCCAGCGCTTCCTGGGCGTACGCCACGGCGGTGATCTCAATATCCTCGTCACCGATCAACCGGGCGATGCTGTCGCGCTGCAGGTCATCGTCCTCTACCAGCAGGATGTGCTTGAGCTTTTGCGTGAGCTTGGCTTCAAGGCGGGCAAACACGGCCTTCAGTTCCTCTCGTGACGTCGGCTTCACCGCATAGCCCACCGCACCCATGTGCATGGCGGCTTCCACCCGGTCTTCCACCGAAATCACGTGAACCGGTATGTGCCGGGTTTCGGGCTGTTCCTTGAGCCGCTGCAGCACCGTCAGCCCGGAGTGGTCCGGCAAGCGCATGTCCAGCAGGATGGCGTCGGGTAAGAATTCCTCGGCCAACAGGAAACCCTCATCCGCGGCGTGGGCGACGAGGCAGCGGTAATTGAGCTCATGGGCAAGGTCGTAGAGGATCCGCGCAAAGCTGGGCTCATCCTCGATCACAAGGATGCAGCGCTGATCGGAAGGGGCCAGTTCGCGGTCATCCGGGAACGCCGGCGGCCGGACAGGCGCCTGCACGGAAGGCGCCGCAGCTGGCGCGGTTGGGGCAGCCACAGGCGCAACGGGCACGGTATGCGCGGCAATCCGTAGCGCCCCCACGGTAGGCAGCGCCCCGGGCTCGAAGTGCGACGGCAGCACCAGCGTGAATGTGCTTCCACCGCCCAGCGTGCTGCTGACGCTGATTGCACCTCCCAGCAGGGTGGCGAGGTCGCGTGAAATGGACAGCCCCAAGCCGGTACCGCCGTAACGGCGGCTGGTGGTGCCATCGGCCTGGCGGAACGCTTCGAAAATGATCTGCTGTTGGTCCGGCGCAATGCCGATACCCGAGTCCTTCACGATAAAGGCGATATTGTCCTCGCCCTCGCGGGTAACGGTCAGGCTTACTTGCCCCTGTTCGGTGAACTTGAGCGCATTGGAAAGCAGATTCTTGACGATCTGTTCCACCCGTTGGCGGTCGGTGAACAGCGAAACCGGCGCCTGCTCGTCTACACGTACCTGGAAGTCCAGGCCTTTGTCTGCCGCCAATGGCTGGAACATCACCCGCAGGCTGTCCGCAAGCCGGTGTACGTTGGTGTTCTCCGGACGCACGTCGAGCTTGCCCGCCTCTACCTTGGAGATGTCCAGAATGTCGTTGATGAGGTTGAGCAGGTCATTGCCTGCCGAATAGATCGATTCGGCGAATTTCACCTGATCGCTGGACAAGTTGCCGTCCGGGTTCTCGGCCAAGAGTTTGGCAAGAATGAGCGAACTGTTGAGCGGTGTGCGCAGCTCGTGGGACATGTTCGCCAGGAACTCGGACTTGTAGCGGCTGGAGCGCTGCAGTTCATCGGCTCGCTCTTCCAGCTGGATCTGCGCATGTTCCAGTGCGTCGCGCTGCTTGGCCAGGGCCTCGGTACGCTCGGCCAGCTGCTCGTTGGTCTGCTCCAGCTCGGCCTGCTGCGTTTCGAGGTACGCCTGGGACTCCTTCAACACCCGGGACTGTTCTTCCAGTTCCTCGTTGGCCGTTTTCAGCTCTTCCTGCTGTACCTGAAGCTCTTCATTAAGCTGTTGGGTTTCAGCGAGCACCTCCTGCAGGCGCTGGCGATAGCGGGCGGCTTCGACGGACGTGCCCACATTGCCGGCAATCAGTTCCAGGAACGCAATGTCGCGCTCGCTCAAGGGGCGCAGGAAGCCCAGCTCGATCACCGCGTTGACCTGGCCGTCGTTCATGGCCGGTACCACTGCCACGCTGCGCGGCAAGCCTTCGCCAAGGCCCGAGCTCACGCGGAAATAATCCTCGGGCACATCATCCAGCCGGTGCAGCCTGCCCTGCTGCGCGGTTTGCCCGACAATACCCTCCGGGCCTCGAACCACGTGATCCCGGCCTTCCTGCTCGCGGGAAAACCCATAGGTGGCCACGCGACGGAGGTTACTTTGCTCGTCGCGCACATAAAGCGCGCCCACCACACACCCAAGGTATTGCGAGAAAAACCGCAGTACATTGGTGCCCAGCGCCTGCACGGTAAGCTGCCCCAGCACCTGCTCGGCCAGCTCGGTCTGCCCTGTGCGCAGCCAGGCCTGAGCCTCGAGGCGCTCAGCGCTACGGTTCTGCGCCTCGAGGGTATCGCCATACTGGTTGGAAAGGTTGAGCAGGTCGCGGCGGCCGCGGTAGGCCAGCAATCCACTGAGCATGATCACGAACAGCAGGTAAACGCTTATCGCGACCCATGTGGTACGGGTAACTTCCTCGCTGCGCTGAATGCGAAGCTGCTGCTCCATCGCCACAAAGCCGTCGTACTCGCTGCGGATTTCATCCGTCAGGCGCTTGCCCCGACCAGCCTGTACTGCGCTGCGAAAATCCAGGTTCTGCCGGCGCATGGTGATCATTTCCGTGCCGAACTGATTCCAGGCGTCCTGCAGGGCTTGGAGGCGGTTAAGCCGGTCAACTTGCTGAGGATTGTCACTCACCAGCCCCTTGAGGCCGTCGAGCTCTGCCTTTATGCGCGGCTTGGCGACTTCGTAGGGGTCCAGGAAGTGCTCGTCACCTGTCAGCAGAAACCCGCGCATGCCGGTTTCCATATCCACCGAAAGCTTGACCGCTTCGTTGGCGTTGTTGATCACCCGGTCAGTATGGTCCACCCAACCAATGACATTCATCAGGTAGCTGAGCAGCGCGGCGAACACGAGCACGCTGACTATCCCAACACCGAGGGGGAGCGCTACGTTGCGCATCAGGATCTTGCGGAAGGCGAATTCGTCGAGGGAAAACGGTTTGGTCATATCCATGGCCTGGCTTGAGGACAACAGCGGAAGTCTGCCGGAAATTTTGCCACGGGTCCCGTTTCCTTGCCTCTACAATGAAAATTCTTAAGCGTGGGCGGGAATTGGCGTAGGATAATGCCCCTGCGGTGGCCCTTGCGTTTTCGCATCCAGTTCGTGTGGCCGGTTGCCCCCAGGCTAAGGCCGTGTAGCGTTTCCTTCACTTTATGGGATGTATCCATGCCTTCATCCGACCTCCATACCATTCTTGTGGTCGAGGACGACGACATCGTCCGTATGCTCATGGTGGACGTACTTGAAGAACTCGAGTTCAAGGTCATCGAAGCGGACGGCTGGGACCCGGCAATCGCGGCACTGGCCGGTGACCAGGCCATCGATCTGCTGGTTACGGACGTAGGGTTGGGGGATGCGAAAGAGCGAACCGGGCTCGACCTCGCTCAGCAAGCCATGATATTGCGGCCAGGCATACCAGTGCTTATTGCTAGCGGCTACGGCAACACTCTAACGCTGCCCGATGGCGCAAAACTCCTCAGCAAGCCTTTCAGCATCGACACGCTGCGCGACACTGTGCAGGATTCGCTTGCGTCTATACGCACCACTAGTGTTTAACCTTATACAAGAAGTGGACAATTGCAGGAGCCATGCACGTTACGTGGTTCCTCATCAGCCTCGCCTTTGATCGGCCGCTACGATCATTTAATTCTGTTCAAGATGTTTCCGCGATAAGCCTTGAGGCCAGGTTGGCTTGCGGGCCTTTCCTTTTCGGCGAGCCAAAATCGCCCCTTATTCCCTGGCAAGTGCCTGAAATCGCTAAGATTATGCCTCTGTAAGTTTTACCTTGAAGTGCCTTTTGGTCTCCAGACTTCCCCTGGTTGCGGGGGACGATGGGAGCATTATCAGCACGGCGATAGCAGCTCGTTTTCAGAGCGCTACTATTGGATCCGTTAGGAATTACCTCTACACTCTTGTAGAAATTTCCTACACAGCTGTTCCAGCCACAGGGTACGACCATGCTTAATGTTACCGGCAGCCTGGTTTACGAAACGCCCGTCATGCGCAAGCTTGTCACTGTCACGCCCTCCCTCAAGCCCGCCCTGCGAAAGGTCGCTGATTTCATCCTGCGTAATCCGATGCGTTCGGCCACCATGAACATAGATGAAATCGCCCTCGCTACTGGGGCGTCTACCGCTGCGGTCAACCGGCTGGCCCATGCCATCGATCTGGCCGGTTTCACCGGCCTTCGTGCCGCCCTCGTGGAGAACTTGCTGGCTCTGATCTCCCCTGCGGACAAGGTTCGAAGCGAAATGGCACAGCGGCCGGGACGGGCCTTCGCGCTGGAACTGCAGGCGAGGATTTCCAAAGGCAATCTGGACGCGACACTGGCGGCCAATGCCGATAGCACGTTTAACGGGATGGCCGATGCGCTGGTCAGTGCCACCCGGGTGTACACGCTCGGCTTCGGTATTTGTCACCACTTGGCGGGATTGGCGGCCACAGCCTTTTTGCCGGTGTGCCACCATGCCACGTCGGTCAGCAATGAAGGCGGTAGCGAAGCGGCAGCCTACCGATTGGCGGGAGTTGGGCCTCAGGATGCGTTGTTGGCAGTGGCGCTGCCGCCTTACAGCGAGGAAGTTACTGCGCTGGCCCGTTACGCACTTCGCCGGAAGGCCACGGTGCTAGCCATCACAGACTCCCCTGCGGCACCACTTGCGCGCCATGCAAGCCTTACGCTTTACGCGCCCGGCAATCACCCTGTTCTAGGCGAAAGCACCACCAGCGCAGTGGCGCTTATCGAAGCGCTTGCAGCTACCATCCGCCATCGGTGCGAGGGAAAAGCCAGCCAGGCAGTGCGCCAGGCGCAAGAAGCCGTCAACAGCTTGCGCCAATCATCGCCCAAGGGCTCCGCTGCGTCGTGATGCTCGAACAACCACGTTGCAATGCGTGGTAAATGTTGGAAACTAGGCCACCATAACAAGACCAGGCCCCGTGATGAGCAGATCCGCCCGCGGCAGCGAACCCTCTTATGAGTTGATGGATGACCATGAGGGTTTGTCGATCATCTATCGGCAACACGGTTTCCCGTGCCCGCTCGTTCGCTGGCACTTTCACAAAGAATATGAACTGCACCTGATCACCGCCAGCTCCGGAAAAGTGTT
Source organism: Pseudomonas sp. Marseille-Q5115 (assembly GCF_916618905.1). Classification (NCBI taxonomy): domain Bacteria; kingdom Pseudomonadati; phylum Pseudomonadota; class Gammaproteobacteria; order Pseudomonadales; family Pseudomonadaceae; genus Pseudomonas; species Pseudomonas sp. Marseille-Q5115. The sequence goes on along the minus strand of NZ_CAKAKI010000001.1, from coordinate 1,845,972 downwards.
TATCGGGGATTACATTGGCAACTTCAATCCAGGCAGCCTTTTCCTGACGGGCCCTAACCTGCCGCATAACTGGATCAGCCAGTTAGACGGCGAAGAGCACTACCCGCAGCGGGACATGCTGGTCAATTTTACCGGTGCCCTGTTCGAATCCGGCCACCTGGTATTCATGGAGCTCAAAACCCTCGCCCCGCTTTTGGACAGGGCGCGTTATGGCATCGAATTCAAGGATCGCGCCCTTATTGTCGAAGCCACTCGGCTGATGGAGCTGATCGCCGCGCACACGGGGGTCACCCGGCTGGGTTATTTCCTTATCCTCATGGAAACATTGGCTGCGAATGAGGATTACCTGCTGCTGTCGGCGACCAGTGCTACTGACCTGGCCGATGAGAACAACGTCGATCGGACCAACCGAGCCGTCGACTTCATCTTTGCCAACTATGGCCGCGAGTTGTCGCTGGAAGAAGTGGCCGAGCATTTGAGCATGAAGCCCACTTATTTTTCACGTGTATTCAAACAAGCCACCGGGCGAAGTTTTGTCGAGTTCGTGAACCGCCTGCGCATCAGCAAATCCTGCGAGCTGCTCGCCGATGGCGACAAACCTGTTACTCAGGTGTGTTTTGAATCCGGCTTTAACAATATTTCCAACTTCAATCGGCGCTTTCAACAACTCAAGGGCATGACTCCCAGCCACTATCGCCGTCTTGCGGTGCAGCGCCTTACCGAGCAGAACCGGCACGCTTGAGCCCGCCATGGCCGGTAGCGGCGACGTGCGGCTGTCGCCCGCCTCACACCTGGCGGCAGGTGCGCTACGCTTGAATCAGGCGTCGCGCCGTTTCCGCCTGGGCTGTTAGCAGCCTGTGCTCAGTTGCTCGAGGAACCACCATGAAAACCGTCGCTGAGTTTCTTCACCTGCCGAAATTTCACGGTTTCAGCCTTGTTTCCGATACCTATGACCAGGGCCGCCCGGGTTATCCGCCGGAGATCAAGAAATGGCTCACCGCAGAAATGGAAATCAAGAACCAGACCGCGGTGCTGGACTTGGGCGCAGGCACGGGCAAATTCACGCGGTTGCTTGTGGATCTTCATGCCAATGTCACGGCAGTAGAGCCTGAGCCAAGCATGGCCGAACGGTTTCACAAGACCCTGCCCGGTATAACCCTGCTCTCCGGCACCGCCGATGAGATCCCATTGCCGTCGCAAAGCATGAATGCAGTGGTGTGCGCGCAGTCGTTTCACTTGTTCGCCAGTGAGCAGAGCATGCGGGAAATCCACCGGGTGCTGAAACCGGGTGGCCACCTCGGATTGTTCTGGAACGTGAGGGATGCCAGCGTAGGTTGGGTGCATGAGCTGGCGGAAATCGTCAACGAATTCGCCGGCGACCACCCGCGCTACTATGACAACAAGTGGCGCGAACCTCTGAACAACGGCATCAGGCACGGTTATGCGCCACTCAAAGAGGCGACGTGGAAACACTTGCACACCGGCAGCCCCGAAGACGTTATCGTTCGCCGGATCAAGTCCATCAGCTTTATCGCGGCCGCGCCCGAGCCTCAGAAAACCCAGATCATGGAGCGGGTACGCAAGCTGATCGCCGAACACCCGGAGCTTGCGGGCAAGGCCGAGATAAGCGTGCCCTACGAAACCCGAGCCGTAAGGACGGTGAAGATACTGCCGTGAACTCTGTTTATTTATCGCCTTTGTCCTCGCTGCGCTCGAGCAGGAACGGCCCGAGCGCCAGTACTGCCCAGGCGAGCACCGTGCTCAATACGGCAGTCGCTTCGCGGCCCATGCCCGCGGCGATTCCGATGGCTGCGGTCATCCATAAGCCTGCAGCGGTGGTCAAACCTTTCACATCGTGGGTATCGAGGCGATTGCCCTTGAGTATGGTGCCCGCCCCGAGAAAACCGATACCGGCAACAATGCCTTGCACCACTCGGCTCAGGGCGTCGGCTTGCGAGCCCGCCATTTGCGGAACCAGTACAAAAAGCGCGGCGCCGATGGACACCAGCATATGCGTGCGTACCCCCGCAGCCTTGCCTTTGTTCTCCCGCTCGAAGCCCAGAATGCCACCAAGCAATGCCGCAATCAGCAGCCGAGCAGTTACCTTGGTGAGCTGCTCGACGTCGGTGATATCGGCAAACTCCTCCTGCAGGGCACTGAGTACTTCTGTCCACCAGCCGTCCATGTATGTATCCCAAGCCATGATTGCGTTTGACTCCCTACCGTACCGCTAAGTGCCGAGGCGCCCATGCCAGTTACGTTGTTTGAAGATGAAGGCTTTACCCGTATCGACATCATTGGCGAGCTATCGCCTGGCGACGCTCATGAAGTGCGCGTGCTAGGTAGCGATGCCAACCTCCGCGCCCAGATGGGCGGGTTGGAGGCCCCGGTATCTGCGGAACTGGCGGAACGCCTGCTAGCGGCGGGGGCCTGGGACGAGCGAGGAAATTAAGCAAAATCGTATGTATGGGGCCTGGAGTTTGGCACAATGCCTCGTTCGTTAATCGAACGCATTTCAGGCGCCTTGCCCTGGGCTGGTTGACGCCCCGCAAGGCGGCTGATATTCATGTACCACCCGGTTAGTTTTGCCTCCCGGCACAACGACGGCCACGCTTGATAATAAAAACAACGGAGACAAACATGGCTAGCCATGACATCCATTCGCAAGGCTCACAACAGACGAAGAAGGCCACCGCCAGCGGTTGGGTCGGCTCCGCCCTGGAATACTACGACTTCTTCATCTATGCCCAAGCGGCGGCGCTGATCTTTCCTCAGATTTTCTTCCCCTCTACAGACCCAAAGGTAGCAATCGTAGCGTCCCTTGCAACCTACGGTGTGGGCTACGTAGCGCGCCCAATTGGCGCGTTCGTGCTGGGTCACTTGGGTGACACGCGCGGGCGCAAGAACGTACTGCTGATGTGCATGTTCCTGATGGGCTTCGCCACCATGGCCGTGGGCCTGCTGCCCACTTACAGCCAAGTCGGCATGCTTGCCCCTACCTTGCTGGTGGTGCTGCGTTTGATCCAGGGCTTTGCCGTTGCGGGTGAAATCTCGGGCGCCAGTTCGATGATTCTGGAACACGCCCCCTTCGGGCGGCGAGGTTACTACGCCAGCTATACCCTTCAGGGCGTGCAAGCGGGTCAGATCTTCGCCGCGGCGATCTTCTTGCCTCTGGCCTACTTCATGCCCGATGAAGCTTTCAATAGCTGGGGCTGGCGCATTCCGTTCCTGCTCAGCGCAATCGTGTTGATCGCCGGCTATATCATCCGCCGCGAAGTGCACGAAACTCCAGCGTTCACCCAGGCCGAGGCCAAGGGTGCGGTCACCAAATCCCCCATTGCAGAAGCCTTCCAGAAAAACTGGCAGAACATGGGCCTGGTCACCTGCATGGCGTTGATGAATGTGATCCCGGTAGTCGCCACAGTGTTTGGTGCAGCCTATGCGGTGCAACCGGCCTACGGCATCGGCTTCGAGAAAAGCGTTTACCTGTGGATTCCTGTAGTAGGCAACCTGGTAGCCGTGATGGTCATCCCGTTCGTGGGCAACTGGTCCGACCGGGTTGGCCGTCGTCCGATGATCATCGGTGGCGCGCTGGGCGCAGGCCTGTTGTCCTTCGGTTACCTGTATGCGATCAGCATTCATAGCGTACCGCTGGCCTTTGCCATGTCGCTGCTGATGTGGGGCGTAATTTATCAGGGATATAACGCGGTATTCCCAAGCTTCTATCCTGAGTTGTTCCAGACCCGTTACCGTGTATCGGCGATGGCCATCTCTCAGAACGTGGGTACCATGATCACTGCGTTGCTCCCTGCGCTGTTCGCCGCTGTTGCACCACCGGGCTCGGACAACATCCCGCTGACCGTCGGCAGCATCGCGTTCGCCGTCACCGCCGTGGCCGCCCTCGCCGCTTATACCGCTCGTGAAACCTATCGCATCCCGATGGAAGAACTGGGCAAGCGTAACGCGGTACCGCTGGAAAAACGCGACTACGACGCCATGCGCGCTCAGGCTGCACCACGCGTTTAATACCTTTCCCGCGACATAGAAAAACGCCGGCTCGATGCCGGCGTTTTTTATTGGGCTTTATTTGCAGGTTAGCGGGAGCACCCCTTGGATCGAGCAGCGCCTGGAGCATGGCTGGCCCCCGAAGGGTTCGCCATTGCGCTACAGGGCTCAAGCCCGCTCCGGCGCAACCTCTTTCTCGCGTATCTCGGTGATGAACCGCTCCGCCGGTTGGGGCCTGCCAAGCAAGTAGCCTTGCAGGGAATCACAGCCCAGCCGGGTCAAAAATGCCTGCTGGGTGTCGGTTTCCACGCCTTCGGCCACAATGCGCAACCCCAGGGCTTGCCCGAGTGCCACGATGGCGGACACGATCGCGGCGTCGTCGCTGTCCTGCTCCAGGTCGCGAACGAAACCCCGGTCGATCTTGAGCTCGTTCGCTGGCAGCCGCTTGAGGTACATCAGGCTCGAATAACCGGTGCCGAAGTCGTCGATGGAAATGTCCACATCCATATCCGAGAGCCGCTGCAGCACCGTCATGCTGGCGTCCGCATCGCTCATGGCAGTGGTTTCGGTGATTTCCAGCGTGAGGTTGCGCGCTTCCAACCCGTTCCTGGACAACGCGAGCGCCACGCTTTCCACCAGGCCCCCATGGCAGAACTGCAACGCCGAAAGGTTCACGGCCACACGCCAGTCGTCATAGCCTTCGCGAACCCAGAGCGCCATCTGGCGGCAAGCCTCGTTGAGCACCCAGTCCCCGATGGGGATGATCATGCCGGTCTTTTCAGCCAGCTCGATAAACTTGTCCGGCCCAAGCAACCCCAACTGAGGATGCTGCCAGCGCAGCAGTGCCTCGGCGCCAACGGGCCGGCCGCTGGCTGCGTCGAACTTGGGCTGATAGAACAGCCGAAACTCACCCCGGGCCTCGGCCATGCGTAAGTCTTGAATGAGCTGCAACTGCTTGCGCGCGTTGCTGTTCATGGAGACATCAAAAAAGCAGTAGTTATTCTTGCCGCTGCTTTTGGCGTGGTACATCGCGGCGTCCGCGTTGATCAACAGCTGATGCTGATCGATGCCGCAGCCGGGGTACAGCACCACCCCAACGCTGGCGGACACCTGCAGATCATGCTCGCTGACGCGGAAAGGCTCTGCAAGTAACGCCACCTGGGCGGCCGCTACAGAAACCGCGTCGTCCGGCCGACGCAGCGGGACCAGCAGCACGAACTCATCGCCGCCGATCCGGGCCAGGGTGTCCTGGGCCGACAGCCCCGCACGCAGCCGCTCCGCAACGCCCAATAGCAACTGGTCGCCCACATGATGGCCGAACGCATCGTTGATTGGCTTGAAACCATCCAGGTCGATGAACATCAGCGCAAAGCACGTCTCTGCCTCGTTGGCGCTCTGCATGGCCTGTGCGATGCGGTCACCCAGCAGCACACGGTTCGGCAGGCCCGTCAGGTTATCGTGGAGGGCCAGGCGAGTGAGTTTCTTGTTGGCCGCGGTAAGGGAGCTGGCCAGGTCGGCGGTGCGTGCTTCGAGGCGCGCATCGAGCACAGACGTCAGCAGGGCGATGGCGATCACGCTCAGCGAGGTCACCACTACCAGGTAGGCAAGGCCGTCGCCGGTAAGGCTTACGCCACCCAACGCGCCGCACCAGGAGCCCTCCGGAAACCGCGCCGCTGCCATGCCGGTATAGTGCATGCCCACGATGGCAAAGCCCATCACCACCGCAGCGCCGGCCCGGGCAAGGCGTACATAAGGTGTGTGGCGCCGCAAACGGTAGGCAATGATCAGCGCCGCCGCCGAAGCCCCGACGGCAATCACCAACGAAGCACCCAGCAGCAGCGGGTCATAATCGATGCCCGGCTGCAAACGCATGGCGGCCATGCCGGTGTAATGCATGGCCGCGATACCTGCCCCCAGGATCAACGCGCCGCAGGCCAGTCGCGGCCACGGCAGGCTTGGCTGGCTGACCATCCACAACGCAAAACCGGAGCTGCCGATCGCGATCAGCAGGGAAATCAGGGTAAGGCCCAGGTCATAGCCCAGCTCGATCGGCAAACGAAACGCCAGCATGCCGATGAAATGCATCGACCAGATGCCTGCGCCCATGGCCAGCGAGCCGCCTGCCATCCAGAGCAGAGCGGCCTTGCCGTGAGCGCTGATGATACGGCCGGCGAGGTCCAGCGCTGTGTAGGCTGCGAGCATGGCGACCGCGAACGAGATCGCCACCAAAGCGGGAGAATAAATACCTGTCAACATGCGGCTACCAGACAACCTGAAATGAAAAGCATCCTTGCCCGGTGATCCGGGTAGGCTCCCGGAACGCAGACATCAGTGCGAACAGGTAGCCACCGGCACACATGAACGCGACGACATACTTGTTGCATCAGTACTATCGGCCGCGGTTGCCCGCACTGTATGTGCGACATGGGTCACCGGTCGGTTGAAGGGTAGCTGAAAGCGCTCGGCGCGCGACAAGAATTGTACAGAATGCGACAACCTGTACACCTAAGTATTTTGTATCGCACTTATCGCGGAAGCACCGATCCGGGTGCCTCCACGTGCTTTTGCATGCGCCAGAAGCATGGATCTTCGCCAACCACCTGCAGCCCCTTGCGGGCGTAGAGCCTCTGCGCAGGGTTGTCCTTGAACACCATCAGGCGCAGTAGCCCCAGGTGTCGGCGCGCGGCCAGCGCCAGCATTCGATCAAGCACCGCCGACCCTACGCCCCTCCCTCGTGCCGATTCCAGCAGATGCAGTTCGCGGATGTACAACGCACGCGCATCTACGCTGAGGCTGACGAAGCCCAGTAACTCCTCTTGATGATGGAGCATGTAGTTTTCCCGCCAGCCCCAGCCATCATCGAAGTCGCTGTCGCGCCATAGCAGGCCGTGACGGGTGTAGTACGGCATCATAGTGCGCCGTGCCAACGTGCGGGCGAACGCCAGGTCGGCTTCCGCCGCGGGTTGAAACTCGACGATCATGCGCTGCTCCACTGCCTGGCCGTAACAGAGACTACGGGCATTGCGATTGCCAATCGGCTCCAGTAAGCTCCGAAACCTCATCAGGAGACACTAGCATGCCCAAGGCCCTTCGTATTGTCGCTCACGCTGCCATCATGGCCGGCGTAGCCGTGCGCGCCGCGGCCGCTTATGCCTGCTCGTATTTTGGTTACTGGTTTAGCCAAACGCGCGCCTGACTCCCCGATACAGGCGCCCAGCATCCGGGTAGCCTGCCAACGTTTTTCGAAACCCCCGGTCGGCCACCCGATCGGGGGTTTTGCTTTTTCATCCCTTGTAACTTTGGAGTTCACAGCATGTATTACGCCACTTACCGCACCAGCACTGTTTACGCCTGGCGATTTAGCGCGTCCCGTTCGGTACAGCACGCCGCCTCCGACCGGTCCACATCAGGTGGCGAAGCCCTTGCCCGCGCGAACCTGCGCTTACGAACACCGTTGACTACCCGCTTGCGTGCCTGAAACGCAGCGGGCAAAAGGATCGCCCATGAACACCCTCGTTACCCCGTGCCTTACCGCCCTTACGGCCGCCCCCACGCTTGATGCCGAGCGCAATGAAGGCGTCGGCCAGCGACTTCCCAGCGCCTACGCGCTACGCCAGGCCCTGCCGCTATCCAGCACGCTGGAAGCACGCGTGGCAGAGCAGCGCCAACAGGTGCGCAACATTCTCGACGGCCGCGACAACCGGCTTCTGGTCATCACAGGCCCCTGCTCCCTTCACGACCCCGCCTCGGCGCTTGAATACGGCCAGCGCCTTGCCCGGCTCGCCGAAGCCTTGAAAGACGACTTATTGATTGTGATGCGGGCCTACATAGAAAAGCCCCGCACGACGGTGGGCTGGAAAGGCTTGCTGTACGACCCCCGCCTGGACGGCAGCGACGACATGCTGCTGGGGCTTACCCTCTCTCGCGAATTGATGCTCGGCCTGCTGGACCTTGGCCTGCCGCTGGCGGGCGAGCTGCTTCAGCCAATGGCCACCCCCTACTTCGACGACCTGCTTGCGTGGGGCGCAGTGGGCGCGCGCACCACTGAATCCCAGGTACACCGGGAAATGGTCAGCGGGCTGGCGCTGCCAGTGGGCTTCAAGAACGGCACCGACGGTTCCCTGGGCGTAGCCTACGATGCCATCCGCAGCGCGGCCCATCCGCATCGCCACTTCGGCCTGGACCTGCATGGCCATCCGGCGATCCTGCGCAGCCAAGGCAACCCGGATTGCCATCTGGTACTGCGCGGTGGCCATAACGGCCCCAACTACAGCGAGGCGCACCTGGCAGCGGCCCGGTCGCAGCTGCTAAAGGCGGGCTTGGCGCCTCGGATCATGGTGGATTGCAGCCATGCCAACAGCGGCAAGAATCCCCTGCGTCAGCCCGAGGTGCTTGCCGAGGTCATCCGCCAGCGACGCGAGGGCAACCGCGACCTGATCGGCGTAATGCTCGAAAGCCACCTGTTCGAGGGCGCGCAAGGCACGGGGGGCGCATTGCGCTACGGCGTGTCCATCACCGATGGCTGCCTGGGTTGGGAAGCCACCGAAGCCGCGCTGATCGCAGCAAGCGCTCGACGCTGAACACTTGATCGCGCTGGCCTCAGGGGCCCGCGCGGGTTAGGCTGTTGCGTTCATTTATCGAGAGGTACTTCCCATGGCCAAAGCCACCGCACGCCACATCCTGGTTTCCAGTGAAGACAAGTGCAACGAACTCAAGGCCCAGATCGAAGGCGGCGCCGATTTCGCCGAAGTCGCCAAAGCCAACTCCACCTGCCCTTCCAGCCGTCAGGGCGGTGATCTGGGCTCGTTCGGCCCAGGCCAGATGGTCAAGGAGTTCGACACCGTGGTGTTCAGCGCTCCGGTCAACACCGTACAGGGCCCGGTGAAAACCCAGTTCGGTTATCACCTGTTGGAAGTGACCAGCCGCCAGGACTGATCGCCGCTACGCTGAATGACGGCTCGCCAACGGCTCGCCCACCGCTTGCCCACCGCCCGCCGTTGGCAAGCCGTTGGCGAGCCGTTTTGTTTCTGTACACGAACGTGCATGATGGCAACCGGACATTTCTCGCGGACCCGCTCAAGGTAGCCAATGCGATCGGTTTTCATCTCCTTCCTTTGCATGTTTGCGCTGTGTGCGGCCAACGCCGCCCTCGCAGCACCCGCGCCAGCGCTGACGGTCTACGGCGAACCGGCCAAATACCCTCAGGGCTTCAAACACTTCGAGTATGTAAACCCTGATGCGCCCAAGGGCGGCAGCTTCCGGCGCTCGGCCACGGACATCGGCCAGTTCGACCACCTCATGCCCTACATCGACAAGGGCATCGGCGTTTCCCAGATCGACGGGCTGGTGTACTCACCGCTCGCCACCCGCTCGCTGGACGAGCCTTACACCGTGTACGGCCTGGTGGCCAAGGCGATGGAGCTGAGCCCGGACGGCCTGACCCTGCGCTTCTACCTCGACCCGAATGCCTGCTTCGCCGACGGCACGCCGATTACCGCCGAAGACGTACGTTACACCTTCAACCTGCTGATGACCCAAGGCAGCCTGCGTTACCGCGCGCAGTTCGCGGACGTAAGCCAGGTAGTCGTGGAGAGCGAGCGCCAAGTGCGCTTTGACTTCAAGAACCGTGACAACCGTACGTTGCCACTGGACGTGGCCGCTTTGCCGGTGTTCCCGGAGCACTGGTGGAAAAGCCGGGATTTTGCCAATGGGGGAGGTTTTGAAGCCCCTCTGGGCAGCGGCCCTTATCGGGTGGGCAAGGTAGACAACGGCCGCAGCATTACCTTTGAACGCAATCCGGACTGGTGGGGCAAGGACCTGCCGGTGGCCCGCGGCATGTACAACTTCGATCACTTCAGCGTGGAATACTTCGGTGATATCGAAGTTGCCAGGCAAGTATTGCGCGGCGGCGGCTTCGACTATAACCGGGAATTTTCTGCCACGGCCTACACCATCGGTTACGCCGGGCCTGCCTTGGACGATGGCCGCCTGCAACGGGCACACCTGGCCCCCAAGGGTTTGCAGCCGGCACAGGGCTACGTGTTCAACCTGGCCCGGCCGGTGTTCCAGGACCGTCGGGTACGCCGCGCGCTGGCCATGCTCTGGGATTTCGAGTGGAGCAACCGTCAACTGATGCGCAACGTGTACATCCGCCAGCAAAGCTTTTTTTCCAACAGCCCGCTGGCGGCCACACAGCCGCCTACGCCTGCCGAGCTGAAGATTCTTGAACCCCTGCGCGGGCAGGTGCCGGACGAAGTATTCGGCGCGGCGTTCCAGGCACCCAAAACCGACGGCACAGGCTTCATTCGCGACAAGCAATTGCAAGCTCTGCAGCTACTGGCCGACGCGGGCTGGCACCCGGACGGCGATCGGCTGGTAAATGCCAACGGCGAACCCCTCACGTTTACCTTTCTCAATGCCCAAAGCAGCCTCGAGCGCCTGCTACTGCCGTACAAACGCACACTGGCGCAAATCGGCATCGACCTTCAAATCCGCCGCATCGATCCCTCCCAATACCTCAATCGGCTGATGGCCAGGGACTACGACATGATCGTGGCCGGCTATCCGGTGTCTGCATCGCCAGGCCTTGAGTTGGTGAACTACTTCGGTTCTTCCGCCGCCACCGATACCGGTTCGGGCAACTACATGGTGTTGCGCGACCCCGCTGTGGACAAGCTGATCGATGGCGTGGTGAAAGCCGCGAATTTCGACGACATGGTCAATCACGCCCATGCCTTGGACCGGGTGCTGCAATGGAACGATTACTGGATTCCCAATTACTACCCGCCGGGAACATCCACGGTGTGGTGGAACCGGTTTGGCATACCTGACATTCAGGCGGCATACGACGAAGCACCGGAAACCTGGTGGGAAGTCAGCCCCACGGCCCTCACTACCGAACAGATGGCGCAGCGCAAGGCCACGGGAGCGCGACCATGACCCTGTACATCCTGCGACGCCTGCTGTTGATCATCCCTACCCTGTTGGTGATCCTGCTGGTGAACTTCGTCATCGTGCAGGCCGCGCCCGGTGGGCCGGTCGAGCAAGCCATTGCCCGGCTGCAAGGTGTGGGCGGTAGCCCGGCTGGCGGCGGTGGCGGTGATTCAGCTCAGGGCAGCTCCCGCGCCAGCCGTGGGCTGGACCCGCAAATGATCAAGGACATCGAACGCCAGTACGGTTTCGACAAGCCGGCCCACGAGCGGCTCTGGCTGATGCTCAAGCACTATGCGGTGTTTGACTTCGGCGACAGCTTTTTCCGCGGTGCCAAGGTAACGGACCTCATCCTGGACAAGATGCCGGTCACCCTCTCTCTTGGCTTCTGGGCCACGCTCATTACCTACCTGGTGTCGATCCCATTGGGCATCCGCAAGGCTGTACGCCATGGCAGCCCCTTCGATGTGTGGAGCAGCAGCGCGGTGATCGTCGGCTACGCGATGCCGTCCTTCCTGTTCGCCATGCTGTTGATCGTGGTGTTCTGCGGAGGCACTGGCCTGAACTGGTTTCCGGTGCGCGGGCTGGTGTCCGACAACTTCGACCAACTGTCCACGCTGGGCAAGATCGCCGATTACTTCTGGCACCTGGTGCTGCCAGTGCTGTCGCTGGTCATTGGCGGCTTCGCCAGCCTGACCATACTCACCAAGAACGCCTTCCTCAACGAGGTCACCCGCCAGTACGTCGTCACCGCGCGCGCCAAGGGCCTGAGCGAGCGCCGGGTGCTATACGGGCATGTACTGCGCAACGCCATGCTGCTGGTGGTGGCCGGCCTGCCCCAGGCATTCGTCAGCGTGTTCTTCGCCGGGTCTCTGCTAGTGGAAGTGATCTTCTCTCTGGATGGCCTGGGCCGCATGAGCTACGAAGCCGCCGTCTCGCGTGACTACCCGGTGGTGTTCGGCTCGCTGTTTATCTTCACCCTCTTCGGGCTGCTGATAAAACTGGTAGGGGACCTGTGCTACACCCTGGTAGACCCTCGTATCGACTTTTCGAGGAACGCTTGATGCGCCTGTCCCCCTTGGCGCAGCGGCGCCTTCACCGTTTTCGCAAAAACCGCCGTGGCTGGTGGTCGTTATGGTTGTTCCTGGGCCTGTTTGTGGTGTGCCTGGGCGCCGAGCTGGTGGCCAACGACAAGCCGCTGGTGCTCAAGGCCGGCGGGCACTATTACTTCCCGGTGTTCAAGCGGTATACCGAGCAGCAGCTGGGCGGCGTGCTGCCGTTCCAGCCCGACTACCGCAGCGACTACGTGCGCAAGCTGGTGGCCGAGCAAGACGGCTGGATGCTGTTTCCACCCATTTCTTTCGGCCCGGACACGCCTAACTACGAACTGTCCCGCCCTGCCCCCAGCCCGCCCACGGGCATCAACTGGCTCGGCACCGATGACCAGGCGCGCGACGTGCTGGCACGGGTGCTTTATGGTGCCCGCATCTCGATCCTCTTCGCTCTGGCGCTTACTGTCCTCAGCTCGCTGATTGGGGTGGCCGCCGGGGCCTTGCAAGGCTATTACGGCGGCTGGGTAGACCTGTTCGGGCAACGTTTGCAGGAGGTGTGGTCGGGGCTGCCTGTGCTTTACCTGTTGATCATTCTGTCCGGTTTCGTGGAGCCGGGCTTCTGGTGGTTGCTGGGGATCATGACGTTGTTTTCATGGCTGGCGCTGGTGGACGTTGTGCGGGCGGAATTCCTCCGCGGGCGCAGCCTGGAATACGTGAAAGCGGCGCGCGCCCTGGGCCTGCCCACCCGCACCGTGATCGTGCGGCACATTTTGCCCAATGCCATGAACGCAACCCTCAGTTACCTGCCGTTCATTCTCACGGGCGCCATTACCACGCTCAGCGCACTGGACTTTCTCGGCTTCGGCATGCCGGCCGGCAGCGCCTCGCTGGGCGAGCTGATCGCCCAGGGCAAGCAAAACCTGCAGGCGCCCTGGCTGGGGCTCACTGCGTTCTTTTCGCTGGCGGTTATTTTGAGCCTGCTGGTGTTTATCGGCGAAGCGCTGCGCGACGCCTTTGACCCTCGCGCCTGACCGGAGCTTCTGATGAGCGAACACCTGATCGAAATCCGTGACCTGTGGATCGCCTTCAACGGTGAACCGGTGGTGCGTAACCTGTCGCTGAATATTCGCCCTGGCGAATGCCTGGCGCTGGTGGGCGAGTCTGGCTCTGGCAAGTCGGTCACCGCCAACGCCATTCTTCAGTTGCTCCCCGCCAACGGTAGTCACAGCCAAGGGAGCATCCGCTACCGCGGGCAGGAGCTGATTGGGGCCGATGACAAAACCCTGCGGGATATACGCGGTAATTGCATCGCAATGATCTTTCAGGAGCCGATGACCTCGCTCAACCCATTGCACACGGTAGAGCAACAGATCGGCGAAACCTTGCTGGTGCATCGAGGCATTGCCGGGAAGGCGGCAAAGGCACGTATCCTTGAGTTGCTGGAACTGGTGGGCATCGCCAACCCGGGTGCTCGCCTAAAGGCATACCCTCATCAGTTGTCGGGCGGCCAACGCCAGCGGGTGATGATCGCCATGGCACTGGCCTGCGAGCCGGAACTGCTGATCGCCGACGAGCCCACCACAGCGCTGGACGTGACCGTGCAGCGCAAGATCCTTGCCCTGCTCAAGTCGCTGCAACAGCGCCTGGGCATGTCGCTGCTGTTGATCAGCCATGACCTTAACCTGGTACGCAGCATCGCCCAACGGGTGTGCGTGATGCGTGGTGGGGAAATCGTCGAGCAGGCGCCATGCGAGCAATTGTTCACCGCGGCGCAGCACCCTTATAGCCGGCTGTTGCTGGATGCCGAACCCGCCGGCGAGGCCCTGCCCCGAGACACCCGTGAAGAAGTGCTCAATGTGAGCGGGCTGAAGGTGTGGTACGCCCTTGGCGGCGGGTTGTTTCGCAAGCCTTGGAGCCATGTGAAAGCCGTGGATGGCGTAAGCCTCGCGGTGGAACGCGGCAAAACCCTGGGCATTGTGGGTGAGTCCGGCTCAGGCAAGTCAACCCTGGGCCAGGCGATTCTGCGGCTGATCGACGCCGAGGGTGGCATTCGCTTCCAAGGGCATGAGCTGCATGGGCTGAGCCAGAAGCAGATGCGGCCGTGGCGCAAAAAGATGCAGGTAGTCTTCCAGGACCCCTATGGCAGCCTCAGCCCGCGCATGTCGGTGGGGCAGATCATCGCCGAGGGCCTTGAGGTGCACCTGGACGCCAGTGCACGTGAATGCGAGGACGTGGTCGCGCAGGCATTGCGTGAAGTGGGCATTGACCCGAGCACCCGGGACCGCTATCCCCATGAGTTTTCTGGTGGGCAGCGCCAGCGCATCGCAATCGCGCGGGCGCTGGTGCTCAAGCCTGAGTTGATTCTTCTGGACGAACCGACCTCGGCGTTGGACCGCACCGTGCAAAAGCAGGTAGTGGCCCTGCTCCGTCAGCTTCAGGAGCGCCACGGGCTGACGTACCTGTTCATCAGCCATGACCTGGCCGTGGTGCGCGCCCTGGCACACGACATCATCGTGCTCAAAGACGGCCAGGTCGTGGAGCGCGGCCCCAGCCACGAGCTGTTCGAGGCGCCCCAGCACCCTTATACCCGGGAGCTGCTGGCGGCCTCGATGCTCTCGCCGCTACCCGCCCAGCCGCTCTAGCACGCACACATGGCACGAGGTAGCAACGTCGCCGCAAACACGATACATTTGCGACTATTCTGTAACGACTTATGAAATAGCGGAACTCCAAACCCGGCTGTTTTGCCACGCCTGCCGCCACAGGCCATTGCGCTCACCCTTTCGCTTCGGGGCCAAACCTATGACCAGCCTGGGCATTCGCCGGCACCTCTCCATGGAGTGGCAGGGCCTTTGGGGCTTCACTGCCCTGTTGGTAGCCTGCTGTATCTTCATCGTGGATACGGCTACCCGCCTGGACACCGCCGTTGCGGTGCTTTATGTCGCGGTACTGCTGATGCTCGCAAATCGAAGCTCGGCGAAAACCCTGCTGTGGGTGGCCGCCGCTTGCGCAGGGCTTACGCTGCTGGCGTTTGCACTGGTACATGGCCATCCGGCGGTAGACACTGCAGCCGCCTGGGCGCGATGCATCATAAGTTTGGCCGCCATCGGCATCACAACGCTCCTGGCCCTGCGCGGCAAGCGCGCCACCCAGGCGTTGCTCGAAGCGCAGGCCCAGCTGGCCCACGCCAGCCGTGTGACCACACTCGGCGAACTGGCGGCCTCGATTGCCCATGAAGTGAATCAGCCCCTGGCCGCCATTGCCAATAACAGTGGCGCGGGCCTGCGCTGGCTTCAACGCCCTCGGCCCGAGCTGGCGGAAGCCTGTGAATCCCTGCAGCGAGTGGCCGAGGATGCGCACCGCGCCAGCGAAGTGGTCGCTCGCATTCGAGCCTTGGCACGCAAGAGTGAACCTGTGCGGCAATCCCTGTGCATGGACGCCTTGATCACCGATACCCTGGCCCTGATCCGTGGCGAATTGAGCCGCCACCGGGTTCGCGCCCGGCTCGGCCTTGACACAGCGGAGGCACGCGTATTGGCCGACCCGGTGCAGGTACAGCAGGTGCTGATCAACCTCCTGATCAACGCATGCCAGGCCATGGCCGGCGTGGCGCCCAGGGCGCGCGAACTGTACATCGAAAGCCGCGTGCAAGGCCCTTGGCTCAGCGTAAGCATCCGCGATGGCGGCGCTGGCATTCCGGCCTCCGTATTGCCAGGCCTGTTCACGCCGTTTTTCAGCACCCGCCAGGACGGCCTGGGGATGGGGCTGTCCATCTGCAGGTCGCTGATCGAAGCCCAGGGTGGCCGAATATCCGCCACCAATGCGTCCCAAGGCGGGGCCTGCTTTGTTTTTCGCCTTCCACTGGTCAGCAAAAAGGCGGCCCGATGAGCGCCGGCTTCGCTCCCGGTGATACCTCGCACATAGTGCTGGTGGTCGATGACGACCATAGGGTGCGCGACTCGCTCAGCCGCCTGCTTCGATCGGCCGGCCACCCGGTCGATACCTTCGCCAGCGCCGCGCAACTGATGGCAGCCCCCTTGCCGCAGGTACCCAGTTGCCTCCTGCTTGACATGCAACTGCCCGGCAGCAGCGGCTTCGAGGTACAACAGCACCTGGCGAATCAGGGCGCGACATTGCCGGTGATTTTCATGAGCGGCCATGGGGACATTCCCATGACTGTACGAGCGATGAAGGCGGGCGCCGTGGATTTTCTGCCAAAGCCCTTTCGCGACCAGGACCTGCTGCAGGCCGTGGACACGGCGCTGCAGGCCGCGCGCCAGCAGCACCAGGCACGCAAAGGGGAAGCCGAGCTTCGTTGCCGCTATGCCCTGCTCAGCGAGCGCGAGCGCCAGGTGATGCACTACGCTGCCAGCGGCATGATGAACAAACAGATCGCCGGTGAACTCAGGCTTAGCGAAATCACCGTGAAGATCCACCGCGCCCGCGCCATGAAGAAAATGGCCGCCACATCGTTTGCCGAGCTGGTGGTGATGTCCAGAAGCCTCTCCAGCAATGCTTGAATGAACCCTCCTATCCCGGACCTGGAAATGACCTCTACCCCCCGTGCCCACGCGGCGCTCACGCCCGCGCTGGTAGTGCTGTTCGCGTTCTGCTGCGGCGCGATTGTTGCCAACATCTACTACAGCCAGCCGATCATCGAGTTGATCGCGCCCGCTATCGGCCTTTCCCCTCATGGGGCCAGCCTGGTGGTGTCGCTGACCCAGGTCGGCTACGCGCTGGGGTTGTTCCTGCTGGTGCCGTTGGCCGACTTGCTGGAGAACCGCAGGCTTATTCTTGCGACCGTGGTATTAGCGGCATTGAGCCTGGTGGGGGCGGCATTCACGGCTCGGCCAGAGGTATTCCTGGGGATCTCACTGCTTATCGGCTTCAGCTCGGTTGCAGTGCAAATGCTTATTCCCATGGCTGCGCACATGGCGCCCGAAGCCATTCGGGGCCGGGTAGTGGGCAATATCATGAGCGGCTTGCTGCTCGGCATTTTGCTGGCCCGGCCGTTGGCCAGCGTGATTGCCGACCATCTGGGCTGGCGCGCGGTGTTCATAGTGGCGGCGGTGGGGATGGTCGCCATCCTGGCCTTGTTGATGTTCACCTTGCCCCGTCGGCAACCCGAGCACAGCGCGACTTACCTAGAGTTGCTGCATTCGATGCTGGTATTGCTCAAGCGCTTCCCCGCCTTGCGCGAGCGCGCCTTGTACCAGGGCTTGATGTTCGCCGCGTTCAGTCTGTTCTGGACCACGGTGCCGGTGGAGCTGTCCCGCGTATATGGCTTGAGCCAGACGCAGATCGCCCTGTTCGCACTGGTGGGGGCCATGGGCGCGATCGCGGCGCCTGTCGCCGGCCGCCTGGCGGATGCCGGGCATAGCCAGGCCGCTACGCTGCTGGCACTGGTGATGGCGCCCTGCGCCTTTTTGCTGGGGGAACTGCCCGGCGGTGTGCTGTGGCTGGCGCTTACGGGCGTGCTTCTGGATTTTGCGGTGCAAATGAGCATGGTCACCGGCCAGCGGGTGATCTACGCCCTGGACGCCAGCAGCCGCGCGCGGCTCAACGGGCTGTACGTGACCAGTATCTTCATTGGCGGCGCGCTGGGCTCGGCCTTCGCCAGTAGCTTGTACGAAGCCGCCGGCTGGCATGGCGTGGTGGTGCTGGGCATGGCATTGCCCCTGGCGGGGCTGGTGATCTTCCTCGTGCGCTCGCGCAGGTCATCATAAGGCGCCTTGCAGTTGCTCCCTTAAAAACTCCACCAGCACCTGCACAGCCCTCGAGCCTTGCCGATGCTGGGGGTACAGCGCTGACAACGCCAGCGCCGGCGGCCGCCATTCATCCAACACCCGGACCAGGCGGCCCTCGGCCAGGGCGTTACGCACAATAAAGAGCGGCAGGTAGGTAATACCCAGCCCAGCGACAGCCGCGTCGCGCAACACTTCTCCATTGTTGGCGCGCAATCGCCCGCTCACGTGCACCACCTGCGCCTTCCCCTCCCGCTCGAAGCGCCACTGGGACGTACGACCATGCCCGTACGGCAAGCACTCATGGCCGGCCAAGGCGGCGGGGTTATCCGGTTCGCCACGGGCTGCCAGGTACTCCGGGCTGCATACCCATACCCGCTCCACCTGAGCGATGCGCCGGGCGATCAGGCTGGAATCTTCCAGGTCGCCGATGCGCAGGGCCATGTCGAAGCCCTCGGCGAGCAGGTCCACGGAGCGGTCGCTCAAGTCCACTTCCACGCTTACGTCCGGATAGCGCTGCATGAACAGCGGAAACAACCCGCTCAGATGCTCCACCGCGAACGACAAGGGCGCGCTCAAGCGAACGGTACCGCGGGGCTGGCCATGCTCACCGGCGATACTCTGCTCCACCTGTTCCACTTCATTGAGGAGGCGCAATGCCGCTTCGTGGTAGGCATGGCCAAGCGGCGTCACATCCAGCCTGCGGGTGGAGCGGTTAAGCAGGCGTACCCCGAGGCGCTCCTCAAGCTGCATCACCCGGCGGCTGATCAATTGCTTGGAAACCCCAAGGTGCTCCGCTGCAGCCGTGAAGCTGCCGGACTCCAGTACCTGGGTAAACAACCGCATGTCTTCGAATGGGTTCATGGCGCACTCACTGTCAACGTGTACGAGACAGTATGGCGTGTTTCAGCTACTTAATACATCTGCAGAGCGACAGTACACTAGCCCCATACCCACTCACACGAGGTGCACGACATGCTCGCTCTGCGCAAATCCAACGAACGCGGCCAAGCCAACCATGGCTGGCTCAAATCTTTCCATACCTTCTCGTTCGCGTCCTATCGCGACCCGCGCGAGCAAGGGTTCTCCGACCTGCTGGTGATCAACGATGACCGCGTGGCCCCGGCCAAAGGCTTTGGCCAGCACCCGCACCGGGACATGGAAATTTTCTCTTATGTGCTCGAAGGCGCATTGGAACACCAGGACAGCCTGGGCACCGGCTCGGTCATCCGCCCTGGCGACGTGCAACTGATGAGCGCTGGCCGTGGCGTCACCCACAGCGAGTTCAACCACTCGGCCGATGCCCCGGTGCACTTCCTGCAAATCTGGATCGTGCCCTCGGTGCAAGGGGCCCAGCCGCGCTACCAGCAACAGCACTTCACCAACGAAGAGAAGCGCGGCCGCCTGCGGTTGATCATCTCGCCGGAGGGCACGGACGGTTCGTTGTCGGTTCGCCAGGATGCCCGCGTGTATGCCGGCTTGTTCAACGGCGAAGAACGCGCCGAGCTGACCTTGGCCGAAGACCGCTACGCCTATGTTCACGTGGCCCAAGGCAGCATCACCCTCAATGGGCAGAAACTGGTGGAAGGCGACGGCGTGCGCGTACGCAATGAACGCACCCTGGCCTTGACCGAAGGCGATAACGCAGAGGTGCTGGTGTTCGATCTGCGCCCCCATGAGCTTCCGGGCATGGCGTGACCGAACCATCCCCGACTGCGGCCCATGCGGCCCGGTCGCGGCCAAGGCTCGCTGCTACGGGTTAGCAACATGAACACCGCATAACCCAAGGCAACTCATCAGCGCTACGGCGGTCAGCTTCATAACCAGCACGGTTACGGAGCCGGCCGCGCGCCGGTCCGCTAATCGACTCTCTGTCGACCAAGGACCCCCAACCATGCAAGCACCCTCCTCCCTCCCTGCCGCCGACCGCGATGCGCGCGATCGCTTGTGCACCGACACCATCCGTACCTTGAGCATGGATGCCGTGCAAAAGGCCAATTCGGGTCACCCCGGCACGCCCATGGCCCTTGCGCCTGTGGCGTATACGCTGTGGAGCCGCTTCCTTCGTTACCACCCCGATCACCCCGACTGGCCCAACCGCGATCGCTTCGTGTTGTCGGCCGGCCACGCCTCGATGCTGCTGTATTCGATCCTGCACCTGGCCGGTGTGGTGGAGATCGACGCCGATGGCAAACCCACCGGTGAACCGGCAGTGAGCCTGGACGACATCAAGCAGTTCCGGCAGATGTCCTCCAAAACCCCTGGCCACCCCGAATACCGCATGACCACCGGCGTAGAAACCACCACTGGCCCGCTCGGCCAGGGCTGCGCCAACAGTGTGGGCATGGCCATGGCCAGCCACTGGCTTGGCGAACGTTTCAATCGCCCTGCCGGCACGCTGTTCGACTATCGCGTATTCGCCATTTGCGGTGACGGCGACATGATGGAGGGTATCAGCGGTGAAGCCGCTTCCCTGGCAGGCCACCTGAAGCTGGGCAACCTGTGCTGGATCTACGACAACAACACCATCAGCATTGAAGGCCATACAGAATTGGCGTTCAGCGAGAACGTGATCACTCGCTTCCAGGGCTACGGCTGGAACACCCTGCACGTGACCGATGCGAACGACACGGCGGCCCTTTCCCAAGCGCTGGAGCAGTTCGAAGGCGGTAGCGACGCACCCCTGCTCATCGTGGTGGATAGCGTGATCGGCTATGGCGCCCCCAACAAGCACAATTCCGCGGCTGCCCACGGCGAGCCGTTGGGCGAGGATGAAATCCGCCTGGCCAAGAAAGCCTACGGCTGGGACCCGGACGCTCAGTTCAGCGTGCCCGAGGATGCCAAGGGCTGGTTGCAAGCCACCTTGCGCGAACGTAATCAAGCGGCTTACTCCGCGTGGGAAGCCGCGCTCGCGGCGCTGGAAAACCAGCAGCCCACGCTGGCCGATGACCTGGTGCGCATGCGGGCCGGCCAGATGCCTGAAGGCTGGGATGCGTCTATCGAACCCTTCCCGACCGATGCCAAAGGTGTTGCCAGCCGGCAATCGGGCGGTAAGGTGCTCAATGCCTATGCCGAGCGAATCCCATGGCTGCTCGGCGGTTCGGCCGACCTGTCCCCGTCCACCAAGACCAACCTCACGTTCGAAGGCGCCGGCAGCTTCCAGGCCGCCAGCTATAACGGGCGAAACCTGCACTTCGGGGTGCGCGAGCACGCGATGGGTGCCATCGCCAATGGCATGGCCTTGTGTTACCTGCGGCCGTACACCTCAACGTTCCTGGTGTTCAGCGACTATATGAAGCCGCCAATCCGCCTGGCTTCGATCATGGAGCTGCCGGTAGTGTTCGTGTTCACCCACGACTCTATCGGCGTGGGCGAAGACGGGCCGACCCATCAGCCGATCGAACAATTGGCGCAACTGCGCGCCACCCCTGGCGTGCTCACACTTCGCCCGGGCGATGCCAACGAAACCGCGCAGGCGTGGAAGATCGCGTTGAAGCAAACTGATCGTCCTTCCTGCATCATCCTCAGCCGGCAGCCGCTGCCTACCCTTGATCGGGAGCGCTATGCCAGCGCGGACAATGTAGAGAAAGGCGCCTACGTGCTAGCCGACAGTGAGTCCCCGAAAGTGATTCTGCTGGCCACTGGCAGCGAGCTGAGCCTGGCGGTGGAAGCCCATGACAAGCTCAAGGCTGAAGGTATCGACAGCCGCGTGGTTTCGATGCCGTGCTGGGAATTGTTCGAGGAGCAGGACACCGACTACAAGGACAGCGTACTGCCGCCAGCGATTACCGCCCGGGTGGCCATCGAACAGGCTGGCCCCTTGGGTTGGGACCGGTATGTGGGCAACACCGGCGCCAAAGTGGTGATGAACACCTTCGGCGCCTCCGCCCCCATCAGCAAGCTGCAGGCGCAGTTTGGCTTTACCGTCGAGAACGTGGTGAAGCTGGCGAAAGAGCAGATCAGGTAATACGCCCCGTGTAGCAGCAGGCCTTGGCCGCGACTAGCCTTGATACAGATCACGGCCAGTCGCGGCCAAGGGCGGCTGCTACATGGGCATCGGCTACAACGGCAACGACGCGCTCACCACGCGTAACGCCAGGCCTTCGTATGGGTCGAGGCTGATGGTGAAGTCTCCGTGTTCGCTCAAGTCCCCTTCAACCCGCTCGTTGATAATGTCCACCACCGGGCCAGGCGCAATGCCAGGCAGGTGGAGGGTTTCCACGAGTGCTTCGTTGCCGAAGTTCAACGCGGTGATCTGGGTACCTTTGCCTGCGGGCAACTCATGAACCATGATCAGCAGCGACGGGTGCTCGGTATCCGGCACCATGATCTGCTTACTGGCGGCAATGTCATAGGCACGGCGTACGGCGAGAATTTTCTTCAGCTGCGAAACAAACGAATCCGGGCGCTGCAATTGCTCTACCAGGCTACCGTACAACGCGCGAGCCTTGGGCATGCCGCCCACGGAAACCTCGGCGTCAGGGTCCAGATCCACCAGGTCATAGGCGCCGCGATGAATCCAGCGGGTGTCGCCATCGCCCATCAAATGCGCCACCTGGTCCGGCGGCACCGGCAATGCGCCGGCCAGGTCCCACCCCGACAGAGCAAACACCCCTGGCTGCATGGCGTTGTACATCACCAGCAACAGGTGAATGTGCTGGATACGCTTCACGTCCTCGTCAGTGAGGGTGTCCAGGTCGCGGATCCCCAGCGCGGCGGTGATGATACTGGCGGTGGTGCAAGACACTCCATTGGTGACGAACTTGAGGTTATACGGCGCATGTTCGCCCGCGAGGCGTTCGTACATCTCTTCGCGAATGTGCTCACGCAGGATGTTCCCCGGGAAGGTCTGGCCCTGATACATGAACTGGTCATGGGCGTGCAGGGTCCAGAAGTGCACCAGTTCGAGGGTAAGCTCATCGTGGTTCTGCAAGGCGTGGATCAGCGAGGCCGGATCAATGCCGAAGCGGTGCATTTCCTTGAGCATCAGCCGCAGGAACTCGGTGCGCCCGGTCAACAGAGCATGTTGATAAGCCGGGCGGGTGATGAAGTCATAGGACAGATCGGCACCGCCATGGGACATGGCCGCGATGTCATCGATGGTCAGGTTCAACTCCTGGAAGCTGAAACCACCCGCCTTGCGTATCGCGCCGCCCAGCAACTGGTTGCCATTCACCGACAGCGGGTGGCTTTCGGACCAGGCATTGCCTTCCGGCCGGCGTTCCACGCCAAGGAAGCCGTTGGCATCGAGCCTCAGAATGCGCGCCCCTACCACGTCAATGGCATGCAACGCGTCGCCGATGATCATCTGCTGCGCCGCAAAGCTTGGGTCCAGCCAATTCAATGAAGGCTGGCCTTCCTTGAAGTAATGCAGGTACACCCAGCGCCGCGCCTTGCCGTCCACACCCGTGACCACTGGCGTGGCGCTCCAGTCGGTTTCCTTCACGCCGGGCTCGAAGAAGATCACCCGTTGCAGCTGGCCAACAATGTAGTGCTTGTCGCGCAGGGTATCCACCAGCGCCGGCGGCAGGTTCACCGCATCGCGCCCCGGCGGTACTTCCGGCAGCAGGCCCCAGTCTTCCTCGCGGATTTCCACCATGTGAAACAGCCCCGGGTACTCCTCGTAGGCCATTTCAGCCAGGCGATAGTCCGCGCCCTTGCCGGTGTGAGACGGGATGGCATCCTCGATCACCACCGCGTTGTGCGCTGCCGCCAGGCGCGCGAGGGCCACAAGCTCCGCTTCGGTCCCAAGGGCCGGGTCGATATCGAAACTGATGCGGTCGAAGTTACCGTCGATGGTAGGCGTCTGGGTGCGCCCGCGCAGGCCGCCGGACAACTTCAACGGGCCGTTATGGATGCCCTGGATGCCGATCTCGGACAAGGCATGCCACAGGGTTTCATCGCCCAGCGCCTGCAATACCGAGCCCCCTTCACGGGTCACGATGGAAGCGGGATACGCCGTGAACCACACCGAAGCGATGGCCGAGGCGTCCCGTGGGCGGGCCTGGGCGAAGGGCCTCTGCCATAGCCGTGCTTGCCCTGAATACAGCTTGGCCCGCTGCTTGGCGGCATTGAGCATGGAACGCTCCACCAGCCAGCGCACGTAATCCGGATCAGGAGTGGTCATAGGGCTACCTTCCGTTGCAATGGATTCTGTTCAGAGTGCCGCGCACGGCGAACGTTGCATGGGAAAACACGCCCTGTTGTTGCAGCCAGGCGGCGCGGCGGTCATCATTCGCCCCGACGGTCACCCGCTACGCTCCCAGCTGTAGCGGTCCCGCCCCCGGCTTCGCTTGCAGCGCACCGGCTTCGTCGGGCGACCTGCCCATAGTCAGAACCTGTACAGCGAGCGCGAATGCCTGATAGCCGCCCCCCTCTTCCCCTCGCCCAGAGGAGCCCGGTCACGGTAGCGCTGATGCTGATCGTGATCGTTGTGTCGTCCCTGGTAGGGCTGGACATCTGGCAAAGCTGGACCTCTCGGCACCAGGCACTGCTCACAGCGCAAACCAACGCCTCCAACATGGCTCGGTCGCTGGCCGAACACGCAGGCCACACGTTCGAGGAAGCCGATACCGTGTTGATCGGCATGGTGGAGCGGGCCCAGGTGGATGGTACCGCGGGCGAGTTGCAACGGCTGCGCCTGCACCGGCTGATGAAGCGGCTCACCGGTTCCCTGGAGCAATTGCACGGCCTGTTCATTTACGACCGCGACGGCCGTTGGGTGGTCAGTTCCAACGAGGCCAACCCACCTAATGCCAATAACGCTGACCGCGATTACTTCATTTACCACCGCACCCATAACAACCTCAACGCGCATCTGGGCCCGGTGATCCGCAGCCGCTCCACCGGTGACCTGATCATTACACTATCGCGCCGTATCAACGACAGCGACGGGCGCTTCGCCGGGGTGGCACTTGCAACCATCAAGGTCGAGTACTTCAAACGCTTCTACGAAAGCTACAGCCTTGATCCCGACGGGGTAATAAACCTGGTACTGGCCGACGGCACCGTGCTGGTGCGCCGCCCCTATGACGAGCAACTGATCGGTACCAGCATTGCCAAGGGTGTGGTGTTTTCCCAGCTATTGCCCAATGCCACCGCTGGCACCCGCATGCTGCCTTCCGTGGTAGACGGCGTAGAGCGCTTGTACGGCTACCGGGCAGTGAGCCAGTACCCGCTGGTGGTGCTGGCGGCCGAGTCCAAGACTTTCCTGCTGGCCAACTGGCGGCAGAATATGCTGCGCACGGCAATGGTGATCCTTCTGTTGCTGACAGCCACCGGCATTTTCGGTGCGATGCTGATCCGGCAGATCCGGCAAACGGCACAAACCGAAGCTGAGCTGCGCGATGCCCATGCCGCGCTGGAGCTGATGGCCATGCAAGACAGCCTCACGGGCCTGGCCAACCGCCGCCAGCTGGACCAGGCACTGCCGATGGAGATCGGCCGCGCGCGGCGCAATGGCCGCCCGTTGGGCGTGATCATGCTGGATATCGATCACTTCAAAGCTTACAACGACATCTATGGTCACCCGGCGGGGGATGCCTGCATTCGCGATGTGGGCCAAGCCGTGGTGGCGAGCGTGGGGCGTGCCGGCGACCTGGTGGTGCGTTATGGCGGCGAGGAGCTGCTCGTGCTGTTGCCCGAATGCGACCTGGCCGGTGCGGTGCGCGTGGCCGAACGTATGGTCGAAGCCGTACGCGGGTTGAGCATTCCTCATACGGGCAGCCCGTACGGGATGGTTACGGTGAGCGCCGGCGCGTACGTATGGTTCGACCGTGAATTGCCGCCAAGGCCTCAGGCACTGGTGGAGGCGGCGGATTCGGCGCTGTACCGCGCCAAGGCCCAGGGCAGGAATCAGGTGTACCCCGCCTGCACGCAACCGGTGTAGGACCTGGCGTAAGCCAGAGAATGGCCTGGCTGGAATTAGCTGGTCACGCCTGTACCACGCGCAATTGCCCCAATTCGAGCAGGCTGAAATAGCCCTCGCTCCAGCCAGCCGTATCAATATGCCATACGTTCCCCAGGCGCCTCGGCCGGCGCAGCGGCGTATGGCCTACCACCACCGCGCGCACGTCTCGCACCTCGCTTTCGTCCCGTTGCTTGAGCCGGGCGCGGGACCATTGAAAGGCCTCCTCGAGCTCGATCGCATACGGCAAGGCGCCGGTCAGGTATTCACGCAGGGTGGTCCAGCTGGAAAACGGGCAATGGGCGTGCACCAGCCCAACCAGGCCCTGAGCGGTTTCCACTTCCAGCGCCACGGGTAACCTGGCGAAGCGGTCAGCGAACAGCCGCTGGGTTTCCACCGGGCTTTGCATGAACCAGGCGCCCCCGCTGTTGAGGTAATCACGAGGGTTGAGCTGCGGGTCGCCGTCCACGAACTGGCGAGTGAGCACTTCATGGTTGCCCTGCACCGCGTGGAACCACGGCTGCTCCAGCCACTCCAGCGCGCGCGGGCTTTCCGGGCCGCGGTCTACCAGGTCGTCCACGCTGAACAGACGGTCCCGCGACGCATCGAACCGCGCCCGGTCCAGGGTTGCCTCAAGGCGGCTGAAGTGCCCGTGAATGTCCCCCACCGCATAATCGCGGCCAACCAGGTTTGGCCCAAAGTGTTCGAATCGCGCCATGGCGTGCTCCTGTGCCGGCCCGGTCATTGTTCTGCGTCCAGCACCAACGAGTTGCGAATCTCCAGCACCGCGCCTTCGTTGGCCTGGTATCCCGCGGGCGTTCCCGCGTACGACAGCGCCCACGCCTTGCGCGCCCCGGCTGCCGCCACCAGTGTCTGGGTGATCACATGCCCGCCATTGAGGGTGATGGTGCAAGTGGTTTCGGCCGCCGGTACCTCGTTCAGGCTACTGGCTTTGACTCGCGTGCAAGCACTTTGATAGCCGCCTTGAGAAAAGTTCTTTTGTACCGCCTTGCGCATTTCCAGCACCACCCCTGCCACGTTCACCACGTGCCCTGTCTCTACCGGGCTTTGACTAAGCTCTACCACCATGGCAGGGTCGCCACGGGCATCAAGCATCACCGCGCGCTGGCGTATCACATCGCTGCCCGCCTCGGCGGGGATCGGCTCTACCTGCCACCCCGGCGGCCACGCGACCACCGTGTCGTCCGCCATGGCACAGGCCACAGCACCGAAGGTAGAGACCACCAGCACAGCCAAGCGGTTCTGCATGAGCGCAGCCTTCCTCGAAAAAGCACCTAGTCTCGCAGCCGCGCTAGAGTTCGTACAGCGCGGTAGACTGGACAGCGCGTGCGGGCTCTCTTAGGGTGACGCACCTTGTTGCGGAGACGTGTAATGTCCGAACTGCCCAAAGCCGGCGCCTTGTTGTTCGCCAAAGACCTGGAGCGCATGGCGGCGTTCTACTCGCAGGTCGCCGGGCTGCCGGTCAAGGTTCGCGCCGAAGGGCGCATCGTGCTGGAATCGCCCCACTACATGCTGGTATTGCACGCGCTGCCGCAGATCGTGGCGGACAATCTGATCATTACCTCCCCGCCCCTGCGGCGTACCGATGTGCCGGTCAAGCTGATCTTTCCCGTGGCCTCGCTGGCACTGGTGCATACCCTGAGCCCGATGCTGGGCGGGGGGGTCGAAAGCGAAGAGGCCGAGTGGGTAGGCCCGGGCTTCCGCGCCTGCGAGGGCTATGACCCGGAGGGCAACCTGGTGCAATGGCGGGAACCTTTGGCCTGACGATCGCCTCCCTTATGCAGGTGTGTCATTTATCACCCACCGCAAAGGAGCTGACCATGAACCCGCAAACCCAAGGCACCGAGCAGCAAGGCCCCAGTGGCGTACCCTTCGTCAACGACCCCGCCAAGCCCGCCAATGCCAAGGTGCTCAACGACCCTTTCAATGAAGACCCGGGCTCGGAGATGGACGATGCCACCGTTCCGCTGATCGAGGACGACGATCAGGAGTGAGCAATGCTGTACGTCGACTGGATTCAGTGGCCGGCGATGCTGGCCACCGTTGTCGCTGCGTGGCTGGTAGGCTCGCAACAGCCCCGGCGGCGCATGGCCGGGTTCTGGCTGTTTCTGCTCAGCAACTTGCTGTGGGTCATATGGGGGGTGCACAGCCAAGCCTGGGCGCTGATCGTGTTGCAGGGGTGCTTGTGCGTCATGAACTGCCGCGGCTTGAGGCGTAATGCAAGCGTAGTGGCCCAAGCCCCCTCCAAGCGCAGTAACGGGCCTCAAACCGCTGGCAACCGCTAAATAGACACCTCGGGGGGGGGGAACCGCGCCGGCCCGCCTCGGGTCGGTATCGTTTGAAGCTACCCGAGGCGTACCAATGGACCTGATTCCCGAATCCTGGCTGGACCGCATCCCCCTGCCCTGGCTGAGTACGCTGATCGCGGCGCTGGCCGCCGTGCTGTTCACGCTGGTGGTGCGCTGGCTTGGGCTCACCGTGCTCAAGCGTATCGCCCGGCGCATGTTGCTGGCCCAGCAGTTGATCTCCAAGGCGCGGCCGCCTTCGCTATGGCTGATGCCATTGCTGGCGCTGCAATCGGTATGGACCTCGGCGCCCGACGACCTACCGATGATCAACACCGTGCGTCACGTGAACGGGCTGCTCGTGGTCATCGCCTTCACCTGGCTGGGCTTACGTTGCGTGGCGGCTGTCGCGGATACCATCGCCATCCGAAACCCGCTGGACATTGAAGACAACCTCACCGCGCGGCGCATTCAGACCCAGGTGCGGGTGCTGGTGCGTTGCTTGAATGTGGTGGTCATCCTGTTCGGCAGCGGCCTGATCCTGATGAGCTTCCCGGCGGTGCGCCAGGTCGGTACCAGCCTGCTCGCCTCGGCGGGGCTGGCAGGGCTGGCGGCGGGCTTTGCCGCCAAACCAGTATTGGGCAACCTGATTGCCGGCCTGCAAATCGCCATTTCCCAGCCCATCCGCCTGGACGACGTCGTGATCGTGGAAGGCGAATGGGGGCGAATCGAAGAAATCACCGGCAGCTACGTGGTGGTGAAAATCTGGGATGAGCGTCGGCTGGTGGTGCCGCTTACCTACTTTATTGAAAAACCCTTCCAGAACTGGACCCGCAGCGCGTCCAGCCTTATCGGCTCGGTATTCCTGTGGGTCGACTACTCACTCCCGCTGGAGGTATTGCGCGAGGAAGTGAAACGCATCTGCGCGGAAATCCCTCACCTGTGGGATGGCCGTGTATGCGTGCTTCAGGTGACCGATACCAGTGAAAAGTCCATGCAGCTGCGGATATTGCTCAGCTCGCTGGACTCTTCCCGCAATTGGGACGCGCGCTGCCATATGCGCGAGCGGCTGATCACCTTCATCAACCACGAATTTCCGCAATGCCTGCCTCAGCTGCGTGCCGAATTGCAGACAAAGACCGTCCGTCCCGATGCGCATCAGCCTGTGAAGACCGATATCGTCGAGCGCCAACCACCTGTTTGAATTTGTTCTTGTGAGATGCCCGCAGTGCGGGTAGTACAGCCGGGCGGCACGGGCCGCTGGGGTTACAGCGTTTGTTCGGTAGAAGCCATCGACTCGATCACCACGGCTTTCTGCGCCTCGGTGAGGTGATCCCAGTAGTGGGTTTTCACGAAGAAGCCCAGGCTACCGGCAATGTACATGCCCAATACAACGATCGTGAGCACAGCCAGCGGGGAGGTGCCGCGCTCGGCCTCATCCTGGGCCGGGGACATGAAAATGTCCTGCAGGCGTTTGAAGAAATGTGTCAAGTAGAGCAATACTTGGCGCCCCATGGTTTGGGTAGACCTCTCTGAATGTGGATACGTCGGGATTGGCTCGGCACGGGCGATGTCGACCGCCATGCGGCTGCCGCAGCGGTTGTATGATAACCGAACCAGAAGTAGCCAAATAGTTAGCCTGCTAGGCATTACGACGAACAGTCGTGCGGCAATCTGTCTCACCGGTCGGGCGAATGCACGAAGGTGACGCACCATCCGTTCAATATTCCGGGGCCATCGAGGCCCGCTTGCACACAGGAGCTTTCATGCACTATCGCGTATTGGGGAAAACCGGGCTCAAGGTCAGCGCCATCGCGCTGGGCACCATGACCTGGGGCGAGCAGAACACCCAGGCCGAAGCGTTCGAGCAGATTCGCCTGGCCAAAGATGCCGGCGTGACCTTCATGGACACGGCCGAGATGTACCCTGTACCGCCGCGTGGTGAAACCTATACCCGCACCGAGCAGATCATCGGCAACTATTTCCGCGAACACGGGGACCGCGCCGACTGGATACTGGCCAGCAAGGTGGCCGGCCCGGGCCGCATGGACCATATCCGCGACGGCAACCCCCGGCTGGACCGCAAGAACATCAACGCGGCCCTCGACGCCTCGCTCAAGCGCCTGAACACCGATTACCTGGACCTCTACCAACTGCACTGGCCCGACCGTAAAACCAACTTCTTCGGTGTGCTTGGGTACCAACACGACGAGACTGACGTGTTCACCCCCATCGAAGAAACCCTCGAAGTACTCGACGAGGCGGTGAAAGCGGGCAAGGTCCGCCATATCGGCCTGTCCAACGAAACGCCATGGGGCACCCAGCGCTTCCTCCACCTGGCCGAAACCCGCGGCTGGCCGCGGGCGGTGTCGATCCAGAACCCTTACAACCTGCTCAACCGCAGTTTTGAAGTGGGCCTGGCAGAGATCGCCCTGCGCGAGCAGATCGGCCTGCTGGCGTACTCGCCACTGGCGTTCGGTGTGTTGTCGGGCAAATACCTGGGCGGCGCGCGCCCGGAGGCAGGTCGCTTGACCCTGTTCGAACGCTTCCAGCGCTATAACAACCCGCAAGCCGAAGCCGCCGCCGAAGCCTATGTGGCCCTGGCTCGCCAGCACGGCCTGGACCCGGCCCAGATGGCGCTGCAATACGTGACCGAACAGCCGTTCGTGACCAGCAACATCATCGGTGCTACCACCTTGGAGCAGTTGCGCAGCAACCTGGCCAGCATCGAGGTGAAACTTACCGACGAGGTTCGCGCAGGCATCGAGGCGATTCACACCCGTCATCCCAACCCTGCCCCTTGATCCTGCCAAGCCGCTAGCCTGGCCGCTCATCGAGCGCCAGGCCACCGGGCCACCTGGCCGAACCTTTGGCCGCTTCGTAAAGTCGTAACAGAATATGACTTCGCGAAGGCCGCCATCATGCACCTGCCCCCTCATGCCCGCTTCAAACCTTACACCCACGCTGCGGGCGGCTGGGGCTCGGCGCAGTCGGTGGCAGCCATCCTGTTACGCGAGAAGGCCCTGGGCAAGGGCCCGGCAGCGCTGCTCAAACAGAACAAGCCCGACGGCTTCGCCTGTGTAAGCTGCGCCTGGGCCAAACCCGGCAAGCCTCACCCGTTGGAGTTTTGCGAGAACGGGGCGAAGGCCACCGCATGGGAGCTCACCTCCCTGCGTGCTGACGTGGATTTTTTCAGCAAGCACACCTTGACCGAGTTGCGCACCTGGCCGGACCACGACCTTGAGCAACAGGGGCGCATCACCCACCCGCTTCGCTACGACGCCACCACCGACACCTACCGGCCCGTGGCATGGGAAGACGCTTTCGCCGCGATTGGTGAAACCCTGAAACGGTTGCCTCGGGAAAGCGTGGTGTTCTATGCCTCCGGGCGGGCCTCGCTGGAAGCCTCGTTCATGTATCAGCTGCTGGCGCGGGCCTATGGGAATAACCACCTGCCCGACAGCAGTAATATGTGCCATGAAAGCACGTCGGTGGGCCTGCAGGAGAGCATCGGCGTGCCAGTGGGCACGGTTACCCTGGCGGATTTCGAGCACACCGATTGCTTTTTCTTCTTCGGACAGAACGTGGGCAGCAACAGCCCACGGATGCTCCACCCCTTACAGGAAGCGCGTAAGCGCGGCGCGCAGATCATCACGTTCAACCCGCTGCGCGAACGTGGGCTCGAGCGGTTTGTGAACCCACAAAGCCCGGTGGAAATGCTCGGGCCCGAGTCCACGCTTATCAGCACGCAGTACCATCAGGTCGCGATCGGCGGAGACCTGGCTGCGATGGCGGGCATCATCAAAGCCCTGCTTGAGTTGGACGCCGAAGCTTTGGCGGCTGGCCAGCCCGGTGTGATAGACCGCGCATTCATTGCCGAGCACACTACCGGCTTCGAGGCCTTGATTGCCCAGATCGACGGCTACTCCTGGGAAACGCTCGAACGCCGCGCCGGCCTTGGCCGCGGCGCAATGGAAGCCGCTGCCAGGGTGTATGCCCGGAGTGAGCGGGTAATGGGCGTGTATGGGATGGGGCTCACGCAGCACCGCCACGGCGTAGCCAATGTACAGATGCTGGTAAACCTGCTGTTGCTGCGAGGCAATATCGGTAAGCCCGGCGCCGGGATCTGCCCCGTGCGCGGGCACTCCAACGTCCAGGGCCAGCGCACGGTGGGGATTACCGAAGACCCGAAGAAAGTACCTGGCGAGCTGATCGAGCAGGTGCTGGGCATCAAGGTGCCGGACGAGAAAGGCTTTTGCACCGTGGATGCCTGCGAAGGCATGCTGGACGGCCGTGTAAAGGGGTTTATCGGCCTGGGTGGCAACTTCGTGCGCGCCGTGCCAGATACCTCCCGTATGGAGCCCGCGTGGCAGCGCCTGGAGCTTAACGTACAGGTAGCTACCAAACTGAATCGCAGCCACCTGCTGCCGGGTGCGAGCCAGTGGCTGCTGCCTTGCCTGGGGCGTATCGAAATCGATCGCCAGGACGGCTTGGAACAGCAATGGGCGACCGAAGACAGTACGGGGTGCATTCACGGCTGGCGCGGCCAGAGCGAACCGGCCAGCGAGGACCTGTTGTCGGAACCTGCGATTATCGCGGGCATCGCCCAGGCTACCCTCCCGCCGAATCCGAAACTGGACTGGGCCGCTTGGCGACGCGATTACCGCAAGGTTCGCGAGGCCATTGCGGCAGTCTACCCGGAAACCTTCCACGACCTTGAAGTGCGCATGGCCGAGCCCGGCGGCTTCCATCGCCCCCTCCCCGCTGCCCAACGGCAATGGAAAACCGAAAGCGGCAAGGCGCAATTCACCACCATGCCCACCCTGGATACTAACGACGATGTGAACGCCGGCGAGGGCCGCCGCGACGTGTTGCAATTGATGACGCTGCGCAGCAACGACCAGTTCAACACTACGATATATGGCTACGACGACCGCTTTCGTGGCGTGAAGGGCACCCGCAAGGTGCTGCTTATGAACACCAACGACATCACGCGCCTGGGCTTCGCCCCTGGAGCCTGGGTGAAAGTGACTACCGCAGTGGAAACCGACGTGCCGCGCACGGTGGGGCCGCTACAAGTCCTTGCGTATGACATCCCGGCCGGATGCTGCGGCGGGTACTACCCAGAATGCAATCCGTTGGTGCCTTTATGGCATTACGCCGAGAAGAGCAAGGTACCGGCGGCCAAGTCCATTCCGGTGACCTTGATGCGTGCAAGCATGGAGCCTGGCGCCGTACCGATCGAGCTCAAGCGCGGCTGAACATACTGTACAGATATACACTTATTCGCTTGCATCGCGCCGCTGCCCCGGCCATCCTTGGCGGGTGTGGCAATGGGTAAACGTGATGCGGCTGTTTTTGTGTGAAAAACCTTCCCAGGCGCGGGATATCGCCAAGGCGCTCGGCGTCCGAGGCAAGGGTGAGGGCTGCCTGACGGGCGCCGGGGTTACGGTAACCTGGTGCATCGGGCACCTGCTCGAAACCGCCCCGCCCGACGCCTACGACCCCCGCTACAAGCAATGGCGCCTTGAGCATCTTCCCATCGTGCCGGAGCAGTGGCGCATGCAGGTCAAGCCAAAGACCGCCTCGCAGTTCAAGGCGGTGAAGCGGTTGCTGGGCCAGGCCAGTGAGGTGGTGATCGCCACCGATGCAGACCGCGAAGGAGAAATGATCGCCCGCGAGCTGCTCGACCACTGCCGGTACCGGGGGCCGATCCAGCGGCTATGGCTGTCGGCGCTCGACGACGCCTCCATTCAAAAGGCCTTGGCAGCGTTGCGCCCGGGCGCCTCCACCTTCAGCCTGTATCATTGCGCCCTTGGCCGGTCCCGCGCCGATTGGCTGATCGGGATGAACCTCAGCCGCCTGTTCACGTTGCTCGGTCAGCGCTCGGGCTATCAGGGCGTACTGCCCGTTGGCCGGGTGCAAACCCCAACCCTGCGCCTGGTGGTTGATCGCGACCGCAGCATCGAAGCGTTCCAGCCTGTGGCCTGGTGGGGTATCGACGTGAAGCTGGAGGCCGCGCGGCAGGTTTTCATCGCACAATGGCAGGCGCCGAAGGCGGCGTGTGATGAAGAAGGCCGCTGTCTGCAACAGCCGATTGCCGAGGCCGCCAAGGCTAAGATGGCCAGCGCGCCCAGCGCCCAGGTTACAGACGTGCGCACCGAGCGCATGAAGGAAACGGCACCACTGCCGTTCGACCTGGGCACACTGCAACAGCTGTGCTCGCGCAAGTTCGGGCTGGGCGCCCAGGAAACGCTCGACATCGCCCAGGCCTTGTACGAAACCTACAAGGCTATCACTTACCCCCGCAGCGATTGCGGCTACCTCCCAATGAGCCAGCATGCCGAAGCCCCTGCGGTACTGGCCGGGTTGAAGCGGGCAGACCCCGCCCTCGTGCCGCTGTTCGACCACATCAACCCTGGCCGGCGTTCCCGGGCCTGGAACGATGCCAAGGTCTCTGCACACCACGGCATCATTCCCACCACCGTGGCGCCCAACCTGGACAAACTGCCGCCGCGGCACCGCCAGGTATACACATTGATCCGCGCGCGGTACTTGGCGCAGTTTCTGCTCGAGCACAGCTACGACCGCACCCGAGCCACCTTCGAGTGCGCCGGGGAAACACTGCTGGCTACCGGCAAGCAGGTGATCGAACCGGGCTGGAAGCGCGCCTTGCCGGAAGCGCTCGCCGCGCAGCCAGGGCGCGAGCCGGCGCAACCGCTGCCGCCGCTTGCCCGGCGCGATCAGTGCCCGGTGCGCGACGTGCAGCTAAAGAATAACTGGACCCAGCCGCCCAAGCCCTTCACCGAAGGCGACCTCATCAGCGCCATGAAGAACGTCGCCCGGCTGGTGGAAGACCCCAAGCTCAAACAGAAGCTCAAGGAAACCACCGGCATCGGTACCGAGGCCACGCGTGCCGGCATCATTCAAGGGTTGCTCGACCGAGGCTACCTTACCAAGGCGGGCAAGGCGCTTGCGGCCACACCTGCCGGTTGCAGCCTGGTAGACGCCGTACCCCGGGCGATCACCGATCCCGGTACCACGGCCATCTGGGAACAGGCGTTGGACATGGTGCAAAGCGGGGAGATGCCGCTGGAAGAGTTCCTTGCGCGGCAGTCGGCATGGATGAGCAAACTGGTGGAGCGATGCAAGGGCCTGAACGTCACTATTGAGGGCCAGGCGAAGGCGCCGGCGTGGAAAAAGAAGCGCAAACCTGCCGGAGCTCGCCGCGCGCCCGCTGGCAAGGGACGCAAGCGAACAGCCCCGGCTGAATGAAATGTCATCCAGGCCTGCTGCCGTTCGCTTATTCGCGTGGTCTTTTATCTTGTGAATCAACGAGGTAACCGCGATGAATTTCTCCAGCTTTTCCCAAGCGCTCTCCAAGCGCGCCGGCAGCCCCAAAGCTTTCGCCACGGCACTGGTGCTCATAGTGCTGTGGGCGGCCACGGGCCCCTGGTTCCATTACAACGACACCTGGCAGCTGATCATCAACACCTCCACCACCATCATCACCTTCCTTATGGTGTTTGTGATCCAGAACACGCAAAACCGTGACAACGATGTGCTGCACATCAAGATCGACGAATTGCTCAGGGCCACCAAAGAGGCCCGCATGGCGGTGCTTAACCTGGACGACCTGGATGCCCGCCAATTGAAAACAATCCGCAAGCAGTACAAGAGCATGGGCAAGGGTGAACAGGTAGAGCTGTTGCAGGAAGAAACCACCCTTACCGCCAAGGATGAGCCACAAGGCACCTGAACGGATGTTGACGCACGCTTATGCCGGGTGCTTGACGGGCTCTCTCGCCTGATTGACCGCTGGTCTCTCCAAATCACTGGCGCCGTGCGAACGCGCAGCGGCCCTGCGTAGCATCGCTCGTCGAAATGCAACCCAGGGGGTTGGAACATGCGCTATTGGGCACTGGCAACATTTATGGGCATCGTTTGCGCGGCCCCAGCGCTCGGCGCGGAGCTGGAAGTGCGTAACGTGCGCCTGGTAGACACCGGGCACATTACGAGCTTGACGGGTACGGTTATCAATCTCAGCGACCAGCCGGTCACCGGAGCGACGATCGCCCTTGCAGTCGCCAAGGCGAATCAGGTGATCAGCCGTGCCACAGTGGCCGTGCCGCCACTGGAGCCCGGGCAGGCCTGGCGCCTATGGCAACCGTTGGACGAGGGAAGCGGGGGTATTCACGGCATCAGCGCGAGAGACCCCCAAATCAGTGTAAGCACCAGGTTGGAGCCGGTGGCCAGAGCCTTGCTCGCACAGTAGGCCCTCGGCGACGATGGTTCTAACGGTCTAAACCCACCGATCAGCCCTTGGCGCCGCCATACGGGGGATAGCTGTCGCCCTTGGCGCGT
This sequence comes from Pseudomonas sp. Marseille-Q5115, assembly GCF_916618905.1. NCBI lineage: Bacteria > Pseudomonadati > Pseudomonadota > Gammaproteobacteria > Pseudomonadales > Pseudomonadaceae > Pseudomonas > Pseudomonas sp. Marseille-Q5115. The sequence continues at coordinate 1,809,665 of NZ_CAKAKI010000001.1, read as the reverse complement.
TTTTCGGTGTTCCCCGCGGGCCCCGAAGGTGCCTTGGCCGGGTGCATCGGATCAATCTGGGGGTCTTTGAGGTCCGGCGACTCCGGATCGAAGCCCAGTTCGGCCTCATCGCTCTTTGCGCCACTGGCACCGGGGCGGGGAGTCCCAGGTGCTGGAGTAAGGTCGGGTTCGATACGCTCGGGCGCCAGGCCCTGGTTCTGAGGTTGCGGGTCTTTGCCTTCGATTGCCATGGTACTCGCTCTCTTTATCAGGGGTACTTGGGTTGGAAGCCCAGCGGAGCCGTTGGTGCCCTTCAAAAGACGAGTGGCGAGTGGCCCAGCGTAGGCCACTCGTTATTTGAGCCGATCCTGCATCTGCGCTTCGCTGGCCTCCAGCAGCATGACCAGCTCTTGGGCAAAGGCACCGGTAGCCACGCCCTCCACCGTTTCCGCCTCGCCGCGTTCCAGGCTTGCTTCCAGTTTGCCGGCACGCTGGGAAAGTGCCTTGGCGCCGATATTGGCCGCGCTACCTTTTATCGCATGGAAGATCGCCCTGGCGGCAGCGCGATCGCCGCTGCGGGCAAGCTCATCCAGGCGCTTGAGCAGTTCACGTGTATCCGTTGCAAAGATTTCCAGCACGTTGCGGAGCAGGTCCAGATCCCCGCCAAAGCGGCCAGTCACGGTTGGCCAGGCCTCAAGCAGGCCCCCCTCCTCCTGGACCGGTAGAAGCACGGGCACTGGGCGGGCGCCTTCTACCCACCGAGTCAAGCTGCTTACCAGCCCTGCGAGGTCGACGGGCTTGGTGATGTGATCGTCCATGCCAGCGGCCAGGCAGGCGTGCCTGTCCTCGGTTGCGGCGTTAGCAGTCATGGCAATGATCGGCAAGGCCTCGAAGCGCAAGTCCTGGCGTATGCGCCGGGTCGCTTCCAGACCATCCATTTCCGGCATTTGCACGTCCATCAGCACCGCATCGTACGTATTGGGCGCATCGTCGAGTGCCGCGATGGCTTCAAAGCCATTACCGGCCAGGGTCACATTTGCGCCTTCCAGGTGCAACAGGCCACTGGCAACCTGCCGGTTCACCGCGTTGTCTTCCACTACCAGTACGTGCAACCCGGCCAGGCGCTTGGGCTGGCGCTCGGGCGGGGGCAATGCTGGCACCAGCGGGCGCCCTTCAACCACGCCCAGTACACAGTCGCGCAATTGCCGGGGCGTGACCGGCTTGCTCAAGGTAGCTGCAAACAAGCCACGGTGTTGTTCCGGCGCTACCAGCGACAGCTGATCGGCATAGGCGGTCACCATCACCATGTGCGGCACCTGGCCTTCCGGGAGGCCATCATGAATGAGCCGCGCCGTGGCTACACCGTCGAGGTCTGGCATGCGCCAGTCCATCAGGATGAGGTTATAAGGCGCGGCGGTTCCGGCCACACGGCGGATGCGCTCCAATGCCTCGTGCCCCGACAAGGCGTGTTGGGCGGTCCAGCCCAACGCTTCCACGGTGCGCGAAAGCACGTCTGCGCTGGTGGGGTTGTCATCGACCACCAGCAACCGCAGCGGCAACCGCCGGCCCGGTACGGGAAGCGGCACGTCGCCGCCATCCTGAACCTTGAGCGGCACGTCAAACCAGAAGCGGCTGCCCACGTCAACTTCACTCTCCAGCTTGAGCTCGCCGCCCATCAGGGACACCAGCCGGTTGCTGATCACAAGGCCCAGCCCTGTTCCGCCAAAGCGGCGCGAGGTGGACGTTTCGGCCTGGCTGAACCCCTCGAAGATACGCTCCTGCTGTTCCGGGCTGATGCCGATCCCGCTGTCACTCACGCAAAAGCGCAGCGTGACGTGGCCGTCTTCGCGGTGCACCACCGTGAGCCGGATCACCACTTCACCGTCGAGGGTGAACTTCAGCGCGTTGCCTACCAGGTTGACCAGCACCTGCTTGAGCCGCAGTGCGTCGCCCACCAGCATCGAGGGCACCGCCGGGTCGATGTCGAACACCGCCTCCACGTCCCGTGTGCCCTGGTTACCGGCAATGATCACCGCCAGCTCGGTCAACAGGCCATCCAGCTCGAACGTATGGTTATCCAGCTTGAGCTTGCCGGCCTCGATCTTCGAATAGTCGAGGATGTCGTTCAGCAGTTCCAACAGCGAACGGGCCGCTTGTCGTGCCTTGGCCACATAGTCGCGCTGCTGGGCGTCCAGCGCGGTGCGCTGCACCAGCTGCAGCATGCCCAGCACGGCGTTGAGCGGCGTACGGATCTCGTGACTCATGTTGGCCAGGAACGCCGATTTGGCCGCGCTCGCTTCGTCCGCGCTGGCCTTGGCCTGGCGCAACGTGGCCTCGATTTCCTGTTGCAAGGTGATGTCGCGGTTGATGCCGGTCACGCGCAGGGGTTTGCCGCTAGGGTCCCGCTCCGCGCGTGCGCTGGCCTGGATATGGCGCAACTGGCCGTCCGGCAAGCGGGCCCGGAACACCAGTGCATAAGGCTCCTCATGCTCCAGCAGGGCACGCATGGCATCGTCGCAGCGCGGGAGGTCTTCGGGATAGAGGCAACGCAGCCAGTCTTCATAGTGCAGCGTGCGTTCGCCACGGGCAGGCACCAGCCCGTAGAGTTCGTACATGCGGTCGTTCCAGCTCAGCGAGCGGTCCTGCAGGTTGAACGTCCAGATGCCCAATTCAGCGGCGTCGGCGGCCAGTAGCAGGTGGTCACGGGCAGCAAGCAGGTCGTTGCGCTGCTTCTGCTCGCTGGTGATGTCGGTGACCACGCACACGAATACCCGGGCCTCGGCGCTGTGCTTCAGGCCCACTGATACCCTGGCGGGGAACACGCTGCCATCCTTGCGCAGGCCGCGGATTTCCTGGCTGCGAGACGAAGGCACGGCTTTTTCCAAGGTGCGAGCGACAAAACGTTCGTAGGCTGACCAATCGCTTTCGGGAATCAGCCGGGTCACATGCTGGCCGATGATCTCCTCGGCTGTATAGCCAAATACCCGGGTGCTGGCGGGGTTGAACGAGAGCACCTTGCCGCCTTCGTCAATGCTCACCACCGGGTCCACCACGGTATCCAGGATCGCCTGGGTGGTAGCCTGGCTGTCGTGCACCTGCTCCTTCAGCTCTTCGTTCTGCACCTGGATACGGGCGGTCTGGGCCTTTTGCAGGGTGATGTCCCGGGCCGTGACCGAAGCCCCGACCACTTGCCCCCCGGGCCCGTGTACCGGCGACGGGGTAATGGAAACCTGCAACTGCTGGCCATTCTTGTGAAAGCGCACGGTCTCGTAGTGTGTCACCGGGTCGCCGTGTGCGATACGCGCCAGCATGCTGTTCTCTTCGTCGACACGGTCCGCCGGTACGATCAGCCGGGTAATTGGTCGGCCGATTGCCTCTTTGGCCGTGAACCCGAACAAGTGTTCGGCGCCCCGGTTCCAGCTGCTGATAATGCCGTCCAGGCTTTTGCCGATGATGGCATCCGAGGCGCTCTCGACGATGGCGCCCAATTCCATTCGGGCATACAGGATTTCACGCCGCTGTGCACGGCTTACGGCGATGGCGCCGGCCAGCCCGGCAAGCACCAGGCTTGCGAGAATGCCGCCCAGCCAGAGGTAGGCCGCCGGGATTACCCCCTGGCGGTCAATGAAAGCGGGAGTGACACTGAACTCGAAAGACCAGCGGCGCCCGAACATGTCACGTTCAAAATGCTGCGGGCGCAGCGCCGAAGCCACTTCGTTTCCCTGATTATTGTTGAAGAAGATCACCGGCACGCCATTGGCCGAAACGTCCGATAGCTGCACGTTCAGCAATTGAGAATCGATGCGAAGCCCCTGCAGCACTTCGGTCATCAGCAGCGGGGCGTAGCTGAAGCCCACCAGCTCCGCCCGCCGCTCGTCCACCGTGGCCGGGGTTTTGGGCACTCGGTAGATCGGCATCAGCATCAGGAAGGATTGTTGCGGCTTCGATTGCTCCTGCATCAGCGTAATAGGCTGGGTAAGGCGAACCTCCCCGGTATCGACCGCCTCCTGAGCGGCGCGGCGGCGGTTGGGTTCCGACGCTATGTCGAAACCCAAGGCACTGCGATTGCCTCGGTTGGGCTCGATGTATTCGATCACCCAGCGATCGCCCTCATGTGGCCCCAGGTTACTGAGGGTGAAATCCGGCCGGTTGTCGGCACGCGCACGGGCAACGAACGCGGCCTCGGCCGTGGACGTCACTCGCCGGACAAACCCGAACCCGCGCGCCCCTGGGAACTCAGTGCCGATGTCACGGGATTCGCTGTAACGCCGGAACAACGACAGGGTCAGGTTTTCCGGCCCGGCGGTAAGCACCGCCCCGCGTACACCGCGCAGCCCATACTGGTACATCTGCACGCGGCTGAAGATCGCCTCGGTGGTGTCGTGAACGATATCATCCACCGCCTGGTCGATCCGCGCCTGGTTGGCCTGGCCCATCAGCCAGGCGCCGGTTGCGGACAACAGCAAGCCGATCACCAGCGTTACCAACGCGGTGGGATAAAAACTGGAACGCGTCCTTGTGCTCATCGTGACTTTTCCCTGTGGGCCCCTTCAAACTGCCTGCCCGGTGTGTTCAGGATAGCCTCCGAACGATCAAAGTGCCCTTGCCAGCCGGGAAGCCCGGCCCCTGCAGGGTAGCTTGCAGCGGCGCTCAGCGCTCCCCCATTGGGCATGATGACACGGCAAGTCGTTCCATAGTTGTGTTAACCCTGAAGCGCCCCCACAGCAGCCCGCCCACGGCGGCGAGTGTCGAGCCCACCAGCACCCCCAGCTTGGCTGCCGCCAGCCACGCGGGTGAGCTGAAGGAAAGCCCGGCCATGAAAATGGCCATGGTAAAGCCCACCCCTGTCAGCAGTGCGAGCGGCGCGCGCCCTCGCACGCCCACACCCGCGCCGAGCTTAGAGCGGGTTCACATATCGTGCAACAAAACCGCTACATCCTGAACCAAGGGCGCAGCTGCCGGTCCGTTTAGTCAGGCGTCAAACAAGGCGCCGACCTTGCCTGGAGTTTGCGATGCCCTTACCCGCTCTGTTCCTCAATGCGGTGTTTTGCACCAGTGAAGCCCATACCACCTGCATGCCGCCTCAATTCGTATGGGTTGCCGAAACTTTCGTGCGGGAAGATAAACGCGTGGAGCAATGTGCTGAAAAGGCTGCGGAGCTCAACGCCAAGCGGGAGGACCTGAGCGTTCTATACCGCTGCGACACCAAAAAGGGCGTTTGAAGCACCACTTCTTTGCCATAACCCGTTGAAAAACTTCCTTGATGCGCCGACCCTATGGGCCGCCCTCCATCTCAGGACCTGCCCATGGCTGAGGCTTCAACGTGTTTCGTACTCTTCGTTCAGCTGGAACCCCTGCAGCTGAACCCACCAGTGTGGCGGCGCATCGTCGTAAACGGGGACACTACGCTGCGTCGGCTTCACCACTTCATTCAGGCGGCGATGGGCTGGCACAGCAGCCATTTGTACGAATTCGACCTGAATGAAAAACGCTACGGGCTACCGGACCGGGAGTTCCCTGATCCACGGGTGCTCGATGATCGCAAGTTCAAGCTCAAGCGCATCCTGAAGGTGGGCGACCGCCTGCGTTACACCTATGACTTCGGGGACAGCTGGCAGCATGTGATCGCGGTAGAGGCCCAGGCGCCTGACGAAGGCAGCGGCAGCTGGTGCATGGTGATGGACGGCGAACGCGCCTGCCCACCCGAGGATTGTGGCGGCGTAGGCACCTACCAGCACATCCTCGGTGTGCTCAGGCAAGACCCTGACAGTGAAGAAGCCCGGCATTTCCGGCAGTGGGTGGGCCCCAACTTCGACCCCGACGTGTTCGACCCCCGCGCCGCCAGCGCGGCGACGCAGCGCATCTGTAATAACTTCTGGGGGTAGCACCGCTGCCGTAGCCCGCAAATATTCCCGGGCTACGCCCAGTCCTACAGCGCCGAAGGCGGAGCTCGCGAACAGGCACCAACCAACAATCAGCCCAGCACCCCTCGCCCCGCCAGGTTGCGCATCAAAGCCCCTACCCCGAACACCCACGGCGGCGCCTGATCGCTGCCGGTGACCCGGTTGTGCAGCCCGCCCAGTGTCGGCGAGGCGATGCTCACCAAGTCACCCGCTTGGTGAGTGAACCCCTGGCCTGGCTGGTCGCGGTCGTCGGTGGGGGCGAACAGCGTGCCGAGAAACAGGACGAAACCGTCCGGGTACTGGTGACTGGCGTTCAGCGTTTGCTGCACCAGGTCGACCGGGTCCCGGCTGATCTGGCTCATGGCGCTGGTGCCTTCCAGCACGTAACCCTCCTGGCCTTCCACCCGCAAGGTCACGTCGCAGCGGCGCACGTCGTCCAGGCTGAAGTGCTCGTCGAACAGCCGAATGAACGGCCCCAAGGCGCAAGACGCATTATTGTCCTTGGCCTTGCCCAGCAGCAGCGCGCTACGGCCTTCCACGTCGCGCAAGTTCACGTCATTGCCCAACGCCGCGCCCTGTATGTGTCCCTGGCTGTCTACGGCCAGTACCACTTCCGGCTCCGGATTGTTCCAGCGCGACGCCGGGTGCACGCCAATGGCCGCGCCCGCGCCAACCGACGACAACACCGGGGCCTTGGTGAAGATCTCGGCGTCGGGCCCGATGCCCACTTCCAGGTACTGTGACCACATCTGCTGCTCGATCAACAGCGCTTTCAAGCGCATCGCTTCGGCTGACCCGGGCCGAAGGTCGCGCAGGTTATCCCCGATCACGTCCTGCACCAGGCTGCGAATAGCCTCGGCCCGTTGGGCGTCGCCGCCGGCCTTTTCTTCGATCACCCGCTCGATCATGCTGGCGGCAAAGGTAACCCCCGCGGCCTTGATCACCTGCAGGTCGATAGGGGCCAGCAGGCTGGGCTGGCTAGCGTCATGCCCTTCCCCACTGTTTTCAAGCAACGCCTCGATCCGCCCCAGGGACGGCCCTTGCGCATCGCGTACGGCCTGGAGAGGCGAGTCACTGTTCAACAGTTGGCTGAGCGTGGCAAAGCGGGAGGTGCAGTCGATCACTTCGCCATCGCGCACCACAACCACCGCTGGCCCTTCCACAGCCGGCAGCCACACACGGCCAATCAACGTTGCCCGCTGCCAATCCGTCGGCAGGGTGTTTTCGATAGTCAGTCGCAGCGCATCCATAACGTCATTCCATACCCGTAAACAAATCAATGAGAGTGGCGCGGTGGTCCGTTTTCAGCGATCACTCGCCAGTACAGCGTGGCGGGTTCCAGGCAGCCGCCAGTGGACAGCTGGCCCACCAGTTGCCGATACAGTTCCTGCCAAGGGGTTTGCGCGGGGGCGAGCGCCGGCACAGGCTCCTGACGGCGGGCGGCCAGTTCGGCCTCGTCCACCAGCAGGTTCACGCTCCGGGCGTTGAGGTCCACCCGTAGCCGGTCCCCTGTGCGCAGCAGCGACAGGCCACCGCCCACGGCCGATTCCGGCGACATGTTCAGGATCGAGGGGCTGGCCGAGGTGCCACTCTGGCGCCCGTCGCCCATGCACGGCAGCGAATCGATCCCCGCCTTGATCAAGGCCGATGGCGGCGCCATGTTCACCACCTCGGCGCTCCCTGGGTAACCCACCGTGCCGCAGCCGCGAATCACCAGGATGCACCGGTCATCGATGTCCAGCGCCGGGTCGTTGATGCGCGCCTGGTAATCTTCCGGGCCCTCGAACACGATGGCGCGGGCTTCGAAACAATTGGGCTGGGCGGGGTCGCTGAGGTAGGTACTGCGGAAGGCTTCGCCCACCACCGACATCTTTATGATCGCGCTATCGAAGAAGTTGCCACTGAGCACGATAAAGCCGGCGCGGTGTTTGAGCGGGTCATCACAGCTGCGGATCACGTCGCGGTCCTGCGTCATTGCATCGTTCACGATCTCGCCCATGCTGCGCCCGCTGACCGAGCGGCAGTCGCGGTGCAGGCGGCCTGCCTTGTCCAGCTCGTGCATCACCGCTGGCACGCCGCCGGCGCGGTGGAAGCTTTCACCCAAGTATTCGCCTGCCGGCATGCAGTTCACCAACAGCGGCACGTCTTCGCCTACCCGTTGCCAGTCTTCGAGCGACAGGTCGATCCCGCTATGGCGCGCGATGGCGATCAAATGCGGCGGGCAGTTGGTGGAGGCGCCAAGGGCCGAGGCCACGGCTATGGCGTTCTCGAACGCGGCGTGAGTCATGATCTGCGACGGGCGAATATCTTCGCGCACCAGGTCGACGATGCGCACGCCGGTGGCATAGGCCATCTGCCCGCGCTCACGGTAAGGCGCGGGAATGCTCGCGCAGCCCGGTAGCGACATCCCCAATGCCTCGGCCAGGGCATTCATCGACAGGGCGGTGCCCATGGTGTTGCAGTGGCCCACCGACGGCGATGCTGCCGTGGTGAGGGTCATGAAACCTTCGTAGTCGATCTCTCCAGCGCTCAGCAAATTGCGGGCATGCCAGAGCACCGTGCCCGAGCCGATCCGCTGGCCCTTGTGCCAGCCATCGAGCATCGGCCCGCCAGACAACACGATCGACGGCAGGTCGGTGGTGGCCGCAGCCATCAGGCAGGCTGGCGTGGTTTTGTCGCAACCAGTGGTCAGCACCACACCGTCCAAGGGGTAGCCATGGAGCACTTCCACCAGCCCGAGGTAAGCCAGGTTGCGGTCCAGGGCGGCGGTGGGGCGGCAGGACTGTTCGGCAATCGGGTGTACTGGGAATTCCATGGGAATGCCGCCAGCGTCGCGGATGCCGTCGCGTACGCGTTTGGCCAATTCCAGGTGATGGCGGTTGCACGGGGTAAGGTCGCTGCCGGTCTGGGCAATACCGATGATCGGGCGCCCGGATTGCAGTTCGGCACGGGTAAGGCCCTGGTTCATGTAGCGCTCGACGTACAGCGCGGTGAGGTCGGCATGGCTCGGGTCATCGAACCAATCCTGGCTGCGCAGCCGGCGGGGTGTTGTGTCAGTCATGGGGGGCTCCGGCAGAAGTAGGGGCAAGGTTATTGTGGCGGCGCAGCTGGCGGATCAGCCCGGCGTGGTCGAGTTCGCCATCGCCGGCCTCGACCATCGCGTGGAACAGGCCATCCACCAGGCTGGCGACCGGCAAGCGCAGGCCAAGGCTGTGCGCATACCCCAACGCGGTATGGGTGTCCTTGAGTTGCCACTTGGCCATGCCGCCCGGGGTGAAATCTTCGGTGAGCATGCGTTGCCCGTGCTGGCGCCAGATGGGCGAATCCACAAAGCCGCCTAACAGGGCCTGATGGACCTTGGCGGGATCGGCGCCGCCACGCTCGGCCAGTAGCAGGCCCTCGCTCACGGTGGCGATGGTGCTGGCCACGATCAGCTGGTTCACCAGTTTGGCGAGTTCGCCAGTGCCGGTCGGCCCCACATGTACTGGCGTGCCCATGGCTGACAGCACCTCGCGGCCCTGCGCGAAGGCAGCCTGTTCGCCACCAGCCATGATTGCCAGCGTGCCGGCGTGGGCGCCGCGCTCGCCGCCAGACACTGGCGCGTCCAGGTAAGCCAGGCCGTGCCCAGCGCACCAGCGGGCCTGAGCGGCGGCGGTTTCAACGGGGATAGAGCTCATCACGATTACCAGCGCGCCAGGGGCCAGACCCAAGGCGGCGCCGTGCTCGCCGAATACCACCGCATCGCAGGTGGGCCCGTCGCTGAGCATGCATACCAACACCCCTGCACCTTCGGCCGCCTGCATGACGGTGTCGTACACCTGGGCGCCGTCCGCCGCCAGCGCTATAGCCTTCTCCTTCGAGCGGTTCCAAGCGCGCACGGCGAACCCGGCCTTCAGCAGGTTGCACGCCATAGGCGTACCCATGATGCCCGTGCCGATAAAGGCCACGTGTGTACCACTCATGCCTTGCCTCCCACTATGTCAACAGGGGTACCCGGGTTGGCCGCCACGGGCACCGGGTTTCGCGGCATCAGCACCATGCCCAGGCCACCGGCGCCTACCAGCGCCGCAATGATGAGGAACCCCGGCGTGTAGCTGCCGGTAGCATTGAACAAAAAGCCGGTGAGGTACGGGCCGGTGAACCCGCTGAGGTTGCCGATGGAGTTGATCAGGCCGATACCGGCCGCAGCCCCCACACCGGTGAGCACTTGCCCCGGTACCGCCCAGAACACGTTGATCGCGCTGTACACGCCGATGGCCAACAGCACAAAGCCGATCACGATGATCCAGGGCTGGTTGATCAACAACGCCAGCGCGATGGATACCGCAGCGAGTATTGCGGCCCCGCCCGCGTGCCAGTGGCGTTCTTGCAGCCGGTCGGAGCGACGGCTCCACGCAATCATCGCCACAGCAGCCACCGCGTAAGGAATGGCGGTGATAAAGCCGTTCTGCATCAGGCCGATGTCCAGCCCGAAGGAGGCACGGAACGATGCCAGCACGGTGGGCATGAAGAAGTTCATCGCGTTGGAGCCAGAGGTGATACCGAAGTACACCAGTGCCAGCATCCACACCTGCCGGCTGGCCAGGGCGCTGCGAATCATCTGGCCCTTGGTAGGCTGCAGGCCAACGACCAGCGGCTTGGCCCGCTCTTCCTGGTCCAGGGTATTCATCAGCCAGGCGCGTTGCTCGTTGGTCAGCCATTTGGCATCCGCCGGGCGGTCGGTGAGGTAGAAGTAGCACACCACCCCGAGAATGATCGCTGGAACGGCCTCGGCGATGTACATCAGCCGCCAGCCCACCACACCAATGCTGTCGCCCAGTGAAATAAGCCCCACCGACAGCGGCGCGCCCACCACCTGGGCGATGGGTACGCCAAGATAGAAGGTGGCGATCATACGAGCGCGGTAGCGCGCCGGGAACCACAGCGACAGCAGGTAGATGACCCCCGGGAAGAAGCCCGCCTCGGCGATCCCCAGCAACACCCGCAGGGTGATGAAGTGTCCGGCCGTCTGCAGAAAGCCCATGGCACCGGCGATGATGCCCCAGGTGACCATGATGCGCGCCAGCCACACGCGGGCGCCGAAGCGATGCAGCAATACGTTGCTGGGGACCTCGAAGATGAAATAGCCAAGGAAGAAAATGCCTGCGCCCAGGCCATAAATGGTCTGGCTGATGCCGATATCATCGTTCATGCGCAACGCAGCGAAGCCGACGTTGTTCCGGTCCAGGAATGCCACCACGAACAGCAGCACGAGGAATGGAATCAAGCGCTTGGTAACGCGCTTGATGGTTTGCCTTTCGATGTCGGAAATGTCCGGGTGTGGAGTGATCATGACGCACGGCCTCGCGTTTTTTATTGTTGGAAAGGGCAGTGATGACGGTGGCGCAGTCTCAAGTGGGGCAATCCTCCATGTGCGCGCGCACGATGGCGTCGAAGTCCGGGTCTGCGGTAAAGCCCAGGCCGCGAGCGCGGGGCGAGTCGACCTTGCTCGGCCAGCTTTCAACGATGCGCTGGATGGTTGCATCCGGTTCCCAGCGAATCAGCTTCGTAACCTCCGCGCCGGCTACGCGCTGGAGCGCCGCGACCATTTCGGCCACCGTAGTGCTCACGCCGGGCAGCGGGATCACCCGCTGCCCTCCCAGGGTGTCCGGCGACAGGGTCATCGCCCTCAACATCGCCTCCACCACCCGGCGCGGTGAAGTAAGGTAGACGGCGGTGTCCGGGCGCACCGGGCACACTGCCGGCAACCCTGCCAATGGCTCGCGAATGATCGAGCTGAAGAAGGTAGACGCCGCCTTGTTCGGCTTGCCCGGGCGCACCGCCACCGTGGGCAGGCGCAGCACGCGGCCATCCACAAAGCCCTTGCGGGCGTAATCGGCGACCAGCAATTCACCTACTGCCTTTTGCATGCCATAAGAGGACTGCGGCGTTAGCGCGGTATCGTCATTCACTACCTCAGGCAGCGCGCCGCCGAACACCGCGAAACCGCTCGCATACACCAGCCGAGGCTGGTTGCCTTGTTTGCGCAGGGTCTCCAGCAGGCTCATCAGGCCATGCAGGTTCACCTGCATGCCCAGGTCGAAGTCGGCTTCGGCCGCCGAGCTCACCACGGCTGCCAGGTGCCATACCAGGTCCACGCCGTCGGTTACCCGCGCCAGCACTTTGGGGTCGGCAATGTCGCCAGTGACCAGTTCGATCCGCCCGTCGCTGGGCACACCGTCGCCAGGGAAGGCATCGAACAGCACGATCCGCTCGATCGCCTGCGGGGGCTGGCCATCGAGCGCCAGGCTGTGCAGCGCGAGCAAGCGCTCGGCCAGTTGCTTGCCAATGAAGCCGGTACCACCGGTGATCAGGATGCGCATAGCGGGCTCCCGAAAGTAGAGCCGGAAAAGATCGCAAGGGTCATGGGCATTGTCCTTTTTTTATTCTTGAACGCAGCGGTATGCAGCCGCCGCGTGAGAAACCGTAGAACGCCTTGCCGATAATCGCCAATGAGATAATCTCAAGCCTCAATAACAGGAGGTTATCGAATGGCCGATGTAGGGTTTACCCAGCTGTGCAACTGGTTACGCTTCCGCCACCTGGTGCTGATCGACACCCTGGCGCGCACGCAGAACATGCACACCGCCGCGCAAGAGATGAGCATCAGCCAACCGGCCGTAAGCAAGATGCTGCGCGAGGTGGAACACCAGTTGGGCTTTGCCCTGTTCCAGCGCCTGCCTCGGTCCATGTGCCTGACCGACCTTGGGAGCCACGTGGCGCGCTATGCGCAGATCGCGCTCAACGACACGCGCCATTTCGTCGGCCAGGTCAATCACCTGCGCCACGGTGGGCACGGCCTGCTGAAAGTCGGGACTATTTTCGCGCCTACCGCCGTGGCGTTGCCTGCCGCCATTGTGGGCATCAAGCAGCGCTGGCCATTGCTCACCCTCGAAGTGCTCGAAGGCACCAGCGCCAACCTGCTGGAGCGTCTGGAACACAAGCAGCTCGACCTGGTGATCGCCCGCTTCACCCTGGACCGCCACCGCCAATTGTTCGACTTCCAGCCGCTGGCGCCCGAGCCGTTGTGCCTGGTCACCGGTAGCCAGCATCCTCTGGCGGGTGCGCGCGAGCTGCCTCTGGCAGAGCTGGGAACCTGGCCATGGATCGTCTACCCCACCGGCACGCCCATGCGCGCGCGGCTGGAGCGGGCGTTCGCCGAGGCTGGCATGCAGACGCCCACCAACACCGTGGAAACGATCTCCATGCAAACCACCCTTCAACTGCTACAGACCTCACCCATGGTGGCCATGCTGGGGGAATCCATGGTGGAACCCGATATTCAAGCCGGCCGGCTCACCCGCCTGGAACTGCCCTTTCCGCTGGTATTGGCCGATTACGGGATCATCACGCGGCGCAACGAATTACCGGGCTGGTCGGCGCAGGCGTTTATCGAGGAATTGCTGAGCGGTGTGGAAGGGCCACGCGCGGCACGCTAGAGGCTTCGATAACTATTGGTTATCGAATGATCGAAAGCTGTCATTTGGCGCCGTTGCGATCGGCAGCTAGCCTGCCTCTCACGCTCGCGCTGCCGGGCGCCACCGCTCAGCAGAGGCGTGCATGAAAACAATAAAGAGCTACAAGGCCCTGACCATCGGGTTCCTGTTCCTGATCGGCGTAGTCAACTACCTGGACCGCAGTGCGCTGTCCATCGCCAATACCTCCATCCAGAAAGACCTGGCCATCAGCCCGGTGCAAATGGGCGTGATGCTGTCGGCGTTTTCCATTGCCTATGCCTTCTCGCAGCTGCCGCTGGGGGCGCTGATCGACAAGCTGGGGAGCAAGCTGGCACTGGGCGGTTCGCTGATCGTCTGGTCAATCGCACAAGCCGCGTTCGGCCTGTTCAGCGGCTTCACCCACCTGGTAGCGTTGCGGGTGCTGCTGGGCATCGGCGAGGCGCCAGTGTTTCCGTCGGCGGCCAAGGCCCTTTCCGAATGGTTCGACACTCAGGAGCGCGGCACCGCTACGGGCTGGGTGTGGTCGTCCACCTGCATCGGCCCCTGCCTCGCCCCGCCGCTGCTGACGGTGTTCATGGTGCAGCTGGGCTGGCGTGGCATGTTCATCCTTACCGGGGCGATCGGCCTGGTGCTCGCTGCCTGCTGGTTCGCGTTCTACAAGAGCAAGGCGCAATACATGGCCGAGACCGGCCGCGCCGAGCCCATCCCCGCGCAACGCAGCGCCACCCCGCGGCTGCGCTGGGCGGCGATGTTCAAGGAGCGCAATACTTGGGGGGCGTTCCTGGGGTTCATGGGCGTGATCTACATGATCTGGCTCAACCTCACCTGGCTCCCCGGCTACTTCGAGCGCGAGCACGGCCTGGACTTGTACCGCACCGCCTGGGTGGTATCACTGGCCTACCTCTGCGGCGCGGTAGGCACCATCGTGGCGGGCAAGGCCTGCGACCGGCTGGTAGCCAAGGGTATGAAAGTGCTGGCCAGCCGCAAGCTGATGGTTATTCTCGGCCTGGTTGGCGGCGCGCTGTTCACGCTCATCGTGGCCTTCACCACCAACGTGGTGGCCTGCGTGGTGCTGCTGTGCCTCACCATGTTCTTCATCAGCATCTCCAGCGCCACCGCCTGGATGATCGTGAACACCATCGTGCCTTCCGAACGCGTGGCCTCATTTGGTTCGATCCAGAACTTCGGCGGCTACCTGGCCGGCTCCATCGCGCCCATCCTCACCGGTTTCAGCGTGCAGCAAAGCGGCTCGTTCTCGTCGGCCTTCGTGATCAGCGCGGTGGTGGCGGCCTGCTCCGCCCTGGCCTACTTCGCCCTGCTCAAGGAACCACAGGCCAAGGCGCCGATCGTTGCAGGTGGGGAGGCGGTGCGGGCGGGGGTGTAACGGTCTGCCCACGGGCGGCACTGCCCTTTGCCTTTGGCAGGCCGCTTACGCCTTATTCGCGAGCTGCGCCCGGCTCCCGCAGGGTAGATCCTGGTACCCCGAGGGAGCTCGCTCACCCGTGGGAAGCGGCAGGGCCGGCCATCCGGCGTAAGCTCACGAGAAATGGCGTGCCTGATCAATAGCCTTATGAGTACCTACTGCGCCGGCTTGCCATACAGTTTCAACAGCTCCAGCGTCACGCCGTTGGTCCAACCGAAGCCATCCTGCAGGGCGTACTCGCCGCCGCCACCGCCCTGCCCGCCTTCGATGTCGTATTTCTCGACCAGCTTGGCCTCGCGGCCATACAGGTTTTGCACTTGTTCCAGGAACCGGCGGCCGATGGTTTCGGCCAGCGCATCTTGGCCATAGCCGCGCAGGCCTTGCACGGCAATGAGTTGCAAGGGCGCCCAGCCGTTGGGGGCGTCCCATTGTTGGCCGCTGTTCTGAGTAGTGGTGGCCAGGCCGCCGGGGCGCAGCAGTTGCTGGTTGACGCTGGCGGCGGTTTGCTCGGCGTGGGCCTGGGTCGCAAGGCCGGCATACAGCGGATACAGGCTCGCGGCGCTGATGCGGTCGCTCAGGGCCTGCTTTTGCCAGTCGTAATCGGCATAGAAGCCCGCCGGGTTCCACAGGTGCAGCTCCACCGCCTTCTGTCGCGCCTGCGCCCATTGGGTATAGCGCGCGGTACAGGCGGGCTGGCTGCTCTGCTGGCAGGCCTTGGCGATGGTCTGCTCCAAGTGGAACATCAGGCTGTTGAGGTCCACCGGTACGATGGCCGTGGTGCGAATGGTTGCCATGGTCTTTCCATCACCCAGCCAGCGTGACGAATAATCCCAGCCACTCTCGGCCCCGGCACGCAAGTCGCGGTATACCTCGGCGGCCGGCCGGTCCGGTGCTTGCGCGGCGGTGGCGCGGTCTTCGGCCCAGGACTCCTGCCGTGGTGCATCGCTGGCATCCCAGTAGCGATTGAGCACGCTGCCGTCGGCCAGCTTCACCACATGCGCCGTGGCCTCGCCCGGTTTGAGGGTTTGCGCGCCTTCCATCCAGTAGGCGTATTCCTTCTGCAGCTGCGGCAGGTAACGCTGATAAGCACTGGCCCCTTCCAGCCGGGCCAGCAGGTCCACCATGTACGCGAAGAACGGTGGCTGCGAGCGGCTCAGGTAGTAGGTGCGGTTGCCGTTGGGAATGTGACCGTAGGTGTCAATCAGGTAGGCGAAGTTGTCCACCATATCCCGCACCTGGGCCGTGCGGCCGCTTTCCGCCAAGCCCAGCATGGTGAAGTAGGAATCCCAGTAATACATCTCACGGAAACGCCCGCCCGGTACCACAAACGAACGCGGCAAGGGCAACAGGCTGCTATAGGCCGGCACCTGCTGATAATTGCGGGTGAGCACAGGCCACAAATCGTTGATGTGGGTAGGCAGATCGGCGCCCGGCTTGGGAGGCTGCACATCCGCGGTGCCGGACTCTTCGAAATTGGCGGTCACGAAGGCCTTGAGGTCGAAACCGGGCTCGTCCTTCTGGGCAAGATACGCGGCGCGAATATCCGCAGGAGCTTTGCGAGGCAAGGCGTCCACGAAATGCTTCTGGTCGGTGAAGAGGTTGCTTTGCTGCACTGCCAGGAACAGCTCGGGATAGGCTTGATCCGGTGGAATTTCTCGGCTGGCCGATACCGCCTGCCAGGTCCATTGCGGCGTTACCGGCTGCTGCTCGGCGGTGGAGCATCCGTAGATCGCCGCCAGCGTAATGGACACCGCGAGCGTGGTCGCGCGGGGGAATGACGTCATAGGTACTTCCTCTCAAGCGTTCCGGGCACCCTGAAGTCGACCGGCGGCAGCAGCAGGTGTTCGTTTGGATTGCAGGAAGAAAACTTCAGGGACAGGCGCAACAGACGCCTGCGCTGCAGAATTTGCCGAAAAACTGGCGATGTGATATCAATCGGATCCGTTTCTTCTGGTACCTGCCGCTGTGGTCCTGATTACCCCTGCGTTGTTGCTCATGCTCAAGCCTGCCGCCTGGGGCGTTGCAGCGTTGGTTGCGATCAACCTGCTTAAAACACCCTGGGCTCGCGGCTATGTAGGCGAGCTGCTGGTGCGGTCGCAGGCGCGCCGAGGCTTGCCCGACACCCTTTACCACCCCCTGCATAATGTGACCTTGCGCACGCCGGACGGCACTACCCAGATCGACCACGTGTTCGTGTCGCCTTATGGGGTATTTGTGCTGGAGACCAAACACATGCGCGGCTGGATCTTCGGCGGCGAGCGCCAGGCGCAGTGACCCAGAAGCTCTACCGCAAGACGTGGCGCTTCCAGAACCCGCTGCGGCAGAACTATAAACATGTGAAAGCGCTGGAAGCGGCACTGGGCATTGGCCCGCAGCATGTGCATTCGGTGGTGGTGTTCAGCGGCGCGGCGACCTTCAAAACTGGCATGCCAGCGAACGTGACACGAGGGCGGGGGTTTGTCGCCTACATCAAAAGCTTCCGCGAGCCGGTATTCAGCCAGGCGCAGGTCGATGCGATGAGCCGGGAACTGCGGCGCCAGCGGCTGCCTGCCACATGGGCGACGAGCCGAGCACATGTGGCGCATTTGAGGGCCCGAAAATGAGGCGCGTGGCGCAGGTGGCTGCTGTCTTGTGGGTAATCTCCTTGAGCGCCGGCGCCAACGCCGAGGAAAAACCGTTAGCGACTCAGGCCGCCGAAGCACTGCAGCCAGTTGGCAAAGGTATCAACACCACCCTCCTGCAGTTTCTTGCCGGCTCGGGTGGGGAGTTAGGCAAAGGCGCGCAGCACAACCTCAATACCCAGGCACAGGCGGATGCCGTCGCTAACCGCGGCAACCGCCAAACCATGCAGGCCTGCATCAAGCCAGGCAACCTGATCGACGACGATGTGCGCGAGTGCATGAACGGTACACGGAGCCGGGATTGGTGAGTGCCGGGTTGACCTGATCAAATTTTTTTCTGGAAGCGCCCTGCCCGGGCTCACCCCTTCACCACCTGCCGTATTTCCTCCATCAACGCCTGCGCTGCGGGCGAGTGCAGCGCGTTGGCGCGGTGGATCAGGCCGATGGCCCGGCTGGTATGGCGAAGTTGCAGCGGCAGGCGTTGCAGGCTACCGTCGGCGATCTCGTATTCGAGCTGATGCGCAGACACCGCGGTAAGCATGTCCGAGTTCATCAGCAACCCACGGATCAGCGCAAGGTCGCCGGTTTCCACGACCGGCACAGGCGGCTCCAGCCCCATTGCTTCGAAAAACCCTTCCAGCAACTGCCGCGCCGGCGTAGCCGCGCGGGGCAGCACCCAGCGGGCATTGGCCAGGTCGGCGGGGCTTACGCCCTGATCCAACAGAGGATGCCCCCGCTGTGCCAGCACCACCATTTCCTCGTTCAGCAAGGCCTCGCTGTGAAGGTCCGAGGCGTAATCGCTGGGCCGCAGCGCGCCGAGGATGAAATCCAGCTCGCCGGCGCGCAATTCACTGGCCAGCCATTCGAAAGGGCTTTCGTGAGTGGCGATGCGCACCTGAGGGTGGGCGTGCAACAGCGCGGTGATGGCCTGGGGCAGGATACGGGTGCGGCACAACGGCAGCGCCCCGATGGTCACCACACCTTGTACGTTGCCCTGCAAGGCGGCGAGGTCGGCGTCGATATGGCGCAACTCGTTCAGCGCCCGGCGGATGGGCACCAGTATGTCAGTGGCCATGCGCGTGGGAAGCAAACCGCGCGGGGTGCGCTCGAACAACACCTGGCCGCTGCCGTTTTCCAGCACCTTCAGCGCGGAGCTCACCGCCGGCTGGGTCAGCCCGAAATGGCTGGCCACGGTTTGCATGTGGCGGCTGGCGCACAGCCGCACGAACACTTCGAGCCGCCGGGCATTGAGCAGGTACAGCGGCTCTGCACCCGTGCTATCGCCGAGGATCGTCGGCACCGAGGCCAGGTCATTGAGCGCTGCCTTGGCCCGCGGCATCACCCGTTTGCCGTATTCGGTGAGCAGCATGCCATTGGCGCGGCGCTCGAACAGCACGGCGCCCAGGCGCTGCTCCAGGTCTGCTACCGCCCGGGTAACCACGGACTGCGCCCGATACAACGTCTCGCACGCGCGAGAAATACTCCCCAGCTCGGCCACCCGCACAAACGCGCGGATTTGCATAAGGTTTGGAACGTCCATCGGATCACCCGGGCCAGCCGCAGCCACCCTCATAAACTTCGATAATTAAAACGCATACCCGTTGTAAGCCATCGCATTATGCCAGCGCGGCGCCACATGCAAACCTTCCTTATCGAACGAGGAGCCGTCCATGTCTGAATCCAACAAGAAAACAGCGCTGGTGGTCAGCGCGCATTCCGCCGACTTCGTATGGCGGGCCGGTGGCGCCATCGCCCTGCACGCCCAGCAAGGCTACGACGTTCATATCGTGTGCCTGTCCTATGGCGAGCGCGGCGAATCGGCCAAGCTGTGGCGCAAGGGCGCGGACATGACCGAAGCCAAGGTGAAGGAATCGCGCCAGCGCGAAGCCGAAGCCGCGGCCAGCATCCTGGGTGCCACCGTCGAGTTCTTCGACCTGGGTGACTACCCCCTGCGCATCGACAACGACGCCCTGCTGCGCCTCGCCCGTGTGTACCGCCGCGTACTGCCTGAATTTGTGCTCAGCCACTCCCGCCTGGACCCGTACAACTACGATCACCCCCGTGCGCTGGCGTTGGCCGAAGAAGCCCGCATCATCGCCCAGGCCGAAGGCTTCGACCCGGGCCAGCCCATCGTGGGCGCGCCGCCGGTGTACAGCTTCGAGCCGCACCAGCCCGAGCAATGCGGCTGGTGCCCGGATGTGCTGCTGGACATCACCTCGGTGTGGGAACAGAAGTACGCCGCCATCCAGTGCATGGCTGGCCAGGAACACCTGTGGGAGTACTACACCCGCGTGGCGCTGCAGCGCGGCGTACAGGCCAAGCGCAACGTGGGCATCACCTCCACCAAGAACATCCAGTACGGCGAAGGCTACCAAAGCGTCTTCCCACGGGTAACGGAGAACCTGGGATGAGCGCGCTGATCGGCAAAACTGGTGTAGTAGTGCGCAACATCGAGCGCGCCGAGGGTGCTGCGCTCAAGGAGCTAGCCACCCTGGGGGTGGCAACCGTGCACGAAGCCCAGGGCCGCAAAGGTTTGCTGCGCCGGGACATCCGCCCCATCCAGCAGGATTTCGGCATCGCCGGCAGCGCCGTGACCGTGCTGGTAGCACCAGGGGACAACTGGATGTTCCACGTTGCCGTGGAGCTGTGCCAGCCCGGCGACATCCTCGTGGTAGCACCCTCCTCGCCCTGCGCCGATGGCTACTTTGGTGACCTTCTGGCCACTTCGCTCAAGGCCCGTGGCGCTGCCGCGCTGGTAATCGATGCCGGCGTGCGCGATACCCGCACCCTTCGCGAGATGGGCTTCCCGGTGTGGTCTCGCGCCATCAGCGCGCAAGGCACGGTGAAGGAAACCCTCGGGTCGGTGAACATCCCGCTGGTATGCGGCGATCAGTTGATCCACCCCGGCGATGCCATCGTCGCGGACGATGACGGCGTTGTAGTAGTGCGCCGCGCTGAAGTGCAACCGGTACTGGCGGCAACGCGCAAGCGCGCCGACGTGGAAGAACAAAAGCGCGTGCGCCTGGCGGACGGCGAGCTGGGGCTGGACATCTACAACATGCGCCCACGCCTGGCCGAAAAAGGCTTGCGCTACGTGGACCGCCTTGACGACCTGGAGGGCTGAGCCATGGCTCAACGCGCCATTCCCTGCCTGATGATGCGCGGCGGTACCTCCAAGGGCGCGTATTTCCTGGCCAGTGACCTGCCGCAAGGCCCAGCCCTGAGGGACCAGGTATTGCTCGCGGTGATGGGCTCTCCCGATCCGCGTCAGATCGACGGGATCGGCGGCGCCGACTCGCTCACCAGCAAGGTGGCGATCATCGGCGCGTCCGAGCGCGCCGATGCCGATGTGGATTACCTGTTCGGCCAAGTGGTGGTAAACGAGCCCCGGGTGGACTACGGCCAGAACTGCGGCAATATTCTTGCCGGCGTTGGCCCCTTCGCCATCGAGCGCGGGCTGGTGGCGGTTACCGGTGACACGACCCCGGTGCGCATTCACATGGTCAACACTGGGCAGATCGCCATTGCTCAGGTCCCTACCCAGGGCGGCGAGGTGTGCTATGAAGGCGCCGCGCGCATCGACGGCGTACCCGGTACCGCCGCGCCGCTGCTGGTTGAATTCACCGACGTTGCCGGCTCCAGCTGCGGCAGTTTGCTGCCCACTGGCAATGCCGTGGACACCTTCGATGGCGTCGAGGTGACCTGCATTGATAACGGCATGCCGGTGATCGTGATGCGCGCCAGTGACCTGGGCGTGACCGGTTACGAAACCCCCGCCGAACTGGACGCAAACGACGCCCTCAAGCGGCGCGTCGAGGCCATTCGGTTGCAGGCCGGGCCGTTGATGAACCTGGGCGATGTGAGCCAGCGCACCGTGCCGAAGATGTGCCTGGTGGCGGAGCCGCGTGACGGCGGCGCCATCCATACCCGCAGCTTTATCCCTCACCGCTGCCATGCCTCCATCGGGGTATTCGCGGCCGTAAGCGTGGCGTCGGCCTGCCTGCTCGAAGGTGGCGTCGCCCGGCAACTTGCATTCGTCCCAGTGGGTGATCGGCCGCTGCTGTCGGTGGAACACCCCGGTGGCGAGTTCACGGTAGAGCTGCACCTGGACAACGGCCAGATCGCCGGCTGCGGTTTGCTACGCACGGCACGGCTGCTGTTCGACGGGAAGGTGCAGATACCCCGGGGGGTGTGGCTGTAAACCTGTGCAAATGCATCACATGCAGTACCCACCGCGAAACACAAAAACAAAACGCGAAGGTCCTTCAATGAAAATGCTTGGCAAGCTGTACATTCAGGTATTGATCGCCATGGTCCTGGCCATTGCGCTGGGGTTGCTGGCGCCCAGCGTGGCCGTGAAAATGCAACCGCTGGGCACCGCGTTCATCGCCCTGCTCAAGATGCTGCTGGGGCCGATCATCTTCTTCACGGTAGTGCGCGGCATCGCCCACATCGGTGACTTCCGCCGGCTGGGGCGGATCGGGGTGAAAACCCTGGTGTACTTCGAAGTGGTCAGCACCCTGGCCATGATCGTCGGCTTCGTGGTGGTCAGCCTGGTTCAACCCGGCGCCGGGCTGCACGCCAACCTGGATGGCAACCTGGCCCACGCGGTGCCCAAGCTGGCGGACAGCCAGTTCAACACCGTGGACTTCTTCCTCTCGATCATCCCAAAAACCCTGGTGTCGGCGTTCACTGGGGATCAGATCCTTCCGGCACTGTTCGTCTCGGTGTTGGTGGGCATTGCCCTGGCCGCCTGCGCCAAACCGGACTGGATCGGCCTGCGCCTGCTCGACGAGGGCCAGACCGTCGTGTTCAAGCTGCTCAGCTACATCATGCGGCTGTCGCCCCTGGGCGCATTCGGCGCCATGGCGGCGGCGGTGGGCAGCTACGGTCACTCTACCCTGCTGTATCTGTTGCGCTACATCCTCACTTACTACGCCAGCGTGCTCATCTTTATCTTCCTGATCCTGGGCAGCGTGGCGGCGCTCGCCGGGTTGTCGCTGTTCAAGATCCTCAAGATCATCAAGGAAGAAGCGATCATCGCCATGGGCACCGCGTCCAGCGAAGCCGCCTTCCCGCGCCTGGTGACCAAGCTGGAGAAAGCCGGCTGCGACGAGGCCGTGGTTGGCTTTGTGTTGCCAGCCGGTTACAGCTTCAACATCGACGGTGCCTGCATTTATATGGCCTGCGGGTTGGGCTTCCTGGCCCAGGCGACCGACACCCCGCTGTCCATCGGCCAACAGCTGAGCCTGCTGGGGGTAATGCTGCTCACCAGCAAGGGCGGCGCCGGTGCGGCCGGCGGTGCCGTGATCAAGCTCGCCGCCACGCTGCAATCGGTGAAGCTGCTACCGGACGGCGCCATTGGCCTGCTGTTTGGCATCGACCGTGTGCTTGCCATTGCCACTTCCACCGTGAACGTGATCGGCAACAGCGTGGCGGTGTTCGTGATCAGCCGCTGGGAAGGCCTGTTCGATCGCGACCGCTTCGAAGCCTGCGCCCGTGACGCCGGTGCACCCCAACTGCAAAGCCCCGCCGACGCCCCAATGCCCCTGCAAGAGGAATTGAAATGAGCACTGCTACCCTGCCCCGTATTGCGTTGATCGGCTTCGGCGAAGCCGGCGGTATCCTGGGCACCGACCTGGCCGCCCAAGGCGTGGCGGTCAGCACCTACGACCGTCTGGTGCTGGAGCCCTCCGCCCGTTCGCTGCTCGAAGCCCGTGCCGCCGCCGCTGGCGTGCCCCTGGTCGAAAGCGCGGCCGAGGCCGTTGAAGGGGCTACCTGGGTGATTTCAGCGGTGACCGCAGGCTCTGCGTTGGATGTCGCCCGCGCAGTGGCACCGGTGTTGGGCTCAGGCCAGTTGTTTATCGACATCAACTCGGTGGCGCCCAATACCAAGCGCGCCGCGCGCGCGTTGATTGAAGCCACAGGCGCCGGCTATATCGACGCCGCGGTGATGGCGCCGGTGCCGCCGAAACGGCTGAAAACGCCGATCCTGCTCGGCGGCGCTCAAGCGGCGGCATTGGTGCCGGAGCTGGCGCAGCTGGGCTTCAACGTGCGCGCGGTGAGCGAGGAGATCGGGGTAGCTTCGGCGATCAAGATGTGCCGCAGCATCATGATCAAGGGCCTGGAAGCCCTTACCGCCGAATCCATGGCCACCGCGCGCCGCTACGGTGCCGAAGAAGAAGTACTGCGCTCGCTGCACCAGAGCTTTCCGGAGATGGGCTGGAACGACCAGCAGCCCCACTACCTGATCAGCCGGATCGCCGAACATGGCCGCCGCCGCGCCGAGGAAATGGAAGAAGTGGCCAAGACCGCTGCCGACGTGGGCATTACTCCGCACATGAGCCAGGCGACCGTGCTGGCCCAGCGTGGGCTGGTGGATGCCATGGCGGCGCAAGGCCTCAACTATGCGGCGCTGGAGCCCTTCGACTGGACCCGCCTTGCCGACACGCTCGCGCACCGCGGGTAGCGCCTCGTACCGTCAAGCTTGCTATAGTTCCCCCGCCTGCGCCGACCTGACGCATCCGGGGGAAACATGAAAGACATCGCTATCGTGCTGTATCCAGACATGCTCATGCTGGACATGGCCGGGCCGGTGGAAGTGTTTTCCATAGCAAACCGCTACCTGGGTGAGGACCAGCGCTATCGCATTTCTACCCTCGGCACCACTGGCACTTCGGTGCGTGCCTCCAACGGCATTACCTTGCAGGCCGACCTGCCTCTGAGCGACGCTCCAACCGCCTGGGACCTGCTGCTGGTGCCCGGTGGGCCGGGTGCCTATAACGAACGGCATGAAACCGCCGTACCCTGGTTGCGCGAAGCTGCCCGAGCGTCACGGCACCATGGGTCGATCTGCACCGGCGCGTTTGTGCTGGGCGAGGCTGGCCTGCTCGACCACCGCCACGTCACCACGCACTGGCACTACATCAGCCGCCTGAAGCAGCGTTTCCCCCGGGCCGATATCGAAACCGACAAGATTTTCGTGAAGGATGACGAGTTGCTGACCTCGGGCGGTGTTACGGCGGGTATCGACCTGGCGCTTTCGGTGGTGAGCGAAGACCACGGCCGGCAGATCGCGCTGGATGTGGCCAAGGTGCTGCTGGTAGTCATGCAGCGCCAGGGCGGGCAGGCGCAGTTCAGCCCACTGGTGGCTGCGCTGGCCAAGGAGGATTCACCCATCGCCCGAGTGCAGAACTACGTGCTCGAGCACCTCGAGGAGCCCTTCTCCGTCGAACGTTTGGCGGGCCTGGCTGCTCTGAGCCCGCGCCATTTCGCCCGGCTGTTCAGCCGGGAGGCCAATACCACCCCCATGGACTTCGTGCAGCGGGCCCGGGTAGACCGTGCCCGCCAGTTGCTTGAGAGCAGTGACCTGCCGCTCAAGACCGTGGCTTTTCGCAGCGGCTTCGGCAGCACGCGCCACATGCGGCTGTCCTTCAGCGAGCGGCTGGGGCTCACCCCGGACCAGTATCGGCGGCAATTCACTTAGCGCTTGCAGGGTCAATGGCCGTATTAAGCCTCTGGTTGGCCGTTTTACGTCCCTCTTGCCGATAACGGCCCGCGCAGCAGCTGCCACCATTACCCGAACGGAACGACCGCGCTCCTTCGGAGGACCATCATGTCGGCGTCTGTCGCCTGGGCGCTGCTTGCCACCCGCGCAAGCGGCGCCTGCCTTTTGTTATTGATGTATGGCTGGCCCGCGGTAAGTGGCTGGTATTGGATTCTGGACACAAGCTCGGCCCCCATGGCGCTAAGCAACGCCCTGGCCCTGAGCCTGGGGCTGTTCACGAGCGCCGTGTGCCCCAGCCTGGTAGCGCTGGGCGTGTGGCCACGATGGGCTGCCGCGACCGTGGTCGGGTGGCTGGGTGCACTGCTGGCCTGCGGCGAAGCACACCTCAGCGCTGCCACACTATTGGTGCTGTTCGCCGTGCTCGCCTTCACGGGGGCCGGGCCGTTTACGCTGCCCACTGCCCTTGGCCGGCGGCGCCAGGTTGGAAACTTGCCCAGCGCGGCGACGCAACGTCAACGCGCAACCGCGACCGCCAGGCACTGAGGGTGCGGCCGCGTCCGGCCGATCCATATGCTATCGTCTGGGCCAATCGCCCAGGCCGTGCATGCGCACGGGAGGTAGCCCGTTGCCCGCCATTCGCAATCCCGTGCGTCGCAAATTTTTTGCCCTGTTGGGCTTCTCGGCACTCAACTGGGCCGGCATGAGCATCGCGGTGGCCTATGGCTGGGCACGAGCGGAAGCCTTGGGCCCGTCGGCGCGGTTCTGGTTGCACGGCGGCGCTACCCTCTGCGTGCTGTTGCTGCTGGGTTGGGTGTACCTGTTTCTCACCCTGCGCCGCGCGCTGCTACAACGCTCGAACCTTCTCAACCAGTATGCCTTCGAAGCCGAGCACGACCCGCTCACGGGCCTGATCAACCGACGCGGCTTCAACCTCCACCTGGACCTGACCTTGGCCCATGCTCGGCGCGAGCAGCGGGCCGTGACCCTCTTGTACCTCGACCTTGATGGCTTCAAGGCGATCAACGATCGCCATGGCCACGCCACGGGCGACCGGCTGTTGCATAGCCTCGCCGAGCGCTGGCAGGACACCGTACGCGATGACGAAGCCTTGGCCAGGCTAGGTGGGGATGAATTTGCGCTGTTGGCCTACGGTAGCGGGCCCGGTGTAGAGGTACTGGCGCAGCGGCTGATAGACCTGGCCGTGGGCCCGCTGCTGGAAGACCATCCCGACAGCCTGGTAGGGGTGAGTATCGGCATGGCGGTGTTCCCTGACCATGGCGATGACCGCCGCAGCCTGATCAATGCAGCCGACCGCGCCATGTACGCCGCGAAAAGCCAAGGCAAGCGGTGCTTCTGTTGGGCGCAATGAACGGGTACCTCCCATAGGGTGCGAGGCCATCAGCGCCGGGCATAAAAAAGGAACTCCAACCGGCGCGGCTGGCTCAACCCAGTGACCGCCCACAGGAGTTACCCATGGCCCGAAATAACCGTTTCGCCCTTTGCGCCGCCGCAGCGTTGGTCAGTAGCCTCACCCTGGGCCAGGCCGCGATTGCCGCCCCCACCTATAAACTGGAAAAAGTCGCCGAGTTCGATCATCAGGTAACAGGCGTCACGGCCAGTGAAAGCGGGCGGATGTTTGTGAACTTCCCGCGCTGGACCGAAGACACCGAAACGTCAGTGGCCGAGCTGCTGCCCAATGGCGATCTCAAGCCCTTCCCCGATGCCAGCTGGAATGCCTGGCGCAACGCGCGACAGGACAGCATGACGCCAGGCGCCCACTGGGTGTGCGTGCAATCGGTGGTGGCCGACAAGCGTGGCAGCTTGTGGGTGATTGACGCCGGGGCGCCGGCCCAGGCCCAGGTGGTGCCGGGCGCGCCCAAGCTGGTGCAGATCGACCTGGCCAGCAACCGCGTGGCCAAGGTGTACCCTTTCGGCCCGGACATCGCCCCACAGGGCAGCTATCTCAATGACGTGCGCCTGAGCCCGGATGGCAAGTTCGCCTATATCACCGACTCCGGCACCAGTGGTGCAATCGTTGTGCTGGACCTTGAAACCGGCAAGGCGCGGCGCGCGCTCGATGGCGCCCCCAGCACCCAGTTCGAGAAAGGCGTGATGGTCAAGGTGGACGGCAAGCCGCTGCGGCGCCCGGACGGCCGCGGCGTGCAGTTTTCGGCGGACGGCATTGCCCTGTCGGCCGACGGCGGTACGCTCTATTGGCAGGCCGTGAAAGGCAACACGCTTTACAGCATCGACACCGCGGCCCTGCGTAGCGCCAACCTTGCCGAGCTTTCCGGCAAGGTGCACACCGTGGGCGAGAACGGCCCGGCCGACGGATTGTTGCTCGATGCCGAGGGGCGGCTTTATATCAGCTCCGTCGAGGATCACTCGATCAAGGTTCGCCAGGGCAGTGAAGTGAAGGTATTGCTCCAGGACAAGGACATGCGCTGGCCGGATACCTTCACCCAGGGCCCGGACGGCACTGTATACGTGACCGATTCTCGGATACCCGACATGAGCTTCTACAACCCGAAACAGGGCCCTGCCCTGGAAACCACGCTGTACAAGATCACCGCCAAGGACTGACCGACCGCTGCTTCAGGCACACCCACAGGCCAATGTCGGGTTGGCCGCTACGCCGGCTGGCGTGCTCAAGGCAAAGCCTTCATCCAGCCAGCCGGTGATCCCGCCGAGCATTTCCTTGACCGTGAAGCCCAGTGCAGCCAGGCGCACCGCAGCCCGATGTACACCGTTGCAATGGGGGCCGGCGCAATACACCACGAAAAGCGTACCCGCGGGGTACCCGGCCAGCCGTTCGCGGGTGAGCGTGCGATGCGGCAGGTTGATCGCCCCTGGAATATGGCCGGCGGCGTAAAGGTCCGTGCTGCGCACGTCCACCAGCACATAGTCCACCTCTGCGGCTTGCTGGCTGGCGTACACGTCCGAGCAATCGGTTTCGTACGCCAGGCGGTTACTGAAATGCATCAACGCAACGGAGGGCAACGCGGCGGGCGTGTGGCTGACGAGGCTTGGCATCGTGTGTCTCCTGGGTTCTGAGGCGCCTACTGTATTTCCATCGGCACTCCGGCTACAGTGGCGGCTTCGACATCCATCGGTAAGTTTCCGCCAATGAACACTTCCCCCGGCCTTGTCGCAATCCTGGCTTATGACGGCCTTTGCACGTTCGAATTTGGCATCGCTGTCGAGATCTTTGGCCTGGCGCGCCCGGAATTCGATTTCCCCTGGTACAGCCATCGCATCGTGGCCGCTGACAGCGGACCGATGCGCGCGATGGGGGGTATCCAGGTCATCGCAGACGTGGGCCTGGACGCACTGGCCGAAGCGGATACCGTGGTGATCCCGGGCTGGCGCAACCGCGATGAGCGCCCGCCAGCGGCCTTGCTCCATGCCATTCAAGCCGTCCATGCGCGGGGAGCCCGGCTGGTGTCCATTTGCTCCGGGGTATTTGTGTTAGCGGCCGCTGGACTGCTCGACGGCCAGCGGGCCACTACTCACTGGCGCTATACCGACGAGCTGGCCGAGCGTTACCCCGCCATCGAAGTGGACCCGGACGTGTTGTACGTGGACGCCGGGCAGATCATCACCTCGGCAGGCAGTGCCGCCGGCATCGATGCCTGCCTTCACTTGGTAGCCCGGGACTTTGGCACGGCGGTGGCCAACAGCGTGGCGCGTCGGCTGGTGATGGCCCCGCAGCGGGCCGGTGGCCAGTTGCAGTTCATTCCGGCGCCAGTGGCGCGCAACAGCCGCAACGACCTCGCCCAGGTACTGGAGTGGGCCCGGCAGCAACTGCATAAACCCCTCAGCGTGGCGGCCATGGCCGATCGTGCGCTGATGAGCGAACGCACCTTCTTGCGGCGTTTCACCGAAACCACTGGCCTGGCGCCCAAGGCCTGGCTGCAGCAGTCACGGCTGGCGCTGGCGCGAGAACTACTGGAAGGGACCACGCTGCCGCTGGAGCGGCTGGCCGAGCGCTGCGGGTTCGGCTCAATCGAGAGCTTCCGCCTGGCGTTCCGCAAGCACAGCGGCCTGGCCCCCTCGGCCTACCGAGAGCGGTTCGGCAAGGCACGGGGGCCCTCGATACCTATGCCTCGGGCTGAAGCTTTACCTTGATCCAGCCAGTCTCGTGGCGATCGAATGCCTCGAAGGCGCCCACGGCGTCGGTCAGGGGCTCGGCCTGGCTGAGCACCTTGGCGGGGTCTACGCGGCCAGCCAGGGTCAGCTCGATCAGCTTGGGAATGTACTTGCGGTGATGGCAGTTACCCATGTTGAGGGTAAGGTTCTTGTTCATGGCCGCCCCGATGGGGAAGGTATCGAACCCTGGCGGGTACACGCCGATGATCGACAGCGTGCCGGCTTTCGCCAGCCCCTCGATGGCCCATTGCAGTGCTTGCGCGGGCGCATCGCCCGGTTGCCATTGGGCGTGGGTATGGCTGTGGTCGCCGTGTGAGTGGTTCGCGTCGATGCCCACGGCGTCGATGGCACGGTCTACGCCTATGCCTGACGTGAGCCGCTGCAAAGTCTCGACGGGGTTCTCTTTCTCGAAGTCGATAATCTCAGCGCCCAGTTCGCGGGCGCGCTCCAGGCGGTCGGGCAAGCCGTCGATGGCGAACACCCGCCCGGCCCCCATGAGCTTCGCGCTCACGATGGCGAATAATCCAACCGGCCCGCAGCCAAACACCGCCACGCTGTCGCCGTCCTTGATCTCGGCCATCTCTGCGCCGAACCAGGCGGTGGGGAAAATATCCGACAGAGCAATGGCCTGGTCGTCACTGATGGCGTCCGGGAGTTTGATCAGGCCGATGTTGGCGTAAGGGATGCGTGCTTTCTCGGCCTGCAACCCATGGAATGGCCCCGTGGCCTTGGGCCCGCCGAAGAATGACGTGCCTGCCGACTTGCCGTTGGGATTGGCCACATCGCATTGAGCGAAATACCCCGCCCGGCAATAGGAACAATTGCCGCACGCGATGGTGGACGGAATCACCACACGGTCCCCGACCTTGAGGTTTCGCACGTCGTCACCCAGCGCTTCCACAATCCCGACGCCTTCATGGCCAAGAATGGTGCCGGGCTGCATGTCAGGAAAGCTGCCGCGAATAAAGTGCAGATCAGTGCCGCAGATGGCCGATGCGGTGAGGCGCACGATGGCGTCTGTGGGTGCTTGCAATTGCGGGTCTGGGACATCGTCCACACGGATGTCGCCCTGGCCGTGAAATACGACTGCTTTCATGAGTCACCTCCTTCGAAGCGGATGATCGAAAACACGTTTCGGTAGAGGCGACGCGCGCCCGCGGAGTTTGAAAAAAACCGCACACCGCAGACCGATGGTCGGTTCACAAACAGGGAACGCGAAGGCGCGTTCACCGGTCGGTTGAAGTGAGCCTGGCGAGGCCTGTAGAGCGGCTCGCCTGCCAACCCTGAAGGAGAAGTTGATGAATATTTATAAAACTGCCATGGCTGGCCTGGTGCTGGTTACCTCGCTGGCAACCGCAAACGCATACGCCGAAGACACCGCGAAGGAAAAGAAAGACACCGGCGTGCATACCGAAATTCGCTCCGGCGCGGCCGAAACCCCTGCGGACGTGAAGGGCAAAGGCGGTGGCATCCTTGACATGGGCCCCGTGAAGCAACGCCCGGAAGATCAGAAATCCGGGAAATCGGAGAAAATGTACGACAACCAGTACGAAACCGATCGCACCAAGAAAAAGGCAGAGTGACCTGAGCCCTGCCCGGGTTCTTGAACGCGTTCGTAGCGATATCTGGCAAATGGCCTAAGCTTGCAATCAGGCCGCCCGGGGCGAGGCGGCCAGCGGTAAGGCTGTGCCGCCCATACGCTTCGAATACGCAGCTTCAGCGATGAGGCAGCACATTCGGATCGGCCACCGGATCTACCCAGTCTTCCGGGCGCTTGTCGCTGTCGGGAGGCCCGCTTGGCACTGGCGCTTGCGCAGGCGTCGCGGGGTCAGGGTTACCCGGTACCGCAGCGGGGTCAGCAGAGGGTTGCAGTGGATCCGGCATGGCGGCGCACTCCAATATGGCTTGGTATGAAAAGCCTGTTTTCGGGAGACCGTTGCCCCCTGCCCACGTTCAATCTTCGATGGAGCATTACCCGTTTCGCTGCGGTCTAGGAGTACTACCGCCCGAAACATGAGGTAATACAATGCCCCGCCTCCAGCCGTCGCTTGCATTGGGTATCACCCTCCTGGCCTTGCTGGTGGTGCTGCTGGGCGCCTATACCCGGGTCACGGGTTCCGGGCTGGGTTGTCCGGATTGGCCAGGCTGCTATGGCAGCATCGGTGTGCCGGATGGCGCGCCCGCGGCCGTGCAAGCCTGGACGGAGATGATCCACCGCTATGTGGCGGGGAGCTTGATGGTGCTGGTTACCCTCCAGGCCTGGCTGAGCTGGCGACGTAGCGGCTGGCGCGAGCCCGCAGCCTTGATACTGCTGGCGGTGGTCACGTTTCAGGCGATGCTGGGGATGTGGACAGTCACCCTCAAGGTATGGCCGCAGGTCGTGACCCTTCACTTGTTGGGCGGCGTCACTACGCTTTGCCTTGCCTACCTTCATTTTCGCCGGCTGCAAGCCAACGCACGCCCAACAGGCAGCCCGCCCCGCTTGCGCCATCTTGCGTGGCTGGCGCTGTTGGCCCTTGGCGTTCAAATCGCCCTCGGCGGCTGGGTAAGCACCAATCACGCCGGCGCCATCTGCCCCTCGATGCCGGGGTGTGGCGCGGTCGCCTGGAGCGCCCTGGACTTCTCCAATGCCGTGCAACTGGGCCAACCCGTGGGGCCAAGCTACCTTGCCGGTAACCTTGGCCTGAACGAGCGCGCTGGGCTGCACATGCTGCACCGCCTCGGCGCGGTGGCGTTGCTGGTGATCCTGGCCGCGCTTGCCTGGGGCTTGTATCGCCGCGGCCTGCGCCGCCCGGCAGTGGCGATAGTGCTCGCTGGCCTGGCCCAGGCCGTGCTCGGCCTGCTTGGCGCCCTGCTTGCCACTCCAATTCCCTTGACCCTGGCGCATACCGGAGGCGCCGCTGTGCTGGCGCTGCTCTTGGTGGAAGTGAACCACCGCCTCAACCTTGCCGCGCAGGCAGCCGACCGAGGCGAAGCGCCCGCGCGCTGGCTGCCGCGGCCTTCGCTGCTGCGCGACGCACCGTGACCGGCGGCGCCCATGGGACAGATATTCTCGCGCGGCGCGGACCTGTGGCTCCGCCTTGGGCTGCTCGGGCTGTTCGGTGGGCTGGCCACGGTATTTCTCTGTGCCACGCTGCTGGCACGCTCGGATTACGCCACGTTGCGCGGGTGGACCATCGACCAGCCGGTGCCCTTCTCCCACCAGCATCACGTAGGCGGCCTCAAGCTCGATTGCCAGTATTGCCATACCAGCGTGGCCACCAGCGCGCAGGCGACGTTGCCGCCCACCGAAACCTGCATGACCTGCCATTCCCAGGTGTGGACCAACGCCGACCTGCTGGAGCCGCTGCGCCAGAGCCTCACCCGCAACCAGCCGCTGCACTGGAACCGCGTGGCGCAGTTGCCCGATTACGTGTACTTCCATCACGACGTGCACGTGACTGCGGGCGTGGGCTGCGTGGAGTGCCACGGCCGGGTGGACACCATGCCGCTGATGCGCAGGGCCGAGCCTTTCCAGATGCAATGGTGCGTGGACTGCCACCGGGACCCGGCGCCACGGTTGCGGCCGCGCGAGGCGGTCACCCAGATGGACTGGCAAACCCGCGAGGACCGTCGCGAACTGGGCCAGCGCCTGCTGCGCGAGTATCACATCGATACCCGCGACCTGACCTCTTGCAGCGTTTGCCACAGGTGAAGCCATGACCGTGCGCACCTTCGACCCCCAGCTTCCCGGCAGCGAACCGAACGACGCCAGCGGCTTGCGCTACTGGCGTAGCCTGGACGCGTTGGTGGACTCACCTGAAGCACTGGCGCGTCTGGAAGCAGAGTTCCCCGAGGCGGCGACGCCTGAGGGCATGGACCGCCGGCGCTTCCTGCAACTGATGGGCGCTTCGCTGGCATTGGGCGGGCTGGCGGCCTGCGGGCCGGCGCCAGACACGGCCGTGCCTTATGTGTTCCAGCCGGAAACGATCGTCCCCGGCATACCGCGCTGGTACGCAACGTCAGTGTGCCTGGGCGGCTACGCACAACCGGTGCTGGGCCGTACCCACGTGGGCCGGCCCACAAAGTTGGAGGGTAACCCTGACCATCCCGCCAGCCTGGGCCGCTGCGACGCCTTCACTCAAGCGGCGATCCTGCGCCTGTACGACCCCGACCGCGCCCCGGCGCCGCGCAACAAGGGCCAGGAAAGCAGCTGGCAAGCCTTTGCCTTGCACCAGCAATCAGTGCTGCCGGCCCTGGACGCCCAACACGGCGAAGGTTTTCACGTACTGATCAGCGGCAACACCTCGCCCACCCTGGCGCGCCAGCTGGAAGCGTTCAAGGCGCGCTGGCCGAACATGCGCACCTATCGGCACGAGCCCTACGAAGGCCTGCGTTACGAAGCGTCCCAGGCAGCGTTCGGCCGCCCGCTTGAAACCCGCTTGCATCTCGAAGCTGCGGAATGGGTGGTTGCCTTCGACGATGACCTGCTCGGCCCCGGCCCGTGGCAAACCGCCCATGGCGTGGGCTGGGGCCAACGGCGTGCCGCCGCAGCCGGCGGTAACGGCGAGGCCCGGCTGGTGGTGCTGGAACCGGGAAGCAGCCTCACTGGCGCCAATGCCACCGAGCGCAAGCGCATCGCCCCCGGCGAACAACGGGCTTATGTGCAGGCATTGGCGGCAGCCTTGGGCGAAACACCCGCTGGCGCCCCGTTGAGCGCTGAAGATCAGCAGTGGGTGCAGCGCCTCGCCGAGGGCCTGACGGCGCGCAAGGGCCGTTGTCTGATCACTGCGGGCGCCTATGCGCCCATCGATGTGCAAGCGGCGGTGCACCGGTTGAACGCTCGGCTCGGCAACGTGGGCCGTACCCTTAGCTATACCGCGCCGATACCCTTGCTGAGCCTGGCGGGCGCGCCGATGGAAAACCTCCCCGCGCTGGCCCAGGCCATCCGTGACGGGCAAGTGCAAACGCTGCTGGTGCTGGACAGCAATCCCGCCTTCAACGCTCCCGGCGAGCTCGACTTTGCGACGCTTATGGAAAAGGTGCCGCTGCGCCTGTGCGCCAGCCTGTATTACGACGAGACCGCTGCGCTCTGCCATTGGCACCTGCCCCTGAGCGACGCGCTGGACAACTGGAACGACGCCCGCGCGGTGGACGGCAGCCTGTGCATCCAGCAGCCGCTGGTATCGCCCTTCTATAGCGGCAAGGCTTTGGCCGAAATCCTTGCGCTGTTCGCAGGAGAAGCGAGCGCCGACGCGCTCACCGAAGTACGCAAAACCCACGCTGCGCTCAACAACGACACTTGGCGCAAGGCGTTGGAGTTGGGCTTCGTGCAGGGCAGTGCATTACCGGCCATTGAAGCCGAAGCCGCCCCCCTGCGCTTGCAAGCCGAGCCACCCGCTCAAGGCCTGCAGGTGATCATGCGCCCCGACCCGACCGTATGGGATGGCCGCTTTGCCAATCTGGGCTGGCTACAGGAATTGCCCAAGCCGATCAGCCAACTTACCTGGGCCAACGTGGTCGCCATGGCGCCCGCGCTCGCCAGCGAACGGGGCCTGGCCAATGGCGACCACGTGACGGTAGCCATAGCGGGCAAGTCCGTCACCGGCCCGGTGTGGATCATGCCCGGCCAGCACGAACATACGCTGGTGTTGTATGCCGGCCACGGCCGCCACCGCGCAGGCAAGGTTGCCGACGGCGTGGGCTTTTCCATCACCCCGCTACAAACGGCCTTGTCGCCGTTCCAGCGCGGCAGTGCCGAGTTGACAGCGGTAGGTGAGCACCAGCGCCTGGCCAGCACCCAGTTGCAGCATGACATGGGCCCCACCGATTTGATCCGCCAGTTCACCCGTGACGAATTGGCCCACCCGCCGGCCACGCCTGAGCCACAACCGTCGCTGTACCCGCCGATCCCCGCCAGCGACACCCGCTGGGGCATGCTGATCGACCTCGACCAGTGCATCGGCTGCAACGCCTGCGTGGTCGCGTGCCAGGCGGAGAACAATATTCCCGTGGTAGGGGTGGACGAAGTACTCAAGGGCCGGCAGATGCACTGGCTGCGGGTGGACCATTACTACGAAGGCGCGCCCGAAGCACCCGCTTCGCACTTCCTGCCAGTGCCGTGCATGCACTGTGACCAGGCGCCCTGCGAGGCCGGCTGCCCGGTGAACGCCACGGTGCACGGCACCGGCGGGCTGAACGAGATGGTCTACAACCGCTGCATCGGCACCCGGACCTGTTCGTCGTTCTGCCCCTATAAAGTGCGCCGGTTCAACTGGCTGGACTGGACCGCCGAGGACAGCGCCTCGGTCAAGGCCCAGCGCAACCCCAACGTAACGGTGCGGGCCCGTGGGGTGATGGAAAAATGCACCTACTGCGTGCAGCGCATCAGTGAGGCGCGGATCACCGCGCGCAAGGAAGGCCGCGCCGTGGCTGACGGCGAAGTGGTCACCGCCTGCCAACAGACCTGCCCCACCCAGGCCATTACCTTTGGCAACCTGGCCGACAGCGGCAGCCGCGTAAGCCAGGGCAGAAACTCGGTGCGCCACTACGGGCTGCTCGAAGAACTGAATACCCGGCCCAAAACCACCTACCTCGGGGAAATCAACGATACCCCTGCAGCGGAGGACAGCTGATGGCCGATACCCCGCACTTCCTGCCCCTGGACATGCCCGCGGGTGCGGTGACCGCGCAGGTGATGGACATTCCGTTGCGGTTCACTCAACGCCGCCGCTGGTGGATGCTGCTCGGCGCCTGCTCCACTTTGCTGGGCATATTCGTGATCGCGGTGATCGTGCTGTTCACTCGTGGGGTGGGTGTGTGGGGCAGCAACACGCCGGTGAATTGGGCGTTCGACATCCTCAACTACATCTGGTGGCTGGGGATCGGCCATGCAGGCACCTTCATCTCGGCGCTGCTGCTGTTGATGGAACGGCCGTGGCGCAACTCCCTCAACCGCCTGGCCGAACTGATGACCCTGATGGCAGTGTGCTGCGCCGGGCTGTACCCGATCATGCACCTGGGGCGGCCGCAGTACTTCTACTGGATCGCGCCCTACCCCAGCACCCTTGGCCTGTGGCCTCAATTCAAAAGCCCGACCGCCTGGGACTTCTTCGCCGTGCTCAGCTATCTGCTGGTGTCGGTCCTGTTCCTCTACATCGGCGCCATACCGGATTTCGCCGCCGCGCGCGACCGCGCCAAGGGCCGCGGGCAGCAGGTGGTCTATGGCATTCTCGCCATGGGCTGGCGCAATGCCGCGACCCACTGGCGCTACTGGCACCAGGCGTATCGGGTGATCGCCTTGCTGGCAGTGCCACTGGTGTTCTCGGTGTCCAGCGGCTATTCGTTCCTGCTCAACCTGGGGCTGGCGGCAGGCTGGCACTCCACAGTGTTCCCGCCCTACTTCGTGGCCGGCGCCGTGTTCTCCGGCTTTGCCCTGGTGGCCCTGCTGGCCTGCGGCGTGCGCCGATTGCTGTTGCTCGATAACCTTATTACAGCGCGCCACCTGGACATGCTCGGCCGGCTGATCCTGGCCACTGGCTGGCTCACCGCCTACGGCTACCTGGCGGATATTTTCATGGCGTTCTACTCCGGCGAGGCCCAGGAGCGCGAGGTGACTTTGGCACGCATGGTCGGCCCCACCGCATGGAGCTTCTGGCTGGCGATTTTCTGCAACGTAGTGGTCCTGCAAGCCCTGTGGTGGCCCTGGGTACGCCGCCACGCCGGCTGGCTGAGCCTGATCGCGCTGGCGGTGCTGGTGGGCATGTGGTGCGAGCGCTACATGTTGCTGGTAACGCCGCAAACCCGGGACTTCATGCCCTCGGCCTGGAGCGATGCCTACAGCCCCACCTTCTGGGAAGTGGCGCTGTTCATCGGCACGTTCGGGGTGTTCGGCGTGCCGTTCTGCCTGTTCCTGCGTTTCGTGCCCATGGTGTCGGCCTTCGAAGTGAAGCAGGCGCTGCACCGTAGCCGGGAGGGCGCATGAAGACCGAGCCTACCCCCTACGGCCTGCTGGCCGAATTCCACAGTGCCGAGGCGTTGATCGATGCTTGCGAAAGCGCGCGGGCAGCGGGGTATCGGCGGCTGGAAGCCTTCAGCCCCTTCCCGCTGGAAGAACTGGACGCGCCGCTGGGGCTGATCGACCGCCGGGTACAGGCGTTCGCCATCGTCGGCGGGGTACTGGGCGCGGCGTGCGGTTTTGGCCTGCAAGTGTATGCCAACCTGGATTACCCACTGAACATCGGTGCCCGGCCATTGATCGCGCTGCCGGCTTTCATGGTGATTACCTTCCTGCTGGCCGTGCTTTTCGCCTGCCTGGCTACGGTGCTCGGCCTGTTCATGCTGTGCCGGCTGCCGCGGTTGCACCACCCGCTGTTCGATGCCAGCGCCTTCGCCGGTGCTTCCGACGACCGCTTCCTGCTGTGCCTGCTGGCCGACGATGTCCACTTCCACCTGGCCGATACCCGCGCCTGGCTCGCCGAGCGGGCCGAGTCGGTCACGGAGGTGTGGCAATGAACGCGCTGCTGCGGGCCGGCCTGATACTGGCCGTTCTGGT
Source organism: Pseudomonas sp. Marseille-Q5115 (assembly GCF_916618905.1). Lineage (NCBI taxonomy): Bacteria > Pseudomonadati > Pseudomonadota > Gammaproteobacteria > Pseudomonadales > Pseudomonadaceae > Pseudomonas > Pseudomonas sp. Marseille-Q5115. Next base: position 1,772,054 of record NZ_CAKAKI010000001.1, on the reverse strand, counting down.
GAGCATGGTGGGGTGCGACAACCTCGAGCGCCAGCGCAAGTCCCGGGACCAGGCTGCCAGTGACTTCTTCCCCAACGGCCAGGTGCAGCAGGTACCACCACGCGGCACCATCGCCCGCGGGGATGGCGCCCGCCAGCAAACCCTGGCTACTCGCCCGACCATGACCCCCGAACTGCTGCAACGGGGCCAGGATCGCTATCAGGTGTATTGCACGCCCTGCCACGGGCTGGCCGGCGACGGCCATGGCACCGTGGTAGCGCGTGGCTTCCCCGCCCCGCCCGACTTCACCGAGCCCCGGCTGCTGGCGATGCCCGACGGTTACTTCGTCAACGTGATCACCAATGGCTACGGGCAGATGTACAGCTACGCCGCCCGGGTAGCGCCGGCCGATCGCTGGGCCATCGCCGCGTATATCCGCGCGTTGCAACTGAGCCGCCACGCGCCTGCGGGGCAGCTCTCGGCCGAAGATCGCCAGGCCTTGGGGGCAGCGCCATGAACCGCACACCCTTGCTGGCACTGCTCGGCGTGATCGCCGTGCTCGTGGTGGGCGCCTTCTTCGACGGCCGCGGCGTGCTGGGCGCCGGGCTTAGCGCGGCGGTCACCAGCGTGACCCTGGCGCTGGGCTGCGTGCTGTGGCGCCTGCTGATGCCGTTGATTCGGGGCCAGTGGCGAACCACCCTCACCCCCAGCCTGGCGATCGGTATGGCCAGCTTGCCCTGGGCATTGCTGGGCTTGCTGGTTCTGGTGCCGGCCGCGTGGCTGTTGTACCCCTGGAGCCAGGCGGGGGCCGAGGGCTTTCGAGGCTTCTGGTTGCACCCGTTGAGCTTTGTAGCGCGGGTGCTGATTTATGCCGGGCTGTGGTGGTGGCTGGCCAGCTGGGTGAATCGTGGCGTGGGCGAAGCGCGGGCGGGGCTGGGCCTGATCGTGCTGGTGCTCAGTCTATCCGCAGCGGGCATCGACTGGCTGATGAGCCTGGATGCCGAGCTGGCGTCGACCATCTTCGGCTTGTTCTTCGTGCTGCGGGCGGTGCTGATGGGCCTCGCCTGGGCTGGGCTCACCAGCGGCCCGCATAGCCAGCGGCTGCTGCGCGGGCTGCTGGTGGGTGCCTGCATCTTCTGGGTGTACCTGCAATTCATGCAGTACCTGATTGTGTGGGCCGGCAACCTCCCGCGAGAAATCCACTGGTATCTGGAGCGCACGGCCCACGGTTGGGGCGCGTTTGGCGGGCTGCTGGCACTCACCCAGGCGATCCTGCCGCTGGTGCTGCTTACCCTACCGTGGGGCAAGCGGCCGCGGGCGCTGCGCTGGGCCAGCGGCTTCACGCTGTTCAGCGGCTTTGTGGAAAGCGCCTGGCTGGGCCTGCCCTCGGTCGGGCTGGCGCCTTCGGTGTGGCTGCCGCTGGCCTGGCTGGCCTGGGCCGGGGCAATCGCTTCGCTCACCTTGTGGAGGCGCCGTCATGAAGCATGATCAGCCCAGGGTAGAGCCTGATGCCATTTCGGTGCGCGGCATCCTGTGGACCGGCGCTGGCTTGCTGGTGATGCTGCTGGTCAGTGCCACGGTGATCGCCGTGATCATGCATTACTACCCGGTGATCTATCAGCGCAACCAGCCTCCTCTCACCCAGGTTGAACAGCAACGCGCACCGCCGCCCAAGCCAAACCTGGAAGTGAACAGCCCGGCCGAGGGCGAACATGTCGTTACTGCGGGCCGGGAAAAACTGCAAGGCTACGGTTGGGTACCCGGGCAGCCCGGCGTGGCGCATATCCCCATTTCCCGCGCCATGGAGATGCTCGGCCAACAGGGTTGGCCATCACAAAAGCCGGGCGGTGCGCCATGATTCGCCCAGCGCTGTGGCTATGCATCCTTTTGCTTGCGCCGGGGTTGGCCGGTGCGGTGGAGGGCAAGCTCGTGTCGCCGTTTGCCGCCGCAGGCATCGATGACCACCTGGGCAAGCACCTGCCGCTGGATGCGCCCTTCACCGACCAGCACGGCGCGGCCGTTACCCTGCGCCAATACAGCGGCAAGCGGCCAATGGTGGTGGTGCCGGTGTACTTCACCTGCCCCAACGTATGCTCGGCGCAGCTGGCCAACCTGTTCATGCTGCTGGCCGCGCTGGACTACCGGCCCGGGCGGGATTACGAGCTGGTGGCATTCAGCTTCAAGCCGGAAGAAACACCCGCCGATGCCGTCGCCCAGCTCAATGCCCTCGCCCGCCGTTGGCCCGAACTGGCGAACAACCCGGCTGTGCATTTCCTGGTAGGCCCCGAAGCCTCAAGTGCAGGGCTGGCCCGGGCCATGGGCTTCCGTTATCGGCTGGACCCACAGCTCGGTGAATACGCGCACACGTCCGCCATCGCCGCCGTCACCGCAGACGGCACCCTCGCCCGCTGGCTGTACGGGCTGGGCTATCAGGCCAGCGACCTGCGCCTTGCCCTGACCGAAGCGGGCCAGGGCAAGGTAGGCAGCCTGGGCGATCAGCTGCTGTTGCTGTGCTTCCACTACGACCCCCGCACTGGCGCCTACGACAACCTTGTGATCAAGGCGCTTCAGGTTGGCGGTGTGCTCACCTCGCTGCTACTGGGCGGGGGCATTGCCATCGCGGTGATGCGTGAACGCAGGAGGGCGACCGGGTGAACGGATTCTTCGCACACATGTGGCCGATGGCCGGCTCCGCCTACGCCAGCCGGGTGGACTGGATGGTGATGACGTTCACCGGCGTGATGCTGTTGTTCGTGGTGCCGGTGGTGGTGTGCCTGATCGTATTCACCTGGCGCTACCGCGAAGGCCGCGAGGCGGTGCGCAACAGTACCGCCATCGGCAACCACAAGCTGGAGATCGCCTGGATTGTAATCCCGTTCATTGCGGCGATGATCCTCTTCGGCCTGTCGGCGCGGCTGTTCTTTGAAGCGCGCACACCGCCGGTGGATGCGCTGGAAATCCAGCTCACCGGCAAGCAATGGATGTGGAAATTCCAGCATGCCAGCGGTCAGCGCGAGCTGAACGCGCTGCACGTGCCCGCGGGGCGGCCGATCAAGCTGAACATGATTTCCGAGGACGTGATTCACAGCTTCTACATCCCTGTGATGCGGGTGAAGCAGGACGTGCTCCCGGGCCGTTACACGCAGATGTGGTTCCAGGCCGACCAGCCGGGCACCTATCAAGTGTACTGCGCGGAATTCTGCGGCACCGACCACTCCGCCATGCTGGCCAAGCTGGTGGTGCAAACCCCAGCCGATTACACCCGTTGGCTAGGGGTGGCCGATGCGCCCGGCAGCCTGGCCGAACAAGGCGAGGCGCTGTACCAGCAAATGGGTTGTAGCGGGTGTCACGGGCCGTCGGCGGCAGTGCATGCGCCCAAGCTCGAAGGCTTGTATGGCCGGCCGGTGCCGCTGGCCGACGGCAGTGTGGTCACCGCCGACGCCAGTTACCTGAGGGACTCGATCCTGCTGCCGCAAAAGCAGGTAGCCGTCGGCTACGCGCCGATCATGCCCACCTACAGCAACGTACTGGACGAGGACGCCGTAGTGCGCCTGGTCGCCTACATTCAATCCCTTGGTAACACGGAGCCGCCTCGATGAACGCCCACACCCCGGTGCCCAGCTATCTCGAGGCCGGCCACAGCCTGCGCTCCTGGCTATTGACCACGGACCACAAGCGCATCGGCGTGCTGTACATGCTGGCGGTGACGTTCTTCTTCTTCATCGGCGGGCTGGCTGCGGGGGTGATCCGGGTGGAGCTGCTTACGCCAGAGGGGGATGTGCTGTCCTCCGACGGCTACAACCGCGCCTTCACCCTGCACGGGGTGATCATGGTGTGGTTCTTTCTCATCCCGTCGATTCCGTCGGTGCTGGGCAATTTTCTGGTGCCGCTGATGATCGGGGCCAAGGACATGGCGCTGCCGCGGATGAACCTGGCCAGCTGGTACCTGCTCATGGGCGGTGGGTTGTTCACCCTTTTCGCCCTGCTGGCGGGTGGCGTCGATACCGGCTGGACCTTCTACACGCCGCTGTCCACGATGTTCAGCAACGGCCATGTGGTAGCGGTGATCGTTGGCGTGTTCGTGACGGGCTTTTCCTCGATCTTCACCGGCATCAACATCGTGGTGACGGTGCACACCATGCGCGCGCCGGGCATGACCTGGTTCCGCCTGCCGCTGTTCATCTGGGCGTTGTACGCCACCTCGGTCATTTTGATTCTCGCCACGCCGGTGCTGGCCATTACCTTGGTGCTGATCGCCGCCGAGCACCTGTTCAAGATCGGCATCTTCGACCCCGCCCTGGGCGGGGACCCCTTGCTGTTCCAGCACCTGTTCTGGTTCTACAGCCACCCGGCGGTGTACATCATGCTGCTGCCTGGCATGGGCGTGGTGAACGAACTCATCACCGCGGCGGCGCACAAGCGGGTGTTCGGCTACGGCTTTATCGCGTTTTCCAGCATCGCCATCGCCATTCTGGGGTTCATGGTGTGGGGCCATCACATGTTCGTGGCCGGGCAGTCGATGTATGCCAGCCTTCTGTTCTCGCTGCTGAGTTTTCTCATCGCCATCCCCTCGGCCATCAAGGTGTACAACTGGACGGCCACCCTCTACAAAAGCCGGCTGGCGATCACCGCGCACTTTCTCTATGGCTGCACCTTTATCGCGCTGTTCCTGCTGGGTGGCTGCGCCGGGCTGTTCGTGGCGCTGCTGGCGGCGGACTTGCATGTGCATGACACCTACTTCGTGGTGGCGCACTTCCACTACATCATGGTCGGCGCGGCGGTGTCGGCGTTCTTCGGCGGGCTGCACTTCTGGTGGCCGAAGATCACTGGGCGCATGTACCCCGAAACCTTGGGCAAGCTGGCGGCGATCCTGATTTTCCTGGGGTTCAACCTCACCTTCCTGCCGCAGTTCATACTGGGCTACGACGGCATGCCGCGCCGGTATCACCATTACCTGCCCGAATACCAGGTGCTCAACGTGCTATCCACCGCGGGTGCTGGGGTGCTGGCAGTGGCCTACATGATGCCGTTCTGTTACCTGCTGTGGTCGTGGTACCGGGGGCCCATTGCCCCAGCCAACCCGTGGGGCGCCGCCGGGCTGGAATGGAAGGTAGCGTCGCCGCCGCCGGAGCATAATTTCGAGCACATTCCCACCGTGGACTTCGAAGCCTACGATTACCCGCCGGAGGCCACCCATGGCCGGGATTGAACGGGCCGTTACCGAGCAGTTCGTCAGCGAAGAACAACGCCGCGAGGCGGTGCATCAGGGCATGTGGTTGTTCCTGGCCACTGAAACCATGATGTTCGGCGTGTTGCTGTTCGCCGCCACCTACTTCCGCCTCGCGCACCCGGCCGCCATTGCCGAGGCGGTAGAGCACTTCCACTACCTGCTCGCAGGGGTGAACAGCGCGTTGCTGCTCACCAGCAGCCTGACCGTTACCCTCGCTTTGTACGCCGCCCGAGCCGCCAACCGCCGCAGCGTGCAGAACTGGCTGCTGGTGGCCAGCGCCCTGGCCGCAGCGTTTCTGGTACTGAAGGGCTTTGAATACCACAGCGAATTTGAGGAAAAACTGCTGCCCGGCCAGGCGGATAATCCCTTGCAGGCGCCGGCGGCAAAGATGTTCGTAGGGCTGTACCTGGTGATCACCGGCGTGCACGCCCTGCACGTGACGGTGGCAATCCTCTTCGCCCTGGGCATCTACTGGCGGCTACAGGTCGGCCGGCTGCGCATGCCCGAACGCTACCTGTTACTGGAAACCTTCGCCCTGTATTGGCACGTGGTCGACATCATCTGGATCTTCGTCTACCCCACCCTTTACCTGATAGGGAGGCCTGCATGACACTGCCTCGCTTGCTCCTCGCCTACGCCGCCGGCATGGCGCTGCTGGGCATTACCATCGCCATCGCCATCTCCCCCCTGCCCTTGCGCCCGGTATGGATGTTCGCGTGCGCCACCCTCGAAGCCGTGCTCGTGCTCGGCTGCTTTATCGAACTGCAACGCAGCAGCCCACTGGTACAGGTGTTCGCGCTGGGCACTGTGTTTTTCTTCCTGATCCTGTTCGGGATGACGCTGATGGACCTGTGGAAACGGATGGGGGGTGGGTAGGGTTTGGCTTGACCCTGGGGCCCGCTGCTCGGAAAATGGCCGCAGATTTTCACGCTCAAGGCGCCTCGGCGGGAGCGAATTTTCGATACCAGGAGGCTAAATGATCAATGTATCCATCGCTATCGTCAGAGAAAGCAACAAACGACTCTCTTCCGGCAGAACGAGCGCACCCACACGCTCAGCCCGGTTGTCCAAGGAGATGATCAATGGGATGTTGAAGCGGGCTTACGAACGCCTGTCGCAGTGACTGGGGACGCGGCGCTTTTGCGCGAAGCCAGCCAAGACTCAGCGAGTAATGCTTCCCCTTCTCCCTGCCCCGACGATACCCTGCACTGCGCGGGCTTCGACGTCTTCAGCAAGCTGGTAGCCAGCGACGACGACTTTCTTGGGCTGATCGCTTACTCCCTATACAAGCGACACAAGATCGAATGGATCCGTCTTCATCCTGACCAAAGCACACTTACCTTCAAACAGATTGCCTGCACGCCGCTCCAGTTGGGCATGTACCGCGACCAGGCGGAGCAATTTGCGAAGAATTTTATCGAAGAGTCCCTGGATCAGCTCGGCGCGGAGATGAAGGAAGCGATCACCACCAGCGTGGTTGTGGAAAGGATCGATAGCCTGAAGCCCGGCTTCTGGCGGTCAATCGGCAACCATGCGCTAAGCGGAGTAGCCTCGGTTGCCGTCGCCTTGGCGCTGTTCGGCTTCATGACGCTGTATGCAAGTTATCAAGAGAGTGGCGGTTTGGAAGGCCGCATCAAGGAGATGAGCACGCGGGCCGAAGCTGCTCCACTCCAACCCGGAGCGTAGCAACGGGCATGGCCGGGGCAGCAAACGCTACCACCCCCCACCCAACGCCGCCACCAGCTGCACGCTGGTCACCAGCTGTGTGCTTACCAGGCTGAGCAGGCTTTGCTGTTCGCTGAGCAGCGTGGCCTGGGTGGTGGCGACGTCTAGGTAGTCGATCTTGCCGGCTTCGTACTGGTCGGCAGTCACGCGGGCGGATTCGGCGGCGGCTTGGGCGGCGCGGGTGCGGGCGGCGAGTTCGGGGGCCTGGATGCGTAGCTGCACGAGGTAATCTTCCACTTCGCCGATGCCGGCGAGCACGGTTTGCCGGTAGCTGGCAACCTGCGCGTCGTAGGCGGCGCGGGCCTGGTCCACGGAGGCGCGGGTGGCGCCGAAGTCCAGCACGGTGCCAGTCAAGGACGGCCCGATGGACCAGAACCGGGTGGGCGCGTTGATCAGGCTTGCCAGGCTGGAGGCTTGATACCCGCCGCTGGCGCTGAGGGTGAGGTCCGGGTAATACGCCGCAGTGGCCACGCCGATGGCCGCGTTGGCAGCCGCCACGTTGCGCTCGGCGGCGGCGATGTCGGGGCGGCGTTCCAGCAGCTGGCTGGGCACGCCTACCGGAATGGCCGGCACCTTCCACGCCCAGGCATTGGGCGCGCTGGAGGGGAGGCTGCCAGGCTGAACTCGGCCGGTGCCTTGCCGATGAGCAAGGCAATGGCGTGCTCGTATTGCGCCCGCTGCCACTGGTAGTCGAGCAGCGTGGCGCGGGCGCTTTCCAGCTGGGTCTGGGCCTGGGCCAGGTCGGCGCGGGAAGATATCTGCTCTTCGTACTTGTTGCTGATCACCTTCAGGTAACGCTCGTATGCGTTCACGGTATCGCGGTAGAGGTCCAGTTGCTGATCCAGCAGGCGCAGCTTGAAGTAATCCTGGGCCAGCTCGGATTGCGCGCTCAAGGTGGCGGCGGCAAGGTCGGCGGCGCTGGCCTGGGCGCTGGCGCGGTCCTCTTCCACCGTACGGCGCAACTTACCCCACAGGTCCAGTTCCCAGCTGGCGCTCAAGGTGGCGGAGTGGGTGTTGCTGGCGCCGCCCTGGCTGGTGGAATAGGCGCTGGAGGAACTGGTGGCCGTTTCGCTGCGGGTGCTGTCCAGGGTGGCGCTTACCGATGGCAACAGGTCGGCCTTCGACGCGCGGGTCAATGCCAGTGCCTGCCGGTACTGCGCTTCGTACTGGGCCACGGTCTGGTTGCTCAGCGCTACCTGGTCCATCAGCGCATCGAGCGTTGCATCACCGTAGATCGTCCACCAGCGGCCTTTCGCCTGGTCGTCCTTCGGCGCGGCGGCGGTCCAGCCCGCGGCCTCCTTGAACGCCACTGGCGCCACGGTGGCCGGGCGTTGGTAGTCAGGGCCCACCATGCAGCCGCCGAGCACGGCCAGCAATAACAAGGAGGGGGCGAAACGGAAAACTACAGGCAACTTCATGGCGAACTCTCGGGGGCAAGGCGGCGAACACGGGTATTCCACAGGCGGCGCGTGGCGCGGCTCAGGCGGTCGAAATAGAGGTACAGCACTGGCGTGGTGAACAAGGTCAATAGCTGGCTGAGCGCAAGCCCACCGCAGATGGCCAGCCCCAGCGGGCGGCGCAGGTCCGCATCACCGCCGCTGGCCAGCGCCATGGGCAAGGCACCGAAGAACGCTGCCAGCGACGTCATCAGGATAGGCCGCAAGCGCTGGCGGCAGGCTTCGAGAATCGCCTGCTCCGGGCTCATCCGCTGTTGCCTTTCGGCGATCAGCGCGAAGTCGATCAGCATGATCGCGTTCTTTTTCACGATACCGATCAGCAGCAGGATGCCGATCAGCGCGATCACCGTGAGCTGGGTGCTGGTGATCTGCAACAACAGCAAGGCCCCCAGCCCTGCTGACGGCAGAGTCGAGAGGATGGTGAGCGGGTGGATGTAACTCTCGTACAGCACACCCAGCACGATGTACACCGCCACCAGCGCGGCAAGTATCAGCCACGGCATGCTGCTGGCGAGCGAGGCACTGGCGGCAGCGGTCCCGGAATAGCTGCCGTGCACTGTGGCAGGCAGGTTGACCCCTTGCAGCGCGACCTTTACCGCGGCTTGCGCGGCTTCCAGGGTAACGCCGTCCGCCAGGTTGAACGCCACCGTGCTGGTGGCCGACTGCCCGGCATGGGCCACGGACAGGGGAGCCTCGGCGCTGCTGAAGCGGGCAATGGCCGAGAGCGGCACCTGAGCCCCGCTGTCAGTCACCAGATACAGCTGGCGAAGTACCTCGGGGTCCTGGTTGTAGCGGGCAGCCACGTCCATGATCACGTAGTACTGGTTGAGCGTTCGGTACACCGTTGCCACGTTGGCCTGGCTGAAGGCATTGCCCAGGAAGGTATCCACGTCGTCCACGTTCACGCCCAGGCGCGTGGCGGCGGCGCGGTCGATGGTCAGCATCACTTCCTGGCCACCGGTCTGGGCGTCCGAATCCACCGAGGTGAGCTGAGGCAGCTGCCGCAGGGCTTGCTCGACCTTGGGGGTCCACTCGCGCAGCACGGCGAGGTCGTCGGCCTGCAGGCTGAACTGGTAGGTCGCGTTGGCGCTGCGCCCGCCGATGTGCAGGTCTTCAAGGGGCATGGCGAACATCTGGATGCCGGCGTGCTTGCTGTATGCGGCGCTCAGGCGGTTGGCAATCTGCTGAGCCGTGGCGTGGCGCTGGTCGAAGTCTTTAAGGCGAATGAACAGCTGGGCAGTGTTGCGCGAGCCAAAGCCGCCGCTGCCCGTGGACGCCATCACCGCCGCCACGTCCGGGTCCTTGGCCATGGCCTGGGAGATTTCCAGAATGTAAGGCTTGAGCGCCTGGTAGGAGATGTTCTGGTCTGCCCGGATCGCCCCCATCAGTACGCCGGTGTCCTGACTGGGGAAAAAGCCCTTGGGCACCACGGTGTAGAGGTAAACGTTCAGCGCCAAGGTCAGCAGCAGGCTCAACACGGCAAGCAGCCGATGTCGCATTACCCAGGCGAGGGCCTCCATATACGCCGCCTGAAGGTCGTCCAGCACGGCTTCGATCCAGCGGTACAGGCGCGGTACCGGCCGGTGGGAGTCCGCCGGGCGCAGCAGGGCCACGCACAATACCGGCGTGATGCTCAACGACACCACCATGGAAATGCCCAGCGCGATGCTAAGCGTGACCGCGAACTCGCGGAACAGCCGGCCGACGATGCCGCCCATCAGCAGCAGCGGAATGAACACGGCCACCAGTGACACCGTCATCGACAGCACGGTAAAGCCTACTTCCTTGGTGCCTTGCAAGGCCGCGCGCAGCGGGCGCATGCCCCGCTCCTGCCAGGTGGCGATGTTTTCCAGCACCACGATGGCGTCATCCACCACAAAGCCTGTAGCGATGATCAAGGCCATCAGCGAGAGGTTGTCCAGGCTGTAACCCAGCACATACATGGCCGCGCAGGTGCCCACCAGCGACACTGGCAGCGCCACGGCCGGGATCAGCGTGGCGCGCAGGTTACGCAGAAAAGCGAACACCACGGCCACCACCAGCAGCACGGCCAGCAGGAGGTTTTTTTCGGTGTCGCGCAGGGAGGCACGAATGGTGGGCGAACGGTCGATCACCTTTACCAATTGCACGTCGCCGGGGAGCATCGCTTGCAGTTGCGGCATCAGCGCGCTCACCGCGTCGATGGTTTCCAGCATATTGGCGCCAGCGGAGCGGGTTACACCCAGCGTCACCGATGGCTGGCCGTCGTAGTAGCCGCTCACATACACGTCTTCCACGGCGTCGTACACGTTGGCCACGTCCTTGAGGTGCACGGCCGCGCCGTCGTTGTAGCCGACGATAAGGTCGCGGTAGTCGGCGGCCGTCTCCAGTTGCTGGTTGCTTTCGATGGCCCAGCTTTGCTCGCTCATCTGCAAGGCGCCCAGCGGCTTGTTGCGCGTGGCGTCGCCGATAGCGGTGCTCACGCTACTCAGGCTGATGCCGGCATGGCTGAGCTGCTGCGGCTGCACATCCACCCGCACCGCGGGTAGCGAGCCACCGCGCACCGATACCTGGCCCACGCCCTGCACCTGGGCGATTTTCTGTTGCAACAGGCTGGAGGCAAGGTCGTACAGCTGCCCGGCGTCGCGGCTGGCCGAGGTCAGCGCCAGCATGACCACCGGGCCATCGGAGGGGTTGGCCTTGTGGTAGGTGGGCAGAGACTTCATCGCGCTGGGCAACAGGCTGCGCGCGGCGTTGATCGCAGCTTGCACGTCGCGGGCGGCGCCGTTGATGTCCCGGTCGAGATCGAACTGCAGAATGATGTTGGTGGAGCCCTGGCTGCTGGTGGACGTCATTTCCGTTACCCCGGCGATTTGCCCGAGGGTGCGCTCCAAGGGCGTGGCAACGGTGGCGGCCATGGTTTCGGGGCTGGCGCCGGCGAGGCTCGCCTCCACCATCACCGTGGGGAAATCCACCTGGGGCAGCGGCGCCACCGGCAGCAGGCTGTAACCCAGCGCGCCGAGCAGCAGCAACGCCAGGGTCAGCAGCACAGTGGCCACCGGCCGGGCGATGAACACACGGCTCAGGTTCATGCCGGGCTCCGCGCGCTCAGGCGGCGTTGCAGGCGCTCAGCCAAGCGGTCGAAGGCCAGATAGATCACCGGCGTGGTGAACAACGTGAGCAACTGGCTCAACAACAGCCCGCCCACGATCACCAGGCCCAGGGGCCGGCGCAACTCCGCGCCAGCACCGGTGGCGAGCATCAGCGGTGCCGCGCCCAGCAGCGCCGCCATAGTGGTCATCAAGATCGGCCGCAAGCGCAGCAAGCAAGCGCGGTGGATCGCATCCTGCGCTGAAAGCCCCTCTGCCCTGCCCTGCAAGGCGAAGTCCACCATCATGATGGCGTTCTTTTTCACGATGCCGATCAGCAGGATCACGCCGATCAAGGCAATCAGCGAGAAATCACTGCCGCTGAGCAACAGCGCCAGCAACGCACCAATCGCCGCCGAGGGTAGCGTGGACAGGATGGTCAGCGGGTGGATGTAGCTTTCGTACAGCACGCCCAGCACGATGTACATGGTGAGCAACGCGGCCAGGATCAGCCATAGGGTGTTGGCCGACGCTTGCTGGAACGAGGCCGCCGCGCCTTGGTAGCGAAGGGTTACCGAGCTGGGTGCGCCCACCTGCTGCATGACCGCGCTCACGGCCTTTTGCGCATCTTCCAGGGCATAGCCGTCGGCAATGTTGAACGACACGGTCACCGCCGGGAACTGGCCCAGGCGGTTCAGGGACAGTGCGCCGGTGCGCTGGCTGATCCGGGCGATGGTGCTCAGGCGTACCAGGCCCGTGGTAGTGGTGGTACTCGTGGTGCCTGTACTTGAACTGGTAGTGGTAGTGGACGCAGTGGTCGAGCTGGTGCTGGTGGCGCTCGTCGGCGCCATGTAAATCTGCTCGAACGCCGCCATCGACTGCTGGAACTTGCCCGGCACTTGCAGCACCACGCGGTACTGATTGGCCTGGGTGAAGATGGTGGAAATCAGCCGCTGGCCAAACGCGTTGTACAGTGCCGTGTCCACGGCCGCGGCGGTGATGCCATAACGTGCGGCGGCCTGGCGGTCCAGGTCCACGTAGGCGGTAAGGCCCTGGTCCTGCAGGTTGTCGATCACGTCGCGCAGTTCCGGCCGCTGCTGCAAGCTGGCCATCAACCTGGGCAACAGCGCGGCGAGGCGGCTGCTATCGGCGTCATCCAGGGTGAACTGGTACTGGCTGGGGGTGAGCTGGTCATCCACGCTCAGGTCCTGGGCGGCGACCATGTTCAGGCTGATGCCGGCCACGGCCTTGCTTGCCGCGTTCAGCCGCTCGATTACAACGCTCGCGCGGTCGTCACGCTCATCGAACGGCTTGAGCTGGATCTGCAAGCGCCCGTTGTTCAGGGTGGCGTTGGTGCCGTCCACCCCAAGTGTGGACGAGACGGAGGTCACGGCGGGGTCTTGCAACACCACCTGCACCAACGCAGCCTGGCGCCGCGCCATTTCATTGAATGACACGTCCTGCGAGGCACGGCTGAAACCCTGGATCAGCCCGGTGTCCTGCGCCGGGAAGAACCCCTTGGGTACCACCAGGTACAGCAGCGCCGTGAGCACGAACGTGCCAAGCGCTACCAGCAACGTGATCCGCTGGTGCGCCAGCACCCAGCCCAGGCCACGGTCATAGGCGGCAGTGAGGCGGGTGAACTGGTGTTCACTCCAGCGGGCGAAGCGGCTTTGCTCCTGGGTCGCCACATGTTTGAGCAGGTAGGCACACAGCATCGGCGTGAGGGTAAGGGAGATCACCATGGACACCAGGATGGACACCGCCAGGGTGATGGCGAACTCGCGGAACAGCCGCCCGACCACATCGCCCATGAACAGCAGCGGGATGAGCACAGCCACCAGCGAAAAGGTGAGCGAGATGATGGTAAAGCCGATCTCGCCCGAACCCTTTAGCGCGGCCTCCATGGGGTTGTCGCCTTCCTCCAGATGACGGGAGATGTTCTCCACCACCACGATGGCGTCGTCGATCACAAAGCCGGTGGCGATGGTCAGCGCCATCAGGCTGAGGTTATTGAGGCTGAACCCGGCCAGGTACATCACGCCGAAGGTGCCCACCAGCGACAACGGCACTGCCGCGCTGGGGATGAGCGTGGCGGTAAGGTTGCCCAGGAACACGAAGGTCACCATCACCACCAGGGCGATGGACAGCCCCAGCTCGAACTGCACGTCATGAATGGACGCGCGGATGGTTTGGGTGCGGTCGGCCAGCACCTCGAGTTTCACGCTGTCGGGCAAGGCCTGGCGCAGGGCCGGCAGCTGCGCCTCGATCGCGTCCACCACCTGGATCACGTTGGCGCCGGGCTGGCGCTGCACATTGATCACGATGGCCGGCTGGCCATTGGCGGTCGCCGAGAGGTAGGCATTTTCGCTGCCGTCCTCGGTGGTGGCGACGTCGCGCAGGTACAGCGCCGCGCCGTTCTCGTACTTGAGCACCAGCGCGCCGTACTGGCCGGCGTCACGCAGCTGGTCGTTGGCGTCGATGGTGATGGAATGGTCCGGGCCATCGAAGCCGCCTTTGGAGCCATTCACGTTGGCGTTGTTGATGGTGTCGTACACGTCCTCAAGCGTCAGGCCGTGGGCGGCCAGCGCGGCGGGGTCGGCATTGATCCGCACCGCGGGCTGGTTGCCCCCGGCCAGGCTCACCAGCCCTACGCCGTTGATCTGCGAGAGCTTCAATGCCACGCGAGTGTTGATCAGGTCCTGCACCTGGGTAAGCGGCAGGCTGTCGGAGGTGGCGGCCAGAGTGATCACTGGCGTGTCCGCAGGGTTCACCTTTTTATAGGTCGGCGGGTTGGGCAGGTCCGACGGCAGCAGGCTGTCCGCGGCGTTGATCGCGGCCTGCACCTCCTGCTCGGCTTCATCCAGCGATAGCGTAAGCGCGAACTTGAGGGTGATCACCGAGGCACCGGCGGAGCTGGTCGAATACATCTGCGACAGCCCGGCCATCTGCCCCAGCTGGCGCTCCAGCGGCGCGGTAACAGAAGTAGCCAGCACCGTCGCGCTGGCGCCGGGGTACAGCGCGGTCACTTCGATGGTGGGGTATTCCACTTCCGGCAGCGCCGAGGTGGACAGCAGCCGATAGGCGAACAGGCCGGCGAACAGTACTGCCATCATCAGCAGCACCGTGGCGACCGGTCGCCGGATAAACAGGCGGGACGGGTTCATTGCCCCGCCCCGCCGCTGGCGACCTCGGTGGATTGCTCCACTGTCACCTTGATGCCATCGCGCAGGTGGTCGATGCCGCGGGTTACCACGCGTTCATCGGCCTGCATGCCAGTGAGGATTGCGGTGCGATCGTCCACCACCGGGCCGGTGGTCACGCTGCGGCGCTCGATGCTGCCGTCGGCCTTCACCACATAGATGAAGTTGCCACTGGCGCCCAACTGCACCGCTGCCGACGGTACCGTGACCGCCTTGGCCAGCACGTCGGTTTGCACCTTCACGTTCACAAACTGGTTGGGGTACAGCGCATCGTTGGGATTGGCAAACTGGGCCTTGAGCTTGATGCTGCCCGTGGCCGTGTCGATCTCGTTGCTGATGAACTTCAACTCGCCGCTGGCAATTTCGGAGTTCTGTTGCGCGTCCAGTGCCTGAACTGGGAGCTTTTCGCCCTTGCGCAGTTTGGGCAGCAGCGTTGCCAGTTGCGCCTGGGGCAGGCTGAACGTCACTGCGATGGGGTCGGTCTGGGTCACCGTCACAATGCCGGTGGTGTCACTGGCATGCACCATGTTGCCGGGGTCCACCAGGCGCAGGCCCACGTAGCCATCGATGGGCGAAACGATGCGGGCGTATTCCAGGTTCAGCCGGGCGGCGGCGATCTGCGCCTGATCAGCCTGTACGGTGCCCTGGTATTGGCCGACGGTAGCCGTTTGGGTGTCCAGGTCCTGGCGGGCGAGCGAATCCTTATCGAACAGCCGCTGATAGCGGGCCAAAGTAAGCTGCGCGCTCTTGAGCAGGGCCCGGTTCTCGGCGAGTTCGCCCTGGTACTGGTCCAGCGTGGCTTGATAGGCGCGGGGGTCGATCTGCGCCAGCAGCTGGCCTTTCTTCACCTTCTGGCCTTCGCTGAAATACACCGCCTGCAGTTGCCCATCCACGCGGCTGGTGACGGTGACCGAGGCGTTGGCGATCACGGTGCCCAGCGCCTGCTGGTATACGGGCACGTCCTGCTGGCGGGCCTGGCCGACCGCCACGGTTACGCCGCCCCCCATCGCCGCGCCCGGCGCACCCATGAGTGGCTTGACCCCTGCACCGGGCGCACCGCCACCGCCATGCCCCTGCTTTAACGAATGCCACACGCCGAGGGCGGCGAACGCCACGGCCAACACGGCCGCTACGGCGAAGAGGGTGCGAAGGGTGCGCCTGGAATGCTGGACCATCTGTTGCTCACTGCTGATCGAATACGGGCAGATGATGGCGTGCAAATGTGCAGGGAAAATGGAGTTTGCCAGCATGGGTTGATTAGCCCGCTGGCAGGGGCCTAAATAGCCGGGCCATCCACCGTATGTATCCGCCATGAAACTCAGCATTTCTAGCAAACTCTTCCTTGCCGTGTTCGCCAGCGTGCTGCTGGTGATCATCAGCATGGGCATGGCCAGCAACTGGAGCTTTGGCCGTGGCTTTCTTGGCTACCTCAATGAGCTGGCGATGCAGCGGGTGAGCTCGCTGGTGCCGCGCATGATCGACGCCTACCAACGCGAAGGCAGCTGGGAGTTCTTGCACAACCATCCACAGCGCTGGTTCGATCTGCTGCGCCCGGAGCCACCGCAAAGCTACGAAGAGCACGAACTACGCCTGCCGCCTGCCTCGGACCTCACTGGCACAGTATTCCGTATTGCCCTGCTCGATGAACGCCACAAGCGCGTGGCGGGTTATCAGGCCATCGCCGCCGACGCCTTGCTGCAACCAGTTGAGGTGGGCGGGCGCACCGTTGGCTGGCTGGCCGTATCGCCTTTCCAGAGCGTGAGCGAAGCTGGAGGTGAGCGTTTCCAGCAGTACCAGCTGCGCACCAGCCTGGCCATGGGCGCCGTGTCCCTTCTGCTGGCGATGCTGATTGCGCTATGGATTTCCCGCGTGCTGCTGGCGCCGATCAAGCGCGTGGCCGCCGCCACCCACCGCCTCGCTGCCGGCGATTACAAAAGCCGGGTGGCGGTCGCGGCCCAGGACGAAGTGGGGCAGCTGGCTCGGGACTTCAATCACCTGGCGCACACCTTGGAACGCAACGAGCAGGTACGCCGCGAATTCATGGCCGATGTGTCCCACGAACTTCGCACGCCGCTGTCCATCCTGCGGGGCGAGCTGGAGGCCATCGAAGACGGCGTGCGTACCCTGGACCACAATTCGGTAAAAAGCCTGCAGGGCGAAGTGCGCATGCTGAGCAAACTGGTGGACGACCTCTACGAACTGTCCTTGGCAGACGTCGGCGCCCTCGCCTACCGCAAGCTCCCCTGCGACCTTGCCGAGTTGCTCGGCGATTGCGTGGCCAGCTTTCAGGAGCGTTACGCTGAACACGGCCTGACAATGGACCTGATAATGAGCGGTGATCCGTTACCTGTGCAGGCAGATGATCGTCGCCTGCGCCAGCTGTTCCACAACCTGCTGGAAAACACCTTGCGCTACACCGACCGCGGTGGCGAATTGCGGCTGAGCGCGCGCAGGGAGCAGCACACCGTGCGAGTGGATTTCCTCGACTCCGCGCCCGGTGTGGATGCGGCCCAGCTGGAGCGACTGTTCGAGCGTTTCTACCGCGCCGAGGGTTCACGCAGCCGGGCCAGCGGTGGTGCCGGCCTGGGCCTGGCGATCTGCAGCAGCATCGCCCAGGCCCACGGCGGTAGCCTCACCGCCGCCCATTCACCCCGTGGCGGGCTTTGGCTCACCCTGCGCCTGCCACTGGAGGGCTAAGCGATGGATCACCCTGTGCTGGTTGTTGAAGACGAACCCAAGCTGGCTGCGCTGTTGCGCGACTACCTGCAGGCCGCAGGCTACCCGGTGCAATGTGTTGCCAATGGGCTGGAGGTGGTAGCGGCGGTGCAGGTATACCAGCCGTGCCTGGTGCTGCTGGACTTGATGTTACCCGGGCGCGATGGGCTGGAAGTGTGTCGTGAGGTACGTTCCTTCAGCGCTGTTCCTCTCATCATGCTCACCGCCCGCATGGAGGAAAGCGATCGCCTGCAGGGCCTAGACCTGGGCGCGGACGACTACATCTGCAAACCCTTCAGCCCGCGCGAGGTGGTGGCCCGGGTAAAGGCGGTATTGCGCCGGGCGCCGGCCCAGTCGAACGACAACGCCGTGGCCAGGCTGGTGATCGACCATAGCGCCCACACCGCGACGTTCGGCGGCGTGCTGCTGGACCTCACCCGTGTGGAGCTGCGCCTGCTGGACACCCTGGCGAGCGCCCCTGGTCGGGTATTCTCCCGCGATCAACTGCTAGACCGCCTCTACCCCGACCGCCGTATCGTCACTGACCGCACGGTCGACAGCCACGTACGCAACCTGCGCCGCAAACTGGCCCAGGCCAGCGCTGTGGACGATCCGATCCAGTCGCTGTACGGGGTGGGGTACAAGTGGCAGTTATGACGCTCCGGTTCCCAGGCCCGTCGGCCCCGGCCCCACAACATGAGCGCTGCGTTAGCTCAACAACTCGTGCAACACCGCTTCCAGCTCCGCAGCCTTGAACGGCTTGGCAAGTAAGGGCACGCCGGGGAAGCGCGCCTGCACCTCACCACTGGCGAAGCCCGAAGCGAAGGCGAAGGGAATGCCGCGCTGCTGCAGGGTGTGCGCCAGCTCGAAGCTGGACTTTTCACCTAGATACACATCCAGCAGCGCCACGTCGAACTCGCCGCTTTCGGCCAGCCACTGACCGGTATCCAGCGACTGCGCCACCTGCACACCATGGCCCACGCCCACGGATTCGAACAACGCCTCCACGAACAGGCTCACTAGGGTGTCGTCTTCGACCACCAGCACCCGAAGGTCCTTTATACGGTCAGCCCAAAGGGCGCCGGTTGCTTTCATAAGAAAAACTCTGCCACTGCTACAGGTAAGCCCAGCCGGGCCGCGGTGCCAACGCTACGGCCGCCGGTGCCATTTGTCGAGCGGCACCTACACAAGCCGAACCAACTGGCCGCGCATGCCCTCCACCGGTAACCCTTTGTTTCGAGGTTCGCGCCGTGAAAGCCATTCGTATCGACCACTTCGGACATGAAGACGTTATGCACCTGGAGGAAGTGCCCGTGCCTTCGCCAAAAGCTGACGAGCTGTTGATCAAGGTCACTGCAGCGGGTGTAAACCCAGTGGATTACAAGATCCGCGAGGGCCAGTACCCGGCGGTGGGCGAAGACGCCTTGCCGCTGACCCTGGGCCGCGAGGTGGCCGGCACGGTAACCAAGGTCGGCAGCGCGGTGGCAGGTTTCAAGCCAGGTGACAACGTATTTGCCATGATCGGTGCCGATGGCGGCTATGCCGAGTATGCCCGGGTGAAAGCCACTAATGCCGACCGCATTCCGAAAGAGATCGACGAGGTAACCGCCGCGGCTATCCCCCTCGCCGCACTCACCGCCTGGCAGGCGCTGTATGACCATGGCGACCTCCAGGCCAACCAGTGCGTGTTGATCCATGGCGGCTCGGGCGGCGTGGGCCACTTCGCCATCCAGTTTGCCAAGGCCACCGGCGCCGAAGTCTTTGCCACCGGCTCGAAGGCCAGCCTGGCGTTCATGAGGCAACTGGGCGCCGATCACGTGATAGACCACAAGGCCGGGCCGTTCGAAGATGAATGCCCGCCGCTGGACCTGGTGATCGACCTGATTGGCGGCGAAACCCAAAAGCGCTCCTGGGCGGTGCTACGCGAAGGCGGCCGGCTGGTGTCCACCTTGCAGGCGCCCGACCTCACGCTGCCGGAAGCACAGGGCAAGCACGGCCGCCGCTTTACGGTGCGGCCTGATGGCAAGCAATTACATGAGGTCGCGGCCCTGATCGTGGCCGGGCAGGTAAAACCTTACGTGCACCGTACCTTCAATCTGGAAAATGCCGTGGATGCGTTGCATTACCTGGCCACTGAACACGTGGAAGGCAAAATCGTGCTGCGCGTGGTTTAGTGCCGCAGCTGGCCGCCCGCAGCTGGCCGCCCGCAGCTAGCCGCCCGCCATGAAAGTGTTCCAACCGGGATCACTGCCCGCCCACCTTGCACTCAAAGGTAGCCGCCGGTAACCAAACGGCGGCTGGCCTCCCCCGCGTATTTCCTTTTATACCCTCACGTTTCAATGACCTGCGCGCTACTACAGCACCTTGGCATGCGCCGTGCTTTATTGCATCCATGGATAATTGGATACATAAATTCAAAGGCGCTTCCATGTCACAGTCGTCCCCCCTATTGGCCCGCAGCCCTGTCACCGCCGAAGAAGAGGCCTACCGCTACCTGCTCGATACCATTTGCCAAGGGCGTTACCGCACCGGCGACAGGCTGATCGCCGAGGACATCGCTGGCGAGATCGGTATGAGCCGCATGCCCGTGCGCGAGGCTTTCCGCCGCCTGGCCGCCGAAGGCCTGGTGACGCTGAGGCCTAACCGTGGCGCCATCGTGAGCGGCCTCAACCTGGACGAAATGCGCGAAGTGTTCGAAATGCGCAGTGCGCTGGAGGGCTTGGCGGTGCGCCTGGCCACCGCGACCTTGACTGACCGGCAATTGACCACGCTGGAGCGCATGCTTGACGACATGGACGAGGTGCGCGAGGACGGCGCCGAGTGGGTCAGCCGCCACCGTGCCTTTCATGAGTACCTGTGCAGCCTGGCCATGCGCCCGCGCCTGCTGCGCCAGATCAGCGCACTGTATTCGGTGATCGAACCGCACATGCGGCTGTGGCTGCAGCACGTGGACAAACCCCTCAGTGCTCGCCAGGAACACGCCGAAATCCTCACGGCGCTGCGCAGCCGCGACGCGGCGCTGGCCGAGCACGTGGTATGCGAACACATCGAGGGCACCGTCCCGGCCCTGCTGAATTTTCTCGAGGCAGCGGGCACCTGAGACCCGTGACGCTTTGCTTGTGAACTGCCCCGGCAACCCTACCCCATGGAGCTGAACATGTTCGAACGCAGGCTACCCCTGGCCGTGATGGCCCTTACCCTGGCGGCTACCTTCGCCACTCCGCTCAGCCAGGCTGCCCCGGTGGTGCCGGACCGCCTGCAGCACAGCGACAAGCTGGTGTTCTGCGGCGGCATGGATTCGCCGCCGATGGGCTTCTATGACGCCAATCAGAAGCTTATCGGCGTGACCGTCGACCTCGGCGAAGCCATCGCGAAACGGCTGGGCAACAAGCGGATCGAGTGGCGGGTCACGCCCTTCTCCGGGCTGATCCCGGCGTTGCTCGCAGGCCAGTGCGACATGCTGGTGGACCAGCTGTTCGACAAGCCTGAGCGGCGCGAAGTGATCGACATGGTCAATTACATGTACTCCAGCCAGGCCGTAGTGGTCGCCAAGGGCAACCCTCAGGGCATCCATACCCTCGATGACCTGTCTGGCAAAAAGGTCGCGGTACTCAATGGTTCCACCATCCGCACACTGCTCGACGCCCATAACCAGGTACTGACCAAGGCCGGCAAGCCGCCCATGAACATCGTGGTATACAACACCGACACCGACGCATTCCAGGCCCTGCGGATCAACCAGGCTGCGGCGTACGGCACTACCGTGGAAACGGCGGGCTACTACCAGAGCATGGCACCCGAGCTGTTCGAGGTGGGCGTGCCCGCCTTCGCGCGCATTCTTACCGGGCTAGGCATTCGCAAGGACGACCCGCAGATGAGCGCGGCGGTGACCGAGATTCTCAAGGACATGCGCGCCGACGGTAGCTATCAGGCCATCCTTGCCAAGTGGCACATCGAAGGCGACAGACTCGATTGAGGTAAGCGCTGATGAACTTCAATTGGGACATTTTCTGGCATTACCTGCTGCAGCCGAGCGACATCTACCTGTATGGCCTGTGGCTTACCCTCACCATCAGCGTGCTCGCCATGCTGCTGGGCTGCACATTGGGCTTGCTGGCGGCGCTGATGCGCCTGTCACGCAACCCGCTGCTGCAGTACCCGGTGCGCTTCTACGTGTGGCTGATGCGGGGCACGCCCTTGCTGGTACAGATCGTGTTCCTCTACACCGCGCTGGCGGCGGGCGGGATCTTCCGCTTCGAGGACCTGAACCTGGGCCTGTTCACCCTGCCGGGCAACATCCAGGCCGCCATCATCGCCCTGGGGCTGAACGAAGGCGCTTACATGGCGGAGATCATCCGCGCGGGGATCGGCGCTGTGGATCGCGGCCAGTACGAAGCCGGCCGCTCGCTGGGCATGACCTTCCCGAAGCTGATGCGCCGGATCGTGCTACCGCAGGCGTTGCGGGTGATCGTTCCGCCGATCGGCAACGAGTTCAACGTGATGCTCAAGAACACCACCCTGGTGAGCGTGATCGGTGTGCCGGAGCTGCTGCTCAGCACGCAGATGGTGACCTCGGCCACCTTCAGGGTGTTCGAGTTGTACCTGGTAGTGGCGATTTATTTCCTGGCGCTGACCACCGTGTGGGGCTTCTTCCAGCGCTGGCTGGAGCGCCGCTTCGGCAAGGCAGATGCCCAGGCCTCGGCGCCGCGCCGGCTGTTCGGCCGCCATACCATGAAACTACTGAGGGGGCGCTGAGATGCACAGTGACATCGTGATCCAGGCCAGGGACGTGCATAAGGCGTTCGGGGAGCTGGAGATTCTCAAAGGGGTGAGCCTGGACGTGCGCCGTGGGGAAGTCGTTGTACTTATCGGGGCGTCCGGTTCGGGAAAGACCACCTTCATTCGCTGCATCAACCTGCTTGAAGACATCCAGGCCGGCAGCATCCGGGTGAACGGCGCGCTCATGGGCTACCGCGAACGGCCTGATGGCCGCCTCGTTCGTGACTCGGAGCGCAACATCGCCCGGCGCCGCCGCGATATCGGCATGGTATTCCAACGCTTCAACCTGTTCCCACACATGACCGCGCTGGAAAACATCATCGAGGCGCCCATCCAGGTACTGGGTGTAGCCCGCGACACAGCAGTGGCCGAGGCCCGCAACCTGCTGGCCCGGGTGCGCCTTACCGAGAAGGCCGACCACTACCCTGCGCAGCTCTCCGGTGGCCAGCAGCAGCGTGTCGCCATTGCCCGTGCATTGGCAATGAAGCCCCAGGCCATGTTGTTCGATGAGCCCACCAGCGCGCTGGATCCGGAAACCGTGGGCGAGGTGCTGGAGGTGATGAAGGCCCTGGCCGAGGACGGCATGACCATGGTGGTGGTAACCCACGAAATGAGCTTCGCCAAAGAGGTGGCCGATCGCGTAGTGGTGCTGCACCAAGGCGAACTCATCGAAGAGGGGCCGCCGGCGCAGCTCTTCGGCAACCCTCATCATCCGCGTACGCGGGAATTTCTCAGCCGGGTGCTGTAAGCGCCTTGAGGTGATCGTCCTATGCTGTCGTTTTCCGCACATCAATACCCCTACGCCTCGCAACGCCAGAGCGTGTTCGCCCGCCGCGGCATGGTGGCCGCATCCCAACCTTTGGCCGCCGAAGCCGGCATTGCCATTCTGCGCCAGGGCGGCAATGCCATTGATGCGGCCATTGCCACGGCGGCGTGCCTCACGGTGGTCGAACCCACTGGATGTGGCATCGGTGGCGATGCCTTTGCCTTGGTATGGCACAAGGGCCAGTTGCATGGCCTGGACGGCAGCGGGCACGCACCGGCCGGGCTGTCCATCGAGGCGGTGAAGGCCGCCGGGCACGAACGCATGCCGGCCCATGGCTGGTTACCGGTCACCGTGCCCGGCTGCCCCTCCGCCTGGGCCGAGTTGTCGCGCCGCTTCGGCAAATTGCCGTTCGCGGCGCTGATGGAACCGGCGATCGAACTGGCCGAAGGCGGCTTCCCCGTGTCGCCCACCGTGGCAAGGCAGTGGGAAATCGCTCGGGCGGGTTTCGAGGCCAGCCGCCAACCTGCGCTGGAAGGCTGGTTCGATACCTGGCTCATTGAAGGCCGTGCGCCCCAGGCCGGCGAGCTGTTCCGCAACCCCGGGCAGGCGCTCACCCTGCGGGCCCTGGCCGAGAGCGAATGTGAAAGCTTTTACCGTGGCGAGCTGGCGCAGCGGCTGGCGGCCTATGCCCAAGCTACGGGCGGCTACCTCAAGGCCTCGGACCTGGCGGGCTACCGCGCCAGCTGGGTACAGCCGATCAAGACCACCTACCGCGGCTACGACGTATGGGAGATTCCGCCCAGCGGGCAAGGGCTGATCGCGCTGATGACCCTGAACATTCTGCAAGGGTGTAGGTTTGATCACCGCGACAGCCCCGCAACGTGGCACACCCAGCTGGAGGCCATGAAAATGGCCTATGCCGACGGCCTGCACTACATCACCGACCCGGCGCATATGCGCGTAGCCGCCGCCGACCTGCTCGGCGAAGGTTACGCGCATATGCGCCGGGCCCTCATCAGCGAACGGGCCGCCGAGCCATTGCACGGAGACCCTCACGCCAGCGCCACGGTATACCTGGCCACTGCAGACGCCGAGGGCAACATGGTGTCGTTCATTCAGAGCTGCTATCACGGCTTCGGGTCGGGGGTGGTGCTGCCCGGCGCCGGGATCTCGCTGCAAAACCGTGGCGAAGAATTCAGCCTCGACCCCGCCCATGCCAACCACTTGGCCCCGGGCAAAAAAACCTTCCACACGATCATCCCGGGGTTCATCAGCCAGGGAAGCGTGCCACTGGGGCCATTCGGGGTGATGGGCGGGTACATGCAGCCTCAGGGGCACGTGCAGATGGTGATGAACCTGGTGGATTTCGGCCTCAACCCCCAGGCGGCGCTGGATGCCCCCCGCTGGCAATGGATGGGGGGGCGCAAAGTGGGCATCGAGCACCACGCCCCTGCCGAGTTGACCCGGGCACTGGCGCGGCGGGGGCATGAGGTGGAAGTGGCCCATGACTCGTTGGACTTTGGCCGCGGGCAGATCATCCTGCGAGACCCGCACACAGGTGTACTGTGCGGGGGCACCGAGCCCCGCACGGACGGCCATGTCGCGGTGTGGTAGCGGCGTCAATCAGCGCCCAGGTTCTCGTCCTCGGTGCTTTGTGTATTTCCGCTGCGGGTCGGCTGCTTCTCAGCGTCCGGCTTGCCGCCGGTAATACCGCTACGGGCGTCTTCCGGGCGCCCGGGCAAGCCGCGTGCGTCTTCCTTGGAATCGCGGGTGGGCCATTTATCGGTGATGGGGGTTTCTTTCATCGTAGGGCTCCTCGACGTTTTCGAACCTAAGCTTTCGAGAACGCCGAGGCGCCGAGAGTTCGGCCGGGTTGGCCGGTTATTCGTAAAACGGCTCGACGGCCACCCGCTCGCTCGCGAAGAAGCTATCGGCCACCAGCCGCAGGGGCTGAGTGTCCATGTCGCGCCCGCCTGCCTCGATCAACTCATGGAAGTGCCGGTACAACGCAGGGTATTCACCCTCCTCCGGCAGCGCCTGGGCCACACCATCGATGCTGAGGCTGGCGCCGCCATGGTCGAGGCGCAGCACGCTGTTATCCGCTTCCAGCTCGATGCGCCAGAGTTCGTTATGGTCGTGGTCGAAATCAAGGTCCACGCTCACGGGCAGCCCTTGCGCGTCGGTGAGGGAGAGTGTGGCGGCGATGGGCGACTGGCAGTTCTGGGGGACGCGCAATTGGGCCTTGCTCACGAACAGCGGTGAAGGCAGCAACTCGGTGACAATAGACAGCGCGTTGATTCCCGGATCGAACACGCCCAGGCCACCGGCTTGCCAGATCCATGTTTGGCCGGGGTGCCACTTGCGCACGCTTTCCTTCCACTCCACCCGCACGGCTTTGAGGCTGCGCCCCGCCAGCCAGGCCCGGGCCGCTTCCACACCCGGGGCGAACCGCGAGTGCCAGGCGAACAACCCGCCCACGCCCACGCTCGCCGCTTGCTCGACCAGCGCCATGGCTTCCCCGAGGCTGGCGCACGGTGGCTTTTCAATCAATACGTGCTTGCCCGCGGCCAAGGCCTCGCGCACCAGGGCGTAACGCCCCTGGGGCGGGGTGCAAAAAGCGATGGCGTCCAGTTCGGGCAACTCGCGGAGCATGTCGCCCAACGAGCTGAAATTGGCCACGCCCGGGCATGGCTGCCCCTGGGTAGCAACTGCTACCAGGGAAAACGCCGGGTTGGCCTGGATCGCCGGTACATGCTGATCCTGCGCAATCTTCCCGTACCCCACCAAGCCAAGACGAATCGGCTGCATCGAACACTCCTGTTTTGTTGTTGTAGAAGGTCAAGCGAAGCGTCGATGGTAGTCGGTCTTTGACGGAAATGCCGCCACTTCCAACTTCAATACCGCGGTTTCACCGCTTTCCAATCGCTCTTGTACCGCTGCATCTGGCGCACGTCGTCGCGCTGGCGGATGCCGCAGCTGAGGAATTGATCGTGCAACTTGGCCAGTTGCTCGCGGTCCAGCTCAACGCCAAGGCCCGGCGCGCGGGTGATGGCCACGCAGCCGTCTTCGATGGCCAGCTTGCCGCCCTTGATCACCTCTTCGTCGGGCTCCTGCCAGGGGTAGTGGGTATCGCACGCATAGCCCAGGTTCGGCGTGGCGGCGGCCACATGGGTCATTGCCATGAGGCTGATGCCCAGGTGGGAGTTGGAGTGCATGGACACGCCTAGCCCGAAGGTGTCACACATTCTGGCCAGTATCTGGGTATCGCGCAGGCCGCCCCAGTAATGGTGGTCGGCCAGCACGATCTGCACGCTGTTCAAGGCCACGCTGCGGCGGAACTCGTCGAAATCGGTCACCACCATGTTGGTGGCCAGCGGCAGGCCGGTGCGGCGGTGCAGTTCGGCCATGCCGTCCAGGCCGGGGGTGGGGTCTTCGTAATATTGCAGGTCATCGCCCAGCAGCTCGGCCATGCGGATGGCGGTGTCCAGCGACCAGTTGCCGTTGGGGTCGATGCGCAGCGGATGGTCAGGGAAGGCGCGTTTCAGCGCCTTGATGCAGGCCACTTCGTGTTCCGGCTCCAATGCGCCGGCCTTGAGCTTGATGCTTTTGAAGCCATGGGCTTCGATCATCCGCGCGGCTTGCGCCACGATCTGTGTTTCGCTCAGCGCTTCGCCCCAATTATCGGCCGGATAGGGCGAATCCACATGTTGGGCGTATTTGAAGAACAGGTACGCGCTGAATGGCACGCGGTCGCGCAGCGCGCCGCCCAGCAGGTCCACCAACGGCACATTCAGCGAACGCGCCTGCAGGTCGAGGAATGCCACCTCGAACGCCGAATAGGCATTGCTCACAGCCTTGCTGGCATGGGAGCCGGGTGCCAGTTCGGCCCCCGCCACGCTCGCTGGCTTGTGCGCCGCCACCGCCGCCTGCACTACCTGGCGCAGAGCATTGAGGTTGAATGGGTCCAGCCCGACAAGCTGCGCTTGTACGGCCTGCTGGATCGCCAGCGCGGGGGCATCGCCGTAGCTTTCGCCCAGCCCGATATAGCCGTTGTCGCTTTCCACTTCGATGATCGAGCGCAACGCATAGGGCTCATGGATGCCGCTGGCGTTGAGCAGTGGTGGATCGCGGAAAGCGATCGGAGTGACGGTTACGCGGATGATCTTCAAGGTCGAGGCTCCCGGTTCAAGGGTTTGATAGCCGCTTCAAGCGGTCACGGGCGAAGGCTTGCCGCCGCCCAATTGTTGTTTGCCAGCACCTGGCTTGCCTCGGGCGAACATCACCACCACGGCGGCGAGCACCGAGGTAATCGCCAGCCCGTACATGCCGCCCTGGATCGAGCCGGTGGTTTGCTCCAGGAAACCGAACGCCGTGGGGGCCACGAAGCCGCCGAGGTTGCCGATGGAGTTGATCAGTGCGATGACCGCCGCAGCGATACGGGCATCCAGGTAGCCCTGCGGCAGCGGCCAGAACAGCGCCGAAGCGGCTTTGAAGCCAATGGCCGCGAAGCAGATGGCAACGAAGGCGAACACCGGCCCGCCGGTGGTGGACATGAACATCCCCAGCGCTGCGATCAGCAGCGTAAGCGCGCACCAGGCCTGCTGGTGGCGCCATTTAGCGGCCAGCGCAGCAAAGCCATACATGGCGACGATGGAAATGAGCCAGGGAATGGAATTGAGCAGGCCGACTTCGAAGTCCCCCAGGCTGCCCATTTTTTTGATCATGCTGGGCAGCCAGAAGGTGGCGCCATAGATGGTCAGCGCCACAGAGAAGTAAATGAAGCAGAACAACACGATCTGCCGGTCTGCCAGCAGGCGAATGATCGACGGCCGCCCGCCCCGCTCGGCTTCCCGCGCGGCCTGTTCGGCGGCGATGGCGCTGGTGAGGGCTTGCTGCTCTTCAAGGGTGAGCCACTTGGCTTCCCGGGGGTGGGATTGCAGGTGCAGCCACACAAAACCGCACAGCACCACCGAAGCAAAACCTTCGATGAGGAACATCCATTGCCAGCTGTGGAGCACCGGCAAGCCGAGGCTCAACAGGCCACCGGACACTGGCCCGGAAATGACCGAAGCGATGGCTGAGCCACTCAGGAAGACCGCCATGGCCTTGCCGCGCTCGGCCGCCGGTAGCCATTGGGTGAAGTAATAGATGATGCCAGGAAAGAAGCCCGCTTCGGCCGCACCGAGGATAAACCGCAGCACGTAAAAGCTGGTTTCGCCTTTCACGAAGGCCATGGCCATGGCCGCCACGCCCCAGGTCAGCATGATGCGCGCCAGCCAGGCCCGTGCGCCGTAACGCTGCAGCAGCATGTTGGACGGCACTTCGAACAGGGCGTACCCGATGAAAAACAACCCGGCGCCCAGGCCGTACGCGGCGGCCCCGATACCCAGGTCGGCTTCCATGTGGCTGCGCACGAAGCCGATGTTGACCCGGTCGATGTAATTCACGATGAACATCACCACGAACAGTGGCAACACGTGGCGCTTGACCTTGCTTGCCGCCCGGGCGAGCACGTCCGCCTGCACGGCGCTATGGGGCTGGTTCACTGGGCATCTCCCGCTATTGTTTTTCTGGGTCGGCCGCATCCTGCTGGATACACCCCGATGATGGACGCCCGTATTGTTGCGGTCTAATCTAGTTTAGCTCTCGATTGATACCCGGAATGAATCAGTGTTCGAACTTGCTCAGCTTCGCTGCTTCACCGCTGTGGCCACGGAACTCAACTTTCGCCGCGCGGCGGAACGCTTGAACATGACCCAGCCCCCGCTTAGCCGGCAGATCCAGCTGCTCGAACATCAGCTGGGCGTGGCGCTGCTGACCCGCAATACCCGAACCGTCGCCCTGACGGCGGCAGGCCGGGCGTTCTTTTTGGAAGCGCAGAACCTGCTGGAGCGCGCCGAGATGGCCGCGGTTTCCGCACGGCGCTTTGCGGCCGGGGATATTGGCTCGGTAACGGTAGGGTTCGTGGGCAGCGCGGTGTACGAATTCCTGCCCAAGGTGATCGCCGAGGCACGGGTGCAACAGCCTCACGTGAACATCGCCCTCACGGAGATGAACACCGCACAACAGCAGGAAGCCTTGCGGGCGCGGCGTCTGGACCTGGGCATTGCACGGGCGCCACTGCCCGAGCCAGGGTTTTGCAGCGAACGGCTGGTGCGCGAACCGTTCGTGCTGGCGGTGAACACAGCGCACCCCCTTGCCAGACGGGCCCGGGTAGAGGTTACAGACCTGCAAGGGCAACCGTTCCTGATGTACTCCCACGCGGCCTATGCCCCGTTCAACGAACTGCTCACCGGCATGTTTCGTTCGGCTGGGGTTACGCCCGACTACGTACAATGGCTGGGTTCGTCATTGACCATCCTGGCCTTGGTGAACGCCGGCCTGGGGCTAGCCTTCGTGCCCCGCTGCGCCACCAATGTAGTGTTCAAGGACGTGGTGTTCCACGAGATGGAACTGGGTGAAGGGGTACAGAGCGAGCTGCACCTGATCTGGCGGGAAGACAACGACAACCCCGCGTGCGGCATGTTGATACACGCCATACGCGGGGCGGTTTGAAGCCCTTGTTCGCTTCCCACAGGAGTTAGAGGCCTCCTACAGAGGTTGAGTCCAGTCTGCGGGAAGCCAAGGCTTACAGCGAGAAGCGCTTCACCAGGCCGTTGAGGTCGGTCGCCAGCCGCGCCAGTTCGTGGGTGGCCACGCTGGTTTGCTGAGCGCCAGTGGCGGTTTGCACCGACAGGTCGCGGATGCTCACCAGGCTGCGGTCCACTTCGCGGGCCACCTGGGCCTGTTCTTCCGAGGCGCTGGCGATCAACAGGTTGCGGTCGTTGATACTGGCCACGGCTTCGGTGATTGCGCCAAGGGCCTGGCCGGCGGCGTTGGCCTTGTCCATGGTGGTGCGGGCGCGCTCGGCGCTGTGCTGCAAGGCGTCCACGGTCAGCCCGGTGCCCTGCTGGATACTGCCGATCATGTTCTCGATTTCACGGGTGGATTCGCCCGTACGGTGAGCCAGTGCACGCACTTCATCGGCTACCACGGCGAACCCGCGCCCTGCGTCGCCGGCACGCGCCGCTTCGATCGCGGCATTGAGGGCCAGCAGGTTGGTTTGCTCGGCGACCGCGCGGATCACGTCCAGCACGGTGCTGATGCTTCGGGTTTGGGTAGCCAGTGCCGCGGCGCGCTCGGAGGCGCTCATCACGTCGTCGGTGAGCGACTGGATGGAGGCAATGGCGTCGGTCAACTGCACTCGCCCCTGCTCGGCCGATCGGCTCGAAACCTGGGACGCTTCGGAGGTGGACACCGCGTTGGTGGCAACCTCTTCCACCGCGGCGGTCATCTGGTTAACCGCCGTGGCGGCCTGTTCGATCTCGTCGTTCTGGCGCTGCATACCACGGGTACTCTCCTCCATCACGGCGCTCATTTCTTCAGCGGCAGCAGACAGTTGGTGAGCCGATTCGCCGATCTGCCCGATGGTTTCACGCAGGTTGGCCTGCATGGTGCCGAGTGCGGCAAACAGTTGCGTGGCTTCATCATCACCTTCGCGCTGGATGGTGCCGCTGAGGTTGCCCTGAGCAATGCCATCGGCGAAACCGACGGCCTGGCGGATCGGCGTAATGATGCTGCGCGTAAGCATAAGGGCCAGTACCAGAGTCGCGGCGAGCGCGGCGATGATAGCGCCGATGATCACGCTGCGTGCGCTGCTGTAGGTATCGTCGGAATAGGCGGCGGCGCGTGTGGCACCCGCCTGGTTGAAGTCACGAAGGGCCGACAGCTTTTCATTCAACACCGGGCCCAGGCCTGCAAGGGCCTGGTTGATCGGGCCCATCACACTCTCGGGTGCGCTGGCCGCGATAGAGCGCTGGCGCTCATCGAGCTTGCTGGCGTACTGGCCAAAAGTGTCCCGTGCCGCGTTGAACACCTGACGCTCCTCGGGGCTTGCAATCAATGCTTCGTATTGCTGCAACAATCGCTTGATGTCCTGAATGGACGCAGCCACCAGATCGTCGCTCTTGCGGTAGGTCTCAGGGTCTTTAAAGGCCAGTTGGCGCAGGGATTCCACGCGGATGCGGGCGAAGCTCAGCGCGATGTTATCGGCGGTGGCCTGGCTCTGCATCCAATGGTTCTCGACAGTCGCGCCCGAGGCGCGAATGGCGGCCATCTTCATCAGGCTGAAGGCGCCAACGGCGGC
Source organism: Pseudomonas sp. Marseille-Q5115 (assembly GCF_916618905.1). Taxonomy (NCBI): domain Bacteria; kingdom Pseudomonadati; phylum Pseudomonadota; class Gammaproteobacteria; order Pseudomonadales; family Pseudomonadaceae; genus Pseudomonas; species Pseudomonas sp. Marseille-Q5115. Next base: position 1,740,947 of record NZ_CAKAKI010000001.1, on the reverse strand, counting down.
CAGCAACAGCGCCACCAGGGCAAAAAACAACAGCGTACGGTGGGCAATCTTTATTTTTCTGAGCATGGCAAGGGTCCGAGGTAGGCGGCGGGCACACGGGCAGGTTTCCAGTGCTCTGTCTATCGGCCCCACACTGTCGAACTTTAGCCATGGCCCCCAAGCCCGGCGTTAATTGGTCGCCAGCTCCACCCCCCACTCTTTGTGTAGCAGGTGCAGGTATGAAGCGCGGGTCTCCGGGGTGAGATCGTGCGAGTAAATCTCGGCCACTTGCGCGCGTATCCCGGGGATGGTCTGGTTGATGCCCGCGATCACCGCACGGCCGAGATCACTGTTGGAACACGCAAAATACCCATACATGAAGGCGGGCGCGCCCTTGAGCGGGTAAGCGCGAAGCGCCAGCGGCGTGGCCTTGGGCTGCTTTTGCAGGTAGGTGATCTCGCTGGGGTAGGCCAGAATGCCGTCCAGCCCATGCTCATGAGCCGCCATCATGCTGACCAGGCCGCCGAGCTGGTCCTTGGAATAGCGACGGTATACGGAGGGGCTGTCCTTGTAGGTGTCTATGACGGGGTCCACCGAAGCGCCATATCGCCTGCCGCCGAGTATGCCGAGGCGGAACGTACCTGCCGCCAACAGGCCGGCCAGGTCCACCGCGCTATCGGTCGCGGGCGGCTGCGGGTGGTCGGCCGGGACGAACAGCTGAATGGGCAGCATCATCAGGTAAGGCTCGCTGAACACCATAAACCGTTCACGCGCGGCGGTTTTCAGAAAGCCGGCAAAGCACACGTCACCGCGGGCTTTCATTTCCTGTTCTATCCGCTGGTAATTGGGCGGCACGGCCTGAAGCTGATGCTCGTAATCGCCAAGCCTGGCCACGGCGATACCCTGAGCATAATCGCCTACGCCGTGCCCAGGGCCGGTGACCATGAATAGTGGCGGAAAATCCACGGTCATCCACCGGACAGTGGGCTTGACGCCGCTCACGCCCGTGGCCAGGGCAGTGCCCTGTACCAAGGCAAAAGCCAGTGGCAGCAGACGACGCTTACAACACATTCGGTTTGGTCCCACGCAGTTATGTCGCTGTGAAGCCTAGGCGCGGATGCCGGCAAACACCACTTTGGTAACGGGGATAAAGTTTCATGTAACAGCGCCGATACGCTTGCACGCCGCCCCTCGCCCTGGCGATCACCCCCAGGCACCTGCGCGGACGGCCACCCGGACGGAATACTATAAATGCCCGAAGTCCCCACTCATTACGCCAACCTGCGGGTGGCACGCAACGCCCCGCCGGAAGTCATCCGCGCCGCGTACAAGGCGCTGATGCAGAAGCATCACCCGGACCGAAACCCGGGAGACACCGACGCCGAACGGATCGTACGGCTGATCAACGAGGCGTACGCCGTGCTCAACGACCCCGAACAGCGGGCGCGGCACGATGCATGGATCGCTTCCCAAAAGGAACAGCGCCTGCGTGCGCAGCTGGCACAACTGGGGGCACCCGGCAAAGCCAGTGCCAAGGCAGCCTCCCCCACCCCTCGCCGCGTTTGGGTTGGCCTCGCGCTGGTGCTGGCTTTCGGCCTGGGTATGGGATTGGCAAGCCAGTTCACCAGCCAGGCCAAGCCGCCCGCTACCGTTTCGTGGCGGCGCTGAACCGCACAACGCTTTCGGGAATTATCGCTACAGGGGTGAGTCTATGAACATTACCCGGTGTTCCCAGCGACTTGGGAGCCTAACTTAACGCTGATTCGCAGCGGTAACGAGGAGCCTCCATATGCCGACGCCTCATCTTGACGATCTCCATGCACCGACCTGGCGCCACATGCTCGAAGGCGTCAACAAGGCCACGGACTACGTAGAGATCCGCGAGAGCGCGGCCAGGGCTACGGGCTACCTGCGCTGCCTCACCGACTTCGGCCTGGTGAACCTGGGCCAGCGCAAGGCTATGGCCGAACGCATCGACACGGTTTCCTCCCAGCGGCTGGAGGCCTTGCGCCGGGCGGCGTCGGGCTCGGCCGACCCTTGGTAATAGTGGCCATTCGCCTAACTTTCGTTAGAGAATGCACACTAGTAATAAGTTCTGTAACGGATCCAACACGTTCAACTAGCGGATCCACAATTAGTTGAACTTCAGGTTACTTTTTTAATAAAGAACCGCTTGGCTGCGCCGATACGCCCCATAGCAAAAGGGGACATAAGCCATGCCACATTACAATCACACCACCGCTTCATCTCGCACACCCGCTGCATTCTTCCGCGCTGACCGCGCGCTGCTCGCCGCTGCCTGCGCCGCCATCTGTGGATGGGCGGTATCGCTGGCCTGGTTGTGGATGGCGTGAGCTTTGTAAAACCGTCAGAACGTTTGGCCCAGCGAGAACTGGAACACCTGAGTCTCGGCGCCGTCTGGCTTTTTGATCGGCAGCGCCAGGCTGAAGCTCAGCGGGCCCAGCCCTGAATACCACGTCACGCCAACACCCAGGGACGCGGCCATTTCGCTGAAGTCCACTCCGCCGCAACTGCCTGTAGTCGCCAGATAACACTTACTGCTGAACACGCTGCCGCCGTCCATGAACAGGCTGGTACGCACCGACTTCTGGTCCTTGATGAACGGCAGCGGGAACAAATATTCCACCCCGCCGGTGATCATGATGTTGCCGCCCAGCGCGTCGGTGTCGCGGTCGCTGTAGTACGCCTGTCCCATGCTGCTGTAGGCACCGGTTGCGGGGGTGCTGCGCGCGCCCAGAGTACTGTCCTTGAAACCGCGCACCGAGTTCAGCCCACCGGCCAGGTAGTTCTCGTAGAACGGCAGCCCGTCGGTGCCGCCGTAGCCGCCGCCATAGCCGAGCTTGGTGTGGAAGCGAATGGCCTGGTTATCCCCCACTGGCGCGAACACCTGACCCGAGTAATCGAGCTTGTAGAACTGCAGGTCGCTGCCCGGGAGGGTGGCCATCAGGCTTACGTTCTGGGAGTAGCCCTTGGTGGGCAGCGTGCCTCGGTTCAATGCCGACTGGGACCAGCCCACGGTGGCCTTGAAGTTAGTAAACTCGGTACCTTCGCGCTGCACAAAGTCGTACAGCTCGTCGGCGCTGTAGGTGCCCAGCTCGATGGAGTCGTGCTGCACCGACAGCCCATAGGTCATGCGCGAGGTTTCGCTGATCGGGTAGCCCAGGGTGATACCGGTACCCAGGCTGTTGATCGAGTAGTACGAAACGTCGTCATCGTCATAAAGCTTGCTGTAGTCGGTGCTCTTGTAGAACACGTTGTAGCCCAGGCTCACGCCGTCTGGCGTGAAGTACGGGTTGGTGAAGCCGAAGTTATAACTGCTCTGGTACTCCGACCGGGTAAGCCCGATGCTCACCTGGTTGCCGGTCCCCAAAAAGTTGCTCTGGCTGATCGAACCACCCAGGATCAGGCCCGCGCTCTGGGCGAAGCCCACGCTGGCGGTGATCGAGCCGGACGGTTGTTCTTCCACGGTGTAGTTCACGTCCACCTGGTCGTCGGTGCCAGGCACCGCCGGGGTTTCGACGTTCACTTCCTTGAAGTAGCCCAGGCGCTCCAGGCGGGTCTTGGACTGGTCGATCAGGTAGGTCGAGGCCCAGCCGCCTTCCATCTGGCGCATTTCACGGCGCAGCACTTCATCTTCGGTCTTGGTGTTGCCGCGGAAGTTCACGCGGTTCACGTAGGCGCGCTTGCCCGGGTCCACCATGAAGGTGATGTCCACGGTGTGGTCGTCGTCGTGGGGCTGTGGCACGCCGTTGACGTTGGCGAAGGTGTAGCCCTCGTTGCCCAGGCGGCGGGTGATCAGGTCGGAGGTGGAAGTCATCACCTTGCGCGAGAACACCTGGCCGGGCTTGACCAGCAGCAGGTTCTGGATCTGGTCCTCGGGCACCTTGAGGTCGCCGCTGAGCTTGACGTCGCGAACCTTGTACTTCTCGCCTTCGTTCACGTTCACGGTGATGTAGACGTGCTTCTTGTCCGGGGTAATCGACACCTGGGTGGAGGCGATGTCCATGTTGATGTAGCCGCGGTCCAGGTAGTACGAGCGCAGGCGCTCCAGGTCACCGGACAGTTTTTCGCGGGCATACTTGTCGTCGTTCTTGAAAAACGACAGCCAGTTGGTGGTCTTGAGCTCGAACAGGTCGACCAGGTCTTCCTCGGCGAAGACGGTGTTGCCCACCACGTTGATGTGCTGGATGGCCGCGACCGTGCCTTCGTTGATCTTGATCTTCAGGCCCACGCGGTTGCGCGGCTGGGTCACCACTTCGGTGTCCACGGTGGCCGAGTAGCGGCCCTGGGCCACGTACTGGCGCTGCAGCTCGTTGCGCACGCCTTCGAGGGTGGCCCGCTGGAAGATCTCGCCTTCGGCCAGGCCGGACTGTTTCAGGCCCTTGAGCAGGTCTTCGGTGGAGATGGCCTTGTTGCCTTCGATCTCGATGCTGGCGACCGACGGCCGCTCCACCACGTTGATCACCAGGACGTTGCCGTCGCGGCCCAGTTGAATGTCCTGGAAGAAGCCGGTCTTGAACAGCGCGCGCGTGGAATCCACCAGCTTGCGGTCATCGGCCTGCTCGCCCACGTTCAGGGGCAGGGCGCCGAAGACGCTGCCGGCGGATACCCGCTGCAGGCCGTTGACGCGAATATCGGAGATGGTGAAGGACTCGGCGTGGGCGGTACCGGCAAACAGCACGGCCGCCACCAGGGGCAACAGCGAGACGCAGCGCATACGAGTTTATATCCAGTTGGCACACTCCCCTCTCAGCCCGGGCATTTCCGACATGGCTGATAAGGAGCAAGGTTTCGTCACCGCCGTGCGGTGTACGCTGTTATCAAGCGGCGAGAAGCTTACTGCACTCACCTGCGGATGAACTTGTCGGGTTTGTTGGCCCGCGTACAAAGCGCAATACAATCAACCGGTCATTGGTGATAAATAACGGTTGGCGTACCAACAGCCGTTGAAACACACGCACCGGTGAAATAAGTGTCACCTTCACGGGTATGTATTTCATATTCGGGTTTGCCGCGCTTGCCCTCGCCGGTGCCGTCGTACCTGAGCACCCTGGCCACCTCCTGGAACCGCAGCGCGCGGGTACCGTTGTGCGAGGGGCCGGTGAGCACACTCACCCGGCGGTACCAGCCGGCGCCAGCCTGGGCAGGGTTGAAACTGTGCAACATGGCTTCGAAGCGCTCCAGCCTGGAGAATGCCCACAGGGTTTGTTCGCCTTTTTGCTCACTGTCTTCGCAGCCGGTGAACACGAACAGATTGATCGAGGGATCGTCTTCACAGAAGAAATCATACGGCAATAACCCACCGACCATTTTGCTGCCCGGCACGAAGCCTTTTTTATGCACCAGAAACATTCGCCGCCCCCATGACAATGCTATCAAACAGATTAACCGGGCAGATCAAACCACGATGAGGGGTGAAATAACTATCTAGCGTTTATATTGGATCAAACCCAGGCTGGTACAAACGGGCACTGTGTAGCACGTTCAGATACCCGTTCGTATAAGCCGGGGCTTGTGCGCCATAACTTCTATGTTTTTTACATTCTGCTACACAGCCCCGCCTTAAGTTCACCGCGGCGTCGCCGATACATTGACATCGAGCTTTCTTGGGCTGCGTCTTGCGCCCGGCTCTCACTGCCCCCGCAAGGTATTTATGAAACTGACATTGGGAAAGAAGCTGGCGCTGTCTGCCAGCGCCGCGTTGCTGTTGGTGGGCATCAGCCTCACCGCTACCCATTACGTTGAGAGCAAGAACACCCTCGAAGCGTCCATCGCCGCGCAAGTCAGCAACACCGGAAAAGTGTTCGCCGCGAACGTGAGCTATTGGCTCACCAGCAAGCAGCTGGCCATGGCGTCGGTAACGGCCACGGGTAATTCTGCCGACCTGCCCTTGCAGCTCGAACAAGCCAAGGTTGCCGGCGGCTTCGACAACGTGTTCCTGGCCCGCCCGGACGGCTCGCAGATCAACGCCAACCACGTAAGCCTGCCCGCCGACAACAACGACCCACGTCGCTGGAAGTGGTACCAGCAAGCCATGATCAACCCGGGCGAGGTGTACTTCTCCACGCCTTCGATCGCCGCCGCTACCCAGAGCTTCGTGTTGTCGCTGGGCAAGGTCCTGAGCTACAACGGGGAAACCCTCGGTGTGCTCGGCGCCGATGTGAGCATGAGCGAAATTCTTGGCCAGCTTAAGCAGATCAAGCTGCCGGGCAATGGCTCGGCGTTCTTCGTGGACCGCAACGGCACCATCCTGGGCCATACCGACCAGGGCGCGCTGGACAAGCCGGTGACCAGCCTGTATCCGGCGCTGACCTCGACGAACCTCGACGCGCTCTCGAGCAGCGACGGTGCCCGCTTCCTGCTGACCGACCGCGGCGAACGGGTGTACGTGGCGCCGATCAACCATCAGCATCAAAAACTGATCATGGTGCTCGACCACCAAGCCTTGCTCGCACCGCTGCGCACCAGTCTCTGGGTCGCGCTGGGCACCTTGGCGGTCATCCTGGTGATCTCGCTGCTGGTGGTGAACGCCTTGTGCGTATGGTTGTTGCGGCCCCTGGGTGCGATGTCCCAGGGCCTGCAAGTGATTGCCAGCGGCGACGGAGACCTCACCCAGCGCATCACTCTGCAATCGCGCGACGAGGTGGGCGAGCTGGGCCAGCATTTCAACCAGTTCGTGGGCAGCCTGCACACCCTGATCGGCCATGTGCGCCAACAGGCGGTGGACATCGACCAGGAATCGACCAAGGTGCTGGACCGCAGCAGCGATTCGGCGCGAAGCCTGGGCCAGTTGCAGGAAGAGCTCACGCTGGTGGCCACGGCCGTGACCGAAATGGCCAGTGCTACCCAGGAAATCGCCGGCAACGCCGAGCGCACCGCAAGCTCCGCCCAGCATTCCTCGGCCAGCAGCCTGAAAGGGCTGGAACTGGTACGCAAAACCCAGGGCTCCATTGGTGACCTCTCCGGCGAGATCAACGCCGCTACTGCGGTGGTGAATGAGCTGAGCGAGTATTCACAGTCCATCAGCAGCGTGCTCACCAGCATCCAGGGCATTGCCGAGCAAACCAATCTGCTGGCGCTCAATGCCGCCATCGAAGCGGCGCGCGCGGGTGAACAGGGCCGCGGCTTTGCCGTGGTGGCGGACGAGGTGCGGATGCTGTCCCAGCGCACCCAGGAGTCGACCAAGTCGATCCAGAGCACGGTGGGCAATATTCAGCGCATTACCCAGGATGCAGTGAACCGTATGGCCAGCAGCACAGGCCTTGCCGAGCGCAGCGTGGCCGACGCTCAACTGGCTTGCGCATCGCTGGAGGCGATCACCGCTTCGGCCGATGAAATCTCCGGGATGTCCCAGCAGATCGCTTCGGCTGCGGAGGAGCAGTCTTCGGTGACTGAAGAAATCACCCGGAACGTGGTGACCATCCAGACGCTGGGCGAAGACCTGGTGGACATCGCGCAAAGCGCTGAACACCAGGCGCGTTTGCTGCAAGAGCGCGCTGGGGACCTGAACGGCAAGGTAGCGCGGTTTATTCTTTGAAGCCCTGCGGGACCCGGCTCAGCAGGCCCTCCCGGGACAACCGATACCGGTCGAAATCCGCCGCCAGCACGAGGTTGCCGCCGTACGCGGCGGCGGCTTCCTGGCGCAGGTCCTCGATGGACAGCCCCTGCCGGAGGTTTGCCTGGTAGCGCGGGCTGAAGTGGGTGAGCACCAGGTTGGGTACTTGTACCTGCTGGGCAAAGGCTGCCACGGCAGCGGCGCTGCTGTGCCCGTGGTGGGTCTTGCCCTTCGCGACCTCGGCGGTATAGGTCGCCTCATGCACCAGCACCTGGGCGCCCAGGCAGGCCTTGGCCAGGCGCTGCGGCTCACTGTTATCGCCAGCTACCACGATGCACTGGGTGGGCTGGTCGAAATGGACATAGTCAGCGCTGTGTAACACGCGGCCTTGGTACTCCACGCTGCCGCCACGTATCAACGCGCCCCAGGCGGGGCCCCGCTCGATGCCGTCGGCCAGCAGCTTATCGCGGTCTAGCCGTGGCTGCTGCGCCTGCTCGGTGAGCCGGTAAGCATACGACGGCACCCGATGAGCCAGCACCGCAGTGCTCACCGCCATTTCCGAATCGTGCCAGTACTCCCCGCCCACCAAGGCTTCGGTGGCGTGGAAGCGCAGCTCGAACGGCAGCCAGGTTTGGGTCAGCTCAAAGGTGGCCCGCAGCCACGTTTCGATACCCTCAGGCGCAATGACGTCCAGCGGCAGGGTTCGCCCCTGCAGCCCGGCGCTCGCCAGCAGGCCTGGTAAGCCGTAGCAATGGTCCCCATGGACGTGGGTGATGAATACTCCGGCCAGCCCTTGCAGCGACAGCGGCGTACGCAACACCCGATGCTGCGTGCCTTCGCCGCAATCCACCAGATACCAGCCTTTGCCTTGCCCTGCCAGCACCGCCAGCCCGCTGACGTTCCGTGCGCGGGTTGGCGTGCCGGACGAGGTGCCCAGAAACAGCAGTTCCATGCGCAAGCTCCCGCACCAAAAACAACAGTATGCCACCGGCTGGCCGGGGGCCGCGGTGCGCCAGCGAAAACCACCTATAGTGACACTATGACTACCGTCACCTTTCGCTTCTATGCGCACCTCGAGGGCTTTTTGCCCAGCCAGCGCCGTGGCCGTGCGTTCGCGTGCGCCTGCCCGCCGCTGGCCACGGCCCGCCATATGATCGAGGCGCTGGGTGTTCCGCACACCGAGGTGGCACTGTTGCTGGTTGATGGTCACTCGGTAGGGCTCGATCAACGCCTGCAGGGCGAGGAGCGGGTGACCGTATACCCCAAATTCGAGCAGCTCGACATCAGCCCTATCACCCCCTTGCGGCAATCGCCGGCGGGCCCTCCCCGCTTCGTTGCCGACGCGCATCTGGGTGGCCTTGCCAGGCTACTACGCATGGCGGGCTTCGACACGCTGTTCGACAACGCCGGCGCGGATGCCACCCTGGCCGCCACCGCTCGACGCGAGGCGCGCATTTTATTGACCCGCGACCGGGACCTGCTCAAGCATCGCGCCGTGGCACATGGCTGTTATGTACATACCCTCAAGCCTGCCGCGCAATTGCGTGAGCTGTATGACCGCTTGGACCTTCACGCCAGCGCTCAACCCTTCAGCCTTTGCCTGAACTGCAATGCCGCCTTGCGGGAAGTGGACCGGCACGACGTGCTCGACCGGCTGCCGCCCCGTGTGCGAGAGCGACAGCAACGCTTCCTCACCTGCCTGCACTGCCAGCGGCTGTACTGGGAGGGCTCGCATTGGCGGAGGATGAACGCGCTATTGGCTTCGCTTACGGAGCCTGGATGACTCAATGTTTCGTATCCATCACCTTTACCTGCCTTTACAAACCCTTTACCGCCATCGGGTGTAGAGTTTCCCTCTCAGCAACGTTGGCTCACCTGTGACTACCGCCATGAGCAGAATCGATCCCGTCTCCACTGTCGCCGCCGCCTTTCTCCTGTTGTTGATCGCCCTCACCTCCTGGGCTCGCGCTGAACTACCCGGTGCCACGCTGGCCTGGCTCGGAGGCCCGGTGATGGAGGTGACTGCCTCTTGTGTGCGCTCCGAGGGCAACCGCCACCTGCCCGCCGCCTGCTGAATGCTTTAGAACTGCATCAGGTTCATTGTCTCCAGAATGGCGGTACCGCCCAGGCCTGTGAGCGACACCATCACCGCGCGCAGAAACGGCTCTTCGGAATACGGCGCGAACGCACCGGTGCGCAGGTCCTTGATGCGTTGGCGAAGCAGGTTGAGCTGGTCCCGAATCTCCTGCCGGCTTTGCTTATCTGTCAGTGAACTGTCCACTGGCGAGCCACGGTTTTCCAGGTGGGTGCCCTGGAGTTGGTAGTGGTCCAGCCGTGCCAGTGCCACATTGCGGGCTCGCTCGGCGGCGCGCCGAAGCGTCAAGGCGGATCCGAGCACAATTGCTGCATTCAACACAAGGATGAGGCTGCTACTCAAAGGCGCTGACCAGTTATCGAACACGGTGCTTCGAGAGGCCATCAGTACCAGCATTACCAGCGTGGGCGCGTAGATCAGCCGATTGACGGCTGAAGTGCGCTTGGCGATCAGGGTCACGGTGAGATAATCATCGACATAAGCGTCCATCATGCCGGAAGGCAACGTCGCCCATTGGGCGCGCAGTGCCCTGGGCCAGATGAAGTGGTCTCGACCTAGCTGCCGGATGAACCGGCTGAGTAGAAGGTTGGCGTCCATGACCCAGAACACCAATATCTGAAACGCCACGGTGTGGACTACCCAACTCCAGAACCACACCCCCGCGTAGTCACCGCGTATCGGGACGTCCTCTACCGGCAGAATGACGTACAGCACGCTGGTGGCTACCAGGAAAACCCACGTAAGCAGCATCACCCGCACCATTCGCGCAGCCATGCTGCCTGCCACCCGGTGCTCTGCCCAGAACCGCACGAGTGAACGTGGCGGGCTCCCCTCCCTGGCGTTGGTATTTGCGCGAGCGGAACGTCCGGACTTAAGCAGGACGGGTTTTTCATCCGATAGCGGCAGTAGCACACGGTTGAGTAACGCTCCCGCGGCGGCCGCGGTGCTGATAGGCCCTTTGCCCTTGCCTGGCGCCCGATAGCGCCGCCACTGCTGAATCAAGGTCATCGGCAGCTTTCGCATATAGGGCTCAAGGTAGTAAAGCCGTTCGATTTCCCGGCGGTTGGAGCTCAGTTTGCGCCAGCCCCAAACCACCGCCGCGACTGAGATGGCTGCGGCCAGCAAGCGCAAGACTACCGTTGGCCAGGCGCTGATGCCTTCGAACAGGAACATCGGCTCCCCCAGCCCCTGCCCGGTCAGTTGGGCCCGATGCTGGTAACCCCACAACAGCATGAGGGAAAACACCAGCGCGGGGATCACGATATACCAACCGGCACCGCCATCACTAAGGTGCGTGGTGCCGTTACCATCGACCGGCAGGCGGGCCCTGACTTGTTGCCTGTTGCGCCCCTGACACCAGCCGCCCAGCAACGCGATGCCGCCCGCGACCCAGAGAAATTCAACTTGCCAATAACGGGTGGCAATCCAGGCGAAGAACGCCGCTGTGGCATACAGGGCAAACGGCGCGCGCTGGGCCCAGCCAGCACGCTGTTCAGCGCCGTTACGGACATCGGGTTCGCTCCGCCACCAAACTAGTGTCGCCCCGATCACCACCAGTAACGCGCACAAGGGGCCGGCCAGGAAGAACGACTGGGTCTGCCCAAGCCACTCCTGTACACGCGGCGACACCTCCATATACGCGGGTGGCGGGGGGTCTTGCAGGCATTGCAGGGCCATGATGTCCTGTGCCCTTACCCGGCCACCTTTGTCAGCCAGGCTCCCCACGGAGCAGCTGGGGGGCCGCTGGCGATCAAGGGTGCTGGCCAGCGGAATGAAGCCGCTGGCGCCTATCTCATAGATGGCCGGCGACAGCAGCGAGGATTTGGAGTAGTCGAATTTCCCGCGCTTGGCTTCAAATCCCTGAGGCGCCAGTGCCGCCAGCACCGCGATGTACACCGCGCTTTGCAAGCTCTCGCGAAACGGCGGCACGTCTTGCTGCAAGGCACGGGTAAGCGTAAGCCCGTAGGGCGCGGCTAATACCAGGTTGCGGGTGGTTTTCGCCTGCCCCTGCTGGAGCATGCGCGCATCCAGATCGGTGGAAAAATAAACCTTGGTTGGCATTCGGCTTTTCAACGCTTGCAACGCCAGCAGCTTGTCGTAGGTGTCCTGGCCGAAAATGCCGATGGCGCCTATGCCCTCTCCTCCCTCATCTCGCATTTTCTTGTCGGCGCGCGCGATGTGGTCGGCCAGGCGCCGCAGATAATCCAGCTGCCCGTCGCCATCTGCGGTTTCCCGCGGCGCGTTCTCTGGGCTCGCTCTATCCTCTGAAGCAGGCTTGGCCGAGGTCGATGGCTTTTCCGGTAGCCGCCCGTCCAAGCCTCGCAGGTAGCCGAAGCGCATCACCCATTGGTCCAGCTCCAGTCTTGCAACGGTGCTGAGCACGGGTACCGGATTAGGCGATGGATCATCCTCTGGCATCAGGCCGGCGCGCTTGGCGACCTGGGCTTTGAAGCTCTCGATCAGGGCGCGGCTGTAGAAGCTGTCCCATTCGGCAATGATGGCCACCTGGTTGGATTTCTCCCAGCGGCTGGCCGGGCACTTGAGGCCTGGTGTGCCTTCGGGAGAGCGCGCGCATTGCATGGCCAGGGCTGGGTCCACATGGCGAAGCTTCAATTCTTCGAGCAACAAGGAAGAAAGGGTGCCGTCGTCGCTGACGGTGCGCAGCAGCTTCATTGCGTCGGGGTGGCTGCGCTTGGCACCATCACTCGGCTCCTGCATGCCTTCCATTAAGCGCGTGCGTTCGGCCGTCGCCAGGGGCGAATAGATCTCGACCAGTTGCGGCACTGGTTTACCCTTGCTACGCAGGGCAGCTTCTTCCTGATACATCTTGCGAAGCACGGCGGAACTGGAAGGCCCGATGATTTTAAGCGGCGCTTCCTCTCCCGGCCAATTGGCAGGACAGCTCAGGGCCGGGCCGGTCACTATGCGCGCTTGGTAGTGAAGGGGCTCACGCAACGTTTCGAGCGCGTCAAGCGGCTTATCGCCCAACGCCTCCTCATTTACCCAAAACAACACGGTTCGGTCGGTCGTTTCCCGCACCTCATCGATATTGAGCGGCGGGTCGAAAGGGTCAGGGCCAAAGGCTTCGTAGGGTATCTCCGTGGAATTCCCGGCAACGTCATGGCGAAGGCAGCGGATATGGCTTTCATCCAGCGGTACCCGCCGGCTGGTTTTGAACCCCGCGAGGATGGCATAGCGGATGCGCCGCCGAAGCTCGATCTCATCGGCGTACGCCGCCCCTCGCACCAGCGCAACCATCACCTTCGGCGGCCGGGGGTTGACCAACGACTCACCGCCGGATTTCAGCTCCTCGGGATCGGAAATTGCGGTTGCCATGTAGGTACAGGCATCGCCGATTTTCCCCTCAGACTTTTCCTTGGTGTCCTTGACCGATGCTCGATACCGCGCCAAGGCATCGAACGGGTCCTGCCACAACCGCGCATCGATCGGGGGCTGCGTTACTACCGGCGGGCTCGCCGGGCGCGCATCCACGAACGGTTGCCGTTGCAGCACGAACGTTGAAATTGCCAGGCTCACCAATACCGCCCCGCCAGGCAGCCAGAACGAAAGGCCCCCGCTACTTTCCTTGTTGCTCTCCATTGGCTACTCCCGTACACACCGCCTTCCAGGCGACATGCAGCGGTCCCATCCACGGGTTGGTGAGGTACCAGCTCGTACTGCATCGATGTGACCTTGCCCATCGACGGCATACACATGAACACACGTTGAACGCTGGCCTCGGCGGCCACTCGATTTGCCTGCAGACCGAGAACAACCGGGGGCATGGGGCGGGGGCCGGGGGTTTTGGCAAATCAGAGCATAGGCGATCGGCAGCCACCAGGCAGGCAAATTCGCTGAACTTTGCCCGCACCTGCGTTTTCCCAAAACAAGACGCCCGGCAACGGGCCATCCCTCTGAACCCACCTGAAGGAGCCCCCCATGAGCGACCGTCTCACTGGCAAACGTATCCTGGTCATCACCTCCAACACCGGCATCGAGCGTGACGAACTGCTGGCGCCGCTGAAGGCACTGGGCGACGAAGGCGCCACCGTGACACACGCTTCGGCAGAAGGCGGCACCACCCAGACCTTCGTTCAAGACACCGAGAAAGACCGCACGGTGGAGTCGACCGCCAAACTGGCCGGGCTCGACGCAGCCGATTTTGACGCGCTGGTGATCCCTGGCGGGACCGTAAACGCCGATACCCTGCGCCAGGACGCCGATGCACAGCGCCTGGTGAAGGCATTTGCCAGCGCTGGTAAAACCGTGGCCGCTATTTGCCATGGGCCCTGGGTATTGATTGACGCAGGCGTGGTGGAAGGCAAAACCCTTACCTCCTACGCCAGCGTTCGCACAGACTTGCTCAATGCCAAGGCCGCCGGCTGGAAGGACGTTGAAGTGTTCAAATGCGGCGCCAACGGCTGGACCTTGATCACCTCCCGTACGCCAAAGGACCTGGAGGCGTTCAACACAACGATCATCGAGGCGCTACAAGCAGCCTGAATACGCACCAAGTGACCGATGCCCGCGTTGTGCGGGCATTTTTTTGCGTCCAGAAAATAAACGGGCAATTAGCGAAGCGGCCCTTTTATAACATTCGGCGATGAGTTGAGACCAAATGGTTACTTGGGGCGCTAAACTAAAGGAAGCCAACATAATAACATTGAATATCCATTATTAAATAAATAATCAGATAACGGACCGCCTATCGGGAGCTAATAAACAGGTGGAACAAAACCCACCGCTTACTTGGTCATAGATAATGTCCCGCTTGTGGGGCATCCAAACTTGAGACTAGGAGTGCATCATGGCCAAGACCGGAAATAGCAATCCAGGCAACTTTGCAAACGATCGGGAGAAAGCATCCGAAGCGGGCAGAAAGGGCGGACAATCCTCCAGCGGCAGCTTCTCCAATGACCGCGAGAAAGCATCCGAAGCCGGCCGCAAAGGTGGCCAGAGCAGCGGCGGCGGCAACCGTAAAAGCTGATTCATGACAGCCGGGAAGGGCGACGAGCGTTGCCCTTCCTCCCCCGCCCTGCCCTATCAGTATCTGTCCGGTTTTACCTCCCGCCGCTTCGCTTCATTTGACCCCTTCTACCTTCACTGATATAACGCCGCCGCGGATTCGACCCGGGCTGCGCCGCCGCTCGCCGCCACCTGTAGGTACAGACCTGACCACCTGTCCCCTTGTGGCGCAAACCCCTGTTCCAAAGCCTGTCCCGAGCCGGGAAGCCTGAACTTTCCCGCTTCGCTGGTTTCAGTTCATCTCAAGACGCTCCGGCAGCTGGCCTTGTGAACGCCAGGTGACGGCCCAACCGCGTCGAATCGAAAAAACTGACCCACAGCCCGACAATAAACAGGACCGCGGCCATGACGGATAACACCGTTGCAGTAACACCGGAACACACCACCCCAGGCACAGCCAACGTCCAGCGGTTAAGCTTGTTCGTTTTCGCCCTGTTCTTCATTTTTGGCGGTATCACCAGCCTGAATGACATCTTGATTCCCAAGCTCAAAAGCCTGTTCAGCCTCAGCTATGCCGAGGCGATGCTGGTGCAGTCCTCGTTCTTCCTGGCCTATGCACTGGCCTCTATTCCGGCAGGGTTGTTGATCGCCCGGATCGGCTACATGCGGGCCGCCTCGATCGGCCTGATCACCATGGCCGTAGGCTGCGTGATGTTCATCCCGGCGGCCCTTGTGGGCCTGTTCGGGGCCTTCCTCGTTGCGCTGTTCGTGCTCGCCATCGGCGTAACGGTGGTGCAAGTGGTGGCGAACCCGCTGATCTGCCTGCTTGGCGAGAAGGAAACGGCCCACAGCCGCGTCACTTTTGCGCAAGCGTTCAACTCATTGGGCACAACCATTGCGCCGTACCTGGGCGCCATGCTGATCCTGGGCTCGCTCAGCCAGGTAGACCCCGCCACCCTGTCTGGCTCCGCGCTGGCGGCTTACCTGGCTGAGGAAGCCAAGGTAATCAGCAATACCTACGCTGGCATCGCCCTGGCGCTGGTGGCCGTGGCCATGCTGGTGTGGCAGCAACGCAAGCAATTGCCAGTCTCGGGCGCCAGCGAGGGTGCAAACCCGCTGTCGGCGCTAAGCCTGCTCAAGCAGCCCCGCTTCGCCTTCGGCGCCGCCTGCCTGTTCTGCTACGTAGGCGCGGAAGTGGCCATCGGCAGCCTGCTCACCAACTTCCTGATGCAGGACAACACCTTCGGCTTCGACGCAGAGCTGGCAGGTAAGCACGTGGCTTATTACTGGGGTGGCGCCATGGTGGGCCGCTTCATCGGTGCTGCCCTGCTGCGCAGTTTTGCGCCCGGGAAAGTACTGGCCTGCGCGGCCCTGATGGTAATCGCCTTGATCGCCAGCGCCGCTACTACCCACGGCGCGGTGGCCGGCTGGTCGATCCTGGCCATCGGCCTGTTCAACTCGGTTATGTTCCCAACCATCTTCGCGCTGGCCTGTGAAGGCCTGGGCAAACGGGCCGCCGAAGGGTCCGGCCTGATCTGCTGCGCCATCGTGGGTGGTGCGATCGTGCCGCCGTTGACTGGCTTTGCCGCCGACCTGACCACCCTCGGGTTCTCGCTCGCCGTTCCGGCGGTGTGCTACGCCGTTATCGCTGCCTATGGCTGGTACGCCCGCCGCCCCGCTGTGGCGTAACACCCTGTGCCCTGCGCTGCGCCGCGAAATCCTCGCTGGCGTAGCGCCCTTCCCCAATCTACGCATCACTGGCATAAGGTTATGCCCAACGGTTCTTTGTCTTCCTAAGGTTTTGCCCCTCAACTAGCGCTCATTTTTCGAGCCGGAGATGTGGGTGGAACACTACGAAGCGTTGGTCATCGGGCTGGGCGCCATGGGCGCGGCTACGATCTACCAGTTGGCCAAGCGCGGTATAAAAGCCGCTGGCATCGATCGCCATCACCCTCCTCATACGTTTGGTTCAAGCCATGGCGACACCCGCATCACGCGGTTGTCAGTGGGCGAAGGCCCGCAGTACGTGCCCATCGTTCGCAGGGCGCATGAAATCTGGCGTGAATTGGAAGCGCTGACGGGGGAGGCACTGTTCGAGCAGTCTGGCGTACTGGTACTCACCTCCAGCCCGGACTTCGACCCCCGCGATAAAACCGACTTCACCCTGCGCACCCTCAGCCTTGCGAAAGCGTACGGGATCGAGCACAAGGTGCTGGACGCCGCGCAAATCCGCCAGCGTTTCCCGCAATTCGCACAGGTGCGTGACGACGCCATCGGCTACTTCGAACGTGAGGGGGGCTTTCTGCGGCCCGAACGCTGCATTGAAGTGCAACTGAGGCTGGCCGAACAGCACGGCGCCACGCTGTACAAGGGCGAGACCGTTACCGGCATCCGCTCCGATGGCCAGGGCGTGACCGTAACCACTGACCAGCGAACACTGCGGGCTGACAAGGTAGTGATGGCTGCGGGCAATTGGGCCGGTGCGCTGGCAGGTGATCCGGTGGATTCGCTACTCACGGTGTACCGCCAGCAACTGTTCTGGTTCGAAACCGAGCCGCAGGCAGAGCTGGTCGGTGCTTCGCCTACTTTTATTCTGACCCACGGCCGTGGCGACGATCACATCAACTATGGCTTCCCGGCCCTGCCTGGCGAGGGCAGCGTGAAAGTCGCCACCGCCCAGTACCACACCTCCTCCACGCCCGACACCCTTGACCGCACGGTGACGGCCGCGGACGGGCAGGCCATGTTCGAACGGCACGTGCAAGGGCGCATCACAGGCGTCACCAGCAAAGTGGTCAAGTCGGCCGTGTGCGCCTACACGGTGACGCAAGACCGGCACTTCATCATCGACGCACACCCTTCGTTGCAGCACACCCTGGTGGTGTCCGCATGTTCCGGCCACGGCTTCAAGCATTCGGCGGCACTGGGCGAGGCCTTCGCGCAATGGTGTACGCAAGGCTCGACCGAGCTGGACCTTTCTTCCTTTTCTCTCAAACGCTTCGGAGTTGAACGATCATGAAACGCCTCGCGCTTTCGCTGGCCTTGCTGGCCGCCATGGGCACCGCCAGTGCTGAAACCCTGAAGATCGCGGTGGTGCCGATCCCCCATGCCGAGATCCTTGAATTCCTCAAGCCCGAGTTGGCCAAGCAAGGCGTGACGCTCGATGTGAAGGTGTTCAGCGACTACATCCAGCCCGACCGCCAAGTGGACGAGGGGCGCCTGGATGCCAACTACTTCCAGAGCAAACCTTACTACGACGCCTACAAGAAAGACCGCCCCGACAGCGATCAGGTCCCGGTAGTGGCAGTGCACATCGAACCCTTCGGTGCGTACTCGAAAAAGATCAAGTCCATCGCCGAACTGCAGGACGGCGCTACGGTTGCGATCCCCAATGACCCGACCAACTCCGGGCGCGCGCTGCTGCTGATCGCGAAACAGGGCCTGATCACGCTCAAAGACCCTAGCAACATCATGGCCACCGCCGGAGATATCACCAGCAACCCCAAGCACCTGAAGTTCAAGGAGCTGGAGGCGGCGATGCTGCCCAGGGTGCTGAACCAAGTGGACATGGCCTTGATCAACGCCAACTACGCGCTGGAAGCCAAGCTCGAACCCCATAAGGATGCGTTGTTCATCGAAAGCTCCGAGTCGCCCTACGCCAATTACCTGTATGTGCGCCGAGACAAGGCGAGCGATCCTGCCGTGCAGAAACTAGGCGCGCTGCTGAACTCGCCGCAGGTCAAGCAATTCATTCTCGACCGCTACCACGGAGATGTGGTCCCGGCGTTCTGAGGCCTGGATCGCTGACTGCATAACCCCATCCGAGGGCGGAAAAGGCGCGCATCGCGGGCCTATACCGCCCTTTTTTGTGCCTGCTTGATAAGCGATTCGAGCGATTGACAGGCGAAAAACGCTGTCATACGATGTCGTACAAATCTCATTTCTAAATGTTACAGAAAATGGGAAGCCGGTAGTACGGTAAATAAAAAGAACAAAGGAGCCACTACATATGACAGTACAAGTCCCCCCGCACGTTCAGCCCAGCACAAGGCCCATCGCCCAGGAACAATCACGCATCAGTAAATACCGATGGGTGATTTGCGCGCTGTTGTTTATCGCGATCGGCATCAACTATATCGACCGACAAATGATCGGCATCCTCAAGCCCACCCTTGCGGCGGAACTTAAGTGGTCCGAAACCGATTACGCCAATATCGTGTTCTGGTTCCAGTGTGCCTATGCAATCGGCTTTATTACATTCGGTCGTTTGATTGACAAAGTTGGGGTACGAGTGGGGTATGCCCTCGCCTTTACCGTATGGACCTTTGCAAGTATCGGGCATGGGCTGATCACTACCGTCACCCAGTTCGCCATCTCACGCTTTGTCCTGGGCTTTGGTGAATCCGGCAGCTTCCCGGCAAGCCTCAAAGCCGTGTCGGAGTGGTTCCCGCAAAAGGAACGTGCCCAGGCCACTGGTATCTTCAACGCGGGTACCGCCATGGGCCCGATCATTACGCCGCTGCTGGTACCGGCCATCACCCTGGCCTGGGGCTGGCGCACTGCGTTCATCTCCATCGGCATCGTGAGCTGCCTATGGTTGGTGGCGTGGCTGCTGATGTACCGTCGCCCTCACGAACACAGCAAGGTGAGCCGTGAGGAACTGGCGTACATCCAGTCCGACGACACCCCTGTGTCAGCCAAGCCAGCGGCACCGGTGAAAATTTCGTGGTTCAAGCTGCTCACCTTCCGCGAAACCTGGGCCTATGCGGGCGGCAAATTCCTCACAGACCCGATCTGGTGGCTGTACCTCTTCTGGCTGCCAGACTTCCTCGGTAAAACCTACGGGCTGAACCTCAAAAGCTTCGGGCCGCCCTTGATCGCGATCTACATTCTGGCAGACCTGGGTTCGATACTGGGCGGCTGGGGTTCTTCGCGGCAGATGAAAAACGGCCGCACCGCCAACGCTTCCCGCAAGACCACCATGCTGCTCTGCGCCCTGGCGGTTACCCCGATCGTCACCGCACAGTTCGTCTCCAGCCTGTGGCTGGTGGTGGCAATCATCGGCATCGCCGCTGCCGCGCACCAAGCCTGGTCGGCGAACCTGATGACCCTGCCCTCGGACATGTTCCCCAAGGAAGCCGTTGCATCGGTGATTGGTATCGGCGGCATGGCGGGCGCCATGGGCGGCATGCTCATGACCACCTACAACGGGTACATTCTTGAAGTGTTCAAGTCCTACCAGCCGATCTTCATCGTGGCGGGCAGCGCCTACCTGATCGCGATCGTGGTCATCCACCTGCTCACGCCACGCCTCAAGCCGGTCACGCTGGACCGTATCGCCGTCAACTGACCTGTAGGCTTTCATCGAACCACCCTTGCTGCGTCGCTGGTCGGCGCAGCTTTTTTTTGCCCGGACAGCAGGAACGAAACCCGCCTGTAGCAGCGTGCCTTGGCAGCGACCTTCCATACAGCGCAGCGGTCCAAGGTGTGCCCCGGGCTGTGCCCGTGTGGTCTAACTGGCACTTGTGACCTGGCTGGAGCCCGCCCGATGTCTGCGTTGCACCGCTTTATCGCCTTCCTTGACCAGGCGCGCCGCGCCGTTGCGCTGGTATGGAGCACCTCCCGGGGCCTGTTCATCGGGTTGGTGATCGCTACCCTGTTCGCCGGCGTATTGCCCGCCCTCGCCGCATGGATCGGCCAACAAATCGTCGATGCCGTACTGCACGCCATGGACCTGCACGCGCGCCAAGGCCACGCCCCGCTATGGCCGGTGCTGCGTTTTGTGCTGGCCGAGGCCGGGGTGCTGGCGGCACTCGCCGCCGCGCAGCGAGCGCTGTCGGTGCAACAGTCATTGCTGAGGGTGCAGTTGGGACAGAAGGTCAACCTGCTTATCCTGGAAAAAGCCCAGACGCTGGCGCTGCTGCAGTTCGAAGACTCGGAGTTCTACGACAAGCTGGTGCGCGTACGCCGCGACGCGTCCACCCGGCCACTAGGGCTGGTGACCAAATCCCTGGGGCTGATCCAGAACCTTGTGTCGCTCACCAGCTTCGCCGTGTTGCTGGTGCAGTTCTCGCCTTGGGCACTGGCAATCCTGGTGGTGGCCGCCCTTCCCGTGTTTTTCTCGGAAACCCACTTCTCCGGCGATGCCTTCCGCCTGTTCACCCGGCGCGCACCCGAGGCGCGGCAGCAGAATTACATCGAGGCGCTACTGTCGCAGGAGGCGCATATCAAGGAAGTGCGCCTGTTCGGCATAGCCCCGCTGCTGCTGCAACGCTACCGCGACACCTTCGCGCGCCTGTACGCCGAGGACCGCCGGCTGACTCTGCGCCGCGATGGCTGGGGGTTCGGGCTTGGGCTGCTGGGCACGCTGGGCTTTTACCTGGCGTATGCCTGGGTAGTGCTCGATACCATCGACGGGCTTATCACCCTCGGCCAGATGACCATGTACCTGGTGCTGTTCAAGCAAGGCCAGGCGGCCATCAGTTCCAGCCTGAGCGCCATCGGCGGTTTGTACGAAGACGGGCTTTACCTCACCAACCTGTACGACTACCTGGGCCAGCCGGTGCCAGCCAATACCGGCGCGCTTACCCAAGGCGCCCGGCCCGGCGATGGGTTGAGGTTCGAAGGCGTCGGCTTCACCTACCCCGGCGCCACCCAGCCCGCGCTCAGCGACATTGACCTGCACCTGGCGCCCGGCCAGAGCGTGGCGCTGGTAGGCGAGAACGGTTCGGGCAAGACCACGCTGATCAAATTGCTCACCCGCCTCTACGCGCCAAGCACCGGGCGGATTCTGCTGGACGGTAGCGACCTTCAGGCCTGGGACCGCGACGTGCTGCATGGCCGCATCGGAGTGATTTTCCAGGATTACCTGCGCTACCAGATGAAGGTGGGGGAAAACCTGGGCGTTGGCGATGTGGAGGCATTCACCGACGAGCAGCGTTGGCACCAAGCAGCGGATGCGGGCATGGCAGCCCCCTTTATCGAGCGCCTGTCGCAGGGCTACCAGACCCAGCTGGGCAAATGGTTTCTGGGTGGACAGGAACTGTCCGGTGGGCAGTGGCAGAAGATCGCCCTGTCGCGGGCCTACATGCGCCGCAACGCCGACATTCTGATTTTGGATGAGCCGACCGCAGCACTGGATGCCGCCGCCGAGGCGGCTGTGTTCGACCGCTTTCGCGCGTATGCCCAAGGCCGCATGAGCGTGCTGATTTCCCACCGGTTCTCCAGTGTTCGCAATGCCGGGCACATCCTGGTGCTGGACCAGGGGCGCATTCTGGAGCAGGGCGACCACACCAGCCTGGTGGCCCAAGGTGGCCGCTACGCCCGGCTGTTCGACCTTCAGGCGCAGGGCTACCGATAGCCGATCAGGCGTTGCCTGTTTCCAGCCCCAACGCACGGGCCAAAAACGGCGCGGTTCGGCTCTCCTGGCTGCGAGCGACATCGGCGGGTACTCCACAGGCGACCAGTCTGCCGCCTGCCTCGCCAGCGCCCGGCCCGATGTCGATCACCCAGTCGCTGTCGGCCACCACTCGCATGTCATGCTCCACCACGATCACCGTGTGGCCGGCGTCCACCAGCCGGTGCAGTTGCAGCAGCAAACGGTCAACGTCCTGAGGATGCAAACCCGTGGTGGGCTCATCCAGCACATACAGCGAGGCGCCACGAGCACTGCGTTGCAGCTCGGTCGCCAGCTTGATGCGCTGAGCCTCCCCGCCCGACAACTCGGTGGCGGGCTGGCCAAGGCGCAGGTAGCCCAGGCCGATATCGCGCAGCACCTCCAATGCGCGTCGCACCGCCGGTTCATCCGCAAAGGTGCCCAGCGCATCTTCCACAGTCAGTTTGAGCACCTGTGCGATATTCAGCCCCTGCCATTCGATAGCCAGGGTTTGCGGGTTATAGCGGTCGCCATGGCACACCGGGCACGGGGCGTAGACGCTGGGCATGAACAGCAGCTCGACGCTGACGAAGCCCTCACCTTCACAGGTTTCGCAACGACCTTTGGCAACGTTGAAGGAAAACTGCCCCGCGTCAAAGCCCTGAGCCTGCGCTGCAGGGGTCGCGGCAAACAACTTGCGCACGGCGTCGAACAGGCCGGTGTAGGTCGCAAGGTTCGAGCGTGGCGTGCGCCCGATGGGTTTCTGGTCCACGGGCACCAGCCGTCGCAGCTGCTCTACGCCTTCCACCACCCTGCCCTCGCTGGGCAGGGCCGGTTCGGCATCGAGCGCCTGCTCTTCATCCGCAGCCACGGCTGCTGGCTGCCCCAGTTGCTCGCTCACCAGCTCCAGCAACGCCTGGCTGACCAGGCTCGACTTGCCCGACCCGGAAACCCCGGTGACGGCCACAAGGCAACCCAACGGAAACGCGGCATCCAGCTGGCTGAGATTGTTGCGGGTAATACCTTCGAGGCGCAGCCAACCCTGCGGCGGGCGTGGTGGCCGGCGCTGGGGCTGTTGGTCAGCGAAGAGATAAGCCGCCGTGCGTGACGCCGCTACCCCCGCCAACCCAGCGGGAGGACCGCTATACAACACTTCCCCGCCCCGCTCCCCGGCGTCCGGGCCCACGTCTACCAGCCAGTCGGCGCGGCGCAGGGTATCCAGGTCGTGTTCCACCACGAACACCGAGTTGCCCGCCTGTTTGAGGCGCTCCAGTGCATCCAGCAACGCCTGGCTGTCGGCCGGGTGCAAGCCGGCGGAAGGCTCGTCCAGCACATAGATCACACCGAACAGCTGGGAATTGAGCTGCGTCGCCAGCCGCAGCCGTTGCAGCTCCCCCGGGGATAACGTGGGCGTGCTGCGTTCCAGGTCCAGGTAGCCCAGGCCAAGCTCCAGCAATGTACCCAGGCGTTCCAGCAATTCCTGGGCAATGCGCTGGGCTGCCAAGCGTTTTTCGATCGACAGGTTGGGCGTGTGTCGCACCTCCTTGCCGCTGGCATGGGCACTGCCGCCGCTGGCCACCCGCCGGTCGCGGGCCTCCCGAACCTGGGCGTGGCTGAGCACATCGCCGCCCGCTTCACCCTCGCTCAGGTAGGCGGCGCTCGCCACAGGGGCCAACAGGGTGGCCAATGCCTGCAAGGGCAGGCGTGAAAGCTCGGCGATGTCCAGGCCCGCGAACCGCACACTCAGCGCCTCGGGTTTGAGCCGCTTGCCGTGGCAAACCGGGCAGGGGCTGGCCCGCATGAACTGCCCTACCCGCTTGCGCATCATGGCGCTCTGGCTGTGGCTGAACGTGTGCAACACATACCGGCGCGCCCCGGCGAAGGTACCTTGATAGCTGGGCTCCAGCTTGCGCTTGAGTGCCTCGCGGGTTTGTGCCGGGGTAAGGCCGGCGTATACCGGCACCGTGGGGGTTTCTTCGGTAAACAGAATCCAGTCCCGCTGCGCCTGGGGCAGGTCTCGCCAGGGGACGTCGACGTCATAGCCCAGGGTTACCAGGATGTCGCGCAGGTTCTGCCCTTGCCACGCGGTGGGCCACGCGGCCACAGCCCGCTCACGGATAGTCAGCGAAGGGTCTGGCACCAGCGAGGCCTCGCTCACGTCGAACACCCGGCCCACGCCGTGACAATGCGCGCACGCGCCTTGGGGGGTATTGGTGGAAAAGTCCTCGGCATACAGCATAGGCTGCCCGGCAGGGTAGCTGCCGGCGCGGGAATACAACATGCGGATCAGGCTGGACAGTGTGGTGACGCTGCCCACGGACGACCGCGCGCTGGGCGACCCACGCTGCTGCTGCAACGCAACCGCCGGGGGCAGCCCGTCGATGCTGTCGACGTCTGGTACCCCGGCCTGATCGATCAGGCGCCGCGCATACGGTGCCACGGATTCGAAATAACGCCGCTGCGCTTCCGCATAGATGGTGGCGAATGCCAAAGACGACTTGCCCGATCCCGAGACACCGCTGAACACCACCAGTGCATTGCGTGGCACGTCCACGTCGACATTCTTGAGGTTGTGCTCGCGGGCGCCGCGCACCCGCACGAAGCCACTCCCCGGCACATCACGGGGCTGATCAGGCGTTGAAGTCATGACGGTTCCTTGCAAATGCGAACGTGCGTTCGATCCACGCAAGGCCTTGATCGTTCAGCGCATGGGAGGGAAGCCTGGGGTGGCCCGCTGAATCATCAGATAGGAGCGAAGGGGAAAAACAAGGAGAGGGGTGGGCTATGCCGGCAGCGCCTGGTGCCGCCCAAGGGCACCAAAATCGTCTGCCAGCCTGGTGACCTGTTCGCGTCAGGGCTTGATGGGCGCCTCGGTCGCAGTCGTGACAAGGTGCGATTTGGCGGCCCTGCGTTCCTCGCTCACCATGAACTGGGGCGTGGCAGCGCAGCGGTACTTGATGCCTTTGCTCATAGGCATCGTCGCTACGGTTTCAAGGCATTCGGCCCGTGAGGAATAAGCGGTGGGCCTACGTTCTTCCAGGCACCCTTCAGACGCGGTGCACATACTCATTACAACTACGAACACACTCATCATTTGCCAACACTCCCTTGCGAGGCCAGACGGACATCTTTGGAAAGGTGGCCAGATGATGCACAGCGCTTCGAGGGAAAACAATGGGGGCAAACATACCGATCGTCGGGAATGTGGCGAATTGCCAACCCGTTCCGGTTTGTGATTATAAGTGTCTGGTTTAGCTGAACTTTTCCAAAGTGCCACCAACTGATAAAGGTTCTCTTTCAGGCGCCTTTAGCGGATTTCCGTCGCCAAACGGTCGGCAGTGGCACTTTGCCTAAAGACAGTGTTTTGGCGCTCATACAAAACGACGAAAACACTCCTTAAAACGATACAAAGCGCAGCGGCCACAAGCGCTCGATCACGGCCGGGTCAAGTGGGCGGCCAAGGCCTTCGCCTGGGCCGCAACATCATTTACCGCTGTACTTTCCCACCACAGGCCACGCAGCGGCGGGCCCATGGCATACAGCACCGTTGAAGCGGTTCCCCAGGCATCGCGCACCGCCCCTTGTGCGTCAGCATCAATCCCCAAAGCCAGGGGGCCAGGCCGTATGAGGCCGCGGGCCAACAGTTGCCGTGGCAACGGTTTGTCTACCCGCCGCCAGTCGTATTCGATACCGCTGGAATTGATCAACGCCGCCGCGTGCACAACGCTTGCAGCCGCTTCCCCACGCCGGCGCAGGTTCAGCGCCACCCCTTCGGCCACAGGCGTTACGCCTAGCAGCGAAGCCGCAGTGATCTGAAGCCGTCCCGTTCGCTGCCACTCGGCCAGCAACGCCGCACCCAGCGGTGGCGAGCGATGGTGGTGGGTTTCCCACCAGGGGCGCAGGTGGCGCACAAACTGCCTGCGCTGGAAGTCGCTGGCCTGGCTCCACAGGCGGGCCACATGCTGGCGGACGGTATCGAGTGGCGCTTGCCAATCCACGCCTTCAGCCATGGCCAGGCGGCATTGCTCACGCAGCGCCACCGATAGCTGCCGGGGCGTGCGCACCGCTGGTTGTTCGCTGAGGAAGTCTGGCCAGGCAGGCGGTTGCCGACGCGGTTGCGGTAACAGCCCATGGCGCGAGAACACCCGCACAGGCCCTTGATGGGCGGCCTGGTGCAAGGACACCAACGCGTCGATCATGGTCAACCCGGCCCCTACGATCGCGACGGCGCCGTCGGCGGGTATCTGCCGCAGGGCAGACACGTCCCACGGGTCCAGCCCGGTTATGCCTCTGGCGCCATCTTGAGTGCGCCGGGTGCGGGCCGCGGCGAACACCCCTGTGGCCAACACCGCCAGCGGCGCCTCCCAACATTCGCCGCCTTCGCCCGTGACTCGCGCAACACCGGGCTCGATGACCAGGTCCGTGGCTTCGCCGCGCACGTGGGTCAAGCGCGAACGGGGCGCGGCGGCTTGGGCTTCGGCCAGCCGCTGCCGTGCATACCGGCCAAACAATTCGCGTGGCGGGAACAGTTGGGCCACCGGCACGCCCTGCCCGGCCGATTCCGGCCAGCCGCCGGCCGCAATATGGTCAGCCAGCCAATGGGTAAGGTCGTCGGGGGCGTCAGGGTCCACGCTCATCCGTGCGGCATTGGCATTGAGCGTATGGCCCAGCTCCACTGCACTGTAGGCTTCGCCGCGACCAAGCTCGGCACGCGGTTCGAATATCACGATATGTCGTGCGCCTGGCTGGCGCAGCAGCTGCATCGCCAACAGCGCGCCGCTCAGGCCACCGCCAACAATCACTACATCGGCACGCTTGCCGCGCTCCACTGCATCCCCGGGCTCGATCATTGCACCGCATCCTTCGCTGTCGATGGTTGATCCCGCATGGTACCCCGGGCCGTGGCGGAATGTTTCGCCGCTTCGCTTGTCCACTCTTCGACCCAGCCCTGGCCGGCAGAGCAACAATAATAGTCATCGGCCCTGCCGCGCCCGGCCCCTCCCCGTTTGCCCAGAGGTTCGACCATGCGCTGCCTCGCTTCCTTTATATGCCTTGCTGTGTTGCTGTGTAATGCCCTCCCGGCCCATGCCGAGACGGTGAGCGCCCGCGCCGAAGACAAGGCGCAGGTATTGGAACAAAAAGCCGCCAGCGACACGCCTCCGCCGCCTCAGGCAACGTTAAGCAAAACCGAGGTACAAGCCGTGGACCCTGCCGGGCAGGAGTCGGTGGACGATGCCATTACCTGCCTGGCGCGCACGGTGTATTGGGAAGCCAAGGGTGGCAGCGAAACCAACATGGAGGCCGTGGCCAGCGTGGTGATGAACCGGCTAGGCCGGGAGGGGTATGCCAACACCGTGTGCGGCGTGGTCAAGCAAGGGTCGGAACAGAAGAACTGCCAGTTTTCCTGGTGGTGCGATGGCCGCGCCGATCAGGTTCAGGAAGAAGACCGCTATCAGCTGGCGAAAGCCATCGCAGGGAAGGCGCTGAACCAGCAGCTGCGCGACACCACTGGCGGCGCGCTGTACTTCCATGACCATCGGATAACCACCGACTGGACCAAGCGCTACCGGCGCACGGCCGTAACGGACAAGTTCGTCTTCTATGCCCCACGCAGCTGAGCCGAGCGCATGCAGGATTTGTTAAGGCGCCCCGAACAGCATGGTCCAGTAGATACCGTTCTGGCTGTTGGGGTCCGCTTTGTATCCGGCGCCAACCTGCGTGAACAAAGGGTTCATGACGTTGGCGCAGTGCCCTGGGCTGGCGAGCCATCCGGCCATGGCGGCGGAAGGCGAACCCTGCCCCGCCGCGATGTTTTCCCCCACCTGCCGGCCGCGATAACCCGCCTCGCGCGCGCGGTCGTAGGGGGTATCGCCGTCAGGATCGGTGTGGCTGAAATAATCACCCCGAGCCATGGCCTGGCTATGCGCTAGCGCTGCCGCACCAAGCGCCGGGCTCCAGGCCAACGGCCGTGCAGCACCAAAGCGTTGACGGCCGCACAACCGCGGGCGCGCTCTTGCTGCGTTCACCTGCGCCAGCAACGCCTGCGCAGCGCCGCGCGTGTCGCCCAGGCGAGCATCGAGCAGCGGCCGCGCCAGCAGCACCCGCCATTCATCCCCGGCGTGGCTGAGGCCGATGTCGGTGTACTGGCTGTCGAGCAACGCCGCGCAATAACTTGCCTGGAGCATCTGGAACGCAGCCCCGGCATCGACCGGGCCGTCCAGGCGAATGGCGCGCACCGCAGCTGCCTGATAGCCGGCCTGTTTCAGGCCCTCACGCAAACCACCGCCGTAGCCAGGCGGCACCGCGAGCCCCGCCTTGAGCGCAAGCGGCGGTAATGCCGAGACCGGCGCAGCGTCGCAGCGCCCCGGGTGAGCGCGCAGGGCATTGATGGCCGAGAGCAACTGTTGCTCACCTGCCGCCTGCGCAGGCATGGCAACAGTGGCAAGGTACAGCGATGTAAGCGGGAACAGGCACAGCGAGGCGATACGATTGATCAAGCGCATGGGCACATCGAAACGAAGTGAAAACACCGGCCATGGCCGGAACAGGCTTGGCGCCTGCCCCATTGATGTGGGGCCCGGCGTAAAGCGGGCGGTTGGACCTGCCGCTTCGGTTGGAGTTCAGTTGTGTCTGGGCGTTGGGAGTTGGTACGGGGTTTCTGTTGGGTGCCTTTGGCTGCGAACTGCGATCCTTCTGATAGGTGGCGACTAGACCGGTGACGATCGATTCTACGAAACGATGATTTCAGTGGCTGACGCAGTGATGTCGACGCTATAACCCTCTAAACCGTCCCAAAGCAGCACCTCTTCGAAATCAACAGCTATCAGGCTCAGCACCCAGCCATTTCATATCCGTCCCAGCCGGGACAGCCCCGGCTGGGCCCTCCGCCTGCCCCATCGCTACGCAGCTGCAGCCTCCTGGTGCCCGCCCGCCACACCTAGAAGCGCCAGTTCCGCCAAATCACTGTCGGGCTGAGCAAACACAAACGCAGCATTGGTCAGCGTTTGGCTCAGGTCGCCCCTGAGGCTGACCTCGAAGCGCTCGCCCTCTGCATTTGCATCGAAGCTTTTCAGGTAAGTCGTGGTTCCATCGTCGTTCACCATTAAAGCCAGCGTGCCGTCATGGCCGTCCCCCAGAGTGGTGAAGCCGAGCGCGGAGACGTCTATGCGGTCGGCGAAGACGTCGAAGTCGGCGATACGATCACTGAAGTTCTCCCCTTCGTCACGGTAGCTGTCGCTTAGTGAGGTGAATCGGTAGGTATCGGCCCCCTCAGAGCCGAAGAGAATGTCGCGGCCCGTGCCGCCATCGAGGATGTCGTTACCCAGCCCTCCGTATAGCCGGTCATCCCCGCCCTTGCCCAGCAGTTCGAAGGTGAGGTTGCCGGCAATCAGGGAACTCGAGTCATCTCCGCCTTCGAACACATAAGGCGCAAACAAGAGGTGGTATTCGTCCAGCTGCCCGCTCAGATCACCATTGAGCACAAGCTCGAAACGATGGCCGTCCGTGTTGGGCTCCATACTCGTAAGGTAGGTACGGTTGGCTTCGGCGTCTACCCGCAACGCCAGTGTATTGCCGTAGCCGTCGCCCAGCCCGGTATACCCCAGGGCCGCAAGGTCAAGCACATCTCGTATCGGGTTGAAATCCGTGATGTGGTCGCTGAAGCCCTCGTTGTCGGTACGGTAGCTGTCCTCCCTTGAAGAGAAGCGGAAGACGTCGCTGCCCGCGCCGCCGCTGAGCTGGTCACGGCCGCCACCGCCATCGAGCAAGTCGTTCCCCGCCCCCCCGGAAATGGCTTCATCCGCAGCGGTGCCTACTATCAGGTCGTTACTGTCCTGGCCGTTGATATGGCGCAAATGCCCAACCGGGTCGCCGAAGCTGGTATCCAGCGTGCCGTCTGCGTTAAGCCGCAAGGCGGCGAAGTCTGCGTTGCCGTCGGCGTTGTACGCAGCGCCGGTCAGTAGGATTTTGCCGTCATCCAGCACGGTGATGGTTTGCGCGCCATCGCGACCACCTTCAAAGTCGAACATGGCCTTGCCGCCATCGCCAAAGCTGGTGTCCAGGCTGCCGTCCGCATTCAGCCGAACCACGCTGAAGTTGAAGTTGCCATCGCCCACTTCGTTATCACCCTTGTCACTGGTGCCAGCGATCAGCAGTTTGCCGTCCGCTTGCTGCGTCACCACCCGGGCGTAATCGTTGCCGTCGGCCACGTCCACGGTCACCGTGCCATCGGTACCGAAGCGGGTGTCGAGTGTGCCGTCCGAGTGATACCGGGTGAGGCTGAAATCGGCGGTTCCGCCGGGGTAGCGGTAACCGGCGAGCAACACATCACCATTGGATTGCAGGGCCAGCGACGTTTCGGTGATGACGGGCATCCCGTCTGGCAAGGCGAAGGTGGCGACGCCGCCTTGGCCGAAGGCCTGGTCGAGGGCCCCTTGGTCGTTGAACCGCACCAGGGTGAGGGTGGTGTCGCTGCGGGTGCTCGCTAACAGCATGCCGTCGGCGAGCGCTTGCACGCTGGAGTAGGCAGGCGCGTCGCCTTGCGTGGGGATGGCCACCGACAACAGCTCGGACGGCCGATCATTCGGGGTGGCGCCAAGCGCCAGGATGCTCAGGTTGTAGGTGCCGTTGTCATTCAAGATCTGGCTGGTCAGGTTCTGGCCAGAGGGTTGCGTCGTAAGGTCACCGCTGTCACTGACAGGCACCACAGCGGGAAGTCGTTCAATGCCGTCGTGGTCGTAGCTGAAGTTGCGTTGGCCGTCGGACGTCAGGCTTACCACCGCGTAATCCGAGCGGTCGCCGTCGGACGTCAGCCCTACCATCTGCACCGTGCCGGTGCTGGTAATAGCGACACTGTGGCTGGAGTCATTGAGGCCTGAGACATCGACAACAGTCTTGCCGGTACGCAGGGTAGTAGCTGGCAGGGTAGTGGAAGAGGCAGAAATCATGACAATCTCCGAATCCCAACGAAAGAGGTCGGGTGTGCCTCAAACGGTAGTTGGAAATACGCCTTCACCGAGGGCGCTTCGTCCGAATCCGCAGCGAGACCAACGCGCCGTCGCCTGAAGGCCGCAACCTTCAAGCGGGCGCCCGTTCCCCTACCCCATCAGGTCCACCGAGCGGAGCTCATCGACACCTACCATCCGCACCTCGAAGTCCGGCGTGCCGTTGGCATCCTGGCTGCCCTGCAGCACGCCATCGGCGAACCGCAGCTCACCGGTGGCATCGGCACTGAACGCCGCGCTGCCGATGAATTTGAAGGCATCCTTGGCCGCTGTGAGCGGATTGGCATCCAGGCCGGTGAGATCGATCTTGTCGCCCTCGGCCTCACTGAACCCCTCGATCTGATCGCCCGCTGCGCCCACGCCCATGTCGTGCCATGCACTGAACCGGTACACATCGGCACCGCCGCCGCCGGCCAGGGTGTCACTGCCGCCCTTGCCATCGAGTACGTTGTTCCCCGCGTTGCCCGTCAGCGTGTTATCCAGCGCATTGCCTATGCCCGCCAGCGCCTTGTTACCGGCAAGGTCGAGCGCTTCGACGTTGTTGCCCAGCGTCCAGCTCACGGAGCTTTGCACGGTATCGATATGAGCCGTGTTGGCGTCGGTTTCAGTCACGGTGTCGCCAACGTTGTCGACGATATACAGGGTGCTGCCCGTGCCTTTGCCGATCAGCGTATCGGCGCCCACGTCACCATTGAGCACCTGGCTTTCCGAGCCGGTCGCCACCAGGGTGTCGGCGACGTCGGTGCCCTGTACCCGCCCATTCTGGTTCGAGCTCGAGGCGGTGATGGCGCCAGGGTCGTTGTTGTCGCCGGGGTTACCCTTGTAGCCCAGGTCGTTGGCGATGTAGTCCGCCAAACGCTGGCCGACGATTTCGGCTGACTCTTCGTGCAGGTGCCACACGTCATCGGGGTACGTCACCGGGTCCACTTCCTGGCGCAGCGGCAGGTCGGTGTAGTCAACGGCGAGTTGTACGTCCGCGCGCTCGGCGGCCATGGCTTCCTGGGCGTGCCGCACATGCACGGTGCCGTCGACAATCCCGGCGATCTTGCTTTCGGAATAGCCCCGGTAGCGGGCGCCGTCCTCGGCATAGTGGCCGGTTTCCATCAGGTAAACCGTAAAGTCTCCCAGCTGTGCATGCAGGTAGTCGAAGACCTTCAAGGTCGAGGCTTTGTACAGGGCTTCCGCTGCCGTTTTGTCGCTGGCCCTGGCAATTGCCTGGGCGCCCTCCTCGCCCTGGCCCCAGATGATGTCCAGGTTTACCGGGTCGGTCTTGCTCAGGGTCGCAATCTGGCTCTTGAGCAGATCGACTGCCCGGGTAAGCACAGGCCCTGGCTTGTTGGTGTCGGTGAACCACCAGCTCAGGGCCTTCTCCGCGGCTGTATCTGTAGAAAGCCCGGTGACGGTGGTGCCGCCAATGGCGATGTCCACGGGGTTGCCGTTGGAGTCATTGAACTGGCTGCGCACATCCAGAGGCGTATAGCGGCTCAGGTCCTTGACCAGTTCGGTGATACCCGACTGGCTGTCGTCTTCGGTCACCCGCATCAGGCGTGCGTTGGACTGGCCGAGGGTGGGCAGGAATTCGATGCCCGCCGTGGTGTGTGGGGCGAATACGAAGTCGCTGGACGTCAGCGCAAGGTTGCCACTGAGGGCAACCTCGAAGCGATTGCCGTCGCTATCTGCATCGTTGGTTTTGATGTAGGTCTTGTTGGAGGAGGCGCTGTACGTTGTGTACAGCGTATGCCCGCTGCCGCTCCCAAGGGCAAAGAAGCCCAGCGCGCTGACGTCGATCTTGTCCTGGCCGCGGACGAAATCGAAGATAGTGTCGGTGGCCGTCATGCCGCCCGAGTCATAGTCGCGGTAGCTGTCCAGCATTTTGCTGAAGCGGAAGGTATCGGCGCCGCCCTGCCCATAGAGCGAATCTTTTCCGGCGCCGCCGTCGAGCGTGTCATTGCCATCCCCCGCCTTGAGGGTGTCGTTGCCGGCCAGGCCTAGCAGCGACTCGCCGCTGGCGGTGCCCACCAGGTTGTCGTTGCCGCTGGTCCCGGTCAGGTTGGTGCCTGAGGTACCGGCGAAGATGAACTTGCTGGCGCTCAGGTTGGACAACTGGTTGCCTTGTAACGAGATCTCCAGGCGTTCCCCAGCCGCATCCGCCACGAAGGACTTGATGTAGGTTTTGCTGCCATCACTGCTGGTGCTCACCTTGACGGTGGTGCCGTAGCCATCACCCAGGCCGGTGATACCCAAGGCAGAGAGGTCGATGCGGTCGGTGCTGAAGTCCTTGATGAGGTCGCTGGCCACCGTGCCGCTGGTGCTACGGTAGCTATCGCTGCGCGCGGTGTAGACGAAGGTGTCGGTGCCTGTGCCACCGGTCAGCGTATCGACACCCGCGCCACCGGTCAGGCGGTCGTTGCCTCCCATCCCTTCGATGCGGTCCTTGCCTGCCAGGCCGTTGATGGTATTAGCCGGGCCGTCGCCTATCAGAACGTCATCGCCGGCCGTGCCATTGAGCGGGTTGGCCACGGCGGCCGCTGCCAAGGCGGTGACTGCCACTGCGGCATCCAGGTTCAGGACATCGAGCTTGGCAGTGGATGTTTTGGCAAACACGAAATTGGACGCCTTGAGGCTGCTCAGGTAATTGCCAGTCAGGCCCAGTTCGAAGCGCACGCCGTTGCCGTCGGCGTCAAAGTCCTTGAGGTAGGTAAGGTTGCTGGTTGCGTTGTAAGAAACGTTCAGGGTGTTGCCGTGCCCGTTGCCCAGCCCGGTGAAACCCAATGCTGCCACGTCGATCTTGTCGCCGCTGGCGCTGAAGTCGGTCACCGTATCCTTGGCTGTCAAACTGGCCGTGCGATAGCTGTCAGTGGCGGCCGTGAAGCGGAAGGTATCACTGCCCGAACCGCCGGTGAGCTTGTCCACGCCCGCCCCGCCCACCAGCACGTCGTTGCCGCCGGCGCCATTGACCGTGTCCTTCCCGGCATAGCCCATCAGGGTTTCGCCGGCACCGGTACCCATCAGGTTGTCGTTGCCGCTGGTGCCGATCAGCGAGCCCTGGCTCCCGCTGACGGTGCTGCCGTCGCCGTAGAGCGCCGTGTCACCGCGGGAGACGTGGCTGATGGTGTTATTGATCAGGGTATTGTGATCGGTGCCTTTCTCATCCACTTCGGCCACACCATAGGTGGACCGGTCGCTGCCGACGATGGTGTTTCCCTGGATCAGGTTATTGCTGCCATTGAAGTAGTCACCGGACGCCCCACGGCTATCGTCATACGACTGAATCACGACTTCCGGGGAGGTCACCGCCAGGGAATTCTTGTGAATGGAATTGTTCAGCAGCTCCACGTCCGAGCTGCCGTACAGGCGGACTCCGGAGCGAGCATTGTCGTGGATATCCACCCCGCTGACGGTCACATCATGAACCAGCTTGAGCAGCACCCCTTCGGCCTTGTTACCGTAAACGCTCCCGCCACTGATGACGATGTCGTTCGGTGCAGCGAGGTCTTCGTCACCGCGCTGTAGCACGATGCCGGTGCTGCCGTTGTTGTAGGCGTTGTTGTCGCGCATGGTGAAGTCGTTGGTGCTGGTCACCACATTGAAGCCGTGGCGGTCATTGCCGTAGCTGGTGTTGTTCACGAACGAGCTGTTCACCAGGTAATCGGCAACGAAGCCGTCCAGGCCGTTTCCGTGCGCCACGCTGTTCTTGAGGACCATGTTCCAAGTCTGCTCATGGGGGTCGAAACCATAGCCCGAGCAGTTTTTGACTTCGACGCTGTCGATGGTGACATTGGAGTCGTGCCCGGCTTTGCCAGGAATATAGCCGTTGAACCAGCCGTCAATCTTGCCTGTTGTGTTGGCGCGGTTACCGTCGATGGTCAGGTCCTTGATCCCGAAATCGTGATTCTGCTCCCCGTACTCCGAGCGGATCACGCCAGTGATCTTGGTATCGGAACCATCCGCAACCTTGATGATTGTCTTGCCCATTCCAGCACCGTACAGATGGACGTTATTGCGCAGCATCAAACAGCCATCGCCGGGCTCGTCCCCTGCAGAAACCTTATAGGTACCGGCGGGAACATACACCTCACCACCGCCTGCCTTGTACGCCGCCTCGATAGCGCGCTGGATGGCCTGCGTGTCGTCCGCAACGCCATTACCTTTCGCTGAATAATCTTTCACGTTATAAATCAAGGGGTTTATCTCCATGATGGGCTGGCATCGAAAAATGGTTACGTGCGGGTTGCTCACGCAGGTATTCGTCTCTCGCTGATGCCTTTTCTGGCATTAAAAAATTGAACAAAGCCGTGGTTAACTTTTAATGGCGTCAATATTCTTGGAACTTACGGCGCCACTCATCGAGAATGACTCTCTAGATAATCAACCTCTCTTCCAGATACCCTCTGCCTCAGGAACTTTAAAGCCGCTTTTACTGGGCGCGCAGTACTACTCCAACGCCGTATGCAATCGCGGAAAACCCTTAAACATCAATGAGTCACAGGGTTTTCTAGCATTCATATTGCCGCAATAAATGATTGCAAATTGAGATCAGCAATTGACCAGAGGGATGGTGGCATATTAGTTAGTTGTGTCTGAGTTCATTACTGCCTTTCCCGGGTACCATAGTCGCAAGTCTCGGAGATAGCTAATGACTGCGCTCAATTAGCTGCGAGAGAAATGCCGGATAACTTCGGCACGGGATGAATGGCCGTCAACAAAAAGTCAAGGCTTGCACATCGGCCTCCATGGGCGTGGCGCTATGCCTGGAGATGTTGGAGCGCGGGCGAACGCCCATAAAGGTATGGCGTGAGGAGGATGGCGACCTGATGATCAGCCATCTCGGCTCGCAGGCCATGGAGACAGCAAGAAGCGGCCGGATGGCCCTGCCGCTTCGCTTGAAGCTCACGCGTGCTGGTGCATTCAGGACCCGCTGTTGGCCTTCCATTGCCCGCCTTCGACGATCACCGCCGCCGGGTCGGTGCCAGGCGCCAGCTTGTCCCGTACGTACTGGTCGTACAGCTTGAGCAGGTATTTCTCTTCACCCAGGCGGGCCAGCTCGGTGTTCACCCAATCCCGCAGTTCGCTGTTGCCTTTCTTGACCGCCGGCGCGATGGGCGCTTCGTCGCCCAGCGGCTGGGGAAGCAGGCGGTAGCCCGGGTGTTCCTTGGCCCAACTGAACAGCACGAGATTGTCCTGGGCATAGGCATCGCCCCGGCCATTGGCCAGCGCCTGCAGGGATTCGGAGTTCTTCTCGAACTTGAGCAGTTTCCAGTCCGGGTGATTGCGGGTCAGCCACAGGTCGGCGGTGGTACCGGTGGTGACGATGATGGTTTTGTCCTTGAGTTCGTCCAGTGCTTTCACCGGGCTGCCTTCAGGGACCAAGGCCTGCACCGCGACGCGCAGGTTGGGGTTAGTGAAATCCACCACCTGCTGGCGCTCGGGCGTGACCGTCATGTTCGCCAGGATCAGGTCGACCTTGTCGCTCTGCAGGAAGGGAATGCGGCTGGCCGGCTCCACCACCACGAATTCCACCTTTTTCTCGTCCCCGAGCAAGTCCTTGGCAAAGCGCTTGGCAAGGTCGGTATCGAAACCGACGTAGGCGCCTTTCTCATCCACGAAACCGAACGGGGGCTTGTCGCTGAACACACCCACCACCAGCTTGTCGCGGGCCTTGATCGTGGCGATCGAACCGGC
Source organism: Pseudomonas sp. Marseille-Q5115 (assembly GCF_916618905.1). Taxonomy (NCBI): domain Bacteria; kingdom Pseudomonadati; phylum Pseudomonadota; class Gammaproteobacteria; order Pseudomonadales; family Pseudomonadaceae; genus Pseudomonas; species Pseudomonas sp. Marseille-Q5115. The sequence goes on along the minus strand of NZ_CAKAKI010000001.1, from coordinate 1,704,273 downwards.
GGGCGCGCTGGCGGTGCTGGCGGCTTTGGCCGCTTCGGCCTTGTCGCACCCGGCCAGCAGGCCCAGGGCGAACAAGGGGAATAACACGGCAGCTTTAACACTCATGAGGCTTTCCTTCCTGGCAAATTTTCTACGTAAGAGAAGCGTTCCAGAAACTGCTGCGCGCGTGCGGTCTGCGGGGAACTGAAAAAACGCTCGGGGTCGTTCTGTTCGGCGATGCGGCCGCCGTCCATGAATACGATTCGGTCGGCCACCGCCCGGGCGAAGGCCATTTCGTGGGTAACGATCACCAGGGTCATGCCCCCCTTGGCAAGGTCCAGGATCACTTGCAGCACTTCCTTGACCATCTCGGGGTCCAGGGCGGCGGTGACTTCGTCGAACAGCATCACTTTTGGGTTCATGCACAGCGCCCGCACGATGGCGATACGCTGTTGCTGCCCACCCGACAGTTCGCGGGGCCACGCGTGGGCGCGCTGGGCCAGCCCTACCCGCTCCAGCAAGGCCATGGCTTGTGCCTGGGCCTCGGCGCGGGGCCGGCCTTGAACCCTTAGCGGGCCCAGCAGAATGTTGTCCAGCACGGTCATGTGGGGGAACAGGTTGTAGCTCTGGAACACCATGCCCACCTGTTGACGCACACGCTGCCAGTCGCTGTCTGCGGTGAGCGCTTCTCCCGCCAGGCGCAGGGTGCCGCCATCCCCTTGCTCCAAGCCATTGAGGCAGCGCAGCAAGGTGCTTTTGCCGCAGCCGCTGGGGCCGAGGATCACGATCACTTCCCCTTCATGCACTTGAAGGTCCACGCCTTGCAGAACCGGGGTGCCGGCGAAATGTTTGGTGAAACCGGCCAGCTCGATCAATGCGCTCATGAATGATTCCAGCGTCGTTCCAGGCGCCGCGACATGCTCGACAGCGGGTAGCACACCAGGAAGAAGAATACGAAAAGAAACCCGTAGATCAGCACCGAGGCATAGGTGCGCTCGATGATCTGCTGGCCCACCTTGGTGATGTCCACCACCCCGATAAGTACGGCCAGGGAGCTGGTCTTGATCACGCGGGTATACACGTTGATCACCCCCGGAGTGATCTGCTTCACCGCCTGCGGCAGCAGCACCCAGGCGTACAACTGGCTCGAGCGCAGCCCGATGGCCAGGCCTGCGTCTCGCTGGCCACGGGGCAGTGACTGCAGGCCACCGCGTACCACTTCGCCTACCTCAGTGGCGCCCCACAACCCGAGCACCAGCACGGCACAGGCGAACGCTGGCAGGTTGATCCCCAGCATGATGGGTAGCCCGAAGAACCCCAGGTACAGCCATACCAGCACCGGTATCGCCCTGAACAATTCAAGCCACACGCGCAACACTGCATTCAGCCAGCGCACCTCCAACGTGCGGCCAATACCCTGCAGCGCGCCCAGCACCGTGGCCAGGGCGATGGCCAAAGCAGAAATACCCAACGTGCGCGCCGCCCCGGTCGCCAGCTGCGGCGCGGCCTGCCATAGCAGTTCAAAACCCGTAGTGGCCACGTTGAAGCCTCCGTTCCAGGTGGCCCAGCAGGAGGGACAGCGGTAAAAACAGCAGCAGGCACACGCCGGTCAGTACGGCGAGCATTTCGTAGGTTTTGTAGTAGAGCGCGATGTAACTCTTGGTGGTGTAGAGAAGTTCCGGCACCGCCACGGCAGATACCACCGTGGTTTCCTTGAGCAGGAAGATCACATTGGCGAACAGTGCCGGCAGGCTAAAGATCCCGGCCTGGGGCAGCACTACATAACGCAACAACTGCAAACGGCCCAAACCGATCGCCTGGCCCGATTCAAGCTGCGCCTTGGGCACCGCTTCCACACCGGCGCGCACCACTTCGGTGAGGTATGCCCCGCCCAGGAAAGTCATGGCGATGATCGCCGAGGCAAAACCACTGACCTGCACACCCAGGCTCGGCAGCGCGAAATAGATGAAGAACAGCTGGATCAGCAAGGGGGTATTACGCGCCAGCTCTACATACACCCTCACCGTCACGGCAGCGCCTGGCACCCCCAGCACCAGCGCCGCGTTGGTCAAAAGCGAAACGGCCAGGGACGCGATGATCGCCAGGCAGCCTACTTTAAGTGTCATCAGGGTGGCGGCCGCGAAGCTCGGCAGGGTAGACAGTAAGAACGCGACGTCGAAGGTCATCCGCGCAGCGCTCCAGGGCGCGACGCGGACGGATGGCAGATCAGGCAAATACGCATTTCACACGCCCTTTGGGCAAGAACCCACTAGAAGGAAAATAGTTGTTTTTTATAGCTTATTTGAAGTTATTACGACGCAGTAATACCTGTTTCGCATAAGCATAGAGCGGTGCTTTGGCAAACCATTGGCAAGCAGGCCATCAAGGGCCGGGGAGCAGATAGGGAAAGGCATCGCCTGATGGCACTTTTTTGTATCATTTTGCGAATGGTTCTTGTTAACCTTCGCCACCGCTTCGCAACCACTGGGTTGCGCGCGCCTGCTGTCTATTCAACAAGGAGTCCCAGATGGGAACAGGCAACGCCCGCCTGGCGCCGACCGGCCGCCAGCTCTGCACCATGGTTTCGCTGCTCAGCCTGATGGCCTTTGGCGTGCAAACCGCCCAGGCCGCTACGGTGTTCGATGCGCCAGACGCCACCTATAAAGGTGAGATCAACGCACAGGGCCCCCGTGGCACCGCCATTACCGCAGGCAGCGAAGTGCAGCTGCAGGGGCGCGACTTCAAGCCGGGGCAGCGGATTACCCTCATGCGCGGCAACACTGTGCTGAACACGGACGCCTACGTGGCGGATGAAAAAGGCACGTTCAGCGCCAGCCTGAAGGTGCCGGCCGATGCGGCGGTGGGCTTGCAGCCTATCCTGGTGGCGGTCAGCAACCCCTCGGCTGCGGCCGTGTTCCCGCTGAAAGTGTCGCCGGTGGTACCGGTGTCCAATACCCAGGCCTACAAGCAGGTCAGCGCCAAACTGGCGCCCGGGCTGTATCAGTCTGCTGTCAGCGCCAAAACCGGCGCGGTGTTCGTGACATCCGCCGTGGGCCGCCCGCCAGTGAAGGCCTCGGAGCTGCTCAAGCTCAACGGCGAAACGCTCGCCGTGGAAGCCCGGGTTACCCCCGCAGCTGCTCCCGGCAGCGACGACGGCAGCGTGTTCGCCGTGTATGGCGTGGGCGTGGACGACCAGAACGGCAACGTGTGGGTCACCAACACCCGCCAGAATGCCGTAGCCGTGTACCGGCAGGCTGATCTTAGCCTGGTCAAGCAGTTCGCCCCGGGCACCGTGGCCCACGCCCGTGACGTGGTAATCGACCCAACGCTGGGCCGCGCCTTCGCCTCGGCGACCGGCACGCCGGTGATTGCCATGTTCGACACCAAAACCCTGGCCGAACCTACCCCGATCCAGGTCAAGTCGCTGAAATGGGGCAGCCAGTTCTCCGTGGCCAGCCTGCACCTGGACGCAGCGGCCCACAAGCTGTACGCCGTGAGCCTGAGCACCGAAGAAGCCGCAGTAGTGGATGCCAAGACCGGCACGGTAGAGAAAGTGATCCCGGTAGAAGGGATCAAGATGGCCATGGGCGTAGCGTATGACGCCAAAACCAACCGCCTGTTCGTGGCCGCTCAGGGCAGCGACAACCTGGCTATCGTCGACCTGGCCAGCGGCAAGACGCTGCACCGGGTGAGCACCGGCGCCGGCCCGCTGAACGTGGCGTTCGACCCGGTCAAGCGCCTGGCGTACGTGACCAACCGCGTGTCCGGTACCCTCTCTGTGGTAGACCCGGACGGCAAGCTGGTCGCCAACCTGCCCGACGGCACCTTCCCCAACCACGTGACCGTGGACGGGAAAGGCAACGTTTACGCCGTGAACAAAGCCAAGGGTCAGGACGACGCCGAAGGCGATCGCATCACCCGCTTCACCCCGGTGAAATAAGCTACTTCCCTCGGCTGAGCCCGCCCAGCCGGCTGGAGATCGCCTGCATGCCTTGCCCCAGCTCGCGCAGGGCACTGGCATCGCGGGCGCCCTCCTCACTGGCTGTGTGAATCCGCACGGCCAGTTCGTTGATCTCATGGGTCACATGGCTTTGCTGCTGCGCCGCCACGGCAATCTGCTGGGCCCGCTGCACGATGTCGTCGAAGCTGCTCACCGTGGTGCCCAAGGTACCCGACACACCACTGGCCTGATGCACCGCTTCACGGGTGCGCTCGGCACCGTTCTGCATGGTGGTCACCGCCACCGTGGAAGCCTGGCGCAGCTGGGTGATCATCTCCTGGATCTCGTTGGCCGACGTTTGCGTACGGCCTGCCAGGGTGCGTACTTCGTCCGCCACCACGGCGAACCCTCGGCCCTGCTCCCCGGCACGCGCGGCTTCGATAGCGGCATTGAGCGCCAGCAGGTTGGTTTGCTCCGAGATGGACTTGATCACGTCCAGCACACTACCTACACGCTCGATGTCGGTACCAAGCCGGGTGATCGCCCCTGCCGCACCATTGATGTCGCCGGCCAGCGCCTCGATCGACTGGCTGTTGCGGTGTACCTGCGTCTGCCCGTCCTGGGCGTCCAGCAGCGAGCGGCGGGCAGTTTCCGAGCAGTCACTGGTATTGCGCGCCACTTCGCTGGCACTGGCGGACATTTCAGTCACCGCCGCAGCCAGCAGGGTGTTGTCTTCGCGCTGCGCTTCGGCCCGCTCGGCCAGCCCGCTGGACAAGTGGGCGAGCGCGTTGGCCTGAGCCTCCAGCGATACCGATTCATCGGCGATCCGCTTGAGCATGTCGCGCAGCGAGCCCGCATAGCGGTTCACCGCCGCGCGCAGGGCGCCGATTTCGTCGGCCCGGCGGATGTCCAGCTCGGTGTCACCCTGCCCACCTTCGCCGAGGCGAGCGATCTGCGCGGTGGTTTCTTCCAGTTGCGACAGCAGCCGCTTGCCGGCGAACCAGGCCAGGCCCAGCAACAGGCCCAGCAAGGGCAGCAGGAACAACATCATTTGTTGAGTGAGTTCATTGGCCAACCCCACTACCCGCGCTTGCGGTGTGACCAGGCCAATGCGCCAGCCCGTGCTTTCCATGATTTCCAAGGTAACGTAGGCCGGCCCGCCCAAGCGGCCGTCTTCGTCCAGGTACAAGGTTGCAGGGGCGGTATTCTTGTTGCCGAGGCTCGCCGCTACCGGTTGCAGCCAAGGCATGGCCTTGGCCAGGTTGGCCATCGTCGGCAGGCTGCCTTTATCACCCTTGGCCTCGGGGAAGAACAGCACGTTGCCGCTTTGGTCCACCGCAAAGGCGTAGCCACCCGTCACGTTGCCCTTGGCCTTAAGGAAGTCGGCCAGGCCGTCCAGCTTCAAGTCCACGGTGGCAACGCCGGCAAACGCACCATTGGCCTGGTACGGCACGCTGCAAGTGGTCATGGCCACGCCGCTGATCGGGTCCTGATACGCGTCGGACCATACACAGCGGCCACCAGGCGCCGTGCGTGCGCCGGTGTACCAGGCTTCGGCATGGTACGGGGCCGCCTGCGCGCCGTTGTACTCCTCGGAATAGTCCAGGCCGTTACTGGCATTGCGCGCCCAGAAGAAACTGCGCCGCTCTATACCCGGGGTAAAGGCATTAGGCTCTGGCCACAGGCCGCCACCGGCGATGGCACGGTCACCCTGGCTGTCGATCACGCCCGGCAGGTTGGCCTTCACCAATGCTTCATCGTGGGGAAGGCTCTGGGCCAGGTGCGCCACTGCGGCGGTGGTCCCTTCGATACGGTTGAGCTGCAACGCCAGCTGCCGGGTGATGGCGCTCGCGGACTGCTCCGCCGCCTCGGTGCCAGCTGCGATCAGCCTCGGCTTGCCGCCGATGGCCATCACCGCGTAGATCGCCAGTGCGGTGAGCGCCAGCAGTGCCAGAATGCCGAAGGTCATGCGCCCGGCGATACGCGTAGGTAAAAGGGCCATAGGGGGCTCCAGAACAAGGGGTGTCTGGACGGTGTTACGGCTGCGGTTGGCAAAGGTTGAGTGTGCGCGGCGGGAAGTGGCGTGGGGGGCGACGGGCGGGCACAGCTACATGCCTTCCCCGATTGGGTACCCCATAAACCCAGTGAATAGCGGTGTGATTGTTTTGCGCAGCGGTCTAGGGTTGCAAAAAAACAACAGGAGGTGCGGCATGGCGGCGCAAGTGCGATTCCAGCAGTCAGGCAACCTGGGGTGGATCACCCTCGACAACCCCCCGGTTAACGCACTCAGCCAGCCGCTCCGTGCTGGCCTGATGGCAGCGCTCGAGCAAGCAGCGCAGGCCTCGGGCCTCGATGCGCTGCTGTTGCTGGGCACTGGCCGATTGTTCTGCGCCGGTGCCGACATCAAGGAATTCAGCGCGCCGCCCATGGCCCCCGCCCTACCCGACGTGATCGCTGCCGTGGAGGCCTTCAGCAAGCCGGTGATCGCGGTGCTGCATGGCAGCGCCCTCGGTGGCGGGTTGGAGCTGGCATTGGGCGCGCACTACCGCATCGCGACAACCGGTACATCGCTGGGCCTGCCCGAAGTAAAGCTGGGGCTGTTGCCGGGTGCCGGTGGTACCCAGCGGCTACCCCGTGTAGTCGGTGTGCCTAAGGCGCTGGACATGATCGTCAGCGGCGCTCCCATCACCGGTGAGGCAGCTTTGGCCGCTGGCTTGGTCGATACCCTTTATGAGGGTGATGCCCTTCAAGCGGGTACGGCCTATGCCCTTGAACTTCTCACCCAGGGAGGTGGGGTGCGCCGCACCGGTGAACGCACCGCAGCCCTGGAGGGCAATGACCCGCAGGCGTACTTCTCGGAACAGAAGGTCAGCGTAGAAAAGCGCTTTCCCGGCCTGTATTCCCCGTTGCGCTGTGTGATGGCGGTGCAAGCCTCGATTCGGCTGCCTTTGGCCGAGGGGTTGAAACGCGAGCGTGAGCTGTTCATGGAATGCCTGCAGTCTCCGCAACGGGCCGGGTTGGTGCACGCCTTCTTCGCGGAGCGAGAAGCCAGCAAGGTGCCGGGCGTTACCGCGGACACACGCCCCCGCTCCGTTGAGCACGCTGCCGTGGTGGGCGGTGGCACCATGGGCGTCGGGATTGCGCTGTGCTTCGCCAACGCAGGCCTGCCGGTGAAGTTGCTGGAAGTGGATGAAACAGCGCTTGCACGCGCCTTGCAACGTGCACGCGACACCTACGCCGCCAGCGTGAAGCGCGGCAGCCTCAGCCCCATCGATATGGAGCAGCGCCTGGGCTTGATCGAAGGCGTTACCGATTACGCTGCCCTGGCCGAAGTCGACGTCGTGGTTGAAGCGGTGTTCGAGGACATGGCGGTGAAGCATCGAGTGTTCGAAACGCTGGACGCCGTGTGCAAGCCCGGCGCCCTCCTCGCCTCCAATACGTCCTCCCTGGACCTGAACGAAATCGCCACCGCCACGCGCCGGCCGGAGGACGTGATCGGCCTTCACTTCTTCAGCCCCGCCAACGTGATGCGCCTGCTTGAGGTGGTACGTGGTGCCCGCACGTCAGCCGAAGCGTTGGCCACCGGTCTGGCGTTGGGCAAGCGGCTGAAAAAGGTAAGCGCCGTGGTGGGTGTGTGCGATGGCTTCGTGGGCAACCGCATGCTGTTCCAGTACGGGCGCGAGGCGGAGTTCCTGCTCGAGGAAGGTGCCACCCCCGAACAGGTGGACGCAGCACTGCGCAGCTTTGGCATGGCCATGGGGCCGTTCGCCATGCGTGACCTGTCGGGGCTGGACATCGGCATGGCGATCCGTAACCGCCAGCGCCAGCAACTGCCCCCGAACTACCCGCTGCCTTGCCTGCTGGACCTGCTGTTCGAAAAAGGCATGCTGGGGCAAAAAACCGGCTGTGGCTTCTACCGCTACGAAGCCGGCGCCCGCACGCCCCTGCCTAACCCTGAGCTGCCCGCATTGCTCCAAGCCGCTTCCCGCCAGCAAGGCGTGGAGCGGCGCGCCTTGAGCGATGAATACATCCTGGACCGAACCCTCCTGGCCTTGGTGAACGAGGGCGCGAAGCTGCTGGACGAAGGCATCGCCCTGCGCGCCAGCGACATCGACCTGATCTACCTCAACGGCTATGGCTTCCCGGCATTTCGCGGCGGCCCGATGTTCTATGCGGACACGTTAGGCCTGGGTACCGTAATGGAACGCATCGAAGCCTTCCACCGCGAGCTTGGCGCCTGGTGGGAGCCCGCGCCACTGCTGCAGCGGCTGGCCCGCGAAGGCGGCACCTTTACCGGCAAGGGGGCCAGCGCATGAACGACGCCGTTATCGTGTCAACCGCCCGCACTGCTATCGGCAAGGCGTTCCGCGGCGCGTTCAATAACACCCACGGCGCCGTGCTGGCTGGCCATGTGGTCAGCCATGCGCTGAGCCGCGTAGACCTGGACCCTGCCGTGGTCGAAGACTGTGTGCTGGGCTGCGGCCTGCCCGAGGGCGCCACCGGCAAGAACATCGCCCGATTGGCGGCCGTGCGCGCCGGGTTGCCGTTGAGCGTGGGCGGCGCCACTGTGAACCGCTTTTGCGGGTCGGGCCTGCAAGCGATCGCCCAGGCTGCCTATTACATTCGGGCCGAAGGAGTGGCCGCCATGATCGCGGGCGGGGTGGAATCCATCAGCCTGGTACAGCCCACCCTGAATCCGAACGGGATACAGGAGGCCGGCTTGTATCAGTTGAAGCCCGACCTCTGGCTGCCCATGATCGACACCGCGGACATCGTCGCCCAGCGATACGGCATCAGCCGCCAGGCCCAGGACGAATACGCCCTGCTCAGCCAGCAGCGCACGGCCGCCGCTCAGCAGGCCGGGCGCTTCGATGCCGAGATCGTGCCGCTGGCCAGCGTGCGCCAAGTGACCGACAAGGCCAGTGGAGAAACGCGAGAAGAAGCGGTGACCCTCACCCAGGATGAATGCAGCCGTGCATCCACCACCCTGGAGGCCTTGGCCGCGCTGGCGCCGGTGCGCGGCGCCGATCAGTTCGTCACTGCCGGCAACGCAAGCCAGCTCTCGGACGGCGCCAGCGCCTGCCTGCTGATGGACAGCCGCGTTGCCGCACAACAGAACCTTGCCCCGCTGGGCATTGTGCGAGGCTTTGCGGTGGCCGGCTGCGAGCCGGACGAAATGGGCATCGGCCCGGTGTATGCCGTGCCCAAACTGCTCAAGCGCCACGGCCTGACCGTGAACGACATTGATCTGTGGGAGCTGAACGAGGCGTTCGCCTCCCAGGTGATCTATTGCCGCGACCGCCTGGGCATCGACCCTTCAAAGCTGAACGTGAATGGCGGCTCCATTGCCATCGGCCATCCCTATGGCATGACCGGCGCTCGAATGGTCGGCCATGCCCTGCTCGAAGGGCGGCGGCGCGGCGCGCGCTATGTCGTCGTCACCATGTGCATCGCCGGCGGCATGGGTGCCGCGGGCCTGTTCGAAATTGCCTGACCACACGGGGTAGACATGGACATTCATTACACCGAGCCACAACAGCAGTTTCGCCGAGAGGTAGAGGCGTTTCTGGCCGAGCGATTGCCAGCGCCTATTGCCCGCAAGGTATTGCTGGGCAAACGCTTGGCCAAGGCAGACATGCAAGCCTGGCACGCCATCCTCGCCGCCAGGGGGTGGCTGGCCAACAGTTGGCCGGCCGAACTGGGCGGCACCGGCTGGGACCCGATCCAGAAGCACATTTTCGACGAAGCCTGCGCGGCGGCCGGCGCGCCTCGGATAGTCCCGTTCGGGGTGAACATGGTGGCCCCGGTGATCATCCGCTTTGGCACCCAGGCGCAGAAGGATTTCTACCTGCCGCGCATACTCTCGGGCGAGCACTGGTGGTGCCAGGGCTACTCGGAGCCCGGCGCCGGCTCGGACCTTGCCAACCTGAAAACCCGCGCCGTGCGCGAGGGCGACCACTACATCGTCAATGGCCAGAAAACCTGGACCACCCTTGGGCAGTACGCCAACTGGATTTTCTGCCTGGTGCGCACCGATGCCCAGGCCCAGCCGCAGCGTGGCATTTCTTTCCTGCTGATCGACATGGCCACGCCGGGCATCACCGTACGGCCGATCATCACCCTGGACGGCGAGCACGAAGTCAACGAAGTGTTCTTCGACAATGTGCGGGTGCCGGTAGCCAACCTGGTAGGTGAAGAAAACCAGGGCTGGACCTGCGCCAAGTACCTGCTCACCCATGAACGCACCGGGCTGGCCGGCATCGGTACGTCAAAGGCGGCCCTGCGCCAACTCAAAAAAGTGGCGGCCCAGGCGCAAAGCGGCGGCAAGCCCTTGCTCGAAGACCCGCTGTTCCGTGCCCAGGTCGCAGACGTGGAGATGCAACTGCGGGCCATCGAGGTCAGCACCTTGCGCATCTGCGCAGCGGCCAGCAATGGCGGCGTGCCGGGTAGCGAGAGCTCGATCCTCAAGGTAAAGGGCACCGAGATCCGCCAGGCGATTTCCCACCTGTTACGCAAAGCCATCGGCCCCTATGCCCTGCCACTGGTAGAGGAAGAGATGGTGCTGAACGACGAACAGCCACTTTATATGGAGGACAGCGCACCGCTGGCCAGCGAGTATTTCAACCTGCGCAAGCTGTCGATCTTCGGCGGGTCCAACGAGATCCAGAAAAACATCGTCACCAAAATGATTCTCGAACTCTAAGGGGCGGGCCATGGACTTCAACCTCAGCCAAGAGCAGCAGATGCTGCAAGACACCGCCGCGCGGCTGGTGCGCGATCAATACACCTTCGAGGCCCGCCAGGCCCATGCCGCCACTGCACTGGGCTATTCGCGTGAGTTCTGGGCGCAGTTAGGCGAGCTTGGCCTCACCGCAGTGCCCTTCGACGAAAACGCGGGTGGCATGGGCGGCAGCAGTGTCGACCTCATGCTGATCATGACCGAACTCGGCCGCGGCTTGTGCCTGGAGCCCTACCTGCATTCAGTGGTGTTCGCCGGCGGGCTGCTGGCTCAGCTGGGAACGGCGGAGCAACAGGCTCGCTGGTTGGGGCCGGTGGCGAGCGCCGAGACGCAGCTGGCCGTGGCCCTCGAGGAGCCTCACAGCCACTATTGCCTGAACCATGTGGAAACCCGCGCCGAGGCCGTGCCCGAAGGTTATCGGCTGAGCGGGCGCAAGGTGGCAGTGATCGCAGGCCATAGCGCCGATGCCATCCTCGTCAGTGCCCGCACCCACGGCGAAGTTGGAGATGAAATCGGCATCAGCCTGTTTGTGCTGGCGCCCGATACAGCCGGCGTACGCCGCCGCGACTACCCTACCGTGGACGGCCCGCGTGCCTGCGAGCTGTTCCTTGATGGCGCCGTGGTGCCGGCCAGCGCGGTACTGGGGGAAGTGGGCCAGGCGTTCGATGCATTGCGCTATCAACAGGGCCGCGCCATCGCCGCTCAGTGCGCTGAGGCGTTGGGGAGCATGCAGGCAGCCTGTGCGCTGACCCTGGACTACCTCAAAACCCGCAAACAGTTTGGCGTGCCCATTGGCAAGTTTCAGGTGTTGCAGCACCGCATGGTGGACATGCACACCGAGCTACAGCAGGCTACCTCCATGGCCATTCTGGCCGCCTGCGTGGCCGACGAACCCGACAGCCTCGAACGCTCCCGTACCCTCGCCAACGCCAAGTTCATCTGCAGCCGCGCCGGGCGGTTCATCGCTGAGCAGGCGATCCAGTCCCATGGCGGGATTGGCATGACCTGGGAGTATGTGCTTGCCCACCACGCCAAGCGCCTGGTGATGCTCAGCCACCAGTTCGGCGACGATGATCACCACCTACAGGCGTATGCGGCGATGATGGATATGGCTGTGGCATGACATTTATTCCCAAGCTAGCGCCGGATGGCCGGCGATAGCCTGGGAATGGACTAACGCTCCATGCCTCAATCCAGTTCGGCACAAGCTTACCCCGCACCACTTCGGCGCCCGCTCATGCTCCGCCCCTCCAGGCCCACCGCGCTTACTAGCCATGCATGGGCCATGCGAGCAAAACCTGACCTGTTGGCCAGCTAATTGCTTTATCAGGGCCAGCCACCCTGAACGAGCCTGCCATGCCTTCTACCACCGCAAGCCCGCGCCTGCATCTGCGCCAGATCACCAAGCGCTACCCGGGCTGCCTTGCCAACGACGTCATCGACCTGCGTATCGACGCCGGGGAAATCCACGCCTTGCTGGGCGAAAACGGCGCGGGTAAAAGTACCCTGATGAAGATCATCTATGGGGTCACCCAGCCAGACAGCGGCGAGATCCTCTGGGAAGGCGAGCGAGTGCGCATGCGTAACCCCGCCCAGGCACGCTCCTTGGGCATCGGCATGGTGTTCCAACACTTCTCACTGTTCGAAACCCTCACCGTAGCCCAGAACATCGCCTTGGCCATGGGGCCCGGGCAAACGCCAAAGCAACTGGAGCCGCGCATCCGTGAGGTGTCCGCCCGCTACGGCATGAGCCTGGCCCCAGAGCGGCTGGTGCACAGCCTGTCCATCGGCGAACGCCAGCGGGTCGAGATCATTCGTTGCCTGATGCAAGACATCCGCCTGCTGATTCTCGATGAGCCCACTTCTGTGCTTACCCCGCAAGAAGCGGAGGACCTGTTCGTGACCCTTCGGCGCCTGGCGGCCGAAGGCTGCAGCATTCTGTTCATCAGCCATAAGCTGGGGGAAGTCCGCGCCTTGTGTCACAGCGCCACGGTGTTGCGGGCTGGCCGGGTGTCAGGCCAGTGCGTGCCCAACGAGAGCAGCGACCTGGCGCTGGCGCGGATGATGGTCGGCGATGCCGAAGGGCTGGAAACCGAATACGCGAAGGCCACGGGCGGCGTCGATTTTCTCAACGTGCAGCAACTCTCGTGGCACAACCCCGATCCGTTTGGCTGCTCACTGAAAGCAGTGGACCTTGCCGTACGCCGCGGGGAAATCGTCGGTATCGCCGGCGTGGCCGGCAATGGCCAGGACGAACTGCTGGCCTTGCTCAGCGGCGAACGCACCCTCGCCACGGCCGATAGCGCATGCGTGCAGTTTGCCGGCAAGCCTGTGGGCGACCTGCGCCCGGATGCCCGTAGGGCCCTGGGATTAGGCTTTGTACCCGCCGAGCGCCTGGGCCATGGCGCGGTACCCGACATGAGCCTGGCAGACAACGCCCTGCTCACCGCCTTCGGCCAAGGGCTGGTAAGCAAAGGGCTGATCCAGCGCGGCAGGGTTGTGCAACTGGCCGAAACCATCATCGAGCGCTTCGGGGTGAAAAGCGCAGGAACGCATGCTGCGGCACGAAGCTTGTCGGGCGGCAACCTGCAGAAATTCATCCTTGGCCGGGAAATCCTTCAACAGCCCCGCCTGCTGGTGGCAGCGCACCCCACGTGGGGCGTGGATGTGGGGGCGGCGGCAACTATTCACCGTGCCTTGATCGCCTTGCGCGATGCCGGCGCGGCGATCCTGGTGATTTCCGAAGACCTGGACGAGCTGTTCCAGATCTGCGACCGCCTCGGCGCACTCAGTGCCGGGCGCCTCAGTACATTGAAGCCAACCACAGAGACCACCCCGGTGGAACTGGGCGGCTGGATGGCTGGCCGTTTCGAGGCCATGGCGCCCGCGAACGATTCTCCCCTTTCACCGGCAATGCCCGCATAACGGAGCCTGTCATGCTGCTTTCCCTCGAACCCCGCGGCCAACAGTCCCGCGCCATGCTGTGGCTGTCGCCCGTGCTGGCGGCGGTACTTACCCTGGCCAGCGGCTCGCTGCTGTTCATGGCCCTCGGGCAAGACCCTTTGATCACCTTGCATACCTTGTTGATCGACCCGGTCAGTGACCTGTACGGAGTGTCCGAACTGCTGGTCAAGGCCACGCCCATCCTGCTATGCGCGTTGGGCCTGGCGGTCGCGTACCAGGCACGGATCTGGAACATCGGCGCCGAGGGCCAGTTGCTGATCGGCGCCTTGGCCGGCAGCGCAGTGGCGGTGCACATCCTCGACGTACAAAGCCGCTGGGCACTGGTGCTGGTGCTGGCCACAGGCATGCTCGGCGGTGCCCTCTGGGCCGGCCTCACCGCCTGGTTGCGCACACGGTTCAACGCCAACGAGATCCTCACCAGCATCATGCTCAACTATGTGGCGCTCAACCTGTTGCTATATGGCGTGCACGGCCCGCTGAAGGACCCTGCCGGGTTCAACTTCCCGGAATCGGCCATGTTCTCCGACGCCACCCGCTTGCCGGTGCTGTTCGAGGACGGCCGCGCCCACGCCGGCGCATACTTCGCCCTGCTCGCATTGGTGGCCGTATGGGTGTTGCTGCAACGCAGCTTCCTGGGTTTCCAGATCAAGGTGCTCGGCCTGGACGGGCGTGCCGCTGCCTCGGTGGGCTTTCGGGAAAAACGCCTGGTGTGGCTGGTGCTGCTGCTCAGCGGCGGCCTTGCGGGCCTGGCGGGGGTGTGCGAAGTGACCGGGCCCATTGGCCAATTGGTCCCACAAGTAAGCCCCGGGTATGGCTACGCCGCCATTACTGTCGCCTTCCTGGGGCGCCTGCACCCAGTGGGGATTGTGTTTGCCAGCGCGCTGATGGCGCTGCTGTACCTGGGCGGAGAGAGCGCGCAAATGAGCCTCAACCTGCCGCAGGCGATCACTCAGCTGTTCCAGGGGATGATGCTGTTCTTCCTGCTGGCCAGCGACGTACTGATCCTGTATCGCCCCCGCCTGAACCTGCGCTGGGCCCGCCGCCGCGCGGCTGTCGTTACCGCTGGAGCCGCCTGATGGATATCGACCTGCTGAGCAATGTGTTTTACGCCATGGTACGCACCGGTACGCCGCTGTTGCTGGTGGCGCTGGGGGAACTGGTGTGCGAGAAAACCGGGGTACTCAACCTGGGCCAGGAAGGCATGATGCTGTTCGGCGCCGTGGTGGGGTTCATTGCGGCCTACAGCACCGGCAACCTGTGGCTGGGCGTGCTGATGGCGATGCTGGCGGGGGTGTTGCTGTCCTCGCTGTTTGCCTTGGTGGCGTTGGCGTTCAACGCGAACCAGGTGGCCACCGGGCTGGCGCTGACCATCTTCGGCGTGGGGCTGTCCACCTTCGTCGGCGCGGCCTGGGTGGGCAAGCCGCTCAGTGGTTTCGAGCCCATCGCCCTGCCTTGGCTCAGTGAGCTGCCCGTGGTGGGCCGCATGCTGTTCGGCCAGGACCTGCTGGTGTACCTGTCCTTCGCGCTGTTCGCATTAGTGGCCTGGGTGCTGCTCAAAAGCCGCCTTGGGTTGATCATCCAGGCTGTGGGCGAGAACCCCGACGCCGCCAGCGCCATGGGCCTGCCAGTGCTGCGCGTGCGCACCCTCGCAGTGCTGTTCGGCGGCGCCATGGCCGGGCTGGCTGGCAGCTACCTGTCGCTGGCCTATACCCCCATGTGGGCGGAGAACATGAGCGCCGGCCGCGGCTGGATCGCCCTGGCCCTGGTGGTGTTCGCCAGCTGGCGAGTGGGCCGCCTGTTGTTGGGCGCCTACCTGTTCGGCCTCGCCAGCATCCTTCACCTGGTGGCGCAGGGTGTGGGGCTGAACATCCCCTCCAATCTGCTGGCAATGCTGCCGTATGTGGCGACCATCGTGGTGCTAGTGTTGCTGTCCCGCGATGGCCTGCGCACACGCCTGTATGCGCCGGTTTCGCTAGGGCAGCCTTGGCAACCCGGGCACTGAACCCGTAGAGTACGCCCCCTGCGCCTGCCCTCACCGGCAGGCGCCCCTGGATCAGCAGACAGGGCAACACTGAGCTGGCTTCCCTCACATTCACTTCAGAGGAGCCGGCCACCATGCCTGCTATTCGTACCTGGTTGAAAAACCCCCTCGCCGTGTTTACCGGCAACAACCTGAGCGCCGAAGGTGGCCTGGTGATCGCCAACGGCGTGATCGAACAGCTGCTCGCCGCAGGCGAACACCCTGCCCTGCCCTGTGAGCAGGTATTCGATGCCCGCGAGCACGTGCTGCTGCCAGGGCTGATCAACACCCACCACCACTTCTATCAAACCCTCACCCGCGCGTGGGGGCCGGTGGTGAACCAGCCATTGTTCCCCTGGCTGCAAACCCTTTATCCCGTATGGGCGCGGCTGACCCCGGCGCAGCTGGCACTGGCGAGCAAAGTAGCGCTGGCCGAGCTGTTGCTGTCGGGCTGCACCACCGCGGCCGACCACCACTACCTGTTCCCCAATGGCCTTGAAGAAGCGATCGACGTGCAGGTCGAGGCGGTGCGCGAGCTTGGAATGCGCGCCATGCTCACCCGCGGCTCCATGAGCCTGGGCCAGGCGGACGGCGGGCTGCCGCCGCAGCAGACGGTGCAGCAGGGCGAGGCGATTTTGGCGGACAGCCAGCGGCTGATCGAGCGCTACCATGAACGTGGCGACGGTGCCCAGGTGCAGATCGCCCTGGCGCCCTGTTCGCCGTTTTCGGTCACCCCGGAAATCATGCGGGCCAGCGCAGACATGGCGCAGCGCCTCGATGTGCGGCTGCATACGCACCTGGCCGAAACCCTCGACGAAGAAGCGTTCTGCATCCAGCGGTTCGGCCTGCGCACCGTGGACTACCTCGACAGCGTAGGCTGGCTGGGCCCACGGACCTGGCTGGCGCACGGCATCCATTTCAACCCAGAGGAAATCACCCGCCTGGGCGCCGCGGGCGTAGGTATTTGCCACTGCCCGACCTCCAACATGCGCCTGGCTTCGGGCATTTGCCCAACGCTTGAACTGGAGGCCGCTGGCGCCACCGTCGGCCTGGGCGTAGACGGCTCGGCCTCCAACGACGGCTCCAACCTGATGCTTGAAGCCCGGCAGGCGCTGTACCTGCAACGCTTGCGCTATGGCGCCGAGCGCATTACGCCTGAGCTGGCACTGGGTTGGGCCACACGCGGCTCGGCAGCACTGTTAGGGCGCACGGACATCGGCGAACTGGCGCCGGGCAAGCAGGCAGACCTGGCGCTGCTCAAGCTTGATGACCTGCGCTTTTCCGGCAGCCATGACCCGGTCGCCGCGCTGCTGCTGTGCGGCGCCGACCGTGCCGACCGGGTAATGGTGGGCGGCCAGTGGCGGGTTATCGGGGGCCAGATCGAAGGCCTGGACGTGTCAGGCCTGATGGCCGATCACCGCCAGGCGGCACGGGTGTTGGTAAACGGTACCTGATACGCAGCCTCTCCTGTCCCCTTGGTCAGCTTTTTGCATTCTCCCTGGCAGCTGACACCTGATAACAACACTACCCCGAGACGGAGCTTGTAACTGTGCAAAAACGCCCTTTGAAGAAGTTGTTCACCGCTGTGGCCGCTGCCATGGCCGCCACGCTGACCCTGGCCGCCAGCGCGGCGCCGTTGAAGGTGGGCTTTGTGTACGTGGGGCCCATCGGGGACCATGGCTGGACCTACCAGCACGAACAGGGGCGCAAGGCGCTGCAAGCGCAGATGGGCGACAAGATCACTACCAATTTCGTTGAAAACGTAGCCGAGGGGGCCGACGCCGAGCGGGTAATCCGTGACATGGCCAAGGACAAGTACGACCTGGTGTTCACCACCTCGTTCGGCTACATGAACCCTACCGTGAAAGTGGCCAAGCAATTCCCCAAGGTGATCTTCGAGCATGCCACCGGCTACAAGCAGGACAAGAACCTGGGCACGTACCTGGCCCGCACCTACGAGGGCCGCTACGTGGGTGGCTTCCTGGCGGCGAAGATGACCAAAACCAAGAAGATCGGCTATGTGGCCTCGTTCCCGATCCCTGAGGTGATCCGCGACATCAATGCCATTCAGCTGGCCCTGAACAAGTACAACCCTGGCACTGAACTGAAAGTGGTGTGGGTGAACTCCTGGTTCGACCCGGGCAAGGAATCGGATGCGGCCAACGCGCTGATCGACCAGGGCGCGGACGTGATCTTCCAGCACACGGACAGCCCCGCCCCTATCCAGACTGCCGAGCGCCGTGGGGTGTACGCAGTAGGTTATGCGTCGGACATGGCCCACTTCGGCCCCAAGGCCGTACTGACCTCCATCGTCAACAACTGGGCGCCGCACTATATCCAGACGACTCAGGCAGTGATCGACGGCACCTGGAAATCCCAGGACTTCTGGGGTGGCCTGGCCGACGGAACCGTAGAGCTGCCGATCAGCGACGTGGTGCCCGCCGACGTGAAAACCGAGGCCGAGCAATTGATCGCCAGCATCAAGAGCGGTGAATTCAAGCCGTTCACCGGGCCGATCAAGGACCAGGCCGGGGCAGAGAAAATCCCGGCGGGCAGCAGCGCCAGCATTGCTGACCTCGCCTCGATGAACTACTACGTTGAAGGCCTGACCGCGCAACTGCCGAAATAACGCTGCCCGCGCGGCCGCCTGTAATAAGGGCGGCCGCCCATTGGTGCTTTCAGGACAACCCGCATGAACACCCTTCCGATCATCGACATCGCCCCGCTGTACCAGCAAGATCCGCATGCCATTGCCCAGGTATCGGCCGCCATCGACCGCGCCTGCCGCGAGTGGGGCTTCTTCTACATCAAGGGCCACCCCATCAGTGCCGCCCGCATCGAAACGCTGACCCAGGCCGCGAAGACCTTCTTCGCCCTGCCCCTCGAAGACAAACTGCGCATCGACATCACCCAGACCCGCCACCACCGCGGCTACGGCGCCATTGCCACCGAACAGCTGGACCCTGCCTTGCCCAGCGACTTGAAGGAAACCTTCGACATGGGCCTGCACCTGCCGGCCGATCATCCCGACGTGCTGGCTGAGAAACCTCTGCGCGGGCCGAACCGCCACCCCGCGCTGCCGGGCTGGGAAGCGTTGATGGAGCAGCATTACCTCGATATGCAGGCGCTGGCGCAAACGCTGCTGCGGGCGATGACGCCAGCACTGGGGGTGCCCGAGGACTTCTTCGACCAGCGCTTCACCCAGCCGGTGAGCGTGTTCCGGATGATCCACTATCCACCGCGCCATACCGCCACCTCTGCCGAGCAGCAAGGGGCCGGCGCCCATACCGACTACGGCTGCATCACCCTGCTTTATCAGGACAACGCTGGCGGCCTGCAGGTGCGCAATGTGAATGGTGAATGGATTGACGCACCCCCGATCGAGGGCACGTTCGTGGTGAACCTGGGCGACATGATGGCGCGCTGGAGCAACGCGCTGTACCTCTCCACGCCCCACCGGGTGATCAGCCCGCTGGGCGTGGACCGCTACGCCATGCCGTTCTTCGCCGAGCCGCACCCCGATACCGCCATCGAGTGCCTGCCCGGCTGCCAGAGCGCAAGCAATCCGCCGCGCTACCCGGCCACCACCTGCGCCGAGTTCCTGCTGTCGCGCTTCGCCGACACCTACGCTTACCGGCGCGAGATCGAAACCACCCCCTGAGGCAACGCGGCTGAAGCGTCGGGTTCCGCCTCAGGCTGGGCCTCGGCGCTGTAGTACACCTTGGGCACGCCCCACAGGATCAATGCCACCGCTACCAGGCTGATGACACTGAGCAGGTACAGCGCCGGGGTTGCCGCGCCGGTGAGGTCGCGCACACGGCCGATCATGAACGGTGCGATGATCCCGCCCAGCTGGCCCAGGGAATTGATCAGGGCGATACCCGCCGCCGCGGCCACACCGCTAAGGAAACGCGGCGGTATCGTCCAGAAAATGGGCATCCAGGCAATGATGCCCGCCATGATCAGGCTCAACCCCACCATCAGCGGCAGCAGTTGCCCCGCGGTGATTGCGCACAACAGGTAGCCGCCGGCGCACAGCAAGGCACAGGTCGCCATGTGCCAGCGCCGCTCGCCACTGCGGTCCGAGCTGTAGCCCATCAGCAGGTTCACCACCACCGCCACCAGGTACGGCACCATGGTCAGCCAGCCGATGTGCAAGGTGTCGGTTACGCCAGCGCTACGGATCAGCTGCGGCATCCAGAACAGCAACCCGGTAAGGGCCATTACCAGGCAAAGGTAGATCGCGCTCATCACATAGGTAGTGGGCAAGCGCAGCAGGCTGGCCATGGAGGGTTTGCCAGCCGGTTTCACGTCTTCGGCCATGCGCTGGGCAAGCAGGCGTTTTTCTTCCACAGTGAGCCAGGGTGCGTCTTCGATACGGTCGCTCAGCAGCCAGAACACCACGCCACCCAGCAAAATCGAGGGCACGCCCTCTAGCAGGAACAGCCACTTCCAGCCTGCCATGCCCATGGCGCCGTCCATATGGCCGAGGATCAACCCTGCCAACGGCCCGCCGACGATCCCGCACAGGCAGATCGAGCTTTTGAAATAACCATTCACCCGCCCACGGCGGCTGCTGGGGTACCACTGAGTGAAGTAATACAGCACCCCCGGTACGAACCCGGCCTCCATCACCCCGATGAGAAAGCGCAAGGTGTAGAACCAGAACTCGCTCTGCACAAACATCATGCAGGCCGAGGTGATGCCCCAGGTGACCATGATGCGGGCAATCCACACCCTTGCGCCGATCTTGTGCAGCAGCACGTTGCTCGGCACCTCGAACAGAAAGTAACCCACGAAGAACAAACTGGCGCCCAAGCCGTACACGGTGTCGCTGAAGCCCAGGTCGCTTTGCATTTCCAGCTTGGCGAAGCTGATGTTCACACGGTCCAGGTAGGCGAAGAGGAAACAAAGGATAAAGAGCGGAACGATGCGCCAGTTCACCTTGCGATACAGGGCATCTTCAAGTGAACGGGGGTCGGCCGCTTGGGGCGCGGCAGCAGGTATGGCCATGGAACACCTCTTGTTATTGTGGGTGCCGACGTACCGGGCGGCGCCCGGAATGACCATATAGTAATACTAATTGCCACCTTAGCCAGCTCATCGCGGCGCCAGTCGTCAGGCCGGGGCTTTACGGCCCAGCAGTAACGCCGCCCCGGCCAGTGCCAGCAGCGACGCACAGCAGCGGCTGAACATCGCCTGGGCCGAAGGCCGCTTCAGCAATTGGCGCAGGTGCACCCCGGCACAGGCATAGAGCGCGATGGCGACCCATTCCAACAGCAGAAACGCTGCGCCCAGTTGCACGAACTGCGCCGCGAACGGCTGCCCGGCGCTGACGAACTGAGGCAGGAAGGCGGTGAAAATTAGTATGGCTTTTGGGTTGCCTGCCGCGACCAGAAACTCCTGCCGTGCCAGCCGCCAGGCGGTAGGAGTGTTGACGGCAGCGCCTCCGGTCTCGATCCCAGCCCCGCTGTTCCACATCTGCCAAGCGAGGTAGAGCAGATACGCCGCGCCCACCATTTTCACCAGCATGAACAGCGTGGCGGAGGCCTGGATCACCGCCGCCAGGCCCACTGAAGCCAGCCCGATCATGCCTGCGAATGCTACCAACCGACCCACGCCGGCCCAGCAGGCACGGCTAAAGCCATAGTGGGTCGCGTTATGTACCGACAACAGGTTATTGGGGCCTGGGGCCAGGTTCAGGGCGAAGCAGGCGGGCACGAACAGCGCCCAGGTAGACAGGTCCATGTCGGCGCCTTTGCAGGGGTCGGGTTGCCAAGGGTAGGCCTTCGTAGAGGCTCCCCACAAGGCCTGCAACCACGGCGCCTGACGCCCGCCTGGCGCATTCAGGCTTTGCAAGATTAACCAAACGTTACACAATCGCGGCTTTTTTTATGGGCCGCCCTGCTGTTGCAGCGGTTTGCGGCCGTGCTTGAAGCCTTGCTAACGGAGACCCCGAATGACTCAGCAGGCCACTGCCACCCAAGCCACCCCCGCCGTTCAAGCGCGCTGGGGCCGAGACGAAACCACCTGGATGCTGGGCCTGTTCGGCACCGCCATCGGCGCCGGTACGCTGTTTCTGCCTATCAACGCCGGTGTCGGCGGGTTCTGGCCGCTGCTGATCCTGGCGCTGCTGGCCTTCCCCATGACGTATTACGCGCACCGCGGGCTTACCCGTTTCGTGCTGTCGGGGCGTGATGGCGCCGACATCACCGGCGTGGTGGAAGAGCACTTCGGCAAGAAAGCCGGAACGCTGATCACGCTGCTGTATTTCTTCGCGATCTTCCCCATCCTGCTGATCTACAGCGTGGCCCTGACCAACACCGTGGGCAGCTTTCTCGAGCACCAATTGCACGTCACGCCGCCCCCTCGCGCGGTGCTGGCCGCCTTGCTGATCGTTGGGCTGATGATCGTGGTTCGCTGCGGCGAGGCGGCCATCGTGAAGGTGATGAGCCTGCTGGTGTACCCGTTCATTGCCGCGCTGGTGTTGCTGGGGCTGTTCCTGGTGCCCCACTGGACCGGGGGCATCCTGGCCACTGCCGGCAACGTTCCGCCTGCCGCCTCCCTGGTGCATACCCTGTGGCTGGCCATTCCTGTGATGGTGTTTTCGTTCAACCACTCGCCGATCATTTCGGCCTTTGCAGTGGACCGCAAACGGGCCTGGGGTGATGCCGCCGAACCGCGCTGCAGCCGGGTGCTGGCCCGCGCTCACGCCTTGATGGTAGTGACGGTGATGTTCTTCGTGTTCAGTTGCGTGCTGGTGCTGTCCCCCGAGCAACTGGCGGAAGCCAAGGCGCAGAACCTGTCGATCCTCTCGTACCTGGCCAACCACTTCAGCAACCCGACCATCGCCTTTGCCGCGCCCATTATCGCGGTGGTAGCGATCGCCAAATCATTCCTCGGCCATTACATCGGCGCCAGCGAAGGCCTGCATGGGCTGCTGGCCAAGCGCGGGCGCGGCGCCAGCAAGGGCCGGGATCGCATGGTGGCGGTAGCCATGGCGGTGGTGTGCTGGGCGGTGGCAACCCTGAACCCAAGCATCCTGGGCATGATTGAAACCCTCGGCGGCCCGGTGATCGCGGCCATCCTGTTCCTGATGCCGATGTACGCCGTGCGCCGGGTACCCGCCCTGCGCCAATACGCTGGCCAGTGGTCCAACGTGTTCGTGGTGGTGATCGGCCTGGTGTCCATTTCGGCGCTGGTGTATTCGCTGGTTTGAGGCCTCTGCGCTGTGGGAGACATACAAGGAGTAGGCGAAACCTGCGAATAATCCCGGGCTAATACACAAACCCCTGCCCCAGCTCGGCCTGCATCCAGTCCAGAAAGCGCCGCACCCTCGGGAAGTTGGCGTGGGCCCTGGGGAATACCAGGTGGTGGGCGGTGATGGCGGCACTCAGCCCCTCGCCCACTTCCACCAGGCTGCCGCGGGCCAGGTAGGCCTGGGCGAGCAAGGTGCTCTCCAGCGCAAAACCCAGCCCATGGCTGGCGGCTTCGAGCGTCATGTAGGAGCGGTCGAAGCTCAACGAGTAAGGTTGCTCCGGCCGGGCCAGGCCGTGCTGGGCGAACATCTGCGGCCATTTCACCAGGGTCGCCTCGGAGAGAATCAGCGGCGCGCTCAGCAGGTCGCCCATCCGCCGCACCGGCCACTTCTCCAACAGCCCGGGCGACGCCAGCACGGCGATCCGCTCCTGGGGCACAGTGCGCACTTCGAAGCTGGGCCAATTGGGCAGCCCATGGCGGATGTCCAGGTCGATCTTGTCGCGGCTGAAGTGCAGCGACTCATACGAACACGACAGGTTGAGCTGGATGTCCGGGTGGCTCAGGCGAAACGCCTCCAGCCGCGGCATCAGCCACAGCAGGCCGAAGCTGGGCGAGGAATGCAGGCGCAGGCAATCCAGGCTCTGGTCGCTGGTGGCCCGCTCCGTGGCAACGGTCAGGCTGTGCAGCAGCCCGGACACATCCAGCAAGTACTGCTCACCTACCGGCGTAAGCGTTACGCCCCGGGCGGTACGCAGGAACAGCGGTCGCCCGATCAGGGCTTCCAGGTTCGCCAATTGATGGCTCACCGCCGAAGGCGTGAGGTTGAGCACTTCGGCCGCCCGCGCAACGTTGCCGAAGCGGGCAATCTGCTCGAAGGCTTGAAGGGCTTTCAGCGGTGGCAGCGTCAGGGAGCTGTTGTCTGGCAGAGGCATGGTCATGTTCTTGTAGTGGAGACGGCGTATCGCGTGGCTCCCGCATTCAAGCATTGATGCGCAACCATGGCGAGTGCTGAATTTTTTTCAGCACCGAGTGAGCGGGCCTGCCTTGCTGGCCTTGGACGGCAGGCGGAAGCTGAGCCCATCGATTCGAACGGATCGACCCTACAAAAACAATCAGAGGGTGCTCTCATGCTTCTCCAAGGCAAGGTTGCAATCATCACTGGCGCCGCCTCCGCTCGCGGCATCGGCCGCGCCACCGCTATCGCCTTCGCCCGGCACGGCGCGCGCGTTGCCATTCTCGACCTGGACGCCGCAGCCGCCCGCGACGCCGCCGCCTCCCTGGGCGAAGGCCATCTGGGCCTGGGCGCCAACGTGGCAGACGAAGCCGCTACGCAAGGTGCCGTGGCTCAGGTGCTCGAGCACTTCGGGCGCATCGACGTACTGATCAACAACGCCGGCATCACTCAACCACTGAAAACCCTGGACATCAGCGGCAGCGACTACGACAAGGTGCTGGACGTGAGCCTGCGCGGCACGCTGCTCATGTCTCAGGCAGTGATCCCCGCCATGCGCGAGCAAGGCGGCGGCAGCATCGTGTGCATGTCTTCAGTGTCCGCCCAGCGCGGCGGCGGCATCTTCGGCGGCCCCCACTACAGCGCGGCCAAGGCGGGCGTGCTGGGGCTTGCCAAGGCGATGGCAAGGGAGTTCGGGCCGGCCCAGATCCGCGTCAACTCGATCGCGCCGGGGTTGATCCACACCGACATCACCGGTGGCCTGATGCAGGATGAACGGCGCCACGCCATTATCGAAGGCATCCCACTGGGCCGCCTGGGCGCAGCGGACGACGTGGCCAACGCGGCGCTGTTCCTGGCCAGCGACCTCTCGGCTTACCTCACCGGCATTACCCTGGACGTGAACGGTGGCATGTTGATTCACTGAAGTCGCCGCGGTTCTGTATCAGCGATGCGCCAGGTGATTCACCTGGCCTGCGATAACAACAAGAGATCAGACCCATGACCACCCTCACCCTCGAAGCGGCCACGAGCGTTCGCTCGTCCGCATACCGCAAAACCGCCTGGCGGCTGATGCCCTTTTTGATGCTGTGCTACCTGTGCGCCTACCTGGACCGGGTAAACGTGGGCTTCGCCAAGCTGCAAATGATGAACGACCTGGCCCTGAGCGAGACGGTGTATGGACTGGGCGCCGGCATGTTCTTCATCGGCTACTTTTTCTGCGAAGTGCCCAGCAACATCATCCTGCACAAAGTGGGTGCGCGCCGCTGGATCGCCCGCATCATGATCAGTTGGGACCTCATTTCGGCGCTGTTTGCCTTCGTCGACACCGCTTGGCAGTTCTATACGCTGCGGTTCTTCCTCGGTGTCGCCGAAGCGGGGCTGGCGCCTGGCCTGCTGCTGTACCTCACCTATTGGTTCCCCTCCTATCGCCGCGCGCGCATGACCGTGCTGTGGTTCGTGGCCATTCCGTTGTCCGGGATGATCGGCGGGCCGTTGTCGGGCTGGATCATGAACCACTTTGCCGGCGTGCACGGGTGGGCGGGCTGGCAATGGATGTTTGCGCTCGAAGCAGTGCCCACGGTGCTAGTGGGAATATTGGTGCTCAGCTACCTCAAGGACGGCGTGCATCAAGCAACATGGCTCGATGACGAAGAAAAGGCCCTGATCAGCCGTGAGCTGGCCGAAGACGAGCAGAAAAAAGTCACCCACGCCTCCCCCGCCGCGTTCATCCGTGACCGCCGCCTGTGGTTGCTCGCCGGGATCTACTTCTGCGTGGTGATGGGGCAGTACGCGATCACTTTCTGGCTGCCTACCCTGGTGCGCAATGCCGGGGTGTCCGACCCGCTGCACATCGGCCTGCTCACCAGCCTGCCGTATCTGTGTGCCATCGCCGCGATGCTGCTGGCCGGGCGCAGCGGCGACAAACACCGCGAGCGGCGCTGGCACCTGATCGTGCCAATGCTGGCCGGTGCCCTGGGCCTCACCTTGGCCGCAGTGATGGGCAGCAACGTGTTGCTTTCGATCCTCAGCCTGTGCCTGGCCGCCGCGGGCGTGCTGTCCGCCTCGTCAATGTTTTGGATGCTGCCTACCACCTTGCTGGGGGGCGTGTCCGCCGCCGCCGGCATCGCCGCGGTCAACAGCTTCGCCAACCTGGCCGGCTTCTGCTCGCCTTACCTGATTGGCTGGATCACCACCAGCACCGGCTCCAGCGCGATCGGCATGTACCTGATCACCGGCGTGCTGTGTTTCGGCGCCAGCCTGGTGCTGCGCGTACCCGCCTCGCTGGTCAACCGTTAAGCCACTGGAGACACCTTATGAGCGCTTTACCTAACCTGTCGCCTACGCTGAGTGACCGCGCCCACAACATTCGCCGCCATGCCCTGCGCATGGGCCAGGTGCAAGGCCAAGGGTACGTTGGCCAGGCCCTGGGCGCCGCCGACCTGCTGGCCGTTGCGTACTTCCATGCCATGCGCTACCAGCCCCATGACCCTGAATGGGAAGGCCGTGACCGCTTTTACCTGTCCATCGGCCACTACGCTATCGCTTTGTACGCAGCGCTGATCGAGGCCGAAATCATCCCACTGGAGGAGCTGGAAACCTACGGCGCCGACGACAGCCGCCTGCCGATGTCAGGCATGGCCGCCTACACCCCTGGCATGGAGATCACCGGTGGCTCGCTGGGCCATGGGCTGGGCATCGCGGTGGGGGCGTGCCTGGGCCTCAAACGCAAGGGTTCGGACAGCTTCGTGTACAACCTGCTGTCCGACGGTGAACTGAACGAAGGCTCCACCTGGGAAGCGGCGATGTCGGCGTCTCACTGGCGGCTGAACAACCTCATCGCCATCGTGGACGTGAACAATCAGCAGGCCGACGGCCATTCCAGCGAAGTCCTCGCCTTCGAGCCCATCGTCGACCGCTGGCAGGCCTTCGGCTGGTTCACCCAACGGGTGGATGGCAATGACCTGGATGCGTTGGTCGGCGCCTTCGATGCCGCGCGTGCCCACGGCGGTGCTCAGCCACGAGTCATTATCTGCGATACCCGCATGGGCAAAGGCGTGCCCTTCCTGGAGGCCCGGGAAAAGACACATTTCATTCGCGTGGACGAACATGAATGGGACCAGGCGCTGGCGCTGCTGGACCAGGAGAAAACCGTATGAGCACCTTCAAAGCCCCGGCTTCCACCGGCAAACGCCTCACCACCAGTGCGATGATTGCCTCGATCGCTGCCGAGGGCCAGGCCACCCGCGCTGCGCCGTTCGGCCACGCCCTCGCCGCACTGGCGGACGAACGCAGCGATATCGTCGGGTTGTCGGCGGACCTGTCCAAATACACCGACCTGCACATTTTCGCCAAGGCGCATCCTGACCGCTTCTATCAGATGGGCATGGCCGAGCAGCTGTTGATGAGCGCCGCCGCCGGCATGGCCCGCGAAGGCTGCGTGCCGTTCGCCACCACCTACGCGGTGTTCGCATCACGGCGCGCCTATGACTTCATCTGCATGGCCATCGCCGAAGAAAACCTCAACGTGAAGATCGTCTGCGGCCTGCCCGGGCTCACGACCGGCTACGGCCCCAGCCATCAGGCCACGGACGACCTGGCGGTCTTCCGCGCCATGCCCAACCTGATGATCGTGGACCCCTGCGATGCGCTGGAAATCGAGCAGGCCGTGCCCGCCATCGCCGCGCATCAAGGCCCGGTGTACATGCGCCTGCTGCGCGGCAACGTGCCGCTGGTGCTGGACGAATACGGCTACCAGTTCGAGATCGGCAAGGCGAAAACCCTGCGCACCGGCAACGACGTGTTGATTATTTCCACTGGGCTGATGACCATGCGCGCGCTGGAAGCGGCCGAGCAACTGCGGGCCGACGGCATCGACGTGGCTGTGCAGCACGTGCCCACGATCAAGCCGCTGGACACCGCGAGCATCCTGGCCGAGGCGCGCAAACCAGGGCGGCTGGTGGTGACCGCTGAAAACCACTCGGAGATCGGTGGCCTGGGTGAGGCGGTGGCCGGCGTGCTGCTGCGCAACGGCGTAACGCCCACCTTCCGCCAGATCGCCCTGCCGGACGCCTTCCTCGATGCCGGCGCCTTGCCCACCTTGCACGACCGCTACGGCATATCCACAACCGCCGTGTGCGCGCGCATCAAGGCCTGGCTGTGACATGAGCACGGCGCACCTGCTTCATCCCGCCTACCGGTTGTTCCTCGACGAGCAGCCGGAGCCGTGGAACCTGGCGACGCTGCAGGCGATACGGGCGCGGCTGCACCAAGGTTTTACGCCGCGCGCCCATGCTCAGGGAGACGAGCACTGGATACCCGACGGGCCACGGCTGCGGCTGTACCGTCCGCGGCCGGGGGTGATCAACCCGCCGCTGGTGGTGTACCTGCATGGCGGTGGGTTCGTGCTGGGCTGCCCGGAAATGGCCGACAACTACCTCCACGAACTCGCCCTCGCCATGGGCGTGGCCATCGCGGCGGTGGACTATCGGCTGGCGCCGGAACATCCATTCCCTGCCCCGTTGGACGACTGTGAAGCGGCGCTGCGCTGGGTGGTCGCCCATGCCGATACCTTAGGGGTAGGGACAGACGCGGTGGTGCTGATGGGCCATAGCGCAGGCGGCGGGTTGGCGGCAGCATTGGCGCTGCGGCATCAATCGCAACCGTGCTGCCAACTCGCCGGGCTGGTGATGATCTACCCCATGCTGGATCACCGCACCGGGGCACCGGGCCAACCGCTGAATCCCAACGCGGGTGCCTATGGATGGAGCGCCGAACCCAACCACTTCTGCTGGGAATGCCTGCGGGGGGATTACCCGGTCGACGACGGCCGGCGGGGTGAGTTTTCCCCCGCGCTGGCGCCGAGCCTGGCCGGCCTGCCGCCGACCTTCATTGCCGTGGGCGCGTTGGATTTGTTCGTGGATGAAGCAATGCATTTTGCGTTGCGGCTCAGCCATGCCGGAGTGCCGGTGGAAGCGCGGCTGTACGCTGGCGTGCCGCACCTGTTCGATCAGTACCCCGGCCCGGTCACGGACCAGTGCGTGGCCGATACCCGCGCCGCGTTGGGGGCCTTCCTCGGCGGCAAGGCAAGGTCATTTTCGTAGCCGCCGGGCCGGGCCACGCTGGCTTGCCCATTTGGGCACCTTCCCCGCCGGCGTGGTTCAGATGCCTCGGTAGGCTTGGCATCAGGCGCACAGGCCTGCCTTTCGGGGAGGCAACGCATGAACACATCGGCCGCAAATCTCAAGGCTTTGGTTATCGGTGCCAGCGGCGCCATCGGGGGCGCCTTTGCCCAGTTGCTGGAGGAAGACAGCCGCTACGCAGAGGTCATCCGCCTCGGCCGAAACACGCAACCGTCCCTGGACCTTACCGTGCCGCAGAGCATCAGCGAAGCCGCCGCCCTTGTGCCGCAGGGCCCGTTCGACCTGATCATATTGGCGAGCGGTATCCTCCACGGCGAAGGCTTCATGCCGGAAAAATCCCTCGAAGCCATCAACCTCGACCAACTGCTGGCCACGTTCCAGGCCAATACGTTCGGCCCGGCGCTGGTGCTGCAGCAGTTCTTACCGTTGCTGGCGGCCGACGGCGTATTCGCCGTGCTCTCGGCCAAGGTCGGCAGCATCGGGGATAACCGCCTAGGCGGCTGGTCCAGCTACCGAGCGTCCAAAGCCGCGTTGAACATGCTGATCAAGACCGCAGCCATCGAACCCGCCCGCCGCTGGCCGGGCAAGCGCCTGGTGGCGTTGCACCCGGGCACGGTCACTTCAAACCTGTCCAAACCCTTCCGCCCCCAGGCCCGCCCACCCGGCAAGCAGCCGCCGACATGCTGCGGGTACTGGAGGGTTTGGACGCGAACGACAGCGGCGGGTTTTTCAGCTACAGCGGGGAACGGTTGCCGTGGTAGCTCACAGTTCTACCTGAGTAACTGGCCGCTGATGACATCATCAGCGTAAGCCTGCATGAACCACTCGGGCATATCTTCCTGATGGAAGACCAAGTGTGTACCACTGGTAACTTCCGCCAGGAGTACCGCCTCCTCTCCACTGTTATCAAAGATATAGGCTCTATCCGATGCTTCAATTGCTGCGGGTAGAAGCGCCAGTGAGCGACTGTATCGGCTGATAACCTTTTCACGGGGCACCCCGTGCCCACCATCAACGACCCGGTTTGCCACG
Source organism: Pseudomonas sp. Marseille-Q5115 (assembly GCF_916618905.1). NCBI lineage: Bacteria > Pseudomonadati > Pseudomonadota > Gammaproteobacteria > Pseudomonadales > Pseudomonadaceae > Pseudomonas > Pseudomonas sp. Marseille-Q5115. Next base: position 1,674,246 of record NZ_CAKAKI010000001.1, on the reverse strand, counting down.
CGGCTAAGGTTGATCTCGGGTGACTCGGTTGCCACGAAGTAAAGATAGGTCCGATACCCGGCGGCTTGGGCCTCTCTGAGAAAGTCAATTTTCCCTCGAGAAGACATGACCGTTTCAAACGTAAAGCTGGTCTTCGCTTCGAGTAACTTGCGACGGATAAAGTCGGCAACGACGGATGCATGGTATGAATTGATATCCGCCCTGTGTATACGCAACCACTTGCCATTTACTGAAATTGACGCGATATCCGATTGCATATCACCTTTCTGTAAAAGTGGATGCTGTAGAAAGAACGCGGCGACTTCGCTGGTATTAGCGGCCGTATCAAACACCGAAAGGTCTAACATGCCGGACGTTTTCAGGGCCTGTTCGATTTCGTCAGCATTGACGTAAGTGCTGATAAGGCTGGCAGGCAGCATGTCCTTTACTGTGCTCTTGCCGGAGCCATTCGGCCCAGCGAACATCCGCAGCCTAGCGACCGGCATGCGGGCTATGCGTCTCGAATACCTGACCTACGGTTACCTTCCGGCGGGGCTTGGCTTGGGACAGGACCTGCCTGCTTCCGTCTGGCCCGGATGAAACGATGAAAGCACCTTCAAGCTTGACCAATGTGCGCCCCGAAGCGACGGCGCGATTGTATGCCGCGCGAGTAGCAGTGGCCGCAATAAGGGGGACCTGAGCCTCCAGCTTCTCTATGAGGTCATCGGATAGTGCATCTGTTTTCGTCGCCACAACGGTCTCCTCTCATCAAGCCATTCGAGCGTTAGGCTGATAGCAAACCCGGCTATCGTCAAGCACTGACAAACACCATGTTGTACGGTCTGCATGATTAAGGCTACAAGCGCTTTTCAGGCTCACGCCCCACCCAAGATGCTAACCTGCCCACCGCCTCACTCACTTGACTGGATGGAGCCTTCCCGCATGCGTTTTACTTTCGCCCTTTCCCTGTTGGCCGCCGGCGTGTTGGCCGCGGCCCCTCTGGCACAGGCGTCTACGCTGATCTACTGCTCCGAAGCGAGCCCGGCGGGCTTCGATCCGGCGCAGTACACTTCCGGCACCGAATTCGATGCGGCGGCCGAAACCGTGTTCAACCGGCTGGTGCAATTCAAGCGCGGCGGCACGGAGCTGGAGCCGGGCCTGGCGACAGGTTGGGATGTGAGTGCCGACGGCAAGACCTACACCTTCCATCTGCGCCAGGGCGTGAAGTTCCACACCACCGCGTACTTCACCCCAACACGTGACTTCACTGCCGACGACGTGCTGTTCACCTTCCAGCGCATGCTCGACAAGGAGCAGCCATTCCGTAAGGCCTACCCCAGCGAGTTTCCCTACTTCACCGACATGGAGCTTGACCAGAACATCACCGAGGTGAAAAAGGTCGATGACCATACGGTGGTGTTCGTGCTGAAGAACACTGACGCCGCGTTCGCCGCCGACCTGGCCATGAGTTTCGCTTCTATCCAGTCCGCCGAATACGCCGCCCAGTTGCTCAAGGCAGGCCACCCCGAACAACTCAATCAGCAGCCGGTGGGCACCGGGCCATTCGTGTTCAACCGCTACCAGAAAGACGCCGTTATCCGTTACAAGAGCAACACCGCGTACTGGAAGCCCGAAGACGTGAAACTGGACGAGCTTATCTTCGCCATCACGCCGGATGCCGCAACGCGACTGCAGAAACTCAAGGCTGGCGAGTGCCAGGTGAGTGGCTACGCTCGGCCCGCCGACCTCGCTGAAATCAAGAAAGACCCCAAGCTCAAGGTGCTGGAACAACCCGGCTTCAACGTGGGCTTCCTGGCCTACAACACCCAGCACCCGCCGCTGGACAAGCCTGAAGTGCGCCAGGCGCTGGACATGGCGATCAACAAGCAGGCCATCGTCGACACCGTGTTCCAGGGCGCGGGCCAGGTGGCGCAAAACGTGATGCCGCCCACCCAATGGTCCTACGACTCAAGCATCAAGGGCGCCGCCTACAACCCTGACAAGGCCCGGGAACTGCTGGCCGCGGCCGGGGTGAAGCCCGGCACCCAGATCAACCTGTGGGCCATGACCGTGCAGCGGGCATCGAACCCCAACGCGCGGCAGTCGGCGCAGATGATCCAGCAGGACTGGGCCAAGGTGGGCATCAAAGCCAACATCGTGAGCTATGAATGGGGCGAGTACATCAAGCGCGCCAAGGCAGGCGAGCACGATGTGATGACCTACGGCTGGACCGGCGACAACGGGGACCCGGACAACTGGCTGGGCGTGCTGTACGGCTGCAGCGCCATTGGCGGCAGCAACTATGCCCGCTGGTGCAACAAGGACGTGGATGCGCTGTTGCAGAAAGCCCGCGCCCTCACCGACCGCAACGAGCGCAGCCAGCTGTACGGCCAGGCCCAGCAGATCATTCGTCGCGAGATGCCGGTTTCCCCCATGGCGCATTCGGTGGTGTCGCAGCCCATGAGCACGCGTGTGCAGGGCTTCAAGATCAACCCGTTCGGGGTCACCGGGTTCTACGGCGTCAGCCTGCAGTAACGGGCCTTACCCCGTGGCCATGCACACGCGGTTACGGCCGTTGTGCTTGGCCTCATACAGCGCTGCATCAGCCTTGGCCAGCAGTACCTCGGCCGCCGTATCCGGCGCACCGCAGGCAGCGCCGAGGCTGGCATACACGTCAAGCACGCCGGCCTGGGTAGTGAACGGCTTGCCGGCGATGCTTGAGCGCACCCGTTCGGCAATGGTGTGCAACTGCTCTACCGCACTCACCCGCGACACCACCGCGAACTCCTCGCCCCCCAGCCGCAGCAGCAGGTCATGAGGGCGCAAGCTGGCGGCGATACGCCGGGCTGCTTCGATAAGCACTTCGTCCCCGATGGCATGCCCATGCTGGTCGTTGATCTGCTTGAAATGGTCCAGGTCCACGTACAGCACGCCCAGCAGTTCGTTGCCATGGCGAGCGATGTCCTGCTCCCCCGGGTAGAAATGCGCCAGTGCCGAACGGTTCCAGATCTGGGTCAGCGGGTCGAGCAACGCTCGGCGCTTTTCACGGCTGACCGCAGCGCGCAACTGGCGAGTGTGCTCGCTCAACCCCTTGAGCTGAAGATAACCCTCCACCAGTTGAGCCAGGTCCCGCAGCCGCGCTTCCTCGTCAGGGGCCAGTGTGCGGGACGATGAACTGAGCAGGCACAGGGTACCTACGGGCAGGCCCGATCGTGCGATCAAGGGATGGCCTGCATAAAAGCGGATATTAGGCGCCCCGGTGACCAGCGGGTTGTCGGCGAAGCGCTCGTCATCACGGGCATCGGGCACCACGAGCGTTTTGGCGGGCTCGAGAATGGCGTGGGCGCAGAAGGAGACGTCCCGCGACGTGCTGCAGGCTTCCAGCCCCACCCGGGCCTTGAACCACTGACGGTCCTTGTCCACCAGGCTGATCAGCACCTGCTCCACCTTGAACAGGTCCTGGGTAAGGCGCACCAGCGAGTCCATGTAGGGATCGGCGGGCGTATCGAGCACGTGGAGATCGTCCAGCGAATCCTGGCGTTCGGCTTCCCGAGGGTGCAACGGAGCGACGAGCATGTGAAATGTCCGGCTGGGCGCGCATCCTGTGCATGGAACAACGGAATACCGAAAGCACGATGGTAGGCACCGTTTCGCTCGGCCGGCAAAAGATAGCACATTGCTACGCACCCGTGCCTTGGTGAATACGGGCTCGCAGCGCCTTGCTAGCCCTTCGTTTCCATCAGGCAATTGCCCCCATCCACTACCAGTACTTCCCCGGTGATGTAGCTGGCCTCTGGCGAAGCAAGGAATGCCACCGCCGCCGCCACTTCGGCTGGCCGCCCTGCCCGGCCGATGGGCACATGGGTAGCGGCATGCGCTTCCTCCGGCGTGCTGGACGCCGTCGCGATCCATCCCGGGGCCACGCTGTTGACGGTGACGCCCTGCGCGGCCACTTCCAGGGCCAGTGCCATGTTCAGCCCGACCATCCCCGCCTTGGCCGCGCTGTAGGCCGCTTCGCCCGGGTTACTGCCACGCGTGCCGGTGGTGGAGCTTACGTGCACGATACGGCCGTACCGCCGCTGGCGCATGCCGGGGAGTACAGCCCGGGTGAGCAAAAAGGCGCTGGTGAGGTTGCGGTTCAGCGAGAGGTTCCAGCTGGCGAGGTCCATGGACGCCACTTCGGCATAAGGCTCGGGGCTGCCCTGCATGGCCATGCCTGCGTTATTCACCAGCACGTCGACCTTCCCCCAGCATGCGTGGGCCCACACCGCGAACGCCTTGACCTGCGCCTCGTCGGTAAGGTCGGCCGGTTGGCCCTCGACGGTAAAGCCCTCTTCACGAAGCTCGGCAACGCGCTGGGCGATCCTCGCACTGCTGGCGGTAATAATCAGCCGAGCACCAGCCCGGCCCAATCGGCGCGCAATGGCGATCCCGATACCTTCGGCACTTCCGGCTCCGCTGATCAGGGCGACCTGCCCTTCCCATGTGCGCTCGCTCATTGCATTGCTCCTTGAATCGAATGTTCGCAGGCTTGCGCCTGCTCCGGGCCGAATGTTCGCGACAAGCGGCGGATAGCGTACCGAGGCATGGCTAAACCACACCGCCGGCCTGCCGATATAGAGTGCATTCGGCCCCTGCCTGCCTGTTATTCAAGAGCGCTGTTTAATGCTGCTGTTTCGCAACTTTGCCCACTCTCACGTTCAGATTGCCCGCCGCGCCATGGTGGTGGTGTCGGCATTGATCGGTGCGCTGTTTTCGCTGGCGGTGATCACGCTGTTCGTGATTGCCGGCCAGGAAAATCGGCACCAGATGGAACACAGTGAATCCGATGCTCGCCGGGCGTTGGACGCCAACCTCGACCTGTTGGCCAGGGCTGTCAAGGATTACGCCTTCTGGAACGATGCTTACGTTCACGTGGGCCACCCGCGTATCGACCTCGCCTGGGCCTATGCGGGGGACAACATCGGGCCTTCGCTCTATCTCAATTACTCCCTGGAAGGCGTATTCATCGTCGCGCCGGACACCGCCACGCGCTACGCCATCGTGGGCGGGCATTTGACCGAAGTGCAAGCCAGCGATTTCCTGGGTGGCGAACTGGCCCCGCTGCTTGCCCTGGCGCGCCAGCAGAGCGCCAATGAACTGCCCGGCTACGGCTTTTACACCGTGAACGGGCAGCCAGCCATCGTTTACGCTGCGGTGATCAAGCCCACCGAGCTGCCGCGCAAGGTCAAGCCCGAGTCGCTGCCTTACCTGGTGTTTGTGGACGTACTGGACACGGTCAAGCTCAACCACTGGGAGCAGAACTACGGCTTGCAGAACCTGAAGGTCGACCTCTCCGGCGCCACCGACAGCCGGCCCAACCTTGTGGTGCAAGGCGCCACGGGGGGCGCGTTGCGGTTGCGCTGGGCTGCCGAAAACCCTGGCGACAAGTTTCTCCATTCCGTGCTGCCGGTGCTGGCTGTCACCGCCCTTGCCTTCGCCATACTCATGGCCTGGATCTACCGCTCCGGGCTAGCCGCCGCTGGCATGATCGACGACAGCAAAGCCCGCCTGGCCTTGAGCGAGGAACGCTTTCGCGCCGTGGCGGAGGCCTGCTCGGACTGGATCTGGGAAACCGACCGCGACGGTCGGCTGGTCTACCTCTCCGAACGCTTCGACGTGATCACCGGCTTTGCCCGGGAAGACTGGCTTGGGCGCACGCTGTGCGAGCTACTCACGTTTGACTGGAAGGCGTTCAACCGCATGGCGCTGGAGCCCGGCGCCGCCGGCAGCCGCAAGCTGGAAAGCAGCCACTTGGACAGCCTGGGGCGGCAACGCTGGTGCAGCCTGTCGGCGCGCGTGGTTCGCAATGGCGATCGCATCAGCGGCTACCGCGGCACGGTCTCGGACGTTACCGCCGAGACCGAAGCGCGGGCGCACATCAAACACCTGTCCCAGCACGACGCCCTGACCGGCCTGGCGAACCGAAGCTACCTGCATGGCTATCTGCAGAAACACCTGCAAGCTGGCTCGCGCTCGGACAACCCCTTGCTGCTGCTGAGCCTGGACCTGGACCGCTTCAAGCCGATCAACGACACCTTGGGGCACGCCGCAGGCGACCAGGTGCTGTGTGAAGTGGCGAGGCGCTTGCGCAGCGCAGTACGCGACAGCGACCTTGTGGCTCGGCTAGGTGGCGATGAATTCGTGATCGTGGGCAGCGACCTGCCGCTCGGTTTCGACGTGGAGCGATTTTGCTCCCGCCTGTGCGAAGCGGTGGCGCAGCCGTTGCTGGTCGAAGGCCACGAGGTCTCGGTAGGCGTAAGCATTGGCGTGGTGCTGTCGCCCCATGACGGCGCCCAGGCCAGCGACCTGCTGCGCTACGCCGACATCGCATTGTATGAAGCCAAGGGCGCGGGGCGTAACAATTGGCAGTTCTATGCTGCCGAGATGAACCAGCGCGTGCTGGAGCGGCGCCGCGTGGAAACCGACCTGCGTCAGGCCCTGCGTGGCGATCAGCTGTTCCTGGAATATCAGCCTCGTTTCGATCTGCAAGGCAACCAGCTCGCGGCCGCCGAGGCGCTGGTGCGTTGGCGGCATCCGGAACGCGGCCTGTTGCCGCCCGGGCAGTTTATCGCGGTGGCCGAAGAATCCGGGCTGATCGTTGCGGTCAGTGACTGGGTGCTCAACACGGCGTGCAGGGAAGCCATGAGCTGGCGGGTGCCGCTCATGGTGTCGGTCAACCTCTCGTCCGTAGAGTTTCAGCGCGGCGATCTGGTGGCGCGCGTAGAGGCCGCACTCCAGGCCTCTGGCTTGCCCCCGGGCAGGCTGGAGCTGGAGATCACCGAAAGCGTATTGCTCAACGATGCCAATCAGGCCTTGCTAACGATGCAGCGGCTCAAGGCCGTCGGCGTGCGTTTGGCCATGGACGATTTCGGCACTGGCTATTCCTCGCTCAGCTACCTGCGCGCCTATCCTTTCGACGCGTTGAAAATTGACCGCAGCTTCATTTCAGACCTCGGCGGCTCGGCATCCAGCCATGCAATCATCCAGGCCATCATCGACCTGGGCAAGGCGTTGACGCTTACAGTAACGGCCGAAGGGATCGAGACGGATGCGCAACGTGAGGCGCTCGTCATGATCGGCTGCGAGCAGGGGCAAGGGTACCTGCTGGGGCGGCCGATGCCTGCCGAGCGCTTCAGGGCGCTGTTCGAAGGCGCGGGCTGCACGGTGTGAAATCTCTGCTACGTTGTACGATGTCCGCCAAGTGGCGGCATCACCACAACGTCATAAGAACAAGGGAAGCAAGGGATGAAAGCATCGAAGGTATTAGTGGGCCTGGCCTGCCTGTACGCCGGCATGGTCGCAGCGGCCACGCCGGAGCAGGACGTGGAGCAAGCGGTGGATCAACTCACCCAAGCCATGTGGCACAAAGATATTCCTGCGCTGAAGGCGCTCACTGCCGATAACCTCAGCTACGGGCACTCCAGCGGCAACGTTCAGGACAAGCAGGCCTTTATCGCCGACATCGAAACCGGCCGCAGCGGCTTCAACAGCCTGAAAATGCTTAACCAGAAAATCATTCTCAGCGGCGATACCGCGCTGGTGCGCAACCACTTTTCCGCCGAGGCGGTGAACAGCGGGAAGGTGGTGCCCACCGAGATCGAGAACTTCCAGGTGTGGCAGAAGCAGCACGGCAAGTGGCTGCTGATCGGCAGGCAAGCCTTCCGCTTCTAGCCTCCATGACGTGCGGCTGCGCTGAACTCCGGCCCCATTCCGGCAGTCATCCTATCGACACATGAAGGCGGCATGCTCCCCTCCCTGGGGGCATGCCTAGCCCTTGCCGAAGGTTACACAGGTTGGGTTCAGCACAGACGGAGGACGGCCGCATGGGCGCGAAGGAAGCCATCGACACCACTGCAAAAAGCATCAAACGACGGGCTACGGTGATTTACCGTCGCGATGAGCAGATCCTCTTCGTGCGCAAGCGCAACGCCAAATGGAACCTGCCCGGGGGCCGGGTGGAAGCGAACGAAACCCCTCTTCAAGCGGCGCTGCGGGAGATGAGCGAGGAAACCGGGCTGGAATTCGACGAGCTGGCCTTCGTATCCGAATTTACCGAAGACAAGGTCATCCACTTCCTGTTCGAAGCACCACAGCCCCTCTCCAAGAAGCCACGGCCTTGCAACGAGATCGACGACTGCCGCTGGTTCAGTGCCAAGGACGTGACCAAGCGCAAGGTACGCGGGCCGATTCGATCGCTGCTCAAGCAACGCGAGGCACACAAGCCTGAGCTGTCATACAACTGACATATTTGTGAAGCAATATCGCAATGCTTCACGATGACGATCAGGACCGGGTGTGGCTACCCCCATGGAGGAAATCGATGGCCCTCTCACATGAGACCTTGCGCAGTCAGATCCAGAATGCGGCCCCTGTGCTGCAGCGCCTGGACGAAGAAATGGAACGTATCGAATTCGATCCCTTGCACCCTGCCAGCGTGGCCTCGGCGCGTGTGAAGGTCGAACAGCTGATCGACACCCTGCTTGCAGACTTCAAAGGCAAGCCGATCCTGGGCCCCCTCGCGGTCGCCCTCAAGGCGCAATACCTCGACGCGATCCAGTCCCGCGTAGTGGACGCGCGGCACGCGGCCTGAGCGGTCGCGTGGCACGGCCTTACCCTGAGTGGCAAGCAAACCCACAGCGCAAGCGAACGATTCCCCCGCCTCGGCGCTCTGAGCAACAACGCGGCACCGCCGCCTGCCTGAGCGCCTGCCAATGACCACCGCTACCGCTTCTCCCGCGCACGCCCTGCGGCGTGTCATCACCACTCCCCTGCTGTTGCTGTTCATCCTGGGCGACGTGCTCGGTGCCGGGGTATATGCCCTGGCTGGCACCATCGCCGCCCGGGTGGGCGGGGCCATCTGGGCGCCGTTGCTGATCGCGCTGTTCTTTGCCTTGCTCACGGCAGCCTCCTACGCCGAGCTGGTGACCAAATACCCCCGCGCCGGCGGCGCGGCAGTGTTTGCCGAGCGCGCCTTCGGCAAACCACTGCTGTCATTTTTGGTGGGCTTTTCCATGCTGGCCGCTGGCGTCACCAGCGCTGCTGGGCTGGCCAAAGCATTTGCCGGGGACTACCTGGGCGCTTTCGTACAGTGGCCTGCCGGGTGGGTCGCGGCAGGCTTTCTAGTCGCCGTGGGGCTGCTGAACGCCCGCGGGATCAAGGAATCTTTGAGCGCCAACCTGGTAATGACGCTGGTGGAGCTCAGCGGGCTGGTGTTGGTGGTCATCGCCGCCGCCTGGTACACAGCCAGCGGCAATGCGGAGCCGGCACGCCTGCTGGAGGTGGACGCCACCGCGCCGGCTACGGCGATATTGGGCGCCTCCTTGCTGGCGTTCTACTCCTTCGTCGGCTTCGAAACCTCGGCGAACCTGGCTGAAGAAGTTCAGGACGTGAGTCGCGTCTACCCTCGCGCACTGTTCAGCGCCCTGTTGATTGCCGGGGCCATGTACCTGCTGGTGGGTGCCGGGGCGGCGCTGGTGCTGCCGGTGGACGCGCTCAAGGCGTCCAGTGCGCCGTTGATGGAAGTGATTGCGGCCTCCGGGCTGGGCATACCGCCCCGCTGGTTCGCGGTGATCGCCCTGATTGCCGTCGCCAACGGTGCACTGCTCACAATGATCATGGCCAGCCGGCTGACGTACGGCATGGCGCGTGAAGGGCTGCTCCCGGCTGTGCTTGGCCGGGTGCTGCCGCAACGGCGCACGCCTGGCTGGGCCATTCTGGCCACAACTGTGGTGGCCATCGCACTCACGTTCACCAGCACCCTGGAAACCCTGGCCGAAACGGTCGTGCTGCTGTTGCTGTTCGTGTTCCTTAGCACCAACGTCGCCGTGCTGGTCCTCAAGCGCGACAAGGTGACCACGGAGCACTTTTCGGTGCACTGGACAATCCCTGCGTTGGCGGTGTTGTCATGCCTGCTGCTGCTTGCCCAGCAAGGGCCCGCAACCTGGCTGCGCGCGGGGCTGATGCTGGTGTTGGGGTTGATGCTGTATGGCGCGACGCGCTGGGGCCGTACCCAAGCCACACATTAGCGGCGCTTAGTAGTCCACCTTCCCCCGGCCCGCCTTGATGGTGCCGCGCTTGCCTTTGGCATCGAGGCGGCGCACTTTCGAACCGCGGGTCGGTTTGGTAGGTCGGCGGGCTTTCTCTACGTGGATCGCACCTAGAATCAACTCACGCAGCCGGGCCAGGGCATCGGCGCGGTTCTGTTCCTGAGTGCGGTATTGCTGCGCCTTGATCACCACCACGCCCTCGCTGGTGATCCGGCTGTCGCGCAGCGCCAGCAGGCGCTCCTTATGAAACTGTGGCAGCGAAGACCCCTGTATGTCGAAGCGCAGGTGTACCGCGCTGGACACCTTGTTCACATTCTGCCCCCCGGCACCCTGAGCACGGATGGCGCTGAGCTCTATTTCGTGGGCCGGCAGGTGAACGGTATTGGAAATTTCAAGCATTTGGGCGTTCCGGTCTGCGAAGGCGCTACGTTGACTCACACCGCAATTTTCAGCAAGCAGGTATCCCGACAGGCCCCTCAGGCTAAGAAGCCCGCCGCATAAACGGAACACGTCGCAACAGGATCCGATAAACGGTTATACCGCTTATCGTCTAAATCTACGGATCTGTACTGCATTGTACCGTTGTGGAAATGCCGCGAATTCCTTGACAGCCAGTAGTTGCGGGTCGCTTGAACCGTAATAGCCTTTTACTTGACGCCATTATTTTGTCTTTTTAAACGTTAGCAAGCAAAGCAACGAGGCGGCATTCTGCTATACAAGTTATGGATCCACCCTCGGAGCCGGTGGATTCTTACGCGACCTGTGGCATGCCTCAGCAAGGCTAGAGGTCACGCTTACGCACAGGATCAAGGCAGGGCAGTTCATGGACAACATCGTAGTCGCCGATAAGACCACCAGCGAAATTTCAAGCCGCGCCTGGGGGGACCTCCAGCTTGGCCAACCGGGGGTGGTACAGATCCCCGTCCCGCCTGAACAGGTCGCTTCGGTGGCTCGAAATGGCCAGGACGCCATAGTTACACTCAAGACTGGCGAACGGGTCACGGTCGGCAACTTCTTCAACGCGACCGCCGAGGGCGTGCGCAGCGACATGGTGTTCCAAGGCCAGGACGGCGTGCTGTGGCAGGGGCAATACAGCGCCGAAGCGTTCAACGGCTTCACATTCACTGAGCTGCCCTCCATCGATACTTTGCTGGCCGGCGCCGGGGTGGTGGGCAGTGCTACTCCGGAATGGGCAATCGCAGGCCTGGGCGCCCTGGGCGCGGGCGGTGCCACAGCGGCGGCCACCGGTGGGTTGGCCAATAGCGGTGGTGGCGGTGGTGGCGGCGGCGCAGCGCCGGTCGATACCACAGCGCCCGACGCGCCTGGCTCCCTGGGCCTGAGCAGTGACGGCCTGACCTTGAGCGGGCTGGGCGAAGCCGGCGCCACGATCATGGCCAACGATGCCTTCGGCAACCGGCTGGGTAGCGGCGTCGCAGGTGCGGACGGCCGTTTCGCGATTGTGCTCACCTCCCCCCAACTGAATGGCGAAACGGTCACGGTGGTGCAGGCCGATGCGGCCGGGAACACGTCCCCAGCCACCAACCTGGTAGCCAGCGACGTCACTGCGCCGAGCGTGCCGGCGAATCTGGTCCTGGACGCTACGTTGAGCGTGCTCACCGGAACTACTGAAGCCGGTGCGACGGTGACCGTGCGCGACGCCAACGGCACCGTGCTTGGGACGGGCGTGGCCGCGGCGGACGGCACTTTCAGCTTGGCCCTGGCGCCCGCGCCGGGTGCCGGAGCGGCGCTAAGCGTCAACGCTACGGACACGGCGGGCAATACCTCCGCCGATGCCAGCCTCAACGCGCCCGCCGCGCCGCCTCTGCCGGATACCACTCCCCCACTCGCGGCGACCGACGTGGCCATCAGCGGGGACGGCACCCTGCTCAGCGGCCGAGGCGAGCCCGGCGCCGTGGTTACGGTGTTCGACCCGGTGGGTAATGTGCTGGCTACTGGTACCGTGGCGGCCGACGGCACCTTCGACCTTCCGGTGGTGCCGGGCATCATCAGCGGCCAGGTGCTCCAGCTCACCCTCACCGACGCTGCGGGCAATGTCTCCCCCAATTTGCCGATCCAGGCGCCGGACCTATCCCAGCCGGCACCGCCCAGCAACCTGGTGATCAGCGCCGACGGCCTCAGCCTGACCGGTACGGCCCGGCCGGGCGCGCGGGTGCTGGTGCGCAACACCAGCGGCCAGGTAGTGGGTACGGGGCGCAGCGCCCTGGATGGCACCTTCACCATCGCGCTCGATGCGGCATACACAAACGGGCAGGTATTCGACGTCACCGCCGCCGATGGCAACGGCAACAGTTCGGCGCAGGCCGTGTTCACGGCGCCCGATTCAACCGTGCCCGGCGCAGTTACCGACCTGGCGGTGAGCAGCGACGGGCTCGCGCTTTCCGGGCAGGGCGAAGCCGGGGCCACGGTTACCGTGACCAGCGTCACCGGTGCCGTGCTGGCTACAGGAACCGTGGCGGCCAACGGTACCTTCGTAGTGGCACTGAGCCCCGCCGCTGACGTGGGCGCCGCGCTTACCGTGCGCCAGGCCGACCTCGCAGGCAACCTGTCGCCCGACGCCACAACAAGCGTGCCGGCAGCCGCCCCGGTGACTCCGGCCGCGCTGGTGGTGACTACCGATGGCCTGACCGTGGCTGGCACCGCCACCCCCGGCGCCACGGTGGAAATACGTGCCGCCGACGGGACGTTGCTGGGGAGTGCCGTGGTCGCCCCGGACGGCACCTTCAGCGTGACGCTGGGCAGCGCTCAATTGGACGGCCAGTTGCTGGACGTCGCACTGCTCGATAGCAACGCCACCCCTTCGGTCACCGCGATCCTGGCCGCGCCGGATACCACGGCGCCAGCCGCCGCTACCGACCTTGCAATCAACCCCAACGGGGCCTTGCTCAGCGGTCGTGGCCAAGTCGGCGCCCTGGTGACCGTACGCGATGCGAACGGCACGGTGGTGGGCACGGCTACGGTCAATGCCGTGGGCAGCTTCGCCGTGGCGCTGAACCCCGTTCAGATCGACGGCCAGGCCTTGCAAGTCACTCTCGACGACGCGGCCGGGAACGGCTCGGCGGCCAACGGCATAACCGCGCCGGACGTCAACGGCCCCCTCCTACCCGAAGCGCTGGCACTCGACCTGACGGGAACGCTGTTGAGCGGGCAAGGCGAGGCCGGCTCGACGGTCAGCGTCCGCGACGCCAATGGCACAGTGCTGGGCAGCGCCGTGGCCGACGCCGATGGCCGCTTCGAAGTGACCCTGGAAAGCGCCCAGATCAACGGCCAGGCCTTGCAGGTAAGCGCTGTGAATGCTGCGGGGCTTGCCTCGGGGGCGGCGCCGTTCACCGCGCCGGACATTGCCCCACCTGCGGCGGTCACAAACCTTCAGGTCAATGCCCAGGGCCTGGTGCTCACCGGTAGCGGCGAAGCCGGGGCTACTGTGATGGTGCTGGATGCCAACGGCAGCCCGCTGGGCACCGCGCTGGTGGCTCCCGACGGCAGCTTCAGCGTTACGCTGAGCAGCCCGCAGGTGGCGGCCGAAACCTTGACGGTATGGGCTACCGATGCCGCCGGCAACATCGGCAGCGGAGTGCCTTTGACGGCGCCAGACGCTACCCCGCCGGCCGCCCTCAGCAACCTGGCGATTTCGGCCAACGGCAGCCTGGTCAGCGGTAACGGCGAAGTGGGCGCAACGGTCACTGTGCGCGATACCGGCGGCAATGCCTTGGGTACCGCTGTGGTCGGCGCCAATGGCCGCTTCGAAGTGACGCTGGGCACAGCCCAGGAGAATGGCGAGGCGCTCAATGTGAGCCAGGCCGATGCCGCCGGCAATGCTACTGCGCCAGCGCCACTGACCGCCCCGGATATCGTCGCACCGCCAGCGCCCACTACCCTAAGCTTTGCCGGCGACGGCAGCAGCCTCAGCGGCGTGGGCGAGGCCTTCGCGACCATTCGGGTACGCAGCCTGCGCGGAACGTTGCTGGGCTTTACCACTGTCAACGCTGACGGCAGCTTCACCGTGAACCTGACCCCCGCCCAACTCAATGGGCAGGCCGTGCAGGTGGAACAGCAAGATGTCGCCGGCAACCTTTCCGCCCTCATCAGCACCACCGCGCCGGACACCTCTCCTCCCGACAACGTCGATAACCTGCTACTTAGCGGCAATGGCGCCACCCTGACGGGCACTGGCGAAGTGGGTGCCCGCGTAACCGTGAGCAATGCCACGGGCACTACACTGGGCACCGGAACCGTAGACGTGAACGGCAACTTCAGCGTTGCGTTGACACCGGCCCAGTTGAACGGCCAGGTGCTGACCGTGATACAGGCCGATGCCATAGGCAATACGTCCGGGCCCGCCACGGTTAACGCGAGCGATATCACCGCGCCGGCCGCCCCGACCGGGCTGGGTATGGATGCTACCGGCCTGGTGCTCAACGGCACGGCTGAACCCAACGCCGACATCGAAGTACGCGATGCCAACGGCGCCCTGTTGGGCAGCGGCAGCGCCGACAATAACGGCGCATTCTCGATCACGTTGAACACCGCCCAGCTGAACGCTGAGGCGCTGGTGACCGCCGCCGATGCCGACGGCAACGTTTCACAACCGGCCGGCATCAGCGCGCCCGACACCACCGCGCCGATAGACGTGCGCAACCTGGCGATCAGCCCGGACGGCACCACCCTCTCCGGTGTCGGCGAAGCCGGTGCCACCGTACGCGTGACCAACGCCGCCAATGTGCTGTTGGGCACCACAACTGTGGGCCCTGACGGGGTATTCACCCTTACCCTCACCCCCGCAGCCACGGCGGTGGACGTACTCACCGTGAGTGAAGCCGACCTGACCGGGAACGCCTCCGGTGCCGTTACGCTGGCCGGCCCCAACGGCACGCAGGTCACCACCCCCGCCAACCTGGCGCTGTCCAGCGATGGCTACACCCTCACGGGTACCGGCCTGGCAGGCACAACGGTGAACGTGACCGACGCCAGCGGCACCAGCCTGGGCACCGCGCTGGTGGGCAGCGCGGGCACCTTCCGCCTGCTGATGCGCAGCGCTCAACTTAACGGCCAGCTCCTTCACGTTACCGCCAGCGACGCCAATGGCACCACCTCGGTGGCCACCTCTCTTGTCGCCGCTGACGCCACGGCCCCGGATGCACCGTTAAGCCTGGGCAGCGCCAGCGGCGGCAGCGTGATTACCGGGCGCGGTGAAGCGGGCGCTACCGTTACCGTGAGCGATGCCAGCGCCACCGTGCTCGGCACCGGCGTGGTTGCCGGTAACGGCGCCTTCACTGTGGCCATCAACCCGGCGCAGCTCAACGGCCAGGTGCTGACCGTGGTGCAGACCGACGCCGCCGGCAATGTCTCGCAAACCAACACCCTCGTAACCGCAGACCTGCAAGGGCCGGCAGCCGCCACGGGCCTGGCGGTGAACACCTACGGCACCGTGGTTAGCGGGCTTGGCGAAGCCGGGTCCACGGCCACCGTGCGTGACGCGGCCGGCACAGTGCTGGCCACCGGCACGGTCAACCAGAGCGGCGTTTTCCAGGTGACCCTGCCGATTGCCCAGAACACCGGCGAGGCGCTCACGGTTCAGCTCACCGATGCCGCAGGCAACGTGTCCCCGGCGGCTACGGTTGGCACGCCCGACAACACTGCGCCCGGCACGGTCACTGGGCTGTTGATCAGCGCCGACGGCAGCAGCCTTTCCGGGGTGGGAGAGGCTGGCGCCACCGTGGCAGTACAAACCGCCAACGGTACCGTGCTGGGGACCGGGCTGGTGGACCCCAACGGCGTCTTCACGGTCACACTCAACCCTGCCCCTCTCAACGGCGAAACTCTGGACATCACCCAGACCGACGCCAGTGGCAACCCCTCGGTTGCGGCCAACCTCCTCGCCCCGGACATCAGCCCACCTGCCGCGCTCAGCGGTGTGACGATCAACGCGGACGGCGTAACAGTCACCGGCCACGGTGAACCCGGCGCCACCGTGTACGTGCGTGCAGTGGATGGCACCGTGCTCGGCACAGGCCTTGTGGCCAGTAACGGCGCCTTCAGCGTGACCCTCGGCACGGCGCAGCTCAACGCGCAAGTGTTGACCGTGAACCAGGAAGACCCACCCGGCAACGAAGGCCCGGCGGCCAGCCTCACGGCGCCGGACACCACAGCGCCGGTCAGCCCCAGCGACCTGGCGGTCAATGGCAGCGGCTTGCAAGTGAGCGGCCGTGCGGAAGCCGGCTCGGTGGTCACCCTGCGCGATGCCCAGGGGAACGTGTTGGGCAGCGCCACTACCGCCGCCAATGGTCTTTTCGTCGCTACCCTGAATGCGCCGCAGCTCAACGGCCAGGCACTGACGGTGACGGCCAGTGATGCCGCCGGCAACCTGTCGGCACCGGCACCATTGGTAGCCGCAGACATTACAGCCCCCGCAGCGGTAAGCGGCCTGGCCGTTTCCACCGATGGTGCCACGCTGACCGGGCTGGGCGAAGCCGGATCGACCGTCACGGCCACCGCCACGGACGGTACCGTGCTGGGCAGCACCACGGTGGGCAGCGATGGCCGCTTTACCTTGGGTATAACGCCCGCCGCCACGACCGGGGACACCGTGGCGGTCACCGCCTCGGATGCCGCCGGTAACGCTGCCATCAGCATCCCGGTGATCGCGCCTGGGCCGCTGGCCCCCAATGTGGCCAGCAACCTGGCGTTGAGCAGCGACGGCCTCACCGTACAGGGCAGTGCCGACCCAGGGAGCCTTGTGCGCGTATACAGCGCCAGCGGGCAATTGCTCGGCACCGGGCTGGCAGGCAGCGATGGCGCCTTTAGCGCGCCGTTGACGGCCGCCCAGCTCAACGGCGAAGCCCTGACTGTGATTGCCACGTCCACGGACGGCATCAATGCCGCGCCGGCTGACCTGCTGGCGGCCGATGTGACAGCACCTGCCGCTGTCACCACCTTCAACCTCGCCCAGGACGGCGCTTCGTTGACCGGTTTCGCCGAAGCGGGGGCCACGTTGCGGGTACTGGCCCAGGGCGGGCTGATTCTTGGCACCACCACCGTGGCCGCCGACGGCACCTTCGCGGTTACGCTGGTGCCGGCGCAGCTGGCTGGGCAATTGCTCACCCTCAGCCAGATGGACGTGGCCGGCAATGAATCGCTGACCACCACCTTCCTCGCCCCTGACCTGGTGGCGCCCACCGTAGCGACCGGTCTGGCGTTGAGCCCGGATGGCGCCCTGTTGACCGGTACGGGGGAAGCCGGCGCCACGGTCAACGTACTGGATGCCAGCGGCACCGTTCTGGGCACGGGCACTGTGCGCCTGGATGGCACCTTCCAGCTGACCCTGGTACCGGCCCAGGCCAACGGCCAGGTATTGTCAGTAACCTTGACCGACGCGGCTGGCAACGCCTCCCTGCCCGCCACGCTTACCGCGGTCGACTCTACCGCTCCCGGGGCGGTATCAGCGTTGGCCATAGGCGCCGATGGCGCGAGCATCAGCGGGCGCGGCGAAGCGGGCTCCATCGTCACGGTCGCGGATGCCGACGGCAACGTGCTGGGCACCGCCACGGTGGGCAGCACGGGCGCCTTCAGCCTGGTGCTGGGCACGCCGCTGCTCAATGCTCAGGTACTGACCTTCACCCAGGCCGATGCGGCGGGCAATGTGTCCCCGGTCGCCAACCTGACCACGGTGGACCTCACCGCCCCCGATGTACTGACCAACGTGGCGATCAACGCCGCGGGTGCGGTGGTGAGCGGCAGGGGCGAAGCCGGTGCGACCGTGACCGTGCGCGACGCCGCCGGCACGCTGCTGGGCAGCACGGTGGTGTTGGCCAACGGCAGCTTCGTAGTGGCGCTGACCCCGCCGCAGATCGACAACCAGGCGCTCACCGTGCAGCAGGCGGACCCGCCCGGGAACATCAGCCAGCCGGTGCAGATCGCGGCACCGGACCTTACCCCGCCCAACCTGGCCACCAACCTTGCCCTCAACAGCACCGGCGATCAGCTCAGCGGCACCGGCGAGCCTTTGGCCAGCGTACGCATCACACTGGCCGATGGCTCTGTGGTGGGCACCGGCAACGTGGACGCCACCGGCAATTTCCTCATCACCCTCACCAACCCGGCGGTCAACGGCGAAGCCCTGCTGGTGCGGCTGGGCGATGCGGCGGGCAATCTTTCGCCCATTGCCACCCTGAGCGCGCCGGACATCACCCCACCGGCCGCCGTCGCCAACCTGCTGATCGACGCCGCGGGCGCCGTGCTTACCGGCACTGGCGAGCCTGGGGCTACCTTGGTGGTAAGCAACGCCAACGGCGATACCCTGGCATTGGGCACTGTTGACGCCGACGGCACCTTCGCCGTGGCCCTGACCCCGCCGCAGCTCAACGGCCAGCGGCTGAGCGTGGTCCAACAGGATGCCACCGGCAACCCGTCCACCTCAGCCGGGTTGAACGCGCCCGACCTCACCCCGCCGGCTGCGCCGACGGTCGCCACCCTGACGCCGGACGGCCTGACCCTCAGCGGTAGCGGGGAAGCCCGCGCCGTGATTCAGGTAAGCGCCGCCGACGGCACCGCCCTGGGCACGACCACGGTGAACGCCGACGGCACCTGGAGCCTTACCCTGGGCAGCGCCCAGCGCAATGGCGAGCTGCTGACGGTGACCCAGACTGACACCGCCAACAACGCCTCACCCGGCCTGCTCTATCAAGCCGGTGACAGCACAGCGGCGGGAGCGGTCAGCAACTTGGCGATCAACGCCGATGGCCTGCTGTTGACCGGGCTGGCGGAGGCCGGCGCGGTGGTGAGTGTGAGCAGTGCCGACGGGACGCTGCTGGGCACCGCCACCGCAGGGATCGATGGCCGTTTTGCCTTTACCCTGCCAGCCGCTCAGTTGAACGGCGAAACACTGAGCGTGGTGCAGACCGATGCCGCGCTCAACACCTCGACAGCGGCCAGCGTAACAGCGCCGGACATTACCGGCCCGGCAGCGCCGACCATCACCAGCCTTACCGGCAACGGCACCGTTTTGGCGGGTACCGCGGAAGCGCTGAGCACCGTCACGGTGCTGGCCGCCGATGGCACCACGCTGGGCAGCGGCACGGCAGATGCCAATGGCGTCTACAGCATCACTTTGAGCCCGGCCCAGGCCAACGGCGAAACCATCAGCGTGGTCGCCACAGACGTGATCGGCAACGCATCCCTGCCGTTGCCGTATGTAGTGGCGGACACCACCGCCCCAGCGGCGGTCAGCGACCTGGCGGTCAGCAACGACTACACCACCCTGGCGGGCCGCGGCGAGCCGAACGCGGTAGTGACCGTGACCCTCGGTGGCGCCTCGCTGGGCACGGCCACCGTCGACGCCAACGGTGCCTTCGTGATCACCCTTACCGGCCCGATCGCCGCGGCGGATGTATTGAGCGTGGTGCAGCGGGACGTGGCCGGCAACCTGGCAACCGCCGCCACCCTTACCGTTGCAGCCGTGCCGCCACCCCCGGCCCCCACTGCGCTGGTACTGGCCGGCGATGGCGCCTCCCTGGCCGGTACTGCCACGGCGGGCAGCCTGGTGAAGGTCTATGGCGCCACCGGCACCTTGCTGGGCAGCGCCACCGCGGCAGGCGATGGCAGCTTCAGTGTGTCGCTCTCCTCGCCACAAACCAACGGGCAGGTGCTTGGCGTCACTGCCAGCACCCAGGCCGGCGGCGAGTCCATACCGGCAGCGGTGACGGCAACCGATACCACGGCCCCGGTGGGCCTCACCGATGTAGCCATCAATGGCACCGGCGCGGTGGTGACCGCCCGCGGCGAAGTGGGTGCTACCGTGACCGTACGCGCGGCGGACGGTACGGCACTGGGCTCCGGCATCGTAGGGGCTACAGGCACCGTAACCGTGGCGCTCGTTCCATTCCAGGCCAACGGGCAGGCGCTCAGCGCCACCCAGACCGACCTGGCCGGGAACACCTCGACGGCAGTGGCAATCACCGCACCGGACATTACCCCACCCACCGTCCCTGCTTCGTTGGTGCTCACCCCCAACGGGCTGACGCTGACCGGCACAGGCGAAGCCGGCGCCATCGCCCGCGTGCGCGATGCCGGCGGTACCTTACTGGGCACCGCCACCGTGGCCGCCAATGGCACCTTCTCGGTCACCCTCGGTAGTCCCCAGCTCAACGGCCAGGCCTTGAGCGTGACCCTCACTGACGGCGCCGGCAACGTCTCGATTGCCGTGCCGCTGGTGGCCGCAGACATCACCGCGCCAGGCGCATTCACGAACCTGCAGCTGAGTACCAATGGCTTGCAGCTGAGCGGAAATGGCGAAGCGGGCGCTACGGTAAGCGTGATCAACAGTGCCGGCACCGTGCTCGGCACCGCTTTGGTAGGGTTGACCGGCAGCTTCACCGTGCAGCTCAGCGCCGCCCAGCTTAATGGCCAGGTACTGACCGTGCGCCAGGCAGACCTGGCGGGTAACGCCAGCACAGGTAGCGTAACCGCCAGCGACGTCACCGCCCCCACCGCACCTGCCAGCGTGGCGGTGGCCGCCGATGGCAGCGCGGTCACCGGCTCTGGTGAAGCGGGCGCGACGGCGAGCGTGTACAGCGCAAATGGCTCGTTGCTCAACAGCGCCACCGTGGGCAGCAACGGGCTGTTCTCGGTCGCGCTGAGCCCCACCCAGGCAGACGGCCAGGCCCTCACGGTGCGGCTCACCGACGCCGCTGGCAACCCCTCCTCCCAAGCGAACGTGACCGCGCCGGACATCACCCCGCCCGCCGCCCCCACCACGGCGGTTGTCGGGGCAGGCGGTACGGTGGTCACGGGTACTGGCCTTGCCGGCGCACGCATCTTCGTGCGCAGCGCCTTCGGCGTACTGCTGGGCAGCGCGACAGTTGCCGCCAACGGCACCTACTCGGTGGCCCTGACCCCCGCGCAGATCAACAGCCAGGCCCTGAGCATCACCCAGGTGGACGCGGCAGGTAACGTGTCCACCGCCGTGAGCGCCACGGCACCGGACCTCACGCCACCTACCGCAGCCACCGCACTGGTGGTGGCCGGCGACGGCAACAGCCTCAGCGGTAGCGGCGAGGCCGGCAGTACCGTCACGGTCCGCAGTGCTGCGGGGGTTACCTTGGGCACCGCCACAGTGGCGGCCAATGGCACCTTCAACGTGGCGCTGGGCAGCGCGCAGATCAACGGCGAGGTGCTCACCATTACCCTGCGCGACAGCCATGGCAACCTGTCCACTACCAGCAGCGTGACCGCTCCGGATGTGGACGTGAACCGCCCGGTGGTGGCCAGCGACAACCTCACCACGGCAACCGTGAACCTTGCGCCGGTAATGACCACCCGCAACTACGCCGATAGCTTCACCACGGTGCTCAGTGGGTTCAACAAGGTGTTCAACTTCACGGTGGCCAGCGGCACTAGCGTTGATCCCACCCTTACGCTTTCCACCACGAGTGCCCTGGCGCTCTATAACGGCGCCACGTACACCCTTCAAGTGCAGGACGCCAGTGGCAACTGGGTTACCTTAGGTAATGCCTCCGGCGGGGCACTGCTGAACGTGTCGCTGCTTGCCGGCCAAGGGGTATTGGTGGATATCGGCACGCTGCTGGCGGGCAACTATCGCCTGGTGGTGGCAAGCAACGGTATCGGCGTGCTCACAACGGTCACCAGCAACCTTCAGCTGGATACCACCGGCCTGAACCAGTTCAACGGCACAGCTGGGGCCGTACTCAACGGTAACGTGGTGACGGACATCGGCACCGACGGCACCGCCGACGTGACCGGGCCGGACAACGGCGCAGTGGTGCAAGTGCTGCGCAACGGCAGTTTCGTCAGCACCGTCGGCGGGACTACCGTGCAAGGCCTGTACGGCACGCTCACTATCGATGCCCAAGGCAACTACACCTACACGGCCAACGGCAGCGTAAACAGTGTGGGCAAGGTAGACGTGTTCACCTACCAACTGGTGCACCCCAACGGCCTGGCCGACCCCGCCAACCTGTATGTACGCATCGACAGCCCACAGGCGGCCGAAGTGTGGAACAGCGGCAACCTGGCCGCACCAGCCACGGTGGTGGATGCCACCTTCGACGTGGCCAGTACCTCACTGACCTTGGCCAACAAGGTGACGACCAGCACCAGCGCCCTGGGCAGCCTGTCGATCCTGCTGGGCGGCGGGTCGGGCAGCTATTCGTTCAGCGTGGCCGCCGACACCGTCAGCGACCTCACCATCACCTTGGCCTCCAGCAGCCTGTTGTCCTTGCTCGGCTCGGTAGTGCTGGGGCTGTACAAGCTCAACCCTGCCACCGGGCAGTACGTGCTGGTCCAGGCGTGGGGCGGCGCTGGGCTTATCGGCCTGGGTGGCGGCCTGTATGGGGTGACCATGGACGACCAGACCGCCGGTACCTATCAGGTGCGCCTGTCCACGGGCGGTATTGGCTTGCTCGCAACAGTGAACGTAGGCCTGATCAACGTCGCCACCTACAACAACCAGTTCACCGTGGGCAGCTACACCCCGGTCACCGGCAACCTGTTCACTGATACCGCTGGCGGCGGCACGGATGTACTGGGCTCGGCCTATACCTTCCTCAGCGTACTTGCCGCGGGCAGCTACGTAACGCCCGGCTACAACGGCACGGCCATTGCGGGCACCTACGGCACACTGCTGGTAAAAGCCGATGGCAGCTACACCTACACCCTCAACGCCGGGCTGACCGGTGCGGCCGTGGGGCATCAGGACGTGTTCACCTACGCCCTCACCCACCCCAACGGTACCGTGGACACCGCCACACTCACCGTGACCCTGAACCAGGCGGGCGCTGCCGTCGCCGCCAGCGCTTTCAGCACACTCAACGTGGCAAGCGACGCAGACGCCCACACCCTGGTGGTCGCCAGCAGCACGGGCGAGACCTTGCAGGGCACCAGTGGCAACGACACGCTGGACGGTTCCCACGGTGGCGCCCTTACGCTAGTCGGCGGCGCTGGCAACGACACGCTGATCATCGTCGACCAGCAGTTTGCGTCGGTGGATGGAGCAGCCGGCACCGACACCCTGGTGTGGGGAGGCGGCGCAGCCAATATCAACCTGGCCAACCTGGCGGCACGGATACATAACATCGAGGTGATCGACGTCAATACTACGGCCCCGGTAAACCTCACCTTGAGCCTCTCGGACCTTGTAAGCGTGTTGTCCAGCGACAACGACACGCTGATGATCAAGGGCAACGCCCAGGACACGGTGCACATTACCGGGCAATGGGACGCCGGTGGCCTGCATCAGGTAGGCGGCGTGGATTACGTGCAATACAGCCCGCAGGAGGACCCCAGCCATCACCTCTGGGTACAGAGCGGTATCCAGATGGTTTGAAACAAATGGACAGTGCCGTCACGGCCCGGAAACCCGCCGGGGCGGCCATCACAGTAAGGGACAGCGGTGATACCAGGCTTGAACACGGTTACGCGCACATCGGCGATGCTGGCCTTCGCCGTGCTCGCTTTGAACGCTCCGGCGCACGGCGCGCCGGAACACATTGACCCGGCGCTGCTGCGAGTGAGCCCTCACCCCAGCGGCGACGATACCGCCCAGCGGCGGCCCGCCCCCGCCTTGCGCAGTGCGATACCCTCCGGCGGCTTCGACCTGAGCGAGGCGGTAAGGCTGGCGGTGGAATGGCACCCCAGCATTGCTCAGGCGGTGAGCGTGCTCTATCAGCAGGGCGAAGGCATCAACACCGCCGAAGCCGGCTATTATCCGCAGCTGTCGGGGGGTATCAAGGGTGGGCTGGACAGCGGCTATGATGGCGAACGGGGCAGCCAGTCCCTGAGCCTGTCGCTCAAGCAGATGCTGTACGACTTTGGCAAGGTGGACAGTGCGGTCAATGCTGCTCGCGCCAAGGCCGCCCAGGCCCAGGCGCAATTGTTGCTAACCATCGACCAGGTGGCCAGGGACACGGCCTATGCCTACATCGAAAGCCAGCGCTACCGGGAATTGCAGGCCACGGCCGAAGCCCAGCTACAAGGGCTGCAGAAGATCGTGGAACTGGCCCGGCAACGCAGCGACATGGGCGCCAGCACCCGGTCGGACGTAGTGCAGGCCGAGTCCCGCGTGGACGGCGGGCGCGCTACGCTGCAGGAATACCGCGCGGCCTATGCCCGCTGGCAGGCTACCCTGGCCAACCTGCTGGGCCGCGCCACCACGCCGGATGGCGATGACACCCAGCCCCCCGGCCTTGCCCAGGCCTGCGAAGCGGCCGACCCGAACAACGGCACCGACGCCTTGCCGGCCGTACTGGCGGCCTTTGCCCAACGCGACCAGGCCCAGGCCGAGCTTGCTCAGGCACGCGCCCAGGCCTATCCAACGGTATCGCTGGAGCCTTCGATCACCCATTACCTGGACAACAACTACAACGACAACAACCCCTACCTGGACCGCACCCAGGCCGGGATCTACATCAATGTTGAGGTACCGATCTACCAGGGCGGCGCCACCAGCGCGCGCACCCGTGCCGCCGGTTACGCCCTGGGCGCCGCCGATGCCGCCGAGGACGCCGCGCGCTTGCAGGCCCGGCAGGGGTTGGCCGAAGCGCGGGTGCAAACCCTCAGCCTGAGCAATCGCCTGGAAGCGCTGCGCCGCCGGCAAGGCAACATCACCGAGGCCCGCGAGCTGTATGGCCGGCAATACCTGGAATTGGGCACGCGACCGCTGCTGGACCTGCTCAATGCCGAGCAGGAAATTCACCAGGCCCGCTTCGACCTCACCAACACCCAGGAAGACCTGCAGCGGCTGCAGGTCGACTGCCTGTACAACAGCGGTGGCATGCGCCGCGTATTCGCCCTTGAAGGGCGCAACCTTCAAGGCGTGGAGGTATTGCCATGATCGAAGCCAGCCAAGTGCCTGCCACCACCGCACCGCCGCCGGACTTCCAGCCATGGATGGATGCGATCCTGCTGGTAGCCCGGCATTACCGCCTGGACGTCTCCCCTGAAAGCGTTCGCCTGGCCTCGCTGCACCGCGACGAGCCTCTGGAGCAGGTGGTGCGCCAGATGGCGCGTCAGGCCGGGCTTACCGCCAAGTTCAGCGGCGCGGACGCCCGGGTATTGAGCCGCTGGCGTATGCCATTGGTGCTAGAGCTGAACGATGGCCAGGTGGGCGTAGCCCAGGGCCTGGGCGCGGACGGCGAGCTGGGCGTGGTGTTCAGCGGCGATCAGGGCCTGCAAAGCCGCCTCACCCTGGCTGAGCTGAGCGGCCAACTGCGGCGGATTTTGGTGCTACGGCCCAGCCGGCCGTTGGCCGACGCCCGCACCGACGACTACGTCGCGCCTTATGACGAACACTGGTTCCGCCGTATCGTGCTCAAGGACCTGCGGCCTTACGGGCATGTGATGCTGGCATCGCTGGTGGCCAACCTCTTGGGCATGGCGGGCGTGTTGTTCTCCATGCAGGTGTACGACCGCGTGGTACCGGCCGAATCCCTCCCCACCCTCTACGTGTTGTTCGGCGGGGTGATGCTGGCGGTGACGTTTGACTTCGTGATGCGCCTGATGCGCCTGCGTATCACCGACCTGCTGGGCAAGCGCGCCGACCTGCGTGTGTCGGATGTGGTGTACGGCCACGCGCTGCGCCTGCGCAACTCGGTACGGCCGCGCTCCACGGGGTCGTTCATTGCCCAGCTGCGCGAGCTGGAGCAGATCCGCGACCTGATCACCTCCAGCACCGCCACTGCCCTGGCCGACGTGCCGTTCTTTTTCCTGTTCGCGGTGGTGTTCTACCTGATTGGCGGCCCGCTGGTGGGCATCCCGTTGGTAGCGCTGCTGGCCATGTTCATTCCCGGCGTATTGTGCCAGCGCCGCTTGGCTCGGCTGGCCAACGCCAACCTGCGCGAGTCCGCGCTGCGCAACGCCATGCTGGTGGAAAGCATCCAGGGGCTGGACGACCTCAAGGGCCTGCAGGCCGAGCAGCGCTTCCAGCAACAGTGGAACCGCTACAACGCCGCCTCCGCGCAAAGCAGCCTGGAGCTGCGTACTCTCACCAATACCTTGGTGACCTGGACCCAGAACGTGCAGAACGCGGTGTTCGCCGTGGTGATCGTGATCGGCGCACCCATGGTGATTGGCGGCGACCTCACCACCGGAAGCCTGGTGGCGCTGTCCATGCTGGCCTCACGCATGATGGCGCCCATGGCGCAGCTCACCAGCGTGCTCACCCGCTGGCAACAGGCGAAGGTGGCGCTGCAGGGGCTGGACCGGCTGATGCGCCTGCCCGTGGACCACCCCGAGGGCAGCAGCCGCGTGCACCTGCCGGCGATCCGCGGCGACTATGCGCTGGAACAGGCCAGCTTCCGCTATAACCCCGAAGCACCCCCTGCCCTCACGGTGGCCAGCCTGCGCATTCGCCCCGGCGAGCGCATCGCTATCCTGGGCCGCAACGGCGCGGGCAAGTCCACCTTGCTGCAGGCACTGGCTGGCAGCATGGACCTGGCTACCGGGCAGGTGACTCTGGACGGCATTGCCATCAACCACATCGACCCCGCCGACCTGCGCCGGGACGTGGGCCTGCTGCTGCAACAAGCGCGGTTGTTCCACGGCACCCTGCGGGAGAACCTCACGCTCGGCGCGGGGCTGGCCAGCGATCAGGAACTGGTTGCCGCGCTGGCCGCCACCGGCGCGCTGGACTTCGTGCGGCAGTTACCCAAGGGCCTTGATCACTTGCTGCATGAGGGTGGGCTGGGGCTGTCGGGGGCAGCGGCAAAGCCTGCTGCTGGCCCGGCTGCTGGTGCGCCAGCCCCAAGTGCTGCTGCTGGATGAACCGACCGCCGCACTGGATGACGTGACCGAACGCACCTTGCTTGAAGACCTGGGCAAATGGAGCCGCGGCCGAACGTTGATCGTAGCGACCCACCGGGTGAGCGTGCTGCAACTGGTGGAGCGGATCATCGTGGTAGACAACGGCCGTATCGTGATCGATGACGCGCGGGACACTGCTCTTGCGCGCTTGCGCCAACCCGGAGGGCCCCAGGCATGAAGCCGTTGATACCGGTTACCCCCGTGGCGAAACCCGCCGACAGCCCCTCCTACCTGGACGGCAGCGACGACACCGCGGTGGTGCGCGCCAGCCGGGTGGTATGGGTCACTGCCCTGGCGCTGGGGGCATTCCTGCTGTGGGCCGCCAACTTCGAAGTGGCGGAGGTTTCCAACGGCACTGGCAAGGTAGTGCCCAGCTCCCGGGAACAGGTGATCCAGTCCCTTGAGGGCGGAATCGTCGCCGCACTCAACGTGAGCGAAGGCGATGTGGTGCAGCGCGGTGACGTGCTGGCCCAGCTGGACCCCACCAAGAACGAATCCAACGTGGGTGAAAGCGAAGCCAGGTACCGCGCCGCCCTGGCCAGCGTGGCGCGGTTGCAGGCCGAGGCCAGCGACCAGCCGCTGAGCTTCCCGGCGTCGTTGCAGGGCTCGCCCGATCTGGTCCAGAGCGAAACGCAGCTGTACAACAGCCGCAAGCGCGGCTTGGAGGCCACCCTCAAAGGGATCAATCAGTCTCTCGCGCTGGTGCGCAGCGAACTGGAAATCACCGAAAACCTGGCCAAGATCGGCGCTTCCAGCCGGGTAGAAGTGATCCGCCTCAATCGCCAGCGCTCGGAACTGGAGCTCAAGGCCAGCGAAGCGCGTTCCGAATACGTGGTGCGCGCCCGTGAGGAGCTGGCCAAGGCCAGCGCAGAGGCCGACAGCCTGGCCCAGGTGATTCGGGGCCGTGCCGACTCGCTGTCGCGGCTTACGTTGCGTTCGCCCGTGCGCGGTGTGGTGAAAGATATCGAGGTGACTACCCTTGGCGGCGTGGTACCGCCCAATGGGCAACTGATGCAGATCGTGCCCATGGACGACCGCCTGCTGATCGAAACCCGCATCGCCCCGCGAGATATCGCCTTTATCCATCCGGGGCAGTCGGCCAAGGTGAAGATCACCGCCTACGACTATTCAATCTACGGCAGCCTGGACGGCACGGTGGTGAACATCTCGCCTGATACCTTGCAGGATGAGGCCAAGCCGGAGGTCTTCTACTACCGTGCGTACATCCGCACGGCCGATGACGTACTGCGCAACAAGGCCGGCAGCACCTTTCCGATCGTGCCGGGGATGATCGCCAGCGTGGACATCCGCACCGGCGCCAAGACCGTACTGGCCTACTTGCTCAAACCGCTGAACAAGGCCAAGGAGGCGCTGCGCGAGCGGTGATGTTACTTGGACGCGAACTGAGCCCCGCGGCCCTCGATCAGCTCCTGGGTTTGAAAGCGTTTCCATTCCCGTGCGATTTCGTTGTAGGGCATGAAAATACTTACCCGGGGCTGGTCGGTCAGGTCGCGCCGGTTCAGGGATTGCAGGTCCCCCTTGGTGAGGTAGGCCACGTTGATGCCGACCGCCTCGCCGTCTGCGGCGAACACTGGCCCGCCGGACATGCCCTTGGCGGTGGGGCCGTTGTGGGTGCCATACATCACGTTATCGGTGGCGCTCAACCGCACCATGGCCGGCAAGGCCTTGCCCGCGCCGGTGATAGGCACATAAAGAGAGTTGTAGCCCACCGCCGTCAGCGTTTCGCCCGGCACATATTGGCGCCACTGCGGCGCGTGGTCAGCCTTGTGACGGAAGAACTGCACGTCCCCTTTCCCTTGGTGAACCGAACCTGACAGATAAGGCACATGCTTGACGGTGACTGCGTAGTCCTCGTTCCACTGCACGGCGCTGCCCATCAGCATCAGGGGCAGCGGCCCGCCGGAATGCACCACGAAGGCTTGGTCGTAAACAGGGTCCTTGAGATAAGCGGTTGGCACTCCATTGCACCCGCTGAGCAGCACGCAGGCTGCCAGAAGTGACTTGAAGGGAAACATGGTGATGGCTACTTGCTAGGTTGTTGTTGAAGTGGCGCGAATATGTCAGTGAGCCATCACTGGTGCCAGCACCTTTTGTCTGGATCCATGTGAACAAAATGTTCGGATCCACGATATTTGGCGGACTGTATATTTAGCGCGCTTTACAACATCTTCAAACCACCGTCGTAGAGGGACTCGAGCGGCAAAGCGAAATATTCTCGACGGATCCAAATTGGCTGGATCCCAGATTTGTCAACCCGGATCCAGCCGAACGGTCATAGGTTTTTCCGGGTTTTGCACCTTCTTCAACAGAATCTCTCGCTAGCTGACAAACCTGACAGTTAGCCGTCATGCTGGCGTACCGTTGAACCCGCTATAAAGCGGGTGACCCCTTCCCTCTTTTTTATAAGCTGCCCCATGCAAAAGCCCCTTCGCTTGTCGATCGCCTGTGCTGCCGTGGTCCTTCTCGTGTGCGCCGCCTGGTGGCTCAGCCGTCCTGCCAGGGCACCAGCCGCACCGGCAAAGGCCGCCGCCGTACCGGTAAAGGTGATCCAGGTGGCGTCGGCGGATGTGCCGCAACTGGTGTCGGCCATTGGCACGGTTACGCCGCTGCAAAGCGTGACCGTGCGGGCCCAGGTGGATGGCATCCTCACTCGCTTGTGGGTGAAGGAAGGTCAATTCGTTGAAAAGGGCCAATTGCTGGCTAGCATCGACGACCGCGCACTGCGTGCCAGCCTGGATCAGGCCACGGCACAGGCGGCGCAAACGCGGGCGCAATTGAAAGTGGCCGAAGTGGACCTCAAGCGTTACACCGAACTGGCCCAAGACCGCAGCATCCCGCGCCAGCAGCTGGACCAGCAGCAAGCGCTGCACGACCAACTCCAGGCAACCCTGCAAGGCAACGAGGCCGCGGCTGCAGCGGCGCGGGTGCAGCTGTCCTATACGCAGATCCGCTCGCCGCTCGCCGGCCGAGTGGGTATTCGCGCAGTGGACGAAGGCAATTTGCTACGGGTGAGCGATGCCCAGGGCCTGTTCAGCGTGACCCAGCTCGACCCTATCTCGGTTCAGTTCGCCCTCCCCCAGGCCCAACTGCCCACACTACAGGGCCTGCTCAGGGCACCGGAGCAAGCGGCTGTGACTGCCTACGCCGGTGGTGACATCAACGGCGGCGAGCCACTCGCCCAGGGGCGCCTCAGCCTCATTGACAATCAAGTGTCCAGCACCACGGGCACGGTAAAAGCCAAGGCGCAGTTCGCCAACGGCGGGCAAACCCTGTGGCCGGGCCAGCTGGTGAATGTACGGCTGCAAACCCTGCTGCGCCGTAACGCTCTGGTGGTGCCCAATGCCGTGGTGCAGCGCGGCGTGAACGGCACCTATGTGTACCGCCTGCAGGGTGAGAACGTGGAAAGCGTGCCGGTGAAGGTCGTCGACCAGGCCGGCGAACGCACAGTGATCGACGGCGTAGCAGCGGGCGATAAGCTGGTAAGCGACGGCCAGTCCCGGCTCAAGCCGGGCATGCGGGTAGCTGTACTACGTGACCCGCCGCCCGCGAATGCCACGACCGCCGAGGCACAGCCATGAGCGGGGTGCGCTCCCCCTCGGCCTGGTGCATCGACCACCCGATAGCCACCCTGTTGTTGATGTTTGCCCTGGTGCTGCTGGGCGGCATCGCCTTCCCCCGGCTGCCGGTGGCACCGCTGCCCGAAGCCGAATTCCCGACGATTCAGGTAATGGCACAACTGCCCGGCGCCAGCCCGGAAACCATGGCCTCCTCGGTGGCCACGCCGCTGGAGGTGCAGTTCAGCGCCATCCCCGGCGTAAGCCAGATGACCTCTACCAGCGCGTTGGGCTCCACCACCCTCACGCTGATGTTCACCCTGGATAAGAACATCGACTCTGCCGCCCAGGAGGTGCAAGCGGCGATCAACACCGCGGCGGGGCGCTTGCCTCAGGATTTGCCCAACCTGCCCACGTGGAAAAAAGTGAACCCCGGGGACAGCCCTGTACTTATCCTCGGCATCAGCTCGGCCCAGCTCACCGGGCCTGACCTCAGCGACCAGGTGGAAACGTTGCTCGCCCGGCAGATCAGCCAGATCGACGGGGTGGGCCAGGTGAACATCACCGGCCAGCAACGCCCGGCCATTCGCGTGCAAGCCCAGGCGGACAAGCTTGCCGCCGTAGGCATCACCCTGGCTGACCTGCGCGGCGCCATCCAGGCCGGCAGCCTTAACCTGGCCAAAGGCGCGCTCTACGGTGACACGCGCATATCCACCCTCGCCGCCAACGACCAACTGTTCAAGCCGGCCGACTATGCCGACTTGATCGTGGCCTACCGTGACGGCGCCCCGGTGCGCATGCTGGACGTGGCCAAGGTGGTGGCGGGGGCTGAAAACGACTACGTACAGGCATGGTCGGAGAACCAGCCCGGGGTGAACCTGGTGATCTCCCGCCAGCCCGGCGCGAATATCGTCGACACTGTGGACCGCATCCAGGCCGCATTACCAGGGCTGCAGGCGATGCTCCCGGCTTCGGTGGACATCAACGTGCTCACCGACCGCACGCAAACCATCCGCGCCTCCCTGCACGAAGTCGAGCTCACGCTGCTGATCGCCATCCTGCTGGTAGTCGCGGTGATGGCGCTGTTCCTGCGCCAGCTGTCCGCTACGTTGATAGTGTGCGCGGTGCTGGGGGTATCGCTGGTGGCCAGCTTTGCCTGGATGTACGTGCTGGGCTTCAGCCTCAACAACCTTACGCTGGTGGCCATCGTGATCGCGGTGGGGTTTGTGGTGGACGACGCCATCGTGGTGGTGGAAAACATCCACCGTTACCTGGAGCAAGGGATGAGCCGGCGCGAAGCGGCCATTCGCGGCAGCAGCGAGATCAGCTTCACCGTGGTGTCGATCAGCTTTTCGCTCATCGCGGCCTTTATTCCGCTGCTGTTCATGGGCGGCGTGGTAGGCCGGCTGTTCAAAGAGTTCGCCCTTACCGCCACCTCTACCATCCTGCTGTCGGTGCTGGTGTCGCTTACCCTGGCGCCGACGCTGGCGGCGCTGTACATGAACGCGCCCAAACACCGTGCCCATTCGCGGCAGACCTTCTCCGAATGCCTGCTAGCCGGCTACGAACGGCTGCTGGGCAAGGCCCTGGACCATCAGCGCTTGATGTTGGCCATATTCGCCGTGTCGCTGGGGCTGGCCGTGGCCGGCTATGTGTACATCCCGAAGGGCTTCTTCCCCGTCCAGGACACAGGCTTTGTGCTGGGCACCAGCGAAGCGGCGGCGGACACCTCCTACGGCGACATGGTGGCGCGCCACCTGGCGTTGGCGAAAATCGTGGCGGCAGACCCCGCCGTTCGTACGTTCTCGCACTCGGTGGGCGTAACTGGCAGCAACCAGACCGTGGCCAACGGGCGCTTCTGGATCTCCCTCAAGCCTCGCGAAGACCGCAACGTGAGCGCCAGCGAATTCATCGACCGCATTCGCCCGCAACTGGCGCAGGTACCGGGGATTGTGCTGTACCTGCGCGCCGGGCAAGACATCAACCTCAGTTCGGGCCCCAGCCGCAGCCAGTACCAGTACGTGCTCAAAAGCAACGATGGGGATGCCTTGAACCTGTGGGCGCAGCGGCTGACCGAAGCCCTGCGGGAAAAATCCGCCTTCCGCGACCTGTCCAACGACCTGCAGCTGGGCGGCAGCACCACGCCTATCGAGATCGACCGTGGCGCCGCCGCGCGGTTTGGCCTGAGCGCCAGCGACGTGGACCAGGCCCTCTACGATGCCTTCGGCCAGCGCCAGGTGAGCGAATTCCAGACCCAGACCAATCAATACAAAGTGGTGCTAGAGCTGGACACCGCGCAGCGGGGCCAGGCCGAGAGCCTGAATTACTTCTACCTGCGCTCGCCGCTCACCGGCGAGATGATCCCGCTGGCCGCCCTTGCCCATGTGGGCACGCCCCGCAGCGGGCCGCTGTCCATCGCCCACGACGGCATGTTCCCAGCGGCCAACCTCTCCTTCAACCTCGCGCCGGGGGTGGCCTTGGGCGATGCGGTCAGCCTGCTGGAAACCACCCAGCGCGAACTGGGCATGCCGGCGAGTATCAGCGGCACCTTCCAGGGCGCGGCCCAAGCGTTTCGCAGCTCACTCGCGAGCCAGCCGTGGCTGATCCTGGCGGCGCTGGTGGCGGTGTACATCATTCTGGGCGTGCTGTACGAGAGCCTGGTGCACCCGCTCACCATCATCTCTACCCTGCCCTCTGCCGGCCTGGGCGCGTTGGCATTGCTGTGGGCAGCCGGCCAGAGCTTCTCGATCATGGCGCTGATCGGGCTGGTGCTGCTGATCGGCATCGTGAAAAAGAACGGCATCCTGCTCATCGACTTCGCGCTGAATGCCCAGCGCAACGATGGCCTGGCGCCGCGCGAAGCCATCCGCCAGGCCTGCCTCACGCGTTTGCGGCCTATCGTGATGACCACCCTGGCGGCACTGCTGGGCGCGGTGCCACTGATGCTGGGCTACGGCGCCGGCGCGGAGCTGCGCCAGCCGCTGGGCATTGCCGTGGTCGGCGGGTTGCTGGTGAGCCAGGCGCTGACGCTGTTCACCACGCCGATCATATACTTGCAGCTCGAACGCCTGTTCCACCGCCGCGCCGCCGTCGCGCCCGGCCCAGCCCCGGAGGGCCACCATGCGCATCCTGATCATCGAGGATGAAGAAAAGACCGCGGACTACCTGCACCGTGGCCTCACGGAACAGGGCTACACCGTGGACGTGGCCCATGACGGCGTGAACGGCCTGCACCTGGCGCTGGAGCTGGATTACGCGGTGATCGTGCTGGACGTGATGCTGCCCGGCCTGGACGGCTTCGGCGTGTTGCGCGCCTTGCGCGGGCGCAAGCAGACACCGGTGATCATGCTCACCGCGCGGGAGCGCGTGGAAGATCGCATCCATGGCCTGCGTGAAGGTGCCGACGACTACCTGGGCAAACCCTTCTCGTTTCTTGAGCTGGTGGCCCGGTTGCAGGCGCTTCCCCGCCGCAGCGGCGGCCACGAGCCAGTCCAGATCAGCGTGGGCGATTTGTGGATCGACCTGATCAGCCGCAAGGCCCTGCGTGCCGGCCAACGGCTGGACCTCACCGCCAAGGAGTTTTCCCTGCTCACGGTACTGGCGCGGCGCCAAGGGCAGATCCTCTCGAAAACTGCCATCGCCGAGATGGTGTGGGATGTGAACTTCGACAGTGACGCCAACGTGGTGGAAGTGGCGATCAAGCGGCTGCGGGCCAAGCTCGACAACCCCTTCGAGGAAAAGCTGCTGCACACCATTCGTGGCATGGGCTATGTGCTGGAGCGCCGGCATGCGCACTGACTCCATCGCCTTTCGCCTGGGGGGGTTGTTTGCACTCGTAGCGCTCGGGGTGTTCGTGGTCATCGGTGGCGCGCTGTACCGCCAGGTAGACAAGAGCCTCGACATATTGCCCAACGCGGAACTGGAGGCCCGCTACAGCGTACTGGAGTCGGCGATCACCCGCTTCGGCGACCCGGAGCACTGGGCCCGCTTGCACAACAAGCTGAACCTGCTCAGCGAGGAAGACAAACGCCTGCACTTCTGGGTGGTGAGTGGCGATCCCGCGTATGAATACGGCCAACCCGATGCCGCCACCCGGGGGCTGGCCAACGGGCCGCTGGGCATTCACGACTGGCAGCGCCCCGACGGCACACCGCTCAAGGTGCTGGTGAGCACCCTGCCCGGCCATGATCAGCGGCCGGCATTGCGCTTCCTGATCGGCATTGACGTTGACAACGTGCGGCAAACCCACCACGACCTGGCCATGGCCTTGATCGGCTGCGCCGCGCTCGGGGTGTTGCTGGCCAGCGCGCTCGGCTATTGGGTGGCGCGGATCGGCCTGCGCCCGCTGCGCCGCGTGTCGCGTCAGGCGCAGCAGCTTGCGCCGCCAAAACTGTCCGGGCGATTGCGCCCCAGCCACCTGCCGCCCGAGCTGGAGCAACTGGTGGAGGCGTTCAATGCCGCCCTGGAGCGGGTGGAAGGTGCGTATCAGCGGCTGGAATCGTTCAATGCCGATGTGGCCCACGAACTGCGCTCGCCGCTGACCAACCTGATCGGGCAAACCCAGGTGGCACTCACCCGTGGCCGCAGCGCCGAGCATTACTTCGAAGTGCTGCAATCCAACCTTGAGGACCTGGAGCGCCTGCGCAACATCATCAACGACATGCTGTTCCTGGCCCGCGCCGATCAGGGGGACCGCGCCCGCAACCTTGTCACCAGCAGCCTGGCCGAGGAAGTGGCCGCGTCCCTGGACTACCTGGATTTCATTCTCGAAGACGCTGGCGTGTCGGTCCGCGTAAGCGGCGACGCCCAGGTGCGGGTGGAACGCAGCCATCTGCGCCGGGCGCTGACCAACCTGATTCACAATGCCGCCCAGCACAGCCAGCCGGGGCAGGTGATCGACGTCACCGTATTGGCCGAAGGCGAATACGTAAGTGTCGCCGTGAGCAACCCCGGCCCGCCCATCGCCGACGAACAACTACCGTTGCTGTTCGAGCGCTTCTACCGCGCCGACGCCGCCCGCTACAACGAAGGCGGCAACCACGGCCTGGGCCTGGCTATCGTCAAGGCCGTGGCCTCGCTGCACGGCGGTAGCGTGTTCGCGCGCAGTGGCGGTGGGGAGAATACTTTTGGCTTGAGTTTGCCGGTGACTGGCCATGTGGCTTGAAAACTGTGAAACCGGGAATGTTCGCAGGCTGTCGCCTACTCCTACGCAATCCGCGAACGGTAGCCCTACAACCTCACCTGCCCATCGATGCAGGTGCTCACATGCCCACCCAGCCAGATGTCCTTGCCGCTGCGCTCCACGTACACCCGCCCGGCACGGCCGAGGACGGTGCCTTGGCTGACCACGAAACGGTCCGGCGCCAGGCCTTCGCGGTGCAGCCATTGGGCGATGCCCGCATTCAAGCTACCGGTCACCGGGTCCTCAGGCATGCCGTCATCAGCGATAAACGCGCGCACTTCGAATTGCGCCTCGCCACCGTCCAGCGCTTCATTCCACGGCGCGAACACACCGATGGCCAAGCCCTTTAGCGCGGCGTAATCGGGCTCCAGGCCCAGCACGGTGGGCCGATCCCGCAGGCGCAGCGCCAGCCAGCCGGCGCCGTTGTCCACCCATTCGGCGGATACAACCTCGGTCGGGTCCAGCCGCAAGCCGCGGCAGGCCCGCTCCAGTTCCTCGCGGGTCGGGGAGCCCGAGCGCAACAACGGCGGGCACACGAACGCCAGCTGGCTCGTTTGCTCACGCACCCGTACAAGGCCTACACCGCATTCCTGAATGATTTCCTCACCCTGTGGTTTGCCCCCGGCTTCAAGCCACGCATGGCAGGTACCCAGCGTAGGGTGGCCGGCAAACGGCAGCTCGCGAACGGCGGTAAAGATCCGCACCCGGTAATCCGCCCCTGCTGTTGTGGGGGGCAGCACGAAGGTGGTCTCGCTGAGGTTGGTCCAGCGGGCAAACGCCTGCATCTGCTCATTGCTCAAGCCTCCGGCATCCAGCACCACGGCCAGCGGGTTGCCCAGCAACGGTGTGGCAGTGAAGACATCGACTTGCTTGAAGCTGCGGGGGCGGGTTGGCATTGATTCGGCCTGTGTGACATCGAAGGCCTGTGATGGTAGCGCACAGTTTGCGGCCTGTTGACCCAGGCCTGCGAAAAGAGCCTACCCTGGGCCGAGCCGAGCCAACATGTCTTTCATTACGCCGTGAATGATCTGCCGCACCAGCCGGGCTTCGCCAGCCGATAGCTGCTGCATATACGTCGTGTACCAGTGTGCTGCCCCGGCTGGCACCGTTGCGCAAAGCTTGTCCAACTCCCGGGTTGCCAGGCTTGTTGGTACACCCAGAGCAGCAGCCATTTCCAGCACACTGGCGCGGGTTACATCGGCGTGGCAGCGCATCCCGCCTAACTTCCAGACCAGATCCGAGCCAAGCCAATCGTTGGCCGGCGAATAGACAGCAGTGCATAGAAGATCGTAGTGAGGGGCCAGCTCAACGCCGTCGGGTTTTACGAAGAACGATAGGTTTTTCAGATGTGAATCGTTGTTGCCTATCAACAGGTTGAACACGAGCCACCGGAAAAGCGCTATCCGTGTTGCAGCCTTGAAGCGGCAAAGGTCGAGGATCTGGGCGAGGGTTTCGAGCGTGGCTTTCTGGTACTTCCAGATGGCCCCGATCCCCAGGAGCTGACACGCATCAAGCACGTACAACCGTTTTGCAGGTTCCTCACCGAACGTACGATCAAAGCGCTGAATCAGGTAAACCGGTTCAGGTACGCGGCGTATCTCCACTTCAGGCACGGTGAGCCCCGCGTGCCTGGCAACCGACATTGCGAACCACTCGTTCACTACGCTGTGCGGGTAGCCCTCCGTATCGGGATGGTCCGGTTTGAGAATGTAGGTAGATGGGTAGCTGCCAACAGGCTCGAAAAGCAGTCCTTCCCGGATGGAAACGGCAAGTTTGTGCTGCGCGCCGGCGAGTGACATCCGCTTCGGAGCATTCCCGGTTAGCGATATTCGCGGCAGGGCACGAATTCTCTCGCTCAGGTGGTGATCCGTCAGAGCCAGCAGGCCACCCGTTTCCAACTGGCCATCCGGTGGAAGCAGCGTGAGCGCGCCTGCGGATTCTGCTCCATAACACGCCAGCAACCCGAAGGCGTCCGCCTGTTCGACACCAGCGTCCCTGGCCAGCAGCAGCCGGGCGCCCTCCTCAGGTAGCAGGTTATCGAAGAACCATTGAACAGGCCTCACGCTGCTCCCATCAATGACGGTACCTGCCGCCCGCGCAATGGCTGGCGAGAGATCAAAAGCCGAGGAAGAAGCCCGCCAGCTGTCCGCATAGCTGAAACGCCACAGGCCTTCGTGTTCCTGTAGCTCGCCTACTTCCGCCTCGTCCAGGAACACCTGAAGCAGCCTCATGAAGGTACGTCCAGATACACCCGCACGCCGAGCTCATCGAGCAGTTGCAGCACGGTGCCAATCGCCACGCTCGCTTTGCCTTTCTCGACATCCCGCAGGGTGACGTGGCTACGCCCCACAATGGCCGCCATATCGTCCTGGCGAATACCTGTGCGTTTACGCAGCTGTTGAATGATTGCCCCCACTTCCTCGGGGCTTTGCACCTGCTTATAGGACATGAGCCTCTCCAGAATCGAAGCTATAGTTTCGTTTTCGTATCCGCGACCGCAGTAGTACTGCATTTCGAAACTATACCTTCGTTTTTATGAAACCAAAGCGTTTTTGCTTAAAAACGAAACCAAACCTTAGAAATATCACTTCAGTTCAATGGTCTAGACTGCCTTCATCTCCCTCCGATGGACGCCGCGCATGTGCCAACACCACTCTCGCAACCCCATCCTCTGCCTTATTCCTCCTTACCTGCTGGATCAAATCGCCCGCCATGGCAACAAGGCGCAGCGTGATGCCGCGTTGAGCACCCGCGCGAAGGACAGCACGTTCCGCTCGCTGCGCATGGCGGCGCAGCCCACCCGTGCCAGGGCGCAGGCAGCTACGGCGTTCGTGGGCAAGCGGCGGTCAATTTATACGGCAGACGGAACCGAAACCCTGCCTGGCACCCTGGTGCGCGGCGAGGGGCAGCCGGCGAGTGGTGACCCGGCCGTGGACGAAGCCTATGACGGGCTGGGCGCAACCTTCGATTTCTTCGCCGAGGTGTTCGACCGCAACTCCATCGACGATGCGGGCCTGGCGCTGGATGCCACCGTGCATTTCGGCAAGGGCTACAACAACGCGTTCTGGAATTCGGCGCAGATGGTGTTCGGCGACGGCGACGGGCAGTTGTTCAATCGCTTCACCGTGGCGCTCGACGTCATCGGCCATGAGCTGGCTCATGGCGTGACGGAGGATGAAGCCAAGCTGATGTATTTCAACCAGTCCGGCGCGTTGAACGAGTCCATGTCGGATGTGTTCGGCTCGCTCATCAAGCAATACGCGCTCAAGCAGACCGCGGAAACCGCCGACTGGCTGATCGGCGAGGGCCTGTTCACCAAGAAGATCGACGGCGTGGCGCTGCGTTCGATGAAGGCGCCTGGTACAGCTTTCGATGACAAGCTGCTGGGCAAGGACCCGCAGCCCGGCCATATGGACGACTTCGTGCATACCTTCGACGACAACGGCGGCGTGCACATCAATTCCGGCATTCCCAATCATGCGTTCTACCAGGTAGCCACCCGCATCGGCGGGCCGGCGTGGGAGAAAGCCGGGCGGATCTGGTACGACACCCTGCGTGACCCGCGGCTGCGGCCTAACACGGGATTTTTGCGGTTCGCCCGCATCAGCTTCGACGTGGCCGGCCGCTTGTATGGCGTGGGCGAAGCCCCGCAGCAAGCGGTGAAGGAAGGCTGGGCGGCGGTAGGGATCGCGCTATGATGATCGCCTTGAGCTGAACCACCAGGGAGCCATGCACCATGCGTATTTCGTTCTGCGAAACCGGCGGGGTAGCAGTTTTCCCCGGCCTGAGCAAGCCCCGCACCCTGGAAGTGGACACCCTGCCCCCGCCCGATCAACAGGAGCTGCGCGGGCTGGTGGAGGCTTCGCGGTTTTTTGCCTTGCCACAGGGGGAACAACCCACGCGGGCCCCAAGGGGCGCCCAGCATTACACCCTTACCGTGAGCGAAGGTGAACGCGAGCACACGGTATGCGTGCTGGCCCCGGTGGAAGCCGGGCCGTTGCAGGGGCTAGTGCAGTGTGTGCGGCGGCATATCAATGATTGAGCTTGCCGCCGCCGGCTAAAACGGCAGGCTCACCCGCAACGTAGCTGCTTGGGCACTGTAGTCACTGCGAGTCTGCACATCGTAACTCAGCGACAGTTCCGCCCCACGTGGCAACGGCGTGGCGAAGCTCAGGCCGCCGCGCATCAGCCAGGGGCTGGCCTCGCTGCCGGCGGTGGTAAAACGCTGCCCCGGCGCACCGGCGAAACTGGCGGTAGCGCTATTGTCGGCGTTGATCAGGTCGTACCCTACTCCCACGTTCAGGCTCAGCCGCGCGCCGTTCGGGCTGAAGGCATGCTCCAGCCGGCTGTCTAACCCGGCGATCAGCTGGTCCGTCTGGCGCGCATCCACCTTGAGCAGCAAGGGCGCCAGCGCGCTCACGCCGCGCTCCTGATAGCTGTCATCGCGAATATGGCTGTAGTCCAGCCGCAAGGCCGGCACCAGGCGGGTGGCTTCACTCAACTGATAGGCATGGCCCAAGCTGCTGCCTACGGTAGCGATCAGGCTGGTGTACTGAGCTTTGGCATCCCCGTTCAGCCCGGCGATATCCAGGTTGCGCTGGCCATTGATGGTGTTACGGCCAGCACCGGCGTACAGCATCAGCTCGGTGTCGGGCGCCAGGGTATAGGCGTTGTAGCCGCTGAATTGCCACAGGTCCAGGCGGCTGCTTTGGGGGGAATCGAGCCCGCCCCCCACGGCATCGCCCTTGGCATAGGCGAATGCCAGGCCCACCCGCTGGCTGGGTGATACGCGCGTATCGATGCCGATCACGGTGCCAGTGTTGCCGCTGCGGGCATCCCGGCCTTGGCCAGCGAGGGTATTGAACGACCTGGACCAGAATTGCGCCGGTTGCCCCGGGTTGAACCCCGCGCCCGTCGAGGTGGGTAGCAGGCGGGTTTGCAGGGCGTCGCTCATCTCCATCAAGGCGGCCTGGCTGGCACGCAAACCAGCGCTGCCGAGCGGCACTGTCTGGCCCAGGCTGCCCGCCACTTCTGCGGTGCTGCCCGCGCTTACAAAATAAGGCGTGAGCGCACTCGCGCTAACTTGGCTGATCTGTGCATCCACCACTGCGGCCACGCTGGCCAGTTCACTCCGGCCAGCGGCGGCCACTGCGGCGCGTACGCCGTTGTCGGCACGAGGCGCAAGCGTGAGGTCGACCGTGTTGCCATCCTTCACCGCGCCAAAATCGAACAGCGCCGAATTGCCTGTCACGGCATAGGTGCCATCGGATTTCAAGGTGCCTGCGCTGAGCACATTCTGCAACTGCGCTACCCGGAACGGCTGGCTGGCGCTGGCCACGTCCACGTCAATGCGCGCCGCGCTGGGCAAGGTTGCCGTGCCGGTGACCACCAGCTTGCCGTAGTGGGTGGCGTCGTTCACCTCGGTGCGTAATACCCCGCTGCTGCGCTGGGTGTAGTCCCCAGTAATGGTTGCCGGCGTGGCAGCGCGGCTGGCAGGCGCCTGCAACACCAGCGTGCCGCGGTTCACCAGGCTGCCCACGGTCCAGCGGTCTACTGCCTCAAGGATGTAGCGGGCTGTGCTGTACACCGTAGCCGTAGTGGCCGGCGCATACACCTCCCCTTCGAAGCGGGCGTGGTCGTCGGCGATGTAGAGCGCATCCAGCCGGCTGTCGCTGTCCACGTACAGGGAATATCCACCTTCCCGGGCAGCGATAGAGCCTGAGTTCACCAGCCCGCCGTCGACTTGCGTGTTCAACAGACGCAACGCATTGCGCCCCGCCGCCAGGAAGCCGGTGTTCACCACTTGCCCTTCGATGTGCGCGCCCACGAGCACGATCGCATCGTCGCGCCCCTGCACCGCGCCACGGTTGCTGAGGTTACCGCCGATACGGCCGTTGACCATCATCAGCCCATCGCCCACGGTTTGACCAGTGGTAAGGCCACCCAACAACCGCCCGGTATTAGTGAAGCTGCCGCCGATTTCGGTGTCGTTCAGGCGCATGCCCTGGTAGCCGATGGCATAGCCACTGTTGAGCACATCGCCATCTATTTCCGTGCCCAGCGAGGTGATCAGCCCGTATCCGCGCGGGCCACCATTGAGCGTGCCAGCGTTGACGAGGTTGCCGGTCACGGTGCCGGCAATCATTTCCAGCCCCGCATGGCCCGTGTTAGAGGTTAAAAAACTGCCACTATTGCTCAGGTTGCCGCGGATAAAGGTGTTGTCGAGCAACAGCGCAGTAATGTAACTGCGGATGGTGCCACTGTTTTCCAGGCCGCCCAGGGTGCTGTAGCGAATGGTGTTCTGGCTGTAGCCGATGATTTCACCGGCGTTGCTCAGCCCGCCCCGCAAGGTAGAGCCGTTGATAAACAGGCCTTGGGTGGTGCCGTTGATTTCGCCGGTGTTGCTCACCCTGCCCTGCACGGTGGTAGACAGGATGCTCACACCCTCCAGCCCGCCCATCACACCCGAATTGAGCACGTCCTTCTTGATCAGCGCGTTGGCCAGCGCCAGCCCGGTGTTGCCGGCAGCCATGTTGCCAGCGTTGCGTATCGAGCCATCCAGGGTAGTGCCGTTGAGGTACAACTCCATCGTCCCGGCTTTCGTGTTGCTGATGTCCCCGGTCACGCGGCTTTCGAACACCCCTATGCCGCCTTGCACTGTGCCGCTGTTGCTTAGCGAGCCCTTCAAGGTGCTTTGCAACACCTCTACACCGTAACCGTTTTGCGGTGCTGATATCTGCCCAGCGTTGGCGAAGTTGCCTGTAAAGGTGCTGCCGCTGATCCGCACTGCCGAACCCGTGAGGCTTTCCATCACACCAGTGGCCGTATTTTGCAGGGTTCCTGTGGCTGTGGTGCCGTTGAGTACAAGGGCCTGATCACCGCTGAGAATGCCGCTGTTATAAAGGCTATTCCCCCCAGCGGTGGCGTGTTCAAGGGTAACTGCCGCGCCGCTGCCCACAATGATCGAACCCTGCTCGGTAACCATCAGGTTCTTGTTGCGGCCAAGTACGCACGGCTCGGCCACCTGCGTATTGATCGTGCCACTGGCACAGCTGGCGTAGGCAGGCTCGGCAGCGATCAGCGCGGCCACCAGGGCGATACTGAGACCGGTAGCCATGAATGGAGGACGAGAAACAGGTGCGCAGGCCAACTGCCGAAGCTGACCAGGGTTGACGCTGTCCATGACACGACCCTGCCTGCTAGAGGTGAAACCAAGGTATAGGCAGGTGCCGAGGATGTGTCAAAAGCAATACAAAGCCTTCCGCTGGCCGGTGTGGCCGATGACAATTGTAAAAATCAGTTGATAAGCATTATCATTTAGCACCTATTTGCGAACCGTGCCTTTCATGACCCGCAGCGCAGCACTCGCGGGCGCCCCTCTGGCGGCGCTCTACCAAAACCACCACAGCTGGCTGCAGGCTTGGCTGCGCAAGCGCACCGGCTGCCATCATGATGCCGCCGACCTCGCCCAGGACACTTTCGTCCGCCTGCTCGCCAGGGAGCAGGAGTTGTCGTTGCTGCGCGAACCCCGGGCCTATCTAGCGACCGTGGCGCATTCGCTGCTGGTGAACCGGTGGCGGCGGCAAACCATCGAGCGCGCCTACCTTGAAGCGCTGGCGCAACAGCCGATCGCCGTGGCGCCCTCGCCGGAAGCTCGCGAACTGGTCATCGCTACCTTGCTGGAGGTCGACGCTCTGCTCCGGGCTTTACCGGCCAAGGTGCGCACCGCGTTCCTGCTGTCGCAGCTCGACGGCCTGGGGTACCGGGAGATCGGCGAGCGGCTGGGGGTTTCCGAACGGATGGTAAAGAAGTACATGGCGCAAGCGATGCTGCATTGCCTCACCGCGGTACAGGACTGACCCATGGCCACCTCCCATGAACCATTGGCCCATGAGGTATTGCAGCAGGCGGCACAGTGGTTTGCGACGCTCCAAGGTGAGCACGGCACCAACGAACGCACCGCCTGGCAGGCGTGGATGAATGCGCGCCCCGAGCACCGCCAGGCCTGGAACCGCGTGGAAGCCATCAGCGGCCAGTTCGCGCGTATTCCACAGCCGGCAGCGGCGCACCAGGCGTTACGTACAGGCGTGAGCCGGCGTCGATTACTCAGCATCGGAGCGGTGCTGGGTGGCGGCTGCCTTCTGGCGATGGGCGAACGTTCCGGGGCCTGGCAGCCGATGCGGGCCGACCGCAGCACCGCGCTCGGTGAGATCCGCCAGGTGCCTTTGCCCGGCGGCGCGGGCCTGTGGCTCAACACCCGAAGCGCAGCGGACCTGAGCCCTGACAGCATCACCCTGTACCGCGGCGAACTTCTGCTCGAAGGCGCCATGGGGATGCGCCTGGGCACTCCCGACGGCAACCTGCGCCTGGATGGCCAGCGGGTCGGCCTGCGTGAATACCCGGGGCATACCGAGGTCATCGCCTATCAGGGCACTGTTACAGCAGAGGCTGGAGGCACCCTCCTGACGGGCCAGCGCGGCCGGTTGCGCCGTGACGGGTTGAGCCCGCTGGGCGCGCTGAACCCGGGAGCGCAAGCCTGGACCCATGGTGTCCTCCAGGCCGATAACATGCCGCTTGGGGCGTTCATTCAGGAGCTGGGCCGTTACCAACACGGCTATCTGGGGTGCGACCCCCGGGTCGCCGAGCTGCGCTTGGTGGGCGCGTTCCCCCTGGCGGAACCTGAACAGATCTTCGCCGCGCTGGAGCGAGCCTTGCCGGTGATCGTGCGGCGGCCGTTGCCGTGGTGGCTCACAGTGCAGCCGCGCCAGCCCCTGGCGTAAAAAAGTCAGCCGGGCGGTTCCCTTTTTCGGCGCTCGCGTGGCTTACAGGCAAAGGGCCCTCGTATCGGCCCGCAACGCTGATAAAGGATGTGACGC
This sequence comes from Pseudomonas sp. Marseille-Q5115, assembly GCF_916618905.1. Lineage (NCBI taxonomy): Bacteria > Pseudomonadati > Pseudomonadota > Gammaproteobacteria > Pseudomonadales > Pseudomonadaceae > Pseudomonas > Pseudomonas sp. Marseille-Q5115. The sequence continues at coordinate 1,629,716 of NZ_CAKAKI010000001.1, read as the reverse complement.
ATGCCCCCTCTGCCCCTTCGCCGGTTGCCCGCGCGCTCGCTGCCCATTGCCCTGCGCGCCGCCCTCCTCGCTGCCCCAGTATTGGCTATGCAACCCGTGCAGGCGCAAACGTTGCCGAGCGTCCAGCGCGCGCCCAGCCAGCCGTACGCCATTCCTGCTGGCCCCCTCTCCTCGGCCCTGAGCCAGTTTGCCGGTGACGCCGGCATCTTGCTGGCCGTGGACGCTCAGCTGACCCAAGGTAAGCAAAGCCCGGGCGTACAGGGTAACTACAGCGTGGACGAAGGGCTGGCTCGCCTGCTGCAAGGCAGCGGTTTGCAAGCCGTGCGCGACAGCAGCGGCAACTACAGCTTGATGAACCTGCCTGACGGGGACGGCGTTACCCTCGGGACCACCACCGTGCAAGGCTTCGCCTTGGGTAACGCACTGGGCAGCATGGAGGGCTACAACGCCACTCATAGCAGCGTGGCGACCAAGACCAGCCTGCCGCTGGCCGAAACCTCACAAACCGTTTCGGTGGTCACCCGCCAGCAGATGGACGATCAGGGCTCGCGCACGGTGGCCCAGGCGGTTCGCTACACCCCAGGCGTGATGAGCAGCCCCTACGGCGCCACCACCCGCTACGATTACGTGGCCATGCGCGGCATCAATGACGGCTCGGTCGACAATATCTTCCTCGACGGGCAAAAGTTGCTGGGTGACAGCGGCACTTACAGCAGCCTGCAGGTAGACCCGTTCTTCATCGAACGGATCGACATCCTCAAGGGGCCATCGTCGGTGCTCTACGGCCGTAGCCTGCCCGGCGGCCTAGTGGCCCTGACCAGCAAGAAGCCGGAGTTCCAAAGCCACCGCCATCTGGAGCTGTCCTACGGTAGCCAGGACGAACGCCAGGCCGCGCTGGACCTCACCGGCCCGCTGACGGACAACGTGGCCTACCGCCTGGCCGGCGTGGCGCGCAAGGCCGGCAACCAGGTCGATGGGGTGGACGAAGAGCGTTACGCGCTGATGCCTTCCTTGAGCATCGACCTGGCCGAAGAAACCCGCCTCACCCTGCTGGCCATGCTTCAGCATGACCCCTCCAGCGGCTACCACGGCGGCCTGCCGGCCAGCGGTACGGTGACCTCGTTCAACGGGCAGCGGATATCGCGCTCGTTCTTCGAAGGCGACGACAACCTGGAGCGGTTCAAGCGTGACCAGCAGATGCTGGGTTATCAGCTGGAGCACCGTTTCAACGATGTGGTTTCGGCGCGGCAAAACCTGATGTACGTGGACTCGCGGGTGGATTCGCGGCAGGTGTATCAGTATGGCTATACCACCAGCGCCGGGGACCTGTACCGGGCGTACACCGGGGCCAACGAGGTGTTGCACGCGTGGAGCCTGGATAACCAGTTGCAGTTCGAATTCAACACCGGCTGGCTGAGCCACACTCTGGTCACAGGCCTGGATTACCAGCGCCGCTGGGCCAAGGTGGACTACGACAGCGCCGCCGGCGCGCTCACGTCAAGCAACCCCTATACCGATTACACCCCGCCCGCCGGCCTGACCACGGCGCACCAGTACGATGAAAGCCGCCAGCTGAAACAAACCGGCCTTTACGTGCAGGACCTCATCAGCCTGGACCGCTGGCGGTTCTCCCTGGGGGCACGCCAGGATTGGGTAGACGTAGCATTCCAGCACACCGAGGACGCCTATTACGGCGACCAGTCCGATCATGACAAGGACAGCCAGTTCACTGGTCGCGTGGGCGTGCTGTATGCCTTCGACAATGGCGTTTCGCCGTATGTGAGCTATTCCGAATCCTTCAACCCGAACACCACCAGCGCGTACAACCAGACCACCACGGGCTGGGACCTGGCCCTACTCAAGCCTACCAAAGGCAAACAATACGAAGCCGGGGTCAAATACCAGCCGCCTGGCACCGATAACCTGTTCACCGCGTCGGTGTTCGAACTCACCGAATCCAACCTGGCCAGCAAGGATTCCAACGAAAGCTTCTACCGCGCGGTCGGCGAGATCGAATCCCGCGGGGTGGAACTTGAAGCGCGGGTCAAGCCGGTGAAGGATCTGGACGTGATCGCCAGCTACACCTACCTGAACGTGGAATACACCAAGGACTTCGTCGGCACCGCCGGGGTCAACAACAAGGGCAACACCCCTACCGCCGTCGCGCGCAACATGGCCTCGCTATGGGCGAGCTACCACTTCAGCGAAGATGCGCTGGCTGGCCTGCAACTCGGCGCCGGCGTGCGTTATTTCGGGCGAAGCTGGGCCGACGCCGAAAACACCCTGCGCATCCCCGCCTACACCCTCTACGACGCATTGGTGGGCTACGACCTGGGCCAGGTGGGCCTCAAAGGCGTAGGCGTGCGGGTGAACCTCAACAACCTCACCGATGAAAAATACGTGGCGGCGTGCAACAGCCTGTACCAGTGCTACTACGGCGAAGGCCGCAATGTGATGGCGACGGTGAGTTACGACTTCTGAGGCAACGCCCTGAGTGCGGCTGACCTGATGAGATGAGGGTCGGCCATCCGGCGGAGCCTGGGAATGGGGTATGGCTTTGGATTCCACTGGCCATGATTGGTCAGGTCACCGCCGAGGCTGCCGCTGTTATATAAGCGGTTGCCTCCCGCCATGACATGGTCGACCGTCACCGCCGCCCCGCTATTCACGGTGATCGAACCCTCCTCGGTAGCCACCAGGGTCTTGTTGCCCCCCAGCACACACGGCTCGGTGACCGCCGTATAGATCGTGCCGCTGGCGCAGCTGGCATAGGCGGGCTCAGCGGCGATCAGCGCGGCCAACAGGGCGAGGCGAGGCCGGTGCCTCGCTTTCGGCAAACTTCCACTTCAAAAAAAGTACTGGGAGGCCTTCAGCTAGATGATGGCCCGCCGTGACGTGGCGGCTTCGTAGCTTGGCGGGTCAAACTGTCGATTAAACACCGCCTCTTGATAGGTGGGAGGGGGATCGTCCCGCTGCAGGCTATGCATGGAAATGCCGTCGCTTGCTATGGAAGTTCCCCTGCGGTGCAACCGAATGCGTGAGCGCCTGACCAGAGCAGCCCAGCTACCTATTGAAACCACAAGAGAAACCGCTGCAGCCGACCCAAGCAAGACCGCCAGTTTGGGCTTGCGCGACATCAAGGCAATCGTTGCAAACCCGAAACCCGCGGTCCCTAATGCGGAAACCATAAGGACCGCCGCCAGTGCGGCTTCACCTGATGGGTCACTATGGCTCACGGGCTGCCCGGCGCAATAGCAGTAGCTGTTTATTCCGCCCTCGCCAAAAGGGCTTTTGTTATCCGCGGATGTAAAGCGCATGAGAGGCGGCGAGAACAACCGTCGGCCATTCCCCAGCAAGTAAGCACCGTGGCTTTCCTGCCGCTGCCCGGTGAACGCAACAGCGCACCGCACAGGGTTGAAACCCTGCCCAAAAGGGGTATAGGCCCATCGTGCTTTCTGCTTGCGACCAAACGTACCCGACACCGAAGCGAGCAAATCTGTAGAGAGCAATACAGCGGCGTTGTTAACAAACCCAGACATTTCGAATACCCGGTATGACGTGTCGCACCATCTGATCCTAATAAATCGCCCGGTGCTACCTGACAAACTATCAGGCCACGTCGATAACGCTTCTTTACGGCGTCTGCTGAACCTCCTTCGGCTTCACTATCACACAGTTCTCATTGGCCGTTACTGACAGGCCTTAAGCCTTTTGAACTTCGGCGTTTTGAACCTATCCGCAGCCCCCCATTCATGGTTGAAGCACTACCTTATGGCGCGGTAATCGTGCATGAATTGATCAAGGTCTACATATGCCCCGCCAGCAGGCCCAGCTCGATAGTAACCTTCGAAAATATCGAGCTCAGGAGCATGAACCGGCATTTCGAGGCCTGTGATCCTCCCTTTTCGTGGAAAATAGGGCCCGTTGAAAGGGTTGTAGTGGTATAAAAAATCCACAACGCCTCCGCGTCTTTCGTAAAATTCTGCGGGAAATTGATTCAACCTTGAAATTCCATTGCGAGCATTGGTGCGCGCTGTGGTGGCGATATTGGCCGAAGCGTCCACCGCCTTGCGTATACCCGGTTGTGCTTGCAGGATCCTTCGCCATTTCCAGCCAATTCCGGAAGCAATAGCAGTCATTGTGAAAAGCCCGGCCAACGCTGGGACTACCGGCTGCTTCTTATCAGCCGTTAACGTAACAGCGGTAAAAAAGCCGAAGAGGCTGGCACCTAATAAGGAAAACCTTAGCATGGCCTTGGTTCTGGAACTGCAACCTGTAGGATCGCTCTTGGTGACCGGTTGGCCCTCGCAGTATCCATATGCGTTAATTCCCCCTTTACCAAAGGGGCTGTGGTGGTCCGGTTGACTGAAGCGCATAAGCGTTGGTAAAAATGAGCGCCGACCATTCCCAAGTAGATAACTCCCCTGTTTCTCACGCCACTGCCCTGTAAACGCCATGCAAGCGGGCGAGTTATTCCGGGAGTGGCCAAAAGGCATATAGGCTGTAAATATACTGCTGCTTTGCTCAAGCGACCCCAAAACCGAACCCAGCGGATCTACAACGGTTAAGGCACTATAGCGAGTTGGCTGCAGGATCATGGATGTCACCCAATATCAGTATTGATCTAATTGGCGAGCGGGTCGCTATTTTTCAGGAGCGTGCACTTGAGGATGCTTATGCTGGGTATTCTCGTAAACACCGTGTTTCACCAGCGTTCGAACGCTCAGCATGTTCGGTCTTTTGCAAGCGTTACGCTTGATGCCGTTGCAAATTGATAGCAGATTCACCGAAAAGGCATATAGACCCGGCAGGCGGCAGCGCCTGTTACACAGTGCTTTCGAATATCCCCGAGTTGGTCGAGGAACGCCTCGGGCCCCGCCAATGTTGATAATTGATCACAGGTGAGGGTGGTCGTTGCTGCTCAATAGATAATCGCCGCGAGGGGCCCGGCACCGGGGCTCGTAGGCTATTAGAAGATCGGGCAGATCTGGAGGCCTGGAGACGTTCGTTAATACTGTCGAGCCACGCCAAGAGCGAAGCTCGAGCCCGAGCCGCGTCAACCTGGGACATCTCAGAAACAGCTTCCATAGATGATAGCTCCCGCTCCGTGGCCGCAACTGTACTGATGCGTCGCCGACTGCTCCTCGCGAGCCGAGCGCCAACAGCAAAGGTTCCCAGAGCGAACACAGCCGTGGTTATGCCTAACGCCGTGGTAACCGGCTCGGAGTCGGCCGCAACGGCAGTAGCTATTGTCAAACCACCGAATAGGGTGGTCTGGAGAATACCCAACCGAAAGAGGTGTAGCAGAGGCGAGTTACCCGTGGGATCGCTCTGACTGACTGGCTGGCCCATGCAGTAGGCATAGGCATTCAACCCCCCTTTTTCGAATGGACTGTAACGGTCGGGCTGGGTGAAACGCATTAGTATCGGACAGTACATCCGTCGGCCATTCCCCAACATATAAGCTTCCTGGCACTCCCGCCGCTGGCCAGTGAATGCCATATGGGCTTTCTCTGTAGCCGTCGAATGCCCAAAAGACGTATAGGCCATACGCGCTTTACCGCCTGGGTTACGCGTACTCACCACCGAAGTGAGGCAGTCCGCAGCAATCAATGAGTGGGCGTTATACAGGTGCTTGGCCATGGCAGCTATCGATCGAAGGGTGAGTGGCTATTTAACAAGCAGACGTCACGGGCCGCCACCTGGCAAACTAGCAGGGCGTAGCTTGAATCGGGTGGCTGGCGGGGCCTCATAACCCTCCTTACTGAACCTCCTCCGGCTTGACCACCACCCAGTTCTTGTCCGCCGTCACCGGCAGGCCCTGGGCCTTTTGAGCCTCGGCGTTGTGCTTGATCATGCCGTTGAGCTGGTCCATGTACTTGGCCTTGCGGTTGATCCACAGGTGGATGCCGCCTTTGCTCACATCCACGCTGTGGAACAGCATGTAGCCGTCGCTGGTGGGGGTGTCGCCGGCCACCAGCACGGGTTTTTTCCATTGGTCAATGTAAGTGAGGATCGCCGCCTGCTTGCCGGCCATCCAGGTGGCGGGCGTCCAGAGGTAGGGGGTGAGTTCCAGACCAAGGTTAGCCTCGGGCTTGTAAGTGCCGGCGCTGATCTGCTTGCGCGCCGTGGTGAGCTCGCCGGTATCACGGTTTTTCAGCAGGGTGGTTACGCCGATCACGTTCTGGGGCTTCACGTTGTAGCCGTATTTGGGGTCTGCGGCGACCATCCGCACGAGTTCTTCCGAGGCTGCGGTCATCACATACACCTCGATGCCGTTTTCCATCAGCTTGTTGTAGAGCTCGGTCTGCCCGGTGAACACCTTGGGCGGCTGCACTTCCATCGCGGTGACCTTGTCGCCGTCGAAGTAGGTGGCGGGTATGGGCTTGCCATAGGCCATCAGCTCGTCCACATACCCTTTCAATTCCTTGAGCGTGAAACCGGAAAACACCTGAGCCACCCAGGGGTAGCAGACCATGTCGTCCACTTCGCACAGGCGATAGTAGTAACTGAACAGGCTTTCCTTGTGGTCGGCGGTGTCCTTGAACGGCATCAGCTTGAGCGAAGGGTCCAGCTTGTCCCGGGTGAGCACGCCCTTCATTTCCAGGAACGGCAGCAGCGACTCTTCCAGGTCATAGCGGTAGCTGGTGTTGTCCATGTCGAACACCGCGTAATTGCCCTTGTTGGCGTTGGCGGCGATCATGGCGTCCAGCTGTTTGGCCGCTTCGGGTGGCCAGTGCTTGAGTTCGGTGGCGGCAAGGGCAGGCCCTGCGAGGGCCAGGCAAATCGCAGCGGCAATCAGCTTCATCGGTGTGCTCCCCGGGAGATTTCAGCACCCTAGCAGAGCCTTGTGACAAGCATGGGCTGGCTGCGACGATGGCCGTTCCGTTTACGCCACCGGCTTCTACAACCCGTGCTCAGCTGGCAGCCGCAGCCGGCCCGGCTTCCTCCTGCGCTGCGGTGTAATGCTGCAAATGCGGCAATGCCGCGCCGTCCTCGGTGAACAAGTGGCAGCGGCCGCCGGTCACGCCGATAGCCAAGGCCTGTCCAGCGGTGACCGCCAGGTGGCCCTCGCCCTTCACCGTGAACTCCTGGCCGTCAGCGGCGACAGCGTGGGTAAAGGTTTCCCCGCCCAGGTGCTCTACCACAATTGCCTGGGCGGCGATGCGGGCATCGCCCTGGCCGTTGGCGTACAAGTGCTCCGGCCGCAGGCCCAGGGTAAGGCTGGCCCCGGGTTGCACACCGCCGGCCTGCACCGGCACCAACAACCGTTCCCCTCCCGGCAAGCTCACATGCACGCCCTCGGGCCCGACCGCCAGCACCGGCACCTGCAAAAATCGCATCTGGGGCGAACCGATGAACCCCGCCACGAACCGGTTGCGCGGGTGGTGATACAGCTCCAGCGGCGAGCCCACCTGCTCGATGCCGCCCTTGTTCAGCACTACGATCTTGTCAGCCAGGGTCATGGCTTCGACCTGGTCGTGGGTCACGTAGATCATGGTGGCTTGCAGCTGGGTATGCAGCTTGGCGATTTCGATGCGCATCTGCACTCGCAGCGAAGCGTCGAGGTTGGACAGTGGCTCGTCGAGCAGGAACACCTGAGGCTCATGCACGATCGCCCTGCCGATGGCCACCCGCTGCCGTTGCCCGCCCGAGAGCGCCTTGGGCTTGCGCTGCAGCAGCGGCTCAAGCTGGAGGATGCGCGCGGCGTTATGCACTTTTTCCTCGATACGGGCCTTGTCCACTTTCTGCATTTTCAGGCCGAAGGCGATGTTGTCGTACACGCTCATGTGCGGGTACAGCGCGTAAGACTGGAACACCATCGCCACCCCGCGATCCGCAGGTTCCAGCGCGGTCACGTCGCGAGTGCCGATGTGAATGCTGCCCGCAGTGATGTTCTCAAGGCCCGCGATGCTGCGCAGCAGGGTGGACTTGCCACAGCCGGATGGCCCCACGAATACCACGAACTCGCGGCTGGCAATGCTCAGCTCGATGTCATGCAGCACCTTGATGTCGCCGTAGGCTTTTTCCACGCCATGCAGGCTGAGCTCGGTCACAGTCGTTACCCCTGTTTCTTGTTCTGGATGGGCAGTGCCCGCGTGTTTTTACGGGTGTGTAACGAAGCCGCGCTCGGCGGCTTGACAGGCAAGTAATTCACTCTACGATCATTTGTAATTCCAAAAATACAAATGTCAAGGAGCAGCCATGCGCGCAGCTTACATCCACGGGGTGCGGGACGTTCGAATCGCCGAACGGCCCCAGCCAGTCCCGGGCCCGGGCGAAATACTGCTCAAGGTGAGCGCGGTGGGCATTTGTGGCAGCGACCTGCACTACTACAAGGAAGCCGCCATCGGCCACGCCCGTATCACCCAGCCGTTCATCTGCGGCCACGAATTCGCCGGCTACGTGGTAGGCGACCACCCACAGCATGGTCTTACCGACGGGCAACTCGTAGCCGTGGACCCCGCCAAGCCCTGCGGCCATTGCGAATGGTGCCACCGCGGGCATGTCAACCTGTGCCCGCACGTACAGTTTCTGGGCTCGCCGCCCAACCTGCACGGCGCCATGACAGAGTACATCGTAGTCTCGCCAAGCCAGATCTACCCGGTGCCGCCCAACTTCACCAGTGTGCAGGCGGCGATGCTCGAACCACTGGGCGTGGCGATCCATGCCATGGACCTGGCCAAGACCAAACGCGTGCTGGAAACGGTCGCAATCATCGGCTGCGGGCCCATCGGGCTGTGCCTGTTGCAGCTGGCGCGCATGAGCTGCAAGGACGCGATCTACGCCATCGACCCCATCGACTATCGCACCGACAAGGCTGCGCAACTGGGGGCCACCAAGGTAGCGGCGCACCACAGCGCCATCGCCGAATGGACCGACGGCCGCGGTGTTGACCTGGTGCTAGAGGCGACCAACTCGCCGGAAGGCTTCCAGATCGCCGCCGACACCGCGCGCATCGGAGGCCGGGTGGTGCTGGTGGGCATTCCCGACGGCGACCAATACACGTCACTGAGTGCGTCGGTATTGCGGCGCAAAGGGCTGGACGTGCGCATGTCCCGGCGCATGGGCCATGTGTACGACCGCGCGATCAACCTGGTGGCCGATGGCCGGGTTGATGTGGATTGCCTGGTCACCCACCGCTTCGAGCTGGGCCGCGCCGCCGATGCCTTCCAGTACCCGGCGGAGTTCATCGACGGTGCATTGAAAACGGTCATTTTGCCTAACCCGGGCTAGGGCCCCCCACCCCACGTGACGTTCACCCACAACAATAAAAGAGAGGTTGCGTACATGAACAAGCCTGTTTGCCGGGCACTGGCCCTCGGCCTTGCCCTGGGCAGCGTCGGCGCCCACGCCTGGACGCTCGAAGAAGCCGCCAAGCCGTACATGGGCACTACCATCAAGGCGATTTTCCTCGACCGCCCCGGTTACGCCGCCGCCATCAAGCTGTTGCCACAGTTCGAAAAGGCCACCGGCATCAAGGTCAGCTACGAAACCGTGCCTTACGAAAACAGCCGCGAACGCGAGGTGCTCAGCTTCACCTCCGGCGACGAACTGGACGTGGTGCTCACCGACGTGGTGTGGATCGGTGAATTCGCCGGCAACGGCTGGCTGGAGCCGGTCAAAACGTTCACCGGCAACAAGGCGCTGGCCGACCCGGAGCTCAAGCTGGACGGCTTTTTCCCGATCCTGCTCAAATCCTTCGGCGGCTGGGGCGATGAACTGTACGGCCTGCCTTTCGATAACTATTCCGGGCTGCTGTTCTACAACAAGTGCCTGCTCAAGGACGCCGGCTTTGACAAGCCACCGGCCACCTGGGACGAACTGCTGCACACCTACGCGCCCAAGCTCACCGACGCCGGCAAGGGGCAGTACGCCTACGCGCTGCAATCCCGGCGGGGTGAAACCCAGTCGGCAGACAGCTTCATGCGCATGCTCTGGCCGTTTGGCGGCTCGCTGCTGGACGCCAACTTCAAATCCAACCTCAATTCGAAGGAATCCCAGGCCGGCCTGCAGTTCCGCCAGGACCTGATGAAGTTCATGCCGCCAGGCATCGTCGATTATGACCACAACGAGGCGGTGAACGCGCTGGCTCAGGGCAAGGTGGCGATGATCACCGAGTGGTCGGCGTTCTACAGCACCTTGGCCGACCCGAACAAATCCAAGATCACCAGCTGCCTGGCCGTGGCTACCGAGCCCAAAGGCCCCGCCGGGCTGAAGCCCGCACTGGGCGGTTTCTCCCTGGGCGTGAACGCCAACAGTTCGGAAGAGAAAAAAGCCGCGGCCTGGCTGTTCATTCAGTGGGTGACCTCCGAAGCCATGGCCAAGCCCTACCTGGAAGCCGGTGGCGTGAGCGGGCGCACCAGCGTGTACAAAGACGCTGACGTGCAAAAACGCTACCCCTTCGTGCAGCCCATGGTGACCTCATGGGAAGGCGGCGTGCCCGACTACCGGCCACGCTTCCCCGAGTGGCCGGAAGTGTCTGAAGTGATCGGCGAGCACGGCACTGCCATGATGTTGGGCAAGGCCAGCGTAAGTGATGGTGCCAAGACCATAGGCGCCCGCGTGGAAGACATCCTTGGCAAGGCTGGTTACTACAAAGGCGACAAGCCCCTGCGTAAATGACCTCAACCGGCGCCATGGCTTTGCGGCTGTGGCGCCGCAGTTACGCACACCTGCGGAGGAACGCCGGCATGCCGGGCAAACCTGTACGCGAACTGGGCCCTGCCCTGTGGAACAACACTCGCGCGGCGCTGGCGTTTCTGGCGCCGGCCACGGTGGCGCTGGCACTGATCGGGATATTCCCCACGGTGTTCGCGCTGGTGAACTCGTTCCGCCAATACAACCTGGCCCGGCCGAAAGACCCCACGCCGTTCATTGGCGTGGACAATTACCTGAGCGTGCTGCAAGACCCGTCCTTCTGGGCGGCGTTGGGCCGCACGTTCAGCTTCCTGCTCACCGTGCTGCCCGTTCAGCTGGCACTGGGCCTGATCATCGCGCTGTTGCTGCACAAGCCTGGCTTGAGCGGCTTCAAGTTGCTGGCGCGGATGAGCCTGGTGGTGCCACTGGCCACCGCGCCGGCCGTGGCGGGCTTGATCGGCCGGCTGATCTTCAACCGGGACTTCGGTGTCGCCAATGCCCTGCTCGGCATGGCCGGTGCCGGCCCGGTGGAGTGGCTGGGCGACCCGCTCAATGCCTTCTTCGCCGTGGCGCTGATGGACATCTGGCAATGGACGCCCTTCTGCGCGCTGGTGCTGCTGGCGGGGCTGACCATGGTACCCACCGAAGTGGAAGAAGCCGCGCGGCTGGAAACCCGCAGCCGCTGGCAGGTGCTGCGCTATGTGCAACTGCCCTTTTTGCTGCCTAGCGTGACGGTGATCTTGATCCTGCGCACCGCCGACGTGCTGAAGATGTTCGACACCGTGTTCACCATGACCCGAGGCGGGCCGGGCGCGGCCACTGAACTGGTGAGCGTGTACATCCAGCGCGTGGGCTTTCGTGTGTTCGATCAGGGCGTGGCCTCGGCCCAGGCGATTCTGCTGTTAATCGTCACCATCGTGTTGGCGCGGCTGTATATCCGATTCGTTTACCGGGAGGTTTGACATGAGCACATTGGCTACGCCCGCCGGCGCGGCGCACAGCATGGCACGCCCCCGCATCCGGATTCATGCCTGGCACCTGGTCGGGCTGCTGGCCATCGTGCTGTTCGCGGTGTTCCCGTTCTATTGGATGGTCGCCACCAGCATGAAAACCCAGGCCCAAGCCTTGGCCTCGCCGCCGGTATGGCTGTTCACGCCGCGCCTGGATAACTACACACAGGTGCTGTTCCAGCGCGACGTGCTGAGCAGCTTGGGCAACTCCTTGATTGTGGCGTTGAGCACCACGGCGCTGGCGGTGGGGTTGGGCACCCCGGCGGCGTATGCGCTGGCGCGCTTCGAATTCCGCGGCAAGCAGGATCTGTGGTTCTGGTTCATCACTAACCGCATGCTTAGCCCGATTGTGGTGGCGCTGCCGGTGTACCTGATGGCACGTACCCTCAATTTGATCGACACCCATCTGGTGCTGATCCTGGTGTACCTGACGTTCAACCTGCCCATCGTGGTGTGGATCTGCACCGACCAGTTTCGCGGCGTGCCCAAGGACCTGGACGAAGCTGCACGGCTTTCGGGCGCGTCGCGCTGGGCGATCTTCTGGCGCATCGCGCTGCCCCTGGCCATGCCGGGCGTGGCGGTATCAGCGATCTTCTCGTTCATTTTCTCCTGGAACGAACTGTTGTATGCCCTGGTGCTTACCCGCAACAACGCCCGCACCGCGCCGGTGAGCGCTACCAGCTTCATGAGCGGCTACGACCTGCCGTGGGGCGAGATCACCGCGACCGGCACGCTGATCGTGTTCCCGGTGGTGATTTTCGCGTTGATGGTTTCGCGGCATCTGGTACAAGGGCTGACCATGGGCGCGGTGAAATAGCGCGCACGCATTACGGGCCAAGGGAACACACCGTGCACATTCGTCCACCTGATTTTGCAGACGCCGACACGGTCAATGCCGACGACCAGCTGAACATCCGCATCGCCTGGTATTACTACGTCACCGATATGACCCAGCAGCAGATCGCCGACCGCTTCGGCATCACCCGCGCAAGGGTCAACAAGGCCCTGGCCGCCAGCCGGGAAAACGGCGTGGTGCAGATCCGTATCAACTCGCCCCTGGCCAGCTGCGTGGCGCTGGAGCACCAATTACAGGATCGCTATGGCCTGCAACGGGCAGTGGTGGTGCCCACGCCGGATGATCCTCGCATGATTTTCCGCGTGCTGGGCGTAGGCGTCGCGCCGCGGGTTCAGGATCATGTAGGCGAAGGCAGCATCGTTGCCGTGGGCTGGGGCCGTACGCTGCGCGAAGCCGTTCGCGAGCTGCAGGGCCGCGCACTGCCAGGGGTTACCGTGCTCTCGTTGCTGGGGGGGCTTCACTACGGCTCGGCGAACAATACCGTAGAGATCGCCTCCAGCCTGGCCGGGCTGTTCGGCGGGGAGTACTACTACCTCGCGGCGCCGGTGTTCGCCCCTTCCGAGCACTACCGCGACATGATCCTGGCTGAGGCCTCGGTGCAGGCCGTGCTGGGCAAGGCGAAGCAGGCCGACCTGGCGTTATTGACCGTGGGCGATCTCACCGAGCGCTCGTTGATGCTGGAGCTGGGGCTGGTGAATCCCGAGGATGGCGACAGCCTCAAAGCTGCGGGTGCGGTGGGCGACCTGCTTGGCCGCTGGCTGAACGCCGACGGCGAGGAAGTGGACCACCCCCTCAACCGCCGCGCCGTGTCCATCGAACTGGAAGACCTGCGCCGGATCAAGCACGTGGTGCTGGTGTCCGGCGGGCCGTACAAGGCTGAGATCATCCGCGCTGTGCTCAAGCGCGGCTTCGTGCATGAACTGGTGATCGACGAAGCGGCGGCGCAGGAGTTGCTGTAGCCGCTATTGCTACCTCCTGAGCCCAGCCAGCCGTGGATACAGCGGCCGCAGGGCGGGATAAAGGTCGCTGTACACCGCCAGCAGCTCGGCATGGAAGCCCCGCTCGGCAACGTTGGGCAGCAGGGTTTCGCCGCCCTGGGTCATGGCCGCAGCAGCGGTGGCAAATTCGGCGTACCAGCCCGCGCCCACGGCGGCGGCGATACCGGCGCCGAGGCTGGAGGCTTCCTGGGTGGTGGCCCGCACCACGGGCCGGTCGCAGATGTCAGCCACGATCTGACACCACACACGGCTGGCCGCGCCCCCGCCAATGGCCACGAACTGTTCCACCGTACCGCCAGTGGCCTGAAGCACAGCCCGGGTCGCCACCGCCTGCTCCAGGGCGATGCCTTCGAGTAGTGCGCGGTAAATCTCGCCACGGCCATGTTCCGGCCCCAGGCCCAGCAGGCAGCCCCGCGCCTGGGCATCCCACCACGGGTTCATCACCCCATTCCAGTAAGGCAACAACAGCAACCCACCACTGCCTGGAGGGGCCTTCGCAGCTTCGGCTTCCAGCATCGGCAGGCAACTGGCCGGGTCCAGCCCGAAGAATTGCCGCACCAAGGTGTTTACCAACAACGTGCCTGCACGCAAGGAGGTTTCCAGCACATAGCCCTGACGGTCGATCGCGCACATCGTTCGAAACGCCGGGTCAACCGCTGGCGTTTCGCAGTACATGCCTGACACCACGGCGGTACCGAGGTTGAGATAAGCAATACCGGGCCGCACCATGCCAACCCCCAGGCCACCCGCCTGGCCATCGCCACCGCCCGCTACCACCGGTGTACCGGCCGGCACGCCAGTGGCGGCCGCTGCAATCGTACTCACTTCACCCAGCACCTTGCCCGGCGCCATGGCTTGGGCAAACGCCTGCGCGGCCACCTTGCCAGGGAGGGCATCGAGCACTTCCTGCGCCCAGCGGTGCCCGGCAATGTCGAAGGCCCCGAAGGGGTCGGCGCTGGCCCAACTGGTGGCGAATTCACCAGTGAGCTGGCGCACCAGCCAGGCGTGAGGGTCATACACGTGAGCAACCTGAGCGAACAGCTCCGGCTCGGCGCTGGCCATCCACGCCAGGCTGTAGATCGCCGGCGACCAGTCATAGGGTTTGCCGGTGAGCGCATGCAAGCGCTCACGCCCTACCCGCTCGGCCACACCGGCCACTTGATGCTGGCGGCGCTCGTCCAGCCACAACAGCGCCGGGCGCAGCAGGCGGTCCTCGGCATCGGTGACTGCGAGGGTTTCACGCTGGTTTACCACCGCCAGCGCCGCCACAGTGTGCCCGTTCAATTGCGCCATCAAGGCTTGAAGCGCCGACTGGGCCGCCGCCCACCATTCATGCGGGCTTTGCTCATAAGCGCCAGGTACGGGTTGCTGCAGCGTGAGCGGTGCCCGGGCCTGGGCAACCAGGTTGCCCGCAGCGTCCCACGCGATGGCCTTGCAGGTAGTTGTACTCAGATCGATGCCGATAACGACGTTGGCCATGGGCCGCCCCTGCGCTGGTTGTTATTTTTGGATAGCAACAGCCTAGCGCAACGCCGGGTACACCACCGCGCCCGGCATCAGCTTTCGAGCGGCCAGCGTTCAAGTACCTGCACAAACCGCTTGAGCCAGGCGTTGGCCTGGCTGCCATCCAGCACGCGATGGTCGATGGTGAGGGTGACATAGGCGCGCGGCCGCACTTGAAGGGTGTCGATGCCGTCCACCTCCTTGACCACCACCCGCTTCTCCAGCGCGCCAATCCCCAAAATCGCCGATTGCGGCTGGTTGATGATGATGGGCGTGGCCAGCAGCGTGCCGGCCACCCCATGGTTGGACAACGTGAAGGTGCCGCCCCGCAGGTCGGCCGCCCGCAAGCGGCCGGCGCGCGCGGCCTCGGTCTGCTCCTGCAAGCGCCGGGCGATGCCCGGGAGCGAAAGCTCCTGCACCCGATGAACCACCGGTACCACCAGGCCTTCATCACCCAACGCGGTGCCCACCCCGATGTTTATGTCTTCGAACAGCTCCAGCTCATCATCGTGCCAACGGCTGTTCACGGCCGGTGCGGCGGCCATGGCCTGGGCGGCAGCTGCGAGGAAATAGGCGGTGAAGGTGAGCGCGCAGCCCTGCTCGGCGAACCGTGCCTTGTGCGCGTTGCGGTGGGCGATGATGGCGCTGAAATCGGCTTCCACCATGGCTGTCACATGCGGAGCGGTGCTCACCGAGCGCTGCATGTGCTCGGCGATGGCCCTGCGCATGGGGCTGTGGGGTATGCGCGCTGCCACACGAGGGCCGGGGCCTTCCACGGACAGGGGCACCGGCTTCGCGACGGGTTGTTCCAGGGCGGCGACTACATCGGCGCGGGTCAACCGCCCGCCGCGCCCGGTGCCTCGGCCCTTGAGCTGCTCGGCGGTCAGGCCGCTGTCCGCCAGCAAACGGCGCACGGAAGGTGACAGCCGGGTCTCGACCGGGTCGGCGAGCGGTTCCTGGGCAGGCTGGGGTAACGTTGCCTGCAGCGGCCTCACGCTCACCCTGCCTAGCACGGCGCCGGGTTCGGCGGCCGCGCCTTCCTCCAGCACCACCTGCAAATGCCCCGCGCATGGCGCGCACACTTCCACCACCACCTTGTCGGTTTCCAGTTCCGCAACCGGCTCGTCCTGGCTGACCTCGGCGCCAGCGCCCTTGAGCCAAGTGCGCAGCACGGCGCGAGTACCTTCCTGCTGCAGGGGGGCAAGGATGTTCTGATGGCCCAGTGTCATGTCGTTCATCTCAAAACCCCAGCAGTTCATCGAGCCTGGCCTGGATACGCGCCACCGACGGCAGCACCGCTTCGAGCAGCGTGGGGTGATGAGGGCTGGGGATGTCGGGCATGGTCAACCGGGATACCGGCGCGTCGAGGTCCAGGAAGGCCTCGTCTGCCACCACCGCCGCCACCTCGGCGCCGAAGCCTGCGGTGCCCAGGTCTTCATGCACGATGAGGCAGCGGTGGGTCTTGCGCACCGAGGCCAGTACCGCGTCCCGGTCCCAGGGCATCAGCGTGCGTAGGTCCAGCAGGTCCACGGGCCGGCCTTGCGCGGCCGCTTCGCAGCGTTCCACCATCGCACCCCAGGCCACCACGGTAATGCCATCGCCGCTGAGCACCTGACGGGCCTTGCCGAACGGCAGCGTGAAGTTGTCGCCGGGGTAGCAGCGGCGCGCCGAAGCCGCATCGAGCATGGCGCGGTGCTCGAAAAAGATCACCGGGTCGTTTCCGCGCAGCGCTGTGCGCAGCAGCCCTACTGCGTCCTCGGCGTTGGAGGGCACGGCCACCTTCCAGCCGGGGGAATGCACGAACTGCACTTCGTTGGTCTGGCTGTGCCAGGGGTCGCCGCATTTGAAGAAGCCACCGGCGATGCGCACGACCATGGGCGCGGCGAAACGGTTATGGGTGCGCCAGCGCAAGGTGCCGCAGTCGTTGAGCTGCTCCACGGCGGGGTCGGCGTACTTGCGAAATTGTATCTCGGGCACCGGTACCAGCCCCGCCAGCGCCATGCCCACGGCACGCCCGATGATGCCCTCCTCTGACAGGCTGGTATCGAACACACGCTGCGCGCCGTGCTTTTCCTGCAAGCCCAGGGTTACCGCATGCACCCCGCCCTTGGGGCCGATGTCTTCCCCGAACAGCACCACCCGCGGGTTCACGGTCAGCTCGTGATCCAGCGTGCGCCGGATCGCGGCCACCATGTTCACGCGCTGCCCTTCGGGCCTGGGCGTAAGGCTGGTGGGCGGAGGTTGGTATCCCTCTGGCCACTGGCCGCCGCGCTGCTGCAAGGTCCCGTCGAAAAACACATGATCGGTGACGCGGGCAGGGTCGCTCAGAGGGCGGGCTTCGGCTTGCTCACACGCTTGGCGCACGGCTTCGGCGGCCTGCTCTTCTAGCTGGTCCCAGGCCGTGGCGCTGAAATGGCTGGGTATCAGCAGCTCGCGCAGCCGGGGCAAGGGGTCGCGGGACCATTCGCGCTTGATCGTGGCCGCTGGCTTGTAGGCTTGGGTGTCCTGGAAACTGTGGCCCTCCAGCCGGGGCACCGTCAGCCTCAGCAGGCATGGCCCGCGACGGGAGCGCACATGCGCTACGGCCTCGGCGATCAATCGGGCACTCTGCTCTGGCTGGCTGCCATCGCCTGACAGCACGTGAAGGCCCTGAAAACTACCGAGGTTGCGGGCAATGTCGCCGCCAGGCGTTTGAAAGTTCGATGGGACGGAAATCCCGAAGCCGTTGTCCTCGATGTAAAACAGCATCGGCAACTGCTGGGTGGTAGCGATAGTGAGCGCGGACCAGAAGCCATTGGTGGCCACCGAGCCATCGCCGCCCAGCACCACGCTGATCGCACGTTCGTAACCGGGGTGCCTGAGCACTTTGGTGCGGTATTCCAGCGCCTGCGCCCAGCCAGCGGTAGGCGTGTACTGGGCGCCTACCCCGCCGCACATCGGCAGCGCCGCCACGCCGCCGGGGTTGGGGTAGTTGAACACCACGCCGATGTCGCGCCCGTCCGAGTAGCCCCCGGCCCGCGCCATGGACGAGCCCAGCGCGTCGGCAAGCTCCACCCCCAGCGCCAGCAACAGCGGCCGCGAGCGGTAGTAACCACACGCGGCGTCGTGAGGATCGGTGAGTTGCAGGCCCAGGAGGATCTGCGCCAGGTCATGGCCCCGCGCCGAAAACTGGTAGAGCACCTTTTTCTGCGGCACCAGGTTTTTTTCTTCCAGCTCATCCAGCCCGCGTGACACCTTCAACAGGTACGCCACACGGGCCCAGTCCGGGGCGGCAATAGCCAAGGGCGTGGCCAGCGCTTCGCTCTGTAATACCGTCATCTTGTTATTGTCCCTTGCGGTAAAGGCGTAAGCACATGCTAGGGACAGCTGCGGAGAATAGGCTTTTTATTTTTCGCCGTTTAGGGCAGATTCGAGCATGAACCTGTTCGCTGAGCCCTATATGAATAACAAACATCAGCCAGATCCTCATTCCATGAAAATCCTTGCCGCGCTGCAGGAAGATGGCCGCCTCTCGGTGCAAGACCTGGCCAACCGCATTGGGCTATCCACTACGCCTACATGGAAGCGGTTGAAGGCGCTGGAGCTGAGCGGGGCGATCCAGCGTTACACCGCAGTGATCGACCGGGCCCAGGTCGGCTTGGCCACTTGCGTGCTGGCGGAGATCAACCTGGCGCGCCACGTGGAAAACGTGGTGGAAGCCTTCGAGCAAGCCGTGCGCGAGTGCCCGGCTATCGTGGAGTGCTACAGCACCACCGGCCAGGCGGACTACGTGCTCAAGGTGGTCACGCCCGACATCGCCCGCTACGACGCCTTTTTGCACGAAGTGATCTTCAAGCTACCCGGGGTGAATGACATCCGCTCGGCCGTGGTGCTGCGCGAGGTCAAAAGCCACGGTGCCCTGCCGGTATAACGAGGCCCGAAGATGACCACCTACCCTTCCACGCCCGACGGCCGTTACTTCGTGGTCAAGGGCCGCCTGTGGCGGTGCAGCAACCCGGCATTGCCCGAAGCGACCCGAGCCGAGTATGTGAAGGCACTGATGAATGCGCGCCGGGCGGTAAAAACCGCCAAAGCCGCCGAGGATGCCGCCGCGCTGAAGCAAGCCCGCGAGCAGGTGAATGCGGCCAAGGTGGCTTTGGGCGAACGCGGCCCGGTGTGGTGGGACGACGGCGCCCCGGACATGAATCGTTACTTGGTGAAGAACAGCCCCTATGCGCTGTGGTATGAGGCCGAGTTCGGCCTGTAGCTGCATCGGCAGAGGGGGGGAACGTCGGTGTGAGAGCTCGGTTCGCCTTCCTACCTTCCCCCAGCGCACATTCCCTGGCTACGCCAGGTCCCACAGGGGTATTGCTCCAGCCCGCGCCAACCCTGTAGGAATATGCGAAGCCTGCGAACAAAGTGGATCATTCGACTCCCAGGTAAGGCCTATTCCCCAATCACCACCCGCTCGAACCGCCCCGCCAAGAGGGTATACGCTGCGATGCCGATCAGGCCGTGGGCCGCGACAAACCAGAGGGCAGTGTTGAACGAACCGGTGGAGGCCACGAAGAAGCCGATCACCACCGGGGTAACGATCCCGGCGATGTTGCCGATGCCGTTGAACACGCCCCCGCTCAGGCCCACCATGCCTTTGGGCGCGGTGTCGGACAGCACGGCCCAGCCTACAGCCGCCAGGCCTTTCCCGAAGAACGCCAGCGCCATGAGGGCGATCACCATCCAGTTTGCGTCCACAAAGTTGGCCGAGACCAGGCTGGAAGCCAGCGCCATGCCTATCACGAACGGCGTTTTGCGTGCGCGGGACGGGTGCACACCCTTGCGGATCAGATAGTCGGATACCACCCCGCCCAGCACCCCGCCAGAGAAGCCGCAGATGGCCGGCAGCGCGGCCACCCAGCCGGCTTCCATGATGGTCATGCCGCGGCCCTTGATCAGGTAGATCGGGAACCAGGTGATAAAGAAGTAGGTGAGCGCGGTGATGCAGTATTGGCCCAGGTAGACGGCCCACAAGGTGCGACTGGTGAACAGCTGCTTCACCTCTTGCCACTTGAGTTTGGGCTTTTGCTCGCGGCGGGTGGTTTCCAGGTCCACTAGGGCGCCGCCGTCACGCATGTAGCTCAGTTCAGCCTCGCTCAGGCGCGAATCGCTGAAGGGCTCGCGATACAGGGCGAACCAGAACACCGTGGCCACCAGCCCCAGGGCGCCCATCCACAGGAACACGTGTTCCCAGCCCCACGCGTGGGTGAGCCAGGCCATCAGCGGGGCGAACACTACCACCGCCATGTATTGGGCGGAGTTGAACAGCGCCGAGGCGGTACCGCGCTCGCTGGTAGGAAACCAGCACGACACGATGCGGTTGTTGGCCGGGAACGCAGGAGATTCCACCAGCCCGAGCATGAAGCGCATGCCGAACAGCGTCAGCGCCGCCATCGAACCTACCAGGCCGATCCAGCCCACCGTCCCTTGCAACATGGTGAACAATGACCATAGGAATAGGCTGCACCCGTACACCCGCCGCGCGCCGAACTTGTCCAGCAGCCAGCCGCCCGGAATCTGCCCCAGCGCGTAGGCCCAGGCGAAGGCGGAGAAGATCATCCCAAGCATGATCGGGTTCAGGCCCAGGTCTTTCACCACACCGGTACCGGCGATGGACATGGTGGCGCGGTCGGCGTAATTGAGCACAGTGACGATGAAGATCAGCGCGAGGATCACGAAGCGGCGGCGGCCGACCCGTGCCTGGGCAATGGGTGCGGCCATTGAGGCGGTTCTGGCGGTCATGGCGGTCTCCGGCCTCCTTCAAGGGAGGTTTATTGTTGGAATCGGTGTAGCCCTGCAAGCCCAGCGTAGGAAACCCAGCCATGCGCGTCTAACATAGATACTGAATGGATCAATACAAGAATTGAATCGTGGAACTGCATCAGCTTCGTTGTTTCGTTACCGTGGCCGAAGAGCTTCACTTCGGCCGCGCGGCCAAGCGGCTGTTCATGACCCAGCCGCCCCTCAGCCGGCAAATCCAGTTGCTGGAGCGTTCGCTCGGGGTCACGTTGCTGGAGCGCAGCAACCGCCAGGTCAAGCTCACCGTCGCCGGCCGCCACTTTCTGCGGGACGCCCGCCATGTGCTGAGCTACTCCGAACAGGCCGGTAACTCGGCGCGCCGCCTGGCCCACGGCGAGGCCGGGCGGTTGATGCTGGGCTTCACGGCCGTCTCCGGTTACGCGCTGATCCCGGGCATGCTTGGCCACGCCCGTACCGTGCTGCCCGACGTGGAAGTGGAGTTGCAGGAGATGGTATCCGGTGCCCAGGCCGAAGCGCTGGCGGCGCAAATGATCGACATCGGCTTCGTGCGGCGCGCGGCGGCGCAGGATGAAATGGACTATCAGCTGATCTGCCGCGAACCGCTACTGGTCACGCTGCCCAGCGGGCACCCTTTGGCGGCCCATGAGCGCATTGGGTTACCTGCCCTGGCCGAACACCCCTTCGTGATGTACGCACCTGATGAAGGCCGCTATTTCTATGACTGCATCGCCGGCCTGTTCGCAGCCGCCGGTGTCACCCCGCGCTACTTGTATCACCTGGGGCAAACCCATTCGATCCTTGGCCTGGTACGCGCCGGGCTGGGCGTGGCGATCGTGCCCGCGGCAGCCCAGGACCTCTACCCTGGCCAGCTGGAGTTCCGCCCGCTGCTGGGCGCCGAAGCGTTCGCCGAAGTGCACATGGCCTCGCGCAAGGATAACGATAACCCGGCGCTGGGACCGTTCCTGCGAATGGCGCAGGCGTACTTCGCCAACCTTGGCCGCCCAGCCTAGTGGCGCAGCATTCCTATGCACAGCAACTCGAACACGCTGCGCATATGCCGCGCGTGGCCGGCCCGGTCGGGCTCGGCCTCGGTGGCCAGCCGAATGAATGCCACGTTGGCGTACTGGTTGAACACCGTGGCGGCCACGTCCACATCGGTGGCGTCGCTGACCAGGCCCTCGGCCTTGAAATGCTCCAGCACGGCACGGGCCTGCTCCACCACAGCGGCGTTCCAGGGTTGGAATATTTCCGCCATTTCGCCCGTGAACAGGTAAGGCGCCAGCTCTCGCCAGAGCGAGGCCGGTAAAGCGTCCAGCTGATTGCGAGTCATCAGTTGCTCAAGGTCACACAGCGCTTCCAGCGGATGCCGGTACGCTGGCAAGCGATGGCGAAATTCACGCATCGCTTGCTGGTCTGGCTCGCTGAGCAGCGCCAGCAGTATCTGTTGCTTGCCGCCGAAGTAGTTCACCACCGTGGGCGCGGACACACCCGCACGGCTGGCGATCTGATCAAGCGTGGTGGCGGCGAAACCATTGGCGACAAATGCCTCCAACGCGGCGGCAGCAATCTGCTGGCGCCGCTGCTGTTTCTGGCGGGCCCTCAGGCCAGGGGTTTCCGGGTCGTTCATGGGCACGATTCGCGAGTGCTGGAGAAGTAGACGCTACCGGAAACGCTTTCCCATTAAAAATATTTTGTTTACAAAAATATTTTTGCATGCGAAGAATTGCTCCCCACTTCTTCCAGAGGACATGACCGTGGCCCAGCCTTCTGTAAAACGCAGCACCGAGGACTACCAGGCGCTGGATGCCGCGCACCACATCCATGCCTTCGTCGATCAAAAGGCGCTGAACGCCAGCAAGCCCCGGGTGATGGTCAAAGGCGACGGGCTCACGTTGTGGGACAACGACGGCACGCGCTACCTGGATGGCATGTCGGGGCTGTGGTGCACCAACCTTGGCTATGGCCGCAAGGACCTGGCCGCCGCCGCTACCGCTCAGCTGGCCGAGCTGCCTTACTACAACATGTTCTTCCACACCACCCACCCCGCGGTGGTGGAGCTGTCCGAGCTGCTGTTCAGCCTGCTACCCGGCCACTACAGCCATGCGATCTACACCAACTCTGGCTCCGAAGCGAACGAGGTGCTGATCCGTACCGTGCGGCGGTACTGGCAGGTCATGGGGCAACCCCAGAAGAAAATCATGATCGGCCGCTGGAATGGCTACCACGGCTCTACCTTGGCAGCGACGGCGCTGGGCGGCATGAAATTCATGCACGAAATGGGCGGGCTGATCCCGGACGTGGCCCATATCGACGAGCCGTACTGGTATGCCCATGGCGGTGACCTCACCCCGGAGGCATTTGGCTTGCAAGCCGCACGCCAGCTGGAAGAAAAAATCCTCGAACTGGGCGCCGAAAACGTGGCGGCGTTCGTGGCTGAACCCTTCCAGGGCGCCGGCGGCATGATCATTCCACCCGCCACCTACTGGCCGGAAATCCAGCGCATCTGCCGCCAATACGATGTGCTGCTGTGCGCCGACGAAGTGATCGGCGGGTTCGGCCGCACCGGCGAGTGGTTCGCGCACCAAGCGTTCGGCTTCGAGCCCGATACCCTGTCCATCGCCAAGGGGCTGACCTCAGGCTACATCCCCATGGGTGGGCTGATCCTGTCGCGGCGCATGGCCGAGGCCCTGGTGGAGAAAGGCGGTGTGTTCGCCCACGGCCTTACGTATTCAGGGCACCCGGTAGCCGCTGCCGTGGCCATCGCCAACCTGAAGGCCCTGCGGGACGAAGGCATCGTGGAACGGGTGAAAAGCGATACCGGGCCTTACCTGCAACAGCGGTTGCGGGAAGCGTTCGAACATCACCCGTTGATAGGCGAGATTCAGGGCCTTGGCATGGTCGCAGCGCTGCAGTTCGCTGAACACCGCGCCACCCGCAAACGCTTCGACAACGAAAATGACATCGCCTGGCGTTGCCGCACCATTGGCTTCGAGGAAGGCATCATCATCCGCTCCACACTGGGCCGAATGATCCTTGCGCCCGCGCTGATCGCCACCCATGCGGACATCGACGAGCTGGTGAACAAGACCCGCCTGGCCGTGGACCGTACCGCGCAGGAAATTGGCCACGGTTGACCCAGCTGGGCCGCGCCGCGCTGGCGTTCAGGCGGTTCGGCCCCAGGCATTGGCCTCTTCGATAAAGTGCAGCACCGCGCTGGAGCGTTCATCGATACGGGAGATGAGCGATAGCTCGCTGACCATTTCCGGCTGCGCCAGCGGCACGATGTGCACGCCGGGCATGGTCAGCCGCGCCACGGGCTCAGGCACGATGCTGACGCCGATACCGGCCGCCACCAGCCCCGGGATACTCATCAGCGAGGGCACGTAGCGGATGTTGCCTGGGTGCAACTGGTTTTGCCGGCACGCCTGCAAGGTATGAGAAGTAAGGCCGATGCCGGCCGGGTCCTGCAGGAAAATGAATTGTTCATGCCTGAGGGCCGCCAGCTCTCCGGAAAAGCTGTGCGCCAGCTCGTGGTTATCCGGGATCAGCAGCACCAGCCTGGCGTGGCTGAACGGGTGCGTGCGCAGGCGCTCGGGCAGGTGGTCCTTGAACACCCGTGCAAACGCCAGGTCGATGGTGTGGTCCAGCAGCCCCTCGAACTGGCCGCGAATACCGGCGTCCACCAACGCCACGGTCACCTGTGGGAACGCGCTGAAGTAGTAGCGCAGCAGCTGGGGCAGGTTCGGCTCGAGCAGCGCCGAATGGAAACCGATGTTGATCTCACCCACTTCACCACGCCGCGCCCGCCGTGCCGCCGCAACCGCACGCTCACCCTCTTCGATCGACTGCCGTGCATGGGGGAGAAAGGCGTGCCCTGCTGGCGTGAGCGCTACGCCCCGCCCTTCTCGCCGGAACAGCGACAGCCCGAGCTCTTTCTCAAGCGTGCGGATCAACTGGCTGAGCGCCGGCTGCGCGATACCGAGGTGTTCAGCGGCCTGGCTGAAATGCTGGAGGTCAGCAGCAACCACGAAGGCTTTCAGATGACGGAGTTCCATGGCGCGCACTCATAAGGCGGCCTTATGGATTTGCTCGGCCAATGCCAGTTATTTTGCGGGTGCGTTGGAGTACCGTCCAGTCACGTCTTCCCCTGTGCATGCTTCGGCGCCAGGAGCGGGCCCATAACCATAAAAACAATGGCAGGCTTCTTATGAACGCAACCACCGGTTCTCCCCACGCTTCGCACATGCCGCGCCGGGCCGTTACCGCCGCGACCATCGGCACGGCGCTGGAATGGTTCGATTTCACCCTGTACGGCGCGGTGTCGGCCACCGTTTTGCCCAAGCTGTTCTTCCCGGCGATGGAGCCCACCGCCGGGCTGCTCGCCTCGCTGGCGACCTTCGGCGTAGGCCTTGCCGCGCGGCCACTGGGTGCGATCACCTGCGGCTACCTGGGCGACAAGCTGGGCCGCCGCAACCTGATGCTCGCCACCGTCACCATGATGGGCCTGGCCTCGGTACTGATGGGGCTGTTGCCTACCTACAACCAAGTGGGCGTATGGGCCCCGGTGTTGCTGGTGATGCTGCGCATCATCCAAGGCTTCGCGCTTGGGGGGGAGTCGACCGGCGCGCAGCTTATGGCCCTGGAGCATGCCGCCCCTGACAGGCGCGGGCGCTATTCCGGCCTGCTGGGCTTATGTTCGCCGTTGAGCCAGATACTGGCCAACGCAGTGCTGATGGCCCTCGCGGCGACGTTAAGCGCGGAACAGTTCGACAGCTACGGCTGGCGAATCCCGTTCCTGATGAGCTTCGTGTTGGTGGTGGTGGCTATTTTCATCCGCCTGAAGGTGGACGAAACCCCGGCCTTCGTTGCGTTGAAAAGTGCGTCAGTCAAACAAGTGCGCAGCCCGTTGAAATCCGCCTTGAGCGGCCACGGCAAAACCATCACGCGGCTGATGCTGTTCTTCTGCTCGCCAGCGGCGCTGTTCTACCTGATCGTGATCTTCTCCCTCAGCTACCTCACCAAGCACCTTGGCTTGAGCCAGTCCACGGGGTTCATGTCGCTGATGGTCGCCAACGTGTGTGCAATCGTTGGTGCGTTGGCCGGCGGTTACCTCTCTGACCGGTGGGGCCGCAAGAAGGCATTGGCCTTTGGCTCCTGCATGACCCTGCTGATCCTGATGGTGTACTTCCCGATCCTCGATACCCGCAACCTGGGCGCAATCATGGCGATCATGGGGCTGTTCCTGGGCTTTACCCAATTCCAGAGCGGCATTCAGCCCGTGGCCTTCGCCGAGGCATTCCCCACCCAGGTGCGCTACTCCGGCTCGGCGCTCGCCTATACCGGTGCCAACCTGCTGGTAGGCGGCCCCATGCCGATGATCGCGGTATGGCTGATGAGCCAGTCCGGTAACTCCCCATGGCCGCTGGTGTCGCTGTGCGCGGCGATCAACCTGGTGTCCCTGGCGATGATCTGCATCGGCCCGGAAACCCGGGGCATCGACCTCAACCACGTGGTGCCCGAACAGCCAGACGATGAGCAGCGGAACGCGCTCTTCGCCAAACAATTTTCCAAATGACCCGGCAGACCTCCATGAACCGTACCGTCTTTGTACTCAATGGCCCCAACCTGAACCTGCTGGGGCGCCGCGAGCCTCATATCTACGGCCATACCACCCTGACCGACATTCAGCGGCTTACCGAAGCCACCGCTGCACAGCTTGACCTGCGCTGTGACTTTCGCCAGACCAACCACGAGGGTGTGATGGTTGACTGGCTGCAGGAAGCGTTCGAGCAAGGCGCGGCGGTAGTGATCAACCCGGCGGGCCTGTCCTTCCATTCCATTCCCGTGCTCGATGCGCTGAAGCTGATCGAAGCGCCGCTGGTCGAGCTGCACCTGTCCAACATCCATGCCCGGGACGAACTGCACCGCCACTCCATCATGTCCACGGTGGCCAACGCGGTGATCTGCGGGCTGGGCGCGCAGGGGTACCCGTTGGCGATCAGAGCGGTGGCCGGGTTGCTGGAGGCCAACACGAACCCGTAGCAGCAAGGCTTGCCTGCGACAGAGCCTGCTGAATCTACGGCCCTTCCATGCCGGTCGCAGCTAAGGCCGGCTGCTACAGGCGACGCGCCACCGCGGAATCTGCGCCCCTGCCGGGCCGGTCGCGGCCAAGGCCGGCTGCTACAGCTCGGCCCTGCCCGCGTGGTGGCGGCCGAAGATAACTTCGGCCCCTCGCCGTTAGCTTTTTCCTCGTTCCAAACCACATATTTAATAATTTTCCTTCCCCTCCCAATCGGCCACCATCGCCTTGCCCCACCGATCAAGGCTCGTCAGAAGCCGTACCTTCCTTCGCTTTTCGCTTCCTGCCCAGACAACTCGAACAACCCTTCTCTGTCGATCTCGGGAGTGATTCATGGTCCATTCTTTCGTTTCGCGTTGCGCCACGCTGCTGGCATCCGGTGCACTGTTGGCTGGCGCCGCTACTACGGCGCAGGCCGGCACGCTGTCCATCGGGCATACCACCTGGGTGGGCTACGGCACGCTGTACCTGGCCCAGGATCTGGGCTACTTCAAGGAGCAAGGCCTTACAGTCGAATTGCCCACCATCGAAGAAGCCTCCATGTACATGGCCGCGCAGGCGTCGGGCAAGTTGTCTGGCTCGGCCTCTACCCTGGATGAAATCCTCAAGTACCGCCCACAGTTCTGCTTCAAGGCGGTGGCCGCGCTGGATGAAAGCTATGGCGGCGACGGCGTGGTGGTCGGCAAGGATGTGAACAGCCTCAGCGACCTGAAGGGCAAGGCCATTGCGGTGAACGAAGGCTCGGTGTCGCAGTTCTGGCTCAGCTACCTGCTCAAGCAGGCGGGCATGCAGATGAGCGACCTGAAGATTCAGAACATGACCGCAGACGATGCCGCCACCGCCTTTATCGCCGGCCGCGTGCCTGCCGCCGTGACCTGGGAGCCGCACTTGTCCATGGTGCGCAACAAGCAACAGGGCAAGGTGCTGGTGGACAGCAGCAGCACCCCCGGGGTGATCGTTGACGTGGTGGCGCTGAGCTGCGACGTGATCGAGAAGCAGCCCGCCGACGTGAAGGCGCTGGTGAGTGGCCTCTACAAGGCAGTGCAATACACCAAGGACCATCCTGAGCAGGCCTATGCCGCGATGGCCAAGGGTGTGGGCGGTTACCTGGCAGACCCGAAAGAACTCGCCGCCGCCGCCAAGGGCGTGCGCTTCTACGACCAGGCCATGAGCGAGAAGCTGCTGGGCAGCAACGGCAAGCCGGGCGAAGCCGCCGCGGTATTGAAGCTGGCCAACGAAGCCGCCAGCGCCTTGCAAGGCAAGCCTTACAACGTGACCTACGACGAACTGGTCGATAACCGCTTCGTGACGCCCAAGTAAGGAGCCTTCCATGTTCAAGCGCAGCTCATGGCTGAACCGGTGCATCACACCGAAAACCTCGTTGCCCATGCCCGTGGTATGGAGCGCCAGCGCCCTGGCCTGGGCCTTGATGATCGGCCTCTGGGCGGGTTTGTCGTACGGCGGCATAGTGCCGGCGATGTTCCTGCCCACACCCGGTGCGGTCGTGGATGCCGCGCTGCGGCTGTCGCGGGACGGCGCGCTGAGCGAACACGTATGGGCCAGCCTGGAAGTGGTGATGGTGGGCTTTATTGTGTCCTCCATTGTGGCCGTACCCCTGGGGCTGCTGATGGGCAGCTTCCGGGTGGTGCAGGCGTTCCTTGAACCAGTGGTGAATTTCATTCGCTACCTGCCGGTCACCTCGTTCGTGCCGCTGTTCATCCTCTGGATCGGCATCGGTATCGAGCAACGGGTGTCGGTAATCATCTTCGGCGTGTTCTTCCAGCAACTGGTGATGATCGCCGACGTGTCCCGCGGGATTTCCCGGGACCTGGTCGACGCCTCCTACACCCTGGGTTCGAACCGCCGCGATGCCTTGGTGCATGTGATTGCCCCGGCCTCGGTGCCCGGCATTCTCGACACCTTGCGGGTGACCATGGGCTGGGCCTGGACTTACCTGGTGGTTGCCGAACTGGTAGCTGCCTCCAGTGGCCTGGGCTACCTGAGCCTCAAGGCCATGCGCGGCTTCCAGGTGGACGTGATCTTCCTGGCCATTGCGGTGATCGGCCTGTTGGGCCTGATCACTGACCAACTTTTCCGTCTGATCCGTTTGAAGGTGGCAGCATGGGCACAATAACCGCAGCGTCCAACCGTTTCGGCGGCGTGGCTGCCGGCCAGGCCGGCGCGCCTGCCGCCGCGACCAGCTTGAAGATCGACAGCGTGAGCCTGCGCTATCCCACCCCGGATGGCGGCGTATTCACCGCGCTGGAAAACGTGTCGCTGGAGGTAAAAGACCAGCAGTTCGCGGTGCTGGTAGGGCCTTCGGGCTGCGGCAAGTCCAGCCTGCTGTACCTCACCGCTGGCCTGGCTGAGCCCAGCGGCGGCGACATTTTCGTGAACGGCAAGGCGGTGGACGGCCCCGGCGCGGACCGTGGGATGGTGTTCCAGGCCTACACCCTGTTCCCGTGGCTCACCGTGCGGCAGAACATCGAGTTCGGGCTCAAACGCCGCAAGGTCGGCGCCGCCGAACGCAAGGACATCGTTGAGCATTATCTCAACGAGGTGGGCCTCACCCGCTTTGCCGACAATTATTCCAAGCAGCTGTCCGGCGGCATGAAGCAACGGGTGGCGATCGCCCGGGCGCTCGCCAACGACCCGCAAATCCTGCTCATGGACGAACCCTTCGGCGCCCTGGACAGCCAGACCCGCCTGCAAATGCAGCAACTGCTGTTGAAGGTCTGGGAGCACAGCAAGAAGACGGTGTTGTTCGTGACCCATGACATTGACGAGGCCATTCTGCTGGGCGACCAGATCTTCGCCATGGGCGCGCGCCCGGGGCGTATCAAGAAAGTGCTGGACGTGCCCATAGAACGGCCGCGCCACCTGGACATGGTGATGGACCCAGGGTTTATATCGATGAAAAAAGAAATCTTTCACTTGTTACACGAAGGCGAAGAACATTGACAGCGCCGTTAGTTAACGCGGGCATTCCAAAGTTACCTACTCGCTACAGCAGCACTTCGCTCAAATATATTCAGTGCCCAACTTAATACTATTTTACCGGTGCCCTGCCCCGCTCTAGCCTGATGTAACACGGTCTTCTTCAAGGAAACACCGATGACACTGAACAATACTTTCATCGACACACTGGTGGTTGGCGCAGGGCAAGCCGGCGTGGCCATGAGTGAACACCTGGGCGCGCTGGGCGTGCCCCACCTGGTACTTGAACGTAGCCGTATCGCCGAAGCCTGGCGCACTGGCCGCTGGGATTCACTGGTCGCCAACGGCCCAGCGTGGCATGACCGCTTTCCCGGGCTCGAATTTGCCAGCGTTCACCCGGACGGCTTTGCCGGCAAGGACGACGTGGCCGCCTACTTCGAAACCTACGCACGGCAGATCAACGCCCCGATCCGTACCGGCGTGGAGGTCAAACGAGTGACCCGCAACGTCGGCCGCCCAGGGTTCACCGTGGACACGTCCGAAGGCACCCTCGAGGCCCGCCGCGTGGTGGCCGCTACCGGGCCCTTCCAGCGGCCAGTGATCCCGGCCATTGCGCCGGCCATCGAAGGTTTGCTGCAACTGCACTCGGCCGAGTACCGCAACCCACGGCAGTTGCCCGAAGGGGCGGTGCTGGTAGTAGGTGCGGGCTCGTCCGGCGTACAGATCGCCGACGAACTGCGCGGCGCCGGGCGGCAGGTCTACCTCTCCGTCGGCGCCCATGATCGGCCGCCGCGCGCCTACCGTGGCCGGGACTTTTGCTGGTGGCTGGGCGTGCTCGGCGAATGGGACGCCGAAGTGCGCAAGCCGGGCCGTGAGCATGTGACCATCGCGGTGAGCGGCGCCCATGGCGGACGCACCGTGGACTTTCGCGCGCTGGCCCACCAAGGCATCACCCTCGTTGGCCTTACCCGCGCCTTCGATAACGGCGTGGTGAGCTTCGCGCCAGACCTGGTCGACAACCTCGCCCGTGGCGACGAAAACTACCAGGCGCTGCTGGACGCGGCGGACGCTTACATCGCCCGTAACGGCCTGGACCTTCCCGAAGAGCCCGAGGCACGGCGGGTGTACCCCAACCCTGACTGCGTGACCCAGCCGCTGTTGTCGCTGGACCTGGCCGCCGCAGGTATCACCTCGATCATCTGGGCCACCGGCTACGCGGTGGACTTCAGCTGGCTGGAAGGCAACGCCCTGGATAGCGCCGGCAAGCCCCAGCACCAGCGCGGCGTGGGCAGCGAGCCGGGCATCTATTTCCTGGGCCTGCCGTGGCTCACCCGGCGTGGCTCGGCATTTATCTGGGGCGTGTGGCACGACGCCCGCCACATCGCTGGCCACATCGCCAAGCAACGCACTTACGAGGCGTATGAAAGCGGCCCGCTGCCCGCCTCCTCCCACCCAGCCAGCCCTATGCCGAAGCGTTCGGCCGTCGCAGGAGTTTGACCATGGCCCAGCCAACCCATACCCGCATTCGCATGTTCAATACCCGCGACACCTACCCCAACCAAACCCTGGACAACGATCTGTGCCAGGCGGTACGCGCCGGCAATACGGTGTATGTGCGCGGCCAGGTGGGCACCGATTTCGACGGCCAACTGGTGGGCCTGGGTGACCCCCGCGCCCAGGCGGAACAGGCCATGCGCAACGTGAAGCAGTTGCTTGAAGAGGCTGGCAGCGACCTTAGCCACATCGTGAAAACCACCACCTACCTCACCGACCCTCGCTACCGCGAGCCGGTGTATCAGGAAGTGGGCAAATGGCTGAAGGGCGTGTTCCCCATCTCTACCGGCCTGGTGGTTTCCGCGTTGGGCCAGCCCCAATGGCTGATGGAAATCGACGTGATCGCAGTCATTCCGGAATGACAGGAGCCAGGCCATGACGTTTTCCATCGTTGGGCGGTGCGCCGAAACAGGGCAGCTGGGCATTGCCATCAGTTCTTCCAGCATCGCCGTAGGTGCGCGCTGCCCGTGGCTGCGCCCGGGCGTCGGCGCGGTGGCCAGCCAGAACATCACCCTTCCCGCACTGGGCCCGGAGGTACTCGATGCGCTGGAATCAGGCCTGGCGCCCACCGAGGCTGTGGACCAGGTGCTCACCCGCAACGGCTATAGCCAATACCGCCAGCTTACCGCCATCGATCACCTGGGCCGCACCGCGCACTTCAGCGGCGGTGAAACCCTGGGCACACACAATGCGTTAGCCGGCGAGCAATGCGTGGCGGCCGGCAACATGCTCGCCGATACGGCAGTGATCGCGGCAATGGTAGAAGCGTTCGAAACCGCCGAAGGGCAACTGGCTGACCGTTTGCTCGCGGCCCTCACCGCGGGCCAGCTCGCTGGCGGCGAGGCGGGCCCGGTGCACTCGGCCGCGCTGGTTGTGGTAGGCGAGCTGACCTGGCCAATCGTCAACCTGCGGGTGGACTGGGCCGACGCCGACCCCATCGGCAAACTCGGCGAACTCTGGCAGGCCTACCGGCCCCAGTTGCAGGACTACATCGACCGCGCGCTGGACCCGATGAAAGCCCCCGGTTATGGCGTGCCGGGTGACGACCGATGAGCCATAGCCAGGCCCTGTTGCGCGAGCTGGTGGCCTTCGACACCACCAGCCGAGAGTCGAACCTGGCCTTGATCGACTTCGTGGAGCGCTACCTCGCCCAGCACGGCGTGGCCGCGCAGCGCGTGTACAACACCGAGCGCAGCAAGGCCAACCTGTTTGCCACGATCGGGCCGGACGACTGCCCTGGCATCGTGCTGTCCGGCCACACCGACGTGGTGCCCGTGGACGGCCAGGCCTGGACGTTTCCCCCCTTCGCGCTGACTGAGCACAATGGCCGGCTGTATGGCCGCGGCACAGCCGACATGAAGGGCTATATCGCCTGTGTGCTGGCGCTGGTGCCCGCCCTGCTCGAAGCACCGCTGCGCCTGCCGGTGCACATCGCGCTGTCCTACGACGAAGAGGTCGGCTGCCTCGGTGTGCGTGCTTTGCTCACGGCGCTGGAAGCACGGCCGATCAAACCGAGGCTGTGCATCATTGGCGAGCCTACCGAGTTACGGCCCGTACTAGGCCACAAGGGCAAACTGGCCATGCGCTGCGACGTGCGCGGCCATGCCTGCCATTCGGCGTATGCCCCACAAGGGGTAAACGCTATCGAATACGCCGCCACACTGATCAATGAACTGGGCCGGATCGGCGACGGTTTGAAAACCCCGGACCAGCACGATCCCCGCTTCGATCCGCCCTTCACCACCGTACAAACGGGGATGATCAGCGGTGGCCAGGCGCTGAACATCGTGCCGCAGGAGTGCCGGTTCGATTTCGAAATCCGCGCGCTGCCGGCGCATGACCCGCACGCCGTCGCTCAAACGTTGCAACGCTATGCGCAGGAGCATGTATTGCCCCGTATGCAGGCGGTGAGTGCCCAGAGTGGTATCCGCTTTACCGAGCTCTCAGCCTACCCCGGCCTGGCCACCAGCCCGCAAAGCCAGGCGGCCGAGCTGATCGCGTCGTTTTGCGGCTCCACGGCGTTCGACACCGTAGCCTTTGGCACCGAAGGGGGGCTGTTCGACGCGGCCGGCATCCCTACCGTGGTGTGCGGCCCCGGCAGCATGGACCAGGGTCACAAGCCGGATGAGTTTGTGTCGCTGGAACAGCTGGCCACCTGCGACCGGATGCTGCAAAAAATCCTCGCCTTCGCCCGCGCGTAGGGGCGGGTGAAACCCGCGAACCCTGGGCAAGTTACCGAGCCAATCAACCGTCCCGCCCCTTCCCCAGCTCCTCCTGGCAATAATCCACGAACAACTGCGCAGGCTTGGTGAGCTGGCCTCTGCGCAGCCAGGCGGCGGACAGGCCGGAGCCAGTGACGGTTTCGGCCAAGGGTACACACACGATTTTCTGGCCGTCGTAGGCGTAGTCCGAGAACGGCTTGGTCACCAGGATGGAAAACCCGAAGCCCCGGGCAACCATGCCGCGCACCATCTCGATCGAAGGCGAGCTGAACACGATGTGGGGGTTAAGGCCCAGTTCTTCGAAGATGCTCACGAAATAATTACGGCTGGGGAGCACGTCCAGCAGGATCATCGGCTCGAGCACCAGATCGTTCAGCGACACCTTGGCCTGCTGGGCGAAACGGTGCCCTTCGGGGAGCAGCGCATGGGGCTGCTGCGGGGGCATCAGCGCAACGGTTTCGATGGTGCTGTCCAGCTCGTGCTCGTACAGGATGGCCAGGTCGATGCTGCCCCCGGTAAGGGCTTGCACCAGCTCTTGCTGCTCGCCGTCGCGAATGCGGATTTCCACTCCCGGCCACCGATCCCGAAAGCCTGCGATCAACCGCGGCAGGTACAACGGCGCCACGGTTTCGAAGCAACCGATGTCGATCTGCCCGGCCACCACATCATTATCGGCCAGGGCGTTCTGCTCGAACTCGTGGGCTACCCGCAGCAGCTCCAGCGCCTTGCGATAGAACCGCGAACCGCTGGGCGTGAGCGACATACCCTGGGCATGATGACGGATGAACAGCTGCACGTTAAAGCTTTCTTCCAGCTGCTTGATCGCGGTAGACACCGACGGCTGGGCGATATACAGCTTGCGCGAAGCTTCAGCGACGCTGCCGCACTCTACCGTGGCAATGAAGTATTTAAGCTGGCGCAAGTTATAAGCGGCCATTGCAACCTCCAAGGTGTCGTTGGCCCGAATCCTATCAACTTTGTTGGATGAAAGCGCAGCGGAATAATATTTATTCGACGGGTGTTTTGCTTTATTGGTCCGTAACTGTGCACTCGCCCCAAGCGCGCACCAGTAACGTGCCTGCTGGCAATGTTTCGGATAACGCTAAAACATATATTTAATATTTTATCGCCGCTTCGCCCCGGGCCACTATCACGGTAATTGCCGCACCCCACAAATTGACGTCGAGGGTATTACTGGATGGATTTCAACAGCTGGCAACGCCTCGCCGAACAGCAAACCTTCATCGACCGCGCATTGATCAACGGCCGGCCGCACGCCGCTCAAAGCGGCGAAACCTTCGCGGTTATCAATCCGGCCACCAATCATCTGCTCGCCCATGTAGCCGCCTGTGGCGAAGCGGACGTGGATGCCGCAGTAAAGGTAGCCCGTCACGCCTACGATCAAGGCCCCTGGGCAAGAATGGCACCGCGTGAGCGCAAGGCCGTTTTGCTGCGACTGGCCGAGTTGCTGTTGGCTCACCGGGAAGAACTGGCCCTGCTCGATTCGCTGAGCATGGGCAAGCCGGTGATGGATGCCTACACCATCGACGTGCCCGGGGCAGCGGGCGTATTCGCCTGGTACGGTGAAGCGCTGGACAAGCTGTACGACGAAGTTGCGCCCACCGGCCGCGATGCCTTGGCGACCATTACACGTGTGCCGCTGGGTGTGGTCGCGGCCGTGGTGCCGTGGAACTTCCCGTTGGACATGGCGGCCTGGAAGTTGGCCCCGGCCTTGGCGGCGGGTAACAGCATTGTGCTCAAGCCCGCCGAGCAATCGCCCTTCTCTGCCTTGCGCCTGGCCGAACTGGCGATGGAGGCTGGCTTGCCGGAAGGCGTGTTGAACGTGGTCACCGGCCTGGGCGAGCACGCGGGCCGCGCCCTTGGGCTGCACCCGGATGTGGACGCCCTGGCCTTCACCGGTTCCACCGCGGTGGGCAAGTTGTTCATGCAGTACTCGGCACATTCCAACCTCAAGCAGGTATGGCTGGAATGCGGCGGTAAAAGCCCGAACGTGGTGTTCGCCGACTGCAAGGACCTGGACCTGGCGGCAGAAAAAGCAGCCTTCGGGATTTTCTTCAACCAAGGAGAAGTGTGCTCGGCCAATTCGCGGTTGCTGGTCGAACGCGCCATTCACGACGAATTTGTCGAGCGCCTGGCCGAAAAGGCCAAGGCGTGGCAACCGGGTGACCCCCTGAACCCTACCAGCCGCATGGGCGCGATCGTGAATGCGCGGCAAACCGAGCGCATCGTTCAATACATCGCCGGTGCCGAGGCCAGCTCCGCGACCTGCGTCACCGGCGGCCAGCAGCTGACGATCAATGGCTCGAGCAACTTCATCCAGCCCACCATCTTTACGGGCGTAACCGCGGACCAGCCGTTGGCGCGCGAAGAAGTGTTCGGCCCGGTATTGGCGGCAACTGCCTTCGACAGCGAGGACGAGGCCGTGGCCTTGGCCAACGACCACATCTACGGCCTGGCGGCCTCGGTGTGGAGCGACGACCTCAACCGCGCCCACCGCGTTGCCGGGCGCCTCAACGCCGGCACTGTGTCGGTGAACACCGTGGATGCGCTGGACGTGACCGTGCCCTTCGGCGGCGGCAAGCAATCAGGCTTCGGGCGCGACCTGTCACTGCATTCGTTCGACAAATACACCCAGTTGAAGACCACCTGGTTCCAGTTTCGCTGAAGCCTCCAAGGAGCACCCATGAGCGGGGATTTCGATTACATCATCGTTGGCGCGGGCTCGGCAGGCTGCGTACTGGCCAACCGCTTGAGCGCAAACCCGGCCAACCGCGTGTGCCTGATCGAGGCCGGCCGCCACGACAACAACGTGCGCATCCACACACCCGCCGGGACCATCACGCTGTACAAGAGCAAAACCTACAGCTGGAATTTCCTCTCAGCGCCGCAAAAAGCCTTGAACAACCGCCGCCTGCACACCCCGCGCGGCAAGATGCTCGGCGGCTCCAGCTCGATGAACAGCATGATCTACATCCGCGGCCACGCGTCGGATTACGACCGCTGGGCGGCCGCCGGTTGCCCCGGCTGGGACTGGCAGAGCGTGCTGCCCTACTTCAAGAAATCCGAGCGTAACCTGCTGGGCCAGAGCACGGCTTACCACGGCAGCAATGGCGAGCTGCATGTGGATCAGCCTCGCGACCCTAACCCGGTGTCCCGGTTGTTCGTGAAGGCCGCCGAGCAGGTCGGCTTGCGCCGCAATGACGACTTCAATGGCGCTGAACTTGAAGGCTGTGGCCTCTATAACGTGACCCAGAAGGATGGCAAACGGCTGTCCAGCTACCGTGCCTTCGTGCAGCCGGTACTCAACCGGCCCAATCTCACCGTGATGACAGACTGCGCGGTCACTTCGCTCGCACTGGAGGGCAAGCGCGTCACCGGCGTGAACATCACTCGGGCCGGCGTGGCTCAGCGGTTGGTTGCACAACGCGAAGTAATCCTGGCCGCGGGCAGCCTGGGCAGCCCTCAGTTGCTGTTGGCGTCTGGTATCGGCCCGGAAGACGAACTGAAACAGGCCGGGATACGCCCGCTGCATCACCTGCCCGGCGTGGGCAAGAACCTGCAGGACCACCTCGACGGGCTGATTACCATCCGCTCCAAAAGTGCTTCCACCCTCGGCTTTTCGTTGGGTGCGCTACCCAGCCTGCTGAGCGCGCCGTGGCGTTACCTACGAGGGCGCAAGGGCTGGCTTACCACCAACTATGTGGAAGCTGGTGGCTTTGCGTGTACGCCCCTGGCCGATACGTTGCCCGATGTTCAATTCCACTTTGTGCCGGGTTACCGCAGCCACCGTGGGCGGCTGTTCGAGTGGGGCCACGGCTACGCCGTGCATACCTGCGTGCTACGCCCCAAAAGCATCGGCGAGCTGCGATTGCAGGCCAACGGCGAACTGGTCATCGACTTCAACTTCCTCGCCGAGCCCGAGGACGCCAAAGTGCTGGTGGAGGGCCTGAAACTTGCCCGCAAAGTGCTGGCCGACCCCCTGTTCGCGCCTATCCGAGGTACCGAAATGCTCCCCGGCGAGCAGGTGCAAACCGATGAGCAACTGCTGGCGTACATCCGGGAAAATGCCGCCACCGTGTTCCACCCCGTAGGCACCTGCAAAATGGGACAAGACCCGCTCAGCGTGGTCGGCCCGGACCTTTGCGTTCACGGGCTGGAAGGGCTTCGGGTAGCTGATGCCTCGATCATGCCCACGCTGGTCAGCGGCAACACCAACGCACCCTGCATCATGATTGGCGAAAGAGCGGCCGACTTCATTCTCGGTGTTACCGCGTTCGAGGAGATGAAACGCGCGTGAATGGTATGTTATGTTGTAACGCCACCGTTCGAGTTGACGTATGTTGCTTTCAGTGCGGGCCGTTCCCCTCTCGGCCCCTTCTTCGATTACCGCTACCGCCCGCCTGGGTGCCATCGACGCCCTGCGCGGGCTGGTGATGCTGTTCATGCTGGTGGACCACGCCCGCGAAACCTTCTGGCTGCACAAACAGGTCGGCGACCCCATTGATGCGCTGACGGTGGACCCCGGCCTGTTCCTCACCCGGCTGCTCAGCGCCCTCTGCGCTCCGGTGTTCATTTTGCTTACCGGGCTATCCGCCTGGCTCTACAGCCAGAAGCACAGCGCCCGGGACACGTCGGTATTTTTGCTCAAGCGGGGCCTGTTTCTGATCGTGCTTGAACTCACTCTGGTGAACCTTGCCTGGAACGGCACGCTGCTGCCCGAGACCCTGTGGCTGCAGGTGATCTGGTGCATTGGCGTGTGCATGCTGGTACTGGCCGGCGCACTGCATTTCAGCCGGCCCATGGTGATTGCCCTGGCCGTGGCAATCATCGGCGGGCACAACCTGCTGGACTCGGTGGTGTTGACCAGCGACTCACCGCTGTTTGTGCCCTGGTCGATATTGCACCAGCGATCGTTTATCGAACTGGCGGAGGGTATGCGTGCCCGCACCACTTACCCCGTGCTGCCGTGGATCGGGGTGATTCTGTTGGGGTGGGCCATGGGGCCGTGGTTCAGCCAAGGGGTTTTGCCGGCGCGACGGCGCCAGCGCTTGCTCAACACCGGGGTGGGGCTGCTGGTCGCTTTCGTGGCGATTCGCTGGGCGAATGTGTACGGTGACCAGCCTTGGGTACACACCGGGGATACGCTTGGAACCGTCATGAGCTTTCTGACGGCACGGAAATACCCGCCTTCGTTGATGTTCCTGCTGCCTACCTTAGGGCTGGGCCTTGTGCTGCTGGCGGCGCTCGAACGCGTTCAACACTGGCGCGGTACTGCGGTGCTGGCCCTGTACGGCGGCGCGCCGATGTTCTTCTACCTGCTGCATTTGTATGTGTTGAAGGCCCTGTATATCGTCGCGGTCAGTGTGTGGGGCACGAATCAGGGGGCTTATTACGGGTTCGAGAACCTGTCCGCAATCTGGCTGTGCAGTGCGGTACTGGCCGTGTCGCTCTTTTACCCCACACGGTGGTTCGCTGCCCTCAAGCAGCGGCGGCGGGATATGGCGTGGTTGAAATATTTCTAAGCCTGTCCAGCACCTTGCTGGCGACCGGGCGTTAGGCATGGCCCGGTCAGGGCCGTGCATGGGTGGCGGTCGCCATCACCTGCCCCTCAAGCGCGACCGGCATGGCCTTGACCGCCCCGTCCAGCGCCAGGTACCGGAGGTAGCCTTCACTGCCGGCCAACAAACGCCCGCGCTCGACTACCCGCTGGCCGTCGAGCACGTAGCGCAAGGTACGTTCCGGCCCGGCGGGGACGGCGGTGCCGCTGATTTCCTGCGCCACCAGCCGCAAGGTTTCGCTCACACACGCCTCCAGGGCGGCCTCCACCCGGGCCTGTTCCAGCTGGCCGTCATCGATGCAATCCGCCCCGCAGCGGCGCAGCGATGGGCTGCCAACGTCCACTCGGGCGCTGTAGAGCGCGCCGCCGGCGATGTCTTCCAGGCGAACGTCGCTGCTCAGCACAAAGTGCGCACGGTCGGCGGTCAGCACGATATGTGGCGCGATGGCCAACCGCGCGACCACCGCACCCTTCCCTTCAGGCAGGCCTGCGGCAAGGGCGGCAGCCTGGTAGCGGCGGGCAAGCTGGGTGTCCATCGGCAAGCCACTGAGCAGGCTAGCCAAGGGTTTCGCATCCTGGTCCGCTGCGGCCTGTGCCTTGCGCTGCAACGCCCCTGCGCCGGATTGGGCGCTGACGGCAGAGGTCACGGCCAAGCCGATCAAACCATTGCCGCGCATGTTCGCAGCCATCTGGTCCGTGGTCGCCTGGGCAGCACTGGCGGCGGCCGAATCGATCAACAGTGCCGCACTCACCAGGGGCCCCTTGGGCAGGCTGACGTCCACTCGAGCGCCGTGCTCGGTCACGTAAGCCTGTGCATGGGGGTCGGTGAAATGCGCGGGGCCGGCGGGTGCCTGAGCACACCCGCCGAGCGTGGCGGCGAGCCCGAGGCTGGCGATGCAGGCGCGAATCGTCATGGCGCGAACGGTGCCAGCACTTGCTGGCGCCCCCCGTCCACGGCCTGATACCAGGCATTGGACAGGTTGGCATAGCCAGGCTGATCCCACTCGCCCTGGGCAGGCTGGACTACGGCGAACGGCTTGTACCAGATGAGGTGATTGTCGGCGGTGTCCATCAGCAACCCTACGCCACCCACCTGTGGGGTGGGCGCGCTGGTGGGCACCACGCTGTAGTAACTGCGGAAGGCGCCCGTGGAATTGACTGACACCAGCAGCAGCCGGTCAATGCCGTATTGAGCCTTCAG
Organism: Pseudomonas sp. Marseille-Q5115; assembly: GCF_916618905.1. NCBI lineage: Bacteria > Pseudomonadati > Pseudomonadota > Gammaproteobacteria > Pseudomonadales > Pseudomonadaceae > Pseudomonas > Pseudomonas sp. Marseille-Q5115. The sequence continues at coordinate 1,589,344 of NZ_CAKAKI010000001.1, read as the reverse complement.
CGCACTGAGGTCGCGGTCAACGTAGCCTTCACGCCAGCTGGTCTGCTTGTATTTGCTGAGGTCAATCTGCTCGGGAATGCGTTTGACCTTGAAGCCCTTGGCCTCCAGCCGTGCGGCGAGGTCTTCCGGCAGGGCTTTGAAATCATCGGTGCCCCACCCTGCCACTGCGGTGCTGAGCGTGTTATTTACCGCGGTATTGATACCCAATTCGATCAGCCCCTGATTGCCGGTAAGCGCCAGGCGCGGCGGCGGCACAGGGCTCATGGCAATGCCAATCACAGGCTTTGTGTCCGCCCAGAACTGCGGGTCAAGCCCTACCGGCTTCTGGTTATGGGCGCAGCCGGTGAGCGCGCCAAGGGCAAGCAATACAAGGAACAGCAGACGGGAGGCACGATAGCGCATGGTAGACAATCCATTCGAGCGGGAACGCCAGGAAAGGCCTGGCCTGCGCCTGTGTACCCTCCCTGATACAGGATCCAAGCCTACTCAAAGTGATGTCAAAATACTAGCGTCAATCTTCGTCGTGCCTCACCCTTCGTCGAAAAGGATGCCAGTGTGCCATTAGCCTCCAAGTAACAATCTGAAACATCTACGCTCGCGGCGGGTCAATGGCACATCGCCCTCAGAACGTACCCCATGAAAGCAGTAGACCCCGCGGAACGCCTCGAACCCCTCACTCAACTTCGCAATTTGAAAATGGCCCGGTCCGCCCACGCTTATGTGCGTGGCAGTACCGTCCAGTTCTATGAATGGCTGCACAGCCAGCCTGGGCGCCGGCTGCCCAGTGGCCCATCGGTTTGGATTTGCGGGGATTGCCACGCGGGCAACCTCGGCCCGACCGGCAGCCTGAAGGGCAAGATCGACATTCATATCCGCGACCTGGACCAGACGGTGATCGGCAACCCGGCCCACGACCTGGTGCGCCTGGGCCTGTCGCTGGCCACGGCCGCGCGGGGTTCCGACCTGCCCGGGGTCGCCACTGCGCGCATGCTCGAGGAAATGATGCGGGGGTACGAGCTGGCGTTCGACCCCGGCAACGATGAGGAGCCCGAGCGCCCGCCGCAGGTGAAGGGCAGCATGCGCAGCGCCGTGCAGCGCACCTGGAAGCACCTGGCCAAGGAACGTATCGAACACCTGCACCCCACCATTCCACTGGGTAAGCATTTCTGGCCCCTCTCCAAAGAAGAACGCAAAGCGATCAAGGCCCTGTGCGAGGGTCCGGATATCCATGGGTTGGTGACGTCACTCAAAGGCCGCTCACACGAGGACCCGGTAACGCTGCTGGACGCGGCCTATTGGGTAAAGGGCTGCAGCTCGCTGGGCTTGTGTCGCTATGCGGTGTTGCTGGGCGTGGGCCCTGAAGATGAGCGGGACTATTGCCTGATCGATATCAAGGAAGCAGTCGGTGCCGCGGCGCCCCGGGCGGCCCGGGCTCCAATGCCGCGGGACAATGCGCAACGGGTGGTCGCTGGCGCGCGGCAGCTCTCACCTGCGTTGGGCAACCGCATGATCGCCACACGCATGCTGGGCCGGGGCTTCTTCATCCGTGAACTGCTGCCCCAGGACATGAAGCTGGAGCTGGACGAGCTTACCCAGGCCGAAGCCATGACCGTGGCGACCTACCTCGCCCGCGTAGTCGGCAAGGCGCACGCCCAGCAAATGGACATGACCACCCGGCAAGAATGGGTGAACGACTTGCAACGCAACCGCTCCCGGGCGCTGGATGCCCCGTCCTGGCTGTGGTCCAGTGTGGTGCAATTGGTAGGCAGCCATGAAAAAGGCTACCTGGAACACTGTCGACGCTATGCGCTGGAACAAAGCCGCAAGGAATGACCCTTCGCGAAATGGCAAAACCCTATTCGCGAGCTTTGCCCGCTTCCAACACAACCGATCCTGGCTGGGCATTGTGGGAGCAAGCGAAGCCGCAGGCGGAGCTCGCGAATGGCGCCACGCTTACGCGAGCGTCTGCACAATCACCTCAGCCATGGCGCTCAACCGACCGCCCTCATCCTCACTGATCGGCAACAGCACGAAATCCACCTCCGGTAGCACCGGCAACACGCCCTCAGGCAGGGCAATCATGCTGTGCTCAATGATCGACGAAGCATTGAGGCACGCAATGCCCAAGCCCGCTGCAACCGCGGCCTGCAACCCGGCCACACCGGAGGCCACATGGGCGAGTTCATGAGCAATGCCGTGCGCGTTCAACGCCTGACAGGCCACCCTGTGGAGCGTGCAGGTTTCGGGCAGCAGCGCCAGCTCAACTGCACGCCCCGGCTTGAGCACCGTGCCACGCGCCGCCACCCATTGCAGCGGTTCGCTGCGCAACACGTGGGTGCCTGCGGGCAGCGCAGGCCGTGCCGACGCCACCTGCATCACCACCGCCAAAGCAAGCTCGCCACTGCGATGGGCCGCGCTGATCTCAGCGCTTTTGCCAATCCGTGTTCTTATTCGCAAGCCGGGATAATGGTGGGCCAGGCGCCCCAACAGCCTCGTCACCTCGCCAGGGCGCAAGTAATCCGAGATGCCCAGATGCACTTCCCCAATCAGGGGCACGGCATGCATGTCCCGCCACGCCGTGTCCGCCAGGGCCAGAATGCCACGCGCATGGGCCAATAGCCGGTCCCCTGCTGCCGTTGGCTTCACCCCAGACTTGCCACGCACCAGCAACTGCGCGCCTGCAGCGTCTTCCAGCTTGCGCAGTTGTTCACTTAGCGAAGATTGTGAAAGGCAGCGCAAGGGCGCGGCTGCAGAAAAGCTGCCGGTATCCACGGCCGCAACCAATGTCTTGAGCTGTTCCAGATCGAAGCCGCGCATTGCTCATCTACCTGTTTTTCCGATGGATGACATCGTACCTTCCCGCTGTACCGATGGATACACACTTTGCACAATGGGCCTCACCCCTCCCGACTGGAGTTACCCATGCCGCATATCGATCTCAAGCTTTCCGGTACCCGCGATGCCGAACTCGGCCAGCAAGCAGTGGCCATCGTTCATCGCCTTACCGCCGACGTGCTGGGCAAAGCGCCCGAACTGATGGCGACCACGGTTCAATACATCGGCGACCATGACTGGTTTATCGCGGGTCAACCACTGGCACAAACAGGCGGCACTGCTTTCCACCTGGATATCAGCATCACCGACGAAACCAACACCAAGCAGGAAAAGGCGCGGTTCATTCAAGAGGTGTATGCCGCTCTCTCCCAACTGCGGCCCAACCCGGCCTTGTGCTCGTACGTGCACCTGATCGACGCCCGCGCGGCGGCGTACGGCTATGGCGGGCGTACCCAGGAATGGCGCCATCAGCACGGCTGAACACCGTGCCTGCTACGCTCAAGGGCTACCGAACTCAGCGATGAACCGGAGGCCCCCATGGACACCACTCGTGGCAGCTGCCTGTGTGGCGACGTGCGACTCGAGGCTTCAGGCCGCCCTTATCGGGTAGGCCTGTGCCATTGCCTGGATTGCCGCAAGCATCACGGTGCGCTGTTTTATGCCTTTGCCATATTCCCGGAAAACACCGTGAAGGTTGAGGGACAGACCCAGGCCTACGCTGGGCGACATTTCTGCCCACGCTGCGGGTCATCGCTGTTCGCCCACGACGGGGGCGACGAGATCGAGGTGAACCTGGGGGCACTGGACAGCCCCCACCAGTTGATACCTACCTACGAATGCTGGACGATCCGACGCGAAGCCTGGCTGCCCCCCTATCCGCACGCCAAACAGTACGAAAAGGACCGGGACAAGGCGCGCCGTACCGAGCCCTAAGCCGCGCGGGCCCGCCAAGCCCCTTGCCGTAGCGCGCCGATCGCCAGCGGCCCTGGCCCCGTGAGCGCCAGCCCGCCGAACAGGATCGTCAGCAGCCAGGCGAACTGCCCCTCCTCGATTGTCCACTCCAGGTGTACCACCCCGAGTGCAACCGCCAGCACGCCGAGCACCGGCAGGCAGGCCAGCCGCGCGTAAATGCCCAGTATCAACAGCACCGGGCAGAACACCTCGGCGAACACCGCGAAGGCAAGGCTGAAGGTAGGGCCCAGGCCAAAGGGGTCTTCGATCTTCAGCACCTCGGTGGACCAATGCAGCAACTTGGGCAAACCGTGCACGTGCATAAGCAGCGCGGCGGCAGCCACGCGCATGAACAGCAAGCCGTAGGCGAGTGAAGGGGGATAAGCGGAGCGTAGGGGTGCCATGAGTCATCTCTAGTCGACGGACCTGCCACTGTTACGCAGGGCCGGTGCTCTGGATTGGCCGCTTGTGCTTATTTACCAGCCAGAAAACGCGGGCTGGATTGTCCTCTAAATGGAACCAGTTATGTTCAATTATGCTGGATTGTCTCCATTGCCGCGCTTCGCCAGAATGGCAACCACACCGCAGCCAACGCCCAACGGCAAGCGCGGAACGCTTTTCAACTCAACGCACTCCCCACTTTCAAAAGGAAATGACCATGTCGAAGCGCGAACTCCTGAACCCTGCCAACTCTGCCCTGATCCTGATCGACCACCAGCCACAGATGGCCTTCGGTGTTCAGTCCATCGACCGCCAGACGCTGAAGAACAACACGGTGGGGCTGGCAAAGGCCGCGAGGATCTTCAACGTGCCAACCATTTACACCTCGGTGGAAACCGAAAGCTTCAGCGGCTACATCTGGCCCGAACTGCTGGCGGTGAATCCCGGCGCCAAGCCGATCGAGCGCACCTCGATGAACAGCTGGGAAGATGCAAAGCTGGTGGACGCGGTGAAAAGCACCGGGCGCAAGAAGCTGATCATCGCCGCGCTGTGGACCGAGGTTTGCCTTACCTTCCCGGCCCTCGAAGCGATGGAAGAAGGCTTTGAGGTGTACATCGTGACCGACGCTTCGGGTGGCACTACCCAGGAAGCCCACGACATGAGTATCCAGCGGATGATTCAGGCCGGCGCGATCCCGGTCACCTGGCAGCAAGTGCTGCTCGAATACCAGCGCGACTGGGCACACAAAGAAACCTACAACGCTGTGATGGACCTGGTGCGCGAGCACAGCGGCGCCTACGGCATGGGCGTGGATTACGCCTACACCATGGTGCACAAGGCACCGCAGCGCACCCTCGGGTAACCCAGCGCGAACCTAACGCCCGCCATGGCTTGCCCTGGCGGGCGTTGTGCTGTCTACACCCGCCCCAATGCCGGCTCGAACGGGCCGTCCGGCGCTTCGCCGTGCAGCGAAATACGGTACGTCTCCGGCAGTGCCAGCCCACCCGCCAGCGCGAGCAGGGCGATCACCACCAGGTAGAACGCCGGCGCCAGGTTGCTCCCGGTAATGCCGATCAGCCAGGTGGCCATCAAGGGCGCCGTGCCGCCGAACACCGTATAGGCCACGTTATAGGTGATGGCCGAGGCGGTGTAACGGGTGCGAGTGGGGAAGGTTTCGGCCAGCAGCGCCGCCGTCACGACACCACATAACAAGGCGCCCACGGCCAGCAACAGCACACCGGCGATGGCCGGGCCTACCGAGCCGGACCCCGCCAGCCAGTAGGCGGGAAACACCGTGACCATCACCCACAGGCAGGTGAAGCCGATGGTCTTGCGGCGCCCTACCCTGTCCGAAAACGCCCCCGCCGCCGGGCATGCGCCCGCAGCGAACAGCAGCGCCACGGTGGTGACCAGCAACGCTTGGGCGCGGGTCAGGTGGCCCGCCACCTGCAAATAGGTGGCGAAATAGGTGGTGAACATATAGAACGACAGCGCGGTAAGCGAAATGAACGCACCCAGGCAGGCAATCGAGCCGGCGTGGTTGCGCAACGTTTCCTTGAGCGGCGAGTGGCTGTGTGCGTTGCCTTCGGCCTGCACAGCCTGGAACGCCGGCGTTTCCTCCATGCGCCAGCGCAGGATCAGCCCCACCACCCCCAGCGGCGCCGCCACCAGGAACGGCACCCGCCAGCCCCAACTGGCCATGGCTTCGGGTGCCAGGCTGGCATCCAGCACATAGGCCAGCACCGCCGCCATGGCAAAGGCCGAGAAGGTAGACACAGGCACGAAGCTGCCATACCACGCCCGTTTGTGACGGGGTGCGTGCTCCATCAGGTAGGACACGGCGCCTGCGTACTCGCCACCAGCCGAAAAGCCTTGAACGCACCGCGCCACGGTGAGCAGTATTGGCGCGAGGATACCGATGCTCGCATAGGTGGGCAGCAGGCCGATCACCGTGGTGGCGCCTGCCATCATCAGGATGGTGACCGAGAGAATCCGCTTGCGCCCCAGCCGATCGCCCAGCGCGCCGAACACGATGCCGCCGAGCGGCCGAAGGGCGAACGCCACCGCAAATACCGCAAAGGTTTTGAGCAGTGCCACGCTGGGGCTGGTACTGGCGAAAAACTGGTTGGCGATGATGGTCGCCAGAAAGCCATACACCGCGAAGTCGAACCATTCCACGAAGTTGCCGATGGCCGCCGCGGCGATCACTTTGCGTAAGGTGGCCGGTGGAACCTGATCCAAGGTATGCGTCGCCATGCGCGAACTCCCAAGTGGTGATACTGAGGATTATCGGCAGTCGCCCAAACGGGCCTGTTCAGGAAGCGCCTCCGGCATAGTCAGAAACGCGATCAACCGCACCCGCTCTATGGCAAGGGTTCGCGGAGGGGGCGTGAAGCGAGCGGTGCGCCCGGGCTGAAGCAGACGTTGCAGCGGGGCCCGTTATCATCGCAACATGGCGCATCGCCCCCACCGAGACGCTTTCATGATCCATGCCACCACCGGCCTGGTTGCCATCCTGGGAACCCCTATCGCGCAAGTGCAATCGCCCACCAATTTCAACCGATGGTTCCAGGCGCAAGGTCTGGATCTGGCCATGCTGCCCGTGGATCTCGCACCCGAAGCACTGGCCGGCTTCATCGCCAGCCTGCGCGGCTGGAACAATTTGCGCGGGTGCGTGATCACCGTGCCTTACAAGCAAACGGTGGTACCGCTGCTGGATGAGCTGAGCACACGGGCCCGGCTGCTGGGCTCGGTCAACGTGATCCGCCGCGAAACAAACGGCAGGCTGATAGGCGATAACGTAGACGGTGAAGGGTTTATCAAGGCCGCAGCCGCCCATGGTTTCGATGCCAAGGGCAAACACGCGCTGGTGTTGGGCGCGGGTGGTGCGGGCGCGGCAATCGCCTATAGCCTGGGCGAGGCCGGCATTGCCGCGCTCGACCTTGCCGACCCTACCCCCGGCCGCGCCGAAGCCTTGGCACGGGTACTGCGAACCGCCTTCCCTGCGTTGACTGTCCGTGAGCAGGTCGCCCCGCTGGCGGGCTACGACCTGTTGGTGAACGCCTCGCCTATCGGCATGGGCGAGGCTGGCAAACTCCCCCTCCCCGACGATCAATTGGCGCAGCTGTTGTCTCATACCCATGTGGCCGATGTAGTCACCAAGCCGGTGCAAACGCCGTTGCTCGCCCTCGCTCAAGCACGGGGTTGCAGCGTTCAGACCGGCCCGCAAATGTCGCTGGCGCAAATGCCCGCCCTCGGCTTTTTCATGGGCGTGATGCCTGAAAGCCTTTGAGCCGCGCCTACGGTTTACCTGACAGCCAACTCGGACGATTCGCAGCCATGAGCAGCTCACTGAAGTCTGTACTGCTAGCCACCGTTCTAACGCTGTGCCTCCCGGCAGCGGCGCGGGCGGCGGGCGAAATCGAAGTGGTCACCGAAGAAATGCCGCCCTACAACATGACCGAAAACGGCAAGGTCACCGGCTTCAGCACCGACATCGTGCAGGCGGTGATGAAAGAAGCCGGGATCGACGCGCCGATCCAGGTGATGCCTTGGGCCAGGGCCTACGACCGGGCGCTGAGCGTGCCCAACGTGCTCATCTATTCCATCGCCCGCACGCCCGAGCGCGAGGCACTGTTCCAATGGGTCGGGCCCATCGCACCGACCAATTGGTATATCTACAGCCTCGCCGAACGCCCGGTCACCCTGCATTCGCTGGACGATGCCCGAGGGCAGAAGATCGCCACGGTGAACATGGACGTGGGCCAGCAGTTCCTGCTCAGCCGTGGGTTCAAGATGGGCACCGAGCTGCAATCCACCAGCCGCTATGAGAACAATTACCGCATGCTCAAGATCGAGCATGTGGGCCTATGGATTTCGAACGAACTGAATGCCATTTACCTGATGCGCCAGAACGGCGACGACCCCGAAAAAGCATTGGTGCGCTCACTTCCGCTACCCGAGTTGAGCAGCCCTGAAGGGCTGAGCCTGGCGTTCAGCAAAGGGACCTCCCCGGCCATTGTGGAGCGCTTCAGAAAGGCGCTGAACACGGTTCGCCAGAACGGTACGTACGAGGCGTTGATGCACAAGTGGCTTTCCAGTGCAGATCACTAGCGCTTACTCCAGCCGCTTTTCCCTGGAAGGCGGGTGCCCGAAATAGGCCGTGTAGCACTTGCTGAAATGGCTGGGCGATACAAAGCCGCACGCCACCGCGACTTGCACCACGGTGAGGTTGGAGTGCTGAAGCAAACGACGGCCCTCTGTAACCCGAAGTTCCAGGTAATAGCGCAACGGCGTGGTGTTGAGTTGCTGCTGGAACAAACGTTCGATCTGCCGACGCGAGCGTTTCACGTATTCGGAAATCTGCGTAAGGTCCAACGGCTCGTCCAGGTTGGCCTCCATCAGCTTCACCACTTCGCGCAGCGGCGCGGTAAGTTTGAGCTGCAGCTTGGGGTTCACCCGTTTGTAGCGCGACGCCTCGAAGGCAAGAATATCGACAATCCCATCTACCAGCGCCGCGCCATGGCTCTGGCCGATCCACTCCAGCACCATGTTGAACGCCCCGTTGGGGCTGGCGGCGGTGTACCGATTGCGATCCACCATATAGCTCTCGCTGGTGACCTCGCTGTGCTGAGCAATCTCCGCCAGCGCGGGCCTGTGTTCCGGGTGGATCGCGCAGCGGTAGCCGTCCAGCAGGCCGGCCTGGCCAAGGAACCACGCACCGTTCCACAGGCCAGCCAGTGCAACGCCCTTTTCTGCGGCGCGCTTGAGCACCCCGCGCAGTTCAGGCTGGCCACGCAAGGGGGTACGTAACCCGCCACACACCACCAGCAGCTTCAAGTCGCCAAGCTTGCACTCCCCCAGGCTGCCATCGGCACGAATCACCAGCCCCAGGTCGCTGATCACGTCCTGGCCATCGAGCGTGAGCGTGCAGGTGGTGAACAAGTCGGCCTGCAACAGGTTGGCGGTGATGAGTGTATCCAACGCCTGGGTGAACGCAGGCAGCGAAAAATGCTCCAGCAAAACGAAACCAACCCGCGATTGCGGGATGGCCGTGGCGCTCTTGTTTTGTAGGTAGCGCAGGTTCTTGCCCTGCATGCCGCCACTGAACAGACGTCTGTCAGTCATCCGATACCAGCTCCGTAAGTAGAAGCGACGGGCAGGCGAGCAAAGACCTACGGTCGCATTTCGTCACCCTGTAAAAGAGCACGCTCCTTTAAATTGCGCTGAACCGTTTGTTGATCTCCGGTTGCTCGAAACGCTCGAGCAAAAACGTCGTGAAGGCGCGGGTTTTGGCCGGTAGCAGTTTGTGCTCGCGATAATAAAGGCTGATGTTGCCATCTTCCACGTACCAGTCGGGCAGCACCCGGGCCAGCCGGCCCGCGCTCAGGCCAGGCAGGGCGAACGGCAGGCTCACCAGCGCCACGCCAAGCCCTTGCTCGGCCGCCAGGCAAGCGGCGGCGGAGTCAGTCATGGTCATGCTGGCTGGAAGCGGCATCGCGCTCACCGTACCGCTGCGGTGGGTCAGTGGCCAGGCGCGCACCCGACCGGTCTGTGGCGAGCGAATCAGAATGCCCTTCACCTCGGCCAGGTCGCCCGGCGTATTGATGGCAGGCGCCTGCGCCAGCCACACCGGTGAGGCCACCAGCACGCGATGCGCCGGCGCCAGCCGCCTGGCCACCACGCCCAGAGGAAGGTCGAAACCACCGCCAATCGCCGCATCGAAGCCCTGCCCGATCAGGTCAACCTGCCGGTTATCAAAATGCCAGTCCGGTGAAATACGAGGGTACAGCCCGAGAAACTCCCCCAGCAGCGGCAGCACGTACAGCTGACCGAAGGCATGCCCCATGGACACTTTCAACGTGCCGGACGCCTCGCCTTCCGCGGTCGCCAGGTTGTTCAACGCATGCTGGATGCCGCGCAGGTTCGCGGACACCTGCCCAAGCAACAGCTGGCCGGCTTCGGTAAGGGTCAGGCGACGCGTACTGCGCTGGAACAGGCGTACCCCCGTGCGCAGTTCCAGCCGGGCAACGTTCTTGCCTACCGCTGCGGGGGTCAAGCCGAGCTGCCGCGCGGCTTCGGCGAAACTTCCGGTTTCCGCGCTACGCACAAAGCTTTCCAAGTGGCCCAGCTGATCCATGCACTCGATCCATTTGGTTTAGTCAGAACATCCCGATTATGGGCTACAGCGAGTGAAATAACCCGTGGATACTCGCCTCACACCCATCTACCGGAGATTCATCATGCAAGTCGATCAACTATTCACTGGAAAAGTCGCGCTGGTTCAAGGCGGCTCGCGCGGCATCGGAGAAGCCATCGTACGCCGCCTCGCGTCACAGGGCGCGAGCGTGGCGTTTACCTATGTCAACTCAGCGGATAAAGCGCAGGCGCTGGCCGCCACGCTCAATCAGAACGGCGGCAAGGTGCTCGCCATTCGCGCCGACGCGGCGTCTGAAGCGCAAATTCACGCCGCCGTGAACCACACGGTGGAAGCGTTCGGCGGGCTGGATATCCTGGTCAACAACTCGGGCGTGTTGCTGCTAGGCCCGGTCGAAGAGATCAGCTTGGAAGACTTCGACCGTACCTTGGCAATCAATGTGCGCAGTGTATTCATCGCCAGCCAGGCCGCGGCCCGCCATATGAAAGCCGGCGGGCGCATCATCAATATCGGCAGCGTCAACGCCGACCGGGTGCCGTTCGCCGGCGGTAGCGTGTATGCCATGAGCAAGTCGGCGCTGGTGGGCCTGGTCAAGGGCATGGCGCGGGACCTGGGCCCACGGGGTATTACCGTGAACAACGTGCAACCTGGGCCCATCGATACCGACATGAACCCTGCCAGCGGCGACTTCGCCCAAAGCCTGCTGAAACTCATGGCCTTGGACCGCTACGGCCGCGCAGAGGAAGTGGCCGCGCTGGTGGCGCACATCGCAGGCCCTGAAGCGGGTTACATCACCGGCGCCAGCCTGACCATCGACGGGGGGTTCGGCGCCTAGCTACGCCGCCTGTGCTCAACCAGCGCCTTGAGCCTGAGCTGCGAGGCTCGCGGTGGAGGGCACGGGCCGGGCAGTTTCCTCGTAACCCATAGGGTTGGCCTGCTGCCAACGCCAGGCGTCGCGCATCATGGTGTCCAGGTCGCGCTGGGCCACCCATCCCAGCTCTTCGAAAGCTCGGGTGGGGTCTGCCCAGCACTGGGCCACGTCGCCCGGCCGCCGTTCACGTCGGTCCAGGGGCAGGCTTACCCCACTCACCCGTTCGAAGGCAGCGACCAGTTCCAGCACGGAGTAACCTAGCCCGGTGCCCAGGTTCCACGCGCGAAGCCCGGCGTGTTGGCGAAGGTACTGGAGGGTATTCACGTGCCCTTCGGCAAGGTCGACCACATGGATGTAATCCCGCACGCCGGTGCCGTCCGGGGTGGGGTAATCGCCGCCGAACACCGGCAACGCCGGCAATTGGCCGCTTGCGACCTTCAGCAAGTAGGGCACCAGATTGTTCGGCGCGGCCCGGGGGGATTCGCCCAGCAGCCCTGAGGGGTGGGCGCCAACAGGGTTGAAATAGCGCAACACGCCGATGCGCCAGCGCTCGTCGGCGCTGCCAAGGCTCGCGAGCATCTGCTCGGTCATCAGCTTGGATTGCCCGTACGGATTGGTGGGCTGCCCGCACTGGGTCGATTCATTGATCGGCATGCAGCTGCAATCCCCATACACCGTCGCCGAGGAACTGAACACCAGAGTGAACACACCGGCATACGCCATTGCCTGGCACAGGTTGATGCTGCCGCCCACATTGGTGTCGTAATACCGCAGCGGTTGCCGAACGCTTTCCCCTACGGCCTTGAGGCCGGCGAAATGCATCACCGCATCGATCGGGTAGCGCACGAAGAGTTGGTCCAGCAGCGCTCGATTGCGGATGTCCCCAGCTACCCATTCCACCCGGCGCCCGCCGAGCTGCTCGATCCGCGGAATCGCTTCGCGGCTGCTGTTACATAAGTTATCGAGGATGACCACGTCCTCGCCGGCTTCAAGCAGCGCCAACGCTGCATGTGCTCCGATATACCCTGCCCCACCCGTCACTAGAATCATGGGTCGTCCTTTGCGTTGGTAGCGGAAGAAAGGCGTACCGGTAATGGCGAGGTCCTCCGGTGTGTGCCCCCTTTAGTACGGAAGGATTAGCGAGGCGGACAGTTCCATCGGGGGTGCGAGCGGTGATGTCGTTCGTCGCCCCGGGGCCCGACCGCGCGGAACGAGATGGCCAAGCGCAGCCTCCACTATTTTGAGTGTCAGCGGCTGCACCTTCGTGGTTCTGCCAGGCGGCAGGGAAAGGGCTGCGCCGCGTACCGATAACGCGTAATGATCATCAGGATCCCTCCCATGACAGTGAAGCCACTCCAGCTACTGGCCGCCGTAGCCGAAGAGAAAGCCTGCGGGCAAGCCCCCGCCCTTGCCCCACGTCCTTTATTGGTTTGCCTTTCTCACCTTCGCTGGGGGTTCGTGTACCAGCGTCCCCAGCACTTGATGTCCCGCATGGCACGCCGATACGACGTGCTTTTTTTTGAAGAGCCCCTCCCGGCGGACGGGGCTACGGCGTACCTGGACGTGTTCCCGCAGCCCAGCGGGGTGACGGTGGTCACCCCTCGCCTGCCCGCCGGGCTGGACGCTGCGCACACGGATGCCTCGCTGCGGGATTTGCTCGATGGTTACTTGCGGGACAACCCGCACCCTGAGCTGCTGTTGTGGTATTTCACGCCAATGAGCCTGACGTTCAGTGAACACCTCGCCCCCCGGGTGACCATTTACGACTGCATGGACGAGCTGTCTGCGTTCCATGGGGCGCCTCCGGAGCTGGTCGCGCGGGAAAAACAGCTGCTGGCCCGCGCGGATGTGGTGTTCACCGGCGGTGTGAGTATCTGGGAAGCCAAGCGAACCCAACACGCCAATGCCCACGCCATGCCCAGCAGCGTCGACATCGCTCACTTCGGCGCGGCGCGCAATGGCCTGGCCGAGCCTGAAGACCAAGCGTCGATTGCCCACCCCCGGCTGGGCTTCTTCGGGGTGATCGACGAACGCTTCGATATTGCGCTGGTTGAGGCCGTGGCGCGCCAGCGGCCGGAGTGGCAGTGGGTGATCCTGGGGCCGGTGGTGAAGATCGACCCCGCTTCCCTGCCGCAGCTGCCCAACATTCATTACTTGGGTGGCAAGGCCTATGACCAGCTGCCGGCCTACCTGAGCGGGTGGGACGTGGCGACCATGCCGTTCGCCCGCAACGAGGCCACCCGTTTCATCAGCCCCACCAAAACCCCGGAATACTTGGCGGGCGGTTGCCCGGTGGTGTCCACCTCTATCACCGATGTGGTGCGCACCTATGGCAACAGCGAAGTGGTGCACATTGCCGACGAGCCTGCGAGCTTCATCGCGGCGGTGGAACAGGCGCTCACTCAACGCCAGGCACCGAAGCAACTACGCGCTGCGGCGGACGAAGCCCTTGAGGGCATGTCATGGGACAACACTTGGAACGCCATGATGGAGCAGATCCAATGCCTCGGATAACCCTGGAACAGGCCTGCGCCAACGCGGCCACGGGCAGCGCCGAAGGCCGCCCCTACTACGATTACCTCGTGGTGGGCGCCGGGTTTGCTGGCAGCGTGCTTGCCGAGCGCCTGGCCGCAGGGCTGGGAAAGCGCGTGCTGCTGGTGGACCGGCGTGATCACGTAGGCGGCAATGCCTATGACCACTTGGATGAAGCCGGTGTGATGGTGCACCGCTATGGCCCGCACATCTTCCACACCAACGCCCAGCGCATCGTGGATTACCTGTCGCGCTTTACCGAATGGCGCCCCTACGAGCACCGGGTGCTGGCTCAGGTCCGCGACCAACTGGTACCCATCCCGATCAACCTCACCACCCTCAATACGCTGTATGGCCTCGATATGGATGAGGCTGGCGCGCAGGCGTTTCTGGCCGAGCGCGCCGAGCCGGTAGAGCCGCTGCGCACCTCCGAAGATGTGGTAGTGAGCCAGGTAGGGCGTGAACTGTACGAGCTGTTCTTCCGCGGCTACACCCGCAAACAATGGGGGCGGGACCCTTCCGAGCTCGACCGCTCGGTAACCGCAAGGGTGCCCACCCGCACCAATACCGACGACCGCTATTTCGCCGACACCTTCCAGATCATGCCGCTGCACGGGTATACGCAGATGTTCGAGCGCATGCTGGACCACCCCGGCATCGATATCCTGCTCAGCACCGACTTCGCGCAGGTGAACCAGCAGATCGACCGCGGCCATCTGGTGTACTGCGGGCCGGTGGATGAGTACTTCGGTTTCCAGCTGGGGCGGCTGCCGTACCGCTCCCTGCGCTTCGAGCACAAGACCCTGGCTCAGGAGCAGTTCCAGCCGGTGTCGGTGGTCAATTACCCCAGCGAAGACGTGCCCTATACCCGCATCACCGAGTACAAGCACCTCACCGGCCAACAGCATACCCATACCAGCCTCACCTATGAATTTCCCAGCAACGAGGGGGACCCTTACTACCCCGTGCCGGCGCCGGAAAACGCAGCGCTTTACCAGCAGTACAAGGCGCTGGCCGATGCCACGCCGGGCGTGACCTTCCTTGGCCGGCTGGGGACCTACAAGTACTACAACATGGACCAGGTAGTCGGCCAGGCGCTGGCGCTGTATCAACGGCTGGAAGCTGAACACGGCGAGGCGGACGCGGGGGCGCAGACCTATGCATCGGCCTGAAGCCTTTGCGAGCTTTTTGATGGGCGGCTTCGAATGTTCCAGTTGTCGGCGCAAGGACGGGCGCCGGCTCGACCTGCTCGCCGGTACCGGCCACGACCGCTGGGCCACCCAGGACTATCAGGCGATACAGGCCCACGGCATGCGCACGGCGCGCGACGGGCTGCGCTGGCACCTGCTGGAGCCTCGCCCGGGCGTTTACGACTGGAGCAGTTTCGACCATCAATTGGCCGCCGCCGAGGCGACTGGCATGCAGGTGATCTGGGACATTTGCCATTATGGCTTTCCGGATGGCCTGGACGTCTGGCAACCGGCCTTCGTGGAACGCTTCGCGCGCTTTGCCGGCGCGGTCGCGGCGCACGTGCGGGAGCGCAGCGATGCCGTGCCCTACTACTGCCCTATCAATGAGATCTCCTTCTGGGCGTGGGCCGGTGGTGATGTCGCCTATTTCAATCCGGGCGCCACGGGCAGGGGCATGGAGCTCAAACACCAACTGGTACGCGCCAGCATCGCGGCGATCGAGGCGGTGCGTGCGGTCGAGCCGCGGGCGCGCTTCGTGCAGGCTGACCCACTGATCAACGTGCGCGCCGCACCGGGCCGGCCCGGTGATGCGGAACCGGCCGAGCATTATCGGCAAGCGCAGTTCGAGGCCTGGGACCTGCTCAGTGGAAAAGCCTGGCCAGGGCTGGGCGGGCGCCCCGACTACTTGGACATGCTGGGGGTCAACTTTTACCCGCACAACCAGTGGTACCTCAATGGCGGAGCGATCCCCTTCGGCCATGAACACTTCAGGCCTTTGGCAGGGATGCTCAAGGAAGCCCATGTACGGTATGGCCGCCCACTGGTGATCACCGAAACCGGTGCCGAGGGCGACGCCCGCGAACCGTGGCTGGACTATATCGGCCAGCAGGTCGCCCAGGCCCTCGCCGCTGGCGTGCCGCTGGAAGGTGTGTGCCTGTACCCAGTGCTTGATTACCCTGGCTGGGATGACGATCGCCATTGTCATACCGGCCTGCTGGGGTTCGCCGATATCCACGGCCACCGACAGGTGCATGGGCCGTCCGCGGCCGCGCTCAAACGTATGGCGCAACGCTGCGGTATCGCCGCCAGCGCCCCCAATAGCGTCGATCCATTGCCCAAAGAAGGAACCGCGGAGGTGTCATGAACAGGGGTATTCCGCCGCGCGGCGCAGGCCGGTTCCTGTGGCAGTACGTGTGTCGGCACCCGGTGGCCTATGGCAGCCTCGCGGTGTTCATTGTCGGCGGTGCCAGCTGCGCGGTCGCCGTGCAATACGGCATGAAACTGCTGGTAGACACCATGAGCGAAGCAGGCCCGGCCAGTAGACGGGTGTGGATGCCGTTCGGTCTGTTCATCGCCTTGATCGCCGTGGAAAACGTGTTCTGGCGCCTGGGTGGATGGCAGGGTTGTCGAACCGTGGTGAGGAGCTGCGCGGAAATGCGCGTAGACCTGTTCAGCCACCTCACCGGCCACCCCATGCGTTACTTCGCCGAGCATTACTCTGGCGCGCTTGGCAGCCGTATCTCTGCCACCGGCACCGCCGCTGGCGCGGTGTATGGCGCACTTATCTGGAAAATCACCCCGCCGTGCGTGGATTTCATCGGTGCGGTGGTAGTGCTCGCCACAGTAAGGGTTGAAATGGCCCTGGCACTGGTGGCGTGCGTGTTACTGGTCGCGGTGATCATCACGTATTTCGGCATACGCGGGCGTAGCAAGCATCAGCGTTTCGCCGCGCACGCCGCGAACGTAGGCGGCGAACTGGTAGACCTTGTCACCAATGTGTGGACGATCAAAGCGTTCTCTGCCCGGGAGCGGGAGCGCAAGCGCCTGGACGAGAAGATCCAGGCCGAGGCGCGGGCGCAGCAACGTAGCTGGCTATACCTGGAAAAAGCCCGGGTATTCCATGACGTGTGCCTGGCGCTGATGGCGGGTGGGATGCTGGCCTGGGCCATCCAGTTGTGGACGCGCAGCCAGGTCACCGCCGGCGACGTGGTGCTGGTCAGCGCGCTTACCTTCCGCATCCTTCATGGCTCCCGCGACCTGGCCCTGGCGCTGGTGGACACCACCCAGCACCTGGGCGCGATCGCCGAAACCTTGAGCATCATCGCCCAGCCCCACGGCCTGCCGGATCACGACATGGACTGGCCGGTGCGCCAGGGCGCGATCGACATCGACCAGGTGAGCTACGCCTACCCGGGCGGCAATGGGGTGCTGGACAGCGTGAACATACGCATCGAGCCAGGCCAGCGTGTGGGTATCGTCGGGCCGTCCGGCGCGGGCAAAACTACCCTGATCGGGTTGCTGCAGCGGCTGGATGATGTAAGCCGAGGTGCGATCCGCATCGACGGGCGGGACATTCGCGAGATGAGCCAGGACAGCCTGCGCCGCCAGATCGCCGTGGTGCCGCAAGAGCCGGCGCTGTTCAACCGCACCATCTTCGAAAACATCCTCTACGGCCGCCCCGAGGCCAGCCGCGAGGAGGTGTATGCCGCGGCGCGCAACGCCTACTGTCACGACTTCATCGAACAGCTGCCCCAAGGCTATGACACGCCGGTGGGCGAGCGCGGGGTGATGCTGTCTGGCGGCCAGCGCCAACGGCTGGGCATTGCCCGGGCGTTTCTGAAGAACGCGCCGATCCTTATTCTCGACGAAGCCACCGCCGCCCTGGATTCGCGCTCCGAAGCCGTGATCCAGGCGGCGCTCACCGACCTCATGCAAGGGCGCACCGTACTGGCGGTGGCGCACCGCCTGGCGACCATCGCCGCGTTCGACCGGGTGCTGGTAATGCGCGCGGGGCAAGTGGTAGAAGACGGCCACCCTGACCACCTGCGCCGTGGCGGTGGATTGTTCGAAGCGCTGTGGCAGGCGCAAACCATGCCCGAGGTATCGCCGGGGAACGAGGTTGGTTGAGCGAGATTCAGCCCGTGCTCAACCTATCGCTTCCAGCCGCGTCACCACTTCCGGCGCCAGCTGTAGTTGCCCTGCGGCAATGTTCTCCCGCAAGTGGGCCACACTCGACGTGCCAGGAATCAACAAGATATTCGGCGAACGTTGAAGCAGCCAGGCGATAGCCACCTGCATCGGTGTTGCGGCCAGTTCCCCGGCCACCGCCTCCAGCTCGGTGGACTGCAACGGGCTGAAGCCTCCTAGCGGGAAGAACGGCACGTACGCAATGCCTTCGGCAGCGAGCGCGTCGATAAGCAGATCGTCGCTTCGGTTGGCCAAGTTGTAGAAATTCTGCACGCAGGCGATAGGTACGATGCTTCGCGCCTCGGCTACCTGTGCGGCGGTCACGTTACTGACCCCAATGTGCTGGATCAACCCTTGGGCCTTGAGCTCGGCCAGCGTGCCGACCGCTTCGGCGATGGAACCTTCAGCCGGGCTGTGCAGGCCATGCATGCTGCGGAAATTCACCACGTCCAGCTGTTCCAGGCCGAGGTGGCGCAGGTTGTCATGCACGGCCGCGGTCAGCTCGGCAGGGGAAAGCGCTGGCAGCCAGCCGCCTTGCGCATCGCGCCGGGCACTGACCTTGGTGACTAGGGTGAGCCCTTGCGGGTATGGGTGCAGCGCCTTGGCGATCAACTGGTTGGTCACGTGCGGCCCATAAAAATCCGAGGTGTCGATGTGATTCACGCCCAGCGTTACTGCCTCTTGCAACACGGCAATGGCGGCGTCCGGGTCCCGGGGCGGCCCGAACACGCCCGGGCCGGCCAACTGCATGGCGCCGTAGCCCAGGCGGTTGACCTGCCGATCGCCCAGCACATAAGTGGTAGTGGTCATGAAACACGCTCCGTCAGCCAAGTGAGCGGCCACTATAGGCGGGAGGTGCCTGCGCGATAATTGGCTATAGTGCGCACACCCTGTACGGAGCGGCGAACAATGACGGTGGACCTCAACGACGTACGCGCCTTTATCGCGATTGCCCAGGCGAAGGGCTTTCGAGACGCCGCAAGGCGCACCGGCGCCAGCGCGTCGAAACTTTCCGATGCCTTGCGCCGGCTGGAGGCGCAGCTGCAGGTGCGGCTGTTGCATCGAAGCACGCGCAGCGTGGTGCTGACCGAGGCAGGCGCCAGGCTGCTCGAAGCGCTGGGGCCCGCGATAGCGGACGTTACCCGCGCACTGGACGCAGTGCGGGGCACGGACGAGCAGCCTGCCGGCACCTTGAAACTGAATGTGCCGGTGGTGGCCGCGCGGCTGATCCTGCCTCGGCTGTTGCCGGGTTTTCTGGCCAGCTATCCCGCCATCAAGGTTGAAGTGATCGCCGATGATCGCTTCGTGGACGTGCTGGCCAGTGGTTGCGATGCGGGTATCCGCTACGAGGAAGGGCTGCAGCAGGACATGGTGGCCGTGCCCATCGGCCCGCGTACCCAGCGGTTTGCCCTGGCGGCAGCGCCGGCATACCTCGAACGGCACGGCATTCCGCAACACCCTGACGACCTCGCCGGGCACGCCTGCCTGCGCGGCCGCTTCGCCAGTGGTGCCGTGCCCGCCTGGCTGTTCGAGCAGGATGGCCAACAGCTGGAGGTGGAGCCCGAGGGCCCGCTGGAAGTCCAGATCGGCGGGGCAGCCGAGCTGCTGGTGGACATGGGGATCGCCGGCAGCGGGCTGTTGATGCTCTTCGAAGACTGGCTGCGCCCGCACTTTGAACGTGGAGCGCTGGTACCCGTGATGGAAGCCTGGTGGCCGACGTTCAGCGGGCCGTTTCTGTATTACCCGGGCCGCCGCCACCTCCCCGCACCGTTGCGGGCCTTCGTGGATTACATCCGCGCGCATGGCCCAGGCAGCCCTGCCCTGTCCGCCGTAGCCGCGCGTCCCCTGGTTTAAAGCCGCCTCGCCACGCGCCGATAACCCGTGAGGCAGCTACCTGCCTTTTCAGCGAGAGCGTTTGATGGACACCCTGTCGGCCAGTGACCGTGAGCATGTGCTCGAGAATGCCACCGCCCAGTTCTGGAAGCACATCGCGCCCGTGGTGAAGATCGCTTTCGAGATTCACGTGGTGCTGTTCGTGCTGTTTCTGGCGCTGGACCTGCGCCCGTTGTGGCTAGGGAACATAGCGAGCATTGCCGCCTATGTGGCCTGCCTGCGCGCTATTAGCCAGAAACGCTTTCAGCTGGCGGGCATGGTGATGTGTTCGGAGATCATCCTGCACGCGATGCTGGCGACCTGGGTGCTGGGCTGGGAAAGCAATTTCTACTTCTACCTGTTCTGCATCGTGCCGATTCTGTCGTTCAGCTTTCAAACGGCGCCGTTGCGCCGGATGCTGCTGAGCATGGCCATCCTGCTGGTGGCCATTGGCGGTTTCGCCCTGCGTCACCGCCTGGGTGGGGCCTATGCCGTCTCGCCTCTGTTGATGGAAACATTCGGCTTCATCAACCTGTTCACCGCCACAGCGCTGCTGCTGCACGCCACCGTGTTATCGGTACGCTACTCGCTGACGATGCAATTCCATCAGTTTCATAGCGCCAACCGCGACAGCCTCACCAACCTGTATACGCGCCGGCGGATACTCCAGCAGGCACGTCAGCTTCCGCAGAGCGTGCCGGTATCGGTCGTGTTGCTGGACGTGGACCATTTCAAGCAAGTCAACGACCGCCACGGCCACGACCAAGGCGACCGTGTATTGCAACGGGTGGCCCTGACGATCAGCGACAGCGTGCGGGATACCGACATGGCCGCGCGTTGGGGCGGAGAAGAGTTCCTGGTGTTGATGCTTGCCACGCCGCTGGGCGAAGCGCGGAACGTAGCAGAGCGGATCCGGGCGCGCCTGAGTGATGCAGCCGATGCCCAGGCACTGACCGTGACCGCAACACTCGGGGTGGCGCAGCTACGCCCGGGCGAGACGTTTCGCGATCTGTTCAGCCGGGCGGACCAAGCCTTGTACCTGGGTAAACAGCAGGGCCGTAACCGGGTGATGCTGGCTGACTGACGTCGCCGTTGGTCGCGCAACAGCCATCGGCGCTGTAGCGCAACGGTGATACGGCCGATAGCCCGTTACAGCACTTTGCCACCTTTGAGCCGAGCCGTATGTCAACCGCCCTTCAGTCGTTCGAACCTCCGCGTTCCGGCAGCCATGCTCGGTTGGCCCGCCGTTCCGCCTGGCTGGTCACAGCCCTTATGTTGTGCCTGTTCCTGGGCGCCAGCAGCGTGGTCACCCAAGTGGCATCCACGCTCAACCACGATGAAATACAGCGCAACAAGCACCTGGCCAGGACGGCAGGCGAGGCCTGGCTTACCAATATCACCTTCACCTTGCTGGACTTTGCGTTCTGGGACGAAGCCTACGAACACACCCACGGCAAGGTGGACACTGCGTGGACCACTCAGCAGGCGGGCATGGGCCGGTCTCTGCTATCGCAATATGGCCTCAACGCGGTGTTTATCGTGGATGCGCGGCAGGTCACCCGCTACGCCTTCGTGGCCGGCGAATTCGATGATCGACAAGCCCCGGACTGGATCAAGGGTGACCTGTCGGCTCTGCTGGCGCAGGCCCGCGCCAAGGCTGGCCAGCGCGCTGCGGTAACAGGGTACTTTCTCGTAGACGGTCGACCCGCCGTTGTCGCAGCCGCCGCTATCCAGCCGCTGTCCTACACACTGACTACGCCCACCAGCGAGCTGGCCTACCTGGTGTTCGTGGACGTACTAGGCCCGGTTTCGCTGCAGCGCATGGGCAGCATCTATGGCTTGCCTAACCTGCGCCAAGGCAGCGCGCAGTCACCGGTCAGCCTCCAGCTGTCAGACGATCCGCCGGTGTATCTCACCTGGGACATTGCCACCCCAGGCGCCACCTTTCTCAGGATGGTGCTGCCACTGGTACTGCTGACGTCGCTGATCTTCGGTGGCGGCGTCTGGTTGCTGCTGCGCCGCTCCATTCGCGCGGCCGAGCAGATCGATCGAGGCCGTGAAGCCATGCGCTTGAGCGAGGAACGCTTTCGCGATATTGCCGAGGGCGCGTCGGACTGGATCTGGGAAACGGACGCCACCCTGCGCCTGACGTACCTTTCAAGTCGCTTTCGCACCGCCACGGGCTTCGACACTTCGCAGTGGTTGGGCAAGCCGCTGCACCAGTGTCTGAACCTCAGCGCGGGTGTATTTGACACCTTGGCCTCGCAGCCTGAAGGCCATCGCCAGGTAATGCCCTGCGCCCATACCGATGCCCAGGGCGGCCAACGGTTGGGCAGCCTGCACGCGCGTGCCATCCGTGAGAATGGTTGTGTGGTTGGCTATCGCGGCACCGTAAGCGACGTGACCGAGGAGGCCGAGGCGCAGGCGCGCATCGCTTACTTGTCCGGCCATGACGCGCTCACCGGGTTGCCCAACCGCGGGCAGGCCTATCGGGTGCTTCAAGCCCGGCTAGCCGATGGCACCTGTACCAGGGCGTTCGCGATATTGTTCATCGACCTCAGCGGGTTCAAGCAGATCAACGATTGCCTCGGGCATATCGCGGGCGACCAAGTGTTGGTAAAAGTAGCGCGGCGCCTGGGTGAGGCCCTGCAAACCGATGATGTGCTGGCACGGCTGGGCGGGGACGAGTTCCTGATCATCACGCCCAGGGTTGCCCAGGAGTGCTTGAGTGAACTGTGTGAAGGTTTGCTGAGTGACTTCACTCCGCCAATCGTTACCGCCGAACACGAACTGCGCCTTGGGCTGTGCATCGGCATCGCCCAGGCGCCGGTGGACAGCACCGATGCCGAGGAGCTGCTGCGCCTGGCCGATATTGCGCTGTATGAAGCCAAAGGCCGTGGCCGTCACGGCTGGCAGCTGTACAACGCCGAGATGAAAACGCGCATCCACGAACGCCGGCAGCTGGAGCAGGACCTCAAGCACGCCATTCAACACGATGAATTCACTGTGGTGTTCCAGCCACGCTTTGATATCACCGGCGCGCGCATCCTCGGCGCCGAGGCACTGGTGCGCTGGCAGCACCCGGAGAAGGGCCTGCTCAGCCCCGCGGTGTTCATTCCGCTGGCGGAGGAAACCGGCCTCATTGTCGCCCTCAGCGACATTGTGATGCGCCGCGCCTGCGCGCTGGTGGCTACCTGGCCGGAGCCGGTGTTTGTATCGGTGAACCTGTCCTGTATCGAATTCATGCGCAGCGACCTGGTCGCTCGTATCGAGCGAACCTTGGCGGCCACTGGGCTACCCGCCTCCCGGCTGGAGGTGGAAGTCACCGAAAGCGTAATGATCGACAATGCCGACGGGGCCCTGGCGTTGATGGTCCAGCTCAAGAAGCTGGGCGTGAAACTGTCCATGGACGACTTCGGCACCGGTTATTCATCGCTGAGCTACCTCAGCTGCTATCCGTTCGATGGCATCAAGATAGACCGCAGCTTCGTGATGAACCTCAGCGACCCCAAAGCCAACAATCAGGCCATTGTCAGCGCGGTGGTCGCCATGGGCAAAAGCCTGGGCATGGTGGTCACTGCCGAGGGTGTGGAAACACCCGAGCAACTCGAAGTGCTTGCCACCCTGGGCTGCGACCAGGCGCAGGGTTACCTGCTCGGCCGCCCCATGCCCCCTGACGCCCTGGCGACCTTGCTGCTGGCGCAGCATGCCGTGGCCGCGCAAACCGAGACCAGCCAATAACCGGCGGACTGCCTTGCGGTTGCCAATCCTTTGGTTTCGGTTACTATCGCCCCGCCGGTTTCCGAGAGGAACTAACAGGGAATCCACCAGGCCACGGCCTGAAACGGAACTGCCCCCGCAACTGTAGGCGGCGAGCGTGCTCTACACATGCCACTGGGAACACCCGGGAAGGCGTGGGCACGTCAGGACCCGCCAGTCAGGAGACCTGCCGGCCACCTATACAACCACTGACCGGCGGGGTGACCGGGAAGGGCATTTCCGTGACCCCGGGCCGTGGCCAGGCGGGGCTTGCGGCCATGTGCTTTCCAGCGCTTGCCGCGACGGCCCAACGCTGGAGACCTGCCGTTGAACATGCTCTGCCGCCCTGCACTCACCCTGTTACTTGCGTTGCCAACGGCTGCCATCGCCGCGCCGGCGCACTACCCGCTCACGGTTGAAAATTGCGGCAAGGCGCTCACGTTCACTCAAGCGCCCCAGCGCGCCGTGACCATCGGCCAGGCCGGCACGGAAATGCTCTATGCGCTGGGGCTGGGGGACCGGTTGGTGGGCACTTCGCTGTGGTTCGATCAGGTACAGCCTGAGTACGCGGCGCAAAATGCGAAGGTGGAACGCCTGGCGGACAACGAGCCAAGCTTCGAGGCCGTGCTGGCCAAGCGGCCACAGCTGGTGGCGGTGCAGTTCGAATGGATGGTGGGCCCTCAGGGTGCGGTAGGTACCCGCGAGCAATTTCACGACCTGAATATTCCCACCTACCTGCTGCCTTCAGACTGCGAAGGCAAGGACAACCTCAAGGGCGCCGACGGCACCCGCCTCGAAACCTTCGACATCGCAAGCGTATACAAGAGTGTGCGCCAGCTAGCCGAAATCTTCGACGTCACGG
The DNA here is from genome assembly GCF_916618905.1 of Pseudomonas sp. Marseille-Q5115. Taxonomy (NCBI): domain Bacteria; kingdom Pseudomonadati; phylum Pseudomonadota; class Gammaproteobacteria; order Pseudomonadales; family Pseudomonadaceae; genus Pseudomonas; species Pseudomonas sp. Marseille-Q5115. The sequence goes on along the minus strand of NZ_CAKAKI010000001.1, from coordinate 1,564,907 downwards.
CACGTGGCGACGCACTGGTGGAGCAGTACAAGGCGCGGCTGGCCCAAGCGGTTACCCGTACCAGGCAACACCCGGGCAAGGACGTTTCAGCGGTGGTGTGGTTTTCAAGCGCGGACATCGCCAGCGATCCCTTCGTAGCCGGCAAGAAGGGCGTGGCCGACTTCATGCTGAACACGCTAGGCATTCATAACGTGGTGGAGTCCAACGAAGAATGGCCCACCGTTGGCTGGGAAACGCTCGCCCGCGCCAACCCCAGCCTGATCGTGATCGCCCGCATGGATCGCCGCCGCTTCCCCGCCGATGACTATGAAAAGAAGCTGGCGTTTCTGAAAACCGACCCCGTTACTCGCAACATGGACGCGGTTAAAAATGACCGCATCGTGATACTCGACGCCGATGCGATGCAGGCCAGCACGCGGTTGTTCACCGGCATCGAGCAATTGGCCGAAGCCAGCGAGCGTTACGCCCGATGAGGCATGGCATGCTGGCCTTCGCCAGGCCCTTGTCGTGGAGCCTACCGCTGCTGTGTGGCGCGTTGCTGCTGGCAACCGGCATCGGCGAAACCTCCCTCGACCTGGGCGTGGTGCTGAAGGTGCTAGCCAACAAGCTCACGGGCGCTGCCTGGGCAGTGGACCCGATCGACGAAGGCATCGTATGGAATTACCGCTTGCCCCGCGCCCTGGTGGCCGGTGCCTGCGGCGCGGGCCTGGCGATCTGCGGGGTGATTCTCCAGGCATTGTTGCGCAATGCCTTGGCTGAACCCTACCTGCTGGGTATTTCCGCGGGCGCTTCCACCGGGGCGGTGATGGTGTCCGTGGTCGGCGTGGGCGGCGGCATCGTTTCGCTGTCGGTGGGGTCGTTCCTTGGCGCGCTGTTGGCATTCGGGCTGGTGGTTTTACTCGCCCGCTCCTCACGGCTCAGTGGCAGCGCGGGGTTGATCATCCTGGCGGGAATTGCCAGCTCGCAGCTGTTCAACGCACTCACCGCGTTCGTGATCGCCCGCTCGGCCAATGCCGAGCAAGCCCGCGGCATCCTGTTCTGGCTGCTGGGCAACCTCAGCGGCGTGCGCTGGCCCTCGGTGGGCCTTGTCGTGCCGGTCGCCGTATTGGGCCTGGCCTTATGCTGGTGGCAGCGCCGGGCATTGGACGCGTTCACCTTCGGGGCAGATTCGGCCGCCTCGCTGGGCATTGCAGTGGGCCGGGTGCAGGTGCTGTTGATGACCTGTGCGGCGCTGGTTACGGCCGTCATGGTGTCCCTGGTGGGCTCCATCGGCTTCGTTGGCCTGGTGATTCCTCACGCGCTGCGCCTGTTGGTGGGGCCGGGCCATGCCCGGGTGGTCCCGCTGTCCGCCGTGGCGGGCGCGGTATTTCTGATGGCGGCGGACGTGGTGTCGCGCACCCTCATCAAGGGGCAGGTATTGCCGATCGGGGTGATTACCGCGCTGATCGGGGCGCCGGTCTTCGCCGGGCTGCTGTTGTACGGAGAGCGGCACCGATGAACAGCGCTCCGCTTCTCGCCTGCCACCGCGCAAGTTTCCACCGCAACGGCGTGCCATTGCTGGCAGGTGTATCGCTTGAGGTCTACCGCGGCGAACGGCTGGGCATCGTGGGGCCCAACGGCTCGGGAAAATCCACCCTGCTCAAGCTGATGGCCGGGATCGCCACGCCCAGCACCGGCCACGTTCAACTGACGGGCCGGTCAATGGCTGACATGAACCGCCGGGATGTGGCGCGGCTGCTCGCGCTGGTGCAACAGCACGCAGACACCCGCGAACGCATCAGGGTGTGGGATGCGGTGGCGCTGGGGCGCACGCCATGGTTGTCGGCGCTGGCCCCGTGGGGCGCCGAGCACGACCGGGCCGTGGCACAGGCGCTGGAAGCGGTAAACCTGGCGCACCTGGCCCAGCGGCCTTGGCACAGCCTTTCCGGCGGGGAACGGCAGCGGGCACATCTGGCCCGGGCGCTGGCCCAGCAGCCGCGGTTACTGCTAATGGACGAGCCCACCAATCACCTGGACATTCGCCAGCAGCTGTCGCTGTTGCGGTTGATCCACAGCCTGCCGGTCACTACGGTAATCGCCTTGCACGATCTCAACCAGGCGCTGGCCTGCGACCGGGTGGCGGTACTGGATGGCGGGCGGCTGGTGGCGATCGGGGCACCTGCGCAGGTACTTACCCCAGAGCGCCTTGCTCACACGTTCGGGGTGCATGGGCGATTGCTGGAAGACCCAGGGCAGCGCCCTGTCCTGGTGTTAGCACCGCTGGAATGATTCGGTAAAATCAACTGTATCTAATTGGGAGACAGTGAAGTTCATTTGTGCCAGATTGTCCCCATACCTTCCGCTCCGTAAGCTTCTCTACATCGCCGGCACACACGGCAAACCTTGAACTTACGGAGCGACACACATGACCGTCACCAAAGACACCACCGCTACGGTTGGCCGCGTTCTACTGGCCACGCTGTTCCTGCTCAGCGGTGCCGCCAAGGTTGGCGCACCGGCGGCAACGCTTGCGTACATCCAGTCCAGCGGCATGCCCTTCCCGATGCTGGGCTATGCAGGCGCCATTGGGGTAGAGCTGGGGTTGGCCAGCCTGTTGGTGATCGGCGCGCAAACCCGGCTGGTGGCTTTGCTGATGGCGGCCTTCGCGGTGGTTACGGCGGTGCTGTTCCACAATTCGCTCGGCGACCAGGGCCAGTTCATCAACTTCTTCAAGAACATCTCTATTGCCGGTGGCCTGTTGCAGGTCGCGGCCTTCGGCGGCGGCGCCCTGAGCGTCGACGGTTGGCTGGCGCGCCGCCGGGCTAACAGCTCCCTCCAGGCGGTGTAGGCCTGGCAAAGCCAGCGTTGCGCCAAGCCAAAAAAGCACAGAGGTACAAGCCCTGGCCTCACCCGCGCTCTAGCCTTGCTTCCAAAGCCCAAGCCCCGGGGCAGAGCGCTCCCCTTTCCGAAATCCTGTTCAGGCGGTTCCCATGAAAGCATTTCGTTGCAAACCCTTGCTGCTGGCCCTGGCACTGACTGCCGCCGGCCCCTTGGCCGCCCAGGCGGCGCCTACCCCTGCAGTCGCCGTGGCGCCGCAATACGACACCAGCCATGTGTATGTGGCGCCCGCCGACGTGGACCGTTTCGTGCAAAGTTTTATTGCCACCTTCGGCGGCAAAAGCACGCCACAAGTGGTGGTGAACGTGCTGCCGGTACCTAGCAGCACCACCTCCCAACTTCTGCAAACCCCGGTAGGCACGGTGTCGCTGTTCGGCTTCACCACCCCGGTGCCCTACCCCTTCGGCCAGGAACGCAACGGTTATCTGGTGAAGGACATGGACGCCGCGTTGGCCGCTGCCAAGGCCAACGGCGCCGACGTGATCGTCCACGACTTCCCGGACCCCATCGGCCGCGATGCCGTGGTGCAATGGCCAGGCGGCGTGAATATGCAGCTGTACTGGCACACCAAGGTACCCGATTACGCCGCCTTCCAGAGCGTCCCGGAAAACCGTGTGTACGTTTCGCCCGAGCGCGGTGACGCGTTCATCAAGTCGTTCGTAGGCTTCGCGCACGGCAAGGTAGTGGCCGATGATCGCCGCGCCGCGGGTGAACAGGTGGGCCAGCCAGGCAAAACGTTCCGCCGCGTGAGCCTGGCCTCAGATTTCGGCAAGATGACCGTGTTCATCACCGACGGCCACCTGCCGTATCCGTATGGTCACGACACCACGGGTTACGAAGTGGCGGACCTTTCGGCCACCTTGGCCAAGGCACAGGGTTCCGGCGCGACCGTGCTGGTGCCAGCCACCAAGCAAGCGGACCGTACCGGAGCCATGGTGCAGTTCCCCGGCGGCTACGTGGCAGAAATCCACCAGCTCACCAACCCTGGGAAATCCTGAGCCCGTGGTACAGCGCATGAGCCAGCCCTTGCGGCGTGTCACCTGTTCATGGGCACTGGCGCTGCTGTGCCCGCTGGGCTGTGCTGGCGCCCATGCGGCAGAAGCCAGTGCCACGCCCGACAGGCCCGCCTTGAAGGCCAACCGCTGGCAGGAGGATTGGTCTGTTCTGCAAAACCCCGACGTGGCCCGCGAGCCGCTGGACAGCCTCAAGTACATCCCGTTATCCGCAGACGACCCCCAGCGCTACCTGTCGCTGGGGGCTACCTTGCGGGAGCGCTTCGAAATGAACGACGCCAAGGATTTTGGCACCCGAAACGCCCAACGCGACACTTGGCTGATTCAACGCTTGCAGGTACACGCAGACCTGCACCTGAACGAACACTGGCGCGTGTTTACCCAACTGGAAGACGCCCGGGCGTTCAACAAGGCGGTGGTGGGTGGCGCCGACCAGAATCACCTGGACCTGCGCCTGGCCTTCGCTGAATACGTGAACCACTCAGGCGACTACACCTTCAAGGCACGGGCGGGGCGGCAGGACTTTGCCTTCGACCTGCAGCGGTTCGTTTCCAGCCGCGACGGCCCGAACGTGCGGCAATCCTTCGATGCGGTGTGGGCCGATTGGGAAACCCCGCTGTGGCGCTTCATCGCCCTGGCCAGCCACCCGGTGCAGTATCAGGACGAACGCCACTTCGACGACAAGTCCAATTCGGACGGGGCTTTCCACATGCTGCGGGTGGAGCGCCTGCTCGGCGGCAAGAACGAACTCTCCGCCTATTACGGGCTGTACGAGGAGCGCGACGCCAGCTACCTGGACGCCGAGGGCAGCGAGCACCGCTCGATCTTCGATGCGCGCCTGGGCGGCAGCGCGGCGGGCTATGACTGGGACCTGGAAGCGATGCTGCAACAGGGCTCGGTGGGCGCCAAGGACATCCACGCCTGGGCTGCGGGCAGCCGCACGGGCTACACCTGGGCGTCACTGCCCTGGGCGCCCCGCCTGGGCTTGCAAATAGATGCCGCCTCCGGCGACCGCCACGCTGGCGATGGCGCCCTGGGCACCTTCAACCCACTGTTCCCCAATGGCTACTACTTCTCGCTGGCCGGCTACACCGGCTACAGCAACCTGTACCACGTTAAGCCTTCACTTACTGTGAAGCCGCTGCCGGGCCTTTCCGTGCAAGCGGCAGTCGGGCTGCTGTGGCGGCAAACCACCGAGGATGCGGTGTATACGCAGCCCAACCTGCCGGTGGCCAACACCGCGGGGCACGGTGGGCGCTGGACCGGTTACTACAACCAGCTGCGCACCGATTACGCCTTCAACAAGCACCTGTCCGGTGCGGTGGAAGCCGTGCATTACGAGGCCGGCCAGGCGCTGCGTGATGCCGGTGGGCATGACAGCAACTACCTGGGCGTGGAAATGAAGTTCATGTACTGACATCCCGCGCCCGGCCTTACAGCCGGGCGCGGCTGGGCGTCAGAGGTTCTTCAGCCCCTGCGGCGAAGGCGTATAGAAGTACTCGCCGCCTTTGAGATGAACGAAGCCGCTGAAATCAGAGGGTGGTGGGATAGGAATGCCCGGCCATACATGGTCGGTTTGGGCCACTACGGCGTTTACCGCCTGCATCTGGCCAATGATCGGGTCAATGCCAACGGGAGCATCTGCTTCACCGAGCTTTGGAAACTTGCGATCGTTGGCCCACTGCACTTGCATGAAGTGAAACTGCCTGGCGATCGAGGCTTGATAGCTCATGAACAGCAGCCCCACGCCGTCATTGGGCTTGTCCACGAACTCTGCGGTGTCCGGGTCTTGCATCCGCACCCCGTAGGGAATGCCGCGCCGGGCCATTTGCACGCTTTTGTCGAAAGGCTGCTTGCCGGGGCTGGAGCCTCTAGGGTTGGTCTTGCGGATATGCCCCTGGAACGGGCAGCGCTCGCCCTCCTCATCCTTGCTGTAATCGAAATCGTTGTTGACCGGGGCGGCTCTGGGCGCTGGGCTCATGGTGACCGGCACGCCATTTTCGAACCGCCCTACAACCCGGGCACCGGCGATTTCCTTGTTGCTCGGGACAGGAAAGATACGCTTCTGAAGCGATTCCTCCGCCTGTTTGAATCCGGCCACGTCCTGCTCAAGCTTGCGAAACACAAACAGGCTCGCCAAACCTTCCTCAGGCGCAAGGGGGTCTTCGAACATGAATTGTTCTAGCGGCGATTCAGGGTCGTACACGAAATCTTCCTTGCGTCCTTTTTCGCGCGCGAGATCGCATTTGGTCATGAGTGGTTGAGAACGGCCGTCCACATAACCGAAGTGTTCGATGCCCTCCTTGGCCTTGTTAAAGTACGCCCGCCCTTCCTGGGCCAGCAGCACGCTGAAGCCGCTGCCCTTCTTCTCGAGGGCGGCTACGCTGTGCGAGGTTGCGCGAGCGAGGTCGTCTTCGTCGTCATGGGCCAGCAGCAGCAAGACATCCACGGGCTTGGAAAAGGCCGATTGCCAGGAATCGGTGGCCTGTCGGTCCAGCACTTCGGTATCCGCGGCCATGCCGCCTTCGAAGAACTCGTCCAGGGGCTTGTCGTCGGCGTCCTTGAACGGTGCGGCCTTGCCCAGCTTCACCAACCCGGCATGGCTGATGAATACCAACTGCACCAGGCCGCCCGGCTCACCCGTTTCCTTGAAGCGCTTGGTTTCCCGAAACTGCGTTGCGGAGTCGGTGACGTTGTAGTGGTGAAGAAACGTGCGGGCCTGGCTCACTTCCGTGATCTCGAGAAAGAGCAAAGCGATATGGTGGCGGCCATGGCCCTTGAGGATATTGGCTTGCAGCGCCGAGAGAAAATGGCGGGTATCGGGGTGATCGATGTCGCTATCGTCGAGTGTTCTGTCCAGGTGAAAAGTCATCAAAGCGCTCCTTGTCTTTCAAGCACATCAAGCCACAGTGCGCGCGCATGAGCTACGCAGCGATGGCATCGGTCAGCTGAGGACTCGATAGTGGCCGCAAGGCAAGGGTTTCGGTGGATGTCGGCCGGGCAACGCGCTGTTTGCAACGCGCCACGCCAGGAATACGCAAAGGCTGGCTTCACGGAAACGGTGACGGCAGTGGAGCGACAATGTCTTTTGTTGTTCGAGTCATGACGCTCCAATGTTGGGGGTATAGGCCCGCAAAGCGCGGCGTGCCAGGCCTTTGGTCGGATGGATGCGGCGCGGCACCCCTTGCAACGGAACGGGCGATAAGCGGGCATTGTCTGCGGCCGATTACGCCTACGCTGATTGCCGTGGATAACGACAAAACCCGTTCAGGCTCCAATCTTTCCCACCCCGCTGCCCTGCTGGCACATGGACTGGCCTCGCCTTTCTCCCACGGCCCCGTTGCGCCAACCAGGCGTAGTGCGTATTCACCTGATGCGATAACGGCATTCTTCCTGCTCAAGGAATTTGCCCCCATGCCTGAATCATGTGTAAAAAAAATCATCGTCGCCATCCATGGTATCGGTCAGCAGCAGCGCTGCGACACGGTACGACGCGTTGCCCATAGCTTCGCCTGCTGGCAGGAGGTGCCGCTTCCGTTACTGCCGCTCGGCTTCTTCAACACCAGCAGCAACCTGGCTTACGTCGAGGAGCTGTTGGTACCGATCCCCGTGGACAAAACCGAACCTCCCCACCCATTGGCCAAGGTAGGTTTCGCCGAAATCTATTGGGCGGACATTCCCCGGGGCGTGGTCACCCAAGGCGATACGCTTGAGGAAAGCAAAGGGTGGGCACAAACGATTGTCGCCCGCGCGAACCGCTTGGCCGTTCGTGGCTCGGGAGGTGCCCATACGAGTAATACGGGCCTGGCGGGCTCGGTGATCGCCGAGGCCATCGAGGGTATCGGGGTGATGGAAAACCTCACCTGGGTACTGGGAAAGTTAGGCATATTCAAATTCGACCTGGCGCAGGTGCTTGCCGACTACGTAGGGGACGTGCAACTGGTGGCGGACTTCAAGCCACACCGGGACGCCATCCTCGTACGACTGCACGAGGCAATGACCGACGTACTGAAGTTGCACCAGGCAAAATACCCGGGCACTGAGGTGGAGCTGCACCTGGTATCCCATAGCGAGGGCTCGGTGATCAGCTTCCTCGCGCTACTGCAAGCGTTGGATCAGCCCAGTGAGGACGCGTCAGACCCTCGCCATGAATGGGTAACCCACGTTCGAAGCTTCATGACGATCGGCTCGCCTATCGACAAGCACTTGCTGCTGTGGCCAGCGATATGGCCCCGGCAGCAGGAACCCAGCGCCGGACAACCCTGCCCCGGCGGGGTCCCGCCAGTTGCGCCGGCCCAACGCTGGCGACCCATCGAGCGGCCTATCGAATGGCTGAACTATTACGACGTGGGCGACCCTATCGGCTTCGAGCTGGATTCTGCCCGCGATTACTTGAAGGCGCACGGCTGCGAAGCGTTTTCATTCGATGAAAGCCACGACATTGGCTTCAGCCGCTACCTGGTTCCAGGGAAGGCCCACATTAGTTACTGGACCGACCGCGACGTGTTCCGCCACTTCGCTTACAAAGCGGGCTTATCTACTGTCCCAGCCGAAGCGCCAGCGAGCCATTGGTGGTGCAAACCTGTGAGCACGCCCCTGCCTTATGGCGTAGCGTTTCTGCTTCACCTTGCCGCCGTTTACCTGATGTGCACGGCAGTGTTGGGTTTCCTGGGCGCGCACTGGGGGCTTGCCAAGACCTCCAGCGCTGTTATCGCCCTGACCTTTCTGTTAGCCAGCGTAACCGTGGCCGGCCGTCTTCCCCGCCTGGTGAAGCGCAGCGATACCCGCTGGATGCTGCTGGCGGCCGCCGTCTTTGCCCTCGGCGCCAGCCTGTGCTTGTATCTTTTACCCTCCGCAGCCGCAGAATACCTTACCGGGGTGTTCACCCGGATGGTGCCGTCGAGCTGGGGCTGGGCACCGGATGCTGCTACGTTGCTGGTGATGGTAGGCGCCGTGCTCGTGGCCGCTTCCTGGAACGCGGATCGCCTCCCTCGGCGCGGCCGGCAAGTCATGGTGGGCGGGGGCGCTGCGGTTCTGGGCATCGCCATGGTGATGGGCGTCATCACCCGCACTTCCGCACCTGGCACAGGCGCACCCTTGTGGCCTCTGCTGCTGTCGGCTGCCGCGTTCATGTACCTGTGGTGGCTGGGCATAGTGTTGTTCGATCTGACCTTCATCTGGCAATGGTATATCCGTAATACGGCCGCGTTGAGTGTACTGCGCAAGTGGGCGAGGCATTCCGCCCAGGCCACCGGGCAAGCACAGGGCAAGCCTGCGCCCATGCCTCACGCCGGCCCCACACGCCCTACGATCTGATGCCTGGCCTATGCCCCTGTGCCGCCGAGCCCTTGCTCATCGGGAATGATTCCTGTTTACTCCTGCGCAGTCTTGCCAGTGCCCGGTGCCCTCGCGCCATTGCGGCACTGGCGTTCAACGGCCTTAGTGCCCCGCAAGCATGGATTCCTGCAAATGCGCTTCCTTCGATCACTTCCGCGCCTGGCCGCGCTGCCACTGGCCTGCACGCTTTCTGTGGCATCGGCCAATACGCCACTCACCCCTGGCACTTCGGTAAGCGGCGACGTGCAAGCCAGTACCGGCCAACACTGGCAGCTCGCACTGCATAAAGGCGACCTGGTGATTGGGCACCTGAAGGGCGACGCCAGCCTCCGCCTGCTGGATGAGCAGGGGCAACCGCAACGCCTGCTGGTAGACGGCACCGACATGCTGCGCGACTTCATGTTCGTGGCCGACCGGGACGGCCCGGTCACCCTGCTCCCCGAGCGGGCTGGAGCGTGGCAGCCGACGCACTATGAACTCCAGATCTCGCGAATAGTGCCCCTGACCGAGCAGCATCCCTCTGCCGAGTCCATTGAAAGCCCGACGCTGCAGGCGCTGAAGGATTCCATACCCAAGGGTGGTACAACGCAGGCCTTCTGGGCGGAGCGCGAGCGCCAGGGCACGCCACTGGTAGAACCTGTTGGGGCGGGAAGTGACGCCATGCGCGTCACGTTCCTGTGGAGGGGGGCCAGGCATGGCGTAACCCTGTTCGGCGCGCCGTCCGGCGACCACGATGCCTTGGCGCAGCTGCCTGGCACCGATGTGTGGTACCGCAGTTATGTGGTACCGGCTGGCACGCGCATGAGCTATCAACTGGCGCCGGATGTGCCGCAACTGGACGAACGCTTCCCGGATCGCCGTCGCGCGGTGCTGGCCACCTTGCAACGTGACCCCCTCAACCCACGCACCTTCGCCAGCGAGCCTGGCGACGACAAATACCGGCAGCGGTCGCTGCTGGTGCTCCAGGGCGCGCCCGCACAGCCCTGGCTGCAGGCCGATTCACAGGCTGCGAAAGGTACGCTTGAACGGGTAGCCGTGGACAGCAAGGCGCTGGGCAACCGCCGCGATGTCTACCTCTACCGGCCGGCGGGTTGGCAAGCCGACTCCGCCGAGCGAGGCTTGCTGGTGCTCTTCGACGCCCAGGCTTACCTGCGCCAGGTGCCTACCCCTGCCCTGCTGGACAACCTGATCGCGGCCAAACGCATTCCGCCCACTGCGGCGCTGCTGGTGGGCAACCCCAGTGCCGAATCCCGCGGGCATGAGCTGCCGCCCAACCCGCTGTTCGCGCGCTTTCTATCGGAAGAATTGTTGCCCTGGGCCAAACGCCAAGGGATTTCAGCCGAAGGCCACCGCACCGTACTGGCGGGCTCCAGCTATGGCGGGATCGCGTCTACCTATGCGGCGCTGCGCTACCCGCATCAATTTGGCAACGTGCTCAGCCTCTCGGGCTCCTACTGGTGGAGCCCGCACGGAGAGGAACCTGGCTGGCTCACCCGTTTCGCCCGCGACGCTCAACACGAGCCGGTGCGCTTCTTCATGCGCGCGGGCCTGTTCGAGCGCGGCCACGGCGGGCACATGGACCTCCTGGGCAGCAACCGCCACATGCGCGACGTGCTGGTCGCCAAGGGCTACGCCGTGAACTATGGCGAGTACGCCGGCGGCCATGACTACGCCCAATGGGGCGGTGAACTGGCAACCGGGCTGGAAGCGTTGCTGGGCAACTCCGGTCAGGCGCTCCCGGATTGACGCGCCGGGCTCAAGGCACATCGGCCGCCCGTGGCTCATGGATCGGGCAGCCACGGTGCTGCGCCCGGAACCCGGCGGAATGTTCGTAGGCAGGCTTGCGCACCCGCATGATTCCCCCAGTGGGCGGTGCGCCGCTCCACATCAGTGGCGAGCTGCACCCGCACCTCCCACACACCGTCCTGCTCGGCGAAGAACGCCTGCACGGCCTCGCGCAGGCCGTCGGGCTTGTCGTCCAGGTCCAGCGCCTGGCCAGTCAGTGCTGTGAGTGATGGAGATACCAGCGCCACGCCAAGCTTCGCGTAATAAGCGCCATACAGCAGCGGTACCACGGTGTAATAGCTTTCCGCGAGGATATGGGTCAAGGGATGGCCGCCGAGGCTTCGCAGCGTGCCGCTTTCGCCGCCCATGGCTTCAACAGTGCTTTCGATCCCACGCAAGGCGGCAGACATCGCCTTTTTGAACGCGGGCGCCTTGTCGGTGGTTTTCGCCAGCAGCTTCAGGTTTCGAGGAAGGCCTTGGGCGTGGCCGCGGTGAATGCCTATCGCCTTGCGTCAGTTACCTGCCCACTCCACCACGTTCACGTCCTTGCCTATATAAATGCGCATAAGGTCGCTGCCCAGAAGGACCTTGCCATTGGGCCAGGCCTTTTTCGCCCGGGTAACCAAGGCGTCGTCGCTGTTGGTTTCATCCTGCGGGCCAGGCCGGGAGATATGGGAGAACACCGCCAGCTTCGGCTCAGCCTTGGCGAATACTTCGCCCGCCTGTTCGGCAGTGGTGTGGTGGCCGACGTTGGCCTTGGCCCAGTCCTCGTCCACATGGTGCGTGGACACCCCGCCTACCTCATGTACCAGCACATCGGCGCCCCGGGCATTTTCGATCACCCGTTCGTCGTAACGGGTGTCCCCAGACAGCGCCACGGTATGGCCGTTGTACTGCACCTTGTAGCCGTAGCTGGGCTTGATCCGATCGCCATGATTGACCTCGAAGGCCGTGACCTTCACCCCCTTGCGCTCGAACACCACCCCGGGGCGGTTGAAGGTGTGGGCATTGATGCGCTGGGCTTCGGGCTTCACCTCGTTGTCGTCACGGCGAATGCGCAGGTCGGCCGACATCATCATTTCCATCCCTTCGACCAGGGTTTGCAGGCCGGGCGGGCCATACAGCTCAAAGGGCGCGGTACGGCGGTTTTGCGGGCTGGGCAGGAACCCCGTGGCCCAGAGGTCTGGCAGGCCGTTGATGTGGTCGGAATGGAAATGGGTGAGGAAGGTAGCGCTGACCTTGCCCAGGGGGATGCCCAACTGAGCCAGCCGAATGGCATTGCCACGACCGGCGTCGAACACCAGGTTCAGGCCATTGGCTTGCACGAGGGTGGAGTAGCCGAAGCGCTTGGGGTCCAACGTGGGGGTGCCGGTGCCTAGCAGGGTAACCACCATGTCGGCGTCCTTGGCCAACGTGTCAGCTTGCGGCGTTTGCGGCGCGGGCTCGGCATGGGCGGCAGCACCCACAGCAAGGGCCGCGGTAAACACGGCAAGCAGCGAGAGGTGTTTCATGGGGTGATTACATCCTTTGTAGTGGGCTGACTCACGGGCCGGTTCGCTTCGGCGCCAGCACGCTAACGCTCGCGAGCGACGCAAGACAGTGTAATTTTCTTCGTGTGGCAGCGGTTTTGTTTATAAGCCCCAGCGCTCTCGCCGTGGCGCATCAATTGACCCGGCTGGCGCGAAGAAAATCCGCCCACTTGCGCACAAGGTAGTTGTGCTCGTCCATCACCGCGTTCCATACCCCGATGTGGCCCATGCGTTGTGCATAAGCGCCGCCTTCGCGAACCTCGCCCGGCTCGATCAGCGGCTCGCCGTCACTGCCCGGCAGCGCTTCGGCCGCCGGCTTGCCGTCGTACCAGTAATCCCATTCGGCGGGGGATAAATGATCGCGGGCACGCGGTGGATTGGAAATGTAGAAGCCCTGACGCGCCATCATCGCGCCGGGCCAACCGGAGAGCCACCAGTTGAGGTAGGCATAGGCCGCATCTTTCACCCGCCCTTCGAGACAGCGCGATAACGAGAGCCCGCCGAACCAGGCGCGATAGCCTTCCTGGGGAACGGCCAGGCGATACTTCAGGCCCGCGCGGTGCAGGCGCATCAAGGTAGGCGACCACAGGCTCTGGATATGCACATCGGGGCCAAGCATCAGCTCGCCGGCTTCGCGGTCGTCCGACCAGAACGCCGCAAAGTGTCCTTGGCGCTGGCGCTGGATCAAGCACCGGGCCAGGGTGTCGATCTCATCCAGGCGCAGGTTGCCGATGTTGTCGAAGTGCGCCAGCCCGCTGGCCTGCACAGCCAGTGCTGCGTCCAGTGCGCCAATCGCGGCGTCGCTTTGCAATGCAGCGTGACCACACCAGCCTTTGGCCAATAGCCACGCCCAGCTTTCGGTTTGGCCAGCCAGCGAAGACGGAAGGTGCTCCGGACGGTAGGCAAAGCTGTCGGCGTTATGGGTGAGCGGCAGCATGCTGATGAAATCGCTGCGCTGGCTACCCAGGCTACCGTCGTGCTGCACGAACAGCCGGTCGCACGGCAGGCTGCCCCGGGCCAGGCGGTCATTGGAATGCAGACGGCCCAGCTTGGGCAGGTCGTTGATCTCGTCCCACAGGGCCACGCGGCGGGTATCGATAGGCTGGATGGCCCGGGCTGGCCATACGAAATCGACGTTATGAAACCACTGGTCATAAAGGTCGTAACTGTGCGGCGCCATCACCGCAATGCGCTGGGCCGCCTGGATTTCATGGATGTGATATTCCAGGCGGATGCCCAGCTCTTGCTCGGCGCGCACACGAATGGTTTCGAGCAGCGTGACCGATGTACCTAGTACGCGCAGCGTGATCGGTTGGCTCATGCCGCTTGGCCAACCTCACCCAGAAAGGCGCGGAAGGAGCGGCGCAGTTGGTGGGTGTCCAGGTCCCGCACGATGAACACCAGCCGTGACCGCGGCGTACCACCCGGCCAGGCCTGCAGGTGCACGGGGGCATGCAGGCAGTGCTGTACGCCGTGGATAACGATAGGTTGTGGGGAATCAATCACGTCGAGCAGGCCCTTGACCCGAAGAATACGTTCGCCATGGCATCTTAACAGCATCGACAGCCACACCCCAAAAGCCACCCAGTCCAGCGGCCGGTCGAATTCGAGGCAGCAAATTTGAGCGGTGCCGTGGCGGCTGTCGTCTACCGCGCCGAACAGCTGCCAGCCCTGCACTTCGGCGGCCGGGTCGCTGCCTCGCACGCCTTCGCCGAGCAACAACTGATCGCCCGCCACGATCTGCTGGGTCAATGCCTGGCTGGCGGAGGGGTTGAGCGCGGCCAGCCGAGACTGCACGCTCGCCAGGGTAGCCGGCTGTACCCGATCACTCTTGCTCAGCAGCAGGCGGTCGGCTGCCGTGACCTGCGTGAGCCATTCGGGGTGCAAGCGTTCTTGCAGTTGCGCCTGCTCGGCATCCACCACGGTCACCAGCAGGCCCAGGTGATAACGGCCACGCAATTGAGGATCGCGCAATAAGGTGGCGACAATCGGCGCGGGGTCGGCCAAACCGGTCGTTTCCAGCAGCACCCGGCGAAACGCTGGGATTTCGCCGCGCTCGCGCCGGGCGTGAAGGTCGAGCAGGGCCTGACGCAGGTCCCCGTTCACGGTACAGCACACGCAGCCGCCGGCCAGGAGCACCGTGCCCGGCGCCACTTCTTCCACCAGCAGGTGGTCGATGCCGACATCGCCGAACTCATTGATCAGCAGCGCGCTGTCGCCAAGGGTGTCGCCGGCCAGTAGCCGATTGAGTAGCGTGGTCTTGCCGCTGCCGAGGAAGCCGGTGATCACGTTCACTGGCAGGCTCATGAGCGAGCCTCCAGGGCTTCAAGAATGCGTGGATCGAGCGGGTCCAGCGGTTTACCGATCAATGCCTGCGCCTGTTGCCACAGGTCTTCGAGCCCGGTGGCAAGGGCCTGACGCCCCGTGGCCCCTTGCAGCAGATAGGAAGCGCCCTGCACATCGCTCACAGTGACCCGGAAAGGCGCGATCACGCGATTGATCGCGGCGATACGGCGCAGCCGCTCACGCCGCCGGGGCAGGCTGCCCCCCAAGGGGTCGCTCCAGTGCCCGTCCTCGCCGATCAACCCACATAAACCACACATGGTTGTCCTCCTTTATAAAACACCAGCCTATGCAGGCCTGTTCCCGGGTTTCGCCCGGCCCTACCGGCTCATGGCATCACATCCCCGGAGTTGGGCCCCAGGGTCTGGCCCACGAACAGATTGCCGCCGGGCTCGGAGGCTAGCAGCACGGCCACCGGGGCAACTTCTTCGGCCCGGCCGAAGCGCCCTAACGGCAACTCCTTCGCCTTGGCGGTTTTCCAGGCCTGGCTGATGCCCTCCACCAATGCGGTGTCGATCGGGCCAGGGGCGATCGCATTGACCAGTACATTGTGCTGGCTTACTTCCAACGCCAGGGACTTGGTAAAGCCGATCACCCCGGCCTTGGCCGCAGCGTAGTGGCACAGCTCTGCCCCGCCCTTGATGCCCAACTGAGAGGCCACGTTGATGATGCGGCCCCAACGTTGCGCGAGCATGTGCGGCAGTGCGCGCTGGCTGGCGATGAACACGCTGGTAAGGTCTACGCGAAGCATGTCGTCCCACATCTGCTGGGTAAGGTCCACGCACGGCGCCTGGGTGAGCATGCCGGCGTTATTCACCAGGATATCGATGCCACCGAAGGCGGTCACACAGGTATCCACACCTGCCTGCGCGCCTTCGCGGACGCCCACGTCCGCCATGCACTCCACCACTTGCGCGCCCATGTGACGGCATTGCTCGGCGACTAGCGCCAGGCGATCACCGTCGCGGTCACACAACACCAGCCGCGCCCCTGCCTCTGCATAAGCCTGGGCGATGGCCGCACCGATGCCACTGGCGGCACCCGTGACCACCGCGCGTCGGTTATTCAAGTTCATGGCTCACTCCTATTCCGGCCAACGGACAGTCAGCCCGCCGTCGACGATAATGCTTTGCCCAGTGATGTAGCTGGACAGGTCGCTTGTCAGGAACCGCACCAGCTCGGCGACTTCACTGGCCTTGCCTACGCGCCCCAGCGGAATGCCCCGCGCCGCCTTCGCCAGGCCCTCGGGGCCCAGCGAGTTCTGCGCGTCCAGCGACTGCGGGGTTTCGATCAGCCCGGGGATCACCGCGTTGCAGCGGATCCTCCTCCCCGCCAGCTCCACGGCAAGCGAGCGGCACAGCCCCGGAACGCCGGCCTTGGCGGCGGCATAATGGGCGTGGTCCTGCCAGCCATAAACGCCGCCGGCAATCGAGGAGATCGCTACCAGCGCACCGCCGTCCTGCATGTGCCGCGCGGCGCTGCGAAATGTGCGCATCACCCCAGTGAGGTCCACGTCGAGCATGCCGTTCCAAGCCTCGTCGGTCATTTCCAGCAGGGGGGCGCGTCGTAACAGCCCGGCGTTGGCCACGGCGTAATCGAGCCGGCCAAAGCGTTCAACGCCCGCAGCTGCCAGCGCATCCAGCGAGGCGCCGTCGGTGACGTCCGCGGGCAACATCAGGCATTCACCGCCTGCGGCGGTTACCTGCTGGCGGGTGTGCTCGGGGTTGTGGGGGGCTCCCGGAAAATAGCCGCCTACCACACGCACGCAGTTACGCGCATAGGCCACAGCAAGGGCCTGGCCAATGCCGCTGGCGGCGCCGGTGATCAGCGCCACAGGTTGAGAGTTGCTCATACGGGTTCTCCGATCACTTGATGTGGGTGGGGTCGACGTGGCGCGCCGCCCACATCACCACTCCGGACAGGAAGCAAGGCAAGGCACCGAACCACAGCGCCGCGCTGTGCCACTCGCCGCCTGCGGACAGCACGCCGGTAATGCCCAGGCCGGCCAGGATCGCCCCAACCGGCCCCATGGCATGAACGATGGCGCCGCCGGTTGCGGATGCTGGTGGGGAAGCTCTCGCCCATGAAGAACAGCATGGCCGAGTACGGGCCGGTGAGGAAAAACAGGCCCAGGCTGTAAAGGGCGACCACGATGCCAAGCTGGCTTGGCGCCTGCACCATCGCGAAAAAGCTGACGCCGCCCAACATCCAGCCGATGGCCACAGTGTTGCGCCGGCCAATACGGTCACCCAGCCAGCCATGGAACAGGTAGCCGATGAAGCCCACCAGGTTCGACAGCACCAGAATCCACAGGGAATTTTCGAACGACAGGCCGTGCACGCTCACAATCACCGACGTACCCAGCACACTGAACACCTGGATTGCTGACCAGTTGAGAAGGATCGCCAGGCTCAGCACCAACGTCGGGCGCAGCGCGGCGCCACGGAAGGCCGCGGCCACGCCGGCCTTGGCGTGGTCGTCGTAGTCCACTTCATGCTCGCGGGCCAAGGCCCTGGCTTCGGCCTCCTGCCCCGCCTTGCGCAGCGTCTGGATGCGCTGATGGACCTGGAACTGCGGGCTCTCCTTCAACTTGCGCGCCAGCACGGCAATCACAAACGCTGGCACGGCGGCGAAGATAAAGCACCCTTGCCAGCCGATGTGCGGCAGCAGCAGCGCCGTGAGCCCCGCGGCGATCAGCGCCCCTACCGGCCAGCCGCTTTGCACCAGGCTATACACAAAGCCCTTGCGCTTGACCAGGCGAGGGTCGTCGGAGGCTGCGTAGATCTCAGTGAGGTAGGTGGCGTTCACGCCCTCTTCCGCATAGCCCAGGCCGGCCACTGAACGCACACCGATCAGCGCGCCCTTGCCCATCCCGGCGCACACTGCGGTCAGCGCGGAACACAACGCCGCCCCGCCAATGGTGAACATGATGCCGCCGCGGCGGCCGATACGGTCTACCAGCGGGCCAATAGCAAAGGCCACCACGGCGCCACCGACGGCGACCCAGGTGGCAATCTCGGCCTGCTCCGCCTGGCTCCAGCTGAAATGCCCACCCATCACCGGCAGCAGCGTGCCGAACAGGATGAAGTCATACACAGCGAATACCCAGGCAAAGAAGGCAATCCAGGTGGCGTAGACGACATCCTTGGACGCCAGCGGAACCGGCGCCCAACTGTCCGACGGTGGCATGTGCAACGGCGTAGCGGTTTGCGTGGTCATGGTGAGGGTCTCGATGAAGAGGAATCAGCGTTGCCGGGGCTGGCGGGAAACAAAGTCGTCGGCGATTTCGTCCATGGTGACGAATCGCACGCCTTCATGGCCGCGGATGTACTCGATCAGCCGCTCCAGCATCAGCAGCACCTGTGGCCGGCCAGAGACATCCGGGTGGATGGTGATGGGGAACACGGCATAGTCCATTTCGCGGTACACCCAGTCGAACTGGTCGCGCCACATCACCTCGATGTCGCGCGGGTTGACGAAGCCATGGCTGTTGGGTGCTTTCTTGATGAACATCATTGGCGGCAGGTCGTCGAGGTACCAATTGGCGGGGATTTCCACCAGGTCGGTTTCCTGGCCGCGCACCAGCGGCTTCATCCAGGTGTCGGGGTGGGCGCTGTAATCGATCTTCGTCCAGCTGTCCTTCACCCGTACGTAATAGGGGGTGAAGTCGTTGTGCATCAGGCTGTGGTCGTACTTGATGCCTTTTTTGAGCAGCAGCTCGTTGGTGACGTTGCTGAATTCCCACCAAGGGGCCACGTAACCGGTCGGCCGCTTGCCGGCCAGGGCGGTGATCAGCTCGATGGCTTTATCGAGCACCACTTCTTCCTGCTCGGGGGTCATGGCGATAGGGTTTTCGTGGCTATAGCCATGGATGCCGATCTCGTGGCCCGCCGCAGCCACCGCCTTCATTTGCTCAGGGAAGGTTTCCACCGAGTGCCCAGGGATGAACCAGGTGGTGCGCAGCTGGTATTTGTCGAACAGCTTGAGCAGCCTGGGCGCGCCCACTTCCCCGGCGAACAGCCCGCGGGAAATATCGTCGGGCGAATCCTCCCCGCCGTAGGAGCCCAGCCAGCCAGCAACCGCATCCACGTCCACACCAATGGACACCAGAATTTCTTTTGCCATCGTTCAGTCCTCAACGTGCCCGGTACGGTGGTCAGGGTGCGAAGGCCGGGCCCCGCGCACCTACAGGCGATCAGGGGTCAGGCGCTGCGCACCAGGGGCTCAATAGCCAGCGCGGCGCGCAGCAGAACGGCGTCATGCCCGCTGGGCGCGGACAACAACAAGCTGGTAGCCAGGCCTTCGGCGTTTACCCCGCTGGGCAAGGCAACCCCGGGCATATCCAGCAAGCTGCCCGGCATGGTCAGGCGCAGGGTGGCCAGGTTCGTTTGCACGAACAGTTCTTCATCGGCTTCAAGGGGCGCAAGTAGCGGCGCTACGTGGCCCACGGTGGGGGTGATCAGCAACGCGCCGTCCAATTCATCGGCCATTTGCTGGCGCAGGTCGCGGGCGGCCTGGTACAGCCCGATCTGCTCGCTGGCCGGAAAATGTCGGGCCCTTTCGAGGCGCTTGCGTACTCGCGGGTCGAGTTGGTCAGCCGCAGGGCTGTCAAGCAATGATTGATGCAAGGCAAAGGCTTCGGCGCTGCCCAACCAGCCTCTGGTTTCGATCAAATGCAACGAGGCGTGCACGGTGTGGACCGGGCGCTCCTCAATCACCGCGCCAGCGCTCGCCAGCCGCTGCAAGGCGGCGAGCAGGTTATCGCGTACCGCCGGTTGAATGCGGCTGTCGCCCAGTACGTTCGGATCGAACCGTAGTCGCAAGCCCCCGAGCGAAAGTGGCTGGTCCTTCACCCCGCCGCCCAGGAGCGTGTCCACACAGATCACGTCCCGCACACTGCGCGCCAACGGCCCGAGCGCATCGAGGGACCGCGCCAGGGGAAATACTCCAGTGGCCGCATAGCGTCGACGGCTGCTGCGGTAGCCCACCAGGCCATTGAGCGCGGCGGGTATGCGGATCGAGCCAGCGGTGTCGGTGCCCATGGCCAACGGCACCACGCCAGCAGCGACCGCGATGGCCGAACCTGAAGACGAACCACCGGGTATCCGGGCAGGCTCGCGGTAAAGGGGGTTCACCGGCGTGCCGAAGTGTGGATTGAGGCCCAGCCCGGAGTACGCGAGCTCGCTGAGGTTGGTCTTGCCCACGTTAACCAGGCCGGCACGGGTGAGCTGGGTCACCAGTGTGGCGTCCTGGTTGGCAGGTGCCAGCCCACTTCGCGCCGCGGCCCCGGCCGTGGTCACAGTGCCGGCCAGGTCGAACAAGTCCTTCCAGGCAATCGGTACGCCATCGAGCGGCGATAACGGTTGCCCCGCCGCCCAACGAGCGCTCGCGGCTGCAGCTTCACGCCGTCCCCGTGTTTCAGTGAGCGAAATAAAAGCTGCAGGAGCCTGTCGGGCGCGCGCCAAGGTGGCCTCAAACGCCAGGTCGGGCGTACTAGCCCCTTGGGCGAAACCTTCAGCCAGCGCAAGCGCATCAATGAACATGCGATCTCCAAAAACGTATACATTTATATTTTGTACGTTTTTGATATAGCAGCGTTCATGCCAGGGCAGTGCCTCCTTCAGCAAAAAGGCCCGTATGCACTGGAGTTGAGCGGCCAGGGTGTGACATACCGCGGGATTCTCATGAATGTACATATCCCTAATTGATCCATTAGTGAGCATTCCTGTAACACCCGCACCACAAACCGACACGGCGAGCTGTTACCGCAACCCTGGCCTGTGAGTCAGGCCATGCTGTGAGACAATCCCCGCACGCTGTGACCTGGAACCTGTGCCCATGCCCAACGCTGCTTCTCTGGAAGACCGCTCTGCTTCACGCTACGAAATGATCCGCGACACGCTGCGCGGCGCGATCCTTACGGGCCAGGCAGTGCCAGGGCTGGTGCTGGTGGAAGCGCCGCTGGCGCAGCTGTTTGGTACCAGCCGAGTGCCTGTACGCCAAGCGCTAAACCTGCTGCATGAAGAAGGGCTGATCCGCAGATTCGAAGGCCGCGGCTACCTGATCGATGCCTTGGGCACCGATGCCCCTCCCCTTCGCCTCGCGCTCACTCGCCAGTTGTTGGGCCTTGAAAACCACGAGGAATTGATCGACACCCGTTCACTGGGAGAACGGGTGTACGACGAGCTGTCAGGGACGGTTACGCGCTTTATGGTGTTCGGCCATTACCGCATCGACGAACAGCTTGCGGCCCAGGCCCTTAATGTGAGCCGCAGCGTGGTGCGCGAAGCGTTGATGCGCCTGCGGGACAAGGGCCTGGTGGAGAAGGAACCCTACGCACAATGGTTGGCCGGCCCGCTCACCGCCCACGCGGTAACTGAAGACTACGAACTGCGCGCCCTGCTCGAGCCCGATGCGCTGCGCCAGCGCGCCAGCGCCCTTCCCCGCGCTGAGCTGCAGGCCATGCTCGACCGTATCACCGCCGCGCAGCAGGCTGGCGCCGAGGCTAGCCGCGCGGCCATCGAGCAGATCGAGCAGGACCTCCACGTTACGTGTTTGGCTGGCCTGCCGAATGCCCGCATGGCGGGCATCATCCGCCAGTGCCAGATCCCCATGAGCATCGGCCGGGTGCTGCACGAGGCCCTGGGTACCAGCATCGATGAGGCCATGCTGATCGAGCATCGCCTGGTGATCGAATCCTTGTTACACGGAACGGTGGATTCGGCCGCGCTGAATCTGCGGGAGCACCTGCTCAGGGCGCGAGAGCGCACCCTGCAGCGGCTTAAAGTGCTGTCGGTACTGCCCGAGCCGGAATTACCCGGCTATATGGAGCGGTTGGCGTAGGCCTTGGGGAACCGCACCGCCAACCACCCACTAAACTTGTGCTTCCACCCAAGCGGAGCACACGACCATGGCCAGCAAAACCACCCTTTGCCTGTGGTACGACGGCACAGCCCTCGACGCCGCGACCTTTTATGCCGATACCTTCCCCAACAGCTCCGTTGGCGCGGTCTACCATGCGCCTGCCGATTTCCCTGCCGGTAAGCGAGGCGATGTGCTTACGGTCGAATTCATGGTACTGGGCCTGCCCTGCGTGGGGCTGAACGGGGGGCCGGCGTTCCAACCCACTGAGGCGTTTTCTTTCCAGGTGGCCACCGAAGATCAGGCCGAAACCGACCGGCTGTGGGATGCCATCGTGAGCAACGGCGGGCGGGAAAGCGCCTGCGGCTGGTGCAAGGACAAGTGGGGGGTGTCCTGGCAGATCACCCCGAAAGTGCTGCTCGAGGCGATCACCCATCCGGATACCGGCGCCGCCCAGCGAGCGTTCCAGGCCATGATGGGGATGGGCAAGATCGACATCGCGATTATCGAAGCGGCGGTCAGGGGGGATTTACCTGCTACAGGCCTCACTCCTCCCGCGTAATCAGCGCCTGACACTCGAGCAGGGCTTGCTTGTGCGCCGCCTCGTTGGCGCGTATGCGCGCCGCCGGCCCCACCAGGCTCAGGCCGTACATGCCCTGAGCCGTGGCCAGCCCGACCGCCATGGCACCCACGCCGGGCATGTGTTCCTCGTAGTCGCAGGAAAAGCCAGTGGCCCGAACCTCGTTCAACTCCTCGATCAGCAGATCTAGCGTAAGCGTGTTAGGCGTGAGCTGGCGTATCTTGCCTTCCAGCAGCTCGCGCACGGCCCGTTCGGGCATTTGCGCCAGGATCACCTTGCCGCATGACGTGGCATAGATACTCAGCAAACTGTTGACGCCCGGAGCGACCCGCAGCTCCTGGCTAGACACCACGCAGTGCAGGATCATCAGCTCCAGGCCGCTGGCGTGGGCCAGCACGGCCGTTTCCCCGGTGCGCTGCGACAAGGCCTCAAGGTGCGGCCGGGCGCGGGCGGTGAGGTCCAGGTGGCTGCGCGCGGCCAGGCGCATCAATGCCGGGCCCAGCCGAACACCCGTGCCACCGCTGGTTTCGAGCAGCTGCTCCACCGCCAGCGCATCCACCAGCCGCTGAACGGTCGAGCGTGGCAATTCGATACGTTTGGCGATGGCGCCAAGGCTCAAGCCCTGAGGTTCGGCCTCGAGGCAGCGAAGAATGGCAGCGGCGCGGGAAATGACCTGGATACCCCCACGTTCGGCATCTGACAGTGACACGGCATTGCTCCTTGTATTGCTGGCCGGTACACTGTACCGAAATTTCCTATGTAATGCCCTTAATTTTCTGAAGGACCCTTCGTGAGTTCACCCATTCCTGCTACGGCCCCCGCTACAGCACTCGCTGCTACGCTCGCGCCAAAGCCGCTGCCTGCGCCCGCGCCGTTCACCGGCCGCCTGGCCCTGGGCCTGGTCGGCGTATTGATCGCCGCGCTCACGTCCGGCATCAATGATCGGGTGACGGACATTGCCCTGGCTGACCTGCTCGGCGCCTACGGCCTGGGCCATGACGAAGGTACCTGGTTCAGTTCTGTGTATGCCGCGGCCGAGGTTTCGGCCATGCTGCTGGCGCCCTGGTTTGCGGTTACCTTCTCGCTGCGCCGGTTTGCCGTGGTCGCCACGGTCGCGTTTGGTCTCCTTGGCGTGCTGGCGCCACTTGCGCCCGACTTTTCTACCCTGCTGCTGCTGCGAGTGCTGCAAGGGCTGGCTGGCGGCGCGCTGCCGCCGCTGCTGATGACCGCTGCGCTGCGCTTCCTGCCGTGGCACATCAAGCTCTACGGGTTATCCGCCTATGCGCTGACGGCTACGTTCGGCCCCAACCTGGCGCTGCCGCTGGCGGCCCTGTGGACCGAGAACGCCGATTGGCGCCTGCTGATGTGGCAGATCATCCCACCGTGCCTGCTGGGCAGCGCCTTGATCGCCTACGGTTTGCCCCAAGACCCGCTGCGCCTGGAGCGCCTGCGCCAGTTCGACTGGCGGGGCGCGCTGCTGGGGGCTGGCGGGCTGAGCCTGTTGGTGGTGGGCCTGACCCAGGGCGAGCGGCTGGACTGGTTCGAATCGCCGCTGATTACTGCGTTGCTGCTGGGGGCCGCGGTGTGCCTGCCGCTGTTCGCTCTCAACGAGTGGTTCCACCCGCTGCCACTGTTCAAGCTGCAACTGTTAGGGCGGCGCAATTTCGCTTTCGGCATCGCCACGCTCATGCTGTTCATGTTCCTGGGGCTAGCGGGCAGTGCGATTCCTTCGGCCTACCTGGCCAACGTGCAGGGCTATCGACCCCTGCAAACCATGCCACTGGCACTGACGATCGCGCTGCCTCAGTTGCTGGTGGCTCCGTTCATTGCGTTCGTGATCAACCGTAATTGGGTGGACGCCCGCTATGTAATCGCCGCAGGCCTGGTGCTGCTGAGCACCGCTACCCTGCTCGCCTCGCAGATCACCAGCGTGTGGATCCGTGACGACTTCTACCCCCTGCAAGTGCTGCATACCTTCGGCCAGCCCATGGTGGTTGTGCCCCTGCTGATGCTGGCTACCGGGGTGATTCACCCGCTGGAAGGCCCCTTCGCCTCCGCCATGGTCAACAGCCTGCGCGGGCTGGCATCGGTGGTGTCCGGGGTGGTGCTGGAAAACTTCATCACACATCGCGAACACCTGCACTCCAATACCTTGCTCGACCAGGTCGCCAACCGGCTGCCCACCCTGCCAGCCGAACAGGCGGTGCAGATCGCCGAGCGGGTTCGGCAGCAGGCCTTCACCCTTACCTACGCAGACGCCTGGCTGGCGCTGATCGCGATCGCCCTGGCGTTGGTGCTGATCCTCGTGACGCTGCCCGTGCGCGCCTATCCACCGCAACCTCCGGTACCCACATGAAACATAGAACTTCCCTTTCCCTGACCGTGTTGGCGGTCGTTGCCTGTGTGGCTTACGGTGGCTGGCGCTTGATGGCCACGGGCTCGCTCGAACGGACCGATGACGCTTACATCCGGGCCGATTCGGTGCTGGTAGCGCCCCGCCTGGCCGGGCAGATCGTCGAGGTGGCAGTTGACGACAACCAGAAGGTCAAGGCTGGCCAGCTGCTCGCTCGCCTGGACGACAGCGAATACCTGGCGGCGCAAGCGGCAGCGCGCGCCAATGTGGCGGGCGCCGAAGCGGAGTTGAAGAACCTGGAAGCTGGCATTCAGCGCCAGGCCGCGATCATCACTCAGGCCGGCGCCACCCTGCGCGCCACCGAGGCCTCGCTCAAGTACGCCCAAGCCAATGCCCAGCGCTACCTGAACCTGTCCAACAGCGGGGCCGGCACCCAGCAAGAGCGCCAACGTTCCGAAGCTGAACTGCTCGGTGCCCAGGCGGCCCGCGACCGCGATGCCGCCGCTCAGGTGGCGTCCGCGCGCAGCCTGGACGTGCTCAAAGCCCAGCATGAAGTGGCCCAGGCCACGCTGGAAAAAGCCCAGGCGGATTTGCGTCAGGCCGACCTCAACCTCTCCTGGACCCGCATCGTGGCGCCGCAGGATGGGCTGATCGGCCAGCGCTCGGCCCGCGTGGGTGCGTATGTTGCCCTCGGCACGCCGCTGATGGCCGTGGTACCGGTGGATGACCTGTACGTGATCGCCAACTTCCGTGAAACCCAGCTGGAGCACATGCGCGCCAATCAGCCAGTGAACATCCGCGTGGACAGCCACCCCAACGTGCCCTTCCATGGGCATCTGGAAAGCCTGGCTCCTGCCACCGGCTTGAGCTTCTCGGCCATCTCGCCAGACAACGCCACCGGCAACTTCACGAAGGTGGTGCAGCGCATTCCGGTGAAAATTCGCTTCGACGACGCCCCTGAAGCCTTGCAGCATTTGCGCGTGGGTATGTCGGTAGTCGTGGACGTAGACGTAAGCGGGGGCGGCGAATGAACCGCTGGGCAGTGATAGCAGGCGCGGCCATGCTGGCAGGCTGCAGCGTGGGGCCGCAATTCGAACCACCGCAGGCCGCGCTGCCGGCGCAATGGGACGCCGCGCAAAACCAGGGCAACCTCAACCCACAGTGGTGGCGGCAGCTGGGCGACGAACAGCTAAGCAGCCTGGTTGAGCGTGCCGCCAACGGTAACCTTGACACGCAGATCGCCGCCAACCGCCTGGAGCAAAGCCGCCTGTTGCGTGGTATCAGCGCTGGCGATCGCCTGCCTACCGTCAGTGGCCAGGCTGGCTACAGCCGTGAGCGAAACACTGGTGAAGGCTTGAGCGACCCGTCCGGCCAGAACGGCCAGGCGCCATTCGAGCTGTGGACACTGGCGGCGGACGCCAGCTGGGAAGTGGACCTCTGGGGGCGGGTGCGCCGAGCAGTGGAAGCCGCCGACGCACAGGTGGACATCAGTCGCGCCGAACGCGACGGCCTGTTGCTGAGCCTGGCGGCGGAAACCGCCAGCGACTACCTGCAACTGCGCGGGGTGCAGGCGCAGTTGGCAGTCACTCGGCAGAACCTGGAAATCGCCCGGCAAAGCCAGCAACTTACCCAGACCCGTTTCGAAAACGGCGTGACCACTCAACTGGACGTGGCCAACGCTGCCGCCCAGGTGGCCACGGTGTCAGCCCGGGTGCCGGTGCTCGAGGCGCAGCGCGCTCGCATGATCAACGCACTGAGCGCCCTGCTCGGGCAGCCGCCGCGGGCGCTGTTTGCTGAACTGATAGAGCCCCGGCCGCTGCCGCAACCGCAAGACGCCATCCCCTTGGGCCTGCCCTCGGAGCTGGCACGGCACAGGCCTGATATCCAGCGCAGCGAGGCCGCCTTGCATCGGGCGGTTGCGGCCACCGGCGCCGCCCAGGCGGATTTCTACCCGCGGCTCACACTCGGTGCCAGCTTTGGCACTCAAAGCTTCAGCGGCAACGACCTCAACGACTGGGGCGCCCGCGACTGGTCGTACGGCCCCAGCCTGTACCTGCCGATCTTCCAGGGCGGTCGACTTACCGGCACCCTGGCCTTGCGCGAACACGAACAGCAGGCTGCGGCCATCGACTACCGCCGCACGGTGCTCGCCGCCTGGCATGAAGTGGACGATGCGCTGAACGACTACGCCGCCGAACGCCGGCACCACGACGCGCTGCTGGAAGCCGTGCGGCAGAACGACCGCGCGCTGGATGTGGCCCGCCAACGCTACAAGGAAGGTGCAATCGACTTCCTTAACGTGCTCAACGTGCAGCGCGCGCTGCTGGAAACTCAAAGCGCGCAGGTGTCCAGCGCCACCCAGAGCGTGCTGGACCGGGTGCGGTTGTACAAGGCGTTGGGTGGGGGCTGGCCTGAGGGAAGCAGGTCTTTCTGAGGATACCGTCCGTCGCACACCGGGCACCCTTAGCGCAGCGCCGTACCCAAAGAAGGGTAATCCCCACAATTGCGGAGATTCACCCATGAACATAAGAACACTGACCGGCCTGGTATTGGCCGGTGTGCTGGGCGCCACTTCAGTGGGCGCGCTGGCGGCAGAATCCACTAACACGACGGCGCCCAGCAGCGGCAACACCACCAACCCTTCTACCACTGGCGGCGGCAATGGCAGCGATGCCGGCGGCATGGGCCAGAGTACCCCGGGCACCCCTGGTACCGGCACCGGCGGCATGAGTAACGGCACTGGCGGCGGCGCAGACGGTGGTGGCGCGGGCGACGGTGGCGGATCCAGTGGCGGCGGCAGCGGCGCCGGTGGTTCGGGTGGTGGCTCGGGCGGCGGTGGCTCGGGCGGCTGATCCTCACCTGCTATGACAGCCCGGCCGTTAGCCTTGCGCAACGGCCGGTTTTTTATGCCTGATTCATGGCGGTGGTACAGCGCCGTCCCAGCCACCGCCCAGAGCCACAACCAGGTTGACGCTGGCCAGCAGCCGGCTTTGCAGCAGGTTCAGCGCGCTGCGCTCGTTGCTCAGCGCCGTCGCCTGTACGGTGACCACGTCCAGGTAACCGATCAGCCCGGCCTTGTACTGGTTGGTGGTCAACCGCAGCGAATCCCGCGCCGCGGCCAATGCCTCGTCCCGTAGCACCGCTTCGTTCTCGTAAACCTTCAGTTGGCTCAGGTAATCCTCCACTTCACGCATGCCATCGAGCACCGTTTGCCGGTACTGGGCTACGGTCTGGTCGTAGGCGGCTTGGGTGCGGTCCACTTCGGCGGAGCGCTGCCCTCCATCGAACAACGTCAGGGCCAGCTCAGGCCCCACTGACCAATAGCGGTTAGGCAGGCTTAGCCAATTCGAAGATGTACTCGAGCTGTAGCCCCCGCTCATGCTGAGGGTGAAATCGGGGTAATACGCTGCCTTGGCCACGCCGATCTGAGCATTGGCCGCGATCACTGTGCGCTCGGCGGAGGCGATGTCCGGCCGCCGCTCCAGCCACTGGGACGGCACGCCCACGGGAATATCGGGCAGCGCTGGAACCGTAGCTACTTCGCCAAGGCTGAAATCGGCGGGTGGCTGCCCCATCAGCACTGCGATGGCGTTCTCCAGTTGCGCGCGCTGCCATTGCAGATCTACCAGCTCAGCCTGGGTACTCTTGAGTTGGGTACGCGCCTGGGCGATGGCATCACTGCCCGCTACCCCGGCGCGGTATTGGTTCTCGGTAAGCTGGAGGGAGCGCTGATAGGTGTCGACGGTGGCTTGCAGCAGGCGCTTCTGCTCGTCCAGCACGCGGACCTGCAGGTAGTCCTGGACCAGCTCCGACTGCAGGCTCAGGCGCATGGCCGCAAGGTCGGCAAAGCTGGCGCCGGCATTGGCGGTGTCGGCTTCCAGGCCACGGCGCAGTTTGCCCCACAGGTCCGCCTCCCAGCTCACCCCTAGCTGCGCGTTATAGGTATCACGGATACCGCTGCTGGCATTGCTCAGGCTCGAACCGCTGCTGCCACTGCCCTGCGCCGCCCGGGTTTTGCCCACATTCAGGCCCACGCTGGGATAGAACGCGCCCCGTGCGCTGCGCACCAGTGCCTGGGCTTGCCGATACTGGGCCTCGTACTGGGCCACCGTCTGGTTATTGCGATCGAGGGTGGCCACCAACGCATCGAGTTGCGGGTCCTGATAGATACCCCACCATGCGCCGCGTGCCTGATCGTCAGCCGGCGCGGCCTGGCGCCAGCCTTCGGCCTGCTTGAATTGGGCCGGCGTTTGCAGGCTGGGCCGCTGATAGTCCGGGCCCACGGCGCAGCCAGCCAACCAGCCAGCACAGCAGGCAATGGCCAGCAAGCGCAAAGGTAAGGCTCGTGGTTGAACGGTGGGAAGTGCGGTCATAGCGGTCTTTCCAGGGCAGCGTCGGTGGTCACGCCGCGCCAGCGGTTATACCGATGGCGCAAACGGTCGAGGGCGAGATAAACCACCGGAGTGGTGTAGAGAGTAAGCACTTGGCTCAGCAGCAGCCCGCCAATGATTGCCAGGCCCAGCGGCCGGCGCATTTCGGCGCCGTCCCCGCTGCCCAGCAACAACGGCAAGGCCCCGAGAACTGCCGCCAGTGTGGTCATGAGGATCGGGCGCAACCGCAGCAGGCAGGCCTGGCGGATCGACTCCAGCGGCGCCAGCGCCTGCTCGCGCTCCAGCTGCAACGCCAGGTCGATCATCAGGATGGCGTTCTTTTTCACCACACCGATGAGCAGGAACAGGCCCAGCAACGAGATCAGGCTGAATTCGCCACCCGTGAGGTAGATCGCCAGCAGCGCGCCTACCCCCGCGGACGGTAACGTCGAGAGAATGGTCAGCGGGTGGATATAGCTTTCGTACAAAATACCCAGGATCAAATACACCCCTACCAGCGCGCCAAGGATCATCCATGGCTGGCTTTTTTGAGAGTCCATGAACGCATTGGCGTTGCCGCCCGCTTTCACGATCAACTCATCGGGGATGCCCAGCCCGGCCAGGCCGCGCTCGATGGCGGCGGTGGCGCGGTCCAGCGGTATACCTTCGGCAAGGTCGAACGAAATGGCCTCGGACGCGAACTGCCCATCGTGGCTCACGCTGTCATCCGCCAGGCTGTTCTCGTAGCGCGCAATCGAAGCCAGCGGCACCCGCTTGCCGCTGCTGGTGATCACCTGAACCTGATCGAGGGTGATCGGGTCCTGCGCGTAACGCGGGTCGATCTCCATCACCACCTGGTACTGGTTGAGGCTGTCGTAAATCGTGGAGATCTGCCGCTGGCTGTAGGCATTGTTCAGCACGGTCATCACCGTGTTCATGTCCACCCCCAGGCGCTTGGCCTGGTCGCGATCGACCACCAGCGTCACTTGCGCGGTACCGGCACCATCCCGGGCGTCGATGGCGGTGAGCTCGGGCAGAGAGCGGAACAGCGTCACCACCTTGGGGAACCATTCACGCAAAACGGCCAGGTCGCCGCTCTGGATGATGTATTGGTATTGGGAGCTGGCGTTGTCCCTGGCGCCACCGAATTGAAGGTCCTGGTCGGCGAACAGCATCAACCGCCCGCCAGGGATCTTCGGCACCGTATGCCGCAGACGCTCGATCACTTGCTGGGACGACACCCTGCGCTCGGCCAACGGTTTGAGACGCACCAGGATGGTGGCGTTGTTGGTGCCGTTGTTGCCGCCCAGGGTGGCGGCCACACTGAGCACGGCAGGGTCGGCCAGGATAGCGTCGCGGAACTGGTGCATCTTGGGTTGCATTACCGTAAAGGACAGCCCGTCGTCACCCCGGATGAAGCCCATCAGCTGGCCGGTGTCCTGCTGCGGCATGAACGTCTTGGGCACCACTACGTACAACGCCACGTTCAACACAATGGTCGCCAGCAACGACAGCAGTGTGAGCACGGGATGGCGCAATACCCAGCCCAGCGTTCGGCCATAGCCGGCCATCAAGCGCTCGTTGGCAGCCTCGCTCCAGCGCTCCAGCCGGCTTTTCGGGCCTGGTGCTCGCGGCTTCAGCCAGCGGGCGCAAAGCATGGGCGTGAGGGTGAGGGACACCACCAGCGACACCACCACTGCCGCGGCGAGGGTAATGGAAAATTCGCGGAACAGGTTCTCGATGATCCCGCCCATGAACAGGATGGACAGGAACACCGCTACCAGCGAGAGGTTCATCGCGAGCAGGGTAAAGCCCACTTCCTTGGCGCCCTGGTAGGCCGCCCGCAGCGGTGCCACGCCTTCGTCGATATGCCGGGAGATGTTTTCCAACACCACGATGGCATCGTCCACCACCAACCCTGTAGCCAGGATAAGCGCCATCAGGGACAGGTTGTTGAGCGAGAAGCCGTAGAGGTACATCACTGCGAAGGTGCCGATCAGCGACACCGGCACGGCCAGGGTGGGAATAAGCGCTGCCCGGCCATTGGCCAGGAACAGGAACACCACCAGCACTACCAGCACTACCGCGATCAGCAGCGTGCGCTCGGCTTCGTGCAGGGTAGCCTTGATCACCGTGGTACGGTCCATGGCCACGTCCAGCTGCACATTTGCGGGCAGCAGCGAGCGTAACGCCGGCAGGTGCGACTTGATCGCCTCCACCGTCTCGATGATATTCGCGCCCGCCTGGCGGTTGATCACCAGCAGCACCGCATCCTGGCGATTGTAGAAGCCGCTGTTGTAGCGATCTTCCACGCTGTCGCTCACCCGGGCCACGTCACCCAGGCGCAGGATGGCGCCATCCTGCTGGCGGATCACCAAGGGGCGATAGTCCTTGGCCTGCTCCAGCTGATCGTTGGCCTGCACCTGCCAGGCGCGGTCCGCGTCTTCCACAAAGCCTTTGGGCTGGCGCACGTTGGCGTTGTCGATGGCCGCGCGCACGTCGTCCAGGGCAATGCCGTACTGGTTCAACCGCGCCGGCTCGAGTTCGATCCGCACCGCCGGCAGCGAGCTGCCGCCGATCTGCACCTCCCCTACCCCGCTCACCTGGGCGAGCGTCGGCGACAGAATGGTGGATGCCAGGTCGTACAGGCGTCCTTTTTCCAATGCCGGGGACGTGAGCGCCAGCACCATCACCGGCGCCTGGGAGGGGTTGATCTTTTTGTAGGTGGGCATGCTTTTCATGCCGCTGGGCAGCAAATTGCGCGAGGCGTTGATCGCCGCCTGCACGTCCCGGGCAGCGCCGTTGATGTCGCGGCCTTGCTCGAACTGCAGGATCACCCGGGTGGACCCTTGGCTCGAGCGGCTGTTCATGCTGGTCACTCCGGAGATCGCCCCGAAGGCTCGCTCCAGCGGGGTGGCCACCGAAGACGCCATCACCTCAGGGCTGGCACCGGAGAGGTTGGCGCTGACCACGATCACCGGGAAATCCATCTGAGGCAGTGGCGCTACCGCCAGCTGACCGAAGCTCACCCCGCCTAACAGAATGATCGCCAGGCTGAGCAGCAAGGTCGCCACAGGGCGACGAATGAACGGGCCGGAGAGGTTCACGCACGCACCTCGGTGCTGCCGCGGCGGGTGAAGCGTCGACTGGTGCGGTCAAACCACAGGTAGATTACCGGGGTGGTAAACAGGGTAAGCAATTGGCTCACCAACAGCCCGCCTACCATGACCAGGCCCAACGGCTGGCGCAGTTCGGCGCCGGAACCGGTCGCGAACATCAGCGGAACCGCGCCAAACAACGCGGCCAGTGTCGTCATCAGGATGGGCCGGAAGCGCAGCAAGGCTGCCTCGAAGATCGCATCTTGCGGTGCCAGGCCCCGCCCGCGCTCCGCCTCCAAGGCGAAGTCGATCATCATGATGGCGTTCTTTTTCACAATGCCGATCAGCAGGATGATGCCGATGATCGCAATCATCCCCAGGTCCTTGCCGCTCAACAGCAATGCCAGCAGCGCGCCCACCGCCGCAGAGGGCAAGGTGGACAGGATGGTGATCGGGTGGATGTAGCTCTCGTACAGCACGCCCAGCACGATGTACATGGTGATCACCGCTGCCAGTACCAGCAGCAAGGTGCTGGAGAGCGAAGCCTGGAACGCCGCGGCCGCGCCCTGGAACTGGGTTTGCACGCCCAGCGGCATGCCGATGTCGCGCTGCACCTGCTCGATTACCTGCACCGCCTCGCCCAGGGATACGCCGTCGCCGAGGTTGAATGACAGCGTGACCGCCGGGAACTGGCCCAAATGAGAGATCGCCAGCTGAGCCTGCCGTTGCTCGATCCGCGCCAGGCTGGACAGCCGCACCTGGGTGCCGCTGGTATCGGTGCTGGTTTCAGTGGTGCTGTTTGTCGACGAGCCGGTGCCGCTGGCCATCTGCGTGTCGCTACTGGTGCTGGCGCTGGTGCTCGAGGACGCTTTCACATACAGCTGTTCGAGCGCTTGCGGCCCGATTCGCCCGCCATCGGCCGACTGCAGCACCACCCGGTACTGGTTGGCCTGAGTGTAGATAGTGGATATCTGCCGCTGGCCGAAAGCGTCGTACAGGGCATTGGTGATGTCCGACACCTTCACGCCCAGGCGCATGGCGGCGTCGCGGTCGATGTCCAGGTACACCTGCAGGCCCTTGTCCTGAAGGTCACTGGCCACATCCTTGAGCTCCGGCCGTTCGCGCAGGGCATCCACCAGCGTGCCGGTCCACTGGGCCAGCAGTTCGGCGTCCGGCGAGGCCAGGCTGAACTGGTACTGGGTGCGGCTGACCCGGTCTTCGATGGTGAGGTCCTGCACCGGCTGCATGAACAGCCGCACCCCCACCAGCCGGTTCACTTCCGGCTGAAGCCGGGCGATCACCTGTTCCGCGCTGAGGTCACGCTCGGCGTGCGGCTTGAGGTTGATCAGCAGGCGGCCACTGTTGAGCGTGGCATTGTCGCCGTCCACGCCGATATAGGACGACAGGCTCTGCACTGCCGGGTCGCGCAGGATGATCTCGGCCAGCGCCTGCTGGCGCTCGCTCATGGCCTGGAAGGATATCGCCTGGGGTGCCTCGGAAACCGCCTGGATGAACCCCGTGTCTTGCACAGGGAAGAAACCCTTGGGCACGATCAGGTACAGCACCACGGTGAGTGCCAAAGTGGCCACGGCGACCAGCAGGGTAATCGGCTGGTGCCGAAGTACCCAGGCAAGCCCGGTGGAATAGCGGGCCACCAGCCAATCCAGCCACGCACCACTGGCGCGGTAGAAGCGCGACTGCTCACCCTCCGGCGGTTCGCGTTTGAGCATGCGGGCGCACATCATCGGCGTGAGGGTGAGCGACACCACCAGCGAAATCAGAATGGCCACGGCCAGGGTGATAGCGAACTCGCGGAACAGCCGGCCAACCACATCCCCCATGAACAACAGGGGAATCAATACGGCAATCAACGAGAACGTGAGGGAAATGAGCGTAAAACCGATTTGTCGGGCGCCCTTGATGGCCGCCTGCAGGGGCGTTTCCCCCTCCTCTATATGCCGGGCGATGTTCTCCAGCATCACGATGGCGTCATCCACCACAAACCCCGTTGCGATGGTAAGCGCCATAAGCGTGAGGTTGTTGACCGAGAAGCCTGCCAGGTACATCACGCCAAAGGTGCCGATCAGCGACAGCGGTACGGTGATCGAGGGAATGAGCGTAGCGCTGAGACGGCGCAGGAACAGGAAGGTGACCATCACTACCAGTGCCACGGCGAACAACAGCTCGGTTTGCACATCGTGCACCGAGGCGCGAATGGTCTGGGTGCGGTCGCTGAGCACGGTCACGTCCAGGCCGGCCGGCATGCTCGCCGTCAGGGTAGGCAACACGGCTTTTATACGGTCTACCACGTCGATCACGTTGGCGCCGGGCTGGCGCTGGATGTTCAGCAACACCGCCTGGTTGCGGTTCGCCCAGGCCGCCAGGCGCTCGTTTTCCGCGCCGTCGGCGATTTCGGCCACGTCGCGCAAGCGCAAGGGCGCGCCGTTCTTGTAAGCCAGAATGAGGCTGGCGTATTCCTCGGGCGAGCGCAGCTGGTCGTTGGCGTCCAGCATGGACACCCGCGTGGGCCCATCGAAGTTGCCCTTGGGCTGGTTCACGTTGGACGCGCCGATCAGGGTGCGTACATCGGCCAGGCTGAGCCCGGCGGCGGCCAGCGCCTGCGGGTTGACCTTGATGCGCACCGCGTGGCGCTGGCCACCGGCAATGCTCACCATGCCCACGCCGCCGATCTGCGCGATTTTCTGCGCCATGCGGGTGTCCACTAGGTCGTTGACCTTGGGCAGCGGCAGGGTGCGTGAGCTGATGGCAATGGTAAGCACCGGCGTGTCGGCAGGGTTGACCTTGTTGTACACCGGTGGCGCTGGCAGGTCGTTGGGCAGCAGGTTGTTCGCCGCGTTGATCGCCGCCTGCACTTCCTGCTCGGCCACGTCCATGTCCAGCGCCAGGCTGAAGCGCAAGGTGATGACCGAGGCCCCACCCGAGCTGGTGGATGCCATCTGCTCCAGCCCCGGCATTTGCCCGAACTGGCGCTCCAGCGGAGCAGTTACCGCGCTGGTCATCACCTGAGGGCTGGCCCCGGGATAGAGGGTCATCACCCGGATGGTGGGGTAATCGACCTGCGGCAACGCGGACACGGGCATCAACCGCCAGCCAATAAGCCCGGCCAGCACGATCGCCAGCATGCTCAAGGTGGTAGCGACGGGCCTGAGAATGAACAGGCGAGAGAGGTTCATGCGCCAGCCTTGCTCGGACCAGCGGCTTCGCTCGGCGTGGTGCCTTGCAGGTGCTCCCCGGGGCTTGTCGGCAACGCGCGGTTGTCGTTCACCACTTCCACCTCACTGCCGTCGCGCAGCCGGTCGGTGCCTTCCAGCACAATGCGGTCACCCTTGGCCAGCCCGCTTTCGATCACCGTTGAATTGCCGTCGCTGGCGCCCACCTTCAGCTGGCGCACCCGCACCTTGTTCTCCCCTTCCAGCACGTACACGAAGGTACCATCGGTACCGAACTGGATTGCGGCGCTGGGTGCCAGCACTACCTGGTGCAGGGTGTTGACCAGCAACCGCACGTTCACGAACTGATTGGGAAAAAGCCGTTCGTCCTTGTTGTCGAAGCGGGCCTTGAACTTCAGGGTGCCGGTAGAGGTGTCGATCTGGTTGTCGGGGCTGGCCAGCACACCACTGGCCACCAGCTCACGGTCGGCCCGGTCCCAGGCCTCCACGCTCAGCTTCTGCCCGTTGCGGTACTGGGCAAGCACGGGGTCGATCTGGGTTTCGGGCAACGTGAAAGCGATGCTGATCGGCTGCATCTGGGTGACCACGGCCACGGCGGTGCTGTCGTTGGCGGCCAGCAGGTTACCGGCATCGAGCTGACGCAGCCCTACCCGGCCTGACAGCGGCGCGCGGATATCGGTGAATTGAAGGTTCAGCCGAGCATCTTCCACCGCTGCGGTGTTGGTTTTTACCGTGGCCTGGTACTGCGCCACCAGCGCTTCCTGGGTGTCCAGGGTTTGCCGGGCGATGCTGTCCTGAGCGAACAGGTCCCGATAACGCTTGAAGTCCACCTGGGCATTTTTAAGTTGGGCCTGGTTCTCTCCCAGCGTGCCCTCGGCCTGCTGCAGGGCGATGCGGTAGCTGCGGGGGTCGATCTGCGCCAACAGGTCGCCGGCTTTCACAGCCTGCCCTTCCTGGAAATTCACTTTGACCAGCTCACCGGCTACGCGGGTACGCACATTCACGGTATTGAGTGCGGTAACCGTGCCCAGCGCCTTGAGGTATACCGGGAACTCCCCCACGGTTACCGTGCCCACCCGAACGGGAGTTGGCCCGGCCGCATCTCCGCCAAAACCGGGGCGCATCGGGTTGCCACCTGGCCGGCGGGCATGGCCCTGGGCCTTGGCTTGCTCCTGCCCGGCCGGGGCCTGACGGTGATTCCAGTACCACAGGGCAGCGCCAGCCAACGCCAGCAGCAATAGCGCCAGCAAGGCGCGTTTGATCAGAGGGGAACGTGTTTGCTGCGAACGATCGACCATGGTGCGGCTCAGCTTTCCTTCAGGACGCTGAACGATAAGCACTTGGGCGTGTTTCGCAAAGCGCATTTACCGGTCTTTTACGTATTGGCAACAAGACGTTACCAAACCGTACAAGGTAATGGCAGGCGGTGGCGACGCGGCGAACAGGCCGCGCCGCCGGCGGGCTTACTTCAGAACAGCCAGCGCTGCCTCGTAGTTCGGCTCCTGGCCGATTTCCGGGACCAGTTCGCTGTGCAGGACTTTGTCCTGCTCGTCGAGCACCACCACGGCGCGCGCGGTAAGGCCCTTGAGCGGGCCTTCGGCAATGGCTACGCCGTAGGCTTCGATGAACTCACGGCCGCGCAGGGTGGACAGGTTGACCACATTGCTCAGGCCTTCGGCACCGCAGAAACGTGCCTGGGCGAACGGCAGGTCGGCGGAAATGCACAGTACCGCGGTGTTTTCCAGGGTGCTGGCCTGCTCGTTGAACTTGCGCACGGAAGTGGCGCAGGTGGGCGTGTCGACGCTTGGGAAGATGTTCAACACCTTGCGCTTGCCAGCGAAGTCGGCAAGGGATTTGTCGCTGAGGTCCCCGGCAACCAGGGTGAACGCCGGCGCCTGGCTGCCGGTTTGGGGAAGCTGGCCGTCGACGCGGACCGGGTTGCCCTTGAGGGTCACTTGAGCCATGGACTGTTTCCTTCTATAGGAGGTGGATGGGAAGCGGCGAGTTAACCATGAATAGCCGGGTACCACCATCGCCGGAATGTGGCCGGATCTGACAGCCCGGGCACACCTGCGCCGCTTCGGACAGAACCCCCGCCCATCAAGGCGGTCTATCAGCCCATTGCAACCAGCAATTAGACGCTTGCCCCTCCGGGTCGTAACCTGTTCGTGCAAGGGATGCTGTTTCGGTTGGCCTGGCGTACCCTGTAGGGGTGCAGGCCGTAGCCGATTCCCGAGGCCGTGGCCAGGCGGCACACTTTCCAAGCGAGGCGCAGATGGCGCAGCGGTACCTCACCGACAGTTTTGCCAGAAGGGTCGACTACCTGCGGATGTCGGTCACGGATCGCTGTGACTTCCGTTGCGTGTACTGCATGGCCGAAGACATGCAGTTCCTGCCGCGCCAGCGCATTCTCACCCTTGAAGAGCTCCACGAGATGGCCCGCGCCTTCGTGGCGCTGGGTACCCGCAAGATTCGCCTCACCGGTGGCGAGCCGCTGGTACGCGCGGGCATTGTGGAGCTGTGCGCGAAGATCGCCGCCCTCCCCGGCCTGCAGGAACTGTGCATGACCAGCAATGGATCACAGCTTGGCCGGCTCGCCCAGCCATTGCGTGACGCAGGCCTGAGCCGGCTGAACATCAGCCTGGACAGCCTCGATCCCGATCGCTTCCGCGAGCTCACCCGCACCGGCGACCTGGCGCAGGTGATCAACGGCATTGATGCGGCCAACGCAGCGGGCTTTACCCATACCAAGCTCAATTGCGTGGTAATGAAAGGCCGCAACGATCATGAGATCAACAACCTCGTGCAGTTCGCCATCGACCGTGGCCTGGATATCAGCTTCATCGAAGAAATGCCCTTGGGCACCATCACCGAGCACAGCCGTGCCGAGGCCTTCTTTTCCAGCGACGACGTGCGCGCCCGTATCGGCGAACGCTTTACCCTCATGCCCGCCACGGACACCACCCACGGCCCGTCGCGCTACTGGCGGGTGGCCGAGGCACCGAACAGCCGCATAGGCTTCATCTCGCCGCACAGTCATAACTTCTGCGCCACCTGCAACCGGGTACGGCTTACCGTCGAGGGGCGGCTGTTGCTGTGCCTGGGCAACGAACACGCCGTAGACCTCAAGGCCGTGCTGCGCGCCAACCCTGGCCAGCCCGAGCGCCTGGAACGGGCCATTGTGGACGCCATGGCGCTGAAGCCGCTGCGCCACGAGTTCAAGCTCAATGATGATGTGCAGGTAGTGCGCTTCATGAACATGACCGGCGGTTGAGCCCAGCGGGGCGGGCAAGCGCAACGGAATATCCTTTAAGCCCCGGCTGCATTAAAATGATGGCCCTCGACACCCCGCCGGGTGCCCGCTTTCCATGCCAGCGGCCTCAAGGCCATTCAGGAACCCACCGATGGAACATCGTGAAGCGCTGATCGCGCTGCGCACCTTTCTTTCTACCCAGATCCTCGGCCAGGACAAACTCATCGATCGCTTGTTGATCGTGCTGCTTGCCGACGGCCACATGCTGGTGGAAGGCGCGCCGGGGCTGGCCAAGACCAAAGCCATCAAGGAGTTGGCCGAAGGGGTGGAAGCCCAGTTCCATCGCATCCAGTTCACCCCCGACCTGTTGCCTGCCGACATCACTGGTACCGAGATCTACCGCCCGGAAACCGGCAGCTTCGTGTTCCAGCAAGGGCCGATTTTCCACAACCTGGTACTGGCCGACGAAATCAACCGGGCACCGGCCAAGGTGCAATCGGCGCTGCTTGAAGCCATGGCTGAACGCCAGGTGAGTGTTGGCCGCAGCACTTACGACCTTTCGCCGCTCTTTCTGGTGATGGCCACGCAGAACCCGATTGAGCAGGAGGGTACCTACCCCCTCCCCGAGGCGCAGCTGGACCGGTTCCTGATGCACGTGAAAATCGGCTTCCCCGACGCATCGGTGGAACGGCGGATTCTCCAGCAGGCCCGTGGCGAAGCCCTCAATGGCGAAACCAAACCTGAACGCCGGGTAAGCCAGCAGGCGATCTTTGCCGCGCGCAAGGAAATTCTCGGCCTGTACATGGCCGACGCAGTGGAGGAGTACCTGGTGCAGTTGGTGATGGCTACCCGTACCCCGGCAAAGTACGACGCCGAGCTCGCCGAATGGCTGACGTATGGCGCCAGCCCGCGGGGCTCCATTTCCCTGGACCGCTGCGCCCGGGCCCATGCCTGGCTGGCCGGGCGTGACTTCGTCAGCCCCGAAGACCTCCAGGCGGTAATCTTCGACGTGCTGCGTCATCGCATCATCCTTTCCTTCGAAGCGGAGGCCGCCGGGGTGGATCAGGATCGCGTTATCCAGCGAATTCTCGACGTGGTCGCGGTGGCCTGAGCCAGCGACCATGAACAGCCACCCACGGGCCGCCCCAGGCATCACCGTTACCCTCGCCGAACTGATCGAGATGCGCCATCGAGTGCGCGAGGTGCAGCTGTTTTCCAAGCCCGGCCAGCGCAGCCCGTTGATCGGCCTGCACCATTCCAAGTTGCGTGGGCGCGGCGTGGATTTCGACCAGGTGCGCGTGTACCAGGCCGGGGACGACGTGCGGAACATCGACTGGCGGGTAACGGCGCGCACCCAGGAGCCCCACACCAAGCTGTTCCATGAAGAGCGGGAACGGCCGATCTTCATCCTGGTGGAGCAAAGCCGGCAATTGTTCTTCGGTTCGGCCAGCGCATTCAAATCCACCGTCGCGGCGCGGGTGGCGGCGCTGTTTGGCTGGGCCACGCTGGAACACAACGACCGCATCGGCGGGTTGGTATTCGGTGACCTTGAGCACTACGAGATCAAACCCCGACGCAGCAAGCAAAGCCTGCTGCAACTGCTCGACCGCCTGGCTCGGGTAAACGCCGCACTGACCACCGACAGCGCCCCGGCCGCGGACCCTCTGGGCACCGCGCTTCGCCGGGCGCGGGAAGTATTGCGCCCCGGCAGCCTGGCGATCGTGATCTGTGACGAACGCGCCCTGAGCGATGCCGCCGAGCAGCAATTGACCCTACTGGCACGGCATTGCGACCTGCTGCTGCTGCCCATCAGCGACCCCATGGACCACGCATTGCCAGCCGCTGGGCTGCTGCAGTTCGGCCTGGGTGAAGCGCATCTGGAAATCGACACCAGCGACGCGCAATTGCGGCGCAACTATCAGGCACTGGGCGAGGCACGCCAGGCACGCTGGGAACGGCTCGGGCAAAAGCTGGGGTTGCTGGTACTGCCGTTGAGTACCCGCGCCGACGCCGTGGACCAGCTACGCGAGTACACAAGCGCCAGGCCCCGGCCCGGCATGCTGCCCGTGGCGAGCCCCGTACAATGAACCCGTTGGCACGGCTGCAGCCTTTGATCGAGCCGCCGGCCGTTGGCGCCTGGCCACTGGCTGCAGGCTGGTGGGTGTTGGCGGCGCTGCTGGCGGCGGCGGCAATCACCGCGCTGTGGTACTGGCGCAGGCGACCCTTGCCTGAAGAGCCCCCTATGGAGGTGCCCGCGCCTGCGGCCGATCACGCCGTGGACCCGGTACGCCTCGAGGCATTGGCCGAACTGGCACTCATGCCCCGCCCTTACGACGGTGCGCCCGCCGGTGCCTGGCTGCAGCAACTCAACGCCCTGCTCAAGCGTGTGTGCCGCAACCATTACCCCGGGGCCCACAGCCATACCCTCAACGGCCGTAAATGGCTGGCGTTCCTGGACAACCGGTGCCCCGCCGCAGGGCTTACGCGCTGGATGATCCTGGTAGAAGGGGTGTACCGGCCCGAGTGCAAACTCGACGACAAAGCCATCAACGGGTTGTATCAGGCGGTTGAAATCTGGATTCGCAAACATGCTTGAGTTCGCCTGGCCGCTGATCTTTCTGCTCGCCCCCCTGCCCTGGCTGCTGCGCCGGGCTCTGCCGCCCGCCGACAGCGGGGAACAGGTGTTGCAGGTAGGCTTTCTCGATGACCTTGCCAGCCTCAGCCGGCGCCGTGCCAGCCGCGGCCTGCCTGGCTGGCGCCAGCAACTGCCTTACGCCCTGGTGTGGGGGCTGCTACTGCTGGCGACCGCCCGCCCGCAGTGGCTGGGCCCGCCACTGCCCCTGCCTGCCAGCGGCCGCGACCTGCTGGTGGCGGTGGACGTGTCGGGCTCCATGGATTACCCGGATATGCAATGGCAGGGCGAAAACGTAAGCCGGCTAGCCCTGGTGAAGCACTTGCTGGGGGATTTCCTGGAAACCCGCGAGGGCGACCGGGTAGGTCTTATCCTGTTTGGCAGCCGGGCCTACGTACAAGCGCCACTCACCTTCGACCGGCATACCGTGCGCACCTGGCTGGACGACGCGCAAGTGGGGATCGCCGGGCAAACCACCGCGATCGGCGACGCCATCGGCCTGGCAGTCAAACGCCTGCGCCTGCGCCCGGCAGACAGCCGGGTGCTGATTCTGGTGACCGACGGCGCCAACAACGGTGGGCACATCCAGCCGCTGGTCGCCGCGCGCCTGGCCGCTAGCGAGCAGGTGCGGATTCACACTATCGGCATCGGTGCCGACCCGCAGGCAGCAGCGGCGAACGCCGCGCTGGGCCTGAACCCCACCAGCGACCTGGACGAAACCGCGCTGCAGGCGATTGCCAGCGCGACAGCGGGAGAATACTTCCGGGCGCGGGACGGCCGCGACCTGCAAGGAATCGGCGAGGCGCTGGACCGGCTCGAACCGGTGAATCAGCAGCCGACCCGTGTGCGCCCGGTCAACGAGCTGTATCAGTGGCCCCTGGCGGCGGCTGTGGTGCTGGTGGCATTGATGGTCTGCCAGCGCTTGCTGCCTTTGCTGCGCCGCTACGCCTGGATGCGATCGGTGCGCCTGCCTGCCGCCTGGCGCAGCCAGGTTGACCGCTTGAGGCAGCGCCCATGATTGAATGGTGGCCACACTGGGCACGCCCTGGCTGGCTTGCAGCCTGGCCGATACTGGCCTGGCTGTGCTGGGCATTGTGGCTGCGCCGCCGACGCAGCGGCCGCTGGCAGGCGTTGTTACCGCGCGCCTTCCACGGTACGTTGCTGCGCGGAAGCCCGAGCGGCCGCCGCGAGCGAACGCCGCGGGTATTGTTGGGACTCGCCGCGGCGTTGGCGGGGCTGGCGCTGGTCGGGCCGGGCTGGCAGCGCGAGCAACAGATCAGCCAGCGGCCAGACGACCCGCTGGTGATACTCCTCGAGCTCACACCGCACATGCTTGCCCGCGATGCGTCCCCGGACCGCCTTGGGCAGGCACGGCGCAAGATCCTCGACCTGCTGCAGCACCGGGCCGATGCGCAAACCGCGATCGTGGTGTATGCCGGCAGCGCACACACACTGGTGCCGCTGTCCAACGACCAAGCCACCAGTAGCAACCTGCTGGCGGCACTCAAACCCTCTCTGATGCCAGAGCCCGGCCAACGCGCCGACCTGGCCGTGCGTCAGGGTTTGGACCTTCTGGCACAGGCCGGTCAGGGCTCCGGCCGTTTGCTGTTGATTACCTCCAGCCTCACCGAGCAGGAACTGCAGG
Source organism: Pseudomonas sp. Marseille-Q5115 (assembly GCF_916618905.1). Taxonomy (NCBI): domain Bacteria; kingdom Pseudomonadati; phylum Pseudomonadota; class Gammaproteobacteria; order Pseudomonadales; family Pseudomonadaceae; genus Pseudomonas; species Pseudomonas sp. Marseille-Q5115. The sequence continues at coordinate 1,522,040 of NZ_CAKAKI010000001.1, read as the reverse complement.
GGATAGACCACTGGCTCGGCCGGCGCGCACCGCCGTTGCTGGTGCTCGGCGTCGGCAGCCCTGAAGGGGCCCCCGTGGCGTTGGAGAACGGTGAACTGCTCAAGGGTGATGACGGCGGGATCGCATTGCCACGGCTGGATATACCAGCCCTTGCGGCGGCCGCAGGCCATGGTCACGGCCGCTATGAAACCGCTCGCCTGGACAATCATGACCTGCGGGCCCTCGGCCTGTTCGACGCACCTCATACGCCGATGGCTGCCGATGACGGCCCAGCGCACCCACTGGACCGTTGGGCGGACCAAGGGTACTGGCTGTTGCTGCCATTGCTGGCCATTGCCGCCCTGGCCGGGCGCCGTGGCTGGCTGCTGTGCCTGCCGCTATGGCTGTGCCTGGGCGGATTGCCAACCCCTGCCTACGCCTTCAGCCTGGCCGACCTGTGGTGGCGGCCGGATCAACAGGGCCAACGGCTGCTGGCCCAAGGGCAACCTGCACTGGCGGCCCAACAGTTCAGCGACTTTCGCTGGCGGGGTGTAGCCCTGTACCGCGCCGGCCAATATGCCGAAGCGGCCAAGCAATTTGCCCAGGGCGACACCGCAGCCGACCATTACAACCGCGCTAATGCGCTGGCCCTGGCGGGCGAACTGGATGCCGCGGTGGAAGCCTACGAGCAGGCGCTGGAGCGCCAACCCGCCTTGACCGCCGCGCGCAGTAACCAAACCTTGGTGAAGGCGCTGCTGGATGCCCGCAAGGCCGCCGCCCCGCCCACTGAAAGCTCCGCGGCCCAAGCCTCGCCTTCCCAAGGCGAGGCGACCTCCGGTCAAAGCCAGGCCAACCCCAGCGATCCCAAGGCACCGCCCACCGCCCCGCCGGGGCCAGATACGGCTGGCCAGGCGACTATGGCAACCAGTGGCGGAACGGGCGAAAGCGATACCCCACCCAAAGGCACCAGCAGCCTGGCCAGTACTGGGGACTACCCCGAGGACGAGGCGCGGGAATCCCTGGAGCAATGGCTGCGACAGATCCCCGACGATCCGTCAGAATTGCTGCGGCGCAAATTCTGGTACGAACAGCAACAACGGCAGGAACAATAACGATGAGTCGGCTCTGTGCCTTTCTATTCTGCAGCTTTCTCGCATTGCTGCCCCTTGGGGCGTCGGCGAGCGTGCTGGTGGCCAGTGTCGATCGAACCCGCCTGGCAGTGGGCGAGTCTTTCGAGCTCACCCTGCAGACCAATGACGTGACCCTGTTCGGCCGGCCGGATACCACGCCACTGCAAGCGCAATTCGACGTGGGCGATGTGCGCCAGGTGAACCAGCCGGCCAGCCTCGCGGATGACCGTGGCGCCAGCACCCGCTGGATCATCACGCTGGTGGCTCGCCAAAGCGGTACCCTCACCCTCCCTGGCTTGAGCCTGGGCGAGTTGCGCAGCCAGCCGATCGTGCTTCAGGTGCTGGATGCCGATACCCCGATCGCCGCCACCGCCGAGCCGGTGTTCATCGAGGCGCGGCTGGACCAGGACCAGGTGTACGTGCAGGCGCAGGTGATCCTTACGCTGCGGGTATACCACTCTGTTGCCCTCTACGACGACAGCACCTTCGCCCCACCACAGCTGGCCGATGCGATCGTCGAACCCTTGGGTAATCGACGCACCTACGAGAAGGTCATCAATGGCGTGCGCCATGGGGTGATCGAAACACGCTATGCGATTTACCCCCAACGCAGCGGCCAGCTCATCCTGCCCGCGCTGCTGTTCACCGCTACCTCGGTGGAAACCGACGATACCGGCAAGCCCAGGGCGGGCGCGCAGCTTCGCGTGCGCTCTGCGCAGATCACCATGAGCGTTATGGCCAAGCCTGCGGTGTATCCGGCGGACGCCACCTGGCTACCGGCACGCAGCCTGACCGTCACCGAAAGCTGGAACCCGGCGCCCGAGCAAGCCCGGGTCGGCGATTCACTCACCCGCACCCTCACCCTTCGCGCCGAGGGGCTTTCAGGCGCGCAGCTACCGCCGTTGCCCAGCGCAGAGCTACCGGGTATTCGCCGCTACCCCGACCAACCCCAGCTCAACGACCAGGGCACCGAGCGCGGCCTGGTCGGCAGCCGCCAGGAGCGTGAAGCGCTGGTGCCTGTACGGGCGGGCGATACGGAGCTGCCGCCAGTGGAAGTGGTGTGGTGGAACACGCGTGAAGACCACCTGGAGCGTACCAGCCTGCCGGCCCGCACCCTGCAGGTGACCGAGCGCGCCACCCTGCCCTTGGCAGACAAGCCCGCGGCAGCTGCTCCCCTCCCTCGCCTGCTATGGCCCTGGCAGGCAGCCACCGGGGTATTGTTGTGCACCAGCCTGTTGGGCTTCGGCCTATGGTGGCGTGCGCGCTCGCAGCCCGCAGTGGCCCGGCTGGCCGCTGTAGGGCCCAGCCCTCGCAGCCTGCTGGACGACCTTCGGCGCGCCTGTGGCAACAACGACCCCCAAGCGTCTCGCCAGGCACTGGATGCCTGGGCCCGCCAGCAACCAGAAACCCTGGCCCAGCTGGCCGAACGCTACCCGCCTTTGTCGGACGCCCTTGATGGCCTCAACGGCGCGCTGTACAGCGAAGCCGGCCGTTATTGGCAAGGGGCACGCCTGTGGCAGGCGGTCAGCGCCATCCCGGCAAACAGCCGCCACGTCCCCGGGGCGGAAGAAAACCTTCCGCCGCTTTACCCTAAATAGTTCCGAGACTCCCCATGCGCGTGTTGCACACCTCCGACTGGCACCTTGGCCAAAGCCTCCACGGCCAGGACCGTGACCATGAACATCATGCGTTCCTCACCTGGCTGCTGGCGCGCATCGTAGCGCTGGCCCCCGATGCCCTGCTGATCGCCGGGGACATCTTCGACACGGTCAACCCCCCGCTCAAAGCGCAGGAGCGCCTGTACGATTTCATCGTCAACGCCCACGAAGCCTTGCCTTCGCTCACCATCGTGATGATCGCCGGCAACCATGACTCAGGCTCACGGATCGAGTTGCCCGCCCCGCTGATGCGCCGCTTGCGCACCCATGCACTGGGCCGCGTGCTGTGGCTGGACGACGGCAACCTGGACTGTGAACGCCTGCTGATACCACTCAGCGATGCCAGCGGTGCCACTGCTGCATGGTGCCTCGCGCTGCCGTTCCTGCGGCCCGCCGAAGTGACCGGGCCGCACCTGGGGGAGGATTACCTGGGGGGTATCGCCCAGGTTCATCGGCGGTTGATCGCTGCCGCCAACGAGCGGCGGCAGCCTGGCCAGCCACTGATCGCGATCAGCCATGCCCACATGGCAGGTGGCGCGGTGTCACTCGATTCCGAGCGCAGCCTGGTGATCGGTACCGCCGAAGCGTTGCCGGCCAGCCTGTTCGACGACAGCGTGGGCTACGTGGCGCTGGGGCACTTGCACAAACCGCAACAGGTGAACGGTGAACAGCGCCTGCGCTACAGCGGCTCGCCCATTCCGCTGTCGTTCTCTGAAGTGGACTATCCCCACCAGATATTGCAAGTGGATTTCGAGGGCGAGCAGCTTACGCAGGTGCTTCCCCACCGTGTGCCGCGTGCGGTTGACCTGTTGCGCGTAGGCCCGGCGCGCCTGGACGAAGTGATCGCCAAACTGGAAGCGCTGCCCCTGCCGGACCTGCTTGCCAGCGTTGTGCAGCACCCCTGGCTGGAGGTGCGGGTGCAGCTCGACGAGCCCCAGCCGGAACTGCGCACCCGTATCGAAACGGCCCTGGCCGGCAAGGCCACGCGGCTGGTGCGCATCGCCGTCGAATACCTGGGCACCGGAAGCCGCGAAGACACCGCAGCCCTGCAGCACCTCGAGCAGCTTAGACCCGAGCAGGTGTTCAGCCGCGCTTGGGAAGAGCAGTACGGCAGCGCTGTAGACGAGGCTACCCTTGGCGATTTTCTGCTGTTGATGCAGGAAGACGAACTGGAGGAACAGCCATGAAAATCCTGGCGATCCGCCTGAAGAACCTGGCCAGCCTGGCGGGCCCGGTGGAACTGGACTTCACCACCGAGCCACTGGCCAGTGCTGGACTGTTCGCCATCACCGGCCCCACCGGAGCCGGTAAAAGCACACTGCTCGACGCCCTGTGCCTCGCTTTATTCGGCAGCGTGCCGCGCCTGGGCGACATTGGCCGGGACACCAAGGTGCCGGACGTGGACGGCGATATCGCTACCGGCGACCCACGTAACCTGCTGCGCCGGGGGGCCGGCGCGGGCTTCGCGGAGGTCGATTTCATCGGCGTGGACGGCGTGCGCTATCGGGCGCGCTGGGAGGCCAACCGCGCAAGGGAAAAAGCTGGCGGCAAGCTGCAACCCAGCCGCCAGACCCTGCTGGATCTGGACAGCGATCGCCTGCTAGCGACCCAGAAAGGTGAATACCGGCCTCTTCTTGAGGCACGGCTGGGCCTGAATTTCGAGCAGTTCACCCGCGCGGTGTTGCTCGCCCAGAGCGAGTTCAGCGCCTTCCTCAAAGCCGATGACAACGAGCGCAGCGAACTGCTGGAAAAACTCACCGACACGGCAGTGTATAGCCGCCTTGGCCGCCGCGCGTACGACAAGGCCCGCGCCGCGCGGCAACAGCTTGAAGCGCTGCAGGCGCAGGAAGGTGCGTTCTCGGCGATGGACGAAGAGGAGCGCCTGGCCCTCGATGCACGCCTCGACGAAGCCCGCCAAGGGCTGTTGCAATCCCAGGGCCAGCGCCGCGAACGCGAAGCCCAGCATGAGCACTATCAGGCGCGTGAGCGGTTGACCGCCGAGCGGGCGGCAGCGGCAGACGCGCTCGCGCAGGCCGGACTTCGCTGGGATCAGCTGGGCGATGACCGCCAAGACCTTGCCCACCTTGATGCCCTGGCGCCACAGCGAGCGCTGCTTGAACGCCAGGCCCGGCTCACAACTCAACTCGCCACCCTCGGCCCCGCCTGCACCGAAGCGGCCGGTTTGCTTGCCCACGCCCAACAGGCTTCTACCCAAGCGCAGGCTGAGCTTGAAGCCGCCGATATTCACTTGCAGGCGGCCCTGGCGGGCCACGCCGAAGCCGCACCCGCGCTTCGCGAAGCGTTCGACCAGCAGGCCGCACTGCATCATCTTGAACAGGACCTGGCCCCTCAACAGGCGCGGCAGGCTCAGCTCGAACGACAGCACCTCGAAGGCGAGCAAACGCTAGCCACTCTCGCCCAGGCCCAGAGGCAAGCCGCTGATGTGCAGCAGGCCATCGGGGCGCGGCTGGAGCAGAGCACCGAACTAGCTCGGCTGGCGGATGCCTGGCAAGGGTATCAGCCACGGCTGCAACAGTTGGTGGACTTGGCCAGCCGCGTCAGCCGACTGGACGGCCAGCTGCCACCCTTCCAGGAAGCCGCGCGGGTTGCCGGGCAGGCACGGGCGTCGGCGCAGGCCTTGCTCGATGACCTGCAGGCCCGCCTGGGCGCCACCGACGACCTTGGCGAACGCCTACAACTGCTGAGCGAACTGATCCGCGACAACCGGACGGCACTGGAGGATCTCGGCGCATTGGAAGGCCAGTGGCGACGCTGCGCCGAGGTGCAAGAGCGCCTGAGCGAGCTGGCCGCGCAACAGCATCGCCTGGCCCAGCAGCGCGAGCAGCGCACTACCGAAGGCAAGGCGGTCAGCACCGAGCATCAGGCCGCCAGCCAGGCGCTGGACGTGACGGTGCAACTGCTGGAACGCCAGCACCTGGCGCGGCTCAAGGCGGGGTTGAACCCCGGTGCGCCCTGCCCCGTGTGTGGCAGCGCCGAGCACCCGAGCCACGGCGCCAGTGCTGACAGCGTGCTTGAAACGCTGGAAGCCCAGGACCTGGCGGACATACAAGCGGCGCAAGACAAGGTAAAGGCCCTGGCCGATCGCCTGGCTGAGTTGCGGGCCGAGGTGCGCGGCCTGATGGAGCAGCAAAAAGCCCTGCACGAACAGCAGCAGCGCGGCGAAGCTCACAACACTACGCTGCTGGATGCACTCAAGGCCCTGCCCCGGCACGATGCCTTGCTGGCGGTGCCGGCGGCTGGGCGTCAGGCTTGGCTGAGCGATGGGCTGGCCCGGCTGCGGGAGCAGATAAGCACGGACGAAAACCAGCTCAAGGCGTTACTGGCCGCCCAGGCTCAGGCCACTCAACAGCAGAACGAACTGCGTGCCGCCCAGCAAGCCGCCGAGGAAGCCGAGCGCGCGGCGCAGGCCGCGCAGGACCAGCGTACGCGGGAGCAGGCGCGTTTCGATGAAGAACTTGAGGCGTTCACGGGGTTGCTGCCCGATGGCGTGCTGAAGGACCTGCGTACCGGGCCGGCGAAGGCGGTTGCGGCATTGGAAGCCAGCCTCGCCGAACGCCTCGGATTGCTGGAGCAGCAACACGCGCAGGCGTTGGCCCAGGGCCAGCGGCAGCAGCAGATTCAAGTGTGCGAGGCCCAGCAGCAGGGGCTTGCCCAGCAACTGGAAGCGCTGCGCGACGGCTTGCAAGGCTTGCAGGCGCGGCGCGCGCAACTGCGAGTCGGCTTGGCCGAGCGCCTTGGCGCCCATGCCAGTGCCCAGGCCTGGCAAACCGTGCTGGAGCAAGCGGTTGAGGCCGCGCGCATCCGGCATGCCGAGGCGGCCCAGGCGTTGCAACGTGCTGGCAGTGAAGTACTCGCTGCGCAAGCCCGCCAACAGGCCTTGCTTGACCAGCAAGCCGCCGTAGAGGCAGAGCTGGCGGAGTTGGGAACATCGCTGCAGGGTTGGCGTATCACCTGCCCTACCCTGGATGACCCGGCGTTGCAGCGTTTGCTGGCCGTTTCGCCCGAGGAAGTGGAGCAATTACGCGCTCGCCTGCGTGAAGCTCAAAGCGCTGTGGAGAATGCACAGGTATTGGTGCAGGAGCGGGAACAGCGATTAGAGGCGCATGTAGCGCAGGCCAGCGCCAATGCGTTGGATGCCCAAGCCCTGGCCGTCGCGTTGGCGACGATAACAGCCGAATGCGAGCGCCAGGAACAGGCCTGCGCCGAGCTGCGCGCCGCCCAGCTGGAAGACGACCGCCGGCGCCAGGCCCGCGAAGCCCTGGCCGAACAATTGGAGGCTGCCCAGGCCGAATACCGCCGTTGGGGCCGCCTCTCGGCGCTGATCGGCTCCGCTGAAGGCGATCGCCTGCGCAAGATCGCCCAAGCCTACAACCTCGACCTGCTGATCCGCCACGCCAATGCCCAACTGCTGCAGCTGGTGCGGCGTTACCGGCTCAAGCGTGGCGGCAGTGCATTGGGCTTGCTGGTGGTGGACACCGAAATGGGCGATGAGGTGCGCTCGGTGCACTCATTGAGCGGCGGCGAAACCTTCCTCGTTTCCCTGGCGTTGGCGCTGGGGCTGGCATCCATGGCGTCCAGCACGCTGCGGATCGAATCGCTGTTCATCGACGAAGGCTTCGGCAGCCTCGACCCCGAATCCCTGCAACTGGCCATGGATGCGCTGGACAACCTCCAGGCCCAGGGCCGCAAGGTGGCGGTGATCTCCCATGTACAGGAGATGCACGAACGCATCCCGGTGCAGATCCAGGTACGGCGGCATGGCAATGGCTTGAGCGAGGTGACGGTGGTGCCTTAAGGGCTTGGGGCGTTAGCGGGGCCCGGGAATGGCTTTGAACCGGTTCGCAGGCTTCGCCTACTCCCACACTGTGGGGCCCAGCAGTTGGTGTGGTATTACACCAACTGGCTGGCAATCAGCGCCGCAACCACCACCGCGCTGTAACTGGCCAGGGCGAAGCAGGCGCCTTGGCGGGCGCACATCAGAATGGCCTTGGCCATGGCGCGTTCTCCGGGTTCAGATCAATGTTCGTCGGCGATCTTGTGGTTCAGTGCCGCGTAGTAGCTGGCGCTTTTTTGCAGGTAGTGCTGGGTGTAGCTCTGGCTCGAACGGCTGGTCTTGTCGTCCGCAACCGTGGCGCCGGCAGGCAAGGCTACCGAGGCGGAAATGGCGGATGCAGCGATAACGGAAAACAGATTGAAGTTCATGATGGCGTTCCTCCGGGACGTGAGTGACTGTGAGGTCAACTTACGCCCCGGAGCGTGGCGGCAGAAATTCATTGCGCCGTTATCGGGTATTACCGCTATTGATGCAGCGGAGCGAGAAACTTCAGATCGGACGGTGAATCCTGCCGATAGTGCTGAACCGTGCGCTGCAGCATGCCGGTCTTCGCGTCGCGCTCCATCACCACGATCTCGTTGCTCTTCTGGTTGGCGATCAACACAAAGCGGCCGGTGGGGTCCAGCGTGAACTCACGCGGATGGTCCCCTTCGATGGAGCGCCGCTGCACGAGCTTGAGCCCGCCTTCACGGTCCACCGCATACACCACCAGCTCGTTCACCGCGCCGCGGTTGGCCACGTAGAGGAACTTGCCATCGGGCGACAAGTGCAACCCTCCGCCTGCGCCAGTGGCCGGCTGTTGGCCAGGCGCCAGGTCCAGCACCTGGGTGCGCACCAGGTTGCCCGCGCGCCACTGGAAGCTGGCCACCTGGGCCGGCATTTCCAGGGTAAGCCAGGCATGTTCGCCGCTGGCATCGAACAGCAAATGCCGGGGGCCGCTGCCTGGCGGCAGGGCAACCGAAGCCGGGCTGGCGGGGTTCAGCGGCGCTTGGGCGTTGCCTTGGAAGCGATAGATGAACACTTTGTCCGCGCCCAGATCACTGGCGTACAGGTAACCCCGGTTGCCCACCACCGAGTGCACGTGGCCGCTGGCCTGGCGCTCGGCGTTCACCCGGCTGGGGGCGTTCTTGAACTGCTGGATCACCTCACCCAGGCTGCCGTCCTCCTTGATCGGCAACACCGCCAGGCTTCCGCCTGGATCGGGTTGAACCGCGTAGTTGGAGATGAAGAGGAATTGCTCGTCTTCGCTCAAGCTCGCGTGGGTAGGCTCGTCACCCTTGGTTTCCACCTGGTTGACCAAGGTGATCTCATGGGTAGCAGGGTCGATGCGGTAACTGCTCACCTTCCCGACCGGGTCCTTCTGCCCAGGGCCGTTCTCATTGGCCACGAATAGCCGGGTCTGGGCTTTGTTCAAGGCCAGCCAGGAGGGGTTATCTGTTTTGATCACCTGCACCGGCTCGCTGGCGATCTGGCCGGTCTGGCTGTCGAAGCGCAGGCGGTAAAGGCCCTGGCTGCTGGCCTGGGTGTAAGTACCGACCAGAAGGTCGTAGGTGGTTGCACTGGCAAGGGAGGAGCCAAGGGTGGCGGCTCCGGCAAGAGTAAGCGACATCAGCACTCGCAGCATGAATGAATCCTCGTTGGAAGACCGTGGCCGCGCGCAAAAGTTGACCCCCAGACTGCCTACCGCTTTATTCTTGGTCGTCATCTTCTTCGGCAGAGAAGGCTTCCAGCAAGCGTAGCCGATGCTCGGCATCGGATCCGATAATTTTCCACTGGTCGCTTTCTGTGACGAAGGTTGCGCTGGCCAAGGCTTCGAGGCTGAAATGCCAGCGCCGTTCCGTTCGCCCATCCATGGTGATGATGCTGAGGCCGGTGTCGCCCAGGTCGAATTCGAAGGCGTACAGGTCGTCGATGATAAGCATGTCGGCGCTGTCGAGCGCTTCGGCGAGGGAGAGGGTCATGAGGGGCTCCGCAAAGGTAGAGGGCGCATTCTACCCTTGCGGCGCGAGCGCGGCGTGTGGCGCTTACAAAACCTGCACGCCCCCTGGCTGGAATACCGCTTCGGCGGGTGCGATACCGTTCACCAGCGGCTCGCCGAAAGCGTCCAGGCTGATCTCGAAGTGGTCACCCGGCTGCGCCTTGATGCCGTCGGCGAACGACAGCGTAGCTGTGCCGAAGAAGTGCACATGCACATCCCCGGGCCGCAGGAACTGCGCGTACTTGAAGTGGTGGTATTCCAGGTTCTCGAAACTGTGGCACATGTTGGCCGCACCGCTGAGAAACTCCTTCTCCCACAGCACCTCGCCGTCGCGACGAATGCGGCTGGTGCCGGCCAGGTGCTCGGGCAGCGGCCCTACCCGCAGTTCAGGCCCGAAGGCGCAGGCACGCAGCTTGGAATGGGCCAGGTAGAGGTAGTTCTTGCGCTCCATCACATGGTCGGAAAACTCGTTGCCCAACGCATAGCCCAGGCGATACGGGCGGTGGTCTGGGCCGATCACGTACAACCCGGCCAGCTCAGGCTCTTCACCGGCGTCTTCGGCGAACGGCGGCAGCGGGAAGGACCCGCCCGGGCGCACCAGGATGCTGCCGTCCCCCTTATAGAACCACTCCGGCTGCACGCCCGCCTGCCCTGTCGGCGGCTTGCCCCCTTCCACACCCCACTTGAACACCTTCATGCTGTCGGTGATGGCGGCTTCATCGTTGGCCTGCTGGTGCATCTTGTCCCGGGTGGAAGCGCTGCCCAGGTGGGTGAGCCCGGTGCCGGTGACCAACACATGGGCGGTATCAGGATGGTCCAGCGGGGACAGGATGCGTTGCTCATCCAGCAGTTGCCGGTAGCTCAGCCGCTCACCCCGGCCGCACAGTTCGGCCTGGGCCGACAGGCTGCGGCCCTCGGCGATGGCGCGCAGGGCCAGCTCACGGGTGGACTCCACGTCCGCCAGGATCTGTACCTGGTCGCCTTCTACTACACCCACGTGGCGGTTACCGGCGGCGGTTTGCAATTGTACTAAGCGCATAGCGGTCTCTCTCTACGATTCAGAGGCAGGCGAAGTCACGAGCGGGCACTGGCAGCGAAGGCTTCCGCCGGCAGCGCGTGGCGCCGCTCCAGCACCCGGTAAACGATAAAGGTGAGCACCAGGCCGAACAGCATCACGCCGGTGAGGAAATACAAGCCGCTGGCGAGCTGGCCAGTGGCCTCTTTCAGCGCGCCGACCACGAACGGCCCCAGATAGCCGCCCAGGTTGCCCACCGAGTTGATCAGGGCGATCCCGGCGGCAGCGCTGGCGCCAGCGAAGAACCGCCCCGGCAGCGTCCAGAACACAGCAGTGCAGGAGAACAAGGCGAACGCCACCACGCATAATGCAGCCAGCTGCAACATGGGCGCGGCAAACCATGCAGCGCCGAACAGCCCGGCGGCGCCCAGCACATAAAGCACCGCGAGGTGGCCGTAGCGGTCGTTGAAGCGGTCCGAACTACGGGGGATGATCAACAGGCCGATGATCCCGAACACATAAGGCACAGCCGACACGAACCCGGTAGTGAGGTCACTGCCGCCAAACTGTTTGATCAGCGTAGGCAGCCACAGGCCAAGGCCATAAATGCTCAGGGTTACGGGCAAGTAGAACAGCGCCAGCAGCAGCACGCGGAAATCTTTCAGCGCGTGCAGCGGGTTGCCATGGCGGGTTTGCCCGTACTCGCGCAGGTCCTTTTCCAGTTCACCGGTGAGCCAGTTCTTTTCTTCCTCGCTCAGCCAGTTCACTTGGCGGGGGCCATCAGGTAGCCAGCGCAGCACTGGCCAGGTGAGCAGAATGGCCGGCGTGCCGATCACGATGAACAACCACTGCCAGCCGTGCAGGCCCAGCACCCCTTCCATGCCGAGCAGCCCACCGGAAACGGGCCCGGTGATCATCATGGCGATGGGTTGGGAAAGAATGAACAGGCCGAGGATCTTGCCGCGGTGGCGCACCGGGAACCACTGGGTGATGTAGTAGAGCACGCCCGGGAAGAAGCCCGCTTCGGCAGCGCCCAGCAGCAGGCGCATTGCATAGAAACTGTAGGGCCCCTGAATGAACGCCATGCCTACGGTGATGGCGCCCCAGGTGATCATGATGCGGGCGAACCAGCGCCGCGCGCCGAAGCGCTCCAGCATCAGGTTGCTGGGGATCTCCAACAGGAAGTAACCGATGAAGAACAGCCCGGCGCCCATGCCATAGGCAGCGTCGCCGATGCCAATGTCCGCGCCCATGTGCAGCTTGGCGAAGCCCACCGCCGAGCGGTCCACATAGGCCACCAGGTACAGCAATACAAGGAAGGGAATCAGTTTGAAGGTGATGCGGCGAATAAGCCCGAGTTCCTGGCTCATGGGTCGGTCTCCAGGTCTGTTGTTTTTATGAACCTGTCTGGAATGCAGCATTGCGGCGGTCACCCGATCGCATGCGCTCAGTGTGTGGAGGGACTATATAGTATTACTATTTGAGCAACAAGGACTTCCATTGCGGGCCGATACAGCCTATTTTAGAGGCACTTGCTACCATTAGTCTTACAATAAGAGAGCCTGACATGTCTGAGAAGAAACCCACCCTGCGCTCGGCCCAATGGTTCGGCACCAACGACAAGAACGGCTTCATGTACCGCAGCTGGATGAAGAACCAAGGCATCGCCGATCACCAGTTCCATGGCAAGCCCATCATCGGCATCTGCAACACCTGGTCCGAGCTCACGCCGTGCAACGCACACTTCCGCCAGATCGCTGAACACGTGAAGCGTGGCGTGCTTGAAGCGGGTGGTTTTCCTGTTGAATTCCCAGTGTTCTCCAACGGCGAGTCCAACCTCCGCCCCACTGCCATGCTTACCCGCAACCTCGCCAGCATGGACGTGGAAGAGGCCATTCGCGGCAACCCGGTAGACGGCGTGGTGTTGCTCACCGGCTGCGACAAAACCACCCCTGCCCTGCTGATGGGTGCCGCCAGCTGCGACGTGCCGGCCATCGTGGTCACCGGCGGGCCGATGCTCAACGGCAAACACAACGGCCGCGACATCGGCGCCGGCACCATCGTATGGCAGATGCACGAAGCCTATAAGGGCGGCCTGATCGGCCTGGACGAATTCCTTTCCGCCGAAGCGGGCATGTCCCGCTCCGCCGGCACTTGCAACACCATGGGTACCGCCTCCACCATGGCGTGCATGGCGGAATCCCTGGGCGTGTCCCTGCCCCACAACGCTGCCATTCCTGCAGTGGATTCACGCCGCTATGTGCTCGCGCATATGTCCGGCATGCGCGCAGTAGAGATGGTGAAAGAAGACCTGCGCCTGTCCAAGGTACTCACCCGCGAAGCGTTCGAAAACGCTATACGCGTGAACGCGGCCATTGGTGGTTCTACCAACGCGGTGATCCACCTCAAGGCCATCGCTGGCCGCATTGGCGTAGACCTGGAACTGGACGACTGGACCCGCGTGGGCCGCGGCACCCCCACCCTGGTGGACCTGCAACCTTCCGGTCGCTTCCTGATGGAGGAGTTCTACTACGCCGGTGGCCTGCCCGCCGTGCTGCGCCGCCTGGGCGAGAACAACCTGCTGCCCAACCCGGAAGCGCTGACGGTCAACGGCAAAACCCTCTGGGACAACGTGAAGGCGGCGCCGATCTATGGCCAGGACGAGGTGATCCGCGCCATCGACAACCCGCTGGTGGCCGATGGCGGCATCTGCGTACTGCGCGGCAACCTGGCGCCCAATGGCGCCGTGCTCAAGCCGTCCGCGGCAACGCCGGCGCTGATGCAACACCGTGGCCGCGCCGTGGTGTTCGAGAACTTCGAAGAGTACAAGGCGCGCATCAACGACCCGGAACTGGACGTGGACGCCACCTCCATCCTGGTGATGAAGAACTGCGGTCCCAAGGGTTACCCAGGCATGGCCGAAGTGGGCAACATGGGCCTGCCCGCCAAGCTGCTCGCCCAGGGCGTCACCGACATGGTACGCATTTCCGATGCCCGCATGAGCGGCACCGCCTACGGCACCGTGGTGTTGCACGTAGCCCCCGAAGCTGCCGCCGGCGGACCACTGGCCGCGGTGAAAGAAGGTGACTACATCGAACTGGACTGCGCTAGCGGCCGCCTGCACCTGGACATCAGCGACGAAGAACTGCAAGCCCGCTTGGCCGACTGGCAGCCGGAGAAAAGCAACCTCATCCCCGGCGGTTATCGCCAGCTGTACATCGAGCATGTGATGCAGGCGGATCAAGGCTGCGACTTTGACTTCCTGGTTGGGTGCAGGGGGTCGGAAGTGCCGCGGCATTCGCATTGAGGTGCAGTAGCTGTAGAGATTCTGGTAGGAAGCGGCGGGGCCGGCCATCCGGCGAAGCTCGTGAAGACCCTCGCGAGCTTCGCCCATCTTTTAGTTTTCTCGCGAAAAACCTTCCTATCTCATCCATTAACCGATCTTCAGCGCATAGTTCTTACGAACGTGCTGGTTAATGTAGGTGGTCAAACCCGACCCTCGCTTGGCCAGCCGCTGCATTTCATGCACAGCGGCAAGGCCTGGTCGGCTGGCGTCGTACACATACAATTTGAGCCGGTCGACGAAGCGCAGGGTGATGCTGTCGCCTTCAATGAGGTAGGCGACGACGCCACTGCTGCCGTTCGGGCCCCCGTAGGGGTGCATGGTGCCTGCCTGTTCTGGTGTGGGCTTGGGAGTTGGCTTGGGCTCCAGCAGTGCGCGGGTAGTGGCCTGTATCATCGCAGTGGTTTTACTGAAGGAACGGTTGGCTCGTATTCAAATCATCGGTTGCGGCTTGATACTTCTAGGTGCGATGGTCCTGACGGGGGCGTAATCAAGCGCTATCTGGCAACCCGCCTCCCACATGCTCGAGGGCGCCCAACAGCGCCCCCCTTCGGCATCCACCCTGCTTTGCGCTATCATGCCCGCTCCGCCCGCGCAGGTATTACCCCGCCCCATGGATTACCGCAAACCCTCCGAACGCAAGAGCATGCACGCCCGTATCGTCCAGGAGCTGGGCATGCACATTGTGTCTGGCCGTTTTTCGCCGGACCAGAAGCTGCCGCCCGAGGCGTTGTTGTGTGAGGAGTATGCGGTCAGCCGGCCGGTGTTGCGCGAGGCTACCCGGGTGCTGGTGGCCAAGGGGCTGGTGTATTCGCGGCCGCGGGTGGGCACGGTAGTAAAGCCCCGCAAGGAATGGCACCTGCTGGACCCGGATGTGCTGCACTGGGTAATGCAAACCACGCCGCAGAATGAATTCTTCGCGCTGCTCACCAGCGTGCGCGCGATCATCGAGCCGGCGGCCGCGGCGCTGGCTGCTCAGCACGCTACCCCGGAAGATGTGGCTTCCATCGGCGAGGCGTATCAGCGCATGGAAGCGGCGCAAACGCCGGAAGCGCTGTTGCAGCCCGACCTGGATTTCCATAGCCGCATCGCCGACGCCACCCATAACGACCTGCTGGCGCACCTGTGCAACATGCTGTCGATGGCCCTGCGCGAGGCGCTGCGCCACTCCAACCAGCGGCCGAACCTGCATGAGCTGGCGATGCCGCGGCACAAGGCAATCCTTACCGCGATTGAAAGCCGCGATCCTTTGGGCGCACAGCACGCGGCGCTGGTGCAACTGGACGACGCGCGCAATGCCTTGAATGTGGTACTGGGGAAGCAGTTGGGGTTGTAGCCCGTTAACCGGCTGGAAAAAGGCGCCCACTCAAGGCGCCTTTTTCACATAAGGGTTTCAGCTCACCCCAGCGGCGCCCAGAACGGGAACTGGTCCGGCACGTTGGTCTGGGATTTGGCAATGTGCTCAGCCAGGCAGCGATAGGTCCGCTGCTGCCATGTCACTTCGTCGCCGATTTCGTAATGCGTGTTCAGCGCCCACGCCGTGCCTCCGCTGTCTGCCTTGGTGGTGGCGGGCACTTCGGTGCTTTTGGGTGACAAACGCCCGGCCGCATCGACTGCTCTTACATAGTATATATAGGTCGTGTTCGACGTGAGTCCCAAGTCCGTGTGTTCCCTGGCTTCGCCGGACAAGCTCGCGACAACCTTATCGTCCCGGTACACCTTATAGTGCGCCACGTTCCCCCCGGCGGAGGCATTCCACATAAGCTGTATCGCGGTAGCCTCTATGCCCATCACATGCAGGTTGGTCGGCGCTTCTGGCGGGTTGCCTGGTTCCCCTTCGCCTTCGCCGAAGTCCAGGTCAATCACCTGATAGAAGGCCATCGCCGTGTTGGCAACTTCCCATACCGCCAGCAGTACATGGTAGCCCCGGTAATCGGGCAAGTGCAGGCTGTGCACGGTGGGGTCGGAAGGCGTGAGCTCTGCGCCGTACTCCCAGTATGGTTGCCAGGTAAGCTCTACTGTGTGGAAGGGTTCCTCATGGAATTGCGCCCGGGACAGCGGCGCGTCTGGGTTCCAGCCAGGCTTTGTGATGAAATAATTCCAGCGGCGGGTGGTATGGATCGCGGAATAGCTCCAGGAAATTTCCAGCGGCTGCAGGGGCCGGACCGAATGCTTGGCCCAATGCGCGCCGGGCGCGTCCAGAATGCTCGCATTCGGGTTGCCAGCGCTGGCGATCTTGCCATCGGCGGGCGGCGTGGCGTTGACTCCGTCCTGGGATGCCAATGGGTCGGCGAGGCCGCTGGCGGTCAGGGGGAAGAATTTGCCCGCCTCCAGTGAATTGGGGATCGATGCGTCGAAGGCATTGTGGTCTTCGCGCATGATCACCGCCCGGGAGCGGGGCGTGATCACTCGGCCGTGACGGGGGGTGGGCACAGCGGTCTGGATAAAGCCTGCTTTGCGTGGCATAGCTACCTCTACGAGCATTGCTTGAAAGGACGGCCGGCCTTCAATGGCCGACTGCTCGAGAGGGTGTGGCCAGGCAGAACTGCCAACAAGCTGGCAAAGAGGTAGGTTTCTTGCGCTGTGCACTGAACACTGGCGCGCGCCACAGGCGTGAGGCGCCCGGCCTGCCCCGCCAGGTTTCAGCGAGGCAAGGCCTGAAAGCACATTGCCGTCAGTGCAACAGCGGGCCGGCTGTTGGCAGGCTGCCCCCGTTACGCCGCACTATCAGGAACCGCGCGAGCGCTGGAAGCAGCCACAGCGCGCCAAACATGTTCCACAACAGCATGAAGGTGAGCATCAACCCCATGTCGGCCTGGAACTTGATAGCCGAGAACATCCAGGTGGCCACGCCAATGGCCAGGCATAGCCCGGTGAAGAGCACGGCTTTGCCAGTGGAACGCAGGGTCTGGTAATAGGCTTCCTGCAGGGGTAACCCGGCGCGTAGGAAACTGGCCAGGCGGCTGTAGATGTAAATGCCGTAATCCACGCCAATGCCCACCCCGAGGGCGATCACCGGCAGCGTGGCGACCTTCACCCCAATCCCCATGGCCGCCATGAGCGCGTTGCCCAGCACCGAGGTCAGCACCAGCGGCAGCACGATGCATAACGTTGCCGCCAGCGAGCGGAAGGTGATGAAGCACATCACCGCAACGCACAGGTACACCAGCCCGAGGATGATCAGCTCGGCCGAGGCGATCACTTCGTTGGTGGCCGCTTCCACGCCAGCATTGCCCGCCGCCAACAGGAAGGTCATGCCCTCACGGTCGTGCTCGGCGGCGAACGCCTGCACCGTGGCGGTCACCGCCTTGAGGGTCTGGGCCTTGTGGTCATTGAGGAACACCAGCACAGGCGCCAACGAGCAGTTGGCGTTGTACAGGCTGTCCGCGCGGGCGATGGAGTTGTTGAGTACGTCCTGGTTGCGCGACAGGCTTTCCCATTTCAGGCTGCCCTCGTTCATGCCCTTGATCACCTGCTTGGACACGGTCACCAGCGACACCGCCGACTGCACGCCAGGCGTGCCTTCCAAAGCCCAGCTGAGGTCGTCAATGGCGGCCATTACCGGGTAGCTGGAGCATTGCTCGGCGCCCGTCTTGACCATCACCACCAGCACGTCGGAACTGGTGGAGTAATGCTGGATGATGAACGCGTTGTCGCGGTTGTAGCGGGAATCGGCACGCAACTCCGGCGCGCCTTGGTCCAGGTCGCCGATCTGCAACCGTTGGCTGTACCAGAGCCCGGCGGCGAAGGCCACCAGTGCCAGCACCAACGATACCCGGGCAACCCGTGGGCTGGCAAAGCCAGACAGCACCCGCCAGAACCGATGGTCGCGTTGGGCATTGCGGCGGCTGCGTTCTATCGCGCGGCCGCTGATGCCCGCGTAGGAAATAGCTACAGGCAACAGGATCAGGTTGGTGAACACGATCACCGCCACCCCTACCGAAGCGCCGATCGCCAGTTCGCGGATCACCCCGATGTCGATCACCAGCAACGTGATGAAACCCACGGCGTCGGCAAGGATGGCGATCATTCCAGGAAGGAACAGCTGGCGGAAAGTGCGCCGCGCCGCGATCAATGCGTTGTCCGCATCGCCGGACTGCAAGGCGATACCGTTGATTTTCTGCACGCCGTGAGAAATGCCGATGGCGAAAATCAGGAACGGCACCAGCATGGAGTAAGGGTCCAGGCCAAAGCCCAACGCGTGCATCAGGCCCAACTGCCACACCACCGCCACCAAGGTCGCCAGCAGCACCGCGACGGTGCTGCGCAGGCAGCGCGTGAAGGCCAGCAGCAGTACAAGGGTGACCAGCAGCACCACGGCGAAGAACATCACCACCATGAACAGCCCGTCGATGAGGTCGCCTACCTTTTTGGCAAAGCCGACGATGTGAATCCGTACCTGGGGGTTTTGCGCCTGGTACTTGTCGCGCACTTTGTCTTCGAGGGCGTGGGAAAGCTGGCGGTAATCGAGCTGCACGACCGCGCTGGGGTTCTGCGGGTCGGCATAGCGCTCTAGCAGCGGCACCTCGATGATCGTGGAGCGGAAGTCATTGGCGACCATCCGCCCCACCAGTCCGGACTTGAGCACGTTGTCCCGCAGTTTTCCCAGGCTCGCGTCGGAGCCGTCGTAACCGGGAGGGATGATTTCGCCGCCGGCAAAGCCTTCCTCGGTAACTTCGGTCCAGCGCACGCTGGGGCTCCAGAGCGACTTGAGCCCGGCACGGTCTACCCCGGGCAGGTAAAACAGCTCGTCGTTGATTTGCCGCAGGGTGTCCATGTAGCCCGGCTGGAAGATATCGCCCTCGATCGCTTCAACGGAAATGCGCAGAGTGTTGCCCAGGTTCGCCAGGTCATTGCGGTGGGCCATCATATTCTGAATGTAGGGGTGGCCCAGCGGGATCATCTTCTCGAAGCTGGTGGAGGGGCGTATCTGCAACGCCTGCCAGAACAGCACCACGCTGGTGATCAAGCACAGGCCGATGACTGTCAGGCGATGGTCGAAGATCAGCCGTTCCAGCAAGCCGGCGCGTTGGGACTCGGGCGGTGGGGGTACGGTCGCCTGGTTCATTGCACAGCCTCCCTGGTTGCGTTCACCTCTGAGCGGCGGGCGCCGCCCTGCCCCACCAGCCACAGCTCGCCCCCAGGCGCCTCGGCTACCGCCGCCAGCGATTGCCGGTCCGGGCGAATGAACGCATTGAAGGTCGCGCCGTTATCGTTGCTGCGCAGCACCGCGCCGCCATTGCCCACGATCACCAACCCACCGTTGCTCAGCAACGCGCCGCCTGCCAGCCCGCTGTTCACCGGCGCCTGCTCTGTACCTGGGGTAACCGCTTCCCAGTTGTTGCCATCGTCGGTAGAGCGCAACAGGTTGCCGCGCAAGCCGTAAATCAACACCGTGCCAGCTTCACGGGTGGGCAGCACACCGAAGAGCGAGCCGTCATAAGGGGATTCGAGCCGTTCCCACTGTTCTCCGCTGTCGTGGGAGCGGAACAGGCTGCCTTGCTCGCCAACAATGAACAGGCTGCCATCGCCGCTGGCGCCAATGCCATTGAGGTGCAGCTGGTCAGGGTTGTCCACGCGCTCGCTGGCATCTTCCCAACTAGCGCCACCATCGTAGGTGGCCAACAACTGCCCGTAGGCGCCCACGGCCAGGCCGCGCTGAGCATCGGCAAACCATACGTCCAGCAATGGCGCCTCGCGGGCGAGGTCTTCGTGCTGCAATTGCCAGTGGAGGCCGCCGTCGCTGGTGGCGAGTATCTGTGCATCGTGGCCCACCGCCCAGCCATGCTGGGCATCGGCGAAATAAACGGCCGTCAGCAGGGCATGGGTCGGCGCTTCGGCGAGTTGCCAGTGCTCGCCTGCGATATCGGAAAAAAGAATCTGCCCCCGGGCGCCGACCGCCACCAGCCGCTCACCTGTGTTAGTGACGTCCAGGAGCAAGCCATGAAGGGCCCGTTCAGCGGTAGCCTCGGGTGGCGTGGGTAGGTTGGCCGCCGCCGCGCAGCACAGCGGGGCGAGCAGCGAAAGCGCAAACAAAAGCGTTTTCCCCATGGAGCCTTCCTTTTTGTTGTTAGTAATGGCCAGGAGGAGATATAGCGCACAACCCGCCCTGTCGGGGGGCCATTCACGCTGGCGATAAGGCGAGTGCGGCCCATCGAATGGCGCGCCCTGCAGGGAAACAGGGCGCGCCGGGGCGGTTACGCGAGGCTTTTGCTAACCACCTCAAACACATCGCTGGACAGCGGGCCGCTGGCCTTGATGCGCTCCAGCTCGCCTTTCATCAAGGCCTGGCGCGCACCGCCGAACTTGCGCCAGCGGGTAAGCGGCGTGAGCTGGCGCGAGGCGATCTGCGGGTTAAGCGCGTTGAGCTGGATCACCAGGTCTGCCAGGAAGCGGTAGCCGCTGCCGTCGGGCGCATGGAAGTTGATGTGGTTTTGCCCGGCAAACGCGCCGATCAGGGCGCGGACCTTGTTGGGGTTGCGCAGGCTGAATGCCGGATGCTCCATCAACGCCTTCACTCGCTCCAGCCCGCCTGGTAACGTGCTGGCCGCCTGTACGCTGAACCACTGGTCCATCACCAGCGGGTTGTCCTTGAAGTGCTCGGCGAAGGCTTCCAGCGCCTTGGCACGCTCGGCTTCGAATGGCGAATTCACCAGCACAGCCAGTGCGGTCAGCCGTTCGGTCATGTTGTCGCAATGGTCATACTGTTCCAGCGCGGCCTTCAGCACTTCATCGCGCCCGCTGAGCATCAAATACGACAGGGCGATGTTCTGCAGGCTGCGGCGAGCGAAATGCTCGGCGCTCGCCTCGTAGGCCGTGTTGCGCGACACCTCGCGGTTGGCGCTGTAGCGGGCCCACAGCGCGTCATAAAGCTCATCGGCAATGCGTTTGCGAGCGAATTCCCGCGCGGCGTGAATGGCGTCCACGTCCGCCACTTCGCTCAACTCCATCAGGTAGGCTTCGCCTGGCAGGGAGAGCATTTCGGCGACCATGGCCTGGTCCAGGCTGTCATCTTTGAGCAGGGTGCCCAACGCGGTGATCAGGCGAGGGTCCACTTCCAGCGGCTGGCCGGCCTGGTGTTGCCCAACCAGCTCCTGCAGCACTTGCACCGACAGCTGCTGCCCGGCATCCCAGCGATTGAAGCCGTCGCTGTCGTGCTGCATCAGGAACATCAACTGGTCGCGGTTGTAGGGGAAGCTCAGCTTGACCGGGGCGCTGAAGCCGCGAAGCAGCGATGGCAGCGGCTTTTCCGCAAGGCCCGTGAAAGTGAAGGTTTGCTCGGCCTCGGTCACGGCCAGTACGCGGGTGGTAGCGCCGTGCTCGCCCTCGCCTTGCAACTGCAGCGCAATGTCTTCGCCTTGAGCATTGAGCAGGCCAAGCGCGACCGGGATCACGAAGGGCAGCTTTTCCGCGCTTTCCGGGGTAGCCGGGCAGCTTTGGCGGAAGGTCAGGCTGTAGGTGCCTGCAGCCTCTTCATACGCCTCGCTCACCGCCAGCCGCGGCGTGCCCGCCTGGCTGTACCAGCGCTTGAACTGGGTGAGGTCCGCGCCATTGGCGTCTTCCATGGCCTTGATGAAGTCGTCGCAGGTCACGGCTTGGCCGTCATGGCGCTCGAAGAACAAGTCGCTGCCCTTGCGGAAACCTTCGGCCCCCAGCAGCGTGCGGATCATGCCTACTACTTCAGCACCCTTTTCGTACACGGTGAGGGTGTAGAAGTTGGAGATTTCCATGAAGCTTGCCGGGCGAACCGGGTGTGCCATCGGGCCGCCGTCTTCGGCGAACTGGTGTGTACGCAGGTAGGCTACGTCCTCGATGCGCTTCACCGTGGCCGAGTTCATGTCGGCCGAGAAGCCTGCGTCGCGGTACACCGTGAAGCCTTCCTTGAGCGACAACTGGAACCAGTCGCGGCAAGTCACGCGGTTGCCGGTCCAATTGTGGAAGTATTCGTGTGCAACCACCGCTTCGACCCGCTGGTGGGCGGCGTCGGTGGCGGTTTCGGCCTTGGCCAGCACGCAGCTGGAGTTGAAGATGTTCAGGCCCTTGTTTTCCATGGCCCCCATGTTGAAGTCGTTCACGGCCACGATCATGAAGATGTCCAGGTCGTATTCACGGCCGTAGACTTCTTCATCCCAGCGCATGGACTTCTTCAGGCTGTTCATGGCGTGCTGGCATTTGTCGATGTTTTCTGGCTCGACATAAATGCGCAGGGTCACGTCCCCCTTCGTGGCGCGGGTGAACGTGTCTTCGATGCACCACAGGTCACCAGCCACCAGCGCAAACAGGTAGGCGGGCTTTTTGAACGGATCTTCCCAAGTGGCCCAGTGGCGACCGTCTTCATCTTCGCCGCTGGCCACCGGGTTGCCGTTGGACAGCAGAATCGGGTACCGCTGCTTGTCTGCGCTCAGGCTGGTGGTGAACCGGCTCATCACGTCCGGGCGGTCCAGGTACCAGGTGATCTTGCGGAAGCCTTCGGCCTCGCACTGGGTGCAGAACATCTTGCCGGACTTGTACAAGCCTTCCAGTGCGGTGTTGGTTTCCGGGTGAATGCGCACGCTGCTGTCCACCGTGAAGCTGGCCGCAGAGGGCTGCAGCGTGAGGTGGGTGTCGTCGATGTGATAGTCGGCGGCGCTCAGCTCGCGGTCGTCCAGCTTGAGCGACAGCAGTTCCAGCTCCTGGCCGTCGAGCACCAGCGGCGGCAAGCCTTCGCCTGCCTCGGGGTTACGCCGCATCACCAGTTGGGCGTGCACGAGGGTGTGGTCCTCGTGCAGCTCGAAGGTGAGGTGGGTTTCGTCGATCAGGTAGTCGGGGGCCTTGTAATCCTTGAGATAGATCGTTTTCGGCTGTTCTGTGCGCATGGCCTCGTCCTTCTACTGGTGCACGGCGAGCTGGTAGGCCGTGTATTTGCGAATATTGATCACGCCGGTGTCGAATATCAGGTATTGACCCTTGATGCCGGTCAGGGTGCCTTCGACCACCGGGTCCTTGTCCAGGTTGAAGCTGGTGATCTTGCCGGGGTACGCCTGCACCGGATAGCCGATACGAACCACTTCGGCGTCGGGCAGTGGCTGGATCGCCTGCAGGCCGAAGCGCTCCTGCAACATCGTGATCCCGGCCCCGCAGCTGTCGAACAATTGCTCGCGTACTGCGATCAGGTCCACTTCGGCGGCATCGCCCTTGAGCAGGGCGCGCCAGTTGGTGCGGTCCGGTACCTGCGAGCGGAAGAGGTCTTCCACCAGGCCGGACTGCTGACGCGTGGCCACACGCAGGATCGGCAGCGCCTGGCTCGCGCCCTGGTCCAACCAGCGCGTGGGCAACTGCGTGGCGCGGGTAATCCCCACCTTGATGCCGGAGCTGTTGGCCAGGTACACAATGTGATCGGTCATGCAGAACTGCTCTCCCCAACTGGGCTCACGGCAGGTGCCGTGCTCGTAGTGGCAGCGCTCGGGGCTCATGATGCACAGGTCGCAGGCCGCCAGCTTGGTCATGCAAGGGTAGCAGTAGCCTTGGCTATAGCTGCTTTTGGTGCGCTTGCCGCAATTGGTGCAATGGATAACCCCAAGGTATTCGAGCTTGAGGCGTTGCCCGATCAAGGCGTTGAGCGGCACTCGGGTGTCGCCGACACGCAAGTCGTAACAGGCACGGTCGTTTTCGATGCGAATGGCCATTTTGCTGACAGCGCCACGGCCCAGCTCGGTCATGGGTGTACCGATCAATGGATGGCATCCGACTTGAACAGGATATTGCCGATGGGCGCGGATTTGGAGCTGCATTCCTGCGGCCCCATGTAGCCGGTGCGCTGGTCTTCGGGCAGGTTCTGCAGCTCCCAGGCGATCACCGCCTGCAACGACAGCTCCTTCTGCTCCTGGCTAAGCTTGCGGCCATCGGGCCATTTGCCGATCTCCACAGCCAACTTGAGGCTCTCGTAGATATCGGGGGTAATGTTTTCGATCATCTCGGCGAAGGTGGTCATCGCGGTTCCAGGCTGTTCAAAGTCATGAAGTATGAGCGAAGGTCAGGCAAGGCGAACATAGGCGAGGACGCGCAGTTTACTAGTTGTAAATGAGCATTACGACCGGGCTGGCGATCCAGCCTATGTTCAACGCAGCATCACCTAGCGCAGTCAGACTATTTTACGGCGTGCCAGCGCGCCACCCAATAGGCCGGTGATACAACCTATCAATAACCCGCCCAAATGCGCTCCATTGGCAATATCGCCAAAGCCCAGCACGCTGGCCGCGCCCAGCAAACACAGGCCCAGCCAGGCCAGCATCATGATAAGCACGCCCTTGGGCATCCGATACAACGGTGACGGCGCCAGCCAGTTGAATAGCCAGAGGTGCCCCAGCAGCGCGTATAGCACGCCGGACAAACCGCCAAACAGGGCCGGGCCGCTCCACAGGTACTGGGCCAGGTTGGATACTCCGGCCGATAGCAGTGTGAGCCCAGCCAAGGCCCATGAACCCTGCCGCCACTCGATCCGCCGGCCGAGCTCCCAGAACCACAGGCCATTCATGGTCAGGTGGAGGATGCCGAAATGGATGAAGATCGGGCTCACCAGCCGCCACCACTGCCCCGCTTCGAGGGTTTCGATCCAGGGCACGAACCAGGCGTAGTCTCCTTGCTGGTGGAAATCCACGAAGGTCAGCCAATGCAGCGGCTCCAGGTTTTCCCCTAGCAGGCTGATGGCTGCAACGATCAGGCAGATAAGCAGTACGCCCGTGGTGATAGGGCTGGCGCGCAGTTGCCGCCAGGCGCCGGCCGCGCGGCCTGGCCCGGGCAAACCGGGCGGCGCTGTGCTTGGGGCAGTGTCGCCATCCGGGTAGCGCTCGTGGAGCACGCGAACCTGCTCGGCCATGTGCTCAGTGGGCACCCACAGCACTTGCTCGTGGCCCTCTTCGGTTACCCGATGCGGCACTTGCAGCCGGCGCAGCAGGCGAACGAAGCCGCCCAGATCATGGGTAACAGGCAGGCGCAGCGCGGGAACCGGCTTCAATGGGCGGGCTCCGGCCGGGTAACATCCACCCACACGAACTTGGCGGGGTCGAGCACGGTTTCGTCATCCAGGCGATACGCGACCATCTTGCCGTAAAGCACCGCGCTGTAATCCAGGCAGGCCAGGTTGGGCCGGATGGGCGCCGGGGCCCCGCTGCGCCAGTAGTGGCCCACGAACAGCAAGGGTTCGTGCGGGCCGTAGCGTAGCAAAGAACCCTTGTCCCCAGGGCTTAATGGCCGGCGGGCAACGGCGTCAGGCAGCGCATCAGGCTGGAACACCACATCTCCATAGGTTTGCGGGTCGTCTTCCCAGAACTTGGTTCGGAAGAACGCACGGGTAAGGCCGTCCCCCCCGGTGATGGCCATACCATCGGGCAGGCGCATGTCGGTGCCACGTAGCAGGCGGTCGAATACGGTCGCGGCAAAGCTGCCGGATACGCTTGAGGCCTGCACGAAATGCGCATCCACCCGGCCATCGGGGAACACCTGGCGCAGCGGCGTGATGAGGTTGCTGTCCCAGCAGGCATGCACCAGGCGGAACCGCCCCGCATCCACGAACAAAGGCATTTGATAGAACCACTCGAGAAAATCTTCCCAGTCGCCTGGGTGATGCTCGAACTGGTCGAGGGTGGCCTGAATCAGCCGCTGGTGGCGCGGGGTATGCTCGCGTACGTAGGCTTTGCCTGAACCAGGCAGTGCGGGGGTGACCCAGCCCAGCGCATTGAATTCGTGGTTGCCCATGATGCACCAGGCCTGCCCGGCTTCTACCATGTCATGCACGATGTGCAAGGCCTCGCGGATACGCGGGCCGCGGTCGATGATGTCGCCAAGGAATACCGCCTGGCGTTGCGGGTGGCGCCATACTCCGGCGTGGCGACGGTAGCCCAAGGTGTCCAGCAGGTGCTCAAGGGTATGCGCGCAGCCGTGCACGTCGCCGATCAGGTCGTACCTTCGGGAAGGGTCGAGCATCACTCGCCTCCGCCGCCGAGCTTGCTGCCCCAGCCGAGCTTGGTGCGGCATACCTCGTAGTAGTTGTGGTCCAGCGGGTGGATCAGGCGAAGCTTCTGCGGTTTTTTCTTCACCGTCACCGTGTCGCCCGGGGCGCAGGTGAAGTGGTTCTGCCCGTCACAGGAAACCTGCGGGTAGATGGTCATGTCCTTGGCTACCACGATCTTCAGCTCGCTGTTGCCATCCACCACGATGGGCCGGCCCGACAGGGTATGGGGGTACATGGGCACGATCACGATGGCATCGAGTTTGGGGTGCATGATCGGGCCACCGGCCGACAGCGCATAGGCAGTGGAGCCGGTGGGGGTGGCCACGATCAGGCCGTCGGCCTTCTGGCTGCACACGAACTGGCCGTCGATATAGATCTCGAACTCGATCATCCGGGTGGATTTGCCAGGGTGAAGCACCACGTCGTTGAGAGCGTCACCCTGGCCGATGGCTTCGCCATGGCGGCGCACTTCAGCCTCGAGTAAAAACCGGCTTTCGACCAGGTAGTGGCCATCGAGCACCTCGGCTACCTTTACCTCGAGTTCGTCGGGGCGGATGTCGGTAAGGAAGCCCAGGCTGCCACGGTTCACGCCCAACACCGGGATATGGTGGCGGGCCAATGCCCGAGCCGCGCCCAGCAGGCTGCCGTCGCCACCTACCACAATCACCAGGTCGCACACCTCACCCAGCATCTTGCGGGTAGAGGTTTGCAGGCCGTGGCCGGGGAGCACTTCGGCGATGGTATCTTCAAGGATCAGGTGCAGGTGCCGTTCCACCAGGAACTTCTTCAGCCGGCGGATAGTGTCGAGCACCTGCGTGCTGCCCAGGCGGCCGATGATACCGATATTACGAAACTGCTCCATGGGGCTCCCGGTGGTCTGGTGAGGCAAAGCAGCGATTATGGGCCAAAGCGCCGGGCCAGACAAAAAGCATACGGCTGAAGTTGCAAGGGATGAAAACCGCTCAAGCGTCTATGCTGCGCAAATGAACCCTTTCGCCTCGCTTGTCGACCTTCCCCGCCTGCTGCATCGCCCGGCAGTGCGCGACCTTGCCTGGGTACTCACATCACCAGCCATGCTGAGCCAGGCGCCGTGGGCCCAGCGCCACCCGTTACAGGGCAGCGAATGGGCCGACGCGCCGGAGCTGATGGCCCGCTGGCTACGGCTGCTGGACCGTGACGATACTGCTTTGAGCGATTGGCTGGCTGTGAGTTCGAATCACCGGCTGGGCCTCTACTATGAACGTTTGTGGCAGTTCGCCTTGCGCGAGGCGCCGGGCGTGGAACTGCTGGCGGCCAACCTGCCCGTACGCGAGAGTGGTCATACCCTTGGGGAAATGGACGCCATCCTGCGGGACCATGAAGGGTTGCACCACGTTGAACTGGCCGTGAAGTTCTATCTGGGCCGTGATGACACCAGCGGTGAGAACACCGCAGACTGGCTGGGGCCCGGCCGGGATGACCGCCTGGACCGCAAGCTGCTGCACCTGAGCAGCCATCAGTTGCCGCTCTCGAACCAGCCGGCGGCGCGCCAACGGCTGGCGGCGCTCGGGCTATCGGCGCCGGAGCCCTGGCTGTGGCTAGGCGGTTACCTCTTCTACCCTTGGCATGCCCATGGCGAGCCTCCGGCCGGCGCCAACCCGGAACATCTGCGCGGGGACTGGCTGCATCGCTGCCAATGGCCAGCGATGGCCGCCAATGCCCGCGGTTACTGGCAGCCCCTGCCCCGGGCCCGCTGGCTGGCACCGGCGCGGTGCCTTACGGCAGAGCTGTGGGACACCTTTACCTTACAGCACTGGCTGGATGAGCTCCCTGCCGATGCCCCCGCACAACTGCTCGTACGCATGGTGCCCCAGGGCGAATATGCCCACGAGGCCCAGCGGCTGTTTCTGGTGAGCGATGGCTGGCCAGCGCTGCGCGCCTGATCTACCCCAGGCCGCGCCCTGCCCTACTGCCTGCGCCGCAGCAGGCAACAGGCCACGCCCACCAGCCCCATCAACACGCTGTAGCCCACCATCACCCATGGGCTCCAGGGCACCAGGGCCAGCAATGCCAGGGGAGTGAGGCTGGCCCACAGCGCATAGGCCAGGTTGTAGGTGAGGGAAATACCGGACACCCGCACCTCTGGCGGGAATAGCCCTACCATCACCGCCGGCACCACGCCCACCACGCCACTGCACAACCCCGCGACGGCGTAGGCCAGGCCGGGGCTGCCGAGGCCCAGCACCAAGGTGCCGTAGAGCACAGTCGTACCCACGGGAAGCAGCATGCTGTACACCAGCAAGGCTCGCCAGGCGCCGATGCGGTCCACCAGCAACCCTGCCAATACGCAGCCGATATTCAGCGCCACGATGCCCAAGGCGCTTAGCCCGAAGGTATCGGCAGCGCTCAAGCCAAAGCGCTGTTGCATCAGCGTAGGCGTGAGCACCACAAGAATGACCACCGCAGTGGTCAGTACGCAGGTCAGCACAACCGCTGGCAACAAGCTTGCCCGGTGCGCCTTCAATACCTCGGCCAGCGGTAACGTGGTACCGGCGGCCTGCCGCTCGCGCATGGCAAGGAACACAGGGGTCTCGCTCAGCAGGCGGCGCAGCCACACCCCGATGATGCCGAACAGCCCGCCCAGCAAAAACGGCAAGCGCCAGCCGTAGTCGAGCATCTGCTCAGGGCTGAGTGTACGTGCCATGGCTGTGGCCACCAGCGCACCCAGCAGGTAGCCAAAGGTCAGCCCCGCCTGGAGAAACCCCAGGGCATAGCCGCGCCGAGCCGCCGGCACATGCTCGGCCACGAACACCCAGGCACTGGGCACTTCGCCCCCTACCGCCGCGCCTTGAAGCACCCGCAGTGCCAGCAGCGTAAGCGGTGCCCAGTAGCCGATCTGCGAATACACCGGAATCACCCCGATGATCAGGCACGGCAGCGCCATCATCAGGATGCTGAGGCTGAACACACGCTTGCGCCCCAGCCGGTCGGCGTAGTGCGCCATGACCAGCCCGCCGAGGGGCCGAGCCAGGTAGCCCGTGGCGAAGATCCCGAAGCTTTGGAACAGCCTCAGCCACTCGGGCATTTCAGGCGGGAAAAACACCTTCGACAACGTGAGCGCGAAGAACACGAAGATAATGAAATCGTAGATCTCCAGCGCGCCACCAAGCGCTGCCAGGCCAAGGGTCTTGTGGTCCGCTCGCGACAAGGAGGCGGGCCGATTCGCAACAGGGGCAATTTCCATAAAGGTCTCGATATGGGGCCACTTCCCTGTGGCGTTCGCTGAAGCGCCATGCGCAATAAGGCGCGCAGGATAACAAACCGGCCGAGAATTGGCGGCTTGCTTAATATTTCGACCGCAATATGATCAGCCCGAACCCCATCGCAAGGAACTGCCCCATGACCGATCAAGCGCACCAGGAAACGCTGGAGCAATGGCTCGCCCAGGCCCAGGCCGTGCAGGAGCGGCTAGGCGCGCCCGGCATTATCAGCCTGGCGCAGGCCAGCGCCTTGTCCCCGCAAGCCTTCTTCGAGCGTATCGCAGCAGGAGAATTGCCTTCCCCGCCGATCGGTGAGCTGGTGGGGTTCGTGCCCATTGAATGGGGCGAAGGGCGGTTCGTGTTCCAGGGCACGCCCGAGGAGCGCCATTACAACCCGCTGGGCAGTGTGCATGGAGGCTATGCCGCCACCTTGCTGGACTCCTGCATGGGCTGTGCAATCCATACCCGGCTGCAGCAAGGCCAGGGCTACACCACCATGGAACTGCGGGTGAGCTACGTGCGGGCGCTTACCGCTGCCACCGGGCCGGTGCGTGCCATCGGTACTGTGGTGCACGTTGGCCGGTCGTCCGCGTTGGCCGAAGGGCGCATCGTGGATGTGCAAGGGAGGCTTTATGCCACCGCCAGCACAACCTGCATGATCCTTTCAGCCCGTTAATTATTGTCAGCACCGGGTGGCGCATTTCACCCCACCCGAGCACTTTTTTAAGCTCAAACGTCCAATATCGTTTGACATATTTTACAGTCTTGGCAGACTTCCGCTCCGTGCCCACCGAGGCTTTCGCGCCCCGGCTACGTGCCAACAAAAATAAACAGCCATTCGCGGTGCCGCCTCCTCCCCGGTCGCGACACTGGCCGAACCCACGGAACGAACACATGCTGATCTGGTTTGTCGCGATCTACCTGCTTATCACCGTCGCTGTAGGCTTTTATGCATCCACCCGGGTCAAGAACTCAGGGGACTTCGCCTCCGGGGGCCGCAGCATGTCGTTCCCCTTGGTGGTCGCGATGGTATTCGCCACCTGGTTCGGCTCCGAAGCCGTGCTCGGCATCCCTGCCGCGTTCCTGCAAGAAGGCTTCTCGGGCATCATCGAGGACCCCTTCGGCTCCTTCGGCTGCCTCATGTTGGTGGGCCTCGTGTTTGCCCGCCCGCTATACCGCTTGAACCTGATGACAATCGGTGACTTCTTCCGCAAGCGCTTCGGCCCCCAGGTCGAGCTGCTCACCAGCCTGGTCATCATCGCCTCCTACCTGGGATGGGTCGCCGCACAGCTGACGGCCTTGGGCGTGGTGTTCAACGTGCTGTCTGACGGCGGCCTCACCATCACCCAAGGCATGCTGCTGGGCACGCTCATCGTACTGTTGCATACGTTGTTCGGCGGTATGTGGTCGGTGGCCATGACCGACTTCCTGCAGATGATCATCATCGTGGCCGGCCTGTTCTACCTCGTGTGGCTGATCGGCGGCATGGCCGGTGGCCCGCAGGTGGTGATCAGCCACGCGGCGGCGGAAGGCAAGCTGCACTTCCTGCAAGGAACCTCAGCCAAAGACATCGTGGCCTTCCTGGGCGCGGCCGTAACCATGATGTTCGGCTCTATCCCCCAGCAAGACGTATATGCCCGCGTGATGTCGGCGAAGAACGAGACGGTGGCATCCCGTGCTGCGATGACCGGTGCGTGCTTCTATCTGTGCTTCTGCATGTTGCCGATCTTCCTGATCTACTCAGCCAAGCTGATCGACCCGGTCATGGTGGAACAACTGCTGGGTACCGACTCGCAGTTGATCCTGCCACAGCTGATCCTTGAACGTACCCCGCTGTTCGCTCAGGTCATGTTCTTCGGCGCCGTGCTGTCAGCCATCATGTCCACCGCGTCGGGCACCCTGCTTGCCCCGTCGGTGACCTTCACCGAAAACATCCTGCGCCCTCTGCTGCCGAAAATGTGTGACAAACAGGCGCTGCTGGCAATGCGCTGCAGCGTGTTGGCCATGACTGCCG
This sequence comes from Pseudomonas sp. Marseille-Q5115, assembly GCF_916618905.1. Lineage (NCBI taxonomy): Bacteria > Pseudomonadati > Pseudomonadota > Gammaproteobacteria > Pseudomonadales > Pseudomonadaceae > Pseudomonas > Pseudomonas sp. Marseille-Q5115. The sequence goes on along the minus strand of NZ_CAKAKI010000001.1, from coordinate 1,490,840 downwards.
CAACCATTACTTTTGCGCTGCATTCAGAATCCAGCATCTATGAAATGGTGGGCAACGCCTACAAGGTGACCCTGGTGGCTGCGGTAACGCCGCTGTTCTTCGGGCTGTTCTGGAAACGCGCCACCACCCAAGGGGCGTTCCTGGCCATGTTCACCGGCGTGGCTGTTTGGGGCGGGCTTGAATATACGCAGCAGCCCGACGCCTTCTGGCCACCTCAGCTGGCCGGCCTGCTGTGCAGCGCGCTGGGCATGATCGTCGGCTCGCTGATGCCGCAGCTGTCGGCCAACCGTGGCGAGAAACTGGACTTCAACGCCGCCACCAGCAATTGACCGCTACGCTCGAGCCCGCAATGGGCTCGAGCGTTATCCATAAAAAAACCGCTGGCAACGTACAGGTTGCCAGCGGTTTTTTTGTTCAAGCCTGAAGTTTACTGCGCCTTGAAGCGGCGGCACGCCTCACCGAAGGCTTCGAACAGTTTTACCGACACGGGGTTTTGCGTGGCTTGCCATTCCGGGTGCCACTGCACACCCAGCAGGAACGGTGAAATGGCCGGCGCGTGGAACGCCTCGATCACGCCATCCGGGGCCTTGCCCAGCACTTCCAGCCCTTCGGCGAGGCGATCGATGCCTTGGCCATGCAGGGAGTTCACACGGATGCTCTCGGCACCCAGCGCCTCGGCCAGCCAGCTGCCCGGAGCAACAGTTACGCCATGGCTGTCACCGTATTGGGCAGGCACAGGATCCTCCGGGTTTTCACGGTGGTCTTGCACGCCCGGCACGGTGTACAGCTTCTGGTGTATATCGCCGCCCAGGGCGACGTTGATTTCCTGCATGCCGCGGCAGATGGCGAAGATTGGCAGGCCGCGGTCAAGCGCGGCGCGAATCAGCGGAATGTCGAAATTGTCACGGTCGCGGTCCTGGGTCTTCTCCGGGGTGAGGTTCTCCTGGCCATACAGTGCGGGGTCGATGTTGGAACCCGCGCCGGTGAGGTACACACCGTCGGCCATGTCCAGGTAGTGGTCCAGGTCTTCGATGCCGCAGCAGGTCGGAACCAGCACCGGCACGCAGCCGGCGATGTCGACCAGAGGAGTGATGTACTTGTGAGTCATCACTTGATACAGGTGACCTTTACGCTCTTGCACGCCCATGGTCATGAGGACGACCGGTTTAGACCGGTTTTTTGTAGTTACGCTTTTCACGAAGCACCGCCGAGGCTGGTCAGTTGTAAAACATTTCAATCATCTCGCTTCAAGGATGGCCGTATACAGGGCGCATCCGAAGAAGGGGGGTGATTAATGTCAAACATAATAGACGATTGCCCCTGCAAGCGGCAACTCGGCCTCGGCAAGCGGTAGGGGCTGGCTACTCGCCCCCTGCAACGGCGCCCAGTGGCAAGCGCAAATCCACCTGCAGGCCGTCGGGCATCGGATGGAAATCCAGCTGGCCCTGGCAGCGCTGAACGATAGCCTGCACGATCGCCAGGCCCAGGCCGCATCCCTGGCTATGGCTGGAGCGCCAGAAGCGTTCGGTCAGGTGGGCCAGTTCGCTTTCCTTTATACCGGGGCCACGGTCCCGCACCCGGAACAGTGCATGCCCACCTTCACGGCACACGTCCAACTGCACCGGCCGCTCGCTGCCCCCATGGCGCAAGGCGTTGTCGAGCAGGTTGCGCAGGGCCGCCACGGCGAGCGTGAGCGGCACACCGAGCGGCACTTGAGCAGCACCGTCCTCGACGTCTGTTTCGATCCGCCGGGCATCGCCGGTCGTATCATTGATCGCCAGCCTGGCCACGTCCGCAACGGCGCAGCCTCGGTTTTCCTCAAAAGCCAGCCGCCCTTCTACCCGTGCCAGCAGCAACAGTTGATCCAGCGTACGGTGCAAGCGGTCAGCGCCCTCTTCTGCATTGGCCAGCGCAGCTTCCCGTGCCGCGCCGTCAGTCATGCGGGCGACCTGCAAATGGGTTTTCACGGCGGTCAACGGGCTGCGCAGCTCGTGCGCCGCGTCGTCGGTGAGCCGCCGCTCCCGCTCGATCGCCTGGCCAATACGTACGAACAGCTGGTTCTGAGTCTCCACCAAGGGCCGCAACTCGGCGGGCAATGGTCGCACCAGCAGGGGCTCCAGGGCGTCAGGGCTGCGCCGGGTAAGGGCATCGCGAATACGGTTGAGCGGCGCAAGGCCCTGGCCCACGCCAAGCCAAAGCACCCCCAGGCTGCCCAGCAATGCCACCAATACCGGAACGGAGGCTGCCAGCAGCACCGACTGGTTCAGTGCCTCGCGTTCCTGCTGACGATCGGCCGTGGTGATGCGCACGTCACCGTGGCTGAGGGTAAAGCTGCGCCAATGCTCACCGTCAATGATCTGGTCATGGAACCCACCACCCTCCTCCCCCAGCTCAGCCTCGACACCCTGATGGCTGGTCGCGAGAATTTCCCCGCGCAGCGAACTCACCTTGCACGCCATGCCGTCGGGAATGCTGGACTGGTCCGCGCTGATGCGTTCGCCGTCCTGGGCCCGCAGCGGCTGCGGGAGTTGCTGCACCAGGCCGGCCACCATTCGCGCCGACGCCACCAGGCGCTGGTCGAGGGAAAACATCATCTGCCCGCGCAGGTCGCGGAACATCCAGGCCGCCGCCAAGGCCCAGATCAGCACGAACGCGCCGCCCAGGATCAACATGAGCCGTACGCGCAAGCTCATGGTTGCACCTGCCCGGAGGTAGCGGCCGGGCCAAGCCGGTAGCCAAGGCCGCGCACGGTTTCCACGATACCGTTGCCCAGCTTTCGCCGCAGGTAATGGATGTGCACATTGAGCGCGTTGCTTTCCACTTCGTCGCCGAAGCCATACACGCTGTCCTTGAGTTGCTCGGCACTGAGCACCCTCCCCTTGTGCTGCAACAGCGCCTGAAGCAACGCCTGCTCGCGTCGGGAAAGGTCGACCGGCTGGCCATCGAGCCAGGTTTGGCAACTGCTGGGATCGTGGCACAGCGCGCCATGTTCGATGCGATTGACGGTTCGGCCGGCCATGCGCCGCAGCAGCGTGTGCAGCCGGGCGCTCAGCTCGCGCAGGTCGAAGGGTTTCACCAGGTAATCATCGGCACCTGCCTCCAGCCCGGCCACGCGGTCGGTTACCGCGTCGCGGGCCGTCAGCACCAATACCGGAAGGGCCTGGCCCTGCTGGCGCAGGCGCTTGAGCAGCTTCAGCCCGTCTTCATCGGGGAGGCCGAGGTCCAGCACCATCACATCGAACTGCGCCGCCTTGAGCAGGGCTTCGGCAGCGCTGGCGGTGGCGACCCGATCCACCACCGCGCCTTGGGCGGTGAGCCCGGCAACGATGCCGCTGGCAATCAGGTCGTGGTCTTCACAAATCAATACGTGCATGGAGGTAACCTTTTCACAGGCGGCCAGATTACCTCGCGGCCATTAAGCCTGCATTAGCCGCCCGGCGCCGCGTTTAACCGCCGTTTAACCGGCCGCGTTCAGGGTGCGCGCTGAACCTTGCTGGAGTGCGTCATGTTAAGCGTTTCCCTAGGGCCTCTGGCCCTTTCCATTTCCAATGTGGTGTTGCTGCTGGCGCTGGGGCTGGCGATGCTGGTCGCTCGGCGCTGCTCGCGTAGCGCGGCCGGGGCGGCTTCCGATTCCACACTGTTCTGGTTGTTCGCGCTGGCGGTTGTCACCGCGCGGCTTGCGTTCGTGGTCCTGTATTGGGCGCAATACCAGCTTGCGCCCTGGCAAGTGCTCGACCTGCGCGATGGAGGCTTCGTGCCCTGGGCGGGCATCGCCGTATCGGGCTTGGTGGCGTTGGGCTTCGGCTGGCGCACGCCGGCACGAAGGCGGGCACTGGGTTGGGGCATTGCGGCTGGCCTTGCCGTGTGGCTGGCCGGTGGCTTGGCCCTTGGCTGGCAACAGGCGCGCAGCAGCCTGCCGCACCCACCGCTTGTGGATAGCGACGATGCCCCGGTTACGCTAAGCCGCTACCAGGGCCAACCCCTGGTGGTGAACCTGTGGGCTACCTGGTGCCCGCCCTGCCGCCGGGAAATGCCCGTATTGGTGGCGGCGCAAAAAGCGCGGCCCGGCGTGCGGTTCGTGTACGTGAACCAGGGCGAAACGCCGGCGATGGCGGCGACCTTCCTGGGCGCCACCGGTGTCAACCCTGCCGACGTGCTCTACGACACCAGCGGCAACCTGGCCCGGGCAGTCGGCGCCATGGCCTACCCGACCACGTTGTTCTACGGGCCGGATGGGCAATTGAAGGGCAGCCATCTTGGAGAGCTGTCCGGCGCAAGCCTCGAGGCTGCGCTGAAGGTGTTTGAGTAAGCGCCCGCTTCACGCTACCTCAATGCCCGCTCGCCTCCGGCCCAGCCTTGGCGGTGAACGGTGGTTTGGCGAAGCACACTAGCAGGATCAACGCTGCGAAGATCCAGCCCAGCAGGGTGAAGTAGTCCACGGTCGAGAGCATGTAGGCCTGGGCGTTGACCATCTGCTCGAGCTGGGCATAGCTCTTGTCCGTCGCCCCGCCCAGCTGTTGCAGCGCCTGCTGAGTGGTAGGGTCGAGCGTGCTGATGTTCTCGCTCAGGTAGGCATGGTGCTGGATGGCGCGACGGCTCCAGATCCAGGTGGTGAGCGAGGCTGCGAAGCTACCGCCCAGGGTACGCAGGAAGGTAGCGAGGCCAGAGCCGTCGGCGATCTGCTTGGGTGGCAGGTCCGACAGCAGGATGCTGAGCGTGGGCATGAAGAACAGCGCCACCCCTATCCCCATGAACAGTTGCACTAGCGCGATATGGGTGAAGTCCACTTCGGTATTGAAGCCGGCACGCATGAAGCAGCTCAGGCCAATGGCGGTAAAGGCCAGCCCCGCCAGCACGCGCAGGTCGAACTTGTGGGCGTACTTGCCCACGAATGGCGACATCAACACCGGAAGTATCCCCAGCGGCGCCACGGCGAAGCCAGCCCAGGTAGCGGTATAGCCCAGCTGGGTCTGCAACCACTGAGGCAGGATGAGGTTGATCCCGAAGAAGCCCGCGTAGCCACCCACCAGCACCGCCGTGCCCACGCGGAAGTTACGGAAGGCAAACAGTCTCAGGTTCACCACCGGGTGCGCATCGGTCAGCTCCCAGATCACGAGGATCGCCAGGAATATGACCGAAATCACCGTGCCGATGATGATGAACTGCGACTCGAACCAGTCCAGGTCATTGCCCTTGTCGAGCACCACCTGCAAGGCACCCACGCCGATAATCAAGGTGATCAGGCCCACATAGTCCATCGGTTGCCGACTGGTCTGCACCGGTCGCTTGGCCAGCTGCTGGCGCACCACAGCGGCGGCAAACAGGCCCACTGGTACGTTGATGAAGAAGATCCACGGCCAGCTGTAGCTGTCGGTAATCCAGCCCCCGAGTATCGGCCCGGCGATGGGCGCCACCACCGTCACCATGGCCAGCAAGGCCAGCGCCATCCCCCGTTTCGCGGGTGGGTACACGGCTATCAGCAGCGTTTGGGTCATGGGGTACAGCGGGCCCGCAACCATCCCCTGCACTACCCGAAAGCCCACCAGCTCGGGCATCGAAGTGGAAATGCCACAGAGGAACGAGGCCAGCACGAAGAGCAAGGTTGCCCAGATGAACAGCTTCACTTCCCCGAAGCGCCGGCTGAGCCAGCCGGTGAGCGGCAAGGCCACGGCATTGCTCACGGCAAACGAGGTGATCACCCAGGTGCCCTGCTCCGCGCTCACCCCCAGGTTGCCCGAAATGGTGGGCAGCGCCACGTTGGCGATGGTGGTGTCCAGCACCTGCATGAACGTCGCCAACGACAGGCCAATGGTGCTGAGCACCAGGCTGGGTGGCGTAAAGGATGCGTTGGAGCTCATCGCTGTATCCCGCAAACAGAAAGGGCGCCCCGCTCACGGGGCGCGAGTGGGCTCAACGCTGGGCGGTCTTGCCCGGGGCGCTGTTGTCGTGAATCAGCCGCGCGATCATGCTGTCGGCCTCGTCCAGTTGCTGCTCATACACCCGGGTAGAGAAGGTCGCTTGCGGCGTGGATTGCTGCGTCAGCACGGCGCCGGTCTGGTCGTGGAGGTCTACCGTAGCAACCGTGGAGAGGCCAATGCGCAGCGGATGGTCCTTGAGGGGCTGCGGGTCGAGCTTGATCCGCACCGGCACCCGCTGAACGATCTTGATCCAGTTACCGGTGGCGTTCTGCGCGGGCAACAGCGAGAAAGCGCTACCGGTGCCAGCACCGATGCTTTGCACGGTGCCGCCATAAGTCACGTCATCGCCATACAGGTCGGTTTCCAGGGTCACCGGCTGGCCTATGCGCATATCGTGCAGCTGGGTTTCCTTGAAGTTCGCGTCGACCCACACCTGGTCCAGTGGGATCACCGCCATGGTCGGCGTGCCAGGCTGAACGCGCTGGCCCAGCTGCACGGTACGTTTGGCTACATAGCCGGTGACCGGAGCGACCAGCGTGGTGCGCGCGCGGGCCAGATAGGCGTCGCGCAACTGCGCGGCAGCGGCTTGCACATCGGGGTGCGAGGAAATCACGGTGTCGTCGACCAGCGCCACGGTGCCTGCCAATTGCTGCTGGGCGGTACCGAGCGCGGCCTGAGCGGCGGCAAGGTCGTCGCGGGCGTGGGACAGCTCCTCCTGCGAGATCGCCCCGCTGGCGGCGAGTGTCTTGCGGCGGTTGAAGTTCTCTTGCGCTTTTTGCAGCTCCACACGGCGGGCATTGGCCTGGGAGCGCTGGCTGTCCACGTTGCTGTACATGCCACGCACCTGGCGAACAGTGCGCGCAAGGTTGGCCTGGGCGTTTTCCAACGCAATGCGGGCGTCCGCCGGGTCGAAACTGATGAGCGTCTGGCCTTCCTGCACCAGGTCGCCGTCATCGGCACCGATGCTTACTACGGTACCGGCGATCAGGGGAGTCACCTCAACCACATTGCCGTTCACATAGGCATCGTCGGTTTCTTCATAGAACCTGCCGTGCAGTTCGTGCCAGGCGAATACGGCAACGCCGGCGATCACAACCACCAGCAATAGCAGGAGCAGCATTAGCTTGCGCTTGCGCGGGTTGCCTTGGGGTTGAGCGTTATCAGCCTTTTCGCCGTTGGCTTGGGGGTTGGCAGTGGCCATGGGAAGTTACCTTGGTTAATCGCGTGGGGCCTGGGCGCTGGCCAGGGTGTCACCCTGATAACCGCCGCCAAGGGCCTGCATAAGTTGAATCGAAACGTCGATGCGCTGAGCGTTGAGCGCCGCCAGCTGCTGTTGCGCGCCCAGCAGTTGCTGCTCGATGGTCAGTACATCCAGGTAGTTACCGATGCCCGAGCCGTAACGCTGCGTGGCGGTATCGAAGGATTGGCGCGCCACATCGGCGGCGTGCTGCTTGGCGTCCACCTGGCGGCCCAAGGCTTCGAGGCGGTTGATGGCGTCGGCCACATCTCCCAGCGCACCTACCAGTGCCTTGTTGTACTGCGCCACCGCCAGCTCGTAGTCGGCATCGCTGGCGTCCAGGCCGGCGCGCAGGCGGCCACCGTCGAACAGCGGCAACGACACCGCCGGAGCAATGTTGAAGAAGCGGCTGGCGCTGCCGAACAGCGCGTCCCCCAACAGTGACTGGGTGCCTGCTGCGGCCGTGAGGTTCACGTTGGGGTAGAACCGCGTCTTGCTCACTTCCACGTTGCGGCTGGCGGCTTCCACCCGCCAGCGCGCGGCAATCAGGTCCGGGCGGCGACCCAGCAAGTCCGCTGGTAATTGCGACGGCAGTGCTACCGCTGCCGGCTTGAGTACCTGCGGCCGGGCGATTTCGCTGGCGCGGTCTGGGCCCTTGCCCAGCAGGATCGCCAAGGCGATACGGGCACTGCGCAGTTCCTTGTCGGCATTGATCGCCTGCTCCTGGGCACTGGCTTCCAGGCTTTCGGTTTGCTGAAGCTGGTATTGGCTGTCGATGCCGGCGGCCAGCCGCTGGCGGCCCAGCTCCAGCATGCGCCGCGTGCGCGAGAGGTCTTCCTGTGCAAGGTCGGCGGCAATATAGGCATGGCCCAGGTCGCTGTAGGCACGTGCCACGTCCACGGCCAGGGTCAGCCGCGCGGCCTGACGGTCCACCTCCGCCGCCCGGGCTTGGCCCAATGCAGCTTCCCAGGCCGTGCGCTCGCCGCCCCAGAGGTCGAACGTATAATCGAACGTCACTTCCGCGCTGCGCAGCGTGGAGTAACGATCGCCCTCGAGCAGCGGGTCTTGCACCTTGGCCAGCCGGGACCGCGACACATTGGCATCGGCGCCGATGTACGCGCTACGGTCGGCATCGGCGGCATTGGCGGCAGCAGTTGCCTGATGAGCACGCGCGGCGGCCACTTGCAGGTCCGGGCTATCGCGCAGTGCCTCGTCAACCAGGGCATTGAGTTGCTGGTCACCCAGGCTGGACCACCAGGTCGCCGACGGCCAGGCAGCCGGGCTCACGGTCACCGCGGCGAGGCTTCGGGTGGCGTTCAGGCTTTCGGGCTGCGCCACCGTGGCGTCCGGCTTGAGGCCGTGGTCGTTGGCACAGCCGGCCAATGCAATCGCGAAGGCCAGGGGCAGTAATTTCAAGGTAAGCAGTTGGGGCTTCATTTTTTACCCAGGCGCCAGCAGGCCACGGGGTCGCCGGCATCGATCAGAATTTTTTTGAGCAACCGTTCCAGTTCGGCCAGTTCACTGCCGTCCAACACACCGGCCAGGCGGTTCATCGCCTCGGCACCTATCTGTGGCAAACGCGCCGCCAAGGCCTGGCCTTCTTCCGTGAGTGCGATGCAGATCTGCCGACGGTCCGCTTCACTGCGGCTGCGGCGGATCAGCTGCTTCTGCTCCAGGCGGTCGAGCATGCGGGTCATCGAGCCGCTGTCCAACGACAAGTGCCGGCACAAGTCACCCGGCGAGTTCATGCCCCACTCGGCCACGATGATCAGCACCTTGAACTGCGCCGAGGTCACACCGTAGATCTCAAGGTGCTGATCCAGAATGCGGTCTTTGAGGCTATTGGCACGGCCCAGCAACATGCCGATCTGGCTGTCGTGGAAGTTTTCAGGCGTGAAATGGCTCATCGGGAAAGGCAGATAACTGCTCAGGCAGAAGATATTGCAAGATATTACTGCCTAGGCAGCTAATGTCAAGGCACCTATCAGGGGGCTAACTACCTGACCATTCCATTCGCGGAGAGCTCGCGAATGGGGTTAACAGGGAAAGCGAATCAGGCAGGCACGCCGCTATGAAAGCGCAATTCCTCATCCGGGCTTTCGATCAAGGCCACTTCCGCCTCGCGAACCTTGGCGATGGTGTTTTCAATGTCGGCGGCACCGCCGTAGTGATAGGCCAACTTCAGGTAACCTTGGAAATGCCGGGCTTCACTCTTGAGCAGGCCGTGATAAAAGCCGCCCAGGTCCGCGTCAAGGTGTGGCACCAGCGCTTCGAACCGCTCGCAGCTGCGGGCTTCGATAAACGCGCCCACCACCAGGGTATCCACCAGCTTCACCGGCTCGTGGGAGCGCACCAGCTTGCGCAGGCCCGAGGCATAGCGGCCGGCATTGAGGGGGCGCAGTGGCACGCCACGCTTTTTCATCCACCGCAGCACCTGCTCGTGGTGCACCAGTTCCTCGCGCGCCAAGCGGGACATGAAATGGATGAGGTCGACGTGGGTGTTGTACTTGGCGATCAGGCTCAGCGCCGTGGACGCGGCCTTGAATTCACAATTCTTGTGATCGATGAGCAGGGTTTCCTGGTCTGCCACTGCGGCATCGACCCAGGCCTGGGGCGTGCGGCAACCAAGGAACTCATGAATGTCGGGCAGCATGCGCCGTCTCGTGTGGCTGGAAAACGGCGCAGTATACGCGGGGCGCCGCAGCCCGGCATCGCCGTTCAAGCGATTGACGCAGCGCCTACTCCAACCCTTCCAGCAAAAACGCCGGGGCGATGTAGCGCTGGTAATGGGCTTCGGACAAAAGGAAAAATTCCCGATCGATGGCGTCACGCAGGGCGGGCAGGTCCCAGTCGCGAAATTCGGGCAGCAGTACGATGCCGTAGGCGTCCAGCTGATTGATCACCCGGGCGCCGCGGGCGATCAACTGATAGGCCCAGCAGTATTCGGACTGTTGTGGCTGGAAGCGGATCTGCCGTTGCTCAAGCTGCAAGCGCAGGCGCGCCGGGTCGAACACCTCGAGCTTGCCCTCCATCACCTGCGCCAACAGTTGCTCCAGGCGCAGCCATACGGCGCGCTTCTGCTCGTCGTCGTAGGTGTTCCAGTGGATCACTTCATGGTGGAAACGCTTGCAACCACGGCACACCAGGTCCCCGTAGACAGTGGAGCAAAGGCCTACACAAGGCGTTTTGATCGTTGATTTGGCCATGGTAATCAGAGCATCGGCGAAGCGGCGAGCCGCCTATCTTAGCCCTTCGTCGTAGTGCTTTCACCTCTTGCTGGCGAACGGGCAACTTACTTTCGGGGAAATTTTGCCGTAGAATCGTTCGGCCTGCTTGAAGGCACCAATGTCCATCTGGAAGCTGTTTTCAAAGCGTCACGAGCACAGTCGATCCGTCAGAATGCAGTGGCACGGTTCCCCTCCTCACCGTGCCAGCCCTCATCCGCTCAGCATTCTGCCGGCGTAAAACTTTGAAAGCAGCTTCTGCCTGGCACTCATCGACACTCCGGTCAATCGGCTTCAAAAGCCGCATGGCCTTGGCGTGCGAGGGTGCCGCTGGATAAGCGTCCCACGCGGGACCACTGATGAGGGTAATAACTGTGCTTGAAGCCTACCGCAAACACTCCGAAGAGCGTGCCGCCCAGGGTATCGTGCCCCAGCCGCTGAACGCCGAACAAACCGCAGGCTTGGTCGAGCTGCTGAAGAACCCGCCCGCCGGCGAAGAAGCTTTCCTGGTAGACCTGATCACCAACCGCGTACCGCCGGGAGTGGACGAAGCCGCCTACGTGAAGGCCGGCTTCCTGTCCGCGCTGGCCAAGGGCGAAGCCAACTCGCCGCTGATCGACAAGAAGCGCGCCACCGAACTGCTGGGCACCATGCAGGGCGGCTACAACATCCATACCCTGGTCGACCTGCTGGACGACGCCGAGCTGGGCAGCGTGGCTGCCGAACAACTCAAGCACACCCTGCTGATGTTCGACGCCTTCCATGACGTGGCCGAGAAAGCCAAGAACGGCAACGCCCACGCCAAGGCCGTACTGCAATCCTGGGCCGACGGTGAGTGGTTCACCAAGCGCCCTGCGATCGCCGACAAGTACACCCTGACCGTGTTCAAGGTGCCTGGCGAAACCAATACCGACGACCTTTCCCCTGCCCCGGACGCCTGGTCGCGCCCAGATATCCCGCTGCACGCCCTGGCCATGCTGAAAATGGCCCGCGACGGCATCGTGCCCGAGCAGCAAGGCGCCATCGGCCCGCTCAAGCAGATCGAAGAAGTGAAAGCCAAGGGCTTCCCGGTTGCCTACGTGGGTGACGTGGTCGGTACCGGCTCCTCGCGTAAATCGGCCACCAACTCGGTGCTGTGGTTCTTCGGCGACGACATCCCGTACGTGCCGAACAAGCGCGCCGGTGGCTTCTGCTTCGGTACCAAGATCGCCCCGATCTTCTACAACACCATGGAAGACGCCGGCGCCCTGCCGATCGAGTTCGACGTGTCGAACCTGAACATGGGCGACGTGATCGACGTGTACCCGCACGCTGGCAAGGTGTGCAAGCACGGCACCGATGAAGTGTTGGCCACCTTCGAGCTGAAAACCCCTGTGCTGCTGGACGAAGTCCGCGCCGGCGGCCGTATTCCGCTGATCGTGGGTCGTGGCCTCACCGACAAGGCACGCGCCGAGCTGGGCCTGCCAACGGCCAACCTGTTCAAGCTGCCGGAAGCCCCGGTCGACACTGGCAAGGGTTACACCCTGGCTCAGAAGATGGTCGGCAAGGCCTGTGGCGTGGAGGGCGTGCGCCCTGGCACCTACTGCGAACCGAAGATGACCACCGTCGGCTCCCAGGACACCACTGGCCCGATGACCCGCGACGAGCTCAAAGACCTCGCTTGCCTGGGCTTCTCCGCTGACCTGGTGATGCAGTCCTTCTGCCACACCGCGGCCTACCCCAAGCCGATCGACGTCACCACCCACCACACCCTGCCCGACTTCATCCGCACCCGTGGCGGCGTGTCGCTGCGCCCGGGCGACGGCATCATCCACAGCTGGCTGAACCGCATGCTGCTGCCGGATACCGTGGGCACCGGTGGTGACTCCCACACCCGCTTCCCGATCGGCATTTCCTTCCCGGCCGGTTCCGGCCTGGTTGCGTTCGCCGCCGCCACTGGCGTGATGCCGCTGGACATGCCGGAATCCGTACTGGTTCGTTTCAAGGGCAAGATGCAGCCAGGCATCACCCTGCGCGACCTGGTTCACGCGATTCCGTACTACGCCATCCAGAAAGGCCTGCTCACCGTCGAGAAGAAAGGCAAGAAGAACGCCTTCTCCGGCCGCATCCTGGAAATCGAAGGCCTGGACGATCTGACCGTCGAGCAGGCATTCGAACTGTCCGATGCTTCGGCCGAGCGCTCTGCCGCCGGTTGCACCATCAAGTTGCCGGAAAAGGCCATCGCCGAGTACCTGCAGTCCAACATCACCCTGCTGCGCTGGATGATCAGCGAAGGCTACGGTGATGCCCGTACCCTGGAGCGTCGCGCTCAGGCGATGGAAGCCTGGATCGCCAACCCGGAACTGCTGGCCGCCGACGCTGATGCCGAATACGCTGAAGTGATCGAGATCGACCTGTCCGAAGTGAAAGAGCCTGTGCTCTGCGCACCGAACGACCCGGACGACGCCCGCCTGCTGTCCACGGTGGCTGGCGAGAAGATCGACGAAGTGTTCATCGGCTCGTGCATGACCAACATCGGCCACTTCCGCGCCGCGGGCAAGTTGCTGGACAAGGTCAAGGGTGCCATCCCGACTCGCCTGTGGCTGTCGCCGCCCACCAAGATGGACGCGCACCAGCTCACCGAGGAAGGCTACTACGGCATCTACGGCAAGGCCGGCGCGCGCATGGAAATGCCAGGCTGCTCGCTGTGCATGGGTAACCAGGCACGCGTGGCCGCCAACTCCACGGTGGTGTCCACCTCCACCCGTAACTTCCCCAACCGCCTGGGCGATGGTGCCAACGTGTACCTGGCCTCCGCGGAACTGGCGGCGGTTGCGTCGATCATGGGCAAGCTGCCTACGGTCGAGGAGTACATGCAGTACGCGCAGAACATCGACAGCATGGCTGCCGACGTTTACCGCTACCTGAGCTTCGACCAGATCGCCGATTTCCGTGATGCTGCGGAAAAAGCCAAGATCCCGGTCGTTCAGGCGTAAGGCTTTGAGCTGCAAGCTGTAAGCTTCAAGTTGCAAGAAAAACCCGCCGTCACTGGCGGGTTTTTTTATGGGCGAGGTTTCATCGTTCCTACGCGGCCAAAGCATCCCCTATCAGCGTGAGGTCGACGCCTTGATCCGGAGCAGGCGCAGCCTCAGGCGCAAACACAAGGTTCTGTGAAGCGAGGGTCTGGCGAAAATCCCCCGCCAGCGCCACTTCGAACCGGTTGCCTTCGTCGTCTGTCTCAGTGGAGCGCAGGTAGGTACGGTCACTCGTTACGCTGTAGGCAAGCTTCAGCGTGCCCGCTGTGCCATCACCCAGCCCGGTAAACCCCAGCGCTGACACGTCGATTCGGTCGGCGGAGACGAGGAAATCCTGGATCACGTCCACCCCGGTGTGGGTGCTGTCACCCACCTGCCGGTAAAGAAAAGTATCAGCCCCGGCGTCGCCGGTAAGCAGGTCGCCACCGCCCTCACCTTGGATTACATCATCACCGGCGTCTGCATGGAGGTCGTCCCGCTGTGCGCTCCCGATCATCACATCGTCGAGCAGGGTGCCATAGCTAAAAGTCCTGGGTGCATCGGTAGCGCCTGTTTGCGGCGTTGACGGGGCCAGGATAAACGCATCGGCCAATGCCGGAACAAAGCCTGGATGCAGCCCATCCTCATAGGCATCCAGCAGGGTAATGACGAAACGGTTTCCCGCCGCGTCGGCCTCCAGGGATTCGACCGTGGTACGGTCGGTTGCAGCGTCGTAGGTCACTCTGAGGCTACCGTCATGGCCATCCCCTATACGGGTAAAGCCCAAGGCGGAGACGTCAATCAGGTCAGCCTCCGTCATGCTGAGGTCAGCTACCCTGTCGATGTGTTCGGTGTGGCTCGCCGTGTTGATGCCAGAGTCGGCCATACGCGTGTATACCCATGTGTCCTGGCCTGCGCCACCCGTCAGGCGATCTGCGCCACTTCCCCCCTGCAAGCGATCGTCACCCGCGCCGCCGGTCAGCGTGTCATCACCCCCGCGCCCTACCAGCAGCTCGCCGCTGAGGCGTGTGGCGATAAGCGTGTCAGGGCCGCCGGTGCCGTTTTGGCGGCCAACGAAATCAGCGTCGGCCAGGCGGTCTCGGTAGTCGCCCGCGAGCGCCAGCTTGAACCGATAGCCATCGGCATCGGCGTCCAGGCTTTGCAGGTAGGTGGTTTCGTTGCTGGTGTTGTAGGTGAGCCGCACAGTGCCGTTGTGCCCATCGCCGAGCCCGTGCAAGCCCAGCGCAGCGAGGTCGAGGTAGTCTTGCCCGGGGGCGAAATCCAGGAGGCGATCATGCGCATCCCCTGTGCTGCTGGCGTAGCTATCCTGCCGACGGGCATACATGAACACATCGTCGCCCGCGCCGCCGGTGAGGCGGTCCGCGCCCTTGTCACCCTGGAGCACATCGTCGTTCCCAGCGCCATCGAGAGTGTCGCGGCCGGCGCCCGCCTTCAACATCTCGACTGCGGCCGTCCCGTTGAGATGGTCGGTGGCCTGCGTACCCACTAACGTGAAAGCGGGCAGCGAGGACAACAGATTCACATAGGCCTGGTCAGTCGCCAGATACCCACTATGCAAATTGCTGAGCGTGTTACCCAGCCCGGCGCGGTAAGGGTCTTCGCTGGCAGGTGCCTGGCGGTCGTCCAGCCCGTAGGTTGACTGCTCGCCACCAACGATGGTGTTTCTGGCCAGGTCCAGCACGTTATCAGCGCTATAAACTCTCCCCTCGCTATTGGTGTAGCTGCCGACCAGGATTTCCGGGGCCGGGCCGGCTTGCGCGTTACCGTGCACATAGTTGCTATACACCTTCTGCTCGTGCGTGCCCAGCAAGGCGATGCCCTGGCGGCCGTTGTCGTAAATCTCGACCTCACTGATGGTGCCGCCCCTGAACCCTTGGATACTGATGCCCGTACCGCCATTGCCATGCACCTTACCCCCAACAATGCCTTCCTGCTGCCAGCGGGACCGCTCCGGGTCAGGCTGATCTACCCCGGTGATCACCAGGCCGCTGCCTGCATTGTCGTACGCATCGTTGCTGCCGAACGTGAACGCTTGCTCCCTGCTAGGCGGCAGGCTTGCGCTGGTGTAGGCAGCCGCCACCACATTGAAACCATCGCCGCCGTTGCGATACGCCTCGTTGTCACGGAAGCTGATGGTGTCGTCGCGCACCTGCCGGGGTTGGAACTCGGTGGCAAAGCCATCGCCGTCGTTGTCATGGGCCAGGCTGTCATTCACGTTCGTTGCGAACGTGAGCGCCTGGGCGCGCAGGCCATCGCCGCTCAGGTACTGCAGTTCAACGCCGGCGAGGGTAAGGCCAACGGTATGCGCTGTATCGCCGGTGGCACTGCCGGTCACGATGCCGTCGACCGTACCGCCGGTGTTGGCCTTGTTGCCGTCGAGCGTGAGGTTGCGGATAGAGGCATTGAGCGTATTGGCGTCACTCACAGTGTGAATCAGCCCCGCGATGTCTTCGCTTGAGCCATCGGCCAGCTTGAGTATGGCCAGGCCCATCCGCTCGCCATTGAGGTTCACATTACTTTTGAGGGTAAGGCAGCCCCCATCGTCGTTCGCGCCACTGAGCATGTAGGTGCCCTGCGGCACATACACTTGGCCGCCGCCTGCCTTGGCGGCGGCATCGATCGCCTGCTGAATGGCCTGGGTATCGTCGGCGATGCCATCGCCTTTGGCGCCGTAGTCGCGTACGTTGAAGAGTCTTGCCATGACCGCTACCTCCGTCTCGAAATAGGGGTCAGGCCGAATTTTCCAGAGGCGGGGACGTGTTACTGCAACAGACTGATGCACGCGCAGCGCGGCTTGGAGGGGCACAACCCCGAAAGGGTACAGGGGAGCGTAGCTCAGCAAGCCGAAGGCAGCGGGGGTAGCGACGGGCAGCCCGGTTCCGGTTCGAACGCGCCCTGGGGTAAGTGAAAATAACGGCTACGCTTACACGCCTATCTGGAAAAAGGAGCACATGGATGAAAACCCGAACATTGGGCCAAGGCCTGGAGGTATCGGCCATAGGCCTGGGCTGTATGGGCATGAGCTTCGCCTATGGCGGAGCGCCGGAGGCCGAATCGATCAAAACCCTGCACCATGCTTTGGAGTTGGGCGTGACCTTCTGGGATACGGCTGAGGTATACGGCCCGTTCGAGAACGAGGAGCTACTGGGCAAGGCGCTGAAGGGCCGCCGCGATCAGGTCCAGGTAGCCACCAAGTTTGGCTTCAGGATTTCCGATCAAGGCGTGGGGCGGGAACGCATCGCTGGCGTGGACAGCCGCCCGGAGCATATCCGCGAGGCGGTGGAAGGTTCACTCAAGCGGCTGGGCATCGAAACCATCGACCTGCTGTACCAGCACCGGGTGGACCCTGCCGTGCCGATCGAGGATACCGTGGGCGCCATGGCCGAGCTGGTCAATGCAGGCAAGGTCCGCTTCCTCGGGTTGTCAGAGGCCTCGGCCACCACGCTGCGGCGCGCCCATGCCGTGCACCCGATCACGGCGCTGCAGTCGGAGTATTCACTGTGGTATCGCGAAGCTGAAAAGGAAGTGCTGCCTACCTGCGCCGAATTCGGCATCGGGTTTGTGCCATACAGCCCGTTGGGCCGAGGGTTCCTTACGGGCAAGTTGAAGGTCGAGGAGCTGGACGAGAAAGACATGCGCCGCGGCTTGCCACGCTTCCAGGACGAAGCCCTCAAGCAGAACATGCGCCTGGTAGACGCCTTGAATCAGCAGGCTGAGCAACGCGGCTGCACTGCGGCGCAGCTCGCGCTGGCTTGGCTGCTCGCGCAAAAACCCTGGATTGCACCCATACCGGGAGCAAGAAAGATTCACCACCTGGCGGATAACGCCGGTGCAGCCGGCATTGAGCTGGACAGCGACACGCAACAGGCCATTTCTCAAGCCTTGCCAGCCGACGCTATCGTGGGTGAGCGGTACGATGAAAAGAACCAGCGCATGACCAACCTGTGAAGGGGCGCCGGGGCTACCGCAAAGCAGGCGCCCCGGCGATAAACCTCATAGTTCAGTAATGATCTGCCCCTGGAAATGGACGATATCGCCGGCTTCCACGTTCAAAAAGCGCACGCGCCGGGCGCTTTGAGCGGGATGGAACGACGTCCAGAAACCTCCCTGTGGCTCACTCAAGGCACCCACTCGATAACCCCGGTGATCGCGCAGCACGAATTCGAAGGTATCTGGGTCTGCCTGATTGCCTTCGAGCTCGATTTTCCAGAGGTCGGACACCTCGGCAACCTTGTAGAACCCCACATAGCCATTGCGGCTGATCCCGACCTTTGCCCCGTCATACCGGGTACCTGGTGCGGCACTGATGTTGTAATACAGGCGGTTACCCGCCGTTTTGACATAGTCGAAACGGAACAAGGTGCCTTCTTCCTGGTCGCTCTGAATCAGCCATCCATCCCCAGCCAGGGATGAGTCCTGCAAATAACCGACCGGATAAAAACCCTCTCCGGTGGTGCTCAGCAGTGTTGCAATGAAGGACTTTCCTGCGATTTCGGCCATTTGGGCCTCCTGTGGCTCGCTTATGTTGACGTCAGCGCTTTCTCAAGCGCTGGGCGAACATAAGCGGCCCACAGGTCCCTTCACAGCCGGAACCATGCCCTCCCCGAGAGAAGGGCCGGGTTCACTCAGGCCACGGTGTGGGACACCGCGGGGCTGAGCGCAAGGTCGGCCAGCTCGCGGTTGGCCACGGCATACATGGCGTAATCGCTGCCGGTTGCCGCGCGAAGGTCATCGAGGATGGCGCGCCAGCGTTCTACATGCACGCGGTGCTGTTCCAGCCACAGGGATACCCTGGCGTCCACGTCCTCCGGCGCGTCCTGCAACTGCAGTACCGAGATGGTGATTGCCCGCTGCTGCAGGTCCAGGTCATCGCGGAACGCCTCCCGCGCCAGCGCTTGCCAGTTGCTCTGCACCGGCAGGCTGCTGATCTGTTGCAGGTACCAGTTCAGGTCCAGCGCACTGCCGCTGGCGAAGAACGCCTTGGCCACACTGGCGGCACTTTGACCGGTGAGGTCCGAGGCCTCGATGATCGGCAGCAGGTTGTAGAGGTAGGTGGTACCCGCGACCATGCGCGCCAGCAATTCGGGCACTCCTGCCTCCACGTACGCCTGGTAGCGGGTTTCCCACTGGCGCTGAGTTGGCCCCTGCAGCAACTCGTTAAGCTTGAGGCCCAACGCGGTGATGTGCGGGCCGAAATGCGCCACGTCACGGCCAGCGTCCTGGTCACTGCGGCGGTTGCGCAGGAACCAGCGCGTTGCCCGGCGCCCAAGGCGCATCAGCTCTTCCATGAGGCTGAGCTGGATATCGGCTGGCACCTGGTAGTCCAGCGCTTCGATCTGACGGAACCAATGGGGCAAGTGGAAGATGTCACGCACTACTACATAGGCGCCGGCCACGTCTGCCGCGCTCATGCCAGTGGACTCCTTCAACCGCTGCACGAAGGTGATGCCCATGTGGTTCACCAGGTCGTTGGCGATCTGGGTGCTCACGATTTCGCGCTTCAGGCGATGGCGGCGCATGGCCGGGCCGTACTTGGCCACCAGGCTTGGCGGGAACGCGGTTTCCATGTCCCGGGTGAGGTAGTCGTCATCCGGTACGCGGGAGTTGAGCAGGGTCTCCTTGAGGTCGATCTTGCTGTAAGAGATCAACACGCACAGCTCGGCGCGGGTCAGGCCCTGGCCGGCCGCGGCGCGTTCGGCCAGCTGTTCTTCGTTGGGCAGGAACTCGATGGCCCGGTCCAGCTTGCCCCGGCTTTCAAGGTCGGCGATCAGCCGCTTGTACTCGGCCAGGCGATCGTTGGCGCGGCGAGCGGCAATGGACAGCGCCTGGGTCTGCTTGTAGTTGTTGCCGAGCACCAGGTGCGCAACCTCGTCGGTCATGCTGCCCAGCAGTTCGTTGCGCTGCTTCTCGGTAAGGTCGCCTGCGGCCACCGCCTCGTTGAGCAGGATCTTGATGTTCACTTCATGGTCGGAGCAGTCAACCCCGCCGGCATTGTCGATGAAGTCGGTATTGGTAGCGCCGCCGTTGAGGCCGAACTCCACCCGGCCCAGCTGGGTCATGCCCAGGTTGCCGCCCTCGCCCACCACCTTGCAGCGAAGCTCGTCGCCATTCACGCGCAGCGCATCGTTGGCCTTGTCGCCCACGTCGGCGTGGCTTTCCTCGCTGGACTTCACATAGGTGCCGATACCGCCGTTCCACAGCAGGTCCACCGGGGCCTTGAGCAAGGCGTGCAACAGCTCGGTCGGGGTGAGGCGGTCAGCCTTGATGTCGAACCGGGCTTTCATTTCCGGGCTGACAGCGATGCTTTTGGCGCTGCGCTGGAAGATACCGCCACCGGCGGAAATCAACGAAGCGTCGTAGTCGCTCCAGGCCGAGCGTGGCAGGTTGAACAGGCGCTGGCGCTCTGCAAAGCTGCTGGCCGCATCCGGGTTGGGGTCGATGAAAATATGCAGGTGGTTGAAAGCGGCCACCAGTTGCAACTTGTCGGACATCAGCAGGCCATTGCCGAACACATCGCCGGCCATGTCGCCGATACCGATCACGCTGATGTTGTCTTTCTGCACATCGATGCCACGCTCACGGAAGTGGCGCTGCACGCCCACCCAGGCACCGCGGGCGGTGATGCCCATGCCTTTGTGGTCATAGCCGGCCGAACCACCGGAAGCGAAAGCGTCGCCCAGCCAGAAGCCGTAGCTCAAGGCAATGCCGTTGGCGATGTCGGAGAAGGTCGCAGTGCCTTTGTCCGCGGCGACCACCAGGTATGGGTCGTCGCTGTCGTGACGCACCACGTTGGCCGGCGGCACAACCTCCCCTTCCTTGAGGTTATCGGTGATGTCCAGCAAGCCGGAAATGAAGATCCGGTAGCAGGCGATCGCCTCGTTCTGCACCTCGTCGCGGCTGCCGCCCTGGGGCAAGCGCCGCGGAATGAACCCACCCTTGGCGCCCAGCGGCACGATCACGGAGTTTTTCACCTGCTGCGCCTTCACCAGGCCCAGCACTTCGGTACGGTAGTCTTCTTCTCGGTCCGACCAGCGCAGGCCACCGCGGGCCACGTTGCCGAAGCGCAGGTGCACCCCTTCCACTCGCGGGGAGTACACGAAGATCTCGAACTTGGGCACCGGCCGTGGCAGCTCGGGAATCAACGCCGGGTTGAACTTGAAGCTGAAATAGCGCTTGGGCTGGCCGTTGGCGTCGGGCTGATAGAAGTTGGTGCGCTGGGTGGCCTTGATCAGGTCCAGGTAGCGCCGCAGGATACGGTCCTCGGCGAGCACCTGAACGTCGTCCAGTGCGGTGAGGATCGCCTGCTCCAGCCGTTGCTGCTTGTCGTCCAGGTCGTCGCCGGCCAACTTGCGGGCCAGGTAGAAGCGGGTTTTGAACAGGCGGGTAAGCTCGCGGGCGATGTCCGTGTGGTTGTTCAGCGCGGCGGCGATGTACCCAAGGTCGAAGCCCAGGCGGATTTGCTTCAGGTAGCGGGCGTAGGCACGCAGCAGCGCCACGTCTCGCCACGGCAGGCCGGCCGTGAGCACCAGCCGGTTGAAGGCATCGTTCTCTGCCTCACCGTTGACGATGTGCACGAACGCATCCTGCAAGGTGTCGTTGAGCTGTTGCAGGTCCAGCTTCAGGCCTTCGGCATAGGTGAAGGCAAAATCGTGAATCCAGAACTCGCGCCCGTTGCGATTGCGCAGGCGGTATGGGAATTCACCCAGCACGCGCAGCCCGAGGTTTTCAAGGATCGGCAGTACGTCCGAGAGCGCCAGCGGCACGTCGGCGTGGTACAGCTTGCAATGCAACTGGCGCTCGCCACCCTGGGCCAACGGTTGGTAGAAGCTCATCACCAGTGGCCGGGCATCCGAAAGCGCCTGCAGGTGCTGCATGTCGACCACGGCCGAATGCGCGGCAAACCGCTCGCGATAGCCGGCCGGGAAGCCTTTCGGGAACTCGGCCAGCAGGTTGGTGCCCTGGGCCTCGCCGAAGTTTTCGATGGTGAGGGCGTGGTAGTCGTCCTGCCAGGAGCGGCAGGCTTGCACCACTTCGCGCTCCAGTTGCTGCGGGTCGATGTCCTGGCGGTTGGCGGGGTCTACCCGAAGAATCAGCTGTACCCGGGCCAGCACGGACTCGGAGAAGAACGTCCAGAACTCGCAGTCGCTGGCCTTGAGCCGATCCATCAACACTTGCTGGATTTTCTGCCGCACTTCGGTCGAATACACGTCGCGCGGCACGTAGGCCAGGCAGTAGTAGAAGCGGCCGTAGGGGTCCTTGCGCAGGAACACGCGAATCTTCGCCCGTTCCTGGATTTGCACAATGGACATTACAGTGTTGAACAGCTCGTCCACGGGTGTCTGGAACAGGTCGTCACGAGGCAGCACCTCGACCACTTGAGCCAGTTCCTTGCCCAGGTGTGCGCGCATGTCGAAGCCCGAGCGGCGTTCGATCTCGGCGACCTTGCTGCGCACGTACGGGATCTGTTGCACCGTGGTGGCGTATACCGCCGAGGTGTACAGGCCCATGAAGCGGCATTCCTTGATTACCCGGCCGTCGGCATCGATCTGCCGGATCGATACGTAATCGGGGTAGGCCGGACGGTGCACACGGCTGGGCTGCGCGGCCTTGGCGAAGGACAGCAGCAGCGGTTCACGCAGGTATTTGACGGCAAAGTCCTCGATGCGCAGGTCTTCGGCGCTGAGGCCAGCACGCAGAAGGCGCGGCAAACCCAGGAAAGACTGTTCGTCGTACACCAGATGAGCGCCCTGGGCGTCTTCACGTACTTCGAATTCTTCGTAGCCCAGGAAGGTGAAGTTGTTGTCCACCAACCATTCGAGGAAAATCTTCACCTCAGCTTTTTCAGCGCCATCCACCGGCCAGGCACTATTGTCGACCATGGCCAGCATGTCGTGGACCCGAGCCTTCATGGGTTCGAAGTCGGCGACCGTGGCGCGTACCTCGCCCAGCACTTCCAGCAGCGCCGCCGCCAAGCCAGCCAGCCCCGCAGCCGTGGCGCAGCGGTTGATCTCCAGGTACATCAGCGATTCCTGGGCTATGCCCTCGCCCTGGGTGTTCTTCGGCATTACCTCCAGCAATTCGCCGCCCGGGCCACGACGCACACTCAGGACGGCGGTTTGCAGGGTATGAATGCTGTAACCGCGACGATTGAGCTCGGTGCGCACAGAGTCCACCAGGAACGGAAGGTCCTGATGCAGCACCTCGACCACGCTATGGGTGGATTGCCAGCCGTGGCGCTCGTAATCGGGGTTGTACACCCTCACCTGAGGCTGCGCGGGCTCGAACCGCTGCATCAGGCGCCAAGCCGAAAGGGTGCAGCCGGCGAGGTCGGACAGCCGCCGCTGGGTCAGCTCGTCAAGGGAAATGATGCCGAAGAACTGATCGGCGAACAGGGCTACTTGTGGCAGGGCCTGCTCGTCAACGTGCTGGGCCAGGACCGCCTGCAGTTGATGCTGGAAGTCGGCTTTACTGGCCGCGGTGAAAAACGCCATCTGTGGTACTCCGCTCGGGCTTTGTATTTGGTGGAAGCGTAGCGTGTATCCCTCGTCGGGCCGGTGGATGACCGCAAGCCGTGCAAGGGAGATGAAGCTTTTGGGTCATGACAATGGAGGATGGTTCAGCGTGCAGCGCCAGTGTCATGGACAGTTCAGCTTAGCGACACATCCCCTGTGACATCTTGCCACAGGGCGACATATTCGGTCAGCCTCGGGTTGCACTTGGCGCAACCCTGCCTTGAGCTGCAAGGGGCAAGGGGCAAGCGGGAAGCGGGAAGCGGGAAGCGGGAAGCGGGAAGCGGGAAGCGGGAACATGCCCCACCGCGTATCACCGTGCACCACGGCGGCGCGTGAAAAGCTTGCGCCACGCTACGACAGGCGCTGAAGCGGTCCAGCGTGATCACCTGTAACAGGGGTTTCATCCAGCTTGCGCACACTAACGCCGTACAACCGCACACCTTTGCCTGATTCTTGCTAGCCCAATGACAACCCTGACACCTGAACGACGGCGAGCAGTGCGCAGTTCTCGTCCAAGCCCGGCCATAGCCCTGGGCCCTGGCCTTCCCCGGCGAGACGTCTCCTCATGCGCAAGATCCTGATTGGCATTCTGGTGTTTCCCGGTTTTCAGCTGCTGGACATCGCAGGGCCGCGCAACGCGTTCGGCGAAGTGCGCGTGCTGGGCGAGCATCAATACGAAATCGTGACAGTGGGTACCACGCGCACGCCGCTGCGGTCGGCGTGCGGTTTGACAGTAGTCGCCGACCGTAGCATCTACGAGCCCTGCCCCTTCTTCGATACCCTCCTCGTGCCTGGCGGCATGGGCGTGTACGACGTGTATGAAGACCCCCGCGTGGCCGCCTGGGTGGGCCGCCAGGCCAAGCGTTGCCGACGGTTGGCTGCTGCCTGCAGCGGGGTGTTCGTGCTGGGCGGTGCCGGTTTGCTCGACCAGCGCAAGGTGACCAGCCACTGGAGCGAAGCGGCCCGGTTACGCGCGGCGTTTCCCCAGGCGAGGGTATACGCCGAGCCGTTGCGCCTGAAGGACGGCCCCGTGTACACAAGCGCGGGCGCCAGCGCTTCGATGGATCTGGCCCTGTTGCTGATCGAAGAAGATTTCGGCCGGCGGTTTGCTCTCAAGGTGGCCAAATACCTGTTGGTGTATTTGCAGCGGCCGGGAGGGCAGGCACAATTCGGCCCCCTGCTCGACCGCCAGGCGCATGGCGATGCGCAGGTGCACGCGGTGCGTGACTACGTGATCGATCGGTTGCAGCACCCCCACACCCTCGCCTCACTGGCTGAGCGCGTGCATATGAGCCCGCGCAACCTTACCCGCCTTTTCAGCAAGCAGACCGGCATCACGCCCATGGCGTTCGTCAATGATGCGCGCATCGACGCGGCCCGCGAGCTGCTCGAAACCACCGACCTGCCGGTAAGCGCGGTGGCCGAGCGCTGCGGCATCGACAGCGCCGACAACCTGCGGCGCATATTCGGCAAGCGCCTGGGGCTGAGCCCGCTGGAATACCGCCAGCGTTTTCAGGTGATGGCCAGCCAGGCGGACCTGGAAGCCGCGCCCGGGCCCTTGCCTGCGCCCATGATGTCCTGAGCATGTGCCGGGCTGTGCAAAGCGTGCCGGCGTGCCACAATGGCGGCACTTTTCGTGGAAGCCTGACCATGCATATGAAAGCCGCCCTATTGATGGGCAACCCTTGCGACGAGGAAGAGGACGACCTGGCACTGCTGTGCTGCCAGGGTACCGACGGCGAAATGCTGTTGTTGTCGCGGGCGCCAGGCGAGGACGACGTGGAGCTGGTGTGGGACGAGCAGTCCATCCTTGTACGGGATTTCAAGGTGACCCTCAGCGAAAGCCGCTTGATCATCGACCTTCCTGCGGACGCCGAGGCGCCGTTCTCGAACGTGCAGCTGGTTGCGGACCTGGAAGATGCCGTGGCTGACCTGGACGACGCCGAGGCTGCGCTGCGCGTGATCCTCGAAGGTACGGGAACCTTTGTTCAGGAGTGAGCCAACGGTGATCTTCGACGCCCATTGCCACATCATCGACCCCCGTTTTCCCCTTGTCCCCAATCAGGGCTACCTGCCGCCAGCCTTCGACGCGGCAGCTTACCAGGCCCAGGCCGTGGCACTGGGCATTGCAGGCGGCGCGGTGGTTTCCGGCTCGTTCCAGGGCTTCGATCAAAGCTACCTGATCGATGCGCTGGGCCGCCTCGGCGAAGGCTTCGTCGGGGTGACCCAGGTGCCCGCGGACATCACCGACGATGCCCTTGCTGAACTTGACGCGCACCGCGTGCGCGCCCTGCGCTTCAACCTGCGGCGTGGCGGTT
Source organism: Pseudomonas sp. Marseille-Q5115 (assembly GCF_916618905.1). Classification (NCBI taxonomy): domain Bacteria; kingdom Pseudomonadati; phylum Pseudomonadota; class Gammaproteobacteria; order Pseudomonadales; family Pseudomonadaceae; genus Pseudomonas; species Pseudomonas sp. Marseille-Q5115. The sequence goes on along the minus strand of NZ_CAKAKI010000001.1, from coordinate 1,465,617 downwards.
CCGAGCCTTTGGAGCAACTGGAGCGCATGGCCGTTCGTGTTCATCAGGGCTTCGGCTGGCATGTGGAACTGTACGTCGATAGCCGCGACCTGGCCGAACTGGCGCCACGCCTTTCGCGCCTGCCCGCCTTGAGTATCGACCACCTGGGCTTGAGCGCCGACGGCCTGCCACACTTGCTGCGGCTGGTCGAACAAGGGGCGCGTGTGAAAGCCTGCGGCTTCGGCCGGGTCGACTTCCCCGTGGCGGCAGCGCTGCAACAGCTTCACGCCGCCAACCCCGAAGCGCTGATGTTCGGCAGCGACCTGCCCTCTACCCGCGCGCCAAGGCCGTTCGAAGCAGCGGATATCACCTTGATTGGCGAAGCGTTGGGAGAAGCGGCAGCGCGCGCGGTGCTCTGGGAAAACGCCCGGCGGTTTTACCGGCTGGCCTGAGGCCAACTTTAGGGGCTCAGCTCACCCTGTAGGACTGGGCGGAGCCCGGGAATGGCATCGGCTGCGCTGTACTACCCGAAATACTGCAACCATACCGAAAACACGCCAAGCACCGCCCACACGCCGGTGAAAATCCACGGGGTGCGCATGGAGAACAGCAGCGACTGCCTGTAGCCCTTCTCCTGGGCTTCGTGCTTGCTGAACAGCGGGGAGTCGTCGTACGCCATGCCCATGGCGGGCTCGGCGCGCAGCAGCTGGTACTGCTTGAAATGCCAGTGGTCAATGATGTCGTAGGCAGCGCGGATGCCGGGCCAGGCATGCAGCGAACTCACGATGCCCAGCAGCGCCAGGATCGGCGGCACCACCAAAGTGAATAACTTGCCCCAGTCCGGGTTCAGGTTGGCCATCGACGAGGCATAAGCGATCACCAGGAACGATTGCGCAGACAAATAGGCGTTTGTGCGGTTAGACATCAGCGAGGTTTCGTACTGGATCTCGTTGCGGTAAAAATCCAGCCGGGCCTTCGGCGTGCCGAACATGGCGTTCTCGCTCGCTTCCTGGGCCTGGCTGGGTGTTTCGGGCAGTTCTGTAATGATCTTGCTCATGGGCTTCCGTGGTATCGAACCCAAGGGTGGCACTGGCGCCACCGGCTCAGGTTTTCATGTTCAGCTTCTTGCGCATGGTGGCGGTGATGGTTTGCCGTACCTTGGCATAACCAGCCCAGGGGTCATTGCCTTCCATTTCCCCCAGGCGCTCGTGAATGTTGTGGATGTTCCACTGGTTGCCGCCCTTCAGTTCCGCCACTTCCTCGCGGAACACCGGCACCGATACGGGCAACCCTTCGCGGGTGCGCGCAGCGAAGGCGCAAATGGTGGTAGCACCCTGAGAATTGCGCAGGTAATCCACAAAAATCTTGCCTACGCGGTTCTTGGGGCCCGACACCGCCGAGAACCGATCGGGCAACAGTTTGGCCAGATGGTTCACCACGGCCTGGGAGAACGCCTTCACGCTGTCCCAGTCATCCTTGGGCTTGAGCGGCACCACAATGTGCATCCCCTTGCCTCCGCTGGTCTTGAGAAAGCTCTTGAGGCCCAGCTCGTCGAGGATGGTCAGCGTAAGCTGGGTAGCTTCCACCATGGCCTTCCACGGCAAAGCCGGGTCTGGGTCCAGGTCGAGAATGAAGCGGTCCGGGTGCTGCCCGTCCTTGGCAGTGGCATTCCAGGTGTGAAATTCCACCGTGCTCATCTGCACCGCGCCGATCAACGCCTCCGGGTTGTCGACGATCATCACCGGCTGCCCGGAAAACTCCGAGCCCAGGCTGGTTACCCCGGGAATTTTCAGCCGCTCGGCGTGCTTCTGGAAGAACAGCTCACCGGCAATACCCTCTGGCGCCCTTACCAACGCCACTGGCCGTTGCTTGAGGTGAGGGAGAATCCACGCTGCCACTTGGGCGTAATACTGGGCCAACTGCAACTTGGTGGTGCCGCTGGTGGCGTCGATCACCCGGTCTGGATGGGTAATGCGTACCTCGCCGGCAGTGGCTTCGTTCTTTCCTGCCTTGGCCTTTTTTGGTGCTGCTGGCTTGGAGGCTGCTTTCTTCGCGGGCTTTTCTGCAGCCTTGTCGTCTGGCTTGAGCTGGCTCGCTTCCACGGGGGTCTCCTGGGTGATCTCGGTGGCAGGCTTGTCCTGGCGAAGGCCATGGAACACTGCATGGCGTACCGAACCCTCGCGGGTCATCTCGGCATATGCGACCTCGGCGAGAAGTGATGGCTCGAGCCAATGCACCCCCCGCGCCTCGGCGCCGGTGGGCGGGTTGCCGACGGCCGGCTTTTTCACTTCAAGCGGGCGCAGTTCGGCCAGGATGCTTTTGAGCGTGGCCTCGTTGAAGCCCGTGCCTACCTTGCCGGCGTAGCGCAATTTGCCGCTGTCGGCGTCATGCAGCCCCAGCAGTAGCGCCCCAAAGCCATTGCGTGCGCCCTTGGGCTCGGTGTAGCCGATGATCACGAATTCCTGCCGGTGCTTGCACTTGAGCTTGATCCAGTCGTTGCTGCGCCGGTTGACGTAGGCGCTGCCGAGGCGCTTGCCGATCAGCCCTTCCATTTTCATCGAGCAGGCGCTGTCGAGCAGCGCCGTGGCCGATTCATCGAAACTGGCCGAGAAGCGAAGCGCCTCGTCTTCGTGCTGCTTGAGCACGGCTTCCAGCGCGGCGCGGCGCTGCTCTACCGGCACACCCGAGAGATCCATGCCGTTGAGGTACATCAGGTCGAACAGGTAGAACACAATGGACTCGGCCCGGCTGGTCTCGAAGGCATTCTGCAGCGCCTGGAAATCCGGAACACCGTCTTCATTGGCCACCACTACTTCACCGTCCAGCCAGGCAGAATCCAGCCCAAGCGCCTCCAGGGCACGGGCCTGCCGGGGCATCTTCGCCGTCCAGTCATGGCCATTGCGGGTGAACAACCTGGCCTCGCCGTTCTCGATCCGGGCCAGGATGCGGTAACCGTCAAACTTGATCTCGTAGCTCCATTCACCCGCTGGCGCGGTTTCCACCAGCGTGGCCAGTTCGGGCTTCAAGGTTTCCGGCATGGGTGCTGCCACGGCGCCTTCCAGGGTGGCAGCCTTTTCGGCATGTTTGCCGGTGGCACGGGTTCTGGCAGGTGCCTTCACGGGCGCAGCCGATGCCTTTCTCGACCGGGCGGCCTTGCCACGCACCTTGGGCACCAAGGTACGGTCGCTCAGTACGCTGTCCGGGGCGGCTTCCAACACGTCGTACTCGTCGTGGTCGCGCGCAGCATCGTCGTGGGACTTGATCAGGAACCACTGGGTCTTGTTGCCGCTCATGTGGGTGCGCACCAGGTTCCACACGCCGCTGAGCTTTTCACCCTGAAGGCGGAACTTGAGCTTGCCCTTCTCGAACGCCTTGTGGGGCTCGTCTTCGGGCTCCCATACGCCGCGGTCCCAAACGATCACGTCTCCTGCTCCGTAATGCCCCTCAGGTATGTGCCCTTCGAAGCTGGCGTAGTCGATGGGGTGGTCCTCTACCTGAATGGCCAGGCGCCGATCGCGGGGGTCCAGCGACGGGCCCTTGGGCACTGCCCAGCTTTTCAGCGTCCCATCCAGTTCCAGGCGGAAATCGTAATGAAGGTGGCTGGCGTCGTGCTTCTGGATGCAGAACTGCAGGGCACGATCGTCCACGGCCGCCTTGCGCCCATGGCCGCCCCCCGAAGGCTCTGGCGTGGCTTCGAAATCACGCTTGCGGTTGTATTCCTGCAGGGCGTCACTCATGTCGCGGCCTCCTTGATCACCTAGGATTGTGAAGCGATGTCGCCGTTGGAGTTCCCCCCGCCAGCCGACCGGCGGGCTGAAACGATTGAACGGCAGCGCAACCGTGCGGCCCAACCCGAACTACCCTGAAAATTGCCGTGTCAGCGCCCGCAGAGGCGCACCTGATGGAGAACCACTCATGTCGAAAAAGCCTCTGCCCTCGACCGAGGGTAACGCCGGGCACTTGCCCTTCTCCCGCCGCTTGCTTCTCCAGGCCATGGGCGTAGGCGGGACCGCCGCAGCCTTGGGTGGTGGCCTTGTAGCTGCCGCGCAGGCCGCTGACGTGCAGAACGCCGTACCAGCCGAGCCCGGCGAGCAAACCCTCTCGCTCAAGGTCAACGGCCAACCGCAAACGCTGCAAGTGGACCCGCGCACTACCCTGTTGGATGCGTTGCGCGACCGCCTGCAACTTACCGGCACCAAGAAGGGCTGCGACCATGGCCAGTGCGGCGCCTGCACCGTGCATGTGAACGGCCGGCGAGTGAACAGCTGCCTGAGCCTGGCGCTGATGCACGACGGTGATGACATCACCACCATCGAAGGCCTGGGCACGCCGGACAAACTTCACCCCATGCAGGTGGCGTTCGTAGAGCAGGACGCCTACCAGTGCGGCTACTGCACCAGCGGGCAGATCATGTCGGCGGTGGCCCTGGCCCATGAGCCATACGGTGACTCCGCGGCGGAAATCAAGGAAGCCATGAGCGGCAACATCTGCCGCTGTGGGGCGTACTCGCACATCCTTGCTGCCATTGAACACACCCGCAAAGCCTGAGGCCGCCACCATGCAGAACTTTACCTTCACCCGCGCCAGCAGCGCGGAGCAGGCGGTGCGACTGGCCGCCACCACGCAAACCGCTCAGCAGGGCGCGCAAGTGCGCTTTATCGCGGGCGGCACCACCCTCACCGACCTAATGAAGCTTGGGGTTGAACACCCCGAGCAGGTGGTGGACATCAACCGGTTGCCCTTGGCCGATGTGAGCGATACGGCCGATGGCGGCCTGCGGATCGGCGCGCTGGTGCGCAACAGCGACCTGGCTTGGCATCCAAGAGTGAAAAACGAATACCCAGTATTGTCCCAGGCGTTGCTGTCGGGCGCCTCCGCCCAGCTGCGCAACATGGCCACCACTGGCGGCAACCTGCTGCAGCGCACCCGCTGCATGTACTTTCGCGACAACCTCAGCGCTTGCAACAAACGTGAACCCGGCACCGGCTGCTCGGCCATCGACGGCGCCAACCGGAACCTGGCTGTATTCGGCACCAGCGAGCACTGCATCGCCAGCAACCCTTCGGACATGAACGTGGCCCTCACCACCTTGCAGGCCCAGGTGCATATCCAGGGCAGCGCTGGTGAGCGCGTGGTGCCGATCAGTGAGTTCTTCCTGCTGCCAGGCGACACGCCTCATCTTGAAACCGTGCTGCAGCCTGGCGACTTGATCACGGCAGTGACCCTGCCGCCGCCCGTCAAAGGGGCGCATTCGGCGTATCTCAAACTGCGCGACCGAGCCTCCTACGAGTTTGCCCTGGCCTCTGCCGCCGTGCTGTTGCGCGTGGACGACGGCCGCGTGGCCGAAGCTCGGATCACCCTGGGCGGCGTAGGCACCCGCCCCTGGCGGGCCACGGAGGCAGAGCAGGCGTTGATCGGCCGGCCGGCGACCGCTGCAAGTTGGCAGTTGGCCGCTGAAGCGGCCGTACGCAATGCCACCCCACAAAGCGAGAACGGCTTCAAGGTGGAACTGGCCAAGCGCTGCGTGGCGCATTGCCTGACCACCGTGGCGCTGACGGCGCAAACCGCATGAGCGAGGGCACACCCATGGCACAGACTTCCGAACGCTTCATCGGCCAGGGCCTGCCGCGCATCGATGGCCCGAAAAAGGTCAGCGGCCTGGCCCGCTACACCTCCGACCACCACTTCCCCGGCCTGGTGTATGCCGTGCCGGTCACCGCCAGCATCGCCAAGGGCCGTATCACCGGCCTGGATACCCGCGCGGCCGAAGCCTCGCCCGGGGTGATCGCGGTGTTCCATCAGGGCAACCTGGCCGGCAAGCTGTTTCGCCGCCAGCCCAACAAGGGCAAGAACGACGAAGCCCGCCCGCCCCTTTCCGATGACAAGATCACCTATTACGGGCAATACGTGGCGCTGGTAGTGGCGCGCACCTACGAGCAGGCCAAGGCAGGCGCTGCGGCGGTAAAAGCCACCTATGCCGCCGAGCCAGTGGACGTGAGCACACGGCTCAGCCCGGAAGCCCCGGAGAAAGTGGACACCGAGCGCGGCGACGTGGAGGCCGCCTTTGCTGCCGCACCGGTAAAGATCGACTACACCTACACCACCCCGCCACAAACCCACAACCCGATCGAATTGCACGCCAGCGTCGCGATCTGGGATGGCCAGGGCTTTACCCTGTACGAAACCACCCAGGCAATCATGAACCATCAGTTGGTGATGGCGCAGATGCTGGGGGTGGCGCCGCAGCAGGTGCGGGTGATCACCGAATACCTGGGCTCGGGCTTCGGCGGCAAGCTGTGGCCCTGGACCCATTCATTGCTGGCCGCCGCGGCCGCACGCGAGCTGGGCAAGCCGGTAAAGCTGGTGGTGGACCGGCGCATGATGTTCCAGACCGTAGGCCACCGCGCCAATACCCAGCAACGCCTGCGCCTGGCCGCCACAGCGGACGGCAAGCTGACCTGCCTGCGCCACGACTACCTGTTCCATAACGCGCGGCTGGACAGCTACAAGGAAAACTGCGGCGAAGCCACGGGTTTCCTCTACAGCACCCCCAACCTGAAAGCCGCCTGGTCGGTGGCCAAGCGCGACGTAGCGCCACCCACGTCCATGCGCGGCCCGGGCGCGGTGCCGGGCTTGTACGCAGTAGAGTCGGCGATGAACGAACTGGCCATCGCCTTGAACATGGACCCGCTGCAACTGCGGCTGCAGAACCAGCCCGACCACGATGAAAGCACCAACCAGCCGTTTTCCTCCCGCCACCTTATCGAGTGCCTGCAAACGGGCGCCGAGCGTTTCGGCTGGAAAAGCCGCGATCCGCGACCGGGCAGCATGCGCAACGGCGCCGGTGAAGTGATCGGCTGGGGCATGGCGGCGTGTTCCTGGATGGCCAAGGCCCTCACCGCCAAAGCCACCGTGCAGCTGGGCAGCGACGGCCGCGCCAAGGTGTTCTGCGGCACCCAGGACATCGGCACCGGCACCTACACCGTGATTGCACAAATGGTCGCCGAACTGACCGGGCTGGAGCTGGCCCGCATCGATGTGCTTATCGGGGATACCCGCCTGCCGCCAGGGCCGATGTCGGGCGGGTCCATGGCCACCGGTTCGCTGGTGCCGGCCATCCAGCAGGCCACCCGCGAGGCCATCGAGGAGGCGCTGGACGCAGCCCTGCGCAGCCACCCGGCGTTCAGCGGCAAAACCAGGGACGAACTTGTGTTCGCGGACATGAACGTAAGCCTTAAAGGCGGCTCAGGCGAAGCGGTGCCCCTGCCGGCCATCCTTTCCGCGGCCGGCATGGACCACGTGAGCGGCGATGGCGAAGGCAGGGGCAGCGAGGAAGCGGCCAAGAAGGTGTCGCTGCATTCCTACGGGGCGCACTTCGTGGAGGTGGTGTGGCAGCCGGAAATCGCCCGGCTCAAGGTGAACCGCATCGTCACGGTGATCGACGCTGGCACCATCCTCAATACCCGCACCGGGCACAATCAGATCGAAGGCGCGCTGATGATGGGCGTGGGCATGGCGCTGTTCGAGGCCACCGAATACGACCACCGCAACGGCGCGCCGGTGAATGCCAACCTGGCCGATTACATCGTGACCACTCACGCCGATGCGCCGGAGGTGGACATCACCTTCCTCGACTACCCCGACTACGCCCTCAACCCACTGGGCGCGCGAGGCATCGGCGAAATCGGCCTCGCCGGCATCGCTGCCGCGATAACCGACGCGGTGTATCACGCCACCCGGGTAAGGGTGCGGGATTTGCCGGTGAAGATCGAAGACCTGCTAGGTACGCCGCAAGTGAGGGCATGAGGCATCGGGGGTATGCCTCTGCCCAATTTGTAGGAGGGGGCAAAGCCCCCGAACCCGGGCCTCAGGCAAACACCAGTGCCACGCCTAGCCCGCGCAGCGCATCCCAGTAGCCGGGGTAGGTCTTGCCCACGCAGGCGGGGTCCTGAATGCGGATGCCGCTAACCTTCAGCCCCGCCAGGGCGAAACACATGGCCATACGGTGGTCGGAGTGGGTGTCGATCAGCGCGTCAGTCGCGGTACCCGCTAGTGCAGGGTCGGCGGCCACCAGCAGGTCGTCCCCCTCGACGGTGGCTAGCCCTGGCCGAATGGCGTTCAGGCCATCGAACAATGCCTGCACCCGGTCGCATTCTTTCACCCGCAGGTTGGCGAGCTGGGTGAAACGCACCGGGGTAGCGTTGAACGCGGCCAGCACGGCGAGGGTGGGCACTGCGTCCTGCATCTGCGAGCCGTCGATCACGGCGTCCATATGTGGAAAGCGTGCGATATGGGCCTGCGCCTGAGCGTCCGGCTGGGTGAAAGCCTCGTTGGCCACGCCCAGGTCGATACGGCCGCCGGTAAGCGCCTCGGCGGCCCACAGGTAAGTGGCCGCGGACGCGTCTGGCTCGATCAGGTAGTCGTTGGCTTGGTAACCAGTGGCGGCCACGCGCCAGGTGCTGTCGTCCACGGTCTGCACCTGCGCGCCGAAGGCCTGCATGCAAGCCAGGGTGAGGTCCACATAACCCCGCGCGCCGATGTCCTTCCCAGTCAGGGCCACTTCAATGGGCGCTTCACCCAAAGCGGCGAGCATCAGCAGCGCCGATACATACTGGCTTGACAGCCCGCCGTCGATTTCCAACCGGCTCACCTGCAGCTTGCCGTTGCCACGCACGGTCACGGGTGGGCAGCCGGTCGGGCTGCTAGCGTCAACGCCCGCCGCGCGCAAGGCCTCGAGCAAGGGGCCGATGGGGCGCTTTTGCATGTAGGCGTCGCCGTCCAGTACCACCTCGCCCTGAACGGTGGCTACCGCGGCGGTGAGAAAGCGCACCGCCGTGCCCGCGTTACCCAGGAACAAAGCGCCCGCGGGCGGCTGTAATGCGCCATTGCTGGTGACCACGAACGTAGTGGCGTCGGGCTCTTCGATGGTTACGCCCATTTGCCGCAGGGCCTCGGACATGTGCCGGGTGTCGTCGCTTTTAAGCGCGCCGGTCAGGCGGCTGGTGCCCTTGGCCAAAGCCGCCAGCAACAGGGCGCGGTTGGTGATGGACTTGGACCCCGGTGGCGCCACCCGCCCCTGCAAAGGTGTGCCAGGCGGGACGACGGTGACGGTGGGCAGGCTCATGCGCTTCTCCAGGGGCAAACGGGGAAAAGCGCCGATGATGCCATAAAGCGGCAATCACCGGCAGGGCCGCCATGGCGGTTCAGCGGCCCGGGGTGGCTGCCTGCGCGCCCGGGCGGGCTGCCCATAGGCGCGGGCCGAACACGTTGATCAGCAGGCCCACCATCACCAGCGCGCCGCCAGCCCATTGCAGGGCGCCCAGGCGTTCACCCAGAAGCCAGGCCGAGGAACTAAGCCCGATCACCGGCACCAGCAACGAAAACGGCGCCACCTTGCCCGCCGGATATCGCGACAGCAAGGTGCTCCACAAGCCGTAGCCAAGCATGGTGGCGATGAAGGCCAAGTACGCCAGGCTGAGGATCGAGCTGAGCTGAATGTGCACAAGCGAGTCGACGATCCGCTGCTGGCCGTCCAGCCACCACGACAACCCCAGGAACGGCAGCGGCGGAATCAGCGCGCCCCACACCACCAGCCCCACCAGGTTCACGTTGCCGAACCGCCGGGTGATGATGTTGCCCACAGCCCATGAAGCTGCGGCGCAGAGGGTAAGCAACACCGCCAGCAGCGGCGTGGGGTGCGCGCCTTCGAAGCCGATCAGCGCCAGCCCGCCGGCGGCCACCAGCAGCCCCAGCACGCTGGCCGGGCGAAGGCGCTCGCGCAGGAACAACGCGGCAAAAAACAGTGTGAAGAATGCCTGGCTCTGCAGCACCAGTGAGGCCAGCCCCGGCGGCATGCCGTTGGCCATGGCCTCGAACAGGAACGCGAACTGCCCCAGCGAGATGGTTACCCCATAGGCCAACAGCCAGCGCCACGGCAACTTAGGCCGTTTGATGAACAGTGCGGCGGGGAATGCAACCAAGGCGAAACGCAGCGCCCCGAGCAACATCGGCGGCAAGCCATCGAGCCCGACCTTGATCACAACAAAATTCAAGCCCCAGGCGATGATCACCACCAGCGCCAATAACAGATCCTTGGGTGACATGCGTCCTCCTTGAGCGTGGCCGGCGACGTTGGGTTTCATTATAAGGGCCATGGGTGTCAATAAAGGAAGCATCACAACCTGATGATTGTTATTGGAATAGTAAGAAGTGGCTGGAGGGCTTGGGAGGCGCCCAGGCCCTCCATGGCCGTGATCAGTTGAGCGCTACAGAGAGCGACAACGCGCCGCGATGAACCTCACGCAGGTTTGATGACGAGGCTCACGTGAGCGGTGGAAGGCGGTTCGATATTTCCCTTGCCGAGCTCTCGCGAAACAGTCTGGCGCTCATCAGCGATGCGCTGTACCAAGTGAAGGGCGCGCTCTGCGCTGCCGAGCAAGGTCAAAATGGCGCCGCGCTCGTCCCAGCCGAGTTTCTGCTCGGGTTGCAGGCAACGCTCTCGCAAATCAGCGAGCTGCCTGGAATGGGCCTGCGGCAGGTACGTTCCTTGAGGACCGTTCTTTACTGCGGGCTCTACTACGTCCAATACGTCAGCGACTATTGCCTTTGCGTTGCTGCAAAACAGTTGTCGCTCGATACGGCGGGTGATCTGCGAGAGCGTCTGGGTCAGGCTCGCGCTGAAGTCTTCCTCCTCAATCAGGCTGGCGAGCAAGTTGGTCTGATGCAGGCTCAGATCGTTCTTGAACATCTGCGCGGTATAACCCCTGATCTCCTGATTCAGCGTATCGAGGGCGTGCTCATGTTCGATAACATTTTTCAGTGCGTTCGGCGCTCCCCGGGCCGCAGCTAATATCAGGCCGGCACCTTGAGTGTAGCGCTCCAGCTCTTTGCTTACGGCAGCCACGCCTTGGTCGACGTCCCGCAGCGCGGCCCGGTCCAGGTAACGTGGCGTGGCGTAATCCTCAACGTCGTTGCGGTGGGCACCGATACGGGAAAGCACACGATCGAACACCCCAATGAACGGGAACATCAATACCGTATTGAAAACATTGAAGCCGATCGAATACAAGCCCACTGCCAACGGCACCAGCGGGAAGCTCTCCTTGCCATCAACTGTGACGGACTTGGCCACGTCCATTCCGAACACGCCCATCGTCCACTGAAGTAGATCCATCGACAGAAAGAACAATGGAAACATCACGGCCACGCCGATGACGTTGAACGAAATGTGCGCATATGCGGCCCGTTTCGCATTCTTCGAAAGGTTTAGCGACGCCATCCAGGAGGTGATGGTAGTACCCAGGTCGGCCCCGAGCGAAAACGCCACGGCGGTCTGCCAGTCCAGAATCCCCGCCGCCCCTAGCCCCATGACAATACCAATGGTGGCCGAGGAGGAATGGATCATTGCGGTGATGCCAGCCGCGGTCAGTATGCACATGGCCAGGCCGCCAAACGTATCAGCCCTGAGGCTAGAGATGGCTGCCATTATTTCAGGCAGTTCACGCAGTGGCTTGAGCCCGCCGGTAAGCAGATTCAACCCATAGAAAATGAGTGAAAAGCCGATAATTGCGAGGGCGACGTTCTTGGTCTTGTCGCTCTTGCTGAACACATAGACCAGTGCAAACAGGCCTGCGGAGATCAGGCCCAGCGGCCCCAGGGGCATGGCGATCAGGCCGTTGCCGAGTGTGGTACCAATGTTGGCCCCCATGATCACGCTAATCGCGGGCCTCAGGCCCACCACCCCCGCGTTAACCAGGCCAACGACCATCACGGTCATCGCGGTACTGGACTGCAGCACCCCAGTAATCATGGTACCCGCCGCCAACCCTCTGGCTGGCGTGCCTGCCAGCTTGGCGAGCCAGGCTCGCATTCGGTTAGCTGCCAGGTTGTTTATTCCATCGGACATGAACTCGAGCCCCAGCATGAAAATGCCCAGGCCGCCGATGACGGGTACCAGTAACTCTTTGAAGATGTCGATTTCCATGGCAGCTGTCCGAAGGAAGGAATGGCCAGCGCGGACGTGTGTCCACCGGACAGCGAATATCGGCAGCTGCGCAGGGCTTCAAAGCCTGAACGCTAGATACAAAACATGACCAAGCTGTGACAGGCGAGCGATTGCTCTCCAATGGGCGACGGCTGGTTCCGTAGCATGCGAGCGCCAGTTGCCCACTCGACAATTGCGATGGAAAGCCCAGTAAGCCCTATCAGGGCAGCAGCTCCCTGAGCGTCTTCATTTCGCCCTCCGCCTGGAGCAATTCATTCGCCGCTGCTTTCTCCCATTCCAATGCAACCGGAGCCAGATCGGCCTCCTCCTTGATCCGCAGGCACCACTGATGGTGGTCGTGCCATGAGCCCAGCGCCGCTTGAACCGCTTTGAGAGATTTCGCCGCCTTTGCACTAAGCGGTGAAGCTTCCCTGAAGGCCTCGGTTAAATACCGGGTTCGTTTCACCAGGATCCGCACTTGATGCCGGTCGTGTGCCTGATCATCCAGCGCCATGTGAAGCTTATGAAGCTGTTTGTCCAAGGATTTCGACACGACGCGCTGCATCTTTTTGTTATCTATCCCCGCTTTGCTATTTCTGAATGTAGACGGCCAGGCATCCAAGGCCGCAAAAAGCTTATCGAGGACAGGGCTGACCGCGATCGCACGGTACTGGTTGACCAAGTTCAGGCGGCGGCTCGCGGCAGCTCGGCTCAACCCCTTCTTCTCCAACTCCTCGGCCATCACTTCAAGATCGCGGGTGGGCGTAGTCAGCCGCCCCACCTCGGCCGCTGCGGCCTTGAGTGCGTCCATTCCTTCAACATGGCGAACGGGAATCAGCAAACTGCGGATTCTCCTGGTGGCAATTCGCAGATCGTGTAGTGCTTCGCTATCACTGCCAGCCAGTAAACGGGCTCTGGCATGCAACAGTCTGACTTCAAGCTGAAGGATTTCGGCGACGTATTTATTTACAGAAGGCATTTTTCCTCCTTGCGTTCAGGTGGTGGGGCCACTGCGTTGTAACGCTTGGCTTACTTCATAAGACCCGGATCTGGCCGCGAATTCATTCAACCTCGAGGGTCGGCTGCTTTACTGCTCTCCGGCCGAAAACCTGTCATCTGGGTGTGATGAACTGCGGGCATCGTTGCCGCCAAGAGTTCATCCATGCCTAGTCATGAACCACGTGTGAACCTCAACCATCGCCCTCGCCTCGCGGATCTACGCCCTTTGCTGCCCGGCCCCGACGCTACTACTCTGCTCGCTCGCAGGGCGGTGCCGCGCGTCACATCGGCAGCCGAGCTGAATGACCGCCAGGGTTACGCAGAGCATTTCCTGGGTGATTTCGCCGTGCCATGGCCCTCCTTGTCTGAAGGGCTGGAAGCCAGGGCCTATCGCCTAGAAAACGGTGCCACGCGCCTCGACTACACCCATTTTTCGGTGACCATGTCGAGTACCCGCCGAATCGCCCTGTGCGTGGGGGTTAACATTGACGGCAAGCAGCACGTGGAGGTGCCGCGCACCGGTGATACCTGGGCGTACGATGGTCGCCTCCCCGCTACCGCACAGGTGGGTGACGAACTGTACGCCAACAATGGGCTTGATCGAGGCCACCTGGTGCGGCGGCAGGACCCGAACTGGGGGGAAAGGGCACACACAGCCAACGCCGATACTTTCCACTTCACCAATTGCGCCCCACAAATGAGCGCTTTCAACCAAAAGACCTGGTTGGAGCTGGAGGACTATATCCTCGACAACACCCAGCGCTGGAAAGAACGCGCCACCGTGTTCTCCGGGCCGGTACTGGCTGAGAGTGACCGCCTGTACCGCGGCGTGCAGATCCCTCAAGCGTTCTGGAAAGTGGTGGCATACCTGGGCGATGACGGTAACCCTTCGGCCAGCGCTTACATGATCGACCAACGTCGTGAGCTCGACGAATTGGACCTGGTGTTCGGCCCCCTGCGCACCTATCGCCGCAGCGTAGCCGCTATAGAAGCTTTGACCGGGCTGCGCTTCGGCGAGCTGGCCAGTTACGACGCCTTTAGCAATGAGGAGCGCGCGACGGGCACGAAAATCGAAGCGGTTATCAGCGGGCCTGACAGCCTTCGGTTATAGCCCTGCCCGATGGCCGGTTCACGACGGTAAACAAAGCGTCATGCCTGCCAGCTAGCGTGGGCACTTTCATTTCCCGGCGAGCCGAGCGACTTCCCATGACCGTACCCGCACATCGGCCTCAGCCGCGGAACGTGAGCGGTGCTAGCGCCGTACTTACCTCGCTGCGCTTCCTACGCAAGGAAATGCTTGGCGCGAGCACAGCCGCGCTGGATCTTTCCCGCATTGACCCTGCTTATCACCAGGGCGCGGCCAACCTGCTGAGCTATCTGGCGTTGCGGCGCCATGACATCCGTTTGGTCCAGGCGCAGCTGGCCGAACTCGGCCTGTCTTCCCTGGGCCGCTGCGAGAGTGATGCGCTGGGGGCTGTAGATCAGGTGATCGCTGTACTTGAACGCCTCGTCGAGAAACCGTCGTCCATGGCCGCCGATGCCCTCCCTTCGTTGCATGGCGCTTCATCGCCCTTGGCCGACCACGCCACGGCGCTGTTCGGTCCCGCCTCGCGTGAGCGCTCGGTGCGGATCATGGTCACCATGCCCAGCGAGGCTGCAGAGGATCCCGAACTGGTGGAACGGCTGGTGGCGGGCGGGATGGATTGCCAGCGGATCAATTGTGCCCACGACGGCCCCGAGCAATGGCTGAAAATGATCGAGCACCTGCGCGCTGCCTGCCGCAAGCTGGGCATGCCCTGCCAGGTAGCCATGGACTTGCCCGGCCCGAAGCTGCGCACCGGGCCCGTGGCACCGGGCACGCCAGTGCTCAAGGTCAAGCCAACGCGTAACGACGTGGGCACTGTACGCGAGCCAGCCCACCTGTACCTTTGCCGCGGCGCTGAGGGGCCAGGTGTAGGCGCTGAGTTACCGGAGCGCATCGCGGTCGGGGACGTGATTCGCCTCAAGGATGCCCGGGGCGCCAAACGTGCCTTGCACGTACTGGCCGTGGATGCCCTTGGCTGTTGGGTGCAGTTGCGTAAAACGGCCTACCTGACGCCCGGGCTCAAGCTGAAGGTCAAGCGAGCCAGTGGCCGTAGGCTTGGTGGGCGGTTGCTCAGCGTACCGGCTCGGGAACAGGCACTGACGTTGCACGAGGGCGACACGTTAGTGCTTACCCGAAACCTCGCGGCTGGCGAGCCCGCGAGCACCGATGACGCAGGCCGAATACTCACCCCTGCCCATATTGGCTGCACCTCCCCTGCGGTTTTCGAGGCGGCGGGCCCCGGGGCCGTCATCTGTTTCGACGACGGCAAGATTGCCGGCGTTGTGGAAACTGCGACAGCCGATGCCTTGATCGTTCGCATCCAGCATGCGCCCGGTGGTGTAAAGCTGAAGGCAGACAAGGGCATCAATCTACCCGGCACTTCGCTCGACCTGGCGGCAATGGGGGAAGAGGATATTGCAGCGCTGGAGTTCGCCAGCGAACACGCTGACATCGTGGAACTCTCATTCACTAACCAGCCCAGCGACGCCCGATTGCTGCTCCAGCACCTGGAGCGGCTCAACGCCACCGACCTGGGGGTGGTCTTCAAGATCGAAACGCGGCAGGGGTTCACCCACTTGCCAAAACTGTTGTTGGAGGGCATGCGCAACCCTCGATTCGGCGTCATGATTGCCCGCGGTGACCTGGCCGTGGAGACGGGTTTCGAGCGCACCGCCGAATTGCAGGAAGAAATGCTTTGCCTGTGCGAGGCGGCACATGTGCCAGTGATCTGGGCCACGCAGGTGCTGGAAACCCTGGCCAAAAAAGGCGTTCCAACGCGAGCCGAAATCACCGACGCGGCCATGGGCATCCGTGCGGATTGCGTGATGCTCAACAAGGGCCCGTACATCCTCAAGGCCGTGGCAACCCTGGATGACCTGCTCAGACGCATGCAAGGCCACCATGCGAAGAAGCGCGACCTGATGCGCAAGCTACGCGTGGCTACCGCGGTGCCTGACACCCGCGAGGTGGGCTTATAGTCGGGGCCTTTGCACGTTCCGCCAAAGCGCCCGGGGCAGCTTTGACTGTGTAATGATCCCATAGCCACCGCTTCAGGCTGATTCTGTGCCAACTGGCCTGATCGCCTGCACTTCCAATGCTACCCGCCCTTCCTGGCAACCCCTGGATGCACGCCTGCGGTTGCCAAACCTGGCCAATTACAAGCCGCTTTCGACTTGATGAGTAGAGCCGCTGAGGCCCAACGGCCAGCTATCGATTCGCCTATGGCTACGCTCGTATCTGCCGGCCCGCTACGGCGACACTGGTCGACGGGAAGAAACCTTTACCTTTGTCAGACGGTCGACCAAGGCAAGCGGGAGGACTCTGAAAGTCCATGCAGCGCACGATGTTACGTGCAACGCCTTCACACCGCCAACCTACGCCTGGTTTATGTTTCGGGAGCCTTCGAATGACCGCTACCCCTTCCCTGGTGGACCCGCCTGCCACCATTGCTGCCAAACGCCCTGCCGGTGTATGCGTGATCACCCTGGTGCACGGCCGCCGCGCTCACCTGGACAACCTTCTGATGGGCCTGGAGCACTCTACCCTGCTCCCGCTAGGGGTATGGGTGATCCACATGAACGAGCCTGCGGCCGGGTTGCACAGCGATCGCTTCCCTATTCACGAGATCGTGGTGGAGGGCACCGGTGGCCTGCCGCTGGCAAGGGCGCGCAATGCCGTGCTGGGGCTGGCGGCGCCCGGCCCTTGGGTGTTCATTGACGTGGACTGCATTCCCTCCGAGCACATGCTCGAGTATTACCACGCCGCCCTCACCGCCTACCCCCACGACCTGCACCTAGGCGCCGTGCGATACCTGCCCGAGGGGGCCAATGCGCCAGGCTGGACCGAAGCCAGCTTGCAGGCGCAGAGCGTTGCCCACCCCTTGAGCGTGTACCGGGGTGAGCCTGGTGATGAGCTGGAGCATTCGCTGTTCTGGTCGCTCAATTTCGCCTGTACCCGGGAGGTGTTCGAACGTGTTGGCGGGTTCGATGAAGGCTATACCGGCTATGGCGCCGAGGACACTGACTTTGCCTTCCGCGCCCAGGATCGCAAGGTGCCCTTGCGGGTGGCCGAAGCCTTGGCTTTCCACCAGTACCACCCCACTTACAGCCCTCCGCTGAACCACTTCGAGGACATCATCAGCAATGCCCTGCGGTTTCATCAGCGCTGGAAGGTTTGGCCCATGGAGGGCTGGCTGCGCAGCTTCGCCGAGCGCGGTTTCGTGAACTGGGAAGGCGACACGCTGGAGGTGCTACGCGCGCCCCGTCATGACGAAGTGGAGGCGTGCTTCAATACCGCCCGCCAGGGCTTCTGAACAAGGCGAAGGCCTGTTCCTGGATGATCGCCGCCGCTCGCGCACTGGCGGCGATATCGGCCCACTGGCGCCAGCGGCTGCCATCGAGCGCAAGCGCAGCTTGCAACACGGCGGGCCACTCGGGTGCGGCGGGCCATCGGTCCAGGCCCACGGCCACGCCCAGCGCTTGCAGCTGGCGCGCCTGATGCAGTTGTTCATCGAAAGGGCGTTCTTCGGCAACCGCGACGAAGCGGCAGCCTAGCGAGGCGGCCTCGGACACCAAGCTGTCGCTTGCGCTGCCCATCACCACGCCGGCGCGGCGCATTTCCTCCACAGGGTTGGCTAGATGGCCCAGCGGGACCAGGTTAGGCGGCCCCCCCGCCAGCAACGCTGCGTCCATTCCGGCCACCCGTAGCTGCACTTGCGGGCAAGCGGTGGCGGCTGCGTTCAACAGTGCCGGGGTAAGCCCGCTGCCCCCCCGGCCGCAAATCACCAGTATCCGACCGGGTTCCGGCACGGCGCCGGGCTGCTCGGCGAACCGCGACAGCCAACCGCTGTAGTAGGTTTTGCCGCGCAACGCGCCAGGCACGTCGGGTGCTTCCATCTCCTCCGGGTAGGGTGCCAGCAGCGCGCTAGCGCTCTGATACGCCAAGGCATGTGCGGGGTCATCGCGTCGGCCGTGCTGGCGGACATAAATCGTGGGCACCGAGCACAGCCGTGCCAGCACGGCCACCTCTACGGACACATCCACCACCAGCAAACAGGGCCAATGGTCGCGGAACCAGTTGGCCATCGTTGCCATGCGAACCCGCAGGCCTTCGACCCCCAACGGCGCATAGTGCAGCGCATCAAGGGTGCCCTCCTCTACACCTTCAGCGGTGTCCAGCGGCAATCGCAGGCGGTCGATATGAGGTGCCATCGGCCCTTCGGGCAAGCGGCTGCCCATCAGGGTCACCGGATACCCCAATTGCTCGGCGATGGTCAGCGCACGCACGCCATGGCCCGCGCCGTGGTGGTGCACGTAGTAGCCAATATGAATGTCACGCATGCGCAGCCGCCACCTCCCGAAGCAAGCGGTCGTAACGCCCTAGCATAAGGTCGTAACCCCAGTTGCGTTCCGCGTGGGCCCGGCAGGCGTCGCGGGATTTCCCTGCCGCTTCGCGCAGGGCGGCTGCCAGTGCGGCAGTGTCGTTGGCCGGCACTACTACGCCGGTGTCCTCGGTAACAAGGTCTGCGATCGCGCCACGGTCAAATCCGGCCACGGGCGTACCACAAGCCATGGCCTCGGCTACCACCAGGCCAAAGGGCTCATCCCAGCAAGGGGTGACCAGCGCTACCTTGGCCTTGGCCAGCGCACGTGCGAGTTGGTCCCGCGGCAAGTGGCCCAGGTGATGCACGCGTGGCCCAAGCAAGGGCTCGATGTGGCTGCGGAAGTAATCGTCATCCGCCATGTTGCCAGCCAGGTGAATCTCCATGCCGGCCTGCCGGGCGGCCTCGATGGCCAGATGGGCACCTTTTTCCGGCACCAGTCGGCCGAACCACAGGGCATGGTCCCCCGGTGGCTCGGCGGCGGGCGCCCAGGCGTCAAGGTCGATGCCGTTGGGGATGACCGCACACTCGGGGATCAGGTGGCGCCAGCTCCGGGCATTGGCCGCCGACACGGTGCAGAAGTGCCCGGCGGCGCGTCCATTGGCGTAGGCGTTGATCAGTTCGAAGAACGGCGGCGTGTGCAGCACCGTGAGCATAGGCGTGCCCAACAGCCCAGCCATGGTGGCGGGCACGTAATGCAGCGCGTTGTTGAAGATCACGTCGAAGCCCAGGCTGTCGATCCGCTGCATCAGCCCCATATAGGCGTGGTGCTCGGCCATGTAGCCTTCGCTGAGGCTGATGGGCTGGCAGCGATGCTCGATGATGGGGTCCACTTGCAGCACTTCCGCGCTGGCGTCGCGGGCGAACAGCGTCACGTGGTGGCCCCGCGCGCGCAGGCCCAGCACGATGTCGTGGGTGAACGCTTCCAGGCCGCCGGCGAAGGGTTGGCGGATCGGAAACTGGATGTGGGCAATCACCCCGATGCGCAGGGGGCGGCCGGGAGCGGCAGTGTCAACAGGTGTGGAAAACGAAGGCATGGGGGTGTCCATTGGTGGCGTGCGCCGGCGCGGGTTGCAACCCACTGCGCGCCGGCGATTGCCTGCAAGGCCGTATCAGGCGGCCTTGCGGGTCAGGTCCTTCTTGAGCTGCTGGCGCAGCTGCTCCATCTGCTGGCCAAGGCTCTCCAGCTGGTCGCCCAGCAGTTCCTGGGCCTTGGGGAACATCTCCTCTTCCTCTTCCTCGATGTGATGCTCGAGCATCTCCTTGCACACTTTCACCCGGCCGGTGAATTCAGGGGTGCCCGGGTCAGTGGCCTTAAGGTCCGGCAACACCAGCGAATCCACCGCGCGGTGCTCCTCCTTGGCTTCGTAATACATTACGTCTTGTTCCTTGGTACCGGCCTTTTTGAACGCCGGGTAAAGGATGTCTTCTTCGATATGGGTGTGCAGGGTCAGCTCCATTTCAAGCTTGCCGAGCAGCTCGGCGCGCTTCTTCACGCCACGCTCGGTGGTCTTGCTCAGTTCTTCCAGCAAGCCCTTGATGCGCTCATGGTCCTGTTCCAGCAGTTCGATTGCGTTCATGGTGGTGTCCTCGAGCTAAAGTCGACGGTTCGTTATAGGTGCCTCAGGGGCTCAGGCCAGCACGCCGTCAGTCGTGGTTGGCGCTGGAATCACAACGTCCGGCGTACCGGGGGTAAGAATGATCTTGCGGCAGTCCTCTTCTTTCTTGTCGAAGATCTTGTAGCCTTCAGCCGCCTGTTCGAGAGACATGCGATGGGTGATGATCGCTTCGGGTGAAAGCTTGCCCTGTTCGATATAGCCGAGCAGTTCCGGCAGGTAGCGCTGCACGTGGGTTTGCCCCATGCGGAAAGTCAGGCCCTTGTCGAAGGCGTCGCCAAACAGGAAGCCATGGATAAAGCCGGCGTAAACGCCTGGCACACTGACCACGCCGCCGCGACGTACGGCCGCGATGCACTGGCGCAGGGCCTTGCCGCTGCTGCCCTCAAGCTTGAGGTTGGCCAGGATGGTTTCGGTGGTGCTGCCCTTGGCCTCGAAACCCACTGCGTCGATCACGCCGTCCACCCCGCGTTTGCCAGCGGTCTGGTTGATGATGATGTCGGCGGGGTCGTCGTCTTTGTCGAAGTTGATAGGGATCACGCCGTAAGTCTGCTGGGCATAGGCCAGGCGATACTCGTGATGGTCGACCATGAAGATCTGCTCGGCGCCCAGCATCCGCGCACAGGCAGCGCTCAATAGCCCTACTGGGCCGGCGCCATAGATCGCCACGCTAGAGCCTTGGCCGATGCCTGCGTTGGTCACTGCCTGCCAGGCGGTGGGCAAGATGTCGCTGAGGAACAGGACTTTTTCGTCCGCCAAGGTACCCGGCACTTTGAAGGGGCCTACGTTGGCCTTGGGTACGCGCACGTACTCGGCCTGCCCACCCGGGATGCCACCATACAGGTGGCTGAAGCCGAACAGCGCCGCTCCCGGTGGAATGGATTTCTTGTTCAGGATCGCGCCGCGGCCGGTGTTGGTGGTTTCGCAGGCCGCGAACAGGTCGTGCTGGCAGAAGAAACAGCCACCACAAGCGATCACGAAGGGGATCACCACGCGGTCGCCTTTCTGCACTGCGGTCACGCCGGAGCCGGTCTCCGCCACAATCCCCATGAACTCATGGCCGAAGATATCGCCGTGCTCGGTTTGTGGAATCTTGCCCCGGTACAGGTGCAGGTCCGAGCCGCAAATGGCGGTGGCGGTTACCTGCAGAATGATGTCATCAGGCTCCTGGATAACCGGGTCCGGTACGGTATCGACTTTGACGCTATGGGCGCCGTGATAGGTCAGTGCACGCATTATGGAAGTCTCCTGATCGTCCCTAATGCTGAGCGAGGCGGTGGAACAATGGTTCCGAAATACAGCCTGGCGGCGGATGAGCGGCACCGCTTGATGGGCGTTCGAACCAAGCGCCCCGGGCGCACTCAAACGTCACGCTGGCTTCGCGAGTCGCGAGGCCGAACGTACAGGATCAACTGGAGGCTTTTTTGATGAATACCGAGGACGATCGCCAACAACCGGATGCGCCCGTCACCGATTCCGAAGGCAAACCCGTGAACGTGGTAGAGCGGGACATCGAAGAGCCTGATTCGCCCGCGCAGGACTTCGACGAAGCCATCACGCCTACCTCGATCAAGCGTAAGGAACAGGATGCGGAAACACTGGAGCGTCGCAATCAGGACGTGGAACGCCAACTGGATAACTGATCCGCTCCCTGACCGAAAGCACCGCACCTTGAGCGCAGCGAGGACGCTGCGCTCGTAACACGCCCGATACACGGCTTTGACAGCACTCTGGCCGGGTTCTATACCCAAGGCTCCGTTTCCACCGCAGGCAGGGTAGCCTCATGGACATTCGCAGCCCTGGTCAGCCTCTGCAGTCGACCGTTCTACGCCGTACCTCCCCTTCTTTCGTATTCGCACCTCAACACCTCGCCGTAGCGGTGGTTTTGGCGATGGGTTGCCTGGGCAGTGAATACGCCAGCGCCAGTGGCAGCTGCACAGCGACCAGCAGCGTGATCAGCGGGGCGACCAGCACGGCCTGCATACTGGACGACAATGGCCGCGTGCGGGTGACCGAAACGGGCAGCATCGACGTTGACATCGGCGCGAGCATCAGGGGTGCGGGCGCGTTTGCCCGGCAGATCGACAACGCTGGCACGCTACGGGGCGATTCCGGCATAGCCCTTGACGGAGGCAGCCTGAGCGGGCGGCTGTATAACGCCAGCACGGGGGTGATCCAAGGGGCCTCCGGGATTGTAATTACCAATATCCAGATAGCGGGCAGCCTGACCAATGCTGGCGCCATTGTCGCCGACGGCGGCTCGGGCATGCGCGCCGACAACGTGGGCGTGGCCGGCAACATCCTGAACAGCGGCCGCATTCAGGTGAACGACGGCGACCACGGGCTGGCGGTGCTCAACAGCTCGGTGAGCGGCAGCATCAGTAACAGCGGCGAGATCATTGGCGGCGGCGACACGCTGCTGGTGCAGAACTCGTTCATCGATGGCTCGATCCGCAACAGCGGCACCATCGACAGCACCAGCCACCCGTTATTGATCACGGGTGGCCTGGTGGCCGGTGATGTGATCAACAGCGGCACCCTCGACGGCGCTACTCATCTGGAAGACGGGCAAATCAATGGGCGCTTCGTCAACTCCGGCACGATGTCCAGCGGCATCACCGCCCTGAGCGTCACCGGGATGACCATCCAGGGTGGCATCGTCAACACCGGCCATATCAACTCCGGCTCGGGTGTGTCGATCTACAACAGCCGCTTGGGCAGTTTCAGCAACAGCGGCACGCTGTACGTGAGCAGCGGCGACCTGGGCCTGGTAAACAACGTGATCACCGGCAGCGTGGTCAATACCGGCCGGATCAGCTCGGGTACGGACGGCTTCGGAGCCCTGTCGATTTATGGCGGCGCGGTGGGCACGGACGTGAACAACGAGGGCACCCTGGACGGAGGCTTTCTTGGCGTAGCATTGCGAACCGACCGCGACGCCCTGATTTTCGGCGATGTGCTCAACAGCGGCCGGATGACCGGGGCGACCGCCGTGCTGCTGAACATGACCAGGATCGGCGGCAGTTTTATCAATACCGGCAAGATCACCGGCAACGTGCGCACTACCGAACACCGAGGCAGCGGCGTGATCATGACCCGCAGCAGCATCGACGACGACTTCATCAACAGGGGCCGCATCGAAGGGCTTACCCGCGCGGTGCTGCTCGACGGTGTGACGCTCAAGGGGAGCCTGAATAACAGCGGCACGCTGAACGCCACCCAGGGCGCGTTTGAATTGATCAACACCAAGGTGGGTGGCGCCTTTATCAACACCGGAGCGATCAGCACCAACCTCAATGCCGACAAGGACCCGGATGACTACGACGCCACCAGCCGCGGGGTAAAGATCGGCGGCTCGACGATCACCGGCCAAGTTGTCAACAAGGGCACGGTACGGGGCAACGCCATCGGGCTGGAAGTCTTGAACAGCACATTATCCGCAGGGCTGGTGAACAACGGCTTGTTCAAGGGGGCGGACTATTCGTTGTACATCAGCGACGACAGCACAGTGGAGGTGCTGTACATCGGCGGTGCAAACACGGCGCGCTTCGCCGGTGCCGTATACGCGCCCAATACCACGGCCTACGTTTACAGCAACGCCACCTACACCCTCGAACCCGGCGACCGCTGGACAGTGGACAGCCTGACCAACCGCGGCACCTTGGTGCTCGGCGCCCCCACCAAGCGCGGCACAGTCGCCACTGTGACCGGCGATTACGTCCAGCCCAGCGGCGGCGTGTTGCGCACCGAAGTCACCGATGGCACCCATTACGGCCAGCTGGTGGTGAGCGGCACCGCCACCCTGCCCAGCCAGGCCCGCATCGACGTGGACGTGGCTAGCGCCAACCAGCCGTTCACCGTGAGCCGTTTGCAGGACGTGATCAAGGCCGGCACGCTCAAGTCCAACGGCACCTTTGCCGTCACCAGCAACTCGGCGCTGTTCAACTTCGGCGCGGTGAAGGACGCCAACACTGTGGACCTGACCCTGGCCGCCAAAACCTCCAGCGGTGTCGGGGTGGCGGCAACTGAAGCCGGTTTGACCGGTGCCGGTGGCGCTGCCCGGGTGCTGGACCAGCAACTGGCTTTGGGCAGTGCCAGCGCACTCACCCCCTACTTCGTGAGCGCCACCAGCAACGCCGAGGTCGCCAGCCGCCTGGCGCAAACCTTGCCGCAAACCAACGCCTCCCTGCGCGCCAGCCAGGCGGCGCTGTCGGCCATCGGCCTGGCGGTGCAGGAACGCATGGGCATCGCCAATGGCCTGCTCTCGGCGGACGGCCTGAACAACGCACCCGGCCTGTGGAGCAAGCCCTTCAGCTACGCCAGCGGCCGTACCGGAGGCAGCAGCGGTTCGGTGATCGGCATGGATACCCGGCTCTCTTCCACTTCCCGCGCCGGCTTCGCGTTTGCCTACGCCAACGCCGAGACCGCCAACGTGCAAGGCGCGGCCCAGAGCAGTCAGCTGGATTTGTGGCAGTTCCTGGGCTACCGCAGCTACGCGCTGGATCGCACCACCGAGCTAATGCTGTACGCCGGTGCCGGCAACAACAGCGTGCAGGGCGAACGGACCCTGGCCCTCAGCGGCGTAAGCGGCACGGCCAAGGGCGACTACGACAGCGTGATCGCCACCGTCGGCGCCAGCCTGGGCCGCACCTTGCAGCTGAGCGACACTACCCAACTGCTGCCCGCGCTACGCCTGGACTTCAACCATATCCGCGACGAGGCCTACCGCGAGCACGGGTCCAGCGGCCTGGCGCCGCTGCTGCTGAACGTGGAAGAACGCAACAGCAACCAGTTGATCGCCGGCCTGGACGGCACCCTGGCCCATGCCTTCACCCCGCGTACCGCCCTGAAGCTGAACCTGGGCGTGGGCTACGACCTGATCAACGACGACGGCGCGGTAAAAGCCGCCTTCGCAGGGGCACCGGACCAGACCTTCACCACCGCTGGTGAAAAAGCCAGCCCCTGGCTGTGGCGCAGCGGAGCGGGCCTGGCCACCACCTTCAGCAATGGCGCCGAGCTGTCAGTGAACTACGACGCGCAAACCCGCAGCGACTACACCGACCAAACCGCCTCGGTGAAATTCAGGTTGCCGTTCTAGGGCGTAGCCTTGGTTCGGGGGCTCTTGCCCCCTCCTACACTTATGGGGCCCGGCGTAGCCGGAGAAGGGCCTCACGCCTGCCCCCGGGGTGTATCCGCCCCGATACACGGCTTTGACATCCCCTCCTTGGCTGGCCTATACCCAAGCAGATCAATCAAGGCGGGGTGCAACATGGACAATCGCAACCCTGGCCAGCCTTTGCAGTCGGCCCGTTGCCTCAAGCAGCATCCTTCCCATACCCCTCACCGCCTTGCAGTGGCGGTGGTGCTGGCACTGGGCACGCTTATCGCCCAGCAAGCCGAGGGCAGCGGCAGTTGCACCCGGGCGAACACGGTCATTTCTTCCGCGGCCACCCGTGCCTGCGTACTGGGCAATCAACAAAGTCTGGAAGTGACCGCCAGCGGTGCGATCACTGTCGCGAACGGCGCGGCGGTGAGCGTAGGCAGCGGCACCACGGCCAAGCGTTTCATGAACAATGGCAACATCTCCGGCGGCTACGGCATGCTGATTGACGGCGGCAAGGTCGCCGGCAGCGTGGTCAACGCCAGCGGCAGCATGCTCGAAGGGGCGATGGGTGCCTTTTCCATGAACAAGGGCACCATTACCGGCGCCTTGAGCAATGCCGGCACCGTGCACATGACTGGCACCGGCGCCGCCGGCATGGCCATCGTAGAGTCAGCCCTCAACGGCGGGCTCAACAACAGCGGCACCGTCAGTGCACCCTCCGGAGCGGCCGGGCTGGCGGTGGTCAGCAGCACGGTAAAAGGAGACATCAAGAACAGCGGCTCGCTTACCGCAACCTCTCAAGGGCTGCTGCTCGACCACAGCCAGGTGAGCGGTGCGCTACGCAACTCAGGCACGTTGCGCAGTGGCAGCCATTCCTTGCTGATGAACGAAAGCAGTTTGGGCGGCAGTTTGGTAAACAGCGGCGAATTCCTCGCCACCACGCTGATCTACAACAGCACCATTGGTGGCGATTTCTCCAACAGCGGGCGACTGTTCAGCGGCTACACCGGCATGGTGATGTTCGGTAGCACCGTGAAGGGCAGCTTCACCAACCGCGGCACCATCAGTTCAAGCTCCGGCGTGCTCATACGTGAAAGCACCCTGGGCAGCCTGCTCAACACCGGCACCATCAAAAGCCACAGCAGCGACTTCTCCCTTTACGACACCATCATCAAAGGCGATGTGATCAACCGTGGCACCTTCACCACCGGGCCCAGCGGCTATGCCGGGCTGTCGCTGGTGGGCGGCAGCATCGGTGGCAACCTGATCAACTACGGCACGCTCTCTGGCGGCGACGCGGCAATCGCACTACGCGGCGAACAGGAAGCGACCGTGCTGGGCAGCATCATCAACAGGGGCAAAGTGACCGGCGCCACAGGCATTGAACTGAAGAACACCCACATTGGCGGCAGCCTGATCAACAGCGGAACGATCACCGGAGCCATCAGCGCCGATTACGATGGCAGCGGGTTGGGGCTGGAGAACACCGACATCAAGGGCGATTTCCGCAACAGCGGCACCATCAGCGGTGCCACCTATGGCGTGGTATGGGCGGCAGTCAAGCTCGGAGGCGATCTGGTCAACAGCGGCACGCTGGCGGCCGACAGCAGCGGGTTGGTGATCGCCGGGTCCACCCTCAGCGGCGACCTGCTCAACAGCGGCCGCATCACCGGCACAGTGGCAGGGATGATCCTGGGCACCGACAAGATCGGTGGAGATGTGATCAATACCGGGACCATCAAAGGTGGCGCCTACCCCTTTTACCTCAATGACACCACCGTCGGCGGCCGGGTGATAAACCGTGGCAGCGTGAGTGGCGATACCGGCATCAACCTGATCAAGAGCACGGTAGGCGGTATCGAAAACCGTGGAAGCGTGCGCGGCACCGGTACCGGGCTGCGGCTCACCGATACCACCGTGAGCGGTTCCCTGGTGAATACGGGGCTGATTTCGGGCAGCAAGTATTCGCTGTACGTGGACGCCAACAGCAGCCTCAAAACCCTGACCGTTGGCGGCAATGATACGGCCCGCTTCCAGGGCGCACTGTATGCGCCCAAGACCGATGCGTACCTGTATAGCGGCGCCACCTACACCCTTTTGCCTGGCGACCGCTGGACAGTGGACAGCCTGACCAACCGCGGCACCTTGGTGCTCGGCGCCCCCACCAAGCGCGGCACAGTCGCCACTGTGACCGGCGATTACGTCCAGCCCAGCGGCGGCGTGTTGCGCACCGAAGTCACCGATGGCACCCATTACGGCCAGCTGGTGGTGAGCGGCACCGCCACCCTGCCCAGCCAGGCCCGCATCGACGTGGACGTGGCTAGCGCCAATCAGCCGTTCACCGTGAGCCGTTTGCAGGACGTGATCAAGGCCGGCACGCTCAAGTCCAACGGCACCTTTGCCGTCACCAGCAACTCGGCGCTGTTCAACTTCGGCGCGGTGAAGGACGCCAACACTGTGGACCTGACCCTAGCCGCCAAAACCTCCAGCGGTGTCGGGGTGGCGGCCAGTGAAGCGGGTTTGACCGGTGCCGGCGGCGCCGCCCGGGTGCTGGACCAGCAACTGGCTTTGGGCAGTGCCAGCGCACTCACCCCCTACTTCGTGAGCGCCACCAGCAACGCCGAGGTCGCCAGCCGCCTGGCGCAAACCTTGCCGCAAACCAATGCCTCCTTGCGTGCCAGCCAGGCGGCGCTGTCGGCCATCGGCCTGGCGGTGCAGGAACGCATGGGCATCGCCAACGGCCTGCTCTCGGCGGACGGCCTGAACAACGCGCCCGGCCTGTGGAGCAAGCCCTTCAGCTACGCCAGCGGCCGCACCGGGGGCAGCAGCGGTTCGATGATCGGCATGGACACCCGGCTCTCTTCCACTTCCCGCGCAGGCTTCGCGTTTGCCTACGCCAACGCCGAGACCGCCAACGTGCAAGGCGCGGCCCAGAGCAGCCAGCTGGATTTGTGGCAGTTCCTGGGCTACCGCAGCTACGCGCTGGACCGCACCACCGAGCTGATGCTCTACGCCGGTGCCGGCAACAACAGCGTGCAGGGCGAGCGCACCCTCGCCTTGAGCGGCGTGAGTGGCACGGCCAAGGGCGATTACGACAGCGTGATCGCCACCGTCGGCGCCAGCTTGGGCCGTACCTTGCAGCTGAGCGACACTACCCAGCTGCTGCCGGCGCTGCGCCTGGACTTCAACCACCTCCGCGACGAGGCCTACCGCGAGCATGGGTCCAGCAGCCTGGCGCCGCTGCTGCTGAACGTGGAAGAGCGCAACAGCAACCAGCTGATCGCCGGCCTTGACGGCACCCTGGCCCACGCCTTCACCCCGCGTACCGCCCTGAAGCTGAACCTGGGCGTGGGCTACGACCTGATCAACGACGACGGCGCGGTAAAAGCCGCCTTCGCAGGGGCACCGGACCAGACCTTCACCACCGCTGGTGAAAAAGCCAGCCCCTGGCTGTGGCGCAGCGGCGCGGGCCTGGCCACCACCTTCAGCAATGGCGCGGAGCTGTCGGTGAACTACGACGCGCAAACCCGCAGCGACTACACCGACCAAACCGCCTCGGTGAAATTCAGGTTGCCGTTCTAGGGCGTAGCCTTGGTTCGGAGGCTCTTGCCCCCTCCTACATGCGCAACCGCCCCTTCACAACAATAGGGTGCACTTTATGGACAACCGCAACCCTCACCTCTCTGGCCTCGGCGGCCACCCTTATCATCGGTTGCAGGCCGCGCTGTTGCTGGCCCTCGCCGGGCCACTCGGCCTGGCCGAAGCCGCTGACAGCTGTACCAAGGCAATCACCACCGTGAGCAGCGCTATCACTGTGGCGTGCAGCTTGAGCCAGGGGCAAAGCCTCACGGTTACCAACAGTGGCGCCATCGAGGTACCTTCTGGCGCCGCCGTAACCCTTACCGGCTACAACCACACCCTGGCCAACAGCGGTACCCTCAGCGGCGACTACGGTGTGCGCATCACCGCACAAGACACTGCCCTCGACAGTTTCGCGAACACCAGAACCGGCCTTATCAAGGGCGCGGTCGAAGGGGTTTCCATCAGCCACGTGGGCCTAGGCACCCTCACCAATGCAGGCCAGATCACTGGCAACGTCGCCATGACGCTCTCGGACGTCGGCCTCACCCGTTTTGACAACAGTGGCCGCATCGATGGCAGCGAGGACGGCCTGGTGATCGAGCGCAGCATTATCCGCGAGGATTTCCGTAACAGCGGCGCCATCACCGCCTTCAGCCGCGGCCTTACCCTGGCCAATGACACCCTACTCGGCAACTTCGTGAACACCGGCCACCTCGCCTATACGGCACTTACCAGTACCCATGTGTATGGCCAGTTCATCAACGAGGGTTCGATCGCCTCGGGCTTCACGTCCCTGGGCATCGGGGACAGCACGATCGAAGGCGGTTTGATCAATCGCGGCGTGCTCTACGGAGGCAGCTTCGTCGGCATCAGTAACAGTGTGCTGGGCAGCCTGGTCAACGAAGGCACGATTACGGCCGGCACCGGCGAATTCGACGTGACCGACACGCTGATCAAGGGCGACCTGATCAACACGGGCGTCATGCGCTCGCTGTATGGAGGGTTACCAACGCTGCACGTGTACGGCGGCGCGATCCTCGGCGACGTGATCAACAGCGGCCGCATCGACGGTGACTACCACGGCACTGGCATCGAGCTGGACCGCGGCGCCAGCGTGTTCGGCGATGTCATCAACACAGGGCTCATCCTCGGTGCCGACGGCGCCATACTGACCCGCTCACAGCTGGCGGGTGACTTCATCAACCGCGGCACCATTCGCTACAACAGCTATGACGACGGCTACCTCGGCAGCGCGCTGCGCCTCACCGACAGCACGGTGCGCGGTAGCGTAATCAACAGCGGCCTGATCAACGGGCGCGGCGCGGGGGTCACGCTAACCAACAGCAGCCTGGGCGGCCTGGTAAACACCGGGACCCTGGCCGGCGGGCAGTACGCGCTTTACGTGGACAGCACCAGCGCCCTGCCCACCCTGGCCATCGGCGGCAACGGTACGGCGCGGTTCAAAGGGGCGGTCTACGCGCCCAATACCAAGGCCTTCCTCTACAGCAACGCGCGCTACAACCTGGCGCCGGGTGATCGCTGGACCGTCGAAAGTTTCACCAACCGTGGTCAGCTTGTGCTCACCGCGCCTGTGGCTGCAGCCAAGCCCGCCCGCTTTACCGGCGACTACATTCAGCGCGACGGCGCGGTACTGCGCACCGAAGTCACCGATGCTACCCATTACGGCCAACTGATGGTCACCGGCACCGCCACCCTGCCCAGCCAGGCCCGCATCGACGTGGACGTGGCTAGCGCCAACCAGCCGTTCACCGTGAGCCGTTTGCAGGACGTGATCAAGGCCGGCACGCTCAAGTCCAACGGCACCTTTGCCGTCACCAGCAACTCGGCGCTGTTCAACTTCGGCGCGGTGAAGGACGCCAACACTGTGGACCTGACCCTGGCCGCCAAAACCTCCAGCGGTGTCGGGGTGGCGGCAACTGAAGCCGGTTTGACCGGTGCCGGTGGCGCTGCCCGGGTGCTGGACCAGCAACTGGCTTTGGGCAGTGCCAGCGCACTCACCCCCTACTTCGTGAGCGCCACCAGCAACGCCGAGGTCGCCAGCCGCCTGGCGCAAACCTTGCCGCAAACCAATGCCTCCTTGCGTGCCAGCCAGGCGGCGCTGTCGGCCATCGGCCTGGCGGTGCAGGAACGCATGGGCATCGCCAATGGCCTGCTCTCGGCGGACGGCCTGAACAACGCACCCGGCCTGTGGAGCAAGCCCTTCAGCTACGCCAGCGGCCGTACCGGAGGCAGCAGCGGTTCGGTGATCGGCATGGATACCCGGCTCTCTTCCACTTCCCGCGCCGGCTTCGCGTTTGCCTACGCCAACGCCGAGACCGCCAACGTGCAAGGCGCGGCCCAGAGCAGTCAGCTGGATTTGTGGCAGTTCCTGGGCTACCGCAGCTACGCGCTGGATCGCACCACCGAGCTAATGCTGTACGCCGGTGCCGGCAACAACAGCGTGCAGGGCGAACGGACCCTGGCCCTCAGCGGCGTAAGCGGCACGGCCAAGGGCGACTACGACAGCGTGATCGCCACCGTCGGCGCCAGCCTGGGCCGCACCTTGCAGCTGAGCGACACTACCCAACTGCTGCCCGCGCTACGCCTGGACTTCAACCATATCCGCGACGAGGCCTACCGCGAGCACGGGTCCAGCGGCCTGGCGCCGCTGCTGCTCAACGTGGAAGAACGCAACAGCAACCAGTTGATCGCCGGCCTGGACGGTACCCTCGCCCATGCCTTCACCCCGCGCACCGCGTTGAAGCTGAACCTGGGCGTGGGCTACGACCTGATCAACGACGACGGCGCGGTAAAAGCTGCCTTCGCAGGGGCACCGGACCAGACCTTCACCACCGCTGGTGAAAAAGCCAGCCCCTGGCTGTGGCGCAGCGGCGCGGGCCTGGCGACCACCTTCAGCAACGGCGCGGAGCTGTCGGTGAACTACGACGCGCAAACCCGCAGCGACTACACCGACCAAACCGCCTCGGTGAAATTCAGCTTGCCGTTCTGAGGGAGGGACCTGCCCACAAAATCCCTTAAACTCCGCTTGAACACCCCAGGCGGAGAACCCGGTGAACATCAGCGATTCGAGTTTCGAAGAACTCCTCAATGCCCTTCATGACGGGGTGTACATCACTGACGGTGAAGGCATCACGCTCAAGGTGAACCGTGCCTATGAACGCCTCACCGGGCTGGATGGCGAAACGCTGCTGGGCCGGCCGATGCAGGCGCTGGTCAAGGAAGGGGTGATTTCACAGTCCGCTTCGCTGCGGGTGTTGCAGGAGGGCCAGCCCGTATCGGTGATGCAGAGCCTCAGCCAAGGCAAGCAACTGCTGGTGAGTGCTACGCCGATCTTCGATGACGTGCGGCGCATCCGCTATGTGGTGAGCACGGTGCGGGACATGACCGAGCTGCTGCGCATGAAGCATGAGCGGGACGAACTCGCTCAATTCAAACAGCTGCGCAACAGCACTGCCCGGCTGCATGCCGGCCAGCGGGATAACCTGCTGCAATCGTCGATGGTGGCCCATCAGGAGGTGTCGGGACAGGTATTCGCACTGGCTCGGCAAGTGGCCGCCAGCTCAGTGAAGGTGCTGCTGCAAGGCGAAACCGGGGTGGGTAAAACCTTGGTCGCGCAGTTCATTCACAATGCCAGCCCCCGGGCGAAAGAACCCTTCCTGGCGCTCAACTGCGGCGCCCTGCCAGAAAACCTTATCGAGGCAGAGCTGTTTGGCTATGCCCCCGGGGCCTTTACTGGGGCCGGCCCCAAGGGCAAGCGAGGCCTGCTGGAACTCGCCCACCATGGCACCTTGTTCCTCGATGAAATCGGCGACCTGCCGCTGGCGGTGCAAGTGAAGTTGCTCAAGGTCATCGAGGAAAACCGCTTTATCCCGGTGGGCGGGCTGGAGCTCAAGGAGGTGGACGTACGCATCATCAGCGCCACCCATCACGACCTCAAAAGCCAGGTGGCCGCGGGCAAGTTCCGCGCAGACCTTTTCTACCGGCTCAACGTAGTGCCCATCAGCATCCCCGCGCTGCGCGAGCGACGGGAAGAAATCCCTCCGTTGCTGGAGTACTACTTGGCCAGCTTCAACGGCCGCTACGAACGCGAGGTGCAGTTGAGCCTCGAGGCCCTGGATCTACTCTGCGACTACGACTGGCCAGGCAACATCCGGGAGCTGATCAATATCGTGGAACGGCTGGTGGTGACCAACCACACCGGCACCATACAAGCCCTGGACCTGCCCGAAGAGATCCTCCAGCTGTCACCATCAGCCGCCGAAAACAGCCGCCTGCCGCTGCGCAAGGTGCTGGAGAACGCCGAGCGCGCGGCCATTCGCGCAGCGCTGCAGGCACACAAAACCACCCGCCTTGCCGCCAAGGCGCTCGGCGTAAGCCAGGCCACCGTGGTGCAGAAAATGAAGCGCTGGGAACGCTCCGATTAGGATTTCAATCACCGCCGCCGATTTTGATTCGATTGCCAATCGCTGCGGGCCCCTCTGCCGCTTTGCAAAATCCTTCAACTGCTCTAGCCCGGTGCCTGCGCGGGGTTGGCACAGCTTTAGCTAAGTTCATCAGGCACGCTCCCCACAACAACGCCTACAGGACGAGCCGATGAGCCTCTCAGCCTTCAAGATCGCCAATACTCTGATTACCGGTGCCGCTGCGCTGGAACAGCTGCCGGCCGAACTCACCCGCCTGAACGTACGCAACCCGTTGATCGTCACCGATGCCATCCTGGTGAGCTCGGGCACCGTGGCCCTGGCCCAGGCGCAACTGGGTGGGCGCGATCATGGCCTGTTCGACCAGGTCAAGCCCGAACCCGAGCTCTCCATCGTCGAGGACTGCACCCGAGCCTACCGTGAAGGCGGCCATGACGCGCTGATCGCCGTGGGCGGTGGCAGTGCCATCGACATCGCCAAGGGCGTTGCCGCCTTTGCTCACCATGACGGCCCCCTGACCGAGCTGTTCGGGGTAAACCTGGTGAAACGCAAGGGCCCGCCCTTGATCGCCATCCCCACCACCGCCGGCACGGGCTCGGAAGTGACCAACGTGGCGATATTCTCGGACAAACAGGCCCAGCTGAAAAAAGGCATCGTCAGCGATTACCTGCTGCCGGACGTGGCCCTGGTGAGCCCGGTCATGACCCTCACCTGCCCCCGCAGCGTGACTGCCGCCAGTGGCGTGGATGCCCTGGTGCATGCGGTGGAGTCCTATATATCGGTCAACGCCTCGCCCATTACCGACGCCATTGCCCTGGGCGCGATCAAGCTGATCAGCCGGGCATTGCCCAAGGCCTACGCCAACCCTTCCAACCTCAGCGCCCGCGAGCACATGGCCACCGCCAGCCTGATGGCCGGCATGGCATTCGGCAACGCCGGCGTGGGCGCGGTGCATGCGCTGGCCTACCCGCTGGGCGGGCGCTTCAACATCGCCCACGGCGTGAGCAACGCCCTGTTGCTGCCCTACGTGATGGCCTGGAACAAAATGGCTTGCCTGGAGCGCTTCCGCGACATCGCCGAAGCCATGGGCGTGCGGGTCGCCCACCTGAGTGACCAGGACGCCGCCGACCTGGCCGTGAAGGCCATGAGCGACCTGTGCGCAGCTGTAGACATCCCTACCGGCCTGCGCAGCTTCAACGTGCCGGAGGACGCGATCCCGGCCATGGCCGAGGAAGCGAGCAAGATCGACCGGCTGATGCGCAACAACCACCGCAAACTTACTGCCAGTGATATCGAGAAGATTTACCGCAGCGCGTATTGATCGCAGCGCCGCAGGCCTCTCGCCCGGGTTCGCCCGGGCTTCACCCTTATAAAACCAATAAATCAGGTGCCCCTCATGTCCGATACACCGCTTGCGGGCCGCGAAAGCCCTTACATCCCGCTGGGCCCGTTCAAGGTCCGGTTGCCGTTCCTGCATTACAAGCTCGAGATGCCCGACTACCTGCAGGGCCTGCTGATGTGTGCGGTAGACCTTGCGGCGATCCCGCTGATGACCGAGCTGCTGGGCATGCCATTCGAGGTGGCACTGGCGGTGGTGATGCTTAATGGCTTGCTGTACCTGACCCATCACCTGCTGGGCGACCCCACCGTGCCAGGCTGGATCACCCCGGCGGTGCCGCTGCTGATGACCTACTGCGCGCAGTTCCCCATGGGCCCGGAACGGGTGCACGCCTTGATTGCCTTCCAGTTGATGCTGGGGGTGTTTTCCATTGCGCTCGGGGCCACCGGCATGGCGCGCAAGGTGGTGGAATACGTGCCGCCGGCAATCAAATCAGGGATTATCGTGGGCGCCGGCCTCAGCGCGGTGATCGCCGTGTTCCAGGTGGGCGGCAAGTTCAACGTGTTGCCCATGACCATCTCGATCGCGGTGGGCATTGCCTTCTATTTGATCTTTTCCACGCACTTCAATGCGCTCAAGCAGCGCAACCGTTTCTGGTGGAACTTCGCCAAGCTCGGCATCCTGCCGATCATCCTGCTGGCGGTGGTGATCGCGCCGTTGTTCGGCGAAGCGCCGTGGCCGACGATCCAGTGGGGCATCAGCCAACCCGACTTCGCCGGCCTGTGGCATGGCTACACGGTGTTCGGCCTGGGCATGCCACCGCTGTCGATGTTCATTTCCGCCGTGCCCACCATGCTGGCGGTGTACATCATCGTGTTCGGCGACGTGCTGAGCGCCAAGGCCTTGCTTGACGAGGCCGAGACAGTGCGCACCGACGAGGCCGTGGACTACAACCCCGACCGCGCGCACTTGATCTTCGGCGCGCGCAACGCCTTCATGAGCATCTTCGGCCCGGACGTGGCCATGTGCGGCCCCAAATGGGCGGCCATGCTGGTGGTGGTGATCGAGCGCTTCAAGGGCGGGCCCAAGGCGATGAAGTCCATCATCGGCGGCGTTGGGTCTTTCCGCTGGGGCACCAACACGGGCCTGTTGCTATTGCCGGTAGTAACCCTGGTGCAACCCATTCTGGGCGTGGCGCTGTCGCTGACCTTGCTGATCCAGGGCTACGTCAGCGTGCGCCTGGGCATACTCGAAGCGCGCAGCCAGCGCGACCTCGGAATCGCCGGCGTCATCGGTGCGGTGCTGGCGATCAAGGGGGCCAGCTGGGCCTTCGCCATCGGCGTAGTGCTGTGCCTGTTGATCTACGGCAAGGACTTCTTCAAGGGTGAGGTCGACGGCACCTTCAGCAAGGACGCAAAACCTCAGCCTGAGCCCGCCGTGCCTGTGCCCGCTGCTGCCAGGCACGCCCGCGCCGCCGAGCAGGCACTGGCCGACTGAAGCCTGCGAACCCTTGCCGGCGAGGGTCGGCAAGGGATCGTAACGGCCGCGCTACGCAGTCACCGCCGGTGGGCTATGCTGCTGCGACCACTGACCGGAGCGAGCGCTGTCGTGACCACTACCCCAGCAACCTCTTCTTCACGCGCGGGCGCCGTGCTTTGGCTCACCGGGCTGTCTGGCGCAGGCAAAACCACCCTGGCCGAAGCCGTGGCCGAGCGCCTGGGCGCTGCGGGTTACCCGTGCTACCTGCTCGATGGCGACCGGCTGCGCACTGGCCTGAATGCCGACCTGGGGTTCAGCCCCGAAGACCGCAGCGAAAACGTGCGGCGCACCGCCGAGGTGGCCGCGCTGTTCGCCGATGCCGGCCTGTTGTGCATCGTGTCGCTGATTTCGCCTTACCGCGCGGACCGCGAGCGCGCCCGCAAAGCCACGCCCCGCTTCCATGAGATTCACGTGGCCGCCGACCTTGCCACCTGCGAACAGCGAGACACCAAAGGCCTCTACCGTCGCGCCCGCGCGGGTGAGCTGCCCGCCTTCACGGGCATCAGCGCCCCGTACGAAGCGCCGACATCGCCGGAGCTACGCCTGGATACCCACCGTGAAAACGCCCAGGCGAGCGTGGAACGTTTGTACCGCTACGTACTCGAGGCGCTACCGCTGGCCCGTCAACAAAGCGCGCCGCTGGATGTACGGCACGAACAGGCGCTGCACCTTTACCGTAACGGGCAGGTGCCTGAGGCCTTGCAGGCCATGGCACGGCTGATCGAAGAAGCCCCCAACGCGCCGCTGCTGCACAGCAACCTGGCCGAAATGCTCCGCCAGCAGGGCCAGCCCCGCCCGGCCGTTGCCCATGGCGAACGCGCGGTGGCCCTGGCGCCCGCGCTGGCCTCGGCGCACAGCAACCTGGGCCTGGCCTGGTTCGACCTCAACGAACTGGACCGCGCCGAGGCCTGTCACCGCGCCGCGCTGCAGTTGCAGCCCACCATGGTGCCTTCGCTGAACAACCTGGCCAGTATTGCCCACGCCCGCGGGCAGCTCGAAGCGGCTATCCATGGCTACCGCCAGGCACTGCTGTGCCGGCCTGACTACCCCGAAGCGCTGTCCAACCTGGGAACTGTGCTGATGGAGGCCGAGCGCCTGGACGAAGCGGTTCAGGCACTGGAACAAGCCACCGAACTGGCGCCCACGTCCGCCGACGCGGTGTGCAACCTTGGCCTGGCACGCCTTCGCCAGGCTCGCCCGGCACAGGCCCGGCCCCTGCTGGAACATGCCCTGCAATTGCGCCCTACGCACATCAAGGCATGCGCTGGCCTGGCCCGTTGCCTGGCCGAACTGGACCAGCGCGAGCAAGCCTTGCAACTGCTGCAAGCCGGGCTGGAGCGCACGCCGGACAGCGCCGAAGCCTGGTGCCAACTGGGCACGCTGGCGGCCGAGGCAGGCGAACCGCAGCGTGCCGAAGACGCGCTACGCAGGGCGCTGGATTTGCAACCAGGTTTCCCTGAAGCCTTGGTGGGGCTGGCCAGCCTGGCGCTGGAGCGCGGCCATCAACCAGAAGCCGTCACGTTGCTGGAGCAAGCGATAGGCCAGGCGCCGGACAACCATGGCGCTCGTTATCACTTGGCCCAGGCACGCAAGGCCGGGCCAGGGGACGACAACCTCCAACACATGGAAACGCTGCTTGCCGGGGCCGCCCAAGCCAGCCCCGGCCGGCGTATTGCCCTGCATTACGGGTTGGGCAAGGGCTACGACGAACTGGGCGATTACGCCCGTGCCTTCGCCCACTTCGAGCAAGGCGCTCGGCTGAAACGGGCCACGTTCGACTACAGCAGCGAGGCGGATGAAGCGCGCATCGAGGCGATCATCCAGCACTTCGACGCGCCGCGCCTGCGCTCACTGGAAGGCCAGGGAGACCCGAGCGACTTGCCGATCTTCGTGCTCGGCATGCCACGCTCTGGCACCACGCTTACCGAACAGGTGTTGGCCAGCCATCCACAGGTAACAGGGGCCGGCGAGCTGCACGACCTCATGCAGTTGCTGCAAGCGCCGCTCCCCGGACAGCGCCCCCTTCCCTACCCGATGAACCTGGTCCCGGCCAATGCCAGTGACCTGGCCGCGCTGGGCCGCGACTACCTCACCAGGCTGCGCCGCCACGGGCCACAAGCACGGCGGATCACCGACAAGCTGCCAGCAAACTACATGGGTGCCGGGCTGATACCGGCAATGTTGCCGAACGCGAGGATCATCCACGTGCGACGCGACCCGGTGGACACCTGCCTGTCATGCTTCACCCGGCTGTTCAGCGAACATCAGGAAGCCACCTATGACCTGGCTGAACTGGGGCGGCATTACCGCCACTACGCCCGGCTGATGGACCACTGGCGAGCCGTAATGCCGGCCGGCAGCCTGCTGGAGGTGCGCTACGAAGACCTGGTGGCCGACCTGCCTGGGCAAACGGCACGCCTGCTGGAGTTCTGCGGCTTGCCTTGGGATGACGCGTGCCTGGCGTTCCACCGCAACGAGCGCAACATTCGCACCGCCAGCGTGACCCAGGTGCGCCAACCGCTGTACAGCTCATCGGTGGAGCGCTGGCGCAATTACGAGGCCTACCTTGGGCCATTGCTGGAGGCCTTGGGCGACTGCCGCTGAACACCCACCCCAGCCGGCTCAGCGCCAGTCGTCGAACACCCAGCGGTCGGGCTGGTCGTAGCCGCCGCTGCCACGGTGCATGGTCACACCCAGAATGCGCATGGCGAAACCGGCGGCCAGCAGGTGCTGATAGGCGTCCCGGCGGCCAGTGTTCACGCCAAGCATCACGCTGCGCTGGCCGTTGGCGACGGCGAGTGCGTCACAGGCGGCCAGCAAGCGGTTCATTCGAGCCGGTGCCTGATCGCCCCCGCGCACCGCAGCGAATTTCACATAGCACACCCCGTCGCCGGCCTCGCTGTGGGGGCCAAAGTGGCAGGCCGCAAAGGCTTCGAGCTCGCCTTCGGGTGACTGCAGCAGCAGGTTGGCGCCCAGCTTGAGTTGTTCCACCGCCAGCAGTTCACCGCGCACATCCAGGCCTTCGGCGATACTTTCAGTAAGGCCCGCGCAGGCCTGAAGCACTGATTCGGTCAATTCAACCGCCGGAATTGTATTGCCGGGCTGCACGGGGGTTACTGCCCGTTCCATCACGGCAGTCAGCGCCTGGGGCCAGAAGCCGAAGCCCTGATACAACCCCAGATGGCGCGGGCTGTCCGGGAAGGTGAACAACCCGGCATGGCTCACGCCCCAGGCGTCCAGTTGCCCGCTTACCGCGGCCATCAACGCCTTGGCCACCTTGCGCTCCCAGAACGCCGGCCGCACCGCAACGGGCCCCACCACGGCATGGCTGCCCCATCGGGCAACGCCTGCCACGCCGGCGAGGGTGCCGCCCAGCCGGATCTTGAACCAGGCCGTATGCGGCGCGCGCCAACGGCCTTCAACATAGTCCCGGTCGTTCCAGAACTCCCCGGGCGCCGCTACCCCCATGAAGGTGGCAAACGCCTCGCGCACCACTTCCCGTGCCTCGGGCAGGTCGGCTTCAAGCAAAGGCTGGATAAGGAAGTCGGACATGAAGGCCTCGGTTGGGCAATGAAGCGCGAACGATACCGTGGGAACAAATCCCCTGCAAAGCCATGGGGCCGAGGCTATCGAGGGACAGGCCATGCGGTTCTTGATCGAAATATCCCGACCACCGGCTCGAACCTTTTGGTTTTCCACCGTTCTATCCTTACACACTCACACGGAGGTGGCGCATGGCCGCACTTCAATCGAACATCGCAGGCTTGAACTTCGCACTGGACGCGATAACTGCCTGGGAAACGCATTGGTCGCTGCGCGACGATCGCCTGACGTGCCGCCATTGCGGTTCCAGCCAGGGCCGCTGGCAGAGCCGGCAACCGTTCCAGCATCGTCGCGGCTGTGATGGCGAGTTGTTTGCCGATGAGATGCCGTGGGCATCTGTGCCCGGTTGGCAAGGTTGAGTTGATACCGCGGTAATCTCCTCGATTCATAGCGGCATACCGCTGGCGTCAAACGCGCTTCCCACCGCAGGAAAGCGCCGCTTGTCCGTGCCTGAGATCAGCTGAATGTTTCAGCTTTGACACACCTTCCGCTGCTGACTATACCCAAGTCCTCTCTACAACATCGGCGACGAGCCGGGGGTGGGCCATGGTACGGAATAACCGGAACGGGCAGTGCAGTAGGGGCCTGGGCGACCTTCACACACACCACTCTCCTCGAACCCTGGCCTGGGCAATCACCCTGGCAATCGGCGGCCTTGCGGCACAGCCGGCGCTTGCGGCATGCGGCAGCGCCGGCACTACCGTGATCGGCGGCGCGGCCAGCGGCCCTTGTGTGGTGGTGGCCGGGAGCATCCTTAAGGTCACCAGCACCGGCACCCTTGGCAGCGGCACTGCCGCCGGGGCCAGCGGCAACAAGGTCAATGGCAGCCTGCAGATCCTCAACGCCGGCACGGTGCGGGGCAAGCCTGCGATCTCACTTACCAACAGCTCCATCAACGGCGGCATCACCAACTACACCAGCGGCACCCTGGCAGGCGCGGCCACCAACGGCACGGCGGTGCTGATCGACAGCACGCGCCTCAGCGCAGGCATCACAAACAACGGCAAGGTCCAGTCCGGGTCGGCGTCCGGCAATGGTATCGACATCGAAGCCAGCATCGTTGGCGGTATACGCAATCGCGGCCAGATCGACGCAGCCGTGTATGGGCTGCTTGCCTTGGAAACCACCGTCAACGGGGACGTAAACAACAGCGGCAGCATAAAGGGCGACGTGGTGGGTGTGGCACTGAACAACACCATCGTGCATGGCAGCGTGTTGAACACCGGCATGGTGAGCGGGGGGCAATATGGCCTGGCGCTGACAGGCACCCGGGTGAGCGGCGACGTGCGCAGCACCGGCACGCTGCGGGGTAGCTCCGATGCCCTGCGGTTGGTGAACACTAATGTCAGCGGCAACATCCTCACCCAGGGAACCATCACCTCCGAGGGCACCGGGGTGCAGCTGTCCGGCGGGCGATTGGCCGGCAACCTGGTAAACGAAGCCGACATCACCGCTGTCGCAGGCATATTGGTGAGCAGCAACGTGCGCGGCAACATCGTCAATAGGGGCACCATCGTGGCTTCCAGCAGCGCGCTGGCCCTGTACAACGCCATGGTGAGGGGCACAGTGCAGAACACTGGCAGCCTGTCGCTGGAAGGGGGTACGGTTCAGGCTCCGGATATCCCACAGGCGGTGCTGGGGGTTCATGGCGGTTCAACGATCGGTGGCCTGTACAGCACCGGGAGCATCACCAGCACCGACCGTATTGCGGTACAGGTCGACACAGCCACCGTGGGCAGCCGTGGCATCAGGAACGTGGGCGGCACCTGGAGCGGGCGCACCGGGTTGTTCCTGGACAACAGCCGGGTGGCAGGCAGCGTCATCAACACCGGTACCATCGCAAGCCTGGCGGGTATGGAAAATGCCGCCGGGGTGAGGGTTCGCGCAAGCCAGATCGAAGGCAGCTTAAGCAATGCCGGCACCATTACCGCCGTGGAAACGGCATTGAGCCTGGACAACAGCGGCATCGGCGGCAACCTCAGTAACAGCGGGGACCTGCGCGGGGTCAACGGCTTGCGCATGGAAGACACCAACGTGGGCGGGAGCCTGCTCAACAGCGGCAACGTCCAGGCTGACGGCACCGGCATCGCCCTCCTGGGCAGCACCGTGGAAGGCGACATCGACAACAGTGGCGTATCGTTCGGCTGGGACAACGGCTTGCGGCTCAGCGAAAGCACTGTTTACGGAGTGCTACGCAACAGCGGCACGCTGCAGGCGCATACCTACGCGCTGAGTGTGCGAGGCTCATTCATAAAAGGCGGCATCGTCAATTCCGGGCACATTGAAGGCCCGGCGGGCGTGGTGGTAGGCAACAGCCGTATCGGCAGTTTCGACAACCGCGGGATGATCCAGGGCGGCGACGACGGCGTGCTCACCATAGCCAGCACCCAAATCAGCGGCGACCTAAGCAATAGCGGGCAAATCCGCTCTGATCCCACCTCGCCGTTCACCGTGCTGCTGGTGGATACCCAGGTGGGTGGGCGCCTGATCAACAGCGGCACGATCGCCGGGCAGGCGGGCATCTATCTGCGCAACAGCGACATCACCGGTGGCATCGATATCAGCGGCCCGGTGCTCGCCGACCCGATCAGCGAATACGCGGTGAACATCGACAGCGACTCCAGCGTGCCGCAGCTGCGCATCAACGGGAAA
Organism: Pseudomonas sp. Marseille-Q5115; assembly: GCF_916618905.1. Classification (NCBI taxonomy): domain Bacteria; kingdom Pseudomonadati; phylum Pseudomonadota; class Gammaproteobacteria; order Pseudomonadales; family Pseudomonadaceae; genus Pseudomonas; species Pseudomonas sp. Marseille-Q5115. The sequence continues at coordinate 1,423,314 of NZ_CAKAKI010000001.1, read as the reverse complement.
GACACCGCCAGGTTCAGCGGCGCGGTTAGAGCATTGGCCACGCCGGTGCTGGTGACCTCGGGTAGCACCTTCACCCTGCAGGATGGCAACCGCTTCGAGGTACCTACCTTCGAAAACCGCGGCACCCTGGCCATAGCGGCTCAAGGGCCGGACCCGGATGACCCCAGCGCACCGGGCCACAGCGCGGTGGCTACGATCCAGGGCAACTACCTGCAAGCCAGCGGCGCCACCTTCAGCACCCGAGTGCTCGACGGCACGAACTACGGCCACCTGGTGGTGAGCGGCACGGCCACCCTGCCCCACCTGGCCAACGTGTATGTGAACGTGGCCGCCCCCTCGCAACCGTTCACGGTCAGCAGCCTGAGCAATGTGATCTCCGCAGGCACCTTTGCCTCCGATGGCACCTATAACGTGACCAGCAATTCTCAACTGTTCAACTTCACCGGCGTGAAAGACGCCAACACCCTGGACCTGAACCTGGCCGCCAAAAGCCCTACGGGTGTAAGCGATGCCTTGCAAGGCAATGCTGCCGCCCAAGCCGCCGCTCGGGTGCTGGACAGCCAATTGGCCAAAGGTACCGGCAGTGAACTGTCGAGCTACTTCGTGAGCGCCACTTCCAGCGCCGAGGTGGCACGGGCTTTGAGCCAAAGCCTGCCACTCACCAATGCCCTGCCCGCCAGCCAGTTCATGCTTGAGCAGATCACCGACACCCTGCGCGAGCGCCTGGCCGAATCGCCCATGCTCGGCACCCGCTTCGCGCAGCCGCGGGGCGGGGTATGGATCAAACCCTTTGGCGCACGTATGGCCGACAACCAACGCACCGCCGGCGATGGTTTTGCGGCGAATGTAGGCGGCACGCTGTTCGGCGCCGAGGCTGTGCTGTCGCCGGCCACGCGGTTCGGCGTGGCCTTTGCGTACGGCAACAGCGAGGCTACTGATGCAGGCGCCAGCAGTGGGCGCAACAACCAGCTGGAGCTGTATCAGTTCACCGCCTACGGCAGCCACCTGCTCGACGATGTAACCGAGCTGAGCGTGCACATGGGCATGGGCCATAACAAGAGCGACGGCCGCCGTACCTTGAACTTCGGCGGCAACAACACCCAGGCCAGCGCCAGCGTGGACAGCCAGATCCTCACCAGCGGCGTGGCGCTGTCGCGGCGCTTGCCGCTGACCGAGGCAACAACCGTTACGCCGGCCCTGAGCGCCGACTACACCCGGGTACAGGACGACGCTTACCGAGAGAGCGGAGCCTCCAGCATTGCGCCTTTGCTGTTGGACGTAAAAGCTCGCACCACAGACCAGTTACTGCTGGGCTTTGATACCCGCGTAAGCCACGACCTGGCGCCTGGCATTCAGCTCAAGGGCAAGCTAGGCGTCGCTTATGACGTGTTGGACGAAGGCAACGTCGTCACTGCGGCGTTCGCCGGCGCGCCCAGGCAGACATTCCGCACGCCAGGCAGTGATCTGGGCCCGTGGGTGCTGCGTGGCGGGCTGGAATTTGCCTCGGTGAGCCGTGGTGGCACCAGCGTGTCGTTCTCCATGGACATGCAAACTCGCGCCGGGTACACCGAGCAAACCGGGATGATGCGGGTCAGCGTGCCGTTCTGAGGGTCTTTTGTGTGAAGGCCGGTGCCGGTTCGGGGGCTCTGCCGGAAGGCCGCCCCCCTCCTACAGGTCAGCGGCCGGGCCGTTGATTGCGCGTGGTGGCGATGCAGGTAAGATGGCCACTATCCAGCGGGCCAGTGGGGCCTGCTCCCTGGCCAAGGGCAGCCATGGACGCTGTGTATGTAAGCGAAGACGGCCCTGTGCCTGGCTTCGAATCGTTCGATGAACATTGGCTTGCCGGCCTGCATTGGTCCCTCCTGGATGTCGAGGATGGCATAAGCCGCTGGCGAGTAACCAGCGCCGATGGCCTGCGCCGCTGGCTGCTGGTACGGGCAGACCACCCTGCCACTGCTGAAGCTCACGCCTGGCTTGATCGTGAATACGCCCTGGCACCGAGCTTGGGCGCCGCTGGGGCATTGCGCCCCCTCGGCCGCCTGACCACCCGCGAAGGGCCGGCCCTGGTGCTGCAGGACGGTGGCCAGCCGGCCTCCACCGTGGCGGGTGCATTGCCGCTGGAAGGCTTCCTTACCTTTGCGATCAACGCCAGCGCTGCCCTTGCCGTCGTCCATGAACGCGGCATCATCCATAACCACCTGTGCTCGCGCCATTTGATGGTGAGCAGCGAGGGCCTGGTGAGGCTGACCGGCTTCGGCGCGGCAACAGCAATAGACAACCATGCCAGGGCCCCGGCCGGTGCACGGCCGAGCCGCTACGCCTACCTCGCGCCGGAAGCGCACACCGTTGGCGCTGCGTCGGTGCGCCCCGAGACAGACCTGTACGCCCTTGGCGTTACCTTCTTCGAGCTGCTCACCGGGCGCTTGCCTTTCGAAGCGAACGATCCACTGGAATGGCGTCAGCAGCACCTGGCGGTCACCCCGCCCCGGCTGTCCCGGTTTTGCCAGGGAGCCCCCGAACCCCTGGAGCAGCTGATCGCCCGTTTACTCAGCAAGCAGCCCGAACACCGGCCTGCGTCGGCGCGCCTGCTCGAAGCTCAACTATGGCGCTTTCATAACGAATGGCGTGAATACGGCACCCTTCAAGCCAACACCGAAGCACCGCCCCGCCTTCCATTGGCGGTGACGCTGGTGGGCCGCGAAGCACCGATGGCGGTATTGAACGAGGCGGTGCAAGCCCTCTACGACGGACACGGCGGCGCGGTGTTCATCAGTGGCGAACCGGGCATCGGCAAGACCAGCCTGGTACGTGGCATGCGCCAACGCCTGGGTGCACAAGCGCTGCTGTTTGCCAACGCGAAATGCGAGCTGGCACGCCACCCTTTGCCCTATGGTGCCCTTTGCGCGGCCCTGGGTGCGTTGTTCACCCGGCTGGCAGGCGCCTCGCCGGAGCAGGCGCAACCCGTAGCCGAGCGCGTGCGCCAGGCCTTGGGCGATCAGGGCGATACCCTGAGCCGCCTGGTACCGGAGCTGCAATGGCTCACCGGAGTGCTGCCTGCCGCCAGCGAACCTTCGGTGAGCGAAGCGCGGCGCAACCTTCTGGGGCTGTTCCAGCGGCTTCTGGCAGCGTTGGCCACGCCTCAGTGCCCTGTGGTGGTGTTCCTTGATGACGTGCAGTGGGTGGATCACGAAACCCTGTCGTTCCTTGCTGAACTCAGCGGTCGGGACTTGCACCACGTTCTTCTGATCCTCGCCTGTCGCAGCGATGCCTTGGCCACCGACCCTGCTCTGGTCCGTTTGCTGGGGCATTTCCGGGCGCTGGGAGAGCGCTGTCGGGAGATCACCCTCCTCCCGCTTGGTGTCGATGACATCGCCACCGTGCTCGACGCTCGGCTGAGCCTGCACAGTACCGAACGCGACGCGCTGGCGCACCGGCTGCATCAGCGCGGCGCTGGCAACCCGCTGTATATCGATCAGGTTATCGCCGTGCTGGGTGATCTCGAGCGGCCGGAGGCGGCGATCAACCTTCCTGTGTTCGCCGACGTGGAAGCACTGTTCACCACCCGCCTGGATGACCTACCCGAGCGCACTCGGGAATTGCTCAGCATGTTGGCCATGCTTGGCAACCATACGCCGCTGGATGACCTGGCCGCTGTTACCGCAACCGACCCTGTACCGCTCACCGCCATGCTGCGCCCCGCGATCATTGCCGGGCTTGTGGCAGAGAGCCGTGGCGGGCTGGCGTTCGTGCATGACTCGATGCTTGAAGCGGTTCGCGCACGCTTGCGCGATGACATTCAGCATGCCATGCACCTGCAATTTGCGACCATTCTGCTGGGGCGCTTATCGGCCCAGGCAGACGCGCAGGCGTTGTTCCGCGTTGCCGGCCAGGTACTGCGCGTCCACCACGCGTTGCTCGGCAATAGCCAGCGGCAGGCATTCGTGGCGGTGCTGGTCCGCGCCGCAGATACTGCCCGCGCGGCTGCGGCGCCAAAAATTGCCTTGCGCTATCTGGCGCAGGCGCAGCGCATGCTCGCCGCCGCCTCCCCCGGCTTGCGGGCATTGACCCGAGAGGTGGACCTTCTTCAGGTGCAGTGCCTTATTCTCGATGCCGACCATCTGGCAGCCGAGCGCCATATCGCAACGCTGCTGCAGCACCCATTGGACGCCCTGGAAGGGGCCAGCCTTTACCGGCTCGCCAGCGAGATACGCGCATTGCAAGGTGACTACAGCGGGGCCGTGCAAACGATCATCAAAGGGCTGGCCAGCCTGGGCGTGAGCATGGCCCCTGATCCGTCCTGCGAGCAGGCCAAACAGGCCTGGGAAGGGCTGCTTCACGATCTCGCCGGTCGATCGCCGAGTGTATTTCTCAGCCTGCGCCCTGCGGCTGATCCGCCCGTGGAAGCCCTGATCGAACTGTTGGCCAGCGTGTTGATTCCCGGTTCCTTCATCAGCCCTACGCTGATGCTGGTCACGGCCTGCCAGATCGCCCGCCTTACCCTCGCCCACGGCCTTACCGCCGCCAGCATTCCCGGCCTTGCCTGGTTGGGTGTGACCTGTGCCCACCGCTTTGACGCTCACGCACTGGGGTTCGGCTTCAGCCACTGCGCCGTTACGCTGGCCGAGCAGCCTCGCTACGCCAGCGGGCGGGTGGCAGCCCTGGTGGCGCTGGACCAGGTGAGTGTATGGACCCAGCCCCTGCCCTTCGCACTCGAATGCGCCGAACAGGCGTACAGGTCGAGCCTGGCGCAAGGCAGCCCGAGCCTGGCGTGCTTCTCCAACACGCATATCGTGTCGGACCTGTTGGTGCTGGGCGCGCCCATTGAGCGCATGCTCCGGCAAATCGATGCCGGCTTGAACCTGGCGACCAACCTTGAGTACGCCGACGCGCAAAGCATTCTGTATATCCAGGCCCGGTACATTCGGCGCCTGGCCGGGGATGTGGGCGGGTCGGTGCCCATCCCCGAGCGTGCGGAGCTGGCCCGGCGGGTGGAAGCCAGCACCATGGGGCCATTGCATTTCTGGTGGGAGCTGTTCGACGGGCTGTTCGAATTCCTCGAAGGCAACTTCGCCGCGGCCGCCTGCCGCATGGATGCCGCCTGGGCGCTGGCCTGGGCGGTACCGGCGCACATCCACCTGATCGACCTGGCACTGTTCACCGTGTTGAATCGCGCCGCGCTGCAGACCGCCACGGGCAGCCCACAGAATTTCGACTGCCCGCTGAGCTCCCTGCGCCTGTGGGCAAGCCTCAACCCTCGGTATTTTGCCGACCGCCTGGCGCTGGCCGAAGCCGAAATATGCCGGGTTAACGGTGACAACCTGGGCGCGCTGCAAGGCTATGAAACCGCGATTGCCCATGCGACTCAATGCGGCGCCATTCATATTCAAGGGCTGGGCCATGAACTGGCTGCCCGCTGTCACCACAGCGTGGGGCTGGAGGTGTCGGCGCGTCATCACTGGCGGCTGGCGCGCGATGCCTGGGTGCGCTGGGGCGCAGGCGTGCTGGCCCGGCAACTGGAGGCCGAGCATCCGTTCCTGCTGGAGCCCGATCGCTTCGCGTTCAGCCATCCCGCTCAGGCCACCGCGCAGCCGCTGGATGTGATGTCGATCACCCGCGCCTGCCAGGCGCTTTCCCGGGAGATAGAACTCGATGCCTTGGTGAAGAACCTGCTGTCCACCACGGTGATGTATGCAGGCGCCACCGATGCCGCGCTGCTGCTGGCCGATGGCGACGAGCTCACGCTACGCGCAACCGCCCACGCCAATGTCGGCGGCGTGGAGGTGCAGTTGTGCGAGGCGCAGCCGTCACCCACGGCCCTGCCCCTGAGCCTGATCCATGCCAGCCTGCGTGGGCGCAGCTCACTGGTGGTGAACCGGCCCGAGCAACTGCGCGGCTACGCCGATGACAGCTACCTGCGGCGGCTGGAAAACGGCTCGGCGCTGTGCGTGCCACTGCTCAAGCAAAACACTGTGATTGGCCTGCTGTACCTGGAAAACGGCCTGGCCCCCGAGGTGTTCGAGCCCTCGCGAGTGGAAGTGCTGGAATGGCTGGCGGCCCAGGCAGCGATCTCCCTGAGCCACGCCCGCCTGTACAGCAGCCTGGTGGAGGAAAACCAACGCCGGCAGCAGACCGAAACAGCCCTGCGCGCTGCACGCGGCGAGCTGAACCGCACCGCCCAGGCCACCATACTCGGCGAACTGGCCGCCTCCATTGCCCATGAAATCAACCAGCCGTTGCTGTCGATCCTTACCAATGCCGGCGCCAGCCTGCGCTGGCTGCAGCGGCCACAGCCAGAAATCGGCGAAGCCAGCGAAGGCCTGCGCGACATCAAGAGCGAGGCCCAACGCGCCGCCGACATCGTTACCGCAATCCGCTCCCTGGCCCGCCAAGCCGCGCCGGAACGCCAGCCTGTAGCCCTGGATGCGCTTATCCGCCAGGTACTGGCGGTCACCCAGGCAGACATCGACGACCGCCAGGTAGCACTTATCCTCAACCTGCAGTCGCCCGCCCTGGTCGAAGCCGATGCGGTACAGGTTCAGCAAGTGGTGCTGAACCTGGTGAACAACGCGATGGACGCCATGCAAACCCTGCCTGCGACCCAACGGCGCCTCACGGTAAGTACCGAACCGGTGCCTGGCGGCGTGCTGGTGATGGTTGAAGACACCGGCCCCGGCATAGCGCCTGACCAGGCCGGCAAGGTCTTCCAGGCGTTCTACAGCACCAAGGCGAGCGGCATGGGCATGGGCCTGGCGATCTGCTCCTCGATCATCAGCGCACACGGCGGCGTGTTGCACACCCACACGGGGCGCGAGGGTGAGCATTTGTTCCTGTTTACATTGCCGGGCGTGGAAGGGGGTTCGCCACCTGAATGATTTCGCAGGCACGGCTCTGTTACCCTGCGTGCACCCTTCACCCGAGCCCCACCCCATGCTTGCTTCAGAGCTCAAGGCCTTTTACATGGTTGCCCGCCTGGGCAGCATCACTCAGGCAGCGAAGAAGCTTGGCCTCAGCCAGCCTACGGTCACTACCCAGATCCGCAACCTGGAGGCCCAGTACGGCATCGAGCTGTTTTATCGAGGCGGACGGCGTTTGGTGCTGAGCGACGAGGGCGCGCGTTTGTTGCCCATGGTCAAACAGCTGTTGCAGCAGGAAGCGGACATTGAATTCCACCTGCGTAACGCTAGCCAGCTGCAAGGTCGGCTGCGCCTGGGGGCCACCGCGCCCTACTACGTGCTGGACCTGGTAAAGCGCCTGCGCGAGCGTCATCCGCAGATTCAGGTAAGCCTGGAGATCGGTAACTCCCAGCAGGTCATCGAAGCGCTGGAAGAGCACCGCGTGGACCTTGCCGCATCCTCGCAACTGGAAGAAGACAGCCGCTTTACCCGGCTGGTACTGGGCCATGACCCTCTGGTGGTGGCTGCTCATCGCAGCCATCCCCTGGCCGCGTGCGCCGTGCTGCCGCCCGCCGCGCTCGCAGGGCACTGCCTGCTGATGCGCGAGGCTGGGTCCACCACGCGCCTGCTCACCGAGCACATGCTGGAAAGCGCAGGCGTAAAGGTGAACGCCACGGTGGAGATCGGCAGCCGCGAATCCATCCGCGAGGCGGTGTTGCGTAACCTGGGGGTGAGCGTGATTGCCCGCCACGAGGTGCCGGAAAACCCCGACTTGCGCGTGATCGCCCTGGAGGGCGCGCCATTGATCGCCGAATACCTGTACTGCCTCAAGGACCGGCGCCATGCCCGCCTGCCCGCCGCTTTGCTGGCGCTCGCTCGCGAAACCGCACTACCCGCTTCGCAAAACCACTGATACGCCTATCGCCGCTTTTGGGTTAACTGCCATCAAGGCTTAGCAGGCCGCGCCCACCATGGGCCTCGTTAACTTCAGCGAGGTTCGGTCCATGGGTACGGTAAGTCTGCACATCGGTGGCGTGCATAAAGCTTTTGGCGCTTTCAAGGCGCTGGGCGGCGTATCGCTGGACGTGCGCGCCGGCGAGCTGGTTTGCCTACTGGGCCCTTCCGGCTGTGGCAAAACCACACTGCTGCGTTGCCTGGCCGGGCTCGAGCGGCAGGATCGCGGGCGGATCATCGTCGGCGAGCGCGACGTGTCCACTTTGCCGCCCGCTGCCCGCGACTATGGGATCGTGTTCCAGAGCTACGCGCTATTTCCTAACCTCAGCGTGGCGCAGAACGTTGCTTACGGCCTCGCGGCATTGCCTCGCCAGGCATGCCGCGCCCGAGTGCAGGAAATGCTAGAGCTGGTCGGGCTTCAGGGCAGCGACCGCAAGTTTCCCGGCCAACTGTCCGGTGGCCAACAGCAACGGGTAGCGCTTGCGCGGGCATTGGCGCCTAACCCTTCTCTACTGCTGCTGGACGAACCGCTGTCGGCGCTGGATGCGCAAGTGCGTGACCACCTGTGTGCAGAGCTTCGGCAACTACAGCAGCGCCTGGGCATCACCACCTTGATGGTCACCCACAACCAGGACGAAGCCATGCTGATGGCTGACCGCATCGCGGTCATGAACGAAGGCCGCGTGGAGCAATACGGCACTGCCCGGGAGCTGTATCAACACCCCCGCACACCGTTCGTGGCGCGTTTCTTCGGCCAAGGCAATTGGCTGCCCTTCCATCTCGAGGGCCAGCAGGCACGCGTCGGTACCCTGAGCGTGCATCTGCCGGCGGGCCCCTTGCATACGCAGGGCCGATTGTTCTGTCGCCCTGAAGCCGTGCTGGTCAACCCGCAGCCGGGCGAAGAAAACCGGTTCAGCGCGCAACTGCGGGGCGAGACGTTTTTGGGGAACCACCGCCGCCTGGCGTTCGAACTGGATGCAATGCCCGGCCATACCTTGCAGGCGGAGCTCCCCGCAATGGCGCCCCCGCTGCACCCAGGGCCGTTATGGGTGGCCTTGCCCTCGCGCCATTTGCAGGTATTTGCCTGATGGACCGCGCTATTGTGCTGCAGGAGCCCGCCCCAGCCCGCCGTTTGCCCGCCGACCTTGGCGATCGCCTGCTGATCGGCGCGGGCCTCGCTACGCTACTCGGTTGGTTGACCCTGGCCTTGGTGTGCCCCTTGCTGGCCATGCTCTGGCGAGCCCTGAGCGATACCCCTGGGCAAGGCGGTGGCCTGAACGCCGCAACGGCAATGCTCACCAGCGAGCACTTCCATTGGTTGCTAACCAATAGCCTATCAAGTGCCTTGGCCGTTACCTGCCTGGTACTGCCGCTGGCCTATGGCTTCGCTTACGGCCTGCAGCGCGCCTGTGTTCCCGCCCGGCCACTATGGCGCGGCGTGGCGCTGCTGCCGCTGCTGGCGCCCTCGATGCTACCCGGCATTGCGTTGATCTACCTGTTCGGCAACCAGGGGGTGCTGCGTGAATGGCTACAGGGGAACCTCTACGGGTTCTGGGGCATTGTGCTGGGCCAGGCGATTTATTGTTTCCCCCATGCCCTGATGGTGTTGATGTCCACCCTTGCGCTCGCGGATCGGCGGCTATTCGATGCCGCGGCCAGCATGGGGGCCTCGCCTTGGCGGGCGTTTCGCACCATCACCTGGCCGTCTTCCCGGCAGGGTGTATTCGCCTCGGGATGCCTGGTGTTTACCTTGTGCGTGACGGATTTCGGCGTGCCGGTAGTGGTGGGCGGGGATTACCAGACGCTGGCGCTGGAAGCCTACAAGGCCGTGGTCGGCCAGCAGCAATTTGGCCGCGGCGCGCTGGTAGGCTTGATGCTGCTGGTGCCCGCCCTGCTGAGCTTCGGGGTTGACCTGTGGTTGCGCCGACGCCAGCGCGACGCCATGAGCGGCCGCGCTCAAGCCTGGCACCCGCAGCCTTCGCCAGGTCGCGATCGGGCGTATCTGCTGCTGATATTGCTGGTATGCGCAGCCCTGATCGGCGTGTTCGGCATGGCGATGTACGCCTCGCTGGCGCGGTTCTGGCCGTATGACCTGTCGCTTTCGCTACAGCACTACGCTTTTTCGGATCTTCCCGGCGGATGGCAAGCGTATCGCAACAGCCTTGTTTTGGGCCTGGGGACCGCCACCGGCGGGGTGGCGCTGGTGTTCCTTGCCGCCTGCCTGCTGGAAAAAACCCGCGCCACGGCGCTCACCCGCACGCTGCGCCTGCTGTTGTTCATTCCCATGGCAGTCCCCGGGTTGGTGCTGGGGCTGGGTTATGTCTTTTTCTTCAACCTGCCCGACAACCCACTGAACCTGCTGTATGGCAGCCTGCCGTTGATGGCGATGTGCACCATCGCGCATTTCCTGACCACCGCGCATTTTACCGCCAGCGCGGCGGTGCGGCAGCTGGACACCGAGTTCGAGGCTGCCGCGCTTTCGTTGAAAGTCCCTCTGCTGCGCCACTTCCTGAGGGTAACCCTGCCCCTGTGCCTGCCTGCGCTGCTGGACGTGTTTCGCTACCTGTTCGTGTCGGCGATGACCACGGTGTCGGCGGTGATCTTCCTCTACAGCCCGGACAGCATGCTGGCGGCCATTGCGGTGCTCAACCTCGATGATGCCGGGAACACTGGCGGCGCCGCCGCGATGGGCTCGTTGATTCTGCTGACCAGCGCCCTCGCCTCCCTGGTGCTGGCGGCCCTCTCCCGCCGCGCCGTACGCCGCAGCCAAGCCTGGCGCGCAGCCACCCACTAACCTTCAAACGGAACCTTTCCAATGACCTATCAACCCCCGACTCGTTTGCACGCCGCCATTCTCGACTGGGCCGGCACCGTGGTGGATTTCGGCTCGTTCGCGCCAACTCGCATTTTTGTCGAGGCCTTTGCCAGCTTCGACCTGCCCCTCAGCCTGGAGGAAGCCCGGGGGCCCATGGGGCTGGGCAAATGGGCACACATCCGCGCGCTATGCGACCAGCCTGCGGTGGCGGAGCGCTTCCAACGGCGCTTCGGTCGGCTGCCCACGGATGCCGACGTCACGGCCTTGTACAAGCGGTTCATGCCCCTGCAGATCGAAAAAGTGGGCGAGCATTCAGCGATGATTCCCGGCGCTCTGGAGGCTATCGCGAGCCTTCAGGAGCGCGGCCTGAAGATCGGCAGTTGCTCGGGCTACCCGCGCGCGGTGATGACCAAGGTAGAGGCCCTGGCCAGCGAGGCGGGTTACCGCCCGGACCATGTGGTGGCCAGTGATGAAGTGCCGCGCGGGCGACCCTCCCCCGCGCAGGCGCTGGCCAATGTGATTGCTCTGGAAATCGAGGACGTGGCCGCGTGCGTAAAGGTGGACGACACCGCCCCCGGAATGCTCGAAGGCCGCCGTGCCGGCATGTGGACGGTAGCGTTGCGCTTTTCGGGTAACTGCCTGGGCTTGAGCTGGGAAGACTATCAAGCGCTTAGCCATGAACAACGTGCTGCCGCGCGCCAGCGCATCGACGCCGAGCTTGGCCCATGCCGACCTCATTACCTGATCGACACCATTGCCGAACTGCCGGCCATCGTCGACGCCATCAATGCCCGCCTCGCCCGCGGTGAACTGCCGAACGCCCATTGACCCGCCCTTACATTAAAACGGAGCGCTCCATGACCAAACCCGCCGCATTGGCCGTTTCGCTATGCCTCATCGTCGCTGCCCACGCCCATGCCGACACCGAGTTGACGGTGTATACCGCGCTGGAGGTAGAGCAATTGAAGCCCTACCAGGCCGCGTTTGAAAAACAGAACCCGGATATCCGCATCAAGTGGGTGCGCGATTCCACCGGTATTGTCACGGCCAAGCTGCTGGCCGAGAAAGACCGCCCCCAGGCGGACGTAGTATGGGGCCTGGCGGGTTCCAGCCTGGCGATACTTGAACAGCAAGGGCTGCTGCAGCCTTACGCACCGGCGAACCTGGCGCAGATCGGGCCCAACTACCGCGACGCCGCCAACCCTCCCGCCTGGGTGGGCATGGACGTGTGGGCGGCCACGGTCTGCTTCAATACCGTGGAGGCTGAAAAACAAGGGCTGCCCCGCCCCACCAGCTGGGCCGATCTCACCAAGCCGGTGTACAAGGGCAAGATCGTGATGCCCAACCCGGCGTCCTCCGGTACCGGTTACCTGGATGTCAGCGCCTGGCTGCAGCGCTTCGGCGAGGCGCAGGGCTGGGCCTACATGGACCAGCTGCACCAGAACATCGGCCAGTACACCCATTCCGGCTCCAAGCCCTGCAAGCAGGCCGCCGCGGGTGAGTTCCCCATCGGTATCTCGTTCGAGTACCCCGCCGTGCAACTCAAGCGCAAAGGCGCCCCCCTGGATGTGATCCTGCCAAGCGAGGGGCTGGGCTGGGCTGGGAAATCGAAGCCACGGGCATCATCAAGGGCACTCCGAAACTGGACGCTGCCCGCAAGCTTGCCGATTTCTCCGCCAGCCCTGCGGCCATGGCCTTGTACCGGGAAAACTTCGCCGTACTGGCGCAACCGGGCCAGGCGGCCCCCTTTGCCGAGCTGCCCGCCGACTACGAACAGCGATTGATCAAGAACGACTTCACCTGGGCGTCGGAGAACCGCGATCGAATCCTGGCCGAATGGCGCAAGCGCTATGACGGTAAATCCGAACCCCTCCCCCGATAAGTCTGCTGGAGCTTTGTATGAACGAATCGCACAGCGACCTGATCATCGTCGGCGCCGGCATCCTCGGCCTGGCACATGCCTGGGCCGGCGCGCGCCGCGGCTTGCGGGTGACCGTGTTCGAGCGCAGCCACACGCCCCTGGGCGCGTCGGTGCGCAACTTCGGCCAGGCGCCGGGGCCGATGCTGGAGCTGGCGCGCGAGGCGCGTACCCTATGGGCCGTGCTGGCGGCGGAAGCAGGGCTGCACCTTCGCCAGCAGGGCTCGCTACTGTTTGCGCGCACCGAAGCCGAAGAGGCATTGCTGGAGGCCTTCCGAGCCGGCCGAGGAGAAGCCCTCGGCTACCGCACCGAACTGCTGCGCGGGCCCGCATTGGCCGCGCTCTATCAAGGCCGCTTCGCACATCATCGGGCCGCTCTGCATGGGCTGGACGATCAACAGGTGTACTCGCGCCAGGCGCTGCCTCAGATCGTGGAATATCTGGCCACACAACTGGGTGTGACGTTCCATTTCTCAACCTTGGTGCGGGACGTGTCCCCCGGCGAGGTGCTAACCACCCGGGGCCGTTTCACCGCTAGCCAGGTGGTGGTGTGTTCGGGCCATGATTACCAGACCTTGCTGGCCGAACCTCTGGCCAGGCTGAGCCCACAGGTGTGTGCGCTGCAAATGCTCCGCGCGCGCCCCCGCCAGCCGCTGGACCTGCACCACGCCCTGCTCACCGGCCTGAGCTGCGTGCATTACGGCGCCTATGCCGACTTGCCCGAAGCCCAAGCCATCCGCGAGCAGATCCGCCGCGATCAGCCGGAGCTGGAAACCCATGGCATTCACCTGCTGATCAGCCCGACCCCCTACGGGGATTTGATCATCGGCGACTCCCACGCCTATGGCAGCGACGCCTCACCTTTCAATGCCGAAGCGGTGGACAGCCTGCTGCTCGAACTGGCCGAGCACACGCTCGGCTGTAAAGTGGACGTGATCGAACGCTGGCAGGGCGTATACGGCTGCCGGGGCCCCGGACCGTTCAGTGTCACTCGCGCAGGCGACGGGGTAACGGCGGTATTGATGCATACGGGGCTGGGGATGAGCGTGGGGTTGGCACTGGGGGAACAGGTGATCGCCGAACTGTTCGACGCCAGGTAGGCGCTCGCGGCAGCCAGCGAACAAAGCCTCTGCCTGGTTCGCCCTGGCAACGCACACGCTGCTACGCTGCATTAACTACCCCGGCAGGTCGTCCGCTATCGCCGTGTGGTCCCGCGGATACCCGCCGAGGTCACCATGGATGCGCTTCGTGTCTCGCACGCCCCTGCCGGGGCCATCTGGCTGCTCATGTCGAGCCTGCTTGCCGGTTGCGCCGCGGCCCCCCGCGGGCCGGAGCCTACCCCGAATGCCGATACCTCCCGGGGTCAAACCCTGCAGTTAGCCAAGGAACCTGACCAGGGCGGGCCCAGCTGTATCCCCGACGGCCAGGTGGACCTGCGAAACACTGACCCCGACGACAGCTATGAGCAGGTCACCGCCCGCTGGAAACAACTGGCCTGCCGCTATAAAGCGACCCAGGGGCGCAAGCTGCTGGTGTTCCTGGATGGCACGGCAAACAACAAACAGAGCAGCACGAACATTTGGCGATTGTACGATCTGGCGCTGAAGGCGGCGGACCACGGCCAGCCGGTGATCCCCTATTACGACCGGGGCGTGGGCAATGACAAGCGCTCGCAGGTGACCGGCAACCTGTTCGGCTCCGGTGTGAGCCTGAACGTACGCCAGGCCTACCGCTTCCTCGCCCAGGCCTACCGGCCGGGAGACCAGATCTACCTGTTCGGTTTCAGCCGTGGGGCCTTCACGGCACGCTCGCTCAACGGCTTTATCGAGTTCGCCGGGCTGCTAAATGCTGAGGCGCTCGGGGTCGACTGGGGAGATCGCATGCCGGCCTTTATGGGGCTTACCCGGCTGCACCGGGATGCCAATCACCTGTACGAAATCTACTTCAGCCGCGATACCGGCAGTGCCCGCTTCGAGCCCACCCTGCGCAAGCATCTGCAGGATTATGAGAAGCAACACGGCCTGCCGGTGCGCCCGGTGACGGTCGAAGCCATCGGCGTGTTCGACACCGTGCCGGCCGCCGGGCTGCTGCGCGACGAGGAGCCCGACGACCATCGCATCGGCCTGTACGCCCGCCGGGGGTACCATGCGATGTCCCTGGACGAGCAGCGTGACGACTTTCGCTTGCAGCGCTTTTTCGCCCCCTTGCGTGACGGGCAACGTTTACAAGAGGTGTGGTTCGCCGGCGTGCACGCGGATGTGGGGGGCGGCTATGGCGCGCCGGCGCTCAGTGGCTGCCCTCTCGACCCAAACCTTCCCAAGGCGCAGCAACCCATCGGGTTGGAAGCAACGCCGCTGCGCTGGATGCTGGGCAACTTCACTGCCGATCGCATTTTCGCCGACGCTCCCTGGCCGCAGGAATGCCTGGATGGCCGCCTACACGACGAGTTCCTCGACAGCGTGGGCCTGAGACAGCGGGTATTCCGGCTGGCTGGCCTTAACCGCCGACACCCCGTGGTGGGGGACACCGTGGACGGCAGCGTGCTTTGCCGTATGCAGATCACCTTGGCCGAGGGGGTGCGGCACTGCGAACGCGAGCCCGAGGGGCACTATCGCCCGGCCAACCTGGGGGATGATCCGCGGCGGCTGTTCAAGGTACTGCCGCGCGCCTGCCCGGCGACGGCAAGGCCGCAGGCCCAACGCGAGCAAACCGCCGCCGCGCCAGTCACTCGCTGCGCCACGCCCTGATCACACCGGCAGTTCCTGCAACCACAAGCGGTTCTTGCCACTGTGCTTGGCTCGGTACAGCGCTTCATCGGCCGCTTGCAGCCAGTCCCGCTCGGAGCCGTACTTGCGTGAATAGGGCACCAGGCCAATGCTCAGGCTGGCCTGGGCCACAGGCGAGGCGCCGTCGGTCCAGTTGCTGAAGCGCTTGCGAATGTCGTTGAGCTGGTCGAAGGCCTGGCTCACGGTTATGTCGTAGAGGATCACGCAGAACTCGTCGCCGCCGTAGCGCCCAGGTACCGCTTGGGGCCCAAGCCCGGCGCGCAGGAGGTTGGCCAAGCGGGCGATGATCGCATCACCGACCAGGTGGCCATGGCTGTCGTTGATGGTTTTGAAGTCGTCGATGTCCAGCAGGGCGAGGATGGCGACCTTCTGCCCGCCACGGCATTCCCGCCAGGTGGCGCGCAGGCGCTCCAGCCATGCGGCCTGGTGCAGCAGGTTGGTCATGCCGTCCAGCGTACTGATCAGCTTGAAGGCTTTTTTGTGCACCGCCAGCTGCACGGCCAGCCGGTAGCTTGCGCTGCCCACCGCCAGCGGGTAGATCACCAGCATCGGCAAGCAAGCGAGCATCTGCAGTTCGGTGGTGTGGGGTGCCAGCTTGAAACCGGTGAGCAACAACGCGGCAATCACGCCAGCCCCTTGCAGTAACACTGTCCAGCGCAACAACGCCCAACCGCCAGCGGCCACCGCATTCATCAAAACCATTGCCAGCAGCAACACCGAGGGCAACAGGTTGAGCGCCATCTGGCCCGCCCACAGGCCTGCAAATGCCCCGTCCAGCAGCAGGCTGCGGCGCTCCGCCGTGTAGGGGTCCAGCGCAGCCCGGTTTACCCGGTAGGCCAAGGTGGGCCACACAAACGCGTTCAGCCCTATCAGTGCCCACACCCAACCGCTGGTAACGCCATTGCTCAGCGCTACCGCAACGATGAATACTGCACTGAGCGCGCAGCCCATGGACCGCGGGCCATAGATTCGGCGGGCAAAATCACGGCCCAGTTCGCGGCGGCTGCTCGGCATGGCTTCCTCATTCCTGATGGCTTACTAACGGATAGCCAACGCCGGCGTTCGTGCTCGCACAGATGGCAAGTGAGCCAAGAGGCTCGCGGGCGGGATAATGTCACTTTGATATAGGCGGAACAATGCCCAATCGATCACATTGCATGGCCGTCCGACCGGCGTAGTAGAGCCGCTCGGGCGCGGCCATAAGGTCTGCGCGCGCCGATAATCTGTAATCCTGCCGCTTTGGCAGGTTATCCCCTACACTTGCGCGCCGCACACTCTCGGCGGATTCAAGGCGTGGCCAGGGCAGCAGTACCAATGACACAAACCGACATCACTTTCGCGCTGGGCTTTCTGTCCGGCGGCGGCGAAATGGGCGCGCGCATCCGCGCCTTCGATTGGGCCAGCACGCCGCTGGGTAACCCGCAGGGCTGGCCCCAATCGCTGCGGTCGGCCTTGAGCATCTGCCTCAATTCCAGCCTTCCAACGGCAATCTACTGGGGGCCAGAGCTGCGCCTGCTCTATAACGACGCCTGGGCGTTCATACCTGGTGAACGCCATCCAGGGTGCCTGGGGCAACCCGCTGCCGAGGTGTGGCGCGACATCTGGCACATCGTTGGGCCGCAGTTGACCCAGGTAAGTGATAGCGGTGAGGGCTTCACCGTGTTCGACCAGTTGCTGCCGTTGATGCGAAACGGTGAGGTGACCGAAAGCTACTGGAACTACAGCCTCACGCCTATCCGCGGCGAAACGGGTGACATCTCAGGCATTTTCAACCAGGGCCACGACACTACCCAGCGCGTGCTGCATGAGCGCCAGCGTGAAGCCGACCTGGCGCGCCAAAAGCGGATGTTCGAGCAGGCCCCTGGGTTCATGACCATATTGCGCGGGCCCGAACATGTGTTCGAGTTCGTGAACAGCGCCTACCTGCGGCTGTTCGGGCACAGGGGCTTTATCGGCAAGCCCATTCGCGAGGTGTTCCCCGAGCTTGAAGGCCAGGGCTTCTACGAGTGGCTGGACCGCGTGTACACCACCGGTGAACGTTTCGTGGCCAAGCGCACCCCGATCATGCTGGCCTACGAAGGGGCGCCCAGCGAGCAGCGCTACCTGGATTTTATCTACGAACCGCTCACGGACGAAGCCAACCGGGTGATCGGCATCTTCTGCGAAGGCTTTGACGTGACCGAAGCGCACCTGGCCCAGGCCGCGCTCGCTGCCAGCGAGGAGCGGTTTCGCGCGGCGCTGGCCATCGACACTGTCGGCGCGGTGTTTTTCACCGACGACGGCGTATTGCTGGACGCCAACGAAGCCTTCCTGCGCATGAGCGGGTACAGCGCCGAGGACGTGAAGGCCGGCCGGTTGAACTGGAAAATGCTCACGCCGGCCGAGTGGCGGCGGCCCTGGCTCAGGGCAATGGCGGAGCTGAAGGCCTGCGGCGTCGCCACACCCTTCGAGCGCGAGCATCTGCGCAAGGACGGCAGCCGGTGGTGGTCCCTGGTCGCGGCCAAACGCCTGCCGGATGGCAGCTGTTTCGAACTGGTGGTGGACATCACCGACCGGGTGCGCGCCGAGGAAGCCCTGCGCGAACAAACCCGTACCCTGGAAACCCTCGACCAGATCAACAAACTGTTGGCCGGCGACCTGGACCTGGAACGGGTGGTGCAAACCTTGACCGATGCCGGGGTAGCGCTCACAGGCGCCCGGTTCGGCGCGTTCTTCCATAACGTGCTGGATGACAGTGGCGAGCACCTCACCTTGTTCACGCTGTCTGGCGCCGAGCGGGAACAGTTTTCCTCGCTCGGCGGGTTGCGCGCCACGCCGGTGTTCGCCCCGACCTTCCGTAACAAAGGCGTGGTGCGTTCCGACGATATCCTGGCCGACCCCCGCTACGGGCAGCGGGGCCCCCACAACGGTATGCCCGAGGGCCATCTGCCGGTGCGCAGTTACCTGGCGGTGTCAGTGGTATCCCGGGCGGGCGAAGTGCTGGGCGGGCTGTTTTTCGGGCACCCCGAACCCGGCCGCTTCGGCGAGCGACACGAGCGAGTGATGGTCGCCTTGGCTGCTCAGGCGGCTATCGCCATCGACAACGCACGGCTGTTCCAGCAGGTACAAACTGCCAATGAAACCCTCGAGCAGCGGGTGGTCGAGCGTACTGAAGAACTCACCCAGGCACACGAAGCCCTGCGCCAGGCGCAAAAAATGGAAGCGGTGGGGCAGCTCACGGGCGGCATTGCCCACGACTTCAACAACTTGCTGGCGGGCATCATCGGCGGGCTGGAGATCGTCGAACAGCGGCTCAAGGCCGGCCGTTCGGATAACCTCGACCGCTTCCTCAAGGGCGCGCAGAACTCCGCCCAGCGGGCGGCCGCACTCACCCAGCGACTGTTGGCGTTTTCCCGCCGGCAAACCCTGGCCCCCCGCCCCCTCGACGTGAACCAGCTGGTGATGGGCATGCAGGAGTTGATCGGGCGCACGGTGGGCCCGGCGATCGAAGTGCGAGTGAGCGTCACAGCGGGCCTGTGGCCAGCCTGCGTTGACGCCCCTCAATTGGAAAGCGCACTGCTGAACCTGGCAATCAATGCGCGCGACGCCATGCCTGCAGGTGGCAGCATCACACTGGAAACCAGCAATCTGCACCTCGATAGCAAAGCCGCCGTAACCTATGACCTGCCACCGGGCGAGTACCTGCGCATTGGCGTGACGGATACCGGCACGGGCATTCCCGGGAACATCATCGAGCGGATTTTCGACCCCTTCTTCACCACCAAGCCCATCGGCCAGGGCACCGGCCTGGGCCTGTCCATGGTGCACGGCTTCGTGCGCCAGTCGGGCGGGCAGGTGCGGGTCCATTCCGAGGTAAACCTGGGCACTACGGTCAATCTTTACCTGCCACGCCACCTGGGTGAGGCGGCGCCGGAGGGTAGGCCCGTACCCATGGCCGCGGCGGAAACCGGCATGGGCGAAACCGTGCTGGTGATTGATGACGAGGCCACCGTGCGCATGCTGATGGTGGAGGCGCTGCAGCACGCCGGTTACCGCACCTTGCAGGCCAATGATGGGCCAGCCGGCCTCAAACTGCTGGCGAGCGAGCCCCGCATCGACCTGCTGGTGACTGACGTGGGCTTGCCCGGCGGCATGAATGGCCGCCAGGTGGCTGACGCGGCGCGCGTGGCACGCCCCACCCTTCAAGTGCTGTTCGTAACCGGTTTCGCCGAGCATTCGGTATTGGCTGCGGGGGACCTCGAAGACGGCATGGCGGTATTGAGCAAACCCTTCTCCATGGCCAGCCTGGCAGCGAACGTTGCCCGGATGCTCGGCAACGCTTGAGCCTTTTGCGATTTTGTTGTGCCGTTGCGGTAACAGCTAACCTGTGAATGTGTCGAAACGGGGCGCGGTTACTCATCACCCACACAGGAACGCAACGATGCGAGAGAGCGATAAACGCTGGGCCATGGGGCTGCTTGCGGCCTGCCTGCTGGCAACCGGTACGGCCAACGCCAAGGACTGGAGCCGCGTGAACATCGCCACCGAAGGCAGCTACGAGCCGTGGAACCTCACCCTGCCGGGCGGAAAGGTGAGCGGCTTCGAGCCTGAACTGATGGAGGTGCTGTGCCAGCGCATGAAGCTGGAATGCGTGCTGAAGGTGCAGAACTGGGACGGGATGATCGCCAGCCTCAACGCCGGCAAGTTCGACGTGTTGATGGATGCGATCGTGATCACCGAAGAGCGCAAGCAGGTGATGGCCTTCTCCACCCCTTATGCCCGCACGCCAGCGAGCTTCGCGGCCATGGACGCCAAGTTGCTGCCCGGCACGCCTGGCAAGGAAGGCGCCATCACCCTGGCCAATGACCCTGCTCAGATCAAGCCGGCCGTCGAGGCCCTGCGCAAGGCATTGGACGGTAAAACCATCGGCATTGCCTCCGGCACGGTGTACACGCCGTTTATCGACGAGTACTTCAAGGACGTGGCCACGGTGCGCGAGTACAGCACCTCGGCGGACGCGATCCTGGACCTGAACGCCGGCCGCATCGACGCGGTGTTCGACGACGTGACCTTCCTCAACGCCACCCTGGATAAGCCCGATAACAAAGGCCTGGCGTATACCGGGCCGGAGATCGCCGGGCCCATCTGGGGCGAAGGCGAGGCGTTGGGCTTTCGCAAGGCGGACACCGACCTCAAGGCCCGCTTCGACGCCGCCCTAAAGGACGCCATCGCCGATGGCACGGTCAAGCGCCTGAGCGAGAAGTGGTTCAAGGTGGACCTCACCCCGTAATGGCCCTTGCCCGACCACGAAGGAGACACCCACATGGCGCTTGTGGAGTTGCTGGGCTTCAGTGAACACGGCTGGGGCCCGACGCTGCTTCAAGCGGCGGGAATGACCCTGGTGCTCACCGCTGTAGCGCTGTTGATCGGCGCAGTGGCCGGCGCCCTGGTGGCCATGGCCAAGTTGTCATCGCGGCGCGCATTGCGCTGGCTGGGGGAGCTGTATTCCGTGCTGTTTCGCGGCATTCCGGAATTGTTGGTGATCTACCTGTTCTACTTCGGCGGCGCCACCATGGTATCGGCAGTTGCCCACTGGTTCGGCGGCGGTGGCTACATCGACGTGCCGCCCTTTGCGGTGGGCGCGCTGGCGGTGGGGCTGATTTCCGGGTCGTACCAGGCCGAGGTGTACCGCGGCGCGTACCTGGCGGTACCCAAGGGCGAATTGGAAGCGGCCAGCGCGATTGGCATGTCCCCTGCCCTGCGCCTGCGCCGGGTACTGATCCCGCAGGTGTTGCGCTTTGCCCTGCCTGGGTTGGGCAACGTGTGGCAGATGAGCCTGAAGGATTCGGCACTGATATCGGTGATCGGGCTGGTGGAGCTGATGCGCGCCAGCCAGGTGGCGGCGGGCTCGACACGCCAGTACTTCACCTTTTACATCGTGGGCGGCCTGGGGTATCTGGCGCTCACGTGGCTGTCGGGCCGTGTGTTCGCCGCCGCCGAAGCCCGCGTGCGCCGCACCCGCCGTACCAACGCGATGCACTCCTGAGGGCCTGTGGTGATCGACTTCGAATTTCTGGGTAGCACCCTGTTCAAGCTGATGGGGGCGCTGCCCACCACGCTCGGGTTGTTCTTCGCGTCGCTCGCGCTAGGTTTGTGCCTTTCGCTTGGGGTAGTGGCCTTGCGGGTGAACCGGCGTCCTTGGTTGAGTTACCCCGCGCGTGGTTATATCGCGCTGTTCCGCGGTACCCCATTGCTGGTGCAGATGTTTCTGATTTACTACGGCCTGGGGCAGTTCCCCGAGGTGCGCCAGAGCTTCGCCTGGGTGGTACTGCGTTCGCCCTATGCCTGCGCCGTGCTCTCGCTGGCATTGTGTACCGCAGGCTACACCGCCGAGATCATCCGCGGTGGCCTGTTGAGCGTGCCTCAAGGGCAGATCGAAGCAGGCCTGGCCATCGGGCTCTCTCGTTGGCAGCTGCTGCGCCGGATCATTGCTCCCATCACCTTGCGCCAGGCGCTGCCGGCATACTCCACAGAGGCCATTCTGCTGGTCAAATCCACGGCGCTGGCCAGCCTGGTGACCGTGTGGGACGTCACGGGCGTTGCCCAGC
Organism: Pseudomonas sp. Marseille-Q5115; assembly: GCF_916618905.1. Taxonomy (NCBI): domain Bacteria; kingdom Pseudomonadati; phylum Pseudomonadota; class Gammaproteobacteria; order Pseudomonadales; family Pseudomonadaceae; genus Pseudomonas; species Pseudomonas sp. Marseille-Q5115. Next base: position 1,401,361 of record NZ_CAKAKI010000001.1, on the reverse strand, counting down.
AGATCATCCAGCGCAGCTACCGCACCCTTGAGGTGTTCGCCTGCGCCGCGGCTATTTATCTGGTGCTGAATTTCCTGGTAGTGCGCGCCGTGGCCTGGCTGGAGCACCGCCTTGCCGTGCCGACGCGCCCCTTGGAAAGCGATGCCCCGGCACAAGCTGCGGCGCCCCTACCTACCGACCCTTGACGCCGACTGCGCTGAACCGGCTCGGCCTGCCTACCCTCCGGCAATCAGGCTTCAGGCTTGGGCATCGGCTGCGCCACGCCGCTTTCCACCCCACCGGACGCATCGTCCAGGGTATCGGCGTTGCTGGTATCGCTCGCTTCCGATTCCAGCTCGTCGCTGGCCTGCTTCCAATGCGAATGCGCCGCGCCTTCCGGGCGGCCTTCGCGCTCCCAGAGTTCGTACGCACGGTCTCGGATCCTGCTTTCGTCCACGCTCATGGCCGTAGTCCTCGTTCGCTGATGGCTGTTTCCACATCGACCCGGCAACGGGCCGTAAGTTGGATGAAAGCGATACCGCCCCGACGGCTGGCCAGGGCCGCTGACCCTCCTGAGAGAAAACTCGCGGGCCGATGAAATGTGCTGAACCCGTTGCGCTTGTGCAACTCCTATACAAAACGCAGCGACGGGACAATTTTGATGAGCACAGCAGCGGTTTACCTGGGCCAAGGTACTGCTCGCCTTACGGGCGAACCGGTTGCCAGCGCCGACCTGGATATCGAGCAGTACCTGCGGGACCTGATCGCCGCAGGGAAGGGCCATCTTCCATTGCCCGGTGCCGGCCATACCCTGCAGCGCTGGCGCGCCTTGGCACAGGTCGCGGCCGTCGACCTTTCCCTTGTGAAGTTTTACGAGGGGCATACCGACGCGCTGGCGATCCTCGCCGAGTTGGCGCCCAATCACCCCTCAGGTGAAGGCTTGTGGGCTGTCTGGGCCTCCGATCCGCTCAATGCACGGGTGCGCGCAGAGCGTTCGAGCGATGGCCAGTTGCGCTTGCATGGCACCAAAGCCTGGTGCTCAGGGGCGGCGCAGGTCGATCATGCGCTGGTCACTGTGTGGGGCGCCAACGACGAGCCCTGGCTGGCCGCGGTCAATTTGCGCCAACCCGGAATCCAGATCGTTGACGGCGCGTGGCAGGCAGTAGGCATGGCGGCCACGGCCAGCCTGGACGTGCGCTTCGATGACGCGGTGGCGCAGGTGATTTGCGCCGGTGACGGTTACCTCCAGCGGCCGGGCTTCTGGCAAGGCGGCGCCGGCATTGCCGCCTGCTGGTATGGCGCCGCCGCCCGCCTGAGCGAATACCTGCGCGATGGCAGCAAAACCGACCCCCATGCGCTGGCCCATCTGGGCGCCGTGGATGCCAGCTTGTCCATGGCCGCCGCCAGCCTGCGCGAGTGCGCGCAGTGGATAGACACCCATCCCACCCGTAACGCTGAGCTCTCGGTGCGGCGGGGGCGCGCCCAGGTCGAACGCACCGTAGAGCAGGTGCTGCACCACGTGGGCCGCGCTTTGGGCGCTACTCCGTTCTGCCGCGACCGCCACTTTGCCCGGCTCGCCGCCGACCTTCCTGTATTCGTACGCCAAAGCCATGCCGAGCGCGACCTTGCCGCCCTTGGGGCCTTGAGCCGCCACCCATCCCAGGCTGGAGACTGGCGCCTATGAGCGACGCCGAAAATCTTATACAAACCAAAGGCACGCCGCTGGAGGCATGGCAGAACTCCCACCGCCTGGCTGCGGTGCCGGCCATCAGCCTCGATGAACTGGCCCCACGGGGCCAGCGGGTGGTGGTGGTGGCGCCTCACCCGGACGACGAAGTGATTGCCTGTGGTGGCTTGCTGGCGGCGCTGACAGAGCGCGAGCAGGAATTGCTGCTGGTGTCCGTGACCGATGGCGAAGGTAGCCACCCTGGCTCCCTTGACTGGCCGCCCGAGCGTTTGCGTCAGGCCCGTTACGCTGAAAGCGAGGCGGCCTTGCGCGCCCTCGGCCTGGCGCCGGAGCGGTTGCCCTGGCAGCGCCTGCATGCACCTGACAGCCAGGTGGGCAACGACGAGGCCGGCCTTGCCGCCACCCTGAGAGCGCTGCTGCGACCCACCGACGTCGTATTTACCACTTGGCGGCTGGATGGCCATTGCGACCACGAAGCCGTTGCGCGCGCCTGCCTGGCCGCCACTGCCGACGCGGGGGCCCGATTGCGCGAAATCCCTGTATGGGCCTGGCATTGGGCTACCCCCGAGGATGACCGCCTTCCCTGGGAGCGGGCTCGCCGCCTGACACTCACGCCGCAATGGCTGGCACGCAAACAGGCGGCGCTTCATGCGCATCAGAGCCAGCTCCACCGCGATCCCACCACCGGCGCCGACCCCGTACTAAGCGAAGAAGCCCTTCGGCGATGGCTGCAACCCTACGAGGTGGTGTTCCTATGACAGACCCGGAAGGCTACTTCAATAACCTGTACGACGGCGACCCCGACCCCTGGGCCTACCGCCGCCGTTGGTACGAGAAACGCAAGCGCGACCTCACCCTCGCCTGCCTCCCCCGCCAGCGTTACCGCCGTGGCTTCGAGCCGGGCTGTTCGAACGGAGAGCTGAGCGCGGAGCTGGCCCAGCGCTGCGACCAACTGCTGTGCACCGACCTCAACGCCCAGGCCGTGGCCCTGGCGCAAGAACGGCTGGCAGGCATCGAGGGGGTGGACGTACGCCAGTGTTCGCTGCCCGATGACTGGCCGCCGGGCGAGTTCGACCTCATCGTGCTGAGCGAAGTGGGCTACTACCTGGACCCCGAAGCCTGGGAGCAGGTGGCCATCCGGGCTGGCAAGAACCTGGCGGCTGGCGGTTGCGTATTGGCGTGTCATTGGCTGCACCCGATCGAGGGCTGCCGGATGGACGGTCATGGTGTACATCAAATACTGGCGCGGAAGCTGGAACTTGAGCCCCTGATTCACCATCTTGAGAAAGACTTCATTCTGGAACTCTGGGGCCACCAGCCGGTTGGCTTCGATTTAAGCGAGGTGGTCGAATGATCGGCGTTCTGGTCCCGGTTCATAACGAAGAGCAGCTGTTGGGGGCCTGCCTGAGCTCCGTACTCAAGGCAGCCAGGCATCCCGAGCTTGCCGGGGAAGAGGTGGAAATACTTGCTGTGCTGGATGCTTGCACCGACGGTTCGCATGCCATCGCCACAGCACTGGGTGTGCAGACCCTGAGCGTGAACAGCCGCAATGTGGGCCACGCCCGCAGCGTAGGGGCCAGTTATCTGCTTGGCCGCGGCGCGCGCTGGCTGGCCTGCACCGACGCCGACAGCCTGGTTGGCGAAGACTGGCTTTGCAACCAACTGAAATTCGGCGCGGAGGCCGTCTGCGGAACGGTGCATGTTGAAGACTGGAGCGGCCACTCCGCCAGCGTACAAGCCCGGTACATGGCCAATTACCAGGACCGCGACGGCCATCGGCACATTCACGGCGCCAACCTGGGCGTATGCGCCAACGCCTACCGTCGCGTGGGCGGCTTCCGCCCGCTCAGCGCCCACGAAGACGTGCACCTGATCGAAGACCTCGAGCGCAGCGGTGCCCGCATCGTGTGGACACATCTGAACCGAGTGATCACCAGTGCCCGCTTCGATTGCCGAGCGCAGGGCGGGTTCAGCGATTACTTGAAGGGATTGGCAGAGGGCGTGCAGCCCTGATATCAACTTCCCTATAGCCTGATATCAAAAAGCCGGCACTTATGCCGGTTTTTTTATTTCCCCGCCGATACATTCAAATAAACAAAACGCATACCTTTTGCACTTCAAAGGCATTACCCCGCCCAAACCCTCCCACCTATATTCAAGCGCGCCGGCCGCACTCCGGCATCGTTTGCCAATCGGCCCACCCTGGGCCACCACGGGCTTACCTCACAACAGCAATACCAAGGTAACCCTGGGCTACGCACGTTGAACGGCGGGGCTTTGCCCTCACGCCTCACCGCTTCGCCTGAACTTCCGTTGGACGATAAAAACAACTAACTCTTCAAAGGATATGACCATGCGAATGAACACCGCAGCCAAGCCTTTCGCTCGCGCCGCCTTGTGCCTTGCATTGACGGCCGCCTTGGGCACCGCCGCCCACGCCAGCGGCAAAAACAGTGACGATACCTTGAAGTTCGATTCCAGCACGGGCGGCACGGCAGGATCGGTAACGATAGTCGGGCAAACGGTGACGTACACCGCCTACACCGTGACTTACGTCGCCAAGCCCAACGACCCCGCCCAGCAAGTAATGACGATCTACATTCCGTCCAACGCGACCCAGGCATCGCCCATCTTCATGCCGCTCAATACCGGCGGCTATATGCAGCTGGACCTGCTCACCCCCGCTGATGTGACTACCGCCGATGAAACCGGCGCCAACCGCGCGGCGGCCATGGCGCTCGCCAAGGGCATGGTTGTAGCCTCTGCGGCCGGCCGGGGGCGCGACTCCACCCTGGTGATCGACGGCGTGACCACCGAAGTAGGCGATGGGCCGTCGGCGATCGTGGACCTCAAGGCCGCAGTGCGCTACCTCAGGCACAACGACAAGGCGATGCTGGGCAACGCCGAGAAGATCATCATCAGCGGCACCAGCGGCGGCGGCGCGTACAGCTCCCTGGTGGGCACCACGGGCGACAGCCCGTTGTACAAGAGTTACCTGAACGAAATCGGCGCCGCCCAGGAAAGCGATGCGGTGTTTGCCGTGGCTCCCTACTGCCCCATCACCGATCTGGACAACGCCAACGCCGCCTATGAGTACTACTTCAACGGCACCGGCATCACGGTCGCCCACGGGCGCACCGGCGCCATCACTCTCAGCGCTAATGATCAAGCGCTGTCCACGATGATGGCCAATCAGTACGTGCCTTACCTCAACGGCCTGGACCTCAAGCACCCGCGCACTGGCGCGCCGCTCAAACTCAACAGCTACAGCCCGGATGCGGTACGCGGCGGCAGCTATCGCAACTACGTGTACAGCGTGCTGGGCGACTCGGCCACGCGGTTCATTCTGCAGAACGGTTATGTGAACGGCGACGGCAGCCTCAACAGCGCCGGGCAAGCCTACATGAGCACCGCGGCCACCATGAACGGCCTGGCGTCGGGCCTTGCGCCGAAAGATTTCATCAGCTGGAACGCCTCTAGCCGGAGCGCAACGCTCACCAGCTGGAAGAACCTCATGCTGTTCATGAACCGGATGAAGCCGGTGGGCGCCTTCGACAACGGCTTCGCCAGCGTTACCGGCGAGATGGATGCCTTCAATACCGACCCCACGGTGCTCAGCAACGATGTCACGGTGGCCAAGGGCTGGAACCACTTTGACGAGAACCTGGGCGACGCCATCGCCAAGGCCGGGCTCAAGGGCGCGACCGGTTACACCAGCCTGAAAGGCTTTGTGGTGAAAGACGCAGTGGCCAAGTGGGCGGCGATGATGAACCCCATGTACTACATTGTGAAAAGCCCTCGTAATACCGGCCTTGACGTCAACCCCTACGCTGCCCAGGCCTATGGCTCCAGCGAAGTGGCGCGGCACTGGCGGATCCGTGTGGGCTCCTATGACCGTGATTCCTCACCGTTCGTGAGCCTCAACCTTGCCACCGTGTTGCAGAACCGGGGTGCCGGCGTGAATTACCAGATCGCCTGGAACCAGCCTCACGCCGGTAACTACGACAACAGCGAGCTGATCGCATGGATGCTCAAGGTTGCGAAAAACGATTCGCGTGGCGATTCACGGCACGACTGAGACCACGAGCCTGAACAGGACGTAGCGACAGGGGGGCGCTTGCCGCTTCCCTGCGCGCCTTGCGCTACGAGGGGACGCATGATGCAGGCAACCGAAGCCAAGAAGGCAGGCGGTGGGCAAATGGCGCCGGTGTGTGAGCCGATGCCAGAGTTACACGCAGAGGCCGCTGAGCGGGCGCTGTGCGACTATCTGGTGGCAGCGGGCCAACTCAAGGCCGTGGACCATGAGCGCGCGCGCCGCTTGTACATTGGCACCGACACCGCTTCGCCACCCACCGAAGCCTTTACGGCATTTCTGCTGCGCCTGGGGCTGGTAGCCGAACGAGACCTGGCACACGCCTGGGCCACCCTCCTCAATGTGCCCCTGGTTGATGCCGAGCAATCGCCGGCGCCGCCAGAAGCACTGCCATCTCTGCCGTTGCGGTTCCTCGAACAGTTCCAGCTGGTGCCGGTAAGCAAAGACCCGGACGGCACCTTGCACGTCGTGCTGGCCAACCCGGCGGACCCGTACCCGCTCGACGCCGTCGCCTACGCCTGTGACTGCCCGGTACGGGTGTCCATCGGCTTGCGCGGCGACATCCAGGCCATGATCGAACGCTATTACGGCCAGGGCCGCTCGGCCATGGGCGCCATTGCCCAGGACATGGGCAACGACACCCAGTCGCTGGACGATATCGAACACTTGAAGGACCTCGCCTCTGAAGCGCCGGTCATCCGCTTGGTGAACCTGATCATCGAACGCGCGGTAGAGCTGCGCGCGTCGGACATCCACATCGAACCCTTCGAAAACCACCTCAAGGTGCGTTACCGCGTTGACGGCCTGCTGCAGGAATCCGAAGCACCGCCGCCCCGCTCCACCGCCGCGGTGATTTCGCGGGTGAAGATCATGGCGCGGTTGGACATTGCCGAGCGCCGGCTGCCCCAGGACGGGCGGATCATGCTGCGCATACAGGGCAAGGAACTGGACCTGCGAGTGTCGACGGTGCCCACCAGCTTCGGCGAGTCGGTAGTGATGCGCCTGCTGGATCGCGCCTCGGTGCGCTTCGACTTCGCGAGCCTGGGGTTCGCCGGCCAGGCACTTGAGAATTTCCTGCCGGTACTCGAACGGCCCCACGGCATCGTGCTGGTGACCGGGCCCACCGGCTCGGGCAAAACCACCACGTTGTACACCGCCCTGGCCAGGCTGAACACCGCCGAGCGCAAGATCATCACCGTGGAAGACCCGGTGGAGTACCAGCTCGAGGGCATCAACCAGATTCAGGTCAAGCCCAGCATTGGCCTGGGCTTCGCCGGTGCGCTTCGGGCGATCGTGCGGCAGGACCCGGACGTGATCATGATCGGTGAAATGCGCGACCTGGAAACCTGTGCCATCGCCATCCAGTCTGCCCTTACCGGGCACCTCGTGCTGTCCACACTGCACACCAACAGCGCGGCGGGCAGCATCACCCGGCTGCTGGACATGGGCGTGGAGGATTACCTGCTCGCCTCCACCCTCAACGGCATCCTGGCGCAACGGCTGGTACGCCGGCTGGACCCCGACCTGCGCGAAGCCTATGAGCCTCTGCCGGAGGTGATCGCCGACTACCAGTTGGAGCGCTACACCGACGCGCGGCCCATACGCCTGTATCGCCCACGGGCCGGGCTCAATGGAACCGATGGCTACCGAGGGCGCAGTGCGATCAGCGAGCTGCTGGTGCTCGACGACACCCTGCGCAGCCTGTTGATGCGCCGCGCCGATGCCGCCACGCTGGAGCAGGCCGCCCGCGAACGAGGGATGGTCACGCTTTACGAGGACGGGCTGCGCCAGGCGCTGGCCGGAGTGACCACCCTCGAAGAAGTATTACGTGTGACGCGGGGAGACTGACATGACCCGCTACCGCTACAAGGCGCTGGACGTCGATGGCATTGCCTCTCAAGGCCTGCTCGAAGCCACCGACGAGCACGCAGCGGCGAGCCAGCTGCATGGCCGCAACCTGCTGGTGCTGCAACTGGTGCCTACTGCCGAGGGATCACTGGCCGGCCAAGGCTGGCGCGCCTGGTTCACCCGCCCGCCGCTTTCCGCGGCCGCGCTGGCGCAGTTCACCCAGCAACTGGCCACCTTGCTGGACGCCGGCCAGCCCCTGGACCGTGCACTCAACATCCTCCTCAGCAACCCAGCGGACGCTCGGGTGGGGACGCTGCTGGAGCGGGTGCGCGAACACGTGAAGGCCGGCAAACCGTTGTCGTCCGCACTGGCGGAACATCCCGAGCAGTTTTCGGTGCTGTACGTGAGCATGGTCCGCGCGGGCGAAGCGGGCGGTTCGCTGGCGGCCACGCTCGCCCAGCTGGCGGCGTACCTGGAGCGTGCGCAGGCGCTGCGGGGCGAGGTGATCAATGCGTTGATCTACCCGGCGTTCCTCGTGGTGGGCGTACTGGGGTCGCTGGCCTTGTTGATGGCATACGTAGTGCCGCAATTCGTACCCATTTTCGCGGACCTAGGCGTTCCGGTGCCAATGCTTACCCAGAGCGTGCTATGGCTGGGCCAAGGGTTTTCCGATTACGGCCTGGCGGCGCTGGTAACCGGTGTGGCCGCGCTGTGGTGGCTGCGCGCGCGCCTGGTCGAGCCGGCGCGGCGGCTGCGCTGGGACAGGAACCTGTTGCGGCTGAAGTTGGCCGGCCCGCTGCTGCAGCGGCTGGAGACCGCGCGGCTGGCGCGCACCCTGGGGACGTTGCTGCACAACGGCGTGCCGTTGCTGGCTGCCTTGGCCATTGGCCGCGACGTGTGCACCAACCAGGCCTTGCGCGGGGCCGTAGCCGCAGCGGCCGACCGGGTGAAGGATGGCGCGCCGCTGGCCGCCTCGCTTGAACACAGCCGGCTGTTACCGCCCCTCGCCCTGCAAATGGTGCAGGTGGGGGAGGAATCCGGGCAACTGGACACCCTCCTGCTCAAGGTCGCCGATGTCTTCGACCGCGAAGCCAAACGCAGCATCGACCGCCTGCTCGCTGCCCTGGTGCCCAGCCTGACCATCGTCATGGCCGTGCTGGTCGCCTTCATCATGCTGGCCATCATGCTTCCGCTGATGAGCCTCACCAGTAATATCTAAAAGGCTGCTACCGGTATGAGAACACTGCCCCCTAACCCCATCTCCCGCCACCAGCGCGGCTTCACCCTGCTGGAAATGCTCGCGGTGATCGTGCTGCTCGGCATCGTGGCCACGATCGTGGTGCGCCAGGTGGGCGGCAACGTGGACAAAGGCAAATACGGTGCTGGCAAGGCGCAGCTCGCCAGCCTGGGCATGAAGATCGAAACCTACGCACTGGACGCCGGAGCGCCGCCCAAAGCCTTGCAACAGCTGACCACGCGGCCCGCCGATGCCCGCAACTGGAACGGCCCCTATGCCAAGCCTTCAGACCTGCAAGACCCCTTCGGCCATGCCTTTGGCTACCGCGCGCCGGGGCAGCATGGGCCCTTTGACCTGATTTTCTACGGCCAGGACGGCCAACCCGGCGGCGATGGCTATAACGCCGACCTGGGCAACTGGGAGTAACGGTGTATGGGCCGCCAGGGGGGCTTCACGCTACTGGAAATGATCGTGGTGATCGTGCTGGTAGCGGTGGCCTTGAGCGTGGTGTCGTTTTCCCTGAGCAAGGGGCTGGACAGCCTGCGCGCCCGGGAAGCGGGCCGCGACCTCAGCCTGGCCCTGCGCGCGGCGAGGGCCCAGGCGATTACCGATGGCCAACCCACCCGGGTGGCATTCGACGTGCCGGGGCGGCGGTATCAGGCACCCGGCCAACCGGTGCACGCCCTGCCCCCGCGCATGGCCCTGCGCCTGACCACCGCCGCTGCGCTGCGCCTGGGCCAGCAGGGTTCGATCCAGTTCTACCCCGACGGCAGCAGCACCGGCGGCAACGTACGGCTCGAGCGGGACGGCCGGGCATGGCGAGTGGACGTGGCCTGGCTTACCGGCGATGTGCGCTGGCAGGAGGTTCAGCCATGAACGGCGTGCGCCAACGGGGCTTCACCCTGCTGGAAGTGCTGGCGGCACTGGCCCTGCTCGCGGTGACCTTTTTTGTGGTGATGGGCGGCATCGGCCAGGCCACCCACGCCTTGTTCAAGGACCAGCGCGCCACCCGCCTGGCACTGGCTGCTCACACGGTGCTGGATGCGTCCCTGGACCGCCCGTTGCAACCGGGCCAGCAGCAGGGTCGGCTTGAGGACGGAGTGGCCTGGCAGCTGAACATTGCACCAGTGGGTGGCCATGCGAGGGTGCGGCTGTTCCGGCTCAACCTCACGCTGGAACTGGGGGGGCATGTGGAGCGCTTCAGCACCCTGCGGGTGCAGGGCATGGCGGGACGCGGCGCATGAGCCGCCTGGCCCGGGGGTTTACCTTGATCGAGGTGCTGCTGGCGATCAGCCTGATGGCGATCCTGTTGATATTAATCGGTACGGCACTCACCGCTACACGCAAGACCGTTGCTGGCACCGAACGCTTTACCCAAAGGCTGGATGAAGTGCGTGCCGCCCAGCAATTCCTGCGGCGCGAACTCCAGCAAATCGTGGCTTTGCCGATCGACATGCAGGCCTCGGGCGCCGCTGCGGTGTTCCACGGTGAAGCCAGCGAGATGCGCTACGTGTCGAGCCTGCCGGCGCATCTGGGCGGTGGGCTTTACCTGCAAACGCTGGGCTTGGGCAACCGGGAGGCGGAGCCGTGGCTTGAAGTGCAGCTTACTCAGCTCACCGGGCCCGCGAGCCGTCGGCCCTGGGGCGAGCCACAGCGGTTGCTGAGCCAGGTGCAAGGGCTGCGTTTCAGCTACCGCGGGCTTGATGCCCACGGCCGGCTCACCGATTGGTTGCCTCGCTGGCCTTGGCCGGAGCGCCTGCCCCTGGCGATCAGCATAACCCTCAAAAGCCCGGAGCCGATCGCCTGGCCACCGCTGCAGGTCGCGCTGCGCCTGCAGCAGCAAACCCCGCTGGTGGCCACCCCATGACCGCGCCGGGACGTGACCTTCGCCAGCGTGGCGTCGCCTTGCTGCTTACCCTCTGGGCCCTCGCGCTGCTAAGCCTGTTGATGCTGCAGATCATCACCACGGTGCGCCTGGAAAACCGGCAAAGCCTGTACCAGCTGCAGCAAACCCGCGCCGACCTGGTGGCCGAGGCGGGGCTGGCCCTGGCGGTGATGCACCTGAGCGATCCGCAACGGGAACAGCGCTGGCATGCCGACGGCCAGCCTTATGCCCAGTTGCTGGGGGACAGCCGGCTCACGGTTCGGGTACACAGCGACATGGGCAAGGTGGACCTCAACAGTTCGTCGCCCGAGCTGTGCGCGCGATTGGCTCGCATCCTCGGCGCCAGTGGCCCCGAAGCCGGCCAACTGGCAACGGCCCTTCGGGCGCGCCAGGCCGATGCCGAGGTCACGCCGCTGCGGGTACTCGAGGAAGCGATGCAGCTGCCCGGCATGAACAGCGAGCTGTTCGAGCGTTTGCTGCCCTACATCACCGTGTGGAGCGGCTATGACGAACCGGTTGCCGCGCTGGCCTCGGCGCCGGTGCGCCAGGCGCTGGGGCAGAGCCTGGTGGCGATGGCCGACGAGGTGGACCCTGGCCCGGTGCTGAGCGTGACCAGCGACGCCCAGCTGAGCAGCGGGGGGCGGGCCACGCTCAGCGCTACCTTTCTATTGACCCTGGACGGCGGCACGCACGCGTATCGCCTGTTGCGTTGGCAGCCATGATTTCCTTTCAAACTCACTTGACCAAAGCCCTGCGCCCGGCGCGTCTGGCGCTGCATCAGCAGTGGCAAGCGTCGGTCTTCCCGCGATTTTTCGCGTGGTGGGGCGAACAGCTTGCAGGTTGCCTGCCCCCTGGCCTGCGTGGCTGGCTTGGGCGCAAGGATGAAGCACCGCTGGTGAGCTGGCGGCAGGATTGCCTGTGGCGCCACGGCGAAGCGGGCTGGGCGCCCTATGGCTCGGGAATGCCCGCTGACAATACCTGTGTATTGCTGCTCGAGCCGCGTCAGGCACTGGTGAGAACACTCACCTTCCCGCCCGCTGCCGCGCCAAACCTGGCCGACGCCATCGGCTACGAAATGGACCGCCACACACCCTTCCGTGCCGATCAGGTGTATTACGGCTTCAAGCGCCTGCCGGGCAAGCCGCGGGAGCCTGCCACCGTGGTACTGGGCGTGGCCCAGCGCGAGCGCCTCGACGCCTTGCTCGACACATTGGCCGGGCAAGGCGTGCGGCCCCAGGCCGTCGATGTGGCCGCGCCTTCGGGGAACGCCGGGATGGGGCTGAACCTGTTGCCACTCGAACGCCGGCCCCCCGGCCAGCACCGCACACGGCAGCTCAATGCTGTGCTGGGCCTGCTGATACTGTGCCTGAGCGTGGTTGCCTTGCAGCTGTGGCTGTACAACCGCGGTGCCGCGCTTACCGCCATGCAGAACGAAGTGGCGCGCCTGCGCAACGAAGCCAGCACCGTACAACAGCTGCGCCAGCAACTGCAGAACGGCCAGGGCGCCACCCGTTACCTGGCCGAACGCCGCCAGGGCACTCCGCTCATCAGCCAGGTATTGAGCGAACTCACCCACTGCCTGCCCGCCGACACCTGGCTCAGCCAGTTCAGCCTGGAACCCGACGGCCAGCTCACACTGGGTGGGCAAAGCCCGCACGCCGGCAACCTCATCGCCCAGCTCAAAGGGTGCCCCAGCGTGACCGGGGCGCAGTTCCAGGGGGTGATCCAGCCCGATGAAACCACGGGCGGGGAGCGTTTCTATCTGCTCGCTCGTTTGCGCAAGGAGGAGCACCCCGATGCGCCGACCTCTGACACCCCGTGAACAACGCGTCAGCGCCGTGCTGCTGCTGGGCGTGACCTTGGCGCTCATCTATTGGGGCGTGTTAGAGCCTTGGCTGGTGGCGCCCTGTCGAGCCATCAGCGAGCAAATGGCCGACGTGCGCCAGGCTCAACGCCGTTATGTGGCCTTGCTTGGCGAGCGTGAAGCGCTGCAAGCCCAGGTAGCCGCGATGCAGCCGGGGGACGTGAGTGAAAACGGCCTGTTGCCTGGCGACGATGCCAGCGGCGCCTCGGCGGCATTGTTGCAACGAGGGGCGGAGGTGATAGCACAACATCAAGGGGACGGCGCTGGCTGCGAGTTGCTCAACCGTACGCCGCTCACGGACACGCCTGGCGCCGGGCCTTACCCGCAGGTACAAGCCAGCTTCAATCTCACGTGCGCCATCGAACCGATCGAGGCCATTGTGTACGACCTGGAAACCGGCACGCCGGCGTTGTTCGTGAGCCAATTGCGGATCGAACGCCCCGCGCAAGCTGCGGACGGACCCGGAGCGCGGCTGGAGGTGCAGCTGACGGTCAGTGGCTTTGCACACACGCAGGCCAGCCCGAATCCTGGCCGTGAGGAGGCGCTATGACCCGCGTCGATCATCTGCGCTTCAGGCCCTGGCTACTCGCGTTGATTGGCGTGCTCATGGCTACGATCGTCGCGCAGGTGCTCGGCCTGGGCCGGGACGTGACTTGGCTGCCACCCCTGGCCAATGACCTGCCTGGGCCGCTCGTCAGCGATGCGGCGCCAGCAGCACCGCCGTTACAGGCGCTCGCCAACACCTGGGAGCACCCATTGTTCAGCCCCGGGCGGCAGCCGGACGTGAGGCCGATTGGCGACACAACACCGGCATCGCTGCAAGGCATGGTCCTTACCGGCAGCCTGGTGACCGACACCCTGCGCATCGCGCTGCTTCGCGACGCCAGCGGCAAGGGGGTATCGGTGGCACAAGGCGAGGCCCTGGCCAATGGCTGGACGCTTGAACGGCTCGACCCCACCGAAGCGTTGTTCGTGCTCGACGGCCAGCAGCAGCGGCTGCGCCTGCGCCCGGCACCGGGGCGCCCTTGAGTGCGGCACCTACCCAATGGATTCGATCTAGAAGGCGGCGCGATTGCCGCCTCTGCCAGGAGCAACCCTATCGTGACACCGCGTTACCCTCTTGCCTGCGTTGCCGCCGTGCTGCTCGCCGGCTGTGTTTCACCGGCCTCCCAGCTACCTTCGGACAACAGCATGATGCGCGAAGGCCTGGAAGGCACCGGAAGCCAGCGCCCATTGCCTACACCGCCGTCGCCCAATATGCCCGGCACCGTGGAAACGTCGCCGCGCCCAGCCACCGACAGCCAGATGGTGCGGGGCAGCGCCCGTTTCATCGCGCCAACACCCGCGCCAGCCAATGCCCCCCAGGCGGCGGGAGAGCCCAGCGTGGCCTTCAACTTCAACGAGCAGCCGATTCGCGGGGTGATCAACAGTATTCTTGGGGACTTGCTGCAACAGAACTACACCATTGCCGATGGGGTAAAGGGCGATGTGACCTTTTCCACCGCCCGGCCGGTGCCCCGGCGCGAAGCCCTGCCGATTCTCGAAACCCTGCTGTCGTGGACAGGCAACGCGCTGGTACGCGACGGCAACCGCTATAACGTGGTGCCGGCGAGCCAGGCCGTTGCCGGCCGCCTGGTGCCTGCCATGGGCATGCCGGCACCGGGCGCGGGGCTCACCGCGCGGTTGTTCACGCTCGATTACATTTCCGCTTCCGAGATGGAAAAGCTGCTCAAGCCGTTTGCACGGGATGGCGCATTCCTGTTGGTAGACCCTGCCCGTAACGTACTGGCGCTGGCCGGCACCGCTGAAGAGCTGGCCAACTATGAACGCACCATCAACACCTTCGACGTGAACTGGCTCAAGGGTATGTCCATCGCGGTGTTCGGCCTGCAGCGGGCGAACGTGACCGAACTGATGCCCGAATTGCAGCGGCTGTTCGGCCCTGAGAGCGCCACCCCCCTGGCCGGCATGCTGCGGTTTCTGCCGATCGAACGCACCAATGCCATCGTGGCGATTTCGCCCCAGCCCGAGTACCTCAACGAAGTACGCCGCTGGATCGAAACCATCGACCGCGGCGGCGGCAATGAGCCGCGGATGTACGTGTATGACGTGCGCAACATGAAAGCCACCGACCTCTCCCGTTACTTACGCCAGCTGTACGGGAACGAGGCGGTGACCGAAGAGGCTGAAGCCCAGGTGGCGCCGGGGCTGCGCACCACCACCCTTTCCAGCGGCAGCCGCAGTGGCACAAGCAGCACGGTGGGGAACAGCAACCTCACCGGCAGCAGTCAGGGTTTGGGCAACCTGGGCAATACTGGCATGTCTTCAGGCCTTAGCAATGCCGGCACCGACACCACCCGCAAAACCGCAGAGGACAGCAGCGAATCCAGCAGCGGCGTGAATACGGCCAATGATTCCGGCGTGCGCATTACCGCGCAGAAAAGCAGCAACCAGCTGATTATCCGGGCGCGCCCTTCGCAATGGGATGAGATCCAGTCCGCCATCAAGCGCCTGGACAACCCCCCGATGCAGGTGCAGATCGAAACCCGCATTCTGGAGGTCAGCCTCACGGGCGACCTGAGCCTGGGGGTGCAATGGTATCTGGGCAAGCTGGCTGGCAATTCCAGCACCAGCGGGGTGGAAAACACCTCGGGGAGCGGCGGTGGCCTGGGCCAGGGCGGCGCGGCGCTGGGCGCGACCGACGCGCTCTATTACTCCTTTGTGAGCAGCAACTTGCAGATTGCGCTGCATGCCCTGGAGACCAATGGCAACACCCGTGTGCTGTCGGCGCCTTCGTTGGTGGTGCTGAACAACCAGCAGGCGCAGATCCAGGTAGGCGCCAACATTCCCATCACCCAAACCTCCGTGACCACCACCAGCGAATCCACCTACAGCAGCGTGGAGTACGTGCAAACGGGGGTGATCCTCGACGTAGTGCCGCGGATCAACCCGGGTGGGCTGGTGTACATGGACATCCAGCAACAGGTGAGCGACGCCAGCGATACCACGGACGCCAATGGCAACCCGTCGATTTCTACCCGGGCGGTGAGTACGCAGGTGGCGGTGCAAAGCGGGCAGACGGTGCTGCTAGGCGGCTTGATCCAACAAAGCGAGAGCCAGACCGACAGCAGTGTGCCGTACCTGGCCCGCATCCCCGGGTTGAACTGGCTGTTCGGCAACACCAGCCGCAGCCGCGGCCGCTCGGAGTTGCTGGTGCTGATCACCCCAAGGCTGATCGGCAACAGTAGCCAGGCCAGCCAGGTTACCGATCAATACCGCCAGCAGTTCCAGCTGATCCAGCCCATGGCACCGGTGAGCCGGGCGCAGCCGTTGCTGTAGCCGGGTTCAGGCGCTGGCGCGTGTGCCATGGAAGGCCACGATCTGCCAGCCCTCAGGGTTGCGCTGCCACACCTGGGTAACGAAACCTTCTGCCCGGATAGGCTCTGCGCCACTGCGTTTTTGCAGCAGGTTCACTTGCGGGCCGGTCATCAATGCCACGCCCTCTGCCAGCACGCGCACTTGCAAGGCGCCACGTTCAACGGCCAGGTAACGCACGGCCTCGCGAGCGTACGCCTGGTATTGGGCCTTGTTCTGCACCAGCCCGGTGGTGTGCACGTACACCAGTTCATCGCCAAACAGGCGCGCGATGCTCTCGTGGTCTTCTTCCATCAACGCGCGGGCGCGCTCGCTTTCCAGCGCGAGCAGTTCGTCTTGCAAGGTAATCGCTTGGGCAGTCATGACAGGCAGGCCTTGAGTGGCGCCGCGACAGTGCGGCGGAGCACACCCTAGGCGGCAGCCGCGCGGCTGAAAAATCGCGTATTGCCATGGCAGGCATCGGCAATGGCGATGGGTGGGCTCAAGCCGGATGTGCCCGCGGCACGGGCGCTTCGGCCAACCATGCCACCGCGCACAGTGCAAGGCCCCCCAGGTTCAGCGATACCGGATTGAATGCCTCGGCCAGCAGGTGGGGCGTAACCATGGCTACGTCCGCCAGCAGCCCAGCCAGCGCCGTCGCGGCGATGACCAGCGAACAGCGCCTATACCAGGGCGACAACAGCCACACCGCCCCTCGATCCCGAAAAGGAAGGCACCCGCCTCACCGTTACCGAGTTGTTGGAAAATTTTGGGCACCGAGCCAGGTACGAAGGTAGGCTCGACGAAGCGGCTACCATCGTTGACAGAAGCAAGAGGCTGAGGAAGCTGGACCAGATCGAGCTCATTGAAAAGGCCGACCTGCCCAGCGAGGACGCCGACGCGTTGAGCGCTCGGCTGGAAGCTATCAGGGCATGGGGGAGCTGAGCTCAGCATGCGCCACCCTTGGCCGGGCGCCAGCCGGTTTCGGCCAGCGCCGTGGTCAAGAGCGACTCGCTCAGCGGTTCGACCCGCCGGTTGTCATCGGCCACCATGGCCGTACCCGCCAGCAAGGCATTGATGATCGCCTCTTCTACCGCTTCGGCGGCGGCGGCAAACAAGGGCGAGATGTGGTCGTTGTTCACCATGCTCACGCCTAGGCTGAACGCCCCGCCTTTGCGGTCGTAATCGGCGGGCGGAAGGTTCCGATTGCCGGTGGCAAAGGCCAGGAAGATATCGCCACTGGAATCGTCGGTGCCGCCGCCGGTACGGGCGATGCCGATAGACGCACGCTGCGCCAGGCGATGGCATTGATGGGGCAGCAAGGGTGCGTTCGTGGCGAGGATCACCACAATCGAGCCCATACCCGGCGTGCCTTGCTCGGCGAATGGCGAGGGCACGTGCGCAAGGTAGCGGCCCACCGGGTAACCATCTACCCGCAGGTCGCGGCGCTGACCATGATTGGCCTGTACCAGCGCACCCACTGTCCAGCCGCCCTGCTCCGCCCCCAGTACGCGAGAGGCGGTACCGATGCCGCCTTTGAATTCATGGCAGATCATGCCAGTGCCGCCGCCCACCGGGCCTTCCTGCACCGGCCCGGTTTCGGCCGCAGCGAGCGCGGCACTCACTTCCTGTGAGCTGACATGTTGGCCCCAGATGTCGTTGAGCACGCCATCGTAGGTTTCCATCACCACTGGCATACACCAGTAGGTCGCGGTACTCGCCAGAGAGCGACGCTCATGGGCGATCAGCGCGTCGCGCACCACGCCCACGCTGTGAGTGTTGGTAGTGGCGATCGGCGTAGTCAGCAGGCCGGCTTCACGAACCCACTCAAGGCCCGTGGCGTCGCCATTGCCGTTCAGCACATGGCAGCCGGCAAAACAGGGCTGCTCCCGTGCGGTGCCTTCCCGAGGCTCGACCACGGTTACGCCGGTGCGCACCCATTTGCCGCCCCGCTGCTCGTTCAAGGTGGCGTGCCCTACGCGCACACCAGGCACATCGGTAATGGCATTGAACGGGCCGGGAGTGCCCAACCCCAGACTGATACCCAATTGACGTGCGCGCATTGCAGGCCCTCGATCAAAGTTTCTGGAAGCCCGGGCTCAGCTTGCCGTAGGTGCCGTAGAGGATCACCGACACGCTCAGCAGGCCCAGGATAATCATGATGTCGCGGTTGGAGGCCTGCGCCAGCAAGGTCACCAGCAGGTAGCCCGCGCCTACGGTTGCCAGCAACGCGGGTACCGGCCAAAGGGGCATGCGGTAAGGGTGCGCCCGGTCCCGCCGCAGTACCCGGCTGAACAGTGCGCTCAGGGCGACGGTGAGGTACACCAGCAGGATCAACAGCACAGTGAATGACGTTAGCTCGGCCAGGTTGGAGCTGAAGGTCAATACCGCCGAAGGTATCGCCAAGAACAGCGTGGCCAGCCAAGGCGATTGCCACTTGGCGTGAATGCGAGTGAAGGCCCGGTTGAGCCTGGGCATCCATACTTCATCGCGCCCGCTGCTGTAGATCACCCTCCCGCTCTGGATCACGATCGCCACGATGGCGTTGAACACCGACAGGAAGATACCCGCGCTCACCAGGCGTGAGAGCGTCTCGTTGCCATGAGCCGTGAGCAAATAGCCGATGGGGTCGGGGCTGGCAAGCATCTCGGTCAGCGAAGGCGCGCCCAGCAGCAACGCGACGAGCGGGATGATCTCGATGGCTACCACCAGCACCAGGGACCACAACACTGCCTGGGGCACGCCATGGCCGCCGTCGTGCATGTCCTCGGCCAGCAGCACTGCGCCGCCGAAACCGTTATAGGAGAACAGCGCGGTGCCAATGGCGCCAATCACCAACGCAAAGGGCGCGGCACTCAGTACCCCGGCGCTCACCATCTGAGGATGCAGTAGCGCACTGACCGGCTGCTGAGCATGGCCGAACCCCAGCACCACGATCACCATCAGCGCGGCCACCTCGAGGAACAGGCATAACCCGGTCACCCAAGCGTTAAGCTTGATGTTGAGGATGCCAATCGCATAACTGAGCACCACGATTACCAGCGCCACGGCCTGGCTGTCGAAGTGCGTACCCAAGGCGGCGTTAAGGTAGGTAGCCGCGCCGGTAGCCAGCACCGGTGGGATGAACAGCAACATCGCCAGCACTGTGAGGAAGGTGGCATACCCGGCCATGCCGCCGAATACCCGCTTGGCGAACACGTACTCGCCGCCAGCGGTTCTGTGGGCCCGCCCCAGTTCGGCATAGCAAAACGCGAACATCAGCGCCAATACACCGCCCAGCGCAAACGCCCAGATCACGCCGGTACCCGCTTGCTGAATGGCGAACGGAGCGATCACGAATACAGAACTGGCGGGCGTTACAGAAGAAACCGTGATCGCCACCACGTCGGCGACACTCAAGCTGGGCTTGAGCGCGGACGCTTGCGGAACAGGAGCCGTCATATCCTTACCCTCGGGTTGTTGTTCGAAGTTGAGGCAGTAAACGAAGGCTTGAAGAGAGGGCGCTCTCGGCTGGAGCACTAGATGCAACGCACTCTAGGCAGTGAAACTTGAGGACACAATTCCCCTATGGGGGTACCCCCATTGACAACCTTCAAGCGTAAAGGCGGTACTGGGCACCCCAAGCGCTCGAGGTACCCACGTGAACAGCCTGTTCGAACAATCCTCCATGCACACGGCCCTGGCGCGGGCCATCGAACACGCCGGCGGGCCGCGATTCTGGCGCCAGCTGGTACTGCTGCTTCGGCATTGGGTACCGTTCGATAATGCCCTGGGCGTGTTTTACCCCGAGGCTGGCGCCCCGGTCGCCCTTGAGGAATACGACGCTGCCCCTACGCCTGGCCCCGCGTCCAGCCTGCAATACCTAGACGGCCTGTACCTTCTCGACCCGTTCTACCAGGCCTCCCGTGAGGGCATCGCCAGCGGGTTCTATCGCCTGGAAGAAGTGGCCCCGGATCACTTTCACCAGACGGATTATTACCTCAACTATTTCCACGACCATGTGCTGGAGGACGAGGTGCAATACCTGCTGCAGCTGCCAAGCGAAGGCACCCTCTCACTGTCACTGGGCATGCACGAGCGCTTCGGCGCGCAGTATTTGGGCATGCTTACCTTCTGCGCCCCCTGGGTGCTGGCGTTGCTCAAGCAACACTGGGCCCAGGCCCGGCCGAGGTCGGCTGCAACGGTTACCGCGAAGGAGGACAGCCGCACCTTCGTCGGTGACGCCCTCGACCGCTTCGGGGCGCGGGTGTTATCGGAACGGGAGCTGGAAGTGGCACGGCTGATATTGCGCGGCTACTCCTCCAAAGCCATGGCCGAGCGGCTGGGCATTTCGCCCGAGACCGTGAAGGTGCACCGCCGACACCTGTACGCCAAGCTCGACATCTCGGCGCAGCCCGAGCTGTTTTCGTTGTTTATACAGTCGTTGGAGGTGGGCGACGCCCGAGAGCGATAGGCCACAGTAGCAGCGCGCCTTGGCGGCGACCGGCACGACAGGGGCGCTGTTTCGGCGATGGTTTCGTCGCGGGCAAGCCACGCTGCTACAGAGGCGGGCCCAGTATCATCGTGAAGGAAGCGATAGCGACCGATGTAGAAGGACATCCGTTAGAAGAACTTGCCAGAGAGATGTAGAACCCAGGACCATATTTAAGAAAAACTCTTATTCTGTAACGCCATGTGTTTGTCGATAATACCGCGACATCCACATGACATATTTTTCACACCACCTCTTTATTATCGCCTCCCCAAGTAATACAGCGCCCTGCGAGCAACTTTAAGCGCATTGATACATTCGCGTGCCAATTGAAACAACTCGGACATAAGCGGAACGCGCGTTCCAACCTTTCATAGTCTTCCGGCAATCGACCAGGCCGCGCTGCGCTTCGCCCCGTGTTTGCCCTTTGTATTTGAGCCTTCCGATGAGTACAGCAGATCGACAGCCCGCCCGCGAACCTACCTTCAGTATCGCGCTGGTGAACTACAAGACCTACGAAATGACTCGGGCATGCCTGGAGTTGCTCAAGCAGCAGATCGGCGACGCGAACATTCCTGTATGGGTAGTGGATAATGATTCGAAAGATGCCAGTACCACCTACCTGCGCAGCCTGAGCTGGATCAACCTGATCGAACGCCCCCAACCGGCCGGCGAACCCGGGCATATCGCCCATGGCCGGGCGCTGGACCGGGTACTTGAGCAAACTCAGAGCGATTATCTGCTGCTGATGCACACCGACACGTTCATCCATGACCGCCGGGTATTCCAGTGGCTGCTCGACAAGTGCGAGGGCCGTTCCAATGTGGCGGCGGTGGGTTGTGTAGAGCAACTGAACCGAGGATTGCCGCGTACGGTATGGCGGCACGGTTCGCGGTTCTGCAAGCACTATTACCGGCGCCTGTTGGGCCGCCTGGGTGTGCCAGGGCGTGCGCCGAAACCCTGGAAAGAACAGCATTTGAAGAGCTTTTGTACCCTGTGGAACAGCAAGGCGATGAAACAGCACGGCCTGCACTTCTGCATGGATGACCGCGTGCCCGGTTATACCCTGCAAGATCGCATGGAAGCACTTGGGTATAGCATCGCCAAAGTGCCGCCCGGGCGCCTGTTCAAATACCTGGACCACATCCAGGCAGGTACCGTCGCAGCTGCCAACGGCTACGGCGCGAACCATCGCCGCACGCGGATGTACAAGCAGGCCCTGACGCGCGTCGGGGCTTGAACCAGGCCTTGCAAACGGCGGGGGCCCAAAGGCCGGCATAACCTTGAGCAAGGCGTTCCGAGCTCAGGCATAGTCGCCCTGCCCCCTATAGCCGTTTGCAAAGGTATGCCCATGGGTTTCCACGTTTTCTCCTACATCGACCTGATGGGCACGTTCGTCTTTGCCCTCAGCGGCGCCCTGGCCGCCATCAATCGCCAGCTGGACCTTTTCGGTGTCTTCGTCATTGCATTCGTAACCGCTTGCGGCGGCGGCGTGGTGCGTGACCTGTGCATCGGCGCAGTGCCACCCGCCGGCCTGGTCAATATCGAATATGCCGTAGCGGTCGCCCTGGCAGTGACCCTCGCCGGTTGCTTCCAACAGGTGCTGCTTAAACTCACCCAGCCCACGCTGTTTTTCGATGCGGTGGGGTTGGGATTCTTCGCCGCGTTCGGCGCGCACAAGGCCTATACCTACGTCCCGGATACCCAACTGGCGATCCTGTTGGGCGTGGTGTCAGCCGTGGGCGGCGGCGCCATTCGCGACGTGATGCTAAGCCGCGTGCCGGTGGTATTGACCAAAGAAATCTATGCCCTTGCCGCCCTGCTCGGTGCCGCCATACAGGTAATGGGCGAGCTGGGATGGATCGGCCCGCAATTGGCCCCTTGGCTTGCCATCGCCCTCTGTACACTGGTGCGGATGCTATCGCTACGCTACGGATGGAACCTCCCAGGCCTCAAAAAGCCCGCCTGAAGAGGGGCCGCTAGCGGCCTTGCGGGAAAAGCCTTGCACACGCCGGAGTTTCGGTTAGTATCTGGTATACCGTAATACGAGAAACCAACCTCGTACCGTTATCCAGAACAAGGGGAACCGCCGTGGGCTTTGAAATCCGCAAAATCGTCACGTACACCGAGCAAACCTTCATCGAAGGCGGCAAGGCCAGCGAAAAGCCCGTCACCATGGTGGGGCTGGCCGTGGTCATCAAAAACCCCTGGGTGGGCCCGTTCGTTGAAGACCTAAAACCGCTGATCAAGGCCAACTGCTCGGAACTGGGCGCTTTGATGGTAGAGCAACTCACCAGCGCCATTGGCGGCGCAGGCCGCATCGAGGCCTACGGCAAGGCGGCAGTGGTGGGTGCCGACGGCGAGATCGAGCATGCCTCGGCGGTGATTCACACCTTGCGCTTCGGCAACCATTACCGCGAAGCGGTACAAGCCAAGAGTTACCTGAGCTTCACCAACAAGCGTGGCGGCCCGGGCACGTCCATCCAGATCCCGATGATGCACAAGGACGATGAAGGCCTGCGCTCGCACTACATCACCCTGGAAATGAAAATCGAGGACGCGCCACGCGCCGACGAGATCGTGGTGGTACTGGGCGCGGCAGACGGCGGCCGCCTGCATCCGCGCATCGGCAACCGCTACATGGATCTCGAAGAGCTGGCTGCGGAAAAGGCGCAGCAGTGATGAACGCCCGGGCCACTGAATGGACCGCGGCGGGCACTGCTTACCAGGTGACCGGCGAAGGCGAACCCGTGGTGCTCATCCACGGCGTGGGCCTGAACAAGGACATGTGGGGTGGCCAGGTGGTGAGCCTGGCTGAGCAGTACCAGGTGATTACCTATGACATGCTGGGGCACGGCGAAAGCGCCATGCCCCATGCCGATACAGGGCTGGAAGGGTACGCCGGGCAACTGCTCGAGCTGGTCGAACATCTGGGCCTGGCGCGGGTACACGTGGTGGGGTTTTCCATGGGGGGGCTGGTGGCGCGGGCGTTTGCCATGCACTACCGCGAGCGGCTGGCCTCGCTGGTGATCCTCAACAGCGTGTTCGCCCGCACACCGGAGCAACGCGCCGGGGTGGTGGAGCGTACCCGCCAGGCGGCGGAATTCGGGCCCAACGCCAATGCCGAAGCGGCGCTGGCACGGTGGTTCAGCCGCGAGTACCTCGCTGCCAGCCATGCACAGGTGGACAACATCCGCCGCACCCTGGCCAGCAACGACCCGCACGGCTACCTGACTACTTACAGCTTGTTCGCCACCCAGGACATGTACCGGGCAGACGACCTGCCGGGGCTGAACGTGCCTGTGCTGGTGGCCACCGGCGAGCTGGATGCCGGCTCCACGCCGGAGATGGCGCGCCAGCTGGCCGAGCGCATCCCGGGTGCCCAGGTTGCCATCCTGGCTGAACAACGCCACATGATGCCGGTGGAATCGCCGCGGCTGGTCAATCAGCTGCTGGTTGGTTTCCTGGCCAACGTCAAATGCCTGCCAGTGCAGGCTGAGGGGAATGTCGCATGAGCCTGGTTCGTTTTCAGATGTGCATCGCCGGCACCTGGCAGGATGCCCGTTCAGGCCGCACCTTTCAGAGCCTGGACCCCTCCACCGGGCAGGCCTGGGCCGAGCTGCCCGACGCCGACGAAGCCGATGTGGATGTGGCCGTGAAGGCCGCGCAGGCGGCATTCGACAGCCCGGCCTGGCATGGCCTTAGCGCCACGGCGCGGGGCAAGCTGTTGCGCCGCCTGGGTGACCTGATCGCCGAGAACAAAGAGCAACTCGCCCAGCTGGAAAGCCGCGACAACGGCAAGCTGATCCGCGAAACCCGCGGCCAGGTGGGCTATCTTCCGGAATTCTTCCACTACACGGCGGGCCTGGCCGACAAGCTCGAAGGCGGCACCCTTCCCCTCGACAAACCCGACCTCTTCGCCTACACCGTGCACGAGCCCCTGGGCGTAGTGGCCGGGATCATTCCCTGGAACAGCCCGCTGTACCTCACGGCCATCAAGCTGGCGCCAGCCCTCGCGGCGGGCAACACCATCGTACTCAAACCCTCCGAACACGCCTCGGCAACGCTGATCGAGCTGGCCAGGCTGGCATTGGAAGCCGGCATACCACCAGGGGTGGTCAACGTAGTCACCGGTTATGGCCCCAGCACCGGCGCGGCATTGGTGCGTCACCCGCTGGTGCGCAAGGTGGCGTTCACTGGCGGCGCGGCCACCGCCCGCCACGTGGTGCGCGGCACGGCCGAGAACTTCGCCAAGTTGTCGCTGGAGCTGGGCGGCAAGTCCCCCAACATCATCTTCGCCGACGCCGACCTGGACAGCGCCATCAACGGCGTGATCGCCGGGATTTATGCGGCCTCCGGGCAAAGCTGCGTGGCCGGGTCGCGCCTGCTGGTGCAGGCCGAAATCTACGACACGTTCGTGGAGCGCCTGATCGAGCGCGCCCGCCGCATCAAGATCGGTGCCCCTCGCGAAGAGGCTACGGAGATGGGGCCCATGGCCACCGAGCAACAGCTGGGTGTGGTGGAACGGCTGGTGAGCGAAGCCGTGGCCGAAGGCGCGGTACTGCGCATGGGCGGCAAGCGCCCCACGGTAGATAGCCAGGGCTGGTACTACGAGCCCACGCTGTTCGAGTGCGACCGGCATTCGATGAAGATCATGCAGGAAGAGGTCTTCGGCCCGGTGGCCTCGGTGATCCGCTTCAGCACCGAAGCCGAGGCGCTGGAGCTAGCCAACGATTCGGAATACGGCCTGGCTGCCGGCATCTGGACCCGCGACCTGGGCCGCGCCCATCGCCTGGCCCGAGATGTGCGCTCCGGGATCATCTGGGTGAACACCTACCGCGCGGTGTCGGCCATGGCGCCGATCGGCGGGTTCAAGAACAGTGGCTACGGCCGGGAAAGCGGCATCGACTCGGTGCTGGCGTACACAGAACAAAAAACGGTGTGGATCAACCTGTCCCAGGCACCCATGCCAGACCCATTCGTGATGCGTTAAGAGGTAAGGCGGCAATGATCGAAGCCCAAGTATACAAAGAGGTGATGGCCTCCTTTCCGTCCGGCGTGACGGTGGTGACCACCCTGGACACCGAAGGTGACCTGGTCGGCATTACCGCCAGCGCCTTCAGTGCCCTCTCGCTGGACCCGGCCCTGGTGCTGTTCTGCCCTAACTACAGCTCCAACACCTACCCGGCGCTGCTCGAACGCAAGCATTTCGCGATCCACCTGCTATCCGGAGAGCAACAGGCGCAGGCGTTCGCCTTTGCCAGCAAAAGCAAGGAGAAGGCCCGCGAATTGCCTTGGACCCTCAGCGCCCTGGGCAACCCGATCCTCGAGGGCGCCACGGCGATCATCGAGTGCACGCTGTGGCGGGAATACGAAGGTGGGGACCACGCGATCATTGTGGGCGAGGTACAGAACCTGATCCTGCCCACCGACCCGGTTACGCCGATGATTTACCACCGCGGCAAGCTGGGCGCCCTGCCGGTGTTCTGCTGAAACTCCCACTTGAGGTAGCTGTGCATGATCAGCCTTTTTCGCGAGCAAGCATTCATTGCCGGCCGTTGGCGTGACGCCCTGGCTGGGCGCACCCAAGCGGTACATAACCCGGCGACCGGCGCGCTGGTGGGCCACGTGCCGGACTTCGGCGCGGCCGAGGCGCGGGAAGCGATCAGCGCCGCCGAAAGCGCCCTGCCCGCCTGGCGCGCCCTGAAGGCTGGGGACCGCGCCGCCTTCCTCAAGCGCTGGCACGCCCTGGTGCTGGAACACACCGAGGCACTGGCGGCCATTCTTGTGGCCGAGCAAGGCAAGCCGTTGGCTGAGGCGCGGGGTGAGATCCTCTACGCCGCCAGCTTTGTGGAGTGGTTCGCCGAAGAAGCGCGGCGGGTGTATGGCGACATTATCCCCAGCCACAAGGATGGCGCGCGCATTCTCGTCACCAAGGCGCCGGTGGGCGTGGTCGCGGCCATTACCCCGTGGAATTTCCCTGCGGCCATGGTGACCCGCAAGCTAGCGCCGGCGCTGGCCGCGGGTTGCACGTGCATACTCAAGCCGGCCCCGGACACGCCCTTCACCGCGCTGGCACTTGTTGCTCTGGCCGAGGAAGCCGGCCTGCCCGCCGGGGTACTTAATGTGATCACCGGTGACGCCATCGCCATTGGCGCCGAATTGACGGCCAGCCCGGTAGTGCGAAAGTTGTCCTTCACGGGCTCCACGGCGGTGGGCAAACACTTGATGGCCCAGTGCGCGCCCACGTTGAAAAAACTATCGCTGGAGCTGGGCGGCAATGCGCCCTTTATCGTGTTCGACGACGCCAATCTGGAAGCCGCTGTGGAAGGTGCCCTGATGGCGAAATTTCGCAACGCCGGGCAAACCTGCGTGTGCGTCAACCGCTTCCTGGTGCAAGCTGGCATTCACGATCGGTTTGTGGCGCGGCTGGCCGAACGCATGGGCGAGCTGGTAGTAGGCGAAGGTACGCAGCCTGGGGTTACCCAGGGGCCGCTGATCAACCAGGCGGCGGTGGTGAAAACCGAGCAGCACATCGCCGATGCGCTGGAACACGGGGCACGCCTGCTGTGCGGCGGGGAACGCCACGCGCTGGGCCACGGTTTTTTCCAACCCACCCTGCTCAGTGAGGTCACCCCGGCCATGCGGGTAGCCCGCGAAGAAACCTTCGGCCCGTTGGCCGCGGTGTTTCGCTTCACTGACGAACAAGAAGCGATCGCCTTGGCCAACGATACCGACTCGGGCCTTGCTGCCTATTGCTATACCCGAGACCTGGGCCGTGCGTTTCGTATGAGCGAAGCCCTGGAATACGGCATGGTGGGCATCAATGAAGGTTTGATTTCCACGGAAGTGGCGCCTTTCGGCGGGATCAAGGCGTCGGGGCTGGGGCGCGAAGGCTCGCGCTACG
Organism: Pseudomonas sp. Marseille-Q5115; assembly: GCF_916618905.1. Taxonomy (NCBI): domain Bacteria; kingdom Pseudomonadati; phylum Pseudomonadota; class Gammaproteobacteria; order Pseudomonadales; family Pseudomonadaceae; genus Pseudomonas; species Pseudomonas sp. Marseille-Q5115. Next base: position 1,374,036 of record NZ_CAKAKI010000001.1, on the reverse strand, counting down.
GCCTCGAGGACTACCTGGAGGTGCGCTATACCCTGATGGGTGGGCTTGCAGCCGGGGAATAGCCTGCCTAGCCTTGAGGTTCCGGCGTGCCAATGAAAAGATACGCACTCTCCGCTTTACCTGAGTTCAAGAGCACTTATGAAACGCACGCCACTCGACGACAGCTTCAAGGTCAATCGCAATCCCGTGACACTGCGCGAGATCGTGCTCGACAAACTTCGCAGCGCCATCATGAATTTCCAGCTTCTGCCGGGCGACCGCCTCGTGGAGCGGGACCTGTGTGACCGCCTGGGCGTGAGCCGCACGTCCGTACGCGAAGCGCTGCGCCACCTGGAATCCGAAGGCCTGGTGGAGTTTGCCGACGCCAAGGGCCCTCGCGTGGCGATCATCACGCTGGAGGACGCCTGCAACATTTACGAGCTGCGCGCCGCGCTCGAGGGCCTGATCGTGCAGCTGTTCACCCTGCGCGCCAAGGCCAAGAACATCCGCGCACTGGAAAAAGCCCTCGCGGTGAACCGCCAGGCACTGGAAGAAGGTGACCTGCCGCAGGTTCTGGACTCGGTTCAAGGCTTCTATGAAGTGCTCATGGAAGGCTGTGGCAACCAGGTAGCAGCCACCCAACTGCGCCAGCTCCAGGCCCGCATCAGCTACTTGCGCGCGACCTCGGTGTCCCAGGAAAACCGACGCGGCGCCAGTAACCATGAAATGGAAAAAATGGTTGAAGCGATCAAAAGCGGCGACCCGAAGGCCGCCTTCGAAGCGTCTGTGGATCATGTCCACGCCGCTGCACGGGTTGCGCTCGACTACCTGCGGCGCAAGCAGGAAAGCGACACCAAGCTGCCTGACATGATCGAACCCTTGGCTGTACCTCAGCCTGCGGTAGGCCGCTGACATGCCTGCGCCCCGCTATTGTTCGCAATGCGGCGGGGCCGACCTGCAACACGGCTGCCCACCCGGGGACACACACTCACGGCTGTTATGTGCCACCTGCGGCTTCGTTCACTACGTAAACCCGAAGATCATCGCCGGGTGCATCGTGGAACACGAAGGCCGCTACCTGCTGAGCCAGCGCGCGATCGCGCCGCGGCCTGGTACCTGGACCCTCCCGGCAGGCTTCATGGAAGCCGGCGAAACCACGGAGCAGGCCGCGCTGCGGGAAGTGTGGGAGGAAACCGGGGTGCAGGCCCGCATCGTCGCGCCCTACTCCATCTTCAGCGTGCCGCGCATCAGCGAGGTGTACATCGTGTTCCGCGCGGCGCTGGTGAGCATGGAAGACACCTGGGGCAGCGAGTCCCTGGACCGGCGCCTGTTCCTGCCGGATGACATTCCCTGGGACAACATCTACTACCCGGCCATCCGGCAGATCCTCGAGCGTTACATCCACGAACGCGCGGCCGGGGTGTATGGGCTGTACATGGGCAATGACGAAGACGGGCAGGTTCATTTCGTGCGGTGAATCCTGGTGTTCCCAGGCTCCGCCCTCTCAACCATCACCCGCCGCTTACACGCCCTCCACAATAACGATCCTGGCTACTCCCGCCCCTTCCCGATGCGCCGCTGCCGCCTGGTACTCCGGCGAGTTGTAGCAAGCCACCGCCTGTTCGTAGGAATCGAACTCGATCACCACGTTGCGGGGCGCCGCCGGGCCGTTCTCCATGGCTTCACAGCGCCCGCCGCGGGCCAGGAACCGGCCGCCGTAACGCGCGAAGGCCTCTGGCGCGCGGCTCGTGTATTGGGTGTATTGCTCCGGGTCGGTCACGTCCACGTGGGCGATCCAATAGCCTTTCATGCGGTGCTCCTCATCTTGGTTAATGTGTAATATGGTATACCAACTTATATCATTGCGCGTATCGAGAGTGCCATGCCGTTCGACAGCATAGAAGCAATCCTGGAAGACTACCGTCAAGGCAAGATGGTGTTGATGGTTGATGACGAAGACCGCGAGAACGAAGGCGACCTGCTGCTGGCGGCAGATAGCTGCGATGCGGCGGCAATCAACTTCATGGCCCGCGAGGCACGGGGGCTTATTTGCCTTACCTTGACCGACGAGCACTGTCAGCGCCTCGGGCTTGAACAGATGGTGCCCACCAACGGCAGCGGTTTCAGTACCGCGTTCACCGTGTCCATCGAAGCGGCCACTGGTGTGTCCACCGGCATTTCCGCCGCCGACCGCGCTCGCACGGTCGCCGTTGCAGTACACCCGGATTCCCGTGCGCAAGACATCGTGCAGCCGGGGCATATCTTCCCGGTACGTGCGCGGGATGGGGGCGTGCTTACCCGCGCCGGCCATACCGAAGCGGGCTGCGATCTGGCACGCCTGGCGGGCTTCACGCCGGCCTCGGTGATTGTGGAAGTGATGAACGATGACGGCAGCATGGCCCGCCGGCCCGACCTGGAAGCCTTTGCGCAGCGGCATGCCATTCGTATCGGCACCATCGCCGACCTGATCCATTACCGCCTGAGCACCGAACACACGGTAAGGCGTATCGGCGAACGTGAACTGCCCACCGTGCATGGCACCTTCCGCCTGCTCACCTACGAAGATCGCATTACCGGCGGCGTGCACATGGCCATGGTGATGGGCCAACCGATGCGCAACCAGCCCACGCTGGTGCGCGTGCATGCGATTGACCCGCTGCGCGACCTGGTGGGCGCCGAATACACGGGCCCGGCCAACTGGACCCTCTGGGCGGCGCTGCAAAAGGTGGCCGACGCGGGCCATGGCGTGGTGGTGATCCTCGCCCACCACGAATCCTCCCAGGCGCTGCTCGAACGGGTACCACAGCTGACCCAGGCGCCCAAGCGCTTTGCCCCGGGCGCCACCCGTACCTATTCGGAAACCGGCACCGGAGCCCAGATTTTGCAGGATTTGGGCGTAGGCAAGATTCGCCACCTGGGCCCACCGATCAAGTACAACGGCTTGGCCGGCTATGACCTTGAAGTGGTGGAAAACCTACCGTTCGAACCCGCCTGACAGCCGTAAAGCCCCTGTAACGACGGGAAGCTCTTGCGCAATTTTTGGAATACCATAATATGATATTCCAAGGCCATAACTGATCAGTGCACCTGTATTCACAGCAACGCTGATGCCCGATCCGGCCACGCTTCACGTCCACTGGACCACTGCTCCCGAACAAACGCGGGTGCCACACAGCCCGCATAACCACAAGAAAGCGAGGGCGTAATCATGGTGTTTAGAAAACAGGCGGTCGCGGCATGTGTTGCCGGGTTGCTGACAATTGGCGGCAGCGCCTGCAACGCGGACGAAACCATGAGTTTCGTCAGCTGGGGCGGTTCCACCCAGGACGCCCAGCGCGATGCCTGGGCTGCCCCGTTCAGCAAGGCCAGCGGTGTGAACGTGGTGATGGATGGGCCGACCGACTACGGCAAACTCAAGGCCATGGTCGAGAGCGGCAACGTGCAATGGGACGTTGTGGATGTGGAAGCTGACTTTGCCCTGCGTGCCGCCGCGGAAGGGCTGCTGGAGCCGCTGGATTTCTCGGTGATCAAGCGTGACACGCTGGACCCGCGTTTTGTGTCCGATAACGGCGTGGGCTCGTTCTACTTTTCTTTCGTACTGGGCTACAACGAAGGCAAGGTAGGCAGCACGCCGCCGCAATCCTGGGCGGCGCTGTTCGACACCGCCAAATACCCCGGCAAGCGCGCCCTGTACAAGTGGCCTAGCCCGGGCGTACTGGAACTGGCTTTGCTGGCTGACGGCGTAGCAGCAGACAAGTTGTATCCGCTGGACCTGGACCGCGCCTTCAAGAAGCTGGACACCATCAAGCCCAACATTGTGTGGTGGGGCGGCGGCGCCCAGTCCCAGCAGCTGCTGGCGTCAGGCGAAGCCACGCTTGGCCAGTTCTGGAACGGGCGGATTTACGCCCTCCAGCAGGACGGCGCACCGGTAGGGGTGAGCTGGAAGCAGAACCTGGTGATGGCCGACTTCCTGGTCATTCCCAAAGGCTCGAAAAACAAGGCCGCCGCCATGCGCTTCCTCGCGGCGGCCAGCAGTGCCAAAGGCCAGGCTGATTTTTCCAACCTTACCGCCTATGCGCCTGTGAACAACGACAGCATCCCTCGCCTGGATTCGGCCTTGGCGCCTAACCTGCCCACCGCCTACGCCAAAGACCAGATCACCCTCGACTACGCATACTGGGCCAAGAACGGCCCGGCTATTGCCACACGGTGGAACGAATGGCTGGTCAAGTGAAGCTCCACACCGCTGCCCCGTTGCCGTTGCCCGGTGCCGCAACCCCTGCACGGCCTGTGGCCGGCAAGAGTGAACGGCCCTGGCGCGGCAGTGGGAACCTGCTGCCGGCGCTGGTTTTCCTCGGGCTGTTCTTTTTCGCGCCGTTGATTGGCCTGCTGTTGCGCGGGGTGCTGGAGCCCACCCCGGGGCTGGGCAATTACGAACAACTATTCGCCAACTCCGCTTACGCGAGGGTGTTGCTTAATACCTTCTCCGTGGCCGGGCTGGTGACTGTGTTCAGCCTGCTGCTGGGGTTCCCGCTCGCTTGGGTAATCACCCTGGTACCGCGCGGTTGGGGCCGCTGGCTACTGAACGTGGTGTTGCTGTCGATGTGGACCAGCCTGCTGGCACGTACCTATGCCTGGCTGGTGCTGCTGCAGGCGTCCGGTGTCATCAACAAGGCGCTGATGGCCCTGGGCATCATCGACCAGCCGCTGGAGATGGTGCACAACCTCACCGGCGTGGTGATCGGCATGACCTACATCATGATCCCCTTCATCGTGCTGCCGCTGCAGGCCACCATGCAGGCCATCGACCCCATGGTGATACAGGCGGGCGCGATCTGTGGCGCCACCCCTTGGACCAACTTCGTGCGAGTGTTCCTGCCATTGTGCCGCCCCGGGTTGTTCTCGGGCGCCCTCATGGTGTTCGTGATGTCGCTGGGGTACTACGTGACCCCTGCCCTGCTGGGTGGCGCGCAGAACATGATGCTGCCGGAGTTCATCGTGCAACAGGTGCAGTCCTTCCTCAACTGGGGCCTGGCCAGCGCTGCCGCGGCCTTGCTGGTGCTGATCACGCTGGTGCTGTTTTACGTCTATCTCAAGCTGCAGCCGGAGTCTCCGGTGGGCGCTGCCAACGGGAGGTAATGCACATGTTGCTCACTGCCAACGCCATGGGCCCGCGCCTGCGCTGGGGCCTTTATCTGTCCACCGGGGTGATTGCGCTGTTTCTGTTGTTGCCGGTGGTGTTCATCGTGTTGTTGTCGTTCGGCTCGTCCCAATGGCTGGTGTTTCCGCCACCGGGCTGGACGGTGAAATGGTATGCACAGTTCTTCGCCAACGCCGAGTGGATGGCCGCGGCCTGGTCGAGCCTCAAGGTGGCCTTACTGACCACCGTGTTCGCGGTCGCGCTGGGTGTGCCGACGGCCTTCGCCCTGGTACGTGGCCGATTCATCGGGCGGGAGCTGCTGTATGCGCTGTTCACCCTGCCGATGATCGTGCCGCTGGTGATCATCGCGGTGGCCGTGTACGCACTGTTTCTCAAGCTGGGCCTCACCGGCACGCTGTTCTCCTTTGTGGTGAGCCATGTGATCGTGGCGCTGCCGTTCACCATCATCTCCATCATCAACTCGCTCAAGCTGTTCGACCGTTCCATCGAGGACGCCGCGGTGATCTGCGGCGCCTCGCGGATACAGGCGATCCTGCGGGTAACCTTTCCCGGCATTCGGCCGGGGTTGATCTCCGGGGGGCTGTTCGCGTTCCTGGTGTCCTGGGATGAGGTAGTGCTCAGCGTGATGATGGCCAGCCCTACCCTGCAAACGTTGCCTGTAAAGATGTGGACCACCCTTCGCCAGGACCTGACCCCGGTGATCGCCGTCGCCTCGACCTTGCTGATCGCCCTGTCGGTACTGGTCATGCTTATCGCCACCGGCCTGCGCCGCCGCAACGACGCCCGCGCTTTGGAGCTGCAATGAACGCCATCCTCAAGCCAACGCCGCACACCACGCTGGTCAGCCTGCGCCAGTTGAACAAGCACTATGGCGACTTTACCGCCGTGGACAACCTGTCGTTGGAGATCCAGGACGGCGAGTTCCTGACCTTCCTGGGGTCCAGCGGGTCTGGCAAAAGCACTACGTTGTCCATGCTCGCGGGCTTCGAAACGCCCAGCTCGGGTGAGATCGAAGTGGCCGGCCGCTCGCTGGTGAACGTGCCGCCGCACAAGCGGGACATCGGCATGGTGTTCCAGCGCTATTCGCTGTTCCCGCACATGTCGGTGCGCGACAACATTGCCTTCCCTCTGGCCATCCGCAAGCTGCCCGCCGCCGAGCGCGACAAGCGCGTGAACGCCATGCTCAAGCTGGTGCAGCTCGAAGCCTTCGCCCATCGCCGCCCAGCCCAGCTGTCGGGCGGGCAGCAGCAACGCGTGGCCATTGCCCGGGCGTTGGTGTACGAGCCACGCATCCTGCTGATGGACGAACCGCTGGGCGCGCTGGACAAAAAGCTGCGTGAAGACCTGCAAGACGAACTGCGCCACTTGCACCGGCGCCTGGGCATCACCATCGTGTACGTGACCCACGACCAGGAAGAAGCCATGCGGCTGTCCCAGCGCATCGCGATTTTCAGCCATGGAAAAGTGGTGGGCCTGGGCAGCGGCGTAGAGCTGTACCAGAACCCGCCCAATGCGTTCGTGGCCTCGTTCCTGGGCAACTCCAACTTCCTCCAGGCAACGGCCACCGGCAACGCGGGCGCGGTGTTCGAAGGCCAGCCCGTGAGCATTCGGCCACAGGCCCAAACCGGCAGCCAGCAACCGCTGTTGCTGATGGTCCGCCCCGAGAAAGCCCTCGCCCTTAGTCAGGCCGCAGCCGCCGCCACACCCCTGCCCCCAGGCTGGAATGAAGTGGCCGCTACGGTAAGCGAAGTGTTGTTCCTGGGCGAAAGCCAGACCTGCTCGGCCGTCACCGCCGGCGGCACCGCCCTTACGGTGAAGGCACTGTCCGCCAGCGGCATGGCGCTCACCCCGGGCGAAGCCGTTCGCGTGCGCTGGGCGGCGGGTGATGCCTGCGTGTATACGGAATGGGCGGCTGCGGATTTGAAGAAGGGGTGAGGGGATAGGGACTAATGAGTGGCCCTTCAACGCTTTTCGCTACTAGCGTACGTATCTGGAGTCGTTCCGAGGCAATCTACCGGAGAAGCCGTAAGGCCAGCACACTCAGCTGGGATCGCAACAGCAGCGCCCAGCAGAGATCAGACCATGGGCGGCTGCCAGCTGGTATGCAGGCCGCCAAACCGGCCTAACATTGCCATAGTGTTCGGTTTATCTGCCGTTCCGGAAAAACGTCGTGCCCAATCTATCGACCCATAATTTCGGACGAAGGAATAACAATGGCGTCCTGTTTGATCCATCCTCCGGGCTTTCCGTACAGTGACTCGGCTTTTAAGTCAGGAACTTGGATGTTCACCCCTCCCTTAGAAGGTGATGACACGCCATAGGCCGGGGTAGGATTGGCAGGAGGTATAGTCGGCGACGCTGGAGGGTCAGGTGTCGCGGTACATTCCTCGCCTTCATCCAAGATTATGCAGATTGCATAGGTATCCGCGGCAGAAAATAGAGCTCCAGCCGATACAATAATTAACATAAACAGTGGCGCGAAATTCTTCATTTCAGTTCCTCGCGATAGAGCTGAGTGACCACACTCACCAAGCACCTTTGAAATTTGCTGGCCTCGCGTGCCTTACAGCGATTGAAGAGTTCGACAAGTTGATTCTGTTTCACTAACGCGATGTTTTCTGGGGAGCCAGGCATAGAGCCAGGGAGGCCAGATGGCGGGGAAAATTGTGTAAGCACTTGTATATAGCCGGGCACAGCTGCGGTCGCATAATGATTATTCAACAATGCACCACCGGAAGCCATAACTGCCCCACTGAAGAATATCGCAAAACCCGTGGAAGCCGTCTTTATATTGATTAGCCCTCCCGCCAGCGGCGCTCCCGCCTCAGCCCCCCCATCATTGATGCCGAGCACGACAAACATAATACCAAGACACATGACCGCGAAGCCAATATGAATAATCGTAAGCTTCATGGCTTGCTTATTTAGCATAGTCTTCTGGTTTGACTGCTCTACATACATGAGGGAATAAAGTATATAGTCATTCGCACTGGTGAAAACCTCCTTGAGCGGCGCGAATCCCTCGAGCAATGCTCGCTCAGATTCTGTAGGATAGAGTTTCTCCGATACTACCTGGAGATTGCTATAGGCGGTAACGAGCAAAAAAACAGGCATCAATACGCCAAACATTACGACAGCTATGTTTCGAGCCATGCGCCTCATCAATCATACGCTCCTACACCGTATCCCGATTCCAAAGCCGAATTTCTATGCGCAACGCCGCTAAAATACCAGGCCGTATACCAGGTAGGGTTTTTATGGGAATGGAAAAGCTTACGCCTTTCTTATCTGGCAACTCCTGGGTCGTGCATTTTTTCGTTGCTTGGTTGGGCGTTTCGCTCTGGAAACCATGGAACATTTCGTACCCACTGGGCTCAGTGGGGTTCGGGATGGCCTCCACCAGAATCAGCTCTCTGTAGATGTAGCTGCCCTCATAATGCTGGTCCCGCCAGAAGATATTATCGACGGTATAGTCAGGCACCAGCACAGCCAGATCGAACGCGAAGGCGACAGACTTTGCCTGATTTACACTTTTGGTCTCGTCTAGGAACACCGAGAACAAATGAGGGCTATTGCTTCGGTCGGGGGTAGGTAGACCATTAACCATCGAAAACAGCTCATCGTACATTCGATGGATTGCCGAGTTCTCCCTGACAACCCGACGGTGCATCTGCCATTGGCTGCCTCGCACGCTGGCGACGATTTCGAATTGATACGACGCCCTTACCTCTTTGCCCTTGCTTTTTTCAGCCTGTATGTCAGCAGGCAGGGTCAATTCTTCAATGTCCAGTATCCCATCGATACGCAGGGTCCCGAACAGGAAACGCGTTAGATTCTGGTATCCCTCTTCCGAGTTAACTATGCCGTAGTGACCCGAATGGCTGCGATGAGCAAAGGCCGCCGGGGAATGGACTATCTGATCTCCGCAGCGGGAAAAGGTCGTGGCGTTGACGATCCGGACTAAGCCATCACTGCGATCACCCACTGCCCACGCACTCATACCTTTCATGACTGTGTAATCGCTAGGGTTGGTACCCACTAGATTAAATACCCGCTCGGCTGGAAAATTGGTCAGCACGGAAACCTGTGGCTCATTAGGGGGTAGCAATTGCTCCGGCGGAATGGCGAAGTAGTCGGCCATGCGGTCACGGTTGAAGTTGTTAGCGTCTCCGAACGTGGCCCATGCAGGGACATTGCGCACAATCCGCAGATCGATACCGTTATGCGGCGTAGCGTAGGTGAACAGTTTATCGACGGCCTTGCGCGCCTCGGAGCTGCCTAAATTGGGGTTTTGTAAAAAGGCACGGGCAACCAGGCCACCCATGGAGTGGGCTACCAGATAACAGCGGAAGTCTCCCTTGGTCACTTCATTATTCAGCGGCTTGCCCGTTATAGGGTCATCCCCCTGGCGGCACACTAACGCGCGCACCCGAAGAATCAGATCGCTCAGCCCTTTAGCAAAGTGCTGAATCGGGGGGGTATTCCCGCTACCGAAGGTCTCTGATGCCTCGTCGTAATAGCGGAAGATGATGATGGATTGATAAGGGAGCGCGATGCCACGCAATAATGGCTGGGTTGGATCCTTGGGGTCGGGTTCGGTAAGGTCCTGGCCGTTAACGTAGATGTCGTCGTAACGGCGCTCGCTCTGCTGCATGCCTTGGTTGAGCCATACGATCTCGTCTTTGAGGCGCACCATGGGAGACTCGAAAAAAAATTTCTGGACCTTGCCGTTCCACAGCTGCCGCGACTTAGATGAGCCGATATTGAAACCCATATAAGGGTCGGCAACCGTTTCTTCTATTTCGTCGCTGGTGGCGGCAAAGCCACGCACATAAATGATTGGATGGTAAGGATGATGCTTATTCATGACGGGCTCCGTTTTGTTCGGGTCGGACGCCGGCAGGTGCTCGGCGCCTGCCTGATTCCGACCCTTACAACGAAGTCGCGCCTTAGGCATAGGCGAGGATCTTGTAATTCCTGGGTTGCCGCTGGCGGCATGACCAGCCCCGGCGACGCTGATCAGCAGCCTTGGTCGGCGCTTGAACAGGCTCACGGCCCAAGAGTGCGAGTAGTGTGATGTTGAAGTTAGCTCGCTTTCAGTTAAACGCCAGAGCGGGTGGTTTAAAACCGTTAGAGGATTCAGCCCACTCCTGGGTACGGTTCTCCAAAAAGTCACGACTGCTCTGGCCTTTACCGCCCGCGCCGCTGGCCGTCATATAGCCGTTGACCGAGTCCGGAGAGAGCTGCTTCAGCACGCCAATCCCAGTCATCAACCATGTAGCCCGATACGCCGGGCTGCCTCAGCTCGCCTTAGCCGCCGCTTCGATCAGCTTGGCGACCGCGTCAGGGTTGGAGACCATCACCACGTGCGAGGCGCCTTTGACGACTACCGTCTGCTTGGAATGCGCCCGCTCGGCCATGAACTGCATGGCCTGGGGCGGGATATTCTTGTCTTTGTCACCGTAGATCCACCACGACGGGAGGGTTTTCCAGGCGGGATCGGTGGCGGCTTCGTTGAGCGCCTCCTCGGTGACCGGCCGCTGCGTGGCGGCCATCAGGCGGGCTTCTGCCTCGGGCACATCGGCGGCGAACTGGCTGTGGAACTTGCTTTGCTGGATGTACAGGTCTTTGCCTCCGCCCGCCAGCTCAACGGGCTTGGCCAGCGCGGGGCCAAGCGTTGCGCCTGGGAATTTCCCGCTGAGCGCCACCGCGCTTTCACCTACCTCCGGTGCAAAGGCGGCAACGTATACCAGCGCTTTGACATTGGCTTGCCCATAGGCGGCTTCGCTGATAACCGGCCCGCCGTAGGAGTGGCCTACCAGCACCACCGGGCTGTCGATGCCCTTGAGCAGGTTGGTGACCGATTCGGCGTCACCTTTGAGGCTGCGCAAGGGGTTGGCGGCAGCAACGACGGTATAGCCGTCTTTTTCCAGCACCTTGATCACACCATTCCAGCTGCTGGAGCCGGCGAAGGCGCCATGCACCAGCACGATGGTGGGTTTGGCGGCTGGGGTGGCGGCCAGGCACAGGGGCGAAGCAACCACGGCCGTGGCAGCGGCTAATGCGGTCAACAACCTGTTCATTGTTATGTCCCTTTGAAGCCGCGCGACCATTCGCACGAAGCTTCACCCCAGCCTAACGGCCCGAGCGCCGCCGGGATTGCACGGCTGTGCTACGGTTTGGCGCACGCGCCGAAAGCTACACCAGCATGTCACCAACCTGTGCGTCGCCCAGGATCTTCAATAAGAAGTCCGCGGCCTGGTCGCCATCGAAATCAATGGCAAGGCTGCTGCCATAGCCCGCTTCGCGCAGTACCGCCGCCCCGGCGGTGCCGTCCAGGGTCGATGCAAAATGAATGGTATCGCTGCCGTCCACAGGCAGCCCGGAAAGGTCGATACGGTCCTGGCCGCTCACAAAATCTATCAGCCGGTCGGGCGCAGCCTGGGTGGAGTCCGCCTCGGTGAAATACACAAAGGTATCGGCGCCTGCGCCTCCCCAGAGCTTGTCCCCGCTTCCGTTGCCGATCAGGTAGTCGTTGCCCGAGCCGCTGAAGGCTTTCTCGATGTTCACACCCTGCGCGATGGACACGTTACCAATCAGCCCGCCCACGTCGGAGAAACCGGTGGGATGAAGGTCGATCCGTTGGTTGGTGTGGTAGCCGGAAAAATCCAGCGTATCCACGCCACCGCCGTCCCACACGGAGAAAACGACCTTGCTGGCCGCCGAGGTCGCGATCATTTCTTCCCGGTTGCTGTTGGAATGAAAACCATACACGGTGCCGCCGCTGCGGGTTTCCAGGTTGGCGCCGTACAGCAACTGCACCGAGGCAATGTCGTCCATCAGCGGCGCCGACGCGTAGGCGCCTTTGAAGTTCTGCCCGCTCCCCGTCTCGGACCAGTAACTCATCACGGTGTAGCCGGTGGAGTCCTCGGCGTACTCACCGGAGAAACCAAATTCGATGTCATAATCAATCGGGTGGGCGAGGCCCAGGTTGTGGCCAAGTTCGTGCACCAGTACTTGCCGCCCATAACTGTTGAGCGCGGCCTGGGCATTGTCCTGGTCGCTCGCGCTCACGTGATACCAGGATTCGCCATCATGCTCATCGCCGGTAGGGTAATAGGCAAAGGCGGTCGCACCGTTGGAGGCCGAATAGTTGGCAAGCGAGAGGTGGGCTTCGCCCCCGCTGGGCGCTTCCTTGAAGGTCAGGTTTGTAACGTCTGCCCATGAACGCATGGCGAGGCGAGCTTGCGCCTCCTGACGCTCTGAGAAGGCGCTGAAGTCCCCCAGGCTGGTGTCATAGTTGTCGGGCTGTTCCCGAGTGAAACTGTACGTCAGCGCCACCGTACCGTTATCGTTCGTATCGGCGATGCTGTAGCCATATCGGGTGATTTCCGCGGCCGCCTGGTCCACGGTGTAGGACGGATAAATGTCATTGACCCAATCCGTTACCCCCCGCTCATAGAGGTGCGAATAGTCGTCCAGGCGTTGATAAGCCTTGCTGGGTTTGGTCAGGTCAACGGTGGTTGCGGCGCGTTCGGCATCAGACATTGGGGAGGCCCCTGTCGGCAGGTATAGCGCGGGTATTTGGAAAGAACCTTGGCCTGCTGCGGCCCTGGCCGGTGAGTTGACGTTGGCACAGGTTATCGCGCTGCGCTGGCGGATCTGCCCAATGGCGCACGTGCGGCGATCGGCGGGCGAGCCCTGCGGGCTGATGCGCCAACCTTCAGTGCCCCTCCGCCTCCCCAAGGTTACCCGTGCATTCGCTGGGCCTGATCTACTATTCGAACGTCATGGCCGCATATAAATCCTCTTTGAATGTAATAGGCGACCGGCGCAGACGTCAAAATTGCCCACTGGAGCAAATCGAGATGAAGCCACACACCTTCCTGAAAGTATTCTCCGCACTTCAGTTCTTGGTGCTGGCAACATTCCTGGTTTCGATTTTCCTCATTCTTTCTCATGAAGAGCTGAAGTTTGACCCTTCGGCCGAAGGCTTGAAGCATGCGCTCGAACTTTTCACCTTTCCACTCGCATGCATTGCAGCCTTCCTGGCTATCATGACTCTTCATGTCGCTGTGCAGCAACTCATTGAATCGAGTTTGCAGAGTGCTGCCGCAGCCTGGGAGACGGTCCAGAGCACTTTCCTTGTATATGCGAAGGATCAATCTGCAGTTCCGCTTTCGTTATTCAGCGACGCTCCCTTCCGAACGCCCTTCAGAAAAGTGGAAGACGCCGAGATGTTTACCGTCGAGTATCCTGTCCCTACCGTCACTCTAAGGCGGCTGCTCGATTCAACCCACAAGACTCAAACCGGCGAGCTTTCCATGAATCCAACTTTAAAAAAGGAGCTTCAGCGCCTTAAATCGACTTTCGATTTGATGCACGATACCGCACAAAATGGACAGGTGGTGTGGCTGGCACACTTTGTCGATCTGGCAGGATTGGTTCGTCAACTCAGAGTGTATTTAGCTGTGCAGACCAAGGGCATGATTACCTGGCAGCTGGAGCATCCTTTGAAAGAACTCAAGGAATACGGTCACAAACGCGTCCTCCCGCTATCGTCTTCCAACGACTTCCCAGGTATTGCTGGCCAGCTTCGTACAGAGCTCTTATGTATCGCTAACGTTTTATTGTTCGCTCAGATCGCTGAAGCAGATGCGACAATTGTAGTAAACATGGCGTTGAGGATTGGAAAAATATGGGCAAACGCCGATATGCGCATGTCCAAGGTCCTCGACGAGAATAGCTTTGAGAATCTCTGGCGCGAACCTCATCTTCTGGACAGCGCAAAATTAGAGATTTAGAGGTGTCACGGCGAATGGTGACGTTCGCCCGCCCGCACATCCCGCTCTTGGTCACTACCCGCCAACACCCCAGCAGTTGACATAGATACGGGCCCATCAGCCGGGTATGAGATACTAGCACCTTGCCTCCCCTCCCATTGAAGACCCGCGCATGTCCTACCGGATCCCCCAAGACCTGCCACTTGATCTTGCGCTCACCGCATTGCTCGAGGCTCAGGTACGTGACGGCCATTACGCCACGCTCGCTGATGCCCGGCACGCTGCCTTGAGGCTCATGCAGGGTTCCAATGCCACGGAGCGTGACGTGTTGGCCGAGGCAGAGGCGGAAACGGCGCTGCACGACTCTATGGATTTCGCTCGCTTGGCCCTTTCTGCGGTGAGCGGCGTTGGCGTGTGGACGTATGAAGTCTCCAACGACTGTTTCTACTGCGACGCGGGTATCAGCGAGTTGTACGGGATCGACCCGGTGCAGGCCGCAGCGGGCATCAAGCGCCAGGACTTCCTTGCCAATGTTCACACCGACGACCTTCTCGCATTGCGAACGACCATGGCGGGCGGGCTGGTGGACAGCGGTGACCTTGAACTTGAGTACCGCATCGTTCATCCGGGCGGTGCAATACGCTGGGTACTCTCACGCGGCCACACCTACTTCAGCAGCGCCGGCGAGCCGGTCCGGCGTACGGGCGTTGGTATCGAGATGACTGCCCAGCGGCTATTGGAACAACAGCTGAGGCAAAGCCAGAAAATGGAAGCGGTGGGGCAACTCACCGGCGGGCTTGCCCACGACTTCAATAACATGCTGACGGGTGTTATCGGCAGCCTGGGTATGCTGAGGTTGCGGATCCGCCAGGGCCGCGTGGAAGAGACCGAGCGCTACCTCGACGCCGCCCACGGTGCTGCCCGCCGCGCCGCCGCTTTAACGCACCGCTTGTTGGCCTTTTCACGTCGGCAGACGTTGGCGCCTACCCCTACGGACATCACCCTTCTGGCCACAGGCATGCTGGAGCTCATTCGAAGTACCGTCGGCCCTTCGGTGCATGTTGAAATTCATGGCGAGCCCACTGACTGGTTGAGCCTGGTTGACGCCAATCAGTTGGAAAATGCCCTGCTCAATTTATGTATCAACGCTCGCGATGCGATGGCCGCGGGAGGCGATCTGATCATCCGCACTGGGGCGTATGTGCTGGATGCAGGTGCTGCCACCGACCGAGACCTGCCTGCCGGGGAATACCTGTTTTTGAGCGTCAGCGACAACGGTAGCGGTATGAGTGCTGATGTGATTGCCCACGCATTCGAACCCTTCTTCACTACCAAGCCCATGGGCGAAGGTACCGGGCTTGGGCTTTCAATGATTCACGGGTTCGTCCGCCAAACAGGCGGCAACGTCCATATCGAGTCGTTTGTCGGCGTGGGTACCACAATCACTCTTTTGCTTCCCAGGTCCAGTACAACCAGCATCCCCGCCGAAATATCCCGTTCACCCTTGCCACGGACAAGGGGCGATAAAGACCAAACAGTGCTTGTAATCGATGACGACGCCACGATTCGGATGCTGATCCGCGATGCACTGAAGGATCAGGGTTACAACGTTCACGAAGCCGAAAATGGGCCGAGCGGCTTGCAGCTGCTCCAATCCAGCAACAGGATTGATTTGCTGGTCACCGACGTTGGCCTGCCGGGCGGCCTCAACGGCCGACAGGTCGCCGACGCGGCAAGGGGCCTTCGTTCCAGGCCTTACCGTGCTGTTTATCACAGGCTACGTGCAGGACGCGCTGAGCTGGGAAAGCATGCTCGAACCCGGCATGCACTTGATGACCAAGCCCTTCCAGATCGATGCGCTCACGAGCCGTGTCGATGGGCTGTTGAGTGACCCCGCACCGTCGCCCTGCACTGACGCCAGCATGAGCTAACCTTTCAGGCCACCTGCTCAGGAACGGTTGCCCGAGCCAACATGCCCGCAGTGGTGCAAACCGCCCGTTAACCGCTGGAGGGAATCGCCATGTCCACTGCTGCCGCTACTCCGTCGCAAACCGGCAAAACCACGATCGATGTGCCTGGCCTGGATGATTCCAGCCACAGCGTGGCCGTGCTGCACAATGGGCAGATTCGAATGGTGGGGCTGCCTTTGAACGGCGAACCCGCTGGCTACACCGTTGTACAGCTAAGCGCATCGGGCCTCTTGGACTTCGCCTACAACCAGGACGGTATCGCGCGGCTGCCGACGACCAACACCCCGGGCGACGGCACCGATTTCACGATGCCCGCCTACGCAAACATTCAAACCAGCCAAATTTCATATCGTGACAATGCCTATCAGCTCGACGTGTACTCCCCGGGGAGCCACCCCAACGAACGTCCCTCGTTGCTTGCAAGCATTCCCCTTCCGTCCGATGGCGCTGTACCGATCGACAGCAGCCTCCAGCTTGCGCCGGAGATACCGAGGTTTTATGGCACCACCCTGGCGAGCGCCCGTACTGACACGTCCCTCTACGTAACGCATGTGTTCGGCAATGGTGTGGTCGACGACCAGTTTGGGGCCGATGGCATCGCCACCTACGCCTTACAACCAGGAACGCAGTACGACGGCCATACGCCGCTCGCCTTGCAAAGCGATGGCAAACTGCTGATCGCAGGCTATGACACGAACGGAACTGACACTGATTTTTCCATTACCCGCTATAACGTGGACGGCACTGTAGATACGAGTTTCGCCGATCACGGTACCGCCACCGTGGACGTTGCCGGCGGCGATGACTTCGCCCACGGCATGGCGATACAAGCGGATGGCAAGGTACTGGTAACCGGCTCAAGCGCTACGGGTGCGGGCGACCAGGATTTTGGCGTGGTGCGCTTGAACGCGGACGGCAGCCTGGACAGCACCTTCGCTGATGGGGGGAAAGCCACCTTCGATTTCAACGGCGAGGCGGACAGCGCGCAGACGGTAACGGTGGTCGCTAACGATAAGATCCTTCTCACGGGCGGGGCTGTGAACAGCCAGGGGGATTCGGACTTCGCTGCCCTGCAACTCAACGCAGATGGCAGCCTGGATACCCACTTCGGCGATTTCGTCGACGGCGTGCACCGCCTCGTCGGCAGCGGGAGCGACGACTTGATAGTAGGCACCGCGGCCGACGAAGTCATTTCCGGCGGCACTGGCAATGACCTGCTTGACGGTGGCGCGGGCCGCGATCAATTGCGAGGCGGCACCCAGATCGATGTGTTCCGGTTTTCCGCCGTCGATGACAGCTACCGTACCGCCACAGAAGCCTTCAGCGACCGCATCGTTGACTTTGACCCCAACGAGGATCGCCTGGACCTGGCCGCTCTCACCTTTACGGGGCTGGGCGATGGCTACGGCCACACCCTGGCAATCAGGGAAAACGCCGATGCCAGCCGCACCTACCTCAAAAGCTTCGAGCCAGACGCCCAGGGCCATCGGTTCGAGATCGTGCTCGATGGCGACCTGGCCAGCCAGCTCAACGACACCAACGTGCTGTTCAGCCCTGAAGTGAGCCAGGGTACCGACGGGCCCGACTATTTCGGCACCACCGCCGCTACGTCCGAGATGCTGGGAAGAGCGGGCAACGACAATATCTTCGGCAACCTGGGCAATGACACACTCATTGGCGGCGGCGGTAGCGATCGTTTGTCTGGTTATGCCGGGGCGGACACTTTTCGCTTCACCGCCCTCGAGGACAGCTATCGCAACAACACCATGAGTTTCAGCGATCGAATCCTGGACTTTAACGTGTACGACGATCGGATCGACGTGTCGGCCTTGGGGTTCACCGGCCTCGGCGACGGGCACAACGGCACCCTGGCCGTGGTAGTCGGTGCCAACGGCGACGATACCTACCTGAAAAACTATGACGCCAACGCCGACGGCGAGCGCTTTCAGCTGACCTTGGCCGGCGACCTGGGCGCCACCTTGAGCAATGACCAGTTCGTGTTCGCCCAACCGGGCGATGCCGCCGAACCCGTGCTGCTAGGCGTGGCAGCGGATCATCACACGGTTGGATAACTTGGAATCCCCCATTGCGCCCCCATAACGGGATGTACTGATCTTCTCCCAGGGAAATACACACCATGACCAGCCAAACCGAAACCGCCATCCTTGCCGGCGGCTGCTTCTGGGGCATGCAGGACCTGTTGCGCCGCTACCCCGGCGTGTTGCACACCCGGGTGGGCTATACCGGCGGCGATGTTCCGAACGCCACCTACCGCAATCATGGTAATCACGCCGAAGCCATCGAGATCACCTTCGACCCGGCGGTGATCAGTTACCGGCAGATCCTCGAGTTTTTCTTCCAGATTCACGACCCGAGCACGCCCAACCGCCAAGGCAACGACCTGGGCCCCAGTTACCGCTCGGCGATCTATTACCTGAGCGAAGAGCAGCGCGACATCGCTGAAGATACCGCCGCCGACGTGGACGCCTCCAAGTTGTGGCCTGGCCGTGTGGTGACTGAAATCGAAGCGGCGGGGCCGTTCTGGGAAGCGGAGCCCGAGCATCAGGATTACCTGGAGAGGATACCCAACGGCTACACCTGCCACTTCATTCGGCCGAACTGGAAGCTGCCAAAGCGCGGCTAAGGTGCCTTAGGCGGGGGCGCTTCGGGTCGGGGGCTTGGCCGTCACGCCGGCCCCTACAGGCTTATCCCCGCATCTGCGCCCAACAGCCCTAACGTCTCCGCCTGTGGCGTGATCAGTAGGTTATCCCCATCGAATGCGTCCAGCAGGTTCCCGACCATCCTTACCTGAAACCGCTGCCCCTGAGCGTCGCCGTCCAGGTCGCTCAGGTAAGTGCGGTCCAGCCGTTCGTTGTAGCTAACCTTCAGCGTGCCGTCGTGGCCGTTGCCCAAGCCAGTGAAATCCAACAGCCTGAGGTCGATCCTGTCCCGGTATACCGAAAAATCGGTGAGGGTATCCACCGTATTACCTTGATCGGAGCGAGCGCTTTCACTAACGCTGGTGTAGCGGTAAATATCCATGCCCGAGCCGCCGGTCAACCGGTCCGCGCCCATGCCGCCCACAAGCAGGTCGTTGCCGGTCCCGCCATCAAGCCGGTCGTTGCCGCCAGCGCCTCGCAACGTATCGTTGCCCGACAGCCCCTTGAGGTAGTCCGAACCGGCCAGCCCACGATAGTTGTCTGCCTCGGTAGGCAAGGTGCGATACACCTGGGTGCCTTGCGAGTGCGCCCAGATGATGTTCGCACCCGCCAGCCCTTCGCTGTAATCACCGAGCAACTGCAGCTCGAAATGGTCGCCGTTACGGTCTTCGATCAAGGACTTTAGAATGGTGCGGGTACCCGCGGCGTTCACGGTCAGTTTCAAGGTGCCGCCCAAGCCATCCCCCAGCTCGAAAAAGCCCAGCGCGGACACGTCGATCATGTCCCCCTCCGAGCCGTCGAAATCAGTGAGCGTATCGCGCCGCGGATCATTGCTGACGGTGGCGTCACGCAGGCTGTCGCTCAATTGGGTATACACGAAGAGGTCCGCGCCCTCCCCGCCCGTCAATTGGTCGCCGTCCGCGCCCCCTACCAACAGGTCATCGCCATCATTGCCGAAGAGCACGTCGCTTTTCCCCCTGCCGTACAGCGTCTCTGCGGCGAGGGTGCCGTGCAGGCTGTCCGAGCCCTGGCGGCCATTGATGGCCTGCTGGAAGCTCGCGTCGGTGAGGCTGCGGCTGCCCCTTCCAGCGCCAACTCGAACTGGTTGCCCTGGCTGTCGGGGTCCAGGCTGGTGAAATACGTCACGTCCCGGGCAGAATCGTAGGTCACCTTCAGGGTGCCGAAATGCCCGTCGCCCACGCCCTTCTACCCTAGCGCGGTGAGGTCAAAGCGGTCCTGCCCGTAGGCGAAGTCAGTGATCAGGTCTGTCTGGCTCCCGGCCTCGTTACGGTAGCTGTCGCTGGTGGCCAGGTACCGAAACACATCGTTGCCGGTACCGCCTACCAGACGGTCACCACCACGGCCCCCGATCAGCACGTCGTCATTATTGTCACCGTTGAGCCGGTCATCTCCGTCATTGCCGAACACCACGTCCCGGGCCAGGGTGCCGGTGAGCGCGTCGGTGCCGCCCGTGCCAAAGGTAAACGCGTACTCCCGGTTGCCCAGGGAAACGCTATGGGCGCCCTGTACGGTCACGTTATCGACCATCTGGCTGATCACGTTGTCTATCACGCGGTTGTAGTCACCGGCGTTGGGCGCTTCGACGATCCCCCGCTGACCGGGGTGTTCCCCTGTTACAAGGTTGCCGCGCACCGTCACATCCCTTGCGAAGCGCTGCGGCGCGGCGTCGAGCCAGATCTCCGCGGTTGCGCCGGCCAGCGAGTTGCCATGCAGCGTGTTGTAGGCAATCTCCCCTTCGCGCCCGCCGGCGCTATGAATGCCATAACCGGCGTTGTTGTTGACCTCGAGCCCCTGACCTGAAAGCCATCCACGGCATTGATCAACACGCCATTGCCGCCATTGGCAAGCGTAATGCCGCCGTCCACGATCGCTTGCTGGTCGCTCAACGGCTGCTCGCCCAGGCGAATGCCATCACCGCCGTTGCGCGAGGCTTCGCTGTCCTCCAGCCGCACATTGCCGCCAAGGCTGTAGCCCGCACCGAGGTTCAGGTATGAAGCGTTGTCCTGGAGCAGAACCACCGCGGCGGTGTCGGCCGCAATCCCGTCCAGGCCGTTCTGACGCGCCACGCAATTGCGCACAGTCACCTCTCCCTGTGCGCTGCGCAGGTCAATTCCGTAACCGGAGCCGCCCACCGCCTCTACGGCGTCCAGCAGCAGGTTGGTGGTGCCATTGGTACTCCAGCAATCGGACACGCCCCTTTCACCTCGCCCATTCCCATCGAGGGTAAGGCGGTTGATTTCCAGGTTGTCCCCCGCACCACGCAGCAGCCCGGTCACCAGGTCGTTGCTGTCGTCCAGCTTGATCACAGTCAAGCCCATGCCCGCGCCATCCAGCGCCACATTGTCTTTGAGCAACAAGCCAGTGTGATCGCTGCCAGGACTGATGCGGTACGTGCCCGCCGGCAGGATCACTCGCCCGCCCCCCGCCGCAGCGGCGGCATCGATCGCCGCCTGTACCGCCAAAGTGTCGTCCGTTACCCCGTCGCCTGTGGCGCCGAAGTCCTTCACATCAAATAGCGTAGCCATGGCTACCTCCCAACCGCGAACGTTCGCAATGGGTGGGTACGGCAAGTGGAACGGCGCGGTGAATCAAGGCTAGCAGGTGGGGGTGCAGGCGTACCTGGCGCGCCGTGGGCTACGGCCTGGCTTCAAAATGCGCACTCAGGCTTACCAGCCGCTGAGTAGCCTGGCCAAGCAAGCCTGAACTGCCTTCCAGCACACCGGCCTCCTGAACATTGCCTTTGGCAACTTCTTGCAGCTGCTCAAGGTGCTCGCTCACGTCGCTGCTGTTGGAGGATTGAATCTCCGTGCTGGCGGCGATCTGCAGGTTCATAGCACTGATCTGCGCGATTTCCCCAGCGACCTGACGAAGCAGCCCTGCCGCTTGCTGGCTCCCGGCCACGCAGCGCCCTACACTTTGGCGGCTGTGCCCCATGGCGGCTGTGGCCTGGGCCGTGCTTTGCTGCAAACGCTCGATCAACGCGTTTACATCCGAGGTAGAGCGGGCTGTGCGCTGGGCGAGGTTGCGCACCTCATCCGCGACCACTGCAAACCCTCTCCCTTGATCACCGGCTCGGGCGGCCTCGATAGCGGCATTGAGTGCCAGAAGATTGGTTTGTTCGGCGATCCCGCGGATAACCTCCAGCACCTGGCCGATTTCATTCGACGCCTCGGTGAGCACCTGCATGTCGCGGTCCGCCACATCAATATTGCGAGAAAGCGTGTCCACTTCCTCACGAATGGCTTCTACGGCCGCTGTACTTTCCCGGGAGCGATCGTTGATCGCCAACGCCACCACCGACGCCTGGTTGGCGCAGCTTGCCACCTCTGAGATCGAGCCCGTCAGGGTACCTATGGCGCCATTCATTCGCTCGGCAACCTCCATCTGACGACCAGCCCCGCTGCGAATCACTGTTGTGACCGAGCTCAGGCTACCGCTCATTTTGCCGAGCGTTTCGGCTTCATCAATAAGCTCACTGACCATCCGCTCCAGCTGGTCGAGGAAGGCGTGAAAGCGGGAAATCACCGGCCCGCAGGTCTGGCTGCGATAACTCAGGGCCATCTTCCCATGGTTGGTATCCAAATGGCTGACGATGTCCAGCAATGCATCGCCTTCACGCGCTTCGGCCTGGCTGCGTACCGCCATGTAAACCAAAATGCTGCTCTCCACCACGACGTAGGCGGCATGCAGCAACACGATGCTCAAGTGGTGATGAGGCGTTACATGAACGGCAGCGAGGTGCTGTTGAAGGAAGAAAAACAGAAGGTGGTGTGCGGCGATGGTGCCCGCGGCCACTACGATCGGAAGCCAGTCCCTGTAAAACACCAGAAAGGCGAGCAGAACGAAGATGCCGAAATGCAGTTCGGTCATCCCTTCGCTCTGGTTGATATGCAAGGCCGCGAGCACCATGAAGCCAACGCCCATGGCGCACCGCAACACCCTTGAACCGGGCATAAGCTGGCGCAAAACCGTTAGCACAAGGGCGCTGGAGCCGCCCACGGCGAGGGCCTGGCCCCAGGTGTCGGTGGCCATGCCCAGCCCCAGCGACGCGGCGAACATCAGCCACACAACGGCCAGCATGATGGTGTCCGCTTTACGGTAGTGCTGCTCAAGGTGGGTCAGGGACCGGCTCATAAAATGCCTATATAGAAAGAAATGCGGACGGATTGGCTCCTTGTCCATTCCCTTTCTGGTATCGGCGCAGCCCCTCGCTAATTTAACCCAGGCGATTGTTTCCGCTGAACGGCCTAGCCCTGCGGCCACACCCTATCTGCGCCGGATGCACCGCTGGCACGCTGCCCTTGCATCGCCTTGCGCCGCGCCTTCACCGCCGCCTGGTCGTACGCCAGCCAGAAGTACAGCGGGCAGGTCACCGCTATCCCGACAACCCAGGACAAATCCGCCCCGGGCACCAGGTTGGCATAGGGCCCCACGAACAGCGCCGTGTTGGCAAACGGCAGCTGGGCCATGATCCCGACGGCGTAAGCACCGATGGCGTGGCCGTCGAAGCGCCCATACAGGCCGCCATCGGCGCGGAACAGTGACGGTACGTCGTACAAGCCGTACTTGATCAAGTAGAAGTCGATCAGGTTGATGGACGCCCACGGCACCAGAATCAACAGCAGTGCCAGGATCAAACCAATGAAGCGGCTGATGAAATCCGCCGACGCACCTAGCGCCGTGAAGCAACAGGCCGCCAGCACCACAGCCGATAGCAGCACCTTTACGTTCACCGTGGGCGTCCAGCCGGCGGCGAAGGTCTGGATCGAGGTGATGATCGACAGTACCGCGCCGTAGAGGTTGAGGGCGTTGTGGCTGATGATATTAAGCAGGAACAGCACCATCAGCACCGGGCCAAGGGCACCGGTGGCTTGCTCCACCGCCTGCATGGCTTCGGTGCCGGGGGCGCTTGCCAGCACCACTACAGCGCCGAAGCTGAATGACAGGATCGTGCCCAGGGTTGCGCCGAGGTAGGTGGCGATAAAGGGCTTCCATACCCCCACCGATGGCGGCAGGTAACGCGAGTAGTCACTGGTGTAAGGGGAGAAACTGATCTGCCAGATCACCCCAAGGGACAGCGTGGCAATGAACCCGCTGAGGTTGAAAGCACCGCGGCCAAGGAAGTCGGCCGGCAGCGGTTGGGTCAGCACCATGGCGAAACCGGCCAGCAGCGCCAGGCCCATCACCCAGGTGCCCAGGCGGTTCAAGCCGTGAATGAAGCGGTAGCCGAGCACGCCGATCACCGTCGCGGCCAAAGCCCCGAGAAGAATGCCGCCTTCGAGCGGCACCGCTGGGGCCAGGCTATGGATGGACTTGCCGGCCAACACGATATTCGAAATGAAGAACCCCACGTAGATCAGCGCCGTGACGCACACGATCAACAGCGCGCCGTAGCGGCCGAACTGGCCACGGCTCTGCACCATTTGGGGAATGCCCAGCCTTGGCCCCTGGGCTGACGCCAATGCGATCACGACGCCGCCGAGGGCGTTGCCCAGCACGATGGCCACCAACCCCCAGAGCAGGTTCAGGTGGAATACCTGAACCACCATCGCGCCGGTCACGATAGGCAGCGGTGCAATATTGGTGCTGAACCAGAGGGTGAAGAGGTCGCGCACGCTGCCGTGGCGAGCACTGAGCGGCACCTGATCGACCGTGTGGTTTTCGATCAAGGCAGAGCGGGTCTGTTCAGACATGCGGGGGTCTCGTGTTTGTCTGTTGTTGTAGTTGTATGAAGCCAAACCGGGAGAACCGCAGGCGGCCTCCGACGGAACACACCGTATTATGGTATTCCATAAATCTCAACCCTCTTCCCCACCTCCATCGCATGCCGAGCATGTGAAGCGGACCTTAATACAGGGTGCAGGCACCGTAACCCTTGGCGGAGCGCCACCTGTCGGCTCAAAATCCCTTGCGACCGCGCGTATTATGGTATACCAATATGTGACGGTTCGAATCCATCCGGTGCTCGCCCTTGTCACCACAGCGGGCACCCACAACAAGCACAGGTAGGCCGAGATGAAATTTTCGCTGTTCGTACACATGGAACGCTGGGATGAGCAGGTCAGCCATCGTCAACTGTTCGAAGACCTGACCGAACTCACCCTGATGGCTGAGGCCGGAGGGTTCAGCACCGTGTGGATCGGGGAGCACCATGCGATGGAATACACCATCTCTCCCAGCCCGATGCCGCTGCTGGCCTACCTGGCCGCACGTACCACGACCATTCGTCTGGGGGCCGGCACCATCATCGCCCCCTTCTGGCACCCGCTGCGGGTGGCCGGTGAATGCGCCCTGCTCGATGTGATCAGCAACGGACGCATGGAAGTGGGCCTGGCCCGCGGCGCCTATCAGGTGGAATTCGACCGCATGGCCGGCGGCATGCCTGCATCCAGTGGCGGCAATGCCCTGCGTGAGATGGTCCCGGTGGTGCGCAAGCTGTGGGAAGGCGACTACGCCCATGACGGTGAGATCTGGAAATTCCCGGTGTCCACCAGCGTGCCCAAGCCGATCAACACCCCTCCGATCTGGATCGCAGCGCGGGATCCGGATTCCCACAACTTCGCGGTCAAGCACGGCTGCAACGTAATGGTCACGCCGCTGATGAAGGGCGATGAAGAAGTGGTAGACCTGAAGAACAAGTTCGAGGCCGCCTTGGCCAACAACCCTGACGTTCCCAGGCCGCAGCTGATGGTGCTGCGCCACACCCATGTGCATGCCGAGGACGATCCTGAAGGCTGGCAGGTGGGCGCCAAGGCTATCTCGCGCTTCTATCGCACCTTCGATGCCTGGTTTGGCAACAAGGAAGCGCCAGTCAATGGCTTCCTCCAGCCCAGCCCGGAATCCAAGTTCGCCGAGCGCCCGGAATTCCAGCTGGAGAACATCCACAAGAACACCATGATCGGCACGCCAAGCGAGGTGATCGAGCGTATTCGCTATTACCAGGAACTGGGCGTGGATGAATTCAGCTTCTGGTGCGACAACAGCCTGCCCCATGCCGAGAAGAAAAAATCCCTGGCGTTATTTATCGAGCAAGTGGTGCCAGCGTTTCGATAATCAAAAGGCTTGCGCAATGGTAGGTCCGAAATGAGCTTGGGCCTGCCACCAGCGAGGAAAGACTTTCAAGCCCTCTAGGACAATCTTTCCAGAGCGAATGATTACGCTTTATTTCAAAACCATACCGAAATGTATATTTTGTAAATAATATTTACTATCATTTGCGAACAATTGACATTTGCACGCGCCACGGTAGTGGCCGTGTGCAATCCTGTCGCCCCGGCCGCTCCTGTGTTCTACCTCATCACATGGAGCGATGCCGATGTACCCTGCCTTCAAACCCCGCCACTTGTCCCTCGCGCTGCTGGCCATGACGGCCCCGCTGCAGGCCGCCGAAGACACTGAAAAGCGTGACGGCACAGTGCTCAGCGCCCCCGCCCCTGTAGAACTCGAAGCCACGTTGGTCACAGCCGAACAGGAACTGCGCCAAGCCCCCGGTGTTTCGATCATCACCAGCGAAGACCTCAAGAAGCGGCCACCGGTCAATGACATTTCGGACCTTGTGCGACGCATGCCCGGGGTGAACCTTACCGGCAACAGCGCCAGCGGCCAGTACGGTAATAACCGGCAGATCGACCTGCGCGGCATGGGCCCGGAAAACACGCTGATCCTGATCGATGGCAAGCCCGTTACCTCGCGCAACTCAGTGCGCATGGGCCGCAGCGGCGAGCGCAATACCCGTGGCGACAGTAATTGGGTACCGGTGGAGGCGATCGAGCGCATCGAAGTGCTGCGCGGCCCGGCAGCCGCCCGCTATGGTTCCGGCGCGGCGGGTGGTGTGGTCAACATCATCACCAAGGCGCCCACGGCCAAACACAGCGGTTCGGTGACCACCTACTTCAACCAACCTGAACACAGCGACGAAGGCGCGACGAAGCGCATCGGCTTCAATGCGGCAGGCCCCTTGGCGGACCAGTTTTCCTACCGCGTGTACGGTAACTTCAACAAAACCGACGCCGACGACCTTGCCCTTAACCAGAACTACGCAGCCAGCGCCACCTCCACGCCGCCAGCCGGGCGTGAAGGCGTGCGCAATAAAGACATCGACGGCCTGCTGCGTTGGGACCTGGACCCACGGCAAACCCTTGAGCTGGAAGCCGGCTACAGCCGCCAAGGCAACATCTACGCCGGTGACCGCGCAGTGAACGGCAGCGGCAGTGCGCTTCTGACGGAGCTGGCCAACAGCGGCGCAGAAACCAACGTGATGTACCGTCAGACCGGTTCGGTGACCCACCGTGGGGACTGGGATTTCGGCACTTCTCAGGTGGTGGCATCCTTTGAAAATACCCGCAACAGGCGCCTCAACGAAGGGCTCGCCGGCGGCCCGGAAGGCAGCATCGGCAATGCGAGCAGCCGCTCTACGTCCGAACTGAACCATTACCGCTTCGCCGGCGAGCTGAACATTCCCGTGGAATGGGGCTTCACCCAGGTAGTCACCTTGGGCACTGAGGCCACCCGAGACAAACTCGATGACCCCTATTCCAACTCCCAGGCGCTGAACGGTGGCGCGATCCCGGGCATCTCGGCCAACCGTTCCGGCGAAAGCGACGCGCACAACTATGCGCTTTTCATGGAAGACAACATCGAGCTGAGCTCAGGCTGGACACTCACCCCCGGGGTGCGCTTCGACCGCCAGAGCGACTTTGGCGGCAACTGGAGCCCCAGCCTGAACAGCGCCTACAAACTCACCGATACAGTGACCCTCAAAGCCGGCATCGCCCGCGCGTTCAAAGCGCCCAACCTGTACCAGAGCAACCCCAACTACCTGTATTACACCCGGGGCACGGGTTGCCCCGTTACCGCGCCTAACCTGGGCAGTGGTTGTTACGTGTTGGGCAATGACCACCTCGACGCTGAAACCAGCGTGAACAAGGAAGTAGGCGTGGCCTTTGCCGACAACGGCTGGGTGGCGGGGCTGACGTATTTTCATAACGACTACAAGAACAAGATCGTCGCCGGCATGGATGAAATCGCGCAAACCAGCATTCGCGGCCGCGTGTTCCAGTGGGAAAACGCGCCCAAGGCAGTGGTCGCCGGTTGGGAGGGCAACCTTACCGTGCCATTGTTGGGTAACGCCGGCGACGTGCTGAGCTGGACCACCAACGTCACCTACATGATCGAGAACCACAATAAGGTCACCAACGAGCCGCTGTCGGTGATCCCCGAGTACACCATCAACTCGATGCTGGATTGGGCGGCCACCGAGAACCTTGACCTGTCCCTCAACATGACCCACTACGGCGAACAGGAGCCGCGCAGCTTGACCGGTACCGGGGCCAACGCGGCCGGCGCTGCACTGGAAAAACGCGGCGCCTACACCTTGTTCGGCACTACCGCCAACTACCGCTTGAGCAAAACCTGGAGCGTCACGGCAGGCGTGAACAATCTGTTCGACAAACGCCTGTTCCGCGAGGACAACTCTGGTAATGCCGGCGCGGCGACCTACAACGAACCGGGCCGCGCGTACTTTGCTTCGGTGACGGCAGAGTTCTGACCAAAGGTGGCCTGGCTTGCCACCTCACCTTAGGCGGCAGTCTCGGCCACGCCCAGCAATTCAACGTCATTGGCCGGCGCAGGCGCGAACACAAAGTTCTCCTCTGTCAGCACCCGGCTGAGGTCGCCGTTGAGCGTGAGTTGAAAGCGTTGGCCGGCGGTATTGGTGTCATAGCTTTTGAGGTAGGTATCCACGCTTTGGAACAGGTTTGACTCGCCCACGCTGATAGCCAAGGTGCCGTTGTGACCATCGCCCAGCCCGGTGAACCCCAGCGCGGCGACGTCGATACGGTCCACGTACACCTCAAACTCGAGAATACGGTCGCTGTAGGTCTGGCCGGCATCGCGATAACTGTCCGTAAGCTCGGTGTAGCGGAACGTGTCCGTGCCCGTTCGGCCATTGAGCACATCACGGCCCGCGCCGCCTTCGAGCGTATCGTTCCCAAAACCGCCTATCAGCTTATCGTCGCCGCCATACCCAAGCACCTCCGACGCAAGGTGAGTGGCCTCGATTCTCTGCTTGCCATCATTGCCCTCCAGAATGGCAGGCACGAAACCGATATTTGTCTCATTCAACTGGCCGCTGAGGTCGCCCTCCAATGCCACTTCGAAACGCTGGCCGTTGGCATCTGCCTCGAAGCTTTTAAGGTAAGTGCGGGTACCGCTGGCGTTGACGCTCACGGCCAGCGTGTTTTCGCGGCCGTCACCTAGCCCTGTAAAGCCCAACGCCGTCAGGTCGATCACGTCCTGAGTGGGATCGAAATCCACAATGCCGTCGCCGAAGCGTTCGTTGGCGGTGCGGTAACTGTCGCCGCGCTCGCTGAAACGAAACACGTCCTGGCCCTCGCCGCCTCTGAGCCGGTCACGGCCGGCCCCGCCGTCAAGCAGGTCCTCGCCGCCTTGGCCTGAAAGCAGCTCAGCGCTCGCGGTACCCACCAGCAGGTTCTCCGAGTGACTGCCGGTGATACGGTGCAGGCCGTCCGCCGGATCGCCGAATGCCGTGTCCAGCAAGCCATCGGCGGTGAACTGCACGGCCGCGATGTCGGTATTGCCCTGTGCATTTACAGCGCTGCCGGTCACTAGAATGTCGCCGTTTCTCCGCACCTCAACTGTTTGAGCGGCGTCACGCCCGCCTTCAAAATCAACGGTCACTTTGCCGCCGTTACCGAAGCCCGTGTCCAGGCTGCCATCGGCATTGAGGCGGATCACGCTCAGGTCATAGTCGCCGCGGCTGGTTTCACTGGTGCCCACGATAAGGATCTTGCCATCGTCCTGCACGGTGACGGCACGGGCGAAATCATCGCCTGGCCCGATTGCGTAAGTAGCGGTACCGTTAGCGCCAAAGTTGGTGTCCCGGGTTCCGCTGGCATTGAACCGCACCACACTAAAATCCGCGCTCGCACCGGCTTCGCTATAACCGGCGACCACGATCTGGCCACCAGGCTCTAGCGCAAGCGGCGTTGCGCCGTCGAAAGCCAGGCCTTGTGGCAGTGTCAGCGTGGCAACGGGCGAATCTCCGAAGAACGGGTAAAGTGCCCCGACGCTGTCGAAGTACGCCACGGTCAGGGCGGAGTCACTACGTGCACTGGCCAGCACAGCGCTGTTCCCTTGCGTTTGCACGTTGCTGTAGAACGGCGCAGAGGTGCCCATGGGCAGCACCACGGCGCCCCACTCGGCCGGCGGCCCGCTGAGCCAGCTTCTGGTAGAAAGGATGTTGAGGGTGTAAGCGCCCCCCTCCTCGCTCACTCCGCTGGTCAGGATATCCCCGTAAGGGCCGCCGGCCAGGCCACCGTTGTCCTCGAAGCGGCCAAGTTGCGGCACACGCCCTACCCCATCCTCGCTGTAGTCGTAATTCAGCTGGCCATCGTCGCCCAGCAGGGCCAAGGCATAGTCATCGCTGCGACCGTTGGACGTAAGGCCTACTATCCATGCACTTCCCACCGTGGGCCTGGCGCTGTAGCTGAAATCGTCATTGCCTGAAAAGTCGATCAGGGTTTTACCGGTGCGTAACGGTTCGGTGGTAGGCATGGCAGGCTCCAGGGTCGAACCGAAGGCGGTTCGCAGGATGCTTAAGTGTAGTTGGGGCCTGCCATCAGGCCTGGGTTTCGTCAGGGAAGGTTCACCCGCCTGCCCTCGCTGGCCGCTGTACGGGCGGCCTCCACCAGCGCCAAGGTGCGCATGGCATCGGCGGCGTCGATCACCGGCCTGGCTTCACCCCGGATCACCTGTACGAAATGCGCCAGCTGGTTGCCCAACGCAGTGCCCTCTGCCTTGGCCTCAGCGGATTGCTGAAGCGGGTGATGCCAGCCCTTCTGCTCTCCGTAGGTCCATACCTGTAGCTGCGGTATCGACAACGCACCCAGGGTGCCCGCGATCAGGTAGCAGGGTTGCTCAGGCTGCTGCGCGAACGCGGGGTTTTCGCTACTGCTTTGCTCCCAACTCCAGGGCGCTGCGCAGGCATCCGAGCCGGTCAGCGTGCCTAATGCACCATTGCTGAATTGCAGCAACAGGGCTGCGGTATCTTCCACTTCGTGGCCACGGGCGGCGGTGCTGGTGATGGCTTGCACCGCGGAGATTTCGCCGCACAGGTACCGCATCAGGTCCAGGTCGTGCACCAGGTTGATCAGCAGGATCCCCGCGCCCTGGCGGCGGTGCCAGGCCACGTCGAAATAGGCGTCGTCCTTTTGCGACTGCCATAGCCCCGTGAAGGTGGTAATGCGGCCGAGCCTGCCGCTATCGATGATGGCCTTGGCTTTGGCGGTGATTGGGTTATGCCGACGATGATGCCCCACCAGCACGGGAACGCCGGATTCGGCTTCGGCCACCACCAGCGCTCGCACTTCTTCGACATGGGTGCCCACCGGTTTTTCCAGCAGCACCGGGCGGCCCGCCCGCAGGCAGTCCAGGGCGGTGCTCACATGCAGGTCGTTGGGGTTGGCGATGATCACGCCGTCTACCGCCACCTGCTCAAGCATTGCTCGATGGTCAGCGAAGGTGGGCACGCCAAGCTCTTCGGCAAGGCTCGTGTTGAACGGGTCGCTGATGGCAACCAGTTCGGTATCGGGATTGCGTTCAAGGTAGGTAGCGTGCTGCCGCCCCATCACACCGGCGCCGATCAGGGCAATTCGAACGGTCATGTATTAGCTCCAGTCATTGTTTCCAATAAGGAATCAGTTAAGTCCATTTTCGGCTAATTGTCCTCCCAGCCACCTCTCCGTAAAGTGGCCCCCATACCGCAGCCACTCAAACCGGCGGTTGTGGAACTGCTCAGCTACTACTCACGACTCAAAAGGATTGATGCCATGACTACTTACAAGCGCCTGGACAAGAACGACGCCGTACTGCTGCTGATCGACCACCAGACCGGGCTGATCTCGCTGGTGCAAGACTTCACCCCTAACGAATTCAAGAACAACGTGCTGGCCTTGGCCGACTGTGGCAAGTTCTTCGGCCTGCCGACCATTCTCACCACCAGCTTCGAGCAAGGCCCGAACGGCCCGCTGGTGCCAGAGCTGAAGGAAATCTTCCCCGACGCCCCCTACATTGCCCGCCCTGGCCAGATCAACGCCTGGGACAACGAAGACTTCGTCAAGGCGATCAAGGCCACCGGCCGCAAGCAACTGATCATCGCTGGCGTAGTGACTGACGTTTGTGTGGCATTCCCAACGCTTTCGGCGCTGGCGGAGGGGTTTGACGTGTTCGTGGTGACCGACGCCTCGGGCACCTTCGACAAGACCGTGCAACAAGCCGCGTGGAACCGCATGAGCGCCGCCGGCGCGCAACTGGTGAACTGGTTCTCGGTCGCCTGCGAACTGCACCGCGACTGGCGCAACGACATTGAAGGCCTGGGCAACCTGCTGTCCCAGCGCATCCCCAACTACCGCAACCTGATGAACAGCTACTCGGCGCTCACCGCCCGGTAAGCCCTTGCACCGCGTTGCTCCCTGACTTTCGCCCGCTTCGAAGCCCGCTTCGGCGGGCTTTTTTTTGCCTGCCCGGTTGCTCGTTCACGCTACACATGGCCAACCCCTACCCCGCCCGCCGCGCCAGGAGTGTGTGCTCAAACGAAAAAACCCGCCGGAGCGGGTTTTTTGAGTGGGCCAATGAGCGTGGCAAGAGTTACAGCTTGAACCGCCCCACCATCACATTGAACGAGCTGGCGAGCCTGGACAGGTCCTGGCTCGAAGCGCTGGTCTGGTTGGCGGCAGCGGCGGTCTGGGTCGACAGGTCCTGAATATTGATCAGGTTACGGTCCACTTCGCGGGCGACGTGAGCCTGTTCTTCCGCAGCGCTGGCGATCACCAGGTTGCGTTCGTTGATGCCACCCACCGCGACCGTGATGCGGTCCAGGGCAGCGTCGGCGGCCTGGGCCAGTTCCTGGGTGTTGACGGCCAGTTTCTGGCTGTTGCCCATGGCTGATACAGCCTGGTCGGTGGTGTTCTGAACCGTGCTGATCATGCTCTCGATCTCGCCGGTGGACACCTGAGTACGGTGCGCGAGGGCACGGACTTCATCCGCCACAACGGCGAAGCCACGGCCTTGTTCGCCAGCACGGGCGGCCTCGATGGCAGCGTTCAGCGCCAGCAGGTTGGTCTGTTCGGCGATGGCTCGGATGACGTCGACCACCTTGCCGATGTCACGCACTTGCCCGGCCAGCGTTTGCACGGTTTCCGAGGAGGTGTTCAATTCACGCGCCATGCTTTCGATGGCGCCTACGGCTTTCTGCACCTGGTTACGGCCAGTATGGGCTTCGTCGGATGTGGCGCGCGACGCCTCGGAAGTGGACACCGCATTGCGGGCTACTTCTTCCACCGCCGAAGTCATCTCGGTCACGGCAGTGGCCGCCTGCTGGATCTCGTCGTTCTGGCGAGTGAGGTCGTTGGAGCTTTCTTCGGTCACTGCGTTCAGCTCTTCAGCGGCGGAAGCCAGCTGGTCCGAGGCGTTGGCAATTTCCATGATGGTGGATTTGAGATTGCCCTGCATGCCAGACAGCGCCGTCAGCAACTGACCGGTTTCGTCGGTGCTGGTGCTCACGATGGCAGTGGTCAGATCGCCCTTGGCAATACGCTGGGCACTGTCCACGGCAACAGCGATCGGGCGGGTGATCACGCGGGTGATCAGCAAGCCAAGCGCGATAGCGGCAATGAAGGCGACCAGCATGCCGCCGTACAGCATCATGGCCGCGGAGTGCGAGCTCTGCGCGGCTGCCTGAGCTGCTTCGTCAGCCTGGCGCCGGTTGGATTCGATGATCAGGTCTTGGGAGGCCATGACGCGACGGTACCCATCGATCACTTCCGTGGCCAGCAGCTTGTGGGCCGTGTCGAAATCCCGGGCGGCGACGGCGGCGGCTACCTTATCAAGGCTTGCCTGATAGATCGGCAGGTCTTTCGCCATCTGTTCAGCGGGGCCGCGCTCGTCGTCGGCCATCGGCGCAGCCCGGTAGGCCGCAAAGGCTTTTTCGCCCGCAGCACGGTTGGCCTTCATCGACTCCAGGGTGGCGGCAAGCTCTTGCTGAGGCGCATTGTTTTGCGCCAACGCTATGAGCTTGTAGCCATCGCGGTGCTGAGCCACGTTCTTGGCCTTTGCTTCGTACGCATTGGTGACCGAGGCCAGGTTATTGGAGAACACGTCATCCAGGCGATCGGACAGTTCGTTCATGGTCAAGCAGCCCAGCACGCCGATCACCAACGTAATGCACGCACAAATGATGAATGAGCCGAGCAGCTTGCTCGACAGTTTCGCGTTGGTGAACCAGCCCATACTTGAATTCCGAGGAGAATTGATATCGGGGCAGCGGTGTGCTGCCGTCGGCCTTGCTATCGGCAGGGGCGGGAAAAACTTAGCAAGCTAATTATGCCATTCGTCGTCCATGACGAAGACCTTGCCACGGGCCGACCGAACCCTGTAGCAGCCTGCCTTGGGAGCGACCGGCCCGGCAGGGCCGCAGGTTCAACGGCGAAAGGTCGCAGGCAAGCCTTGCTGCTACAGGCGACCGGCCCGGGAAATTATCGGCTAAACAGCCTCTTGCAGGATCAGGTCCGCCGCCCGTTCGGCCACTGCCATCACCGCGCCCTGGATATTGCCGGACACCATGGTCGGAATCACCGAGGCGTCCACCACACGCAATCCCGCCAAGCCATGAACGCGCAGGCTCGAATCCACCACGGCAAGCGGGCCCTCCCCCATGCGGCAGGTGCCAATGGGGTGGTAGATCGTCTGGCCGTTGTCACGGGCAAATTCAAGCCACTGTTCATCGCTGGTCACACCTTGGCCGGGGCTCGTTTCCGCTTCGATGTAGTCCCGCAACGCCGGTTGCCCAACGATACGCCGGGCGATGCGCATGCCCTCGATCATGCTCTGGCGGTCCTCTTCTGCATCCAGGAAGTTGGGCTTGATGGCCGGCATCTGGCTGGCGTCTGCTGACTGAATGTGGATGCTGCCTACGGATTTCGGCCGTAGCTGGCTTACGCCTAGGGTCATGCCGGGATGGCGGTCGAGGATCCGCTCCGCGGCGTTGGCATAACTGGCGTGCACGAAAAAGTACTGCACGTCCGGGGTAGCGAGTTCTTTCCGCGTTCGCACGAAGCCATGCACCAGTCCCGTGCCCAAAGTGAGAATCCCGGTGCGCCGGCGCGCGTATTCGGCAACCGCCAGGCCAAGGCGCCAACCGCGCGCCATCTCATTGAGCGTGAGCGTGTTTCTCAGGCGCCAGTTCATGCGCGTGGCGAAGTGGTCGATGTAGTTCTCGCCTACGCCGTCGAGGCGGTGTTGCAAAGGTATGCCGGCCTGGCGCAGTACGTCTTCCCGGCCAATGCCCGATAACTCCAGCAATTGCGGCGTTTGAATGGTGCCGGCACAGAGGATCACCTCCCTCCCCGCCTGCACAGTAACCTCACGTTCACCCACGCGATAACGCAACCCCACGCAGCGGCCCTGGGCCATTTGCAATTGCTGCACCTGCGCGCCCGTAACCACTTCGAGGTTCGCGCGCCGGCGTATGGGTTTGAGGTAAGCGTCGTAGGCGCTCCAGCGACGGCCCTGCTTCTGGAACACCTGGTAGTAACCAAATCCTTCTTGCACGCTGGCGTTGTAATCGGAGTTGGCCGGTTGGCCGTCTTGCCGCGCCGCTTCAAGGAAGGCCTGGGCAATGGGGTACATTTCATTCACCCGATGCACATTCATCGGCCCTTCGCGCCCGCGCCCTTCGCCCCCATGTTGGTAGGCCTCCAGCTTGCGGAAGTAAGGCGCCATGCTCTGGAAATTCCAGCCCTTGGCACCAGCCTGTTCCCAGGCATCGTAGTCGCCCGGCTGCCCGCGCACGTAGATCATGCCGTTGATCAGGCTTGAGCCCCCGAGCCCCTTGCCCCGAGGCACCGCAATCACTCGGCCCTTGGTGTTGGGTTCAGGCGCGGTCTGGAAACGCCAGTTGTAACGCGTATTGACCAGCAGTTTGCTGAACCCCGCTGGAATGGGAATCCACGGGCTTTTGGGTTCGCCGCCCGCCTCCAGCATCA
Organism: Pseudomonas sp. Marseille-Q5115; assembly: GCF_916618905.1. NCBI lineage: Bacteria > Pseudomonadati > Pseudomonadota > Gammaproteobacteria > Pseudomonadales > Pseudomonadaceae > Pseudomonas > Pseudomonas sp. Marseille-Q5115. The sequence goes on along the minus strand of NZ_CAKAKI010000001.1, from coordinate 1,338,402 downwards.
ACACCTTGAAGCGGCCGTTCGCGGTAAGCCGATTGGCCAGCACACAACCGGCGGTCCCTCCGCCCACAATCACATAGTCGTAGACCGTCATGCCGCGCCCTCCGACACCGGTGCGCCCATCGCGCGGGCCATCAACCGCGCCTGGCACAGCAACATGGGCAGCCCTTCCTGAACGCGGCAACCTTGTGCGGCGGCGGCCAGCAGCAAGGGGGTACGCGCCGGCTGCATGATGATCTCGGCCACCCACTGATCGGCGCTCAGGCGGCCGGTATCGCAGGGTAAAGGGTCCCCTTCGCGCAGGCCGAGTGAGGTGGCATTGACCACCAGCGTATGCCCGCTCGGGTCTGCGTTACCCAAGTGCAGCGGCAACGTGGGGAAAGCCGCGCGCAGGCGTGCAAGCAAGGCCTCGGCCTTTGCCGCAGTGCGGTTGGCCACGGTCAGCCGGGCAACCCCTGCTTCGGCCAGGGCAAAGGCAATGGCATTGGCCGCTCCGCCCGCGCCGGCCAGGTAAACGCTCGCGCCGGCAGGCTCGAAGCCCTCCTGCCGTAGCCCAGCCACAAAGCCGATGCCATCGAGGATGTCGCCAATCAACTCCCCAGCCGGGCTGCGCCGGACGACGTTGACCGCACCCACCTGTTGAGCGTGGGCGGTAACCTGGTCGCACAACGAAAGCATGGCGGTTTTGTGGGGTACGGTGACGATAAAACCTTCCAGGTTCGCCAGCGACCGCAGGCCTGCTATGACCACTGGCAATCCGCTGGCAGTAACGTGGAAAGGCACCATCACCCCCTCATGGCCGACCTGCTCGAACAGGGCATTGATAACCTGAGGTGTCTTCACCTGGATGATGGGGTCCGCGATGATTGCGTACAGGCGCGTGGCGCCGGAGATCTCACTGATACTTTTCATGTCGATCACGCCAAAGTGAATGCGTCTTGGACTGAAGGCACGCGCCGCCGGGCCGCGCAACGTTTGGGTCAGCGCATTAGCCAGCCGCCGGCCACGTCCAGCACCTGCCCGGTCACAAAGTTGCTGTCGCGGCTGGTCAAAAAACACGCGGCATCGGCCACCTCCGACGGTTGGCCCAAGCGGCCCAGCGGGGTTTCGTCGATTACTGCCTGGTTGGCCTCGGCGGCAACGGTTTTCAGCAGCGGCGTTTCAATGCGGCCAGGCGCGAGGGCATTCACCGTGATCCCATACGGGCCGAGCTCCCCGGCCAAGTGCCGGGTAAAGCCGATGATCGCGGCCTTGGTTGCGCTGTAATGCGCCGCCACCAGTGGCAGGTACGCGCTGCCTGCCACTGAGGACATGCTGACGATACGGCCGAACCGGCGCTCGACCATGCCGGGCGACAATAACCGGCTGAGGTTGAACGCCCCCGTAAGGTTGATCGCGACCACCCGATTCCATTCTGCTGGGTCCATCTGCCAGATGGGCGCGGCCTGGCCGTTGTGCTTGGGCGACACACCGGCATTGTTGATGAGGGTATCGATAGGCCCCAGGATGGATTCAAGCTGTGCGCATGCTTGTTCGCACTGATCGAAATCAGCAACGTCCGCTTGATGCCAGGCTACGTGGTACCCCTGCGCTTGCAGGCGCTCGGCCTGGTCGCGTGCGCGCTGCTCATCCGCGTCGAGGATCGCCACCACCGCGCCTTCTTCGCAGTAGCGTTGGGCAATGGCCGCGCCGATACCGCTGCCGGCCCCCGAGACCAGCACGGTACGCCCCTGGTGCCGGCTCATGGGTTCACCTCCAGCATGAGCTTGCCGATATGCCGGCTGCTTTCCATCACCGTGTGCGCTTCGGCCACCTCGGCCAAGGGAAAGGTTGCATGGATCACTGGCCGGCACTGCCCTGCTTCAAGCAGCGGCCATACCTGCTGCTGCAGCGCTGCGGCAATGCCTGCTTTCTGTTCCCTGCTGCGGGGGCGCAGGGTGGAGCCGGTGAAGGTCAAACGGCGCAGCATGATTGGCATGGCATCCAGTACCTGCTTGCTGCCTTCGAGGAAGGCTATCTGTACCAGCCGCCCCTCCACGGCCAAAGCTGACAGATTGCGTTGGATATAGTCCCCGCCGACCATGTCGAGGATCATTTCCACACCGCGCCCCTGGGTCACTTCGGCCACTACCTGAGTGAAATCCTCCTCGCGGTAATTGATCGCCCGGGCGGCCCCGGCTTTCAGGCACGCCTGGGCTTTCTCGGCCGAACCTACCGTGGTCAGCACACGCGCCCCGAAGTGGCTGGCCAGCTGGATTGCTGTGAGCCCGATGCCGCTGGAGCCGCCGTGCACGAGAAGGGTCTCGCCCGATTGCAGCCGGCCGCGTTCGAAGAGGTTGGTCCACACCGTGAAGTAGTTTTCCGGCAACGCGGCGGCTTCCAGCAAAGAGAGGCCCGCGGGGACCGGCAAGCAGTGCTCGGCCGGTACCACACAGTACTCGGCGTAACCCCCGCCAGGCGTAAGGGCGCAGACCTTGTCACCCAGCGCCCACTGGTTCACACCCTCGCCGAGGGCGACCACTTCACCCGACACTTCCAGCCCCAGCAGCGGCGAAGCCCCCGGGGGCGGTGGATAGCTGCCAGAGCGTTGCAGTACGTCCGGCCGATTGACCCCAGCGTACGCCACCTTGAGCAACACATCCCCAGGCCCCGGCTGGGGCACCGGGCCTTGGGCAACGATCATGCAGTTTGCCGGCCCGCCTTGGCCATGTTCGATCTGACGCATCGTGTGGGTGCTCATGCAACCTCCAAAATGGTGTTTACAGGCCCAGGTAGGCTCGCTTGATATGAGGGTTTTCCAGCAGCTCGCGGCCGGTGCCGGTCAATGTGACGGCGCCGTTTTCCAGTACATAGCCGCGGTGGGCGATGCGCAGGGTATGCACGATGTTCTGCTCGACGATGAGCACCGTGGTGCCCAGGGAAAGGATTTTCTCGATGATGTCGAACACCTGAGACACCAGCAGTGGCGACAGGCCGAGCGAGGGCTCGTCGAACATCAGCAGCTTGGGCTCTGCCATCAGGCCACGCGCGATAGCGACCATTTGTTGCTCGCCACCTGATAAGGACCCCGCCAACTGGCCCAGGCGCTCGCGCACCCTGGGGAACAGTTCCAGCACCTGCTCCAGGCGCTGCTTGTAGCCGATGCGGGCGCTGCGTTTGTAAGCGCCCATCAGCAGGTTGTCCCGCACGCTGATAAAGGGGAACAGCTGGCGCCCTTCTGGAATAAGCGTAATACCCGCCTCTACCACTTCATCGGGGCGGCGGCCGTCCAGGCGTTGCCCTTCGAATTCGATCGTCCCCTGTGTGGGCTTTACCAGGCCACAGAGGCTGCGCAAGGTAGTGGTTTTGCCCGCTCCATTGGCGCCGACGATGGTAACCACTTCGCCGGCGTTCACCTCTATGGAGACGCCACGCAACACTTCGGTACGGTCATAGCCGGCATGCACGTTGTTGAGCCTAAGCATGGCTGTACTCCTTGCCCAGATAAGCCTCGATCACCTGCGGGTTGCTGACCACCTCACTGGGGAGGCCTTCCATCAGCATTGCGCCGGAACTGATCACCACTATCCGGTCCGAAAGGGTCATGGTGGCTTGCATGATGTGTTCGATCATCAGCACGCTCACGCCGGCATCGCGCACCCGCCGGATAATCTCGATGGCCTTGGCGACGTCGGTAGGGTTGAGCCCGGCCATTACTTCGTCGAGCAACAGCACCCGGGGCCGGGTAGCCAGCGCCCGGGCCATTTCCAGACGCTTCATGCCGCCCACCGTGAGGTTGCGGGCGCGGGTTTCGAGTAGGCCAGTAAGGTCGGTGAGCTGCGCCACCTGGGCGGCGATAGCGCGTGCTTCGGCCGGCACCCGGGTATGCATGAAGGCGCCGAGCATGATGTTCTCGCTCACGGTAAGGTCGGCGAACGGTTGAACGATCTGGAAGGTGCGGCCGATCCCCGCGAGCGCGAACTGTGCCGGGCTGCTCGGGGTAATCCAGCGGCCGTCGCGGGTGCGTACTTTCACCTGCCCCTCGGAGGGCGGCAAAAAGCCGGAAAGCTGGTTGAATACCGTGGTCTTGCCCGCCCCGTTGGGCCCGATCACGCCAACGATTTCCCCCTCGTTGAGGCTGATGGATACGTCGTTCGTGGCATGCAGCCCGCCGAAGTACTTGTGCAGGTGTTCAGCCACCAGAATAGGCTCGCCCCGGGTAGTGCTCGCCGCTGTGGCTACCGGTGCGGACGTCTCGGGCAATCGCTGATGGCGGCCGCCAGGCAGGCGGTCGATCCATGCGCCCACCCGCCCGCCAAAGCGGCCGACGATCCCCTGGGGAATGGTCAGCACCACCGCCACCAGCACCAAGCCATACACCAGGCCATGAACCCCGCTGCCCATGTCGCCCAGCCAGCCACGGGCGAGCTCGGCCAGCGGCAACACCAGCACCGTGCCGATCAAAGGGCCCGACACCGTGCCCAGCCCGCCAATCAGGGCGAACATCGCGACCTGGATCGACAGCTCCAGCGAGAACATCGCCCCAGGCTCGATGAACGTGAGGTACATGGCGTGAAAGCTGCCCACCAGGCTGGTGAGGCACGCGGAGATCATCACCGCGGCCAGCTTCACCTTCACCGCGCTCACCCCCACCGCCTGAGCGGCGTCTTCACGCTCGCGCACGGCGATCAGGTAATAGCCAAGGCGTGATTGCTTGAGCTTCCAGCCCACCACCAAGGTGACGGCGAGGAAGCCAAAGGCGATGAGGAGGTACGGCCAGCGCTGGCGGAACAGCATCCACTCGGCGCCCATTTTCAGGGGCACGGCCAGCCCGGTAGCGCCGCCGGTGATGTCCTGTTGGTTGATCACCACCAGGCGAACCACTTCGAGCACGGCGATGGTGGCCAGCGCAAAGAACGGCCCGCGCAGGCGGAAGCAGGGCCAGCTGATCACGACAGCCAGCACCGTGGACAAGGCCGCGCCCACGAACATGCCGATCCAGGGGGTGAGCTGGAAATGAATCACCAACAGGGTTGCCACATAGGCGCCTACCCCATAGAACACCGCATGGCCCAGGGACAACTGGCCGGCAAAGCCGCCCACGATGTTCCAGGCGCCGGCAAGAGCGGCGTAGCTGCACACCAGGATGAACAGGTGGAACACAAAGGGTGAGCCGACCGCGAATGGAATGATGAGCAGCAGCGACAACGCCAGCAGGCTCACGTACACACGGGGGTGGGTCAGGTTCATGCGAGGCTCCTTATTCCGACCCACGCCCGGCACCGAACAGGCCGGTGGGGCGCACGACCAGGATGCCGAGGAAGATGAGGAAGTACACGACCTCCTTGAGGTCTGGCGCGATGTAAAAGCCCGCCAGGCTGTCGACGATGCCAATGAGCAACGAGCCCACCAGGGCGCCGGAAAGGCTACCCAGACCACCCAGCACCACAATCACAAAGGCTGTAAGCACAAAGAACGTACCCACGGTGGGAAACACCGGGTACTGCGGCGCGATCATGCCGGCGGCCAGGCCCAGGCAAGCGCACCCCAAGCCAAATGCGAACACATAAATGCCTTTCACATTCACGCCCATCAGCTGCGCCGCATTGCGGTGCTGGGCGGTGGCGCGCACCGCGCGACCCAGGAAGGTGTTGTGCAAGAACCAATGCAGCGCCCCGACCAGCAGCAGCGACACCGTAAAGGTTGCCAGCTGGCCAGTGCTGGCCCGCAGCCCACCCAGGCTAACGCTACCGGTACCCCAACCGCTGGGGTTGCTGACAGTGTGCACATCGGCGCCGAACACCAGCAGCGCGGCATTCATCAGGGCGATGGACACCCCAACCGTGGCGAAGATTTGAATGTGACCTTCGGCATTGAGCAGTGGCTGGATGACAAAGCGCTGCATCGCCGCGCCCAGGCAGAACAACACCGCTACCGTGGGCACGATAGCTACATACGGGTGCAACCCCAAGTGCTGGTTGAGCAGGTACACACAGTACATGCCGATCATCAGGAACTCGCCGTGGGCAAAATTCACAACCCGAACGATGCCGAAGATCAAGGTAAGGCCAATGCTGATGATCGCCAGCGTGCCGCCTAACAGCACGCCGTTGAGCAGCAGCTGCAAGAAAATCTCCATGGGTTAGTCCCTCCCTGCGAGCGAACGGGGCCGCGGAACACGCCTATGGCGGTTCCGGGCCGGTGGAGGTCAGTCAGGGTTGGGTGGCCAGGCGCGCTTCAGAGACGGCGGCCGACTGCGGGTACACGGTTTTGAGCACGCCGCCCTGCCATTGCATCACGGTGGTTTCGGCGCGCTCGTTCTGGCCGTTCGTGCCGAACTTGGCGCCGATCCCGGCGGCGGTCTGCCCCAAGGGGATATCTACCTTGGCGACCGCAGCGCGGATGTCGTCCGCTTCGAGGGATTTCGCGCTTTCCATGGCATCGAGGAAAATCTTGGCGCCCACGTAGTTGATCAGGCTATGCCCGGACCGCGGTTCGCTGCCGTAGCGTTTGCGATAGGCGTCGGCGAAGGCTGCGATCCCGGGTGCGCCGGTTTCGTTGGTCTGGAACTGCGGGAAGTCCACGTCCAACACCCCTTCGATGTTTTGTGCCCCCACGGCCTTGGCCGTGTCCTGCATGGAGTAGCCGCCCCCCGCCCCGATGACGGCCTTGGGCGTATAACCGGCTTCTCGTGCCTGGCGGAAATACAGCACCGTGTCGTTCTGGTAGGACGTCTGCAGCACGATGTCGGCGTTGGCGCCCTTCAAACGAAGGATCAACGAAGACAAGTCGACCGCCTTGGCCGAATACGGCAGGGTTTCAACAATCGTCAGGCCTTTTTCGGCCGCGAACTGCTTCTGAAACTTGGCCACCGTGGTGCCGTACAACGCGTCCTCATGGATGATGGCGATTTTCAAGGTTTTAGGGTCCACACCCAGCTTGGGCGCCACCAGGTCGGTAACTGCTGTGATGGTGCCTTTGGCGAAGCTTTTGGCGGTGGGGTTACTGCGGAAAACGTATTGCAGGCCGCGGTCAGTGATGTCGTCCGACACGGCGCCCAGCTCAAAATACGGCACGCCGGCGACTTCGGTCACCTGCGTTGCCGCAAACGACAGCGCCGACGAATAGCTGCCAAACACCGCGGTAACGTTTTGCCCCGACGTCAGCTGTCGGGCGGCGCCTACGGCCTGGCCGGCGTCTACGGCATCGGCCTTCACCAGGTTGATCTGCTCGCCTTTGAGGCCGCCCGCGGCGTTACGCTCGGCGATGGCGATTTCTACGCCTCTGTAACTTTCATCGCCCAGTAAGGCAAGGCCACCGCTGAAAGGGAACAGCGCGCCGATGCGCACGTCGGCCATCGCTGAAACAGAAGCGCTGATACAGAGGGCAGCAAGGCCGAGTTTGGCCCAGGGAAGGGTTGTCATCGCAGATGTCTCCTGGTTGCAGCACGCCAGTCAGCGTACTTGAACCGGTTCAAATCCAAGGTAGTTCGATGCCCCGTGAAGGGCTTCGGGATCTGTATCCGGTGTCGTTTATTGGATTTATTCTGACCAAGACTACTTTTTGAACCGGTTCATATCTACGCCGGTGATACACTCGTGTCAAGCCACTGCTCGATGGATGTCATGCTGAAAATCGAAAAACCCAAGCTGCGCGATGTAGCGAAATTGGCCGGCGTATCGCTGGGCAGCGCTTCTCGAGCCATCTCTTCGCCGACTTTGGTCAAGCCGGCAACGCTGGCAAAAGTGGAAGCCGCAGTGCAGGCCCTGGGCTATGTGCGGGATGGCGCAGCGCGGGCGTTGGCGCTGCGGCGCACCTTCAGCGTGGCGGCGATATTCCCCACCCTCAACAACCCCATTTATGCCGATTCCATCCAGGCCCTGCAGCAGCGCCTCAACAGCCATGATTATCAGCTGCTGATTGCTTCACATGAGTACGACCGGCGCCGCGAATTGGTAAGCGTGCGGAATTTCATCGACCGGGGCGTTGAAGGCGTGCTGCTGGTAGGCACCGATCACGACCCCGCCGTTTTTGAAGCGCTGCGCCTGGCCCAGCGGCCCTATGTGCTGATGTGGTCGGTCGATGATGCCGCAGACCATTACTGCGTGGGGTTCAGCAACGAGCAAGGCGGCGCCCAGGTTGCCCGACACCTGCTTACCCTTGGCCACCAACACTTGGCGGTAGTGACGGGCGCGCGCGCGCATAACGAACGCGCGCGCTGGCGTGTGCAGGGGGTTCGCAACGCGCTGCAGGCCGCCGGGCTCGACCTGCCCGAATCCCATGTCATCGAACAGCCGTTTACCCTGGACGGCGGCCGTGCCGGCTTGCGCCAGGCGCTGGCCCTGCACCCCCGCCCTACCGCGCTGGTATGCACCACCGACCTGCTCAGCCTGGGCGCCTGCGACGAAGCCCGCCGCGCGGGCATTGCAATCCCGGATCAGCTGTCTGTCGCAGGTTTCGACAATATTGATTTCGCTGCCGTGGCCACCCCACCGCTTACTTCTGTGAGCGTGCCCATCGAAACCATCGGGCACCTCAGCGCGGACACGTTGATCGCTCAGATCGAGGGCCGCTCGCCGGCTCGGCTGGTGTGCCTGGAAACTGAGCTGGTGGTGAGGGGGAGTACGGGGCGGGTGGTTGAGGGGGGTAAATGAGTCACCAGCCTGGGATTCAGCGAGGGCCGAAGTAGCCCCTGATGCTCACCCCTGCCCGCCACGGCACTTGAACGATCCCGCATTGATTCCCCTCTCATGAAAACGCCCGCTTCGTTGGAGCAACCTAATGCGCGACAAAACCTCGTTTATCTTTGACCTTGACGGTACCTTGACCGACAGCGTTTACCAGAATGTGGCTGCCTGGAAAGAGGCATTGGATGCCGAAGACATTCCACTGGCCATGTGGCGCATCCACCGGAAAATCGGCATGAGCGGCGGCTTGATGCTCAAGAATCTGAGCCGGGAAACCGGACTGGAGCTGAGCGAGCAACAGGCCAAGCGACTAAGCAAGCTTCACGCTGAGGCGTACGAGCGGTTGCAGGGCCAGATCATCGCTCTGCCGGGCGCCATGGACCTGTTAAACAGGCTGAACGACGAAAACCTTTCCTGGTGCATCGCCACCAGTGGGGAAATGGCCACGGCTGAAATCAATCTCAAGGCGCTTGGGCTCAAAAGCGATAGCATCAACCTGGTGACCCGCGACGACGTCAAACAGGGCAAGCCTGACCCCAGCCTGTTTATAGCGGCGGCGGACAAGATGGGCGTGCCCATTGAGGAGTGCCTGGTGGTTGGCGACGCCATCTGGGACATGCTGGCCGCCCGGCGCGCCAAGGCCATCGGTATCGGGTTATTGTCCGGCGGCTACGATGTGAGTGAACTGGAGCGCGCCGGCGCGTTGCGGGTGTATGACGATCCGCTGGACCTACTGAACCATCTGGACGAAGTGGCGACGTTCGAGTGATTGGGGTGCAGGCGTACAGGGTAGCTCATTGTAGGGCCTGCATTTTCGTAGCCTTCAACATTCGGGAAGGGCTCTCAGAGCACTGGTAGCCCAGCAGTCATCAACCTGATCGATTCCCACCATCGTTCCTATCAAGTTCTCGTCACCTCCTTTCAGAGAGACACTGACTCCGTAGACAAAAACACTTTCTAGATTACGGAGAACACACCATGAAAAGCCAATTTGCAGCCCTCGCGTTCATCCTCGTTGCCGGCATCTCCAGCAGCCTCCAAGTTGTCCACGCCGACACTCTGATAGCCCGGGACGGCGCCGAACGCACCCCGCAAACCGTCGTGCAGGATGGTTCGGATCGTAGCCTCAATACCGTTGCACAGGATGGCTCGGATCGCAGCCTCAATACCGTTGCACAGGATGGCTCGGACCGTAGCCTCAATACCGTCGCCCAAGACGGCGCTGACCGCGCACTGAACGCTGTTGCTTGAAGGTTAGATAGGGTATTTCAGGACGAGATGCTCACGTGATGCGGTAGTCTGCGTCCTACAGCCCTTTCAAGAGTCGCTCGAATGTTGCGAGCTCCCAAGTCGACAGTAGCTCCATGGGGTCAGTACCGAAGCGTTGGCTGCTATCAAAATCCCAGCGGCGCCCTTCTGGCGTCACACAGCACTGGCAGTAGTCGAAGGTATCGCAGTCGTAGTAGATCGAAAGCCTCCAGTCATCTACGTCGATTTCGAGACAACTCGCGTCGTCTTCATCCTTGGCTTGGCTACCCACTCGCCTCATGATGCGCGTACCGAGGGCAACATCCTTCAGCACCTGATACACCTCCCTAACATTTAGGGTCTGCTCCGCAATAGGCTCGTTGCAGGTTTTCATTATCCGTTCGAGAGACATCCCGCGATTGCTCATTGCGGCGTCTACCATCCCTTGGCCTTGGAATGCTCAGGGTATCATCCTAATGCCCCGGCTGATTAGCTAGCTTGTCGCCCCAGCCCTTCGCCGCCCGCAGCCGATCGAAGGTCTTGCTTTCCTGATAGACTTGCACACCACCCCGGAAAAGCCGAATTTGGGCCGTATACCCATACGTTCCGTCGTTACGTTTTCGTTTCCCGATTGATGCCATGAGCCACTGGTACATGAGAGGTTTGGACTGGTACACCGTACCAGCGAGCCCTCAAAAACCACCGAGAATTGGTACAAACAAGCCCTTACCAGACATTTCAGAATGACCACCAAACCCGCCTCAACCCCAGCAACCATGCGGCCTTCACTGTCTCGCCGCTTCAGCGTTGCCCCCATGATGGATCGGGACTACATCTGAAGATAGTCTATCTATTTCAGTCACTTACAAAGCGGATCGGCGCCGCTTAAGCAAATTTGTAGCCGTCCCGTCTGGATTGGACGGACTCTGGTCATTTTCTAACCACTCCTGCTGACACCCTGCCGTCCTGGCCGGGCTACCCTTATACTGAAATACCCCTACCGAATTGAGCCAATGATGGAACGCTGGAAGCTTGCCTGGGAAATAGTCGATGAGCAGGTCCGCTGCCGGGCGTGTGATGCCAGGCAGGATCTGCGAGAGGCGCGGCGCCCTTTCGAGCACCGGGAGGGATGTGCCGCGGCGATCCCGGCAGAGCAAATGCCATGGCGGGATCTTGCAGCGTTGTTGCGGGCGGAGCTGGTCAGACCTTCCGAAGACCGAACTGGCTGACCTTCACTGTCGAGTTCTGGGCGATGCCCGTGGCCAGGTACAGGCCCATCCGGCAAGTCACCACCGTTTCGGTCAGGTCCACTGTGCAGCGCTGGGTTTCCAGCGTGCCCTTCCAGTTTGCTGGCATGGTGAAGGGTTCCTGGTACTTGTCCATGGACCGGTAATAAATGGTGGTGGACGTGCCGCTCACCGGTTTGGTGATCATCAGTTCCGCCTCCCATCCGAGGATGCCGCGACTGCTGCCGACCACCTCAGGGGCGGAAACCATCTCGATAATGTCACCCACCGCCAGGCTGGAAGGCGCCACGCTCGCCGTCGGCTGAAGATACACATACCCGCCCGTGCCGGTCATCGCACCAGCAAGCTCGATGCACTGGGCCTCGCCGTAAGCAGCCTGTTCCTTATACCACCTGGTGGTGATGCCACTGAGGCCGGAGCCTGAGGCTTTGAATCCATCGGCCAAGACCGAGCCAGCTACGGGGTTTGCCGAGGCTGCAATGGTGCCCGAAGTGCCCGTCATCAGCGGATTAGCGTTCAGGCAGCCGAACGGGCGGATTGCCGAATAGAGGTCCGCCGCGTCGGTCGGCAGTGGCACCCCGAAGAATTCGAAGCCCCCGTTCACGATTGGCGCCAGCCGACTGCTGATGAAGTCGGCGCCCAGCAGGTTCGGGTGCAGACCTTCCACCGTCATCTCCTGGGTGAATCCATCCCAGATGTTCACAACCGGCACGAACTGGCTCACGTAGCTCAGCACCCAGTCCTTGTAGGCGGTCGCCTCAGCCAGTGCGGTGCCGGTGAGCGCCTTGTCGCCGAAGCGCGGCGTGCCGGTGCCGACGACCAGATACTTCCCCGGGGTGCCCAGGAACGCCATCACGATCTTCATCACGTTGGCTTTCGTATCGGTCAGGGTCATGCCGGTGGTCGTGCTGTCATTGGTGCGGGACAGCAATAGCCAGAGGTCAGCCGTGGTTGAGGCGAGTGCCGCCGGCAGCCGTGCCATGAACTGGCCGGTGTGGTCGCCCACCTTACCCTGGTTGTCGCGGTAGTCCGGGAACAGACCTGTCTTCGCCGCCAGCGCGCCGGCGTAACCATAGGCCTCCGTGCCGTACGAGGTAGCCGCAATGGTGTGGCAGTTTCCACTGAAACTGTCGCCCAGCAGGCCAAGCCCACGGCGGATACGGCGGCGTGTCGGGCGCGAGTTCGCGAGCAGGGTCATGCGTACACCTCAAACGCAGCGCCACCGGCCGGTACGAACCGAACCGTGGCGGGTGGAATATCCAGTTGATAAGCGCCATCTGCCCACAAGGTATCGCTGGTCACCCAGGTGTCAGTGCCCATCTTGAGCTGGACGGCCACGGAGCCGCCGTTGGCCTGCACCCCTAGTGTCACGCGCATGGCACGCGAATAAGACTCTTCCTTCATTACTGTCTGCATGGATCTGCTCCCTCTATTTGTCCGTCCTGGTAACAGTTCCCGGCGCCACCGCGAACTCGGTGATCGCCGCGTTCTGCTTCTGCGATTCCTTGGTCATGCCGAACCAGAAGCCCATCACCTGCTTGAGCTCTCCGAACCACAGCCCGATCACCGTGCCCACCGTGAGGCTGGCTGTAGGGTCCGTAAGGATCTCCTTGTTCCAGCCCATGAAGACGGCCGCGATGATCAGCAGCGTGCCGAGCAAGATCAGACCAGTGACCACGGGCCGGACGATGTCGCGGGGCTGCGCGGCGGCCAGCTTGCGGGCGCTGTCCCTGTCAGCCGCCTCGGCAGCGTACTGGGCGGCCTCGGCCTGAAGGCGGTTGTTCTCGGCGGTGACGGCCAACTGCTGCAGCTGGACCTTGGCATTCGTTTGCAGCTCCTGGACCTTCACCATTGCGTCGGGGTTGGTCGCCAGGATTGTGCTGACCGCCTCAGGGTCATTCGGAGCGTTAAGCGCACTCGATACCAGCGCCCCAACCGCCGCGCCCGCCGGCCCGCCCAACAGAGTGCCCACGGTAGGCGCCGCTGCACCGATAATCCTTCCCACGTCCGCCCAGTTCATGCCAAAGCCCCCAGCGCCTGGCTGTGGCATTCGGCCCACTTTTCTGGATGCGGCTTGCCCGGGCGCCAGACGCGGGCGTAAAGACGCCAGGCCGCGTCGGGCTCGCTGATCGCTGGCATGGGCAGGGGGTCGCTCCACAGCAGCAGGCGGGCGAACACTACCGCAAGGATGTCATCGGTCTCCAAAGCGGCCCACACTTTGGCCCGCTCGAACGGCACACCGCGCAGGGCGCAGATTGCCGCAGCATAGGATGTGGTGTTGGGGTGCGTCATGACGCCCTTCACCCCTCCTCCTTCCTCGAACTGCCAGAAGCCTCGGGCCGGGCCATCGCCATATTGTCGGCGAGCCAGAAAGCCCGACTCCTGCAGGCCGATAGCAATCAGCATGGTCATGGCGCGGCAGCCGTTCATTTTCTGAGGCAAAAGGGCGAGGCCCTGCTTGATTGTTGGGACAGGGATTTCCATCTTGCTTCGATTCTCCAGGCGCAAAAAAACCCGCGCGGAGCGGGTCGTGAAAAGTAGCTATATCCTGGCTTCAAACCCTGACTGGATCGAACCAGATACAGGCAGCCAATCCACCAGGGGACCTCGTCGGGACTTCACGTCATTCCGGTTGGTTCGGCCAGGCGACTGGATCAATTGTGAGGTCTAGACGACTCAGGGCCACTCGGTACTGCTTCCATCTTTTGAGAAGCGCCATCTCGGCGTCAGTGGCGTCATCAAGATCAACCGCATCCTGGAGCGGCGCGATGGCCGCCGCGGCAATAAGCAGGAGCGAGTCCTTGATGCTTGTATTATTGGCCTTGATTTCTTCCGCCGAGGGCGGGACTACCGGCGGAGCTCTGAACTGCCCTTCGCTGTAGGTCCATCCAATACTGGCGGCTTCGGTTTCCACCGCAACGAAACCCTCCGGCGGAGACCACTCGCTCTCCCCGTCCCAGACGACGAGATTTTCCACTAGGCCTGTTTCTTGATTGATAACAGCGTATGTCTTCATTCATGCGTACTCATAGATAAGGACGAGGCCCGGCGCGCCATTTCCGCCTGCTTGTGCCGTTGCACTGTTTTGCGCGTAAACCCCAGATGGGCCGGCTCCATAACCAGACGGCGCCCTGAATCCGGAGCCAGAGGGCATGTGACCGCCGGTCCCGAATGGGCTACCGCCTCCCTTTGAAGAAAGACTGCCCAAAGTTGTATATGCAAAGGCCGATGTCGCGGCTTCCCCGGCCTTTCCGATAAGGTTCGCACCGGTTGGCTCCGCACTATTGCCACCATTCGCGACCATTGCGACGGGACTTATTGCCGCGCTGCCTGCGCCCAGGCTTCCGCCCGGGGCCACAACCAGAGAACCGAAGCTGGAGGCGCCCCCTACCGCTCCGTTGTTGTTACCCGCGGCCCCGCCAGCCCCTGGAGCGCCAACAGTAACGGACTGTCCTGCAAAGCCGCTGGTTAAGCGGCTCTTGGCGTACGCCCCGCCTCCACCACCGATAGACTGAGCTATTGTGGATGTTCCTGTAGCAGCGGTACCACCTGAGCCACCGCCGCCCCCAACCAGCTCCACGATGATGGATTTGGTGCCGGAAGTAGGCGTATAGACCCCGCTCGTTATGAACACTTGGACGCCAATCAACCGTCCCGGGGTAACTCCGCCACCTACTACGATTTGCTTTAGCGCCGCCAGCAGTTGGGCGTTATTTTCTTCACTCGGGGTCAGCCCCCCAGCTTGGATCACAGCAAGAATTTCATCCGTCACGCCATTGCCCCACTCCGCAGGGATAAGCGAGCCTACGGTCCCTGTGGCAGTGTCCTCGTCGATAAACTTGCCATTCACCAGGCCAACGTTGGCCACGCTTTTCGGATAATCCACGGTGTTTCCTCAGTTGTAATTGATGTGCACGATGGTCTGTGCGGGGGCATAACGCTGGATCAAGCACTCCAGACCGTTCGCGGGGTTAACACCGAAGCGCTCCCCCCAGTAGCTCACGCCGAACCGCCGCCCGATCCGTTGCCGGCCGCCGGTGTTCAGCGTCCACATGAATTGCGCGGACCATGTTCCGAAGTGGGCCTTGCCGAACCGGGCCCGGCCGAAGCGCGGCGCGCGGTGTTGGGTAACAGTCGCGTTGGGATAGCCCTGGCCTTGGGCGATGGAAACGAAATACCCAACGCGCTGGCTGCCAACTGCGGTGAGGCGCTGTTGCACCGCAAGCTGACGGTCGCCGAAGCTGGGCGTGTTGCCCAGGCACTCATCCGGGAGGCCCATCACGGCCTCCCAGTCCGGTACCAGTTCGGTCACCCTGGTGGGGTCTATCTCGGCGGTCAGCGCGATCACACGAGAGTCGATTCGCGCCAGCTCGACCGAAATGCCTGACAGCACGCGCGCAAGTTCGGGTACGCGCTCCGGGTCCCAGGCCGGCCCCTGCGGCAGCAACGCCCGCAGCTGTGCCTCGTAATGCGCCGCGTTCCTTACTGCCATGTGACTGTCCCCACGGTGAGCAGCTCGTTCGCGCCGGTAGTGACGTTGGCGGTGGGGCTGACCACGACGTTGTCGGCCTCGCCTTCTGCGCTACTCACGGCCTCGCGGATATGACTGATAAGTAACGTCTCGCCCAGCCCGGCCTCCCGCTCATGCAGGTCAGTCAGCTCGGCGATGACGGCGGCACGGACCGCCGTCGTGTCGGGGGTGAGCTTGATCTTGTAGTTGACGGCCTTGAGCACTGGGGCCAGCGCGTAGACCTCTGCGGTAACCGGAGCCTTAGTCTCCAAATAGGCCTGGACAGTGGCGACCTCGTTGGCATCCGGAATGATGCTGGCATCGCCATCGCGAACGAAGAACACGCCCACGGTGCCCGGGCCCATGTAGTTCTTCACGGTCCACGCCCGGGTAACGCCAGCGCACTCCAGGGCCCAGGTCACGTAGTCGTCGGCGTCACCGCCATGCGGGATGACCTGATAGCTGCGGATGACCCGGGCCCGTAGTGATTCGATAGACTCCTGGTCCGTGCCCCCGGTAAGCCCGGGCGCCAGCACGATAAACGTGTCGTCAACCCCGACCACGGGTTGTACCAGGGTCAGTACCAGACCGGCATCGGCGTTGCTGAGGGCGCCGCCGTCCACCGCTTCCAGCGAAGCAATGTTGGTGCCCGCTGCGGTAGTGACCGCAGCGCTGACCCGGTATTGGCGGCCTTCGCTGGATTGCAGGACCTGATCAGCATCGAGCACCGCGCCAGCAGCTGCCTGAAAGCTGGCCGAGCCGCTGGCGGTCTGGGCTGCAATACGCGGCGTCTCCAGGCGAAGCAGCGCCTGCCGCTCGAGCGTGGATTCGTCCGCCGTGTCGGGCAGGATCTGCAGGGCAATCCAGTCCAGATAGCCGTACAGCCCGTAGGCCGCTCCACTGAGCGCGCGCGCCAGCACCTGGGCATCGGACTTGCGCAATGCGTCACTGGCCAGGTCCGCCGCGGTGCGGCTGATCAGTGCGGGCAGGGTCGGGGTTTCAAACGGCATAGATCACCTGCCAGTCTTGGTGGGGGTAGATTTCCAGGCGCTCACCGGTGGGCAAGGTAAGCACCGTGCCGAGGTTGAGCCTGTCGTTGCCGGCGCGTGCCGTGAGAATTTGCACGTCGACCACATGGCGGTCGTCGATGAGCCATTGCAGCGCCTCCCGGGCGTAGGTCACTGCGCCGCTGATGGTTTCGGCGGTGAGCTTGCGCCGGCGCAGCAGCCATAGCCGCGAACCGATCCGGTCGTCGGCCACTTGTGGGAAGCTGTCGCCCCACCAGCCGTAGCGTTCGTCGTCTTCCACCTGGTCGCTCGAGTTGGCCCGGCGCCAGGTGAACAGGCTGATCTCGACGGCGCGCTTCAGGCTGGTTTCCTGGTCGTCGATCGTGATGATCGTCATGCGCCACCGCCAATCGGTCCATCGGTCTGCCCCGAGCCCCGTTGTACCCCGCCATGGGGGTGGGTCATCTGGCTTACGCCGCCCGCGATCTGGTCGCCCTGGCTGACGATCTCGCCCGTCTGGGTGATGGTCGGGGTATCGAAATGCACACCAGCCGTGGCCGTGATATTCAGCGTGCCCGTCTCGATGTCGATGATCCGTCCGCGCTTGAAGTGGATCTTGTCGCCCTCATCGGTGTAGATGGCGACCTCGCCCGCCTGTAGGCCCTTGATGCGATAGCGGCGGTCAGCGACCACCAGCACGACACCGTGCGACCGGTCGCCACCGAGAAATGCGGCCAGGCCTTCGGCACCTTCATGCGGACAGCTGGTGTAGCCGTAGGGCTCCAGATGTTCCATAGCATCCTTGACCTCACCGGCGGTCAGCCGCATCTGCAGGGTCTGCAGCTTGCCCGTGGACTTGGCCAACGCCACGACCCCGCGGGTCAGCATGTTCATCAGTCGGCTCATTTGTCGTTTTCTTTCCAGTCGGCGGGCAGCAGGTACTCGAAAGCGTCGGCCTTCTTCACCTTGCGTTTCTTGTGAGGGTCGTCCGGTTCTTGCAGATAGCCCTCGGGCGGGCCGACGCGCAGACGGCAGATCGACCCCTGATCGTTGAGCTGGTACGTCACCTCGGCGATCAGCATGTCGCGGTCGAACCCGATCACCGGATCAATCACACGCACGAGGGTATTGGGCAACCACAGCGCACCGTTGGCCTGACGCCAGCATTGGATTTCGTAGGTTGTCTCAAGCGCCTTGCCCAGGGCGGTACCGCGCTCCCAGTTCGCCCGGTCGGCAGCCATCCTGTCGCTGAGTTGGCCGCTTTCGTGGATGACCTTCACCCGCCTGCGGGTCATGCGCGGATCGGCAACGGCGCCACTTACTTCGGTAGTGGTCTTGCCGAACTCTTCGTCAGTACCCGAGCGCTGGCCGATCACCCGGTATTCGGAGAACACCCGGGTGAAATCCAGCGGTGCATCGCCACTAAGCACATTGCGGCCCAGCTCCAGCGGTTCGGCGGCGCGGCCTGCGCTACCGACCTCCGCCAGCACCACTTCGCCCCGGGCATTGTCGGTGCTGAAGACGCGGTAGAGGGTCAACAGCCGATCGATGGATTCGAACGCCGTTTCCCCGGGCTCGATGGTGTGATCCGCAAGGCTCGCCGTCGCGCCGATCTCGCTCTTGACGGTCAGGCCGTACTCACCGGCGAGCGCCTGGACGATCCTCTGCACGCTCTGGTTTTTCCACTGCCCGGGCTGGTTGATGGCCCCGCAGTCCACAAGGTCGGCGGTCAGCGACCGGCCGGTAATCGAGGTGTTGACCTTTTCGTGGTCGTAGTTGATCGGGGTGGCATCGACCCAGCCGGTAACCACCAGGTCGCCGCCGATCCGTACTTCGCAGCGTGCGCCCTGCTTTACCGGGCGCAGGACGTTCTGCCCGGGCCACTTCCACGTGATGCCGATGTTGAAGCTACGTGCCTGGCGCTCCAGGCCTGCGCTGATTTCCACCGAGGTCCAGCCGGAATAATCCAGACCATCGACGGTCAGGGTCACGGCCGTCGAAGGGTCGGACATGTCGCACTACTCCCGGGCGAGTTGCAGGGGCACCGCCGGCACGAAACCGGGGTGTTTGATGTTGTTGCGCTGGATGACTTCGCCGTCGCGGGTCGCATCTCCGAAACGGCGATAGGCGAGCACCAGCGCCGGAAGCGTTTCCGGCGGCGTCACTGACACCAGCTGCACGCCCGACGCCGCCACGGCGGTCAGGTGGCGGACCACCTGCTGTCGTGCGGCGTTGATGACCGGGTAATAGGTGGCGTCCGCCTTGAGGGCGGCTTGCCAGAAAGCATCGTCCAGCGCATCGCGGGCGGCGATCACATCGTTCGCCACCGGTACCTCGGCACGCTCGACCGGTGCCACCACCTGCTGCTCGAGCGAGGCGGTCGTCTCTTCCGTCGCGGGTGGTGCGGCAACCGGCATTTCGGCAATGGTTGCCGTGGCCTGCACTAGCACGGCGTCCTGCACCAGATTGGACAGCGCCTGGGCAGCCGCCGTGGTATCGGCACCACTGGCGGCGCTCACGGTGTTGATGCTCGCCGCCGCCTCGGCCTGACTGGAAACGGTGGCCAGCGCAGCGCTGTACGAGTTGAACGACGCTGCGCTGGCGCTGGTGGTCTTTCCGGAACTGTTCGATGAGAACGAGGACAGCCCCAGATCGCTGAAGTAGCCGCTGAACAGGCTGGACAGCGAACCCGGCGAGTTCATCAACATCTGCGCCATGGACGTGACCGATCCCACGGCACTGGTCAGTGGGGAGAACTGGGTGGTGACTACGCTGAACACCGACGTGAGTCGATTTTGCAGCCCCACGAGGTTGATCCGCGCGGTATCCACTTTGGCCATGGCCGATTTGTACCGGTCCAGGGCGCTGCTCCAGTAGCTCGCCGAGGTCTGCGCTGTCATTCGCGACGTGTTCGTGCGAACGGATGGGTTGAGCTGTGCATTGCCGGGGTAGAAGGTCAGGTCGAAGGTGACCATGCCGCCTTCACGCCGGCTGTGCGACATCTCGCATTGTCCCGGCACCACCGACAACTGGCCCAGCCAAGGGTGCACCAGCGTGCCCTCCCCTTCGGTTTCCAGGGCCTTTAGCAGCCTGTCTCGCTGCTCGAAGCAATCCGGTCCGATCACGAAGGCGCTGATCTTGTGCACCCGGGCGACCTTGCCCATCTGTTCGGCGTACGCCTCGTCCCGCTTGGGGTACTCATGCAGCTGGACCTTGCGCCCGACCGGTACGGACGTGTCCTCGATAAGGAACGTCTCGCCGCGGAAGGACGCGGGCAGCAGCTGCTCGCGCCAGGTATCAGCCATTACTGCGCTCCAGACAGGGATCGATAACCGACATTGGTGGTGACCTTGAGGCCGGGCTGGTTGGTCTGCGCCGGTTGTGGGCGCAGTCCCGGCGGTGCGTTTTCGAAACGGACCACCAGGGCGCCATCAAGCTGGGATCTGTTGGCCCCGCCAGAAAGCAGGCCCTGGGTGGCATTCTGCAGACCGGTAGTACCCTGGCTGATCAGCCCAGCACCTACCGCAGTGCCATTGTTGCCCGCAAAAAAATCAGCCGCGCCAGCGGCTTTGCTTTGCACCCAACTCGCAGCGCCGGAAACTTTGCCGCCAACCCACTCGCCAGCGTTCATCAAGGGCTCTATATAGGGGCGTACCCGATCAAAGAATCCCTTGAACCAAGCCACTAGTGGCTCCCAAGCCGCTGACACCACCTGCACGGGATCGAAGCCAATCTGCTCTTTGACGTACTCCCATCCCGCCGCGGTGGCAGCCTTGATGAAGCCCCACAGCGCGCCGAAAAACTGCATCAGGGGTTGCCAATTGGTCATGACCTGGCCCAGCGGCGTCCAGGCAAATGCGGCCTTAATCCAGGTCCACACGGTTAGCATGGTGGTTTTGATGGTCGCCCAAAGCTGCGTGAAGTAAGGCGCCAGGCGATCCCAATTCGCCACAATGACGCCAACGGCACCGGCAATCAGCAGGGCTATGATCCCGATAGGCGTCATCCCCAAGGCCACGCTTAGTAGCTTCGTTGCAATGGTTGCTCCAACGATCCCCAGACGAAGTGCTGCGAATGCGACGCCAGCCGCCAAGATGCCCTGTACCAGGCCAGGGTTATCCCTGATGAAATCCCCCACATGGCTTATCAGCGGCCGGATTCCATCGACAACAGCGTTGATCGCGGGGAGAAACGCATTACCCAAAGCTATGCCGACTCTGTTCACCGCATTGCGCATCAGCGTCAGGTTGTTTTCAGTTGTCGCCGCGCGGGAGGCGTACTCCTTTTCCATCGACCCGGCGTACTGTTGCTGATCACCAGTCTTCTGCAGGTTGCCTTGTAGCAATTCCAGGTTGGTCAACAGCGGCGCAATTGCCGCAACCGACTCGGTGCCGAAGAGATTCGTCAACAGCGCAGGCCGCTTCACGGCATCGACCGCAGCAATGCGCTTGAGCACCGTCAGCATCGTGCCTTGGGCATCCTTCTGCATGCCGGCCGCCACCTGCTTGGAGTCAAGCCGCAGAGCCTTGAATGCTGCCGCCTGTGTTTTGGTCGCAGCGCTGCCCTTGGTCATGGACAGCATGAAGTTCTTGATGCCGGTTGCCGCCACTTCCTGCTCTACGCCCACGCCGGCCATGGTTGCGCCCAATGCAGCGATCTGCGCAGACGCCACGCCTGCGACTTCGCCCAACGGGCCCACGCGGGTCACAATGTCGGAGATTTGCCGGGTGTTGGCTGGCCCGGTATTGCCCAGGTAGTTGATGCGGTCGGCCAGGCCTACCACCTCCGCCTGGGTCATTTTGAAGGACGTCCGCCACTTGGCCATCATGTCGCCGCTTTGCTCGGCGCTTTGGTCAAAGGCAATGCCCATCTTCACTGCGTCTTCGGCAAACTGCTTGAGCTCGCCTCGGGCAATCCCGGCTTGGCCACCTGCAGCGACAATCTTGGCGATGTCGTTGGCAGCCATTGGCAAGCGCTCGGACATCTGGGCGATGTCATCACCCATCTCCTTGAACTGGCCAGGATTGTCGAAATTGACTACCTTTCGCACATCGGCCATGGCCGACTCGAATTCGATTGCGGCATGGGCACCGGCAATGAAAGGCGCTGCCAGCGCGCCACCCGCCAGCACATCCTTGAAACCGATGCTCCCCAGGCCGGTGCTTTGCAGATTCTTGCGGAAGCTCGCGACGTTCTTGCGGATGCCCGCCAGGGTGGGCGACAGCTTGTCGACGCCGGTGATCAGCGCTTTTAGCTGGAAGTTGTCGGCCATCAGTCCACCTGTAGGGTCTTGTTGATGCGCTGCGCGTGGGCCAGCGACTCGAGTAATACGTCCAACGGCCTGGCCATGATCTGGTCGGGGTCAACCTTCCAGAAGTAGGCCAGGTCGTAGGCCAGCGCGATCAGGCCTTCAAGATCGCCGATGCCGGCGTCATGAAAAAACCTGCTACCTGCCAGGCGAGGGTGTTGAGGTCTGCAAGGTCCAGCTGATCGACCGACGAGGGGGGAATGTCCGCGCACGCCGAAATGTATTTGGCCGCCACGTCCAGATCCAGGGTGACCGCTTGATCCTGGTCGATCTTGTACGGCAGGGCCTTGATGGCCCGGGCCTCCTTCGAGGTGGGCCGGCGCAGCGTCAGCTCGGTCACTTCTTCGCCATGAGCCTGAATGGGGGTGCTCAGCTTGATAATTTCACTCACGACCACACCCCTTTAATGCCGTCGAACTGCAGTTCGATAGTGCCTTCCTCGCCGTTCGAGCTTGGCTCGTCCACCAGATAGGCGCCGGACAGGGTGTACACGCGTCCATTCTTCAATTCGGCCGTGATCGTCATGTTCGTTCCCTCGATCAGCGCCTGCAGCGGAAAGCCTGGGGTATGCACCGCAGTCAACTTGACCCACGGCGCCTTGTCCTCTTCCTTGAAGTAACCGGGCACTACGGTTTCCCGGGTCTTGTCCATCAACGGCGCTTCCACGCCGCCTTTCAGGGTCAACTGCGTACCGTCGACCTTGACGTAGCAGGTACCTGCAACTTTCTGCCCCATGGCTGGGCCTCCAAACGAAAAAGCCCGCACGTGGCGGGCCTGGATAATGGGACAGCGTTACGCCGCGTCGGCGGTGTACTGTTGTCGGAACTGGTTGAGCAGCGCGAAGACCCGCAGGCCGTTCACGTAATCCGGCGGGTACAGCACGTTGATCCTGGAAGGATTCTTGCTGTCGCGCTCGACGATCAGGTACTTGGCGAACAGCGCGGAGTTCTCCACGTGACCGTCGCGCTCCAGATTGCCGTATTCGCTGATCAGCTCGCCGCGCACCACGTTCGGGGTGACGATCGGCTGGCCATCGCCAAACAGCGTGCCGTCATTGGCCAGCTTGTGACGGCCGTACTTGCTGGTGATGATGCTCTTGAGCCGACGCACGATGTACGCGCTCTGGTGCATGGTCTCGCTGTCCAGGTACGAATCGTCGGCCTGCCCATAGGCATTTTTCTGGTAGGTCGTGATCGCGCGCTGGATGCGCATGTAACCGCCTTCGAAATACAACGTGGCAATGCCGTACTGAAGCAGCGACTGGAACTCGGTCAGGGTGAAACGGCTGCCCTCGGGTGCCGGGTCGATGCCCATCAAAGCCCCGGTCTGCGTCGGGCGGCTGGCATCGGCCGAGATGAACACCGCCTGCCGAGCGGTTGCGGCCGCAGCTACTCGCCAGAACGGCTGGGGCACACCAGCCTCGAAGCCGAAGATCGTGCCGTGCTGGTCGTTGCGCACCTGCCCGGCCGCGACAAGGCTGCCGAGCGTGCCGCGCAACGCACCGTACACGTGGCCATAGAGCTGCTTGGCCCACGACCAGCGACCGCTGACGTCATTCATCGCCAGTTTCCACGCATCGAGGGTGGTGGCGTCCGCCCACGGCACGCAGATGAATTCGAACGGGGCATCGCCCAGCGCCGCCAATGCAGCGACCGAATCCGGTACACCTGCGCCGCCGCTCATGGCCGAGATCGCCACCGTCAGCCCGGCCGGGGTGACTTCGCCGTTGCTCTTGCCCAGGCGGTTCACTACCAGAGCGATATCGTTACCCGAATCGCCGGCCCACTTCGCGGTGAGCGTCACCACGCCCGCAGCGGCGGCAGCCGTCACCGGCAGGTCAGCAGCGGCATTGATCTTGGTGGCCAGCGCGGAGGCCGCTGCGGCAGCCGCATTGCCCGAAGCGATGCTGGCCTGGATGCGGACGCCGCCCACGTACAGGTTGACGAGGCCTGCCTCGGTCGCCGTCCCGGTGAAGGTCACCTTGCCCGATGCGACGGAGCCGGTGGCGTTTTTCAGTGGCAGGCACCAGATTTCGCCCACCGGGTCGTTCTGGCGCCAGGTGTCGTACATGGCGGCCAGCATCGAGCCCTGCCCGCCGATGGTCTTGGCCTGGGCCAGGCTGGACACGAGCGTGAGCTTGCCGATTTCATCAGCGGTCGCGGTATCGTTGACCTGGGCGACGATGAGCCGGCGCAGCGCGCTGCTCGCGCTGTTCGCCATGGAGTTGTCCATTTCCGCATAGAACAGCGGCACGCGGATGTCCGCGGGAATCTGTTGGAATCCTACGCTCATTTGGTCGTGGCCTCTTTCGCGGTCGGGGTGGGAGTTACAACGTCGCCATCAAGCAGGCGGCGGCGCCAGTAGGTATCGTCCGGCACGTCGCGGCCTTCGGCTGGCAGCAACTCCCCGGTTTCCGGGTCCGGCACCGCGCGGCCCTTGGCCGGTACCACGGTAATGCGGTTCATGGCATGTCCTCTTTCAGTTGAACTTCAATGCGCCCGTCCGGGCCGGGGTATTTCAGGTTGCGGTCGGCAGGGTCGATGCAGTCCACATTGATGTCGAAGCCCTGCAGCATGGGCAGGCCGTCCAGCTCCAGTTCGTGCCAGGTTTCGGCGGGATCTGTCCCGGCGTTTCGACCCAGCTGGAAGGCAGTGACGAAGGAATAGCGGTAGATCACCAGCGCGCGGTCGATCTGTACCAGGTCGCCGCCGTCATAGGTGATGGGGTCGTACTCCGGCGCGGGCCGCCAGCCCACCAGCGCCCGCCACAGCTGCGCGCGGATGTCATGCAGCACATCCACGGCCAGTTGCCCGCGCTGGTCCTTGGTGTCGAGGATCACCACCACGTCGAACGCGTCGGTGATCGCCTGGCGGATACCGTTTTCCAGGTCGTTGTCGCTGGCGTCGTCGCCCGTGGCAATCACGAACGCGCCGGGGCGGTCCACCTGCTGGCTGGCCTTGACTGCGTCGAAGTCGATGCCGCCGGCGACCCGCCCGACGAACACAGGGCAGCGCTGCCGCAGTTGCAGCACTACAGGGGTGATCTTCATGGAATGCCTCGGGGTCAGCGCAGGGCTTCAGCGAAGGCCTGTCGAAGGATGGTGCGCACGTCGTCAGCGCGGCGATTCAGCGCGTCGACCATGTAGTTTTCGCGCGGCGCGATGCGCCAGGCGCCCGTGGCGGCCTGCTTCTTGTGGGACTTCCCCCGCTTCGCGCCGCGGCGCACGCCGTACCAGAGGAAGGCCGGATAGAAGTCCTTCATGTCAGCCGTTTTCTGCGGCTCGATCTTCACCATGAAGCCTGGCCGGCTTACCCGGTAGATGATCGACCGGCGCAGGCGACCCTTACGCAAGCCCGGGTACTCGCCTTCACTGGAGCCCGCTTTTTTACCGACAAGCTTGCGCGCTTCTCCCCGTACCACGGTACCCGCGCGGCGCATTGCCTTGCGAATTTCCTTCTTGTCGAAGTCCAGCTTGCCATAGGTATCGAAACCGTCAATGTGCAGGTAGGCGGCTGGTCTAGGCATACAGGCCTCCGTTCGGCTGCAGCTGCCCCAGCTCTTCCACTTCCAGCAGCGTAAAGCGGTGGCCGCCGTTCATGTCTATCGCGCGCTTCACGCGATACACCACATTGGCATACACCACTTCGAAATCTATCGTCACCACTCCTAGGAACCGGAGGATGATGCGATGGGTGATCTTGTCATCGACCTGGACGCTGCCGCTGTAAATAGCAGTGCCCACCGGATCAATGCTTGCCCAGCGTTGTTTTTCCTCGCTGAACTCCGATACCAGGGTGCCGTCCGCAGCTGGGAGATCATCCCGACGGCGAAGCGTGACGCGCCGATTCAGGTCCCCGGCGGCTGGTTCAGCCAAGCGTTTCATAGGGCACCTCCGGCACATCGTCTCGTGGCCCGCTGAGATTCCTTGAGGACCACAGCAGATTTTCCACACCGAACGGCAGCGTTACTGCCCCTACGCCGGAACCGCCCACGGCCACCGCTTCACGGTTGGCATAGGCGTGAGCAATAAGCAGAAGCAGCGCGGACTTGAAGCTGGCCGGGAAATCGCTTGCCACGACCAGCTTCGGGTTGTCGCAGTACCACAGCGCCCAGGCCAGGGCCGACTCTGCATACAGCTCGATGAGGTCATCTTCATCGGTACCGTCTACGCGCAGATGAGCGCGGATAAGGTCCATCGAGAGCAGCTCAGCCAGGGCGATGGTCATTTATCGTCAACCTTTTCCTTCGCATCGGCTTCGGCTTTCTTGCTCTTAGCCGGTGCCTTTGGTTCGGCTTCTGCAACGTCTACGTATTCCGCCAACTTCATGCCCACCAACGCCTCGGCCGCTTCATTGCTGACCCGGCGGGTCTCGCCCTGGTCGAAGTTACCGGCGTGATAGTGGGAAAACTGGCGAAGCGCTTTGATCGTCTTCATGGTTCACGCGGGGCGGTTGCCCACCCCGGCCTCGGTTAAGCGAACACGCCTTTGATGATGGCGGTCGGGCGGTAGTGAGCCACTGCCAGACGCTCTTCGCAGAGGATGGTCAGCATGTTCTTGACGAAGTTGTCGCGATCTTCGCGGCTGACTTCGACAGTTGCGTCCATCCGGTCCCATACCTGCGAAGCGAGGTCGAAACCGCCCACAGTGAAGGTGCCCTGGGCCTGCGCCTTGGTGGCCACCACAGGCAGGCCCCACATCACTTTGGCAGCGAAGGCAGCGGGCCCGCCGAAGATGTAGCGACCGTCGGCATCCTTGAGCAGCGCAATGGCATGCCAGTCACGCGGGTGAAGGATGATGCCGGACGCTTCGAACTCCGAATCGCTGACCTGGAAGACCGCGTGCGCGATCAGATCGGCGCGCGTATCGCCGGTGGCAGACAGTGTCGTGTCGTAGGCGGTTGCAACCTTGTTCAGGCCGATGAGGTTGTCGCCGGTACCGTCGCCGTTCAGCAGCTGGCCTTCTTCAACGAGGGCCAGCCCGTACATCAGACGGTTGTTCACGTAGGATTCGAGCATCGGGGCATCGTCCATGATCTGGCGCGAGGCCTGAATCCAGTGGGCGATGGTTTTGACGCTGGCCGTTTCCTTGGTGAAGGTCAGGTTGGACTCTGGCTTGAGCGTGCCTTCAGCCACCGGCGCGGCGCTGTTGGTGAACACGTTCTCGCGAACGTATTCCAGCGAGTTAGAGCTGATGCGCCCCTGGGCCAGCAAGTCGCGGATGGTCAGACGGCGCAGTCCAGGCATCAGGATGCCAGGGGCGCGCTCTGCGGGAACTAGGTTGCCGGCGGAGGCGGCGCCGCTGCCCAGTGCCTTGTTGAAGCTCTGGACATCGATCTTGCTCGAACGACCGTCCCAGCCCTTTTTAAGGTCCTCGGCAGTGCGCTCAGCGAATGATTTTTTCGCTTCGGGGTTGTCCGGGTTGTTGCCGGACAGCTTCTGCTCAAGGTCGAACAGGCGATTGCCTGCAGTCTTGAGCTCTTCCTGAACAGTGGTCAGGTCGCCCTGGAGCTGCTTGCTGACAGCTCCAGTGGATTCGATTTCTTTCTTTTGGGCATCGAACAGCTCCGTCATGCGGGTTTGCGCGGTTTCGATGGCCTTCTGGATCTGTGCCAGATCGGTCATTTCGTGATCTCCAACGAAGGGAAGGTTTTCAAGCGCTCCAGGAGCGCGGCGATTTCAGACTTGTCGCCGCCTTCGGAATCGCTCCGAACCGCGGACTTGATGCGGGCGATGAACGCCTGCGCCTCGGACTTGGAGAGGCCGGCTGCATCTCGCAACCAGTGCTCCGCATCACGGATACTTTCGATTGTGTCCATGCTCTTGAGCGCGGAGACGATGGCCTGCTCGTTCGCCGGGAACGTGCAGATGCTGATTTCACTGAGCTGGGCAGCATTCTTGAAGGCATACCCCGTCTCGATCGGCGTCACGTCGGCTTTTGCAGCGCTGAAGCCCACCGACATACCGCCTACCGTGCCGTGGATCATGGCCGCTTTTAGGGCGTCCGATTGCGGGTTACCTGGGGTCAATTCGCCCCGTACATGCAGTCCAACGCTGTCTTCGGCCAGATCAAGCCATTTGCCCACCGGGATTTCATTGCGGCGATGGTTGAAGAACATGGCGACGGACCGGCTCTGGGTCTTCAGCGCGTTCGCGAAAGCACCCGGGAGGATGATGTCGCCATCCCCGTCGACGACGTTGAACACGCTGGCGTAGCCCTCGAACACCCCTTGGGCGCCGCCGCTGGCAAACTTGATCGCGGCCTGGTCGAAGGCCAGTGTCTTGCAGATGCTGGGCATTGCAGCCTCCAGAAAAATCAAACCCCGCTGGTGGGCGGGGTCGGGTTGCCAAGTTGAGTGATCGGCACGTTCTGCGATTGCCGGGTGGCGACGTCGCCGCCGGGTAGCGCGGGCCTGTTGTCGAGCCGGCGCGCCTCGTTGATCGTCATGAGCCCGGCATTTACCAGAGCCGTCATGAACGTGGCGCGCTGGGCGGAGTCGCCGCGCAGCAGGCCGTCCAGGTTGTGCTCGGCGTGGTAGCGGGCAATCTCGGATGGCTTTACCAACCAGCGCCAGATGGCCTGTTCCCACCGGATCAGGTAAGGCGAGAGCGTGTATTGCAGGAATCCAAGGTTCTGCTGCTCGATGCCGCTGCCCCAACTCGTCGACTTCTCCACGTCTCCCACCAGGTGGGGCGGTACGCCGAAGAACCTTGCAAGCTCGCTGACCTGGAATTTGCGGGCCGAAATAGTCTCCGCATCCTGGGGACTCACGCCGATGGCCTGGGTGGTAAATCCCCCCTCCAGAATCCACAGGCGCTTGCGAACCGGTCCGCCAGCGATCTCCCGGAAGTTGTCTTCGAGCTGGTTGCGCTGATCCTTGTTGAGCACCTTGTCGCCGGTCATCAGGATCTGCGGCGACTTGGCGCCGTTGGCGTAGAAGTCGCGCTGCTGGTCTTCCATCGCCACCGCCACACCGGCCGACTGCGCGGCGAAGGCTATGGGGGACAGGCCCACCATGCCGTTAAAGCCGAATCCCTTGAGATGGAAGATTTCCCGCTGGGTAAATTCTGCGTATTCGCTGTCGCGGCGGTACTTGTAGACCACCTTGCGCCCCTCCAGGCGCACGTCCATGTTCGGCGATAGCAAGGGGATGAGGCTGATCACGTCGCCTGCACCATTGCGCTCGATCAGGGCATAGGCATTGCCGTAGAAGCACAGCTGCATCGTCATGGCCTCGCGGAACTCCACGGCGGTCATGAACTGATTCGGGCTGTACTGCAGCAGCCGGGCAAGCGGGTTATCCAGGCTCACCTTGGCCCGCGTAGAGTCTCTGGTCTCGAAAACGTCCAGTGGCAGCCCGGATGACACCCCGGCAATGAGCCTCACACAGGCGAACACCGTCGAGATCTTCAGGGCGCGCTCATCGGTCACCAGCGAGTCGCCCACAGTCCCCGAGGCCGATACCGGCCCGAGTTGCGAGCCCTTCTCCGGGGTGACCAGACGGCCGCCGACGAAGAAGCTGGCCAGGCGCGCCCAAATCGGGCTTCGGGTGCGCAGGTCAATGCTGTAATCGGTATCGGCCATCACATACTCAGCGGTCTATTTAGGAAGTCGTCCACGTTTGCCGTGGCCGCCGGGTTCAGCGACATCAGCGAAACGGCGTTGAAGGTGGCCATCAAGGGGTCGATCTTGGCCGAGCCGGAGGCCTGTTTCGTAATCAGAATGGCGTTACCGCGGGGTTCGACCCGGGCATTGCCACAGCACCAGGCCATCATCGGCTGGCCGCCATGCACCAGGACGCCCTCTGCTAGCTTGCGCTCTGCCGTTTTGATTGCTCCGCCAAGCCGCCAGCCTTGGGAGATGCCCACGACCTTGTCTTCGGGAACACCTGCGGCAACCAGCGCGTCGAGGATGCCGCCTACACCGGCCGGGTCCACGCCCACCTTGTCCAGCAGGCTGTGTTTCTCGGCCATGGCGACAAGGTCGGCAAGCTGCTCGAAGTCCTGGCCTATGTGGTCAACCAGCACCAGATGGCCGTCCTTCGAAAAGTCGCGAAAGCGTGGTGCCTCTGCCTTGCGGCGCTCAAGTACCGACGGGTGAGCCCAGGCTGTCGTCCAGAGCAACCATTCGCGGGTGCGCTTATCGCGTCCCACTGCGGCAAACCCCAAGAGATCATCAAGGCCGCCGCCGTCGATGCCGATGTCGACCACCTCGCTGCGCTCGAGCAACTGTTCGAAGGTCAGGCCCGGTGCCAGCGCCTGGGTTTCCCAGAAGTCCGTGCCAGCCCAGCGGTCGGACATCAGCGCCAGGCCGATCTCGACGTTCAGATGCTTGGCCAAAAATCCCCGGAACGACTCTTCGCCGTCCATCTGTGCCTGGGCATAGCCGCGCTCGATGAACGCTTCGTCTACCGAAACACCTAGGTTCGGGTTGGTGACGTAGGCGTTAGGCGCCTCGCGGTGCGCTCCGGCGTCCAGCATGTGCTTGGGGAATTCGTACAGGACCGGCAGGAACGACTTGTCGGCGATCGTGCCGTCGCGTACCTGGCGGGCGTAGAGCAGTTTCTGCCTGAACACACCCGCTGGCGGCGCATCGGACTGGGTGGTGGCCCAGATGATGAAGCCTTCGGGCCTTGAGGCCAGGCCGCCAGTAGCCTCACGCAACATCGCCTCGGCATTGTTGCGCTTACCAAACACCCAGAGTTCGTCAATGAACACGCCGATGGCTTTCTTGCCCGATACGGTTTCGCTGTCGGCCGCAACCACCTTTAGGGTCGCGCCAGTCTCGTAATGGGTGACGGTGCGCAGGTGATCCTGCACCTTAAGCAGCGCGGACAGCTCTTCATCCGCCCGGACCATGTCGCGGATCGGGATATAGGAGTTGTCCGCAATTTCCTTGGTCGGCGCCAGGATGATGAATTCACCTGAGGTCCGCCAGTTGAGCACCAACGCTGTCAGCATGATGCCAGCGGCGATAGTCGATTTGCCGTTCTTCTTGCTGATCAGCAGCATGAACTCGCTGATCATGCGTCGGCCGCTCTCGGGGTCGTAGGCGCCGAAGATAGCGGCGACGAACTCATTCACCCAAGGTCGGACCGTTTCGCACATCAGTGGGCTGCCAGTGGCATCAACCATTCGCAGCGCCCCGAAGACTTCCAGCGCTTCGGCCGCCTGGTCGGGAAACAGCGGCGGGAACGGTATCAGGCTCTCGCGCGCGACAATTCGTCGCTCCCAGTCAGGGCACGCAGTGGACCACTCCATCATTTCACCGACCGCAGCGGGCCTCTACGTGTGCCGAATTTGCCAGCGGCCACCTCGGCGGCCTTTTCCCTCGCCTGCTCCTTCTTGCCACCCTCCCCTTTGCGCTGGTGCACGAAGGGCATGAGGGCCTTGGCGGCGTCTCGGCGGTCCTTGGCTTCCAGCTCCGGATCGTTCATTTGATCCATGAGGAAGGCTAGCGGGTCTGTATAGCGGCGCACCTGGCCTGGTTCGTTGGACGGCGCTGCGTTAACACTTTCGTTAACGTAAGCATTAACGGGGGCCTGGGCGGTGACCTTACCCAGCTCACGTAACACATCAGGGTCTTTCGCCAATCGAGAGCCAGCTGCAGATGCCGTCTTTTCGGGACATCCAGCGGCAATCGCTGCATTTCTGTTAGACGCACCTTCCCTCACCGCAGCAACGAATGCGCGCTTTTTTGGGGTCAGGGCCATTAACGAAAATCCATGGTGGGAAAAAAATCTGTGCGTGCGGGGCGGGCGGTGTCCGAGGGGGTCGAAACCCCAACTTTTGCCCTCCCCCCGCCCCAGAACGGTGCAGACCCGACGAACGGTCGCTTTTCGGGTCAGCTGCGGCCTGCGAGCGACCCCGATGCCGTCTTCAGCTTGTGGCACGGGATGCAAAGGCTTTGCAGGTTCGAATCATCATCGGTCCCGCCTTGAGCCTTGTTGATGATGTGGTCGACCTCAAGGTCAAGGGTTACCAGACGGCAGTACTGACAGGTGTACAGATCACGCTGCAGGATCTCTTCGCGCTTACGCCGCCATGGGCGTCCACCACGGCCGGAGCCCCAGCCATTACCGCTCTCGCCTGCTGGCTTGGCGCTCAGTCTGCTGGTGTCCATCGCCTGAATGCGCGGTTTCAATGTGGTCAGCTTGGCCATTCCCTACTCCGAACGTGATCAAGCCCTTGGCCTTGCGGTAAGCCAAGCGTGCTGCCTTGCCCATTCGTTCGCGACGATGAGCACACCCGCTACACGCCACGTTCGCGCTCCCGCTTGAGCAGCATGCGCCGACCCGCGCGGGACAGGACCATGTCCTGGCACCGGTGGATTGCTGAGCAGAACTCACCTTGATCCCTCGGATGTTCAGGAGGCAGATCGAGGTACAGGTTCCAGGCCAGCGCCAACAGCCTCACTATCTCAGCTTCACCATCAGTCACATCCGGTTCGCCTCGTGTGAAAGGTCGCGTAGCCATAGTCGGTTGTCTCCGTGCGCGCCACGATTTGGCGTATCTGAATTTGTGGCGCGCTTATGCTTTCTGGTCGCCCACGACTGTGAGCTGCTTGCCGTCGACACGAAACACCACGGTCAGCTCAACAGGCTCCCAGCCAGTGGCGCTGGTCATTGTCGTGCGTACCTGGCAGGGAAGCACCTCGCCGTCTTCGGTATGCAGTGCAAACGGGCCGCCCTGCTCCTTCATGTCCGGTAAGTTACGTTCAATCCTGCTGGGAGGTGGGCTGGCCCGGCGCTCTATTCGCTTGAGGATCAGCTTCATGGGTATCCCTCCAGCGGCTCGCGATCCCCGCCCCATTGCTCGGGCAGGGTGCAGCGGGTCACGTTCATGGCGTACAGCTTCTTGGGAAGCTCGTCCCGTGGGGATTCATACCCTGGGGCGGCCACGTAGATGCGTATCCGGTCGGTGCGGCATTCGTAGGTGCGCCCGATATAGCCCAGACCATTCCCCACAATGAAAACGATCGGAGCCGCCAGCATCCAGCGCATTGCCCTCTTGGCATGGGTCATTCGTGTGCCTCCCGAACGCGGCGCACGCCTCTCCTGCGGTCGCGCCCTATGATCAGAGCGCCCACTCGGCGGAAGAAGTACGCGGCGTTGAAGATGGTGAAGCCTACGAACATAGCGCTGTATGTGCTGTTATTGGTCAGCTTCCATGGTTCGAAAACCCACAGGCAAGCGTAGGAAATTAGGAGCAGCAGGGAGGAGCACAGTATGTACCCCACCTCTGCGTTGTCGGACTGTCGTCGGTCCTTCGGATCAAGTGCGAATACCACGCAGCGGATCAACACAAGCAGGTAGGCCACTACGGCGCCCAAGGAGATCAGTAGCATCATCGCGTTCCAGGTGGTGTGAAGTTTTCCACCCAGGCCTTAACTTTGGTTTCAAGTACTCCAAGAACCGGGTAGGCGAAGAACCCCAGAAGCATTGTGTAGCCAGATTTGTACTGGTTCGTCGGGTCTATGAATTCGCCCGCTACCTTTCCGATGAAGAAGGAAATAACCAGCTTGGAGATGAAGAGCTTGTAGGAGAACCGCATCTCGGTGGATGGCGGGTAGAAGTAGCTGACCACGCCGCCCATCATGCCGAGCAGGCCGAACTGGCTCCAGGCGAGGGCCAACGCGAGGTAATAGGCCACGTGCTGTCCTCGTCTGCTGTGGTGCCTCTGGCCCGCTGGTGACTTTTGAGGCCCTCATGGAGCGCTGAATGTGTGCGGCGCAGAAACGAAAAAGCCCGACGCATTGGCCGGGCTCTATGGATATTTGCCAAAGGCAAAATTATCAGAATGGCGAAATGATGCCGCAGCGCCCTCAAAAAATCAAGCAGCTTGTTTCATCGTGAAAATTGCTCGGGAAACAGGCATCAAGGCGGACTTATCTAGCTGGTTACAAGCATCGAAACAGCGCTCTACGAAGTCCCCCCAATCCCGCTCCCAATTAGGCCCGATCAGTACCACTCCGAACTGTGCCAATATCCAAAGCCGCATCTTCTCGACAGTTGGCAACGGGTCATCCCCTTCGCTCTGTCCGCCCTGGTGCATACGGCGATACCGGTGCAGAACTGCCTGGGCAACATAGCGCGCCTTCTCGAACTTGCGGGCGGTCATCTTCTCCCCTGCTGCGTAGGCGATGTGCAGCACCCGATCATCCGCCGACTCCTTGTCGTCATCCGTAGCCATGGGGCTGTACATGTAGTTGCCGAACGCCTGCAAATGGGGCGGCAGCGTTGCGATGGCATGCTGAATGCGCGCCGAGATGGACTGGTGCATGGCGTGCCGGCTGTTCACCGACTTCTCGGTCTTCTGCACAGTGCAGCCCAGCAGGCCGATCTGCTCGATGTGGGCTCCCTGGCTGTCCCACGGGGTGTACAGGGCATCGTGCCAGGCCAAACGTGCCGAATTCAGATTGATCATGCTACCTCCGCTAATGCTTCGATGCGGACGCGCACAGCGCCGCCCTTCGTGGTTTCTTTGCTCAGTCGTATCTGTGTCGCAAAAATGCTGTCATCGACTCCCAGCGCATCTGCCAGGCCGTCTCGCCCGGCCTTGAACATGGCCAGCAGGTTGTCGTCGTCACGCCGGCGCTTGTCCGGCGGCACGAACTCGAGGATCAGTAGCGCTTCCCCTTTCGGGGTCTGCATGCCGGCTTGCTTGGCCAGCAGGTGGCAGGCGGCGCGGTAGGCCCGGGCCGCCCTGCTCTTCTTCGACCAGTGCACTCTGGCGTTCGGGCTGCACGCGGCCGGTGGCCAGGGCAAGGTCACTGCATTCACGCAACCATCCCCCTCACGGCGTCGATCAGCTGGCGCAGCTTCGTCACCGCGGCGTCGGGCAGGTCATCAAGCACGTCTTCCATTTCGGAGAGCTTGTCCTTGATGTCTTCACCGTCTGCGGCTGGGGTGGTTGGCTTGGGCGTGGCCGGGGTGGTCGGCGCGGGCGTCGGCGCGGGAGCTGGCGTTGGTACCGGTGCCGGTGCCGGGGTGCTCGGCTGCGCAACCTGTGCTGGCCCGTGGTAAGCCTTGAGCGCGCGGAACGTGGCCCGGCCGGTACCGGTGCCGCCCACCTTCTCCTGGCTGTAGATCCCGGCCTTGAAGTACCAGGTGTCCTTGGCGTACGAGGCCATGTCGAACTGGTAGCCCTCGGCCGGCAGGGTGTCGTTTACCACCTGCTTACCGTTGATGAAGAACTTGGCCTTGCCGTCCTTGCTGATCTCGAAGCGGTAGGTGAAGAACTGACCCAGGGTGTAGCCCTTCAGCAATACGGGCTTGTCTTCGTCACCGTCGAGCTTGCGGCGCAGCTGGGCATAGATCGTGGTGTCGGTGATCTGGATCTTCAGCGGCGGGTGGTCTGTCTCGCCGTGGATCTGCCCGATGATCGCCTTCTTCGACTTGGGCAGTTCCTGCACCGCAATCTCGGCTTCCAGGCTGTGCAGCTCTGCGCTGGCGGGCTTCCAGTTCGCTTCCTTGTCGTCGCCATTCGTCAACGTCTCGCGCAGCTCTGAGCGCGGGTAAGTGCTGTTCTTGGTGGACTTGATGTTCACGCCATTTGAGGGGGCGATGAACGTGATCGAGCCGTCGGCCTGCCGCTGGAAGAACGGATCTTGATAGCCGGAATTGAGCACCTTGGTCGGAATGACCGAGGCGCCCGCCGGGATAGTCAGGTTAAAACACGACAAGTCGATCATGCTGCTACCACTCCTTCGCTGATTAAAATGGCTTGGGTTCTCATTACACCTTCAGCGAGGTAGAGCCTCGCCTGATCCCGGTCACTGGCGCGCCGGTCCCGGAAGTCGCAGTAGTCATGGCACGCAGAGCACGCCCAGGCGCCCTGCAGGTCGTTTGGCTTGAATCCCATACCCGAGGTACCAGCGAGGCGGTAATGCGCCAGCACGGTCGTTTCAGGGTTGTGGTTGCAGATGCCCGGAACGCGCACCTGGCAGTCGCGGCCACGGGCGGCCTTGGTCAATTTGGTCTGGCGCATCAGTACCGACCTCCCCACCGATCCGTCTGGGTCCAGCGCACACCATGCTCGGCGCCAAACGCGCTCATGACCTCGAACAGGTCGCTGAACCACTTGGCTGACTGCTTGCGGGTGGACTGGCCGAGCACAACGAAGCCGCCATCCAGGCCGGGCACTGCGCGCTGCTTCTCGACCGAGGCGCTGAATACGTGCTTCCAGTCCTCGTCGCTCAACTTCTGGCCGTACCACTCAACCTGGTTGGCGATGTCCCGAAGCATTGCCCACATCTTCCGGTTCATGACGTCAGGGCGTTTCTCGTCCTTGATGACGATGACCTTGGGGGTTTCCAGGCTGGTGCTATGCAGGAAGCCGATCAGGCGGGTAATGTCCGCTGGATGGCGTAAGGCGAACTCGGTCATGGCTTCACCTCGACGCGCAGGCCAGCGGCACGAATCCTGCGCTGCGACATGTCGATACCCTGCTGGATAGCCAGGCACTCATCTAGAGTGCAGGCCCAATCCCTCGGGTTGATCTCCGGCAGCACCACCACACACTCTTCCCTACTCGCCACCCAGACATTCCCCATCTGGTCCTTCACGTCTGCGAACTGGTCCTTGAAGGGCTGGCGCTCCCACCACGTGTTGAATTCGGAGCGGGCGCGGTCGGTCATGGGCGCGCCTCCTTGGCCATGGCTGGCTCAGCATCCGGCAGGCTATCGATGGCATCACGCACGGTCCTAAAAGGTCCGTCTAGCAACCAGCGGTTACCCTCATGGACCTCTTCGAACCCGTAGGGCTCGCATGCCGCGTCCAATCGGTCGAGGCGCTCCGCATCCCGGCGCCGGGCTTCGTTCTCGATCCGAAGCTTGGCAACCTCAACCAGCACCGCTGACCATGACTCGAACCCATCAGCCTCGCGCAGCTGCTGGAGATACTGCTTATGCTCACGCAGCTCCTTCACCTCACCACGCAGCCGATCCGCCTCTTCGGCTTCAGCCTTGGCGCCCATTTGGTAGCCTTGGATGGATGCCTGCAGGCGCTCGTTTTCGGCCTTGAGCTGGTCGCGCTCTTCCATCACGCGAATGCATACGCGCTGCTGGCTGTCACGGTCTTCCCGCAGCCGCTCGTTCTCGGCGCTCAGGGCCGCGCTACCCGCCCTATACGCCGCCTCCCAGTGCGCCTGCTCAAACTGGCTGAGCTCGTCCCAGGCGATACCGAAGTGGTGGGCGGCGGCTTGTTGCATGGTTTGGTTGGTCATGCCCGCACTCCTCGAACTTCTAGAAAGAGCTCACCAAGGCCGAGCACCTCAACGACCTTTGTCATCACCAAGCCAAAGATCAGCATCACGGCAGCCACCAGGATCAACGTGCAAACCACGAGGATTGCGCCGCCTAGTGCGTTGCGGATGAATTCGTTCATGCAGCACCCCGCTTAGCTTCAAATTGGGCAATCGCAGCGCGGATCTGGCGCTTGCGAAGGTAGGTCTTCACGCGGTCCGCTTGAGCCTTCTTCTGGCGGGCCTTCTCGGCCTTGGCCTTGCCTTCCGCCACGACAGCGCGGACGCTCTCAAGCTTCTGGCGCAGTTCGGGGGTGACCTCTCGCACCTGCCCGGTCAACAGGCCAGCGATGGCCATACCGTCTTGGGTGATCGGGGCGATGCTCAGGTCAGCGAGGCACTTCGCGGCCCGTTCCTGCGGGATCAGCTGCATGCGGACAGCCTTCTCGATCGCAAGCACGCGGCTGTTCGGGTCGAATCCGAGCGACACGTCCCATTTGGCCGGCTGAGCCTCTGCGCGGGCCTGGGCCACCAGACGCTCGTAGGCGCTCATGAAAGCCATGCGGGCACCGATCTTGTCGCCAGCGGAGAGGATGGGTGCCGAGGCGTTCATGGCGGTTCGGATCTCGTCCGTCATCACCACGGTCTCGCGCTCATCTGAGGCAGCGAGCGCAATGGCCCAGGCCTCATCCTTCCCGGGGCGGCCGTCACAGGCGTGGATGCGCTCGAGGATGGCGGCCAAGGTGAACTTGCCGGTCAGCCCACGGCGGCAGGCCTTGAGCGCGGAACCGATTGCTGCCGGTTCGTACTCTGAAAGGTCGTCAGCCATGATCTCGGCCGCGTCAGCGGTCAGGGTCTGGCCCAGAATCTCAGCGGTCGCGACGATGGCCAGGGCCAGCTTGGCGACCTGCTCGTCACTCATGCGCTCAGAGGAATTCATTGGCTTCCCTCTTGGCGCGACCCATGATCCGCTGCGCTGCTTCCTGCCCGGCACTCAGGTTCGCCTGCTTGCGCTCGATCTGCTGGGCAGTGATTGAGTTGACTTGGCGCCCAGTGATCCACTGCGTACGGATGCCTTCTGCGCGAGCCACCAGCAAGCCGAACTCATGCGAGCTGCGCAGGAAGAACGAGTCGTTGATGGTCACGTAGAAGGCCGCGACCTCTGGGGCCTCGTCCGCTCCCAGGCGCTGTACGAGCTGGGCGACCTGGCCGTTCACCTTGGCATTGCGAACAGGCTCGACCCCGTAGCGCTCGCCGTAGGCGTGTGCATAGGCAGCCCAGGTGTTGCTATTGGCTATCTGGGATTCGGTCTTCTGCTTGGGCTTGGGCTTAAGCACCTGAACGTTCGACGGCGCCGGAGCCGGATTTTCGGCGACCGGCAAGGTATGTGTATCCGGAATCAGAACATCAGGAATCAGAAGATCAGAATCAGAAGAGAGGGAATCAGCCGGAGCGCTTCCGATAAATTCGGAACGAGTACCGAGAAAATCGGAAGTGATACAACCCTCTGATACAGAAGGAATTTCCGACTCCTTCTCGTTCTTGTGCGGATTCTGGTGTTTGGTGAAGTTCACGACCTCGATGAAGGCCTTGCCGCTGGCCGTGTAGCGAACGATGAAACCTTTGTGCGCCAGCCAGTGCAGCATGGCGTCCACATCAGCCTCTCTGTAGGGGAAGATTTCGGCCTTGATGCGCAGAGGACGATCCTCCAGGCGCCCTTCCCTGTCAGCCAGCAGCCAGAGGCCCTGGAACAGGAGAGTGCACAGGGGGTGACCAACGCCCAAGATCTCGTTGGTGAACAGCGCGGGTTTGATGTTGCGTGCGCGAGCCATGGTCAGAACTCCAGACGCTTGATTTCAGAAAGGAGGGCCCGGCTGTGACGCTGGATGTATATCTGGCTGAGCTTCTGCTTGCGGGCATCGAAGTCCATGCCAACGTCAATCAGGGAGGCATTCACGCGCTGCAGATGCTCAATGCAGCGAATCTCACAAGGCGTGAGGTGGTCACGAATGGAATCCGTAGGGCTGATGCAGTGGGCGGCCCGGTAAGCCTTCGACGGCATGCCCAGAGCGATACGGTTGATCAGATCGAATTCATTGCTGAAGTGGTAGTGCTTGATCTCTTTGCCGGCAGCCAGCCGACCATGCTTGATGGCATCTGTCAGTGCCGGGGCTTCCAGGCGCGCACGTTCGCGAGCCTGCTTACCCTCAACTACCTGAATATGGCCGACCACCACCGCATCGAATGTACGAATGACCTGGAGGTGAAACTTTGCGCTTACCCACATGGCGTACGCATAAACCAGCTCCTTCATTACGAAGGTGCCGCCGCTACGACCTTCGAGCGTAACTACCGGAATTCCGGTAGTTTCCAGTTCGGCAATCAGCTCTCCGGTTTGCTGGATGGCCAGCCAATAACCTGGGGCGTGACGCTTCTCTTTGCCTGCGGCCTTGTGCAGGTCGTTCAGGCAATACCGCCCTTCGAGGTCCTGCCTGATCTTGATGCCACCCAAGGTGAGCGACATTGTGGGCGCCACGTTTTGAAAGATCTCATTTCGTGGCGCGAGATGCTGGGTATTGCCTTGTGCCTGTAATTGCATATAATTGGCCCATCACGTTGTTGAAGAGCCGGGTCACTACCCCGGCTTTTTTTTGCCTTCAATTTGGCTGGTACCTGAATAGGGACCGAGCCACCTGTACTGCTCTGCTCTACATCTCTACCGCTTCGCTTCTGGTCCCTAATCAGGGACCGACTTCTTCGGCTTTGGAATTAGCGGGAAAACATTTGTGGCGAATGACCCATGAACTGGATCGTTCGCCATGTGTGCCTCTTCCAATGCGTCCAGGACCTTTTTGAAAATCTCCTTGATGAGGTTCTCGCCAGTGGTCCCGGCGTTTTGAGCAACACGCTCAAGAACGTCCATCTTGCTTTTGTCCAGAATTGCTACCGGCTCTGAACCTTTCATCAACGGCCCTCTTTCTCAGCTCGGGCTGCTAGGCCCGTTTTTTTTCGAGCCAGTCCGGCAACTCTCCGGTCTGCTCGATCACTTCAATGACGGCCTTGAGGATTTCGCGGCTCAACACGCTGTGTTGAAGCTTCAGCTTGTGCGAGATAGCCCGCAGCCGATCGAAGTCCTCATCATCAAGCCGCACCTTTACCTGGTGCTCGTGCCGGTGCGCTTTTTCGTCGTAGGCCATCGGTGTTTCCTGCTTCCTAAATCGTTCGTGGGTGGGTTAAGCGGCCGTTTTCTTGGCCAGGGGCTGCGATGGGAACGGGCGAATCTCTTCCGCTGAATAGGTGCCATCAGGGTGCCGAGTAACGTAGATTGCCCGCCCTACACGGATCGCCTTGCTCAGCCCGCCCTGAGTCATGCCAAGGATGACGGCAGCCTCCGACTGGCCCAGCTCACCGGCGAAATCTTTGATGTGAACGCGGTTCATGGTCATCTCCATGGGTTTCCATGGGCCGATATTACCTATGGCATTTGATATTGTAAATGCCAACGGCATTTGTACGGTATTACCGTTGGGAATACGATTTCGCGCATGAGCAAAAAGCCACTGTCCGCTGAGAAAAAACAGGAATGCCTTCAGTTGAAGGCCATCTTCGAATCGAAAAAGAGAGAGCTCGGGCTCACCCAGGAGAAGCTTGCTCATGCGCTAGATATGAATCAGAGCTCGGTCAGCCATTACCTAAATGGCGTCAACCCGCTCAACGCATCGGTGGCAGCATCGTTTGCCAAAATTCTGGGAACTGAGGTTTCGGCATTCAGCCCGCGGCTTGCTGAGGAGATCGCTCGCATTGCGGATAGCGTGAGCAAGCCTAAGCCCGAGCCCTTCGACGCCAATGTAGAGCCGGCCTTTCGCCCGTCCCGGAAAGCCTCCACGTATCCCGTCATCAGCTGGATCGCTGCAGGCTCCCGTTCTCAGTCTCCTGAGCACTATGTTCCCGGCTCTGGCCTGGCGTTTGAATCCGATCAAAACGCAGGCGAGTACGGCTACTGGCTGGAGGTAAAGGGCGGCTCTATGACGTCCACGACCACTCCCTCTTTTCTGCCTGGGACTTACGTGCTGGTCCAGCCTGAAGGGTTCGACCTGGTTAGCGGCAAGTACTACATCGCTCAGCACCGCGACGGCGAGACGACGTTTAAGCAGTACGTCTATGACGCAGGCCGGGAGTACCTGGTACCGCTCAACCCTGCATTCGAAACCATCAAAATGGACGATGACTGGGATGTGATTGGACGGGTCATCGACGTGAAGATCACAGGCCTGTAGGCGTGGGCGGGGCTAGAGCGATGGTCGGTAGGTACAATGGTTTGACAGGAAGGTTAACGGTGTTTAAGATTTGCATCGGTGCATGTAAAGCCTGGATAGCTGCGAAGCATGATTTGTATCGTAAGCGCTCTGTAAGGGCGCCAGTCCCAGGGTTTGCACCCCCTTTCCTTAAGCTCCGTATCTCATGACAAGAACATTCATATACTTGGATGAGAGCGGAGACCTAGGCTGGAAATTCGACGCCCCTTACCGAGAGGGCGGGTCCAGCCGGTATCTCACCATCGCCGCAGTGATCGCTTCTGAGGGCTCCTCAAACGCCCCATCTCGAGCCATGCGCCGCCTGTACAACAAATTCAAGTGGCCCACCGACGCAGAGAAAAAGTGGTCTCGCATGCTGCCAGAAGAGCGCTCTGCATTCGCCACAATCGCTAAGCGCGCAGCGGTGGCTGAAAATGGCGGCATCAAATACGCAGCGTTGACAGTCAAGAAAGAAAATGTTCAAGAGCATATCCGCCGAGACCCGAACAAGCTCTACAACTACATGATCCGTATGCTGCTTCTGGACGAGATGGCCAAAGCGGACGAGGTCATGTTTTTTCCGGATGACCGCAGCATCAAGGTCAAGAGCGGTAATAGCCTTCACGACTACCTACAGACCGAGCTCTGGTTCACCAAAAACGTAGCTACGGTGCTCAAGACCTATCCTTGCGACAGCTCAAAGAACCTACGCGTCCAATTCGCTGACATGATCTCCGGCATCGCTCAAAGCCATTACCAGGATCGTATGTCCGAACCATATCGACTGCTAGCAGCGCATTTCCAGCCGCGCCTTCTGTTCAACAGCTAACCCAGAGCTTCTGCCGCCACGTCTCGACTAAAGCCCGCCCCCGAGCGGGCTTTTTTGTGCGCGCGTGGCGGCTATCAGCGTCCTCCAAGGCTCTAACCCGTTGCTTTGCTTGCTAAATGAAATTTCCTACACTACTGTATATGCAACCAGTGTCGCATTACGGAGGTACACCATGGCAAAAGCTCGCAAAGCCGTTCCCAGCACCCCACCATCGTCCTATGAACTGCTCGCAGCTCGCCTCCAGCGCGCGATCAACGCTCCGAAGGCTCAGCTCTCCAGGTCGGCCGTTCTTGAGCGCCTGCCCGGCGATGACTTGGCTGATTGGGACCGCATCCTTGGTGAGATCTCTGAAAACGACAATGTGACGATTGCCTACCGCGACGATGGCTTCGTGAATTTGTACTGGACGCTCCCCGCCCAGGACTGAAACCAGACATGCAGGTGAGCCCGCCGCTGAGCGGGCTTTTTTACGCCTCCGATTAAATATATTGCCATTGGTATTGACGACGAATAATGCCATCGGTATTGTTCACCCATCGCCACCGAGTACCTCATGAGGGACCAGAGGCGAAGGGACTATTTAGGTACCGACCGCTCTTTAACAGTTCAGACCGCCAAGCCTGCTGGCATAGCAGGCCAGCATCCCCATAGGGCTCTGCTGCGATCAGGAATCCAAGTGGCACGCATGCCCAATCGAGGGGGAAGCGTGAGCCGGTGTGAGCGAGCCGGGCCTGAGAGAACAGATTTCACTGGCTGGCCTTGGCGACAGGGCCAGACGGGAAATCAACTGCCCCAGAGGCGAAACGATAATGAGCAGAACCTTTGAGCAAGGATGGGCGGCAAGGCCTTTCGCAGAACAGTTTCCAGAAATGGATGCGAAGGATGCCGAGAGGCTTGATCGGCTTAATCATGCGATCACCGATCTCTACATGGCAGACATGCTGACCGATAGCCAGGTGAAGGCAATTCGGGAAAAGAAGATGCCCAAGGTGGTCAGCCAGGCAGTCGCAAAGACGCGAAAGCAGCACCCAGCGGGCGACCCTGGCCAGGGTTAACGGCCCGCTGGCATTCGCAAGAGTGCCCATCGGGGAGTGATCTGGGTCGGCCCTCCATAAACCAGCCGAGAAGCCCATCAGGGAGGCAACTGGAATATGTGGCCGGCCAGATCATTCCGCCGATGTAGATGAATGCGCAGGCTGATGCGCTGTTTACTGAGCACAAGCGGCCACGGGCAGCAATGCCGTGATTAGAGCAGCTGGATGGCTCCGCTTCCAAGCCAGCAAAGCCGGAGATCAGCACCGGCCATCTGCATCACCCCTTCCCCACTTACGACCGCATTGGCGGGTGCCAGGCCGGCTATTCACGCCCAGCTTGGTCCCTGCGCGTCTGGCATCCGGCCAATGCGGTTGGCCTTGCAAACAACTCAGCGTCCTCGGAGGCGCTCCATGGCAGAAGAACTGATAGCGCACATCTGCACGATCTGCGGAAGCGCTTGGCCGAAGCGCGAAAAGGCGAAACGGCATGTGAGCCGTAAGCATCCTGAGCGGGTGTATGCCAAGCAGGGCCCGGGGCAGCACGTGAAATACCTCTGGCTTGACATCACTCATTACTCGCCCCGGAGGCGCCCATGAACGCACTAGCAAAAGCACAAGAGCGCTACGACTACGCCGAACCGGCGGACGACAGCGCACATCAGGAAGCGATACAGCGCTGGATCGACGACGCGGCCGAACGGCTGATCTGCGGGCAGGACATCGAGATTCGCCAGCGCACTTGGCACGTCGCGACCGTGACGCACGGCGACTTCCTGCTGCGGGTTCAGGAGCACCTGACCAGCCGCCTG
Organism: Pseudomonas sp. Marseille-Q5115; assembly: GCF_916618905.1. Lineage (NCBI taxonomy): Bacteria > Pseudomonadati > Pseudomonadota > Gammaproteobacteria > Pseudomonadales > Pseudomonadaceae > Pseudomonas > Pseudomonas sp. Marseille-Q5115. Next base: position 1,294,212 of record NZ_CAKAKI010000001.1, on the reverse strand, counting down.
GATCAGGACGACGACCTGAACTTCGCCCAGCTGGTGATCGACGCCATGGGCGGCAATGGCCGTGAGGCGATGGCGCGGCGCCTGCTGGGCCCGACCGATCATTCGCTGGGTGTCCTGCACCAGATCGCCGAGGGCATGGTCACCAAGCACGCCGAGGCCGGGCTCGAGCAGGACCGCGAGGACGACGAGCTATGACCAGCATCCATGTGCTGATCGGGCGGTATCTGGATGACCTCGAGGTCAATCCCGACCTGCCCTTTTACGAGGCTGTCGTTGAGAAAAAGATCATCGACGGCTTCATGTCCGGCCTGCTCCGGGCAGACGAATTCCATTACTACTGCGAGCGGTTCAGCCGCTTGGCGCAGCGTGACGTAAGGAGAGCGGCATGATTGATTGGAGCAAGGCGCCGGAAGGGGCAACGCACTGGGACCCGGTTGACTGCAATCATCTAAGGCAGGCCGGCTCAACTGCCTTGATGTGGAGCATTTGCACAGGCTGGGTCGAAAAGGGGTGGCAATATCCAAGCGACCTTTCGACTATGGAGCGCCTAATCGCTAGGCCAGCGTGGGATGGTCAAGGCCTGCCGCCTGTAGGGACGGTGTGCGAGGTTAGGAACGCGATCAGCGGAGGCTGGGATTCAGTTGATGAGGTTCTCTCCCATACCCTTATCAAAGGGGCGCCGGTAGCTGTTTGTAAGCGCGGGGATCTCGTCTTCTATTCGCATGCCGAGGACTTCCGTCCGATCCGCACCCCCGAGCAGATCGAGGTGGAAGAGCGGGAACGGGCAGTAGCCGAAATGCTTTCCGTCTGGAAGAAAACGATGGGGCGCTTTGCCGAAGAAGAGGCCGGGCTTGCTGAAATGCTTTACGACGCTGGCTACCGCAAGCAGGAGGCCGGCCAATGAGCACTCCAGCCGTCACAACCCACATCGACGAGCAGTTGGCCGAGATCGAGCGCAGTTTCGCCATTCTGAGCTTCGGCGCGCCGTTCAATGAGCCGTGCTTGATGCCGCGCAACTTGCCGGTGAGCAGCCTGCCCTGCCGGATCAAGTGCACGTTCAAGGGCAAGCGCGCGACGGTGAGGGCTCGCCAATGAGCCACCACCAACCCCTCCGCCGCATCGCAACATGGCGCGGTTCGGCCATCACCATCGCACTGTGCACGCTGTGGCTACTGCTCAGCGCCCTGGGCGGCTCGGTTACCGAGTAAGCCCCCCTACCCCTTTCACCCTTCAGCAGCGCCCCGCTATGGACGGCGCGAGGTATCCGCATGTCTGCACAAACTGAGCTGGCCGTCGTGCCGCCGAAAGAAACCGCGCTTCAGGTATTCCAGGCGGCGAACGGGCTCGACCCGTACCTGGTGAAGATCCGCGAAGAGATCGATGCGTTCGTGCCGGACGTTTCGACCCGCAAGGGCCGCGAGGCCATCGCCTCCATCGCCTACAAGGTCGCCCGCTCCAAGACTGCGCTGGACAACGTGGGCAAGGAGCTGGTCGCCGAGCTGAAGGAGATCCCGAAGAAGATCGACGCCGAGCGTAAGCGGATGCGGGACACGCTGGATGCCTGGCAAGACGAGGTTCGCCGGCCGTTGAATGAATGGCAGGCGGCCGAAGATGCGCGGGTAGATCGTCATAACGAGCGCCTGACCTGGCTACGGACAATGCCCGACGGCCTGGATGGAATGAACTCGCTGGAGATCAAGGGGTTCATCCAGAGCGCCGAGGCTATGGAGATTGGCGAACACTGGGAAGAGTTCGAAGCTGAGGCGGCGCGAACGAAGGACGCAGTGCTTGCCGCCCTGCGCTCTGGCCTGGACAAGCGGGAGCAGTTTGAAGCGGAACAGCAGGAACTGGCCCGCCTTCGCGCCGAGGCCCAGGCTCGCGAGCAGAAAGAGCGCGAAGAGCGCATCGCCCGCGAGGCTGCGGATAGCGCGCGATTGGAGGCAGAGCAGACCGCCCGAGCTGAGCGTGAAGCTGCCGAGCGCCGGGAGCTTGAGCAGAAGCTGCGCGCCGAGCAGGCAGAACGCGCTGCTGAACAGGCAGAAGCCAACCGCATCGCCGCGGAACAGCGTGCCGAGCAAGAGCGACAGGCAGCCGCAGCGCGTGCTGAGCGTGCAGCCGAGGAGGCCCGCCTGGACGAACAGCGCCGGGCAAAGGCAGCCGCTGACGGGATCCTCCGCCAGCAGCAGGCCCGCGAAGCTGACAAGGCGCACAAGGCCTCAATCAATCGCGCCGCGCTCGAAGCCTTCATCGCCGGCGGCATGCCTGAAGCGTGCGCCAAGCAGGCGGTCATCCTGATCGCCCAGCGCTCAATCCCTAACGTTTCCATTACCTACTGAGGTTCTCATGGGCGAAATCATCATGCCGGAGCCGCGCCGCCAGGCAGTAGCGCCGATCTCCACCGACAACAGCATTATGGCGGTCATCAGTCGGGCCGCCGCTGATCCAACCTGCGACATCGACAAGATGGAGCGCCTTCTCGCCATGCATGAGCGCATGCAGGCCCGGGATGCCGAGACGGAATTCAATGCAGCCATGGCGGCTATGCAGAGCGACATTCCCAGCATTGCGGAGCGTGGCGCCATCGTGGTGAACGGCCAGAAACGCAGCGACTATGCGACCTTCGAGGACATCAACGACGTCATCAAGCCGATCATGCAACAGCATGGCTTCGCGATCACATTTAAGGTCGAGAACGTACCCAGCGGGCTGAGCGTGACAGGTATCTTGATGCACCGAGCCGGGCACCGAGAAAGCACCACCATGCTGCTCCCACTCGACACTAGCGGTAGCAAGAACGCCGTTCAGTCGGTCGGCTCTTCCACCAGCTATGGCAAGCGCTACGTCATGAGCGCCCTGCTCAACCTCACCACTCGCGGTGAGGACGACGACGGCCATGCAGCCGTTCCCGTGGCCAACGTTACCCCTATTCAAGCCCGCCAGCTCCAAGCATTGCTGGACAAGTGCAGCGACCGGGCAAAGGAAGCATTTACCAAGCTCTATGGCTCGACTGCAGACGTAGGCAAGGCCGAGTTCGACAAGGTCCTGGGGCAGCTCACCAAGTCTGCTGCTAATGCGGAGGCCACCAATGCGAATAGTCAGTGACGTACAGCAGGGCACGCAGGCCTGGCTGGACCTGCGCCTGGGAATCATCACCTGCTCCGAGCTGGATTCCTTGCTGGTGAGTGGCAAGGGCGAAGCCGGTTTCGGTGCCGGCGCCTTCACCTACATGAATACGCTGATCGGTGAGCGTATCACCGGCGAAGCGGCCGACCCATTCCAGGGTAACCGCCATACCGAGCGAGGCCATGAATTGGAAGGTGTCGCCCGAGCCCTGTACTGCGAGCAGAACGAGGTCGAGCCCAATGAAGTGGGCATCATCCTTAATCACGGCATCGGCTATTCGCCAGATGCCCTGATAGGCAGCGCGGGCCTGACCGAGATCAAGACGAAGCTGCCGAAGCTGCAGGTCGAGGTCATCCTGGCTGGCGAGATACCGAAAGAGCACGTCGCCCAGTGTCAGGGCGGGCTCTGGGTCTCTGAGCGGGAGTGGATAGACTTCATCTGCTACTGGCCAGGCATGCCCATGTTCATCAAGCGAGCGTACCGCGACGAGCCAATGATCCGGAAGCTCGCCGAGCGCGTGAAAACCTTCTACGAAATCTTGGACGAGCGCATGAATCGCGTTCTGGGAATTGCCGCATGATCAGCCTGGAACTCAGCATTATCCAGCACAAGAACACCGAACGCGCCTGGCTCAGTCAGGCCATGGCAGAGTTTGAGCAGCGCAACGGCGCTCCGCAGACGTTGCCGTTGAATGCCCGGTGCGCCGACATCGACACACTGTTCAACAACCGAACCCAAGGCGGCAGGCATACCGAGGTGAACAAGTCCTTGGAGGAACGGGTCGCCGCCGCTGGCCCGGGCCTCACCAGAGCGGAGGCCTCCGAGCGCTTCCACCTTTCCGAACGCGACCTGGACAAGATCGCCAAGCGATTCGATTTCAAGTTCAAGCGCGGCTACACCACCAACGAAGCCTACAAGTCCGAAGACGCCAAGCTGGTGGAGCGCATTAGCGCTATGCGTGATTTGGGCCTCAACCGGGCCCAGGTGATGAAGCACATGGGCCTTGGGTACGAGAAATTCCACAGGTTGATGAACGAGTACCAGATCGATTTCCCCAAGGTTCCTAGGCGGTACCGCAACGGGCTGGCCAAGTCATGAAAAAGCGCTACGACATCCCCGACGCGTATTACGAAGGCCGGACCGGGCGCTGGCATGGCGCTTCCAAATTGGCGTGCCCTTTCAGCCCAATGAGCATCAAGGGTTCGTGGTGGCTGGGTGGCTGGAACGATGCAGATATGGAGGCCATGAATGGCTGTTCGGAACAGGGCGCGGCAGAGGCGGCGCCAGACGCAGATTCACTTGCCGCCTAGCGGCTTGAACGAGGTGGTTTATGGCCATGACACAGGCCGAGCGGTCGGCGAAGACTGCAGCGAAGCGCAAGGCGGTCCAGGAAGAAGAATTGCGCCTCCGGGTTCGACCAGGCACGAAACAAGCGCTCGCTGAGCTGATGCAGTGGGCAGGCCTGGAGGAACAGGGCGAGGCGATGACGTTGATGATTCATCACCTGCATGGGCTGGGGCCGGATAAGGCCCTGCCGCTGCTTGAGGTTCCGCGCCACGAAATTACGGTATCGCCAACCGTGGCGCGGCGCCTAGAGCTTGCCTACAACCGCGAAGCCCTGCGCATCACCCACGACGATTGATAGGTCAGAGCCTTTCGCACCACTTGGCAGCGAGTTCCATGCCGTAGCGCCGAGCCTCTTCGTAGGATTTCCAAGTGCCGTGGTCCCTCACTAGCTGCAGATCATTCGCGCCATCTTTGACCCAAACCTTAACGCCGACCGGGACATCGTCATCCGAACGCCCCCAGATGAAATCAATCTTGGCTTCGGTGCCATTCGGGTGGATGTAGTCAACCGGGTACGGCCTATCAACTATCAACGACATATTCGCTCCCTGATCCGGCTCCATGCCGGTCAATCGGTATAGCCCAAACACAAACAATTCGCCACCACGCCTCGGCAGGCGGGCGGCTGCCTGGAGTATCCATGAGCCACGAGTTGCATCTAGGGGACTGCCTTCAAGTGATGAAGCAGTTCCCCGACGCCAGCGTTGACATGGTGTTAGCAGATCTACCCTACGGAACCACGCAATGCGCGTGGGACGTGATCATTCCGTTCGAGCCGCTATGGGAGCAGTACCTGAGGATCGCGAAACCGGAGGCGGCCATTGTGCTATGTGCCGCCCAGCCCTTCTCCTCGCTCGTTGTCGCCAGCAACCCCGCGCATTATCGCTATGAGTGGATTTGGGAAAAGGGCAACGCGACCGGATTCCTGAATGCTAAAAAACAGCCGCTTCGTGCGCATGAAAGCGCTCAGGTGTTCTATCGCAAGCAGCCAGCCTACAACCCACAGATGACTCGCGGGCATCAGCGCAAGACGGCGCAGAGGAAAACAGTCAACTCCGAATGCTATGGAAAAGCGCTCAGCCTCACATCCTACGATTCGACAGAACGGTATCCGCGTTCGGTGCAGTTCTTCTCGAGTGATAAGCAGGCCGGCAGCTTCCACCCAACTCAAAAGCCGGTCGCCTGGATGCGTTTCCTCATCGAGACATACACAGACGACTTCGCAATCGTTATGGATAACACGATGGGAAGCGGTACCACAGGTGTCGCTTGCGCTGAGATTGGACGGCGTTTTTTCCTAGGTATCGAACAAGATCCCGATCACTTTGCAGTCGCTAAACGCCGGATAGAAGAGGCAGAAATGGCTAAGGCCACTGCAGCCAGTCAACTCGACATATTCGCCTAACCAGAAAGAGGACTTCCGGTACCGCTTGGAGCATCTATGTGCTACGTCCTCGAACGCGAAGGCCGCGAATGGGCCTGCGAATCCATCAAACAGCTCCAGCGCCTCGCCGGAAAGGGCGATGACTGGCAGCGGCTCATCAACTATCTGGAGCGTGGCACGAAGAACCGGCCGCCTGCGTTCATCCGTGGCGTTCAGGGCGTCATCGACGAGATCCGGCTGGCCTTGGGGCGCGCGGCATGAGCAATTACCGCATCGCGCATACCCGGCGGGAGAGTTCGCCGCCGCTTCGGCTTGAGCTCCACTACCGGTGCGACATCTGCGACCGCCCACGCGCCCACGGCAACCACACCAAATGCAGCAAGCAGCGCCAGGCTGATAGGAGAGCAAAGTGAAGATTAGCGAAAAGGCCCGGACGCTACTGGCCGAAGAATACGAGCGGCATGGCAAGTACCCCACCTATGCCCAGCAGGCCATGACGAGTGATGCTGAGTTCACGATGTGCTCGCTCAGGGCGATTGAAAGGGCATTGGCCCCGGCTCAGCAGGTGCCTGGCGGAGGATGGAAACTTATGCCGGCCGAGCCGACCAGAGAAATGCTGGTGGCCGCGCTGAAGACCAACGGCGTATGCCCGCAATACGCAGCCATGATGGCCGCCGCCCCGCAACCGCCTGTTGGCGGGGATGTGGAACCGGTTGAATACTACTCAGCGACTCGCCTCAAGCGACCTGGCGTTGATGCGATAAGCAGCGTTACCGCGCCTTGGATTGTTGTGTTGGCAGATCAATACGCCGCCCACATCACCGCCCGCGATCAGCAGATAACGGCTTTGCAGGCGCGGGTTGCTGTTCTGCAATCTGCGCTAGAAGGAATGGTCGAGTATTTCCCTGAAGGTCATTCGGATGGCGAATGCTTCAGCGTGGAAGTGGCAAAGGCTGCGCTGGCCCAGCAGGTGACCAAATGACCAGAGTGCATATGTGGCATCGAATGGGCTACATGGGCCTGATCGTCGTCAAGTGCGGCCGTAAGGTTAAGTCAACTCAGTTCACGGACCAGCCGGAGAACGTTACCTGCCAGGCCTGTTTGAGCGCGATGGGGAATAAGCCATGACTGAGCAGAAGCTGTTGCCGTTTGAACCAACTGAGGCCATGTTGCTTGCTGCACGCGACTGGTCGGTAAAGAAGTACGGACAAGGCGTTGGCAATGACGGTGCGAAGGGTTGCTGGCAAGCAATGTACGAAGCCACGCAGAAGGTGGGGGCGGTAGGGTTGCCTGAGCCGGTAGCTGTAGTGGACGATTCTGACGAGGGAATGTTTATCGACTTTATCTATGGGGAGGATGGCAACCCGTTAAGGCGCGGCGACCACCTCGTATCCCTCGAAGCCGTAGAACAGCTGGTGGCTGGGCTGCGGGCTGAGGTGGAGCGGCTGATTGAGGATCGCGCCAGATTCCCCGACAAGCCAGACGACATCGGGGTGATGATCGGCGCCCACATCGCAAATCTTAAAAAGCGTGCTGAATCCGCCGAAGACAGCCTTCGCTGGAGATATCGCGACATCGAAAGCCTGCGCACCCAAAACGCCGAGCTTGTTGGGTTGCTGCGGGAATGCTCCGAGGATCTTCCGTGGTTAGCTATTGCGGCTGACGGCCATCGGACTTGGGAAGGTATGGTGGCGGATAAAGATCCTACCGTGGATCTGTGCAGCCGCATCGACGCCGCCCTGTCCGCATATGAGGGGCGCGAAGGTGAATAAGCCGCCCGCCGATCCCGAAGCCGAACTGGCGTTGGCCAGGGCCCGCATCGCCGCCGCCCTCGCCCTGCTCAGTCCCGAAAGCCGCATCACCTTCCAGTCCCAACAGCAGCACATCGCGGCGCTGATCAAAGCGCTGACCGCTTAAACCCCTTCCCTATTTGAGCCTGCCGGTGACGGTGGGTAGGAGATTGCTATGCCTGATGCAACCACATACGGGAAGCAGCTTTGGCTGATGCTTGCCGCCACTTTCGATGATGCGACCAGGCTTGATGGGTTTGGCCAGCATCCGCAAAAGGCGCAGACCTATATCGGATTCATTTCCGCCGCCTGTGGCGCGATGTTCGCTGAAACAGGACGCGAGACGACGATGACCATGCTCGCGGCAATTGCTCAGCAGGTAGACAAGATTCAGGCCCCGTCCGATTTGACGCATTAAATGACCGCCGCCCCGGGCGGCCTGGAGAATCACATGAACACTGCATTCCTGCTGATGGCCCAGTACAGCGGCCAAGCGATCATCCCCTTGGAGCGCGTCTGCGCCGACTACTTCAGCCACCTCACGCCCGAGAAGATGAAAATGAAGGTGGCGGCCGGCGAGATCGACCTGCCGCTGGTGCGCATGGAGGGTAGCCAGAAGGCTGCCCGAGGCGTGCACCTCAATGACCTCGCCATCTACCTGGACGCCCAGCACGCCAAAGCTCGGGACGAGCATGAAAAGCTGATGGGACGCCGACTCAAGCGTGTGTCCTGACCCCTACCGGGCCCCGATCGTGGGGCCCGTTATTATCTTCTGCACCCACTCCCACCCCGCATAGCGGTCTCCCTTCCCTCTCAGGTGCGTGTATCGACGCATCGAGTTCCAATCCCTGTGGCCAGATACAGACGCCACCTGCGGGATATCCCACCCCAGTTCAAAAAGACGACTCACCCCGTCATGGCGCAGGTCATGGAAGTGCAGGTCCTCGATCTCGAGGAAGTGGCACGCCCGGGTAAACGCGGCGCTGATGGACCGCGAGTTATACGGAAACACGAACTCACCGGTGCGTGGCATTGACTTCAGGATCGCCCAGGCTTCATCCGGCATGTGGCACCAGACGTCGTTGCCCCACTTCTGCCCCGGGTTCTTCATGTCGGTGATCAGGACCGCCTGGCGCTCTTCGTCCATGGCGTCCCAGCGTATGCGCGTGATCTCTTCCTGTCGGCGCGTGGAGAACAGCGCGAATCCGATCACTCGCACCATATCCGTCTGCTGTCGGCGGCGATCCCTCATTTCCGCGAAGTAGCCGAGGATCCGCTCGAGCTCCTTGATGGTGGGACGGCGCTCCCGCTCCTTGCTACGCGAGACCGCGCCCATCTTCTTCAAAACGCGCCGAGCATGGGCCATGGCCGTTTCATCAACCTCATAGCCCCAGGCGGGTTTTGCTACAGCAAGCACCGCGCCCAGGTGGGCCAGGTCGTTGCCTACGGTTTGCGCCTGCACCCCATCCTTCTGCATGCGGTCGTTGGCATACTCGACGATATGCTGGCTGGTGAGCTGGGCGTCTTCGATCGAACCAAGGGCCGACAGGCTGATAGCCGTAAGCGTGGCGCGTTTGGTCTTCCCGAGCGGCCGGATCTTCTCGTACTCAAGCACGTACTTCTCGATCATGCTCTTTACGGTCACGCCCTTACGGTTGGCCTTGTCCAAGGCGCCGGGCTCGGCCAGTTCTGCTTCCCGCTTCTTCAGCCAGGCCTGAGCCACGGCCTTACGCTCGAAGGTCTGGGATTCCTGATAGACTGTTACGCCCTTTTTCATGATGCGGATCTGAGCGGTATACCCGGTCGATCCGTCCTTGCGCTTGCGAACGGTGATGCTGCCCATCGGTTTTGCTACATGACGTTGAGGGCTTGCTACATTGTAGCAACGGCTCCACGAAAACAAGGGCAAACGGTATTGAATGGCAGCAAATGAGAGAATGGCAAAATCCGATGAATCCGCAGCTTAGTACGGCCTCCCCAGCAAATCCGGTATCTAGGAGGTTTTCCGTTGCCCCCATGATGGATTGGACAGACCGCCACTGTCGCTTCTTCCTCCGTCAGCTCTCCCGCCACGCCCTGCTGTACACGGAAATGGTCACCACCGGCGCCTTGCTCAACGGTGACGCGGCGCGTTTCCTTCAGCATGATGCCGCGGAATACCCACTGGCGTTGCAGCTGGGGGGCAGCGTGCCGGCGGACCTTGCCGCGTGTGCGCGGATGGCCGAAGCGGCGGGTTACGACGAGGTGAACCTGAACGTGGGCTGCCCAAGTGATCGGGTGCAGAACAACATGATTGGCGCCTGCTTGATGGCCCACCCTGCGCTGGTGGCGGAGTGCATCAAGTCGATGCAGGATGCGGTGAGCATTCCCGTCACGGTAAAACACCGCATCGGGATCAATGGCCGTGACAGCTATGAGCAGCTGTGCGATTTCGTGGGGCAAGTGGCGGAAACGGGCTGCACCAGCTTCACCGTGCATGCGCGCATTGCCATCCTCGAAGGCTTGTCGCCGAAGGAAAACCGCGAAGTGCCGCCGTTGCGCTATGACGTGGTTGCCCGATTGAAAGCTGATTTCCCGGCCCTTGAAATCGTGCTCAATGGCGGCATCAAAACCCTTGAAGACTGCATGACCCACCTGCAAACATTCGATGGGGTGATGCTGGGCCGCGAGGCGTATCATAACCCTTACGTATTGGCCGACGTGGACCAGCGCCTGTTCGGTGCAACAGCGCCCGCCATCAGCCGCAGCGAAGCGCTGGCACGGATGCGCCCGTACATTGCAGCCCATATCGCCGCAGGCGGTGCCATGCATCATGTCACCCGGCATATGCTCGGGCTTGGTCAGGGCTTCCCCGGTGCGAGGCGCTTCCGCCAGCTGCTGTCCGTGGACATCCACAAGGCGAAGGACCCGCTGGCGCTCCTCGATCAAGCCGCCACCTTGCTCGAAGGTCGCTGAGCCGGAACCCCGCGGCGCCCACGCACTCGAAGGTCGTATTCATTTGGTGGCCGGGCCGTTGAGGCCCCGCCGCCGCTGGAGTAATGTCGTCAAACCGTACAGGACAGAGATCGCTCATGACTTCCAAGCTGGAACAACTGAAACAATTCACCACCATCGTGGCTGATACCGGCGACCTGGACGCCATCAAGCGCCTTAAACCGCAAGATGCGACCACCAACCCGTCCCTTCTGCTCAAAGCCGCCAGCCTGCCTGGCTACGCCGAAGTACTGAAACAGACCATCAGCGCCTCCAACGGCGACGTGGGCGTGGCGGCCGATGCGCTGTCAGTTGCGGTGGGTGGGGAGATTCTCAAATTGATCGACGGCCGCATCTCTACCGAGGTGGACGCACGCCTGTCCTTCGATACCCAAGCCATGCTTAACAAGGCTCGCCATTTGATCGAGCTGTACGACAAGGCCGGCGTGAGCAAGGACCGTGTACTGATCAAGCTGGCCTCCACCTGGGAAGGCATCCGGGCGGCGGAGCAGCTCGAGAAGGAAGGCATCCAGTGCAACCTCACCCTGCTCTTCTCGTTCGCCCAGGCCGCGGCCTGCGCCGATGCCGGTGTGTTCCTGATCTCCCCGTTCGTGGGCCGTATCTACGACTGGTACAAGAAAGCCAACAACACCGATTACACCGGCGCCGAAGACCCGGGCGTGCAGTCGGTAACCCGCATTTACAACTACTACAAAGCCAATGACTACAAGACCGTAGTGATGGGCGCCAGCTTCCGAAACACCAGCCAGATCGAACAACTCGCCGGCTGCGATCGCCTGACCATCAGCCCGGATCTGCTCGACAAGCTACTGCAGGACGAAGGCAGCCTGGAGCGCAAGCTCAAGCCGGGTACCGGTGGCGAAGCCAAGCTTGAGCTGGATGAGGCCAAATTCCGCTGGCTGTCCAACGAGGACGCCATGGCCACCGAGAAACTGGCCGAAGGCATCCGGCAGTTCGCGCGGGATCAGGAAAAGCTCGAGAAATTGATCAGCGAATACAAAGGCTGATAAGCACTCAGGCTAGGGTTAGCCCGGAATGGAGTTTTTGCCATTCCCGGGCTATCGCCCCGTCCTACCTTCGATCCGGGGCGCGGGAATACGGCGCTATGCGCTAGCTGCGCTCGAGGGCGTTGACCAGGTCGTGGAACGCTTCGCGGTTCGAGTCGTTCAGGCCCATGAGGATCTTGTGGGCCTCGAGCACCTTGGACCGCACGACGTCTTCGGACTGGTCCTGGGAAGGCAGGTCCGTCAAACACTCCGGGCACGGGATAGGCCGGTCCACGATATTGAACACCTGATCGAAGCCCATGGAGGCCAACAACCGGGTGATATCTTCGTGCGTGGTGACCACCGTGGGCAGCAGCCCCACCTTCTGCCGCGACAGGATAGACAGCTTGGCCAACAGGCCCAGCGTGGTGCTGTCTATGCTGCGGGTTTCGGTCAGGTCGATCACGATCGCCGAGAAGTCCAGGGCGGAAAAAATCCGCTCGATGGTTGCATCCAGGGCGGAACATAGTGTCAGGCGCACTTCCCCAACGAACTTGAGGACAAAGGTGCCATTCTGTTCGGCAAACTGGATTCTACCGGTACTCATTCAAAATTCCTGCTAAGCACCAACATGGCGATGTCGTCCGGCATCTCTCCAAGGGTGGCCAATCCGAACTTCTGGCGCAAGCCATCCAGGCTCCCGCCCGCAGCCTTGACGATTTCCGGCAAGGCGGCCTCTTTATCCCTGAGCGTTTCCCCCGGCAACAGGTCCAGGATGCCATCAGAGAATAGCGCCAGGCTGAAACGCTCCGGCAGCTCAATCACGTGGTTGCTGTAGCTGGCTTCATCGAACAGGCCAACCGGCAACCCACGCCCTTCCAGATAATGCGCCTGATCGCCTGTAAAGAATACCGGCAAGGGCAGATGACCTCCGATGCTGTACGTCAATCGCCCGGTTTCTTCGTTGATGACGCCGCCGACCATGGTCACGTGTTTGCCCAGCTTGCAGTTGATCAAGCCCTTGTTGATATGCGACAGCACATCCGAGGGGCGGAATTCAGGCATCAGCCCGTTGCGCCTGGACTCAAACATCAGGCGCGTGGTCATGAATTTCAAGAGCACCGTCACAAATGCCGACGAAGCGCCATGACCCGATACGTCCGCCAGGTAGAACGCTACCCGCCGATCGTCCACGCGGAAGCAATCGACGAAGTCGCCCGACAGGTAGAGCGACGGAATGATCTGATGCTCGAAACGAAAAGCGCCCGTGACCCAAGGGTTCACCGGCAGCATGTTCATTTGCACCTGGCGACCGGCGTTCTGATCTTCCTGAAGCAAGTGGAGGCTGGCTTCGAGCTCCCGGTTGGCAGTTTCGAGCTTCTCGCGGTAGCGCTGGTTTTCGCGCATCAGACGGGAACGGTCCAGCGCGCGGTGAACGGAATGCTCCAGGACGGCCAGGTCTTCCAACGGCTTGATAAGGTAGTCTGCAGCACCCAGGCGTAGCGCTTCCACGGCATCGCTCATCACGCCCGCGCCAGAAACCACGATCACTGGTACGCCAGCACCACGCTCGCTGATCTGACGAATGATGTCGAGGCCACCGAGCTGGGGCATGCGCAAGTCGCAGATCACGAGGTCCGGGCGCGCTTCCTCGAACACTTCAAGGCCTCGCAACCCGTTGCTTGCCTGCAGCACGTAGAAGCCACTGTCTTCGAGGTAGGCAGCCAGGCTGGCCCGCACTACGTCGTCATCGTCGATTATGAGCAGCGTTGCACTGGAGTTTTGCATGTGGGCAAACGGCGCCAGAAATGGGTTGGCATCAGGGAGGCTCGGCCGGGGCAGAACGGCATCGCTGGTTTCTTTTCTGGCCCCTCCTGTACGGTGTAGGTCAATAAACCCTGCACGGCAAATATTGGAGGTGCCCTGTAAGGCGCAGACGGTACTCCCATCCGCCAGGCGTTTCAAGCGGGCACCGATGGTCGCACGGCCCCTTTACACGGTAATTGACGTAGCGTTATAAAACCGTGAAAGCTTTTTAGTACCCATCAAAGGAAGAGAACATGGGCCAGCTGGACCAGCAGTACAGCGAAAAACGGGATTTCATTCGCATGACCGTCGATGCAGAGGTCACCGCCACCGCGCGTGGGGAGAAAATCCAGGCCATCTGTCACGACCTTTCAGGCAATGGCATACAGCTTCGCGCCAAATGCGACTGGCAGGCCGGCGAGAAGGTGCAGGTGCACCTACCTTCACACTCCCAGGAACTTACCGACTATAACGCCATGACCGAGGTAGTTCGGGTAGAGGAATTGCCGAATGGCGAACGCCTGCTTGGCCTCAGCGTGATCAGGAACTGAAAGAACGAAGGGGCCGCAATGGCCCCTTCGCTTGTAGAACGATCAGAAGTCGTCTTCGACCTGCCCATCCTTGACCTTGAACTCGCGATTCTGCAGGTAGGCATTGCGCAGGAACAGGTACTTGTCCCCATTGATCAGCTTCTCGGCCGACAACAGGCTTGCGCGGGTATCGATAATGTCCGCACCCAGAATGGTGTTGCGGGTAGGCACATGGTCAATGTAGCGGTACGGCCGCGCGTAGGTATCCGGGTATTTGCCGATAGCATCACGCACGGTGCTTGGCCCGAAGAACGGCAGCATCACGTAGGGCCCGCTGGAAACCCCCCAATAGCCCAGGGTTTGGCCGAAGTCTTCCTCGCTGCGCTGCAGGCCCATGCGGGTGCCCACATCAAAGAAACCCAACAGCCCGAATGTGGTGTTGAAGATCAACCGTGCGGTGTCCTTCCCAGCGGCGGCCGGCTTGGCCTGCAACACGTTATTTACCAGGTTTGTGACGTCTCCCACATTATTGAACATATTGTGGATACCATCTTCCAGGAACTGCGGCGTAACCGTGTCGTAGGCCTTGGCGATCGGCTTGAGCGTGTAGGTATCCAGCGTGTCGTTGAAGCGGAACACCGCGCGATTCACGCCCTCCCAGGGATCTTCATCGGCGGCCTGGCTGAAGGCCGGCGACAGGGTCAGGCCCGCCACAAGGCAGGGACCGGCAAAACGACTGAACAAGGCGACACCCTTGCAACGCATAATCAATTCCTCATGAATGAGAGCAACGCAACTGGCGCCTGCCCGCGTCAAAACGCTCCCAGTATAAGCGCTGAGCGCGCGCTTGCGCAGGCACTTGCCTTGAGCACTCGATCAAGGCCTGGCCTAAGCTTGTGACACCGCTAGGGATTTTTTAGCGGCCCGGGGCGGTCAATGCTGTGCTGACTTGAAAGGAGAACCCTATGCCAGCCCGCGAACTGCAAGCCCAACTGGATGCCTTGCGTGACGAAATCGAACGTAACCCACCCGCCACGCTGGAAGAGCGCGCAGAGCTCACCGAACTGATGCAGCAACTCCAGGCTCGAGTCGAGCTTGAGAACGCAACCCATGCCGACAGCCTTGTGGACAATGTGAATTACGCCGCCGAGCGCTTCGAAGTGAAGCACCCGGGGCTTGCCGGCACCTTGCGCAACATTGTGCAGACGTTGGGCAACATCGGCATCTGACGCTCTGCTGCTACTGGCGGGCCAGCCGCGCGTTATCGAAGTGCTGCGCGTGGGTACTGCGATAAGGGTTGATATCCAGCCCGCCGCGGCGCACGTAACGCGCGAACACTGTCAGGCGCTCGGGCTTGAGCAGGCGCTGGAGGTCCATGAACACGCGCTCCACGCACTGCTCATGGAAGTCCGAATGCTCGCGGAAGCTCACCAGGTAGGCCAGAAAGCTTGCGTGGTCCAGTGCCGGGCCCGCATAGCTAATCGCCAGGCTGCCCCAGTCTGGCTGGCTGGTAACCGGGCAGTTGGATTTAAGCAGGTGGCTATGCAGGCTTTCTTCCACGATGCGGGTAGGGTCGCAGCGCAGCAGCTCCGGGCGAGGGTGGCTGTAATCGCTGGTCGAAATGTCCAGGTCATCCACGCACACACCCGGTAGCGCGCTGATCCCCTGCCCTTCCACGTCCGCGAGGCGCTGGATACGCACGCCGACCGGCTTGCCCGCCGCTGCGGAGAGGTCTTTCACCAGGCAGGCCTGCAGGGTCTCCGAGGACGCGAATACCGTCTGGTTCATCGAGTTCAGGTACAGCTTGAACGACTTGCTTTCGATGATGTTGGGCGAATCCGCCGGGATGGAGAACTCTGCGATCGCCACCACGGGCTTGCCCGAGGGCAACAGCCAGGACAGCTCGTAGCAGTTCCAGTAATCCACGCCCACGTAAGGCAGGGTGCTGGCGGTAAGGCCCAGCTCTGCCCATTTGGCCGCGCGTGGGATCGGAAACAGCAACTCCGGCGTGTAGGTAGAAACATATTGGCTGGCTTTGCCCAGGGGTGAATCTTCGGCAGCAGGGTGCATCGTGGCGAACCTTGAAACGAAACAGGTGGCCATTCTACCGGGTTGGCCCTGTTCCCTGCACCCGACGCGCCGTTATCACCGATCAGTATTTTCAATGGGCCACGCGCTTGTGGGATGGCGATACGTGAACGATGCTAGCTGGGCCGATGCGCGACCTTCTTCCAATCACAACCGAGGCCAGCCATGAAGACCGTAGCCCAGCTGATGAAGCTCAAGCCGCACCAGGAGGTGTTCACCATCAGCCCGGACCAGATGGTGCTGGACGCATTGAAGCAGATGGCGGAGAAAAACGTGGGTGCGCTGCCAGTGGTAGAAAACGGCGCTGTGGTAGGGGTGGTGAGCGAGCGGGACTACGCCCGCAAGATGATCCTGGCCGGCCGCTCCTCGGTGGGCACACCCGTGCGGGCGATCATGAGTGCCCCGGTGATCACCGTGGGCCCGGGAGAGAACATCGAGACCTGCATGAACACCATGACCGACAGCCACCTGCGCCACCTGCCCGTGGTCGAAGACGGCCAGCTGGTAGGCCTGCTCTCAATTGGCGACCTCGTTAAAGAAGCCATCGCCGAGCAGGCCAACCTGATTCAGCAGCTGGAGCAGTACATTCGAGGTGAGTGACAAAGGGTGCGCGTCGAGCCCCCCCCCAGATCACTCATACCGAAGCGCGTAGGCCGGCTCGATCTGCGACGCCCGCCAGGCGGGGTATAGCGTAGCGAGGAAGCTGAGCACCAGCCCGGCGCCGCTGACCAGCATTACATCCTGCCATTGCAGCTGCGATGGCAGGTTGCTGATGAAATACACGTCCGACGTGAAGATATGCTGGCCGGTGACACGCTCCAGCCAGCCGACGATCTGGCTCACGTTCAGCGCCACCACAACGCCCAGCACGCTGCCCACCAACGTACCGACCACCCCGATGATGCTGCCCTGCACCATGAAGGTGGCCATTACCTGCCGCGGGGTGGCGCCGATGGTGCGCAGGATGGCGATGTCAGCGCCCTTTTCGTTCACCACCATTACCAGCGTGGCGATGATATTGAAGGCGGCCACCGCCACGATCATCAGCAACAGCAGGCCGATCATGGTCTTTTCCATTTTCATCGCGCTGAACAGGCTGCCCTGGGTATGGGTCCAGTCGTCCGGGTGATAGCCCTGCCCCAGCTCCGCAACGATGTTCCTGGCCACTTGCGGCGCCGCCCAAAGGTCACGCACCTTCAGGCGCACGCTCTGCACTTGCCCAGGCTGCCACTTCTGCACTTCGGCGGCGTCGGCCATATGCATCAACGCCAGCGAGCCGTCAATTTCGGCGCCTACGCGGAAGATACCCACCACATTGAGCCGCTGCATGCGCGGAGTGATCCCGCCCGGCGCGTTGCTCAGCTCTGGCACGATCAGCGTGATCTTGTCGCCCACGCTCAGACGGAAGCGCCTGGCGGTGATATCACCGATCACTACGCCGAACTCGCCTGGTACCAGCTGCTGCAGGCTGCCTTGGGTGATGTGGCTGGCAACGATGGAGACCTTGGCTTCTTCGGCCGGGTCTACTCCGCTGAGCTGGATCGGTTGCATGGCGCCTTTGTAGGACAGCATGCCGTCCAGCTCGGTAAACGGGGCGGCGGCCAGCACCTCTGGATTACGCAGCGCGGCCTGAGCAACCGGGCGCCAGTCATTGAGCGGGGTATCCCCTACCACGGCGGCATGAGGGACCATCCCGAGAATTCGGGCGCTCATCTCCCGCTGGAAGCCGTTCATCACCGACAGCACCACGATCATCGCCAGCACGCCGAGTGCCAACCCGATCATCGAGGTCATGGAAATGAAGGAAATGAAGTGATTGCGGCGCTTGGCCCGGGTATAGCGAGCGCCGATAAAGAGAGGCAAGGGTCTGAACATGCGCGGCACCGTAAAGAAAAGGCAGGAGGCGACGGGCGCCTCCGGGAATCAGAGAGGCACCAGGCGGCCTTCGTCCAGCTTGAGCACGCGATCCATCTGCCGTGCCAGCACCGGATCGTGGGTTACGACCAGGAAGGCGGTGCGCAGCGAACGGCTAAGCTCCAGCATGAGGTCCTGGATACCTTGCGCCGTGTGCTGGTCCAGGTTACCGGTGGGCTCATCGAGCATCACCAGGCCTGGCTCATTGACCAGTGCACGAGCAATGGCAACACGCTGACGTTCACCGCCGGACAGCTCCGCCGGCTTGTGCGCCAGGCGGTGGCCCAGGCCCACCCGCTCCAGCAGGGCGGTCGCCCGTCGCTTGGCTTCAGGGATAGCCGTGCGGCCAATCAGCAGAGGCATGCACACGTTCTCGAGCGCGGTGAATTCCGCCAGCAGATGGTGGAATTGGTACACGAAGCCCAGCGCGCGATTGCGCAGCAGGCCGCGGTCGCGCTCGTTCAGCGCCGATAGCTGCTCACCGGCCAGCCACACACTGCCCTCGCTGGGTGTGTCCAACCCGCCCAACAGGTTGAGCAGCGTACTCTTGCCGGAGCCGGAGGTGCCCACGATGGCCACACGCTCGCCGGCGTGCAGCTCCAGCTCAAGGTTCGACAACACCACCACCGACTCCGGGCCTTCCTCGTAGGCCTTGCCCAGGTTGCGGCAGCTCAGTACGGCTTTTTCGCTCATGCCCAACTCACTCATAACGTAGTGCCTCCGCGGGCTGGGTGCGCGCCGCGCGCCAGGCCGGGTACAACGTGGCAAGGAAACTCAAGGCCAGCGCCGCGCCACACACCAGGAACACGTCCTCGGCCATCAGCTGCGACGGAATGTAATCAATGAAGTAGACGTCCGGGTTGAGGAATTTATGCCCGATCAACCCTTCGAGCCCGGCGATTGCGCGGCTCACGTTAAGCGCGCCAAGGATCCCGAGGGCGCCGCCAACCAGCGTACCGATCACTCCGATGATGGTGCCCTGCACCATGAACACGCCCATCACTTGCCGCGGGGTCATGCCCAGGGTACGAAGAATGGCGATATCACCGCGCTTGTCGTTCACTACCATCACCAGCGTGGAAATGATGTTGAACGCTGCCACCGCCACGATCAGCAACAGCAACAGGCCGATCATGTTCTTTTCCATGCGGATGGCCTGGTACAGGTTGCCGTGGGTGCGGGTCCAGTCCCGGGTGTAATAGTCATCGCCCAGCTGCTGCGCCAGCTGATAGGCCCCGCGTGGCGCTTGGAACAGGTCGTCGAACTTAAGCCGCAAGCCTTGCACCTGCCCGGGCTTCCAGCGGTGCAGGCGGCCAAGGTCTTCCAGGTTGGCCAGCCCCAGGTAGCCGTCGATTTCCCCGGCACCCACATGGAAGATGCCCGTGACGGTGAAGCGCTTCATGCGCGGGAACATGCCGGCCGGGGTCACGGTGACTTCAGGTGCGACGAAGGTGACCTTGTCGCCCACCTTTACGCCCAGCTTGGCCGCGGCCTTGTCGCCGATCATCAGGCCGAAGCCGCCACTGGACAGGTCGCTGAGTTTACCCTCACGCAAAAAAGCGTCGATGATCGAAACCTGCGACTCCTGTGCGGGGTCAATGCCGTTGAGCAATACCTTCTGCACCTGGCCGTTGTTGGTGAGCAACCCCTGCAACTGGGTGAACGGGGCTACCGCCGCCACACCGGGGAACGCATCGGCCTTGGCCGCGAGTGCCTGCCAGTCGCTGATGGGCTGGCCGGCCTCGATGGTTGCGTGGGGCACCATGCCCAGCACGCGGTTGCGCATTTCGCGGTCGAAACCGTTCATGACCGACAACACCACGATCATTACGATCACGCCGAGGGCGAGACCGGTCATGGACGTCAGTGAAATGAATGAAACGAAGTGATTCCGACGCCTGGCGCGGGTGTAGCGCGCGCCGATGAAGGCAAAAAGAGGTCTGAACATGTAAGTGCTTGTTCGGAGTGAAAGGAACATCCGTGTGGCGGGTCCGCTTCGGCGGCCGTACACTCGGACCACAACCGCCAACTTGGGTTCGCCATGCCGACACCAGATGAAGTAGAGCGCCGCGAATACTACCGTATCGAGGATCGCATCGCACTTGAAATAACCCCGCTGAGCGAGGCGGCCAACGCCACGCCGGAGGACTCTCCGCTGTTCAGCCTGCTCAGCGAGCTGCACCTGAGCGAGTTTGAATCCCAGCACCTGCTACGCCAGCTGGGCGAAACCAACCGCGCCCTGAGCGGCTTTCTGAAGGCACAGAGCAAACGGATCGACCTGTTGAGCCAGGTTGTGGCGCAAATGCTGATGGGCGCCTTGAGCGAGCCGCAAGACGTGGTGATTTCCGAAGCAGGGCTGGATTTCCAACACCCTGTCCGCTTCCCGCCAGGCACCCGACTGGACCTAAAAATGGCGTTCCCTCCGCAGGCCCTTGGCATGATGCTTCGGGCGCGGGTGGTGCACTGCGATATGCTTCCCGACGGCGGCTTCGCCATCGGTGTGGAATTCGAAGGCAGCACCGATGCCCAGCGCCAGCTGCTGGCGCGCTACGTGCTGCAAAAACAGGCGATGGAACGTCGCCAGGCCCTCGACCAGGCACTGGACGCGGTCTGAACACTTTTTCTCAAGGAAATCAGCTGTGACCCTGATTTATGGCCACCGCGGCGCGAAAGGCGAGGCGCCGGAAAACACGCTCGCCAGCTTCAAAACTTGTCTGGAACACGGCGTGAAGCGCTGCGAACTGGACCTGCACCTCTCCAGCGACGGGGAGTTGATGGCTATCCATGACCCTACCTTGAAGCGAACCACCGATCGCCGTGGCCGGGTAGTGGATTACACCGCCGCCGAACTGGTGGAGATCGACGCGCGCAAGGGTGGCCCCGGCTGGTTGCACCCCTGCCCCATTCCGAGGCTGGAAACGCTGTTCGAACAATGCCCGTTCGAACACTGGCAACTGGAAGTGAAAAGCGCCTCGCGCACTCGCGCAGTGACCACCGTGCTGGCGATACGTGAAATGGCGCAGCGCCATGGCTTGCTGGACAAGGTCACCATCACCTCCAGCTCGCGGGAGGTATTACGCGCGGCAGCGGAGTTGGTACCGGATATTTCCCGCGGGCTGGTGGCCGAATACGCTTGGTTAGACCCGCTGAAGGTCGCCCAGAACTATGGTTGCCAATACCTGGCGCTGAACTGGACGCTGTGCACCCCCGAGCGCCTGCTCAAGGCGCAGCGCCAAGGGTTGCACGTATCGGTATGGACGGTGAACGAGCCAGCGTTGATGCGCCGGCTCGCCGACTTCGGCGCGGACAGCCTGATTACAGACTTTCCCGGTTTGGCCATTGCCACCCTCGAGAATCGCTGAAGGCTTGCGCCCCGGCCGGCTCGGGCCACCGGCCGGAGCCGCTCAAAAAAGCCGGTTCAGGCCGTCGTACGCCGCTACCCGATAGGCTTCGGCCATGGTCGGGTAGTTGAACGTGGTGTTCACGAAGTACTTCAAGGTGTTCAACTCGCCCGGCTGGTTCATGATGGCCTGGCCGATGTGCACGATCTCCGAGGCCTGGTCGCCGAAGCAGTGCACGCCCAGCACCTGCAGGGTTTCCCGGTGGAACAGGATTTTCAACATGCCCACGGGCTCGTTGGAAATCTGCGCGCGCGCCATGCCCTTGAAGAATGCCTTGCCTACTTCGTACGGTACTTTTTCTGCAGTCAGCTCCTGCTCGGTACGGCCGATGGAGCTGATTTCCGGAATGGTATAGATACCAGTGGGAACGTCGTTCACGAAGCGCCAGCTGCCGTTATCGACGATGGTACCGGCGGCCGAGCGGCCCTGGTCGTAGGCTGCACTGGCCAGGCTCGGCCAGCCAATCACGTCGCCCGCGCCATAGATGGTCGGCACGCTGGTGCGATAGCCTTCGTCCACTTCGATCTGGCCGCGGCTGTTTACCTTTATGCCGATGTTTTCCAGCCCCAGGCGGTCAGTGTTGCCGGTGCGGCCGTTGCACCACAGCAAGGCGTCGGCCTTGATTTTCTTGCCGGACTTGAGGTGCAGCACCACGCCGTTGTCCACGCCCTCTACGCGTTCGTACTCTTCCTGGTGGCGCACCATCACGTTGTTGTTGCTGAAGTGATAGCTCAGGCCCTGGGAGATTTCCGAATCCAGGAAGCTCAGCAGCTGCTGGCGGTTGTCTACCAGTTCGACCAGCACGCCGAGGCCACTGAAAATGGAGGCGTATTCGCACCCGATCACGCCGGCGCCGTAGATGATCAGCTTGCGCGGGGTGTGGGTGAGGCTGAGGATGGTGTCGCTGTCATAGATGCGCGGGTGGCTGAAGTCGATATCGGCGGGCCGGTAAGGGCGCGAGCCGGTGGCGATGATTACTTGCTTGGCGACGAGTTTTTCCTGGGCGCCGTTGGCGCATACCACCTGAATGGTTTGCTCGTCCGAGAAGCTGCCAGTGCCGAAGAACACATCGACACGGTTGCGGGCGTAGTAGCTGGTGCGTGAAGCCACCTGCTTGGCGATCACCCGCTCGGCACTCTTGAGCACGTCTGGGAATGAGAACCAGCGAGGCTCGCCGATGACCCGGAACATTTCGTTGGTGTTGAACTGGATGATCTGCTTGACCGAATGGCGCAGCGCCTTGGACGGGATAGTCCCCAAGTGGGTGCAGTTGCCGCCGACCTGCCGACGGTTATCTACCATCGCCACTTTGCGGCCTGCCTTGGCGGCGTTCATTGCCGCGCCTTCACCCGCTGGGCCCGAACCCAACACCACTACGTCGTAGTTATAGACAGCCATGCGTACTCCTTCAGAACAGGCCGCGGCGCCACTGGGCTGCCTGCGGCTCGAAATGCCCGGACTCACACCCCTACGGTGTGCAGTCTAGCCAAGCTGCAAGGCGCGAACATTAACCGTTAGCCGCAGCCTTGGCTATCTCGGCTTCTGCACAATTGTAGTTACCGCTTTCGCAATAATGTCCGGCCTCACCCCTTTCATATGGCTACACAAGGCTACCCATCAGGCCCCATCGAACGAGTTTCATTTGCCCCGGTCCATTGGTAACACATATGGTTACAAATCCGCCCCAGCCGTGGCGGAGCCGCGCGACTGAATCTGCGCAGGCGTCTAGCACAGGGATTCCCCCCACTCCAATCGATAAACGGGTACCTTTCATGGCCTCTCCAACAGGCAAGGGCAAGGCGATTTTTCGTGTTGTCAGCGGTAACTTCCTTGAGATGTTCGACTTTATGGTCTACGGCTTCTACGCCACGGCCATTGCAGCCACCTTTTTCCCTACGGACAGCGCCTTCGCGTCACTGATGCTGTCGCTTGCAACCTTCGGCGCCGGCTTCCTGATGCGCCCGCTCGGCGCTATCGTGCTAGGCGCCTACATCGACCGCCATGGCCGCCGCCAGGGGTTGATCGTCACCCTCGGCCTTATGGCCATGGGCACCTTGTTGATCGCCTTGGTGCCCGGCTACGCCAGCATCGGCGTAGCCGCGCCGATCCTGGTGTTGGTGGGGCGCCTGTTGCAGGGCTTCTCGGCCGGCGTGGAACTGGGCGGTGTATCGGTGTACCTCGCCGAGATCGCGACCCCGGGCAGAAAAGGCTTCTTCGTCAGTTGGCAGTCCGCGAGCCAACAGGTCGCGGTGGTGTTCGCGGGCTTGCTGGGCGTGATCCTGCATCAGTTCCTAACCCCTGAGGAAATGAACCAATGGGGCTGGCGTGTGCCCTTCCTGATCGGCTGCCTGATCGTGCCGGTAATCTTCTTCATCCGCCGCTCGCTGGAGGAAACACCCGAGTTCCAGGCGCGCACCCATCGCCCGACCATGCGTCAGGTGCTGGCTTCCATCGGCCAGAACTTCGGCCTGGTGATCGCCGGCATGGCCATGGTGGTAATGACCACCGTGTCGTTCTACCTGATCACGGCGTACACCCCCACGTTCGGCAAGGCCGAGCTACACCTGTCCGAATTCGACGCCCTCGTGGTGACCATGTGCATCGGGCTGTCGAACTTCATCTGGCTGCCCGTGATGGGCGCGGTATCTGATCGCATCGGGCGCAAGCCGCTGTTGGTGACCACCACGGTACTGGCAATCATAACGGCCTACCCGCTGCTCTCGTGGCTGGTCGGCTCGCCGAGCTTCGCCCACTTGCTGGTCGTGGGCTTGTGGCTGTCGTTCCTGTATGGCTCGTATAACGGCGCCATGGTGGTCGCGCTCACCGAAATCATGCCCAAGGAAGTCCGCACCACCGGCTTCTCCCTGGCCTACAGCCTGGCCACCGCCACCTTCGGCGGCTTCACCCCAGCAGCCTGCACCTGGCTGATCCACGCGCTGGGCAACCAGGCCGCGCCGGGGCTATGGCTGAGTGGGGCTGCGGTAATGGGGCTGGTTGCAACGTTGATCCTCTTCCGCAACAAAGATGCGCAAATGCGGATGGCAGAGGCGGCGTAGGAAAGCGAACTAGGCACCGGACCTGAAGGACTGGCGGAACCCTAGGAACAAGCACCGCCAAATCATCCGTATCAGGCCCGGGTTCGCCGGCAATGCCGGCTCCTTGCTTGAGCCCTGCGTCATTTTTTCACGAGCTGGCGCTGGATGGCCGGCACCGCCGCTTCCCACAGGGTAGATTGACTGCGCCACCACTCTGTGGGGGCAAGCGAAGCCGAAGGCGGGGCTCGCGAATGAGGGCCGCAAATAAAAAACCCCGACCTTCACAGGCCGGGGTTTTCTTGTTTCAGGCAGACCTTAGTGCGGGAACGCTGGAGGGTTCACGCCCGCCATGTCTTCCATCACGCGGATCACCTGGCAGCTGTAACCGAATTCGTTGTCGTACCAGACGTACAGTACAACACGGTTGTCGTTGCAGATGGTGGCTTCGGCATCGACCACACCCGCGTAGCGCGAGCCTACGAAGTCGGTGGAGACCACTTCGGTGGAGGTCACGAAGTCGATCTGGCGGGACAGGTCCGAGTGCAGCGCCACATAGCGCAGGTACTCGTTCACTTCCTCGCGGCTGGTGGACTTCTCCAGGTTCAGGTTGAGGATGGCCATCGACACGTTCGGCGTAGGTACGCGGATCGCGTTGCCGGTGAGCTTGCCAGCCAGTTCCGGCAGCGCCTTGGCGGCAGCGGTGGCGGCACCGGTTTCGGTGATGACCATGTTCAGCGCGGCGCTGCGGCCACGGCGTTCACCCTTGTGGAAGTTGTCGATCAGGTTCTGGTCGTTGGTGTACGAGTGAACGGTTTCGACGTGGCCGTTGGCGATGCCAAACTTGTCGTTGATCGCCTTGAGCACCGGCACGATGGCGTTGGTGGTGCAGGAAGCGGCCGACACGATCTTGTCTTCAGGGGTGATCAACTCGTGGTTGATGCCGTGAACGATGTTCTTCAGCTTGCCTTTGCCAGGCGCGGTGAGGATCACGCGGTCGATACCCGGGCACGCCAGGTGCTGGCTCAGGCCCTCGGCGTCACGCCACACACCGGTGTTGTCCACCAGCAGAGCGTTCTGGATGCCGTACTGGGTGTAGTCCACTTCGTTGGGCGCCTTGGCGTAGATCACCTGGATCAGATTGCCATTGACGTTCAAGGTGTTGTGCTCAGTGTCCACCATGATGGTGCCATCGAACGAACCGTGAACCGAATCGCGGCGCAGCAGGCTGGCGCGCTTGTTCAGGTCGTCGGAAGAACCCTTGCGAACCACGATCGCACGCAGGCGCAGGCCGTCGCCGCCGCCGGTTTTTTCGATCATGATGCGCGCCAGCAGGCGGCCGATGCGGCCGAAGCCGTACAGCACCACGTCCTGGCCCTTGCGGTGGCCGGCTTCGGTGGCTTGCTTGCCCACTACATCGGCCAGCTCTTCACGCACGAAGGTTTCGGCGTTGCGGCCATTGCCTTCGGCCTTGAATTTCACCGCCAGCTTGCCCAGGTCTACCGAAGCCGCGCCGAGCTTGAGCTCGCTCATGGCCTGCAGCAGCGGGAACGTCTCGTGGACCGACAGCTCGCTTTCGTCGGCCTGGCGATGGCGGGCGAAGCGATGGGCCTTGAGGATCGCAATAACGGAACGGTTGATCAGGCTGCGGCCATAGATCGAGGTCACCACGTTATTGTTGCGGTAAAGCTGACCGATCAACGGGATCATCGCCTCGGCGAGCGCTTCACGATCGATCCATTCACCAAGACACTGGTCGGGCTTCTGATTCACGGGAACCTTCCACATGTAGGGGTAGAAAAAAGGAGCTACATTATGACTTCGGCCGCTGCGCCAAAGCAATGAGCACCCGTCAGCACGGCTGCATAGACCTTCGCAGCACTTTTAAGTTCTTGCCTGCACAGGCTTTCTTTTACGCGTGCCGCCACTGACAGGCGGCTGTCTGGCCCGTTACAATCCGGCTTTCGGACCTAGTTTCTGGAGCCTTGCCCTACCGTGCCAGTTCTGCGCCTTCCGCCGTTACCATCCGTGGCGAGTTCCGCATCGCCGGTCAAACAGACCTGGGGCAACCTGCCGGGCGCTGCCCTGAGCCTGGCGATAGCCGAGGCCGCCAGCACCGCCAAGCGGTTTACCCTGCTGCTGACGGCTGACAGCCAGACAGCAGACCGTCTGGAACAGGAGCTGCGCTTCTTCGCCCCCGACCTGCCGGTGTTGCATTTCCCCGACTGGGAAACCCTGCCATACGACCTGTTCTCGCCGCACCAGGACATCGTGTCCCAGCGCATTGCAGCGCTGTATCGGCTGCCCGAGCTGAGCCACGGCATTTTGGTAGTGCCTATCACTACAGCCCTACATCGGCTAGCGCCCACGCAGTTCCTGCTGGGGAGCAGCCTGGTGCTGGACGTAGGCCAGTCGCTGGACGTGGAGGCGACCCGAGCGCGGCTGGAGGCGGCCGGCTATCGCTACGTGGACACGGTGTACGAGCATGGCGAATTCACCGTGCGCGGGGCACTGATCGACCTCTATCCGATGGGCAGCAAGCTCCCTTACAGGATAGACCTCTTCGACGACGAAATCGAAACGCTGCGCACCTTCGACCCCGAAACCCAGCGCTCCATCGACAAGGTGGAGTCGGTGCGTTTGTTGCCGGCACGGGAATTCCCGTTGCAGAAGGAAGCCGTGACCCGCTTCAAGGCGCGCTTCCGCGAGCGCTTCGACGTGGACTTCCGTCGCAGCCCGATCTTCCAGGATCTGAACAGCGGTATCACTCCGGCGGGCATCGAGTACTACCTGCCATTGTTCTTCGAAAACACCTCCACCCTCTTCGACTACCTGCCACAGGACACGCAGGTGTTCTCGCTGCCGGGGATCGAACAGGCTGCGGAACAATTCTGGAACGATGTACGCAACCGCTTCGAGGAGCGGCGCATCGATCCCCTACGGCCCTTGTTGCCGCCCGCCGAGCTGTTCATGCCGGTGGAAGACTGCTTTGCCAGGCTGAAAACCTGGCCCCGCGTAGTCGCTGGTAGCGAAGACCCGGGTACCGGTGGCGGGCGTGAACGCTTCCCGGCCAGCCCACTGCCCAACCTGGCCATCGAAGCCAAGGCCAGCCAACCGATGGCGGCGCTGGCCGGCTACCTGGATCAGTTCCCCGGCCGCGTGCTGTTCACCGCCGAGTCGGCGGGCCGCCGCGAAGTGCTGCTGGACATGCTCGCGCGCCTCAAGCTCAAACCCGTTACCGTGGATGGCTGGCCGGGCTTCGTGGAAAGCGAGGCGCGGCTGGCGATCACCATTGCGCCGCTGGATGATGGCTTGCAACTGGACGATCCTGCGCTGGCCCTGATCGCCGAGAGCCCGCTGTTCGGCCAACGCGTAATGCAGCGCCGCCGCCGTGACAAGCGTGGCGACGTGGGCAGCGATGCGGTCATCAAGAACCTTACCGAGCTGCGCGAAGGCGCGCCGGTGGTGCACATCGATCATGGCGTGGGCCGCTACCTGGGCCTGGCTACGCTGGAGATCGAAAACCAGGTCGCCGAATTCCTTACCCTTGAGTACGCCGAGAACGCCAAGCTGTACGTACCGGTGGCCAACCTGCACCTGATCGCCCGCTACACCGGCAGCGATGACGCCCTGGCACCGCTACACCGGCTGGGCTCCGAGGCCTGGCAAAAGGCCAAGCGCAAGGCCGCCGAGCAGGTCCGAGACGTGGCCGCCGAGTTGCTGGACATCTACGCCCGCCGGGCGGCGCGCAAGGGCTATGCCTTCAGCGATCCGGCCCTGGATTACGAAACCTTCAGCGCCGGCTTCCCGTTCGAGGAAACCCCGGATCAGCAATCGGCGATCCAGGCCGTGCACGACGACATGCTTGCACCGCGGCCGATGGACCGTCTGGTATGTGGCGACGTGGGCTTCGGCAAAACCGAAGTGGCCATGCGTGCCGCGTTCATCGCGGTGCATGGCGGCCGCCAGGTGGCAATCCTGGTACCCACCACCCTCCTCGCCCAACAGCACTACAACAGCTTCCGCGACCGTTTCGCCGACTGGCCCGTGCGTGTTGAAGTAATGAGCCGGTTCAAGTCTGCCAAGGAAGTGTCCGAAGCCGTCGCCGAACTGGCCGAAGGCAAGATCGACATCGTGATCGGCACTCACAAGCTGCTGCAGGATGACGTGAAGATCAAAAACCTGGGGCTGGTGATCATCGATGAGGAACACCGCTTTGGCGTGCGTCAGAAGGAAGCGCTCAAGGCCCTGCGCAGCGAAGTGGACATTCTCACGCTCACCGCCACGCCTATTCCGCGCACGTTGAACATGGCCATGGCCGGCATGCGCGACCTGTCGATCATCGCCACGCCGCCTGCCCGGCGGTTGTCGGTACGTACGTTCGTGATGGAGCAGAACAAGAGCACCGTGAAGGAAGCGTTACTGCGCGAACTGCTGCGCGGTGGCCAGGTGTACTACCTGCACAACGATGTGAAGACCATCGAGAAATGTGCCGCGGAACTGGCCGAGCTGGTGCCCGAGGCGCGCATCGGCATCGGTCACGGGCAGATGCGCGAGCGTGAACTCGAACAGGTGATGAGCGACTTCTACCACAAGCGGTTCAACGTGCTGGTGGCCTCCACCATCATCGAAACGGGCATCGACGTGCCTAGCGCCAACACCATCATCATCGAGCGCGCCGACAAGTTCGGCCTGGCGCAGCTGCACCAGTTGCGTGGCCGTGTCGGCCGTAGCCACCACCAGGCCTATGCCTATCTGCTTACCCCGTCGCGCCAGCAGGTGACTGCCGATGCGGAAAAACGCCTGGAGGCGATCGCCAACACCCAAGACCTGGGCGCTGGCTTCGTGCTGGCCACCAACGACCTGGAAATCCGCGGCGCGGGCGAGCTGTTGGGCGAAGGCCAGAGCGGGCAGATCCAGGCGGTGGGCTTCACCCTCTACATGGAGATGCTGGAGCGCGCAGTGAAGTCGATCCAGAAAGGCGAACAGCCGAACCTGGACAAGCCATTGAGCGGTGGCCCGGAGATCAACCTGCGGCTTCCGGCGCTGATCCCCGAGGAGTACCTGCCGGACGTTCACGCTCGCCTGATTCTGTACAAGCGCATCGCTTCGGCCATGGACGAAGACGGCCTCAAGGACCTCCAGGTCGAAATGATCGACCGTTTCGGCCTGTTGCCCGAGCCCACCAAGAACCTGATCCGCCTCACGCTACTCAAGCTGCATGCGGAAAAACTCGGCATTCTGAAGATCGACGCCGGCCCTCAGGGCGGCCGTATCGAGTTCGCCGCCGAAACACCGGTCGACCCACTGGTGCTGATCAAGATGATCCAGAGCCAGCCAAAGCGTTACAAGTTCGAAGGCGCTACGCTGTTTAAATTCCAGGTCCCGATGGAGCGGCCGGATGAGCGTTTCAATACCATCGAAAGCCTGCTCGAGCAGTTGGCGAAGGCAACCTGAGCCGATGCGCGGCCAGCCAGATAACAGGATAGTTGCGCCGTGCTCGTGAACGTGTCCGGCGCCCCGGCGCCGCGCCCCCGCCTGTGGCTGGGGAGCGTGGAGTTCAGCGCATTCGAGCCCCGCAACGGGCGCATGCAACGCCACGTTCAGCATCGGGCGGCGCTGGCGTTCGGCTACGAGGGTATTTACGTTTCCCCTGCCACCTCCGCAATGCGTGCCGGCCAAGGTGCCGGGGCGCTTAGCCGGGACGTGCAGGCCGAACGCCGCCTGCGTGACCAGCTTGTAAGCCTGGGTTTTCGTATTGCCACCCGGCAAAGCAAGGCGCTGCCGGAGAGCGCAGGCGAACTGTATGAGCTCCCCACGGACAGCGCCTGGTTACGCTTTGTGCTGCAGGACCTGCCCGCGTTGCGCGAGCAAGGCTGGGAAATCGAGTACGGCGAACATTTCAGCTTCCAGCTCACGCCCGTGGACGACTGGTACGCCGTGCTGGATGAGGCCGTGGGGCACGACTGGTTCGACCTGGAAGTGGGTATCGTGGTCAATGGCCAACCCCAGAGTTTGTTGCCTATTCTGCTGAACCTGGTGCGCACGCACCCTGATGTGCTCAAGCCTGCCGCCCTGGCGCGTCGCAAGGACGAAGAGCTGCTCGTGTTGCAGCTACCCGCCGCGCAGGGCAGCAAGCGCGCCCTGCAAGTAGCCCTGCCCTACGGGCGGCTGAAGCCGGTACTCGCAGTGCTGGGCGACGTATACCAGCACGAGGCCGGCGCGACCCGGCTGCGGCTGCCCACGCCCGATGCATCGAGGCTTAACGCCTTGGCAGGCATGCCCCTGCGCTGGGAGGGCAGTGACCGGCTGCGCCAACTCGCCGCCCGGCTGGGCGACATTCACAGCCGCAATGCACCTCCTCCCATTGGCCTGAATGCCACGCTGCGCGACTATCAGCTGGACGGCCTGAGCTGGATGCAGAACCTGCGCGAACTGGAGGTGGGCGGCATCCTGGCAGATGACATGGGCCTGG
The DNA here is from genome assembly GCF_916618905.1 of Pseudomonas sp. Marseille-Q5115. Lineage (NCBI taxonomy): Bacteria > Pseudomonadati > Pseudomonadota > Gammaproteobacteria > Pseudomonadales > Pseudomonadaceae > Pseudomonas > Pseudomonas sp. Marseille-Q5115. The sequence goes on along the minus strand of NZ_CAKAKI010000001.1, from coordinate 1,263,342 downwards.
GCAAAACCCTCCAGGCGCTGGCGCACGTAGTGACAGAGAAGAACGCCGGGCGGCTGGACCGACCCGTGATGGTGGTGATGCCCACCAGCCTGATCCCGAACTGGCAGGATGAAGCCGCCCGCTTCGCCCCTGGTTTGCGCGTGCTCACCCTACAGGGCGTGGGCCGCCGCAAGCACTTCGAGCACCTTCATGAATATGACCTGCTGCTGACCACCTATGCACTGTTGCCAAAGGACGTAGAGCGTATCGGCCAGCTCAAGCTTCATGTGCTCATCCTCGATGAAGCGCAGTACATCAAGACCCCCGGCAGCAAGGCTGCGCAAGCGGCACGCCGCTTCGACGCCCGGCAACGCCTGTGCCTGAGTGGTACGCCGCTGGAAAACCACCTGGGCGAGCTATGGTCGCTGTTCCATTTCCTGATGCCGGGCTGGCTGGGCGACAGCAAGGCGTTCAACACCCATTACCGCGTGCCGATCGAGCGCCATGAGGATCAGGATCGGCTGCTGCACCTCAACGCCCGTATCAAACCCTTCCTGCTGCGCCGCACCAAGGAACAGGTAGCGACCGAACTGCCCGCCAAGACCGACATCATCCAGTGGGTGGAGCTCAACACCGCTCAACGTGACCTGTACGAAACGGTACGGCTGGCCATGGACCGCAAGGTGCGTGCGGAGATCAGCCGCAAAGGCATGGCAGGTAGCCAGATCATCATTCTTGAAGCCCTGCTCAAGCTTCGCCAGGTGTGCTGTGACCTGCGCCTGGTGGACAAGCAACGCGCCTACGCGCCAGGCGGCAGTTCCGGCAAGCTGGAAAGCCTGATGGAAATGCTGGAGCGGCTGATGACCGAAGACCGGCGGGTGCTGGTGTTCTCCCAGTTCACCTCGATGCTGGAGCTGATCGAAGCCGAACTGCAACAGCGCGGCATGGACTACGCGCTGCTAACCGGCGCCAGCCGCGACCGCCGCGCACCGGTGGAGGATTTCCAGCAGGGCCGCAAGCGGATCTTCCTGATCAGCCTGAAGGCGGGTGGCGTAGGCCTTAACCTCACCGCCGCCGACACGGTTATTCATTACGACCCCTGGTGGAACCCCGCGGCCGAGCAGCAGGCCACGGACCGTGCCTACCGCATTGGGCAGGACAAGCCTGTGTTCGTGTTCAAGCTGATCACCCGGGGCACGGTGGAAGAGAAAATCGCCCAGCTGCAACAAGAGAAAACCGCCCTTGCTGCGGGCGTGCTCGACGGCCACCACGCAGCAGACTGGCGATGGCAACCGGAAGATATCGAAGCGCTGCTGGAGCCGCTGCCGGACAAGCGCTGAGGCTACCGGCGCCGGCTCCGGGCGGGGTCTAATCAGGCTGCCAGCACCCTGCCCAATACGCCTCTCACCTTGCCGATCCCCTGGTGCAGGGCTTCCTCGATTTCCGCCATGGTAATCACGTCGGTACTTTTGCCCGCAGCCGGGTTCACCACCAGAGCCAGGCAGGCATACGCCAGGTCGATTTCCCGGGCCAACGCTGCCTCCGGCATGCCGGTCATGCCAACGATGTCGCAGCCGTCGCGCTCCATCCGGGCAATTTCGGCGACGGTCTCCAGCCGTGGTCCCTGGGTGGCGCCGTACACGCCAAAGTCGCTAAAGCCATGCCCCTCGGCGGCCAGCGCGGCAATCAGTTGCTGGCGCAGGGGCTCGCTGTAGGGGTAGCTGAAGTCGATGTGCGTGACCTGCTCCAGGTCGTCGGCGAAGTAGGTATGCTCACGCCCGCTGGTGTAGTCGATCACCTGGTGCGGCACGCAAAAATGCCCCGTGCCCATCGCCGAATGAATACCGCCTACCGCATTCACCGCCAGCACCGCCTCGGCGCCGGCCTGCTTCAGCGCCCAAAGGTTGGCCCGGTAGTTCACTTTGTGGGGAGGAAAGCGGTGCGGATGACCGTGACGAGCCAGAAACAGCACTTCGCGGCCTGCGTATTCGCCCACCAGCACTGGCGCGGACGGGGCGCCGTAAGGGGTTTCGATGTCTACCGAGCGGTGTATTTTTAGCCCATCAAGCTGGGTAAGCCCGGTGCCGCCAATGATTGCGTACGTGGTCATGATCAAGCTCCAGGCTCAAGCAGGCCCGCCCGGCGAAGCGCACCCAGCGCTTGGAGCCAGCGAGGCTGCTGCCGATATTCAAGGGAAGGGTGAGCGCGGCGGCGCATGCCTGCCAGCCGCGCGGGTGGGGTTACACCAAGGCGCTGGGCAGCAACCAGGGCCAGCTCGGCGGCGGCGCGGTCGTTGCACACCAGGCCCATGTCACAGCCGGCGCTCAGCGCAGCTTCGATGCGAGCGGCCGCGTCGCCTGCAACGTGAGCACCCGCCATGGACAGGTCGTCACTGAAGATCACACCCTCGAAGCCCAGCTCGCCTCGGAGGATTTCCTGAAGCCAGCGGCGCGAAAAGCCCGCGGGGCGTTCATCCACCGCTGGATAGATCACGTGGGCCGGCATCACCGCCGCCAGCCTGGCGCGCAGCTGAATGAACGGTTGCATGTCGCCCGCACGCAGGGTTGGCAGGTCGCGCTCATCTACTGGGATGGCTACGTGGGAATCGGCCTCGGCCCAACCGTGGCCGGGGAAATGCTTGCCACATGCGGCCATGCCCGCCTGATTCATGCCATCGATGAACGCCCCGGCCAGAGCGGTTGCCGTTTGCGCGTCGCCGCTGAACGAACGGGCCCCGATCACAGCGCTGCGCCCGTAATCCAGGTCCAGCACCGGCGCGAAGCTCAGGTCCAGCCCTGCGGCGAGGACTTCGGTCGCCATTATCCAGCCGCAATGGGTGGCAAGCACTTGCGCATCAGCGCCTTTCGCGGCCTGTGCTATACGGCCCATGGCTGGCAGGCGGACAAATCCTCGGCGCAAGCGCTGCACGCGGCCCCCTTCCTGGTCCACGGCGATGATCAGGTCCGGCCGTATGGCGCGAATGCTGGCGCACAGGTCACGCACCTGGCGTGGGTGGTCGATGTTGCGAGCAAAAAGGATGAGCCCGCCCACCTGGGGCTGGCGTAGCAAGTGGCGGTCTTCGGCGGTGAGCCAGGTGCCGGCAACGTCGACCATCAGAGAGCCTTGAAGGCTGGCGCTCATTGGAAATCCTTGGGAAAGCAGCGGGGCCGCTACTTTACCCAATCCGGGCCGGGCTGTCGTGCGCGGCTCAGGCCTTGGCCGGCGCTTTGCTGCGGGGGCGCAATTGCGCAGAAGACATGGCAGGGTCGCTTACGCCGCTGTCGGCACGCATGCCGGCCGCCAGGAACGGCACCATCAACCGCATGACCTGCTCGATGGAGGTGTCCACCCCGAAGTCGTTCTCCGCGATCGCCCTCAGCGCCTTGATACCCGACATGCTGAACGCCGCAGCACCTAGCATGAAGTGCACCCGCCAGAACAGCTCGAGCGCCGGGATGCCCGGCGCAGCTTCATTCACCAGCAGCATGTAACGGCGAAATACCTTGCCGTACATGTCTTCCAGGTAGCGCCGCAAATGGCCCTGGCTCTCGCTGAAGGCCAGGCCGAGCAAACGCATGAAAATGGACAGGTCATTATTGCTGCGCGGCTGTACAGACAGCGCCTGATCCACAAGGATTTCCAGCAGTTCTTCCAGGCTGGCCTTGTGCTCGGGGCGGGCGGCGCGGCGCTCCAGCTCCCGATCGAGGCTGGCGCAGAATGGCCCCAGGAAGCGTGAGAACACGGCCTGGATCAAGGCCTTTTTAGACCCGAAATGATAATTGACGGCGGCCAGGTTGACCCCCGCCTTGCCAGTGATGAGGCGCAGGGACGTTTCGGCGAACCCCTTCTCCGCGAACAGTTGTTCGGCGGCATCGAGAATGCGCTCGACGGTTTCCGACTGTGCCATGGGTGCTCCGGCTGACAAACAGGTGTTTGAAACATACGTTTGGCCCGCTCGCGTTGTCAAGCTGGCCGCGCATTTTCCAGCCATACGGCCGCGCTTTCAAGCAGCGAAGCGCCAGCGGAAAGGATTGCCAAGCGCTGCATACTGTATATAATTCCAGGCACTGTATAAAAAGCCAGAGCCAACGCCATGCAGAAACTAACGCCACGCCAGGCCGAAATCCTTGCCTTCATCAAGCGTTGCCTCGATGACAACGGCTTCCCCCCTACCCGCGCCGAAATCGCTCAAGAGCTGGGCTTCAAGTCCCCCAACGCCGCCGAGGAGCACCTCAAGGCGCTGGCCCGCAAGGGCGCCATTGAAATGACCCCAGGTGCATCCCGTGGCATTCGCATTCCTGGCGCCGAACCGCGCTCGGCCAACGATACCTCGTTGCCGGTCATTGGCCGTGTAGCGGCCGGCGCCCCGATTCTAGCCGAACAGCATATCGAGACCACGTGCGACATCAATCCGGCCTTCTTCCATCCACGCGCAGATTACCTGCTCCGCGTGCATGGCATGAGCATGAAGGATGTGGGCATCTTCGATGGCGACCTGCTCGCGGTCCATACCTGCCGGGAAGCGCGCAACGGCCAGATCGTCGTCGCTCGCATCGGCGAGGAAGTCACCGTCAAACGGTTCAACCGTGTCGGCCACAAGGTTCAGCTGCTGGCTGAAAACCCGGAATTCGCGCCTATCGAAGTGGACCTGCGCGAGCAGGATCTGGTGATCGAAGGGCTTAGCGTTGGCGTCATACGCCGATAAACAGGAGGCGACAATGCAGTTTTCCACGATAGTGCCCAATAACGCCCAGCATACCCAGCTGTCGTTGTTCGAAGCCTTTATCGCGCCGCCCGGTCAGGCTTTTCAGAAAGCCCCTGTAGAAGGCTGGCCAAGCCAGGCACCCGAGGTGTTCAGCGAGCTGAGCCTTCGGGGGGCAACGGGAAACTGCCTTAGCCTTTTGGCACCGATGCTACGGGAGCTGAGCGAGGGGGAGCATATGCGCTGGCTCACGCTGGTAGCGCCGCCGGCCAGTTTGACCCAGAACTGGCTACGCGATGCCGGACTCAACCGCGAACGCATCCTGCTGCTGCAACCACGGGCCAATCAAACGCCCCTGCAGCTGGCCTGCGAAGTACTTCGCCTTGGCAGAAGCCATACAGTAGTCAGTTGGGTCAACCCGCTGAATACAAACGGGCGCCAGCAGCTTGTGACCGCCGCGCGCCAAGGCGACGCGCAAAGCCTGAATATCCGCCTGGGCTGAAGCCCAACGGCCGCCGGCCTCAGTGAAGTACGCGCGGCCCGTCGTCGTGTTCGAAATCCCCCTCGACCAGCTTGCCGGCCATTTGCACGCCCACGCTCAGCATGGCCTTGGCGACTTCTACGTGCTGGCCCTGGAGAAAAGCCTTGGCATCGTCGGAGAAGTTCAAGGTAACCAGCGAACCTTCGTCTTCAGCGCGACGCAGCTCGATCCGGCCATCCGGAAGTTCGACGATTTCAAGAAAAGACGTAGACATGACGTGAGGGATCTCCGGGAAAGGCAGTTATTGTAACATTCAGTGAGCTAATCAGCACTCACTTAGCCCATCCCGGAACCGGACCGCCAGGGATTTCAACTGTTGGCGCCACTCCTCCAGCTCGTCCCGCCCCAGTGCGGGCGGTTCCTCGGGCTCATCAAGGCTTACTGCCTGGATCAACGGTTGGGTGACGTCCTGCTTGGCCTTGCGTGGCGCTCGTGGCGGTTGCCACAGTGCGTTGTATTCGTAAAGCAGCCTGGCCAGCCAGGTTGCCCGGTTGCCTGCAAGCTCCACCAATTCCCCCAACTGCGGGTTAGGCGCGGCCGCCAAGGCTTCGGGCGTAAGAAACCGCTCCGCCTTTGGCGAGTCGGCATCGTTCAGCCGGTAGTACCCTGCAATTTCATGGCATAGCCCCAGCAGCCCACCGTAAAGATGAAACAGCACTGCCTCACGCTCTGCTTGAGCTAGCGCAGCTGCATTCATGGCAGCGCCCTGCTCCGCCCGCCCCAGCGCCTCAAGGGCCAAGCCTGCGAAATAGAGCTTCTGGTTGGTGCGGGTATACAACTCATGTGCCATGGGAACCTCCGAAAAAATGAACGGGGCACTGTGGCCCCGAGCATTCAACGCTTGTCTTCGACCTTCCAGGCCGTGCCATCGAAGAAGGCGCGCCAGCCGGTAGGCTTGCCATCGACTTCGGTCTGCACGTACTGCTCTTTGGTCTTGCGGCTGTAGCGTATCACCGAGAAGCGGCCTTCGGGGTCCTTCACGGGTGCGTCAAAGAGGAAATGATACTTGGGATCGATCTCGTCCTTGTGAGGCAGCAGCTCGCGCACCAGGGGCGCGCGGGTTTCCCGGTTTTTCGGGAACTGGCTCGCGGCCAGGAACAGGCCCGAGGCGCCGTCACGCAACACGTAGGTGTCGTCCACCTTCTCGCACTTCAACTCCGGCATCTTCACGGCGTCCATCTTGGGCGGCGCCGCTTCGCCGTTCTTCAGCAGCTTACGCGTGTTCTTGCAGGACGCGTTGGTGCAACCGAAGAACTTGCCGAAACGGCCGGTCTTGAGCTGCATTTCGCTGCCGCACTTGTCGCACTGGATACTCGGGCCTTCATAGCCCTTGATACGGAAGCTGCCTTCCTCGATCTCGTAGCCAGCGCAGTCCGGATTGTTACCGCAGATGTGCAGCTTGCGCTTCTCGTCCAGCAGGTACGCATCCATCGCCGTCGCGCAGATGGGGCAGCGGTGCTTGTTCAGCAGTACGCGGGATTCGGATTCGCCCTCGTCGTCCGCAGCGATCTCGTCGCCGGGCACCAGGTTGATGGTCGCCTTGCAACGTTCCTTGGGCGGCAGGCTGTAGCCTGAGCAACCCAGGAAGACGCCCGTGGATGCGGTACGGATCATCATCGGCCGGCCGCACTCCTTGCACGGAATGTCCGTGAGGGTCGGCTGGTTGGCGCGCATGCCGTTTTCGCTGGCCTCGGCCACTTCCAGTTTTGCGCGGAAGTCCTCGTAGAACTCGTCCAGCACGTTCTTCCAGTCACGCTCGCCGTGCGCAACGTCGTCCAGGTGCTCTTCCATGCCTGCGGTAAAACCGTAGTCCATGAGGTTGGAGAAGCTTTCGCCCAACCGCTCGGTCACGATGTCGCCCATCTTTTCCGAATAGAACCGACGGTTATGCAGCGTCACATAGCCACGGTCCTGAATGGTGGAGATGATCGCAGCGTAGGTCGATGGCCGGCCAATACCGCGCTTTTCCATTTCCTTGACCAGGCTGGCTTCGGAGTACCGCGCCGGTGGCTTGGTGAAGTGCTGGGTGGGGTCCAGCTCAAGCAGCTGCAGCTTCTCGCCCTGGGCCATTTCGGGCAGCACGTCGTCTTCGCCCGGCTTGCTAACCTGTGGCAATACTTTGGTGTAGCCGTCGAACTTCAGGATGCGGCCCTTGGCGCGCAGTTCGAAGCCCCCGGCCGCCACGGTGAGCGTGGTGGAGAGGTATTGTGCCGGTGGCATCTGGCAGGCCAGGAACTGACGCCAGATCAGCTCGTACAGCCGCTCTGCATCGCGCTCCATGCCGTTGAGCTGCGACGGGTGCAGGTTCACATCGGACGGGCGGATCGCCTCGTGCGCTTCCTGAGCGCCTTCCTTGCTGCCATAAACGTTCGGCGTGGCCGGCAGGTACTGCTTGCCGAAGTTGCCTTCGATATAGGCACGTGCCATGTCCAACGCATCCACCGACAGGTTGGTGGAGTCGGTACGCATATAAGTGATGTAGCCAGCTTCGTACAAGCGCTGGGCCATCATCATGGTTTTTTTCACGCCAAAGCCCAGGCGGTTACTCGCCGCCTGCTGCAGTGTGGACGTAATGAACGGCGCCGACGGCTTGCTACTGGTCGGTTTGTCCTCGCGCTTGGCCACGGTGTAGCTGGAAGCCTTGAGCTTCTGCACGGCCGCCATGGCTTGGGTTTCGTTGAGCGGCTTGAAGGCTTCGCCGTTCTCGCGCGCTACTTCGAAGCGCACCTTGGCCTTGCTGCTGGCGAGGTCGGCGTGCAGCTCCCAATACTCCTGAGGGATGAACGCACGGATTTCACGCTCGCGCTCCACCACCAGCTTCACGGCGACGGACTGCACCCGCCCGGCGGACAAGCCACGGGCGATTTTCTGCCAGAGCAGGGGCGATACCATGTAACCCACCACGCGATCGAGGAAACGCCTCGCCTGTTGCGCGTTCACACGGTCGATATCCAGCTCCCCTGGCTGCGAGAACGCTTCCTGGATGGCCTTTTTGGTGATTTCGTTGAACACCACTCGCTTGTAACGCGAATCGTCACCACCGATTGCCTCGCGCAGGTGCCAGGCGATGGCTTCCCCCTCGCGGTCAAGGTCGGTTGCGAGATAGATGGTGTCGGCATCCTTGGCGAGCTTGCGCAGCTCATCGATGACCTTCTCCTTGCCGGGAAGGATTTCGTACTTGGCCTTCCAGCCATGGTCGGGATCGACCCCCATGCGCGCTACCAGCGTACGCCGCGCCTTCTCACGCGGTGTTAATGCCGGGGCCTCGCCCGCCGCCTTGGCCTTGCGGGCGGCCGGCTCCTTGGAGGTGGACGAACCGCTGGTAGGCAGGTCACGGATATGGCCGATACTGGACTTCACCACGTACTGGTTGCCCAGGTACTTGTTGATCGTCTTGGCCTTGGCCGGGGATTCCACAATGACCAGCGATTTTCCCATGGATCGGAAGATTCCTAAAAACAGAAATTGAAGGCGGTGACGCCTTTCGAGGCCCCGCTATATATAGTGGCTACCGGGTGAGGTCAAGCGCAGTGCCTAAATGGCATCACTCGCGGCAGCGTCGAACAGGCTGGGTTCGGCCCGCACCAAAGCAAAGCGCGGTACCTGCTCGCCGTCAACCTCTACGGACTCCAGGAACATCTCCAGCGGGCGCACCCACAGGCCGTATTCGCCATAAAGCGCCTGGTAGCACACCACCTGCTGCTCGGTCTCGGAATGGCGCGCCACGCCGAATACACGGTACTCGGGGCCTTTGTAATGGCGATAGACGCCAGGTTGTAACAGCATATGCCGCCTCACTTCTTCAAACGCTGAAAAACAAAAACCGGGGCGCCTGGCCCCGGTCTTTGACACACGCAGGATCAGACGCGTTCGAACACCGTGGTGATGCCCTGGCCCAGACCGATACACATGGTGGCAACGCCGAGGGTGGCGCCCTTTTGCTTCATTACATTAAGCAGAGTGCCGGAAATACGGGCACCCGAGCAACCGAAAGGATGCCCCAAGGCAATCGCGCCGCCGTGCAGGTTCACCTTTTCGTCCATCTTGTCGAGCACCTTGAGGTCTTTCAGCACCGGCAATGCCTGCGCCGCGAAGGCCTCGTTAAGCTCGAAGCAGTCGATGTCCGCCACCGTAAGGCCGGCACGCTTGAGGGCCTTCTGCGTAGCAGGCACAGGCCCGTAGCCCATGATCGACGGGTCGACACCGGCTACCGCCATCGAGCGGATCACCGCCATCGGCTGAAGGCCCAGGTCTTTCGCGCGCTGGGCCGACATCACGATCATGCACGAGGCACCGTCGGTGATCTGCGACGAAGTGCCCGCAGTCACGGTACCGCCTTTGGGGTTGAATGCCGGCTTGAGCGATGCCAGGCCTTCGAGCGTGGTTTCCGGGCGAATGGTTTCGTCGTAGTCGAAGACCTTGAGGAAGCCGTTCTCGTCATACCCCTCCATGGGGATGATTTCGTCCTTGAACAAGCCCTCCACTGTCGCCTTGTGCGCCAATTGGTGCGAACGCACACCAAAGGCATCCTGCTGCTCGCGGGTGATGCCGTGCATCTTGCCCAGCAATTCGGCCGTGAGGCCCATCATGCCGGCGGCTTTGGCCGCATGCAGCGACATATGGGGGTTCGGGTCCACGCCGTGCATCATGCTCACGTGGCCCATGTGCTCCACGCCGCCGATCACAAACACATCGCCGTTGCCGGTCTGGATGGCCTGGGCAGCGGTGTGCAGCGCGCTCATGGACGAACCGCACAGGCGGCTCACGGTTTGCGCCGCCGACGTGTGAGGAATGCGCGTCATCAGCGATGCCATGCGCGCGATGTTCCAGCCTTGCTCGAGGGTCTGGTTCACGCAGCCCCAGATCACGTCTTCGACTTCGTTGGGGTCTACACCCGGGTTACGCGCCAGCAGCTGGTCGATCAGCAACGCCGACATGTTCTCGGCGCGGGTATTGCGATGCATGCCGCCCTTGGAGCGGCCCATGGGTGTACGACCGAAGTCGACGATCACCACATCTCTTGGATTCAGGCTCATAGTGCAAAATCTCGCTCTGTTGTCGGGCGGCTCAACCGAAGAAACGCTGGCCGGTACGGGCCATTTCGCGCAGCTTCTCGGTGGGGTGGTACAGCGGGCCCAGCTCGGCGTAACGGTCGGCAATGGCTACGAACTCGGCCACACCGATCGCGTCGATGTAACGCAGTGCGCCACCGCGGAAGGGAGGGAAGCCGATACCGTACACCAGGCCCATGTCCGCTTCGGCTGCGGTTTCAACGATGCCGTCTTCAAGGCAGCGAACCGTCTCCAGGCACAGCGGGATCATCATCCAGTTGATGATGTCTTCGTCGGTGACTTCGCGCTGCTCGTAAATGACCGGCTTGAGCACGTCCAGTACTGCGGCATCGGCCACTTTCTTCGGCTTGCCACGTTTGTCGGTCTCGTAGGCATAGAAGCCCTTGCCGTTCTTCTGACCCAGGCGGTTGGCCTCATACAGCGCGTCGATGGCGCTGCGGCGGTCGTCCTTCATGCGGTCCGGGAAGCCTTCGGCCATCACATCACGACCGTGGTGGCCGGTGTCGATGCCGACTACGTCCATCAGGTACGCAGGGCCCATGGGCCAGCCGAATTTTTCCATGACCTTGTCGATGCGCACGAAGTCCACGCCCGCGCTCACCAGCTTGGCGAAACCGCCGAAGTACGGGAACAGCACACGGTTGACCAAAAAGCCCGGGCAGTCGTTGACCACGATCGGGTTCTTGCCCATTTTCTTGGCATAGGCGACGGTGGTGGCTACCGCTTGCTCGCTGGACTTCTCGCCACGGATCACTTCCACCAGCGGCATCATATGCACCGGGTTGAAGAAGTGCATGCCCACGAAGTTCTCGGGGCGCTTCAGGGCCTTGGCCAGCAGGCTGATGGAAATGGTGGAGGTGTTCGAAGCCAGAATGGCGTCGTCCTTCACGTGGTTTTCCACTTCGGCCAACACGGCTTGCTTGACCTTCGGGTTCTCGACCACGGCCTCGACCACGATGTCCACGTGGCCAAAATCGCCATAGGACAGCGTCGGGCGGATGGCATTGAGGGCAACCGCCATCTTCGCAGGGGTCAGGCGGCCTTTTTCGACCTGCTTGCCCAACAGCTTGGAGGCTTCGTTGAGGCCCTGCTCGATACCCTTCTCATTGATGTCCTTCATCAGGATCGGGGTGCCTTTGTACGCCGACTGGTAGGCGATGCCCCCACCCATGATGCCAGCGCCCAATACAGCCGCCTGATTTACCTCACGGGCCTGCTTGTCATACACCTTGGCCTTGCGCTTGAGCTCCTGATCGTTCAGGAACAGCCCGATCAGGCTTTCGGCGGCAGAGGTCTTGGCCATCTTCACGAAGCCGGCGGCTTCGATTTCCAGTGCCTTGTCGCGACCGAAGTTCGCGGCTTTCTGGATGGATTTGATCGCCTCTACCGGTGCCGGGTAGTTCGGCCCGGCCTGGCCAGCAACGAAGCCCTTGGCGGTTTCGAAAGCCATCATTTGCTCGATGGCGTTCAGCTTGAGCTTTTCCAGCTTGGGCTGGCGACGAGCCAGATGGTCGATTTCGCCGGAGATAGCGCGCTTGAGCAAGTCCAGCGCGGCGGCCTGAAGCAGCTCAGGCGCAACCACCACGTCCACGGCGCCAACTTTCAGGGCGTCGTCCGGGCGCTGTTCCTTGCCGGAGGCAATCCATTCGATGGCGTTATCAGCGCCGATCAGGCGCGGCAGGCGAACGGTACCGCCAAAACCTGGGTAGATGCCCAGCTTCACTTCAGGCAAGCCGATCTTCGCCGCCGTGGACATCACGCGGAAGTCTGCTGCCAGGGCCATTTCCAGGCCACCACCCAAGGCGATGCCGTTGATCGCGACCACGGTAGGGCATGCCAGGTCTTCGAAATCGCTGAAGATCCGGTTGACTTCGAGGTTTCCGGCGGTCAGCTCGGCTTCGGGCAACTTGAAGTTATCGACGAACTCGGTGATATCAGCGCCGACAATGAACACATCCTTGCCACTGGTAACCACCACGCCCTTGACCGACGCATCGGCCTTGAGCGCTTCCACCGCCTCGCGCAGCTCGCTGAGGGTAAGGCGGTTGAACTTGTTGACGGACTCACCCTTGAGGTCGAAATTCAGTTCGACGATGCCACTTTCAAGAGCCTTAACCGTGATGGCTTTACCTTCGTAAATCATCAACTGATCTCCAGGAATGGAAGCTAAACGTTACGCATTGGAGCAGCCATGAGGCTTACCCGCCAACACGCGTTCGGACGATGAAGCGATGGCAAACGCTCGATTCATACGCCCGTTTGATTCGGGTGTGCACACCTTCAGCGAAAACCCTTGGAATGTCAATCGCCCGAAAACAGGCCACCGTCGCGACCGCTCGGTCATTTTTCCTGAACAGCTTGAGCGTAGACAGCGGCACATATAGTGCCCTCTACGGAACGTGCCGCCCAAGCACCGCGCAGCGATGAATGGGCACGAATTCATGCCACGCATTGGTGCCAGAGGCGTATGATCGCGGCCATTCACCGGCCTGCCTGGCCTCGCCCGACCCTCGTGTCGGGCTTTTTATTGCCTGCCGTTCGGCGCCTTGCCCTCAAGTTCTTCGCAAGGCCGGCCGACATCCCGTTACAGCCGGCTTCCTGGCCGCCATGTACGTCCTTACGCTTCGCTCCCCCACACAACAACAATGCGGAGAAAGCCCCATGAAGGTGCTGCGCAACCTGTCCATCAGCCGCCGGCTGTGGCTTATCCTGCTGTTGGCCCTCGGCATGCTCGCCGCGCTTGGCCTGTTCATGCTCAAGCAAATTCATGACGATCTTTATCAAGCCAAGGCCCAGAAAACCATGCATGTCGTGCAAACCGCGGCAGGCTTGCTGGAATACTTCAACGGCCTTGAAAAGACCGGAGCGCTGACCCACGAAGCGGCCCAGCAGCAAGCCATCGCTGCGGTGCGCGGCCTGCGCTATGGAGGCGCGGATTATTTCTGGATCAATGACCTTCGCCCGGTGATGGTGATGCACCCTACCAATGCCAAGCTCGATGGTCAGGACCTTTCGGGCATTCGCGACCCTGATGGCTTTGCGGTATTCAACGAAATGGTGGCCGTGGCGAAGGCCAAGGGCGCTGGAATAGTGAATTACCGCTGGCCCAAACCAGGCGCCAGCGCGCCCGTGGCCAAAACCTCCTACGTACAGCTGTTCCAACCCTGGGGCTGGGTGATCGGCTCGGGCGTGTACGTGGACGACGTGAAGGCCGAATTCACCGCCCAAGTGGTCCGCGTGTTGATCGCGGCGGCGGTCATCGCGCTGATGATGGCCCTGGCCATTGTTGCCATCGCCCGCAGCATCGTCCATCCGCTGCGCGCCTCGGTCAGCGCAATGGCGAACATTGCCAGCGGGGACGGCGACCTCACCCGTGAACTCCACGCTGAAGGCAATGACGAAATTACCCAACTGAGCGGCCATTTCAACGCATTCACGCGAAAAATGCGCGCAATGGTGGGATCGCTGCAGGCGTCGGCCGATGAGCTTGGCCGCTCGTCACAAGCGCTGGGCGGCAATGCCCTGGAAGCCCAGTCAAGTAGCTCGCGCCAGTGCGAACAAATGGACCGGGTGGCCACCGCCATCGGCGAGGTCACCCATGGCGTTCAGGATGTTGCCCGTACCGCCGAGCACGCGGCCAGCGAAATGCGCAAGGCCGAAGCTCAGGCCCTCGACGGCCAGGCCAGTATCAGCGGTAGTGTTCAGCAGATCGACCAGCTTTCCGCCACCATCAACCAAGCCGTGGAGGTGATCCGCACCCTGGCGGCCGAAAGCACCGAGATAGGCGGTGTGCTGGACGTGATCAGTTCGATCGCCGAGCAAACCAACCTGCTGGCCTTGAACGCTGCCATCGAAGCCGCGCGGGCCGGCGATCAAGGCAGGGGGTTTGCCGTGGTAGCTGACGAAGTGCGCCTGCTTGCGCAGCGCACGCAGAAATCCACGGCCCAGATCCAGGCCATGACCGAGCGGCTGCGGCACCGCTCCGAAGCCGCAGTGAAGGTCATCAACGAAAGCAGCGAGGCGTCGCGCCTGACCATCGAGCAGGCCAGCGCCGCCGGCCGAAGCCTGGAGGCAGTGGTGCATGCCTTGCGCACGCTGAACCAGCTCAACGCGTCCATCGCCAGTGCCACCCTGCAACAAAGCCACGTGGTGGAAGACATCAACCAGAATGTGGCTCAGGCTGCCGGGCTGTCCCAGGGGACTGCAGCGGCGGCGGAACAATCGAGCCGCACCAGCGCGGAGATGAAAAACCTTAGCGAGCAGTTGAACGGAGCGTTGCGCCAGTTCCGGATCTAGCGTGTGGCGAGCGCTCGCAGGGCCCGGTCGATAGCCTCTGCCTGGCCCTCCCCGCCACCCTCGCCCCACACTGCGCTGACCATCTGTCGCTGCGCTTCAACCTTCCACACGTCGGCCGGCAGCCCGTTCAACTGCTCCAGCAGGGCAGCGTTCGTGCACGGCTCGCGCCACTGGTTTACCCATTGGCCGGGCTCTGGCTGCCACCATGTCCAATCCGCGCCAACCGGCGAGGGCCGCGGTCGGTGATACTGTGCAGCGGGTGTAGGCAGGTGGGCCGGCATCCAGTGCGGCCACTGCTGCGGCGCCAACTGCATGCCCAGGCCCAGCGCGCGGGCCTTCATGCGACACGCCATGCGACCGCTCTGTTTGCGTGAGGGGCGTAGCCAGGCCAGGGGGCTTAAAATCACCGCCAGGATTGACACCACTATCCAGACCGTCATAGAACTCTCCCCGCGATTTACAAACAACCCCTTGGAGAATGCGCCACTACCTATGCATTCCCCATGAAAGGGCCATAATCAAGCTAATACTTCTGTCTGGAGCACCACGCCATGTCCTATCAACATATCCTCGTAGCCGTGGATCTGACCGAGGAATGCGACCCGGTCATCAAACGCGCCCGCGCCCTTGCAGAAGCCACTGGCGCGAAGCTGTCGCTGGTTCATATCGTGGAACCCATGGCAATGGCCTTCGGCGGCGACGTGCCCATGGACCTTTCCCAGCTTCAGCAGCAGCAATTCGATCAGGCCAAGGAGCGCATGCGCACCCTGCGCGGCAAATATCCGGATGTTTCCGAGGAATTCTGCCACCTGACCTACGGCCAGCCGCGCCAGGAAATCCACAAACTGGCCAAGGACAAGGGCTACGACCTGATTATCGTGGGTAGCCATGGCCGCCATGGCCTGGGCCTGCTGCTGGGCTCAACCTCCAATGACGTTCTGCACGGCGCGCCGTGTGACGTGCTGGCAGTGCGACTGGATCGAATGAAAGCCGAAAAAGCCGGTTGAAGGCCACATTCCTCCATCAGGCGCCCACCGACGCCTGATTGCGGAGCCCCTTACTCGTCCAGTTCGGCCCAGCGCTCTACCAGCGCATCATGGCGAGCTTGCAGGCTATCCAGGCTGGCGAGCACGGCGGTGGTTTCCGCAGCCGGGCGCTGGTAAAAGCCCGGCGATCCGATCTGCGCTTGCACGGCCGCCATCTGCGACTCGATATCTTCGATCTGCCCCGGCAAGGCTTCGAGCTCGCGTTGCACCTTGTAACTGAGTTTCTTTTTGGCAGGTGCAGGTGCAGGTGCAGGCGCCGACGCTGCTGGCGCGGGGCTGGCTGACGCCACAGGCTCCGCTTTCTGCGCCTTGGCTTCCTTCACGCCCAGCAACTTGGCCGAGCCGCCCTGGCGAATCCAGTCCTGATAGCCGCCCACGTATTCCCGCACCTGGCCATCGCCCTCGAACACCAGGGTGCTGGTGACCACGTTATCCAGGAATGCCCGGTCGTGGCTGACCATGAGTACAGTGCCCTTGAATGCCGAGAGCACCTCCTCGAGCAGCTCGAGGGTTTCCACGTCCAGGTCGTTGGTGGGTTCGTCCAGCACCAGCAGGTTGGCGGGCTTGCTGAACAGCTTGGCCAGCAGGAGGCGAGCACGTTCGCCGCCGGACAGCGCCTTCACCGGAGTACGCGCCCGCTGAGGGCTGAACAGGAAGTCGCCCAGGTAGCTGAGTACGTGGCGGCTCTGGCCGTCGATCTCGATGAAATCCCGACCTTCGGCCAGGTTGTCGATCACGGTTTTTTCCAGGTCAAGCTGCATGCGCAGCTGGTCGAAGTAGGCCACCTCCAGGCGTGTGCCCTGCTCTACCGAGCCCGCGGTGGGCTGAAGGTCGCCCAGCATCAGCTTGAGCAGCGTGGTTTTCCCGGTGCCGTTGGCGCCCAGCAGGCCGATACGGTCCTCGCGCTGCAGCACCATGGAGAAATCCTTGACCAGCAACGGCCCGCCGGGGTGCGCGTAGCTGACGTTCTCCAGCACGATCACCTGCTTGCCGGACTTGTCCGCCACATCCAGCTGGATGTTGGCCTTGCCCTGGCGCTCGCGGCGCTCGCCCCGCTCCGAACGCAATGCCTTCAGTGCGCGTACGCGACCTTCGTTGCGGGTACGCCGGGCCTTGATGCCCTGACGAATCCATACTTCTTCCTGCGCCAGCCGCTTGTCGAATAGCGCGTTGGCGGTCTCCTCGGCGGCAAGTTCGGCTTCCTTGTGCACCAGGAAGCTGGCGTAGTCGCCATTCCAGTCGATCATGTGGCCGCGGTCCAGCTCCAGGATGCGCGTGGCCAGGTTTTGCAGGAAGGCACGGTCGTGGGTGATGAACAGCACGGCCCCGCCGAAGCCGGCGAGGGCTTCCTCGAGCCAGGCGATGGCGCCGATGTCCAGGTGGTTGGTGGGTTCGTCGAGCAACAGCAGGTCTGGCTCGGACACCAGCGCCTGAGCCAGCAGCACGCGGCGGCGCCAGCCACCGGACAGCTCGGCGAGGGTTTTGTCGGCCGGCAGTTGCAGGCGGCTCAAGGTACTGTCCACCAGTTGCTGCAGGCGCCAGCCATCGCGGGCTTCGAGCTCTTGCTGAACGTGCATGAGCGCGTCCAGGTCGGCGTCGCTGACGATGTTCTGGCTCAGGTGGTGGTACTGAGCCAGCAATTCGCCTACCCCTGCCAGCCCCTCGGCCACCACGTCGAACACGGTGCGGTCGTCGGCACGCGGCAGTTCCTGGGGAAGCTCGCCGATTTTCAGCCCTGGCGCGCGCCAGATGTCACCGTCGTCGGGCTTCTGGTCGCCGCGTACCAGCCGCAGCATGCTGGATTTGCCAGTGCCGTTGCGGCCGATGATGCAGACCCGCTCGCCGCGGGCGATCTGCCAGGAAACCTTGTCGAGCAACGGCATGGCGCCGTAGGCGAGGGAAACATCGCTCAGTTTGAGCAGGGTCATGGGATTCTCCGGAAAAGCCGGCGCGTATTCTACCTTATGTACCGCCCTGGCACAGCAAAGGCCGGCCGCATATCGCGAAACACTTGGCGCGCTTCCGAGGGAAGGGCCAACAGGCTAAGCTAGCCGCCAATCTGTACGCTTCCCGGAAGTCTCATGCGCAGTCGACTGTCCCGCCTCGTTCCCGCCGTGTTGCTTGGCGCCCTGTACCTCATACCCGCCGCCCATGCTGGCGACCTGGCGCTCCAGCGGCAGTACTACGATCAGGCGAAGGCGGCTCTGGCCAAGGGCAACAGCGCGCCCTACTTCCAGTACAAGGCCATGCTGGTGGACTACCCACTCGAGCCCTACCTGGCATACGACGAACTCACCGCCCGCCTGCCTGGCGCCAGCAACGAAGAGGTAGAAGGGTTCATCGCCGCTCACGGCGATCTGCCGCAGATCAACTGGCTCAAGCTGCGCTGGCTGCGCATGCTGGCCGAGCGTGGAGACTGGCCCACCTTCGTTCGCTACTACGACACCAAACTCAATTTCACCGAACTGGACTGCCTCTATGGCCAGTACCAGCTTACCCGCCCAGACCTGCGCGCCGAAGGCTACGCCAATGCCGAACGCCTGTGGCTGAGCGGCAAGGACCGCCCCGCCGCCTGCGACCCGCTGTTCGGCCGCTGGGCCGCCGAGGGCCAGCTTACCGAGCACAAACGCTGGCAGCGGGTACGTCTGGCCGCACAAGCACGCAATTATCCTCTGGCGACCAGCCTGGTTGATGGCCTGGTGACACTGCAGGCACAAGGCAGGCGCCTGCTGGATGTCGCACGCAACCCGGAACTGCTCGATCAGCCCGGGCTGTTCCAGCCGGCCGACGAGGCCATGGCCGATGCCGTAGGCCTTGGGTTGCGCCGCCTGGCCAAGCAAAACCCCGACAAGGCGTTGGGGCTGCTGGATTCCTATGCGGCCACCATGCACTTCTCGGCCGAGGAAAAGGTCGCCATCGCCAAGGACATCGGCCTGGGCCTGGCCCGCAGCTATGACAGCCGCGCGCTGGAGCTGATGACCCGCTACGACCCGGACCTGCGTGACGACACGGTAAGCGAATGGCGGCTACGCCTGCTGCTGCGCCTCGGCCGCTGGCAAGAGGCCTACGAACTTACCCGCCGCTTGCCGGCCAGCCTCGCCCAGACCAACCGCTGGAAGTACTGGGAGGCCCGGGCACTGGAACTGGCCCGGCCAAACGACCCGCAGGTGCCTGTCCTGTACAAGGCAGTGGCAAAGGAGAGGGATTTCTACGGCTTCCTGGCAGCCGACCGCGCGCAGGTCCCGTACCAGCTGACCAACCGCCCCCTGCCGCTGACCCAGGCGCAGATGAACAGCGTGCGCAATGCCCCGGGTATTCGCCGTGCGCTGGAGCTGTATCAGCGCGGTCAGATCGTCGATGGCCGGCGCGAGTGGTACTACGTATCGCGGCACTTCGACCGTGATCAAATGGTGGCTCAGGCAAAGCTGGCGTATGACATGGGCTGGTACTTCCCGGCCATCCGCACCATCAGCCTCGCCCAGTACTGGGACGACCTGAACATTCGCTTCCCCATGGCGCACCGTGATGCATTGCTTCGCGAGGCCCGGCTGCGAGGGCTGCACGCCAGCTGGGTATTTGCGATCACCCGCCAGGAAAGCGCGTTCATGGACGACGCCCGTTCCTCCGTTGGCGCCATGGGGCTGATGCAGTTGATGCCAGCCACGGCGAAAGAAACGGCGCGCAAGTTCAGCATTCCATTGGCTTCACCGCAGCAGGTGATCGACCCGGACAAGAATATCCAGTTGGGTGCCGCCTACCTGAGCGTGGTGCACGGCCAGTTCAACGGTAACCGCGTACTGGCTTCTGCGGCCTACAACGCCGGGGCCGGCCGCGTGCGTCAATGGCTCAGAGGGGCCAACCACTTGAGCTTCGATGTATGGGTCGAGTCCATCCCGTTCGACGAAACCCGCCAGTACGTGCAGAACGTGCTGTCCTACGCGGTGATCTACGGCGCGAAGCTGAACACGCCACAGCCTATCGTCGACTGGCACGAGCGGTTCTTCGACGATATCTGATGCCCTGATGGGCCTACAGGTGGAACAAAACGCCGCGTAGCAGCCCGCCTTGGCGGTGACCGGCCCGTCAGGGCCGCTGCTTCAGGGCAACTAGGAAGCGGTCACCTCCATCCCCACCTCCAGCACACCCTCGCCCTCGGCAATCAGGTTTTGCCCGAACATGATCCCGCCTTCGCGCATGCGATAGCCCTTGAGGGTATTCAGCGGCTCGCGGTCGCTGTCGCGTTGCTGGGTGGCGGGATCAATGGTGGTGAGAATGCAGCGGGCGCAGGGCGAGGCCACGCGAAAGTCCACCGTACCAATGCGAAGGCGGGTCCAGCCGTCCTCGGCAAGGGCCTCGGCGCCGTCAATGACCAGATTGGGGCGGAAACGCAACATGGCCATGGGCCGGCCCACACGGCTGGACAGGTCGTCCACCGAGGCCTGATTGATCAGCAACAGCGGAAAACCGTCGGCAAAGGCGACACGGTCTTCCGGCAGCCCATCACCTGCACCCAATGGCCGGGCGCGATGTTCGGGAACATACACCAGGCGAGTGGGTTTGCCGATCAGCTCGCTTGCCCACTGGGCGGCGGCGTCACCGGCGTCCGGAACCCTTAGCGTATCCCTCCAGATCACTATGCCCCGCAGGCCTGCATCTGCTGGCGGCACGGGCACGGAAAGGGATTGGAGGCCGGGCGCGCTAAGCTCCAGCCCGCCATCGGCGTTGTACAAGGCCGAAAGGTGGCCCAGCACCGGCAAGGTTCGCTGGGTAAGGAAACGGCCGCTGGCCTCCTCCACCAGCATCCAGCGGCGATCGCCCAGCAGCCCTAGTGCGCCAACCGGAGAAGCCGGCAGGCTTTCCCCCAGGCCGGATTTGACAGGGAATCGGTACAGAGCGGTAAGGCGCATGGCAGGGCATCCAGGTCCAGGGTGCCCTAGCTTAAACCAACGCGCCCACCGCTTCGACTCAGCCGAGTTCCATTTCCAGCCGCTGACGTACCACTTCCACCAACCGGTCGGGCTGGAACTTGGACAGGAAGTTGTCGCAGCCGACTTTCTTTACCATGGACTCGTTGAAGCTACCCGACAACGACGTGTGCAACACAACGTAAAGCTCACGCAGGCGAGGGTCTTGCCGAATCTCGGTGGTAAGGCGATAGCCATCCATCTCGGGCATTTCGGCATCGGTGAAGATCATCAGCAGCTTGCTGCACACGTCTTCGCCGGCATCCGCCCACTTCTGCAGCATGCGTAGCGCCTTCAAGCCATCGCTGGCAACGTGCAGCACGCAACCGAGCTGCGACAGCGTATCGCGCAATTGCGAGAGGGCCACGGTCGAGTCATCGACCAGAAGAATCTCACGGCCGCGCGCATTGGCGAGCATGGCATCTTCGAGCTTCTCGCGGGATACCTTGGCGTTGTAAGGCACGATTTCAGCAAGCACCTTTTCCACGTCGATGACTTCTACCAGCTTGTCCTCCACGCGGGTGATGGCGGTGAGGTAATGCTGGCGACCGGCGCTGCTGGGCGGCGGAAGGATAGATTCCCAGTTCATGTTGATGATGCGGTCAACGCCGCCCACCAGGAAGGCCTGTACGGAGCGGTTGTACTCGGTAACGATAATGGTGCTGTCCGGGCCAGGCTGCAGCGGGCGCATGCCAATGGCTTGGGACAGGTCGATGACCGGCAGGGTTTGCCCACGGAGGTTGACCACGCCGCACACAAAGGGATGGCGCTGAGGCATGAGGGTCAGCTTGGGCAGCTGCAGCACTTCCTGCACCTTGAATACGTTGATTGCGAACAGCTGACGGCCGGCCAAACGAAACATGAGAATTTCAAGGCGGTTTTCACCCACGAGTTGGGTGCGCTGATCGACGCTATCGAGAATACCAGCCATGAAAGTCCCCGGCGGTTGGATAAAGGCATATGTGGGCTATCGGCGTTGGGTAAGCGAACTTGAGTTCTTGGCGCGCCCATCCGTCCGTATTTGATATCACTTTAGCATCATGCTTTACTGTTCCTTGCTTACTGGTATCGGTGACATCGGGGAAACCCTTAGGAACCCTCCGGGCCAACCTGATATTCGAAACAGTCAATAGACATTACCGTGGCGCCATTCTCGTTCATGAATGGAGTTCGCCCATGCCGAGCCTGTTGCCTACACCCGCCCTGGGTGCGACCCGTCATGTTTAGCCTCTGCGCAGAAGCGGAAGGGCTTACCACCAGGCTGATCGACTGCATCGATCATCTGCGCGCCTTTCCCAACGATCAGGATGCCTGCACAGCACTGCAACGAGCGCTGGAGCAGTTGGCAAGCGGCGCCGCCGAAACCCAGGGGCCTATTGCTGCCTTCGCCCGCGCACTGGCGGCGTTCCTCGCGCGCGACCGCGCCGAGCTGTGCCTGAGAGGCGACGCCTTGCTGGCGCTCAAGCAATGCGTGGACCTGCTGAGCTGGCAGGTGGAGCTGAACGACCCGCGCCACGGCCTGGCGATGGATTGCGGCGAACAACGCGAACTTCTGGCCACGCTGGCAGGCTGCTGCCCGCCGGATCGTACGCACGCCCCGTTGGCCTGAAGGCGTATAAAACAGGGACCCAATGCCTGGGAGGTGCTACCATGCGCCTCCTCAAGGCCTTGCGCCTGTGACCTCCTTCTACCATGCCTGCCACTACGCCCACATCCGCCCTCGCGCGCGGGCCATGGAGCCTGCCCCTCGTTCGCCGCCTGGTCCTGGCCAGCGGGGCCATTGCGTGCATGACCATCGACGGTTACGCCTGGGCTACCGCCATGCCTTTCGGCACCGGCCTGTTGCTGGCCAACCTGGCCTTTATCCTCCTACTGTCCGCATTGGCATGGGCCGGCATTCAGGCCGACGGCGCCATTTCGATGCGCCCGGAAGAGCTCGCCGGGCACATCACCCTGGCCCGGGAGGGCGAACGGGAGCGGCTCGGGCGCGAACTTCATGACGACATCGGCCAACTGCTCACGGCCGCCCGCTTGCAGCTGGATTGGCTCGGCCGTCGAACACCTGCCAGCTTGGCCGTACCCCTTGCAACGTTGCGCGAAACGCTGGCGGAATCCTTGAACAAGGTCCGCAATGTCTCAGCCCTCCTCAGCCCTCAACAGCTTGCGATGCTCGGCCTGGAAGGGAGCCTGCGGCAACATTTGTGCAAGGCGCTGGCCGGTACCGGCCTGAGCTGGAGCCTCGAATGCCGGCAACGGTTGGACGGCCTGCCGGAAGCCATGAGCGTGGCCGCCTTTCGCATTGTCCAGGAAGGTGTCACCAACCTGCTGCGGCATGCGGGCGCAAGCAACCTGTGGATCGACATCGCCCGGGCGCCGCATGGGCTGGTGGTACGTATCACCGATGACGGCGAGGGTTTCGACACCCTGGCGGTGCCGCCCGGGCGCGGGTTATCGGGCATGGCCGAACGGGCACAGGCGTTACGCGGCCATGTGAAAGTGGTAAGCGCACCGGGCAGCGGAACCCGTATCGAGGCGCTATTACCCTGGCCAGACCGCGCCATGCGCCGCGCGGCGAGGGCCGGGGCGTGAGTTGCAGGCTGGTGTTGGTAGACGACCATGCGCTCATTCGCGCGGGCGTTCGCGCACTGGTGGCGGACATACCTGGCTATTGCGTGGTTGGCGAAGCCGGTGACGGCTGGCAGCTGACCGAGCTGGTACGGCGCAGCCAGGCGGACATCGTATTGCTCGACCTGTCCATGCGCGGTGTCGGTGGCCTGGATGCGCTGCGCCAACTACGCCGCAGCGGCGTACCTTGCCGGGTGCTAGTACTCTCGATGCACCATGATTCGGAGCTGATACTTCACGCCTTGCAGGCTGGCGCGGATGGCTATCTGCTCAAGGACGCCACCGCCAATGAACTGGAGCAGGCGTTACAGGCTATCCGCCATGGCACACGCTATCTCAGCCCCGGGGTAACGCATGCCGTCATCGACCAGGCGTTGGTGGCCCATCGTACTGATCGCCCGCCGCCTACGCGCCATCCCCTCACCGCCCGGCAGATGGAAATACTGCGCCTGATCGTAAGGGGCACGTCCACCCGAGATATCGCCAACGGCCTTGGCCTGAGCATCAAGACGGTGGAAACCCACCGTGCCCAGGTAATGAAGCGCTTGCAGATCTTCGACGTGGCGGGCCTTGTGCTTTATGCCGTGCGCGAACGGATCATCAGCCCGGATGACTGAGCAACGGGCAGTCGGCGGGTAAATGCAGGTTTACCGCACCCGGGCGCGCCGCGAAGCGCAGGTCGGTGCCCTGCAGCGGTTCGCCATCGAGGTTGATGTCCAGGCCTTGGGCACTCTGTATTTCTACCCAAGGTAAGCGTGCCCGCACAAACAGGCTATCCAGGCCCAAGCCACCCGCCAGCAGCTCCTTCAAGGTAGACACCACTTCGGTCGGCGCCGGGAGGATACTCACGTCCAACAGGCCGTCATCCGCGACCGCCTGGGGGCACAGCACATGCCCGCCGCCTGCCTGGCGACCGTTGCCGATGCCCAATGCCAACAGCTCCCCTTCCCAGTGAAAGTCCGGGCCGTGAAGCACGCCAGTGGCCGCGCGTAGTTCGCTGAAGCGAGTGAGGCCCGTAAACAGATAGGCCGCGCCCCCGAGCACCTTCTTGAGGTCCTCGGAGGTATTGGCCGTGACCTGGCTGCCGAAGCCGCCCGTGGCCATGTTCAGGAACAGTTGGCCGCCTACTTCGCCCAGGTCCACCGGGCGGGCGGGCTGGTCGAGCAACGCCAACGCACCCTGTGGCTCCAGCGGTACACCGGCGGCACGGGCGAAGTCGTTGGCCGTGCCCAGTGGCAGCAGCGCAAGGCTTGCGTCAGTCTGGGCACGCCCAATCGCCTCGGCCACGTCGCGCAAGGTGCCGTCGCCACCGCCTGCGATCAGAGTGGTATACCCCGCAGCCAGCCCCTCCTGCACCAGTCGGGCAGCATCGCCACCTTCCCACGTGAGGCGCACAGCGATGTCCCAACCCTGCTCGCGACGAGCGATTACCGCGGCGCGAACATCCTCGTTCAACGCTTGTTTGCCATGCAGGATCAGCCAAGCCTTGCGCGTTTGCATTCGTTCTCCCCCTTGCCGGATCGGCCACTGGGCATGTGACCACGGCAAGGCAGAAAAAGCGCAGTCGGGCGGCTGATTTTCAGGCCAACAGGTCGCTCATGGGGATAAATGCAACAGGGTCCCCCTCCGCGATGGCGCTCCCCTCGGGTACTTCTACCAGCCCATCGGCCCAGGCGGCGCTGCGCAACACGCCTGAGCTCTGGTTGGGATAGAGCTGCGCCCGCCCGCCTTCGAGCCTGGCTCGCAGGAATTCCCGGCGGCTACCGGCAGGCCAGCTAAAACCGGCAACGGCGTCATAGCGCCGTGGCAGCACCCGCTCACCGCCCATTCGCCGCAGCAGGTAAGGCCTTGCCAGCAATGCGAAGGTCACCAAGGTAGACGCGGGGTTGCCCGGCAACCCGATCACCACCGTGCCCTGGTACTGGCCGACAGTCAGCGGCTTGCCCGGTTTGATGGCGAGCTTCCACATGGCCAGCTCTCCGGCTTCGCGCAAGGCCTGGCCGAGGAAATCCGCTTCACCCACCGACACACCGCCGGTGGTGAGGATCAGGTCGGCCTGCTTCAGGCTGCCCAGCACCTGGCGGGTCAAGGCAAGGTCGTCGCTGACGATGCCCGCGTCGATCACTTCACACCCGCTGCGCTCCAGCCAGCTGCACAGCAATTGGCGATTGCTGTTGTAGATCTGCCCCGGCCGCAGAGGCTGGCCAGGCGGTACCAGTTCATCCCCCGTCGACAGCACCGCTACCCTAGGTTTACGGCGCACCGTGAGCTCGGCAATGCCCAGCGTTGCCGCCAGGCCCAGCTCGATAGGCCCCAGCCGGGTGCCGGCGCTCAATACTTGCTCACCCGCGCTGCACTCCTGGCCCCTGGGCCGCACGTTCTGGCCCGGGCGCAGCGGCGCGGTAAAGCGGACGCGCCCGTTGGCGTCCACTTCGGCATTTTCCTGCATCTGTACGCAGTCTGCGCCCTCGGGCAGCGGCGCTCCGGTGAAGATACGGGCGCAGGTGCCGGGCTGCAGCGGCCCGGGCGCATGGCCGGCGAAGATACGCTGGCTGATTTCCAGTGGTTCGCCAGCCCAGTCGGCGCAGGCCAGGGCATACCCGTCCATGGCGCTGTTCGGCCAGGGCGGCAGGTCGCTCAGGGCGGATAAGGGCTCGGCCAGCATTCGGCCATCGGCCTTGGCCAACGGCACTACTTCCGTTTCCAGCAAGGGGGCGGCATCGGCCATTGCCAACAGACGGTGGGTGGCCTCGGCCAGGGGCATCAGGCCGCCATTTGAACGCTCAACCACGGCTTTCACAGGGCTCTGCCTGCTTCAGGTGTGGCACGAAATTGCACGGCCGGTGCCGGTTATCCAGCTGTTCAGCCAGGATACCGTCCCAGCCGGTGCGGCAGGCGTTGGTCGAGCCCGGCAGACAGCACACCAGGGTGCCATTGGCCAAGCCGGCCAGCGCACGGGACTGCACGGTGGACGTGCCGATATCGGCCACGGATATCTGCCGGAACAACTCGCCGAAGCCATCGATATGTTTATCCAGCAGGCAACCCACGGCCTCGGGGGTGCTGTCGCGCCCGGTAAAGCCCGTGCCGCCGGTGATCAGTACCACTTGCACTTCATCATCGGCAATCCACGTGGCGACCTGGGCGCGGATCTTGTAAAGGTCGTCCTTGAGCAATACCCGCGCCGCCAAGCGGTGGCCTGCATCCTTGAGCCGGTCCACGAAGAGCTGGCCGGAGGTGTCTGTTTCCCGGGTGCGGGTATCACTGACAGTAAGTACCGCGATATTGAGCGGGACGAAAAGGGCGTCGGCCTTGGCGTTCATTGGCACGTTCCAGTTGTTGAAGAAAACGCTGGGTGTTATATCACAACGCCCTTCCTTCCTCCCGCAGACCCGCCATGCCGACAAACCCGATGCCTCAACCACCCACTTCGGTCTTGTTGCTGGCCGGTGGTCAGGGTGCGCGGATGGGTGGACAGGACAAAGGCCTGGTGGAATGGCGAGGCTTGCCCATGATTGCCCACGTGCAGCGCCAGGCAAGAAGCCTCACCGACGACCTGATCATTTCCTGCAACCGCAACGCCGAGCGCTATGCCCTGTACGCCGACCGGCTGGCGGCCGACAGTGAGGCGGGATTCCCCGGGCCCATGGCTGGGCTGCGCGCCGGGCTTGCAATGGCCAGGCACAAGCGGGTGCTGGTACTGCCCTGTGACGTGCCCGGCATTGATACCGCGCTGCTTCTGGCCATGCTGGCTGCGCAGGCTCAAGCCCCTGAAGCGCCCCTGATCGTGCGTCAGGGCGGTGCCTGGGAGCCGCTCATCTGCGTTCTGCCGCGCACCGCCCTGAATGCTTTCGATACAGCATGGGCCAGCGGCGAACGCAGCCCCCGGCGGGTAATGCTGGCGCTGCATCCAACCCCTTTGGATTGCCTGGAAAATGATCCGCGGCTGCGTAATTTCAATACCCCGGCCACGCTTGAATACAGCGGCAGGGAAGGTTGAGGAACTTGCGCGATAGCGTTGCGTCTTAGGAGGGTCAACAAGAAACCTCTTCCGGAGACACGAAATGTCCAACAGGATCCTTCCCGCTGTTTTGCTCGCTGCAGGCCTGGCCGCGCTGGCGGGATGCTCCACCCCTACCGTCATCACCTTGAACGACGGCCGCGAAATCCAGGCGGTTGATACGCCCAAGTACGACGACGACACCGGTTTCTATGAAATCGAGCAACTCGACGGCAAGCAGACTCGCGTAAACAAGGATCAGGTTCGCACCGTCAAGGAGCTGTAACCCGGGCCGCTCAGCGGCTTGATCTGGCGGTATAAGTTGCAGTGTATCAAGGGGTTGCAGACGTCGCCGAGCGGCGATATGCTTCCCCTCATCGGAGTGTAGCGCAGCCAGGTAGCGCGTCTCGTTCGGGACGAGAAGGCCGCAGGTTCGAATCCTGTCTCTCCGACCAAATTGCTGTTTCGAGGCTTTTCCCAAGCCTTCGAAACTACCTGCAAAGCCCGCCTCGTGCGGGCTTTGTTGTTTCTGGCTATATCTCCATCTGGCACACCGCCGATCTATACGAAGTAAACGTTACGGCTTGAGGCACTATCCATAGGCTCTGCTACGGTTCATGAGGGACATAACCTCTGACAGGACAAGAGCGGTGGATCGGCGATCACATGTGGCCCTCATGAACAGGCAACGTCTTTCACACGCGGTCCTCCTGACCGGCATGTGCTCGATAGCCATACACGTAAACGCTGACAACGCAGACACGGCCAACAAGAGTAACAACCCGCTGAACCTGGCCCGGGGGGCAAACCTTCAGGGCTACTACTCACCCAAGCTCTACGACTCGAACGCGCATACCAATGACACGCCGTTGCGCGGAACGCTGCCAATCGCGCCAGGCGATTTTGGCGTACCGCAGATCCTGAGGGCCACGTTGCCTATCAGCAAACGCCCCGGCCCATATGGCAGTGGCCGCCAACACGTCGACACAGCTACGTTACAGCCTTCCATAACTTGCCCAAGGGCTGGTACCTGCGCTCCACGGCCACGTGGACGTTCGATCTCAAGAACGATACCCACTACATCCCTATCGGCCTGGGCATCGGCAAAGCCTGGAAAGCCGGAAGCAACATTCTCAATGCCTTTGTCGAGCCGCAGTGGACGGTGGTGCGCAAGGGAGACGGCATGCCCCAAGTCACAGTGTTCGCCGGTATCAACGTCACTTTTGGGAAATAGCGATTCAAATGGAAACTTTCATTCGCTTCACCGGCCGCACCTTCCTCACCCTCACCCTCACCCTCGCCGTCGGCTACTCGGTGGCTGTTCATGCGCAGCCCGTCGACACACACATCGGGCCGGTGACCATGGAGGGAGAGCTTCCTGCCCATGAGTCGATTGCCAAGCTTTACGCCGAGCTCGATTACCAGCAAGCAACCCAGAGCTATTTGTGGGCACTACCTTTGGTGTCATACGCCCAGTGGCAGGAAGAGTTCCAGAACAAACTGGGCGCCAGGAGCGGCGATTTGATGGTGCTCACCAGCTATGAAGACAAGCTGGGGGTGATTACCGCCAACGCAACCACCCCCTACATTCTAGGCTTTGTTGATCTGAACGAGACGGGTCCGCTGGTGATCGAGTTACCGCCAGGCCCGACGGCTGGAGGCGTCGGTGATTTCTGGCAACGCGCGATCATCGACATGGGTGAGACAGGCCCAGACAAAGGTAAAGGCGGCAAGTACCTGGTGCTGCCCCCGGGGGCTCAGCCTCCCGGAGACGCCGATAAATACTATGTCGCACATTCGGAAACCATGAACATCCTAGTGGGCTTCCGCGTGCTCGATCCCGATCCTGCCAAGGGCAAGGCATTGGTCGAGCGATTCAATATGTATTCCTACGCCGAGCGCGCCAACCCAGGCAAAACGAAACTGCTAAGCCCCGGTGGCAAGCAGTGGTCAGGAACTCAGCCCCGGGGCATGGCCTA
The DNA here is from genome assembly GCF_916618905.1 of Pseudomonas sp. Marseille-Q5115. NCBI lineage: Bacteria > Pseudomonadati > Pseudomonadota > Gammaproteobacteria > Pseudomonadales > Pseudomonadaceae > Pseudomonas > Pseudomonas sp. Marseille-Q5115. The sequence goes on along the minus strand of NZ_CAKAKI010000001.1, from coordinate 1,234,138 downwards.
TTGGGAACGCCTGCACCAGATCATCCAGAAGGAGCCGGTGAACGAGCGTGACCGCTTCTACATGGCCATGCTGGCAAGCCTGGGTATCGAAAAGAACAAGGCGTTCAAACCTTCCGCCGAGCAGCGCAAGGCCCTGGAAGAAGGCGCGCAAATGGGCGAACTGATAGCCAAGGCCAACACGTTCGCCAAGCGCTTCCCCGGTGCGCAATTCTGGCCCGACCGCCAATGGGATACGGTACTCAACATCGCCGAGCCATCCCAGCGCGTAGCCTTCTACGATCAGCTATGGGAGCGCAGCGCCTGGTTCTATGAGGCCGTCACCAACACCAAGGGGATGGTTTCAAAGACACCCGGGCTAGGCCAGACCTACCTTGGCGCCTACACGGACAGCAAGGGTAAATGGCTTGATGGTAGCCAGAACTACCGCCTGCATGTCGGGCCCAACCCGCCGGCCAAGCAGTTCTGGTCGATGACCGTTTATGACATCGACACCCGGTGCCTGATTGACAACCCACAGCGAAAGGCCGATCTCTCGTCACGCCAGAATCTGAAGAAAAATGCTGACGGCTCCGTTGATCTCTATTTTGGACCCAAGGTGCCAGAGGGCTTTGAGAACAACTGGGTGCAAACGGTGCCGGGCAAGCACTGGTTCAGCTACTTCCGACTGTATGCCCCGACACAAGCGTACTTCGACAAGAGCTGGAAGCTTGATGACATCACCCCGGCGAACTGAACCTCAAATTGCGACGGCTGCCAGAAGGAAGCGACATGAAGCTTCAACGACCCATGCGTTACGCGGTAATTGGTGTTACAGCGCTTGTGTGCACCTCGGCGCTGGCGGACTTTACCGCCACGCCAACCGAAGCCAGAGCCATTGCCAAGGAAGCCTACCTCTACGGTTTCCCCATCGTCGAAATGTACAAAACGATGTACACGCAGGCGGTGGACGGAAGCGGGCCGAACTTCAAGGCCCCTTTCAACCAGATCGGCAACACGGCCATGGTTTTCACCCCCAAGGATACGGCATTCGTTACACCCAACTCCGATACGCCCTATTCGTTTGCCTGGTTGGATCTGCGCGCCGAGCCTGTCGTTCTGACGCTACCGCCGGTGGAAAGCAATCGCTATTACTCGGTACAGCTGATTGACCTGTACACCCAGAACTTCGATTACCTGGGTACGCGCACCACGGGCAACAAAGGGGGCAACTTCCTTATCGCAGGGCCAAATTGGAAGGGGCAGCCACCGGCAAAGATTGATCGCGTGGTACACAGCGAAAGCGATATCGCCTACGCGCTTTATCGCACCCAATTGTTCAGCACCGAGGATCTGGCGGCAGTCAAGAAAATCCAGCAAGGCTATTTGGTCACTCCGCTGAGTCAGTTCGAGGAAGGTAGTTCAGCCAAGGCTGCGCCGCCCATTCAATGGCCCAGGCCCGAGCCACAGATGAGCGAGACGTCGGACCTGTTTCGCTACCTGAACTTCATGCTGGCGTTCGCCCCGCCGGAGGCTTCGGAGAGAGACCTGCTCAAGCGGTTTTCCACCATCGGCATAGAGCCCGGTCGCGATTTCGATCCCGATGCCCTCAAAGCTGAGCAGCGGCAAGCGCTGGAGGCGGGCATTGCCGATGGCAAAGCGGAATTCGCCGACTTCAAGAAAACCCAGGTAGATACCCATAAAGTCAGCAGTGGTGATTTGTTTGGTGATCGTCAGCATCTGAAAAACAACTATCTGTACCGGTACGCCGGGGCAAACATGGGGATCTTCGGGAACTCCGCCGACGAAGCTGCCTATCTCGGCTACTTCGTCGACAATCAGGGCACACCCGTGGATGCGTCGAAGCACAACTACACCTTGCACTTCAACAAGGGCGCACTGCCGCCAGCCAATGCGTTCTGGTCACTCACCATGTACGACGGTGCGACCAAGCTGCTCGTCGATAACCCGCTTGACCGCTACTTGATCAATTCACGAATGCTGCCGCAGCTCAAGCCCGACGTAGACGGTGGCCTGACGCTGTACGTCCAGAATGCATCCCCAGGCAAAGACAAGGAAAGCAACTGGCTACCCGCTCCGAAGGGGCCATTCTATGGTGTGCTGCGGATTTACCTGCCCAAGCCCGAGGTCGGCAATGGTCAGTGGAAGCTCCCCCTCCTGACGCCAGTGGATCTGTGATCGGGAACGGGTTCGACCAAGGTATCGGTGACAAGGAGCGACACAATGCTTGGAATACCTCGACTTACTATAATCGGTGCCTTTGTGCTGGCAATGGCGCCAATGCTTGCCCACGCGGACAATGCACGGGATTGGCAGAATCTGCCTACCGATCTGAATATGGTTTTCGGCTACTACAACCGTATCGACACCAACACTCCCATCGACACCTCGCCGCCTATCAATGGCTTGTCGCTCAATGCCAATCTCTACATTGCGCGTTATGCCCGTTCCTTCGCGGTTGACGGGCGCAACAGCGCCATCCAGATTCTGCAGCCCTATGCGGATATCTCGGCATCGTTCGACAACGCGCGATTCTTCAACGGCACCAAACACAATGGTGGCATGGCCGACACCCAAGTCGTACTGGTTCACAATCTGTTCGGCGGGCCGGCGTTGACCAAGGAGGAGTTCGCTAGCTGGACGCCGGAGACCTTCGTGACTGGAGCGGTATGGATAACCGCCCCTACCGGCGACTACGACAAGGATCGCGTTATTAACATCGGATCGAACCGATGGGCACTCAAACCCGAAATAGCGTTCGGCACGCCGTTAGGCCCCACGTGGGTCGAATTGAATACCTACGTCTCGCTGTACGGGGACAACGACGATTACCAAGGCGATAGCACTCTGGAACAGAAGCCGCTGTATGGCGTTGAGGGCCATTTCAGCTACACCATAAATCGCGCGCTCTGGGCGTCGCTGGATGCCACCTACAACCGAGGGGGCGAAACCAAAATTGACGGTATCTGGCAGGACAACGAGCAGGCGAACACCCTATTGGGAGCGAGCCTTGGGTTCATGCTGTCCCCACAGTTCGGTGGGCTTCTAGCCTATTCCGACACGATGTCTGAAAGAACCGGGTCGCCGGACGTGAATACCTGGACGCTACGCCTTCAGTAGGCATGGTGAGCCGCTCATTGTAGGAATGAGTCTGTCCACATAGCTGCCGCCTGCTCTCCACTGGGACCTCCGGATGCCCAGCCGTCTCAACGGATGGTCATCATGATGTTTGACGCCAGAATGATGGCAAATTAGTATTGCGCCCCGCTACGTTACGCCTTGTGCCGGCGCGCCGGTGCGCCGCGCTCAGCAGGCGACCGCCGCCTCGACCCTGCCGACATCATTCACTAAGCATGGAAGCCCCACGCATGTTCAAGACCTTCTGCAAAACCGCCGCTGTTGTTTCCATAGCACTCCTTTACGGCTGCGCTTCGTCTCCCTCGCCGGAACGGATGCAAGCCGAGGTGGCCCAATACACCCTGCCCAAACCGGCCATCAGCGACAAAGGCCTCGTATATGTTGTACGCCCAAGCAACGCCGGAATGATGGTGCGCTTCAATGTGTTTCTTGACGACAAGGAAGCCGAGTCCGAGATGGGCTACAACCGGGGCAATCAGTACATCTATTTTTATGTCACTCCCGGGCAGCACGTGATCAGCTCCAAAGCTGAAAACTGGGCGGAAATGCCCGTCGCGGTCAAGGCAGGTGAAGTGGTTTACCTCAAGCAGGAGGTGGAAATTGGCGTTGTCATGGCGCGCAACAGCCTCAAGCAACTAAGCGATGTCGAGGGCCGTTACCTGGTGAAAGACGCAAGCCTGGGAACCATCGCCAAGGAAAGCAAGTAAAGCTGCCCGGTTAACGCTCACCCATGCGGTGAGTGGGCAACACCTGGGATTACCGGGCAGTTGCCTCTCATCGCAGCGCGCCGATTCAAGTGAAGAGCGGTAAGCATGGCCAGCATCAGCCTTACCCCGCAAAGCCCCCCTCTCTCAAAAACGCCTCTTCCTCCGAGGTGGTTACCCTACCCAGCAGTGTATTTCGATGCGCAAACCTCCCGAACCGGTCAATGATCCGAGCATGTTCCTGTGCCCACTTGAAGTCGTTCGGTTCGAGTTCACGGTTGAGCTGCACAGACCTTTGCTGATCCACCGGGTTTTCGGAGTGTTCAAACGGTAGATAGCAAAACATTCGCAACCCGCGCTCCACTTCCTGGTCCATCCCCGCCGCTATCATCTGATCGGCATAGAAACGCGCAAGGGAATCGGTGGCGAACATATGTGCCGTTCCACGAAAGGCATTGCGGGGGTATTGGTCCAGCAGAATGAGCAATGCCAGGGCACCATCGGCAGTGCGCATCCATGGGTCCAGCTCACGCCGCGCGGCCATGAAATGCAGGTCGTAAAAGGTGTGGCGAAAGGTAGTATCGAAGGCCGCGTTCTTCTTGAACCACTTCCTGGGCCCGGCCTGCTTCCAGAAGGCAACCACCGTGTCTGCCGTTTGCGGAACACCGCCGTGCTGATCAGCCACTTGTCACCCTCCTCCAAGCCAGCGCCTATGATGGGCGGCGGGAAAACATTCCCAGGGATGATAACCTGCCGAGCGCGGAAGCACTGTGTTCCATAGCGTTCTGGCTAAGCTCCAGGGAGGCGACAAGGCGGATGGATAACCAGCGTTCGGGCGACACGTCGGAAAGCCTTGCCCCGCCAGCCCCCATAACGATCACCCAGGCCCTGTGGTTCTGGCTCAAGCTGGGGTTTATCAGCTTCGGCGGGCCGGCGGGGCAGATTTCGATCATGCACCAGGAGCTGGTGGAACGCCGGCGCTGGATCTCGGAGAAGCGGTTTCTCCATGCCTTGAGCTACTGCATGTTGCTGCCAGGCCCGGAAGCGCAGCAACTGGCGACCTACATCGGCTGGCTGATGCACCGTAGCTGGGGCGGTGCGATCGCCGGCGGGCTGTTCGTGCTGCCGTCGCTGTTCATCCTGATCGCGCTGTCCTGGGTGTATATCGCCTTTGGGAATGCGCCGCTGGTGGCCGGGGTGTTCTACGGGCTCAAACCCGCCGTCACGGCGATCGTGGTGCATTCGGCCTACCGGATCGGCTCACGGGCACTAAGAAACGGCTGGCTGTGGGCGATGGCAGCGGCGTCGCTCGTGGCGACCTTTGCCTTCAACGTGCCATTCCCGCTCATCGTGCTCGCGGCCGCGGTGCTGGGCTATGCCGGAGGGCGGCTGGCGCCCGCGCACTTCACCATCGGGGGCCACGGCGGTGGGAAGAACACGTATGGCCCGGCGCTGATCGACGACCACACCCCTACCCCCGCACATGCCGTGTTCCAATGGCGGCGCCTGCTTGGGCTGGCCGTCATCGGTGGGGTGTTGTGGGCTTTACCCATGGGCGTGCTGACGGCGGTGTTCGGCTGGGGCGGTACGCTAACGCAGATGGGCTGGTTCTTTACCAAGGCGGCGCTGTTGACCTTCGGCGGCGCCTACGCGGTGCTGCCCTACGTGTACCAGGGCGCGGTGGGGCACTACGGCTGGCTATCACCTACGCAAATGATCGACGGCCTGGCGCTGGGCGAAACCACCCCTGGGCCGCTGATCATGGTGGTAGCGTTCGTAGGCTTCGTCGGCGCTTATCTGCAGCCCATGTTCGGTGAACATCATGCGTTTCTCGCGGGCGCGCTGGCTGCCAGCCTGGTCACCTGGTTTACCTTCCTGCCCTCGTTCCTGTTCATTCTGGCAGGCGGCCCGCTGGTCGAGGCCACGCATAACGAACTTAAATTCACGGCACCGCTTACTGGCATCACCGCCGCCGTGGTGGGCGTGATTCTCAATCTAGCGATTTTCTTTGCCTACCACGTACTGTGGCCCAAAGGCCTGGAAGGCGAGCTGGATTGGCCGGCACTGGTTATTGGTGCCGGCGCCGCGCTCGCCCTCTTCCGCTACAAACGCAGCGTGATCCAGGTGCTTGTGGCCTGCGGCGTGCTGGGCCTGATCGTGTATATCGCTAGCCTTGAGGCGTAGCGGCCACGGCGGCTCAACGGCTATTCAAGATCATTGCAGCAAGCAACAGGTAGCGGCCACCCTTGGCCAGCGTGACGATGAGCACAAACCGCCACAGCGGCTCGCGCATCGTCCCCGCCACCACCGTGAGCGGGTCACCTATCACCGGCACCCAGCTAAGGAGCAAGGACCAGTACCCATAGCGCTGGTAGGCCCGCTGCGCTTTTGCAAGTTTGCCCTCGCTGACCGGAAACCATCGCTTGTGCCGGAAGCGCTCGACACCTCGGCCAAGCAGCCAATTCGCCACCGAACCCATCACATTCCCCACCGTGGCCACGCCCAGTAATAACTGTGGCGCATAGGCGCCCGAGAGCAACATGCCCGCAAGCACGGCCTCCGATTGCATAGGCAGCAGCGTGGCGGCGCCGAATGCTGCCAGGAACAGGCCGAAGTAGCTGGTGATTTCGAACATGCACAGGCCTCAGGCGGTGAGGCCAAGCCGGGTAATGGCTAATGTGGTGGTGATCATCTTCCTCGCGCGCTCTGTTATGGGCAGCATGGATACCACCGCCCAAGGCACCCCAATTATCATGAGGTGCCAGAGGCTACACGCTTGCACACACAGGTCAGGCAATGTGCGCCTGATCAGTATGTGCCACGCCCAGAATAGCGACGTCAGCGCCCTGAACCTCCGCAGCCGCAGCCGCCGTTGGGGCAAACACGAAGTTCCCGGCCGTGAGTGTTTCCCGGAAATCGCCCGCCAGTGCCACTTCGAATTTAAGGCCGTCGCTGTCGGCCTCGTTGGACTGGACGTAGGTACGGTCTGTGGTAGCGCTATAGGACAGCTTCAAGGTTCCGTTATTGCCGTCGCCGAGCCCGGTGAAGCCCAGTGCGGATACGTCGATACGGTCCGCCGATACCAGAAAGTCGCTGAACAGAGAGTCACCGATCAGATCAGCGGCGCCATGGTAGCTGTCGCTGACGTTCTGGTACACGAAGGTGTCGGCACCGCTTTCGCCGTGCAACTGATCAGAGCCGCCACCGCCAATCAGCACATCGTCGCCGGCGCCGCCCCACAGGGCATCGAAGTTATCACTGCCCAACAGACGTTCATTCAGAGGGCTGCCAGAGGAGCCCGAGACGGCTGCCCACTCGTGCTCGACGTTTGGATCGGGCGTGGAGGGTGCAAAGGTGAAAGCGTCAGCGGTGGTTCCCCGGCCATCGTTCAGAAAGCCTGTGAGCAGCGTGAGGGCGAAGCGATTTCCCGCAGCATCGGCGTCAAGGGACTCGATTGTGGTCAACCCGGTGTCATTGTCATAAGACCAGGTCAAGGTGCCATTGTGGCCGTTGCCAATACCCGTGAAGCCTAACGCCGAAACGTCGATCAGGTCGCCTTGCCCTTGGCTGAAGTCCGTCAACAGGTCGACGTGTCGAGTGCCATCCGTGTCGTTCACATAGCTGTCGGCCAGTGCCTTGTAAACGAAGGTGTCGTGCCCGTCTCCACCTGTCAGCCGGTCGGCGCCGGCATCACCTTCCAAGCGGTCGTCGCCCGAGCCACCGCCAAGGGTATCGTCCCCCGCTCGCCCTACCAGCAATGCGCCGCCCTCACGTGTGGTAGTGAAGGTGTCGGCATGGCTGCTGCCGTCCCAACGGCCGTAGAAGTTGGCGTCGGTGAGGCTGTCCCGGTAGTCGCCGCTGAGCGCCAGTTTGAAACGGTAGCCATCGGCGTCGGCGTCCAGGCTTTGCAGGTAGGTGGTGTTGTTGCTGCTGTCATAGCTGAGCAGCAAGGTGCCGTTGTGGCCATCCCCCAGCCCTTTCAGGCGAAGTGCCGTGAGGTCCAGTTGATCGTGAGCCGAATCGAAATCCAGGATGCGGTCATGGGTAGTGCCGGCGGCACTGGCGTAGCTGTCCTGCCGGCGGGCATACACAAACACATCGTCACCGGCGCCGCCGGTGAGGCGATCGGCGCCCTGGCCACCGTCCAGTACATCGTCGCCAGCACCGCCCATCAACACGTCGCGGCCGCGCCCAGCGTGCATCACTTCCGCGCTCGGCGTACCCACAAGGTGGTCGGCGCCATCGCTGCCCACGAAGGTAAACGTGGTTTTTTGCGAATACGTGGTCACATGATCAAGGTCACTGATCACCTGCCCTTGTTGCGTATTACTGATGACGTTGCCGTAGAGCGCGCGGTAATAGGAGCCCTCGGCGGCATAGCGATCCTCCAGGCCATAGGTCGATTGGTCGCTGCCGACAATAACGTTATCTACTAGGTCGTAGTGTTTGTCGGCCGCGTAGGTTTGCCCTTCAGCGCTGGTAAAGGTATCCACGAGGATCTCGGCCGCAGCGCCAGCCTGCGCGTTGTCATGGATGTAGTTCTGGTAAACCGCCGCATAGTCGGTACCGAGCAAGGCAATGCCTTCCTTGCCATTGTCATACACCTCGGTATGGCTCACACCGATGCCCTGGAACCCCTGAAGCTGAATGCCAGCACCACCGTTGCCATACACCGTGCCTCCAACGATGCCGCCTGGGACATACAGATGCTGCGACGCCACACCAGTCAGCAAGATACCGTTGCCAGCGTTGTCGTAAGCGTCGTTGCTCGAGAACGTAAAGGGGCTGAAGTTTCCTGAGCCTGCGACCACATCGAACCCGTCACCACCATTACCGTAGGCCTTGTTGTCGGTGAACGTGATGTCATCCGGGCGCACCGGCTCGACCTTGAACTCGGTGGCAAAGCCATCGCCGTCGTTGTCATGGGCAACGCTATCAAACACCTGTGAATAGGTGGTGAGCGCCTGGGCGCGTAGCCCGTCGCCACTGAAGTTCTGCATTTCCACACCAGCAATGGTGAGCCCGGTGGTATGCGCTGTGTCACCGGTCGCGCTACCGGTGACGATGCCGTCAACTGTCCCGCTGGTGTTGGCCTTGTTGCCGTCCAGGGTGAGGTTGCTGATGGTCGCGTTCGAAGTGTTGGCGTTGGCTACGGTATGGATCAGCCCCGCCACATCGGCGCTGGAATCGTCAGCCAGCTTGAGCGTGGTGAGGCCTAGGCGTTCACCGTTGAGCACAACGTTGCTTTTGAGGGTCAGGCAGCCGCCATCGCTGTTTGGGCCACTGAGGATGTAAGTGCCCCCGGGGAGATACACTTCGCCGCCCCCCGCTTTCGCTGCGGCATTGATAGCCGCCTGGATGGCTGCAGTATCGTCGCTCACACCGTCGCCCTTGGCACCGTAGTCCAACACGTTAAACGTCGTCGCCATGGTAGCGGGGTTCCTTGAATACTCGGGGTAGGAAGGGCGACCGCTCGACTACGGGCTGAACGGAACAGGGCCGGGATCCAGAAACTGAGTGTGCAACCCCTGAAAAAGTTCAGGCCACGCCTCAGGCGCTGAGCCCAACCCAGGCATGAAGCCTACGGCAATCATGACGCCTGGCGCCTATCCCGCCGCTGTCTACCGCAACAAGGAAATATCGCAATGTGCTCCAAGCTCGACGTCCAAGGGCTTACCCGGGAAACGGTACAATGCTGCCCTCCCCTTTCGCCGATCAGTGAATACCGTCTGTGAGCATCAACTTCGATCTGAACGACCTTCAGGCTTTCCGCGCGGTGGTGGAGACCGGCAATTTCCGGCGCGCCGCTGAAGCCGTTCGCATTACCCAGTCGGCCTTGAGCCGGCGGATCGAAAAGCTGGAATCCGCGCTGGGTGTAAAGTTGTTCGAGCGCACCACTCGCAAGGTGTCGCTTACCAACATGGGCCGGGCGTTCCTGCCTCAGGTGGAACGCTTGCTCGATGATCTGGACCTCGCTCTGCTGAGCATCGGCGACGGCAGCGCCATGCGCACCGGTACGCTCGTGATCGCCTGCGTGCCGTCGGCGGCGTATTACTTCATGCCCCATGCCATCCGGCGTTTTCACTCGCAATACCCCAGGATCAAGGTGCGCCTGGTGGACGCCTCGGCCAATGAAGTGAGTGCGGCGGTCGTGTCGGGAGAAGCTGATTTCGGGGTGAGTTTCAGCGGTAATCTGGCGCCGGAAGTGGACTTCAGCCCATTGCTCGAAGAGCGCTACGTGATCGCCTGTCGTCGGGACCACCCGCTGGCCGCGCTGGAAGAGGTGACCTGGGCGCAGGCCTACGAGCATGAATACATTGCGCTATCGAAGAGCTCGGGCAACCGCCTGGTGCTGGACCGCGCACTGCGCCACCTTGCGCCAGCCAGGGAAAGCATCTGCGAGGCCCGGCATGTCACAACGGTGCTGGGCCTGGTAGAGGCAGGCCTGGGCATTGCCGCGGTGCCCTCCATCGCGATGCCCGTTTCTGCCCACCCTATATTGGCCAGCGTGGCGCTGGTGGAGCCTGAAGTGGTACGCCAGATGGGCCTGCTCAAGCGTCGCGGGCGTACCCTTACCCCCGCGGCACTCGAACTCGAACGGCTGGTTCGGCTACTGCCTCAAGGTTCAGTGGGAGACTGAATCCAGCCCTGTTTTCTGCACCGTTGCCTGCACTTGCGGCGAGGCAAGGTATTGCAGCAACTTGCGGGCCTGAGCCGGGTGTTCGGCATTCACGGGCACCCCACCGGCGAAACGGGTAACCGACTGCACATCCTCCGGGATCTTGCCCACAAAGGTAACGCCAGGTACCGGCAACAGCTCAGCCACTTGCTGGAACCCCAACTGGTAGTCGCCGGTGGCAACGACCGACGCCACGGGAATGCGCTCGATCATCTTGCTTTTGGGCACCAGTTGGTCCTGGATACCCAGCTTCTTGTACAGCTCCTTTTCGATATACACGCCGCTGGCACTGTCCGAATACGCCACGGACTGGGCCTTGAGCAGCGTTTCTTTCAGCTCGGCATTGGTGCCGATAGCGGGCTTTTCAGCACCCGCCCTCACCACCATGCCGATACGCGAATCAGCCAGCTCAACGCGGGAGGCCGGATCGACCTTGCCTTGCTTGATCAATTCATCCAGCGCATAGCCCACCATGATTACCGCATCGGCATGCTCGCCGCGAGCCAGCCGGTTAGGGATGGCTTCCGGGGCCTTGCCCATGGATGGGCCCAGCACGGTTTTCAAGGTGTCGCCGCTTTGCTCGCTGTACTGCGGGCCAAGGCGTTGATAAGCCGCGGTGAAACCGCCCGAGGTCATGACCGTCAGCTCCTCGGCGTGTGCCAGAGGCGACACAACCGCGCAGGCCAGGGCAAGAAACGAAAGTGATTTGGACAGAGAATGCATCTGCAGCGCTTCCTTGTTGTGTGATGAACGTTGGGCTCAAGCCGGAACGGGCGCGCCAAGGCGCAGGCGGCGGTACAGCACCAGGGTGGCGCAGAACGCGCAGATCGCCGCGAAGATCATCCAGTAGGCCGGCGCGGCCTTGTCCCCCGTGATGTGAATGAGCCAAGTGGAGATCGCCGGCGTGAACCCGCCGAACACGGCGGTCGCCAAACTGTAGGCCAGCGAGAAGCCGGCAACCCGCACCTCCACCGGCATGATCTCGGTCAGCGCCGGAATCATCGCGCCGTTGTAGATGCCGTACAGGAAGGACAGCCACAGCAATACTTTGAGCATATGCGCAAAGCTTGGCTGCTGAGCCAGGTACGACAGCGCCGGGTAGGCGGTGATGGCAGCGAGCAACGACATGGCCGCCAATAGTGTCTTGCGGCCGAAGCGGTCGCTGAGCATGCCGCCGATAGGCAACCAGAAGAAGTTCGACACGCCAACCAGCAGCGTCACCATCAAGGCATCGGCGGTGCTCAACTGCAGGACGGATTTGCCGAACGTGGGGGCGTACACCGTAATGAGGTAAAACGCCGTAGTGGTCATGGCCACCATCAGCATGCCAAGGATCACGATACTGGCGTCGTCCAGCAACGTCCGGAACACGGCTTTCATGGTAGGCCGGTGGGTACGGGCCTGGAAGGCTTCGGTCTCGGCCAGGCTGCGGCGCAGCAGGAAAATGAACGGGATGATCACGCAGCCGACCGCGAACGGAATGCGCCAGCCCCATGCGGCGATGTCCACCGGTGCCATCCACTGATTGAGCGCATAGCCAAGGGCTGCGGCCACCACGATCGCCACCTGCTGGCTGGCCGACTGCCAGCTCGCATAAAAGCCCTTGCGGCCCGGTGTGGCCATTTCAGCCAGGTAAACCGACACACCGCCAAGTTCGGCGCCTGCCGAAAAGCCTTGAAGCAGCCGACCCAGCAGCACCAGCGCCGGCGCCCATAAGCCGATGCTCGCGTACCCGGGCACCAGCACGATCAGCAAGGTGCCACTGGCCATGATCGACAAGGTAACGATCAGCCCCTTCCGGCGGCCCACGTCGTCGATGTAGGCACCCAGGATCACCGCGCCGAGTGGTCGCATGAGGAAGCCGGCGCCGAAGACGGCGAAGGTCATCATCAATGAAGCGAACTCGTTGGACGCGGGGAAAAAAGCAGCGGCGATTTGCGTGGCATAAAAGCCGAAGAGGAAAAAATCGAACTGCTCGAGGAAGTTTCCGGAGGTAACCCGGAACACCGCTCCCGCTTTGGATTTAACGGCGGGCGCCGAGGTAGTAGACCCTTGCATATTATTCTCCAGCGACTTTTGGAATGTTTGTAAGCGCTTGTTGCAAGGATTCTCTGCCACATTAGCAGGATGGATAAGCGTTCATTTCTCATAAATTGATGCACACATGCGATCAATGCACCGAAGCCCCGACGTCAGGGCGCACAGGGGCTCCGGTGGTTAACCTGCAGGATCAAGCCAGGTCGCTGGCCGCCTGCCCTAGCAGGGTCAGGTCTGCAGTTACGGTGGCAGGCCCCCACTCGATATGGTTGTACGTCAGCGTCGCGGTCTGGTCCCCCACGAACGTGAGCTGAAATGAGCGCCCCTGATCGTCGACCGTTAAGTCCCGCAGGTAGGTACGGTCCAGCGTGGCGTTGTAGCTCACGTTCAACGTGCCGTGGGTACCATCACCCAGGTCGGTATAGCCCAGGCCGCTGAGCACCAGCCGGTCATTGCCCTGGGCGAAATCCGTGATGAGGTCACTGTGGCTGCTGGTGCCCGTGCGATAACTTTCCGAGACCGAAGATACGTAGAACAAGTCGTCGCCGCTGCCACCGATCAGGCGATCGCTCCCTTCCCCGCCGGTGAGGCTGTCGCGGTTGGCACCGCCTGTCAGCCGATCATTTCCAGCGCCGCCATTCAGTACGTCCGAAGCGTTACCGCCTGTCAGCGTATCGGGCCCCGCGGTACCGCTCTGATACAGGCTCTCCATAGGCGAACTGACAACGACGCGCCCCTGATCGACCCAGGCGAAGTCGATCCCGCCGCGCTCCAGCGCGGCCACCTGATCGCCGCTAAACACGGCTTCGAAATGTGCGCCATCTCCGCCCGCCTGGGCCGAATACAGCCGGGTGAGGTCATTCGCGCTGTCGTAGGCCAACGCCAGGGTGGTGCCGGTGCCGTCACCCAGCGCAGTGAAGCCCAAGGCGGAAACATCGAGGCGGTCGCCGCTATTGCTGTCGAAGTCGATGATCTGGTCCCGCCCAGCAGTGCCACCTTGTGCAGTGATCTGGCTGTCGGACAGGTTGGAGAACACAAAGGTATCTGCCCCCGCCCCACCGCTCAGCCGGTCACCGCCGGCGCCACCGTCGAGGCGGTCAGCGCTGCCGCGCCCGTAGAGGTTATCGCGGCCGGCCCCGCCCAGCAGGGTTTCCTCGCCTTGGGTAGTGCCGTACAAGGTGTCGCTGCTATCAGTGCCCGTAATGCTGGCCTGGAAATTGTCATCGGTGAGCAGCCCGCGGTAATCGCCCACTAGGCCAATTTCAAAACGGCGCCCCTCGCTATCGGTGTCGTAGCTTTTGAGGTAGGTCACGTCCTTGTCCGCGTTGTACACCAGGGCCAGGGTGCCCTCGTGCCCGTCCCCGAGGCCGGTGAACCCCAGGCCGGTCACGTCGATCTTGTCAGTGGTTACATTGAAACCACGTAGTTGGTCGGCGTAAGTAGCGGTTGCGCTGCGGTAGCTGTCTGCAAGGCTCTGGTAACGGAAGGTCACGCTGCCCTCGTGGGTGCCCGTACCCCACAACACATCTCTGCCCTCGCCGCCGATGAGCGTGATGTCGCCCACGCCTGCGTTGATCCGGTCATCTCCCGCGCCGCCGTCCACTACGCGATCCACCGGTACCGTAGTGCTGTAGTAATCGATGGTGTCCGCTTGCGCGGTACCGTGGCTGAACAGGGTAGAGGTATTGGTGAGCAGCACGCTGTTCGCCCCTTCGATCACCGGCGCGCCAATGCCTTGGGCTACGTAGTTGCCCGCCACCTGCGTGGCATTGCTTTGCCCGGTTTCTACCACGCTGACAGGGGCTGCGTTACCGTCGCTCGCCAGCCAGTTCAGGAAGGCGTTTTCGCTCACCTGGGTGGACGTGCTGCTCTCCAGCGCCACGGCAGTGGCGGTGCCGCTGAGCAGAAACTGGTTGTGGGCCAGCACCGTACCCTCAGCGCCGTCTGCCTGAATCAAGGTGCCCTGGCGGCCCGTGAGGGTCACGTATTGCAGGCTGGCATTCTCGGTACCGTTCAAGTGCACGCCGTCCAGCCCGTTACTGCTGACGCTGCCTCCTACCAGGCTGGCGCCAGCGCCCTGCAGTAGCACGCCGTTGCCCGTGTTCTGCGTGCTGACAAGGCCCGCCACCGCCAGTGGGCCGGTCAGGTTCAAGCCATTGCCATCGTTGTCGCGCACAATGGTATCGCTCAGTTGGCTATCCACCAGCCCTGACGCGACGATGCCGTCGGCGCCGTTATTCTGCACATAGGCTCGGGTAACCGTGACCTGGCTACCCTCTGCGCGCAGATCAAGGCCATAGCCGGATAATTCCTGTGCCACAACCCGGTCCAGCACCACGCCGCTGCTGTCTCCGTTTACCCAACCGCTCACCTCGCCACTGGTGTTGCTGCGGTTGCCGTCGAGGGTCAGAAAGCGTGCGCCTGTGTTGTCACCCGCACTGCTCAGGAGGGCGCTGGTATCCTGCGCCCCGCCCGCCAGCTTGAGCACCACCTCGGTGCCATAGCCGGCCGGGCCTTCGATGATGACGTTGGCGGGCAGCGTCAAGGCAGGGCCGCCGTTGTCGCCACTGATGAGGTAGGTGCCGGGCGTAAGCTGTACTGTTCCGCCGCCCGCCGCGCCCGCTGCATCAATAGCCGCTTGCAGGGCCTGGGTGTCATCGCTGCGCCCGTTGCCGAGCGCGCCGTAATCGCTAGCCTGAAACACTGCCATTGCCTGTACTCTCGGTGAGATCGAAGCTGGAAGTGTAGCGGCTGGCTCCGGGTGTCAATCCAGGGCGGCTACCGGCGCGGTCCTGCGTCGCCGCCGCTCCACTACGCTCATCACCAGCACGAAGAACACGGGCACGAACACGACCGCAAACGTAGCGGTGAGCATGCCCCCGATTACCCCTGTACCAATGGCCTGCTGGCTGGCCGAGCTGGCCCCGGTGGCGAATACCAGCGGCACTACCCCCAGGATGAATGCCAGCGAGGTCATCACAATCGGCCGCAAGCGTAGCCGCGCCGCCCGGACAGCGGCCTCCATGCGGTCCATGCCCTGTTCATGCAGGCTTTTGGCAAACTCGATGATAAGAATGGCGTTCTTGGCAGACAGCCCGATAAGGGTAATCAGGCCCACCTTGAAGAACACGTCATTGGGCATGCCCCGCAGGGTGACGGCAAGCACTGCCCCCAGCACACCCACTGGCACCACCAGCAACACGGCGACGGGGATTGCCCAGCTCTCGTAGAGGGCGGCCAGGCACAGGAACACCACCAGCATGGACAGCCCCAGCAGCAGTGGCGCCTGGCCCGAGGAAAGGCGCTCCTGCAGCGACAGCCCCGTCCACTCGAGCGTGAAGCCCTGAGGCAGGCCAGCCGCAAGACGTTCCATTTCCTCCATGGCCTGGCCAGTGCTGTAGCCTGCAGACGGCTCGCCGGACAGGCTGACCGCTGGGTAGCCGTTGTAGCGATTGAGCTGGGCTGGCCCGCGCTCCCATACCGCCTTGGCGAAGGCGGATACAGGCACCATTCGCCCCTCGCTGTTCCTTACCTCCAGCCGAAGCAGATCGTCGACCTGTTGGCGATGCTCGCCTTCACTCTGCACGATCACCTGTTGCATCCGCCCCGCATTGGGGAAGTCGTTCACATAGGCGGAGCCCACGGCAATGGACAGCACGCTGGCGATATCAGCGAAGGAAACACCCATGGCATTGGCTTGCTGGCGGTCCACCTCGATGTTGACCTGTGGCGTTTCCGCGAGCGAGGCTTCCCGCACGTTCTGTAGCAAGCTGCTTTGCAAGGCCTTGCCGAGTAGTTCATTGCGCGCCTGGCGCAGCGCGTCGTACCCCTGCCCCGAGCGATCCTGAAGCCTTACTTCGAAACCGCCCGACGTGCCCAGCCCGTCTATCGGCGGCGGCAGCAGGCTGAAGGCCATTGCATCCTTCAAGCCCGAAAAGGCGGCGCTGGCCCGATCCGCGATGGCCTGGGCTGTATCCTCGGCCCCGCGTTCGGCCCAGTCCTTGAGCGTGGTAAACGCCAGCGCAGCGTTTTGCCCGCTCCCGGAGAAGCTGAAGCCGAGGATCATCACCGTGTTGTCCACGCCCGGTTCCTGCGCGTTGTGCGCTTCTATCCCGCGCGCCACCTCGATGGTCCGGGCCTGACTGGCGCCGGGCGGCAGCTGGATGTCGGTGATGGTATAGCCTTGGTCCTCGGTGGGCAGGAAGGAAGATGGCAAGCGCGCGAAGAGCACGGCCATCAGCGCGCAGAGCAAGGCGAACACCACCATGTACCGCCCTGCGCGGTTCACCGCGCTGCGTACCCAACCCTCATACCGCTGGTTGATGCGATCGAAGCGGCGATTGAAGCCGCCAAAGAACCCTCGCTTTTCCAGGTGCCCCCCCGCCGGCAACGGTTTGATGACCGTGGCGCAGAGCGCTGGCGTAAGGCTGAGCGCCAGGAATGCTGAAAACAGGATGGCCACCGCCATCGAGAGCGAAAACTGTTGGTAGATCACCCCCACCGAGCCGGGCATGAAGGCCATGGGGACAAACACGGCCGTCAGCACCAGGGTAATACCGATGATCGCGCCGCTGATTTCCGTCATCGCCTTGCGGGTGGCGTCTCGTGGGGATAACCCTTCCTGCGCCATCAGCCGCTCTACGTTTTCCACCACCACGATCGCATCGTCCACCAGGATACCGATGGCCAGCACCATGCCGAACAGGGTGAGCACATTGATGGAGAACCCGAGCAACAGCATGGTTGCACAGGTGCCCAGCAAGGCCACGGGCACCACCAGTGCCGGGATCAGCGTGTAGCGGATGTTCTGGAGAAAAAGGAACATCACCACGAATACCAGCACCATCGCTTCGAGCAGGGTATGGATCACCTTGGTGATGGAAATCTTCACGAAGGGCGCTGTGTCGTAGGGGATGTCGTATTTCACGCCCGCCGGGAAATACCGGGACAACTCCTCGAGCCTGTCCCGCACAAGCGTCGCGGTGCTCATGGCGTTCCCCGCAGGGGCCAGCTGTACGCCCAACGCTACCGAGGCATTGCCGTTCAAGCGGGTGGCAAAGTTATAGTTTTGCGCACCCACCTCTACCCTGGCCACGTCACCGAGGGTCACATTCGAACCGTTGCGGTTGGCCTTGAGCACGATAGCCGAGAAGTCCTCAGGTGTACTCAACTGCCCCGTCACCCTCACCGTGGCAGTGACTTCCTGCCCCGCCGGAGCGGGTAGATCACCCACAGCGCCAGCGGACACCTGGATGTTCTGGGCGGCGATGGCCTGGCTGACGTCGCCGGGGGTGAGGTTGTAAGCGATGAGCTTTTGAGGGTCCACCCAGATCCGCATGGCGCGCTCCGAGCCGAACAACTGCACCTTGCCCACCCCGTCCAGACGCCGAAGTTCGTTCACCACGTTACGGGCCAGGTAGTCACTGAGCGCGATCTCGTCCAGCCGCCCGTCCGTGGACGTCAGGGTGGCGAACAGCAGAAACCCGGCCGAGGTTTCCTCGATCTGCAACCCTTGTTGGGTGACTGCCCGAGGCAACCGGGGCTCTACCACCTTGAGCCGGTTTTGCACATCCACCTTGGCCAGCTCCGGGTCGGTGCCGGGCTTGAACGTCACAGTAATGGTCGCGGTGTTCTGGCTGCTGCTGGAACTGAAATACAAGAGGTGGTCGACCCCGTTCAGCTCCTGCTCGATCAGGCTCACCACACTTTCGTCGATGGTTTGGGCAGAAGCCCCTGGGTAGGTTGCCGTGAGTTCGATCTGCGGCGGTGCCACGCTGGGGTACTGGGCCACCGGCAGATTGGGAAGCGCGAGCAACCCCACAAGTGCAATGAACAGCGCAATTACCCAGGCGAACACAGGCCGCCCGATAAAAAACTGTGCCATCAGCGTTGCTCCCCGGGCCCGGTTGCCAAGGTGGCCTCCTGTGCCTGAACCACCATCCCCGCCTGGGCATGCTGCAGCCCTTCGACGACTACCCGGTCGCCCGCGCTCAGCCCCGCCTGTACAACCCAACGGTTTCGCTGCACGGCACCCAACTCGACCGGCCGCTCCCGCACCTTGTCCTCAGTGTCGACGATCAGCACGAACGCCTTGCCGGCCGCATCGCGCTGCACGGCCCGCTGTGCAACGGTAATACCTTGGGCGCTTCGCGCCTGGTCCAGCCGCACACGGATGAAGCTACCGGGGAGCAATTCCTTCTGCGGATTAGGGAACTGGCTGCGAAGGGTTATCTGCCCTGTGCTCTGGTCCACCGTGAGGTCGGAAAACAGCAATTTGCCCTTGAGCGGATACTCAGAGCCGTCTTCCTGAAGCAGCGTTGCGCTGATTTGCTCCTGCCCCAGTGCTTGCACCTGGCCGTTGTGTAGAGAACGCCGCAGCTCGGCGATCTGCCGAGTTGTCTGGTTCACGTCCGCATAGATCGGCTCCAGTTGCTGGATGGTCGCCAACGCAGTGGTATCGCCCTGCCCCACCAGCGCGCCCTCGGTTACCAGTGCCTTGCTGGTACGCCCCGAAATAGGCGCCGTTACGGTGGCGTAGCCAAGGTTCAGGCGCGCACGCTCGAGGGCAGCGCGGTTGGCATCGACGTCGGCCTCCGCCTGGAGGTAGTTCGCCCGGGCGTTTTCAGCTTCCTGCCGGCTCACGGCATCGTAGGTCGCCAGTTCCCGGTAGCGTTGCGCCTGCAAGCGGGCCTGGTACCGGTTGGCCTCGGCTTTTTTCAAGCCGGCCGCAGCGCTGTCCACATCTGCTTTGAAAGGGGCGGGATCGATCAGGAACAGCACGTCGCCCTGCTTCACGTCGCTACCTTCGCGATACACCCGCTTGAGCACAATGCCAGCGACACGCGCCCGAACCTCGGCCGTGCGCGGCGATACCAGCCGGCCATTGAGTTCAGTGGTGAGCGTGAGCAGTTGCGGCCTCACGGTTTCGACCGCGATTTGCGGAGGCGGCGCCTGCTCGGCTGATGCTGCTGGCTTCTCGCAACCGGCGAGCATTGCCATGCATACGGTCATCAACAAGCAGGACAGGGCGCAACGGGTAGGCAACGGCATCACGGCACTCCGGAACAGGTGGCGCCATGCTAAAGCCAAGCGGGCGTTTTAAGACAAAGAAGTGTGTAAAAGCTGTAAGTAATTATTAAGCCAGCGCGCCCGAAGGTAATACCGTGCTCAGGCTCAGCGCGCTCTCGAATGCCCGGCGCGCCCCGGTGACGGGATCGTCGAAAGCAAGCGACCGTGCCAGCAACTGCAGTGGGCGGTTGTAATCGTCGGGCTCGCCCGCCGGGGCCACCGCAGGATAGAAGGGGTCGTTGCAGATAGGGGCCCCCAACCCGGCCATGTGCACCCGCAACTGATGGGTACGCCCGGTGATTGGAAGTAGCCGGTAATGCCACAGCTCACGGCCTGCGTCGATGACTTCCAGGCGTGTTTCGCTGTTGGGCTCTCCGTCGGCTTCACGCATCCGGAAAAAAGGTTCGCCACGCACGATCCGGCTATGACGTGTGTGAGGGAAGGCGATATCGGGCAATGCCGGGGCAATGGCTTCGTATGCTTTATCTATGCGGCGTGTGGGAAACAGCTGCTGATAAGGCCCTCGACTGTCCGGGTTGGTGGAAAACATCACCAGGCCGGCGGTGTGCCGGTCAATGCGGTGCAGCGGCACCAGATAAGGGTTGCCTGTTTCGCGGATAAGCCGACGCAGGAGGGTTTCTTCCACAAACTCCCCGGCGGGCGTTACTGGCAGGAAGTGGGGTTTGTCCGCGACCAGCAGGTGGTCGTCCAGGTGAAGGATCCGCTCCTTTACCGGGATGGGGCGCTCCAGGGGTACCTCACGGTAATAATGCACCCGCAACCCCCGGCGATAGGGGTGTTCCGGCGTAAGTGGCACCCCGCGTTCGTCCAGCACCCGAGCGCGAGCGAATCGATTTTCCCACTGAGCGCGGCTGATAGCCGGGAAGCGGTCGACAAGGCAGTCCAGCACGGTCATCCAGGCCCCCGGCGGCAGCACTACGGTGCTGGCCTGAGACGCAGACGGAACGAAGGATGGCGCGGGCATGGTGGTTTCCTGGTTGGCGGGGGCGGGATTATCCTCTGCCCGGCCGCGGCTTCAAAGCACTACGCTCTGCTTCTGGCCCGCGGCCAATGCCCGGGCATGGCGCTCCAGCCAGCGCAGCACGTCTACCGCTTCCCAGCGGGCAGGGTCGAACAGCGCATAGGCTTGGCCTTGAAACCCCATCACATCTAGCCGCTGGTGGTAGCCGGCGCGCTGAAACAGCGCTTCGATTTCGGCAAAACAGGTGTTGAAGTGCAGCTTGCCAAAGGGCGTTTTGCTCTCCATGACCAGGCCATCGAGGCGTAGATCGAGCACCGCTTCGAACACCGTTTCCGGTGACATGTGATTCACGCTGCTCTTGAGTTGTTGAATGTTGATCACGTCCCTTTCCTTAGTGTGCGGCGCCAGGCCGTGCCACTGTATTTTTATACAGCATATTGGCACGCAAGCCTAAAGGCAACGAACGCTCGTCCGCCGGTGGCGCGAATCCTTTCGGAGCTGCATTGTGCAACGGCTTCGAACGAATTGGCACAAGCGGTGTTATTTCAGGAAGTGAACAACCTGATCCGGGCTAAAGGGCCAATCCAGCACCGCGCCGGTATCTACCCGCCTCAGCAGCGGTGCGCGCGCTTCATAGCTGGACGGTACGCCGCCGGCCTCTTCAAGGTCGATCAGTTCCACCCACAGGCCGTGCTCCACCAGGGGCAACAATGCCGCCTCGGCAAGCGCGCAGCGCGGGCAATTGCGGATAACGAACAGTTGGCATTCTGGGCACATGGCGAGGCGGACCCTTGGGCGCGGAGCTTGAAGTCTAGCCCCGCCCCGCCAACCCAGCCACGGCAGCTCAGTCCAGATTTACCGCGCCAATGCGATGCAGGGAAAGGTCCGCCCCTTCGAACTCCTGCTCATGGGTGAGGCGGATTCCCACGGTAAATTTCAAAAGGCCATACACCGCAGCCCCACCCGCCAGCGCCAGGCTCACCCCCAGCGCGCTGCCGATCAGTTGGCTGGCCATGGATACGCCGCCGAGCCCGCCCAGCCAAGGTTGAGCGAACAGGCCACAGGCCAAGCCGCCCCATACGCCGCAAACGCCGTGCAGCGGCCACACGCCAAGCACGTCGTCGATTTTCCACTTGCCTTGCGCGGCGATGAAACAGCTGACAAACAGCGCCCCCGCCACTGCACCCGTGACCAGCGCGCCAATGGGGTGCATCAGGTCGGAGCCGGCACACACCGCCACCAGCCCGGCGAGTGGGCCGTTGTGGAGGAAACCGGGGTCGTTGCGGCCGACCAGCAAGGCGGCGATCGTGCCGCCTACCATGGCCATCAGCGAGTTGACCGCTACCAGCCCGCTGGCCCCCTGCACCGTTTGTGCGCTCATTACGTTGAAACCGAACCAGCCTACGATGAGAATCCACGACCCCAGCGCCAGGAACGGAATATTGGACGGGGCCATGGCCACCAGGCGCCCATCACGATAGCGGCCGCGCCGCGCGCCGAGCAGAATGACGGCTGCCAGTGCGATCCAGCCACCCATGGCATGGACCACCACCGAGCCTGCGAAATCGTGGAACGGGGCGCCGTAGCGCGCCTGCAGCCAGGCCTGCAAGCCCAGGTTGCCATTCCATACCAGCCCTTCGAAGAACGGATAAAGGAACGCTACGATCAATAGCGTGGCGCACAATTGCGGCACGAAACGGGCGCGCTCGGCGATGCCGCCGGAAATGATCGCAGGAATAGCGGCGGCGAAGGTCAGCAGAAAGAAAAATTTCACCAGCGCATAGCCATGGTCGGCTGCCAGCACTGCCGCCGGGGCAAAGAAATTCACTCCATACGCCACCCAGTAACCGATGAAGAAATACGCGAGGGCCGAGATGGCGAAATCGCTGAGGATTTTCGACAGAGCGTTCACCTGGTTTTTCTGGCGAACCGTGCCCACCTCCAGAAAGGCGAAGCCTGCATGCATGGCCAGGACCATCACGGCCCCACATAACAGGAACAGGGTGTTTGAACCGTGTACGAGCGTGTCCACGGCGCTTTGCAGATTTTCCATAGGTACGGCAGGCTCGAAAAAAGGGCGGTTGCTCGACAGGTTCCTTCACGCCATGCACTGCTCCGGTTCTCTAGCGTTACGTTTGCACCAACACTGTGCACGCTAACCTGGCATGTGCAGGCCAATTACCGGACCTGTCTGTAATTCATTCGCTTGCAACGCTTGCCGCCGCGCTTGCGCCAGGCGGATGTTGCACACGTATGACGCAGAAGTTACTTCCGCGCACCGCCGGGCAGCAAAAAATGTACCATCGACCCGCTGAACCTTGATGACGAAACGGGACTCGAACTTCAAAGCCCACGTAAGGAGGACGCCATGACTCGCGATACCTTGAACACCGCACAAGACGTGCTGAGTACTGATTTCCAGACCCTGATCCGCGATACCGAAAAGCTGCTGGAGCACACGGCCAGCCTGGCTGGCGAACAAGCCGAGGAGCTGCGCGAGCAGATCAAGGAAAGCCTCGCCAAGGCCCGGGTTTCGCTCAAACAGACCGAAGCGCAGCTTCGCGAGCAAGGGGCAGCGGCGCTGGTGGCCGCGGAGGACTATGTCCAGGCCAATCCACTGCCCGCCATTGGCATCGCCGCAGGGGTTGGTTTTCTGGTAGGCCTGCTGGCTACAAGGCGCTGATATGAACCGGGACAGCGAATCCACCTCCTTGCCGCCACCGGTGGGCGAAACGTCCGGTTCCCACGGCCGCCGGCTCGGTGGCGCGTTGCTGGGCTGGCTGCACGCCCACGTTGAACTACTGGGTATCGAACTGCAGGAACAGAAGGCACGCACCTTGAGCCTCCTGCTGTTCGCCGGGCTGGCACTGGTGTTTGCATTGCTTGCCCTGGTCGCGCTCTCCGGGCTGATCCTTATCCTGTTGTGGGATAACTATCGCATCCCCGGGATGATCGGCTTGTGCGTGTTCTACCTGCTCGCCGGGCTGTTCTGCGCGCTGCGCCTCAAGGCCGCAATCTTTGACGAGTCGTCACCCTTCCATGCCACGCTCGAAGAGCTGGCCAATGATCGGGAGCGCCTGTTGCCATGAACCGACACAGTGTTCCGAACGGCGCCACTCGCCGGGAAATGCGCAAGGCGCTGATTCGCCTGCGCATGGAAATGCACCGCCAGGAGATCCGTCAGGAATCACGCCAGTTGGTCAATCCACTGTCGCGGTTCCGCAACATGGGCCAGGGGCTGAACAAAAACCTGGGCATCCGCCACGCGCCCCTATGGGGCGTAGGCCTGGTGAGCCTGCTGGGCTTTCTGTCCGGCAAGGGCGCGCGCAAGGGTGGCATCGGCGCGGCCGCCCGGCTGGCCAAGCTTGCAGTCAGCCTGGTGCCGTTGATCAAGCTGTTGCAAGGGGCCAGCAAACGTTGAGCGCGGCATCGGTGGTTGCCACCACAGCGCAATGGCGGGAAGCTACAGGCTGACCAACGACGGAGAAGCGCCTTGGATTGGCAAACACTGCTTACCCGCGAGCGGCTCGGTAAACCCGTGCATAGCGTGGAAGAGCTGGGCCGCAGCCCGTTTCACAAGGACCATGACCGGATCATCTTTTCCGGTGCCTTTCGCCGCCTGGGTCGCAAGACCCAGGTGCACCCTGTCTCCAGCAATGACCATATTCACACCCGGCTCACTCATTCCCTGGAAGTGAGTTGCGTAGGCCGCTCCCTCGGCATGCGGGTGGGTGAAACCCTGCGTGACGAGTTACCGGACTGGTGCGACGCTGCGGATCTGGGCATGGTTGTGCAGTCGGCGTGCCTGGCCCATGACATCGGCAACCCGCCGTTTGGCCACTCTGGCGAAGACGCCATTCGCTACTGGTTCCAGCAGGCGGCCGGGCGCGGCTGGCTCGACAGCATGAGCGACGGCGAACGGCTGGACTTTCTCAATTTCGAAGGCAACGCCCAAGGCCTGCGCGTGCTCACCCAGCTGGAGTACCACCAGTTCGAAGGTGGTATGCGCCTGACCTACGCCACGCTGGGCACCTATCTCAAATACCCGTGGGCCGCGCGACATGCCGACTCGCTGGGGTACAAGAAGCACAAGTTCGGCTGCTACCAGAGCGAATTGCCAATCCTGGAGCAGATTGCCGGGCGCCTGGGGTTGCCGCTGCTTGAACCCCAGCGCTGGGCACGGCATCCGCTGGTGTACCTGATGGAAGCCGCGGACGACATCTGTTATGCCTTGATCGACCTCGAAGACGGGCTGGAGATGGGCCTGCTCACCTATGCCGAAGTGGAAGCGTTATTACTGGGCCTGGTGGGTGACGACCTGCCGGAAACCTACCGCCAGCTTGGCCCCCGTGACTCGCAGCGGCGCAAGCTCGCGATACTTCGCGGCAAGGCTATCGAGCACCTCACAAACGCCGCTGCCCGGGCATTCGTGGAACAGCAGCCTGCATTGCTCGCTGGCACCTTGAGCGGGGACCTGGTGGAACACATGGACGGTCCTGCCAAGGGCTGTGTGCTAGGCGCCAAGGACATGGCTCGGGAAAAGATCTTCCAGGACAAGCGCAAGACGCTGCATGAAATCGGCGCCTATACCACGCTGGAGGTGCTGTTGAACGCCTTCTGCGGAGCGGCCCTCGAGCAGCACGGGGGCCGCCGGCTGTCATTCAAGAACCGGAGGATTCTGGACCTGATGGGCAGTAACGCGCCTGAACCCTCCTGGCCGCTGCATGCTGCGTTCCTGCGCATGATTGACTTCATTGCGGGCATGACGGACAGCTATGCAAGTGAAATGGCCAGCGAAATGACCGGGCGAGCAATACCCGTCTGACCTGCGCGCCCAGCTCGGGGAAAACTCCGATAAAGCCGGGCGGGTCCACTGGCTGCACCCCAACTGAGCTAAGGTCGCGCACCTGATTGCAACAAGGATGCGGTAATGGGCTCGGTACTTATCATTGAAGATCACCCGGTCATTCGCCTGGCGGTGCGGATGGTGCTGGAAAATGAAGGCTATACGGTTGTAGGCGAGGCGGATAACGGCGTGGATGGCATGCGCATGGTCCGCGAATACCAACCGGACCTCACCATCCTGGACATCAGCCTGCCCAAGCTCGACGGGTTGGAGGTGCTTGGCCGTTTTCAAGCCATGGGCATGCCCTCCCGAGTATTGGTGCTCACCGCGCAATCGGCGCAACTGTTCGCCATACGCTGCATGCAACTGGGCGCCGCGGGTTACGTCTGCAAAGTGGAAGAGCTCACTGAATTGCTCAGCGCCGTGCGAGCGGTGTTCGCAGGCTATAACTATTTCCCCAGCCAGGCACTGGACTGCATTGACGACCCTCAACGCAACGCGGAACTAAAGATGCTCCAGCACGTGAACGATCGAGAATTGATGGTGCTGCAATTGTTCGCACAGGGACGGACCAACCGGGAAATTGCCGATGGCATGTTCCTCAGTAACAAAACAGTAAGTACGTACAAGAAACGCTTGATGAACAAGCTGAAGGCGGGATCGCTGGTGGAGTTGCTGGACATCGCCAAGCGTAATGCAGTGGTGTAAGCACTGTTCACACCGGCCTGCATGTCCCGAGCCATTGCGGCTCGGGAGCAGGCACTATCAGGCTGCGGGGTTGACCGGCTTTTCCGGGTACCACACGTCCAGCAGCGGGCTGACTTCAACGTTGGTCAGTTCGCTGCGGCCCTTGAGCCAGGCTTCCACGGCGGCGCGCTGTTCTTCGCTGACCGAACCGCGCTTGGCCAGGCATACCAGCCCGAAATCATCGCCGCCAACATAGTCGACGCCGTTGGCCTTCATCGCGTCCTTCAGGAACGCTTCGAGGAAGGCGTCGATCTCGGCTTCGCTCAGGCTTTCCTTGAACTCCAGGTTCAGTTCGAAGCCCAGTTCCTGGAATTCGTCCACGCACAGTTTTTTGCGCAGGCGGCGGGAGCGGTTTGTAGCCATCGGGTAAATCCTCATGAGTTTCAAGCGCGGCACTTTACCATTTCAGCGTGACAATTACTGTTCACCGTCACCCCATCGGTAGATTTTTCCCACAGGCGGTTCCGGGCGGCACTCAGCTGGCTGGCGCTTCAGGCATAATGCGCATCGTTGGCGGGAGCCTTCACCTTTTCATGCTCCTTACTTTTCGCCGCCTTGCAGAGCTCTATCTTCATGATCAAAACCTTGCGCCCGTTCTTCGTCGCCGGCTTGCTACTCTCAATTGCCCCCCCGCTCCAGGCCGCCCCGGCCAGCCTTACGCCCAAAGTGGAACAAGCGCTCAAAGCAAGCAAACTGAACGATAACGCTCTTTCCCTTGCACTGGTGCCGCTCAGTGGCCCGGGCTCAACCACGCTGTTCAATGCCGACGTTTCGGTCAATCCCGCGTCCACCATGAAGCTGGTCACCACCTTCGCCGCGCTGGAGCTGCTGGGCCCTACGTTCCAGTGGAAAACCGAGTTCTATACCGACGGTACGCTCAGCAACGGCGTGCTCCACGGCAACCTCTATGTGAAAGGCGGCGGCGATCCGAAGCTGAACATGGAAAAGCTATGGCTGCTGATGCGTGACCTGCGGGCCAATGGTGTGCAGCAGGTCACTGGTGATCTGGTGCTGGACCGCAGCTTCTTCAAACAACCGCAGCTGCCTGTGTTCAACGATGACGGCAACGACGAAAACGCACCTTTCCTGGTGCGCCCGGACGCGCTCATGATCAACCTGAAGGCCTTGCGATTCGTGGCCCGCAACGATTCGGGAAAGGTCAGCGTGGCGGTGGAGCCGCCTATCGGCACGATTCGTCTGGATAACCAGGTGAAGCCGATTGCGGGCAGCAAGTGTACGGGCGAAGTCCGCTACAACCCGGTGCCGCAGCCTGACGGCATCAGCGTGGTGGTCAGCGGCCAGCTTGCACAGGGCTGCAGCTCCCAGACCTACCTCTCGCTGCTGGATCACTTCGCTTATTCCGCCGGGGCAATCCGTGCGATCTGGTCCGAGCTGGGCGGCAGCATCAGCGGTGCCGATCGTGACGGCGTGGTACCGAACAACGCGCGGTTGCTGGCCCGGGCGTTCTCGCCCGACCTGGCCGAGGTCATCCGCGACATCAACAAGTACAGCAACAACACCATGGCCCAGCAGCTGTTCCTGACCATCGGCGCGCAATTCCGTACCGATGCGGACCTCGATGATGCCAAGGCCGCGCAGCGCATGATTCGCCAATGGCTGGCCAAGAAGGGCATCACCGCGCCGCATCTGGTAATGGAAAACGGCAGCGGCTTGTCCCGTGACGAGCGTGTGAGCGCCCGGGAGATGGCTACCTTGCTGCAAGCGGCCTGGCGCAGCCCCTATTCGGCTGAGTTCATGAGCTCGATGCCGCTGGTGGGCATGGACGGCACCATGCGCAAGCGCCTCAAGCGCACCTCGATGGCGGGGGAAGGCCACATCAAGACCGGCACCCTTAATACCGTGCGGGCCATCGCCGGCTTCAGCCGTGACGTGAACGGCAACACCTGGGCGGTGGTGGCCATCCTCAACGATCCCAAACCATGGGGCGCGCGATCGGTACTCGACCAGGTACTGCTGGACCTTTACAACCAGCCGCGCACCGCGAGCACCGCTGCCCTCCCCTGACCGCTCCGCTGCAGCAGCCTCAGCCTTCCACTACCTGGTCTCGCCCACGTTGCTTGGCCAGGTACACCGCGGCATCGGCGCGGGCCATCAGGGCCTCGCCAGTTTCATTTTGCTGCCAGCCTGCGACCCCGAAGCTGGCGGTCACATGGCCCACGTCTTCCAAGGCGCTGGTACGCAAGGCCTGCCATAGCTCGGTAGCTAGCTGCCGGGCCTGGGTAGCATCACTGCCAGGGCAGAGCACTACAAATTCTTCGCCGCCCAAGCGGCAGAACACATCATGCCGCCGCAGCCGTTGGCTGAACGCCTTGCAGAGAGCCTGTAGCACCCGGTCTCCGGCAAGGTGGCCGTATCGGTCATTGATCCGCTTGAAATGGTCGATGTCGAACATCACTACCGCAAGGCTCGAATGGGCGCGGCGGGCCCGCTCCAGCTCGGCCCCCAGCCGCTGCTGGAAGTAGCGCCGGTTGTAGATCCCGGTCAACGAGTCGGTTACCGACAGCGTACGCAGTTCGTGCTCTACGCGCTTGAGGTCGCTGATGTCCGACAGGTAGCCGTGCCACAGGATACTGCCGTCAGGTAATGGCTCGGGGGTGGCCTCGCCCCGCACCCAACGCTCTCCCCGCTCCGGCAGGCATACGCGGTATTCGGCCTGCCAGCGAGTCAGCTGTTGCGCGGAGGCCTCGATCGAAGCCCGAACGCCCGCCAGGTCGTCGGGGTGAATCCGCTCGAATACGTAAGAACCGTCTCGAGCCAGGGTCTGCAGGTCGATCTCGTAGATCTCCCACAATCCACGGCTGGCGTAATCGAACGAAGACGAGCCATCGGGCCGCAGGCGGAACTGGTAGATACCACCCGGCACTTCCGCGCTCAGCCGCTCCAGTTGGCGATCTCGCGCCGCCAACGCATCCAGGGTGCGCAGGCTTTCGGTGATATCGATGCACACCGCAAGGTAGCCGATAGGCTCGGCAGCTTCATCGCGCACTGCGGTGACCAGCATGTTCACAGTGAGCCGCGAACCGTCCCGGCGCACGAGGGTCCAGTGGTGCGCCTCAGGCGCATGCTGCGCTTCGCCGTCTCCGAGCATGGTCTGCACAGTGGATACCGGTCGGCCCAGGCGTTCTTGAAGCTGGGCTGCCCGCGCTTTCAGTTCGGCATGCACATGCAGGTCGCCCAGCCGCAGCCGACCGATCACCTGCGCCTGGCTGTAGCCCAGCATGCGCTCGGCACCGGCGTTGAAAGTGGTGATCATGCCCACGAGGTCGGTGGCGATGATCGCCACTTCGGTCGCAGCATCCAGCACATTGCGCAGCTGGCCATGGGTGTGGCGCAAACGCTGCTCACTCAGGCTCAGCTCGGCGGTGCGCTGCCGTACCAACTGAAGGGCGCGCTGGCGCTGGGTCACCAGGCTGTAGAGCAACCCGCAAAACAACAATGTGAGCAGTGTGCCCAGGACCGCAATCACTACACCAACCAGCGAACCATTTCCAGCTACAAATAGCCGGCTGGGCTTGAGCTCAATCCGGTAGCTGCGGTCCGCCAGGTGCAGCAGCCGGCTGATGGCTACGGATTCGTCTCCGGCCACGCCCTGCGAGGTGTACAGCACCTCATGCTGGTCAGGGCTGGAAAGGTCAAGGATGCGCACGAACAGGTTGTCTTCCCCGGGCGCCGGCACCCCATCACCCAACAGCTCATGCAGGCTGATGATGGCGCTCACATACCCCCGCAAGCGGCTGTCCCCTTCCGCCATGGAGGGCAGCGGCAGCTGGTACACCGGCGCGACAATGAGCACGCCCCGGTTATAGGGCGGGTCGATGGCAATCAGGTCCAGTGGCGGGGACACCGCAAGGCCGCGGGCGGCCGAGGCTTTTTCGAGCGTGGTCCGGCGCACAGCGTCGGAAGCCAGGTCTAGCCCGTAAGGTGTCGCCCCGGCGCCGACGAAGGCGCTGTAGGCGATGGGAAAGTAGACCGTTGCCGGCGGCGATATCACCAGCTCCGCATTCCCGCTCACGGCGCGGATAGGGAAGCCCGCCCGGGCTTCGAACTCGCTGCGCTGTACGTCGCTCACCCGAGGCATCCAGGAGAAAGCCCGGGTACGCGCCAGTAGCGGTGTGGAGAACCCTTCAAAAGCCGCTTCCGTGGGCTGATCCGACCACGTAATGAACCGGCGCAGGCTGTCCAGGCGCTGCGCCTGGTCCAGCAGGCGCTCCTCGATGCGCGCGGTACGTTCGCTGGCCAGCAGTTCGAAGCGTTGGCGCACCTGCTGGCGCGCGAACAGATCTGCAGTAATCGCCAGCGCTGCTGTCATTCCAAGGCCGAACGCGAGCCCGAGGAGCGTCACGCGCCAGGCAGACGCACTTTCGTCGATGAAGCCGAGGATCTTGGGCCGGTGGGTGCGGGGGAACATAACCATTTACTCTGAAAGCCGGTGGGCCCGATCGAAAGGCCCGAGAGACTTATAGCCACTGGCCACTAGTTTGCCTAGTAGCCAGTGCAAGCCGCTGTCGCTATCAGATAGAAGGTGGGCGGTTACCGGGCCTGGATGCGCCACGCCCGGTGGATACGCTCATTGCGAGCGAAGTCGGGATCGATGGTGTCACGGCTGATTTCCTCCACGTTGTAACGCGCTGCCACGCTTTCATCCAACGCAAAGCGGCGGAAGTTGTTGGAGAAGTACAGCACGCCCCCCTTGGCCAGCCGCGCCATCGCAAGGTCCAGCAGCCGCACATGATCACGCTGCACGTCGAACACCCCTTCCATTCGTTTGGAATTGGAGAACGTCGGCGGGTCGATGAAGATCAGCTCGTACTCCTCGCGGCTTTCCTCCAGCCAGGCCATCACATCGCTTTGCACCAGCTGATGCCGCTCGGAAAACCCGTTCAGCGCCAGGTTCCGGCGTGCCCAGTCCAGGTAGGTACGGGACAGGTCCACACTGGTGGTAGCCCGTGCGCCACCCTTGGCCGCATGTACGGTCGCCGCGCCGGTGTAGCAGAACAGATTCAGGAACCGCTTGCCGCTGACTTCCCGTTGAATGCGCAAGCGCATCGGCCGATGGTCGAGAAACAGCCCCGTATCAAGGTAGTCCGTGAGGTTCACCAGCAGCCGGGCACCGGCCTCGGTGACTTCCATGAACGTGCCTTGCGTGGCCTGCCGTTCATATTGGCGGGTACCGCTCTGACGTTCACGGCGTTTGAGCACGACTTTCTGCGGGTCGACATCCAGCGCGACAGGAATCGCCGCCAAGGCATCGAACAGGCGGGTCTGCGCCTTTTGAGGGTCGATGGACTTGGGCGCGGCATATTCCTGCACATGCACCCAGCCCTGGTAGAGGTCGATGGCGAAGGCGTACTCCGGCATGTCCGCGTCATACACCCGGTAGCATTCCACCTGCTCGCGACGCGCCCACTTGCCCAGCTGCTTGAGGTTTTTCTGCAGGCGATTGGCAAACATCTGCGCGCCTTCGCTGAGGCGGGCCGGGGCGGCCACTGGCGAGGCAGCAGGCACTGGCGCCGTTTCGGCTTCGCTGGCCGGGCCCGTGGCCGCGCGACGTTCACCGGTCACGAATTGCTGGGGGAGCACGTCGAGCAACAACAGCTTGCACGGCAGCGCGCCGTTCCAGAAGGCATATTGCTTGTGGCTGCGAATCCCCATGCGCTTGCCCAGGTCCGGCGCGGCGGTAAAGATTGCTGCCTGCCAGTTGAGGCACGCTTGCCGCAAGCGTTCACCCAGATGCTGATACAGGTACACCAGGCTGGCCTCGTCGCCCAGGCGCTCGCCATAGGGAGGGTTGCAGACCACCAGGCCTTTCTGATTCTGATCTGGCCGGGGTTCGAAAGTCGCCAGTTCACCCTGGTAGATCTTCACCCACTCGCTCAGCCCGGCGCGCTCGATGTTGTTTCGGGCCGGCTGAATCAGCCGCGGGTCGGCTTCGTAGCCCCGTATCCACGCCGGCTTGCGTGCCAAGCCTTCACGGGCGCGCTCGCTCGCTTCGTCATGCACCTTGCGCCATACCGCAGGCACATGGCCCAGCCAACCGCTGAAGCCCCAGCGCTCACGGCGCAGGTTGGGTGCAAGGTCAGCGGCCATCATCGCGGCTTCCACCAGGAAAGTGCCCACACCGCACATCGGGTCGGCCAATGCCCCGCCTTCAGCGGCGATGCGCGGCCAGCCCGCACGTACCAGAATGGCGGCGGCGAGGTTTTCCTTGAGTGGCGCCGCGCCCTGCTGCAGGCGATAGCCCCGCTGGTGCAGGCTATGCCCGGACAGGTCCAGGGATAGAATGGCTTCGCCACGGTCGAGGCGCAGGTGAATACGCAGGTCCGGGTTGAGTTTGTCGATACCCGGCCGCTGGCCGTCCGGCCCGCGCAGGCTGTCAACGATTGCATCCTTGACCTTGAGCGCACCGAAATGGGTGTTGTCGATTCCCGAGCCATGCCCGCTGAATTCAACGGCGAGCGTGCCCGCCGGATCCAGGTGCTCGGCCCACTCTACCTCACGCACGCCGTAGTACAGATCGTCGGCATTGCTCATGGAAAACCGCTTGAGCACCAGCAGCACCCGGTTCGCCAGGCGGGACCAGAGGCACAGCCGGTAGGCGGTTTCCATCGTGGCCTGGCCGCGTACGGCCGCCGTGTGTTCGCGCACTTCGGCCAGCCCCAGGTCGGCGGCTTCAGTGGCAAGCAAGCCTTCCAGGCCTTTGGGGCAGGTAAGGTACAGCTCAAAAACATCGGACATTCGATAACGCCTGTGTATTAGCCGGGGAACGCATCCCTCGGCTGGTTGATCGAGCGCTGTTTCAGCCAGCGCCGCTTTGGCACACCCCGTGCCTCCCGCCTCGAACGCCCCTTGCGTAAAAAAGGATTAGACGTTCAGGCAGTTCGAAAACTCCTTCAGGCACACTGTCAGGCGACCTCTCGTCGCCCGCATTGCACTAGATGAAACATTTATTTCGAAGCGCTGACCGATAACAACACACAGGCTGAATCGGTTTAAATCAGGGCCTTACCTCTCTAATCATGATTGTCACCCAGCCTGTGCTTATGGCTGGATGCGCTAAACATGAACGTCTTATTACAAATCGTTCATTCCCTCGGCCGCCAAGGTTGTTTAGAACTGACCCCAGGCCACGCTGCAACGGTGTGGCCTTTCATGGCCTGCCACGCCGGCAGCAGGCCCTTATCACCGGCAGTCGATTACTGCCCGGCCCAGCAGTGGCCGACGGGACATAAGTCAACAAACGAGGGCTACACCCTATGAGAAGACTCAAGCGTGATCCGTTGGAACGAGCATTTCTTCGCGGCTATCAGCACGGCATCAGTGGCAAATCCCGGGAATTGTGTCCCTTCACCCTACCATCGGTTCGCCAGTCATGGATCAACGGCTGGCGAGAAGGGCGCGGCGACAACTGGGATGGCATGACCGGTACGGCCGGCCTCCATAGGCTCAACGAACTTCACGCGGTCGGCTGACACCCGACAGGCTTTCTCCTTCATGCCGCCTGATCGGGCGGCGGCACGGGCTACTCAGGTAGCCCGGCCATTCAACGGGGGCGCCGTAGCGGCCCCCCGCTTCAGACCGCCGGGCGCATCATGCCGGGCAATGCGGCAATGGCATCCACAGACTCGCGAATCAATGCCGGGCCACGATAAATGAAGCCTGAGTACACCTGCACCAGGCTCGCGCCGGCTTCGATCTTCTCTGCAGCATGCGCCCCTTCGGTAATGCCCCCCGCGGCGATGATCGGGATAGCCCCCTTGAGCTCCCCCGCCAGCACTCGAACCGTGTGAGTACTCTTTTCCCGCACCGGAGCGCCCGAAAGCCCTCCCGCTTCGTCGCCATGGGGCAGGCCTTGCACCCCTTCACGCGACAGCGTGGTATTGGTCGCGATCACCGCATCCATGCCGGTCGCGAGTAGTGCGGCGGCCACCTGGGCGGTTTCTTCGTCGGTCATGTCCGGGGCAATCTTGATGGCCAGCGGAACCCGGCGGCCGCTGGCCAGGGCAAGGGCTTCACGGCGTGTGGCCAGTGCTTCGAGCAGTGCCTTGAGCGAATCGCCGAATTGCAGGCTGCGCAGCCCCGGGGTGTTCGGCGAGCTGACGTTCACCGTCACGTAGCTGGCGTGCTCGTGTACCTTGTCCAGGCACAAAAGGTAGTCGTCCTGGGCGCGCTCCACGGGCGTGTCGAAATTCTTCCCGATGTTGATCCCCAGCACGCCTTCGTAACGGGCGGCTTTCACCCGCGCGATCAGGTTATCCACACCAAGGTTGTTGAACCCCATGCGGTTGATGATGGCGGTGGCCTCAGGCAGGCGGAACAACCGGGGTTTCGGGTTGCCTGGCTGTGGGCGCGGGGTGACCGTGCCGATTTCAACGAAACCGAAGCCCAGTTGCGCGAAGCCGTCGATGGCCGCGCCGTTCTTGTCCAGGCCCGCCGCGAGGCCGACCGGGTTGGGGAAATGCAACCCCATTACCGTGGTGGGCAAGCGCGCGGGCGGCTTGGCCAGCAACCGGTTGAGCCCCAGCCGCCCGCCGGCGCCGATAAGGTCCAGGGAAAGGTCGTGGGAGGTTTCCGCGGACAGTTTGAACAGGATCTGGCGGGCCAGGTCGTACATGGTCGGCTTGCTCGGCATGGGTCGAAAAACAGCCGGCAGTATATAGGCCTTGGCCGGTTTTGTCGGCACTGGCATAGCGATTGCTGCGCTCCCTGCGCATGGAGCCATGGAGGCTCCCCACACGGTATCAACGACAACGGCGTCGCGGCTGGCTTTCATCCTGGAAGGCGGCCCGGCGCCGTTGTGCTTGCAGAAGGCTGATTCATGACCGCGAACACGATAGACCCACGTACGGCCTGGGTGGCTGGCAGCGACGGCCCGGAAAAGTCCAGTATCGAGCTGGGCTACATGGCCCTCACCGATTGCGCTTCGGTGGTGGTGGCGGCGACCCAGGGCTTCGCCCAACCCTATGGGCTGAGCATCAACCTGCGGCGCCAGCATTCCTGGGCTGGCCTGCAAGACAAGCTGGCCAGCGGCGAGCTGGACGTCGCGCACGCTCTTTATGGGCTGGTGTATGCCGTGCAACTGGGCATCAGCGGTGGCGCCCAGCGGGACATGGCGGTATTGATGGGCCTGAACCGCAACGGGCAGAGCCTCAGCCTTTCCGCCTCGCTGGCTGGCGAGGGGGTGAACAGCGCACGGCGCGTTGCCGAGCACATTCAGCATGGAGGGCGCCGGCTCACCTTTGCCCAGACTTTCCCTACCGGCACCCATGCCATGTGGCTCAATTACTGGCTGGCCAGCCAAGGCATCGACCCTCTGAGCCAAGTGGACAGCGTGGTGGTACCGCCACCGCTGATGCTTGACCACCTGCGAGCCGGGCGGATCGACGGCTTCTGCGTGGGCGAGCCTTGGGCTGCTGAAGCGGTGGACCAGCACCTGGCGGCGACCCTGAGTACCAGCCAGGCGATCTGGCCGGACCATCCGGAAAAAGTACTGGCCTGCACCCGCGATTTTGTAGCCACCTACCCCAATACCGCACGCATGCTGATCATGGCGGTGCTCGAAGCCAGCCGGTTCGTCGAGCAGAACCTGGAGGCCACGGCGCACCTGCTCAGTGCTCGGGAGTACCTGGATGCCCCGCCCGGGCGCATTTTGCCCCGCCTGGAAGGGCGCTACGAAGATGGCCTTGGCCATGCGTGGCTCGATGCGCATCCGGTGCGCTTTTTCGACAAAGGGCAGGTCAACCTGCCTTATCTGTCCGACGGGATGTGGTTCATGACGCAGTTCCGTCGCTGGGGGCTGCTGCGTGAAGCGCCGGACTATCACGCCGTGGCCGAAGGCGTTCAGCAACTGGCCATATATCGCCAAGCGGCGCTTGCAGCAGGTATCGCGGCGGATCCCGCCGATTGCCGCAGCAGCCTGTTCACCGACGGTAGCCGATGGGACGGCAGCGACCCCGAGGGGTATGCCAAGGCATTCATCATCAGCCATGTGGCTCAGGAGTGATCCATGCTTCGAATCCTCTTGATCGACGACACCGAGAAGAAGCTGGGGCGGCTGCGCAACGCCCTCAGCGGCGCGGGTTTCGAGGTAATGGAAGCCAGCGGCCTGACTATCGACCTGCCCGGGGAAGTGGAACGCCTGCACCCCGACGTGATCCTGATCGACACCGACTCTCCGGGCCGCGATGTGATGGAGCAGGTGATCCTGGTAAACCGTGACCGCCCAAGCCCCATTGTGTTGTTCACCGATGAACACGACCCCCACGTGATGCGCCAGGCCATTCGCGCGGGCGTGAGCGCCTATATCGTTGAAGGCATCCATGCCGAACGCTTGCAGCCGATCCTGGATGTGGCGATAGCCCGGTTCGAAACCGACCAGGCGCTTCGCGCGCAGCTCAGCGCCCGGGATCAACAGCTGGCCGAACGTAAGCGAATCGAGTTGGCCAAGGGCCTGTTGATGAAGCTCAAGGCCTGTGACGAGGCGGCAGCGTATACGTTGATGCGTCGCCAGGCCATGAGCCGCCAACAGAAGCTGATTCAGGTCGCCGAGCAGATCATCGCCATGAACGAAATGCTCGGCTGAAAGCTGGCCCGGTAATTGCTCGAGCCGTAAGCGTATCACCACATTCAGCTCGGGCAGCCAATGGCGGTTGCCGGGCGAACGACAAAGACGTCGCTCCCTCCCTGTTATCGCAGGTCGGGCAGCGGCGTCTTTTGCGTTTCAGACCCCCGAAGCCGGGGCATCGATCGAGCCCCCTTGCCCGTTGAGGTATTCAATGAATACGAGTTTCTGGAAAGCCGGCCATGCGCCTACCCTGTTTGCAGCGTTCCTGTATTTCGACCTGAGCTTCATGGTCTGGTACCTCCTCGGCCCACTGGCGGTGCAGATCGCCACGGACCTTCAGCTGACCACTCAGCAGCGCGGCCTGCTGGTGGCCACGCCTATCCTCGCCGGCGCCATCCTGCGCGTGATCATGGGCTGGGCCGCGGATCGCTTGTCCCCCAAAACCGCTGGCATCATTGGCCAGTGCATTGTTATCGCCTCCCTGGCGCTGGCCTGGCAGCTGGGTATCCATAGCTTTACCCAAGCGCTGCTGCTGGGCATCGGGCTGGGCGTGGCAGGGGCATCCTTTGCCGTGTCGCTGCCTCTGGCATCCCAGTGGTACCCGGCTGAACATCAGGGCAAGGCCATGGGCATCGCCGGCGCGGGCAACTCGGGCACCGTGTTTGCCGCACTGTTTGCACCTGCGCTGGCCGCGGCGTTCGGCTGGACCAACGTATTCGGCTTTGCATTGATTCCGCTGATACTTACCTTGGTGGTGTTCGCCACGGTGGCGCGCAATGCGCCAAACCGTCCCAAACCCAAGGCGCTAGCCGATTACAGCAAGGCCCTGGGCGACAAGGACAGCTGGTGGTTCATGTTCTTCTACGCCATCACCTTCGGCGGCTTCATCGGCCTGGCGAGCGCCCTGCCCGGTTATTTCAACGACCAGTACGGGCTGAACCCTGTCACAGCGGGTTACTACACAGCGGCCTGCGTGTTCGGCGGTAGCCTGCTGCGCCCCTTGGGCGGCGCGCTGGCGGATCGCTTCGGGGGCATTCGCACCCTCTTGGCGATGTATACCGTGGCCGCGCTGTGCATGGCCGCGGTGGGCTTCAACCTGCCCAGCTCCGTGGCGGCGCTGGCCCTGTTCGTTGTCACCATGCTGGGCCTGGGTGCTGGCAACGGTGCCGTGTTCCAACTGGTGCCGCAGCGTTTCCGGCAGGAAATCGGTGTAATGACCGGCCTGATCGGCATGGCGGGCGGGGTGGGTGGCTTCCTGCTCGCCGCAGGCCTGGGTGCGATCAAGCAACACACCGGCAGCTATCAGCTGGCCCTGTGGACCTTCGCGGTGCTGGCTGTGGTGGCCTGGTTCGGGCTGCATAGTGTGAAGCGTCGCTGGCGCACCACCTGGGGCGCGGCGGCTGTGACGGCGGCCCGCGTTTGACCACCACGCTGCGCCTGGAATGCGCCCAGGCCACGGCCACCGGCCCACGCTCCGAGAACCAGGACGCGCTGCGCATGGTAACCCCCTCCCCCGCTTTGGCGGCGAGCAAGGGTTACCTGTTCGGCCTGGCCGACGGCGTAAGCCAGTGCGTGGACGGCGGCCTGGCCGCGCGGGCGACCCTGCAGGCGCTGGCGCTCGACTACTACGCCACACCGGAAACCTGGCCAGTGAGCCGCGCGCTGGACGCGTTGCTAGGCGCACAAAATCGCTGGCTGCAGGCTAATGGCGGGGGCCAGCCGCTGCTCACCACGCTTACGGCACTGGTGGTGCGCGGCAACCGCTTCACCCTCGCCCATGTAGGCGATTGCCGCGCCTACCGCTGGGGGCCGAACGGGTTGCGCCGGTTAAGCCAGGACCACGTTTGGGACCAGCCGGGCATGCAGCATGTGCTCAAGCGCGCGCTGGGCCTGGACCAACACCTGTTGGTGGATTACCTCGAAGATGATGTGCACGCCGGTGAGGCGTTTCTGCTGCTCAGCGACGGCGTATGGGGCGCCCTGCAGGAGCGGGAAATCAGTACCGTGCTGCGTGAGA
The DNA here is from genome assembly GCF_916618905.1 of Pseudomonas sp. Marseille-Q5115. Taxonomy (NCBI): domain Bacteria; kingdom Pseudomonadati; phylum Pseudomonadota; class Gammaproteobacteria; order Pseudomonadales; family Pseudomonadaceae; genus Pseudomonas; species Pseudomonas sp. Marseille-Q5115. Next base: position 1,195,341 of record NZ_CAKAKI010000001.1, on the reverse strand, counting down.
CGCAAACCGTGCAGGCGGCGGCGGACACTCTCGTGAGCATGGCGCACGCCGCCGGCAGCCAGGACAACGCCAGTGCACTGCTGGTACGCGTGCTGTCGCCGGGCAGCGTGAACCTGGCGGACAATCTGGCCCGGCTGCGCCAGTGGCCGCTTCCGGCCATGCTCAAGGCCGGGCAGCTGTTCGAGGGGTGGCGGGTGCAGGGGATTCAAGCGCACAGCCGGCAGTCGCTGGTTTACCGCGTGCTGAATGCCGAGGGCGAGCCCTGGCTGTTGAAAACCTTGCCTACGCAGTGTGCCCATGATGATCAGGAGCAACAGCGCTTGTTACTTGAGGAGTGGTTCTTGCGCCGTGTGGCAGCCCGCGCCTTCCCTGAAGTACACAGCGGCACCGGGCGCCAGCACCTGTATTACGCCATGCGCCAATACCCCGGTACCACCTTGGCCGAGCGTTTGAGTCAAGGCCCGCTGGCACTTGATGCCTGGCATCATCTGGCGGACAAGCTGCTCAAAGCGCTGGGGCTGCTGCATCGGCGCAACATGATCCATCGCGACCTCAAGCCTGAAAATCTTTTGTTCAGCGCGGAAGGCGAGCTAAAGGTGCTTGATTTCGGGTTGGCCTATTGCCCCGGCCTATCGGCGGTGAATACGGAACAGGTGGCGGGGACGCCCAGCTATATCGCTCCGGAAGCGTTCCAGGGCGAAGCCCCTGCTACTTCGCAAGACCTGTTCGCCGCCGGTGTGGTGCTTTACCAGGCACTTACCGGGCATTATCCCTATGGCGAAGTCGAGGCCTTCCAACGCCCGCGCTTTGGCCAGCCGACGCCGCCCAGCCGCTACAGGCCAGAAATCCCCGAATGGCTGGATGCGCTGGTCATAAAAAGCGTACAGGCCAACCCCGCCCAACGCTTCGAAACCGCAGAGCAATGGTTGCTGGAGCTGCAGCGAGGAGAATCGAAAGGCTTTGCGCCGGTGCGCCGGCCGTTGCTGGAGCGTGAGCCGCTGAAGGTCTGGCGCACGGTAGCGCTGCTATCGCTGGCGGCGAACCTGATCGTGGCGCTGGTGTGGCTGCACGGGTAAAGAGACATCGGTTTGCAGGCTTCGCCGGATGGCCGCCCTCCCGTTCCTACGGGCTTGGCGGGTTTTCAGGCAATAAAAAAGCCCGGGCAATAGCCCGGGCTTTTCTGATGCTCAGCGAAAATTACTTGGCTTGAGCTTCTACTTCGGCTTCTACGCGACGGTTGATCGCGCGGCCAGCGTCGGTGGCGTTGTCGGCAACCGGGCGGGTTTCGCCGTAGCCAACAGAGTTCACGCGAGCGCCTTCAACACCGTACTGGTTGACCAGAACGTTACGAACAGCGGCAGCGCGCTTCTCGGACAGCTTCTGGTTGTAAGCGTCGGTACCAACGGAGTCGGTGTGACCTTCAACGGTGGTGGTGGTAGCCGGGTATTGCTTCATGAAGTCGGCCAGGTTCTTGATGTCGGCATAGCTGTTAGGCTTGACGACCGACTTGTTGAAGTCGAACTTCACGTCCAGCTCAACACGTACGGTTTCGGCAACGGCTGGGCAGCCATCAGCGTCAACGGTGGTGTTTGCAGGGGTGTTCGGGCACTTGTCGACGTTGTCGCACACGCCGTCGTTGTCCGAGTCGGAGCACACTTCAGCAACTGGAGCAGGGGCCGCGGCCACTTCTTCCTGCTGCTTGGCGCCGCCACCGAAGTTCACGCCAACACCAACGCTCGGAGCCCACTCGGTCTCGCCACGGTCGATGTTGTACATGGCTTCAACGCCAGCACGTGCGTACACGTTTTCGGTGAAGTAGTACTTGGCGCCGCCACCAGCGTTGAAGAAGGTGGAGTGGTCACGGCCGCTGTGGCCATGAGCTTCGACGTTGCTGATGCTCTGCTGCGAGAAGCCAGCGGAGACGTACGGACGCAGGCCAACACCTGGGGTACCGAAGTGGTATACGGCGTCCAGAGCAGCGTTGCCGCCGTGGATTTTCTGGTTGCCGGTGCCGTTGTTCGAGCGAATGTTGTGGATGCCGTCGTAGCCCAGACGCAGCTCAACGTCGTCGGTCAGGAAGTAACCGATCGAGCCACCGTAGAGGTTGGCATCGTCCAGATCACGCGAACTGTCGGTGTAGTACTTCTTGGTGAACAGCTCACCCTCGACTGCGCCTTGGCCTTGTGCCAATACGCCGAAAGAGGTTGCGGCAACAAGAGAGCCAATGGCCAGGCCCAAGGTGTTTTTCAGTTTCATCCGTTAAATCCCCATCTGGTGATTGTTAAGCGATCCCACCAGGACTGCGTGGGACAACTCGGCGGCAAGTCTAGCAGAACTTGCACGCCAGTTAGAGAGAATCGCGTTCCGTTAAGTTTCCATAACGTTGGCGAATTTCTCGCGCAGCTTGTCGAGCGCGCGTTTGTAGCGCATTTTGGTCGCGCTCAGACCCATGTGCATGATGTCCGCGATCTCCTGAAATTCAAGTTCCGCGACAAACCGCAGCACAAGGATTTCCCGGTCTATCGGGTTCACATACACAAGCCAGCGGTCAAGACCGCCGCGCTCCTCGGGCTTCGGCGCCTTTTCCTCCGAAGCCTCCTCGACCGGATCAAGACTCAAGGCGTCCATCAGGCGACGCTTGCGTCTTTCTTTCCGATACTGCGTGATGCATTCGTTGTAAGTGATGCTGTATAGCCATGTCTTGAACTTCGATTTACCCTCGAAGTTCTTCAAGCCGTACAGCACCTTCAACATCACTTCCTGACAGACATCATCAGCGTCCCGATCGTTCCCCAGGTAACGCGCGCATACATTGAAGAGGGTGCGCTGATAGCGGCGCATCAGCTCTTCGTAAGCGCGAGTCACATGAAAAAGCTCTTCATGCGAACGTGCCACCAGTTCCTCATCGGACAGCGCGCGTGGGTCGTATCGCAAGGAAGGCGTTGGCACTTTAGTCAAAACGGTTCGGGCCGCAGGTCAGGTCAGGTCCACCCGCCACCCCGTGGGGGCCGGTGATTTTTCGCGGCGGGCATACTAGCAGAATATGCACGCTCAGCGGCTACTGACCTTCTCCGCAAGCAGGATCCGGTTCGACACCGACACCCATTCACCTTCCTCGGTCACCACCGTGGTTTTCACGGTGCCGATTTCCTCGATATGGCCTTCGAGCTCTCCAATACGCACCTGCTGGCCAACCTGATAAAGCTCGCGCACGTAAATCCCCGCGAGGATCTGGCTGGCGATATCGCGACTGCCCAGGCCCATCGCCAGCGCAACCGCCAGACCAACGGTAATGAGTGCGATCACGATCACATGGTTGAGCAGGTCGGTCTTGATCTCCAGCTGGCTGATGGCCACGGAGATACTGATCACGATCACCAGCCACTGCGCCACGCGACCCAGGCCACCGGCGTACTCGATACCCACGCCTTCGGCTGCGCCGCGCACGATGCCATTGACCAGTTGCGCCAGCAACACACCCACAAGCAGCACCAGCACCGCCCCAAATACCTTGGGCAGATAGAGCGCCAGCACATCCAGGGTGGCCGAAACGCGCTGCAGGCCAAGAGACTCGGCCGCGGAAACGAAGAAGATAAGCAGCACGAACCAGTAAACGATTTTACCTACCAACGTGGAGATCGGCACCCTGATGCCGGCACGCCCCATCAGCTTGGTAAGGCCGGTACCGGCCATCAGGCGGTCGAGCCCTACCTTGGCGAGCACTCGCGATAACAGGGCGTCCAGCAGCTTGGCGACCACGAACCCGAGCAGCACCACCACAAGGGCGCCGAACAGGTTGGGAATGAAGCTGGCGACTTTGGTCCACAGGGCGGTCATCGCAGTGACCAGGCTTTGGGTCCAGAGGTCGAGTTCCATGTTCAATCAGCCTTATCCGCGCGCTGCGCGGTACGGGTACGACGGTTCACCGGCGCCACATGCGGCGCCCCTTTGCTTACAGCGATCATGCCGGCCTGGAAGCAACGGCCGATGAGGCCAAACAGGTCCTGCGCGCCTACCTGGCGGTTCGCGGTTTTCAACACGCGGTCCAGGCAGGCGTCATCATCGCGCCCCTGGGGGCTGGCGTTGAGCATGTCGCGCAAGGACTGTTCGAACGGGTCGTGCATGATCACCTCACGAATTTGACTCAAAGACGCAGGCCCTTGCAGCCGGGTCACATTCCACGGCAAAACCTTCACACCCAGCGAAGCCGCCGATAGAGCAACCACTGCCCCACCGCCACCGCGAGGGTGACGCCACAGGTAATGAAGAAACCTTCAGGGTTGTCCGCGCCCGGCAAACCACCCACGTTCATGCCCAGCAATCCGGTAATGAATGTGATTGGCAGAAAGATCCCGGTCACTACGCCAAAACGGTACATGGTCCGGTTCATCCGCTCGCTGAGCTGCCGCTGCTCGGCCTCGAGCAGCAGGGCCACCCGTTCGCGGTTCAACTCCAGCTCTTCGAGGTAGCGGATCAAGCTGTTGTTCAGCTCGTTCCAGTAGTCACTGTCCTGGCCCGCGAACCACCCAGGGCAGTTGCGGGCCAGCAGTGCGAACAGGTCGCGCTGAGGCGCCAGGAAGCGCCGCAAACCGGCCGCCCTGCGGCGCAGGTGCAAAAGGCTGGAATGCTCAGGGGCGTAGCCGTCTTCGGCGTCCACGCGCTCTTCTTCGGCATCCAAGGTTTCGGTAAGTTGGTCGACTACCGCCTGGATGCGCTCAGTGAGTCGCTCGGCAAGATAAAGCACCAGATCCGCGGCATTGCGCGGCCCGTCACCGGCCGCAAGCCGGGCAACCAGGTCTTCGGTGGCGCGCAACGAACGCAGCCGCAGGGAAATCACCCGGCGTTCCTCGGCGAAGATCCGCACCGACACCATGTCTTCAGGCTGGGCGCCCGGGTTGAGGTTGATGCCTCTGAGGAACAGCAAAAATTGCGAGTTGGGCAGCGGCACCAGCCGCGGCCGAGTGTTCTCCTCCAGCAGGAGGTCACAGCTGAAGTCGTTCAGCCCGCTACGCTCGCGCAACCAGGCATGGGTCTGGGGATGGCCACGATCCCAGTGCAGCCACAGGCTTTCGTGCTCGCCCAGGCTCAGGCCTGAGAGTTCATCGCGGGTGATCGTACGTGCACCGCCCTGCCCGTTCAGCACCAGGGCGTGCACCAACCCACCCGAATTGTCGAGTTCAACCATCAGTGACTGCAAATCCTCTGCTTTTTATTCAGGCATGCTCAGGGGAACCGGCGAAACGATCACACCGTTGTTGTCGGCGTACAGGTAATCGCCGGGCTTGAGTGTGACCCCCGCGAAGGTCACCGGCACATTGAGGTCGCCGATCCCGCGCTTGTCGGTCTTCATGGGATGGGTAGCCAGCGCCTGCACGCCAAGGTCGGTCTGCGCGATCATGTCCACGTCTCGGATGCAACCGTAGATCAGCACACCCTCCCAGCCATTGTGTGCGGCCTTCTCTGCCAGCAGGTCCCCCAGCAAGGCACGGCGCAGCGAACCGCCGCCATCGACGACCAGCACCTTGCCCTTGCCGTCGGTTTCCACCTGCGCTTTCACCAGCGAGTTGTCTTCGTGGCACTTGATGGTCACGATCTCTCCGCCAAAGGAGTCGCGGCCACCAAAATTGCTGAACATCGGTTCAAGCACTTGCACGTGTTCGGGGTAGGCGTCACACAGATCGGGCGTCAGGTAGTGCATGGTGAACTCCTTTTTCGCGAGTGAGCAGGCCTGCTAGATGTCCAGGCCGAGACGATCGCCATCATAGGCCACCGGCCAGCGGATAAGCGAGCCACAGTGGCCTTGCCGCGGCCGGCCGCTGTGCACATCAAACTCGATCCCGTGGCGCCGGCAGCGCAGCACCCCGTTGGCCAGGGTACCGTCATGCAAGGGCGCGCCCTGATGAGGGCAGCGGTTTTCGAACAGCAAGTGCTGCCCCTGGTCCACGATGAGCAACAACTGGCGACCCGCTACGGCGAATGCCCGCTTGTAACCGTCATCGAGATTGACCAGACGCTCCAAGGCTACAAACACAAGGTTCACCTTATCGGGAAGTGGTTCAGAGCTTAGCCTCTGCCTCTGTTCCAACGCTAGCCTGAGGCAGCCTGCGCGCGGGCGCGGCCAACCAGCGCTGAACCAATGGCCATACCTCGGCCTGGGCGGCCTTGCTTACCAACATGTCCACATGGCCGAAATCCTGGCTGAAGCCCTGATCGCGGCCCAACAGCAGGAACTGGCCCTGCGCGCCGAAACGCTCGAACAGCTGCTCGCATGCCCAGGGTGGGTCTTGCCGATCTCCGGCCCCCGCCACCGCCAGCACCGGCAGGTGCACATCCGCCAATCCGTCACGCCAATCCGCGGCCTTGCGCCCCATCCGTTGCCGTAGCCCGTGCCAACGCAATAGCTCCAGCGCCACACCGGCCGGTTCGTCTTCCGGGCCCCGTTTGAAGCGAGGGCCGGACACATGGTCCACACCGCGCATGATCAACCGCCCGAGCCAGTTGAAAGGTGCCACCCGCAGCGGCCATGGCGCACGGCTCACCTGGCTGCCGAACAGCGCCACGCCAGCGAGTTCATCGGCGGCAAGGGTTTGCTCACCCAGCGCCCTTGCCAGGGTGATCCCCCCAAGGGAGTGGCCGAGCCAATATGGCCGCTGCCCGCTCAATTCGGTCACAAAGGCGTTGATCACGGGCAGGTCGTAGCGGGCGTAATCGGCCACACCGTTGTGCCGATAGGCCTGGTTGCGCGGCGACAGGCCGTGCCCGCGCATTTCGGGAATCCATACGTCGTAGCCCGCCCGCGCCAAGGTCGCGCCCAGCCCGATGCCTTTGGGGGAATACCAGAAGCGGCGATTGGAAAAACTGCCATGAAGCAGTATCACCGGCGCACCGCGCTCTGCGGCAGCATCGGCCAGGCCCAGCCGCGTAACGGCCAGCTCCACGGAAGGGTCAGGGCTGTTGGCGGCCTTGATCCGGTAGACGTCTTCACTGAGGTCGCCGCATCGCTCCGCACGGAGCAAGGCGACTGGAAATAAACGGCTGCTGCTTTGCATGGTTCAGAGGCTTTCGAAGGAGAAAAATCACACCCCCGGCTGGCGCTAAGGCCAGGCGGGGGCGTGATTATCTGCTTAAGCCTGCCCTTCTGCCAGGAAGAACCAGGTTTCCAGGACAGAATCGGGGTTCAGCGACACGCTTTCGATGCCCTGCTCCATCAGCCAGCGGGCAAGGTCGGGGTGATCCGAAGGGCCCTGGCCGCAGATGCCGATGTACTTGCCAGCCTTGTTGCACGCCTGGATGGCGTTGGCCAACAGCTTCTTCACCGCCGGGTTTCGCTCGTCGAACAGGTGGGCAATGATGCCCGAGTCCCGATCCAGCCCCAGGGTGAGCTGGGTGAGGTCGTTGGAGCCGATGGAGAAGCCATCGAAGAACTCCAGGAACTCATCGGCCAGCAGCGCGTTGGAGGGCAGCTCGCACATCATGATGACGCGCAGGCCGTTGTCGCCCCGCTTCAGGCCATTGCTGGCGAGCAGGTCCACCACCTGGCTGGCTTCGCCCAGGGTGCGCACGAACGGCACCATGATTTCCACGTTGTCCAGGCCCATGGTTTCACGCACACGCTTGAGGGCGCGGCATTCCAGCTCGAAGCAGTCGCGGAAGGACTCGCTGATGTAGCGGGAGGCACCGCGGAAGCCCAGCATCGGGTTTTCTTCTTCCGGCTCATACAGCTTGCCGCCGATGAGGTTGGCGTACTCGTTGGACTTGAAGTCCGACAGGCGCACGATCACCTTTTTCGGATAGAACGCGGCAGCCAGGGTGCTGATGCCTTCTACCAGCTTCTCGACGTAGAAGCCGACCGGGTCGTCGTAGCCGGCGATGCGCTTGTCTACGCTGTCCTTGATTTCCACCGGCAGGTCGGCGTAGTTCAGCAGTGCCTTGGGGTGCACGCCGATCATGCGGTTGATGATGAACTCCAGCCGCGCCAGGCCTACGCCGGCGTTCGGCAGCTGGGCGAAGTCGAATGCGCGGTCGGGGTTGCCCACGTTCATCATGATCTTGAACGGCAGCTCCGGCATGGCATCGACGGAGTTCTTCTTGATGTCGAAGCCCAGCTCGCCTTCGAAGATGTAGCCAGTGTCGCCTTCGGCGCAAGACACCGTCACGCCCTGCCCGTCCTTGAGCAACTGGGTGGCATTGCCGCAGCCCACCACGGCAGGAATGCCCAGCTCACGCGCGATGATCGCGGCGTGGCAGGTACGCCCGCCGCGGTTGGTGACGATGGCGCTGGCGCGCTTCATTACAGGTTCCCAATCCGGGTCGGTCATGTCCGACACCAGTACGTCACCGGGCTGCACCTTGTCCATTTCGGACACATCACGGATCACCCGCACCTTGCCGGCGCCGATGCGCTGGCCAATGGCGCGACCTTCCACCAGCACCGTGCCCTTTTCCTTGAGCAGGTAGCGCTCCATCACGTTGGCACTGGAGCGGCTTTTCACGGTTTCGGGGCGGGCCTGCACGATGTACAGCTTGCCGTCATCCCCGTCCTTGGCCCATTCGATGTCCATCGGGCGGCCATAGTGCTTCTCGATGATCATGGCCTGCTTGGCCAACTCGCTCACTTCGGCGTCGGAGAGGCAGAAACGCGCGCGCTCGGCCTTGTCCACATCCACGGTTTTCACCGAGCGGCCAGCCTTGGCCTCATCGCCGTAGACCATCTTGATGGCCTTGCTGCCCAGGTTGCGGCGCAGGATGGCCGGGCGGCCCGCTTCGAGCGTGCCCTTATGGACATAGAATTCATCAGGGTTCACCGCGCCCTGCACCACGGTTTCACCCAGGCCATAGGCGCCGGTGATGAACACCACGTCACGGAAGCCCGACTCGGTGTCGAGCGTGAACATCACGCCTGCGGTACCGGTTTCGGAGCGGACCATGCGCTGCACGCCTGCCGACAGGGCTACCAGCTTGTGGTCAAAACCCTGGTGAACCCGGTAGGCGATGGCGCGGTCATTGAACAGCGAGGCGAACACTTCCTTGGCGGCGCGGATCACGTTTTCAACGCCACGGATGTTCAGGAAGGTTTCCTGCTGGCCGGCGAAGGACGCATCAGGAAGGTCTTCGGCGGTGGCCGAGGAGCGCACGGCCACGGCGATGTCCGGATTGCCTTGAGACAGCAGGGCGAAGTGCTCGCGGATTTCGTTGTTGAGCTGCTCGGGGAACTCGGCTTCCATGACCCATTGGCGGATCTGGGCACCGGTACGCGCAAGGGCGTTGACGTCATCCACGTCCAGGGCGTCGAGGGCGGCGTGGATCTGGTCGTTCAGCCCGCTCTGCTCAAGGAAGTCCCTGTAGGCCTGGGCAGTGGTGGCGAAGCCACCCGGTACCGATACACCGGCGCCCGCGAGGTTACTGATCATCTCGCCCAGGGATGCGTTTTTGCCCCCCACGTGCTCCACATCATGGACGCCGAGCTTATCGAGGGAAACTACGTAATCTACCAAGGTGATGTCTCCGCAAAAGGATTTGGACCAGGCGCCTTCATGGCGCCCTACGGGGCACAGTGGCCCGAGTCTTCGAAATGCGTGAGAATGCGAGACTCGAGCCCAACGAAACGGGCCGATGATATCTCAGGATTCTTCCGCAGCCTAAGCCCCGGGGCGCAAATGAAACGATCAGCTTTCTTTATCTCTGACGGCACCGGCATCACTGCTGAAACGCTTGGCCAGAGTTTGCTCGCGCAATTCGAAACCATAACCTTCAACAAGTTCACCCGCCCCTATATCGACAGCGTGGAAAAAGCGCGGGCAATGGTGCAACAAATCAACGCCGCGGCGGACCGCGACGGGGTACGACCGATCATATTCGATACCATTGTGAATCAGGACATTCGCGAGATTCTCGCCACCTCCAATGGCTTCATGATCGACATCTTTTCCACCTTCCTGGCGCCGCTGGAACTGGAGCTGGGGTCCCATTCCTCCTACTCCGTGGGCAAGTCCCATTCCATTGCGCGCAACTCCAACTACATGGATCGCATCGAGGCGGTGAACTTCGCGCTGGACAACGACGACGGCGCCCGTACCCATTATTACGACAAAGCCGATTTGATATTGGTGGGCGTGTCGCGATCAGGCAAGACCCCGACGTGCCTGTACATGGCAATGCAATTCGGGATCCGCGCGGCCAACTATCCGCTCACCGAAGAAGACATGGAGCGCCTGCAGTTGCCCACCGTATTACGTGCTCATCGGCATAAGCTGTTCGGGCTCACCATTGACGCTGATCGGCTTACCGCGATCCGCCATGAACGCAAGGCCAACAGCCGTTACTCAAGTTTTGCCCAGTGCGAATTCGAAGTGCGCGAAGTAGAGAGCCTGTTCCGCCGGGAGAATATTCCAAATATCAACTCCACGCATTTTTCGGTAGAAGAAATATCCGCAAAGATTCTCGTGGAAATGGGCGTGGAAAGGCGCTTCAAATAACAGGCTCGTCTCTGGCAATGGCACATGCGACCGTAGATAAGTTGTCACCGGATGTGCCGACACGCTGCAGGCGTCGCATCCATGGCATGATGGCACCGTGCTTCAACTGGCGCCATAAAACCACCGTGCTAGAATGCGCCGCCCCGAAAGGCCGGCCGTTGGCTGTTCCTTCCGCCCTGACAAGCCACTGCCCAGGTCACATGAGATCACCCAGACTCCCTTCCCTGCTCGGCCTGCTGCTGGTACCCGGCCTGGGCCTGGCCTCAGAGAAAACTACCTACGGCCTGAACGAGTATGCACGCCTGGACGAGATAGACCTCGAGGTTGCGGCCAAGCTCGATACAGGCGCCATCACCGCTTCGCTCAGCGCACGGGACATCAAACGGTTCAAGCGCAACGGCGAGTCCTGGGTACGGTTTTATCTGGCCATCGACGAAGCCCATCAGCATCCCATCGAGCGCCCGCTGGCCCGGATCAGCCGGATCAAGCGGCGCGCCGGCGACTATGATCCGGACGCAGGCAAGCACTACACGGCGCGGCCGGTGATCGCGCTCAACGTGTGCATGGGCAAGGCCATGCGGCGCATAGAGGTGAACTTGACCGATCGCAGCGCATTCCAATATCCGCTTCTGGTGGGCTCCGAAGCGCTCAAGCGGTTCGACGCCCTGGTCGACCCTGCCTCGAAATACACCGCCGGCAAGCCCGCCTGCGGCCCTGACGTTTCCATCGCCGAGTAGCCTGAATGCGTTCGCTCACCCTTCACCTCAAGCTGCTGATCCTGATCCTGCTACTGCTGGGCGCCGGCATCACGGGTTACCAGATTTTCGCGCTCGGCATCCCGGTTTCGGAGGACGAAACCGACGACCTGTGGAACATCGACGCCAAGGTGGAATTCGTGCCCACGCCGAAAACCCCGGTGAAGGTGCAGATGTACGTACCGCCGCTCACCAGCGACTACGTGAGCCTTAACGAAAGCTTCATTTCCAACAACTATGGCGTGAGCGTCAATCGCATCGACAGCAACCGCAAGGTCACCTGGTCCTCGCGGCGGGCGTCGGGCAACCAGACCCTTTACTACCGGCTGGTACTGACCAAGCGCTACAGCAACGAGAAGCCCAAGTACAAAGGCGCGATGTTCCGCGACAGCCTGGTGCTGGAGGGCCCGGAAAAGATCGCCGCCGAAGCTTTGCTTGCGCCGATCCGCCAGCACTCGGCGGACGTGGAAACCTTCATCAGCGAAACCATCCGGCGGGTGAACAACCTCAACGACGACAACGTGAAGCTGCTGCTTGCGGGCGACCCTTCTCCCCAGCACAAGGCCAGCGTGGTCGACCTCCTGCTCTCCATTGCCCATGTGCCGATGGAGCGCGCCCACACGCTGCGCCTGGTAGCCGATCAACCGCAGTCGCCCGAGCTGTGGTTGCGCAGCTTCAATGGCAACACGTGGTTGTACTTCAACCCCGATACCGGCGAGCAGGGCCTGCCCGCCGATCGCCTGTTGTGGTGGACCGGGGACGATCCGCTGGTCACCCTCGAAGGTGGCAAGAAGGTCACCGTCACGTTCAGCCTCAACAATAGCGAAATGAACGCCATCCGCCTGGCCAAGCTCACGGACGAAAGCACCGACGCCGACTTCCTCGCCTACTCGCTGTACAGCCTGCCACTGCAAACCCAGCAAACCTTCATGGTGATGGTGATGATCCCCATCGGGGTGCTGGTGATTCTGGTGCTGCGCAACCTCATCGGCCTGCAAACGCTCGGCACCTTCACGCCGGTGCTGATCGCCCTGGCGTTCCGGGAAACCCAGCTGGGCTACGGTATCGTGCTGTTTACCCTGATCACCGCGCTGGGCCTGTCGCTGCGTTCGTACCTGGAACACCTGAAGCTGCAAATGCTGCCGCGGTTGTCGGTCGTGCTCACGTTCGTGGTGGTGCTGATTGCCGCCATCAGCCTGCTCAGCCACAAGCTGGGGCTTGAACGCGGGCTGTCGGTGGCGCTGTTCCCGATGGTGATCCTCACCATGACCATCGAGCGGCTGTCCATCAGCTGGGAAGAGCGCGGCGGTGCCCATGCGATGAAGGTGGCGGCGGGCACCCTGCTGGCCGCGTCGCTGGCCCACCTGCTGATGACCGTGCCTGAGCTGGTGTACTTCGTGTTCACCTTCCCCGCCGTGCTGTTCATCCTCGTTGCCTTCATGCTCGCCATGGGGCGCTACCGGGGCTACCGCCTCACCGAGCTGCTGCGTTTCAAGGCGTTCGTCAAGGATCGCGAGGCAGGCGCCTGATGTTCGGACTGTTCAGAACCTGGAAGGCCCTGCAGGCACGGGGCATCATGGGCATCAACCGACGCAACGCCGACTACGTGCTCAAGTACAACGACCGGCGCCTTTATCCCGTGGTGGACGACAAGATCATCACCAAGGAGCGGGCGATCGCCGCCGGCATTCAAGTGCCGGAGCTGTACGGCATCATTTCCACGGAGAAGGAAATCGAGCGGCTGGACCAGATCGTGGGCGATCGCCCGGATTTTGTGATCAAGCCTGCCCAGGGGGCTGGCGGTGACGGAATCCTGGTGATCGGAGATCGCTTCGAGGATCGCTATCGCACGGTGTCGGGCAAGATCGTCAGCCGCTCGGAGATCGAATATCAGATTTCAAGCATCCTCACCGGCCTGTATTCCCTCGGCGGGCACCGGGACCGGGCGCTGATCGAATACCGGGTGGTCCCCGATCCGATCTTCAAAAGCATCAGCTATGAAGGCGTGCCGGACATCCGCATCATCGTGCTGATGGGTTACCCGGTAATGGCGATGGTTCGCCTGCCCACTCGGCAGTCCAACGGCAAGGCCAACCTCCATCAGGGGGCGATCGGCGTTGGGGTAGACCTCGCCACTGGGGTTACCTTGCGTGGCACCTGGCTCAACAGCATCATCCATAAGCACCCGGACACCACCAATGACGTTCAGGGCGTACAGCTGCCCTATTGGGACGGCTTCATGGCCTTGGCGGCCGGCTGCTACGAGCTGTGCGGCCTGGGCTACATCGGCGTGGACATGGTGCTGGACCAGAACCAGGGCCCGCTGATTCTCGAGCTCAATGCCCGCCCGGGGCTGAACATCCAGATTGCCAACGACTGCGGCCTGGCCCATCGCACCGAAGCCGTCGAAGCCCATGTGAACGCACTGAAGGCCGACGGGCGCAGCGAAACGCCCGAAGAGCGCGCCCGCTTCGCACAAGCGGCATTTGGTCACGTGCGCCCCTGAATGGCTGGAGGCGCATCGGCCTTGGCACTACAATCGGCGCCCCTGCGTAACCCGCCGATGCCCTCATGCCCAGCTGTAGCCTGCACTCCCTGCCGTACCTGGCAAGCCCCGCCAGGTACTTTGCCGCTATCCGCCATGCACCCGGTGCCATCCTGCTCGACAGCGCCAGGCCAGTTGCCGAGCGCGGCCGCTTCGACCTGCTCAGCGCCTGGCCCGTAGCAACCCTGCAGCCGACCCTGGACGAAACCGGCGCGGCGTACTTTCAGCGGCTGCGATTGGCGCTGGCCAGCCTGGGGCCCGCCGAGCTCCCGGCAGCGTGTGAGCTGCCTTTTGCCGGTGGGCTGATCGGCTACCTGGCGTACGACTTTGGCCGGCGCCTGGAAGCCCTGGCCGAGGGCCCCGAGGCCGAATTCAACCTGCCAGACGCCCAGCTGGGGGTTTATAACTGGGCATTGACCAGCGATCACCTCAGAAAGCAAAGCTGGCTGGTGTTTCATCCGTCGCTGGCAACCCACGAGCGGGAACGCTTGATCGGGCTGTTCGAGGCCTCGATCGATAACCCGCCAGGGCCGTTCCGCCTCACCAAAGCCTTCACCCATGAGGTCAGCGAGTCGGCGTACCAGTACGCGTTCGATCAGGTACAGGCCTACATCCGAGCCGGTGATACCTATCAGATCAACCTCACCCGCAGGTTCAGCGCAACCTGCGAAGGTGACGCCTGGGCGGCGTACCTTGCCCTGCGCCGCGCATGCCCCACGCCGTTCTCCGGGTTCATGCAGGTGGACGCCGACACCGCTATCCTCAGCCATTCCCCGGAGCGGTTCGTGCGCATACACGACCGGGCAGTAGAAACCCGGCCGATCAAGGGCACCCGCCCGCGCGGCCAGAACGCAACGGAAGACGCAGCCCAGGCGGCGCAATTGCTGGCCAGCAAAAAGGATCGGGCAGAAAACCTGATGATTGTGGACCTGCTGCGCAACGACCTGGGCCGCAATTGCGCCATCGGCAGCGTGCGGGTGCCGGAGCTGTTCGCGCTGGAGTCCTACCCCAATGTGCACCATCTGGTCAGCAGTATCGAAGGCACCCTTGCCAGCGGCCGGGACGCCCTGGACCTGCTGGCGGGCAGCTTCCCCGGGGGCTCGGTAACCGGCGCGCCGAAGATTCGCGCCATGCAGATCATCGATGAACTGGAAGCCCATCGGCGAGCCATTTACTGCGGGTCGTTTCTGTACCTGGACGTGCGCGGCAACCTGGACAGCTCCATCGCCATTCGCACCTTGCTGATCGAACGCGGGCGCATTGCCTGCTGGGGTGGCGGCGCCGTGGTGATGGACTCCCAAGCCGATGACGAATACCAGGAGTCGCTGATCAAGGTAAGGGTGCTGCTCGATACCCTCGAAGCGTTGCAGGGCTGATCCAGCAACCGCCCGCACAATTTGATAACCTTGCAGCCATTCGAGCGCGACAAGCGCCAGCACACTGGAACCGCCTGATGAACCACCTCTTTGATGTCGCCGAAGCGGCGGCTGGTTATGCGAGCAAATCCCCGCAGGATGTACTGAAGCTTGCGTTCGAGCACTTCGGCGACGACCTGTGGATATCCTTCAGTGGCGCCGAAGACGTGGTGTTACTGGACATGGCCTACAAGCTGAACAAGCAGGTGAAGGTATTCACCCTCGACACCGGCCGACTGCACCCGGAAACCTACCGCTTCATCGAGCAGGTGCGTGAGCACTACGGTATCCCTATCGAGATTCTGTCCCCCGACCGCGAAGCCCTTGAGGCCATGGTGAAGGAAAAGGGCCTGTTCAGTTTCTACCGCGACGGCCACGGCGAATGTTGCGGCATCCGCAAGATCGCGCCCCTGCGCCGCAAGCTGAGCACCGTTCGCGCCTGGGCCACCGGCCAGCGCCGCGACCAGAGCCCCGGCACCCGCAGCCACGTGGCGGTGGTGGAAATCGACACAGCCTTCTCCACGCCGGAGAACACCCTGTACAAGTTCAACCCGCTGGCGCAGATGACCAGCGAGGAAGTATGGGCCTACATCCGCATGCTGGAGCTGCCGTACAACAGCCTGCATGAGCGCGGCTTCGTCAGCATTGGCTGCGAACCTTGCACCCGCCCGGTATTGCCTAACCAGCACGAGCGCGAAGGCCGCTGGTGGTGGGAAGAAGCGACCCAGAAGGAATGTGGGCTGCACGCTGGCAACCTGATCGCCAAGGTGTAGCGAAGGCCTTATTCGCGAGCTGCGCCTGCGGCTTCGCCGGAAGGCCGGCCCCCGTCTCCTACATCCGCACTTTTCAGCCTATGGGAGCCCTGCTACAGCGCCAACCCCACCAGCAGCACCACCTCCAGGCACTCGAGCATCGCGCCCGCAGTGTCGCCGGTGGTGCCGCCCAGGCGGCGCAGCAGCAGCCAGCGCAGCCAGGCAAACGCCGCGATCCCTGCCAGCAACACGCTGCCCAGGCTCAGCCAACTCGCCAGCAAGCACCCGGCCAATACGACCCAGCCGGCCGTGCGCGGCAAGTGATTGGCCAACGCCTCGCCCAGCCCGCCTGCCCGAACGTACGGCGTGGTGAGAAACACGCCTAGCAATGTGGCCCGCCCGAGCACCGGGACTATCCACCAATGATCGCCAGGCGCCGCCTGCAGCACGGCCGCCAATGCTGTGAACTTCAAAAGAAGCAGCACGATCAACGCCACGACGGCCATCGGCCCGCTGCGCGGATCTTTCATGATGGCCAGGGTGCGCTCCCGGTCGCCGTAGCCACCCACCCAGGCGTCCGCCGTGTCAGCGAAGCCATCCAGATGCAACCCGCCAGTGAGGAAGATCCATACAGCGAGCAGGATCGCCCCGTGCAACAGCAACGGCGAGCCAGCCAGTAACGAATCCACACTCGCTAGTACCGCAGCGAACAGCAGCCCCACTGCCGGATACCACAACAGCGACCGGCCGGTTTCCGCGGGCGTGGGCATACGTCGCAGCCGCACCGGCAGGCTGCTCAAAAATTGCAGGGCAATCCACCACGGCATCACAATGCCACCAACGCACCGGCATCAGTGATGCCGACCCGATGCAGGGCGCCATGAGCCACTTCCACCTGCAGCAGGTCGCCGTCGGGCAAGCCTCGGGCGCGCGCTAGCAGCAGCCGCATCACCCCGGCATGGCTTACAACCAGCAAGTGCTTACCTGGGTGTTCTTCTACCAATGCTGCCAGCGCGCTTTCGATCCGCGCGGTGAATGCCAGGAGAGGCTCCCCGCCAGGCGGCGTGTAAGCGAACGGGTCCTGCCAGAAGCGCCCCAGCGCCTCGGCCTGGTCCACCATCAGGTCGGCCGCGCTGCGCCCTTCCCATTCACCGAAATGCAGCTCGCTCAGGCCGGGCACGGTGGTGCAGGGCAATTCCAGCCTCTGCGCCAAGGCGCAAGCAAAGGCCGCGCAACGTTGCAAGGGTGAAGTGACAATGCCATCCCAAGGGCCCTGCTCTTCCACCGCAGCCTCCAAGGACGCCCATCCAGCAGGGGTAAGTGCGTCATCCAGGCTACCCCGGAAGCCACCGCCCCGCTCGGTTTCGCCGTGGCGTAACAAGTCGAGCCACAGCTTCATGCCGGGCGGTCCGCCACGGCCGCCTCGGCAAACGTGGCCATGCCGCCATGCAGCTCACACGCCAGGCGCATCAGCGGTACCGCCAGTGCTGCGCCACTGCCTTCACCCAGGCGCAAGCCGAGCGCCAGCAATGGCTCGGCACCCAAGGCCTGAAGTACACGCTTGTGGCCAGGCTCAGCCCCCTGATGCGCGAAGAACAGCCACGGCTCGCAGCCGGGGTTCAGGCGCATGGCGACCAGCGCGGCCACGGAGCAGATGAACCCGTCCACTAGCACGGCCACGCCCGCCTGGGCGGCACCGATGTAGCTACCCACCAGCGCGGCGATCTCGAAGCCGCCAAAGCAAGCGAGCGTGCTCAATGGATCGCTGGCCTGTTGCTGGTGAAGACGGCGGGCGGCTTCGATCACTACGGCCTTGTGCGAAACCCCCTTGGCATCCAGGCCGGTGCCTGGGCCTACCAGTTCGGTGGCCGGGCAATCCAGCAGCACGCAGCCCAGGGCGCTGGCTGCAGTGGTATTGCCAATGCCCATTTCGCCACCCACGAACAGCTGGGCCCCCGCGGCTGCCGCCTCCTGAGCGGTCTCCCGACCGACTTCCAGCGCCCGAGCGCACCGTTGCTCGGTCATGGCCGGGGTTTGCGCGAAGTTGCGAGTGCCTGCGCCAAGGCGCACCTGTCGCACGCCGGGCAGATCCAACGGCGCGACGGTGCCAAGATCTACTACCGCCATGTGCGCGCCCAGGCTGCGGGCCAATACACTGATCGCCGCGCCACCGTTGATGAAGTTGCGCAGCATCTGGCCGGTGACGGCCTGCGGATAAGGCGATACCCCCTCGGCCACAATGCCGTGATCCCCGGCGAACAGCCCGATATGCACCTCGGCAACGCGCGGGTGCGCCTGCCCCTGCAGCGCGGCAAGCCGTACAGCAATGGCTTCGAGCTGGCCAAGGGAGCCTGCGGGCTTGGTGAGTTGGCGCTGGCGCTCAAGCGCGCCTTCAGCGAAGCGTGCGTGCGGTGTGGCGCAGGGCTGCTGCCACCAGGCAGTGGTCATGGAGTGGGTCCTTTAAGGGTAAGAGGAAGGCCGGCAACGGTGAGCACTACCTGATCGCAGCGCTCGGCGATGGCCTGGTGAAGCCAACCGGCCTCATCCACGTATCGGCGGGTGAGCTCGCCGAGCGGTACGATACCCATGCCGGTCTCGTTGCTCACAAGAATGATTTCGCCGGGCAGCTCTGCCAACGCCGCCAACAGGGCGTCGCGCTCGTCGGCCATGCGTTCAGGGCTGTCCAGCATCAGCAAGTTGGTGAGCCACAGGGTAAGGCAATCCACCAGCAGGCAATGCCCCGGGGCGGCATGGCTGGCCAGGGCGCTTGCCAATGCGAGGGGCTCCTCGACCAGTGCCCAATGAGCGGGGCGCCGCGCTTGATGAAGGCGTACCCGCGCGTCCAGCTCGGCGTCCCGGGGTTCGCTGGTGGCGATATAGGTAACGGCCAGGCCGCTGGCGGTTGCCAGGGTTTCGGCCAGCCGGCTTTTGCCGGAGCGAGCGCCGCCCAGAATCAGTCGCAACATGTCAGGGCTCCCCCGCGCACAGGTCACGCAACCGGGCAGTGTCCATGTGCTGTTCAACGAGGTCGGCCAGCCGCTCGATGTCGCGCTCGCGCAGCGCGTCGTAGTCCAGCTGCGTCGCGCCCTCCAATCCCGCCCAGCGCAGCACGGCGGCGCAGGCCTCAGGCTCCTCGAACAGCCCATGCACGTAAGTACCCATCACCTGCCCGTCAGCACTCACAGCCCCGTCGCCGCGCCCAGGTGTCAGCCACAGGGCGGGCCGCGCAAGATCCGGGCCCTCGCTCACGCCGGCATGAATTTCATAACCCCGCACCGGTGCATCGTCGAACAGCAGCCGACCCTGCACGTTGCGCAGCTGCTTTTCCGCCGCCAGGGTGGTTTCCAGCGCCAGCCAGCCAAGGCCCTGGCTGTTCCCGGCGGGGCCTTCGATACCCAAGGGGTCGGCGATGCGCGTGCCCAGCATCTGCAAGCCGCCGCAAATCCCCAACACCTTGCCGCCGTAGCGCAGGTGACGAGTGATCGCTTCTTCCCAGCCACTATCCCGCAACCGGGTCAGGTCGGCCCGCACGCTCTTGGAGCCCGGCAGTATGATCAAGTCGGCAGGCGGCACTGCCTCGCCCGGGCGGATAAAGCTCAGCGCCACCTGCGGGTGCAGGCGCAACGGGTCGAAATCCGTGTGGTTGCTGATACGCGGCAGCACTGGGACTACCACCCGCAGCAGCTCGCCTTCCTTGGCGGGCTGGCGACTGTCAACGGCGTCTTCGGCTTCCAGATGGAACTCACTCAGGTAAGGCAGTACGCCCAGCACCAGTTTGCCGGTATGCGCTTCCAGCCAGTCCAGCCCGGGCTGGAGCAGTGCCAGGTCGCCACGAAACCGGTTGATCACAAAGCCCTTCACCCGCGCCTGCTCGCGTTCGGAGAGCAGCGCCAAGGTGCCGACCAAGTGGGCGAACACCCCGCCCCGGTTGATGTCAGCCACCAGAATCACCGGGCAATCCACCGCCTCGGCGAAGCCCATGTTGGCAATGTCCCCTGCGCGCAGGTTGATTTCAGCGGGCGAGCCGGCGCCTTCTACCACCACCACTTGGTAGGCTGCGTTCAGGCGCGCATGGGATTCCAGCACAGCGCGCATGGCGGTTGCCTTGTAGCCGTGATACCGCAGCGCGTTCATATTGCCCACGGCCTGGCCGTGAATGATCACTTGCGCGCCGGTATCGCTGTTGGGCTTGAGCAGCACCGGGTTCATATCGGTATGCGGCGCCAGCCCGCAGGCCTGGGCTTGTACCGCTTGCGCCCGGCCGATTTCGCCGCCGTCGGCGGTTACCGCGCTGTTCAAGGCCATATTCTGTGGCTTGAACGGCGCCACCGTGACGTTCTGCCGGCGCAGCCAGCGGCACAGCGCCGTCACCAGCGTGCTTTTGCCTGCGTCCGACGTGGTGCCTTGCACCATTAACGTAGCCATCAGGTTTCCTTGTTGAACGCGGCAAGCCCTTCATCGAGCCGCTGCCAGTGAGCGGCTTCGAATGGCAGGCCGAAGCGCAGGCTGGACGTAGCACGGAACAGCCGCACCAGAATGCCCTGCCGGGCGAGGTGAAGGTACAGGGCTTCGGCCTGGTGGGTGCGCACCCACTGGAACAACCCGCAGCCGCCGGCTGGCGGCCAGCCGTGATCACTCAACATCGCCGCCAATCGGGCAGCGGCGACATTACAGCGGTCGACCTGCTGGCGATGGCCCGCGTCATCAAGCAGGCAGGCTTGCCCCAGCACACGGGTGGGCCCGCTCACCGCCCAGGGGCCCAGCTGTTCCGCCAAGCCGGCCAGCAAGCGGGCTTCGGCCAGCACAAAGCCCAGGCGCACCCCTGCCAGGCCGAAGAACTTGCCGAAAGAGCGCAGCACGATCAGGCCAGGCAGGTTTGCCTCTGCAGCCAGGCTATAGGCCGGCGTAAGATCCATGAAGGCTTCGTCCACAACCAGCCAGCCGCCGCGGGCAGCAAGCCGAGCGTGCCAGGCAAGCAGGCGTTCACGCTCGAACAGGCGGCCGGTGGGGTTGTTCGGGTTGACCAGCACCAGTACATCCAGCCGGTCCAGGTAGCCCTCGACCTCGTCGTCGCCGATTTCACGTACCACATGGCCGCCTTTGCGCCAGGCTTCGGCATGCTCGGCGTAACACGGCGCCAGCACGCCGACCTTGCCGCTGCGACGTAGCCGCGGCAATGCCTGAATCGCGGCCTGAGAGCCTGCCACCGCAAGCACCTGTTCGGCACCGTAGTAACCACAGGCGGCCGCTTCAAGGCCGTCGTCGGTTTCTGGCAGGCGAGCCCAGGCGGCGACAGGTATTGGCGGAATAGCCCAGGGCCAAGGCGCGATCCCGGTGGACAGGTCCAGCCAGGCCGGGACTTCGATGCCGAACTCCCGCGCCGCGGCCTGCAAACGCCCGCCGTGTTCAAGCATAGAATTGCCCCCCTATACAAATGAGCAGCAGCCATAGCCATACGCCCCGCTGCACCAGCGCCCAGGCCCGCTCGATGGCCCCGGCATCCGGCTCCGGGCCTTCGCCCAGTTGTGGGCGCTCGTGCAGTTCACCGTGGTAAATGGCGGGCCCACCCAGCGCTACGCCCAATGCACCCGCACCGGCGGCCATCACCGGGCCGGCGTTGGGGCTATCCCAGAGCGAACCCTGGCGCCGCCAGCAACGCAGCGCCAGCGCCGTCTTGCCCAGCACGGCATAGGTGAGCGCAACGAGCCGGGCTGGAATGAGGTTCAGCAGGTCGTCAATGCGCGCGGCAGCCCAGCCGAAACGTTCGAAGCGCTCGTTGCGGTAGCCCCACATGGCATCCAGGGTATTAGCCAGGCGGTACAGCACTACCCCGGGCACGCCGCCCAATACAAACCAGAATAACGCGGCGAATACCGCATCGCTGCCGTTCTCCAGCGCGGACTCGGTGGCGGCCTTGGCTACGCCGGTAGCGTCCAGTGCGTCGGTGTGACGGCTGACCAGCCGGCTTACGCGCTCGCGTGCCTTGGCCAAGTCGCCTTCGCGCAATGCGCGAGCCACGGGCTGCAGGTGCTCACCGAGGCTACGCAAGCCCAGCGCCCAATACAGCACCAGCACTTCCACCACGCCGCCAATCACGGGTAGCCAGGAGAGCAGCGTCAGTACCAGCACTGGCGGCACCACCGCCATCAGCCAGGCCGTGACGCCGTGGCTGCGCCAACCATGGCCGGCAGAATTGAAGCGCCGCTCCAGCCGCTGGGCCAGGTTGCCGAAGCCCACCAAAGGGTGCCAGCGGCGTGGCTCCCCCAGCAGCGCGTCCAAGGCTACTGCCGCAACACACGTAAGGGCCAGGCTCACGGCTGTGCCCCCCAGGTATCCTCGAACAGCAATTCATGCAATGGGCGTTCGCGCGCCCACCCTTCGAGCACCAGCATGGGCGCTGCATAAAAATCAGCGACCGGCCCGAGGCACAACACCGCGATGGGCCGGGCGCCGGCCGGCATGTTCAACAATTCACCGAGGCGCTCGGGATCGAACAGCGACACCCAGCCCATGCCCAGGCCCTCGGCGCGGGCCGCCAGCCACAGGTTTTGCACGGCACATGACAACGACGCCAGATCCATCTCCGGCAGGGTACGGCGGCCGAATACATGCTGCTCGCGCCCATCGCCCAAGGCGACTATCAGCAGTTCGGCGCAATCACGCACGCCTTCCACCTTGAGTTTCATGAAGTCGTCCGAGCGCTCACCCAAGGCCTGGGCCGTGTTCAGCCGCTCGGTTTCTACCAGCTGATGGATGGCTTCGCGCAATTCAGGGCGGCGAATGCGAATGAACCGCCACGGCTGCATCAGGCCCACGCTCGGCGCCTGGTGGGCGGCGGCAAGCAAGCGGTGGAGTACCTCGGGGGCTACTTCACCACCGGTGAAATGGCGCATGTCCCGGCGTTCCGAGATGGCGCGGTACACCGCCGCCCGCTCCGCCTCGCTGAAGGCGTGCTCAGTCATGGGCCGGGCCTCCGGGCTGTAACAGTGCCGCGGCCGCTGCCAGGTTCGAAGGGAAATAAAAATGTACGTAGGAGGCCGTGAGCCTGCCGCAACGGTACACCGCCTCGGCACCCCGCCCGCCGTTGGGGCTGCGCCCGCGGGCAATCGCTTCCCATGGCGTGGTAGTCAATGAATGATGGTAGGTATGGCCACGCAGGATCCCTTCGTCCAGCTGCACTTCCTGCAGGGCCAGCGCGGCAAGGCGCTTTTGCAGCGTGGCCTCGCCTGGCATCAGGCCAAGCAGCGCCGCCCGCTCGCCATCTACATCCGTAAGGCCTTCGAGCAGGTAGAGCATGCCACCGCATTCAGCCAGCAACGGCTTGCCCGCTTTATGATGGGCACGAATGCTTTCCAGCATGCCGGTATTGGCAGCCAGGCGCTGGTGGTGCAGCTCCGGGTAGCCGCCAGGTAAATACAGGCTGTCACAGGGGGGCAGCGCGGTATCGCTGATGGGCGAGAAAAACCGCAGTTCTGCTCCCATCGCACGCAGGGCGTCGAGGTTGCCGTTATAAAGGAACGCAAACGCCTGGTCTCGTGCCACCGCCACGCGCACGCCTGCAAGCAGCGGCGCCACTACTTCATTTTCCGGCGGGTAGAAGCAGACCGGTGCCGGCAAGGCGTCATCGCAGGTGGCCGCCAAGGCTTGTGCCGCCGCATCCAGCCGACGGTCCAGGTCTTCGAGCTCGCTGGCTTGTACCAACCCGAGGTGGCGGCTAGGCAAGCCGATGGCTTGTTCACGTGGCAGGCCACCAAACCAGCGCAGGCCTTCTGTGAGGCTATCGCGCAGCAGCTGGCCATGGCGCTCACTGCCCACCCGGTTGGCAAGCACGCCCGCGAACGGCAGCTCCGGGCGGTACCGCGCCAGCCCCAGCGCCAACGCGCCGAAGGTTTGTGCCATGGCGGTGCCGTCGATCACGCCGAGCACCGGCACACCCAACTCGATGGCCAGGTCTGCGCTCGACGGGGTGCCATCGAACAGCCCCATCACCCCTTCCACCAGAATGAGGTCGGCGGTTTCGGCGGCTTCCCAAAGCAGTCGGCGGCTTTGCGCGGCCCCTACCATCCACAGATCCAGCTGATACACCGGGGCACCGCTGGCGCGTTCGAGAATCATGGGGTCGAGAAAATCCGGGCCACACTTGAACACGCGCACCCGCAGCCCGCGATTGCGATGCAGGCGGGCCAGCGCGGCGGTCACGGTGGTCTTCCCCTGGCCCGAGGCCGGAGCGGCAATCAGTACCGCTGGGCAGTGGCGCGGCGTACTCACCACTCGATGCCCTTTTGCGCACGGATGCCGGCCTGGAAGGCATGTTTGATCAGCCCGAGTTCACTCACGGTGTCGGCGGCTTCGAGCATTTCCGGTTTCGCCGCGCGCCCGGTGACAATGGCATGCTGCAGCGGCGGACGGGCCTTCAGGTCCGCTACCACCCTCTCGACGTCCAGGTAGCCGTGCTTGAGCGCGATATTCAGTTCGTCGAGCAGCACGAAATCCACGGCGGGGTCGCCCAGCAGCTCTTGGGCTACCTGCCAGGCCGCTTCGGCGGCAGCGATGTCACGCTGGCGGTCCTGGGTTTCCCAGGTGAAGCCTTCGCCCATCACATGGAAACTCACTTCATCGGGAAAGCGGCGGAAGAACGCCTCTTCGCCGGTGGTCTGGCGGCCCTTGATGAACTGCACCACGCCACAGCGCATACCATGGCCCAAGGCACGCGCCAGCATGCCGAAGCCCGAGCTGCTTTTGCCTTTGCCATTACCGGTCAATACCAGCAGCACACCACGCTCGTCCGCGGACGCGGCGATGCGGGCATCGACTACGGCTTTTTTCCGCGCCATGCGGGCCTGGTGGCGCTCGTCGCGCTCGGGGGATTCGTTCATTGCTGCTCTCCGCTCGCTCGCGGGTGCGCACCAACGCTGCGCCAACGCCACAAAGGGCGGGCAGCATGACGTCAGTGCCGCTCTCACCCGCGCGGCGATCTGTTAATCAACGGGCGGGGCTCGCACCGTATCAGGGGTTTCAGGCCGGTCTCCGGGCTCATGAGCGGGCGCTGCCCCACTCGCGCGCCTTCCCGGTTGCCCAGTGGCCCATGCGCGAGCGTTGACTCATCTACCGTTGCGGGGGCAGCGCCGGCATTGCTCGTGGCGAACCGCCCGATGCTGACCGGCTTCCCTGTTTCACCCTGGCAAGCGAACGCCGCCCGGGCACCTGAAACAATCGGCGAAGGGTAAGGGGTTGGCCCGGTAGCGTCAATCAAACATGTTGAACCTCCGCCGCCTCGCTGCCTCTACGGTACATACCTTGGTTGCCAGGAAGCTGATCATGCCCTTCTCCCGCCTCGCCCTTACCGTCTTGATCGCCGCCAGCGTTGCAGGCTGCGGCGAAAGCTCGAAGCTACAGGTGTCCGATGGCACTGGCCCGGCGCCCAAGCTGCCAGAGCCCAACAAAACCCTGATGCCCACGGTGAACATTGCTCCAGCGGTGGGCTGGCCGGAAGGGGTGAAGCCCAAGGCAGCGCCCGGCACGCAAGTGAGCGCGTTTGCCGAAGGCCTGGACCACCCGCGCTGGCTGTACGTACTGCCCAACGGCGACGTACTGGTGGCTGAAACCAACTCGCCACCCAAGCCCGACGACAGCAAAGGCATTCGCGGCTGGGTGATGAATAAAGTGATGGGCCGGGCCGGCGCGGGCGTGCCCAGCCCGAACCGGATTACCTTGCTGCGTGACAAGGACGGCGACGGCATCGCCGAAACACGCGAGGTGTTCCTGCAGAACCTGAATTCCCCGTTCGGCATGACCCTGGTTGGGCAGGACTTCTACGTTGCCGATACCGACAAAGTCCTTCGTTTCAAGTATCAGCCCGGCGCTACCCACCTGGAGGGGAACGGCGAAACCGTTACAGACCTTCCGGCCGGCACGCTCAACCATCACTGGACCAAGAACATCATCGCCAGCCAGGACGGCAAAAAGCTGTATGTGACCGTGGGCTCCAACAGCAATGTGGCGGAAAACGGCCTGGACCAGGAGCAAGGCCGCGCCGCGATCTGGGAAGTAGACGCAGCCAGTGGGCAGAAGCGCCTGTTCGCCACCGGTTTGCGCAACCCGAATGGGCTGGCTTGGGAACCCCAGACCGGTAAACTCTGGACCGCCGTGAACGAACGCGACGAGATCGGCAGCGACCTGGTGCCCGATTACATTACTTCAGTAAAAGACGGCGCCTTCTATGGCTGGCCGTTCAGTTACTACGGCCAACACGTGGATGCGCGCGTAGAGCCCGGCGACGCGGCCATGGTGCAAAAGGCAATCGCACCGGATTACGCGGTGGGCCCGCATACGGCCTCGCTGGGCCTGGCCTTTGCCCAACCGAACCAGCTGCCCGCGCCCTTCGACCATGGCGCTTTCATTGGCCAGCACGGTTCCTGGAACCGCAAGCCGCACAGCGGCTACAAGGTACTGTTCGTGCCGTTCGCCAACGGCATGCCTACCGGCCAACCGGTGGACCTGCTGACCGGTTTCTTGAATGACAAGGAAGAAGCCATGGGCCGCCCGGTGGGCGTAATTGGCGATAACAAGGGTGGGTTGCTGGTGGCCGACGATGTGGGCAACAAGATCTGGCGCGTGACGCGGCAGTAATTGCGGACTCGCGGGGCGGTGAGCAGCCGCCCCGGCTGTTATGGCGTAGCGGTTTGCGCCAAACGCTCGGGCTGGATCACCCGCTTGGCATCCAGGTAGGCCTTCTGCCAATAGGGCTTGTCGAGGTAATCCAGCCGCACCGTGCCGCCGGTACGCGGCGCATGCACGAAACGCCCCTCCCCTACATAGATCCCCGCATGGCTTACCTGGCCATTGCCTTGGGTAGAGAAAAACACCAGGTCCCCTGAACGCAGCGCGTTGCGATCAACGCTGGGCGCATGCATGGCAATCAGATCCCGGGTGGAGCGCGGCAGGGCGATATTGGCAGCGTCCCGGTAGACGAAGCCGATCAGGCCGCTACAGTCGAAGCCCGAATCAGGCGTGTTGCCACCCCAGCGATAAGGCGTGCCCACCAAACCAATGGCCCGGAACAGCACGTCGTCGGCCTTTACCGAAGAATAGTCGGTGGGGTCGAGAATAACCGGGCGAGGCACTACCGCCACCGGCGCGGGCTTGGGCGGTGGAGGGCTTGCGCAGGCGGCAAGCAGGATAAGCGGCGCAAGCGCCAGAGTGCGCAAACGGGAGAAAGCCATGGGCGGGGTTCCGAGTTCGACTGCCGATGAAGAATAGCGCTTAACCCGCTGTATTCCATAAAAAAGGGCAGCGAAAGCGTGACCGCTCGTCGCTGCCCTTTATGGACCGACTGGCTTACTTGCGGGCGACCTCGGAAACGGGCGCCATGGCCAGCATACGCTTGGCCTCGATGTAAGTTTTGCTCCAGTAACTATCGCCCAGGTTGTCCACCCGCACTCCACCACTGCGGCGGCTGCTGGAATGGATGAACTGGTCGTCGCCCAGGTAGATGCCGGCGTGGCTCACGCGGCCGCGGCGGCCGGTGGTGCCGAAGAACAGCACATCACCCGGCTTCAGATTGTTGCGAGCTACCAGCGGCGCTTTTACGTTGATCATTTCGCGACTGGAGCGTGGCAGGGTCATGCCTGCTTCTTCGCGGAACAGGAAATTGATGAAGCCAGTGCAGTCGAAGCCGTTCTCAGTGGTACCACCGAAGCGATAACGGGTACCGATCAACGATTTGCCACGCTCCAGAATGCTGTCAGCCAGCAGGGGCAAGCGGTACGGTCCGTTGCGGGAGAAAGCGGCGAGGTCATCCTTGTCGGCGACATCGTCTTCGTCGAACAAGGAAGCTGTTGCCGGGGTAAGACTATGAGGCTGCGCTACAGGAGCGCGCTCGGCGGTAACGGGGGTGGACACCTGCTGTTGCGAAACCGGTGACTGGGCTGCGCAGCCGAACAGCAGGGTAACAAGTGCAAGAGGCACGAGGGGTGCGAAGCGATTCAGCATGGGCACGACCGTGTCAGTAAGTGGATGAAGGGGCGAATATGCCTTCTATCGGCACCATTTGCAAATTTTATAGAACATTTTGTGACTTATGGTGCCAACGGTCACATCTAACGCGAAATTGCCGGACCAGAGCACTGGGCGCGAACCGCTGGAGGGCTGTAACTCTTTGAACTACAGCCATAAATTCCAAGCTGACCGCAAATCGATGCGAACTGTGCGCCGAGCCAGGATTGCCGCTCGGCTAATCCGCCCCGCTTGGAGATAGCTTAAAACTATCAAGCAAGCGTAGCGATCCCTGCGCCAGCCCTTTGGCGGCACAAAGATGACGGAGAATATAGCAAAAGCCCTGCCAGGCCGAGGGTTATTTGGTAGAAGTGGGACAGGCGGCTACCAGCCGAGCGTTTCCTTGAGGAAAGGGATGGTGAGCTTGCGCTGCGCCTGCAACGAGGCCTGATCCAGGCGCTCGAGCAATTCGAACAGCGCGCTCATGCTGCGGCTACCACGGGTAAGAATGAAGTGCCCTACCTCATCAGTAAGGTGCAGGCCACGGCGCGATGCCCTCAATTGCAGCGCACGAAGCTTGTCTTCATCCGAAAGCGGGCGCATCTGGAATACCAGCGCCAAGGTGAGCCGGGACTTGAGGTCGGCCAGCTTGACCGGCAACTCACGCGGAGAATGCGAAGCGGCGATCAACAAACGGCGGCCGCTGTCGCGCAGGCGGTTGAACAGGTGAAACAGCGCCTCTTCCCATTCCGCCTTGCCGGCGATTACCTGAAGGTCATCCAGGCAAACCAGCTCGTACTGCGCCAGGTAGTCCAGGATACCGACCCCGCGATCGAGCAGCTGCGCCAGCGGCAGGTACACCGCAGGCTGCCCCTGCTGCTCCATGCGAAGGCACGCCGCCTGCATCAGGTGCGTGCGCCCCACGCCCTGCTTGCCCCAAAGGTAAATGAGGCTTTCGGTCCACCCGGCATCCGCATCGCACAACCGCTCGACGTAGCCGAGCGCCGCAGCGTTGGCTCCGGGATAGTAGTTGACGAAGGTGGCGTCATCGCGCAGGCGCACACCCAGCGGGAGTTGGATCGGCTCTTTCATGCGTCCCGGGGATACGGCCTCAGCTCAAAGGGGGCAAATTCTAGCGGCTTGGCTGGAAGCTGCAAGCCTGACGCGTAAAGGGCCGCCAGGCAAGCACTCTGAGCATGTTCAAAGCTCCGGGTCTTCACCGCCGCCGTAAAGGTCCGATTGTTTGTACAACGTGTGCATGTGGCGGATGAGGACCATGATCACCGCCGCTACCGGCAGGGCCAGCAATACACCGGTGAAGCCGAACAACTCGCCCCCGGCCAGAATCGCGAAAATCACCGCCACCGGGTGTAACCCGATACGGTCGCCCACCAACAATGGCGTGAGCACCGTACCTTCCAACGCCTGGCCGATAGCGAACACAGCACCGATGGCCGCCAGGTGCCAGGGATCGAGCCCGAACTGGAACAGGCCGGCCGCCAGGGCAGCTGTGATACCGGTGATGAACCCCATATAAGGCACGATGGAAGCCAGGCCCGCCAGCACGCCGACCAACAGGCCCAGTTCCAGGCCGGTGAGCATCAGCCCCACCGAATAAATGGCCCCAAGCGCGAGCATTACCATCAGTTGGCCCCGCACGAAGGCACCCAGCACTTCGTGGCACTCTCGGGCCAGGGTCACGATCTGCTCTTCGCGCTGACGCGGCAGCAAGCCGCGGATTTTGGCCATCATCAGGTCCCAGTCGCGCAGCAGGTAGAACCCGACCACCGGGATCAGCACCAGATTGGCCAGCCAGCCGATCAGTGCCAGGCCCGACGCCGTGGCGCGCGCCAGTATCAGCCCAACGATGTCTGTGGTCTGGCCCATGTGGGCTGAAATCGCTTCCTTGATCTTGTCGAACTTCCAGAAGCCTTCAGCCAGCCCCAATCGTGCCTGTATCCAGGGCAAGGCGGATTGCTGCAACCAGTCGAGGAATTGCGGCGTAAGCTCATACAACCGTACCAGTTGCCTGGCCAGCATCGGGATGACCACCACCAGGGCGATCATCACGATAAGCGTGAAGAGCACGAACACCACCACGACCGACAAGGTGCGCGACAGCTTCAGCCTTTCCAGCCGATCCACCAGCGGATCGCCCAGGTAGGCGATGAGCATGCCGACCAGAAATGGCGACAAGATGGGGTGCAGTTCAAAGATGAGCGCACACAGGACCAGGGCTGCCCCCAACCAGAACCAGTGCTTTTTATCGGTCATACCCTGGCTCACCAATGGAACCTCAACGGGGCAGGCTCAGCCGCAGGCGCCGCGGCAGGCGGCGTTACAGCTCCACTTGCCGAAACGGGCGCGGGCGCGGCAACCGGCGCAGGCACCGAGGCGGGATCAACCTCCTGCAAATGCGCCAGCGCCAACTGGGCACGCAGCTGCTCGGCGCTGGCGGTAACCCGGTACAACGCCTTGTTGCCGCTGACCGACTGCAAGCGGCCACCCAGCGCATCCAGCACGCGGCCGAGTTCGGCATAGTGCTCCAGGGTCATGCCTTCGATTTCTACTGCCAGTTCACCACTGGCACCGGGCTTCACGATGTAGCGCGGCGCCAACTTCTGGGCGACCGCCAGCATCACCGCATCGGCCAGGCTGGCCTGGTCATTGGCCTGCACGGTGCCTTGCTCCTTCTGGCTGCCAAGCCACAAGCGCCATTTGGCTTGCCATTTATCACCGTCGGCGCTGGCGTGAACCGCGAGCAGGGCATCGGCGCCGTAGCGTTGGGATACACCCTGCAACGGGGCCGGATCGGTGCCTTCGAGGTTTTTCGCCGTGGCGGCCAGCTGTTTTTCCAGGTCTGCCAGCGGCAGCTTGATCGGCAGCCCGCGGTGTTTCGCGGCCTGGCGCAACGGCGCTGCGCTGGGCTGGGCGTCGCCGGCCAGCGTCGCACCGGCCGCGGTTTCGTTCAGCCACCAGGCCAGAATGGATGGCCGGTTCGCGCCCCAGGTGGCCAACCCTGCCTGGCGCAGCGCCTTGTCGGTGCTCACCGGGTCGAAGTCCACTTGCAAGGCCTGGGGCGGGCCGGCCTGGTAGCCGAACTGGCTGATGATTTGTTGCGGGTCTTTGCGAACTGACGCCAGGCCTGCTCCCGCGAACGCCTTGGGATCCCCCGTAAGCCGCAGCACCAGGGTTTCCAGCGCGCGCTGGGTCGCCTGGTCGCGCTCTTCAGGCGCCTGGCTGCTGACCGGCTCGCTCACCTGATAAAGGTTGGTCACGGTTTCGCCCCAGGCCGCCGGCTGGGCGAGGCTGAGCAGTGAAGCGAGCAAAAGGGGGCGCAGGCGCATGTGCAGGTTTCCAAAAGGCAGGGGTACTGAAGTGAATGGGACACACTTTCCCGTAAAACATTCGCCCTGCCAACTGCCGGCGCCGTCAAATCCGCCAGGCATGGCCACCCAACCCGTGTACCCATGTCTGCCAGCCCCCGTTCTGGCCTGAAGTGACCAACCCTGATAAAATCGCGCGCCTTCGCAGACCCTTGTGGTCGTTTCCTGTATCGCCCCTCTTCAAAGGCCTGGATCATGAGCAAGCAACCCTCCCTGAGCTACAAGGACGCCGGTGTAGACATCGACGCCGGTGAAGCGCTGGTCGAACGCATCAAGGGCGTGGCCAAACGCACCGCGCGGCCGGAAGTGATGGGCGGCCTGGGGGGCTTCGGCGCGCTGTGCGAGATCCCGGCCGGCTACAAGCAGCCTGTGCTGGTGTCAGGTACCGACGGCGTGGGCACCAAGCTGCGCCTGGCCTTGAACCTGAACAAGCACGACAGCATCGGCATCGACCTGGTGGCCATGTGCGTGAACGACCTGGTGGTGTGCGGCGCCGAGCCGCTGTTCTTCCTTGATTACTACGCTACCGGCAAGCTCAACGTCGATGTGGCTGCCACGGTGGTTACCGGTATCGGCGAAGGCTGCGAACAGGCCGGCTGCTCGTTGGTCGGCGGCGAAACCGCTGAAATGCCAGGCATGTACGAAGGCGAAGACTACGACCTCGCCGGCTTCTGCGTAGGCGTGGTAGAGAAAGCCGAGATCATTGACGGTTCTCGTGTGGCAGCTGGCGACGCACTGATCGCCCTGCCCTCCTCGGGCCCGCACTCCAATGGCTACTCGCTGATCCGCAAGATCGTGGAAGTGTCGGGTGCCGACATCGCCACCGAACAGCTGGGCGGCAAACCGCTATCCGACCTGCTCATGGCCCCTACCCGCATCTACGTCAAGCCGCTGCTCAAGCTGATCGCCGACACCGGCGCAGTGAAGGCCATGGCCCACATCACCGGTGGCGGCCTGCTGGACAACATCCCGCGCGTATTGCCGGCCGGCGCCCAGGCCGTGATCGATGTTGCCAGCTGGCAGCGCCCGGCGGTGTTCGACTGGCTGCAGCAGCAGGGCAACGTGGACGAAACCGAGATGCACCGCGTACTGAACTGCGGCGTGGGCATGGTGATCTGCGTGGCTCAGGAAGATGTAGGCCGGGCCCTGGACGTGCTCAAGGCTGAAGGTGAGCAGCCTTGGGTGATCGGTGAAATCACTGCCGCCGCCGAAGGCGCAGCGCAGGTCGAGCTGAAAAACCTCAAGGCCCACTGATGCCCCTGCCTTGCAACCTGGTGGTCTTGCTGTCGGGTTCCGGCAGCAACCTCCAGGCGATGATCGACGCCTTCTCGCACCGCGACAGCCCTGTATGCATTCGCGCGGTGATTTCCAACCGCGCCGACGCCTTCGGGCTGGAGCGCGCGCGGGCTGCGGGCATCGAAACGCGGGTTCTGGACCACGCAGGCTATGACGGGCGCGAAGCGTTCGACCAGGCGCTCATGGCGCTTATCGACGGCTTCGAGCCCACGCTGGTAGCGCTGGCCGGCTTCATGCGTATCCTCACCCCCGGCTTCGTTCGCCACTACCACGGCCGGTTGCTCAACATCCACCCTTCGCTGCTGCCACGCCACAAGGGCTTGCATACCCACAAGCGCGCCCTGGAAGCCGGCGACACCGAACACGGCTGCAGCGTACACTTCGTTACCGAGGAACTCGATGGAGGGCCTCTGGTCGTACAGGCTGCCGTTGCGGTACAGGCCGACGACACGCCCGAAACACTTGCCGGGCGAGTGCATGCTCAAGAACACCAGATATACCCGCTGGCGGTACGCTGGTTCGCCGAAGGCCGGCTGTGCCTTGGCAGCCACGGCGTGTCGTTCGACGGCCAGCCCCTGGCTGCCAGCGGCCATTTGATCCGCCCATAGGAGACCGTATGCGTCGTGCCCTGCTGTTCGCCCTTGCCCTGTTCACGCTGCCTGGCGTACAGGCCGCGGACCTCAAGCCCTTTTCCGCCAGCTATACCGCAGACTGGAAACAACTGCCCATGAGCGGCACCGCCGAGCGCAGCCTCACGGCCAACCCGGACGGTACCTGGACCCTCGAGTTCAAGGCGTCGATGATGATCGCCAGCCTGACTGAAACCAGCGTGTTGCGCATGGACAAAGACACCCTCATGCCGCAAGCGTACAACTTCGAGCGCGGCGGCCTGGGCAAGGCCAAGCGGGTCGACCTGGACTTCGACTGGTCCGCCAAGAAAGTCACCGGCACCGATCGCGGCGACCCGATCACCTTGCCGCTGAACCGTGGCGTGCTGGACAAATCCAGCTACCAGCTAGCGTTGCAACACGACGTGGCCGCTGGCAAGAAGAGCATGAGCTACCAAGTAGTGGATGGCGACGAAATCGACACCTACGACTTCCGCGTATTGGGCGAAGAGAAAGTCGCAACCAAGGCCGGGAGCATCGATGCCATCAAGGTGGAACGCGTGCGCGACCCCACACAAAGCAAGCGCGTGACTGTGCTGTGGTTCGCCAAGGCGTGGGATTACTTGCTGGTGCAGCTGCAACAGACCGAAACCGATGGCAAGGAATACACCATCATGCTTCAGGACGGCACTGTTGGCGGCAAACCGGTAAAAGGCAACTGACCTCCCCGCTTCATGGTGGCCGAGCCCTGTTCGGCCACTTCCGCCCCCGCCTCAGGCCTTCTTAAACTATTCTTCACGCGCCTTCACAAAGTGCGACAATCCGCCGCAGCCCGCGCCGCCCGTGGGTTTGAGCGATTCCTGCCGATTCATGCAACACACCGTTGCGCTCGCCCCCGGTTCCATTAGCTGGCTATCAATCCTATAACGGAAGCACGTACTTGTTACGGCAACCCAGAGGAGTGTCAGCATGACCGTGAAAGTAACCGAACGTGACGATGCCCACATGTCCCATGAAGGCCTGGCGGCCGGGGTTCGCATCTGGGACGTTTACCAGCAGGGCCTGCTGGTGGGCATGTTCCACAACGAGCATGAGGCTGTGGCTTACCAGCAGGAACTCGAAGCCAACGAAGCGAAGCGGGCGGAGCTGCTGGGTGCGCCTTCTCTGCAGGCGTCCTGACCACATTCCTTTTCGAGAAAACGCACTACTGAGGCCGGTCTACGCATAACCTGAATAGCTCCGTGCCGCTGAAGGTGTGCGGCAAGGATGAGGATATGCTTAAGCCGGCGTAGCAGTGTCTTCAAATTTTGGGCCAGTGGGCTTTATAGTAAGGCCCACACCCAAGGCATTGATCAATTTCCATATGGTTTCATACCGTGGCTTCGCATCGGGCCTTAGTGCCTTATAGAGGCTTTCACGATTCAATCCCGCTTCTCGTGCAAGGTTATTGATACCCCGCACCTTTGCGACTTCCGCCAGCGCTCTGAGAAAGTCCTGTGGATCGTCTGATTCGAGGCTGGACGCGAGATAGGCACTTATTGTCTCGGTACTATCCAGGTAGCGCGAAGCTTCATAGCGTGTTGTCCGGCTGGTGTCCAACTTCAGGACCGGCATGTCCTCGGGGCGAAAGCTGCTCACTCTGCTCATATCACTTCCTCTCAACGCATCCAGAATAGCCTTGGCTTGTTTGATACTCCGTCTTTGGTCGCTTTTATCGCTTCCATACAGCATCAAAAAGCGGTAGGCCCCGTGCGAACGAAATACATTCGGTAGCCGGGTCCGAGGAAAACCCGCATTTCCGAAACCCCGTCTCCAACGGGTTCGCAGTCTCCGAAATTTCCCCGTTCAGCTTTGTCCAATCGAGACAGGATCGAGGATTTACCTTGGTGATTTCTAATAGAACCAAGCCAGCCATCGAATTCGCGCGTAGTGTCGATCGTGTAGGTCATCGTCAATGATTGTAGCCGGTCGGCTACTTTGTGTCGACGAACGGGCCAGCCTTTTGCAGAAACAAAAATCCCGTGCCAGGCACGGGATTCTTCTCACCACATCAGATCATCAGGAATCTTGTACGCCGCGTACGGATCGTCGCCTTCCACTTCTTCGGTTGGCGTATTGAGTAGCACGATACGGCGAGGTTCGCGTTCCTGGACCTTGAGCGCCGCTTCGCGCGGGATCACTTCGTAGCCGCCACCATGATGGACGATCGCCAGGCTGCCGTTGGACAGCTTGCTGCGCATCAGGCTATTCACCGACAGGCGCTTGACCTTCTTGTCGTCCACGAAGTTGTAGTAATCCTCGGTGGTCAGCTTGGGCAAGCGGGTGGCTTCGATCAGCTGCTTCACCTGAGCGGACCGCGCCTTGGCCTCAGCCTTCTGCTGCTGCTGGCGGTTCAGTTCCTGGTCCTTGCGCTGCTTCTCCGCAGCGGCTTTCAAAGCGATGCGCTTCTGCGTGTCGTCCGCCTCGGCCTGGCCTTTTTTCACCAGCCGCTGCTGCTTTTGCTGGTCCTTGTTGACCTGCTTCACTTGTTTCTGGTTGACCAGGCCTGCTTTGAGCAGCTGGTCACGAAGGGAAAGGCTCATGGTTTCACTCACTCTTACTCAGCCACAGCCAAGCGGTTTCTTTTCCTGACGTTTAGCTTCGCCCCAGAGTGCGTCCAACGCCTCCAGGTCGCAATCTTCGATGAGTTGGCCCCGGGCGCGCAACTCTCCTTCGATAAAACGAAAACGGCGCTCGAATTTGGCATTGGCGGCGCGCAAGGCTTGGTCGGGGTCAAGCTTGAGCTTGCGTGCCAGGTTCGCCACGCTGAACAGCACATCGCCCAGCTCCTCGGCCAACGCCGCCTCGTCTTCGCCGGCCATCGCTTCGAGCAGTTCGTCCAGCTCCTCGCGCACCTTGTCCAGCACCGGCAAGGCCGCGGGCCAGTCGAAGCCCACCGAGCCCGCGCGTTTCTGCAACTTCACAGCCCGCGCGAGGGCAGGCAAGCCCGCCGGCACGTCATCGAGCAGGGACAATTGCTCGGGCGCGGATGATTTTTCGGCGCGCTCTTCGGCCTTGATGGCTTCCCAGCGTTGCTTGATCTGCGCTTCACTGAGGCGGGGGGCATCCGCGGGGCCGTACAGGTCCCCGGTGGGAAACACGTGCGGGTGACGGCGGACCAGCTTGCGGGTGATGCCGTCGACCACGTCGGCGAATACGAACCGCCCCTCCTCCTGGGCGAGCTGGGCGTAATACACCACCTGGAACAGCAGGTCGCCCAGTTCACCCGGCAGGTGCTCGTAATCCTCCCGCTCGATGGCATCGGCCACCTCGTAGGCCTCCTCCAGCGTATACGGCACGATGCTCGCGTAGTTCTGCTTGAGGTCCCACGGGCAGCCGGCGTGAGGATCGCGCAGGCGTGCCATCAAATAGAGGAGGTCGTCGAGGCTGTAAGGCTTGGCGGGCTGATTCATGGGGTACGGTTACGCCGTGCTTCGATAATGTTGGGCAGCTGGGAGATACGGCCCAGCAACCGCCCGAGCGCATCCAGGCCGGGGATTTCGATGGTCAGGGACATCAGTGCGGTGTTGTCCTCCTTGTTGGAACGGGTATTGACCGCCAGCACGTTGATGCGCTCGTTGAGCAATACCTGCGAGACATCACGCAGCAAGCCAGAGCGGTCGTAGGCACGAATCACGATATCCACCGGATAGGTGAGCACCGGCACCGGCCCCCAGCTGACTTGAATGATCCGCTCGGGCTCTTTGGCGCCGAGCTGCAACACCGAAGCGCAGTCCTGACGGTGAATGCTCACGCCGCGGCCCTGGGTGATGTAGCCCACGATGGCATCGCCCGGCAGCGGCTGGCAGCAGCCGGCCATCTGGGTGAGCAGGTTGCCCACGCCCTGGATCTGGATATCCCCGCGTTTGCCTGGTTTGGTGCCCGTGGGCTTGCGGGTAATGAAATCGAAGGCTTCAGCGTGGCTGCGGTCCGGCTCGGCCAGTTGCTGGGCAGCATTGACCAGCGGGGCCAGGCGCAGGTCGCCCGCGCCCAGCGAGGCGAACATGTCCTCGGCGGTTTTCACGTTGGCTTTTTCAGCCAGCCGCTCGAAGTCTACCTGGGGCAGGCCGAGGCGGCTCAGCTCGCGCTCGAGCAGGGTACGGCCCGCGGCAACGTTCTGATCCCGTGCCTGCAACTTGAACCAGTGAACGATCTTGGCGCGCGCCCGGGAGGTGGTGACATAGCCCAGGTTGGAGTTGAGCCAGTCCCGGCTGGGATTGCCCTGTTTGCTGGTGATGATCTCGACCTGCTCGCCGGTTTGCAGGCTGTAGTTCAGCGGCACGATACGGCCGTTGATCTTGGCGCCGCGGCAGTTATGGCCGATCTCGGTATGCACGCGATAAGCGAAGTCCAGCGGCGTGGCGCCTTTGGGCAAGTCGATCGCATGGCCGTCCGGTGTGAAGACATACACCCGGTCCGGTTCGATGTCCACGCGCAGCTGCTCGGCCAGGCCGCCGATATCGCCGAGCTCCTCGTGCCACTCCAGCACCTGACGCAGCCAGGAAATCTTTTCTTCGTAGTGGTTGGAGCTGGGCTTGACGTCCGTGCCCTTGTAGCGCCAGTGGGCGCATACCCCCAGTTCCGCTTCCTCGTGCATGGCGTGGGTGCGGATCTGTACTTCCAGCACCTTGCCTTCCGGCCCGATCACCGCCGTGTGCAGTGAGCGATAGCCGTTTTCCTTGGGGTTGGCGATGTAGTCGTCGAACTCCTTGGGAATGTGGCGCCACAGTGTGTGCACGATACCCAGGGCGGTGTAGCAGTCGCGTACTTCAGGCACCAATACCCGCACGGCGCGCACGTCGTAGATCTGGCTGAACTGCAGGCCCTTGCGCTGCATCTTCCGCCAGATGGAGTAGATATGCTTGGCCCGGCCACTGATATCGGCCTTGATGCCGGTGTCCGTGAGCTCATGATGGAGCTGGCTCATCACATCGGAAATGAAGCGTTCCCGGTCGAGCCGGCGCTCATGTAACAGTTTGGCGATCTGCTTGTACTGGTCTGGCTCCAGGTACCGGAAGGAAATGTCTTCCAGCTCCCATTTGATATGGCCGATGCCCAGGCGATGCGCCAGCGGTGCATAGATGTCGAACACTTCACGGGCAACCCGCTGGCGCTTTTCCTCGGCCGCGTTCTTGACCGCCCGGATGGCGCAGGTACGTTCGGCCAGCTTGATCAGCGCCACGCGCACGTCGTCGACCATGGCCACCAGCATCTTGCGCAGGTTATCGACCTGCACTTGCGTACCGAGCACCAGGGACTGCCGCGGGCTGAGGCTGGCGCTGATCGCCGCCATGCGCAGCACGCCGTCTATGAGCTTGGCCACCACCGGGCCGAAACGCTGGGCCACGTCCGACAGTGCGACCTTGCCCTCACGCACCGCGCGATAGATGACCGCGGCAACGAGCGAATCCTGATCGAGCTTGAGATCGGCGAGAATTTCGGCGATTTCCAGCCCCGCCTGGAAACTGGACGTACCATCGGCCCAGGAATCCTTGGCGGTATTTTCGGGTACGTCCAGATCGCGGGCGAACTGGCAGGCCTTCTTGAGCGCCTCCCGGTCAAGCGCCAGGTCGACGCTGACGATATGATCGAGCCACGCATCAAGGTTGATGCTGCCGTCGTTGTTGACCGGCTGTTGCGCTCTCACCTGTACCATCTTGCTTACCTTCCCTATGGCGCGCAGGGTTGCACGCCAATGTACGCTGGCTTCGACCTCCGCGGCCTGCGAAGGTCACCAGTCACATAGCCAGGCCGTCCTGGCCTTTTTCAAATAACGCCATCGCCTCGACATGGGACGTTTGCGGGAACATGTCGAGAACGCCAGCACGTTTTAAAGCATACCCTTGCCTGCGCAACTCTACGGTGTCGCGCGCCAGGGTGGCGGGATTGCACGATACATAGACGATGCGATCCGGACCCAGCGACGATATGTGGCGAACTGTTTCAAACGCCCCGTCGCGTGGCGGATCCAATAATACCCCAGAGAACCCCTGGTCTGCCCAACCGGCCGCCTCTAAAGGCTGGGACAAGTCGGCCTGGTAAAAGGTCGCGGTATCCAGGCCGTTTCGCTCGGCGTTGACCGAAGCGCGCTCGACCATCCCGGCAACGCCCTCTACGCCGACCACTTGCGCGCCCATACGCGCAATGGGCAAGGCGAAATTACCCAAGCCACAGAACAGGTCGAGTATCCGCTCTCCAGGTCGGGGCGCAAGCCAGGCCAGCGCTTGCTCGATCATGGCCTGGTTCACCGCCTCGTTAACCTGCACAAAGTCCCCTGGCCGATAGGCCAGTTCCAGCTGCCACGGCGCCAGGGTATAGCCCAGCACGGCGCCCGGCTGGTCAGGCGCAGGCGCCTCGGCACCTTGCCACCACAGCTGAGCGCCCTGAGTAGCGCAAAAGGCGCGCAGCGCCGCTTGATCCGCGTCGCTAAGCGCAGCGGTGTGGCGAACGAGCACAGCGGGGGCAGTACCGTGGAACAATTCAACGTGGCCAATGGCTTGCGGGGCTTTCAGTGAGCGGAGTATCCCCGGTAACTCATTGAAAATACGCTGCAAGGGTTGTACCAACACCATGCAGTGGTCGATTGAAACGATCTGCTGGCTCGCGGCGGCACGAAACCCTACATCGAGTACCTGGCGCTTCGGGTCCCAGCGAACCGCAACCCGCGCACGACGGCGATAACCGAACTCCGGGCTTACCAAAGGCGGCGCCCAGGCCTGTGGTTCCACGCTGGCCACCTTGAGCAGTTGCTCGGCCAGCTGCCGTTGTTTCAAGGCCAGTTGGTCGGTGTGGCTGATGTGCTGCACCGTGCAGCCGCCGCAACGGTCCACATAAGGGCACGGCGCAGCGCGACGCATGGCCGAAGGCTGGTGTACTCGCTCGGTGCGTGCCTCTACCACCTTGCCGTGGGCGGACAGCACCCGAGCATCCACGTCTTCGCCGGCCAGTGCCCCGGCCACGAACCAGGTCCGCCCTTCGTTGAACGCAATACCACGACCATCGGCTGCCAGCCGTTCGATGCTCAGCCGCTGCTTCTTGCCTGCTGGAACGCCCGGCGCGCGCTGGCCACCGCTGGGCTGAAAGCGCAGCCCGCCTTGCTTGCGTGCCATCAGTTCGGCGCGTCGAACAGGCCGCTGGACAGGTAGCGGTCGCCGCGGTCGCATACGATAGCGACGATGACGGCATGCTCCACTTCCTGGCTCAGGCGCAACATGCCCGCCACCGCGCCACCTGAAGAAACGCCGCAGAAGATGCCCTCTTCACGCGCCAGGCGGCGGGTGATGTTCTCGGCCTCGGCCTGGGCCATATCGATGATCCGGTCTACCCGGTCGGCCTGGTAGATTTTCGGCAGGTACTCTTCCGGCCAGCGGCGAATCCCGGGGATCGCCGAGCCTTCCATAGGCTGAAGGCCGATGATCTGAACGGCGGGGTTCTGTTCCTTCAGGTAACGCGAAGTGCCCATGATGGTACCGGTGGTACCCATGGAGCTAACAAAATGGGTAATACCGCCGCCGGTCTGCTGCCACAGCTCCGGGCCGGTGCTCTGATAATGCGCCTCCGGGTTGTCGCCGTTGGCGAACTGGTCCAGCACCTTGCCGCGGCCTTCGGCCTGCATGCGTTCGGCAAGGTCGCGGGCGCCTTCCATGCCTTCTTCCCGCGTGACGAGGATCAGCTCGGCACCATAAGCGGTCATCGCAGCCTTGCGTTCGGCGGTGGAGTTGTCGGGCATGATCAGGATCATGCGATAGCCTTTGATTGCCGCTGCCATCGCCAAGGCAATACCGGTATTGCCCGAGGTGGCCTCGATCAACGTGTCGCCGGGCGTGATCTGCCCGCGCAGCTCAGCCCGGGTGATCATTGACAGTGCCGGGCGGTCTTTTACCGAGCCGGCCGGGTTATTGCCCTCGAGTTTGAGCAACAAGGTATTGGTGGTAGCCCCGCCCAGGCGCTGCAGGCGAACCAGCGGGGTATTGCCGACGCAATCGGCGATAGTGGGGTAATGCACGGTCATGGGCTTTTTCGCAATCCGAACGGCGGGGGGCGCTATGATACGCGCATTCGCCGCCAGGCCATATCACGCAAAGGCAGCTCCATATACCCAGCGGTTATAAGGCGCCAGTTGTGCTCATTCGCTGGCTGGCCCTGCTCCTACCCAGCGTTCCCCAAACTTCGCATTACCTCCAGATGCCCTGCCCGGGCGGTTTCGGCCAGCACCGCCCGCAGGCGCAACCGTTGCCCGGGCGAGGCTTGCGCCAGACGAGCACAGGCCAGCGGGGTGAGCGCACCCAGGCGTGGATAGCCGCCGATCGTCTGGCGGTCATTGCCCAGCACGATGGGTTGCCCGTCCGGCGGCACCTGAACCCCTCCCAAGGGGATGCCCTCGGACACCAGCCCGGCGCCTTTGTACATTAGCGCCGGCCCCAGCAAACGCACGCCCATGCGGTCGGCGCGGCTATCCACAGTCCATTCGGCATTGAAGGCATCGAACAGGCTTTGCCCGGAAAAATCCGCAACCTGGGCGCCCAACACGAGGTCCAGCGGTTGCCGCAGGCTCAGGTCGGGAATGCGCGCCACGGCGATTTCCCGGCCCGGCCCCGCCGGCGCGGCGCAACTCAGTACGTCACCCGTGGCCAAGGCAGCGCCATTACCGTGCAGGCCACCCAGGCCGTCCCGGGCGACCGTCGCAACGCTACCGGACGCCTGCGCCCCAACGAACCCACCCGGCGCCGCCAGGTAGGCACGCACGCCTTCGGCCGGGGCATTGAACACCAGCCGTTGCCCGCGGCGCAGGTTAAAACTGCGCCACGGTAGCAGGGCCGCGCCGTCGACCGTGGCTTGAAGGTCTGCACCGGCCAGGGCCAGGTGGCAATCGCCTTGCGCATAGAGCTCGAAGCCACCCAGGGTGATTTCGATCACTGCCGCACCTGGCACGTTGCCCAACAGCGAGTTGGCCCAGCCCATGGACACCCAGTCTGCGGCACCGCCCTGAGTAATGCCCAAATGGCGCACGCCGAACCGCCCGGCGTCTTGCAACTGGCACAACGGGTGGCTTTTTTCGATACGCAGTTGGCTCACGGTCATTCCCCCAACGGCGTGGTATCGCCGCCCAGTGCCACGAAGCGCTCGCGGCTGATGGCTTCGAAACGAACGCTGTCGCCTGGCTTGAACAGGCTTTCGCCGGCGTCAAACAGCACCACGGGCGTGCGCCCCAGAATATTCCAGCCGCCGGGCGACGCACTGGGGTAGATCGCCGTTTGCCGCTCGCCAATCCCCACACTGCCGGTCGCGATGCGTTGGCGAGGCGTGGTCAACCGTGGCGCCGCGAGGGCCGGCTCCACCAGCCCCATAAACGCAAACCCTGGGGTGAAGCCCAGCGCAAATACCCGGTACGCCTTGGCGCAATGCCGCTGGATAACCTCCTCCACCGCCAGGCCACTGATGCTGGCGAGGCGACTAAGGTCCGGCCCCACCGAGAGGTCGTACCACACGGGTACCCTATGCTCCTGGCCGTTGCCCGCCGAAGCCGGCTTGAGACCGTCGCAGGCATTGGCTATCCGGCGCCGCGCTTCTTCGGGGGCGAGTGCGGCGATATCGTAATGCACCATCACGGTGGTGTAGGACGGCACGAGGTCGATCAGCGCCGACCCGAAGCTGGCCCGAAGGCGCTCGCCCAGCGCCAGCAACCAACCCACATTTGATTCGTCGATGTGGTCGAACAGCCGCACCATCAGGGCATCCAGCGCAACCGTTTCAATGGTTCCGGCCTGGCCTTCGCCGAACACGAAGCGTGCGCCGCTCATGCCTGCGCGGCCTGCAGCGCCTCGCGAATGCGCCGCACTGCCGCCACGGACGCCGGGTTGTCGCCGTGCACACACAAGGTGTCGCTGCGCAGCCGCAGGGCGCTGCCGTCCCGGGCGGTCAAGGCATCACCACGTGCCAGGGCAAGGGCCTGGGCAACCACTGCGTCGGCGCTTTCATGCACCGCGCCTGGCAGCCGTCGTGACACCAGCTGGCCATTCCCTTCATAGGCGCGGTCGGCGAAGCTCTCGAACCACAGCGGCACGCCGTGTTCATCGGCCAAAGCTTGTTCGGCGCTGTTGTCCCGCGTGGCCAACAGCACCAAGGGCACCTTGTAG
This sequence comes from Pseudomonas sp. Marseille-Q5115, assembly GCF_916618905.1. Taxonomy (NCBI): domain Bacteria; kingdom Pseudomonadati; phylum Pseudomonadota; class Gammaproteobacteria; order Pseudomonadales; family Pseudomonadaceae; genus Pseudomonas; species Pseudomonas sp. Marseille-Q5115. The sequence continues at coordinate 1,151,940 of NZ_CAKAKI010000001.1, read as the reverse complement.
GCCGCCACGGCGGTGAGCACCGAAGCCAGTATCGAGGGGTTGGCCATCATGTCGTTGTAGAGCGCGCCATGGGGCTTCACATATTCGACGCGGGTACCCTCAACCGCGCAGAACGCCTGCAGCGCGCCGATCTGGTAATGCAGCAGGCTTTCGATCTCTTCGCCGGAGCACGCCAGGGAACGCCGACCGAAACCGACCAGGTCCGGGTAGGCCGGGTGCGCGCCGATGCGCACGCCGTGGCGCGCTGCCAGGGCCACAGTACGGCGCATGGTCAGCGGGTCGCCGGCGTGGTAACCGCAGGCAATGTTGGCGCAGTCGATCAGGGGCATTACCTCGGCGTCGAGGCCCATGCTCCAGGCGCCGTAGCTTTCACCGATATCGCAGTTGAGGACAATCATCAGAGGCGCTCCGGCCGAAGGGATACCGCCCCACGGTAGAAGCCTGCGTTTGCCTGGGTCAACTCAGAAAAAACACCGGGGGGCGATAAGAAAACCTTAAGCGGCAGGTTCGCTGGTTTCGGCAATCAGCGCCTGGGCCATGGCTACAACGCTTTCGGACAGCGCCATGCCGGGCCCGGTCCGCCAGGAGGCCACGATATCCATGGGCGGGGGCGGCTCGATACCTTCGATAAGTTTGAGGCTGCCGGCGCGCAATTCTGCTTCTACCAACGGCAAGGGCATCAGGCCAATGCCGAAGCCGTCGCGGATCAACCGAATGATGGCCGATGCCGAGTTTACGCAGTTCACCCGCGCGTTGATCAGGTCGGCGCCATGCAGCAAGTTGAGGAGGTCTTGATGCGGGCGCGAATTGCGCGAAAACGTTACGATGCGCTCGCTGGCCAGGGCGCGAAGGTCATCGTAAGGTCGATCTTGCGGCGCGCCTTGCGCGACTACCCAATGCATGGGATAGCGGTCGAGCAAAGCGTTGCGTACGGTGTCCAGGCGCACCATGTCGGTTTGCAGAATGATGTCCTGGTAGCCTTTTTCAAGTTGGTCGCACAGGTTGCGGGCAGTGTCGGCAGTGATTTCCACTTCCACGCCCGGCCAGGCTGCACTGATACGGCTCACCAAGGGGCTGAGCCAGGTATGGATCACTGTGTCCATCGCGCCGATGCGCAAATGCCCCCTGGCCAGGCCGGGGTCCTTCAACGCGGCCTTGAGCGCGTGCAGGGTGTCCACCATGCGCTCGGCATAGTCGAGTACGCGCTGGCCTTCCGGCGTGAGCGTGACGCCGCGGGGGTCCCTCACGAACAGGCGGCTGTCGAGCTCGTCTTCCAGCGCAGCGATGCGGCTGGAAATGGACGCCTGGGTGGTGCACAGCTTCTCGGCGGTCAGCCGGAAGCTTTTCAGGCGGGCCACCCAGACAAAGGTTTCCAGAAATCGAATGTTCATGTGAGCGCCGCCCTCCCTCTGTCGGCCAGTATTCCCGCAAGGCCCCGGGATGGGCGATCAAGAAAAAGCTATCAGGGGGCACGGGATTTTCTCGCTGGACGCCAGCGCGCTTGCCTCCCAACAATTCCGACATAACAACAGGGGGCTCCCCGCCCTTGCAACAATAAAAACCTTTGCTTCTGCCGATAGCGACCTACGCGTCACACAGGGCACCTACCATGAACGAATCGCTTAACCTCTGGCCGCTCGCGGGCGTCGCGGTCATCGTCCTCGGCTTCATCCTGCGTTTCAACCCGATGCTGGTGGTGGCGATCGCCGCCGTGGTCACCGGGCTGGCTGCGCACTTTCCCGTGGAAACGATCCTTGCGAGCATCGGCACCGGGTTCATCAAAACCCGTACCCTGCCCCTGATCATTCTATTGCCGCTGGCGGTGATCGGCCTGCTGGAGCGCCACGGGCTTCGCCGCCATGCTCAGCATTGGATCGGCCGCTTCGGGCGCGCTACCGCCGGGCGACTGCTGATCGGTTACCTGTTCATTCGGGAAACCACCGCCGCGCTGGGGCTTACCAGCCTGGGCGGGCATCCGCAGATGGTAAGGCCGCTACTTGCGCCCATGGCCGAGGGTGCGGCCGTAAGCCGCCACGGGCCGCTACCCGCGCAGGTACGGCAACGCCTGCTGGCCTTCTGCGCGGCCACGGACAACATCGGGCTGTTCTTTGGCGAAGACATCTTCGTCGCCTTCGGCGCCATTGCGCTGATGCACACCTTCCTGCTGGGCGCCGGTATCGATGTAGACCCGTTGCACATCGCGGTGTGGGGCATTCCCACGGCTATCAGCGTATTCCTGATCCACGGTCTACGACTGTATCGCCTGGACCACTACCTGGCGCGGCACGCTGAAACTCCGCAAACAGAGGGAGCACCAGCATGATCCTGTCCATTCAATACCTGTACTGGCTGGCCGGGATCGTATTGGCGATCACCTGCGCGATGACCCTGACCGACCGTGAGCACCCCCGGCGCTGGCGCAGCGGGCTGTTCTGGGGGTTGTTCGCCGTCGCGTTCCTGGTGGGCGAGCGCCTGCCGCCGGTGTGGGTAGGCATCGGGGTGCTGGCCATGGCCGTCCTTGCAGGCTGCGGCGGCGTGGCAGTGGGCAGCTATCGCCCTCTCGCCGAGAAAGCCCAGCAGGCCGTGGCGACGCGCCTGGGCAACCGGTTGTTTATTCCAGCGCTGGCCATTCCGCTGCTCACCGTAGCCGTGGCGCTGGGCTTGAAGGGTGTGAAAATCGGCGACAGCTTTGTGCTGGACCCGTCCAACTCCACCTTTGTGGCGCTGGGCGTTGCCAGCCTGATCGCCCTGGCGCTGGCTTGTTGGCTCACCCGTGACACGCCCGTGCAAGCGATGCGCGAATCCCGCCGCTTGACCGAGGCCCTGGGCTGGGCGCTGGTGCTCCCGCAAATGCTCGCCATGCTGGGTTTGATGTTCACTGACGCCGGCGTCGGCAAGGCGGTGGCGTACTTGGCCAGCACGTACATCGACATGGATTATCGGCTGGTGGCGGTGATGGTGTATGTGCTGGGGATGGCCGTGTTCACCATGGTGATGGGCAATGGCTTCGCGGCGTTTCCGGTGATGACCGGCGGTGTAGGCGTGCCGATCCTGATGGGTGTGTACCACGGCAACCCGGCGGTAATCGCCGCGATAGGCATGTTCTCCGGTTACTGCGGCACGCTGATGACGCCCATGGCGGCCAATTACAACCTGGTGCCCGCTGCCCTGCTTGAACTCCCTGATCGCTACGCCGTGATCAAGGCCCAGGTGCCTACGGCGCTGGCGATGCTGGTGGTCAATACGTTGCTGCTGTATGCGCTGATGTAGCCGCCGGCTCACTCGCCGGCAGGCGCAACTCCACCCGTAGGCCACCCTGGGCGTTACGGGCCACCAGGGTGCCGCCCTGCCGTTCGATGGCATGCCGGGCAATGCTCAAGCCGAGGCCAAAGCCACCGTCGCCCGGGCGGGCACCGTCAAGCCGCGTGAAGGGGTCGAACATGCGCGAGAGGTCTGCCTCGGGCACCCCGCCACCGTGGTCCTGCAGGCTCAAGCGCCAATGATCACCCTCGCGCTCGGCGCTGAAGCTCACCCGCGCCCCAGGGGGCGAATGGCGGATGGCATTGCGCAAGACGTTCTCCACCGCCTGCGCCAGGCTATTCAAATGGCCACGCACCCAACAGGTCTCGGGGATGGCGCAATGCAGGCGCTGCGGAAGCCAACCGGTTTCGAAGGCGGCATCTTCGGCCAGCACATCCCACAGCGCGGTTATCTGGATGGGCTGTACCTTCGGCTGGCTGCGCTCGGCATCCAGCCACGCCAGCTGCAAGGCGTCCTCCACCAGCCGCTGCATGTTGTCCACTTCGCGGGCCAGCCGCTCGCGCAGGCGGTCGTTGTCGGGCTCCGCCTCGCAGGCAACGCGCAAGCGGCTGAGCGGCGTGCGCAGTTCATGGGACAGGTCGTGCAGCAGCCGCTGCTGCATGGTCACGGTTCTGTGCAGCCGCTCGCCCATGTCATCGAAGGCCCTGGCCAGTTCACCCAGTTCGTCCTTGCGGCTCAGGGCGCCGGGATCCAGGCGAGTATCGAGGCGGTCCGCCCGCCACTGCTGGGCCTGGCGCCGAAGCTGTTCAAGCGGCGCCACCAGCATGCGGTACAAGCCGACACACAGCAGGAGGGTGAACAGCGCGGGCACAACCCCGTTCGTAAGCAGGTGCCAAAACAACCCATAGCGGCCCGGCATGAACCGCTGGGGCAGCTCGATGACCAGCATCCCACCCTCCGCATGCTGGGGGAACGGTACCCGCAGCCAGGGCGCAGTAGTGCTGCGGCGGCTCACGGGCCAGTCGATGCCGCGCAGTGAGGTAAGCCGCTGCCGCTGAGCAACGCTCAGCGCGCTCTGACCCAGCGGGGCGAAATCCGGGCCGATGGCGGTGACGAATACGCCTTCCTGCGCCGCAATGCTGCGCAGCACGTTATCCAGGCCCGCCGGGCCTTGAGCGTCGAGCGCCCGTTCCGCTGCGCGGGCGTAGTCGCTCAAGCTGGCGCGGGCTTGGGGCGATAGAAACGCCGTGCGCGCTTCCATGTAGCGCCCCCACGACCAGCTCAGCCAGATCATCAACAGGCAGAAGCCGATCAACAGCGCGGCAAGCTTCCAGAACAGCGAGTGGCGACCTGGCATCAAGCGGTGACCGCCGTGGCGAACATATAGCCCTTGCCCCAGACCGTACGCAGTTCGTGGCCCAGGTAACTCAAGCCCTTGAGCTTGCGGCGGATCTGGCTCACGTGCATGTCCAGGCTGCGGTCGTGGCGCGAGTAGCCGCGCTGCAATACATGCTGATAGAGGAACGCCTTGCTCAGCACATCGTCAACGTGCCGATGCAAGGTGCCAAGCAAGCGGTATTCGCACGGCGTAAGCCCGGCGGGGCGGTCCAGGTAGCGTACGTCCTGGGCGACATCGTCGAAGCGCAGCTCCACGGGCACGGCGGTGGGCGCAGGCACCCCGCGCTCCAGTTCAACGCGGCGCAGGATAGCCTCCACCCGCACCTGTAGTTCATCCAGGCTGAATGGCTTGGGCAGGTAATCGTCGGCGCCCCCGCGAAAACCATCGATGCGGTCCTGTTCCTCGCCCAGCGCCGACATCAGCAACACCGGGGTGCGAGAACGCTGGCGCAAACGAGCCAGTACCTCCAGCCCGTTCATGCCCGGCAACAGCACATCGAGCAGCACCAGGTCGAAGGGTTCACGCAGGGCCAGCGCAAGACCTTCTCTGCCATCCTGGCACCAGGTGACGCTAAGCCCTGCCGCCCCTAACCGATCCCGCACGAACGCGCCGAGCGTGGGGTCGTCCTCGACAGCCAATAACCGGGTTGCTTCCGCACTCATAAGATCCATTAACGCCTGCGAAATATTCTCAGTGGCGATTATTCTGCAATAACGCAGCGGCGGCAACTTCCAATCCCCCAGCGGTACGTGATGCAAAGGTGCATGGCGGCCGCGGTAAAGGTATGGTTCGCCAGACATGAGGGGTGGCCCCCGGCAACCGAGGTGCGGGTGTGTTAAGAAAACTGGGAATAAAAGGGCGGGTGATCCTGCTCACGATGCTGCCAGGAAGCTTGTTGGCGTTGCTGCTGGGTGGGTATTTCACCTGGGTGCAACAGACCGAATTACAAGCGCAACTGCTGGGCCGCGGCGAGCTGTTGGCCGGGCAGCTCGCGCCACTGGTAGCCCCTGCCCTGGCCGCGCGCGATACCGAGCAGCTCGAGCGGGTGGCGGCGCAGGCCCTTGAGCAGGCCGACGTGCGCAGCGTGACCTTCCTCGACGCCGAGCGCGGCCTGCTGGCCCATGCCGGTCCCAGCATGCTCAACCCTATCCCTGGCGGAACCGGAACGAAACTTGCCCAACGCAGCGGCAGCGATGCCACCCGCTACCTGCAACCGGTGTTCGGCCGCGACCGTGACCTCGCCGGCGCGCAGGTGCCCGGCGAGGCGGACCGCCTGCTGGGCTGGGTGGAGATAGAACTGTCCCACACCAACACGCTGCTGCGTGGCTATCGCATGATGTTCGCCAGCCTGGTGCTGATTGCCGCCGGGCTGGTGGTCATCCTGCTGCTGGCGCTGCACTTGGGCCGGGGTATCAGCGCGCCGCTGGGGCATATCAAACTGGCCGTGGCGCGAATAAAGGAAGGCCGCCTGGACTACCGCCTGCCCACCCTGGGCAACCATGAGCTGGACGAGCTGGCCGCGGGCATCAACCGCATGGCGCAGTCGCTCGAAGAAGCCCATGACGAGCTTCAGCACAGCATCGACCAGGCCACCGAGGACGTGCGCCAGAACCTGGAAACCATCGAGATCCAGAACATCGAACTGGACCTGGCGCGCAAGGAGGCGCTGGAGGCCAGCCGGATCAAGTCCGAGTTCCTGGCCAACATGAGCCATGAGATCCGCACGCCGCTCAATGGCATCCTCGGGTTTACCCACCTGTTACAGAAGAGCGAGCTCACGCCCCGCCAACTGGATTACCTCAACACCATCGAAAAATCCGCCGATAACCTACTGGCGATCATCAACGAGATCCTCGATTTCTCGAAGATCGAAGCCGGCAAGCTAGTGCTCGACAGCATCCCCTTCAACCTGCGGGATCTGCTGCAGGACACGCTCACCATCCTCGCCCCGGCGGCTCATGCCAAGCAGCTGGAACTGATCAGCCTGGTGTACCGCGATACACCGGTGTCGCTGGTGGGTGACCCTTTGCGGCTCAAGCAGATCCTCACCAACTTGGTGAGCAATGCCATCAAGTTCACCCGGGAAGGGACGATCGTCGCCCGGGCGATGCTGGAAGAGGACGGCGAAGATGAAAGCACCGCGCAGCTGCGTATCAGCGTGCAGGACACCGGTATCGGCCTGTCGAACGATGACGTGCGGGCCCTGTTCCAGGCATTCAGCCAGGCGGATAACTCCTTGTCCCGCCAGCCAGGCGGCACTGGCCTGGGGCTGGTGATTTCCAAGCGGCTGGTAGAACAGATGGGCGGCGAGATCGGCGTGGACAGCACGCCGGGCGAAGGCAGCACTTTCTGGATCAGCCTCACCCTGCCCCGCGCCCGTGAAGATGCCGAAGACCTGCCCGCCCCGCCCCTGACGGGCCGCCGGGTGGCCGTGCTGGAACATCACGACCTGGCGCGCCAGGCCTTGGAACACCAGCTGCAGGACTTGGGCCTGACCGTGGTGGCGTTCAGTGCGCTGGAGCGCCTTGCCGAAGCGGTGAGCGCCGCGCGCCTTGCCGGGCAGCCCATCGAGCTGGCCGTGCTGGGTGTCACCAGCCAGCAACAGCCGCCAGAGCGTCTGCGCCCACGCCTGCGCGAGCTGCAACAGCAAGGCTGCCACGCCCTGGTGCTGTGCCCCACCACCGAACAGGCGATGTACCACCCCGTTGTGCCCAACCCGCATAGCCAGCTGCAGGCCAAGCCAGCGTGCAACCGCACCCTGCGCCGGGTATTGAGCGAACTGGTGAGCCCGCACCGGCCAGCGCCCGTGCTCGACGACGCGCCGGCGGACCGCCCGCCGCGCATCCTTTGCGTTGACGACAACCCAGCCAACCTGCTGCTGGTGCAAACCCTGCTCGAGGACATGGGCGCGTTGGTGCAGGCCGTGGACAGCGGCCAGGCAGCGTTGGAAGCCGTACAACAGCGGTCCCTGGACCTGGTGCTGATGGACGTGCAAATGCCCGGCATGGACGGCCGCGAAACCACCGAACGCATCCGCCTGTGGGAAACCGGCCGCCCAGGCTCGCCATTGCCCATCGTGGCACTGACCGCCCACGCCATGGCCAACGAAAAGCGCGCGCTGCTGCATAGCGGCATGGACGATTACCTCACCAAGCCCATCAGTGAGCGCCAGCTGGCACAGGTGGTGCTCAAGTGGACCGGCCTGGCCCTTCGCGGCCAGCCGGCCGAACGGCTGAGCGAATGGGCCAGCGCCGAGGGCGAGCAGCAGATACTCGACCACGAAGAAGGCCTGCGCCTGGCCGCCGGCAAGGAAGACCTGGCCGTGGATATGCTTGCCATGCTGCTGGCCGGGCTGGATGAAGACCGCCGGGCGATCCAGGCCGCTCGAGACGCCCATGATCAGCACGCACTGCTCGAACGCATCCACCGCCTGCACGGCGCCACCCGCTACTGCGGCGTGCCCCAGCTGCGCGCGGCATGCCAGCGGAGCGAAACGTTGTTGAAACAGGAAGACCCTAGCGCCAGCGTCGCTCTCGATGACCTCGACCAAGCCATCGTGCGGCTGGCCGAGCATGCGCGGATCAGTGCATAAACAGCGACCAGAGGGTCTGGTCGACTCACTTTGTGGGAGTAGGCGAAGCCTGCGAATAGCATCGGCAACCGGTTCCCGGCCATCTCCAGATGGCCGGCCGCCCAGACACCTACGCCGGCTGTGCTACCATGCGCGCCCTTCTTCGGAGGCCCTATGGTCGAACACGATTTCCGCTACAGCCTGCTCACCCCTCAGCACACCCTGATCGAATGCCGCGCGCTGTCGCCGGGGCGTTATCAGGTCACCGGCAACGGCGGCGCCATCCGCGCCGACGACGTGCTGCTGGTCACCCTCAAAGGCAGCCAAACCCTGAGCATGCGTTTGACCGTCGAAAAGGTGCGGCACCTGATCAACCCGGTGGGCCAGTGGACGGCCGTGGCGCGTGGCCCGGTGTTCAAGGAGCTGGCGATTCACACCTGGGACGTGAACTGCGATGGCTGCGGCAAAACCATGAGCATGGAGTTCGCCGTAGACGCGAGCCTCGGCGAAGCGGCCTTGCCAGTAGCCGCGGCGGCGCGGGTGGCCGAGCTGGGCTGGCGCAGCGAAGGCGGCAAGCACTTCTGCCCCAACTGCTGAGCCCTAGCCTCCAGCCTTGAGGGCAGCCAGCCGCTGGGCCAAACCTGCAGCGGTCTGCTCGCCCAACAGAGTGGCGCGCACCTTGCGTTGCGGGTCCAGCACAAAGGTAACCGGCAGCCCCTCGGCCTTAGGCAAATCCAGGGTGTCGGCCGGGTCCTCGGCCAGCACGCGATAGTGGATGCCCATGCCGTCGGCAGCCTGGACCAGCGCCTGGCCCTGCACCTGATCGAAGTTCACCCCCAACACCTGCACATCTTCGTTCGCCGTACGGCTGGCGAACTGGTTGAGCTCCGGGATCTCGCGGCGGCACGGCCCGCACCATTCGGCCCAGTAGTTGATCACCAGCCACTGGCCTTTCAGGCTGCTGGCGGTCACGGGTTGCCCATGCTGGTCGTTGCCCAGGCCACGATCACACGCCACCAAGCATAGCGTGGCGAACACGGCCAACAGGCAGGCCAAACGGTTTCGGATCATCGTCATCCTCGTCATCACGGATCAGGCAGGTAGAATAGCCGCCACTCGATAGCACAGGCGACCTTTCCATGAGCGACCTCACCCTCTATCACAACCCGCGCTGCTCCAAGTCACGCGCCGCGCTCGAGCTGTTACAGGCCCGCGGACTGGAGCCTGAAGTGGTTCGTTACCTGGACACCCCGCCCAGCGCCGCCACGCTGCGTGACCTGCTGAGCCGCCTTGGCCTTGGCGCACGGGCGCTGCTGCGCACCGGAGAGGATGACTACAAGGCGTTGAACCTGGCCGACCCTACCCTCTCGGAAGATGCGTTGATCGAGGCCATGGCCAGCCACCCGAAGCTTATTGAACGGCCCATCCTGGTACGCTGCGACAAGGCAGTGATCGGCCGGCCAGTGGACAACCTGCTGGAGTTGCTGCCATGACCACCCCTTACGTGCTGGTGCTGTATTACAGCCGCCATGGCGCCACCCGCGAAATGGCGATGCAAATCGCCCGCGGCGTTGAACGCGCCGGGCTCGAAGCGCGCATCCGCACAGTGCCGGCCGTGTCCACCGAGTGTGAGGCCACAGCCCCCAGCGTGCCTGCCGAAGGCGCGGTATACGCCACCCTCGACGACCTTACCCATTGCGCTGCGTTGGCCTTGGGTAGCCCTACCCGCTTCGGCAACATGGCGGCCCCCTTGAAGTACTTCCTGGATGGCACCAGCAGCCTGTGGCTCAGCGGCGCACTGGCCGGCAAGCCTGCGGCGGTGTTCACCTCCACCGCCAGCCTCCACGGCGGCCAGGAAACTACCCTGCTGTCGATGATGCTTCCGCTGCTGCACCACGGCATGTTCATCGCCGGCCTGCCCTACAGCGAATCCGCCCTGCTGGAAACCCGTGGCGGCGGCACGCCTTATGGCGCCAGCCACCATGCCGGTGCCGACGGCAAGCGCCCGCTGGACGAGCACGAAACTGCCCTGTGCCGAGCCCTTGGCCTCCGCCTGGGCGAAGCGGCCCGGCGGCTGGCGCTGCCCCTGGAGGGCAAGGCCTGAATGCGGGACTACCAATGGTTGCATGAGCATTGCCTGAACCGCTTCGGCTCGGCCGCGGCACTGGAAGCGCGGCTACCCCAGCCGCGTTCCGACGAACACCTGCGTAGCCTGGGCGACGACCGTTACCTCTCGTTACTGGCCCTGCGAATCTTCCGCGCCGGCTTGAAACACAGCCTGGTGGATGCCAAATGGCCGGCGTTCGAGGCGGTATTCTTCGGGTTCGTGCCGGAGAAAGTCGTGTTGATGGGCGGCGAGCATCTGGAGCGGCTGATGCAGGACGCCCGGATCATCCGGCACCTGGGCAAACTGCGCAGCGTGCCGATCAACGCGCAGATGATCCTGGATGTGGCCCACGAACACGTCAGCTTCGGTGCCTTTATCAGCGAGTGGCCTGTGGAAAACATCACCGGCCTGTGGCGCTACCTCACCCGGCACGGCAATCAGCTGGGCGGGTTATCCGCCCCGCGGTTCCTGCGCATGGCCGGCAAGGATACGTTCATCCCCACCCAGGACGTGGTAGCCGCGCTCAACGCCCAAGGCATCGTGGACAAAGTGCCTACCAGCCAGCGGGACCTGGCAGCGGTTCAAGAAGCGTTCAATACCTGGCGCGAACAGAGCGGGCGGCCGTTGTGTCAGCTATCAGTGATGCTGGCGCATACGGCTAATCACTGAAGGCTCGGAGGGTTATCAGTAGCCTCAAGGTGCCAAATAGAACTTGAGGCTAGCGCTCACATTCGGGATGCAGATAGCTTCAGGCGCTGTGTCGTAACCGACTCACATCCTTTGACGGCGATGAGCCAAACTGGCGGCTGTACTCGCGGCTGAACTGCGAAGGGCTTTCATAACCGACCCGGTAGCAAGCACTCGATACGTCCAGCCCCTCACTGATCATCAGCCGACGTTCCTCCTGCAGACGTAGCTGCTTTTGATATTGCAGCGGACTCATCGCGGTCACGTCCTTGAAGCGGTGATGCAGTGTCGAGCTGCCTAGATTTGCCACGCGAGCGAGTTCCTCGATCCGTAGAGGTTTAGCGTAATTCTTGTTCAGCCAGTCAATCGCCCGGGTTACCCGATGCGTCTGCGAATCGCTAAGCGCTATTTCGTAAAGTCGGCGCCCATTGTTGCCGCGCAGCAGCCGGTAATACAGCTCGCGCAAGGCCATGGGCGCCAGCATGCCGATATCCCGAGGTGTGTCGAGCAGGCGCACCAGTCGCAGCATGGTGTCTAACAGAGGGATATCGATAGGATCGAGAAACACCGCGCGCCCCGGCTCGCTGGGAACGCCTACAGGTGGTGCTTCGGCGATCAACTGAGCAATTTCAGCCGGATCGAAATCCAGCCGGATACAAATATAAGGGGCCTCAGGGCTGGCCTCGATCACTCGCCCGGCTACAGGCAAGGTGACTGAAACAACCAGGTAGTTGAGCGGATCATAGTGATACTGTTCATCACCCAACCCGAGCTCTTTACGCCCTTGGACGATCAGGCAGAGCGCTGGCCGGTGCACGGTGTAGATAAGTTCGGACGGTGCGTCCAAACGAATGACATGCAATGGCGCAATGGCCGTTTCGTAAATGCCGGGATTCGAGAACCGCCGTGTGAGTATCCGGATCAGTTCGGCGCGGTAGGGTGCGGGATTTTGAAGGTCGGAAGCGTCGTTCATGTCCATGTGAAGCCTTGAAAGTCGGTCAAAGACTAGCAGGGCCAATAGCACTTGCCAGGTGCCCTGCACACCAGCAGAAAGGCCCGACCAAGGGGTCGGGCTTCTGGTTATCGCCGCCGATAGAGCACCATGCCAGCGTGGTAAAGAACGCCATCCCGAAACTCCCCATCGGCGGTGAAGCCGGTGTCGTCCCAGTAACGGATGTAATCGCCTTCCACTTCGTAGCGCCCTTGGTAAGCGCTGTTGCGGGTGCCACGTGCCTCGTCGTAGCGCTCGTTGGGCAGTAGCTCATGCCGAATGTATCCATCAGCGGTCATCCACATGCCGACATAGGAGTGTTTTTTTGCGGCAAGCTTTGCGATTTGCATAGAGCGTCCCTCATCAAAAAGCGGATTAGCCGAGGCGGCCGACGGCATTGCGGTCGGCACCATCCTGGGCGACACGAACGCCCGAGGCGCGGTCGGCACCGTCCTGGGCAACGCGAACCCCCGAGGTGCGATCAGCACCGTCCTGTGCGACATAGACGTTCGAGGCTCGCAGGGCGTTCTCTTCAGCAAAGGCTACGCCCATGGTGGAAACGCTAGCGGTGGAGGCGATAAAAGCGATTGCGGCGGTGCCGATCAACAGTGGGCTAATCTTTTTCATGATGCGTCCTCACAAGTTTGGTAACGGGTTCGGATGGCCAGTCCAGGCCGTTTCGTGACATCCGTTTCGTGAGTTCAGATTAGGGTCAGCGGCCGTTTTGCCGTTATGCCGAACGTGTCGCGGATTTGCCTGATCCTGTATGTCGTTGCCGCCGCCATCGAATGCAGCTTTCATCTAAAAACCAGCGATGATGCGATCCTCCAGGTATTTCTATTGGCCGCCGCTGCGCGGCGAGCCGCGAAGCGCGTTTATCACACGTTCGATTTAGGGTAATCAGCGTCACGAGCAGCCGCTTCCCAGGCGCGGAACTCGGCTTGCATGGCTGAGAGCTTGCCCATTGCGGCCTCAAATGCCCTATTGCCCAGCAGCAGGCGCTGCGGTGGCTGGGCGGCGTTGACCGCCATATGGATCGCTGCGGCGGCACGGGCCGGGTCGCCTTCCTGCTTGCCCACCGAGGCGTGGTAGGCTCTGCGTGCATTGCCAGCGGTACCGTCGTAGTCGTCGATCGGTTCTCGCACCTCTGTCGCCGACCCCGCCCATTCGGTGCGAAACGCGCTCGGCTCCACCGTCATAACGCGGATACCTAAAGGCTCGAGTTCGGCGCGCAAGCTATCCGAGAGCCCTTCCACAGCGAATTTGCTTGCGCAGTAGTAGCCCACTGCAGGGAAACCGACGAGACCGCCGATGGACGTCAGGTTCACCACCATGCCCCGGCGCCGCTGGCGCATACGAGGCAGTACAGCCTGGATCATATTGGCGGTGCCGAAGAAGTTGACGTCGAACAGGCGGCGCGCTGCCTGTGGATCAGTCTCTTCGACCGCGGCGAAGTAACCTATCCCCGCGTTGTTGACCAGAACATCCACCGAGCCGAAGGTGCTTTCGGCCTCAGCCACCACGGCTTTAACCTGCTCGGCATCGATAACGTTCAGGGGCAGCACCAGGGCATGGCCGAGCTGAGCCAGGTCCTGCACCTGCTCGGTCTTGCGCGCGGTGACAACCACGCGCTCGCCCTGCTCAAGCAGATGGGATGCGATGTAGCGACCCAAACCGGTGGAGCAGCCGGTAACCAGCCAGGTTTTCTGAGTATTCATGGGTAGTCCTCCTGTGCTCGGTCAGGTTCAGCCAGCAGTCACTGTCATGCCGCCATCGGCCATCACCACGGCGCCCACCATGAAGCTGGCGCGGTCGGAAGCCAGGAAGGCCACCACCTCGGCGATCTCCTCAGGCTGGGCGGCGCGGCCGATCGGCGCGGCTTCGCCGTGCTGCGCCAGGAAGCCAGGGCCATCCTCCACCACGTCGTTGAGGATGTTGGTGACCACATCACCGACGCCAATGGCGTTGACGCGAATGCCATGCTCAATCGCCTCGAGTGCGAGGGTACGGGTCAGTTGCGCCAGCGCGCCCTTGGAGGCGGTATAGGCGGCGATGGTCGGGAACGCGAAGTAGGACGCGTAGGAAGCGATGTTGACGATGGCACCGGACTTGTTGGGCATCATCGCCTTGACCGCTTCACGGCAATGGAGGAACGCTGCAGTAGCGTTGACCGCCTGGATGCGCTCCCAGTCCTCGCGGGTCATGTCGATGACCAGCTTGTTGATGATGATCCCGGCATTGTTGACCAGGATGTCCAGCCGACCGAATTCCTGCACGGCCAGGCCCACTGCCCGCTCGGCGGCGCCGTCCTCGGAGATGTCGGCCACCAGAGGCACCAGACCAGGGCGGGCCAGTGATTCGACGGCCGGGTTCAGGTCTTCGGCGACGACCTTGGCACCGCGGGCATGAAGCATCAGGGCGATAGCCTTGCCGATGCCGCTCGCGGCCCCGGTGACCAGCGCGACCTTGCCTTCGACTTCGTTAGGGATGGTGTGGTTGATATCGGTCATGATCCTCTCCTGCGTAGCGGGCCGGCGGGAAATCCACAGGCCCGGCGCCGTGAGGCGCTGTTGTTATCGACGGCTTCACTGTCGCGCATCGCAGGCGGAGGTGCTTTGGGGACATTGCGCAGGCTGTCGCGGTTTTGCGCTGTAGGCGCTACATGCGTTAGCCGGGTAGTCAGGAGCGAGGGCTGCTGGTCCGAAGCTATCAAGCAAGAATGCTGAGTTCGATGAATCAGCCAATGTGGGTCACTCTGAGCCGAGTGTTTTATTAGAAACGCCCGGATAATATGCATCGAAACATTCGAGAAATAAGAAATGACCTCAGGTCCAGGTACCCCTACGCTCGATCAGCTTCGAGTATTTCTTACGGTGGTAGACGTTGGCAGTTTCGCCGGCGCGGCACGTAAGCTGCACCGCGCTACATCAGTGGTCAGCTACTCCATCGCCAACCTGGAAATGCAGTTAGGGGTCAGCCTGTTTGATCGCAAGAAGACGCGCAAACCGCAACTGACAGACGCTGGCCGCACTGTGCTGGCGGAAGCTCGTACTATCTATAACGGCATCGACGGGTTGCGAGCTAAAGTCCGCGGATTGCTGCAAGGCTTGGAAGCTGAGGTGCATCTGGTGCTTGACGTGATGTTGCCCCGGGGCAGGATAGTGGATGCACTCAGGGCCTTTCGTGAGGAATTCCCTACCGTTTCACTGCACCTGCATATCGAAGCTCTGGGTGCAGTTACACAAAGGGTACTCGACCGAAGTGCAACCTTAGGTGTAAGCGGCCCACTGACCAATAGCATCAGCGGTATCGAACGCATCGGGTTAGGCAGTGTGGTTCTTGTGCCAGTCGCCGCCCCCGAGCATCCACTGGCGCGACCAGGTCCCCACCCGCCAGGTGCAGGCCGGGGGCATATACAGCTGGTCCTTACTGACCGCTCACAACTCACCGGGGATCAACAGTTTGCCGTGGTCGGTACACGCACCTGGCAACTGGCAGATCTCGGCGCCAAGCATATGCTGCTTTGCGAAGGAATCGGTTGGGGCAACATGCCGATCGACATGGTCCGCGACGACTTGGCCAGCGGGCGCCTCGTCCATCTTGATCTGCCCGATTGCCCGGGCGGAGATTATACCTTCGATATTATCTACCGCGCCGATACCCCGCCGGGACCTGCAGCATCCTGGCTGATTGAGCGCTTCAAATCGCAAGCAAGCGAGACGGGATAGTCTAAAAATTCGAACATAACAGTCGATGTAACCTGACCTGACCTTGCTCGACACGACCGCTGCGTTACTCTATCGACCCAAACCCTTATCAGAAGGTGCTGTTGATGGTGCCCCCTGTGCGCCCAGTTGATCCCGCAAACCTCGCTGAATGCAACGCCTTGCGCATTACAGGTGAATCGATGCTGCGTTACCTGCCCGGTACGGGGCGGGCATCGCAGCCCGGCGCGCAAACCCAGGATTTAGTGGTCCTACGGTTTAGCCATCAGAGTGTTATCGCCCCCATTTTGGTACCCGCCGTGGTTGAGCCTCTCCTGGTATGGGTATTAAGTGGCGCGGCGCGGGTTGAAGAGCGCGTACTGGGCGGGGAATGGGAGGTTTCCGACGTCAAGACGGGCGACTTCTTTCTGACCAATACCAGCGAGCCCTACGAGATGCGCTGGCAGACCCAAGGTTGCGACACCTTCGAGGTCATGCACCTGTACCTGAGCCTTCCGTTGATCGACCATGCCGCGCGTGACGTACTGGGGGAGCATGCCAGCCCGGTTACATTCCTGGATGTCTCCGGAGCCAAGGATGAGCGGGTGAGTCTCATCCTGGAGCAACTACGCCTAGAGCTCATCGACGAGCGCAAGCCCAGCGCCCTTTACACCCGTAGCCTTGCCCAGGCGTTAGCTGTGCACCTGGTTCGCCGCTACCTCGATCCAGAGAGCCGCGGCCAGCGCACCAACGCATTGCAGGCGTATAAACTGCGCCGCGTGATTGCGGCGATGACCGAGGGTTTGGCCCAAGATTTTTCTCTTGCCCATCTTGCACGAGTGGGGGAGCTGAGCGAGTACCACTTCAGCCGGATGTTCAAGCGCGCTACCGGGCTGTCGCCTTCCCAATACTTCATTCGTCTGCGGATGAACCGCGCCCGGCATCTTTTGCTGGAGACGGACCGCAGCATCATCGATGTCGGGTTGGAAGTCGGCTATTCGAGCCCCAGCCATTTCTCGCAAGTATTTCGCCGGGAGGTAGGCGTCACGCCTAGCGCTTATCGCCAGGCGTGAGGGCACATTTCAAAGGTTCTCGGGCTTGAAGCATGGGGACATATCAAGCACCCGGCCGGCCACGCGGAAGCGCCCTTGCCCGGCATAATGCAACGTCGCCGGCTCGCGAACGGCAGGGGCGACATGGCCTTTCACCACCTCCCAGATGAACAAGCCAGCATGAGCTGACCAGCACGATAGGGCCAGTCTCCAAGTGACGGCGGGTCTCAGCCAAGGGGAAGTCGCATTTTTCGTAACGGCGCATGGCAGTGTCCTCAGGGGAGAAAGGTGAGCTCAGCATGTCGCACATGCAACCAGAGGTCTGTTGAGGCATTGCGGGCAATGTTGGATATTTGCGCAGAAAAAAGCCGGGCATCAGCCCGGCCTGCTCGGTTTGCGGTGCTATCAAAGGCTAGCGTCCAGGACCAGCTTACCCTGCAGGTGTCGCCCCATACTCTTGCGCAATGCTTCCTCGGCCTCGGACAAGGGCAGTACGTGCACTTCGATTGTGAGTTCACCGCTTTCAAACAGCCCAGCGATGTTATTGAGTTGGGCTGCGTCAGAGCGCGTAGCGAAATGCTTGCCTGTTGCGTTGGCAGCCATTGCCTGGTTGGCGTCAGGGGGACTCACTGGAGATACCAGCACACCGCCAGGCTTGAGCACAGCCCAGGAGCGGGTTTGAGTGTCCCCGCCCACCAGATCGAGAACCACATCGACCGGTTCCACAACGGTTTCGAATCGCGTCTGGGTGTAATCGATCAACTGCGAGGCACCCAGTTTCTGGAGATAGTCGTGATTTGCTGCTGATGCAGTGGCAATGACAGTCGCGCCGGCGATGCGCGCCAGTTGAACAGCGATGCTTCCAACGCCTCCCGCAGCGCCATGAATCAATACCCGTTGGCCGGCTTTGATCTGCGAATGTTCGTGCAAGGCCTGCCAGGCCGTCAGCGAAACCGCCGGTACACCGCTGGCCTGCAGCGCCGTTAGCTGATTTGGCCTGTGTGCAAGACGATCGGCACTGGCGACTACCTCGGTAGCATATCCTCCGACGATATTGATGAAGCCGAAAACCTCGTCTCCAACTGAAAGAGTGCTCACGCCCTCCCCTAGTGCCATAACTCGGCCGGCCACTTCGACCCCCGGAGTAAACGGCAGCTCAAGCGGGATAAAGGCTTTCATGGCGCCGGACAATACCTTCCAGTCGACCGGGTTCACTCCACTGCCGGCCACCTTGATTAAAACCTCACCCTTGCCGGGCACAGGTGATGGCAAGTCCTCGAACACAAAACCTTTGAACTGCCCGTACTGGGCTACGCGAATCGCTTTCATGTTTCACCTCGATTTTAGTGCGCTAGCAGGGAGCCTGCGCCGGGCATTGGACGGATTGAAGGTACTAGCCGCGACGTGCATCCAGGCTGAACCGCCCGGCGCCGAAGGCGGCGACCTGCAGCAACCCACCCGCCATGGCAAGGTTCTTGAAGAAATGGATGAACTGGTTCTGGTCGCTCAGCTGATTGTGGAACGCAAGCGCGGTGGCCACGCTGAAGACGGCAAGCCCGGCGGCTACCAGACGTGTGCGGTATCCCAGGATCAGCGCGATGCTACCGACCAGTTCAACCAAAATGGCAATTGCCAATGCCACCGTGGGGAATGGCAGGCCGACCGATTCGATGTACCCGATCATGCCAGCCGGCGCGCTGAGCTTACTGATGCCAGAGAGCAGGAAAATGGTACTCAACAGAACACGGCCTGTTAGCGCAGCCGAGGCGTAGAGGGTGCCGGTGGTAAGGGTCTGGCTGTGAGAAGTGCGGTTGGCGTTTGCGATTGCTTGAGTCATGACTGTTTCTCCTGAGGAGCTCACCACCCTGGTGGGCCGCATTGAGGAGGAGTCTGCACTGAGTTTTCTTATCTAAATAGATGCCTGATATCGAAGGTTAGGTTCGACAAAATCGAACGGCAATGCGCATCGTCTGGTTCCGTCAATCGACACTCCAGTGGCCAACGTGAGCTACCTTTGTATCGCCTCCTATACACAAGCCGGGTCACGCCGGCGGTGGATAGGTACCCAAGGAGCTGCCTGTTGCCTCTAGGAGAACCAATGACCACTATCTATTACAACGTACAAGACTATGGCGCCGTCGGCGATGGCGTCACCGACGATACCCTGGCGATTCAGAAAGCCATCGATGCGGCCAGTGCTGCCATTGGCTCTGCTGACGAGATCATCGATGCCCAGGTTTACCTGCCTGAGGGTACCTACATCGTCAGCAGTAACCCCAAGTGGGCCGACGACACCTGCCTGCGGATTGGTAGCCGGATCACCCTTGGCGGCGATGGGGCCGACGCGACCAGCATCAAGCTGGCTGATGGCTCGGACCAGGCCGTGAGTATGGTGCGAACCGCTGGCGAAACACAGGAATCTGGCCTGAAGGACCTCACCATCGACGGCAACAGTGCTAACACCAGCGGCCGCGTGGATGGCTTTACCACCGGCGGTGAAAACTACCGGGACAACCCTGACACGCTGGTCACCGTCAGTGGCGTGGCGCTGGTCAATTGCAGCGGCAACGGGCTCAATGCCCAGGAAAACACCTATGGCCTCAGCGTGACCGACAGCGTGGCCAGGGGCAACGGCCTCGATGGCTTCTATGCCAACCTGGCCAGCGTGGGCAACCCGTACTTCGACGCTGGCGGCTTCCAGGACAACCTCAGCGAGAACAACGGCCGCAACGGCTTCACTGTGCTGCTCGACAACTACCAGACCAGCCTCGCCGACAACGACGCCATCAATAACGGAGGGCACGGTATTCTCGTTCAGGGCGCAGAAGGCGCTGAGACAGACGACGAGGTGCAGGTTACCGATGGCGAGCTGTATGGCAATGGGGAGGAAGGCCTGGCGCTCAAACTGACTGAGTTCAGTCGCGTGAGCGGCGTCACCGTGCACGATAATGGCGAAGCAGGCATAGGCCTGATCGGTAGCAAAGGGCTCACCATCGCTGGCAATACCCTCTACAACAACGCCGTGAGCCATGGCAACGCGGAAATTACGATACAGGGCTCGGACGACAAGGATGTTACCGCGACGGATTGGACATACGGCAATGAGGTGTACAACAACATCATCACGGGTGGCAACGCCAGCTACGCCGTGACCGAGTCCAACGAAAGCCTGGTTGACCACAATACCGTGTTCGATAACTACCTCAGCCGACTGGACGAGCCTGCCACGGTGCTCTACGGCGAAGGCAGCGGCGCCTCAGGCAACCACGCCGGGTTGGTGATCACCGGCACGGCCAGCAGCAACACCCTGACCGCGATTGATCCAGCCGATACCCTGCTCTACGGCGGCGGCGGCAATGATCGCCTGATCGGCGGCGCCTATGATGACCTGCTGTACGGCGGCGCGGGCAGTGACCGGCTTACCGGCGGCGCGGGTGCGGACACCTTCCGCTACACCCAGGCCAGTGACAGCGTGCGCGGCGCCAGCGACCTGATCACCGACTTCAAGCCCGGCGAGGACAAGCTCGATGTGGCCAGGCTTGGCTATTCCGGTCTGGGCGATGGCCACGACGGTACGCTGCGCATGACCTACAACGCCAGCCTGGACCGCACCTACCTGCAAAGCCTGGACGCCGACGTCAATGGCCACTATTTCCAGCTGACGCTGGCCGGCAACTACGTCGGCCAGTTGAGCGCTACTGATTTCGAAACGCTGCTCCAGGGCACCAGCGGCAAAGACACCCTAAGCGGCACCGATGCCAGCGAAACGCTTGCAGGCCTGAATGGGCGCGACACCCTGAACGCCGGCGGCGGCAGCGACTACCTGATCGGGGGCGCCGGCGCTGATGATCTCACCGGTGGCACCGGCGCGGATACCTTCGTGTTCACTGCCCTGCGCGACAGCTACGCCAACGACACGCGCGGCGTGGATTTCAGCGACACGATTACGGATTTCGACTACCGCCAGGACGTCCTGGACCTGTCCGCACTGGGCTTCAGCAAGCTGGGGAATGGCCACGATGGCACCCTTCAGGCCACGCAGTTGGGCGACACAGGCGCCATGGTGCTGCAATCGCTGGACCCGGACGCTAACGGCAATTACTTCAAACTGGTGCTGGAACACGCCAATGACATCAATGATGCGGCGATCCGCTTCGGCGATCCGGTAGCCACCCACTTCAATGAGCAACCTGCCAGCTACGACAATTGGGTCATCGATTCGCCGACTACCAGGAACGACACTATCGTCGGGTACTTCAGCGATGATCGCATCAGCGGCTTGGCAGGCAATGACAACCTACGTGGCGAGGCGGGTAACGATACCCTGAACGGCAATGCGGGTACCGATACGCTGGACGGCGGGAGCGGCAACGATACGTTGGCGGGTGGTAGCGGCAACGACCTGCTCAGCGGCGGCGCCGGTGACGATAGCCTGACGGGAGGCACTGGGGCGGACCAGCTCACCGGGGGTTCGGGCGCCGATACCTTCGGCTTTATCAGCAGCGCCGACAGCCTGAGCGGCGCCAGCGACCTGATCACCGACTTTTCCGCCAGCCGAGATTTGATCGATGTGTCTGCCCTGGGTTACACGGGACTGGGCAACGGTAACGACGGCACGCTCAAGGTCAGCTATAACGCGGAGCTTGACCGCACCTATGTTCAGAACTTCACCTCTACTCAAGGCCAGCACTTCGAGATCGCCTTGAGCGGAGACCACAGCCACGACCTGGGCGCGGGCCAGTTCGTCTTCGCCGAGGCAAATCCTGAGCTGACATTGTTGGGGGTGTAGATGTCGAGCGAAGGTGTGGACGCTTCCAAACAGTACTAAAGCGTTCAGAGCTGCGTTGGGGCGGAAGCTGGCCTTGGCTAAAAAATAGCTTCCGACCCTATCAGCCGGACAGCTTTGGCTGCAATTGGCCATCGCAGCAGCTATCACAGTGGATAGTCGCCCTTTCCTGCGCTCGGCGGCGCGTACTGGCCCGTCCTGTTCAGGCCTTAGGGAGCGGGCGTTATGTTGAATCCCGACATATCAGGGCCAAACAACAATGGAAGGTGGCCGCAATCCAGCCATAGCTGTCGCGTAAGGGACTCAATGTTTGTTTGACTTCACGCAACCGTAGCTAGGACATTGCCAGTCGCTGCGCATAGCAAACGTGTAGCACTGGAATATCATGTCAACACCTCGTATCAGGACGAAGCGGTGATGCAGCAGAGTGCTGACAAAGGAACCACATCCATCGCCTTGGTGCATGAGGCCCTTGCGGGCGCCCGTGAGCGTGGCTATGACATCAATGGCCTGCTGACCCAAGCGAACATTGACCCCGCTTTGCTGCAAGCACCCAATGCGCGCATCTCGGCCAAGGTGTTTTCGCGGCTATGGGTGGTGTTGTCCGATCTACTGGATGACGAGTTTTTTGGCAGCGATAGCCACCCGATGCGCCGCGGCAGCTTCCGTATGATGTGCCACGCTGCCCTTGGCAGCGACTCACTCGATCAGGCCCTGCGCCGTGCATTGTCGTTTCTCCGATTGGTACTCGACGACATCTACGGCGAGTTGCGCTACGAAGGCGAGTTCGCGCTGCTGATCATTCATGATCACGGCATAGAGCGTCGGCTGTTCAGCTACGGCACCTGGCTTATCCTGGTCCATGGTCTGCTGTGCTGGCTCGGCAACCGGCGCCTGCCTATCCACAGCCTGCAATTTCGCCCGGCCAGGCCGGTGGACGACAGTGACTACCGCATGCGCTTTTGTGAGCGCATAGCGTTTGGCGCGCCTCAGACCGTGGTGCGTCTGGAGCGCAGCCTGCTTGAGGGGGAAGTATTGCAGACGCCTGCCACGCTGAACGCGTTCATGCGTGAATCGCCTGGATCGTTGTTGGTCAAGTACCGCAACAGCGAGAGCATGAGTGCGCGCATCGGCAATTGCTGCGCGACCAGAGCCCCGAGCGCTGGCCAGAGCTGGGCGGCATCGCCAGGACGCTTGGCATGTCCAATTCCTCACTGCAACGCAGGCTCGCGCAGGAGGGCCTGAACTACCAGCGCGTCAAGGATTTCCTGCGTCGCGACATGGCGATCAACCTGCTTTCCCGTGACGACCTGACGGTTATCCAAGTGGCCGAGCAAACCGGCTTTCAGGAAGCCAGCGCCTTTCACCGTGCGTTCAAGAAGTGGACCGGCGTCAGCCCCGGCGCTTATCGGCGCTCCAGCGCCGACGAAAACTAACCATCAGCGCCGACAGTGACCGCACAGGTCACGCAAAACGATGTTTCCGGGCATTTGCTGCAAGGGCGACCGCGCTTAGGATTTCTCCCGTCCCTCTTGCAGCAGGGCTTGCTCGCAAGCGGGCACGTGCAGTTCCTTAAAACAACAATAAGAAGACCCGCCATGCCGCCAGTCAACGTCTATGCGCTAACCGGCCAGTCCAGATTCAACCGCTTGCACGGCCTCATCCTGTTCTGGTGCATGCTGATCCTCATCATCGATGGCTATGACCTCGCCGTGGTGGGCGCGGCGCTGCCGGCGATCATGAAGGACATGAACATTGATGCCACCAGCGCCGGCATGATGGCCGGTTCGGCGCTGTTTGGGACCATGCTGGGTGCGATCTTTTTGGGCACCTTGGCCGATCGCATCGGCCGTCCACGTATGACGGCCATCTGCGTGGTGCTCTTCAGCCTGTTTACCGCCGGCGCCGGGCTGACGAAGGATCCTGCCAGCTTCAGTTTCATGCGCTTCGTGGCCGGCCTTGGCATTGGCGGTGTACTGCCGATCTGCACCGCGCAGATGGGGGAGTTCTCACCGATCAAGCTACGCACGCGCCTTGTGACGCTGGTTTTCGCGGGCTATTCGGTGGGCGGCATCCTCGTGGCCCTGACGGCCAAGCAGTTGATCGAGAGCCACGGCTGGCAGTGGGTGTTCTATGTTGCCGGACTGCCGGTGCTGCTGGTGCCTTTTATCCTCATGACCATGCCAGACGCCATCGGCTACATGCTTAAGCACGGTCGCCAGGCTGAGCTTCGCCAAGTGGCCAGGCAACTGGCACCTCAGATGGTCATCCGTGATGACGACCTCATGGTGGGCAATCCGGCTATCGTCAACAAGCAGGACCAGCCTGTACGCAACCTCTTCAGCGACGGCCGCGCCTTCAGCACCCTGATGATCTGGGCCGCATTCATCACCGGCTTGTTCATGGTCTATGCGTTGAACTCATGGCTGACCAAGCTGATGGCGATGGCAGGCTTCAGTCTCGGCTCTGCGCTCAATTTCGTCATCGTGTTCAATCTCGGCGCCATCGCAGGCGCACTGGGCGGCGGCTGGCTGGGTGACCGGCTTAATATCAAGCGCGTGCTGTTCAGTTTCTACCTGGTCGGGACAGTATCCCTCGCCCTGTTGGGCTACACCCGTTCCACCACGCTGCTGTACCCCATGGTGTTCATCGTTGGCGCCTCCACTCTGGGCGCGCAGCTGTTGGCCTACGCTTATGCAGGCGATTTCTATCCCTCCACCGTTCGTGCCACCGGGGTCGGTTTCGCCTCGGGCATCGGAAGGACAGGGGCCATTGTGGCGCCGGTGCTTATTGGCTGGCTGATCTCGATGCAACTGCCCTTGGAGCATAACTTCCTGGCCATCGCCTTGGCCGGGCTCATCGGCGCAGCCGCAGTATCGCTGATCAGACAGTCGCTGGCCGACTCATCAGCGGTGCGACATCCTCAGGCCGGGTCGGCTGCTTGCGCTACAGCGCCACTCAAGCGCGACTCCACTGAACTGATCTGACAGGACCTTCATGAACCGAACCTCAAGCCCCCCCCTTGACCCTAGGCTCCTGAACGAAGCGGTCGACTGGGCGATTGCCTCGCGGAGAAGTATCCGGGCCTTTGAGCCTACACCGGTGAACAAGGCAGATATCGAAGCCATTCTGGAGGTGGCACGCTTTAGCGCGACAGGCGTGAATATGCAGCCTTGGCGTGTGCATGTGGTCACTGGCGAAATAAAAGAGCGTTTGTCGGCAGCTATTGCCGACATTGATAACGATCCCAACCATGATTTGGCGCTGCCGGACCCATACGAGTACTACCCAAGGGAATGGACTTCGCCCTATATCGACCGCAGAAGACAGGTCGGCTGGCAGCTGTATGGGCTGTTGGGCATCACCAAGGGTGACAAGCAGCGGATGCATGAGCAGCACGCGCGCAACTATCGGTTCTTCGATGCGCCCGTGGGGCTGCTGTTCACGATCGACCGGGTGCTGGGTGAAGGTAGCCTGCTGGACTACGGGATGTTCCTGCAAAGCGTGATGATCGCAGCCAGGGGTCGAGGCCTGCACACCTGCCCGCAAGCGGCATTCCTGAAGTATCACCACGTGATAAGCGAAGTGTTGGGAATTCCTTCATCGCAGATGCTGGTGTGCGGAATGAGCTTGGGCTATGCGGACATGGACAGTATCGAGAACAGCTTGGTGACCGAGCGTGAACCGGTCAGCCGCTTTGCCACTTTTCATCACAATAACAAGGAAACGCAGCCATGATACCGAGCGCCCTGTACGACGGATTAGCGCAATGCACGGCTAATCACTTGCCTTTGACGCCCTTGGGCTTTCTTGATCGGGCGGCGTTGGTCCATCCACAGCGTCCGGCCATTGTATACGGTGAGCTGGTCCATACTTGGCAGCAAACGCGCGAACGCTGTTTGCGCCTCGCCTCTGCATTGGTTCGTCTGGGGGTAGCGCCTGGGGAGACCGTATCTATCCTCTGTCCGAATACGCCCCCCATGCTGGAGGCACATTTCGGTGTGCCATTGTCCGGCGCAGTGCTCAACACCATCAACTGCCGTCTGGATGCACAGGGAGTGGCTTTCATTCTCGGCCACGCCGAAACCCGCGTGCTGTTGGTCGATCGCGAGATGGCAACGGTCGCTGCCGCGGCAGTGGCGCTACTCGAACGGCGCCCAGTGATTATCGACATTGAGGATCCCTACGCGCCGTTGGGGCCGACTATTGGCGTCCTCAGTTACGAGACGTTGCTCGCCAGTGCTGATCCTGAATTCGAGGGGGTATGGCCCAAGGATGAGTGGCAACCCATCGCACTTAACTACACCTCCGGCACTACCGGCGATCCCAAAGGGGTAGTAGCCAGCCACCGCGGTACCTACCTGATGAGCCTGCTGCAAATGACCAACTGGCCCCTGGCCCGCGCGCCTCGCTATCTGTGGACGCTGCCTATGTTCCATGCCAATGGTTGGTGCTTTACCTGGGCAATCACCGCAGCCGCCGGGACCCATGTGTGCCTGCGCAAAGTCTCGGCTGAGGCCGTCTTCGACGCGATCGAGCGACATGGCGTCGACCACTTTTGCGCCGCGCCGATTGTCATGGCGATGATCGCCGATGCGGCCAACCGCCCGCCGCTACAGCGCCCGGTGCGCGTCCTGACCGCCGGGTCGCCGCCGCCTGCTTCGGTGCTCAGCGCCGTGGTAGCACAGGGGTTCGATGTAGATCACGTGTACGGCATCACCGAGGTTTCCGGTACGCCAGTGAGCTGCGTCTGGCAGGATGGTTGGGACCAATTGCCCGAGAGCGATCAGCGTTCCCGTAGGGTCCGCCAGGGCGCGCGAGCCGCAGCATTCGAAGGGCTGATGGTCGCCGATCCTGACAGTCTAGAGCCGGTCCCCCACGATGGCACGACTACCGGTGAACTGCTGCTGCGCGGCAACACGGTGATGATGGGCTACCTCAAAAATACTGAGGCCACCGCGAAGGCGTTTGCCGGCGGCTGGTTTCGTACCGGTGACATCGCGGTTGTTCATGAAGGCGGTTACGTGCAGATCACTGATCGCTCCAAGGACGTGATCATCTCTGGCGGCGAAAACATTTCTTCGATTGAGGTAGAGGAAGTCATACACGGGCACCCCGCAGTGTTGCATGCGGCGGTTGTCGCGCAGCCGGACAATAAATGGGGCGAGGTGCCTTGTGCGTTCATCGAGCTCAAAGCCGGTGTGCCCGCACCCAGTGCGGCCGAGGTCATCGCCTTCTGCCAAACCCGGCTGGCGCGCTTCAAGTGCCCGCGCGAAGTGATTTTCATGGAGTTGCCCAAGACCGCCACTGGCAAGATACAAAAGTTCGTATTGCGTGAGCGAGCGGGAAGCAAGGAAGCGATTTCCAGGCTCGCCTCCCATGCTTGAGGATGGATTATCGCCCGGCTTGACGTTTGAGGAAGGCGGTATGCTGACGGAGCCCCTGACCTGCCGGGGCTGGGCGCATCCACGAACCTGCGAGGCACGTTCCACAAGAAGATCCTGGCCCGGGATCTCATTGAGCCGTGTGAGCATTTGAAGCATTGGATACCGGAGGAGCAACCAGAAGCATTAGTGAAGCTGTTGCTTGATTTTTGGGCAGAACGGCGCTGAACTCCAGTATTGAAACCTTTTCCCGCCGGTGAAGATGAGGCTTACATAGGCTTAACTGAAACCACCTCCACATACCGAAATTTCTTCCGCGCCGCCTTCACCGCTTCCTGTTCGGCCAGCAACGTGCTTAACGTATCCGCTTCATGCATCAGCTCCTGCCTTTGGCCTTCAAAGACATTCCCGACCCGCAGGGTGACCCTGAGCCTGGGCGTAAACGCCTTCTCCACCTTTCGTTTTTTCGCCGCGGCCGCCGGCGGCACGATCACTACGTCCGGGATAGCGTCCATGGGATCGGGAATGTGTACATGGGTGGGCGCAGGCGCCTCCGTGGCGCCAAACAAGGCGCGGCGCATTTCTGCTTCAGTCAGGTCGGTCATGGCTGTCTCAATGTGTTGAATCTTCAGCGGGGCGTAGCGCCGGCGTACCTGCAGCGGCAGATCATAGACCACCTGCTTCAGGATCGGTTGAACGGTGCTTCAGCGGCCTGCTTACCTATTTCTTCGGTATCCAGCTCCATGCCCAATCCACCCTCTCACCCCTGCCCTTCCGCTTTCGCCTGCGACAGCGCCTCATACCGCGCCTCCAGCCGCTCGTGGGCCTTCTGCAACTGCTGCAGCTGCGCCGCAGCGCTGCCGGCCTGCGAGCGGAACCCCGCGCTTTCCTCCTTTGCCTCCAAGCGCTGCACGCGTAGCCGGTCAACCATTGGGCGCCAGACGGTCGAAAACGGCAAGAAACGGGATTCTTTCGACCGACTATATATTCACTGCAACAGATATGAATAATATCGTTCCGAGAAAAAAACTCATGATTACCTCCGAATATCACGAAGTTAATCTCCATCCCCAACCCTCAGGCACAGCCATTAAAGCTCAGTAAAGGAATGATATTATTTAATAGAGGAACCACACTGGGCGGCAGCATTGACTGTCATGAAACTTTTCCAAATAACCGCCAGGCCAACATACCCCTATCCCAATCTCCCGAGAACAATCAGCTCATCGTTGAGGCAAACATCTCCGAAGTATAAACGCTCTCGATCCTTAAACGCTTTATTGTGATTTCGTCGGGACAAGTCGAAAGACAAAGAGGGTAATAAGATCAAGCATCAAGTCTTGACGAACTGACAAACGGCTTCAAGAAAATGGCCGGATCGCCGATAAGTGATTACCAAAATGCCACTACGATGCCCACTCATGGCTTCCTTCGTCCTGCGTCGCTTCCTCGGTCTTCACCAAGCATGGCTCGATTCGCTCTTCATTGCCCTCTTCGGCGCTGGAGTGCTGACGCTCTGCATCGAGCTTGATTTTTATGAAGTACTAACACAGTTCAACGCCCGACATGAGCGGTGGCAGGCTGATGAAGTGTTCCTCGCTTTTGTTGTGGTCGGCTGGTGTGGATTGATCTTTGGTATCCGCCGCATAGCCGAGCTGCGGCGAGAAATCCGCAGTAGGCGCCTGGCGGAACAAGCTGCGCTGGAAATGGCTACTCATGATCCATTGACGCGGCTGCCCAACCGCAGGGGGCTGGATCTGAATTTTCATTCTCGAAGACTGAATCCGAACGAGCCCTTCTTCCTGGTAGTGTTCGATCTTGACGGTTTTAAATCCGTCAACGACGTCTACGGGCACAGCGCTGGTGACCGGCTTTTACAAGAACTCGCTTGTCGCATACGCACGGTGTTACCGGAAGGCGACTTCGCCTGCCGCTTGGGTGGTGATGAATTTGCCTTGATTATCCGGTCAGCAAAGACCCCGGAATCTGCTAGCTGCCTTCTGGCCCAGCTCACACCCCTCCTCTCCAGCCCGGTGACGTTTGATTCTGTACGTCTTGTAGCGGCGAGCACGTATGGCGTTGCTGAATATCCCAAGGACGGTGAAAGCTTGAGCAGCCTCCTTCGCCGCGCGGACCTGGCCCTTTACCAAGGCAAGCACGATGGTAAGGGCACCATTTGTTTCTTTGACGCGCGTCGTGATTGCCGCCTGGAGGAGCAATCACAAGCTACGCAGTTATTACGTGAGGCCCTTGACAATGGGTATCTGAGCTTGGCTTATCAGCCGATCGTCACGGTAAAGGGGGAGCGCGTTGTTGGCTTTGAAGCCTTAGCCAGGCTAACTCATCCCTTACATGGGGACATTCCGCCCTCCATATTTATTCCCGCCGCCGAGCGCTCAGGCTTGATGCGGGATGTAACAAACCTTTTGCTGGAGCGCGCTTGCAGGGAGGCTCACGGGTGGCCTGCACACCTATCGTTGGCATTCAATTTAAGTGCACTGGACCTGCGGGATGAATGGTTATTACAACGAGTGCAAACTGCACTCCAGCGAAGCGGCCTTGCCCCTGACAGGCTGGAGTTGGAGGTCACGGAAACAGCGGTTGTGGATAACATTGCGTTGGCTCGAAAGCACTTTGAAGCGCTACGGGGCATGGGAATCCGTATTGCAATGGATGATTTTGGAACGGGATATTCAAGCCTGGCGCAGCTTGGTAACCTCAATTTTGACAAGCTTAAAATTGATCGATCATTCATAAATACCGTATTGGAAAATGATAAAAATGGCCGTATCGTCAGAGCCATTATTCACCTGAGCGAAGGTTTGGCGTTACCCGCAGTCGCTGAAGGGGTTGAAAGCCAAGGCCAAGCGCAATGGCTTAGCGAGGCTGGCTGTCCCTTGGCGCAAGGGTATCTATTCAGCGAACCTCTAACGGAGGCCAAACTCCGCGAATTGTTGAGGGCACCCTTTTCGGACCACGGTTGATGCCACCATCGGTTGAGCGTCAGGTCGTACATCCGGACGCAGGATGAATCTCGAGACCCTCGATTGACATAAAGCCGAGTAGCAACCCGGGCCTATCCGCCACTTGTCGATGCGGTTCCACATGCCAGCCCAGCTCGGCAATATGAACGGGCAAGGTGCGACACCTTCCACCTATCAAGGATTGCCAGCCCCAGCGGGTAACCAGTAGGATTTGTTACAGGGTGTGCCTTTGCCGTCGCAAGGTGCAGGTTAAAGTTTATGCCAGTCGGGCCGCTGGCAGGGATTGCCTATGCCTGCTCCAAACTCCCCGGCCTCCACTCTGGTGCCGCGTGCCCAGCAAATGACTCATCAAGCCTTGGCTGCCCTGGAGCGCTTCAGCCATGTCGAAGCCGTCAGTGGCATCGTACTGGTGGTTGCCGCCATTGCGGCGCTTGTCTGGGCCAATAGCCCGGCAGGAGTAACCTACGAATCCTTCTGGCATTCCCGCCTCAGCCTCTCGCTCGGCGACTACAGCCTGGGCGCCTCACTGCACTTCCTCGTGAACGATGGGTTAATGACGATTTTCTTCCTGGTGGTGGGGATGGAAATTCGCTCGGAGATGAAAGACGGCTCGCTGTCCAACCTGCGCATGGCGACACTGCCGGTAGCCGCTGCGTTTGGCGGCGTGATGGTGCCTGCGTTGATCTACACTGCGGCCAACCTGGGCCACCCTTCCCTATCGGGCTGGGCCGTACCCACCGCTACAGACATCGCCTTCGCCGTTGGGGTACTGGCCTTGCTGGGCAAGTCTATCGCCCCTGGGGTGAGGATTTTCCTGTTGGCGCTGGCGATCATCGATGACATTGCAGCGGTGCTGATCATTGCCGTGTTCTATACCACCTCGCTTGATGCCTCAGGGGCCGCCCTCGCCTTGCTGGGCATCGCGTTGGTGCTGGTCATGCAGCGCATGGGCTTTGCTAACGCCTGGTTGTATAGCGTGCCCGGGATTGTCATCTGGGCGGGCCTGGCCAAGCTGGGCGTTCATCCTACGTTGGCAGGTGTCATCCTTGGCCTGATGACCCCGGTCTATTCACGGCCCGCGCCGGAGCGGCCCATGGAAACCCTGGTCAGTGCCGTCCGCGACTTGGTGCACCAGGTGAAAGAAACGCCGGAGACGGCCGCCGTGCAGCAACCTCTGGTGCAGATCCGCAAGGCGCACCGGGAAATCCTGCCGCCTGTTCAGCGGGTGCAAACCGCGCTTCACCCTTGGGTCGCCTACGTAATCATGCCGCTGTTCGCCCTGGCCAACGCCGGCGTGGCCTTCAACGACACTTCGCTTGAAGGCGCCACGGCCTGGGCAGTGGCTGCAGGTGTGACCCTGGCACTGATCATCGGCAAGCCCGTGGGTGTGATCCTCACCTGCGTGACCCTCGTCAAGCTCAAGCTTTGCGAGCTGCCGGATGGCGTCACCTGGCGCGGCGTGGTGCTGATCGGCCTGCTGGCCGGGATCGGCTTCACGATGTCCATCTTCATCGCCGGCCTGGCTTTCAACGATGCCAACCTGTTGGGCATCGCCAAGCTCGCCGTGTTGGTGGGCTCGGGCTGTTCGGCCGTGCTTGGCCTTGCGTGGGGCGCCGCGATGTTCGTAAGAAAATCCGCCGCGCCCCAGCGGGCTTAGCCCTGGGGCAAGGGGCTGTCAGGTTGGCATTCGGCGGCGCACGCTCGGCACGCCTGCGCGCATAGCGTGCACAAGCGGGCGCCATCAGCGCGGTAGGGGGAAAAACTGCACAAACCGCTACGACAGGCCTCGAACCCTGACAAGCACCCGCGGCAGCCACAGGTAGCGGGCTTGGCCCCCACGAGGTGGTGTCCGCGGGAGCCGCTGCGTTGCAGGCGCTTCGTTCAACAGAGGAGTAAACAGTGAATCTGGATTTTCTCACCGGTATTACGCAAACCGAATTCCTGGGTATCACACTCGCCAATTGGTGCCTGGCCGCTTGCGCCATCGCGCTAAGTTTTACCATTGCACGTGCCGGCATCGGCTTCGTACTCAAGAACCTGCGTGTCCGGGCCAGCCGTCCGGAGGCGCACATCAGCCATATCGCCATCGAGGTGCTGTCCAGCACCAGTAATGCGCTGTTGTTGCTGGGCGCGGTGCTTATAGGCATCGGCATTCTCGACCTCCCGGAGCGCTGGTCGGCCCGGGTCAGCAGCCTGTGGTTCGTTGTGGTGGCGCTGCAGGTTGGCCTATGGGCCAACCGCGCCATCGCGCTGGCGGTGTTGCGTTATTTCAAACGGCATAGCCAATCGCAGGTGTACACCGGAAGCGCCTTGGGCACCCTGTCGTTATGGGGCGCCAAGGTGTTGCTGTGGGCCGTGGTCGTGCTGGCCATGCTGTCCAATCTCGGTGTGAATATCACCGCCTTCGTGGCGAGCCTTGGCGTTGGTGGTATCGCGATTGCGCTGGCGGTGCAGAATATACTCGGTGACGTTTTCGCGTCGCTATCAATCGCCGTGGACAAGCCGTTCGAGGTGGGCGACTTCATCGTGGTGGGCTCACTGGCAGGTACTGTTGAACACGTTGGGCTGAAGACTACCCGTATCCGTAGCCTGGGCGGCGAGCAGATCGTGATGGCGAACGCCGAGATGATCGGCAGCACCATCCAGAACTACAAGCGGTTGCAAGAGCGTCGCATCGTGTTCAAGTTTCGCCTCACCTACAACTGCTCGCCAGAGCAAGTCAAAGCGGTACCGCAGCAGGTTGAGCGGATCATCCGCGGGCAAAAGCTGGCACGCTTTGACCGCTCCCACTTCCTGGCCTTCGGCGAAAACGCCTTGGAATTCGAAACCGTGTACATCGTGCTGGACCCCAGCTACAACGTGTACATGGATGTTCAGCAGGCCATCAACCTGCAGATGATGGAAGCGTTCGCCGACATGGGCGTGGAGTTCGCCTTCCCCTCCAGGACGGTTTACGTGGCGTCGCTCCCCCCCTCAGTAGATACACGGCCGGGAAGCGAAGAAACTGCCGCCCGTGGCACGGTGCCGCAAACCATGCAGTGAGAGCATGGTTTATGGAACCTTCGTAGCAAGGTAAAGGCCAAGGGATAGGGGCCGCAGTGAGCTGGCGCGGCCCCGCCTGTGGGCTTACCCCACCAAGTGCAGATAATGCATATGCCGCTCGTACTGATCGATGATGTCGCCGATCACGTCTTCCCTGGACCAACCCATGATGTCGTGGTCCTGGCCACCTTCGCGCAGGTGAACCTCGGCCCTGAAATACTTGCGCTCCTCGCTATCCTCGCTTTCCATCACGAAGCTGGGCATTGCATAGGCGCGCGGGCGCACCTTGTAGATGAACTCGGGCTTCTCGGCAGGCCCCACGGACAACCTGACACTGCCGTCCTCGCCGT
This sequence comes from Pseudomonas sp. Marseille-Q5115, assembly GCF_916618905.1. Taxonomy (NCBI): domain Bacteria; kingdom Pseudomonadati; phylum Pseudomonadota; class Gammaproteobacteria; order Pseudomonadales; family Pseudomonadaceae; genus Pseudomonas; species Pseudomonas sp. Marseille-Q5115. Next base: position 1,118,622 of record NZ_CAKAKI010000001.1, on the reverse strand, counting down.
CCTCCACCGCGCAGGGGTAGCCTTGCCGCCGCCATTCTTCGGCGACCGAGAGACAGGCAGGCTTGGCCGTTTCGCTGATAAAGCGAACCACATGTGCCCGGCGCGGGAACATGGCCAAGGTACGCAATCGGCGCTGCCAGCTACCTGGCGTGCGCACTGCGGCGGATGAGATAGCCTGGTAACGCAGCCCGCGTTTCGTGGCGTCGAGTTTCAGGGCTTTGAGCAAGCCACGCATGCTGAACAACAAGGCAATGGTGAACGGCAACGCACTCGCAATCGTGGCGGTCTGCAGGGATTTCAAACCACCGGCCAGCAGTAATGCAATGGCCACCAGGCCCATGCTGGCCGCCCAGAAAACCCGTTGCTTGATTGGGGTATGAGCTTGCCCCCCCGAGGCGAGCATATCGACCACCATCGCGCCGGAGTCTGCGGACGTGACGAAGAACACCACCACCATGATGATCGCGACCAAGGAGATCGCGCTGGCAAAAGGGAAGTGCTGGAGGAAGGCAAACAACGCCAGCGAGGTGTCCTTGTCGATAGCGGTAGCCAGGTCTGTGATGCCATCGGTGAGAATCATGTGAATCGCGGTGTTGCCAAAGACCGTCATCCATAGCAGCGTAAATGCAGTGGGGACCAGGAGCACACCCGAGACAAATTCGCGGATGGTGCGGCCACGGGAGATGCGCGCGATGAACAGGCCGACAAAGGGCGACCAGGCCAGCCACCAACCCCAGTAAAACAGCGTCCAGCCGCCGATCCAGTCGGTAGGCTGATAGGCATAGAGGTTGAGGGTTCGGCTCACGATCTCGGTCAGGTAGCCTCCAGTGTTCTGAACGAAGGTCTGGAGGATCAATACCGTGGGGCCCAGGACGATCACCATGAGCAGCAGCAACACGGCAAGGCTCAGGTTCAGCTCCGACAGCCGACGCACGCCTTTATCCAGACCCGTGACTACCGACAGGGTAGCCAATGCGGTAGTACCGATGATGAGCAGAATCTGCACCGGGATGGAGATCGGTACGCCGAACAGTGCGTTAAGCCCTGTGTTGATCTGCGCAACGCCAAAGCCTAGAGAAGTGGCGACCCCCAACACCGTGCCGATGATCGCAAAGATATCGACAGCGTGGCCCATAGGGCCGTGGATGCGCTCACCGATGAGCGGGTACAGCGCCGAGCGCAAGGTGAGCGGGAGCCCATGCCGGTAGCTGAAGTACGCAAGGATCAGCGCTACGATGGCATAGATAGCCCAGGCATGGAGCCCCCAGTGAAAGAAGGTAATCTTCATTGCCTCACGCGCGGCTTGCACGGTGTTGCCGTCACCCACGGGTGGGTTGAGAAAGTGCATCACCGGCTCGGCCACGCCGAAGAACATCAGCCCTATCCCCATGCCCGCCGAAAACAGCATGGCGAACCAGGTGGTGCTGCTGTAGTCAGGGGTGCTGTGATCCGGTCCCAGCTTGATATCGCCGTAACGACTCACGCCGAGAAACACGACGGTTCCCAGGATGATCGCCACGGCCAGGATGTAGAACCAGCTCAGGTTGGTGATGATCCAGCCTTGGATGTCAGTGAACACCGCTTGGGCATTCTCCTGAAACAGGCTGGCATAGAGCACCAGCACAAGCAGGGCCGCCGCCGATATCCAAAACACGGGCGCGTTGATGGATGATGGTTTGGCTATTTCTGCCTCGGTAGGCATAGGCACGGATTCTCCTCGACAAGGCGCCCTACGTTGCGCAAGGCTGGGATAGTGTATGAGCGATTGACTACAAGGGTCGGTGCTCGTTTCGCAAGCGACCTTGGAAAGAAGCGGCTAGACGCTAGGAATTGCCCGCCCCGCCCCATGCCTGCCTGCTTGTCTGCTCGCTTGCCTGCTTGCTGCGCCGGATGTCGCAGGACGGCGATGGTGTTTGTTTATCTCCCTTGAAGCGGTAGGTGGGCGGCTCGGGCGCCGCCCACCTATGTACTCAAACCTGCTGCTGCCCGCCGTCGACGAACAGCTCGATGCCGTTGACGAAGCTTGCGTCGTCCGAGGCCAGGAACAGTGCGGCGCTGGCGATTTCTTCGGCTTCGCCGACGCGGCCCATGGGGATGAGCGAAGCCAGGTAGTCCAGCAACCCTTGTTGCTGGGCGGCATCTGGGCCAGCCAGGTCGACCAGGCCGGGGGTGCGAGTGGCGCCGGGGCTGATGGTGTTGATCCGCACCTGACGGTCCTTCAAGTCTAGAATCCAGTTGCGAGCGAAGGAGCGCACGGCGGCTTTCGAAGCGGCGTACACGCTGAAGGCCGCGGTACCGGCACTGCCAGCGGTGGAGCCGGTGAGGATTACCGAAGACTTTTGCGCCAGCAACGGCAGGGCTTTCTGGACGGTGAACAGCACGCCTTTGACGTTACGGTCGAAGGTGTCGTCGTAGTGCTGTTCACTGATTTCGCCCAGCGGCACCATTGAACCGCCACCGGCGTTGGCGAAGAGCACGTCGATGCGGCCATGCGCAGCGCCAATCTGGCTATACAGGGCGTCCAGCTGATCAAGCTTCGTCGAGTCAACCCGAACCCCGGTGGCATTACCGACGGCGTCTACGGCTGCGTCGAGTTCGGCCTGGCGGCGGCCGGTGATGTACACGTGGGCGCCTTCTGCGGCGAAGCGTTTGGCAGTAGCCAGGCCAATTCCAGTGGTGCCGCCGGTGACCAGTGCTACTTTGCCGTCGAGTTTGTTAGCCATGATGTTTCTCCCAGGTTATGAAGTGTTGCGAATGGTTGAGTTGCGGTGTGGGAGAAGCTTATCGACCGCGCGGTTTTTTCAAAATAGAATTGCCTGCAAACCATCATTGCAGAAATGAAATGAGCAGACTTCCAGATTTCGAAGGGTTGGCGATGTTCGCCAAGGTGGCAGAAGAGGGATCATTCGCGGCAGCTTCAAGGGTAATGGGGGTCTCAGTGCCTACTGTGTCTCGGGCTGTCGCACGGCTGGAAGAACGCTTGGGCGGTCGGCTGTTCAACCGCACCTCCAGGCAACTGGCGCTGACGGAGTTTGGCGCGAGCATGGCCGCCAAGGCAGGAGAGATTTACCGGCAGGCCGAAGAAGTAGAGAGTGAAGCCCAGGAGTTGTCGGTGCAGCCCCGCGGACAGGTCCGTCTGGCGGTACCGATGTCCTTCGGTTTGCGATGGGTCGCGCCGCTGATGCCGCAACTGATGCGCCAATACCCCGAGTTGTCGATTGACCTGCACTTGTCCGATGCCTCGGTCGACCTTATTGCCGAAGGCTTTGACGCAGCCTTGCGGATCGCGGTGTTGCCTGACTCGTCCCTGGTTGCTCGGCGCCTATGTGCAGTGACTCAGTACCTGGTTGCCTCGCCTGGGTACCTGGAGGAGCACGGACAGCTCACCCATCCCCGTGAGCTCGCCGCCCGCAGTTGCCTCAGCTATGCGTATCGGTCGCGCAGCCAGGTGTGGCGCTTTACCCATGACGACGGCACCGAAGAAGACGTGGTGCCCAACGGCCCGCTGCGAGTGACGAACTCTGACGCCCTGTTACCGGCCCTGCTGGACGGCTTGGCCATTGCCGAACTCCCGGAGTTCATTGCCAGCGAATATCTGGCGGATGGCCGGCTGGTCGCTTTATTACCTGAATGGCACATGATGCGGGGCGGCCTGTATTTCGTAACTCCGTCAGCGCGCACAAGACCTGTGAAGATCAAGGCGCTATCGGACTTCTTCGCCAAACACCTATCGGACCCCAAGTGGCGCTGGCCATGACGACATCAAAGTCGCCACAGAAATGAAAGGATGCATTTCTATAATTGCTATTTTGATTACTCACCGACTCTTTTAATTTGGGTTGGCAGTCACGGGATACCGTGCCAACCCTCATCAGCTTCGGAGTAATCCCTCATGAAAAACGCCGTAGAACTCTTTCAAATGTACCTGGACGCCATCCAGTCTCCAGGCACTGCCGCTTCGCTCTTTGCCGAGGATGGCGTGTTGGAGCTTCCTTATCTTGAATCCTTGGGCATCACCCACCGGGCTCAAGGTAACGATGCCATCGAATCCTTCATTGGTTCCCTGTTGGCTAAAGTGCCGGGCTTCAAATTTCGTTGCGTACGGTTCCTGATCGATACCCCCGACCAAGCGTTCGCGGAATACAGCGTCGAGGCATTGGTGCCTGCGACTGGCCGTATCTATCGGCAGATGTATGCGGGTCGCTTGGTGGCGAAGGACGGCAAGATCCAGTTGCTTCGCGAGTCCTTGGACACCGTTGCTGCGGCCAAGGCCTTCGCGCCTGCTGACTCAGCCTGAGTGCACTTCTTAACCGATCGATTCCTATCACGTTTGCCAGCGGGTACGGCGCCGCGGCGCCAGGGCCCGGCGTTCAGCATCTGACGATTATCAGCAAGGCGTTTTCAGTCGCTCAACTGGACAGTGCGATACAGCGCAGCTTAACCTGAGCTCCGCTGCGTCTATGGCCTGCTGTCCTGACTGTTAAGGTGGCGTCCCCTCCCTTATACGCCTTCGGATAGCGATCAAAGCCCTGTGACTGACTCCTCCCTTAGCGCAAAGCCAAACACGCCAGATTTTTCCGGGGCCATCGCCGCCGTTCAGAAGATCGATTCGGTACCGTTGATCCTGGAAATGGTCAAGCAGGTAACCGGGATGCGGTTCGCAGCCGTGGCCCGAGTGACGGAGACGCACTGGGTGACTTGTGCGGTCGATGACTCGATTGATTTCGGCTTGATACCCGGCAGCCAACTCGAGCTGGAAACCACCATCTGCCATGAGATCCGGCAGAACCGCAGGCCAGTCATCTTCACCCACGCGAGCGATCATCCAGTCTTCTCGCATCACCACACGCCTAAGCTGTATGGTCTGGAAAGCTACGTTTCCATTCCGATCATCACCGCCGACGGGGGCTTCTTCGGCACGCTGTGCGCGATCGACCCACTGCCCGCCAGCTTCGACGAAGCCACCGTGCTGAAGTCCATGGGGCTCTATGCACAGCTGATCGCGATGAACCTTGATCTGCACAAGGGATTACTCACGTCCGAACAGGCACTGGCCGACGCGACCGAAGCCGGGGTATTACGCGAGCAATTCGTGGCCGTGTTGGGTCATGACCTGCGCACCCCGTTAAGTGCGGTACGGCTGAGTGCCGAGCTGCTGGAAACGAGGGTTGCGGAGCCCCGCAGTATAAAAATGGTCCGGGCCATCCGCCAAAGCGCGCTGCGCATGAGCAGCCTGATCGAGGATGTGCTCGATTTTGCCCGTGGCAAATTGGGCGGAGGCATCCCCGTCAAACCGCTGCTGACGGACGATCTGCAGGAGCAGTTCGAAGCCGTGCTCATGGAGCTGCGGGTGGTGCACCCGCACGCGCAGATTATGGAAACGTTGGATATTCCTACCGGGCTCTACTGCGATCCCAATCGACTGGGGCAATTGCTCTCCAACCTGGTCGGGAATGCCATCACGCACGGGGCAAAAGGCACCCCAATTCAGGTGCGCGTCAACACGATCGACCAGAACCTGGTGTTGTCAGTGCACAATACCGGCGCGGCGATACCCGCCGATGTACTCCCCTCGCTGTTTCAGCCGTTCAAGCGTCCCGAAGTGGGCCATCGGGAAGACGGGCTGGGCCTGGGCCTCTACATCTCGAACGAGATCTGCATGGGCCATCACGGAGCGCTCGACGTCACCTCGGACGATGCGCACGGCACCGAATTCGTGGCCACCATTCCTTGCCGGTTACAGTGGGCATAAACGATACGTGCTACCAAGGCATTCGGGGCATTGTACGCCAGGTCGCAACTACGCAACGGGTCCATAGCAGCCCTTATGCTGGCAGTGGTCCGTATGCACGATAGGTGTCTATCAGTGTGTCAAATAGCGAAATGTCCGATCGGCTTCTGGCAATAAGCTGAGCACCCGCCACGGCCGAAAAAATCGCACGGGCCCGCTTCTCACTGTCTTCTGGCTCGCATACGTTCGCGGCTACCAGTAGCTTGCTCAGCCAAGCCACATTTACCTCCGCAAACGCCTGAATTTCCTGAGTCATCTCTGCAGGCAAATTGTCGGTTTCAGCGCCCACAAAGCTGCCCAGGCAGAGGCGGTTATCAGCCTCCAGCGAGCGGCGGAAAATCTCGGGGAAACGACGCAGTGCATCAAGAGCGTCTGGCGTTTCCTGCGAGATCACTTCGAGTGCCGCAGCGCCGTCTTCCCAATACCGCCTGGCGACAGCAACGCCAAGATCAGCCTTGCTAGGGAAGTGGTAATAAATACTCGCAGGCTTGATTCCAACCGCAGTGGCCAGATCGCGGAAGTTCAAGCCGTTGTAGCCTTGGGACTGGGCGATATTTCTCGCCGCCAGCAGAATGGCTTCCCGGGCGTTGATCGTCATTGCTTTGCCTTTGTTCTTTGGTCTAGTGATCGGAAGATCGCCATGCTAAATCAAAAGCCTACCTTTTGTTAGGTAGCGGTCCTGGGCATCTGTTACCGACCTCAAAATAGCTCCGCCGGGAACGCCATGCATTGCGGCCCCGACGACTCTACCCTCCCAGCACGGGATCACTCAGCCGGCGAATCCAGTTCCGGAATGCCGCTGCTCCGATCAGCATAGGCAGCCTGGAAGCTTGGGCGTTTCTGCCAGCGCTTCCAATAGGCGTCGATGAACTCGAAACGCTCATCCAGAGGGGTGGCGTTGACCGGGAACTTGGAGAATGCAATCGCGGTTGCCAGGGTGATGTCCGAGAAGGTTGGAGCATCGCCGCCCAGCAACCATTCACGGCCATCGGACAAATGACGATTGACCAGCGCCGCATGGGCTAACGCTTCCTTGCGGCAGTGCTCGCCCCAGGCCTCATTCTTCGTCAGTTCCAGCTTGAAGCCCAACCCGCTGTGCAACACATGAAACGCCGTCACTATTCGATAAAGAATATGCACCCAGACCCGGTTATCCCACATGTTATCGAGCCCTTGCTCCAAGGCGGTCTCGCCCATGATCTTGCGGCCCGGATAGGACTGATCGAGATAGCGAACGATAGCTGCCGTTTCGGAAATGAAACTTCCGTCTGCGAGTTCCAGCGTGGGCGTTTCACCCCATGGATTCATATTGAGATGACGCCACCCGCGCTGTTGCCCTCCGGGCGCCATGTCATAAATCGTTTCTTCGAACAGGTCAGCTATCCCCTTTTCGTGCATGAACAGACGCAGGCGTTGAGGGTTGGGGAAAGCCGATGGAGAGGTGAAGAGGTGCAGTTTGGCGGTCATGGTCAGCTCCAGAAGGAAGGAAGAAATCTACCTAACAGTCGTTAGGTGAAACTGAATCTATTCCTCCTTTCCCCTGAAGTCAACACCTACCTAACGATTGTTAGGGGTTGCTGATGCAAGCCTTTGCTGGCGCTCACCTGAACGTGCGCTCTAAGGCGGATCAACGGCCTGTGTTTGTAAGAATTCAGAGCCATAGCCGGTCGACAAGGCCGCCGCTGCGGCCTGCGTGCCTACCATGACCTGCTCGCGTTGATAGGCGTCCTTTTTCAGCAAGCCCGAATAAGGGCAGCCATGCCGGTCCCTGAACCGCGCATGATGATTACTCCATGGCCGCACAGGGCTTCGCAGAAGTCAGCCGTGCTTGACCAGATTCAGGCTTGGCAACGGTCCACCTGGAAACTGGGCGAGCTGGCCCTGCTGCAGGTCGCCCAGATCGATGCCATGAAACCCCAATCGAGCGATCAATTCGGCAACCTGCCTTTTACTGGCCGCATGATTGCCTGAATAAAACAGCACACGCTTTCCGCCCTCCGCGGTCGGGTTCGCGAGCAGGGGTGGTGGAAGATGATTGAACGCCTTGACCACATGCGCTCCAGGAACCTGCCGCGCTACTACCTCCGAGGATGTCTCCGCGCCAAGGTCGACGGGCTTGAACAGCGGTGCTTCTATCGGATTGGTGGTATCAACCACGATGCGGCTGTTCCACCGCCCCAAATCGCGGATTGCATTTGAAACCTTCGACCAATTGACCGCGAGGAAGACGATGTCTGCCGTGCCAGCTTCCTGCACCGTCACGGGTTGCAAGAGTGGGCCCAATTCCTGGGCGAGGGCGGCCAAGCTATCAGGACCGCGGCTGTTGGCGATGCTGACCGGTAACCCGGTACCGACCAGTAGCCGTGCGATGGCCGTACCTATTGCGCCTGCTCCAATGATGCTGATGTTCATGACTGCTCCCCTTACGCTGTAAAGCCGCCGTCGACCATAAGCTCCGCGCCGCTTACAAAGCCGGCTTCAGGGCTGGCAAGGTAGGCAACAGCGCTGGCAACATCTTTTCCTTCGCCGTAGCGACCCATCGCGATGTTTGGGCGCACGAAATCAGCCACCGGGCCATCGGCAGGATTCATATCGCTATCCGTGGGCCCAGGGTGCACGGTGTTTACGGTAATACCGCGGGGCCCGAGGTCCCGAACAAGGCCACGGCTGAAGCCTGTGAGCGCGCCCTTTGTCAGGGTATAAGCTGACGCCGTGGCGAACGCAGCGTGCTGCACCATCGAGCTGCCAATGTGGATGATGCGCCCGCCCTCCCCCATGTGCCGTAGCGCTTCCTGAGTGGCGACAAATACCCCTGTCACGTTTACCGCGAGAATCCGTTGAAAGTCTTCGAAAGCGATCTCTTCCGGCGCACCCAGCACGCTGATGCCCGCGTTGTTGACAAGGATATCAACCCTTCCAAAGCGCGCAGCGACCTCCCCCACGGCAGTGCGTACCGCTTCCGGGTTCCCTGCATCCGCCGCCAGTGACATGGCCTGACCGCCTTGGGCACGAATGTGATCGACCACAGCGTCGGCGCGCTCGGGCGACGCGTTGTAGGTGATGGCGACGGTGGCTCCGTCTGCTGCCAGGCGCTTGGCAATGGCGGCGCCGATGCTGCGCGAGCCTCCTGTCACCAGTGCGACTTTGCCGGAGAGTGGGCGGTTGATAGTGGTCATGATTAACGCCTCGGTGTGTGAAGTGGATGAGCCTATGAGACGCTTTTGATTCTTCCTCAGGTAGTAGCAAGTCAGTAGAATCACTTTCAACGGATGCTTGAAGGTGTATCGGATGGAAACCCTGGCAAACCTGCTTTCATTTGTTCGCAGCGCCGAAGCTGGCAGTTTCTCCGCCGCAGCGCGGCATCTGGGCCTTACGCCGGCGGCCGTGAGTCGCAACGTCGCTCAGCTTGAAGCCAACCTTGGTGTTCGCCTGTTTCAACGCAGCACTCGCAAGCTGACCCTCACCGAAGCTGGAGAGCGGTTTCTGAGTAATCTCGGGGCAGGGCTGGAGAGTGTCCAGGCCGCGATAGATGACGTGGTGAGCGGTGTCGGCGAGCCCTCGGGTGTACTTCGGCTTACGGCGGCGCCCGGCTTCGGGCAGGGCTTTTTGCTGCCGCTGATGCCTGGATTCCTGCAGCGCTTTCCTAATGTGACCCCTGAATGGAGCTTGGAAAACCGGCAAGTCAACCTTGTCGCCGAGGGGTTTGATGCCGCCATCGGGGGTGGCTTCGAGCTGGTGCCAGGGCTGGTGGCCAGAAGCCTCGCGCCCGCTCACCTGATCCTGGTCGCCTCAAGGGAATATGTGGCTCAACGCGGTCATATCCGGCGGATCGAGAAGCTGAACGGGCTGGAGCACCTGTCCATGCGTTCGGTACATACCGGCAAAATAAGAAGCTGGATGCTCAGGGGGCCCGATGGGCAACAGCATCCCTTGGAGGTACGTCCCAGGATGGTGGTCAATGATCCGGGAGCGCTGGTTCACTGTGCACGCCTGGGCTTGGGTGTCGCGTTGCTTGCTGTTCCGGATGTGCTTCCCTTTCTCCAGGACGGTAGCTTGGTAAGGGTTCTGCCAGGCTGGTACGCGGATGTGGGGCAAATCTCTCTGTATTTCTCCAGCCAGAAGCTGCTACCGGCCAAAACCAGAGCTTTTGTGGACTTTCTGGTGGGCCATGCTCGAGAGCAGGATTGGGCTAATCGGCTAAATGCACGGCGTTAGGGTTTCTTGATTCAACCAATTGAAGGGGCCTGGCACCGACCTGCCATCCCAAAACAAACCCGAACGCTCATTGAACTGGCGATCCGCGGCTATCTCCCGCTACGATCTCCACATCTCACGGCAACCGGTTTTACCATGGCACTTGCGGCCCCACCCGACCTTACCAACACCGCCATCCCCGTGCAGCCGCTGTCACGGACTTACCCGCGCGGGTTGTACATCGAGCCCCACAAGCATGAGTGGGGCCAGGTGCTGTATGCGATGTCGGGCGTGATGTGGGTGGAGACTCCAAACGAAGCGCTGGTCGTCCCGCCGCAACGTGCGGTGTGGTTGCCACCCGGCGTGCCGCATGGCATCCGCGTGGTATCGGACCTGGAGATGCGCAATATCTACCTGCGCCCCACCCTCGCCGTCACCCTCGACAGCACGGTTCAGGTTCTGGAGGTCGGGCGCCTGCTGCGCGAGCTGATCGTGAGCCTGGTCGCGGAGCAGGACAACGCCTCGAATTACTACGATGCGCTTGCCAACCTGGCGCTGCTCGAACTCATGCGTGCCCGGCGCTCGCTGCTGAAGGTGCCCATGCCGGATGACAGCGACCGCCGGCTGATGAATGTCTGTCAGGCGGTAATGATCGAGCCCTCCATTGACGTGCCGTTCGAGCAGCACGCCGAAAAGGCTGGCGCCAGCGTGCGAACACTGTCGCGGTTGTTCCAGGCGGCGCTAGGCATGGGCTTCGCCGAGTGGCGGCGGCAGGTGCAGTTGGCGACTTCGGTTGCGGAAATCATTCAGGGCGTACCGGTGAACACCATAGCCCGGTCGTTGGGGTATTCGCCCAGCAGTTTCAGCGACATGTTCCGTCGCGAGCTGGGCATACCCCCCTCCCAATACCCGGCCAGCAATCCCGCCAACTGACGCCTGCACCGACTCTGTCCGAAATTCAGAAGCATTTGGCCGGTAGCGTTGGCCGCCCCTCCTTACACTCTGGTCATTGCTTATCGCAGCCGCGCCGCACTCGGGCCGCGCGTCCCATGCCCCGGAGTTTGTCATGAGCTACGTCATTTCCCTCGCAATCGGTATCGCCGTCGGCTTGCTGTATGGCCTTCTGGATTTCCGCTCTCCTGCGCCGCCCCTTGTCGCACTCGTCGGGTTACTCGGCATGCAGGCGGGTGAATGGCTGTGGCCTGTGGGCAAGCAGTTCTTTGTCGGCCTGACTTCCTGTAACGGCTGGCTCTTTACCCTACTTCTGGATGACCACCATGAAAGCTTTGCAATTCTCAAGCACCGGCGACCTGGCTGCGCTGCAAGTCGTCGAACTCTCCAGGCCCGTCCCGGCGGCTGACGAAATTCTTGTGCAGATTAAAGCTGCGGGCCTTAACCCAAGCGACGTGAAAAACGTGCTCGGCCGCTTCCCTTACACCACGATGCCTCGGGTGCCGGGTCGCGATTTCGCAGGCGTCGTCGTCGAAGGCCCGCAGGCGCTGATCGGTCAGGCAGTCTGGGGTACCGGGAAGGAGATCGGCTTTCTTCGCGACGGCTCACATGCGAGCTACATTGCGCTCCCCGCCAACGGCGTGGCGCTCAAGCCGTCCTCGCTGAGTTTTGCTCAGGCGGCGAGCCTGGGCGTGCCCTATACCACAGCGTGGGATGCGCTTGAGCGCAGCCAGGTGCAGGCCGGCACCCGTTTGCTGGTGATCGGTGCCAATGGTGCTGTGGGAAGCGCGGCCATTGCACTGGCGAAAGTGCGCGGCGCGCAGGTGCTGGCCGCGGTACGTCGACCGGATCACCTGCAAGCACTGCAAATGCAGGGCTTCAACGCAATCCAACTCGGCAAGCCGGAAGACCTCGGCGCCCAGGTGAACGCCGTGTTTTCCGGCGGCGCAGACGTGATTTTCGACACTACCGGCTTCTGGCTCCCTGCCGCCGTGCCTGCGCTGGCACAATTTGGCCGCATCGCCATTATCGCTGCACCCGTGGACGGCCACGTTCAGCTGCCAGCACTGGCGCTCTACCGCAAAGGCGGTTCGGTGGTGGGCATCAACTCACTGTTGTACGGCGTTGAAGCCTGCGCGCGGATGCTGGAGCAGTTCGGCACACTGTTCGACGAAGGCTCCCTACCGCTACCGACAGGGCTGCTTGAGTCGCCGCTCGAAGAGGGTGTATCGCGCTACACGGAAGTACATCAGGGCAGCGCGGGCAAAGTCATTCTGGTGCCTTGATCGTGGAGGGCCTTGAGCAACCATCCGCTGCGACTAAAACCATGTGTACTACTGCCGGCCAATCGCAGTATGACCTTCCTCGCCGCTCGGGATGAAGACCTACATCGGCTTGACCGATACCACCTCCACATAGCGAAATTTCTTCCGCGCAGCCTTCACCGCATCCTGCTCCGCCAGCAACGTGCTCAACGTATCGGCCTCATGCACCAGCTCCTGCGTCTCGCCTTCAAAGGCATTCCCCACCCTGAGCGTAACCCTGAGTCTGGGGGTAAACGCTTTATCAACCTTTCGTTTCCTTGCCACGGAAGCGGTCGGCACGATGACTACGTCCGGGATAGCCTCCATGGGGTCGGGGATGTGTACATGCGTGGGCGCAGGCGCCTGCGCGGCGCCAAACAAGGCGCGGCGCATTTCTTCTTCGGTCAGGTCGTTCATGGTTGTCCCAATGTTTTAATCTTCAACCCATTGCGACTGCAGCCAGTGATGCTGGCGCATATGGCTAATCACAGAAGGCTCAGGGGTTCATTACATCGACGAGGCGTGGGTGGCGCTTTCGTCGGTGTGCACGGCGGATTCCGGTTCTGCATCGAGCTTCAGTTGCACGGCGGTCTTCATGCCCCGCCGAGCCAGCCAAGCATCCCCCCAGGCACACAGCCCCAGCAGGAACGGCTCCAGGCTTCGGCCCTCGTCGCTCAGTGCATATTCAACCTTAGGGGGTACCACGGCGTAGACGGTACGTACTACGAGGCCGTCCTCTTCAAGGTCGCGAAGCTGCTTGATCAGTAGCCTGGGCGGAACCCCGGTAAGACGGCGCTGCAGCTCGTTGAAGCGGTGGGTGCCATCCAGCAGATGATAGAGGATCACCCCTTTCCACTTGCCGCCCATGATATGCAGCGCCGCCTCTACCGAGCAGCCGGGGGCACCGTCATAGTTTCGAAGTTTGGTCACCGGAATCTCCGCCGTGGTAGTACGCTTTTTGGCACTACATGCGGATTTATGCCGTATGCACGCCAGCGGACAAAACTCTAGCATGCTGCCTTCAAGCCGGGTCAAGCGCCTGGACCTGGGATACAACCATTTTGCGAGGATTACACATGTCTAAGGTTGTCCGATTCCATCGTACCGGTGGACCCGAAGTGCTCCAGATCGATGAAGTAGAGGTACGTGCCCCACGTGCGGGCGAGGTCCGCATCAAGGTGAAGGCATTGGGGCTGAACCGCGCTGAGGCTATGTATCGCCGGGGGGAATACACCTTCCCGCCCCAGCTGCCCGCTACCCTGGGGTACGAAGCTGCGGGAACTGTCGAAAGCGTTGGCGAGGGCGTCATCGAATATGCCGTTGGCGACGAAGTGAACGTGATCCCAGCGTTCTCGTTCGCCGACTATGGCCTGTATGGCGAGCTGGCGGTGGCGCCGGTACATGCAATCGTCCGTCAACCGCAGGGGCTTACGGCGGTGGAAGCGGCAGGCACCTGGATGCAGTTCGTGACTGCGTATGGCGCCCTGATTGAAATCGGCAAACTGCAGAAGGGCGAGACGGTTTTGATTCGCGCGGCGTCGAGCAGCGTTGGCCTCGCGGCCATCCAGATCGCGAACCTGGTAGGGGCCCTACCCGTGGCGCTGACCCGTAGCAGCGAAAAGCGGCAGGCGTTGCTGGATGCAGGCGCCGCCCATGTGATCGCAACCCAGGAGGAGGACCTGGTAGCCGAGGTCAACCGTATTACCGAGAATAAAGGTGCGCGGATGGCATTCGACCCAGTCGGCGGGCCCGAAGTAGCCAATATGCTTCGGGCGCTCAGCTACCTTGGTATTTTCTTCCAGTACGGCGCCTTGGATACCACGGACCTGAGCATTCCAGTAATGGAAGTACTCGGGAAAGATTTGACGATTCGCGGATACCAGCTGTTCGAAATCACGCAGGACCCCGAGCGCTTGAACAGTGCGAAGGCCTTTATCTCCAAAGGACTGGAAAGCGGAGCGCTGCGGCCGTTGATCGCCAGAACCTTTAGCTTCGATCAGATCGTCGAGGCGCACGAGTATATGGAGTCCAACGCTCAGATCGGCAAAATCGTCGTCCATATCTAGGCTCGGCCTGGCCCTGCAATGAGGGCCATGCAGTGATTGCTATGGCGCCTACCGCGCCTCAATCCGCTTCACCAAGTGATCCGACATCGCCCGCTCGGCACCCGCCGGATCGCGGGCCTTGATGCAAGCCAGGATAGCTTCGTGCTCTCGCAAGGTCTGCTCACGCTCCTTGAAGCGCAGCATTTCCCGACGGTAGTCGGCCATCCATTCGAGGATGGCCCGGGAAATCGCCATATAGATCGGGTTACCGGAGATGCGCGCGAGCTCTCCGTGAAACTCCATGTCAATCAGAATGAAGTCGTCGCTGTCGCGGAAGGTGTGCATGCGCGCGACGACATCCTCCAGCACAGCGATGTCGGCATCAGAAGCACGCTCGGCGGCTACCTTTACCAACCCGGTTTCGAACAGCGCCCGTGCCTGCCGCAGATGGTCGACGTTTTCAGCCGAGCTGGACAGAAGATGGCGGGCAGCCAGGTCGATCTGGCCGATCATCGAATGCATGTCCACCCGCCCTACCCGCGCTCGCTCACCGTGCTGGATGGTGATCATGCCCATGCCGGCCAGCCGCTGCATCGCTTCACGCACTACCGGGCGGCCTACACCGAAGGTTTCCATCAACTCGCGCTCGGCGGGCATCTGGTCGCCCGGCTGCAGGTTTTCCTCTTCGATCAGGCTGATCAGCTGCTCGAAGACAATGTCGGACAGCTTCTTGCGCTGAATCAGGCGTTTCTTGATCTCGGACATTAGGCAGACAGCTCCGGCATTCACCAAAAAGGCGGTAAGTTAGCACCATTTCGAGGCGGGCTCGACGTCCAGCGAACAGTCGATCACCGCGCAGGCAAAGGGTTCAAGCACCCTCGGTACGGCTTCGCGGTAGTCCATGAACCCCGGTTCTTCCAGCGCCAGGTGAAACGCCAGGGGCCCGAGCACAGCGGCGGCATGCGGCACCAGGTCGGCAAACCCCAGCGTCAACGGCAGCGCCGTAAGGTTCGCCACGCATACCCGAGCCAGGTTGCTTTCCTGTTGCAGCCAACCTATTGCCGCTGCACCGGCCCCGGAGCAGTCAAGCGCCAGCGCGCGCTGGCCATGCCCTGCGGCCAATGCCCTGAGTACGTGGAACACGGGCCAGTAGCGGCCTTCGTCGGCAATGGCGAAGGGCGGATTGAGCGCCCATAATGCCGTGGCCTGAACCCCACCGCGATGCGTTGCAGCGTAGTGCCCCAGCGTCCACGCTGCCGCCAATAGCCCATGCTGCCGGGGATCCCGTTCGCTCAGGGTCAGGCGCTGGCGGTCAGGGTTAGGCGTGAGCTGGCCACCATACGGATTGCGCCACGCGCCGATGGCACTGGTGGTGATGCGGTAGGGTTGGCCTGCGGCCAGGGCTTGAGCTGAACGAACGATATCGGGCAGCGCCTGCAAGGTCTCCATCACCGACACATCATCGGCCGCGTGCACGGTTGGCGATGTGGCATGGGTGAGGTAGTCGAAACTGCCCGGGGTCGGCCGGCAGCGGTTGAGTTCGGTGAAATAGGTAGGTACGCCCGCGCCGATCGGCACACCCGGCAATGCGGCACGTGCCAGTAACAGTGCCTGATTCGGGGTAAGCCCGGAGGGCCATGGCCCACTGGGCTGATAACTTTCCAGGTAAGCGGCAGGTGTGACCAGCACGCCCGAAGGTTTGACTGCGGCATGGGACAGGCTCGCCGCCAAGGCGTGCAGTTGGGCCTCGCCTTCGTTGTCGTTGATGATCACCAGCAGCCAGGCCTGAGCGCCGCACAGCGCACAGATGGCCAAGCCTTGCTGCAAGCGCTGGTGGCTGCCTGGCAAGCGCAGGTCTGCCAACAGGTCCAAATGCTGCGGGGCCAACTGCGACGCCAGCCAGCTGGCTTGCGCGCCGTCGTCCAAGTGATCGACCCATAGCCCATGGCCGAGCGCAGGCAGCGGCTGGGGCGCGAACCCGGTAACGCGGATCATCGCGTGGTTCATGCCGCCACCTCGCGGCTGAGGGTGAGCACCACCTGCTGCTCCACACAGCTGCCGGCCTCGATCACATACGGGCACGGCCAGGCCAAGGGCCGGTTGTAGGTTTTGAAGGATGCATCGCCCCAGTTGCGCTGGTCTTCCATCTCGAACGTATCCCCGCTCAAGCGCCAATGGGCGCGCAGGCCCGGCGCGGGAGCGTGGCGTAACTCCCGGATATCAAGGAACGGCTGCCCCGGGCTGATGAGGTCAGGAAAACGCCCCTCCTCAAGTTCTCCATTGCCATGGGTGACTGCAACCGGGGCGCCGACAACACCGGCCAGCGGATTTAGCAGCATCAAACCGGCGCGGCAAGTGGTGAAATCTGCTTGGGCTATAAGCCGGGCGGTGGCCACCAGGCCCTGTTGACCTACCTGCACTACCAGTTGCCAACCCAGTGCCGCGCTGCCGTCGGGGCCGGGCACGGCACCGCTGAGGTCCCCTCTCCACTGTGTTTCGCTGGCCTGCACGTTCCAGGCTTGGGCTTCAACTACATGGCTACCCCACCAGGCATCGCGAATCACCAGGCCTACCGCCCTCAGCACTTCAATGCCCCCGAAGGTGAGGTGGCGCAACTGCGGCCCTTCAGCCCAGAACCCGACAGGGCCTACCGTGACGTGAGTGCGCGCTTGCGCAGGTTGATCGGTGCCATAAAGGCGCTTGTCCAGCGACCAGGCAGGCATCATGGCGCCACACTCCCTTGTTGTTATAGGTGGGTAATGCGCGAAGCTCGGCGAGCAAAAATAGAGTAACACCACTGGTATGATGATGGTATATAGTGATTTCAGAACCTCCTGACAAGTACAAGAAATCGCCCCACGATGGGCGAGGAGCTCTGCACATATGACGCCTGCGCCAGCCGCTGCCCATCCCCGAAAGGCCGCCCCACCCCGCCGCCTGCCCTTGCTCGTCAGTGGCCTCGCTGTTGCCGCCTTCGTTGCCGTGAACCTGGCCGGCGGGCCCCTGGTTACCTTGCGCCCGCTGGACCCCATCACCGGCCGCGTGGTGCTCAACGACGCCCAAGGCGCGAACGGCAAGGGCCAGAACCAGAAGTTCGCCGTGGACAGCTTCGACGCCATGGCCTATGCCCGGCAACAGTGGGCAACCGACGTCGCGCCTATCCTTAGAGAGAACACCGTGCCACTGGCCACGTTGCTCGGCGCGCTGGCGGACGACAGCAATGCCGCGGCGGACCGCTATGGCCTGCCGCACAACACCCGGGCCAAAAACGTCGCCGTGAGCGGCCAGGCCCGCGTAACCCAGGCCGACGTCAAATCACCCATGGGGCTGCTTACTTTGGAGTTCCCGGATGAGCCCGCCCTGGCCCATACCAAGGTGCAGCTGCTCACGGGCCCGCTGGTAATCAGCACGGTGCTGCGTGACATCGTGCCGGACATGTCGCTGAACAACTTCACCAACCAGACCCAATATGCCGACGTGGCGGCCGCCTTGAACAAGGTGGCGCTGGAAAACGCCTATGGCCAGGTGCCCGCCGCCAGCCTTGTTGGCAAGACCGTGGACTTCACCGGGGTGCTCAACCTTCAGTCGCCCTCCTCCCTGCGCATCGTGCCCGTCAGCGTGACGATCAAGGAGTCGCCATGAGCACCGTCGTGCGCCGCAGCGACGGCGCCGTTGCAAACGTAGCCATGCATGCGCGGCAGATCACCAAGGTGTACCAGGGCACCACGGCACTCAAGGGCGTGGACTTCAACGTGATGTACGGCCAGGTGAACGTATTGATCGGTGAGAACGGGGCAGGCAAATCTACCTTGATGAAAATCCTCGCTGGCATCGAGCAACCCACCAGCGGCCAGCTGTTTCGCGGCGAGGAGGCACTGCAGTTGAGCGACCCGCGCCAGGCCATGGCGCTGGGCATTGGCATCGTGCATCAGGAACTTAACCTGTGCCCCAACCTCAGCGTTGCCGAGAACCTGTTCATCGGCAAGGAACTGCGTAACGGCTGGGGGATGGTGCGCCACGCCGAGCAGCGCCGTCGCGCGCGCGCGACCCTGGCGCGCATGGGCCAGGCAATCGACGTGGACTCCCTGGTACAGGACTTGAGCATCGGCACCCGGCAGATCATCGAGATCGCCAAGGTGCTGGTCAGCGATGTGCAGGTACTGATCCTCGACGAGCCCACCTCTTCGCTCAGCGAAGCCGAAGTGAAGGTGTTGTTTTCACTGATCAGCGACCTCAAGGCTCAAGGCGTTTCCATCATCTATATCTCGCACCGGCTCGAAGAGCTGATCGAAATTGGCGACACCTTCACCGTGCTGCGCGACGGGCATCTGGTCGGTACGGGGGTCAAAGGCTCGGTCACCATCGAGTGGCTGGTGGAACGCATGATCGGCAGCAACATGGCGACCCAGCTGCGAGAGGGAGCCGCCAGCCCTGCGGGGCCGTGCGTGCTGGAAGTCCGGGATTTGACGGTGGCCAATGGGCGCGGTGGCCTGTTATTGGACAGGCTGTCTTTCAGCGTGTGCCGGGGCGAAGTGGTGGCCTTCTACGGGTTGATGGGTGCGGGGCGAACGGAGCTCTTCGAAACCCTGATCGGCCTGCGCAAGGCCATCGGCGGGCACATCACGCTCAATGGCGTGGAGCTGCCACTGCGCCAGGCTATCGCCGAGCGCATCCAGGCCGGGATCGCGCTGGTGCCTGAAGACCGGCAAAAGCTGGGGTTGGTGACCGGCGCTTCGGTGCGCGACAACCTGCTGCTGGCCAACCTCAAGCGGTATGCCCGCGGCCATGGGCTGGCACCCGCGCCCATGCAGGCCGATGTGGCCCGCATGATCGAGCAACTGCACATCAAGGCCAGCAACGCTGACATCGCCATTTCCTCGTTGTCGGGCGGCAATCAACAGAAGGTGGTCGTAGGCAAGAACCTCCTCACCGAACCCCACATTCTGCTGCTGGATGAGCCAACTCGCGGTATCGACATCAAGGCGCGCCGAGAGCTGTTCGAGGTGCTCGACGGGCTGGCCAAGGCGGGGCTGACCATTTTGTACGCCTCCAGCGACCTCACCGAGATCCTGGGAGGCGCGGACCGCGTGCTGGTGATGTGCCAAGGCCGGATCACCGCCAACCTTCCTCGCGCTCAGCTGTGCGAAGCCAGCCTGGTGGCCTGGTCCCAGGTGGGCGCGTACAGCGACCCCAAACACCCTCAGCAGGAGCCTGCGTAACATGGCCCATATCCTTTCTGCCGCTCCAGGCAACCCCACCGGCCTGGGCGTGCGCTCGCTCCCGCTGCTTTTGCTCAAGCTGCGCGCATACCTCGCGCTGGCGGTATTGGTGGTGTTGTTTTCCTCGATCGCGCCTTCGTTCCTTTCCGCACGCAACCTGGTGATCGTCGCTGAGCAGGTGGCCGTGTTCGCCATCCTCGGCATCGGCATGACCTTCGTGATTCTCGCCGCGGGTATCGACCTGTCGGTAGGGGCCATCGCCGGGCTGGTTGCCATGGTTGCCGGAAGCCTGATCGCCGAAGGGCTGCGCCTGCCCTGGCTGGGGGTGTCGGCATTCGGCAGCATTCCGCTGATCTGTGCCGCTACCCTGGCGCTGGGTACGTTGGTGGGCGCGGTGAATGGCTGGTTCATCACACGGCTGAAAGTCACGCCCTTCATCATGACCCTGGGCATGCTGTACATGGCCCGCGGCGCTGCGTCGCTGGTGTCCAACGGCGCCACCTACGGCAACCTGGCGGGCAACCCTGAACTCAACAACACGGGCTTTCTGTGGCTGGGTACGGCGCGCGTGCTGTCGGTGCCCGTGTCGATCTGGCTGATGATCCTGCTCACGCTGGTGGCGGTGTACATCAGCCGCAAGACGGTCTTCGGCCGGCAGGTGTTCGCCATCGGCGGCAACGAGCGCGCCGCTGAGCTGTCCGGTGTGCGCGTGGGCCGCGTGAAGATCGGCACCTACGCTATCTCCGGCTTCTGCGCGGCCCTGGCCGGCTTGATCATCGCGTCGCGGTTGGGCGCGGCGAACCCGGCCATTGCCAGCTCGTACGAACTCAACGCCATTGCCGTGGTGGTGCTTGGCGGTGCGTCGCTGTTTGGCGGCGTAGGTACCATCGGCGGCACCCTCATTGGCGCGTTCGTGTTGGGCGTGCTGAGCAACGGCATGGTACTGGTGGGTATTTCCGACTTCTGGCAGACCGTGATCACCGGCGCGGTGATCATCCTGGCCGTGGTCGTGGACCAGTTGCAGCGTCGCGTTGAAAAATCCAGCGCCGAGCGCCAGGCCAAGGCGCAGGAAGCATTGCCCGGCCCGCAGGCCTGACCCCGATCACCCACGAAGAGATGACAACAACAATGAAAACCGTCTTTGCGCTTTCCCTGTCCCTTGCCTGCGTAGTGTCGGCCACCGCCCAGGCTGCCGAATTCAAGCCGGCCGATCATCTGATCGTGATCATCACTCCGTCCCACAGCAACGCGTTCTACAAGGCCGAATCGGACACCGCGGAGGCTGCGGCGAAAAAGCTCGGTTACCGCACCAGCGCTCTGGTTCACAACGACGACCCGGACGTGCAGCTTCGCCTGGTGCAGACGGCCATCGGCGACCGTGCCAGTGCGATCATCCTCGACAACGCCGGCTCCGACGCCTCGATCGCGGCGGTCAAGCGGGCGCAGGAAGCCGGTATCCCGGCGTTCCTGATCGACCGCGAAGTGAACGCCAACGGTATCGCCACCGCGCAGATCGTGTCGAACAACTCGCAATGCGCCACCTCGGTGGCGGAGTTCTTCGCCGAGAAGGTGGGCTACAAGGGTGAGTACGTGGAACTGCAGGGCCGCACGTCGGACATCAACGCCCATGTGCGCTCCGACGGCTTCCATCGGGTGCTGGACCAGATCCCCGACCTGAAACTGGCCGCGCAGCAGTCGGCCAACTGGGACCAGACCCAGGGCTACACGGTGATGCAGACCATTATCCAGGGCAACCCGAACATCGTCGGGGTGATCGCCGGCAACGACACCATGGCCCTCGGCGCCGCCGCGGCGCTTAAAAATGCCGGTAACGACAAGGTGATCGTGGTCGGGATCGACGGCAACCCCGACGTGGTGCGGCAGATCGCAACCACCGGCCCCATCGCGGCCACAGGCCTGCAGCAAGCGACCCAGATGGCAGCCATGGCCATGGAACAGGCGGACCAGTTCCTTCGTACCGGCAAAACGGACAAGCCCGAGAAGCAATCGGTGGACTGTGTATTGGTGACCAAGGAAAACAGCAAGGACGTGCGCGAGGGTGGGTTTGGGATGAGGTAGTAGCGCTTATTCGCGAGCTGCGCCGGCCTCCTACAATAGCGGGCGCACCTCGCAACTTCGCTACATGATCAATACCTGGCCGGCACCACCACCGTACCTTGCTCGGCGGCCTGGTACGCCGCTTCCACCAGCGCTTGGGTGTTGTAGTTGTCCGCCCCATGGGTTTCGCATGGCGTACCTGCCAGCTGGTGGGCCAGCCATTCCTGCTGCAGGCGTAGCACGCTGCCCTGGATCGCAGCCCACGGCGCTTCCGCCCAGCCGGGGGCCTGCCCTGTAACGTCGATCGTTTCAACCTGCCCAGGGCCGCGGTGAACCTCCAGCCGGTAATCGGCCAGCAAGCGTAGCGAACCCTCGCTGCCGTCCACTTCGATCAGGCTTTCAGGAAAGGAATCACGGGCCAGCCGGGTCGCATAGCTCATGTCCACAACACAGCTGACGCCGGTGTCGTGCCGCAGGAGAATGGTCGCCACGTCTTCGCCCTTGATAGCAGGGTTCACCCGTTGGGTGTGGGCGCTCAGCCGTTGTACGTCGCCGAACAGGGCCCGGGCGATGTCCAGCACATGCACACCCAGGTCTTCGATAATGAACCGTGGCGTCTGAGCCAGGTAGGGCTGTAGCCGGTATACATCGAAGCCGCTGCGAAAACTCACCCGGCCAAAGAACGGCGTGCCGATCACCCCTGCGCGCAGGTGTTCGATGGTGGCGCGAACCGCCGCTTGCCAGCGGAAGTTTTCGTGAATCGTCAGGCTCACGCCGTGCTCGGCACAGGTTTTCACCATCAGCCGAGCGTCGTCCAGGCTGGCGGCGAAGGGCTTCTGGCAGATCACCGCTACACCGGCACGTGCCGCCATGAGCACCAGCGGCTTGTGCGCGGAGGTGGGCGTGGCAATGTCCACGAAGTCCAGGGCCAACGCGTCGAGCATCTGCTGGGCATCGGTATAACGCGCGGCGCTTGGGCTGTGAGCTGAAAAAGCGTCCAGGCGTTCGGGCTGTGTATCGCACAACGCGACGATCTCGGCGCCGGGCAGGTCCTGCCAGGCGCGTAACTGATTGAGGGCGAAGAAACCGCAGCCGATCAGGGCGCCGCGAAGGGGTGGCTGATGCGCCATGTTGCCTCCTTTTTATTTTGCACACGGCAAACGCCCGGGCTTTACCCGGGCGCTCCATTTACCTCGAAATCAGGCCGCGTCGACCCGCCGCACCGCCTCGATCTTCAGCATGCGCGCAATGATCAGGTCGAGCTCCTGCTCGTCGAAGATGGTTTTCCAGTCGGGCTTGATGATTTTCTCCCGGCCGTAGTCGATGGCGATCATGCAGGCATCGGAGAAGGGGTTGGTGCTGCGGAACGCTACCGCCAGGGCGATCTGGATATGCCCGTAGAGCATGGCCTTGGCAGCGGCCTCCGGTACGCCGATACGGTTGATGGTTTCGTCCAGGGCTTCCTTCATGAAGGTGCCGACCATGCAGGCCACGGTCTCGACCAGTGTAGGTTCCAGATAGGCCAACTGCTTGACTGTGACCCAATGCACCTGCCCTACCGGGCCATACATTACGGCAATGATATTGGCCAGTTCCGAGCGCTGTTTGTCGTTGCCCGATTCAAACGCCGCACACACGTCTTGCACAGCGGCGGTGCCGCCGAAGGCGTCGGCATGTTCTTCCTTGGTGGTGCGTTCCAGAAACACCGAAGGGTGACACGGGTGCGCCACGGCCTGGTGGATGCCCTCACGATGGGCCAGCAACCCGGCATAGGACGCGGCGGGGTCGAGGGTCAGCAGGATGGCGCCCTTCTTCAGTTGCGGCACCACTTGCGCCGACACGGTTTCCAGCGCTACATCCGGCACCGCCAGGATCACCACATCGGCGTTGGGTACCACCTCGGCAGTCTCCGACAGGCTACGGCCGGCCGCGAGGATCTGTTCCTGGGCACGGGGGGAATTCTCGCAATAGGTGACGCTGTACGGGCTGTTCTGCAAGTTGGCGGAAATGCGCATGCCCATCTTGCCGCCGGCACCGACGATGGCGATTTTTTTCAGTTCGTAGGTCATGGGTGGTTCCTCGGATTGTTCTTGTCAAAGAGGGAAGTGAGGGGCGCCGGGCGGTGTGGCAGCCTTGGCGTTGAGGTAATCGAGGTTGTGGCGGGTCCACTGGTCTTCCAGCGCGCAGGTGCTGGCGGCATCGAGCTGCCACGGCAGCCAGTGTTCGATGATCTGGTTGATGCCCCGCGCCTCGGGCTGGACTGCCGCGCGCAAATAGTCGTAATCCAGCAGCCCCTCGCCCAACGGGCAGCCTGCGTAGGTAAAGCCGACCCAACCGTCCCGCCGCGAAAAAGCGAAATCCTTCACGTGCAGGTTGAGGGTGCGCGCTGCACAGCGATCGATGACGGCTTGAGGTAGTTCGAGCGCGG
This sequence comes from Pseudomonas sp. Marseille-Q5115, assembly GCF_916618905.1. Classification (NCBI taxonomy): domain Bacteria; kingdom Pseudomonadati; phylum Pseudomonadota; class Gammaproteobacteria; order Pseudomonadales; family Pseudomonadaceae; genus Pseudomonas; species Pseudomonas sp. Marseille-Q5115. Next base: position 1,094,632 of record NZ_CAKAKI010000001.1, on the reverse strand, counting down.
CCACGCAGTTGCCAGGGTCGAGGCAAATCCCCACCCACGGGCTGTCGAGGCGCTCGACCACAGCCAATAGTGTGCTGGAAGGCACTTGTTCATAGGTTTCAAGCGCCAGCCGTACGCCCTGCTCGGCCAGCCGTGGGGCAATGGTTTCCAGCAGTGCGAAGGCCTCGTCAGGGCTGGGCCGGTGCGCGGCGCCGTTGAACATGCTGCGCAGCACCTTGGCGCCGAGGATGTCCGCATAACCCAGGTACTTGAGCAGGTGCTCGGTGCGCAGGCCACGGGTACCAAGCTCGAGGGTAAGCCCAAGCGCATCGGCCTGCTGCCGCAGTTCGCGCAGCTGCTGCGGCGATAAGGCTTCGAGCCCAGCATAGTCACAGATCTGGAACACCGTAGCGCCCAGGTCGGCGGTGTGTTGGAGCATGGCGGGTAGGTCCATCGGCTGGGGCACCCGATCCGATGCGCGCCAGAAGAACGAATAGGTGCTCAGGCCGATTGCCATGTCTGCATCTCCCTTGGATGTGCGGCGCACTGTGCGGCTTCTTGCAGAATGGCGGCGAACGCATGGGGATCGTGGGCGAAGCGGCCCAGGAATAACCCATCCACCTGCAGGCCGAGTTGGCTCAGCAAGCCGGGCTTCGCACTGCCGCCATAGATCACGCGCGCGCCTTCGCGCCGTAGCTGCTGGCACACCCCGGCGATATAGTCCGGGCTGGCTGGCTCCGCCGCGCCGATGGCCCATTGCGGCTCGTAGGCCAGGATCAACTCCCCGCTCAACCCGGCCGCCAATGCAGGCGCACGAGCTGCATCCAGCTGGCCTTTGCACACAGCCACCGCCTCGGCGATGCTGCCTTCCCGGGTTTCGCCCAGGCACAGCACGGGGGTGAGCCCATTGCGCCAGGCCGCCGCGGTCTTGTCGGCGATCTGGCGATCGGTCTCGGCGAAGTAACGGCGGCGTTCGGCATGGCCGATTTCCGCCACTTGGCAACCCATTTCCGCTAGCACGTGGGGGCTGACTTCACCGGTCCAGGCGCCCTGATCTTCCCAGGCAAGGTTTTGCGCCCCGACGGTCGCCAGGCCCTGAAAAATCTCCAGCGTAGCGGCCAGCATCGGAAAGCTGGGAATCACGAATACGTCGATGGCGCCGCTGCGCACCTGCGGATGTTCCCGGAGCAGCGCGGCGATGGCCCGCGACCAGTCCAGCGTCTGCTGGTAGCCGAAGTACATCTTCAGGCTCACCCCCAGCGTAACGACCGGGCGGCTCATCGGGTGCCGACCTGCTCGTAGTCCGACAGCGTCTTGACCTTGAGGGCAGAGGCTGAGGTTTCGTCGAAGCGGTAGGTAAGCCACTCCTTCAACAGGCGGCGGGCCAGCTCAAGGCCGATCACCCGTTGGCCGAAGGTCAGCACCTGGGCGTTGTTACTGAGCACGGCGCGCTCCACCGAGAAACTGTCGTGGGCCGTGACCGCACGAATGCCGGGTACTTTATTGGCCGCGATCGCCACCCCCAGGCCTGTGCCGCAGATCAACAGCGCACGATCGGCGTCGCCGGCAGCCACTTTTTCTGCCGCGGCGATGGCTACCAAGGGGTACGCGGTATGGCTCTGGCTGTCCACCCCTACATCCTCCACATGGCTGACCAGAGGGTTGGTCAGCAGGTCGCGTTTGAGCGCTTCCTTGTATTCGAAACCGGCGTCGTCGCAGCCGATGACTATTCGCAGTGTGTCACTCATGAAGGCTCTCCTCTGGACGGCGTGCGGGGCTCACTCCAGCCGCCAACAGCGGCTCGATGGCGGTGATGATCAGGCTCAGCGATACGGCGCCGGCGTCCGGGGTACCCAGGCTTTTCTCCGCCAAAGGGCGAGCGCGGCCGATTTTCGGGCGTAGTTGCGCAGTAGCCGTGCAGGCGTCACGGGCCACCGCGGCGGCGTGCCGCCAGGCCTCCGCCAGCTCAAGGCCCTGCCCCGCCGCCTCGTTCAGGGCCTGGGCAAAGGGCACCAGCACATCCACCAGCGTCTTGTCGCCCACCTGCGCCTTGCCAAAGTGGCGAATACCGTCGCTGGCGTGTTGAATGCCCTCGGCCACCCGAGTCGCGTCGGGGTCGAGCGTGTCGCCCAGGCTGCTCCCGAGCGCGGTGAGCGCCACGCCCCAGATGGCCCCCGAGGTGCCGCCGGCCTTGTCGGCCCAGGCGTCGGCGGCGCAGCGCAGCAAGGTACCGGCACCCGCGCCCTGGGCAAGCGCTTCACGCGCCCGGGCCACAGCGGCCATTACGCCGCGTTGCATGCCGATGCCATGGTCGCCATCGCCGGCCACCGCGTCGATACGGCCCAACTCCTCTACGTGCTCGAGCACGGTACGCTCAGCTATTTCCAGGGCCTGGAGCACGCAATGGGCCGAGCGCCGGGATTTGGCACTGGCGGGGGGGATCGCGGCGGCTTGCAAGGGGGCCAGGTCCAGCGTGCCCAGCCGTGCGGCGACCACCACGTTGCCCTTGCGGTAGGCCGGCGTGGCGGCGGGGGCGCACCAGAACCGCTCCAGTTCCGGGTCCAGCCAGCAGAGAGTCAGCGATACGCCGGCCATGTCGAAGCTGGTCACCAGTTCACCCACTTCGGGCTCTACCACGGTCAGCCCCACATTGCTCAGCAGTTGCGCCACCCGCCGATACACCACAAAGAGTTCTTCGTACTTGACGCTGCCCAGGCCGTTGAGAATGACCGCCACCCGGTGCCCGGCGGGCTGGCCTATCCCTTCTGGCAGGTCCTTGAGCAAGGACGCCACCAGTAGCTCAGCCAACTCGTCGGCGCTGGGCACGGGCCCCTCGTCGATACCGGGCTCGCCATGGATGCCCATGCCCAGGGCCATCTTCCCGTGCGGCACGGTGAACAGCGGATGGTCGGCGCCTGGCAGCGTGCAGCCGGTAAACGCCACGCCCAATGACCGGGTGCGCTGATTGGCATGCCGCGCCACCCGCACCACCTCGGCAAAGTCATAGCCCGCCTCGGCGGCGGCGCTGGCGGCCTTGAACACCACCAAGTCGCCGGCGATGCCCCGGCGCTTGTGCAGCTCTTGGCTCGACGCGCTGGAGATGTCATCGGTGACCGCGATCACTTCGCAGGCAATGCCTTCGGCCAGCAACCGATCGCGGGCCAGGCCAAAATGCAGCACGTCGCCGGCGTAGTTGCCGTAGCCGAGCAACACGCCCGCGCCTTTGTTCGCCAGGCGGGCCACGCTGTAGATCTGCTGCGCCGAGGGCGAGGCGAACAGGTTGCCCATCACCGCGGCATGGGCCAACCCCTGCCCTACCAACCCAGCGAACGCCGGGTAGTGGCCGGAGCCACCGCCAATCACCACGGCAACGCTGTTGTCGGGGGTGCGGGTATTGCGCACCACCCCGCCAGGCACCCGGCGGACCTTGTCGCTGTGTACCGCGACAAAGCCTTCTACCAGTTCACCGGCGAAATCGGAGGGCTGATTAAACAGACGGGTCATTATTGTTATCTCCTCAGTGCGCGTGACGCACGGGCGCCAGCGTGTCTTTCGACGCGGTAGGCCGCTGTTGGCCCAGCAACACCATCAGCACCGCCGACATCAGCATCAGCCCGCCAACCACGAACATCGGCACGGCGTAGCTGCCGGTCGTTTCCTTGAGCATGCCGGTGACGAACCCCGCGGAAAAACCGGCCACGTTGCCTACGGTATTGATCAGCGCCACCGCGGCTGCCGCGGAGGCACCGGTGAGGAAGCGGGTGGGCAGGGTCCAGAAGTTCGGCAGCGCCGCAAAGATGGAGCACGCGGTGATAGTGACCACCGCTACCGTCGCGGTCGGCGACCCCATGGCCAGCGCCAGCGGAATGCTGACTGCGCCAGTCACGGCCGGCAACGCGATGTGCCAGGTGCGGCAGCCGCGCTTGGTGGCGTCACGGGACCAGAGGTACAGCGCTACCGCTGCGGGCAGGTACGGGATGGCGGTGATCAGCCCCTTCTGGAATACGGTAAACGTGGTGCCGAACTGCGCCTGGAACCCGCCGATGATGGTGGGCAGGAAAAACGCCAACGCATACAGGCCATAGATGAACCCGAAGTAAATGAAGCACAGCACCCATACCCGCCCGTTGAGCATGGCCTTGCCGACGCTGAGGTGGTGAGTGCTGGCCTGGGCCAGTTGCTGCTCGCGTTCCAGCTCGCTAACCAGCCAGGTGCGTTCTTCTTCGTTGAGCCACTTGGCGCTGGCCGGGCGGTCTACCAGGTAGAACCAGGCAATCAGGCCCACCACGATCGCGGGTATCGACACCCCGAGGAACATCACGCGCCAGCCTGCCAGGCCGAACAGGCCGTCATGGCTGATCAGCCACGCCGCCAGCGGGGCGCCGATGACCACCGTGAGCGGTTGTGCAAGGTAGAACAGCGAGAGGATTTTGCTGCGATAGCGTCCGGGTACCCAAAGGCTGAGGAACAGAATGGCCCCGGGGAAGAAACCTGCCTCGGCTACCCCCAGCAGCACGCGCAAGGCATACAGCCCTTCCACGCTGGACACCCAGGTGAACAGCAGCGAAACGATGCCCCACGACACCATGATCCGCGCCAGCCACTTGCGCGCGCCGAAGCGATGCAAGGCCAGGTTGCTCGGCACTTCCAGAAGAATGTAACCAATGAAGAAGATGCCCGAGGCCATGCCGAACTGGGCGATGGTCAACCCCAGGTCCTGAGTCATGCCATTAGGGCCCGCGAAGGAAATCGCCGTACGGTCGAGGAAGTTGATGAAGAACATCAGTGCCACAAAGGGCACCAGGCGAAGCGAGATCTTGCGAATAGCCGATTGCTCGACCTGGGGGGCTGCGGAGACCTGGGACATGTCTTTTCTCTCCGGCTCATCGACAGGGTGTTCGCCAGAGCGACCACCGATGTGACGAGTGTTTTCTTATTAGGGTCGCGATAAGGCAGCGATCCACGCCTCACCCGGGCTCACAGCGCCACGGGCATGGAAGAGTTCTAGCATCACCTGAACTGTTTGTATACTTGGATGATGGTATGATCTCTCTACCAGTCATAACAGTGGGCAGAAAGGCCGCTGAGGCTATGGAAATAGAGGGGGTTATTACGGGATTACCGTTCGTCCGATGCTGCTTGGAACGCGTTGCGCCTGCGTAGGTCGGTGAAGTTGAACAGGCCGCGATCGGCCAAGTGCGAAGCCACTACGTTCTGCAGGCCACGGAAAATATTCTCGGTGCGCCCCGGGTGCTTGCGCTCCCATTCCACCAGCATGTCCTTGACCGCCTGTCGCTGCAGGTTTTCCTGGGAGCCACACAGGTTGCACGGGGATGATCGGGAACTGCTTCTTGTCCGAGTAGGCCCGGATGTTCAAGTGGACGCTAACCCTCTCATTTCCCTCCCTCCACTCCAAAATGGGCTGAAAGCCGACCGGACCGAAACTCTTGATAACCTATTTTATCACTAGTTTTCACGCGGCCCTGTATTCTGCTGTGTCCTAAACCAAAATTCGCTTCAGTTCAGCAGGATGAATCACTATGATTTAATCCGATTAAGACCTAGGAGTAATGCGTCATGGCCGCCGCTGCAAAAACCCGTTCCGTCACCGCGCACGTTCCGGTCGAGCTCGCTGAGCGCGTCGATGAAATCGCCGAACGTCTTGAGCGTTCGAAAAATTGGATCGTGAAACAAGCTTTGTCGGCCTGGCTTGACCAGGAGGAAGAGCGCAGTCGCCTCACTCGTGAGGCCCTGCTCGACGTCGATGCAGGTCGGGTGATTGATCACCAGGCGGTGCAAGCGTGGGCTGCGAGTCTGGACACCGAGACGCCGTTGCCGGTGCCGCGCTGATGGAGCTGCAGTGGACCAGCAAGGCCGTGTCAGACTTGGCTCGGCTGTATGAATTTCTGGCCCTGGTAAATCGCCCTGCTGCCGGACGCACAGTGCAGCAGCTGACGGCTGCACCGCTCACGTTGCTCACGAACCCGCGGATTGGCGAACGGCTGGACGAGTTTGAGCCCCGCGACGTGCGTCGGCTGTTGGTAGGCAGTTATGAAATTCGTTATGAGATCGCAGGTGCCACTATTTACCTGCTGCGGCTATGGCATAGCCGAGAACACCGATGATTAGGTTCAAGTTGGATGACTCCTATCGACCCAAAGCGGCCGGTCAGTGCCGGCACAAACTGGCTGCTCGCTGCACTCTATGAAGGACAGTCACAAGCAACGTTGTAAGGCTGCTTAAGCCTTTAACGATGTTACATGCCTAAAGCGCGGGCCTGCGGCGTTGCGCAGGGATACGCCGTAATAGCGAGTGCTGAACTGGCGCGCCTATGTTAAGTCCTAAAAGCTTGTCATTTATCATCCGCTCAGTATGTGGTCGCGCGGACCCCGCTTCATTTACCAAAGGAGTTCACGTGGCCACATCATTCAATGTGCTCGACTTCGGCGCCAAGGGCGACGGCGTTACCGATGACACCCAGGCGATCCAGAAGGCCATCGACGCCGCTTATAAAGCCGGCGGCGGCGAGGTGTTCTTGCCGCAGGGGACGTACATCCTCACTGGCCCCAACAGCGACGGCGGCTGCCTCACGCTCAAAAGCAAGGTCACCCTCAATGGGGAGCGGTTGGGAGAAACCACCCTTAAGCTCGCGGATGGCTCAAGCGGTGACATCGATGGGTTGATCCATACGTCGGCCAAGGTCAACACCACCGATGCCAAGATCAGCAACCTGACGCTCGATGGCAACAAAGCCAATACCAGCGGGACGGTGGATGGCATCGTCACTGGTAGCGAGGCCGGTGGTACCGCTCATACCAGCGGCTTGCTCGTGACGGGCGTCGAGTTGCGAAACTTCAGCGGCGACGGCCTGCGCGCCCAGGCGCTCACAGACTACGCGCAGGTGACCGATAGCCTGGCCCATGACAATGACGGCGACGGCTTCACCACGCAATTCCAGACCCAGGCCGTTCGGGCCGACTCGATGGCCATCACCGATAGCCAGGCCTACCACAACGGTGGCGACGGCTTCGATGTGGTAGTCGCTTCCGGTGTGTCGAACTCCGGGTCCTTCTTCAATAACCAGTCTCACGACAATAAAGGCAACGGCTTCGTACTTACTGGGGTAGAGCGTCCCGCTGACACTGACATGTACCAACAGTTCGGGATCGTCGGCGGCCAGTACTACAACAATGGCGGGGCCGGCATCGAGATTCGCGGGTGGGAGGGCGGCACCCTGAGCAATGTGGATGTGCATGGCAATGGCGCCGAAGGCATCGCGGTACTTGGCACCTTCCGGCAGGGGCTTTATCAAAACTATGTGCACGACAACGCCCAGGCCGGCCCGGCGGCGGAAATCCGCATCGGCGAATACACCAATGCCCAGGGCGTCACAACTGGAAGCGACCCTAGCCTCAATCTGATCGACAACACCATTGTCGGTGGCGACAACGCAACCTATGGGCTGGATGATAGCCACGCTCAACCCGCTGACTATTACCGCAACGTGTACGGCAATCAGATCAGCCATGCCCAGCTGGGCCTGGTGGTCAGCGGTGCTGACTACACGCACATCTATGGCTCCATGGGTGGCCCGGCCTATACGTTGATAGGTAGCGACAAGGCCGACCGCGTCCTTGGCACCGGGGCCGGGGAAGCCTTGGTCGGCGGACGCGGCCGGGATCAGCTCGATGGCGCGGCGGGCGATGACAGGCTTGAAGGGGGCCAGGCCGCGGACCGGCTCAGCGGTGGTGCCGGGAGCGATGTGTTCGTCTACAGCCGCCGGCAGGATAGCTACGCCAGCGATGCGGGCAACACCCATGACCGCATCCTGGACTTCGATGCCGCCCATGACCAATTAGACCTTGCCGCTTTGCGTATCACAGGCCTGGGAAATGGTTACCAGGGCACCTTGCTGCTCAGCTATAACAGCGACAACGACACCACCTACCTGCAGAGCCTGGATGCGGATGCCGACGGCTATCGCTTCAAGCTGGCCCTGAATGGTGACTACCGAACAAGCCTGACCGACGCGAACTTCTTCGGCCGCGAGGTCGGCACCGCAGAGGCGGACATCATCGATGCCTACCCTCGCGGAGCATTGCTTGTGGGGCTAGGCGGCAATGACACGCTAAGGGGTGGCGCCAACGACGATCGCCTGGAAGGGGACGCTGGAGCGGATCGCCTAAGCGGCGGTGCCGGCGCCGATACCTTCGTCTACAAGACCCTGGCCGACAGCTACGTCAACGATGCCGCAGGCATCAGACAGCAGGATCTTCTTCTAGACGCTTATCAGGGCGAAGGTGACCGTATCGACGTGTCAGCCCTGGGCTTCACCGGGCTGGGCGACGGTCATGGCACCACTCTGCTGGAAAGCTACGACAAGGCAACGGGCTTGACCACCATCGAGTCACTGGACGCCAATGCCGCTGGCGACCGTTTCTCGCTGACGACCCTGGGTGTTCCTTTCGTCGGCTCCATTGGTGGTTCGCCCAACGATGCCTTTATCTTCGCGCCCTCCGTGCCTGACCCTGACAACCCGATCGATGTCACCTATGACTGGCAAGTGGGCCAACGCCTGACAGGAGACGATGGCTTCGACAACATCACGGGCGGGGCGGGAAATGACGTGCTGATTGGCAACGGCAGCGCCGACTCGCTCTCGGGGGGATCCGGCGCTGATATCTTCGTTTACAACAGCGTCAGCGACAGCTACCAGGGGGCGTCGGACATCATTACGGACCTGCTGGTGTCGGTGGACCGCATCGATGTCTCCGCCTTGGGCTTCACTGGCCTTGGAGACGGAAACGACAACACCCTCAAGGTCAGTTACAACTCATCCAATCATCGAACCGTGCTGACGTCCAACGAGGCCGATAGCGAAGGCCATCACTTCCAGGTGCAGTTGACGGGTGATTACCAACAAACCCTCAGCACAGGCAATTTCATTTTCGCTTCTGATAGCACCGAGCTGCATCTGCTAGGGGGGGGCCAAGCGGAGCCTTCCTGAGCGGCCTCGCCGGGCTGCAATTTAAAGCCAACGCATCGGCCTTTAGCTTGCGGCTTGGGTCCTTCTTCTTGTCCAAGACCTAGGTCGATGCGCGAGGGATATAGATGACAGATTGCTTCGACTGTGGAATGCGCTCTGCAAATGCCCGCTTTGGGTCGAAAGCTGTCAGCGGCTAGCAACGGTTTTACATTTCGAAAACCAGGACCATTGTCTTGCTGAGCGGCTATGGCCAAGCCATTGACCGGCAACTGGCCCCTGGAAGCCGGGTTTGATCAGCATTTCACCAAGCCGGTCGATATCGATGTGCTGGAGGCATTCGTCAACAGTGCCGCCTAAAGAGCTGCCGCTCAGCAATCCTTCGTTGAGGTGTTTAAGTCCCATCGTCATGGGTTAAGAATCTATAGAAAATGCCGTGTTTGACTAACCAGCTACTCCTTGGAACCGCCGCATGAAGGCCACCAACGATGCTTATCCCGGTGTGGCCGCGGATCATGTAACCGGCGCGGCTTGAGGTAGATCGTCGCGCCGCGCTTATCTGACAGCTTGCAAAATAGGTGAATTGAAATGCTCACCTCAGGGTATGCCTATCGGCTTTTACTAACTCCAAAGCCTCCTGGTTGGCTGTGCAGAGCGGGTGCTATGTTGAATCCGACGCTCGGATCCCGCTAAAACGGTTAGGTTCACCTGCTCGTGAAACTGGTAACTGAGGTGCAGGCAGTGCAGGACATAGCTGTCTCTATGAATGGAAAATTAGGAAACAGCTTCATGGCAGTTTCGCCTCCTCCTCACTAGAATTTGGAGGCGAAGTCCCTGAGCCTTTAGGCTACCCTACTCGCCCGCCTAGGCGCTGGGCTACCCAGTCCGCGATCCAGGCACCGGCATTGGCGGTATTGTCTAGGCTGCTGTGATGGATACCGCCTTCACGGGAGGTGAACACCTTGAGCTCGCGGTCGGGGCTGGCGGTGAGTTGCTCGTACGAACGGTACGCGTAGCTCAGCGGGATCTGCCGGTCGGCTTCGCCATGGGTCACTAGGAACGGCACTTTGATCCTATCCATCACGCCATCGAGGTGCACCTGCTCAGCAATGGCCATGAATTCGCTCATGTCACTGGCGCCCCATACCCAGCGGACATGTTCCCAATAATGCGGGACCGGCCGCTCGCCTTCGCGGGCCAGCCGGCGCTTCTGCACCTCGCCCCAGTTGTGGTTGGCACCCCAGACCACGCCCAAAGCAAATCGCGGCTCGAACGCCACCGCTCGTGGGCAGTAATAACCGCCCAGGGAGACGCCCAACAGGCCGATCCGCTCGGGGTCGATCTCCGGGCGCGTTTGCAGATAGTCCATCACCGGGGTTGCCCATTGCTCTGTATCCACCACGGCAGTCAGACCATGCAGACGCAGGGCTTCGCCAGTTCCGGGCTGGTCTAGGAACAGGCTGGCGATGCCCCTGCGCGCCAGCAGTTCGGGAAACAGACCGGCGCGGTAAACCATCTCCTTAGTGCTGTCCAGGCCATTAATTACCACTAGGCAAGGGGCTGGACCGGTCACGCCCTCTGCCGGAGTGAACAGACCTGGCAGGTGCGCGCCCTGGTAAGGAATTTCAAGCCGCTGGGTGTTGGAACGCGACAGGGCCAAGCCTTCGCTGAAAGTACTTAGAAACTTCGCATACAGAGCCTTGCGTGGCGAGTAGCCGTGGGCCTGCATGCGCTCGGCGGTGATGAAGTACACCGCCGCGCGGTTGAGCTTGTCGCCGGCGCTGAAGTGATTACCGGCGGCCTTGTCCTCTTCAGCCAGCGCCACCAGGTTGTCGCCACCGGCCTCCCACGCTGCGAGAAATGCCTGGGTGCCTTCGTCATCTCCTTGCTGGGCGATGGCCTTGAGCGGCGCGCACATGGCCTCGATCTCGCCGAGCTTTCCGCCCATTTCAATAGCCGCGGCCACCGCCAGGCTCCACACGTAGTTGGTTTCGAAATACTGGAACATGCTCATGGTCGGTCCTTGTTCAGCGGCGGGTTGCCGGGGCATCGCCCTGGTAGAAAGTCACATCCCAGGGGATGTCGTCTTGCATGAAGGCCGGCGGGTTGCTCATCCACTGAGCCGTGCCGAAGCGGAATTCCCATTCCCGTGGCACCCAGTTGTCGTCCAGGTAATCGGTGTCTGCGCCGTATTCGGCCTCGCCACCGGTGGGTGAGTTGAAGTAGCAAAATATCGCCGAGGCAATCCGGTGCCGCCCGGTGCCGAGAAAGCCGTGCTGCCACCCCCGGCGAGTCATATGGTTAGAACCGACCATCACCTCGTCGAAGTCCTCCACGCCGAAACAGGTGTGATGGAAGCGCGGCACGCCACCGGCCCCTGGGGCCTTATTATTGAGCAGGAAGGTGTTGTGGTGCTCGTTGGCGCCATCGGCGCGCAAATAAGTGCCGATGCCTTTCTGATGATCTGAAAGGCGGAAATTGAGACGGTCCCGGAAGAACGCGAAGGTGGCCCAGTAATCGTCCACCGCGAACACCACATGGTTGATGGTTTTCGGCCGCGCCCGGGTGCGCCATTTGCGGTGCTGGTTCAACCGGTTCACATTACCGGCCGCATTGACAGGGTCCGGCGCATAGGTAACTTTCTTTCGTTGGAACACTCGTAATGCCAGGGCCTGGCCGCAATCGCTGAGAAAATGCCAGGCGCCATCATCGCCCAGTCGCACTTCGCGATCGCGCCGCAGGTCGTCTAGCAGCCGTTGCAGGCTGGTGTCGTTGTCCACGCCCCAGATGGTTTCCTTCACCCCGTAGCCTTCATAGCGCGACGCAGGAATGGACGGGTGCGTCAGCTCACGCACGATCACCGTAGAGCCTTCATCCAGCCGGTACACCGTTTCCTCAGCCGAAGCGCTGAGCCGATCCAGGCCAAAATCATCGAAGAAGCGCGTGGCGGTGGCCACATCTTCAACGCCGTACAGCAGGGTATCGATGCCGACAATGGCCATCTTTAAACCTCCTTTCAAAATAATAAGCGCGGCGATTTCAGAAGAGAAAGCCGCCGTCCACGTTGAATACCTGCCCGGTCATGTACGCCGAGGCGTCGGACACCACAAACGCCAGCACCCCGCACAAGTCCTCGGGCTCGCCGGTGCGCTTGATCATCTGGCTGGTGCGTACCTGCTCGAACAGCCCCGCAGGCAGGGCGGCGCTGCTGCCTGGGTGGCGAATCAGGCCTGGTGAAAGTGCGTTCACGGTGATGCCGTCTTCGCCCAATTCCACCGCCAGCGCGCGAGTAAGCCCGATCACTCCCATCTTCGCGGCGATGTAGGCCATAAAGCCCTTTTGCGGACGCCCGGTGTTGCTGGACGCCAGGTTGACAATGCGCCCCCAGCCGCGCTCGCGCATGCCCGGCGCGAAGGCCTGGCTCAGCAGGAACGGCGCATCAAGGGTGACCGCGTGACAATCGCTCCAGTCCAGCAGGGTGGTGGCTTCAAGACTTTTCAGCGGGATATAGGCCGCGTTGTTCACCAACACGTCGCAGCGACCGAAGTGCTCCATTACCTGGCTGTACAGGTAGGCGATCTGTTCCGGCTGGCGCAGGTCGCAGGCAAAGCTCTCGGCCTGGCCGCCCCGCTCGCGAACCGCGTTGGCGACGTCTGCGGTGTCAAAGCAATCCACCAGGGCGATGCGCAGTCCTTCTTCGGCCAAGCGGAGGGCAAATGCCCGCCCTAGCCCGCCTGCTGCACCGGTGATCAAGGCCACCCGAATGTCGTTGTGGTTCATGCCATAGCTCCTTCAGTGGCGGCTGTTAAGGCCGAGCAGTTCATCGAATTGGACGTGGAACAACAGGCCGGCGGCGTAGCCATCGCGGGGGTTGATTCCGGTATAGGGGTTGAGCCAGCTGCTGGTGCCCCAGGTGCGCAGCACGAAGGGGCTGACCACGATGCTGTCGGTGAGGATGAAGTTCGCATCCAGCGACACCCCGAATTCGTCCCGCCCCGGCCGGTAGGCGCCACCGCCAGCTGCGGCGTGCGCCTCTTCGAGAAACGCTTGTTCACGGGACGTAAGGCGGGCCCAGTTGAAATTCAACGAATAGCTGTCAAACGGCCGGCTACGAAAGGGCGCGGAGAGGATCAGCCCCGCGTTGGCCTGGGTAGCCACGCCATTGCTGGCATCCTCGTCGAAGGTATGGGTAACGCTGGCAAAGGCCGCTACGGCGGTTGGGTTCGGTTCCTGCCCTTGGCCTCCATCCTGGCGCCACACTGTCTTTTTGCCCCCCAGGTACAGTCCGCTGACGCCCTTGCTGGTGGCTGATGCGGCAGTGCCGTCGGCTACTCTGGAGGTGCCGTTGACGGTGTAGTACGGGTCGGTCTGGCGGCCATTGTTGTGAAAGGCCAGTACCTCCCAGGTTTGCGGGTACGCCTCCATGCGGTAGTCGCTGCGGTACGCCAGGTTGGCCAGATACAGGGTGCTCAACGTGCCGCCGCTATCGCCTTCGTCGCGCTCCCACCCGTTGGTGAAAGGGTAGGCGTTGTTGCTGCGCCAGGCACCGACCTGGGCGCGCAGCGCAGGGGTGAAGTCATACCCGACGCGGGCGCTCCAGTTAGCATAGGGCGGCGGGTTGATGCCAGCGGTGTCCTGCAGAATGGCGTTCACGCACCCCAGCGGCACGTTGCACAGCGGCAGTGCAAAATAGTTTCCAGCATTGCTTTTGCCCAGCTCGATGGCAAGCTTGTCGTCCAGCAGCTTTTGCTCATAGGTGAACAATGTGAGATGGCTTACCCGGGGAATGTACGGCCCGGGTTTGCCTGCCAGCACATCACCGACCTGGCCGCCGTAGGTCAGGTTGCTTGTCCAGGGCACGTACAGCTGCTCGAAATGCAGGTTACCGCCGGGCAGCCCTACCAATCGGTCGAGGTCAAAATCCGCGCCCACGGCGAAAATAGTCAGCGATTCGTGGTTACCTGTGCTCAGACCCACGCTGGGGTTGCGCAGGTAAATTTCCGTCATCGACAGGTGGGGGCTGATGCCATGGGCTTTCAGCCAGCGGCCCTGCTCGGCCAAAGGCTTGTCGCCGACAGGGGGGGCTGCGGGCTCCACGTTCAGCACCCGGGGGCCGACTTTCTGGTTCGGGTACTCAGTGGCCATAGTGTCGGCCACGGTCTTTGGCTGCTCTGCCCATGCCGGGCACGCCACCGCTATCATCAAGGCACAGCCAACCGCCGCTCGCTCGTTCATGTCGGGTCTCTGTTGTTGTTTTTTTCAAGCTGAGAGAGGCCAGCCGGCGCCAGTCGCGCCGGTTGGGTTACCACTTAAAAGGGGTGTGTCATGGGGTAAGCGGCAGGCCCTGAGGCTGACGGCGGAGCAGGCTGGCCATCAGCGCCAGCACGGCGACGCTCATGCACAGCCAGCCGGCCCAGCCCACGGTGGTCGCCAGGTGCCCGCTTGCCTTGCCAACAGCTACTACCAGCAACGGGCTGCAGAACATGCCCAGGCAATAGCTGCCGTACCACATGCCGGTGCCAAGCCCCCGACGCTGCCAAGGCAGCTCGCGCATGTTCCAGATGGCCAAGGTAGGCAACATCAGCCCGCAGCCCAGGCCGTTGACCAGCGCCGCCGCCATGATGCCTTGCCAGCTATGCATCGCCGGTATCACTACGAAACTGGTGGCGATCAGGCCGAACGCCAGCGCCAGGCAGTGAGACGTGCGCAGCCCCATGCGGCCCAGCGGGTGCACTGCCAGCGTACCGAGCACGATCATCACGCTGCAGGCCGAGGCCACCAGGCCGGCGGTCTGAGGCGAAGGCTCGCCGATGTCGCCCAGCAGGTAGGCCATCTGGATTTGAAGCACCATGAACATCACCGCGCCGATAAAGGTCACCACGCAAATGCCCAGCAGCACCGAGGGCCGAAAGCGCGGGCCGTTGCCGTTGTGCTGTTCATCCGCAGCCATGCTGGCGGCGGCCGGTTCCCACAGCATCACTTTGCTCACCAACGCCAGTAGCAGCGGCACCGCATATACCACGTAAGGCATGCGCCAGCTGATCTCGCCCAGGGCGCCACCCACCATAAAGAACACAATGGCCGAGCTGGAGGCGAAGGTGGTTTGCAGTGCCAGATATTTCTGCCGCTGCGCGCCGCTGTAATAGTCGCCGATCAGCATGGTGCTGATGGTGACCACCACCGCTTCCACACAGCCCAGCGCCACCCGGCTGACAATGATCGCGTACAGCGAATCAAGGAACATCGGCAGCACTCCGAACACGCCATAGCCGAAAATGGACCCCACCAGCAATGCCTTGCGCCCGTAGCGGTCGGCGAGCAGCCCGACAACCGGGCTGAGCAACGCTACCAGCAGGCCTGGCACGGTAAGCGCCACGGGGATCAGAAACTCAACGTTGGGGACCTTGACAAAGTGCGCCTGCATCTGCGGCAGGCTGGGCGCGATCACAATCGCCGCCATGGGCGACAAGCAGTTGATTAGCAGCAACAGGTAGGTGGCCAGGGTGGCCTTTGACTGGGTGATGCTCAGCGGAGCGTTCATGGTGTCTCCCGTTATTGTTATTAGATGCGCGGAGTGTTCTACAGCGGATTCAACGTCCTCTCGATCAGCTGCGCCAGGCTGCCGTCATGACACAGCCCCAGTTGCTCGGCGGCTTCGCTGCGCAATGGCGGATAGCGACCGAATGCCGCTTCCAGCGCCTCGTTGGGTACAAAGCTGACCGGCGACTGCCCGAAGCGCTGCTGCAGGCCCTCGATCAACGCGCCCATGCTCAGGTGTAACACCGGCAGGGTAAACACCCGTCGCGCCCCGAGCGCCTCGGCTGACAAGGTGGCTGCATGCAGCAGGTTGTCCACGCAGCGCACGGCAGACATCCACCACGCCGTGGCCTGCGCCGACACCGGGCATTCGAACGGCTCGCCGGCTTTGATTTGCCAGAAGACGTCACTCATGAAGGCCGAGAGCAAGCCAGAGGGCTGCGGCGGGCGCGCTACGATACCGGGCAAGCGCAGGCTGATGCCATCAATAGTGCCGCGCCGGCTGAAATCGTCGATCAACAGCTCGCCAATCAGCTTCTGCGTGGCGTAGCTCAGGTGCGGGCGCAACGGGGTGAAGTCGTTTACTGCCTCGGGTAATGGCGAGCCATACACGGCGATGGTGCTGGCAAACACTACGCGCGCGGGGGTTGCCTGGCGCTGCAACCCTTCAAGCAGGGCCAGGGTGGCGTCCAGGTTGGCCTGCCGGCCCAAGGTATAGTCACGCTCGGCCAGCCCGCCCGGCACGCTGGCAAGGTGAAACACCATATCGGCCGGCGTTTCCAGTGCCGTGGCCAGCAGCGCCGGGTCATCCAGGCTACCACGCAGTTGCTGTACACGCGGGTCATCGGTGGGTGTAGTGAATCCCAGGTCTACCAGGGTGAGGCGATCCCAGCCCGGCAAGGCGGCAGGGTCGGCCAGCAGCCGGCGAACCAGCGACGCGCCGACGAAGCCGTTGGCCCCGGTGATCAGAATGTTCATGTCAGGCCTCCTGCGCCGGCACGAAGCGGTGGTCGATGGCGCCGTACACGCTCTGGCCGTCGTGCCCGAAGATCTCGAACCGCAAGCGGTCGCCGAAACGCAGGAACGGCGTTTTTGCCTCCCCGTGCTTCAACACTTCCACGGCGCGGCGTTCGGCAAGGCAGGCCGAGCCTGTGCGCGGGTAGTCACGGTTGGAGAAGGTGCCCGAGCCCAGTACGGCACCGGCGCGCAGGTTGCGTGTGCGCGCCAGGTGCATCACCAGTTCAGGGAAGCTGAAGTCCATCTCTTCACCGTTGGGCTCGCCGAAGCGTTCGCCATTGCATTGCACATGCAGCGGCAGCTTCACCCGCCCGTCTGCCCAGGCGTCGCCTAGCTCGTCGGGCGTGACCGCCACCGGCGCGAAGACGGTGCTGGGCTTGGCCCGCAGTGGGCCGAAGCCGATGCTCACTTCCTTGAACAGATGCGCGCGCAGGCTCACGTCATTGAGCAGCATCAGCAACTTGATATGTCCGGCGGCGGCGTGCGACTCGATGCCCATGGGCACGTCGTCAAGCACCACCGCCACTTCTCCCTCGAAGTCGATCTGGTGGTCCTCGCCGGGTACCGGGTAGTCGTCGCAGGCGCCGAGAAAATCATCGCCCGCCCCCTGGTAGATAATGGGTACGCCAGCGTCTTTCTTGATGTCCAGTTTGTATGCGCGCTCCATGAGGCTGCCGTGGTTAAGGAACGCCGAGGCGTCGGCCCACTGATACGCGCGAGGCAGCGGTGCCATAGCTTCGCGCGGTTCGAAGGCGAAGGCCTGTGGGGCAAGGCCTGCGTTGAGCGAGGCATACACCTGCTGCAACAGCGGCTCGCAACGGGCCCACTCCTCGATGGCCGCTTGCAGGGTGCCGGCGATACCACTGGCGAGCACTGCACGGCTGAGGTCGCGGGATACCACCACCAGGCGGCCATCACGGCTGCCGTCTTTTAAGGTTGCCAACTTCACAGGAGTGCTCCTTGTTCGGCCCACAGGGCCGGGTATTGAATGAGTTCCAGCAAGTTGCCGCTGTTGTCGCGCAAAAAACCCATGGGCGTACCGCCAATAACGTGCTCGAACACAATGTCGACGCCCTTGCTTCGCAGCTGGGCGAAGGCGGCTGGCGCGTCCTTCACGGCAAAGCACAGGTGCTTGTGACCATGGGTGAGCAGGTCCAGGTGCGGCTCGCGGCGGTCCGCTGGCAGAGACTTGGCGCCTTCCAGTTGGAACAGCTCGATGCGGTAGTCGCCTTGGCGAATGAACGCCACCTCGGCCGGAATCTGCTCGATAAAGGCACGGCTTTCCAGCTCGAAACCGAGCATTAGGCGGTACCAGTCGATAGCCTCGTCCAGGTCCGGCACGCTGATGCCGCCGTGGTGAGGTTTGAGTGCGAATACGTCGCTCATGGTGCCCTCAGCTCAATGCTCTGCCGCCATCCACAGGGATGACCGCGCCGGTGGTAAAGGTGAGGTGAGTGGCCGCTGCCACTACGGCCTGGGCCACTTGCTCTGGCAGGGCCAGGCGGCCAAGGGGTGTGCGTTGCGCCTGCTCGTCACGCCAGTCGCTGGCCAACCCTTGCACGAACTCGGTGTCCGCCAGGCCCGGCGCGACTGACACCACCCGCACGGCGGGCGCCAAGGCTCGCGCCAGAGACGCGGTCAGGTTGTCGAGCGCGGCCTTGGAGGCGCAATAAGCGATGTTGCTGCCCATGGCCGTACGCGCAGCGATCGAGCTGATATTCACGACCAGCCCATTGCCCGTGGCCTGCAGCAGCGGCTGGAACGCCCGAACACAGGCGATGGCGCCGCGCACATTGGTGGCAAAAATGCGGTCGATCAGTTCATCGTCCAGCCCGAGCAAGTCCCCGTGTGGCACGAAGCGAGTGACGCCGGCGCAGTTCACCAGGAGGTCGCAGCGGCCATGGCGTGCATCCACCAATGCCGCCAGTTCATTTAGCGCGTTGCTGTCGGTGACCGGTGCCGAGGCGGCCCAATGGCCTCCTTCCACGCTTGGCAAGTTCTCGGTCAAGGCTTGCGCGGCTGCCGCTGAATGGTGATAACCCACCACCACGCTGGCGCCCCCCTCGGCCAACGCCTGGCAAATGGCCTGGCCCAGGCCACCAGTGGCCCCGGTGACTACCGCCACCTTGCCTGCGAGCCGGCTCATCCGCGGGCCGCCTGGAAGCGCCGCACGCGGATGTCCGCTTGTTCCTTGTGGCCGGAGAAGTGCTCCAGCGCGCAGAGCCGGGAACACACCTCGCCAATGGCCACGCTGGCTTCGTCGGTGAGCACGCGCTGGTAGGTGTGGGTCTTGATAAACTTGCCCACCCACAACCCGCCGGTGTAGCGGCCGGCGCCCATGGTGGGCAGGGTGTGGTTGGTACCGATCACCTTGTCGCCGTAGGCCACGTTGGTGCGGTGGCCGAGGAACAAGCCGCCGTAGCAGGTCATGCGTTCGAAGAACCACTCCGGGTCCCGGGTCATCACCTGCACATGCTCGGAACACAGCCGCTCGGATTCGGCGAGCATTTCTTCATCGCTGTCGCACAGGATGATTTCGCCGTAGTCCCGCCACGCCACGCTGGCCACCGGCGCGGTGTCCAGCCGCGCCAGCACCTGTTCGATGGCGGCGGGCAGCTCTTCGGCCAGCCGGCTGCTGGTGGTCACGCACACCGCCGGCGACGTAGGGCCGTGTTCTGCCTGGCCTAGCAGGTCCACGGCCACCAGTTCGGCGTCCACGCTGTCATCGCAGATCACCAGGGTTTCGGTAGGCCCCGCAAAGAGGTCGATACCCACGCGCCCGTATAGCTGGCGCTTTGCCTCGGCCACGTAGGCATTGCCCGGGCCGACGATCATGTCCACGGGCGCGATATGCTCAGTGCCCAGGGCCATGGCCGCCACGCCTTGAACGCCGCCCATTACGTAGATTTCATCGGCCCCGGCCAGCGCCATGGCAGCGACGATTTCCGCCGAGGGCTTGCCGTCGAACGGCGGCGCGCAGGCGATCACCCGCTTCACACCCGCCACCTTGGCGGTAAGCACGCTCATGTGCGCCGAGGCCAGCAATGGGTATTTGCCACCAGGGATGTAGCAACCCACGGCGTTGACCGGGATGTTCTTGTGGCCCAGCACCACGCCGGGCAGGGTTTCAACCTCCACGTCGCGCAGCGACAGCAACTGCACTTGGGCGAAACGGCGAATCTGCGCCTGGGCAAATTTGATGTCTTCGATGGCCTGGGCCGGCAAGCTGTCGATGCAGGCCTGGATCTGTGCCTGGCTTAGGCGCAGGTCAGTGGGGTTCCAGCCATCGAACTTCTCGGAATACTCCCGCACCGCCACCTCGCCCCGCTGCTCCACGGCACTGATGATCTGCTCCACGGTGTCACGTACCTGGGCACTGAGCTCGGCTTTGTGCGCGGCAGGCTTGCCTCTTTTCAAATAACGAATCATGGCCTATGTTCCTTGTTGTAATGAGCGTCAGCGCCAATGCACCAGCGGCTGGCCCGCCACGGGCGAGCGGAAGTACGGAATACGGGTACCTTGCAAGCTGCCCAGGTACACCGTTTGAAGGTCCGGGCCGCCGAAGGTGATGCTGGCCATCCACGGCGCAAGGGTGCCGCAAGTGGCCTGCATGATCTGCGGGGTCAGGGTTTTCGCGCGGTAATGGGCGTTGAGCACGGCGGTGGCCTCTGCGTTGCCGTCGTCCAGCAGCGTCAGTACCTCGCCGTCCGGGGTAAGGGCGATCAGCTTGTCGCTCATCACCAGGGTTACCCAAAGGTTGCCGAAGCAGTCGAAGGCAAAACCGTCCGGGAAGCCTTCCAGCTCAGCGGGACCGAACACTTCCCGGTCACTCAGCGAGCCATCGGGACGCAGGCGGAGGCGCGAGATCCGGCGCACATTGCTTTCCACCACGTACAGCCACTCCTGGCGGTCGTCGAAGCGGATTTCGTTGGTGCCGCCGAAGCCCTCCGCGACCACACGAATGCCGTGCTCATCGATTACCCCGATGTAGCCGTCCAGCACGCCGGAATTGATCGAGTCGGTCCAAGGCTGCATCGTGGTGGTGACCGTGAACCAGATCCGCCCCTGGCGATCCCGCAGTGGGAAGTTAGTCTTGCCCAGGGGCTTGCCGTCCAGTTGGTCGAACAACACCTGCAGGTTACCCCGGCGATCTAGCTTTTCGATGCGGTCCAGGCCCCAATTACAGATGATGAAGTCACCGTTTTCGGTCAGAGCTAGGCCATTGGGCAGCGAGGCGCCCTGGGATTGCACGTAGCGGGCTTCGAAGCTGGCGTCACTGCTCGGCGCCTGGGCCGGGGCCAACAGGGTTTGCTCGCCGTGGGCCGTGATATGCATCACCCCACCCCGGGCATCGGCGGCCCACAGGCTGCCGTCGGGCTCGGCAATGATGCATTCGGGGCGTTGCAGCTCGTAGCCGATGAATCCAATGGCGTCGCGATCGACCTGCCAGCCTTTGAGTGGGTTGCGGTTCATGGAGCGTCCTTATGCAGCGCATCAGATGGGTTCGGAAACCACGCGGATCATCTTGGCCATTAGCCCGGCGAAATCGGCTTCAGGCGTGGGCCGTTGCTCCCACTCACCGATCTGCACCGAGCCTTCGTTGATGAACTTGCAGCGCTCGTAGCGACGGGCCATAAAGCCGTCCAGTACCGCTTGCGTCTCCAGCCCGGCGCCGCAGAGCTCGCCCAGCACCACGGCATCTTCCACCGCTTGCGCAGCGCCCTGGCCCATGTGTGGGGTAGTGGCGTGTGCCGCGTCGCCGATCAGCAGCACCCGGCCGCGGTACCAGGGTGCGGGCATGAGCAGCGCTTCCAGCGGACGGTACACCACCTGGTTGTTGTCGGTGATCTGCGCGCTCAGCTCAGGTACCAGCCCGCCATAGCCTTCGAGCCGCTTGCGAAATTCCGCCGCCAGGGTGTCGGGGTCGAAAAACGGATTACCGGGTTCCTCGAACACCGAGAGGATGTAGAGGCTGTCTTCGGTGAGCGGGGTATAGCCGGCCTTGCCGCCAGGCTTGCCCTCGAACATGTGCGACCACAGCAGGTCCTTGGGCCGGGGCAAGTTGTAGCGCCACACCCCCTGGCCAGTGAAACGCGGGCGGTAGTGCTCACCGAACACCGTGGCGCGCACCTTGGAATACACACCATCGGCGCCGACCACCAGGTCGTAGTCGCCGCTGCTGCCGTCGGTGAACCGCACCGACACCTTGTGTTCGCTTTGTTCGATGTCGCTGAAGGTCACGCCCAGCCGCAGGATGGCGCCGTTCTGTGCCACAGCATCGAGCAATACCTTGTGCAAGGCGGGACGGGTAAGGCCCAGGTTGGCGGGGTAGTCGTCCCCCGCCAGACGGGCACCGCTGAGTTCGGCCTTCACCTGACCCTGCTGGTTGCAGATGCGCAGGCCGTTGTAGGGAAAGCCCGCCGCCACTGCCGCGTCGGCGATGCCCAGTTGCGCCATGGCCCGGATGCAGTTGGCCTGCACCACAATGCCCACGTGGTACACCTTGGCCTGGGGGTTGATCTCCACGATCTCCACCGCCACCCCAGCCCTGCGCAAGGCGATCGCGGCGCTCAGCCCGCCGATCCCCGCGCCCACTATCAGCACGTTCCTAATCTCGCTCATCCAGCGTGTCTCCGGTTTTATTTTTGTGCCCCGCCAGGCGCTGGCGGCGAGGTATGGGCCTCACACTACGCAGCGGTGGGGTATGTCGGAAATTGTTTGTCCGGATGGCTGTCATCCATCACATGGATGGTTGGCCACGGCCAATGTGCCGGGGTATAACACTGCAAATGCTGGTGCCCATAACCATAAGAAGACCTCCACATGCGCTTTCACGGCCTGGACCTGAACCTGCTGGTAGTGCTCGACGTGTTGCTCGCTGAACAGAACATCACCCGTGCCGGCGAGCGGCTGTTTCTCAGCCAGCCGGCCACCAGCGCGGCATTGGCCCGCCTGCGCACCTATTTTGAAGACGATTTACTCGTGCAGATCGGCCGCCGGATGGTGCGCACCCCGATGGGTGAAACCCTGGCACAACCGGTGCGTGACTTGCTCATCCAGATGCGCGCCACGCTGGAGAACCGCAGCCAGTTCCAGCCGGAACAGGCCATCCGCACCTTCACTTTGATGGCCTCCGATTATGTGGGCATGGTGCTGATGCCCGAAGTGAGTCTTCGCTTGCGCGAATTGGCGCCCAAGTGCTCGCTTGAGCTGTTCTCGCCCAACGACGATGCCATTCATGAGATCGAGCGGGGGCACCTGGATTTTTTGCTGCTGCCCGATACGCAACTGATGGAGGGCCACCCCTCCAGCCCATTGTTCGACGACATTTTCGTGTGCGTGGTGTGCCGCGAGCACGGACCGGCAACGCTCTCGTTCGATGACTACAAGCAACTTGGCCACGTGCTGGTGCGCTGGGGCAACGAACACCGCACCCCCACCGTGGATGAGTGGTTTCTGCGGCGTTTCGACTTCGAGCGCCGGGTGGAGGTGACTACTCACACCTTCAACAGCGTGCCGCCCTATGTGATCGGCACCGGCCGCATCGCTACCATGCACCGCCGCCTCGCCGAGCGCTGGATGGAATACCTGCCGCTACGCATCCTGCCCGCCCCTTGGGCGGCACCAGAACTCACCATTGCGTTGCAATGGAACAAATACCGCCAGCACGACCCGGGGCTGGCGTGGTTGCGCAACCTGATCATCGAGACGGCACAAGAGTTGGGCTAACGTTCGCCTCCGGCCGCGCTATTCCCGGGCTGGGTTTGGTCCCAAAGCGCCCGAGCGGCGAGGATTTCCGGCGCCTGGCCTTCCAGCCACTCCAATAACCCTTCCAGCCGCTGCGCCAGCGCAATGCCCAGTGGCGTAAGCCGGTATTCCACTTGGGGGGGGATGGTCGGGATTACGGTGCGGGAGACCATGCCGTCGCGCTCCAAGGCACGCAACTTGAGGGTGAGGATGCGCTGGGACAGCTCGGCATCGGCCATGGCGTTCACCTGCCGTTGCAGCTCGGTGAAGCGCAGCATCCCGGTTTTCAGGATCAACAGTAGCAGCGGGCTCCAGCGGTCGCCAAGCCGGCCGAGGGTTTCCCGGATAGGGCCGTGTGGATCATTGCCGTTGTGCAGCACCCGCGCGCGCAAGCGCTCCAGGGCCTGCTGCTGGGTTGCTTGCGAGGCTTGAGTGTCGGGGTTTTCCACGCGTTGATGTTCCTGCGGTTGGTGGGGGCACGCACATTGAGGTAACCGACCCACATTAAAGTGCGATCTTCCGGGCGTGCAAAGCCTACTCCTAGAATCGCCCCACAGCCCAGCCACTGGCACGGCTGCCAATAACAATAAAACCCTGTGGGAAGGTGCAGATGAACCATTACGACGTGGTCGCAATCGGCGGAGGCCACAACGGCCTGGTCGCCGCGGCCTACCTGGCCAAGGCCGGAAAAAAGGTACTGGTGCTAGAGCGCAAGGATTATGTAGGCGGTGGCGTGTCTACCCGCCAGCTCAACACACCGGGTTTCTGGCACGACGAGCACTCGAGCGTGCACATCATGATCCAGGGCAACCCGATGGTCACCCAGGACGAACTGGGCCTGTTCAGCCGGTTCGGGCTCAAATATAACTATTCGGACATCCCCCACGCCACGGTCTTCGAGGACGGCACTTCGCTAATCACTTACCGCGACCTGGACAAAGCCTGCGCGTCCATTGCGACGGTATCCGAACGTGACGCCCACACCTACCGCGAGCTGGCCTTGAAGGCCGGTGGGCTGCTGCCGCTGTTCCTGTCCGGGTTTTATTCGCCGCCGCTGCCTATGGGCGCCATGGTGGCGATGCTCGACCAAAGCCTGGAAGGCCGCGAGCTGTTCGATGCCATGCAGCGCAGCACGCTAGACATCATCGATAACCTGTTCGAACACGACAAGGTGAAGATCCACTTGCTGCGGGTGATCGCCGAGAACCTGCAGATGCCCGACGAACTGGGCACAGGGATGGGCGTGTATGCCTTTGTCGGGATCATGCACACCCACGGCGTGTCGCAACCGGTGGGCGGCAGCGGCAAGCTGTCCGAGGCCCTCGCCCGCTGCATTGAGCACCACGGCGGCGAAATCCGGTGCAATGCCGAAGTGCGCAAGGTCGTGGTATCCGATGGCCGCGCGGCGGGCGTAGAGCTGGCTGACGGTGAACGTATCCTTGCCAGGGATGCGGTGATCGGCGCGCTTCACCCCCATGTGATCAAGCGCTTTGTGGACGGGCTGGACCCGGGTGTGATCGCCCGCGCCGAACGCGCCACCCTCGCCCCCTTCAGCCTGTTCGTGAGCCACTACGATTTGCATCGCCAGGCTGAATTTTACGCAGGCCCTGACGTGGGCCGCGCCACCATGCTGACCATGATGAGCAGTGATCGCCTGACCGACATGCTGGATGATTTCGATGCCTTGCGGCGCGGCCGCGTGTCCACGCGGCGGCTGGTGGCGGGCGGAGATGAAAGCATCAACGACCCTACCCGCGTGCCGACTGGCAAGGGGATGTTCCATGGTATGACCTTCGCGCCCTACAACCTGGCCGAAGGCGGCGCTGCGCGCTGGGACGAGTACAAGGAGGAATTCGGCGACCTGAGCCTGCAGGCCTACCGCAAGTTCGTGAAAAACCTGACGCCCGACAACATCATCGCCCGCACCCTGTGCTCGCCACTGGACCTGGAGCGCAGCTCGCCCAATTCCATGGTCAAGGGCGACGTGCACGGGGTGGCGCCGTACTTCTATCAAAACTTCGCCCACCGCCCCACGCCCGACCTGGGTCGCCTGACCGTGCCAGGGCTAGACAACCTCTACTTGGTAGGGCCGTTTATGCACCCCGGCGGTGGCGTATTCGGCGCCGGCCGCGCAACGGCCATCAAGGTGTTCGACGATCTGGGCATGGATTTCGACCGCGTGACGAGGAACTGACCATGAAGATATTCGGCAGCGACAACAGTGAGCTGATGGCGGTGAATGCCATCGAACGTAGCGGCAACGAACTGCTGATCAAGGGCAAGATCTTCGGCGCCATGCCCATGGTCGCCCGCCTGCGTCCGGAGGAAGCCCGGGCGGCGCTGAAGATGCTCGACCTCAAGACCATGTTGTTCCTGCTCAGCTTGGTGTTTCGGGCTCGGGTAGGCAAGATGAAATTCAAGGCTGGCTCAGAGACTGCCCGACGCTGAGTGTCGGGACGCTCCCATGGATCTGCCCGGTCTGTCATTTAGCGTGACAGACTGCGGCCTTCCTTATCGAGGGCCGTCTTTTAATCACGTTGAATGAGCGAAGAGCGAAGCAGCACGGAAAAGTGGAGCGAATTAGGAAGTTTGCGCTTGCCACGTAAAGACACAGCTATCATCCATTAATCTAAGTGAGCGGACGTTATGGTTAATATGGAAACTCGCCGGCTGGGTGGCAAGCCCGCGCTCGCCAAGCATACCCGCAGGGTACCTATTCCTTTACAGCTTCTATAGCGATTAAGACCTTTCTCTGATGGATCGAGAGAACCTGTTTTATCACTCGTTCTTATCTTCACAGCTCAAGGGCATATCCAATTGTCTCCGTTCACCTTCGCTTGACTCGGCGTACGTAGCGCTTTGCGTCGTCAATGGCAGGCATTACCGCTAGCGCCCCCAGGCCTATCGCTAGCGGTACCGTGGCGATGTACCCGACCTGCTTGAACCCAAGTGCACCGATCACGCTCCCCGCAAAAAAGCTCAGAGCCAGCACTATTAACATCTTGAGCCGACCGCGATCGGCGATAACCTTTGGACGCGCCGGTACGGTAGGAGCGTTCCAATAAACAAGCTTTCCGAACTCTATACCGATATCCGTCACGATGCCGGTGATATGCGTCGTTCTAATTTCAGCTCGAGAGATTTTAGTGATTACTGCGTTTTGTAGCCCCATGATGAAACACAGCAGCATTACGGTGGCGGACACGAATAAACCACCGACCGTGGATAGCCGAGTGCCTAGAAAACCGAAGCAGATAAGCAGCGTAGCTTCCAGAAGGAGAGGTAAGGCAAACTCGCTGTGCATACGCCGGCGGCGTGAGTAATTGATCATAACCGCCGAGCAACCCGCTCCTATCATAAATGACAGCAATGCCCCGGTACCGCTGAGCGCTAGTCCAAATGACCCCAACACCGTGTTATCCGCTATGGCGGAGAGAATACCCGTCATGTGTGATGTGTACTGCTGAACCGCCAGGTAACCACCAGCG
The DNA here is from genome assembly GCF_916618905.1 of Pseudomonas sp. Marseille-Q5115. Lineage (NCBI taxonomy): Bacteria > Pseudomonadati > Pseudomonadota > Gammaproteobacteria > Pseudomonadales > Pseudomonadaceae > Pseudomonas > Pseudomonas sp. Marseille-Q5115. The sequence goes on along the minus strand of NZ_CAKAKI010000001.1, from coordinate 1,067,881 downwards.
TTGACCGCGCCTGCTACAAAGGCCAAAGCGTAACCGAGCTGTCGGTTAGCCCTCACGCTTCGCCTTCGCCCGGTAAGGCTCCTTATATATCTGATCGATACGTTCACCTCGGCCTCCAGAGCCCGATAGTCAGATAGTCAAATCAACACCTTAGCGGTGTAGTTCGTATCGCCTATGGCGCGCCCAGCGAAAAAAGCGTCGAGAGGATAGGCCCGAACAGGACCTCATCAGGGCGACTCCGAAAAAATCATGCTCATCCCCTCCGGGGCTAACAAGTCTTGTCAAGCCCATCTGAGGCCGGCATTGGAGAAAAAGATTGCCGCGCCACAGATTAATAAAAAGGAATGGAGAGGGAGAGAGCCGGCATTACCTACCCGACAATCCACCGCACGGGTTTGATTTTCAAAAATGCGCTGATTGATGTGGATCAAATCAGGACGGGCTTCAAAAGACCAATATACAACTGCCAAGCCTGGCAACGTTCGAATCATGAATCGGAGGCGCCTTGCATTTTCTAGCCCTGGCTCTCGACTACGACGGAACAGCATCGGTGTCCGCGCCTGGATGCCTTTGACCTGGTGATTGCCGAAAACGGTGCGCTTCTGTATAGCCCATGGGATGACACCGAGGAGCTTATTGCTGAGCCCGCTTCGGTTGAACTGGTCCGCGTGCTGCGTGCCAAAGGGATCCCCAATCTGTCGGTAGGCCAGTCGGTCATTGGCACATGGCGCCCTTACGAGGAAATGGTCATAAGCGCGATCGGCGACCTCGGTCTCGAATTGCAGATGACCTTCAACAGAGACGCCATCATGATCCTGCCCCCCTCGGTCAACAAGGCATCTGGCCTGAGGGCGGCTCTCAACCGCCTGGGTATTTCCGAGGTCAACGTCGTGGGGGCCGGTGATGCCGAGAACGACCACTCGTTTCTGTCGATTTGTGGATGTGCCGCCGCGGTTGGAAATGCAATCGCGTCCATCAAGGCGGACGCTGATGTCGAACTCACCCAACCCTACGGCGCGGGCGTCTGCGAGCTGGTTGAAATGCTCATTGAAAAGGACGTGCAACTCGTCGCAATCGATAGGACCGGCTTGAACGTAGGGAAAACAACCGAAGCCCATCCAGTTTGGCTAAGAGCCGAAAGCGTCATGCTTGTGCTTGGGAATTCAGGGTCTGGCAAATCCAGTTACGTCACCTGGTTGACCGAGCGCATGGTCGAGGCCCGCCAGGAGTTTTGTGTCATCGATCCGGAGGGAGACTACCTGACGCTGAAAAACGCGGTAACCATAGGCGGACTCACCGTACCTCCAACCACAGAGGAATCAGTCCACCACCTTTTGCAAGCGCAGCTCAATGTCGTGGTCAGTACCATAGCGCTCGATCACCCTGCCCGAGTGCAACTGTTTGGCGAGTTACTGCCATTCATCCAGCAGCTTAGAAGCGCATCAGGCCGACCTTATTGGCTGATCGTGGACGAGGCGCACTACATGCTGCCCTATTGCGCGCGCTGGCCGGAGAAATTTCTGGGTGGTGTGGGTACCGTGCTCGTCGCCCTGGATTTCGACCAGGTGTGTCCGACGCTGGTAAGTGACGTTAACGTCCTCGTTGCCCTGGGCAGCACGGCCCGCGATGCTATCGAGCGTTTTGCCAGGCAGAGGCAACGGCCGTGTCCTCAGCTCCCAGAACGACTGCCAGGCAACGAATACGCCTGCTTGTGGAATCTGGATGAAGGCGACAACGTCGTTCTGTTGGAGCCCGTGCAGCCTGCCCAACGCCATTATCGACATAGCGGAAAATACGTGACTGGCAATGTCGGCCCGTGGCATGCCTTCTATTTTCCAGCTTTGGCGCAACGTGCGGAAAACCTGACCCAATTCATCTTACTGGCCAAAAGGCTCGACGACGCTGCGCTCAGGCGTCACCTGGAAGCCGGTGACTTCACCAATTGGTTCCGCCACGTTATTCGTGATGATGTGCTGGCCAACAAGACACACCTTATCGAAGTCGATCCGCTGCTGGAGCCAAGGGAGGCCTTGCGACACCTCGAAGCGCTGGTGCGCTCGCGTTATCGTATTTGACCCCACCTCCGCGGAACCGGACCGTTCTGACACGCCCCGGCTGCGCTTGTCATCCCGCCCTCCCAGGCACAACCGGGGGCACCCGCATCAATCCGTAGCTATAGTTACGCTCTTTTCCGGCTGGATGGCCTCTGCTTTTTTGGGTAGCGTTACCTTGAGTACCCCGTGCTTGAATGTGGCCTCGATACCTTCGGCGTCTACGCTCTTAGGCAGCGTAAACGCCCGTTCGAATGATCCGTAGCGTCGTTCGGTGAGGTGATAGTTCTTGGATGTATCTTCATGCTCCTCGAGCTTTTCCCCCTTCAGATGCAAGATCCCGTTGATGACTTTTACCGAAAGCTGCTTTTGATCAACGCCTGGCACTTCGGCCGAGATCTCATAGGATTTTTCGGTTTCCGCGATATCCACCGCAGGGGCTTGCAACTTGACGGCCCCACTCAACCAGTAAGGGTCATCATCAAATCGCCGCCCTTTGGGGAAAAGCGAAGGCACTCCCGAAAAATCATGGAACAGCTGCTCGAACTGGCGACGCATGTGCTCGAAAGGGTGCCGACTATCCGTACTGATACTCACGTTGCGCTCGGGTTTTTCGTTCTTTGGCTTAACCGTCTTCAGGACATTGACCATGAGATTTTCACTCCATAAGAGGCCAGGCCATCCCAATGAAAGCCTGGCAAATCACACCGTCAATTTGCGCCACTTCACCGCTACCGCTTTGATCAGGATCAAGAGTGGCAACGCTACCTTCCAGCGCTGCGAGGGTTGACCGTCAGCAGGCTGCTATACAAATGGTTAACCACATGCTCAGTGGTACTGCCCAACAACACATGCGCCAGGTCGCGGTGCACCGTGCCGAGGACTACAACATCCATATCCTGGCTCGACGTGTAGGATTCGATCATCCGCGCAGGGCTGCCAACCACCATATGGCGCCTATCGACCGCAATCCCCGCACGGTCAGCCAACTCGGCAAACGCCGTTTTCGCTTCGGCGTACAGCTTCTCCGCCGCCGAAGGCTCATACCCCCAACCGTCCTCGGCGAATAGATAAGAGAGGTCATACACGTAAAGCACCTCCAGTTGAGCTCCGCATTGCTCTGCCAGCGCCGTGGCCGTGGTAAGAATCTGCTGGTTCAGGTGTTCGAATTCATCGTCGGCATGAAAAGGGTCCACGGCCGCGACAATCCTGCGTGGCAACCCGCGCTGGACCTTTGCCACCAGATGTAATGGCGTCCGGCATGCATGCAGCAAGCACCGATCAAGAGAGGTGAACAACGCCCGACTTATCCAAGATTCGTGACGTAAATCCTTGATTACCATCGAGGGCTGGAGGTCCTGGATGTAAGCGGGAATTTCATCGAATGGGTGCTTTACCCACATTACTTCGGTCGTTACGGTTACGCCCATATGCCGAATGCCCAGCGCTTGCTTCTCCAGCCAGTCACGGTGGCTGTGCAAATAATCGAGGCGAATCTCGTTTATGGCTGAATCGTTAGCCAGGCCCGCTTCGGCGATGCCATCGATGTAGTCAAACGCCACGATGTGCAGTTTGGCATTTTTAGCCTTGGCCAAGGCGGCAGCCCTGTCGAACGCCGGTGTGCGGTTCATTAATGGAGTGGCGATCAACAGCAAGCGCTCGGATGTAGCCATGTTTGCATCCTCCCGATGAGCGCCGCGCAACAGTTAACGCCACGCGAGCGTGAGGCTAATGCTCGGCGTTCTTGATGGGCGACGCTTGATCTCCATCAATCCGCCTGTAGTGGGGTTGGCCATTGACGCACAGAGATTTGCCCAAATCTGATTTTGGTCATAACGCTCACTGCCCCACCGTGCACACTCTGTCGATGCGTCTAGTCCTTACTATTGCGAGCCCGCCATGGATACCTCCGAACGCATCCTGTTGATCGCATCGCCCAGCCTGCATAAAACGCCAGCGTTCGAGCGTGCCGTCGCCCTGGCCCGAGCCAAGGACTGCCCGCTCCACATTGCCGCACTGGATCATCTGGAAGGTTTGGCCACGTCCCTGCTCGTAGACCCAAGCGCCATGGAAAAGGCGCGCCGAAATTATGTTGATCGCCACCATCAGTGGCTGATAGACCAGACCCGTCCATTGCAAGCGATGGGGATCAAGGTGTCCTCCCAAGTCATCTGGTGCGAAAATCCCGTAGCTGAGACCGTGGCTCTGGTACACGACCTGACGCCATCCGTGGTGATCAAAGACGTCCAGCAGGAGGGGCTGCTCAAGCGAGCGCTTTTCACGACCCAGGACATTCACCTGCTACAGGGGTGTCCCGTGCCTCTGCACCTGGTCAGCCGCGCCGAGAATGCCGTGCCCCGTAACCTTCTCGTTGCTGTAGACCTGTTTGACCAGGAAACGCACGGGCCGCAAGTCAACGCCGAACTCATCAAGCAGGGGCTCAAGTTGGGTGAACAGTGCAATGCTGACGTCCACCTGCTGTACACCTATGACCTGAGCTCCATGGATGCCGCGGAGGCAGGTTTCGGCCACCCTGGTCAATGGCATACGACTCACTTGGCGAGCGAACTTCACCTGCAGCAGGAACAAGCGTTTGCCGCGATGGCCGACGACTTTGGCTTTCCCGAGACGAATCGCCACCTGATCACAGGTTACCCAGGCAAAGTCATCACGGCGCTTGCTCAGCACCGCCAGATGGACATGATTCTGCTTGCACGGGTACAGCGGCGGGGCCTGGGCAAATGGCTGGGCGGCACAGCCGAATACTGCCTCTACCGAATGCATAGCAGCTTATGGTTGCTCTAGGCACCGGTTATGATCGGCATCGTCGTATTGAACACCACGGTGGTTACCCTGGCAGTGCTGATTCACTATGAGTGTCTTCTACGGCTCAATGGGTGGATGCCCCGCCTGGGAATATGGCACCGCTTCAGAATTGCCTTCGGCGTACTGGGAGCACTGGCGGCCCATGCATTGGAAATCTGGTGTTTCGCCCTGGCTTACTTCGGCCTGTTACGCACCGGAATGTATGGAAGCCTTGCTGGCGCATTCGATGGCTCGTTGCTCGACTGCGCATACTTTTCGTTCACCACCTTTACGACCATCGGCTTCGGGGACATTGAGCCCATCGGGGCCTTGAAGTTTTTGACCGGCCTTGAAGGCTTGACGGGCCTCGTTTTGATCAGCTGGACCGCATCGTTCCTGTTTCTGGAGATGCAGCGTTACTGGAAGGACCACTGATGCCTGTCAGCGAGTTCAGGCACACGCCGCTTCCTTCAGATATTGCATATGCCGGATTTCCACAGTCCGGCCTCTGCATTCGATAATGCCGCGCGCCCGAAGCTGGGCGATACAGCGGCAGACGGTTTCCAGACGCAGCCCCAGGTACGAGGCAATATCTTCCCGACTCATGCGCAACACGAAACTGGAATCCGAATATCCCCATTGGGCAAAGCGTTCTGAAAGCTTGAGGAAGAAGGCAGCCAAGCGCTGGTCAGCCCTCAGGCCCGCCATTGTCAAAAGCATGTTCTGCTCGCGCACCAGTGCCTGGCTGAGCAAGCGATTGAAATTGTTCTGTAACTTCAGGCAACTGGCACAGCTTCGCAGCAGCCTTGCGTAGGGGATCACGCACAGCTCGCTGTCTTCAAGCGCAACTGCGGTGCAGACTTGAATATCCTCGGCGATACCATCAAGCCCTAGCACATCACCTGGCATATGAAAGCCGGTAATTTGTCCTCGTCCCCCCTCATCCACGAGCGTCGTCTTGAAGGCTCCGATTCTTACCGCATACAGATTGACCAAAGGGTCCGCAGCATGAAACAAGGCACTGCCTTTCTTCAGTCTTATCCGGTGCCCGATCATATGGTCGAATTGCTCCGCTTCGGGCACCGCCAAACCCTCAGGCAGGCAGAAGCGCAACGCCCCGCAGTGAGCACATCCCGAGGTTCGGTTTTGCTTCCCCGCTACAGTTGGGAGGGGTGATTCCCGGGCAATCAGCGGTTCACAGGGAGGACTTTGGACGGGTCGTCGCAATACGGCGTAGTCTGACAAGCTTGACATGGTGGCGCTCCATTTCAATCGAAAGGGCTGGCTACCGACCCTACCGCTGTACGACTCATCAGGGCGTAATAGCGATCTTCAGCACATTGTCTCGTTGGTGTGCGAACAGTTCGTAGGCACTTTCTATCTCTTCCAGCTTCAGCCGATGGGTCACCAGCGCATCGAGCTTCACGCGACCCTGTTCGATGATACTCATCAGCCTTCGCATACGCTCCTTCCCACCGGGGCATAACGTACTCGTGATACGGATATCCTTGAGCCCGGCACCAAGCGCGCCCAAGGGGATGCTCAGGTCGCTGGAATACACCCCCAGGCTTGAAAGCGTTCCGCCAGGGCGCAGTACCGTCAGGGCCGCTTCGAAGGTGTTTTGAGTACCCAAGGCTTCGATGGCAACGTCGACACCCCGCCCCCCGGTCAGCCTCATGATCTGTTCCACCACGCTGCCATCACGGTAGTCGAGTGTGTGGGTTGCCCCCAGATTGCGCGCCACGGCCATGCGATTGTTGAGCGCGTCGACGCCAATGATCATCGACGCCCCTTGCAAACGGGCTCCCGCAACTGCGCAGAGTCCGATAGGGCCTAGTGCGAAGACCGCCACCGTGTCGCCAATACGAATTTCGCCTCGCTCTGCGCCGCTAAAGCCTGTGGACATGATGTCGGGACACATCAGTACCTGTTCATCGGTCAACCCGTCCGGTACTGCGCAAAGATTGGCCATGGCGTCCGGGATCAGCACGTATTCAGCCTGGCACCCGTCAATCAGGTTACCAAGCTTCCACCCCCCCGCCGCTTTAAAGCCATGAGGGGTATCTGCACCGTCCTGGGAGCTGCAGCCGCATAGGCAGGCAAAGCTATGCCCGCTGGGAGTAATCGCACCGGCGATAACGCGCTGACCTTCAGCATAGCCTCTGACCTGCGAACCAAGCTTTTCTATGATGCCTACCGGCTCATGACCCACAGTGAGCCCTCGAGCCACAGGGTATTCGCCCCGCAGGATATGCACGTCGGTGCCGCAGATCGTGGTAGTGGTAATGCGTAGGAGAGCGTCGAGAGGGCCTACCTCCGGAACGGGCTTGTCCTGAAGCACGATACGGTTTTTTTCGACGAATACAGCTGCTTTCATGGTAGCCATGGGACGCTCCCGCAGTGATTTAACTTGCAGCATGCGCCCCATGGTCTGCGCTCAATATTGACTTGGGTCAATTAATCCGAAGTCACGAAACGGTACGGGACAAACGGGGACATCCAGACCACATCGACCTCTCTAAGAATAGTTGATTTCCATCAAGCGCCGCCGCGCTGCCTCCGATAAGTTAATAACCGCAGTTCAATCCAAGCCTATGAACCTGGAGCATCCACGATGAAAATTACGCCCACGATCCTTCTGGCAGCCCTTACCGTCGCCATGACAACAGGCTGCAGTCATAGACACCATGAAGAGATGGGGGCACGGGTGGAAGCCGCCGAGAACGCCGCCAACACGGCCCGGGTCAGAGCGGACGAAGCGTACGAGAAAGCGGACATGGCCCTTGGTGCCGCAAATCAGGCGCAGAGAACAGCGGACGAAGCCAATGAGCGGGCGAACCGGATGATGGATCGGGCATCTCGCAAATAGCCGGCGCCTTGGGCTCAAAGCACGGCCCCTTTCAAACTAGGACTCGACGCCCCGTGGGTTAATTGCCAACAGGCTGCTGTATAGATGATTGGCTACCTGTTCTGTGGTACTGCCCAGCAGGCGATGCATGAGATCGTTCTGAACAGTGCCCAGTACCAGCACATCGGCGCCCTGACTGAACATATAGGACTCTATCATTTTCGCTGGGGTGCCTATCACCACATGCCGGCGCTCTGGCGCAATACCGAAACGCTCGGCCAAATCATGGAAAGCTTTCTTTGCCTTGGTATACAGATGATCGGCGATCATTGGCTCCTGATCCCACGCGTTCTCGATCGCAAACACGCGGGACAGGTCGTAACAATACATGATATCCAACTGGGCGCCGCAACGTTCCGCCAAGGATTTTGCAGTAGCCACAATTCGATCATTAAGGTACTCGAATTGACCTTCCAGATAAAGAGGATCAACCGCCGCTAAAATCTTGCGAGGAATGCCATGATGAACTCTGGCGATCAGATGCAGCGGAGCCTGACACTCGTGCATCAGGCGAAGGTCCAGGGAGGCGAACAACGCGCTAGTAAACCAGGCTTCGTGACGTAAATCCTTTATAACCAATGAAGGTTGAAAATTTTTTATATACCGCGGGATGTCTTCGAACGGATCCTGAGACCAGAGTGCCTCGGTCGTAACAGTCACTCCCATGTGCCGCATGCCTATCACCTGCTGTTCCAGCCAGTCTCGGTGAGCATGAAGGTATCCGAAGCGTATCTGGTCAACGGCTAATTCATTGATCAGCTTTCCTTCAGCGATACCGTCAATATAGTCAAAGGCCACAATGTGCAGCGTCGCGTCCATAACCTTGGCAAGTGAAGCCGCCCGATCGAACGCCGGTGTCCGGTTCATGGCAGGGGTTGCAATCAATAGCAGGCGCTCGAAATCAGCCATCTCTCTTGCTCCTGATTGACGCCCTGCTGCGTTTGGATAGCAGCCCGGACGCACCAATCATCCTCTGAAGTAGCCCATACCCTGCTGGGGCTAGCGGTCGCCGAGGTCCGAGTCATCATCGTTGAAGCAAGCCTCTTCCGCTTCCGTCACTTCCACAGCCGCTGGCGTTTTTTTCAGGACAAGGACGCTGCATGGCACAGCCTCGAGAAGACGGTGAGTCGTCTGGCCAATGCTATCTGTTGTCGAGCCCGGGTTGGCACCTCCTACAATCAGCAGGTCATAGCTGCGGCGCTCTATAAAGCTATCGATTTCCCGCGCGGGGTTACCGGCCACATAATGCAATCGATCCGGTTTGATAGCGAAGCGCTCGGCCAACTCATGAAGCCGCTGCTTGCGTTCCTCGTAATCAGAAACCAACAGCGCTTTCGAACCCGCAGAAGGTGTGTTGTCGCTTCGATCATAAACACAGATGACCTCGGCGCTGCCGCCACACTCGCAGGCCATGGTTTCAGCAACTCGAAGTATCTCCTTATTCTGAGCATTGTCTGCGTCGCCATTAATGGCAAGCTCAATGGCTGCAAGACATCTTAGTTTGTGCGTACCCAGCGTCCCCTTCAAAAGGAGCACCGCCGCTGGGCATGCTCGTAAGAGTTCCCAATCGAGAACCCCAGGACTCTGGCCAGGGCCATTGGTCGTCCGAGGCATACTCTTTACAACCATATCTGCACTGTAGTGACGGACGTATTCAACTATCTTTTTGGAGGTAGGCGGCTCCCATAGCGTCTCACATGTGACGCGCAAGCCTGACTTGAGCAGAGATGCCGTATGCTCCTGCATCGACTGTTGATGCCTTTCAAGCAACAGCCTTTGGCGTTCTTTCCCTTCACGACTGCTCGCAGTGCCTTCCAAGGCTTCCGAATACACAAACGCTATGATATGCAGAGACGAATCAAAGGCTGTTGCCAGCCATACAGCAGTCGTCAATGCAGAATCGTTCCCGACGTAATACGGCGCGACTACAAGTAAACGTTTTGGGATATTCATGGTAAGCCTCAGTAAACAGCATGCTATTTCTTTCCTCAGGCAGGGAGCTTCAGGGGCGTAAACTTACTGCTTCTAAACAAAACCCTTGCCTGATCTGACCTGGCACCGATAACCGTCAGGTTTGCCCATATCGCCTGAATGGCTTCCAGTGTTCATAGAAAATACAGAATGCGCCGAAGAGGCCTGGGGCTACGTTGACCTAGGTCAGAAAACCTTCAAACCCTGAAAGCTGATTTCAATCAAGCGAACGTCGTTGGCGTGAGTAACCTTGACATAGCAAGCCTGCATCTTGCGGCTATGCATTGCACGAGAGGAGACGCGTCATGTCCGATAGCAAATTGCAGGCAGATATCATGGAAGAGCTGGAGTTTCAGCCAGGTATAGAAGCCTCACACATAGGCGTCGCCGTGGAAGATGGCGTGGTGACATTGACTGGGCATGTAAAAAGTTTTCTTGAAAAAACAACGGTCGAGCGCGCCGTGAAGGGTTTGAAAGGCGTACGTGCCATAGCCGACGAGATCGAGATCCGCTACCCCAGCCATCTGGGGAATCCGGACGATGTGATCGCGGCGCGCGCCGCGAACGTCGTGAGATGGACTGCCATAGTGCCAGACGAAACCATCAAAATTTCAGTACATCAGGGGCATGTCACGCTTGAGGGCGAAGTCGCTTGGCAATACCAGCGTCAGGGCCTGGAAAACGCCATGAAGAACCTGACCGGCATCAAGGGGGTAAGCAATCTCCTGACCCTGAGGACCCGCCCCGAGCCCACCAATGTCAGGCACGCCATCGAAGAGGCGTTGAAACGAAACGCAGAGATCGATGCCCGGAATATCATCATCAAGGTAGTCGGCGATACAGTCAGGCTGGAGGGGCACGTGCACGCCTGGCACGAGCGGCAAGTCGCGGAGCATGCCGCTTGGGCAGTACCGGGAGTCGCCAAGGTTGAAGACCATCTGATAATTGCGTGAATGGCCATCATGAAGGATAAGGAGCCGTCACCTTGACCAGGGTCAAATGGAAAGTCATGGTCAAGGGCAAACTGCCTTCAACCTCCAGCGCCTCGCTGGAATTTGGAGGACGCAGCCATGGCTATTCAACCGCGCATATTGTTTATTGCTCCGCCGGCTATGAAACATACCCCGGCGCTGGCTCGTTCTTTAGCCTTGGCGAAAGCGTTGGACGCAGCGTTGCACATCGTAGCCTTCGATTCCATCGAAGGGCTGCAGGCGGTTGAATGGGGCAATACCGACACACAGCAGGCACTACTCGAAGACGTTATCGAGCGGCACCGCCGCTGGCTTGAGGCATGCGTGGTGAGCCATCGCGAGCATGGGCTCAAGGTGACTACGCAAGTGGTGAGAGCCGAGCATGCTGTCTCCGCCATTCTTGATTACGTGGCTGAATCAAAACCCGACTGGCTGATCAAGGACGTGCACCGAGAGCCATTGTTGGCACGCGTGATGTTCACCTCCACCGACCTGCACCTGCTGCACCGCTATCCGGGGCGGCTGCACCTGGTATCAGGAGTCATCAATGCCCTGCCTCGGCAAATCATGGTTGCAGTGGACATCAATCCTCAGGAAGGGAAAGCCTCCGGGCTCAATGACCGTCTCGTTCATGAGGGGTTACGGCTCGGTATGCAGTGCAACGCCGAAGTCCATGTGGTCTTTGCGTACGGCCTTGCTCTGGCGGACCCCATACAGTGGGGGCACGGGGGCGGCATGATGGTGCCCGCGGCGCTCCTAGCCGAGGAAATGTACACCGCGCTTCAAGAGAGCTTTGAGGCATTTGCCGGCCGTCACGGCGTCGATCTTGAGCATAGGCATATGCTGGTGGGTAGCCCCAAGCAGGCCCTGCTACGCTTCGCCGAGTCGGAGGGGGCTGACGTCATTGTGATGGGACGAACCGACCAGGACGTGTCCCATACCTGGCTGGGCAGTACAGTGGATCATGTCATGACCCGAATGGGCTCCAGCTTGCTATCGATCCGCTGAAAGTACCGCAGCGACCGGTTCCCCGGTGCGCTGCGGGGCAGCGACACCTACAACTGGATCTCGTGCACGACTTCCTGATACGAGCCTTCAGCGAATTTTCGGCTGAACCCCAGCCGCCTGAACAGCCGATCAGCCGGCACATTATTGGCCAGATCAACGGAAACCATGCGGGTGAAACCGTTTCGCCGCGCGGCTTCCATGAGGTGGACCATCAGCTGATGCCCCAAGCCACACCGTTGCCAGGCATCAGCCACTGTCACTGCGCATTCACAGCTCGGGTCCGGGAATTGACCGGCATATCGGGCGATCCCCACCTCGCGCAATTCGCCGTCAACATAGGCCAGGGCCACATAGGCTTCGCGCTGAGCGTGATCCACTTCCATCATTTGCTGCATCAGGCTGGGGCTTGGATCGCTCACTGTGCCAAGGAACCTTCCCCGCTTCGACTCCGGTGACAGGTGGCGGATGAATTGAAACTCCCGTTCCCTATCCTCGGGCGTGAGCGGACGGATCAAGGCATGCCGATGGTGAGCCAATGCCTCGATCCAGTGCTCACCTGTCTGGGCATGGCTCAGTTTTGATATCGAATCCTGATTCTGGCTGGCGGTAGACATAGCATCGCTCCCTGGGGTGAGTAACAACTGCCTGATCCGTTTTAAGCCACCTGTGAGGGTGGGGTCTGATCTGGATCAATCGTGCTGGAGTTACCGTATGCACACTTGGCACATGGCTTCGAACCGCGGAGCCTTGTACAAGGAGCCGATCCCATGACCACCCAACCGCGCATCTTGTTCATCGCTCCGAGGCAAATGAAAGCCACCCCGGCCTTGCATCGAGCCATGGCCCTGGCGACCGCCACGGGTGCCTCGCTTCATTTGGTTGCCTTTGACTACTTGCCTGACCTTGCCACCGCAGCCCTGATCGACTCGGACGCTCAGGATCAGATCCGGAAAGGGTATCTAGAACGCCACCGCAAGTGGCTGGACACCCAGGCCGGAGACCTCCGTCAGGGTGGCATACAGGTCACTGTCGAGGTGTTATGGGGCCAGGACGCTCTGACAGAAGCCTTGGTTCACGCACGGGAATTGCCTGCCACGTTACTGATCAAAGACCTGGAGGTGGAGTCCACCATCAAGCGTGCGCTGTTCACTACCCGGGACATCAAGCTGTTGAGGGAAAGCCCTTGTCCGGTTCACTTCGTCAGCCATGCGTACCATCCATTGCCCAGGCGTATCCTGGCGACCGTCGACGTTTCCCGTCCAGACGATGCAACCCGGGCCGCCAACCATAGGGTAATCACAGAGGCGGCGAACCTGGCGCTGCAGTGCGGTGCCGAACTTCACCTGTTGCACGCTCATAATTTCTATTCGCCGGAAGTCAGCGAGTGGGGCTATGGCATGACCGACATCGCGTATGCCACGGACCTGTTCGAAAAACTGCAGGCCAAGGAACGGGCTGCGTTTGATGAAATCGCCGAGCAGTACAGCATCGCGCCCGTTCATTGCCACTTCCTGACAGGCCACCCGGGGAGTGTGATCTGCCATTTCGCGACCGAGCAGGAGATGGATATCGTCGTCATCGGTCGGACCCATCGCCATGGCCTGGAAAAATGGCTCGGAGGTACCGCAGAGTTTGTGCTGTATAAAGCGCCCGAGAGTACGCTCAGCGTGTGAGCCAGGCAGATCAGCAGTCGGCCAGTAAGAGGGACATTCAGGAGCCGCCGCTTCCTGCGCCTTGGCATGCGCAGGATCCAGGCGAGGTCAGCGCCAGGCTGGTAACCGACCTCAATGAAGGCCTGAGCACGCCACACGCCGTTGCAAGGTTGGAACAATACGGCCCCAATACGCTGCCTGGCCAGGGGACGACACCTTTGCTGGTGTTATTCGCCCAGCAGTTCAAGAGCCTGGTTGTCGTATTGCTCATCACGGCGGCCACGGTCTCGTGGGCCATGGGAGATATCGTCGAGGGCGGTGCCGTCGCGATAGTCGTGGTGTTCAACGGCTTGATTGGCTTTTTCACTCAATGGAAAGCGCGCTCCACCTTGGACGCCCTTCGGGATCTTCAGGTGCCCGTGGCGCGGGTGATACGCGACGGACAGGAACAAAGCCTTCCTGCTTCGACGCTTGTCCCGGGGGACCTTGTGGTCCTCACGGAGGGGGACAAGGTTCCTGCCGACGGACGTATCGTGGCCAGCAACCGGTTGACTATCGAGGAGGCCGCCCTGACGGGTGAATCTGTCCCCTCCTCCAAGCAAAGCACCGTGCAATTGGCACTGCACACCCCGCTGGGTGATCGCTGCAACATGGCCTACCTGGGGACCATCGTGCTGCAGGGCCGCGGACAGATGCTGATCACCGAAACCGCCAGCTTCACTGAGATGGGCCGTATCGGCGCGCTCATGAAGTCCGCGGAGGATCGACCTACGCCCCTGCAACTGCAACTGGATCAACTGGGCAAGCTCTTGGTATTGGTGGTATTGGGCATCTGTTCGCTTGTTGCCCTGGGTGGATGGCTCAGAGGCTATGACGCCCTGTATGTGCTAGAAGTGGCCATTGCCTTGGCTATTGCCGCAGTGCCGGAAGGCCTGCCCGCTGTCGCTACCATGACACTGGCCATCGGCATGCAACGCATGGCAAAGCGCGGCGCGGTGCTCAAGCGCCTGGACGCGGTGGAGACCTTAGGCGCCACAACGGTCATTTGCACAGACAAAACCGGCACCCTGACGCGGAACGAAATGACCGTGACAACGCTCGTTTCCCATGCGGGCCAATGGTCATTTACTGCGCAGGGCGACCAGGCTCGGCTGGACGGTGGCGAACATAGCCTGCCGTTTGCTGAAGCCGCCCACCATCCCGAGTTGAACAAGGCCCTGCAGGTGGCGCTGCTGTGCAATGACGCGGCCGTCTACGAAAGCCACGGCCAGCTTTTAGCATCGGGAGACCCTACCGAGGGGGCGCTGCTGCTTTGGGCAGAACGCAGCAAGATAGGCCCCCAAGCCGCTAGAGCAACCCTTCCCCGTGTGGCCGAGATACCGTTTTCCAGCGACTACAAGTACATGGCCACCGTCCATAAGACCGCGTGCAACCAGCGGCTTGTCTGCGTCAAAGGCTCGCCCGGTACGCTACTGGCCCTTTGCGGGTGGCAATTTACAGCTTCGGGTATCGCGCTTCTGGGTCATAGGGAGCGGGCGCGATGGGAGCAGACCAACGTGCACTTGGCACAGACAGGCCTTAGGGTATTAGGTTTGGCCTATACCGAACGGGCAGCGAACCTAGTGGCGACTGAAGAAAGGCCAGGACCTATCGAGGGCTTGATCTTCGTAGGCTTGGTCGGGATGACCGACCCTTTACGCGACGAGGCCAAACCGGCGATCCAGACGTGTAGTGATGCAGGAATCCGCATCCTCATGATGACTGGCGATCAGCAGCCCACCGCCGCTCGGATTGCTACCCAATTGGGAATGGTCTCAGCCGAAGATGCTGGAGCGCGGACCATTCATGCAAAGGACTTGGACGAGCTGGATCCAGAAGGATGGCGCAGCGTCCTGGGTCGCGCTTCGGTATTTGCTCGAGTGTCGGCATTGCACAAGTTGCGGATCGTCGAAAATCTCCAGACCCAAGGTGCCATAGTGGCCGTGACGGGCGACGGGATAAATGACGCGCCAGCCTTGAAACGAGCGGATATCGGCGTAGCCATGGGACAGAAAGGTTGTGAGTTGGCCAAGGAAGCGGCGGATATGGTCATTACCGATGATAACTTCGCAACGATTGTCGGCGCGGTTGAACAGGGCCGCATCGTTTACGCCAATATCAGCCGCTTTGTTCATTACCTGTTTTCCTGCAACCTGGCCGAAATACTGTTGGTAAGCGCTACGCTGGCCCTTGGCTGGCCGTTGCCGCTGCTGGCGTTGCAACTGCTATGGCTGAACATGTTCACGGATATCTTTCCGGCACTTGCGCTCGCGCTTGAACCCGCAGCACCCGGCGTCATGCGCCTCAAGCCGCGGAACCCCGCGGAGCCTCTGGTAACCCCGGCCTTTGCCTGGCTTATCATCTGGCAGGCAGTGGTATTGGCAAGCGCTGCGCTGGTGGCCTTTGGTTCGGCGCTGGCGCTCTATGGTGCCGATGCCGAGGGCCTCTCCCACGCCATGACCATCGCCTTCACTACATTAGCCCTGGTGCAGATTGTGCACACGTTCAATGCTCGATCACGCACGCGATCTGCCTTCGGTTTGTCGAGCATCAACCTGTGGCTTTGGAGCGCCGTCATAGGCTGCACGCTGATGCAGATCGCCGCAGTTTATGTGCCTGCTCTACAGCAGTTTTTGCGCACGGTTGCGCTCAATATGCAGGATTGGTTACTGATTGCCGTTTGCGCCGGGTATCCGATTGCTGTCATAGAAACGGTGAAGCTGGCTCAACACCACAGGCGGACACGCTGACCTTGTAAACGCATGTTTGTCGCCTTGTGCAGTCACTGCATATCCCAGTCCTCAACCCTGCCTGGCGGGCAGCCGCCTCTTCAGAACTCAGCCCATCGGCTGAACTCTGGAAGGTCCGCCACAAAGTTTCGATGGGTACAGACCAATACGCCTCCTCGCCGCCACTCGCTGCGTTGGGTACTTCACTAGACTTCATGGCTGACCTCGAGTGTCCCTCGCTGTCCAGCGCCAGCCTTCGATTTCGGGCATGTCGCAGCCGTGCTCGGCTATGTAGTGGGAGTGACGCTGCAGGGCAGCCCAGTACCAGTCTCGAGCCTGCTCCACAGTTACTCCGGTGGCGTACACCCGCTCGATGGCATCGAGCGCTAGCCGGAAGCGGTCCAGCTCGTTGAGCACGGCCATGTCGAACGGAGTCGTTGTGGTACCTTCCTCCTGGTAGCCATGGACATGGAAGTTCTGAGCATTAGGCCTGCGGTGAATCAGCCGATGCACCAACGTGGGATAACCGTGAAAAGCAAAGATAACGGGTTGATGTCGCGTGAACAGCGACTCAAATGCGGCATCGTCCAATCCGTGAGGATGTTCATGGCGGCCCTGAAGCACCATCAGGTCCACTACATTGACGACCCGGATCCGCAAGCCGGGCGCCTGCTGGCGTAGGAGCGTCACGGCGGCCAAGGTTTCCAATGTGGGTACGTCGCCGGCACACGCCATCACCACATCAGGTTCCAGGTGCCCATTGCTTGCCCACTCCCACACGCTGGCCCCTGCCATGCAATGCATGACCGCCGCATCCATGCCTAACCACTGCCACTCCGGCTGCTTGCCTGCGACTATGACATTGATCATGTTGCGGCTACGCAGGCAATGGGAGGCGACAGCCAACAAGCAATTGGCATCCGGCGGCAGGTAAAGCCGAGCCACGTCCGCTTTCTTGCTGGCGACATGATCAAGAAAGCCGGGGTCCTGGTGGGAGAAACCATTGTGGTCCTGTCGCCACAAATGAGACGTGAGCAGGTAATTGAGCGAAGCCACAGGCACGCGCCAAGGCACTTCATTACAGCCCTTCAGCCACTTGGCGTGCTGGTTGACCATGGAATCGACAATAGGAATAAAGGCCTCGTAGCAGGCAAATAAGCCATGCCGCCCTGTCAGCAGGTACCCCTCCAGCCAGCCTTGGCACAAGTGCTCGCTGAGCACTTCCATCACCCGCCCTTCTGGATACAGATGTATATCCTGCTCCTGTATCGAGCCCATCCACTGTTTGTCCGTCACTTCAAACACGGCGTCGAGCCGGTTGGAAGCCGTTTCGTCAGGGCCAAACAACCGGAAATTACTATCTCCCTCGTTCAGGACCATCACCTCAGCCAGAAAGCGGCCTAGCCTCACGGTGGCCTGATCACGAGCTTCGCCAGGGTGTCTGACAGTGAGCGCATGCGTATGAAGGCTTGGCATTGCCAGCGGCTTGAGCAACGTGCCGCCATTGGCACAGGGATTTGCGCTCATACGGTGATGGCCGGTTGGAGCAAGCTCCGCCAATTCCGGCCATAGCCGACCGTTGTGGTCAAACAGCTCCTTGGGCCGGTAGCTCAGCAACCATCGCTCCAATTGCGCCAAGTGCTCAGGTTCATCAAGGCGAGACAAGGGCACCTGATGGGCCCGCCAAGTCCCTTCCACCTGCAGTCCATCAACCACCGCAGGGCCTGTCCAGCCCTTCGGGGTGGTCAGTACCAGCATCGGCCATCTGGGCCGGTCAGGCTGCTTGTCCGCGCAGGACCGCGCCCGATCCTGAATATCCTTGATCCGCAACAATATCGCGTCCAGGGTCGATGCCAGTTGCCGATGAACCAATGCGGGATCGCTCCCCGAGACAAAGTGCGGCTCGTAACCATAGCCACGCATCAGATGGCCCAGTTCCTCATGGCTGATACGGCTCAGTAGGCTAGGATTTGCGATTTTGTAGCCATTAAGATGGAGGATAGGCAAGACCGCGCCATCGCTCACCGGATTCAGGAACTTGTTAGAGTGCCAGCTGGTTGCCAGCGCGGCAGTTTCCGCCTCACCGTCACCGATGACACACGTCACAAGGAGGTCCGGATTGTCCAGCGCAGCGCCATAAGCGTGGGCGAGGGAATAGCCCAACTCACCGCCCTCATGGATGGAGCCCGGTGTTTGTGGGCCAACATGGCTAGGAATGCCGTAGGGCCAGGAGAACTGCCTGAACAAGCGGTATAAACCGTGCCGGTTCTGCTCGATGGCTGGGTAGCGCTCGCTATAGCTACCTTCCAGATAAGCATTGGCTACCAGGCCTGGCCCGCCATGGCCGGGACCTACCACCTGGATCATGTTCAGGCCATGCGCCTTGATCAGTCTATTGAGGTGCACATACAGCAGATTCAAGCCCGGCGTGGTACCCCAATGCCCGAGCAAGCGCGGCTTGACGTGAGCAAGGCTCAGCGGCTCATCCAACAAAGGGTTGTCTTGCAGGTAGATTTGCCCGACCGAAAGATAATTTGCAGCGCGCCAATAGGCGTCCATTTTGGTCAACAGGTCCAAGCTCAACACATCACTCATGGCGGGTGCTCCTGTGGGTAGGCATACGCAGGTTTCTATCGATCGAGGCTGCCTGCATCCGCTTGTGCAGCGAGGCTCACACGTGTACCCGCGCAACCCGAGACCAGCTGTTCGATTTCCGAAATCGAGCCAATAACGGCGGTTTTACCGCACCGGGCGAATTGGCACGCGGCTTGAACCTTCGGCGCCATGGATCCGGCGGCGAACGGCAACCGCTCCAGCCGCTGCGGGTGGATAGGGCCGATGGCCACCGCGCTGGGTGTACCCCAGTCGGTATAAACGTTGCTCACATCGGTGGCTAAAATCAGCAGGTCAGCGTCCAGTTGCGAAGCCAGCAAGGCGGAGCAGCGGTCCTTGTCCACGACGGCCTGCACGCCGCTGAGTCGCCCTTCGAGGTCGCGTATTACCGGGATACCCCCACCACCGGCGCATATCACTATGCAGCCTTCGCTCAATAGCCAGCGTATGGGGCGCAGTTCAGGGATTTCGGTGGGTGTCGGGCTGGCGACCACGCGTCGGTAGCCATTGCCATCCGGCGCGATAACCCAGTGCTTCACTGTCGCCAAGCGCTGCGCTTCAGGTAGCGAGTACACCGCGCCGATAGGCTTGTCAGGCTGCTGAAACGCCGGATCGCCACTCTCCACCAGCACTCGGGTGAGTAACGTGGCGCACGGCCGAGTGGCCTTGAGTTCATTACCTAGCGCCTGCTCGATAAGGTAGCCAAGCATGCCATCGGTCAGGGCGCCGAGCAGGTCAAGGCTGTAACCATCCAAGCCATCGATGCCTTCGGTTTGGGTCGCCAGGAGTCCAATCTGCGGGCCGTTACCATAGGTGATCACGAGCTCATGGTCGGCAACGATGGTAGCGATGCGCGCCATTGCCTGCTGAACATTGGCTTGTTGGGCAGGAAGGCTGATGGGCTGCCCTCGCCGAAGCAGCGCATTCCCACCAAGGGCGATCAGAATTCGCATCATCGCTTTCCTTGTATGGCCCACGGAGACCCGTGAAGGCTCAAGGACTTTAGCGTTCAACCTAGAGGCGAACTTAATCCAGATCAGAAAAGCTTTCGATGCTTACTGGGCTACGCGAATCGCTTTCATCCTTCACCGCGACTTGGTGCGCTAGCAAGGGAGTCAGCGTCAGGCATTGGACGGAATTCAGGGTACTAGGCGCGACGCGCATCCAGGCTGAAACGCCCGGCGCCGAAGGCGGCGACCTGCAGCAACCCGCCCGCCATGGCCGGGTTCTTGAAGAAGTTGATGAACTGGTTCTGGTCGCTCAGCTAATTGTGGAACGCGAGCGCGGTGGCCACGCTGAAGACGGCAAGCCCGGCTGCTACCAGACGTGTGCAATATCCCAGGATCAGGGCGATGCTACCGACCGCTTCAACCAAAATGGCAATCGCCAATGGCAGCGTGGGGAATGGCAGGCCGACCGATTCGATGTAGCCGATCATGCCAGCCGGCGCGCTGAGCTTACTGATGCCAGAGGGCAGAAAACTGACACTCAACAGAACACGGCCTGTTAGCGCAGCCGAGGCGGAAAGCGTGCCGGTCGTGAGGGTGTTCTATGCTGATCCAGCGATCTTCTCCATATGTGGAGGGGCTCGTTCGCGGCTTCGGTACCTGCAGACAGTACGCGGGTTCGAAGCGGGGTGGATAGTGAGATCGGGTGATATGTTAAATCTAAGCCTGGTCAGTCCTGAGAGCTGTGAGCAGATTCTATGAGTTTGGTGACAGGAAGCTAAGGACTCATAGCTGGCCTTCCCTAATCGCCCCAAGAACTAGGTGGCCTTCAAATCTGTGGCTGAGGCGGAAACAGCGGGGGGCGCAAGCCCGCCGATTGCCGCTAATTTGTCTTCAGGACGCTTACCACTTCGGGCCCCTAGCCTAAGAGCAAGATGCAAGATTAATCACGCGCATGCGACTACCTGCCCAGTAATATTCCTTAGTAATGAACAGCCGACGCGTTACCACTGATAAGTATGGCTAATAACTTCATGCTTCCAGAGGTAGCTAATCGGAAGAGTGAAATGGCGTTAATGTGCCTAAGCTATTTAGGAGGGCACGCCATGTCGCGGCAAAGGATGGTTCCGGTTCTTGCGGTTTTCGCCGCTCTTGCGATCTCGTTCAGCTATGCGGGGCCTTCAAAGGCTGAGCCGCTCACGGTCCTCAAGCAAGGCAGTTTTGCAGCCGGCGGGAGTATCTCGACCTCTCCGGGTGATTTCGTCAACAACGCACCGACTGCACGGGGACAAAGCCTTCATGGCGATCATCTCTATGCCTCCTATCAAGTGCCAGCGGATCCCCGACGCCTACCGATAGTGATGCTCCATGGCGCGTTCGTCTCAGGGCGGAGCTGGGAAACAACGCCCGACGGCCGCGAGGGCTTCCAGACGATTTTCCTGCGTCGACATTTCTCCACCTACATCGTCGATCAGCCGCGGCGCGGGCGAGCGGGCAACAGCAGCGTGGCGATGACGATCGAGCCCGTACCTAACGATCAGCTGTTTTTCGACCAGTTCCGCCTAGGCGTGTGGCCCCAATTTTTTGAAGGCGTGCAATTCGATCACAGCCCTGAAGCGCTGAATCAATTTTTCCGCTCGTTTACGCCTAATACCGGCCCGTACGACGCCAAAGTGATTTCAAGCGCTATGACGGCGCTGCTGGAGAAGACCGGGCCCGCGATACTGTTCACCCATTCGCAAGGGGGCGAGCCTGGCTGGCTGACGGCGATAGAAAGTCCGAATGTGAAAGCCATTGTCGCCTTCGAGCCTGGAAGCGGCTTTGTATTCCCGCAGACTGACCTCCCTGCCGAAATGCCCAGTGCGGCCGGAACACTCAAGCCCGTCCCTGTTTCAGACACCGATTTCGCCAAGCTTACCCGCATCCCGATTGTCATCTACTACGGGGACAACATCCCGACGGAGCCGACGCCGGAACGCGGGAAGGACAACTGGCGTGTTCGACTCGCCATGGCGAAATTGTGGGTCGCGGCCGTCAACCGGCATGGCGGAGATGCCCGCCTAGTCCATCTGCCTGACATCGGCATTCACGGGAATACCCATTTCATCATGTCCGATTTGAACAACCTGCAGGTTGCTGACCAAATTTCGCAATACCTCTCTGAAAAGAAGCTTGATTGACCCAGGATCTGCCCAGAATGACCGACTCCAGTTTTAATCCGAGTAGGCGTGAGTTTCTCGGGGCCTCCGCCATTGTCCTTACCTCCGCATTGATAGGAGTGCCCTCAATGAGCCAAGCAGCCTCTGAACCTGTTGCCCCCACGCTTGATTACCGCAACAACCCCTTTACGCTCGTCTATGACGGTGCGCTGACCCGCAACGAGCCTGGCAAGGTCAATATTCACCCGGTCAGCTACAAGCTAAATGGCCTGGACATCGTAGCCAATGTTTACACCCCAGCAGGTTACGACCCAACCAAGCGCTACCCGGCTATCGTTGTTGCCCACCCTAACGGTGGGGTCAAGGAGCAGACAGCGGGCCTTTACGCCCAGCATTTGGCCGAGCGTGGCTTTATCACGATTTCAATGGACGCGGCCTATCAGGGTGGTAGTGGCGGTCAACCCCGTAGCGTGGACAAGCCAACATTCCGCATCGAGGACATCCACGGTGCCGCGGACTTCATTTCCCGCTATCCCGGGGTGGACCCCGCGCGCCTTGGGCTGTTCGGTATCTGCGGCGGGGGCGGTTATTCTTTGGCTGCCGCCAAGACCGACAAACGCTTCAGGTCGGTCGCGACATTGAGCATGTTCAATTCCGGCCGCGTCCGTCGCAATGGCTTCCAGGACTCGCAAAAGGCAACGATCCAGCAACGCCTGCAGCAGGCTTCAGCCGCTCGCGCACAAGAGGCCACCGGGGGTGAAATCCTCTATGCCGGCGATGCCAACCTGACCGACGCACAGATTGCGGCCTTGCCGTTCGACCTGTATCGCCAAGGCTATAACTACTACTGGCGGACCAATGCCCATCCCGGCTCGACCTTCAAATACACCATGAGCAGCCTGATGGATCTGATGCGCTGGGACGCAACCGACGAGATCGAACTGATCAATGTCCCCTTGCTGATGATGGCGGGGAGCAAAGCCGACACGCTGTACATGACGGAGGATGCTTTTCCGAAGGCGACCGGGACTTCGGACAAGGAGTTTTTCAAGATCGATGGTGCCCGTCATATCGAGACGTATTGGGTGCCTGAATATGTCGAAATCGCGCTCGGCAAGCTGACGCCCTTCTTCTCTCGGACCCTTGGCTGATCACACGAATCAAGACATCCGGCGCTCTGGGTTAAGCCCGGCGCCCGGGACTCATTGAGGACGCCGCATTGAAGCTGATCTCCCGAAATCTGATTGTTACTGCAAGCCTGATGCTGGCCGGTGGGGTTATGGCTGACGTGCAGGCAGAAGTTGGTAAGGACGATCGGGAGCCCTCCCGCGCACAGCAGTTGATGGGAGACGTTGATCCCAAACTCGCTGAACTCACGGATAACGTGCTGTTCGGCGATGTATGGGAGCGTCCAGGGCTTGCGAAGCGTGACCGCAGCCTAATTACCGTTGCGGCACTGATCGCACTGAATCGGCCCGAGCAGCTTCGCTCGCACATGGAACTGGCGAGGCGCAACGGGGTGACAGAGCAGGAGCTGGTCGAGGTCATTACGCAACTCGCCTTTTACGCCGGTTGGCCGAACGCAATCAGCGCCGTTGGTGTGGCGCGTGAAGTCTTTCATCCCAAATGAGGTGGCCAGTGAACAAGACGGTCGTGATGGTGGGACTGGCTTCTGTGCTAATAGCGATCGTCGCAGACGCAGCAGAGCCCAACCTGCAATCGATCGCACTCATCCAGAGTGGCACCGGACCCGCAAGTCGCGGGCCGGCGCAAAACTTCACGGGCACTGTCCAGGTGACCGGTCGCTTTCAAAGCGAAGGGCCGGCGCGTATAGGGGGCGCCACGGTCGTGTTCGAGCCAGGCGCTCACACGGCTTGGCATTCGCACCCCCTGGGGCAGACGCTAATCGTGACGCAAGGACAGGGGTTCGTACAACCATGGGGGCAGCCTGCACAAGCAATCGGGCCGGGTGACGTTGTGTGGATACCGCCTTACGTCAAACACTGGCACGGCGCGGCGCCACACAAGTCCATGACCCACGTGGCGCTCTCCGAGAAACTCAACGACAGCTCCGTCACCTGGATGGAAGCGGTCAGTGAAGCGCAATACGTGCAGGCAGTCAGTGCTCATCCCCGGTAACGCAAAGTCTCCAAAAGAAGTGAGAACGCCGGTGACGTGTGACGACGGCTTGGGTAATAGAGGTAATAGCCGGGGAACGGCTCACACCAATCGTCCAACACTCGCACCAATCGTCCAGCCTTGATGTGCGGC
Source organism: Pseudomonas sp. Marseille-Q5115 (assembly GCF_916618905.1). NCBI lineage: Bacteria > Pseudomonadati > Pseudomonadota > Gammaproteobacteria > Pseudomonadales > Pseudomonadaceae > Pseudomonas > Pseudomonas sp. Marseille-Q5115. The sequence goes on along the minus strand of NZ_CAKAKI010000001.1, from coordinate 1,043,757 downwards.
ATTACCTGGTCTTCGGGAAGGTAGGCGAGCCCCAATCCGTCCAGCGCCGAATTGAGGCGCAGGCTGATGTTGTTGAAGACCAGCTGCCCTTCGACGCGCACGTTGACCTCGTGCCCGTCCTTGCTCAAATCCCAGGGCGGAACCCCGCCATAGGTAGGCAAGCGGATGCCGATGCAGTTGTGTGCGGTCAGGTCCTGAGGAGCCTGTGGAACCGGGCGCTGTGCAAAGTAATGCGGCGCGCCAACCACAGCCATGCGAAGGTCCGGGCCGATTCGCATGGCGATCATGTCCTTGGCCACCTGATTCCCCATGCGAACCCCGGCGTCATAGCCCTCGGCGACGATATCGGTCAGCCCGTAGTCAACAATGATCTCGACATTCACTTCAGGATTGTCCGGAAGAAAGCTGCGCAGCGCTGGCTGAAGCACCGAGACAGCCGGATGTTCGCCAGCATTGATGCGCAGGGTTCCAGACGGTTTGTCCCGCAGTTGACTGAGCGAGGAGAGTTCCTGGGCAATTTCGTCAAAGCGCGGCGCCACCGTATCGAACAGGCGCCGCCCGGCTTCGGTTGGGGCCACGCTACGGGTTGTCCGGGTCAGCAACCTTAGCCCAAGCCGGGCTTCGAGCCCTCTGATCGTCTGGCTGAGCGCCGATTGGGAGATGCCCATCTGCGCGGCGGCGCGGGTAAAACTGCGCTCTCTGGCGACCATGACGAAAGCGGCCAACTCGTTGTAGTTTTCACTCGCCATTGATTAGACCAGCTTATAGAGGCATGTCGATTAGGCCACCTTATCGCATTCCAACGTCAGGCCTATAGTGCTCTGAAGCTTTTCCGTGCTGCGTGCTTCGATGCACTTGCCAGCCTGATATTTGGGAATTCAAATGAGTCTGCATCCGAGCTCGGCACAAGCGCCCAATAAAGGCGCTGTGTTGGCCATCATCTTAATTAGCTACGTCATGATCGTGCTGGATATTTCGGTCGTGCTAACCGGCCTGCCAAAGATCCACCAGCAGCTGGGGTTCAGCGAAACCAACTTGGCTTGGGTCCAAAGCGCATACACGCTGACGTTTGGCGGTTTTATGCTCTTGGGTGCACGCGCGGGCGACATCTTCGGCCGTCGCCGGATGTTCGTAATCGGCCTTGGCATCTTTACCTTCGCCTCGCTGGCAATCGGTGCTTCGCAGTCAGCCACCTGGATGCTGGCGTGGCGGGCTATCCAAGGCATTGGCGCCGCCGTGCTTGCGCCGTCGACCCTTGCCCTCCTGCAGATGAACTTCGCCGAGGGGCATGAGCGGACACGCGCAGTCTCCTATTACGCCGCTGCCGCCGGCGCGTCAGCGACGGTAGGCCTGGTGCTGGGGGGCGTTCTGGCAGAGTGGGTCTCATGGCGCGCCGGCTTCTACGTCAACTTGCCGGTAGGTGTTGGGTTGGTCCTGACGGCCTACCGATACATTCCCGAGACTGCAAAGCATTCAGGCCGGTTTGACCTTAGCGGCGCGATCACTTCAACGGTCGGGATCGGTGGCCTCGTGTTTGGCTTTATCCATTCGGCCCAAAGTGGGTGGGGTAATTCAGTGACCCTCGGCGCGCTAGCGGGTGGTTTCATTCTCCTTTTGTTGTTCGTGATGATTGAGCGCCAGGCTGCCCAGCCCATTCTGCCGCTTCACCTGTTTTCCAGCAGCATCCGCTCCGGCGCCTATGCGGCTCGCGTTCTGTATCTAGGCGCCATGGTTGACTTTTTCTTTTTCACGACGCTTTATCTGCAAAACGTCAAAGGCTATGGGCCTGCGATCAGTGGTCTGGCCTTCATCCCGGCAACCATGCTGCATGTTCCTTTCGCAGTTGCGGTACCGCGCCTGGTCAGACACTTCAGCGCCAATCGCCTGATGGTCATGGGGATCATGATCGGTATCGTCGGTATGGCGTGGCTCAGCTTTGCGGGCACGGGCTCGTCTTACGTTACAGCGGTGGCCCTGCCGATGCTGTTGATCGGCGTCAGCCAGGGGCTAACGCTGAGCCCGCTGACCTCGGCAGGAGTAACCGGCGTTGCACATCAAGATGCCGGTGCTGCCTCCGGCGCGGTCAATGTCGCCCATCAACTGGGCAGCTCGGTGGGGCTGAGCGTCCTGGTTGCGGTTGCCGGGATGGCAACCGCCGGGTTAACCGGCCAGGCGCTGACGGTAGCTCGCATCCATGCGGCGTTCGCAGCAGGGACAGTCATGTTGGTATTGGCGCTGGTGGTGGTGCTCACGATGATCGTCCGTCCATTGGCAAAACAAGCATCGGCGTCGGTGGCTGCACCGGATGCCAGCTGATTGATGCCTGACAAGGGTGTTTGCACACCTTAATCTGTTGAAGGAGACCTACCATGACCACTTGGTTTATCACCGGCTGTTCGTCGGGCCTCGGCCACGCCATTGCCCACTGTGTGCTTAAGGCAGGTTTCAACGCCATCGTCACCGCGCGCAGCGCCGATAAGGTAAAAGCGTTCGAAGAGGCCTATCCCGAGCGCGCGCTCGCCTTGGCGCTCGATCTGACGGAGCAGGCATCCATTACCCAGGCGGTCGCCAAGGCCGAGGAGCATTTCGGCCCCATCGATGTGCTGGTCAATAATGCGGGCTATGGCTACCGCGCCGCTGTCGAGGAAGGTGACGAGCAGGATGTGGCTGACCTTTTTGCCACGCATGTGTTCGGCCCGGTTGCGCTGATGAAAGCAGTCCTGCCGGTCATGCGCGAGCGGCGGTCGGGCACGATCGTCAACTTCTCATCGATCGGGGCCCAGTTCTGGAACCCAGGTTCGGGCTATTACTCGGCTGCTAAGATGGCCCTGGAGGGAATAACGCTCACCCTCAAGCTCGAAGCAGAGCCACTCGGTATCCGCGTGTTGGTAATCGAACCAGGCGCCTTCCGCACCGATTTCGCCGGGCGCTCGCTGACCGGTGCCAAAACCGAGATCGAGGATTATGCAGAGACGGTCGGCCCGCGTCGCCAGGCCAACGACCGCACCCATGGTACCCAACCTGGTGACCCTGAGCGCGCCGCCCGCTTGATCGTGAATACCCTGGCCAACCCTGAACTGCCTCGGCGCCTGCTGCTAGGCAGTGACGCGGTCAGCATCGTGTCAAAAGAGTTGAACCGTCAGCTCGAAGAAATCGCCGCGTGGGAGGCCATCAGCGCCAGCACCGATTTTCCCAAGGAGCACTAAGGCCATGGCGTCGAACAGTATTGGCCGGCGCACAGTGCTGGCCGGTGCCCTGCTCGCACCGCTCGGCGCAACGCTGGCGCGCGCCGCTGCAGATGAAGCGGCCCCCGAACAGCGCACAGTCCTGGTCGCCTACATGACCCGCTCGGGCAACACCCAGGTTATCGCCGGCACGCTGCACCGGACGCTGGGTGGCGCGCTGTTCCAGATCCGTACGGCGCGGGCCTATCCTGCGGATTACGAAGCAACGGTCGAGCAAGCCCGGCGCGAGCGTGACGCTGGAACCGAACCGCCACTGGTCGAGCGCTTCGCGGACATTGTCCAGGTGCAGACCATCTTCCTGGGTTTCCCTATCTGGGGCGAAACCGCACCCCCGCCGATCCGATCGTTCCTGCGGATGCACGACCTCACTGGCAAGACGGTCCGGCCCTTCATTACCCATGGGGGCTACGGCATCGGAAACGCCATGGAGGTGCTCAGAAGCCATGCACCAGGCGCACAGGTGGAAGAGCCTTTCGTGATGGAAGCCGACCAGGAGCGGCGCACGCTCAACCAGGTCCGTGGCTGGCTTGAAACCATGGACGACGCCTGACCCATCCACCCTTGGAGACAACCCATATGAAGATGCAAGACTTGACCGGCAAGGTTGCAGTCGTGACCGGTGCCTCAAGCGGGATTGGCGAGGCCGCGGCCCGGCTACTCGCCAGCGAAGGCGTTCATGTCGTACTGGCGGCACGTCGTCGCGAAGCGATCGAAGGCCTTGCCACTGAGTTGGGGAACGGTGCAATGGCAGTGGGCTGCGATGTGACCGATCCGGCACAGGTACAAGCCTTGTTCGCTGAAGTGAAGGCGCGCTTCGGCGGGCTGGACCTTTTGTTCAACAATGCGGGCCTGGGCGTGTTCGGTCCGTTCGTGGAAAGCAAACCCAGCGACTGGCGCACGATGGTCGAAACGAATGTGTTGGGCCTGTTTGATTGCACCTATGCGGCGCTTCCCCTGATGCGTGGCCGGCCGGGAGCAATGATCGCCTCGGTCTCCAGCACAGGCGGTCGCTACGGGGTCGAGGGGTGGTCGGTCTACTGTGCGACGAAATACGCGGTGGTGGGTTTCCACGAGACGCTGCGCAAGGAAGTCGGTGCCGATGGCATCCGCGTGACAGTCATCGAGCCCGGGGCAGTCTGGACCGAGTTTGGTCACAACGTCTCTCCCGAGGCGCTGCGTGAACGCCGCGAGAGCTTGGAGGCCCTTACACCCGAGGATATCGCGCAGGCGCTGGTCTACGCCTTCGCTCAGCACCCCCGCGTACTCGTCCAGGAAATGCTGGTGCGCCCAGTCAAGCAAACCGCCCCCTGAATCGGGGCGTCATTCACAAGAGGATACCAAGATGAAAATGCGAACCCTCGGCCGCTCCGGCCTGAGTGTCTCCGCGCTGGGCCTGGGCTGCATGGGCATGACCGGCGTGTATGGTGAAGCAACGGACCGAGGCCAGATGGTCAAGCTGGTGCGTGAGGCTTACGAGCGCGGAATCACCTTGTTCGACACGGCCGAAGCGTATGGGCCCCTCGAGAACGAGCGGCTGCTGGGCGAGGCGCTCGAACCGATCCGCGACCAAGTGGTGATCGCCACCAAGTTCGGCTTTGACATCGATCAGGCCACCGGCGAACGCCGTGGCGGGGTCAACAGCCGCCCTGAGCACATCAAGGCAGTGGTCGATGCCATGCTCAAGCGGCTACGCACCAGCCACATCGATTTGCTGTACCAGCACCGGGTGGACCCCAACGTCCCGATCGAAGAGGTGGCTGGTGCCGTGGGGGAGCTGATCGCAGCGGGTAAGGTCCGTCACTGGGGGCTCTCCGAAGCAGGTGTGCAGACGATCCGCCGCGCCCATGCGGTGCAACCGCTAGCCGCCGTGCAGAGTGAGTACTCGCTGTTCTGGCGTGGGCCGGAAGCCGAGTTGCTGCCGGTACTCGAGGAGCTGGGCATCGGTTTCGTGCCGTTCAGCCCGTTGGGCGCGGGCTTTTTGACTGGCAAGATTGATGAGACCACCACCTTCCCGGAAGGTGATTTCCGCAACGCGGTACCGCGTTTTTCCGTCGAAGCGCGCAGGGCCAACATGGCCTTGGTAGACACCGTGAAGACGGTAGCCGAGCGCAAGGGCGCCACCCCGGCGCAGGTGGCGCTGGCCTGGCTGCTGGCACAGCGGCCCTGGATCGTGCCGATCCCTGGCACCACCAAGCTGCACCGCCTGGAAGAAAACCTTGGGGGCGTCACGCTGGACATCAGCTCTACGGAACTCGACGAGATCAATGTCGAAGCGGCCAAGGTGCCGGTGATAGGTGATCGGCTGCCCGAGGCGGCGATGAAAATGACGGGGCTGTAGCCACGCGGGTGTTATCTGCAGGCAGATGTGCGCCTCTTCATGCACGTATGCCTATTTCGTTAGTTCAATATGCGCCCGGCCTTCATGGCCAGCGCGAAGTCTCAGGATCCGTTCATGAGTCAGACAGGCCAGACCATTATCCGCAGCGGCAGCAAACCCTCTATCAAAGGTTCGGACGCCTGGTTCACCGGAGCGGTGCGCATCGACAACCTGTTCCAGCTGCCAGAACCCGCGCGTGCCGGCGGTGGGATTGTGACCTTCGAGCCAGGTGCCCGCACTCACTGGCATACCCATCCCCTGGGGCAGGCCCTGATTGTCCTCACAGGCGTGGGTTGGACCCAATGTGAAGGCGGGCCACGTACGGAAATTCGTGCGGGCGATATCGTGTCCTGCGGCTGCGGCAAACGCCACTGGCATGGCGCGGCGCAAACCACGGCCATGTCACACATGGCGATTGCTGAAACGCTCGACGGCAAAAATGTGGAGTGGATGGAACCCGTAACAGACGAGCAGTATCTCCAGGGCGTGCTCGTCACCGACTGAAGCGACGTCCGCTGCTGTGCTTTGAGGCGTACAGGAGGCGCACCTGGTGCGGATGCGCTTCCTCTATCGCAGCCAGTGAACCATTCGCTTAAGGGACATAGGGTATCAACAGGTTCATTGCCTAAGCACCTTCACCTGCGATCTAACACTCCTTGCTCCGTGCACCTAGGGCAGTGAACGGGTGTTATGTTAATAACGGCTGCTATGCATGCTGGGGAAGAGGTCACATTCCTAGGTCTCGTCACACTACGAATCCTCGACCCACACGGGTAAAATGCGGCGTCCAATCACCATTGCGAAGCAAGCATGGCCAAGGCTCCAAGGAAACAGCCTCCACGAGTAGCGTCAGCCCAAGAAAAGCGGGGAAAAACTCAAGACAAGCCAGCCAAGGGCCACAGGAAGCAGGTAGCAAGCCCCGTATCCACTGGGGATCGTGGAGGTTCATTCGAGCGCCGGGTGCAGGCCGTTCGCCTGCTCGCCTTATGCCTAGGCTCGCAGTGTCCGGGGGCCCGAGACGGCTACGTGATTACCCGACTACTATTCCAAGGGCGCCTTTTTGATCACGACACCGATGACCTGGTGATCGATCTCTGGCATCCGGAAACTGGTCAAGTAGCCACCCAGCGTTTGCAGATGAAGCGATCGCTTAAGCCGACGGATAACACCATATTCAATGAGTCCGTGGGGCTGGCCTGGGAAGACTTTTGCAAGCCGGGATTCCGCCGCAACGCTGATGACCTCCTGATCGTCTACCACGCTTCCAGCAACACCGCCATGCAGGCTGCCCAGGAGGTGGTACGTTTTGCGGTGAACTCCGGAACCCCTGATGACTGGTACGCGCGGGTGCATGCTGAAGGCTTCAGTAATGACAGCAACCGCAAAGCCTACGCCTCGATCCGGCGCGCCGTGGAGTTACAGACAGGTGCCGAGGTGGACAAGGTCGAGCTCTACCCATTTGCGCTGCACCTCAAGTTTCTTCCGCATGACTTGGACTCTGACCGCACCGTAGAAGTCGACAACCAGAAGCAACTGATCAGCAAGTTCGTCCCGTCGTGCGATAGCAAGGATGTCTGGGCCGCGCTCCAGATGGCCTGTGCCGAGCTGAACGGGACGGCGGGTGAGATCACCTTGGAATCGGCGGAGCGGCATCTGGGGCCACTTGCACTTGAGTTCAGCCAAGCGCGAGCGCTCTGGGAGGGGTATCAGGCGGTTCATGCCGCGAAGCGTAACGGCCTTGGCCCCGATTCGCTCGTTGACCAGCCTGGCGCCTTTCCTTTGACCGCTGAAACCCATCGCAAGCTACAGCCGCTCTTGGAGGTGCTCAGACCATTCCTTGGGGATGGAGCAGACCCGCAGAAAGTGCTGCTTGCAGATGAGCTGCCTGCAGCGCAAGAAACGGCTTCGGTATCGTTTTACTCGCGACAGCTTGATCGAATTACGGAATGGCAGCGGGCTCACCGGTTCCAGGACTGCCTTACGCAGCTGGAGCTTCTCGAAAGCGACTTGAGCGAATTCGACAATCACCAGAAGGCCAGATGGTATCTGCTTCGCGGCCTGTCGAAGTGGCACCTGGGTGAGGACGAAGACGCGGCGGACGATTTTGACGAAGCTGTTAGGCTTTGTGATTCTGATGATCGCATTGCCGCTGCGGCAATACGTGCCTGCATGCTCCGTAATCAGGCCGCCCAGGCGGTGGCGATCGGAGAAACGTTGACCGCTCGTTTCCCAGAATCGTTTATCGTCTGGGCTGCGATGGCCAACGCTCGTATTATCGCCGGCGAACAGCTAAACGAGGCCGATGTGCCCAACGCCTTTATTGATAAGGCTGCGGCGTGGCAGCTGGTGGCGTCCTCTTACGCCGGGCGTGAGGATGATGCGGGCGCCATTCGCGTCATACGTATTGCACTGAGCAAGCCAGATAGCTCGTTCTTTATCGACGAAACGTATCTTCGCTACGCCATTCGACTGGCCACCCTAGATGCCGTGCGGGTCAATTGCCGGTCGATGTTGCCTGAACACGTAGAAGTGTTACAGAACGCCATGGCGCGGTTTGATGATCGCGATAGCACTCTTTGGGCTGCGCAAATCCCAAAAACAGTGAGTGAGGTAGTTGTTCATCTAGCCTACGCAATGGTACTGCTCCAGCGCGCTGGTGAAGCTCTGCATTTGATTCATCAGGCCCAGCATAAAGGCGTAGCCGTTTCGGACGCGATGGTTCGGGTCGAGATCGAAGCACTGTGCGATTTGGGCCGTTGGGATGAAGTAACGACACGTTTCCAGACTCAGCTTGCTGAGTTGCCGGTCGAAGCGCTGCTACGGTTTGGCCACGCTTGCATAGCGCAGTCGCGGACAGACCTGTTACAGCTCGCTCGTGAGGAAGTTGCGGGGCGGACGGCCTCGGACGTTGCCCCCCAAATCGCCACCATGCTGCAGCATTTGTACTGGGATCTAGCATTACAAGCTGGCGACTGCGCTACGGTTCGCAGCGAATTGGAGGACAAGGGTGTTACGCCCCAAGGGAGCGGCATCATTGACCTGTATTTTGCCAGTCGCGCCTATGACAGCGATGCCGCTCTGGCCAATCGGTTTGTGGATCGTATAGCCCAAGTGGCTTCTGACTCCATGGAGCCTCAAGAGCTGTCCCTCGGTGCACAGGCGATGATTCGAGCTCAGCGCTATGATGAAGCGGTTGTTCTGCTTGAAAAATTGCTTCCCGTAGACGCCTTCACGCCAGTACATGTTGACCTACTTCAATGCTATGCCTTGACTGGGCGGCAGGCCAAGGCACGCGATCTCCTGCAATCCATGCCTGCTACTTGGCGCAGCTCAGCCGACGCTCGCGAACAGGCGCTGTTCCTCTACAACAGTGCGGGGGACTGGGCGCGCATGCGCGAGGTCATGGAGCTCAATATCTCGGAGTTTCCCCGAAATGCCCGTTTTCGGCTGATGTTCCTCCGGGTGGCCGCCTGTGAAGGCGTTTTGGACTTCAAGGTTCTGGTAGCGGAACTGCCCGTGCTGATCGAAGGCACCGCCAAAACGCTGCTACAACTGGCAAGCATTGAGCTGCGCTACGGCCAGATTCAAAAAGGACTAAATCGGATCACTCAGGCAATGCGTTGCGCCCAGGGTGATGTTGAAGCTGCAGCCATCCATGTACAAGTGATGCTCACGCTCTCTCAAGTGCTGGCAAAGGATCTGCGCGAAATCGCGCATGCACCGACAGTCATCGCGCCAGGGATGTCGGTTGAGTTGGTTGATCAGCAAGGCAGCCCTCGACGGGTCACCGTGGATCTGGAAGGGTATAACTATCCACCTGGCTCACCTGAATTTGTTGCAGCAGATTCTACGCTCGCCAAGTGCTTGATCGGGTTGCGTGCAGGCGATACCGCTAGCGTCGACAGTCTGCTGGGAGCTCAGCATTTTAAGATCAAGCAGGTTTCTTCAATTCAGCAGCGGCTGCTGGAGATTTCGCACAGCTTGGTAAGGAATTCCCTCGTCCCTAGCAAAAGCCTTGTGTCCGTGACTCTTTCGGAGGATGCGAACGGTGACATGGATTTCTCGGCCATTATCGACCAGCTCGAACATCGGCGAACAGAAGTCACCGAGCTGCTGGCAATCTACGGAGAACACCCTATCACCCTAGGTGCGGTGGCCAAGCGCTTAGGGCGCGACTTGATTGATGTCGTGCGTGGCTGGAATCCTGATGGGCCTTGGCTGCAGACCTCTTCAGAAGCGGGCTTTGCCCATGATGTCTTTCCAGGAAAGCTAGCAGGTTCGACCTGGGTGGTAGACATTACCCTGCTGACAGAGCTGGCCACGCATGGCCTGCTCGATGTCCTAGCCCACCTCTTTCGGGTTTATGTCAGTACCTACACCCGTCAGGCGTTGCGTGCCAAAATCGAAGAAATGGCTGTATTTCGTAAAAGTGGCACCTTGTTTTCGCAGGAAGGACAGCTGGGGTTTCATGAAGAAAACGAGGAGGCCCATGTCCGTGAATTAGCGCTCCTAGAAGGCATTGACGTTGCCATCTCGAATTTTTGCACCGTCGCGCCTGCGTACGGCCCAGTTTATCCGACCCCCGTTCTGCAACGTCTGAGAGATGTGCTCGCCCCCCAAGAGCACGCTTGCCTGACACTTTGCCACGAATATCAGGCGGGGCTGTTGTCACTCGATGGCAGGCTGCGCCAGCTCGCTCATGCGCTTGACATTACGTCTGCTTCGCCTCAAATGTTGCTTAACGCCATGGTTGGCCAGGGGGTGTTGAGTTCTGTTGAGTATTCCCGCGCGCTCGTCCGGATGATTATCGCCCGGCGTCACTTCATTTCGGTCAATTCTTCGAATCTCGTGGCCATGATGGATCAGGGGATGGTCTTCGCAAACGCCGGCATCAACAGCCTGCGTCAATATCTCGAGCTCCCTGGGGTGCTGTTCGGCCCAGCAGCCCTGACTATCATGGAGTTTATTTGCAGGGTGTTCAGCACCGGACGCTGTACATTTGTTGCCATGCTAGAGCTGCTCAAACACCTTGTTGAACCGCTATTCAGGCACGCGGACTGTCCAGAGGATTTCGTAGAGCGGTGCCAGCAGGTTCTACATGAGCGCTTCCCGGAGTTCGGCGCCTCTCATTTCTTGTGCATCAAGTCTCAATTGGTGGCGGCTAAAACCGCTGCAGAGCGCCCCCTCAATCTCGTCACCTTGGAGATTTACGACGTCTGCGGCAGATTCGCTCCCACGTACCGGCATGGTGACAACCGGGGCTACCTGACAACGCTTCTGAAACTAGAGCCTGTCACGGGTCAGTCTGTAACCATGGCTAACGAAGCAACTGCTGAGGTAAGGCTTGAACAGTGGTCAGCTGATGATTCTATTGAGCTGACAAGCCAAATTAAGACGGGGGATAGTTGAGCTTTCTTGACGTCGCGCCTTTGGTCGGCCGCTGGAGGGGCGCCAAAGGTCTGATCAATCAGACGAGCGGGGTCTCGTCCATGAAGAGGAAGGCAGAGAAACGGAAAAAATCGCACCTTATCAGCTGTGGCGCGCTCGACGCGAGTGAGTGCCGTTAGAGGCAGTATCCGATTGGCCCCCCCTCACTTCGGCTCAACCGACACCACCTGGACATATCGAAATTTCTTCCGCGCCGCCTTTACCGCTTCCTGCTCGGCCAGCAACGTGCTTAACGTATCCGCCTCATGCACGAGCTCCTGGGTTTCGCCTTCAAAGACATTCCCTACTCGAAGCGTGACCTTGAGCCTGGGCGTAAAGGCCTTCTCCACCTTCCGTTTCCTGGCCACGGCCGCCGGCGGCACGATGACCACGTCCGGGATAGCTTTCATGGGATCGGGATGTGTACATGCGTGGGCGCAGGCGCCTCCGCAGCGCCAAACAGGGCGCGGCGCATTTCTTCTTCAGTGAGGTCGTTCATGGCTGTCTCAATGGGTTAAAACTTCAACCTGGCGTAGCGCCGGCGCACATGCAGCGGCGGATCATAGACTGCTTCAGGTTCGGTTGAACGGTGCTTCAGCGAGCTGCTTCCTTATTTAACCGGTATTCAGCATCACACCAAATCCTCAGCTCACCCCTGCCCTTCCGCTTTCGCTTGCAACAGCGCCTCATACCGAGCCTCGAGTCGTTCATGGACTTTCTGCAGCTGCTCGGCCACGCTCTCGGCTTGCGCCCGGTACCCGGCACTCTCTTCTCTGGCCTCCGATCGCTGCACCCGTAGCCGATCGACCATGTCGCGACTCTGGGCCAGTTCGCGAGTCAGTCGCTCGGTCTCCAGCCTGGCGGCATCGCGCACCCGGCTGGTTTCCTTCATCAGGTGGTTGGAGGTGCTCTCGAAGATATCGGCCTGGCGGCTGACCTCCGCGCGCAACGCGGCGTTTTCCTCCTGGTGCACCGCCTGCAGTCGGGCCAGCTCGGCGCCATGGGTGGCCGCCAGCCGCTCCTGCTCCGCCTGATGGGCCGCGTCGACACGATCCAGCTCGTCGCGGTGGCGCTGGTCCTTTGCTTGATGCTGAGCCGTCAGCTCGCCCAGCTCGTGCTTCAGGGCCTCGTGCTCCGCCTGCCCACGGTCCAGCTGCACATTGAGCCGCTGGACCTGTTCGGTGAGCAACGCGATCTGCCGTTCCTGGTCCTCAAAGCGCCCCGCGGCCTGCTCCGCTTCCATGCGCGCTTCGGCGGCCTCCCGCTGCGCCTGCTCGGCCACCTGTTGGTAGTGCGAGCGCTCGATCGCATAGGCCGCAGTCGCCTCATTCAAGGCCACCTCCCACACCGCATCCAGCGCCTGGCCCACCGCCTCGGGGATGCCTGGCCGCTTCAGCCGTGCATTCAGTAGCGGCCCGGTGCGCGCCCAGAACTGCTTCACCTCGTCCCCCACCACGTTCGGCGAGGCGCTCACCCCGTGCTCCTCAAGGATCCGCGCGCGGATGGCGGTCACCGACACCTCGGTGCCGGCCTCGAGCAGCTGCCCGGCGTAATGCCGCACGAGGTCGCGGGTTTTCGGCAGGCCGCTGCGGGCGGCAGAAGGTGTATTCACGAAAGTGCTCCAGGGTGACGATTTGAAGATCTTTTTAATCTGCCCGGTTTTGCGGGGCCTGCCCCCTGTTTTGGGCGCCAGAAGGTCCAAAACGACAAAAAACGGAGCGCTTTCGTTCGATTATATATCTACTGCAAACGATATGAAAAATATCGTCTGATAGAAAAATTCGTGATTACCTCCCATTATCACGAATTTAATATCCAGTCCTAACCCCCTTGGATAGTGTTAAAGCCCCGCAGAGGATATTCCAGTTCCAAGACTGATTCGCACGCCAAGCCAGTTACCTATACAGAATTTCGCACGGACCGAAAAACTATGCTGCCTAATGAGCGATACAAGAATAACAACATGCTATTCATAGTGAATTCAAAGAGAAATTCCCGCGCTGTATCCATAAGCACGCACCAGAATAAGGCCTACTTTCCTTCCAGCGTGCCGCAGCAGTTCTACATTCAATAGCAGTGAACTCGGATGTGGGGTCACGCGCGGTGGTTCGGGGGCACCTATCAGCGGATAGTGTGGATAGATCAACGCATGAGGGATAGCCAAAGGCAGCAGACCGCTTCGACTCTAAGCAGGCCCATTTGGAGACTTTGATTCCAACAGTGCTGGCAGCGTGCCCGCAATACCTTATTAGAACACGGTATAGCCCGACAATCGGCATTATCCAGACCGGTTTGGGCAACGCGGATTCGAAGATCGATAATGATGTTCTTTGATATGAAAACCGCGGTGGGTGGCAGCATTGACTGCCACGCAACCCTTCCGAGCGATCCCTGGGCGAGCATATACCCTATATCAATTTCCGCTGAACACTTGGCTCATCGTGCCAATGTTCAGTAATGCAGGGGCACACGGCTAATCAAGGAGGGTTCAGAGATTCATCACATCGACAAAGCGGGGCGTTGCACTTTCGTCGATGCGCAGGTCGGTGAAGTTGAACAGGTCGCGGTCGGCCAACTGCGAAGGCACTACGTTCTGCAGGCCACGGAAAATGTTCTCGGTGCGCCCCGGGTGCTTGCGCTCCCACTCCACCAGCATGTCCTTGACCACCTGGCGCTGCAGGTTTTCCTGAGAGCCACACAGGTTGCACGGGATGATCGGGAACTGCTTCATGTCCGAATAGGCCTGGATGTCCTTCTCGGCGCAGTAGGCCAGCGGGCGGATCACCACGTTGCGGCCGTCATCGGCCAGCAGCTTGGGCGGCATCGCCTTGATGGTGCCGTTGAAGAACATGTTCAGGAAGAAGGTTTCGACGATGTCGTCCCGGTGGTGCCCGAGCGCCATCTTGGTGGCGCCGATTTCATCCGCGAAGGTGTAAAGCGTGCCGCGGCGCAGGCGCGAACACAGCGAGCAGGTGGTCTTCCCTTCCGGGATAAGCGCCTTCACCACCGAGTAGGTGTCCTTCTCGAGGATGTGGTAGTCCACCCCCAGTTCCTTCAGGTAGGCGGGCAGCACATGCTCGGGGAAACCGGGCTGCTTCTGGTCCATGTTCACCGCCACCAGCTCGAAGCGGATGGGCGCGACCTTCTGCAGGTGCAGCAGCACGTCCAGCATGGTGTAGCTGTCCTTGCCCCCGGACAGGCAGACCATCACCTTGTCGCCGTCCTCGATCATGTTGAAGTCAGCCACGGCTTCCCCCGCCAGGCGGCGAAGACGTTTCTGCAGTTTGTTCTGGTTGACCGAGAGGGTGCCCATGATGAGGAAATCCTGATACGTGCCGACAGCGGAATACGAAGGCGCGCATTCTACCTGCAAACGGCCGTGGAGCGTAGGCCATGGGCCGCCACTGGCCCGGTGAATGAACAGGATCGGTGACGAGCGGCTCGGCAACGCAACCGGCCGCAGGGCATAATTGCGCTTCGTGGAGCCAATACCTATGTCCGACCCCCTCCTTCACCGCGTCGAAGCTTGCTACGAACAGGCCGAGGCCTTCTTCAAGCGCCCGTTCAAGCGGCCTGTGGTCAGCCTCAAGCTGCGAGGCCAGAAGGCCGGCGTGGCGCACCTGTACGAAAACAAGCTGCGGTTCAACAACGAGCTGTACCAGAAAAATACCGAAGATTTTCTTCGCCAGACGGTCCCCCATGAGGTGGCTCACCTGGTGGCGCACCAGATGTTTGGTGATCGCATCCAGCCCCATGGCCAAGAGTGGCAGCTGATCATGCGCGGCGTGTACGAACTGCCGCCGCTGCGCTGCCACAACTACGAAGTGAAACGCCGCCAGGTGAAGCGCTACATCTACCGCTGCCCCTGCGCCGACGGCGTGTTCCCCTTCACCGCCCAGCGCCATGGCCTGGTGCGCCAGGGGCGGCGCTACCTGTGCCGCCGTTGCCGGCAAACGCTGGTGTTCAGTGGCGAAATGCGGGTGGAGTGAAGGGGCCTGGACGGGCATTCCACAAACTACCCCTACCCCTGCGGGAGCAAGCGAAGCCGAAGGCGTAGCTCCCGAATAAGAGCGCAATGAAAAGCCCGGGCTATTAGCCCGGGCTTCGTTCACTGCAGCAACCACCTTTACAAGCGCGTACCTTCGGCCACTTGCAGGTCGTCCGTGGGCTGGGTGAGCTCCAGCGGGGTACCGCCGGAGGCCAGTTCGCTTTGCAGCTTGGTTTCGTCCAGCTCGCCAACCCACTTGGCAACCACCACGGTTGCCACGGCGTTGCCCACCAGGTTGGTGAGGGCGCGGGCTTCGGACATGAAGCGGTCGATGCCCAGGATCAGCGCCAGGCCGGCCACCGGCAGGTGACCGACAGCGGACAGCGTGGCCGCCAGCACGATGAAGCCGCTACCGGTTACGCCCGCCGCGCCCTTGGAGGACAGCAGCAATACGGCCAGCAGGGTGATCTGGTGGGTGATGTCCATATGGGTGTCGGTCGCCTGAGCGATGAACACGGCCGCCATGGTGAGGTAGATGGAAGTACCGTCCAGGTTGAACGAGTAACCGGTCGGGATTACCAGGCCAACGACGGACTTCTGTGCGCCCAGGCGCTCCATTTTCACCAGCATGCGCGGCAGGGCGGATTCCGACGAGGAGGTGCCCAGTACGATCAGCAGTTCTTCACGGATGTAACGTACCAGCTTCAACACGCTGAAGCCGTGAGCCCGGGCGATTGCGCCCAGTACCACCACCACGAACAGTACGCAGGTGATGTAGAAGCACAGCATCAGCTGGCCCAGCTGCACCAGCGAACCCACGCCGTAGTTGCCGATGGTGAACGCCATGGCGCCCAGCGCACCCAGCGGGGCGAGCTTCATGATCATGTTGATGATGTTGAACATCACATGGGCGAAGCGATCGATCAGGTCTACCAGCAGCTTGCCGTACGACCCCAGGCGGTGCAGGGCGAAGCCGAAGATCACCGAGAACATCAGCACCTGAAGGATATCGCCGTTGGCGAACGCGCCGACGATGGTGTTGGGGATCACGTTCAGCAGGAAGCCCACAACGCTCTGGCCTTCACCTTGGGTCACATAAGTAGCGACCTTGGAGGCGTCCAGGGTAGCGGGGTCGATGTGCATACCAGCGCCGGGCTGCACCACGTTGACCACGATCAAGCCGATGATGAGGGAAATGGTGGATACGATCTCGAAGTACAGCAGCGCGTAGCCGCCCGTCTTGCCCACGGCCTTCATGTTCTGCATGCCGGCGATACCGCTCACCACCGTACAGAAGATGATGGGCGCGATGACCATCTTGATCAGTTTGATAAAGCCATCACCCAGCGGCTTGAGCATCGTGCCGGTCTGAGGATAGAAGTGGCCAAGCAGAACGCCGATGATGATCGCGAGGATCACCTGGAAATACAGGGACTTGTAGAGCGGCTGACGGGTCGTCATAGCAGTTTCCTCAAGCGTGCCGGCAAGTGTCTTCCCGACACCCCAACACATGAAGCGAGAACCCTCCTGACTGGAGGGATTTGTTCTTGGCCTGCAGCCTGCGCATGCACCCACGCGGGCGGCCTGAGGACATAATCGCAAGGCTCATGCCAACCCGGCGCAATGCCGTGGATCTCAGCCGATTCGGCATCTGCAAGCAGTATAGGAAGCCACGGCCACACGGCAAGCTGGCGGATTCTCGCCAACTGTCATGCAGGGAAGCACGCCGCTGGCGGATATCCGCCATCATTCCTTGGGAAAACTGATCCTGAAGCGTGCGCCGCCCAACGGCGAGTCTTCGAGGGTAAGGGTGCCGTGGTAACTGCGAATGATGTCATGGGCAACCGCCAGCCCGATCCCCTGCCCCGGATGTTGCCGGTCCAGCCGTTCCCCCCGCTGAAGGATACGGCTGCGCTGCTCCAGCGGAATACCCGGCCCGTCGTCCTCGAGCAGCAGCTCCAGGCGCCGGCCGATCACGCTCAGGCTCACGCTCACATCCTCCAGGCACAAACGCCAGGCGTTCTCCAGCAGGTTGCCCAACAGCTCCATCAAGGCGCCCTCCTCGATCGGCAGTACACCCGGTGGGTCGAGCGCGACATGCAGCTGCACCGGTTTGTCCGGGTACACCTTGCGCAGGCTGGCCGCCAGGCTATCGAGCACCGGGCGCACGGCCACCTGCCGCCGCACCAGGCCGCCGTGGCGTACATTGGCACGTTGCAACTGGTAGTCGATCTGCTGGCTCATGCGTGCCACCTGGCCGCGCAGGATCGCTGCCTGCTTGCCTTCCTCACTGTGTGGATAGTCACTGGCCAGGGTTTCGCCGATGCCCTGGAGCACACTCAACGGGGTTTTGAGGCTGTGGGCCAGGTCGCCGAGCGAATCGCGGTAGCGCTGGCGCTGTTCCCCTTCGCTGGCCAGCAAACGGTTGAGCGAGCGGGTAAGGCGCAACAATTCACTGGGATGGCGCTCGCTCAGCCCCTGCCGCTGCCCGCTCTCGATCTCGTCCAGCTCGTGGCTCAACCGCCGCAGCGAGCGCAGGCTCCAGGTCATGCCACCCCAGAACAGCACCAACAGGGTGAGCAGCGCTGCGCCAAAGCCCAGGTACAGCCGATCACGCAGGGCGCTCAATGTGCGTTGGTAAGGTTCTACAGACTGCATGGCCACGAAGGTGAACGCTGCGTTTTCACCTCCCAACAACCGTACCTCTACGTCGTATACCCAGAACGCCTGGCCATCGGCGCTGGTGAAGCGGGAAAACCGGTTGCCCTTCCCGTCGTAACTGGGGCTGTACTCCGGCGACGGCGCGCCGGGGCTTCGCCACAACAACGCGCCCTGCCGGTCGAAGATGTACCCCAGCGAGCGTTCGGTAGGGACTTCGAAGCGCTCATCCGGCACCGGCGCGGGCATGCGCAACTGCCCTTGCTCCAGGCGTGCGGCGGATATGAGGGTGGTCACTTCAGTAGCCAGGCGCTCTTCCACGGATTCGCGCAGCGCCAGGCTGAAGGCCCCTTGCAACGCGGGCAGCAGCCCCAGCATGAACAGCACCGCCAGCAAGGCCCCGGCCAGCATCAGCCGCAGCCGCAGCGAGCGGATCAACGGCAGCGCTCGGTAAACAGATAGCCCAGGCCACGCACGGTGTCGATAGGCCGAAAACCATCGGCGGCTTCCAGCTTGCGACGGATGCGCCCCACCAGTACCTCGATCACGTTGGGGTCGTGCTCGCCATCATCCGGATACAGCTGTTCCATCAACCGTTGCTTGGCCACCACCTGCTGGTGATGGCGCATCAGGTATTCGAGGATGCGGTATTCGAACGCGGTAAGGGCCAACGCCTCGCCCTGCAGTGTCGCCTGCTTGCGATTGAGGTCCAGTTCCAGCGGGCCGGCTACGATCGTGGGCTGGATAAAACCGCTGACCCGACGCAGCAAGGCGCCAAGGCGGGCTTCTACCTCCTCGAACTGAAAGGGCTTGACCATATAGTCGTCCGCCCCGGCCGCCAGCCCTTCGACCTTGTCTTGCCAGCTACCCCGCGCGGTAAGGATCAGGATAGGAAACGCCAGGCCCTGGCCTCGCCACTGGCGAATCAGCTCCAAGCCCGACAGGCCCGGCAACCCCAGGTCGACGATCACCAGATCGAACGCGGTTTGCGCGGCCTGTTGCAAGGCCGCCTGGGCATCGGCCACCGCTTCCACGATATGGCCACATTCGCCCAGGCGTGTGTGCAAGTGATGGCGCAGCAGCGCCTCATCTTCTACCAGCAGCAGCTTCATGGCGGGCTCGCGTGTACTTACGGATCAAACGACGGGCGCCAAGAGTAACCCGCAAGCCATAGCCCTCGCTATCGGGCTGCGTCAGTTGAACGCCCTGGCGAGCCGATGCAAGCCTTCGTCAATGTCCTCAAGCCCAGGTGCGGCGAAAGATAGCCGCACGCTGGCAGGGTCCGGTTCGCTCGAATAGAACGCCCTGCCCGGAACGAACATCACGCTCTGCTCGATGGCGCGTTCAAACAACCCCTGGGCATCGCTGCCATCGGCCAGGCGCCCCCACACAAACATCCCGCCGGCAGGTGCCGCCACCTCAAGGCGCCCGCCCAGCGCCGCGATGCCAGCCATCATCCGCTGGCACTTTTCGCCATAGCGCTGGCGCAACAGGGGCAGATGACGCTCCAGGGCGCCGCTGGCGAGGTAGCAGGCAGCCATTTGCTGGCTGATCGGCGAGGTGCACAGGTCTATCGTCTGCTTGGCGATCACGCAACGCTGACGAACCGGCGCGGGCGCAATCATCCAGCCCACCCGCAGGCCAGGAGCAACGATCTTGGACAGGCTGGAGAGGTGAACCACCCGCCCTTCCGCGCCCGGCACCTGCCGGGACAGCGCGAGCAGCGACGGCACAGGCTCACCGGTAAAGCGCAGCGCGCCGTAAGGGTCATCCTCCACCAGCAGCAGGTCATGCCGCGCCGCCAGCGCCAGAACCTGCAGCCGCCGCGCAAGGGACAGGCAGGCACCGGTAGGGTTGGCGAAATCCGGTACGCAATAAAGCAGCCGGAAATGCCCCGGGGCCGCCGCCTCCAACTGCTGTGCCAACGCATTGGGGTCCAGCCCTTCGGCATCGCCGGCAATGCTGCAGATCGCGCACCCGGCCAGCCTGAACGCCTGCAGCGCGGCAGGATACGTAGGCCGCTCCACCAGCACAGCATCACCCGGGCTGAGCAACACACGGATGAGCAGGTCCAGCCCTTGCTGGGAACCGGTAGTAACGATCAGGTCGTCCACCGCCACAGCCGCGCCGCGCCGCGCCATCAACGCGGCCAGTTGCTCACGTAACGCCGGGGTGCCTTCGGTGGCGCCGTATTGCAAGCTGGTGACCGGCTCTGCCATCGCCTGCGCGCTGGCCTGAGCCAGGCCTTGAGCATCGAACAGGCCAGGCGCCGGGTACCCTCCGGCGAACGAGATCATTCCCGGCCGCGACAGGTATTTGAACAGTTCGCGGATCGCCGACCCGCCCGGCGCCTCGAAGGCCGGGTTGAAACGGTACCCCTGGGCGTCTGCTTGCATGCCTGGCTCCTTGTCTAAAGGTGCAGTATCCAAGGCTGGCAGGCGGCGGAACAAACGAGCATTGGGCACTACGTCATGCCATGAAGGCATGAACGCGTGTGCCCTTTGACAAATCAGGCGGCATGGCGATACTGGGCCAAGTTATATGACAACCGATAACGACAATAACGGGAGCACCCATGACTGCATCGACCCCTGACACCTTCACACCCCGCCGGATTCTACTTACCGGTGCCGCGGGCGGCCTGGGCAAGGTTTTGCGGCAAACGCTCAAGCCCTATGCCTCGATGCTGCGCCTGTCGGATATCGTCGCCCCGCAAGAAGCCGGCGAAAATGAAGAGGTGGTGATTTGCGACCTCGCTGACAAGGCAGCTGTGGACCAACTGGTAAAAGGCGTGGACGCCATTTTGCATTTTGGTGGCGTGTCGGTGGAGCGCCCTTTCGAGGAAATCCTCGGGCCTAATATCGCTGGCACCTACCACATCTATGAAGCCGCGCGTCGGCACAACGTGCAGCGTGTGATCTTCGCCAGCAGTAACCATG
The DNA here is from genome assembly GCF_916618905.1 of Pseudomonas sp. Marseille-Q5115. Taxonomy (NCBI): domain Bacteria; kingdom Pseudomonadati; phylum Pseudomonadota; class Gammaproteobacteria; order Pseudomonadales; family Pseudomonadaceae; genus Pseudomonas; species Pseudomonas sp. Marseille-Q5115. Next base: position 1,023,123 of record NZ_CAKAKI010000001.1, on the reverse strand, counting down.
TGGTGGGCTTTTACAAGCAGACCGAAACCATCGACGCCCTCGCGCCGCGTCGCCCGGACGGCTATTACGGCCTGTCCAAGTCCTATGGCGAGGACCTGGCAACGTTCTATTACGACCGCTACGGCATCGAAACCTTGAGCATCCGCATCGGCTCATCGTTCCCGGAGCCACAGAACCGTCGGATGATGTGCACCTGGTTGAGCTACGACGACCTTACGCAATTGATCGTGAAGGGCCTGGAAGCGCCAGACCTGGGCCATACCGTGGTGTTCGGCATGTCGGATAACCCGCAAGTGTGGTGGGACAACCGCCTCGCGGCGCACCTGGGCTACGAGCCCAAGGACAGCTCGGCGCGCTTCCAGGCCAAGGTCGACGCCCAGCCGCCGGTTGCAGCGGACGACCCGGCCGCGCTGTATCACGGTGGTGCGTTCGCCGCACAGGGGCCATTCGAGGACGCCTGAGGTGCCTTGCGCATGAGCACGCGCGGTTTCAGCCGCGCGACGCTTGCGTGTAGAAGCATTTGCGTCGAAGCTTGCGGCTTTTGCGCCTGCCATGACCCGTATCCGCGAACGTAACCGCGAACTGATCCTTCGCGCCGCCAGCCAGGAATTCGCCGACAAGGGCTTCGCCGCCGCCAAGGCCAGCGACATTGCCGCGCGCGCCGGGGTGCCCAAGCCCAATGTGTACTACTACTTCAAGTCTAAGGAAGGCTTGTACCGCGAGGTGCTGCACAGCATCGTGCAGCCATTGCTGCAGGCATCGGCGCCGTTCAATCCTGAGGGTAACCCGCGCGAGGTACTGACGGCTTACATCCGTGCCAAGGTGCGCATTTCCCGCGACCTTCCCCATGCTTCAAAGGTGTTCGCCAGCGAAATCATGCACGGCGCGCCGCACTTGCCACCGGATCTGGTAGAAGCCCTCAACGCCCAGGCGCGGCACAACATTGGCTGCCTCCAGCAATGGGTGGACCGCGGCCTGATGGCCCCGGTGGACCCCCATCACCTGATGTTCAGCATCTGGGCAGCCACCCAGACCTACGCCGACTTCGACTGGCAGATCGCGACCGTGACGGGCAAGGCGCAGTTGAGCGTGGAGGACTACGAGGCCGCTACCCAGACCATCACTACCCTGGTGCTGAAGGGATGCGGGCTGTAGCCCTTATTCGCCAGCTCCGCCTGCGGCTGCGCTTGCTCCCACGATAATCCGTGGGAAGCGCCGGGGCCGCCACTTACGGCCTGAACACAGCCCTCAGGCACTCGTCGCCTTTTTCCTTGAACAGCGCGTAGCCCTCGGCGCTGTCTTCCAGGTCCATGGGGTGGGTAAGCATCCACGACGGATCGAGCTGACCATTCTGGATATGCTCGAACAGCCGATTGGCGTAGCGTTGGCCAGGTTGCTGGCCAGCGCGCAGGGTGAGGGCCTTGTTCAGCACGGCGCCCATGGGAAATTTATCCAGCAGGCCGCCATACACCCCTACCACCGACACCGTCCCGCCCTTGCGACAGGCGCGGATGGCCTGGCGCAATACTGAGCCGCGCTCGGTATGCAGCCGCATCAACTGCTTGGTCTTGTCGTACACATAGTCCACTTCGGTGCCGTGCGCCTCCATGCCCACGCAGTCGATGCAACGGTCCGGACCTCGGCCACCGGTGAGCTCAAGCAGGGCCTGGTGGATATTGGTGGTTTCGTAGTCCAGCGGGATGGCACCTACCTTGTTTTCCGCCAGGGTAAGGCGATCGGTCAGGCGGTCGATCGCAATCACCCGTTCGGCACCCAGCAGGTACGCGCTGGCGATCGCCATCTGCCCCACCGCGCCACAGCCCCACACCGCAACTGTGTCGCCCGGTTGGATACCCGCGTTGTCGGCGGCGAAGTAACCGGTTGGCGCGGCATCGGACACAAACACCGCCTGCTCGTCGGTCACGCCGTCCGGCACCTTGAACAGGTTGACGTCGGCATACGGCACGCGGATGTACGTCGCGTGGCTACCGGCGTAACCACCGAAGGCGTGGCTGTAGCCGATGATCCCACCGCAGGGTTGCCCGTAGGCCATTTCCGTTACGCACGGGTTGGGGTTGGAGTTGTCGCAGCAGGAAAAATCCTGCCGACGGCAATGTTCGCACTCGCCACAGCCAATGATCGACACGGTAATCACCCGGTCCCCTTTGGCCACGGAGCTTACGCGCGCGCCCACTTCCACGACTTCGCCGAGGAATTCATGGCCGAGGATGTCGCCGGCGTGCATCGTAGGTACGTACCCCCCGAGCAGGTGCAGGTCCGAACCACATACCGACGACAGGGTCACTTTGATGATCGCGTCCTTAGGGTTAAGCAGGATCGGGTCAGGGACGGTTTCCACCTGCAACCGGTTTGGGCCTTGCCAGGTTAGCGCGCGCATCAGTGAATGCCTCCTTCGAGGGTCTCGGTCGCCACGGCTTCGTCGGCCTGGGCGCGATGATCAGGGTGAATGAACAGGAAATCGCGTACGCCGTTGCGCGGACGACTGGTCGCGATCTCGCCGGTTTCCATTTGCTGTTTGAGCGCGCGAAGCAAATACAGCAGCGCCTTGTGAGTGAAGCGGCTGATCAAGCTCGCCACGGCATAGCCAGGCGCCCCCTTGGGTGGCTCGGTAGCCAGCACCAGCTTGATTTCCGTGCCCTGCCCCTGCGGTGCTTCGGTGAAACGGGCGTCGGCCTCATGCTGCCATACGCCCTCGCCCGGGGTATTCCAGCGCAATGCCCGGCCTGGGTCTGGCTCGCTCTGAATAAGTGTCCAACTGAAGGTACGATCGCCTGGCCCGTGTACGGTCCAGCGGTAGGTGTCATCCGCGATCTGCTCGATGGAATCGACCCAAGGAATCAGCGGCCCGATATTGGCCGGGTTCCGGCACCAGGCGATCACTTCTTCCAAGGGCTTGTTCACCGTGATGCTGCGGCTTACCAGCTTGGTACTGGCCCAGCCGGTTTCCTCCTCCCACTCCTGCTCCAATGGCGTGTGCGCCAAGGCCGCCTTGAGCTGACAACGGCCCTGGTAGCCTCGCCACAGTGACCACCCACCCGCCACCAGTTGCAGGGCGCCAGTCACCCCGCCGGTGCGCAGGCCATTGAGCAGCAAGGCGCCGCCGCCGGCCACAGACAAGACTCGCTCAGGCTGGCTGAGGTTTTCATCGGTACGGCTGGACCGGGCAGACGCGAGGGTCGGACGAATCGCCATGGCGCTTCCTTCTTTGCAGGGGCTTTCAAAAAGGATCGACCACAGGCCGAGGCGTTCCATCGGCGCGGTGATTTCCTGATGAACTGTGACGCAGGCCTCTCGCGCTATCGGGCGGAGCAATCGCTTCGCTGGCGCGGTCGTATGAAGCGCCAATAGAGGGAGCCTGACTGTGAAGATTGCGTGCCTTGGATGGGGCTCTTTGATCTGGAAACCCGGCAACCTGCCGGTCGCCAGCGAATGGTTCACCGACGGCCCCCGGTTGCCCATCGAGTTCTCCCGGGTAGGGGATTCAGGCGAACTGGCCACGGCGCTGTGTGCCAACGCTGAGCCAGTACCGGTACTTTGGGCCTGGCTTGCCTCCCCCACGCTGGAAGCTGCCTGCAGCGCGTTGAAGGCGCGTGAGGGCATACCACCGGAGCGCGACGATGGCATCGGCAGCCTGGCGATCGGGGGTAACCCCACAGGGCTTATCAGCCGATGGGCCCGAGAGCGCGGCGCCCAAGGTGTGATCTGGACCGGCCTGCCCCCGCGGGTCAACGGCATCGAAGGCCGCGTCCCCACGGTGGATGAAGCCGTCGCTTACCTTGCTTCGCTCACCGGCGAGGTTCGCCAGCATGCGCGCGACTATCTCGAGGCGGTACCCGCGCAAATCCACACGCCGTATCGCCAAACCATCCACGAGCTATGGTTGTCCATTGCCAACTGATTCGAGGAGGAAATACAGATGAAAGCCGTGACCGTTCGCGCCCCCGGTGGGCTGGATCAACTGCACCTGGTGGATTTGCCCGACCCTGGCCAACCCGGGCCTGGGCAGGTGCGGGTTGCCGTGCGGGCCACCTCGCTCAATTTCCACGACCTGTTGGTCGCCAACGGCAGCATCCCCACCGCGGATAACCGCATACCCATGGCCGATGGCGCGGGTGTAGTGGAAGCGGTAGGCCCTGGCGTGACCGAATTCAAGCCCGGGGATTGGGTGGTGTCCACGTTCTTCCCACAATGGCCGGCAGGGCCAGCCTTCACCGCAGTGGGCAGCTTTGGCGAAACCCCGGGCGACGGCGCCGACGGCTTCGCGGCCGAATATGTAGTACGCCCGGTCAGCGCCTTTACCCTGGCACCGCGCGGCTGGAGCCACGCCGAGGCCGCGACCATCACCACGGCGGGCCTCACCGCCTGGCGTGCCCTGGTAGGCGACGGCGGGCTGAAGGCGGGCGAGACGGTGCTTACCCTGGGCACCGGCGGCGTGTCGATCGCGGCGTTGCAGATCGCCAAGGCCATGGGTGCGCGAGTGATTGTCACCTCGTCTTCAGATGACAAGCTCAAGCGAGCCAAGGCGCTGGGCGCCGATCATGGCATCAATTACAAACAGCAACCGGAGTGGAGCAAGGCCGTGCTGGAGTACACCGAAGGCCGCGGCGTGGACCATGTAGTGGAGCTCGGCGGCCCGGGCACCCTGGCGCAGTCCATCGCCGCCGTGCGTGTGGGTGGGCACATTTCGCTGATCGGCGTGCTTACCGGCCGACAGGGCGACGTCCCCACGGCGCTGTTGATGGCCAGGCAGGCGCGGGTGCAGGGCTTGATCGTGGGTAGCCGGCTGCAACAGCAGGAATACGTAACGGCACTCGAACAAACCGGCATCCGCCCGGTCATCGACCGTAGCTTCCCACTGGAACAGCTCGCAGAAGCGTTCCGCTTCCAGGAAAGCGGCGACCATTTCGGCAAGGTGGTTGTAGAGTGGTAGTGAAGCCGCCGCTGTAGCAGCCCGCCTTGGCGGCGACCAGCTCGGCACGGCGTAGGCATAAGCTCAGCACATTTGGTGCTTTCGGGCGTTTGGCCTGTTGGCTATAGTCGCCGGCAGGCCAACCCACACCGCTAATAACGACACCACAGGGACCGCTTCGTGAATAAACTGCTTGCCGCCTCGCTGCTCTGCGCCGGGGCGCTGTTCACCACTGCCGCCAGCGCGGCGCCGACCTTGCTCAACGTCTCCTATGACGTGATGCGCGACTTCTACAAGGATTACAACGCTGCCTTCCAGAAGCACTGGCAAGCCGAGCACAATGAAGCGGTGACCGTGCAGATGTCCTTCGGTGGCTCCAGCAAGCAGGCACGTTCGGTGATCGATGGCCTGCCGGCGGATGTCATTACCATGAACATGGCCACTGACATCAACGCCTTGGCCGATAACGGCAAACTGGTGCCGGACAACTGGGTGACGCTGCTGCCCGACCACAGCGCACCGTTTACTTCCGCCACGGTGTTCATCGTGCGCAAGGGCAACCCCAAACAATTGAAAGACTGGCCCGACCTGCTCAAGGACGGCGTGCAGGTAATCGTGCCCAACCCGAAAACCTCGGGCAACGGCCGCTACACCTACCTCTCCGCCTGGGCCTATGTGCTCAAGAACGGCGGCGACGATGCCAAGGCCAAGGCCTTCGTTGGCAAGCTGTTCAAACAGGCGCCCGTGCTCGACACTGGTGGCCGCGCCGCTACCACTACGTTCATGACCAACCAGATCGGCGACGTGCTGGTGACCTTCGAAAACGAAGCCGAAATGATCGCCCGTGAGTTTGGCCGCGATCAGTTCGAAGTGGTGTACCCGAGCGTTTCGGCCGAGGCCGAGCCTCCGGTCGCCGTGGTCGACAAGGTGGTGGAAAAGAAAGGCAGCCGCGCCCTGGCCGAGGATTATCTGAAATACCTCTGGTCCGCCGAGGGCCAGGACATCGCCGCCAATAACTACCTGCGCCCACGGGACCCGGCAGTGTTGGCCAAATACGCCGACCGCTTCCCGAAGGTGGATTTCATGTCGGTCGAGAAAACCTTTGGCGACTGGCGCACCGTGCAGAAAACCCACTTCGCCGATGGCGGCGTGTTCGACCAGATCTATCAGCAATAAAGCCTGCGCGCCCGGCTTGATCTTCCGCAGGGCGCCGGGTACTTTGTAACCCATCCCATACGCATACCCCGCCGCAGGGCCTTTCTCTGGAAGGCCCCGCGGTAGCGTTTCTGTCTGCCTGGCCCTTTTACCTATCCTTCTTCGCCCCATCCGGGGGGACACCTACATGACTATCGCTCATTCACCCGCTGTGCCGTATCGGCCAGAGGTCGACGGCTTGCGCGCGCTCGCCGTACTCCCAGTGGTGCTGTATCACGCCGGTGTGCCGTTGTTCTCCGGGGGCTTCGTTGGCGTCGACGTCTTCTTCGTGATCTCGGGTTACCTGATCACCTCGATCATCCTTGCCGAACTGGCACAAGGGGAATTTTCCCTGGCGCGCTTCTACGAGCGGCGGGCGCGGCGCATTCTTCCGGCGCTCACGGTGATGATGCTGGCGTGCCTGCCCATGGCGTGGCTGTGGCTGGACCCGCTGGACCTGAAAGCCTTCGCCAAAAGCCTGGTCGCCGTGCCGCTGTTTTCCTCCAACGTATTGTTCTGGATGGAAAGCGGCTACTTCGATGGCGAAGCCGACCTCAAGCCATTGATCCATACCTGGACCTTGGGCGTTGAAGAGCAGTATTACGTGCTCATCCCCCTGTGGCTGATGCTCACGTGGCGGCTGGGCCTGCGGTTCCGTGTGCTTAGCCTGGTGGCCATGGCGGCAGCCAGCCTGGCATGGGCTGAATACGGCGCGCAGCAGGCCAGCAACGGGGCGTTCTTCCTGCTGCCCGCCCGCGCTTGGGAGTTGCTGGTCGGCTCGTTCGTCGCGTTTTATGCCAGTGCACGCCCCCGGCATGCCGAAGGCGATGGGTTGCTTCATCAAGGCTTCGCCGCGGTGGGGCTTGGGCTGCTGGCCTGGACGTTTTTCACGTTCGATCGCAGTACGCCGTTTCCAGGGTTGCACGCCCTCGTACCTACCCTTGGCGCGGCGCTGTTGATCCTGTTCGCTGGCGCAAGCACTTGGGTAGGCCGGCTTCTGGCCACACGCCCGCTGGTGTTCATCGGGCTCATCAGCTACAGCGCCTACCTCTGGCACCAACCCTTGCTGGCGTTCGCCCGCCACCGCAGCCTGGTGCCGCCGCCGCTGACCGAACTATTGCTGGTGGCGGCGGCGTCGCTGGTAATCGCTTGGCTGAGCTGGCGTTATGTGGAGCGGCCTTTCCGCCAGCGGCAAGGCTTCAGCCGCCGCCAGGTGTTCAGCTATGGCGCGATGGCCTCGGTGCTATTCATTGCAGTGGGGGCCAGTGGGTACCTGACTCAAGGCTTCGTGCGCCCTGGCGCCCAAGACCCGGCTTTTGCCAAGGCATTCGAGGACCCGACCCTACGCGCCGCCTGCGACCGGGACTATCGCGGTGATGGCTGGGGCATCGGGGTGTGCTTCTTCGGCGCGCCCATCAAGGCCGGCGCGGCAGATGTGGCAGTGTTTGGCGACAGCCATTCCGAGGCCATGTTGCCGGCATTCGATGAAGCGGGCCGGCGGCTTGGCCTCAGCATCGCTCACCTGGGCGTAGGCGGCTGCCCGCCATTGCTGGGCGTGGACGTGGCGGTGGGCAACTATGGGCCAGGCGCCTGTGCCGACCTGGCCCAGCGACAGCTGGCGTATGTGCGCGATCACGGGATCAAACGCGTGGTGCTGGTGGCCCGCTGGACCCTCTACACTGACGGTGGCTATGGCCAGCAACGGATGACCCGGTATTTCCTGGTCATGCCCGAGCGGCCAGCGCGCACCCGGGAGAACTCTCGCGCGGTTTTTGACGAAACGTTCGAGAAAACCATCGACGCTTACCGGGCGCTAGGGGCGCAGGTAGACGTGATCGCCCAGGCGCCTCAGCAGTTGGCCAGCCCAAAATACGTGTATTACCGCCTTGCCCAGAAAACGGATGTCACCCCTGACGAGAAACAGCAGGCGCTACGATCCATTTCCGTCTCGGTGGCCGAGCATCAACAACTGCAGCACTACACCCGTTCACGCTTTGAACGTGATCAAGCCGAGGGGCGCATACGCCTCGTCACCCTTGACGGTCGCCTGTGCGATGGCGAGCGCTGCCTGATCGGGGACGCTGGCTCGTTCTACAAGGACAGCGACCACCTTAACGGCCATGGCATCGCGCTGTTCACTGAGGACATGCAGCGGTTGCTGGCAACCCAGGGCGTGGCAGGCTGCGATCAGGGGTGCTGGCGGCCAAGCCCGGGCGGCACGCCGGTGGCGTCGGTAGGCTCCCAAGGGCCGTCGGGGTTGGTGGCCCAACCCCAGCCGTTGCTCCAGCGGTAATAGGTGCGCTGGCGGTAGTACACCCGGGCTGGTTATCCAGCACGTACACGCCCAGGGCTTGGTCCCAATGGCTGGGGCCGCTGGGCGGTGGCGCAAAGCTGGCCGAGGTACGCGGCGCCGGGCGGGCCGCCGGCGTGGCCGGGGTGGGCTTGCTGGCCGGAGGCTTGGTGGCCGGCACGCTCTGAATCGGCGGCAACGGCTGCGGCTGCGGCTCGCTGCTGGGCCGTTGAACGGTACATGCCCCCAGGCCGAGCGCCAGTGTTAACAGCGTAAGGCGGGAAGTGGCGGTGATGAAGTGGCGCATGCTTAGGCTCTGTATGAAATGGTTTGGAACGAAGGTGAGGCAAGGCGAAAACTGGCGAGGAAGCGGAGTTTACTGGTTGTAAATGAGCATTCCGAGCCAGGTTTCAACACAGCATCACCGAGTGCCAATACAGTTCATACAAAGCCTAGTGTTCCGGGCTATCGATGGTGAGTACATAATCGGCCGAGCCGCCGCCAGCGGTTATGCCGGTACCGGTCCACTCGCCTCGAGTGGGCTGGCCAGAGCGGCTGATGCGTGCCATCACGTTGACCTCGCCGAAGGCCGAGAGTTTCAGTGCCGGCTGCATGGCATCGGCGTCGCTGAGGGTGATGTTCGCGGGAAGGTCTGCTACCCGCAGCCGCTTTACCGCCAGCGGAATCGGTGGCCCGCTGACCGCGCGCGCGAACACAAACACAGCGTCGTCCGGGCTTACCTGTGCTGCCAGCGCGGGCGCCAGGCGCACTTGCACTCGCAGGGCCCGCCCGGACACCTCGCTACCGCCCTCCTCTCGCAGCGCCTGGCGCGCGCGGTCTATACCGGTTTGCAGCGCGGCCCTGGCGGGGTCGTTCGGCGCCAGGCCTGCCTGCAAGCGCTGCCAGTAGCTGACCGCCGCCGCCCAATGCCTGCCCTCGAACGCTGCAATCCCCAGCAAGCCCAGGCTGGTGCTTTCATTGGGGTTGCCGCGCAGCGCCTCATCCACCAAGGCCTGAATCTCTCCCGACCACTGCCGGCCCGCCGCGAAATACATCGCTTGCGCCCACTGGCCCAACAACTCCGGTGGCCTTCCCGCCAACTGCGCGGCACGCTTGAGCAGCGGCACCGCCTCGCCGGCGCGGTTCTGCGACAGGTAGGTACGGGCTAGCAGGTACAGCGCATCGGGGGCGTCGGGCTGGGCTTCGACGGTACGCTCCAGGCGCGATAGCATCTCTGCGGGTGAACTGGCCGGCGTGGCCATTTCGCGGCTAAGGCTGAGCCGGTCCAGGCCGCCCACGTTCAGGTACAGCACCAGCGCCGCGACCGGCACCAACAGCATGACCACCAAGGTGACGCGCCGCCCTTTTACGGCCGCCGAAGGTGCCGCAGTGTCGTTGCCCGCCTCGGCATCCACATCCGCAAGCAGCGCCTTGCCCGCTTCGGCCTTGGCCGCTTCCCATCCCGGCGTCTCCAGCCGCCCCGCCTTGTATTCCTCTTCCAGCAATGCCAGGCGTTCTTCGTACACCGCCACGTTGACGGCGCGCCTCGGCCTTGCCGTGTGCCCCCGGGCAGACAACAAGGGCCAGGCCAGCAATGCACAGGCAATCAGCAGCAGGGCAATGGCCGCCGCCCAAAAATCAATCATCGTCGGTGCTCTTGAGCAAGGTGGCGAGGCGCGCCTGGTCGGCCTCGTCCAGGGTGGCGGACAACTCTCCAGTGTGTCGACGACGCAGCAGCGCCCAACCTACGCCAAGCCCGGCCAGTAGCAGGAGGCCGGGGCCCAGCCACAGTAGCCAGGTACGGGCCTCAAAGGCGGGCTTGTAGCGCACGAATTCGCCGTAACGATCGACCAGGTACGCGGTCACCTGCTCGTCCGTCTTACCTTCCACCATCAAGCGGTGGATTTCCCGCCGCAGGTCCGCCGCGATGGGTGCGTTGGAATCGGCAAGGTCCTGGTTCTGGCATTTGGGGCAGCGCAGCTCGCGGGTAAGCGCAGCGAAGCGCTCGCGCTGGGCGTCGTTGTCGAAGCCGTAGGTGTCGATAGCCCCGTGGGCGATGCCGGCGAAGGCCAATGCCACTAACAGCAACATGCCCCTCATGGCCGCCCCTCTTCGCGCAACGCCTGATAGCGGGGCGCGATTTCGTCGCGCCATACCTCGTCACTCACTATGCCCACATGCTTGTAACGAATCACGCCTTGGGCATCGATCAGGAATGTTTCCGGCGCGCCGTACACGCCCAAGTCCAGGCCGAGGGTACCCTGGGGGTCGCTCACGTTTACCTGATAGGGGTTGTGCAGTTGGCGCAGCCAACGATTCGCGGCAGTGGTGTCGTCCTTGTAGTTGATGCCATGGATGATCACGCCCTGCCCTGCCAGCCGCGCCAGGATGGGGTGCTCATCACGGCATGCCACGCACCAGGTACCCCACACATTCACCAACGCCGGCTGGCCCAGCAGCGCGTTACGGTTCAGTGGCCGGCCATCTTCCAGCGCTGGCAGATCGAACGCGGGGAACGGCTTGCCGATCAGCGCGGACGGCAGCTCGGAAGGGTCCAGGTACAGCCCGCGATACAGCACCACGGCCAGGCCGATGAACAGCAGCAATGGCACCGCCAGCCAGGCGCGCTTCATGAGGTGGCCTCCAGTTCGGCGCTGGCGCGGGCCCGCTGGCGCAACCGCGCCCGGTATCGAGGGTCCAGCGCGGCCAATGCTCCGCCCAGGGCAGTCAGCAGCCCGCCCAGCCAGATCCAGCGCACGAAGGGTTTCACCTGCAAGCGCACCGCCCAGGCGCCGTCAGGCAGAGGTTCGCCGAGCGCTACATAAAGGTCGGCGAACAGGCCGGCGTCTATGCCTGCCTCGGTCATTACCGAGCCCTGCGCGGTGTAAAGGCGCTTTTCCGGATGCAACACGCTCTCGGTGTGCCCATCCCGGCTGACTTCGATGATTGCCCGGTCCCCTTTGTAATTGGGCCCGCGCATGGTCTGCGTGCCTCGGAATATGAACGTGTAACCCCCTACTTCGGCGCTGTCGTTGGGCGCCATGCGCAGGTCGCGGGCAGCATCGAGCTGGGCGGAGAACACCACGCCAACGGCCGCCACCGCCAAACCAAGATGTGACAGCTGCATGCCCCAGTAGCTGCGGCGCAGGTTCAACACGCCGCCCATGCCCTGGTGGCGGAGCTTGTCCGCCAGGTCACGCACACCGGCCAGCACCACCCAGGCGGCCAGGCCGGTCACTGCGAGCAAAGGCCAGCGGTCCAACCCGGCGAACATTCCCAGCCCTACACACAAGGCCACCGCCGCCAACAGTACGGGCGTGAGCAACCGAGCCAGCCAGGCGCCGGGCGTGCTTTTCCAGCGCATGGCCACGCCAACGCCCATCGTTGCCAACAGCACGCCCATGATCGGCACGAACAGCGCATTGAAATACGGTGGCCCCACCGACAACCGCGCGCCCGTCAAGGCATCGAGCAGCAAGGGATAGAGCGTGCCCAGCAGAATGGTCGCGGCCGCCACCACCAACAGCAGGTTGTTGGCCAGCAGCAGCGTTTCCCGTGACGCCCAGGCGAAGCGAGTATGGCTGCGCACCACTGGCGCGCGCACGGCGAACAGTGCCAGCGAACCACCGGTAACCAGCAGCAGGAACATCAGGATGAATACGCCACGGGTAGGGTCCGAAGCGAACGCGTGCACGGAGGTCAGCACCCCGGAGCGCACGAGGAAGGTCCCCAGTAGGCTGAGGGAGAACGCAGCGATCGCCAGCAGCACGGTCCAGCTTTTGAATACGCCGCGTTGTTCCGTCGCGGCCAGCGAGTGGATCAGCGCGGTGCCCACCAGCCAAGGCATGAAGGAGGCGTTTTCGACCGGGTCCCAGAACCACCAGCCGCCCCAGCCCAGCTCGTAATACGCCCACCAAGAGCCCAGGCTGATACCGGCACCGAGGAAGCTCCAGGCCACCAGCGTCCAGGGCCGGGACCAGCGCGCCCAGGCGGCATCCAGCTGCCCACCCAGCAGCGCGGCGATGGCAAAGGCGAAGGCCACCGAGAAGCCCACGTAGCCCATGTACAGCATGGGCGGATGAATGATCAGCCCGAAGTCTTGCAGCAAGGGGTTCAGGTCCCGGCCTTCCAGTGGTACCTGCGGGAGAATGCGCGCGAAGGGGTTGGAGGTGGCCACCAGAAACAGCAGAAAGCCGCTGCTGATCAGCCCCATTATGCCGAGCACCCGGGCGAGCATGGCCGTTGGCAGCTGCCGGGAAAACAGCGCAACGGCGAAGGTCCAGCCGCCGAGGATCAACGCCCACAGCAACAGCGAGCCTTCGTGGGCACCCCATACCGCGCTGAACTTGTAGTACCAAGGCAGCGCCGTGTTGGAGTTTTCCGCTACGTAGGCGACCGAGAAGTCGTTGTGAAGGAAGGCATGGGCCAGGCAGCCGAAAGCGAACAACAGGAAGGCGAATTGACCACAGGCGGCCGGGCGTGCCATCGCCATCCACACCGGAACGTTGCGCCAGGCGCCCAGCAGAGGTAACACAGCCTGGGCCAACGCCAGGCACAGCGCCAGGGCGAGGGCCAACTGGCCCAGTTCAGGAATCATGGGGTAGCTCCCAGGCGGCCACTGTCTTTCAGAGCTTTGTTCACTTCGGGCGGCATGTACTTCTCGTCATGCTTGGCCAGCACTTCATCGGCCTGCACCACGCCGTGGGCGTCCAGCACACCCAATGCGACGATGCCCTGCCCTTCGCGGAAAAGGTCTGGCAGGATGCCACGGTAATGAATGGTCACCGAGCGGTTGAAGTCCGTGACCACGAAGCTTACATCCAGGCTGTCGGCGCTGCGCGCCAGCGATCCTCGCTCCACCATTCCGCCGGCGCGGATGCGCTGCCCTGGCGGTGCTTCGCCACTGGCGATCTGGGTGGGTGTATAGAACAGGTTGATGTTTTGCTGCAGGGCACTAAGTGCCAGCGTGGCGGCAACGCAGACGCCAGCCACCAGGGCGAGGACCACCACCAGGCGCTTCTTGCGAACAGGATTCATGGTTGGCTGTTCCGGCGGGCGCGACGGGCTTCACTGGCCAGAAGTCGGCGCCGTGTGAGCAGCGGCACGGCCAGGTTCCAGGCCAGCGCGGCGAGGCAGCAACCATAGGCGCTCCACACGTACAGGCCATGCCGGCCCATCGCTAAAAAATCGCCGAAGCTGGCGAAGCTCATTGTGTTCTCCTCGAATCAAGGGCCATCCGCAGTGCGGTTTGGGCCCATTGGCTACGGCCTTCCCGGCGCAGCAGCTCGGTGCGCATGCGCATCAGCAGCACGCAGCCAAAAAACAGGTAAAACCCAGGCACAGTCAGCGCCAACGGCAGCCACATCTCGGCAGGCATGGCCGGTTTGGCGGTAAGGGTAAAGGTCGCCCCTTGATGGAGCGTGCTCCACCACACTACCGAGTACTTGATGATCGGCACGTTTACCACCCCCACGATCGCCAGGATCGCGCAGGCCTTGGCGGCACTGTCGCGGTTGCTGATGGCCTGGCCCAGGGCGATTACCCCGGCGTACAGGAACAGCAGAATCAGCATGGAGGTAAGGCGCGCATCCCACACCCACCAGGCGCCCCACGTGGGCTTGCCCCAGATGGCGCCGGTAATCAGCGCCAGCGCGGTCATGGACGCTCCAATCGGCGCGGCGCAATGCAGGGCAATGTCGGCCAGCTTGATCTTCCATACCAGAGAAATCACGCCGGCAACGGCAAGCAACACGTAGCAGCTCTGCGCCAGCATGGCAGCTGGAACGTGAATATACAGGATGCGCACACTATCGCCCTGCTGGTAGTCGGGCGGCGCGAACACCAGGCCCCAGACCGTGCCCACGGCCAGCAGCAAGCCGGCGGCGGCGCCCAGCCAGGGCACCAGGCGCCCAGCCAGCGCGTAGAATCGGGGCGGCGACGCCAGCCGATGAAACCATGCCCAGCTCATACGCGTTTCGCTTCCCCTGTGAGGTCATTCATTAAGGCTGATCCGCAAGCCGGCGACAATGGCCCAGGGGGCCAGCGTCAGAGTGAGCGCCGCCAGGCTGGCCAGCCACAATACGAAGCCCGTCACCGGAAGGCCCTGCAAGGCGGCGCGCAAGGCCCCGCTGCCGAGGATGAGCACCGGGATATACAGGGGCAACACCAGCACAGCCAGCAATAACCCACCTCGCCTCAACCCTACGGTCAGCGCCGCGCCGATCGCGCCCAGCAACGTGAGCACGGGCGTGCCCAGCGCCAAGGTAACCATCAGCACAGGCAGGCTGCTGGCAGGCAGGCTGAGCATCAGGCCCAGCACCGGCGCCAGCACGCACAGCGCCAGCCCGGACAACAGCCAATGGGCCAACACCTTTGCCAAAACGGGTAACAGCATGCCATGCGGGCTCAGCGCCCACTGTTCCAGCGAGCCGTCTTCAAAATCCTCCCGGAACAGGCTGTCCAGCGATAACAACACCGCCAACACGGCCGCTACCCATACCAGCCCCGGCGCGATCTGCCGTAGCAGGCCGGGGTCTGCACCAATGGCAAGCGGAAACAAGGTGGCCACCACGGCGAAAAATACCAGCGGGTTGGCCAACGCGGCCGGCCGGCGCGCCAGCAGCAGGCCTTCGCGGCGCAGCAGGTGGGTGAAGGTGGTGAGGCTACCGCTCATGCTGCTTCACCGAGGTGAAGTTCCCGGTAGCCTGCCGGCCGCGTGCCCAACGCATGATGGCTGGTAAGCACCACCAGCCCACCCCGCGCGCAGTGTTCGGCCAAGTGCGTTTCGAGTGAGGTGATCGAAGCCGAGTCCAGCGCCGTAAACGGCTCGTCAAGCAGCCACAGGGCCGGCGGATTCAGATAAAGCCGCGCCAGCGCCACGCGCCGCAGCTGCCCGGCGGACAACCGCTGGCAGGGCTGGTCTTCGTAGCCCCGCAGGCCTACCCTGGCCAAGGCATCATCAATAGCGACAAGGGGCACCGGCACGCCCAGCGCGCACAACCAGGCGAGGTTTTCCTGCGGTGTGAGGCTCAGCTTGAGCGCGGGCGCATGGCCCAGCCAAAGCAAGCTGCCAGCCAATGGCCGAGCGGCGCCTGGCAACCCTTGCCCATTGAAACGCACCTCGCCGGCGGTGGGCGCCATCAGCCCGGCGAGCACGCGCAAGAGGGTGGTTTTGCCTGCGCCATTTGGCCCGCTGACCTTGAGCATTTCACCGCTGCGCACGCTCAAGCGCAGCCCTTCGAAGAGCTGCCGACCGTCTCGTTCGCAGGCCAGCGCGATGCCTTCCAGATGAACCGTCACAGTGAACCCTGTAGGCGCCCTGGCGCGTCGCGGTTCAAGTCCACGCGGGCCGGGCCGATAGAGATAAGCAACGAAGACCGTACGGTCGCTGCCTGAGCAGCGGGCGATTATACACAGAGGTGGCCAGCTCCGGCTTGCCGCCTGTTGTCAGGCTGTGACACTTTTCTGGCCCGCTAAACCATGACGAACGAAATCAGTGCCGTTGCCGCGGCTGCCAACCTGGCGGCCACTTCCCGGTCGGCGGCCATCAGCGGCGAGCTGCTAAAGCTGCTGCAATCGGTGGACGGCCTGCTCGAGCCCGGGCAAACCGCGAAAGCGGAGGTGCTGTCAATCAAGCAACTGCCTGGGGATTTTCAGCTGCTGCTCAAGCTCACCCTGGACAGCGGTCGCCAGGCCACCGTGCAAGTGGGCGCCGCGCAGCCGCTGGCCATCGGCACCCCGCTGCTGGTCACTCGCATGCTGTCCGAACAACTGTCGGTAAGCCTGGCCGGCGCGCCGCGTACGGGCCTTACCCAGCTGGACACCAGCCGCCTGCCCGTGGGCACGCTGCTGCAGGGCAAAGTGATTACGTCATTGCCGGTTGCCGGTAACGACGGCCCTCCGGTGTACCGGGCGATGGTCACCTTGCTCAACAGCGCCCTGGCCGGGCAAACCCTCACCATCGAAAGCCCGCAGCCGCTGCGAATCGGCAGCTTGCTAAGCGCCCAGGTGCAAGGCAGCCAGGCCCTGAGCGTGGTGCAACTGGGCGGGCGCCTGGATGAACTGGCCGTTGCCCAGCAAATCAGTACTCAGAGCAGCCGCCAGGCATCGTTGCAAAGCCTGCTGGCGGTGATCCAGGCCAGCCAGAGTCAGAACAGCCTGCCTCCTGAAGTGCGCGCCAGTGCCAGCGCGCTGCTGGCGGCGGTGCCCGACATGGCCGACCTGCAAACCCCGGATGCACTGGCCAAAGCGTTCAATAACAGCGGGCTGTTCCTTGAATCAGGTTTGCTTACCGGCAGCCTGGAAGCGCCCGAGGCAGACCTCAAGGGCGCGCTGCTGCGGCTGGTGGCGCAGATCCTGCCCAACCTGCCCGGTAATCAGCCTCCAAACCCTGCAACCCTGGCCACCATGGCCTTGGCGGCGCCCGGGTTCCTTCGCAATGCCCTGGGCATACTCGGCCAGGTGGGGCCACGCTCACAGGAGGCGCCAGGTTTTCCGCTAGCCAGCCGCACCCTGCAAAAAGGCGAGGACGAAGACGACCTGCACTCCCTGCTGCGCCTGGCCTCGGCCGCGCTGTCACGGGTGCAGACACACCAGTTGGCCAGCCTTGAGCAAGCCAGCACCGGGCCGCACGGCCTGGCGCAGCACAGCTGGCAACTGGAAATTCCGATGCGCGCCTTCAACGACATCGTGCCGATGCAGGTGCGCGTGCAAGCCCAGGATGAACCCAACGATAAGGAGCGCGAGCTGGAGCGCGACGCGGAAGGCAATCCACTACCGCTACGCAAAGTGTGGCGCCTGGACCTTGCCTTCGACCTGCCACGGCTGGGCCCGCTGCATGTGCAGGCGCAACTGTTCAACAGCAACCTTTCCAGCCAGGTGTGGGCCGAAAACCCCGCTACCGTGAACGTGGTACAGCGCGAGCTGCCCTGGTTCCGCGAGCGGCTGATGAGCGCCGGCCTGACCGTCGGCGAGCTGGATTGCCACAGCGGCCGCCCACCCCAGGGCAACCGCACACGCCTCGAACAACGCTGGGTGGATGAAACCGCATGAGCAACCACTTCCAACGCCAGGCCATCGCCCTGAGCTATGACGGCATCCAGGCCCCTACGCTGTCCGGCAAGGGCGACGACGAGCTGGCCGACGCCATCATCGCCATCGCCAAGGCACATGAAGTGCCCATCTACGAAAACGCCGAGCTGGTGAAGATGCTCGGGCAACTGGAACTGGGCGACAGCATTCCAAAGGAGCTGTACCTCACCATTGCCGAGATCATTGCCTTTGCCTGGTACTTGCAGGGGAAAGTGCCGGTGGGGGTGGATATAAGCCCGGGGCCGAGGGAAAGGGATGTGACGCCGGGCGCGTATTGAAACCTCGGCTAGCGCAAAACCGCAAGAAGGCAACCTGGCAGATCTGCCAGTTATCCGTTACCGGAAAAGAGTGCTTACTGGAACTACGGTATCAGGGAGCATCTTATGAACACGCTTTTATCACGTTCCACCCCAGCCTATACGCGTTTGGCCTGCGATCGTAATCGCAGCGTTCTCGGTAATAGCGGCCTTCAACGTGCCTATACACCTTTCGGCCATGTTCCGCCTGGCGGCGCCGCGCTGGCGTTCAATGGCGAACGGCCAGAGCGCGCATCGGGCCGTTATGTTCTGGGGCATGGCTATCGGGCTTACTCCCCTACCCTCATGCGGTTCGAGCGCTCCGACGACGATAGCCCCTTTGGAAAGGGAGGAATCAATAGTTATGCCTATTGCGGCGCGGAGCCTATGAATAACCGGGATCCAAGCGGGCATGGCGCGGTGTTCGGGATGTTTGGAATCGTGCTAGGCGCGATCATCATGGCATGGGGGGGTATAGAGCGCGCGACCGGCAACGAGTCAAAATCCAATGTACTGCTGGGGATTGGCGGGGGGATCATTGCCTTCAGTGTTTTTGGAACGATTACCGGTTCCATGAAAGGCAGTAGGACTATGCGACGC
Organism: Pseudomonas sp. Marseille-Q5115; assembly: GCF_916618905.1. NCBI lineage: Bacteria > Pseudomonadati > Pseudomonadota > Gammaproteobacteria > Pseudomonadales > Pseudomonadaceae > Pseudomonas > Pseudomonas sp. Marseille-Q5115. Next base: position 1,004,723 of record NZ_CAKAKI010000001.1, on the reverse strand, counting down.
CGCATTGACCGGCCTAACGGGATTGCGCTCACCGAGCGTCGAGGGCACATCTGAGTCACAGAGGGTTACAAGACCGCAGGGACTCGCGCCGTAGTCGCGGGCATGAGGCCACAGGCGAGGCACTAGGCCCTGCCCCGCCACTTCGAATGGTAACTCGATCAATAGGTGCGCTAAAAAATTACAAACTACAAACCCTACCCATGCAACTTCTTCATCAACTCCGCCTCGGCCTGTGTCAACCCACACGCCTGGGTGAGTTCATCGATACTGGCCCCCATGTGGACCAGCTTCGCCGCCTGTGCGAACGAAAGGCTATCGGGGTCGCGTTGTTCCAGCTGCAAGAGTTTGTCCGGAAGCGGGGCAACCACGGCGCGTAGTTCATGGATGGCTTCACCCATGCGCACGGTGCCGTTCTGGTAGTCGTCCAGGCGCTTGGCCAGTTCGCGGATACGCTGGTCCCGCAGGGCATCGCCCGCGGCTTGTTCGGCCGCGATGCGTTGCTGGTTGCGCGAATACGAGAGGAACATCGCCACCGAACCGGCCCAGAGAACGGCCAGTACGATGACGGCGGCTTCGAGAATCAACTCAGATGTTCTCCAGGTCCGACCACTCTTCTTCCGACATCATCTTGTCGAGTTCGACCAGAATGAGCAGCTCGCCGTTCTTGTTGCACACGCCCTGGATGAACTTGGCGGATTCCTCGTTACCTACGTTAGGGGCGGTTTCCACTTCCGATTGGCGCAGGTAAACCACTTCGGCCACGCTGTCGACCAGGATGCCCACCACCTGCTTGTCCGCTTCGATGATCACGATACGGGTGTTGTCGGTCACGTCGCTGGAGGCCAGGCCGAAGCGTTGGCGGGTGTCGATCACCGTTACCACGTTACCGCGCAGGTTGATGATCCCCAGCACGTACGCCGGCGCGCCAGGCACGGGCGCTATCTCGGTGTAGCGCAGCACTTCCTGCACCTGCATCACGTTGATGCCATAGGTTTCGTTATCAAGGCGGAAGGTGACCCATTGCAGGATCGGATCCTCTGAACCCTTGCCGGACGTTTTGCTCATACCCTACCCCTCGTTCCCGCAGTGCGGTCTGTTATGCATGCCCTTGGCTCAAGGCCAAAGGGCGTTATCGTTTACGGCCCCGGGCAGCAGCCCGTGCCTTTTCCTCAGCCGCGGCCTTGACCCTGGCTTCGGCTTCTTGTCGTTTGACCGCGCCGCTGGCAATCATTTCAGCCAATTGCGCAACATCGAGCAACGCGCACATGTGTTCGATCACGGTACCCGCCAGCCAGGGCCGCTGCCCCCGCTGGGCACGCCACTTGATTTCTGCCGGGTCCAGCCGTATCGAACGGCTTACCGAATGCACAGCCAGGCCCCATTCATAGCCCTGTACGGAAATCACATACTGCAGGCCCTGCTGGAAATCATCCCGGTAACGGTCGGGCATGACCCAGCGTGCGGTGTCCAGCACCTTGAGGTTGCCGTTGTTGCTCGGCAACAGCCCCAGGAACCATTCGGGCTGGCCGAACAGCGGAGTCAGTTCCTGGCCCGCCAACGGATAAATCGAACCCAGGCAAACCAACGGCACGGCGAGCGTGAGCCCGGCCACGTCGAACAGCAGGCATTCGAATGTCTCGTTCGCCCAGGCCGGAAGCCCCTGCTCTACCGGAATACCGGGGCCGCCGCCTTCACTGCGCAGGCTCGCCTCAGGGGTAGCGGTTGGCGGGGCTATGACTGGTGCCGCTGGCTCGACCGGCACAGGCTCGATAACCGGCAGCGTCACCGGCACCTCGGGCAGCACGAGCGGCGCCAAGGCTTCGTCGAGCACCTGCGGCGATACCTGAGGCACGAGCGAAGGGCCTACCCACAAGGTGGGCTCTTCGAAACGCACCAGGGGTTCAGCCACCGGGCGAGCGATGGCGCGGCGCGGCTCGACAGCCGGCAACACCGGGCGCGGGCGCGAATCGCGCACTTGTTCTTCGAGCACGGCCGCTTCGAATTCGTCCAGGCTGGCTGGTTTATCCACACTGGCCGGCTCGGGTTGAACCAGCACAGCGATGGGCGCAGGTGTTGGCTGCGATTCAGGCTCGGCTTGCCAGTCCTCCGTTGCTTCCTGCAACAGGCCGTCAAGGTATGACTGCAAGGCCTGGCGCGGGCGACGTGGAATGTCGATTGGGCGGCTCATGTCAGGCCACCTGGGTCAGCAGCTGCTGGCCGAGCAGGTGCTTGAGCAACGCGCGATAGGCCACCACGCCGCGGCTTTTGGGATCGAAACGGGACGGGGCCTGGCCGGCGCGGCTGGCATCGCGCAAGCGGGTATCCACAGGAATGTACCCTTCCCACACGCTGTCCTGCCAACGGTCACGCAGTACCCGCAGGGTGCCCAATGAGGCCTGGGTACGACGGTCAAATAACGTGGGGACAATGCTGTAGGGCAACGGCTGCTTGCGCGAACGGTTGATCATGGTAAGCGTACTGACCATCCGCTCCAGGCCATTGACTGCCAAGTGTTCGGTTTGTACTGGAATCACCAACTGCTGGCTGGCCGCCAAAGCATTGACCATCAACACGCCCAGCAACGGCGGGCTGTCGATCAAGGCATAGTCGAAATCCTGCCACAGCTGTGCAAGGGATTTGGCGATGACAAGGCCCAGGCCACTCTGGCCTGGCGATTGGCGCTCCAGCGTCGCCAGGGCAGTACTGGACGGCAGCAGCGAGATACGTTCGTCACTGGTAGGCAACAGCAGCTGGCCAGGCAGGCCCTCAGGCACGTTGCCCTTGTGCAGGAACAGGTCGTAGCAGCTGTGCTCCTGGCCGTCCGGATCATTGCCGAAATAGCTGGTCAGCGACCCATGGGGGTCGAGATCGACAACCACCACGCGCTTGCCGGCATCGGACAGCAGGCCGGCGAGCGCGACGGTAGTGGTGGTCTTGCCGACGCCACCTTTCTGATTGGCAATTGCCCAGACTCTCATGTGTACGGGTCCCGATAACTGGTTTACAACGTCGGCGACGGGCTTTTGACAGCTTGCCCCTTCACCGGCTGCACTGCCCCGGACGGTGCACTTTGTGTGCCAGCCCGCTTCAGGGCCGCATCTGGCGTGGCGTTGGCGGTGCCAGAGCCTGTAAGGCTACGGCGCACCTCCAGGTTTCTGGAGATCACCAACACCACCCGCCGATTGCGCGCGCGACCGTCGGCCGTATCGTTGCCCGCGACCGGTTGATATTCACCATAGCCCACGGCGGCCATGCGGCCAGGGTCGATGCCGTCCATGGCCAGCATGCGCACGATGCTCGAGGCGCGGGCCGAAGACAGCTCCCAGTTGGTCGGGTATTGCGCGGTACGAATAGGCTGATTGTCAGTGAAGCCTTCGACGTGAACCGGGTTGGCGAAGGGCTGAAGGATGCCGGCGACCTTTTCAATGATTGCAAAGGCACGGTCGCTGGGGATCGCGTCGCCGCTGCCGAACAATAGGCCGGACTTGAGTTCGATCTCGATCCACAGCTCGTTGCCGCGGACCGTCAACTGGTCGGCGGCAATCAGGTCGCCAAAGGCCGTGCGCACGTCATCGGTAATGGTCTTGAGCGCGTCGGACTCCCCCACCGCCGCGTCCGGCTCGTCGCTCTCGGTATTGAGCGGGGTGACGGGCTGCGTGGTGCGCGGGCGCTCGTCCCCGATGGGGATGGGCTTGAGGCTGCGCTGTTGTTCGTTGAATACCCCTACGAGGGCGTCGGAGAGCACCTTGTATTTGCCCTCGTTCACCGAAGAGATCGAGTACATCACCACGAAGAAGGCGAACAGCAGCGTGATGAAGTCCGCGTAGGACACCAGCCAGCGTTCGTGATTCTCGTGCTCTTCGGTAACCCGCCGACGACGCATCAATTACTCCATGAAGCCATGCAGCTTCAGTTCGATGGACCGGGGGTTTTCGCCTTCCGCGATCGAGAGTAGCCCCTCAAGGAGCATCTCCCGGTAGCGGGACTGGCGCTGAGCAAGCGCCTTGAGTTTATTGGCGACGGGCAGCAACACCAGGTTGGCTGACGCCACACCGTAGATAGTGGCTACGAAAGCAACTGCTATGCCACTTCCCAGTTGCGAGGGGTCGGCGAGGTTACCCATTACATGGATAAGCCCCATTACTGCGCCGATGATGCCGATGGTAGGCGCATAACCGCCCATGCATTCGTACACCTTGGCAGCGCGCACATCGCGGTTTTCCTGGGAGAGGAAGTCCAGCTCCAGGATGCTGCGGATCGCTTCGGGCTCGGCGCCATCGACCAGCAACTGCAGACCTTTGCGGGCATAGTTGTCCGGCTCGGTGTCGGCCACGCTCTCCAGCCCAAGCAGGCCTTCCTTGCGCGCGACCAGGCTCCAGCCCACTACCCGATCCACGCCGCCGGCGAGGTCGATACGCGGCGGGAAGAAAATCCACGGCAATATTTGCAGCGCACGCTTGAACGCGCTGATGGGCGTTTGCAGAAGGGCCGCTGCCAGGGTTCCGCCGAGCACGATCAAGCCGGCCGGGCCGTTGAGCAAGGACGGCAGATGACCGCCCTCAAGGAAGTTACCGCCCACAATGGCAACGAACGCGAGAATGATCCCGATAAGGCTCAGTACATCCATTACTGGCACGCCTCCGCCAGGTACCGGCCCATGTCATCCAGGCTGTACACCGCATCGGCAAGGCCGGCTTTGGCCACCGCCATGGGCATGCCATAGATCACGCAGCTGGCTTCATCCTGCGCCCACACCTGGCTGCCACTCTGCTTGAGCAGGCGCGCGCCTTCACGGCCATCCGCGCCCATGCCGGTCAGCACCACGGCCAGCACCTTGTCCCCGAAGGACTTGGCGGCCGAGCCGAAGGTGATGTCCACGCAGGGTTTGTAATTCAGGCGCTCATCGCCGGGCAGGATTTTCACCGTGCCACGGGCGTCGACCATCATCTGTTTGCCACCCGGCGCCAGCAGTGCCAAGCCTGGGCGCAGCTGGTCGCCGTCTTCCGCTTCCTTGACGCTGATGCGGCAGAGTTTATCCAGCCGCTCGGCGAAGGCACGCGTGAAGGCCGCAGGCATATGCTGGATAAGCACGATGGGCGACGGGAAATTGGCGGGGAGCTGAGTGAGGACTTTTTGCAGAGCAACCGGGCCACCGGTGGAGGTGCCGATGGCCAGCAATTTGTACGCTTTACGCCGAGGGGCGCCGCTGTTAGCCGGTGCGGCTGGCCGCGACGGGGCAACGGGCGCAGGTGCCGCAGGCGTGGGCCGTGCCGGCGTGCGGCTGCTGAAGGGCTCGCGGGAAACGGGAGCAGGCGACGGCGCCGCAGCGGCGGATGAGCCGGAACTGAAGCGGCGATTGCTGCGGGCGATGGAATTGACCTTCTCCAACAGCAACTGCCGGACCTTGTCCGGGTTTTTCGAGATGTCTTCGAAATTCTTCGGCAGAAAATCCACCGCGCCAGCATCCAGCGCATCCAGGGTCACCCTGGCGCCTTCATGGGTAAGCGAAGAGAACATCAATACCGGCGTGGGGCAACGCTGCATGATATGACGGACCGCCGTGATGCCATCCATCATCGGCATTTCGTAGTCCATGGTGATCACGTCAGGCTTGAGGGCAATGGCCTGGTCAATGGCTTCGCGGCCATTGCTGGCCGTGCCCACTACCTTGATGTTGCTGTCCTGCGAAAGGATTTCGGTAAGGCGGCGGCGGAAAAAACCGGAATCGTCCACCACCAGGACTGTGAGTGCCATAGTTACTCCATTACAGACCGCCGGCGTTCATGGCCGGCGGCAGCGGTGTCAGATACGCCGTGCGGCATAACGCTTGAGCATGCTTGGAACATCCAGGATCAACGCGATACGACCGTCGCCGGTAATGGTCGCGCCAGACATCCCGGGCGTGCCCTGGAGCATCTTGCCCAGTGGCTTGATCACCACTTCCTCCTGGCCCACCAACTGGTCGACCACGAAACCGATGCGCTGGGTGCCTACCGAAAGGATCACCACATGGCCCTCGCGTTGTTCGTTGTCCTGCGCGCCAGGTACCAGCCAGCGCTTGAGATAGAACAGCGGCAGCGCCTTGTCGCGCACGATCACCACTTCCTGCCCGTCGACCACGTTGGTGCGTGACAGGTCCAGGTGGAAGATCTCGTTCACGCTCACCAGCGGGAAGGCGAAAGCCTGGTTCTCCAGCATCACCATCAGCGTGGGCATGATTGCCAGGGTGAGCGGCACCTTGATGACGATCTTCGAGCCCTGGCCCTTGGCCGAGTAGATATTGATCGAGCCGTTGAGCTGGGAGATCTTGGTTTTCACCACGTCCATGCCCACGCCACGGCCCGACACATCGGAAATCTCGGTCTTGGTGGAGAAGCCCGGCGCGAAGATCAGGTTGTAGCAGTCGGTTTCGGACAAGCGATCGGCGGCGTCCTTGTCCATCAGGCCCTTTTCCACGGCCTTGGCACGCAGCACTGCCGGGTCCATGCCTTTGCCATCGTCGGAGATGGACAACAGGATGTGGTCCCCCTCCTGCTCGGCGGACAACACCACCTTGCCGGAGCGTGGCTTGCCGGACTCTTCGCGCTCATCGGGCATTTCAACGCCATGGTCCACAGCGTTGCGCACCAAGTGGACCAACGGGTCGGCAAGGGCCTCTACGAGGTTCTTGTCGAGGTCGGTTTCTTCGCCCACCAGCTCCAGGTTGATTTCTTTCTTGAGCTGCCGTGCAAGGTCGCGAACCAGTCGCGGGAAGCGCCCGAACACTTTCTTGATCGGCTGCATCCGCGTTTTCATCACGGCGGTCTGCAGGTCAGCGGTGACCACGTCCAGGTTGGACACGGCCTTGGACATGGCTTCGTCGCCGCTGTTGAGGCCAAGCCGTACCAGGCGGTTACGCACCAGTACCAGCTCGCCCACCATGTTCATGATCTCATCCAGCCGCGCGGTATCGACCCGCACAGTGGTTTCGGCCTCGCTGGCCGCTGGCTTGTCCCCTGCCGGGGCGGGGCGCGCGGCTGCGGCGGCCGGGGCTGCAGCAGGCGCCGCAGCACGCGCAGGCTCTGCCCGGGCTGGCGCGGCGGCAGGCTTGGCTGGTGTCGGTGCCGGTGCCGGTGCTGCGGCAGGCTTGGCTGCCGGGGAAGCTACCGGTGCCTCGGCTGCGGCTTCGGCGTTGAACTTGCCCTTGCCGTGAAGCTGGTCGAGCAACGCTTCGAATTCGTTGTCGGTGATCAGATCGCCACCGCCTACCGAAGGAACCGGTGCCGACGGTGCGACCGCAGCAGGCGCTACCACGTTGTCCACAGCGAAGCTGCCTTTGCCATGCAATTGGTCAAGCAGCGCTTCGAACTCGGCGTCGGTGATCTCGTCCCCGCCCCCAGGCGCTGCTGGCGCCGGCGCTGCGGCCGCAGCAGGCATGGCTTCAGGCGCGAATTGGCCCTTGCCATGGAGCTGGTCGAGCAGCGATTCGAATTCGGCGTCGGTGATGTCGTCACTGCCGCTGGCAGGCACTGAAACATCGTCCAGGCTCTGCACGAGCGCCTCGAACTCGTTTTCATGCCTGGGCGCAGAGGCGGCCACTGGCGCCGGTGCTTCTACTGCTGGTGCGGCGCCAGCGGGTTCCGCCAGGCGGGCCAGGGCAGCAAGCAGCTCCGGGGTAGCCGGGGTAAGGGGGGCACGTTCGCGGACTTGCCCGAACATGCTGTTGACGGTGTCGAGCGCTTCAAGCACTACGTCCATCAGCTCGGAGTCTACGCGGCGTTCGCCCTTGCGCAGAATGTCGAACACGTTCTCGGCGATATGGCAGCATTCGACCAGCTCATTGAGCTGGAGAAAGCCGGCGCCGCCTTTAACGGTATGAAAACCACGAAAAATCGCATTAAGCAGATCCGCGTCGTCGGGGCGGCTTTCCAGCTCCACCAACTGTTCGGACAACTGCTCGAGGATCTCGCCGGCCTCTACCAGGAAGTCCTGGAGGATTTCTTCATCGGCGCCGAAGCTCATTTGGGTGCTCCCTGGAATTTTGTAAGTGGCATCCGGCCCGGATAGCGCGATTCAGCGCCGGTTCGATGACGCTTCCAGACCAGGCTCAGAAGCCCAGGCTGGAAAGCAGATCATCCACATCGTCCTGGCCGGATACGACGTCTTCACGCTTATCGGCATGAATCTGCGGACCTTCACCCCGGGAGAGGTCTTTTTCAGTAATTTTTTCGTCCAGCAGGCTTTCAGGGTCATGCTGGATACCCGCGAAGCGGTCTACCTGGCTGGCCATGAGCACCAGCTTGAGCAGGTTGGACTCCACGTCAGTCACCAGCGCGGTGACGCGCTTGATCACCTGGCCGGTGAGGTCCTGATAGTCCTGTGCAAGCAGGATGTCGTTGAGATGGGCCGAGATAGCCGTGGCATCGCTTTCACTGCGTTGCAGAAAGCCATCCACGCGCTTTACCAGCTCGCGGAACTCGCCCGCATCCACCTCGCGGCGCATGAACCGCTGCCAGTCGGCGCGCACAGCGCGAGCCTCTTCAGCCAGGCCATGAACCACCGGCGTGCTTTGCTCCACCAGGTCCATGGTACGGTTGGCGGCGTTCTCGGTCAGGCGAACCACGTAGTCCAGCCGCTCGGTGGCATCGGTGATCTGCGAAACCTCCTCGGCCTTGGGCGAGCGAGGATCGATCTGGAAGTTGACGATAGCGCTGTGCAATTCGCGGGTAAGCTTGCCCACTTCCTGGTACAGCCCACGGTCCCGCGTTTGGTTCAATTGGTGAATCAACTGCACGGCGTCGCCGAAGCGGCCCTTTTCGAGGCTCTCCACCAACTGACGCGCATGGATTTTCAGGGTGGACTCGAAGTCCCCCAACGGCAGATTACTGGACTCCATAGCGCCCCCTGTGCGGCCTCTCAGCTGTTGACGCGCTCGAAGATTTTCTCGATCTTCTCTTTCAGCACCTGCGCGGTGAAGGGCTTGACCACATAGCCGTTGACGCCAGCCTGGGCCGCTTCGATGATTTGTTCACGCTTGGCTTCAGCGGTCACCATCAGCACTGGCAGGTGCTTGAGACGCTCATCTGCGCGCACGGTGCGCAGCAACTCGATACCGGTCATGCCCGGCATGTTCCAGTCGGTTACCAGGAAGTCGAAGGCGCCGCTTTGCAGCATGGGCAAAGCCGTATTGCCGTCGTCCGCTTCCGAGGTGTTGGTGAACCCCAGGTCGCGCAACAGGTTTTTAATGATCCGCCTCATCGTCGAAAAATCGTCAACGATCAGGATTTTCATGTTCTTGTCCAAGTAGACCTCCAAGCAGTCTCAAACGCGCCCACTCCGGGACGCGCAGTCAATCGAATCCGTTTACACCTGTACCTGCATGACTGCCTGAGCAGGCGTGGCGGGCGGTGATATCACATTGCCGCCGCACCGTTCCAGCACTCTCTGAAAAATTTGCGGGCCAGCCCCCGGGCCAGCGATGTCAGCGGGCGCGCCAGTCACCCAGGCGGCTGCGCAAACGCGCCGCGCACTGGCTATGCAACTGGCTCACACGAGACTCGCTCACCCCCAGTACTTCACCGATTTCCTTGAGGTTCAGTTCCTCGTCGTAATACAGCGACAGCACCAGGCGCTCCCGCTCGGGCAAGTTGGCAATGGCGTCAGCCAGTGCGCCCTGGAAGCGCTCGTCCTCCAGCCCGCGCGCGGGTTCGCCGCTGTGGCTGGCGCCGCCCTCGTGCAGGCCTTCATGCTCGCCGTCCTGCAACAGGTCGTCGAAACTGTACAGCCGGCTGCCCAAGGTATCGTTCAGCATCGAGTAATATTCCTCGATGCTGACCTTGAGTTCGGCAGCAACCTCGTGATCTTTAGCCTCACGACCGGTACGCGCTTCAATTTTGCGAATCGCGTCGCTCACGGTGCGGCTGTTGCGGTGGACGGAGCGCGGTGCCCAGTCGCCTTTGCGCACTTCGTCGAGCATCGCGCCGCGGATGCGGATACCGGCATAGGTCTCGAAACTCGCGCCCTTGCTGGAGTCGTACTTGTTGGCCACCTCGAGCAGGCCGATCATGCCGGCCTGGATGAGGTCTTCGACCTGTACGCTCGCGGGCAATCGCGCCAGCAGGTGATAGGCAATGCGCTTGACCAGAGGCGCATAGCGCTCGATCAGCTCATGCTGCTGCGACTGCCGAGAGGCGTTGTTGTACATCCGGTATCCACTGGCGCTCATGAGACAGGCCCCGCACTGGTTTGCTGTACCAAACGTTCGACGAAGAATTCCAGGTGCCCCCGCGGGTTGGCGGGCAGCGGCCAGGTATCGACTTTCTGAGCGATGGCCTTGAAGGCCAGCGCGCATTTCGAGCGCGGGAACGCTTCATATACGGCCCGCTGTTTCTGTACGGCCTTGCGCACGGTTTCGTCGTACGGCACCGCGCCTACGTATTGGAGCGCTACATCAAGGAAACGATCGGTTACCTTGGTGAGCTTGGCGAACAGGTTGCGCCCTTCCTGCGGGCTCTGGGCCATGTTGGCCAGCACGCGGAAGCGGTTCATGCCGTAGTCGCGGTTCAGCAGTTTGATCAAGGCGTAGGCATCGGTGATGGAAGTGGGCTCATCGCACACCACCAGCAGCACTTCCTGGGCGGCGCGCACGAAGCTCACTACCGAGTCGCCGATACCGGCCGCGGTGTCGATCACCAGTACGTCCAGGTTATCGCCGATCTCGCTGAAGGCCTGGATGAGGCCGGCGTGTTGCGCCGGGGTCAGATGGACCATGCTCTGGGTACCCGAGGCCGCCGGTACGATGCGTACCCCGCCCGGCCCCTGCAAGAGCACATCGCGCAGGTCGCAACGGCCCTCGATCACATCGGCGAGCGTGCGCTTGGGCGTGAGCCCCAGCAACACGTCGACGTTGGCCAGGCCAAGGTCGGCGTCCAGCAGCATCACCCGCCGGCCGAGTTCGGCCAGTGCCAGCGATAGGTTCACTGACACGTTTGTCTTCCCGACGCCGCCCTTGCCGCCGGTCACCGCGATCACCTGTACGGGATGCATGCTGCCCATTCGTTCTTTACCCTGTCACTGAGACGCTGGCTGCACCACGGCCCGCTTCGCCATCGAACAAGCCATTCGGCGAGCTGGCACAGCGTGTGGTGAAGGTAGGTTCCAAGCCAAACAGCGGCCTTTCGGACCCGCTGTCGCGCAACCAATTGCGCATGCATTCATTCATGTTCATTCCCCTCAGCCCGCACGTTTGCTGGGGCTGTGGTAGAGGTCAGCGAACATATCGGCCATGGCCTCTTCGCTGGGCTCTTCCTGCATTTGTACGCTCACCGCGCGGCTGACCAACTGATGCTTGCGGGGCAAATGAAGGTCATCCGGAATACGCGGGCCATCGGTAAGGTAGGCCACCGGCAGCTCGTGGCTGATCGCCAGGCTCAATACCTCGCCGAGGCTCGCCGTTTCGTCGAGCTTGGTGAGGATACAGCCTGCGAGGCCGCAACGCTTGTAACTATGGTAGGCCGCGGTCAAAACCTGCTTCTGGCTGGTGGTTGCCAGCACAAGGTAGTTGCGCGCGCGGATGCCCCGCCCGGCCAGGCTTTCGAGCTGTAGCTTGAGTGCCGGGTCGCTGGCTTGCAGGCCAGCGGTATCGATCAATACCACGCGTTTGCGCAGCAGCGGTTCCAGCGCCTGTGCCAGGGACTGGCCCGGATCGACGTGGGTAACCGGCACGTTGAGAATACGGCCGAGGGTTTTAAGTTGCTCCTGGGCGCCAATGCGGAAACTGTCCATGCTTACCAATGCTATATTTTGCGCGCCGTATTTAAGCACATATCGCGCGGCAAGCTTGGCCAGCGTAGTGGTTTTCCCCATGCCGGCCGGCCCGACCATGGCAATCACTCCGCCCTCTTCAAGCGGTTCGGCCTCGGGTGTGGAGATCATCCGGGCCAGGTGGGCCAGCAGCATGCGCCAGGCGTGACGCGGCTCGGCGATATCTTCGACCTGGCCAAGCAGGTCGCGCGCCAGCGGGCCGGAAAGGCCGATGCGTTGCAGCTTGCGCCACAGCGTAGCCTGCTCGGGGCGGGTACCTTGTAATTGGGTCCAGGCCAGCGAGCCCAGCTGCACTTCAAGCAGCTCGCGCAGGCCGGACAGCTCCGAGCGCATGGAATCGAACAGGCGCTGGTCCACCGCCGCAGGCGCAGGGGCTGGTGGCGCCGGCGGGCGCGGCGCTTCGCTGACGGTAGGTTCGATCAGCGGCTCGGGCGCGGTCAGGGGCAGGCCGGCGAACAGCTGGCGGTTGATCACGCCATCGCTGTTGCTGCGGGTGTCCAGCTCGGCCTGTGCCGAAACAATACGCGACTGGGTCTTACGCAGCTCGTCTTCGAGCTCGATGTTGGGCACGCGTGGCGCCAGGGCCGAGAGCTTGTAATCCAGCGCAGCGGTAAGCTCGACGCCGCCAGCGATCCGGCGGTTGCCGATGATCGCGGCGTCAGCGCCCAGCTCGTCACGCACCAGTTTCATGGCTTGACGCATATCCGCGGCGAAAAAACGCTTCACTTGCATATCCCGCTACCTCAGCCGTTGGGCCCTACTGTCGCAACGATCGTAACTTGCTTGTTATCCGGTATTTCCTGGTACGCCAGCACATGCAGGTTCGGCACCGCCAGGCGACCGAAACGCGAGAGCATCGTGCGTATCGGGCCGGCCACCAGCAGGATCGCCGGTTGGCCTTGCATTTCCTGACGCTGAGCCGCTTCGATCAAGGACCGCTGCAGCCGCTCCGCCATGCTCGGTTCCAGCAAAACGCCTTCTTCCTGACCCTGGCCAGCCTTGTGAATACTATTGAGCAATATCTGTTCCAACTTTGGTTCCAGAGTGATCACAGGCAGCTGAGACTCAGTCCCCACAATGCTTTGCACGATTGCACGCGACAGGCCGGCCCGCACAGCGGCCACAAGCGCGGCGGTATCTTGACTCCGCACACCGCTGTTGGCGATGGCTTCGGCGATGCTTCGAATGTCCCGCACGGGCACCTGTTCGGCGAGCAGCGCCTGCAACACTTTCAGTAAAGCAGACAAGCTGATAAGGCCTGGGACCAATTCCTCGGCCAGTTTCGGCGAGCCCTTGGCCAGTACCTGCAGCAGTTGCTGGACTTCTTCATGGCCGATCAACTCATGGGCATGCTTCTGGAGGATCTGGTTAAGGTGGGTGGCGACCACCGTACTGGCGTCCACCACGGTGTAGCCGAGGGACTGTGCCTGGCTGCGCGCACTGATCTCGATCCACACGGCTTCGAGGCCAAACGCCGGATCCCGCGCCTGAATCCCGTTGAGCGAGCCAAATACTTGACCAGGGTTGATGGCCAGCTCGCGGTCCGGATAGATCTCTGCCTCGGCGAGGATCACTCCCATCAGCGTCAAACGGTACGCGCTGGGCGCAAGGTCAAGGTTGTCGCGGATGTGCACGGTAGGCATCAGAAAGCCCAGATCCTGGGACAGCTTCTTGCGTACACCCTTGATCCGCGCCAGCAATTGGCCGCCCTGGTTGCGGTCCACCAGCGGAATCAACCGGTAGCCCACTTCCAGGCCGATCATGTCGATGGGGGTAACGTCATCCCAACCTAGCTCTTTGGTTTCCTGCGACCGCTGTGGCGACGGCAGCAGCTCCTGCTGGCGCTGCACTTCGGCGGCAGCTTCGATCTTCACCTGGTTCTTTTTCTTCCACAGCAGGTAAGCACCGCCACCGGCGGCGCCGGCCAGCGACAGAAACGCAATGTGCGGCATGCCGGGGATTAGCCCCATCACCGCCATCAAGCCTGCGGACACGCCCAACGCCTTGGGCGAATCGAACATCTGGCGGCTGATCTGCTTACCCATCTCTTCGGAGCCTGAGGCCCGAGTCACCATGATCGCGGCGGCAGTGGACAGCAGCAAAGAGGGCAACTGGGCTACCAGGCCGTCACCGATCGTGAGCAAGGCGTAGGTTGTGCCTGCATCGGCGAACGTCAGCCCGTGCTGCAGGATACCAACCGCCATGCCCCCGATAAGGTTGATGAACAGAATCAACAGGCCGGCGATGGCATCACCGCGCACAAACTTGCTGGCACCGTCCATCGAACCGTAGAACTCAGCCTCCTGGGCAACCTCGGTGCGGCGATGCTTCGCGGCTGCCTGGTCGATCAGGCCAGCGTTGAGGTCGGCGTCGATGGCCATCTGTTTGCCGGGCATCGCGTCCAGGGTAAACCTGGCGCTCACTTCGGAGATCCGCCCGGCACCCTTGGTGACCACCACGAAGTTGATGATCATCAAGATGGCGAACACCACGCCACCTACCACGTAGTTACCGCCGATCACGACTTCACCGAACGCCTGGATCACCTTACCCGCCGCCTGGTGCCCCTCGTGGCCGTGGAGCATTACCACGCGCGTGGAGGCTACGTTCAATGCCAGCCGCAACAAGGTGGCAACCAGGAGAATGGTCGGGAACACGGCAAAGTCCAGCGGCCGCAGGGCGTACACACTGACCAGCAGCACCACGATAGACAGCGCGATGTTGAACGTAAAAAACACGTCGAGCAGGAACGGCGGCACCGGCAACATCATCATTGCCAGCATCACAAGCAGAAGCAACGGCACACCCAGGTTGCCTTGGGTCAAGCTTCGTGCGTTGCTGAGTAACTGAGTCCGATCCACCGCCATCTATGATTCCCCACAAACTTTTGACGCTCATGCGTTCTAAATTGGGGTAGTGCAAGAAGCTCTCCAGTTTTGGCACTTCCTGCCGAGGAGCGTTCAATGGCTGCGCGACGACTGGTCTGGTAGGACCGGGTCGAAGCCGGAGGCGGAGCCCGGAAACCGCAGCATCTGCACTCCAGGTCGGTTCGGGAGCTCTGCCCCCTCCTACATTTCGCTTATGAATCAGGAAGATTTGGGTGGCGCTGGCGGTGGCTCGCCGCTTTCGTCGCGCCGCAGGTCTTCGGGGATGGGCATGTCCTTGGGCGGCTGGGGACGCTGGCCGGAACCAGGGCGGTATTGGCGCAGCTGGTACACGTACGCCAGCACCTGGGCCACAGCCAGATAAAGGCCGGCTGGGATTTGCTGGTCCAGCTCGGTCGAGTAGTAGATGGACCGGGCCAGGGCTGGCGATTCCATGATCTGCACCTCGTGGGCCACACCAATCTCACGGATTTTCAACGCCAGCATGTCTACACCCTTGGCCAGCAGCATAGGCGCGCCCCCGCTATCGGCGTCGTACTTGAGCGCGACGGCAAAGTGGGTGGGGTTGGTGATGATCACGTCGGCCTGGGGAATGTTGGTCATCATCCGGCGTTGGGACATCTCGCGCTGCATCTGCCGTATGCGCCCTTTCACTTCCGGTCGCCCTTCGGCATCCTTGTACTCGTCCTTGACCTCCTGCTTGGTCATCTTGAGTTTTTCCTTGCCCTGATACAGCTGCAGGGGTACATCGATGCCTGCAATGATCAGCAGCCCCAGGGCCATGTACAACGCGCTCCAGCCCACCACTTGAATGGAGTGGGCGATGGCTTGTTCAAGCGGCTCATGGGCGATCGCCAGCAGTTCGGGCGTGTCACGCTTGAGTACCCACACGGCCACCGCCATAGTGATGGCGAACTTGCCAAGCGCTTTGAGCAGCTCGCTCAAGGCATGTTTGGAGAACATGCGCTTGAGCCCGCTGGCGGGGTTCATGCGGCTGAACTTGGGCGCCATGGAGCCGGCCGCGAACAACCAGCCGCCCAGGCAGATAGGGCCAATGATGGCGGCCAGCACCAGGATGATCAGGATCGGCTGCACGCCCTGAAGCGCCATCTTGCCGGAGCTGAACAGAAACAGCGCCATCTGGTTGGTGTCGGTGAGTACCTCGCGGCGGAGGGTAAAGTTGTACTTCATGATGGCCATGAGCGCCTCGGCCAGCGCGCCGCCGAAAGCGAGCACGGCGCCGGTGCCGGCCAGCATCACGACAAAGGTGTTGAGCTCCTTGGAACGGGTAATCTCACCCTTTTCCCTGGAGTCCTTCTTTCGCTTCTCTGTGGGGTCTTCTGTCTTGTCGGCGCCGCTTTCGCTCTCTGCCACGGGCTCACCTCACCTCGGTCAGTGCACGCAGCCAGCGCAAGGCTTCCATCGCCAGCGGCTGGTACTGGTTAAGTATGTCGGCCATGTTGATCCACAGAATAACCATCCCCAGCACCAGCGTCATGGGCATGCCGACGGAGAAGATGTTCAGCTGTGGCGCCGCGCGGGTCATGATGCCCAGGGCGATGTTCACCACCAGCAAGGCGGTAACGGCCGGTAGCACCAGCAGAAGCGAGGCGCCCAGCACCCAGCCGACGCGGGTAACCAGGTCCCAGAACTGCGCGGTAACCAATGCATTGCCTACCGGCAACGTGGTGAAGCTGTCGGTCAACACCTCGAACACCACCAGGTGGCCGTTCATGGTGAGGAACAGCAATGTCACCAACATGTTGAAGAACTGGCTTACCACGGCCACGTTCACGCCGTTGGTGGGGTCTACCATGGACGCGAACGCCATGCCCATCTGGATAGCGACGATTTGCCCGGCGATCACGAAGGCCTGAAACAGCATGTGAATAGACAGGCCCATCAGCGCCCCCACGATGATCTGCTCGGCCACTAGCAGCAGGCCGCTCAGGTCGAGTGCATGCACTTCTGGCATGGCCGGCAGGCCGGGCACGATCACCACGGTGATTGCCACCGAGAAATACAGCCGGATCCGGGTAGACACCATGTTGCCGCCGAACAGCGGCATGGTCATCAACAGCCCCGCCACACGGAACAATGGAATGATGAAGCTGGCGACCCAGGTGCCGATCTGGGTATCAGTGAGCTGCAGCATGCTAGCCGATCAACCCGGGAATGCTGCTGTAGAGGGTGGTGATGTAGTCCATGAACTCCCGCACGATCCACGGGCCCAGCACGATCAGCGTGACCAGCATCATCAGCATGCGCGGCAGGAAGCTCAGGGTTTGTTCGTTGATCTGCGTGGCCGCCTGGAACATGGCGATCACCAAGCCTATCAACAGGCTGGGCAATACCAGGATCGCCACCATGAGGGTGGTCAACCAAAGGGCTTCACGGAACAGGTCTGTGGCGATTTCCGGGGTCATGGCGCCCTCCTCTGAGTCAAACGCCGCCGAAGCTGCCGGCGAGTGTACCGATGATCAACGCCCAGCCATCCACTAGCACGAAGAGCATGATCTTGAACGGCAGGGAGATGATCAGGGGCGACAACATCATCATCCCCATGGCCATCAGTACGCTGGCTACCACCAGGTCGATGATCAGGAACGGGATGAAAATCATGAAGCCGATCTGGAAGGCGGTCTTGAGTTCGGAACACACGAACGCAGGCACCAGGATGGTAAGGGGGGCCTGATCGGCGCTGGGTATATCGGTGCGCCGGGACAAGCGCATGAACAGGTCCAGGTCGCTCTGCCGGGTTTGCGCCAGCATAAAGTCCTTCACCGGCACTTCAGCCCTGGCCAGGGCATCCTGAGCGCTCATCTGCTCCGCCAGGTACGGTTGCAAAGCGTCGTTGTTCACCCGATCGAACACCGGGGCCATGATGAACATAGTGAGGAACAACGCCATGCCGGTCAGCAACTGGTTGGACGGCGTTTGCTGCAGCCCCAGCGCCTGACGCAGGATCGAGAACACGATGATGATCCGTGTGAAGCTGGTCATCAGCATCACGAACGCCGGGATGAAACTCAGCGCCGTCATGATCGCGAGGATCTGCAGGCTTACCGAGTATTCCTGCTGCCCGTTGGCGCCAGTCGTCATGGTAATTGCCGGCAACGACAGCGGGTCCGCCGCCAGCACCGATGGGGCGAAGAGCACCCCGCAAAGCGGAATCAGCCAGCGCAGGGTGCGCATCACTTCCTATCCTTATGGTCCTTGCCAAGCAGTTCCATGAGCCGCTGGGCGAATTCAGGCGTCGTTGCCTCACCGGGTTGTGGGGTTTCAACAGGATGTTGCAGCACGTGCAGCGGCGTGATGCGGCCCGGGGAAAGCCCCAGCAGGATCTGCTCCCGGCCCACCTGCACCAGCACCAGCCGGTCGCGCGGGCCAAGGGCGCGGGCCCCGAGCAATTCGATCACTTGGCCATTGCGCGGGCCCATGGGTTGCAGCCTGCGCAATAGCCAGGCCAGCCCCAGGATCACCGCCACTACGGCCAACAGGCCCAAGGCGGTTTGCCCGAGCTGGGCAGCCATGCCGGAACTGGCGCCCACCGCCGTGGTGGATGCCGACGCCGCCGGTGCGGCAGGCTCTGCGGCAAAAGCCACTAACGGCAGGCTGAGCAGCCCGGCCAGCAGGGCCCTCATCAGCGAAGCTTCTTGATACGTTCGGCAGGGCTGATCACGTCGGTGAGGCGGATGCCGAACTTCTCGTTCACTACCACCACTTCACCGTGGGCAATCAAGGTGCCGTTGACCAGTACGTCCAGCGGCTCGCCGGCAAGACGATCCAGCTCGATCACCGACCCCTGGTTGAGCTGCAGCAGGTTGCGGATGTTGATTTCAGTGCTGCCCACTTCCATGGAGATGGTCACCGGGATGTCCAGGATCACATCCAGGTTAGGGCCTTCCATGCCGTGCGTCTCGGAAGGCTTGGGCGAAGAACCGAACTCTTCCATCGGCAGCCGGGTGCCCGCCGGCCGCGCTGCGGTATCCGCCTGCAACAAGGCATCGATGTCGCTTTGCCCGCCGTCGCCCGATTCGTTCAGTGCCGCGGCCCACTCATCGGCCAGCGCCTGGTCATCGACGGAAGTATCTTTGTCATCAGCCATTGTAAGTCCTCAATCTGTTCAGGATCGGCGCGCGCGAATCAGCGGCGCTCGATCGGTGTAGTGATCTGCAACGAGAGCGTGCCTTTGTGCGAGCCCAGGCGGGCCTTGAACGAAGGCACCCCGTTGGCACGCATCACGAGCTCCTCTGGCAACTCCACGGGGATCACATCGCCGGGCTGCATATGGAGAATGTCTCGCAGCTTGAGCTGTCGGCGGGCGACGGTCGCCGACAACGGCACCGACACGTCGAGCACGTCTTCGCGCAAGGCTTTTATCCAGCGCTCGTCCTGATCGTCCAGGTCGGACTGGAAGCCAGCGTCGAGCATCTCGCGCACGGGCTCGACCATCGAATACGGCATGGCCACGTGCAGGTCGCCGCCGCCGCCATCCATTTCCACATGGAACGTGGAAACCACTACGGCTTCGCTGGGGCCCACGATGTTGGCCATGGCAGGGTTGACTTCCGACTGGATGAACTCGAAGTTCACATCCATCACCGCGTGCCAGGCTTCCTTGAGGTCCACGAAGGCCTGGTCCAGCACCATGCGCACCACGCGCAACTCCGTAGGCGTGAACTCCCGGCCCTCGATCTTGGCATGGCGGCCATCGCCGCCGAAGAAGTTATCCACCAGCTTGAACACCAGGCGGGCGTCCAGGATGAACAATGCAGTGCCACGCAACGGCTTGACCTTCACCAGGTTCAGGCTGGTCGGCACATAGAGCGAGTGAATGTACTCGCCGAATTTCATTACCTGCACGCCACCTACTGCCACGTCGGCGGAGCGGCGCAGCAGGTTGAACATGCTTACGCGGGTATAACGGGCAAAACGCTCGTTGATCATTTCAAGGGTGGGCATGCGCCCGCGCACGATCCGGTCCTGGGTGGTCAGGTCGTAGCTTTTGACGCTACCGGGCTCGACCATGGTTTCGGTCTGCACCAGCCCATCGTCCACGCCGTGCAGCAGCGCGTCGATCTCGTCCTGTGACAACAGGTCCTGCATGGCCATGAGGGTTTCCTATTGCAATACGAAATTGGTGAACAACAGTTGATCCACAACCAGCTTGCCAACCTCTTTCTGGGCCACTTCCTGAACGCTGACAGTGGCTTTCTGGCGGAGCATTTCTATCCCCACCGGGCTTGCCAGCGTGGAGAAATCCTGGCCGGAGAGCAACATCACCAGGTTATTGCGGATGACCGGCAAATGCACCTTGAGCGCGTCCAGCGCGGCCTGATCGTGGGTCAGCAGGGTGATACTCACCTGCAGGTACCGCTGTCTGCCGTTCTGGTTGAGGTTGACCACGAACGCGGGCGAGAGGGGTTCGTAGATCGCCACAGGTTTGACGGCCTCGGCAGTAGCCTCGGGTGTTTTCTCATCCTTGTTGTTCTGGGACTTGTGCATGAAGTACCAGGTTCCACCCACCGACGCTCCGATCGCAAGCAGCAGCGCTATCACGATGATCAGTATGAACTTGAGCTTGCCCTTTTTCTTCTCGGGGGCCGCGCCTGCGTCTTCGTCTTTCTTAGCCATGCCAATAATCCGTCGCGATAAGGGGTTACACCAGCTATCCAGTGGGCTTCAGCAAGTGTTATGCCATGTTGCGCCTCGGCCCGATTGCGTTATTCACCACCAGCGCCTGCAGGGCTGGCTTCAAAGTCGCGCGCTTTGTGCCAACAGAGGCTGACCATGAAACCTGTAACCCATACTCGCCACCTCGTCGAGCTACTGGAGCTTAACGATCGGTGGCTGGCCGATTACCCGGACCTCAGTGCTGCCGCAGAAGCCGAAGCCCGGCGCTTGCTGACACTGCACGGGCTTGCTGATCAGGATGTGCAACACGTGTACTGGCACCGCTTTGACAACGCGCAGTCCAGCCCGAGGGCCTTCAGTGGCTGGGTTCACAGTGGGCCGCCCGTGAAAAGCCTGAGCTTGCCACAACTGGTGCTGCAACGGTTCCCGTCGGCGGACCAGGACCGGATGGATCAACTGGACATGATGAGCGGCTTCTATATCGTTAGCGCCGAGGCGGGGCACTACGACGAACATCACGAGCTTCGGCTACTGCCCAGCCAGCTTGGCGCCGATTTCTGGCAGGCCGCTTTCGCCGACACGTATCAAGCTCGCCTGCGGGATTTCTGGCGTACACGAACCTCGGACTTTATTGCCCTGAGCCGCTCCAGCACGCTGGTAGCCATGGATCAGGCGCGGCAGCAAGGCACCCTGAGCGATGCTCAGTTGATTACCCTGCGACAGGCCTTCGCCAACGGCCTGAGCGAAGACCTCTCGACCGCTGCCCTGGCAGCGGAACGGCCGGTGGGCGCGGGTTTGGAAGTAACCGGCGTGAGCCTGCGGGCAACCCATTCCCGTGACCTTTTGCGCGTGCTGGAGCCCGAGGGCGCGCAATACCTGTACATGCCCAATGGGGCGAACGTTGTTCAACGCTTCGAGGATGCAGAAGCACTGGAGACATGGCTGCAACGCTACGCCGCCACGCCGCAAGGGTTGGCGGAATTGCAATCGCACTTCGATCCGGACGACGAACGCGCACGAGCGTTGCTGGCTCAACTCGCCAAGGGAAGCCTGGCACCCGGGTGGCTAGGTGGCGAAGCACTACCGCAACCAAAGATCCGTTTGCCTGGCTGGCCGAGCGCGCCGCCGCTGAAATGTACCGGCACGCCGACCTTGCCCTTATCAGCAATCACCGCCTGCGCAAGGAGGCCGCCGTTGCGTTCCTGTCTACCTTCGCGCAGCTGGCTACCCAGCTGGCGCTTCTCGGATGGCCAATTGCACTAAGCGCTGTAGCAAGCGCCAGCACGGCGATGGGGCTGGACATCGACAAGGCCATCGAAGCCCGATCACCCGCTGAGCGCAAGGCAGCGATCGGCGCCGCCATTGCTGAAGGGGTCACAGCACTCTTCAACCTGCCGTTGCTAAGCGCCAGCCCTGTGAACGACTTGCCGTGGGAGGTGCTCGAGGATGAGCCGCTTGTGGTGCCCAGGCCCCCTGCCTTGCCGCCTTCGCCGGTTTCGCGGTGGCCGCTCAACACGCGGGGAATGATCGAGCAGACCGACTTCGAACTGGTGTTTGCCGTACAGGAAGTGGAGAGACACAGTGCCGCCGCCGGCAGCGAGCCGGCTTTAGCGGCGACCCGACGTTTTACGCGGTTGCCACGGATGATAGAGGGCGCCTGTGTGCGCGTGTTCGGCAACGCCGAGGGGGCGTTGTCCTTTGCCAAGGCGCACTTTGATGGGCCGTTTCAACTGTTCCGTATCCAGGCGCAGGGAATCAGGGTCGCATCGCTGCGCTTGAACCTGCGCCTGAACCGAGTGAACACGTTGGCGCTTCTCGGGCAGGAAGACCGGCTGTTGACGCCTGAAGAACTAGGCGATTTCGCCGAAGGCGCCTGGCTCGACCATGAAGCCCACGTCGCGATGACAGACCTTTCGCCGGCGCGGCTGCGGCTGCTTTCGCCTTTCACACGGGAGCCCTGGGCCCCACCGGCCCTACGGGTATTGCGAGGGGTGCATTGCCAGCTGCTAGGGCGCGGTGTGGCCTCCAGCTACCTGATCACCGTGGAGGATGCCTTGCGGGTAGTGCGCTTCGACCCGCTGAACGACTGCTGGCGTAGCACTACTGGCACCGGCTTTCGCTACAACGCGGCGGCCGATATGTTCGAGCCGTCGAGTGCCCACCCCGCGATCCAGCCAAGCGCGCAGGAGATCGAAGCGGCAACGGCGGAACTGGGCATGCCGGCAAACTATCCCTGGCGCATCCCGCCAGTGCCCAGGCAAGGCCGGGTACCGCTGCCACGAAACATCCACAGCGTGTGGCTTGGCCGGCGGCTACCGGATCACTTCGTGAACAACGTGATTGCCAATGCCGCGCTGGCCGCCGAGGGCACCGCTCCGTTCGACTATCACCTGTATCTGAGCATCGAGGACCCACTGGATCAGGCCCTTACGCTGACTGACCTCGCTACCGCCCCGACCAATCTGCACATTCACTTGCTGGAAGATACGCCGTTTTTCCGAGCCTTCAGGCAAACGCCTTATTATGCGCAATACAAGGCGGCAACCGAGGGCAGCGGCATCAATTACGCCAGTGCGGCGGACGTGCTGCGGTATCAACTGCTGGACTACCACGGCGGGTTGTACATGGACATCGACGATACGCTCTACGGCAGTATCGAAAGCGGCGGCCATTTTAGCGACCTGGACTGGTCGATCGCCCCCGGGCGGCTGATGCTCAACGGCCTGGTCAACGAGTCCCGGCTAGGCCTGCACTGCAAGTTCAACACGAGCAATTTCGCGGCGCTGCCGGACACCCCCGTACTGAAGGCAATCTCTCAGGAAAGCCACCAGCGCTTTCTGGCAAACCGGGACCTGTACTTCCATCGCCCCTACGAAAACACCGATAGCCGGGACACCGTGACGGCGTACGTTCGCCGCATCAGCCATGTGACGGGCCCGGGGGTATTCAATGATGTGTTGATGCGAGACGTGCCGGAGCTTCGACAGTTTCGTGCGGTAACCCGGATCGCCACCGAGTTGTCGATCCCTCCCTCCGAACTCACGGCGCTTTACCGGGAAATACGCCAGCACGCCCGCGAGTATTCACCGTTGGCCTGGCGTATCCACATCGGCTCCACCTCCAGCTGGCTGCATACCAGGTGAGGGAGCCTC
This sequence comes from Pseudomonas sp. Marseille-Q5115, assembly GCF_916618905.1. Classification (NCBI taxonomy): domain Bacteria; kingdom Pseudomonadati; phylum Pseudomonadota; class Gammaproteobacteria; order Pseudomonadales; family Pseudomonadaceae; genus Pseudomonas; species Pseudomonas sp. Marseille-Q5115. The sequence goes on along the minus strand of NZ_CAKAKI010000001.1, from coordinate 981,247 downwards.
AGTATCGGTAGGAGCAGGCGCCAGCCTGCGAACCTTCTGCAATACGCGCAATGTGGATGGGAGCAAGGGGTCGGCACTGCAAACAATGCCCTCCCCTACCCTTATCAGGCGTAGTAATCCACCAGGCTGCTGCCCACCACCGACTGGGCGGCAGCCGATTCGGCAACGGCGGAGACCTCCACATCGCCCTCTACCCCACCGCTACGGCCCGAGCCGCTGCGCGTGCCCTGGCCTGCCTGGGCGTGTGCCTGTTGCTGTTGCTGTTGCTGTTGCTGTTGCTGTTGCCGCGACTGGTCGGACACGTTTACATCAACCTGCGTCAGCCCCTGTTGCGCCAGCATGTCGCGCAGGCGGCCTTGCTGGCTTTCCAACGCATCGCGAACGCCCACATGAGCACTCTGGAAGGTGATCTGGGTCTGATCAGCGGTGACATCCACGCGAATATCCAGGCGGCCCAGCTCCAGCGGGTGCAGCTGGATATCCGCCGACTTCAGGTTCTGGCTGGACAGGTACATCACCCGGTTCACCAACCCTTCGCTCCAGCCATTCTGCTGCATGTTCAGTGGCTGCGCCGGCGGCGTGGCGGTAGTCGCCGCCTTGCCACCCACGGCCTGGTTCAACTGGTTCAAACGGCTGGTGAGGTCTTCGGCGCGGCCGCTTGTGCCCCCGGCGCCATCCTTGATATCGCCAATCGCACCGATGCCGTCCTCACCCTCCTTGCCAACGCCCAGGCCATCGGTGGCTTTCTGCTGTTCCAGCATCGCCCCCATCCCTTGAGCGAAGGTGTCGCCGCTCGCCGTGTCAGTGGTTTGCTGCGCGGCGGTGTTCTCCGCCTGCGCATGAACAGAGGTCGTACCCTGCGCCTTGGCCGTGTGTTCCAGTGCCATTCGCACCATCGGCAGGTCCGCAAGGGGATCAGCCGCAGGGTCGAACGCGTCATCGGCCGACGGGGCCCGGGCCTGATTGGCGGCTTGCAACTGCGCAGGGTCTACTACCGGCTGAGGCGCCAGCGCAGGATCCGCTGGCACAGCCGCAGGCGCAGCGGCGGTCGGGTCCGCCACGGGCGTGGCCGGCAGCGCAGTCCCGTCAACAACATCGGTTGTCTCGTCTGCCTGATCGTCCACCGACGCATCGGCTACCTTGGCCTCGTCCGAAACCTCATCGGCTTTCACCGCATCGGTATCGTTCGCTTGATCAGCCTTGGCGGATTTGTCCGCCTTGTTCGAGCGGTCGGCCTTGTCCGCCTTGGCCGGCGACGGTTTGCCGTCAGCGGCAACCGCCGGTTTATCGTCTTTTGCCTTGCTGGTGAATGCTGCTTTTTTGTCGCTTGCCGCGAAGTGCTCGCTGGAGCGAGCGCTAGCATTGGCAGCCGCTTTATGCGGAACGGCCTGATGCTCTTTGGCATAGACCTCCGCGAAGCTGGAAGCCCCGTCCTTGGTGGCGTCAGCGACCTTGGTCACCGAGCTGAGAGCATTAGCCTGGACCTTGCCGGTACTACCGACAGAGGTGCCGATTTGCAGGAGTGGGTTTGAAGCGACAGCCATGACAGCGACCCCGCGCAGTGGGTGGGTAAACGGATATCAGGCTAAAAGCAAAAGGTGGGCCAACTTTTCAAGGCAGCGGTGAACGGTCGAGGATGGCGAGGAAACCCTCTCGGATCGCAGTGAATTCCACCGTGATCTTCGCTTGCAAGTCGGCCACCACGTGGGTGGGCGCCTCGACCGGCAGATGTTCCAGCTCCCCACACAATTGCGCAAGGTGCACGGCCCCCATGTTGCAGCTGCTGCCCTTGAAACTGTGCGCGGCGTCGCGCAGGGCGCGGGCGTCGGTGGCCGCCAGCAACTGTGCCAGCCGGTGTTCCGAATCCGTGAGATAGGTGTGGACCAACACAGGAAATTGATCCTCTCCCATGATGTCCCTTAGCGTTGCAAGTACATCAGGGTCCAGATGGGCTGTGGTCACATTGTCCTCCTTGAACGGCGGCTATTATGCCTGACCCTCCCAGGCGAATTCTACGCGGGCGCTACGCCCATCGTCGGCCCAGCGAGCGCTGTGGCTCAGCGCCCGGACCAGCTTGACGCCACGGCCTGAATAGCCATCGCCTTCACCTACGCGCTTGAGCGTGGCCGGCACGTCGAAGCCGGCACCGCTGTCTTCGATGGTGATGACCAGCCGCCCGCCTTCTTCGGTCTGGGGTTCTACCGCCAGCCCCAACTTCACATAGCCACCCTGGAGTTCCCGAAGCCGTTCCTCGCGCATCTGGTAATAGCGGGCGAACCCTTCCCCATTCCGCTTGAGGGACGAATCCAGCCCCAGCACACCATGCTCCAGTGCGTTGGAATACAGCTCGGTAAGCACCGTGTACAGCGCGCCACTCTGGCCTCGCAGGCCCTGCACCTCCTGAAGCAGCTGCAACAGGAAAGGCAGCGGGTTGTAGTGCTTGAGGGTTTCGCTACGAAACTCGAAGGACACGGACCAGTCTGTCGGCGTGGGCTGGCCACGGTCGGGCGTAAGTACCGCCGGGGGCAGGCTGGCGCTGTCGACTACCTTTACCTGCACCATGCTGACGTCGTCGCGGGTTTCACCGTGGAACCCCTGCAACGCCTCGCGAATGTCTTCGAACAAGCGATCGCGGTCAGTGTTGCGGTCCAGCACCGCTTCCAGTCGCTCGGCGCCGAACAGGGTTTCTTCGTGGTTGGTGGTTTCGATCACGCCGTCAGACAGCAGGAAAATCCGGTCGCCTTCCTCGATCGGGTACACCTGTGTCTTGGGCTCGAAGCGCTCTGGCGACAGGATGCCCAAGGGCAAGGCCCGAGACGGCACCGGCACGCGCTCACCGTTCTGCTTGAGCAAGTAACCGTCCGGCATGCCGCCGTTCCATACCTCAAGCACCCGCCGATTGACGCTGACATTGATCAACGTGGCGCAGCAGAACATGTCCGGGGGCAGAATTCGCTTGAGCTTGGCGTTCATTTCGCGCAGCGTTTCCGCCAGGCCATACCCTTTTGCGGTCATGCCATAAAACACATCGGCCAGCGGCATCGCCCCCACGGCGGCGGGTAATCCATGGCCGGTGAAGTCACCCAGCAGTACATAGAGATCACCGCCCGGGCTCGCTGCCGCCAGCAGCAGATCACCGTTGAACAGTGCATAAGGAGACTGCAGGTAGCGGATATTGCCCGCGCCCAGGCAACCGGAATGGGCTACCTGGTCAAACACCGCCTTGGCCACGCGTTGCTCGTTCAGCAAGTGCCCATGATGGCGGGCCAGTTCGTCACGCTGCTTGAGCACCGTAGCCTGCAACCGACGCATGCGCTCCATGGCGTGGAGCTTCGCCGCGAGGATGATCTGGTTATAGGGCTTGGGGAGAAAGTCGTCACCACCGGCTTCGAGGCATCGCACCAGCGCCTCGTCCTCGGACATGGACGTGAGAAAAATGACAGGCACCAAGGCCTCGCCTGCGAGCGCCTTGATGCGACGGGCCGCTTCGAAGCCATCCATGATGGGCATCATCACATCGAGTAGCACGATCTGCGGCCGCATCTGCTCGAAGACTTTCACCGCTTCTTCGCCGTTACCCGCCTGGAGTACATGGTGCCCCTGGCGCCGAACGATACTGGACAGCAGCATTCGGTCCGTCATGTTGTCGTCGGCGATCAACACCGAGACCGGAAGGCTGTCTGGCAGCATCACTGGATGTCGAACAGTTTATCGAAGTTGGAGATCGCCAGGATTTTCCGGGTGTCGGCACTGGCATTGATCAATCGGACCTTCGCGCTGTCGCCGCCTCCATGATCACGGAGCAGCAATAACATGCCCAGGGCTGAGCTATCCAGGTAATTGGTGTCCTTGAGATCAATGATAAAACTGCTGGGCTTTGTGTTGACCCGTTCGTAGGAATCACGAAATGCCTGGTGGCAGCCAAAATCGAAACGGCCGTCAATCCTGATGGTTAACTCCTTTCCATCATCCGACGGCGTTGCGGTGACGTTTGTCATACATCGATCCTTCTCTGGATACAAAGCGTTTTCAAAAGCTGGTTAAGAACGGGTACTGGCAGGCTGGCGAGTGCCGCGAATTTTCCCGTCAGTATGAATCAGACCGCGGCAACCGCTGAGAAAGTTCATCGAGCAAGCGTTGTTCACGCTTATCTTCCAGCGCGCGAGCTTCGGTCATATAGCGCATCACTAACTTTCGCAGGCCTTCTACCCGAGCGTAAGCTTTCTGCCAAGCGTCACGTGCGTTGTTGAGGTTGTTCTGGTGCCAGGCCAGGCTCTTGCGCTGCTGCCCCACCGCAGTCTCCAGTTGGTTCAGGAACCGCTGGTAGTTCATCAACCACTGCCCTGAAACCCCTTGGGTACCGTTGTTGATCCACTGCTGCTGGTAGTTCATGCGGAACTGCTCCAGCTCCTGCAGCTTGGCTTCGGCCAGGCGCATTTGCCCCTGGAAATGGCCCAGGCGCTGTGCTGCCGTACGCTCGGCCTTCTCTGCCATTTCAACGACCGGCGCCAGGCGCGCCGCGCGGCTATTTGCCATGGCCTATCAACCCGGCGCCAGAGGGCGGAACACCGTTGCCAGGCGTTCCGAGCTGTTTTTCAGGCTTTCGTTATCATGCAGGCCCTGACGCAGGTAGTGCACCAGCTGCGGATGCAGGCTGATTGCCATATCGGTCTCCCGGTCGCCCCCGGCCACGTAGGCCCCTACGCTGATGAGGTCGCGGCTTTGCTGGTAGCGCGACCACAGCTGTTTGAACTGCTGCGCCTGGGCCAAGTGCTGCGGTGTGACCACCGAGGGCATGACCCGGCTGATGGAAGCCTCGATGTCGATCGCCGGGTAGTGACCTTCTTCTGCCAAACGGCGGCTCAACACGATGTGACCATCGAGCACACCGCGCGCGGAGTCGGCGATAGGGTCCTGCTGGTCATCACCCTCGGACAGTACCGTATAGAACGCCGTGATCGAGCCTCCGCCCGCTTCGGCGTTACCGGCCCGCTCCACCAGCTTGGGCAGCTTGGCGAACACCGACGGTGGGTAGCCTTTGGTGGCGGGCGGCTCACCGATCGCCAGGGCAATTTCCCGCTGGGCCTGGGCATAGCGGGTGAGGGAGTCCATCAGCAGCAGCACGTTCATGCCCCGGTCGCGGAAGTATTCGGCAATGCGGGTGCAGTACATGGCTGCGCGCAGGCGCATCAGCGGCGCGTCATCCGCGGGCGAGGCCACGACCACGGAGCGCTTCAGGCCCTCGGCGCCCAAGCTGTGCTCGATGAACTCCTTCACCTCGCGGCCGCGTTCGCCAATCAGCCCCACCACGATGATTTCCGCTTCGGTGAAGCGGGTCATCATCCCCAACAGCACACTCTTGCCCACGCCGGTACCGGCGAACAATCCAAGGCGCTGGCCACGGCCGACCGTCAACAAGCCGTTGATACAGCGAATGCCCACGTCGAGCGGCTGGCTGATGGGGTCGCGATTAAGGGGGTTGATCGTGGGGCCGTCCAGCGGCACCCAGTCTTCGGCGCGCATGCGGCCTTTGCCGTCGAGGGCACGGCCGGCGCCATCGAGCACCCTGCCCAACATGCTCATGCCCATCGGCAGCCGGCCCGTGTCGGCCAGGGGCACCACTCGAGCGCCGGGGGCGATGCCGGCGGCACTGCCCACCGGCATCAAAAAGACCTTGCTGCCTGAAAAGCCCATGACCTCGGCTTCCACCTGGGACGCCTGGTAGCTGTCGTCATTGATCACCACGCACCGGGTGCCCATTGCGGCGCGCAAGCCCTCAGCTTCCAGCGTAAGCCCGACCATGCGCAGTAATCGACCTTCCACCACAGCCTGGCGCGGCAGGTCAACCGCCGGCGCATAGGTGCTCATGCGTTTGCCGAAACTGGTGCGGTCAAGTCGCATCGCTGGTCTCCATTTCCAGGTGCAGATCCGCCTCGGCCGGGTGCAGGCCTTGCTCGTGCAACTGGTCGAACAATAGCGCCAAGGCTTGTGTTATCCGGGTTTCCACCGAGGCATCAATGCGGCTGTGTTCGGTTTCGATCCGGCAACCGCCAGGCATGAGCGCCGGATCTTCGAGGATTTTCCATTGCTCTTCGTGACGCTCGCGCAGGGCCTTGATCTGTTCAAAGTCCTGGGGGTTCACGAAGATTCGGATATTGTTCGCGCCCATGGGCAAGAGCTTGAGTGCTTCCTGGGTCACGCGCTCGATCTGCGAGGATTCCATCTTGAGCTCGCGCTGAATGACCTGGCGGGCAATGTGGCTTACCAGTTCCACCAGCGAGCGCTCGATCTGGGTATCCTGCTCGGCAATCGGCGCCAACAGGTTACCCATGAGGGTTTCCAGAGTGGCCAGGCGTGCCTGCAAGGCAACCTCGGCCTCCTGCCGCACCTTCAGCTGGGTGGCGTGGAAACCGTCGCGCTCACCGGCGGCAAAGCCCTCGTTGTAGGCTTCCTGGCGAATGGCCTCGAGTTCTTCAAGCGTGAGCGGTTGCACTTCGTCGAGCGGGACTTCCTCGATCTCGCTGAGGCTCTCGGGTTCGGGTTCCGGCTCGGCCACCTGGGGGTCGAAACTGGGCAGGCGCCACACATCCACGCCTATCAAATCCTTGGCGCGAATCAGCTCGCTGACGGGTTCCTTGCTCGACTGGCTCATTGAGTATTCCTGGCAAAACAGATAGGCGACCGGCGCGACCCGGTGTTACCAGGGCGCGCCGTGCACAGAGTATGACACTGCGATGGCGACGCAGGTTTGTACAAACCAGCGGCGAGTGCCGCCCGTTTTCGTACAAAGCTTAGATCATCTCCTCCCCGCCCTTGCCACCCAGCACGATCTCGCCGGCCTCCGCCATACGGCGAGCGATAGTAAGGATTTCCTTCTGAGCGGTTTCCACGTCGCTGACACGAACCGGCCCTTTGGAATCAAGGTCGTCACGCAGCAGCTCGGAAGCACGCTTGGACATGTTCTTGAAGATCTTTTCCTTGATGCCGTCGTCCGCGCCCTTGAGCGCGACCACCAGCACTTCGGAAGACACTTCGCGCAGCAGCGCCTGGATGCCGCGGTCGTCCACGTCCTTGAGGTTGTTGAACACGAACATCAAGTCTTCGATCTGGCCGGACAGTTCCGAGTCGATCTCGCGGATCGAATCCATCAGCTGGCCTTCGACCGAGCTGTCGAGGAAGTTCATGATGTCGGCGGCACGCTTGATACCGCCCAACGTGGTACGGGCAGTGGTCGAGTTACCGGCGAACTGTTTCTCGAGGATCGTGTTCAGCTCTTTCAGCGCAGCAGGTTGCACGGTGTTTAGCGAGGACACCCGCAGCACGATATCGAGCCGCGCCTTATGGTCGAAGTGGCCCAGTACTTCACCAGCCTGGTCGGGATCGAGGTACGCCACCACGATGGCCTGGATTTGCGGGTGCTCGTAACGGATCACGTCCGCCACCGCTCGAGGCTCCATCCACTTGAGGCTGTCCAGGCCGCTGGTGTTGCCACCCAGCAAAATGCGGTCGATCAGGCCATTGGCTTTGTCCTCACCCAGCGCCTGGGTGAGCATCTTGCGGATATAACCGTCCGAGCCCACGCCCAGGCTGGTCTGGTCGCCCACGCTGGCCACGAACTCGGTCATTACCTCTTCAACCTGCTCGCGGTGCACGTTGCGCATTTGCGCCATGGCCACGCCAACCCGCTGGACCTCCTTGGGGCCCATATGGCGCAGCACTTGGGCAGCGTCGGACTCGCCCAGGGACAGCAACAGGATAGCGGCCTTGTCGACCTTGGTCAGCTTGGGTGCGGCAACCTGATTACTACTCATCTGCGTTGATCCACTCTTTCACGACCTGCGCGACACGGCCCGGGTCTTCGGCCACAAGACTCTTGATTGCGTTCAATTGGGCGTCATATCCCTCGGTCGGGCTTGGCAGCATGATGCTGGTAGGCCCTCCCAGGCTGACCCGATCATCGGCCAGCTCACCATTCATGCCAGTAAAGCCACCAGGGCCGCCGGCCATGCCGCCACCTGGGCCGCCTTCACCGTCCACCGCCAGCGACTTGGACTTGCTGCCACCGGTGATGTTGTTGAGCACCGGGCGCAGTACGCCGAACACCAGCAACAGAATGAACACTACGCCCAGGCCCTGCTTGACCACGTCCCAGAACCAGGGTTGCTGGTAGAAGGATGGCTCTGTGAACACTTCGCCACGGTCCGGGCTGAACGGCGCGTTGATCACCGTCACGCTGTCGCCACGGCTGGCATCGAAGCCCACCGCGTCCTGCACCAGCCGCTGGAACCGCGCCAGATCTTCGGCGCTCCAGGGGGTATGGGTAATTTCGCCGTTGGCCGCATCCAGCTTGGCCTGGTCGTCTACCACCACTGCAACCGACAAACGGGTCAGGCGCCCTTGCTGCTGGCGGGTGTGGCTGATGGAACGGTCCAGCTCGAAGTTACGCGTCGACTGCTGGCGCTTGTCTGCCGGATACGGGGCGAGCATGGGCTGGCCGGTAGCCGGGTCCATGATCTGCTGGCCGTTGGCGTCCAGCAACGGCTGGCCTGGCTGAATGGCCTGAGGGGCTGCCGCACCGCCACCGCCACGCGTGGTCTGTGGTGCCGAAGCCGGGCTTGGCGGCTGGTTGCTCAAGGCACCGGGTACGCCGCCTGAACTGCTGCCGCTGGAGCGCTGCTCGGTCACCGATTGTTCACTGCGCAAGGCGGGTTGGTCGGGATTGAACTGTTCGGAGGTCGACTCGACCGCGCTGAAGTCCACCATCGCGGACACTTCAGCCTTGAACCGATCGTTACCGATCACCGGCTGCAGAATGCTTTGCACGCGCTGGGTCAGCATGGTTTCCATGCGACGGGTGTAATCGAACTGCTTGCCGGCCATGCTCAGCTCGGAGTTTTCACCCAGGTCCGAGAGCAAGGTGCCTTTCTGGTCAACCACGGTTACACCCGAGCGGTCCATTTCCGGCACGCTGGTAGCTACCAGGTTAACGATGGCCATGACCTGCCCCGGGTCCAGGGTACGGCCGCCGTACATCTCTACTAGCACTGAAGCGGTAGGCTTGCGCTCATCGCGCACGAACACCGAGCTCTTCGGGATTGCCAAGTGAACACGGGCGCCCTTCACGCCATTGAGGGCGGAAACGGTACGTGCCAGTTCGCCTTCAAGGCCCCGGCGATAGCGCGCGGCTTCCATGAACTGGCTGGTCCCCAAGCCCTGGTCCTTGTCCAGCAGCTCATAGCCAACGTTACCGTCGCCTTGCACAACGCCCGCCGAAGCCAGCTTGAGCCGCGCACGGCCAATGTCTTCGGATTTGACCAGCAAGGCGCCGGAATTCGGCTCTACGGTATAGGGAATATCTGAGGCGGCCAGGGTGTCGGTCACCTGTTTGGCATCCATACCCTGAAGGCTGGTCAGCAGCGGACGATAGTCCGGTTGCTGCGACCACAGCACGACGGCGAAGCCGATCGCCACGCTGGCGGCCAGGCCGACCAACAGGCCCACCTGCCGCAGCACCGGCATCTTCGAGATATTTTCCAGAAAGGCCATGCCCGGCATCGACTTGCCGCCTGCCGCCGCGCCAGTTTTGGCCGGTACGTTGTCCGTTGTTGCTTCAGCCATGACCTAATCTGCCCTCAAACCGGCATTTGCATGATGTCTTGGTACGCCTGAACCAGTTTGTTACGAACCTGGGTCAAGGCCTGGAAAGACACGCTCGCCTTCTGCGAGGAAATCATTACATCCGTCAGATCGACGCCACTTTTGCCGATCTCGAATGCGTTAGCCAATTGGCTGGCAGCCTGTTGGGTATCGCTCACCTTGCCCACGGCCTTGCCAAGCAAATCGGCGAAGCTGCTGCCACCCGTTTCGCTGACGGCCGATACAGCATTGGCTTTGGACGTGCCCATGGCTTCGAGCTGCATGGAACGCATGTCCATCATCAAGCGATTGAATTCAACACCTTGGGTCATGGGGGCTGCTCTCCGGGGCTTGCAAATTTTTGACGCTTGAACCGTCAGTTACCATGGAGGTAGCAAGAGCGATGCCAACGGCAACAGCCGTGATACATCAGCTGGCAAACAGATACGCCTCGACGTCCATTCCGGCGTCTCTCATTTGAGCGAGCTTATACCGCAAGGTTCGGGCGCTGATGCCCAACCGCTCAGCGGACTCTTTACGGCGGCCGCGCTCTGCCCTGAGCGTTTCAAGGATCAATTCGAATTCGCGACGGCGCAGGTCATCCCCTAGCCCGACCACATCCGGCTCTACCGCCGCTTCGCGGAAAGTACCGCCGTTGGGGCGATGGCTGGTGCCTGCCGGGGGCACAAGGCAAAAATCATCCGCCTCGATTACGCCGCCTTGCTGAAGAATCAGGGCGCGCTGCAACGCGTTATCCAGCTCCCGAACGTTGCCGGGCCAGGGATGCGCCAATAGAGCGGCGCGGGCACTGTCCGACAGCCGGGCACCAGGGCTTCTCATCTTGCTGCCATGTTTGGCCATCAGACGTTCGGCCAACGGGAGGATATCGGCCGGGCGCTCACGCAATGGCAGCCAGGCCAGCGGGAACACCGACAGGCGGTAATACAGGTCCTGCCGGAATCGGCCGACGGCTACGTCATCCTGCAACTGCCGGTTGGTGGTCGCGATGATCCTGATATCCAGAGGGATCGGCTTACGTCCCCCTACGCGCTCCACTTCGCGCTCCTGGAGTACCCGCAGAAGCTTGGCTTGCAGCGCCAAAGGCATTTCGGAGATTTCATCCAGCAGCAGGGTGCCGCCGTTGGCCTGCTCGAACTTGCCGGCCTGCGCCGCCACCGCACCGGTGAAGGCGCCCTTCTCATGGCCGAACAAGGTGGCTTCGAGCATGTTGTCCGGGATGGCCGCGCAGTTGATTGCCACAAAGGGTTGCTCGGCCCGAGGCGAATGCCGATGGATATAACGGGCCAGCACTTCCTTGCCCGTGCCGGATTCGCCGGATATCAACACCGTGGAGTCGCTGCGAGCAACTTTGGCAGCCAATGCCAGCAACCGCTGGCTGGCCGGTTCGCAAGCGACGGCAGGATCGTTTTCGGCCGAAGGCAATAGATGGAGCGCATGCTGGGTAACCCGCTGTAAAAGCGCCTTGGCATCAAACGGCTTGACCAGATAATCCACAGCGCCGTGACGCATGGCGTCCACCGCCTGTTGAACGCCCCCGTGGGCGGTCATCAGCAGCACCGGCACTTGAGGCCAATCGGCACGCAGGCGCAGCAGCAGCCCATGACCATCCATGCCTGGCATGTTCACGTCGCTGATCACCAGGCTGAAGGCCTCGGCAGCCACCCGCTCCAGTGCCTGCTCGGCGGACCCCACCGCCACATAGTCATGCCCGGCAAGCAACAGGGTATCCACCAGTGCTTCGCGCAATGCGCGGTCGTCTTCGACCAGCAGAATTTTCGTGTGCATCAAGCCTCCTGTTCGCCCAGCAATGGCAGCACCACCAGAGCGCAGGTGCCGCGGCCAGGCCTGGACCGCAAGCGGAGCTCTCCGCCATGGGCGCGTACCACCGAAAGCACAACGGCCAGGCCAAGGCCGGTGCCGGTCGATTTTGTGGTGAAAAAAGGTTCGCCCAAGCGGGCCAGGGTGGCGCTATCGATCCCGGCGCCTGCGTCGCTCACGCATAGGCGAAGCTCGCCAGGCCGCTTGTACAGGTGGACCTTGAGCCGAGGATGATCGCCGCTGGCGTGTACAGCGTTTTCCAGCAGGTTCAACAGCGCGCCTACCAGCGTATCCCGGTTGCAGAGCACTTCCCCGCCGTGGAGGTCGCATTGCCAGCGCAGCGGCAAGCCTTCAGTGCGGATGAGCGCCGCTTCGCGCAGGGCCGTGAACAGTGCGCCGGGCGTAAGTCGGTCATTAAGCGGTAACTCCCCCCGCGCGAACACCAGCATGTCTCGAACCTGATGCTCCAGCTCGTGCAAACGCTCTTTCAAACGACCGGCGAAACGCTCACGGGTTTCACCGGCAAGGCCCGGCTCCTGAAGATGGCTGGCGTACAACATGGCGGCCGACAGTGGGGTACGGATCTGGTGCGCCAGCGACGCGACCATGCGGCCCAAGGCCGACAGCCGTTCGTGACGCGCAAGCTGGTCCTGCAGGCGCCGGGTTTCAGTCAGGTCGGTCAGCAGTACCAATTGCCCCGGCTCGGCGCCAAGGGAACGCGTAGCGATGGAAAGCCGGCGACCGCCCTTGAGCGAGACTTCATGGCCATCGTCCCGACGGGGCGCGAATGATCGAGCAATCACGTCACGCCACAGCGCCCCTTCCAGCGGCGCACCAAGCAACGCCCCCGCAGCCGGGTTGGCTTCGGCCACTCGGCCCTGCCCATCGATCACGATCACGCCGCCCGGCAAGAGATCCAGCAAGTGCTGTAGCCGGTTGGCCAACCGCTCCTTTTCAGCCAACTGCCGCAACCGTTCCTCGCCCGCCTGCGCCAATTCACCCTTGAGGTGGCTGACCCGGTTTTCGAGCAATTTGTAGGAGTCGTTCAGCTGAGCCGAAACCTGGTTGAACAGCGCAAAGGCCTGGTCCAGGTTTGGCCGGTCATCGGCAAGATAGTGGCGGGCGTCAGCGAGGGGAGCGGCCTGGGACATCATGAACTCTCATGGCTCACCGTCAGAAAACGGTTGGGATGAGCCATGAGTTGCAATTGATGTGCCGGGGCGTGTAACAGGCGGGGTACAGAACCCGGCCGTCACTCGTCGGCGGCGTCGTCGCCTTCACGGCGGCTCATGCCGTACTTGCGCATCTTCTCCACCAGGGTGGTACGGCGGATACGCAGGCGTTCGGCGGCGCGGGCCACGATACCATTGGCATCATCCAGCGCCTGCTGGATCAACCCCTGCTCCAGGCCACCCAGGTAGTCCTTCAGGTCCAGGCCTTCCGGCGGCAGCAAGGCGCTGGAAGCGAAGTCTGGCGTGTGGCCGTTGATGGCAACGCGCTCTTCCAGATCGCTGCGCAGGCTGTCGACCAGTTGCTCGTCCTCGTCGTCCACGTAGCGGAATTTCTTTGGCAGCTCCGACACGCCGATCACGCCGTAGGGATGCATGATCGCCATGCGCTCAACCAGGTTGGCCAATTCGCGGACGTTGCCAGGCCAGGCGTGGCGGCAGAGGGACATGATGGCGGCAGAGTTGAAGCGGATCGAGCCGCGTTTCTCGTGCTCCATGCGCGAGATGAGCTCGTTCATGAGCAAGGGGATGTCTTCAACCCGCTCGCGCAGCGGTGCCATCTCGATGGGGAATACGTTCAGGCGGTAATACAGGTCTTCACGGAAGCTGCCCGTTTCGATCATGCCTTCGAGGTTTTTGTGGGTCGCTGCGATGATCCGCACGTCGATGCTTTGGGTCTTGTTGCTGCCGACCCGCTCGAAGGTCCGTTCCTGCAGTACCCGCAGCAGCTTGACCTGCATGGGCAGCGGCATGTCGCCGATTTCGTCGAGGAACAGTGTGCCGCCGTTGGCGAGTTCGAAGCGGCCTGCGCGGCTGGTGATCGCGCCAGTGAATGCGCCCTTCTCGTGGCCGAACAGTTCGCTTTCGAGCAGCTCTGCCGGGATCGCGCCACAGTTCACTGGAACGAAAGGCGCATCGCGCCGCTTGGAATGGTAATGCAGGTTACGGGCAACCACTTCCTTGCCGGTACCCGACTCGCCGAGGATCAATACGCTGGCGTCGGTGTCGGCCACCTGCTGCATCATCTGCCGCACGTGTTGAATGGCGCGGCTGGTGCCCACCAGGCTGCGGAACAGGTTGGGCTCACGCTGACGGCCACGCTCGCGAGCCTGGTCGTACATCTCGCGGTAAACCTGGGCGCGGTGCAGCGAATCCAGCAGCTTGCTGTAGCTGGGTGGCATTTCGAGGGTGGACAGCACGCGACGGCGCTGGTCTTCGGCAAGCTCCACCTGGGAGCCATCACCGAGCAGCAACACCGGAAGAAACTCATCCCAACCCGCCACGGTTTTCAACAACCCGGGGAGGTTGGCCGGCGCATTGAGCGTGCCCACCAGTACGCAGAGTACTTCCCGGCTGGACGCCAGGCCCTCGACCACGCGTTGCCAGTCTCCACTGCCACAAGGCAGGTTGTCCTCGCCCAGGAAGCTCAGAATCACCGACATGTCACGGCGGCGAACGCTATCGTCATCGATCAGCAGAATTTTCGTTTCACGCCACATGCAATAGCAACTTCCCTAGTCAATGCCCGATACGGCCCAATGCCCGCCACGGCGATTGCCACCTCATGGCTCGTAAACCTTGAGACGCCGGAACCCTATAATCAGGCACTAGTAAAGTCAAAAACTCCGGCACAGTCAAATTTATGGCGCACCCCGCGCCTGCAATGCGTTAAGCGCAGGGGCCACAGGCTTACGTGAAGAGGTGGTAAACCTTGCTGGCGTTATGACCCTGACGCACCTGCTTGAGTTCGTCGGCCACCGCCTGGCGTTCGCCTCGGCTCACGTCTACCAGCTGGCGATACAGCTGCAACAGCGACTCCAGGTTATGCCGAACCACGGCCGGGTCGGCCGGCGTGCCTTCGAACAGGCCGTCCAGACATGCGCGGATCTGCAGGTCCAGCTTGCCGATGGCGGTCCAGTCCTTCACCGCCAAGGCCTCGCTGAGCGCCGCACGGGTGTATTCGATACGTTCAAGGGCACTCATGGCAGAGTCCTCACGGTTATTCCTGAGCAACATGACCGATCGCATCCCAACCAGCCTTGACGGTAATCATCAGGCGAGCAACCTCGTCGACAATGTTCGGGTCGTTCTTGCGGTTAGCCTGGATCAGCTGTTTCATCATGTAGGCATACAGTTGGTCGAGCTTGGCGATGCCTTTTTTGTCATCGGTCTTCTCGGGGTCCAGGCCTTCGCGCAGGCCACCGATGATCTCGATTGCCTTGCCCAGCATCACGCCCTTCTGAGCCACCTGGTTACGCGCCATGGCGCCCTTGGCTTGCGCCAGGCGGTCCAGCACGCCTTCCATCAGCATCTGCACCAGGCGGTGCGGGCTGGCTTCGGAGGCTTGCGCGTGGGAGTTTACTTTCTGGTATTGGCGAAGCGCCTTCATCGGATGCATTGCGGTTGGCCTCGGAAGTTGGGGCGTAGTCTGCGGAACCGGTTGGTCCTCTTGCTTAGTTTATCGACACTAAGCGGTTGAACTTTAACGGCGCGTGGAATGAAAAAAGGCCCGATAACCTGCTTGAAGTTACCGGGCCCGAAACAACGAATCACTGCATCAATCGTCGGATTTGTTCATCGCTTCGAGCGTGCTCAGCACACTGTTGCTGGTGGAGTTCAACTGCGCCACCAGGGTGTCCATCGCGGTGTACTTGGCCGTCAGGATCGCCGTGAGCGATTCGGTACGCCGGTCAAGCGCATCCTGTTGGTTATCCAGGTCACTCAGCTTGGCGTTGAGGGTCTTTTGCCGAGTTTCCAGCACCCCACCGGTCTGGGTATACCCTTCAAGGATGTTATCCATCTTGGTAATCAGCCCGTCCTTGCCCGTGAACAGGCTGGCGACGTTGCCGTACTGAGTCTTCATCGCGGTGTTCCACTTGTTGTCGTCGAGCGTCAACAAGCCAGTGACGGAGTTGGTACCCACGCCCAGCTGCGACAGCACGCTCAACGAACCGCTTGTGGTACTCACGCTGGTAAGCGCGCCATGAACCTGCGCCACCAGTTTGCGCACCATGGCATCACCGGTCAGCGGGCCACTGGAGGTGGTCGCCGAATCGCTGGTGCTGGTGGTCGCGCCCGTGGACGTCACCTTGGTCTGCTTGTTCACCACTGTCATCATGGTGTTGTAGGCATCCACGAACGCCTGCACCGAGGTCTTCAGTGTGTCGCTGTCGGACGCTACCGTCACCGTGGACTTGCCCACGCCCGTCAGGCTGAGGCTGATCCCACTGATGGCCGAGTCGATGGTATTGCTGCTACTGGTCATCGCCAGGCCGTCGATGGTGTAGGCCGCGTCAACAGGCCGGGCCGTGATGAAGCCGGCACTGGTGGTATCGGCCGCATCAAGCTGGCTGGTGCCGTCGATGGTGAGCTCGGGAATACCGCTGGTGGAGATGTCCGAGCCCGCGCCCGTGGTAGTCGACGTCAATACCAGCCGGGATCCGTTGGAATCCGTGACGATGTTGGCGCTGATACCGCTGGACGACAGCGACGTGTTGATCGAATCGCGCACGCTGCTCAAGGTGGCGCCGGAACCCACGTTCACCGAGTAGCTCTTGCCGCCCTGGGTAATGGCCAGGGTGCCCGAGTTGATCGCCGTCGAAGGGCCGCTGGCAAACAACTTGCTCGCGACTTTCGAGGCCGTGGCGATCTTGGTCACGTCCAAGGCATAGTTGCCCGGAGACGCGGTATTGCTGGACGTGGCCTTGACCACCGTTTCCAACGACGACGCCGCCGTCAGGCCCATGAACGTGTTGGTGTTGTTCAGGGCCGCGGCGGCGGTCTGGAAGGCTTCCAGGGCGCTCTTCAGGCTACCGATACCGGACAACGTGGTGTTGGTCGCGGTTTCGGCCTTGGTAATCTGGGTCTGCTTGGGGCTGGTGGACGCTTTTACCAGCGCGCTGACGATCGCCGACGTGTCGATACCCGAACCGACACCGCTGACCGTGATCCCGCCGCTCGAGCTGACCGACGTGGTGGATGTAGTGGAAGTCATCAATCCTCTCCTGTAGGTCAGCCGCCGAAAAACCGGCGGGCTGCCTTCTTCACCGGAACACTACAAGTTCCGTGCCCAACTCACGCCTGCTCATCGAACAGAAGGCTATGGGGATCCTTCAAGCGCTGCGCCATCTTCAAGGCTTCTTCGGACGGAAGCTGTCGAATGACTTCTCCGCTCTGAGTTGCCACGATCTTCACCACCACGTCACCAGTGGTGTCGTCGATGGAAAAGTCCAGGTTGCGCTGGTTGGAATTCACAAACGCCTGAATATCTTCAACAGCCTTTTCAACCTGCTCACGCTCGATCTTGCCGGTAGCCGGCACGCTGTTGCTGGCCGACGAATCGGCGGCACCAACGGCCTTTACTGCATCGACAGGAGCTGACGTGGTCATGGGCTTGCTGACTTCAAGCGCCTTTACTGCATTGACACTCATGTCCATAACCGTTACCTCAGGGTGAAAACAACAAGAGGGCGCGCTCAGCGCCCCCCCTCGTCATTGACCGTCGACCGATATTACTGAAGCAGCTTCAGAACAGCGGACGGGATCTGGTTGGCCTGGGACAGGATCGCGGTGGAAGCCTGTTGCAGGGTTTGTTGCTTGGTCAGCTCAGCGGTTTCAGCGGCGAAGTCTACGTCCTGAATGGTCGAACGAGAGGCGGTAGCGTTCTCGATGATGTTGCTGATGTTGCTGATGGTGCTTTCCAGACGGTTCTGCTTGGCACCCAGGTCGGCACGGGTGGTGTTCACGGTGTTCAACGCGGCGTCGATGGCGCTGATGGCCGAGTCGATCGCGGTGTGCGCGGCGCTCGGGTCGGCACCGGTGATTGCAACGCTGGCAACACCCAGGCCGGAGGCCGAAGCGTTCAGGCTGATGCCCAGGTCGATGTGCTGGTCGTCACCGGTCATGGCGCCTACCTGGAACTGCAGGCCCGAAGCCGAACCGTCGAGCAGCTTCATGCCGGTACCGAAGGTAGTCGACGTGGAGATACGGGTCAGTTCGTCGCTCATCTGGCTGAATTCAGATTGCAGAGCGGTACGGTCCGAAGTGCTGTTGGAGTCGTTACGCGACTGAACAGCCAGTTCACGCATACGCTGCAGGATGCTGGTGGTTTCTTGCAGTGCGCCTTCAGCGGTCTGGGCGATCGAGGTAGCGTCGTTGGCGTTTTTGGTCGCAACGGTCAGGCCTTTGATCTGGGTGGTCAGACGGGTAGCGATCTGCAGGCCGGCGGCGTCGTCTTTGGCGCTGTTGATTTTCAGGCCCGAGGACAAGCGAGTCATCGAGGTGCTGGTGGCGGACGAAGCCTTGTTCAGGTTGTTCTGAACGGTCAGGGAAGCAATGTTGGTGTTAACGGTCAACGACATGACGAATTCCTCAGGGGGGTGATGTACTTGGCTACCGGCCCTGCTCTGCCAGTGTGGCCTAGAGAACCTACGTACTAGTTATCGTCGTGTTGGCCGCTTGCTTGAGGGGCGTTTCGCGCTTTTTTTTCGACTTTGCCATTTTTCCCAATACTGACAGGGGTTTACGGCGTTAAGGCCGCTGGCACTGAAGATAAAAACTGTGACTGTCTTGGCAATTCCGCTGCTGCCGCTACTTGTTGTGGCAGCTGCTGATACTTGCCAGGAAGGACACGGGCGCTGCAAGCGTTATTGCCCGCAGTGCTCCATGAGCGCAACCAACTCGTACTCCAGGTAATCGGCCACGGCCAGCCAATCCTGAAGCTGTTGGCGGGAAAAGGTTTCCATCAGCAGCGCGCCCCATTGCTGTTGCTGGTGGGTGGGCGCGGCCTCGAACAACGGTGCCAGGCGGTCGAACAGGTCAACCATGCGCAGCGCCGCTTCCACATCACGGCCCAGCCGAAACAGCCCGGCGCAGGCGCGCGCCTCCTCTATAAGCGGTGCAACCTCACTCACGTACAAGGCCCTCGGCAAAAGCGGTACCGGCGATCATCGCCCCGTCACGGCTGGTATTGAAGAAAGCCACGCCTGGGTGCCGGGCGATGTACCGCTCCAGCTCGGTCAGGTAGCTGCGGAAATTCAGCTGTGTACGCACGCGCCCGCCATGGCCGTCCAGCACCCAGTGCCGGGCGTGAGTGAGCTGAGGGCCCAGGTCGCCATCGCTCCAGCCGGCGTGGGTCTTGTCGTTGGGGAAGGCGAAATCCGCGCCGAACAGCGTCACCTGGGCCGCGCCCATACGGACGGCAAGGTCCACTGCCGGATGAATCACGCTGCCGCCGCCGGCCAGCTCGGCCTTGGGCATGCGCTGGCGCAGCGCGGTGTAAACAGGGCTGGGCGAGTAGCTTGCCAACCGTTGGCCACGCCATTGGCTCAACACTTCGGGCGCAAGTAGCGGCATGTACACCAGGCAGGTGCCGGCGGAATGTTCCGGCGGCAGGTGGCGTTCACTGATGCGTTGGTCGATGCTGACCACGATGTCGGCAACGATGCCGTGGTCCAGCAGAGGGCGCCAGGCCGTGTCCACACAAATGAGCAAAGGCCGGTTGGCAGCGGCGCGGCTGTCGCGTAAATGGTCGAAGTGATGCTCCAGGCTTGGCCCCGTGGCAACCACGTAGACGCTGGCGCCAGGTGAAGTGCCGAACAGCGCGGCGGCATCGCCGTCGCTGGCCAGCATGGCTTCATTCGCCCGTAGCCGAGCAACCACCTCCGGATCCTGGGCATCGAACAGCCGGTTATTGAAGCTCAGGTGCAGCTCGCTGACCAACCGATCACGGATTTTCGAGGCGTGGTCGTCAGCCAGTACCAGTTCCGACGGCAAGGCTACAAAAGGCAGATGGATCTCCGTTTCGTCACCCGCATAGGCCAGGCTTACCCGGGGGTCTGCAAGCCAGTCGGTGTGATCGAGCACTTGCAGCACCAGGGTGAACAGCGGGCCGTTGAGCAGGTAGATGGTCAGGTGCCGCAGGTGCGGCGCCACCAGTAATACCCGCGGAAGGTCGCCCAGGCCCGGCCCGTAAACGTGCGCTGCCAAGCAACCGCCCGGCAGGCTGGCCGCCTGTAGCCTGGCCTCGGCAAAGCGCCCATGGCGGCTGGTGAGCTGTATGTCGTTGACCCGCAGCGTCTCTTCCTGCCCCTGGACCACTTCGACCGCCAGGTGATCGGCCACTTCAGCCTCCAGCCGCGCTGCCAGGGCGGGCCAGCGCTCGCGGATGACCGCGAGGTTTTGCGTCAGAATCTCACTCATTGCCTGGGGTGCCCGCGAACCTCGACCTTATTCGCGGTAGAGGATAGCCGATCCCCAGGACAGGCCGACACCGAAACCGCTGATGGCCACGCGCTTCCAGCTGGAGTCGAACAGGTGCTTCTCCAGCAGCAGCGGCACGCTGGACGACACGGTGTTACCTGTTTCGACCATGTCCTTGACGAATTTTTCGGGGCTGTCTTCCTCGAAACGCCGCGCCACGGCGTCCACAATGGCCGCGCTGCCCTGGTGAATGCAGTAGGCGTCGATGTCGGCAGCGCTGAGGCCGGAAGCCTCCAGCAGCGCATGCAGGTGCTGCGGCACCTTGAGCAGAGCAAAGTTGAACACCTGGCGGCCGTTCATGAAGAAGGTGCCGTTTTCCACTTTCAAATGTGGCGCTCCGGAGCCGTCCGTGCCGAACATGGACTTGCCCAGCTGCCACACCGCGCCCTCCCCCATCCAGGTAGCCGTGGCGGCATCGCCGAACAGCATAGTGGTGTTGCGGTCTTCGGGGTCGACGATCTTGGAGTACGGGTCGGCGGTAACCAGCAGGCCGTTCTTCAGCCCGGCGGCTTCCATGAAGCCTTTGAGCGCATAGATGCCGTAGACATAGCCCGAGCAGCCCAGCGAGATGTCGAACGCCGCAATGCCCGTAGGCAGGCCCAGCTTGTCCTGAACGATAGCCGCAGTGTGAGGCAGGCCTTCGGCGTCGCCGTTCTGGGTTACCACGATCAGCGCATCGATGGAATCGCGCGACAGCTGCGGGTTATTGGCGAACAACGCATTCACCGCTTCCACGCACAGGTCGGACGTTTCCTGCTCGGGGGCCTTGCGAGGCAAAAAGGCCGAGCCGATCTTGCCGAGAATGAAGTCTTCATCCTTGCCGAATTTCGCACCTTGCTCGTAATTGTCCAGGCCGGCAACCGGTACGTAACTCGCTATGCTCTTGATGCCAATCATTCTGGCTTCCCAAAAAAAGAATCGCTGAAAAACGCGCCGCCACCCAGACGTAGCGCTGACGAAAACCTGACAGGGCGATAAAGGCAGCGGGCTGCAGGCAGCCAGAACGCGCCATGGCCTCAGGTTACAATATTGTGGAGATGCGCAAAATGACCGGTAGGTCACGCAATGCAGACGTAATTTGCACGAACGTTCCTGATTAAGCCGCGCGCTGACTGCTTCCGGGTTGTGCTTGTTCCCAGGCTCTGCCTGGTCCCACAAGGGCGCTGATCAGTCTATCAACCCCCACGCCAGCGGCGTGCCGCGCTTGATGGCGTGGCGAGCGCTGCGGCCCAGCACACCGTCGATGTGCCGCGGCGCCAAGCCCAGCCCGGGGCGGATGGCACGCAGGTTCTCCCGATTGAAAGGCTCGCCGGGTGCCATGTCTTTCACTACATAAAGCGAGCGGCGGAACACCAGGGATTTCTGTTCGGCCGTGGTAGGCCCGTAGTGCACTTGCCCCATGGCCTGCCAGGCGCGCTCTGTTTCCGTCACCAGGCTGGCAAGTTCCGTGGGTTCCAGCGAGAAGCTGGCATCCACACCGCCAGCGGCGCGGCTGAGGGTGAAGTGTTTTTCCACCACGGTAGCTCCTAGCGCAACCGCCGCCACCGCTGCGCCCACACCCATTGTGTGGTCAGACAAGCCCACTTCACAGCCGAACAGTTCGCGCAGGTGGGGCAGCGTGCGCAGGTGGGTGTTCTGCGGCGTGGCAGGGTAGGTACTGGTGCACTTGAGCAGGATCAGATCCCGGCACCCCGCTTCCCGGGCAGCCCGTACCGACAGCTCCAGCTCGGCAAGGCTGGCCATGCCGGTAGAAATGATCAGGGGCTTGGCGGTGGCGGCGGCACGGCGGATCAGCGGCAGGTCGGTGTTTTCGAAGCTAGCGATCTTGTAAGCCGGCACATCGAGTGTTTCGAGAAAGTCGATGGCCGTTTCGTCGAACGGGGACGAAAACGCGAGCATGCCCCTGGCCCTGGCCCGCTCGAAGATCGGCGCGTGCCATTCCCAAGGCGTATGGGCCTGCTGGTACAAGGCATAGAGCGAGGTGTCCGCCCACAGGCTGTCCGGGTCGGTAATGTGAAACTCGCCTTCGTTTAGGTCCAGGGTCATGGTGTCGGCAGTGTAGGTTTGGAGCTTGAGGGCGTGCGCGCCGGCGTCGGCGGCAGCATCGACGATGGCCAGGGCACGGTCCAGGGACTGATTATGGTTGCCGCTCATTTCGGCAATTACCAACGGGGGGCTTTCGGGGCCAATGGCCCTATGGCCGATCTTGATCATGCCGATGCTCCAGTGCTCGGGTGAATTCACACACCTGCTGGGTGAACCCGGCTAGGTGAAACAGGTGTAGCGATGCGCTGTTATGAGGTAACACCGCCGCGTCGATACGAACCACGTCCGGCCAATGGCGCAGCAGCCAGGCTTCGCCGGCATGTATTAGCCAGCGCCCCCAACCTTGGCCCAGGTACGCTTCGAAGAGATAAAGGGACACCTCTGCCCGCCCCGGCTCGGTGGGATGGCGGTCGTAGCGCAACATACCAATCGGCCGCCCGCTTGCTTCGCCGATGAACAGCGCACGCGCCGGGTCGGCGAGGGTGCCATATAGCCAGGCCAGGTGCAGGGGCCACTCCAGCGGGCGGGTGTCGTAAGAGGCCTGCCGCACGGCGTCAGCGTTGCGCCCGTCGAACAGCAGCTGAGCGTCGGCCTCTGTGGCAGGGCGCAAGTGCAACAGCGGGCCGAGCAAGCCTGTGGCAACCCGCTGCGCACCGCGGCCGTCCACCAGCCGGCGCGCGCGTTCGGCCAGGCTGTGGCGCAGCGGCGAGTTGTTGATCAGCAAGGCGATGGCCGCGCTCAATGCGCTCACGCTCACGCTGGACGCTTCGCCCAGGTACACATGCCCCCCCTCTCGCGCCAGCGCTTCGGCGTTTTTCACCTGATTATCCGCCACGGCCACGCACAGGCTAGGCACGCGCAACGCGGCGCGCTCCCAGGTTGTGCCGCCGCCAGCGCCGATGAACAAATCCGAATCGCGCATCAGGTCGGCCATGTTCGGGCTGTAATCAAGCACCTGCCAATGAGGGTGTTGCAGCGCATAGGCCTGGAGCCGATCACGTTGGGGGTGGCCGTGGCCCGCCAGCAACGTGACTTGCAGCTCCGGGAATGGCGCCAGCGCCTCCAGGGCTTTAAGTGCCATACCGGCCACGTCGAAGCCGCCAAAGCTCACCAGCACATGGCGCGCTTTCGCCGCCCTGGGCGGAGTGGGCGCTGAGAATTCCGGGCGGAGCAGCGCGTATCGCGGGCCCAGCATTCGTTCGCACTCGGCATTGAGCAGCGGTTCGTAGGCCGCTTCGCTGGCCGTGAGGTTCTGGTCCAGCAACAGGTCGGCATGGTGTGTCCGGTTGGCCAGGTCGTCTATCACCGCGATACGCCGGGCAACCGCACGTGCGGCGCGCTCCCAGGTGCGGTCAAGGCCATAATGATCTACCACTGCCCAGTCGAACCCGCGGCCGGCGAGCGCGGCCAGGTCGTCCGCTTCCTCCGGCACCTCAATCAGCGCGAAGCCCTGCCCGCGCACCATCGCGGGATCGAAGCCCGGCAACGCGCGGCAGGCGAAGCTGACGGTGGCGCCACGCTCACGCAGCACTTGGGCCAAGGTCAGGCAGCGGGCGATGTGCCCCACGCCGATCTGGCTGGAGGCGTCAGCGCGAAAGAGGATATTCACGCGTCTATTTCCCCGGCGGCCCGCAGCGCCTGATGAAGGTACTCGGCGCGCTTCCAATCCTCTTCGGTGTCGATGTCCTGCACCAGGTACCTGGGCAAGGTCACTGGCAGGCTGCACGGCGAGAACAACGTATCACCGCGCAGCCAGGCTTCACGGCGCCCCCAGTAAAACTGGCCGGCGTCCTGATACGCTTCGGGCAGGTCCTGGGAACGTGTGTGCCGGTATTCGGGATACAGCGCGGTCAGCGCGCCGCTGTCATCGAGTATCAGGGCACGCTGCACGGGAAAAGGAAAGCTGCACACGGAAAACGCATAGCTCCTGGCAGGGTTGCGCAGTAGCAGCGCCAGGCCCTCCCGAAGATAACGCGGCTGCACCAGCGGCGCGGTGGCGTACAGGCAGCAGGCCAGTGTGGCGTCTGGCAATTCACCTAATGCGTGGGCAATCACCGGCACTGTGCCGGTGTAGTCATCTGCCAGTTCAGCGGGCCGCATAAACGGCACCTCCGCGCCTTCGGCCAATGCCAGTTCGGCAATGGCAGGGTCATCGGTGCTCACCACAATATGGTCGAAACAGCCAGCTTGGCGAGCGGCCCGGATGGACCACGCCATCATCGGCACGCCATTGAACGGTCGCAGGTTTTTGCCCGGAATCCGCTTGCTGCCGCCCCGCGCGGGAATGATCGCTACCGTGCTCACCCAGCCCTCCCCTTATGCCAGCGCATCGGATAGCGCATTGACGATGTAATGCTGTTCGGCCTCGGTGAGCCCCGGGTACAAGGGCAAGCTCAACGCCTGCGCGTAATAGGCTTCGGCCTCCGGGAAATCGCCGGGGCCAAAACCCATCTGCCGGTAGAACGGCTGCAGGTGCACCGGGATGTAGTGCACGTTCACGCCTACGCCGGCCGCCCGCAACGCGGCGAACACCTCGTCACGGCGCTCGGCGATGCGTACCACATAAAGATGCCAGGCCGATTCAGCGCTTGCCTGCCTCGCTGGAAGCTGCAGGCCCAGCCCGGTCAAGGCCTGATCGTAGGCGTCGGCCAATGCCCGGCGGCGCGCCAGAAAACCATCCAGCCGCGCCAGTTGCGATACCCCAAGCGCCGCCTGAATATCGGTAGCACGGTAGTTGAAGCCCAGCTCCACCTGTTGGTAGTACCACGGCCCGTGGCTGGGCTCACTCATCATTGCCGGGTCACGCGTCATGCCGTGGCTGCGCAGGCGACGCAGGCGCTCGGCCAGCTCCGTGTGGCGAGTCATCACGATGCCGCCTTCGGCGGTGGTGATGATTTTCACCGGATGAAAGCTGAACACCGTCATGTCCGCGAATTCGCCGCTACCCACCGGCTGCCCGCCATACTGGGCACCCACCGCGTGGGAGGCATCTTCAATCAGGGTAAAGCCGTAGCGCTCGGCCAGCCGGGCAATGGCCGCCATGTCGCAGCTTTGCCCGGCAAAGGCCACGGCCACCACCACCTTGGGCAGGCGCCCTTCCCGCTCGGCGATTTCCAGCTTGAGCGCCAGGGCCTCGGCGCTGAGGTTCCAGGTGAGCGGGTCGATGTCGACGAAATCCACCCGGGCGCCGCAATACAGGCCGCAGTTGGCGGAGGCCAGAAACGTGTTCGGGCTGGTCCACAGCCAGTCCCCCGGCCCCAGGCCCGCCGCCAGGCAAGCGATGTGCAGTGCGGCAGTCGCATTGCACACCATCACCCCGTGGTCGGTCGCGCAACGGGTAGCCATGGCCGCTTCGAAGCGTTCGATGGCCGGGCCCTGGGTGAGCCAGTCCGAGCGCAGCACCTGCACCACGGCCTCGATATCGGCCTCGTCCACGCTTTGCCGGCCATAGGGGATCATGCTGGCAACCCTGCGTGCAGCTCGGCAATCTGCGTCACGTCGAGGAACTTGGGGTTGGTATCAGAGCGGTACTCGAAGGCTTCGTCCACCGGTACGCCGCGCTCGCCCAGGCCATCCACGGCCAGGTCCACGTCCACGCTGGTGAAGCGCACCGAGGGCTGGATGGTGAAATGGTCGGCGAACTCCAGGGTCATGCGGGCGTCGTCCTGCGGCACCATCAATTCGTGCAGTTTTTCACCAGGGCGTATGCCGACTATGCGCTGCGGCAAGCCGGGTGCGAGCGCCGAGGCCAGGTCCACGATGCGAATCGAAGGGATCTTCGGCACGAAGATCTCACCGCCGTGCATGCGCGCAAAGCTGTCCAGCACGAACTGCACGCCTTGATCCAACGTGATCCAGAACCGGGTCATACGCGCGTCGGTGATCGGCATGTCCGCCGCGCCTTCGGCCAGCAGCTTGCGGAAAAACGGCACTACCGAACCCCGCGAGCCTGCCACGTTGCCGTAGCGCACTACGGCAAAACGCGTGGCTTGATCGCCGGCGATGTTATTGGCCGCGACGAACAGCTTGTCCGACAGCAGCTTGGTTGCGCCGTAGAGGTTGATAGGGCTGGCGGCCTTGTCGGTCGACAGCGCCACCACCTTGGTCACGTGGTTTTCTATGGCCGCGGCAATCACATTCTCGGCACCGGTGACGTTGGTGCGAATGCATTCGCCGGGGTTGTATTCTGCTGCGGGCACCTGCTTCAGCGCTGCGGCGTGGATCACGTAATCCACCCCGCGCATGGCCGTGCGCAAACGCTCGGCATCGCGTACATCCCCCAGGAAGTAACGCATGCACGGCGCATCGAAGGTTTGCTGCATTTCGTATTGCTTGAGTTCGTCGCGGGAAAACACCACCACCCGGCGCGGCTGATACTGCTCAAGCAAACGGCGAATGAAGTGACGACCAAAGGAGCCGGTGCCGCCGGTGATGAGTAAGGATTTACCGTCGAACATAGCGATGCCTTATTTTCCGGAGCCGTGTAGTGGGCAGACGGTTTTTTGACCGCAGCCTCGTTACGGGAGTTTGGAGCAATATGCAGGCCAAGCGGGCGACGAGTGGCGGGCTCGGCGAATAGGCCGCCCTGCGTATGCCGCTCAAGTGAATGCACGAACTTTTGGCATGCTTCATGAATCACCTGCTTAAGCGTCAAAAATGCTTCGCTTCGCCCGCCCAGTCTTTGCAAAGGTAGATCAATGTACGGCCAGCCGCTTTCAGACGAACTTACCGCACACTGCATGGAAGCGATTCCCGCCGGTGTGACCTCTGTTATTGAAGTTGCCGCTGCCTCTGCCGCTCTGGCGCGTCGAGTGAAACAAGCCAACCCGCAGGTGCGCTATACCTGCGTCACCGCCGATCAGGCGGTGTATACCGAAGCCCAAACAGTGTGCGACAGCGTGGAGCTGACGGACCTCGCCAACCTGAACGGCCTGTTTTTCCTCGAACACAACACTCACCAATGCTGGATATTGGGCGAAGCGTTGAGTCAAGTGGCGGATCCCTGGGCATTGCTCAAGAACATCGCCGAGCATTTGCCTGACAACGGCAGCGTAGTGATGTGCATGCCCAACGCGCAGCATTGGTCCTTGCAGGTGAAACTGGCGGCGGGCGCTTTCAGTTACCAGGACGAGGGTTTGCTGCATCGCTCCCGGCTTCGCTGGTTCACCCGTGAAACACTTCTTGAGCTGCTCGATTCCACCGGTTTCCAGCTGGCCCACGGGCATCCACATGCCCCTGCCAACCCGCTGAGCGATACCTTCCTGCCACTGATCGGGCAGATCGCGAAGGCTGCCGGGCTGAATGTGGACATGGCCATCGCCGATGCCCGACCCACGCATTACATCATTCGTGCCGCCCGCAAGAGCGCTGAAGCAGTTGCCGATAAACCTCGGCCCATGCTTACCACCGAACAGTTCATCGCCCAGGACCGTGGCACCGCACAGGACGGCAAAGTATGGGCATTCCCGGTATGCGCCTTTGACCATTTGCTGACCGGCAATGATCGCGCAGTATTCGAAGCGGTTCGCTACCGGGCGGACATCCGCAAAGTGGTGCTCACCCGCGGCAAGGCCGTGGACCTTCCAGGGGAAAACGTAGACATCATTGCGCTTGCCAGCCGTGAAGGGCAGGAAGCGTTGATCGCCGCCGGTTACATTTTCGTCAAACACTCTGCGGCCGTGAACGCACCCTATCCGTTGGACGCCAATCGACACCGCTTCATCAACCTGTGGCACGGGATTCCGCTCAAGCGCATCGGGATCACTTCGCTGGACAACGCGCCCCACCGTGAGAATTTACTGCGCGAGCACGCGCGGCATCATGCCGTGATCGCTTCGTCGCGCATGGACCAGTTGGCGATGACCGCAGCGTTCCATCCGCTGCCCATGGACAAGATCTGGATCACTGGCCTGCCCCGCAATGACGTTGTGGTGTGTGACGAGCAGCGCTTGCCCGAGGATTTCACCGAACAACTGGTACGGCTCCGCGCCGAGCTGCAGGGTCGCCGGCTGGTAATGTTCGCGCCTACCTTCCGCAACGGCCAGGCGGCGGCCTATTACCGCTTCACGCCTGAACAGCGGGAACAGCTTGTAGCGTGCCTGGAGCGCCACAATGCAGTGATGGGTATTCGCGAGCACATGGCGGACCGAGCACACAGCTACTCCGCAGCGCTCATGGCCGAGGAAGGCCCGTTTACCAGCCTGGGCCGCGAGGCATACGCCGAGATCGAAGTGCTGTACCGGGAAGCCGATGTACTGATTACCGATTATTCCAGCTGCTTCATCGACTTCATGCTCACTGGCCGGCCGGAAATCTGCTTCGCGTTCGATCGCGCCCAGTACGCTGGCCAGGAGCGAGGCATGTTCTACAACCTCGAAGACGTGTTCCCGGGCCCGATCTGTGAAGACTTCCCTACCCTGCTGGCTGCGTTGGAGAGCACCCTGAGCGGTGAGCAGACGGAACACCCGCTGGTATACGCCCACAAGCGAAAGATGTTCTTCGAACACCTGGATGACGGAAATACTCGTCGCCTGGTAGAGCGTTTGCTGGCCGAGGCGCAGCCATGAAAACCGTACTTACCTACGGCACCTTCGATGTGCTGCATGCCGGGCACATTCGGTTGCTCGCGCGTGCCAAAGCCCTGGGGGACCGGCTGATCGTCGGCCTGTCCACCGACGCATTCAATGCGCTCAAACACAAAAGCTCGTTGCTGGATTTCGATAACCGCCGCATCGTGCTCGAAGCCGTTCGCTATGTGGATATGGTGTTCCCCGAAGGCAATTGGGACCAGAAACTGGAGGACGTACAGCGCTACAACGTGGACGTCTTTGTGATGGGCGATGACTGGGAAGGCAAGTTTGACTTCCTCAAGCCCGCCTGCGAGGTGGTGTACCTGCCTCGCACCGAGCACATTTCCTCCACGCTGATCCGTGATGAGCTGAAGCGCCTGTAGAAGGGGGCCGAGCCCAGGAATTCCCGGGCTCTGCCGGAAGGCCGCCCCCCGGTCTACGCTATCAAAGGCCCCCAGGCCGCCAACCAGCGCTCGGCCAGCGGCCCTTCCAGCAGCCCTTCGGCCATGGCCCGCGTGTGCAGGGCCTGGCCAGCCGCTTCGCGCCCCGCGGGATCGCTCACCCAGGCCTCAAGCGCCGCGCTGTAGCCTTCGACACTGTGTTGTACCTTGGCAATGGGCCAGGCTGACGCGTGACTACCGATAACGGCATTGCCGCAGGCGGCATGTTCCAGGGTCCGTTGTTCCGCCGCGGCCAGCGCGCCGAAGCTGGGTGCCAGCGCCACAACCGCCACATGCAAGCCAAGGGCAGCCAACTGCCCGGCGTAGCGTGGCGCCTCGATTGGCTGATGCTCGGTTACCCACGGGCGGAGTTCATGCGGCACTTCGCCAACAACCACCCATTGCACACGCCCCGCAAACCGTTCGAACAGGGCGCAAAGCACCTCCAGGTCAGGGCATTCATCCTGGGCGCATACCAGCCCCACCCTGGGCATGCCAGCGCTCGTCGATGGCAAGGGCAGGTCTCGCCATAGGGTAGGCGGCAGGCACGCTGGCAGAACGTGGATACGAGGGTGGGCACTGGCAACCCGCTCTGCCTGTTCGAGCGTTGCCACCACCACTTTGTCGTAACCGGCCAAGGCCAGGCGCAACGCTTCGGGTTGCAGGTCGTTGTCACGCGCCGCAGACAGGTCGCAGACCCGGCAAGGGGCTATCTGACCGCGAGCAGCGTCCAGGCCCAAATCACTGCCTGCGGTAAATGGCAGTACCACGGAACCTGGCACCAGCCGCAGCCATTCACTTACCTTCAAGGCATAGGGTGCAAGGCCGCCTTCAAGGCGCCCGGCGTAGCGCAACGCTTCCAGCGGCTGCACGATTCTAGGGTCGGAACCGCCTGGCTCGCCGCCGCCGATCACCACCGGCAATCCAGCGAACGCCAACGGCCGCCAAGTGACCTGCGGATCGGAATCGAACTCGAAGCCGTCGCCGCGCAGCGTATAGAGATAGCTGGCGGTAGGGTCGCGCCCCAGCGAGGCACCCCACTGCTCATACATGGCGTACTCGTCGGCAGTGGCCTCGACCAAGGGCTTCCGCGCCGGTTCGGTCAGTGCCAGCCAGGCCTGCGGCGCCCATACGTTCAAGTAGCCTGCCCAATGCAGCTTCAGGCACAGGTCAGCATCTGCCCAGTGTTGCTGGAACCGCGTTTCATCGAACCCGCCCACCTGGCGGAAAATCGTTCGAGACAGCATCAGGCACGCGCCAGCAAGCGCCACCACGTTGCGCTGCACCGGCCAATAATCCATCGGGCCTTCTTCGTGGCTGAGCAAAGCGGTTCGCGCCGGCCCCTCCAGCCCAAGCCGCACGCCAACCTCCTGCAACCGCTCGCCCCTCTGCACGCGCCGCCCACCCACGGCGCCCACTTCGGGCCGCATGGCCTGGTCCAGCAACAGCTCAAGCCAATCCGCCTCTACCACTACACAGGCAGGGTCAAGGAACACAACGTACTCATCGCTCAGCGCCTCTACCGCGCCATTCATCGCAGTGTTCATCGGCAGCGGTGCAGCGCTGCGGATCGCTACCACCCGGCCCTCGCCCTCACCGGCCATGGCGTCCATCCATTCACCCAGGGCCGGCGTGGTGCGGTCGGTTTCCACCAGCACCAGGTGGTAATTGGCATAACCGGTGACCATCAGCACGGCGGCGACACAACGCTTGAGCGTAGCCAGCGGTTCTTGCACCGGTATCAGCACCGCTACAGGGGCGGGGGCATGACCGTAGTGCAACCGGTAATGGCGCGGGGAGCTTTCGCTCACGCGGGCATCGGCGTAACCGCGCCGCTGCAGATGTTGCAGTAGCGCGCGGCGTTCATCCTCACATGGCACGAGCGGCCGCGTTTGCGGTATCACCAGAGGCTCGCTGATATGGCCGAACCCCTGCTGCCCTGCTTCGATCAGCCGCAGGATCAGGTCAAGCTCCAGCGCGGCGGGCACGTCACCGTCAAAACCGTCCATGGCGACCAGTGCATCGCGCTGGAACAACCAGTGCCCCGCCATCGCCACGGGCACGCTCAGGAGCTGATCGAGATTGAAATTGCCCCTTAGCAAGGGCCATAAGCCGCCGCGACCGTCGCTATAGGCTTCGTCACAGAAGATCGCCGGGCATGCCGGTTTGCCCAACAGTTCAAGCAGGGTCACGCTGAGCGCATCGGCGTTGATCACCGTGCCGGCGTCCAGGGTGAAGAACCATTCGAAGTTCAGCTCGGAAACCAGCTGGTTGAGATGCCCGGCACGCTGGGCGTGGCTGCTGCTGATCCAATAAAAGCCCTCTTCGACCTGCCCAGTGCCCACGCTTGGTCGGCTGGACAGCACCACAACCGTGGCGTTGGCCAGCAACGGGGCCTGGCGGTCGATACTGTGCAGCGTTTGCAGCAAACGCTGTTCGTCATTGCCCAGGTCGTTGATCACCAGCAACAAGGCGGGCCCGCCGCCCTGGGCCCGAACATAAGTGTCGATCCGCCCTTGTCGCACATGGCCCAGCTGACGCGCCTGCAACCAGCGCTTGAAATCCATCGGAAGGGCCGTATTCAAGGTTGCCATGGGTGCTCCTGCAGTCGGGAAAATGGGCCTGACGAAGGTTTGCGTAGCGGATCACCCCCGCGTCCATGCCTCCAGCCAGCGGTTCAGCGCCGGGCCGTGCAACATGAAATCGCGATGGATGGCCTCGCGCAGTGCGTCGCCCTGTGCCGCGCTGGCAACCGGGTCGGCCAGGTGTGAACGAATGGCGGCAATCCACTCCTCCGTGGTGTTGCTGCTCACCAGCGTGACCGGCAAGGTGCCGCGATAGCTGCGGGTTTCGGTGCACACCACGGGGAAGCCGCACGCGCCGTATTCCAGCAGGCGCAGGTTGCTCTTGCAGTCGTTGAAGATGTGTTGTTCCAGCGGAGCTACCGCCAGGTCCAGGTCCAGGCTGGCGAGCTTGGCGGGGTATTGTTCCAGCGGGACGGTGCCGTGGTACTCGTGGATGTAGGGGCGCAGCTCATCCGGGCACATGCCGAAGAACACCCAGTGCACGTCATTGGACAGCGCCTTGACCACATCCTTGATCAGCAACAGGTCACCGGTGTGGCTGGTGCCACCGCCCCAGCCCACGCGAGGTTTCTCGCCACCCCGACGCTTGCCGCGCAGGTGTACCCAACGCTCCGGGGGCAGCATGTTGGGCACCACGCGGATGTCACCGATCATGTCGCCCATTACCTCGGCGAGGGTTTGAGTGGACACCACCAGGCGATCGCACAGGCCCACGCTGTGGCGCAGCGATGATTGGATGTCCTTGGCCAGGAACCGTTTGTGCTCGTTAGCGCCGGGCACGTCCAGCAGGTAGTCGTCCAGCTCGAATACCCGGAAGGCCGACGAGAACTGCTTGCAGGATTCGATCCCCTCGGCAGCCTTAGCGCTATAGCGGCCCTGGAAGATCACCGAGTCCGGCCGGATGCGGCCCAATTCGACCAGTGAAGGTACGCCGTGGTACACCAGGCCGGTGGCCAGCCCGGCCTGTTCCACTTCATGGAACGGCTGGATCAAACGGTAGTGCCCTACCGCGCCAGGGTTGATCGGCAGGCACAGCAGGTGCGGGCGAAGCCGCTGCTCGAAAGGTTGCCAGGCGGTGCGCAAGCCTGCGTCCAGGCCGAAGCTGGAACCACTCAAGGTGAGGTTGGGGTTATAAGCGGGGTC
The DNA here is from genome assembly GCF_916618905.1 of Pseudomonas sp. Marseille-Q5115. NCBI lineage: Bacteria > Pseudomonadati > Pseudomonadota > Gammaproteobacteria > Pseudomonadales > Pseudomonadaceae > Pseudomonas > Pseudomonas sp. Marseille-Q5115. Next base: position 948,500 of record NZ_CAKAKI010000001.1, on the reverse strand, counting down.
GCGCACCAGCCGTGAGATCCATTGACGGTAGGCTTGCCCCAGCGCCAGGTCGTAGCCGGGGCGCAATTGCGGGGTGTTTTCCGGCGCGGAGCGGTAACCCAGCACGGCGTCGGGGGTCCACACCACCAAGGCGCCGGCATCGGCCACGCGCAGGCAGAAGTCCACATCGGCGCAGTGCTCGCCGAACAGGCCGTCACTCATCCCGCCCAGTTCGTCGAACAGGCTGCGGCGGATCATCATGCAATGCTGGCTCACCGCGCTGTAGTTTTGCGGCACCACCAGCCGTTGCAGGTAGCCCCGGGCGGCGGGCGCTTCGCCAAGGAACGGCGAACCGGCGATGCCGCGCATGCCAAGGACCAGCCCGGCGTGTTCGATGCGCCCATCGGCGCCCAACAGCTTGGCGCCGGTAACGCCCACTTCGGGCCGCTGGGCGTTGGCTAGCAGTTCATCGAGCCAGTTTGCGTCGATTATCCGGCAGTCAGCACTGAGCAGCAGCAGGTATTCGCCGGTCGCCTGTTCTGCCAGGCCGTTGTAGCGTTCGCCTTTTACTTGACCGCTGGTTTGCTCGAATACCCGGATACGCTCGCCCCCCAGCTCGGCCAACGCCTGCAGGTAGTCACGGGTAGCGGTAGATTCACCCGCGTCCATGCCAACCAATACTTCGTATTGGCTGTAGGCGGTTTTTTCCAGCAGGCTCTCCAGCGCGGCCTGCAACTGAGCGGGGTTATCCAGGCTCAACACCAGAATGGATACCTGCGGCTTGGCCTCGTGCAGGTAACCCACCCGCAGAAAGCCACCCACTTGCGGTGCACGCCATTCGAACGCCTGCCCGAGCCGGGCAAGATGGCCCGCCAGGAGGAAATTATGCCCGTTGGCCACGCTGTCTTCGGCAAGCCAGCTGGCATAAGGCTGCCCGGCATGCAGCAGCACGTCCGGAATGTGATGAATGGCGCCCAGCCCATACTGTTCGGCCATGCGCACCACCAGATCGGCCGCCGCGGCTTCGCCCGCGCCGCCATCCAGGCCGCCGGCATCGGCAAAGCCCTGCCGCGAGAACGCCACGGCCCGGCCCACATAAGGGTAGGCGCGCATGAGGTCGAGGTTGAACGCTGGCTTGAACACCGGTTCCGGTGCCGATTCGCTACGGTCCTCGTCGCTGTAGATGGCCCGTACACCGTCATGCGTGGCTACGCGCTCGGCCAGCTGCAACAGGGCGTTGGGGCTGAGGGTGTCGCCGGCTTCGAGCAGGTAGAACCAGTCAAAGCCTTCCACTTGCACCAGCAAGTCATTGAGCTGCGCCGCCCAGTCTGCCTGCAGCGGCGCGTAAAGATGGCTGCCTTGTTGTTCCAAGTCCTGATGAGCGCTGGAAAGGATCAGGTAGCCACAGGGGCCGTAGCTTTGTGCCGCGAGGCTGTCGAGGGTCGCTTGCACGCCGGAGGCACCGTTGCGCGCAATGATCACCGGCATGATTTGCGGCTGAACCGGCCAGCCCGCCACCCGCTCTTCCAGCAAGACCTTGCCTGCCGGGGAAAAATCGCGGGTCGCCAGCCACTCCTGGTACATCTCGGAGAAGCTTTTTGCCGTGCTGCCTACCCGGTCGGCCAAGGTCAGCGACTGGATATGCAACAGCCGGGTCATTGGCAGTTCGGTGTATTCGCGAGACGCCTCGGGCACTGCCGGCAGGGTGAGGTTATGCACCCGCACTGAGCCTGGCCACGGAGCACGCTCGCCACTCAGTTGCGCGATCAGCCGAACCACGATGGCCTTTTCAAGATCCAGCCGCCCTTCCCTGTCCACCCCGGCATACCGGCTGGGCTCGAGACGTTCGGCGCACAGGGGCTGGGCAATAGCCGCCAGATGGCCATGGCGCAGGATACTGATGTACAGCGCAAGGTCGAAATTGACCGTCAGCTCGCTGCCAGGGTCGGCCAACGCAGGTACCACACGCTTGAGGTAGTCGCGCCGCAATAGCGTGGTGCTCAGGCTGCCGATGAAGTTGAGCGGCCAGGCTTCGAAGAACGACAACACATCGCCGCCTTGGAGCAATGCATCTTCGGCGAACAAGGAGAAGTTTTCGACCCGCGGCGGCAGCAGCACGCCCTCCTGATCGGCAAACCAGCGCTGGGCGGAGCACATGCCGGCGTCGGAATAGGCATCCAGAATCTGCGCCTGGCGGGACACCAGGGTGGGCAGCATCCAGTCATCCCCATGCAGGAACTTGATGTACTGCCCTTTCGCCTGGTTCAGCGCCCAAGCGACGTCGGCGGGATAGACAAGGGGCCTGTTATGCGTATGCAGGCGCAGGGGCACCGTCGTCTGGCTGCGAGCCTGTTCCACCAGCCGAGCGACTTCCGGATCTTCCGAGCTGTCACTGACGATCACTTCCAGGTTGGGGTAGTTTTGCCCCAGCGCACTGTGAAGGGCGCGATAGAAATGGGTGGTGTCCTGTACCAGAACGGCGATGGTAACAAGCGGTGTCGATTTCATTCAGAAACTCGCCCTATGGCCGCTTTAGCCTGCGCGCGGCCAGAAAAATGACGGCAACGGTGCCAGTGATCAGATGTTGCAAAAGCAGTGCCGGGAAACCGTCCATAAACAAAAAAGCCGCCAGCAGTGCCCTGTGAAGCATAGGCAATGCTGGCGGCTTTGAAGTTTGCCGGTTTTGATTCCCAGGCTTCGCCTGGTTCGCAGTTACAACCGGTCGAACAGGCTCAGCTGGGAGATCTTGGCGAAGGACAACTGCGCCGCTTGCAGCATGGTTTGCTGCAAGGTGAGCTGGGTGGTCGCTTCTGCAAGGTCCGTGTCGCCAATCTGCGATTGCGTAGTGGCGTTCGCGGTTTGCAGGCTTTCGATCTGCGAGCTCTGGATATCCAGCGCGTTCTCACGGGCACCGATCGAACCCCGGGTCACGTCGATCCGGTTGGTTGCCGACTGCAAGTTACCCACGGCCGATTCCAACGAGTTGCGCAAAGCAAGCTGGGCGGCGGAGTCGTTCACCGTAGGCGTTTCAAGGGCAACCTGCAGCTGATTCAGCGTGTCCAGCACGTTCTGCGTGCTGTGGGTGTTGGCGCTCACGCTGAACTGATCACTTGTCGCCGGGGTGCCGCTTATGTTGAAAGTCACACCTGCGGTGGTCAGCGAGCCGCTGCCATCGTAGGTACCGCTGGACACAGGCTTGCTGGTGTCAGTGAGCGGCTGTGCGTACACCTGATAATCCGTGCCGCTGGAAAACTTGATAATCGCTCCATTGGTGGGGAACCCCGCTGTGTAGGCAGCCGAATCTGTCACGGCGCCAGCGGTCATCTGGGCGGTGGAGGTGTTGCTCGCCAGTCGGTTGGCGGTGATGGTGTCCGGCGTGGTCTGTAGCTGGAAGGTCCGGCCTGCCAATACGGTGTCGGCGTTATCGCCCTTGGCCACGTTCGTGTTCACGTTGAAGGTCACGCCATACAGGCTGATGGTGTCGCCACCTTCTTTGTCGTAGTCATAGGCGCCCAGCTTGGCGGTCTGCGCGGTCACGTCGTTACCGCTCGCGTCGGTCACCTTGTACTGGCTGCTGCTTGTAAAGCTCAGCGTATACGGTTGCCCGGCCGCGAACTCCTTGTTGTAGCTGTTGAGCGACGTCATCTGGCCGTTGGACACCGACAGCTTGCCATCCGCGGTCGCCGGGGCGGTTTGCGTGGTCTGGGTGCGGCTGGTGTTGGTGGCCAGGTCGAAGATGCTGAAGCCGGTGTCGTTGGTGGCAACCGAGAGGTTGTCCGACACCTGCAGGCTCAGCTGGGTTTCGTCGCCCTGATAGGTATACGTGCCATCGCTGTTGAGTGCGTACGGCTGCGTCGTGGTCTTGGAGCCGGAGAACATGTACTGGCCGTTGGCGTCCTTGGTGTTGAGCAGGCCGTAGATGGTTTCCTTGATCTGCGCCACTTCGCTGGCCAGCGACTTGCGGTCGTCGTCGGTCAGCACGCCGTTGCCGCCCTGGATCGCCAGTTCCTGCGCACGCTGCAAAGCCGTGGTGATGTTGGCCAGCACGCTTTCCTCGGAGGAAAGTGCGTTGGTGGCGCTGGTGATGTTGCCGCTGTACTGGTCCAGCACCGAGCTTTGCTGGCGCAGCTGCAACAGCTTGGACGCGCCAACGGGATCGTCCGAGGCGGTCTGGATGCGCTGGCCGGAACTGATCTGGTTCTGCGTCTTGGCAGTGTCCGAGAAGTTCTTGGTGTAGGTACTGCTGCTGCTGGCGAAATACTGGCCGGTAGAAATACGCATGTCGTCCGCTCCTTACAAGGCGTTGAGCAGGGTAGAGAAAACTTCCTGCGCAGCTTTGATAATCTGCGAGGACGCCGTGTAGTACTGCTGAAACTTGACCAGGTCAGCCGCTTCTTCGTCCAGGTTCACACCCGCGACGGAATCCCGGCTGGTGGTGGCAGACGTCAATACGGCCGCGGTGGCGGTCGCATCGCTGCTGGCCTGAGCGGCCTTGGCACCAACGTCTTCCACCAGCTTGGCGTAGGCGCCGGTCATGCTCACGCCGCCGCCTGATGCAGAACCGACCGTCTTGGCGTTCTGCAGGTTGACCACGGACGTCGCGTTGCGGTTATCCGAGGTGCCGTTGCTGTTGAAGGCCACGGTATAGCTGTCGCTGGCCGCCGGCGAACCGCTGACGTTCATCTGGAACGTGGCGGTCATGGCATTGCCGTCGGCATCAACCATGGCGTTGCCGCTGTCGTCCAGCATGGGGACCGACACATTGAGCGTGTTGGTCTGGTTCGGCACGATGGTGCCGGAACCGATGCTGGCGCCGCTTGAGTTGTAAACGGTGTAGCCCTGGCTGCCATTGCTGGCCGAGCCGAACACCAACTTGACCGGCAAGCCGTTCTCGATGCCGCTTTGCGCCTTGGCCAGCGCTGCGGAGTCATACACGTCCAGCTGGGTGGTAAGCGTCGGCTGCGTCACGCTGCCGGTACCGCTGTTGCCCGAGCTGCTGGTGGCCGAGAGCGGGCCGGCAAAGGCCAGCTTCGACACGTCGGTCATGGTGGTCTTGATCTGGCCGGCGCCATTACGGGTAGGCGTGACCGTAAAGGTGTCGCCTGCACTCAGGGCACTGCCTTTGAGCGCCAGGGTAAAGCCGTCGATGCTCGGCGCCGGGTCTTCATCCAGGGTATGGCTGCCCATGGAGGTGCCGTCCGAACGCGTAACCGTGTAGGTATTGGCGTCGGAGAACTTCACCGCGTAGTTGTAGGACGTGAGCGCGCTGCTGTCGGTGATGGTCACGTCCAGGTTGCCGGAGCCGGCGCTGTTCTTGGACCCACCCACGCTGCGGCTGCCTACTGCGGCGTCCGTGTTGATGCTGCTGAACAGGCTGCTGCCGAAGTCGCCGTTCGCGTCCAGGCCCTGGCCCAGCTGAGTGTTGACCGAATCGCTGACCACCATGGCCAGGCGGCCAAGTTCGTTCTGCGCCGGCTGCAGCACATCGCTGCGGTAGCGCAGCAGGCCGCCGATCTGGCCACCGCTGACCACAGAGGTCACGTCAGTGCTGTAGCTGGCGTAATTCACGGTGAGCGAGTACGAAGACGGGTCGGTGGCGCCCGGCTGTGCGGTAAGGGTATTGGACGAGGTGCCCGATACCAGCGCCTGGCCGGTCCCCAGGTACACATCGTACTGGCCGTCGCGTTGCTGTACGGTTACGCCCACAAGCTCGTTGAGCTGGCGCACGGCTTCGTCGCGCGAGTCGAGCAGGCTGTTCGGCGTGCCGGTACCCGACATCGAGACGATCTGCTGGTTGAGCGAGGCGATGGATTTGCTCAGCGAGTTGACCTGCTCGGAGAGCGAGGTGAGCTGGCTGTTCACGTCGGCATTGGACGACGAGATCTGCGTGGAAATCGTATTGAAGCGGTTGCTCAGCGTGGACGCAGCCGTCACCAGCAGCTGGCGCGAAGCGGTGTCGCTGGGGGACGCCGCCGCGGTTTGCAGCGAGGTGAAGAAGTCTGACAGCACCGAGGTGATACCGGTGCTTTTGTCCGAGAGCAAGGAGTCGAGCGTAGCCGCGTTGGTGGACAGCGTCTTGGCTTCCGAGTCCAGGGCGGTACTGCTCGCTACCTGGTTCTGCAGGTAGGAGCTGTAGATCCGACGCACTTCGGCCAGGGTTGTACCGGTGCCCACGTAACCAGCACCGCCAATGCTTTGCAGCGCGCCCGCGCTGTTCACAGTGGACTGGCGCGAGTAACCCGCCGTGGCCACGTTGGAGATGTTGTTACTGGTCGTGGTCAGCGCGGCCTGGCTGGAAGACAGCCCCGACAGACCGATGTTGATCAGATTCGCCATGGTTCAAACCTTATAAAGTCGTGGACGAGCCGCTAGACGCGTAGTTCTCGTAGCTCTCGAGCTGCCTGGCAATGGAAGCGATCTTGCTCGCGTAGCGCGGGTCGGTCGCGTAACCAGCCTTCTGCAACTCTTTTACAAACTGTTCCGGGTTATCGGCAGACTTCACAACATCTTGATAGCGATCGTTGTTCTGCAGCAGGTTTATCAGGTCGTGGAAGCTGTCGGCGAAGGAGTCATAGCTGCGGAACTGCGCCGTTTCCTTGACCACCTGGCCACCTTCGTATTCAGCGGTCACGGCGCGCGTGGTGTCGCCTTTCCAGCTGGAGCCGGCCTTGATGTTGAACAGGTTATGGCTGCTGCCGCCATCGCTCTGACGCAGCACCGATTTACCCCAACCGGTTTCCAGCGCGGCCTGCGCTACCAGTACTTTGGGGTCTACGCCGATGCGCGCTGCGGCTTCTTCAGCCATGGGCAGCATGGTCGCGATGAACTCTTCGTGGTTGGCGAATGCCGCCTTGCCCGGTGCCAATGGAACCTGTGCCAGGGTGCGGGTGCCGGTGGCATCGCTGCTGGCCTTGGGCGCGGTGGCATAGGCGTTGGTCCAGTCGCCGTAGGCGCCGGTGGCGTCCTGGGCAGGCGCTTGCCCACCAGCTGCTGCATTGCTGGCCACGGCTGCGGCAACGCTGCTCGGCGCGGTGGCCGGCACGTTGATGCGGTTGGCGACCTGCGGGTGCAGCAGGTTGGCGTGCGGCGCCTGGCCACGCACCAGCGTGTTGGCCTGGGTAGCCTGGGTTTCGCCCGGCACGATACCGGCCAACAGGCGATCCACCGATTTGCTGGGCAAGGCCAGGCGGCGCTGGTTGAGCATGGCCATGTCGTTGCGTGCCGATGCCGATGCCGACTTCGCTTCGGCAGTACCGTTGCGCACGGTACCCAGGGCATGCTGGTTGCTGTCCGGGCGAGCGAACGGGTTGCCGCCAGTGTGGGAAGCATCCTTGGTCTTGGACAATTGACGCATGAGCACGTCCTGCAGGCCGATGCCGTTGCCGGTGTGGGACAGGCTGACCGACAGCTGCTGGTCGTACATATCCTGGTACTGCTTCACCGCCTCGGTGTTCATCGGGTTGTCCTTGGCCAGCACATCGTTGGCCGAACGCATGGACTTGAGCATCTGGCCGACGAAGACCGATTCGAACTCTTGCGCAACCTTGCGCAGGTTGGCTTCGCTGTCGCGATCGCCCACCTTGAGCGAGTTCAAGCGGTTAAGGTCGGTGTAGGCACCCGAATCGGTACCCGAAGAATTCACACCGGCGCCAGAAGACATGTCCATGCTGCATCACCCTCAGATTACGATCAGGTCGGCTTGCAAGGCACCGGCCTGCTTCAAGGCTTCAAGAATGGCCATCAGGTCACTGGGCGCGGCGCCAACCTGGTTGACGGCACGCACGATCTCATCAAGCGTTGTTCCGGGGCCGAACTTGAACATGGGCTTGGCTTCCTGTTCGGCATTGACCTTCGAGCGTGGCACTACAGCGGTCTGGCCATTGGACAACGGTCCGGGCTGGCTGACGATCGGGTCTTCGGTGATCGTCACTGTCAAACTGCCGTGAGTCACTGCCGCTGGCGTAACCTTGACGTTCTGGCCGATCACGATAGTGCCGGTCCGAGAGTTGATGATGACCTTCGCCATGGCCTGGCCGGGGTCTACTTCAAGGTTTTCCAGTATCGACAGGTAGTCCACACGCTGGTTGGGATCAAGCGGCGCGGTCACCCGAACCGATCCCCCGTCCACTGCACTTGCAACTCCCGCGCCAAGAAGCTCGTTGATCTTGTCCACAATGTGCTTGGCGGTGGTGAAGTCCGGCCGATTAAGGTTCAGCGTGAGGAAATTGCCTTGATCGAAGCCGCTCGGCACCGAACGCTCTACCGTTGCGCCGCCAGGAATCCGGCCAGCCGAGGGTACGTTCACGGTGATTTTCGAGCCGTCCTTACCTTCCGCGTCAAAACCACCGACCACCAAGTTGCCCTGAGCGATCGCATACACGTTGCCGTCGATACCCTTGAGCGGGGTCATCAACAGGCTGCCGCCGCGCAGGCTCTTGGAGTTACCAATGGACGACACGGTGATGTCAATGGTCTGGCCGGGCTTGGAGAACGGCGGCAGGTCGGCATGGATCGACACCGCGGCCACGTTCTTCAGCTGGGCCGACGAGGTACCGGTGGGCACCTTGATGCCGAACTGCGCAAGCATGTTGTTGAACGTCTGGATGGTAAACGGCGTTTGCGTGGTCATGTCACCGGTGCCGCTCAGGCCCACGACCAGGCCGTAACCGATCAGTTGGTTGCTACGAACGCCCTGAATACTGGCGATGTCCTTGAGGCGCTCGGCGTGAGCGCCGAACGCGGTCAGGAACAACAGGGATGCCGCCACCAACTGCTTGAAGTTCAACATGGTCATACGCACTCAGAAGGGGAAGTACGGGCTGGAGAAGAACCGGTCCAACCACCCAGGCTGGCTGGCTTCTGCGAAGGAGCCGGTGCCGGAGTAGGTGATTCGCGCGTCGGCCACACGGGTCGACGACACTGTATTGTCGGTTGCTATGTCATCTGCACGAATCAGGCCAGCAATACGTACCAGTTCCTGCCCGGTGTTCAGGGTCAGCCACTTCTCGCCTCGAACCGAAATGATCCCGTTGGGCAGTACATCAGCCACGGTCACGGTGATCGAACCGGTCAGGCTGTTGCCCTGGGCCGCCTTGGCGTCGCCGTTGGTGGTACGGTCGCCGCTGTAGCCGGCATCCAGGCTCAGGTCGCCACCGCCGAGCGGGTTGTTGGTGGTCCCGCTGCCACCGAACAGCGAGGTCAGGCCGAGCTTGTTGCTGCTGCTCTTGGTTACCTTCGAGTTGGCGCTTTTGCTCGCCGAGGTTTTCTCCGCCAGGGTGATGGTGATGATGTCACCCACACGGAACGCCTTGCGGTCGGTGTACAGGTTCTGGTCGAAGCCCGCCTGGTAGATCGAGCCGTTGTTGGACGCCGCCGGCAGGGGCGTACGCGGCAGCACAGGCGCGTAGTACGGGTCGTCCGCCTTGGGGGGTGGCGACATGCAGCCACCGAGGAACGCAGCTCCGGTGAACAACAGCACAGCAGACAGACGACGATTCATGACTCCAACCTCACGGTGTAACTGATCCTTCAGGCGTTTGAACAAGCGTGTAAAAGTGGTCAAGCGATCAATTACAAGTTCTGGGTCACGTACTGCAGCATCTGGTCCGCGGTGGAGATCACCTTGGAGTTCATCTCGTAAGCGCGCTGCGTGGTGATCATGTTCACCAGCTCCTCAACGGTGCTCACGTTGGAGTTTTCCAGCGTGTTCTGCAGCACGGTGCCGAAGCCGTTCAAGCCCGGGGTACCAACGTTCGGGGCACCGCTGGCCGCGGTTTCCAGGTACAGGTTGCCGCCGATGGACTGCAGGCCGGCCGGGTTGATGAAGTCGGCGGTCTGGATGTTGCCGATCACCTGGGCGGTGGCGCTGCCGGTGGTGGTGATCGAAACGGTACCGTCGGTGCCTACGGTGAAGGTTTGTGCTTCAGCCGGTACGGTGATAGCCGGCTGCACGGCCAGGCCGTTGGCGGTCACGATCTGGCCATCCGAGTTCAGGTGGAAGGTACCGTCACGGGTGTAGGAAATGGTGCCGTCGGGCTGCATCACCTGAAAGAAGCCACGACCGTTCACGGCCATGTCCAGCGGCTGGTCGGTGGTTTGCAGGCTACCGGCGGTGAAGTTCTTCTGGGTGCCGACGATGCGCACACCGGTACCTACCTGAAGGCCCGACGGCAGTTCGCTGTCTTGGGTGGACTGAGCACCCGGCTGGCGTTTCACCTGGTACAGCAGGTCCTGGAACTCGGCGCGGTCTTTCTTGAAGCCGGTAGTGGAAACGTTGGCCAGGTTGTTCGAAATGGTGGTCAGGTTGGTGTCCTGAGCAGCCAGGCCGGTTTTACTGACATAAAGTGCTGGAAGCATGGTGTTCTCCTTCGGGCGCCGGGTTTGCGTCGCCTGTGGTGTCAATAAAAGTGTGGGTTACACTTACATTTGCAGGACGCGTGCCATAGCTTCATCGTCTTCCTTGGCAGTCGTCATCATTTTGATGTGCATCTCGAACTGCTTGGAAAGCGCCATTACCTGGGTCATTTCATCCACGGCATTCACGTTGCTGCCCTGCAGGAAACCAGAGGTCATCTGCACAGTGCCGTCCACTGCGGCAGGCTCGCCATTTTTGGTATGGATCATGCCGTCGGTGCCTTTAGTGAGGTCGGCCGCCTTCGGGTTTACCGTCTTGATCCGGTCCACTACCGCCATCACCGACGGCGCCTGGCCGAGGGAGCGAATGCTGATGGTGCCGTCCTGCCCCACTTCAATCTGTTCTTCCGGCGGCACGGCGATCGGGCCACCATTGCCCAGCACGGCCATGCCGGTGCTGGTGCGCAATACGCCCAAGGCGTCGACGTTCAGGCTGGCGCTCTTGGTGTAGGCCTCCGAACCGTCCGGGGCCTGTACCGCGATCCAGCCTTCGCCACCAACGGCCACGTCCAGGTCACGGCCGGTGGAGATCATCGGCCCGCCGCTCAGGTCGGTGGCCGGGCGCTCGGTCATGGCATAGGCACGGGACGGCAAGGTATCGCCGAACACTGGCATGGAACGCGCTTGCTCGAGGTCCTTCTGGAAACCATTGGTGGACACGTTGGCCAGGTTGTTGGCGTGAGCCTTCTGCGCGAGGGCGTTCTGGCTGGCACCGGTCATGGCGACGTAAAGCATTTTATCCATGGTCGTCTCCTTGGCGGCGTTGGCCGCTGAGTAACTGTGTACCAGTGATATAGCAATACGCGGGCCAAGTTTGAAAAACCGGCTAAAAAGGCTCTAGGACGCGCATTTCAGAGGATCGACAGAAAGCCGACGGGGAAAAGGTGCCGATATTTCGGCGTTGCCTTGCCGGGATCGGCAAGGCAGTGACGTGTATTTGCTGACGGCGAAGCGGCGGGGCTGGGTGCCAGTCGCGGCCAAGGCCAGCTGCTAGGGGCGAGGTACCTCACCCTGTAGCAGCCGAGTTAGCTCGCGAAGAGGCTTTACGGGCGGCAACCGGCGTTGTGGAACGGGCCGGCAAAGCGCTGGAACGCCTCGCCCGGGTCGCTTTGCATGCAAACGAACTGGCCGGTTTTCAAGCTTTGATACTTGAACCACGGAGCCGGAGCGCCTTCCGCGAGGCCGCCAGTCATGGTCAGGAAAATCATGAAGAGATGGACGTACTTTTTCATGGCGGCTCCGGGGCCAGGGCGGCGGCTCCTTGCGCCGCCCTGTGTGCATCAGGTCATTTGGATGATGGTTTGCATGATGGTGCTTTCGGTGGAAATGGTCTTGGCGTTCGCTTGATAGTTGCTCTGCGCCTTGATCAGGTTCACCAGTTCGCTGGTCAGGTCTACGTTGGAGTCTTCCAGCGAGCCTGCGGTCAGGGTACCCATGGTGCCGCTGTTCGGCGCGCCAACCACCGGCACACCCGAAGAGGACGACTCGCGCCAGCCGGTGCTGCCGTTCGGGGTCAGGCCCTGGACGTTGCTGAAGTTCGCCAATGCCACCTGGCCGATGGTCTTGGACTCGCCGTTGCTGTACGAACCGAAGATATTGCCTTCGCTGTCGATGGACAGAGACGACAAGCTACCGGTGGCGTATCCGTCCTGCGACTTGGCCGTTACCGCCGAGGTGGTGTTGTAGGACGAGGTTTTGGCCATGTCCAGGGTCACGCCGCCAGTGGCTGCGTCCGCGCCGTTGCTCGCCATCACGCCGCTGGCATTCTTGGCCGCCGGGACCCAGTTGGTCATGGTCAGCTTGCCGTTGGAATCCACGGTCATGTCGCTGCTGGTCGTGGTCTTCAGGCTACCGTCGGAGTTGAACGTCAGGGCAGCCTTGAACGGCGTGGTAGACGTCGGGTCTGCCGGGTTTACGCCATCGACGGTGCTGTACATGCTCCAGGCATTGGTGTCGTCCTTCACGAAATACTGCGTCATGGTATGGGAGTTACCCTGACTGTCGAAGATGTCCGTGCTGAAGGTGTAGTTGTAGCTGTCGGTGTCGGCAGCGTCGAACGGCGTCACGGTCGGAACGGTGTCGCTTGAGTTCAGGTTCATGGTTTCCGAAACCATATCGGTCGCCTTCGGCGCCAGGGCGGACGTGTCCACCTTGAGCGTGGTCAGCACGCCATCGATGACCTTGCCGTTGGAGTCGGTACCGTAGCCCATCAGCTTGTTGCCGCTGGCATCGACGATGTTGCCCTCTTTGTCGGTACCGAAGGCACCGGCACGGGTGTACACCTTGTTGCCGTTGTCGCTGACCACGAAGAAGCCGTTGCCGTTGATGGCCATGTCCAGGCTGGCACCGGTGCTGCTGATAGTGCCCTGGGTGAACTGCTGGGAAACCGCCGCCGTGGCCACGCCCGAACCTACACCGTTCTTGGAGCTGCCAAGGAACAGGGAGTTGGCATACACGTCGCCGAATTCGGCGCGCGACTTCTTGAAACCGGTGGTAGCAACGTTGGCAATGTTGTTGCCGGTAACGTTGAGGGCGGTGTTGGCTGCGTTGAGACCGCTAAGGCCGGTATTGAACGACATAGTACTAACTCCAGTGCCGATAAGCCGGCTTACGATCCGATGGTTTTAACTTTCGACAGCGCTACGCTAGAGCCGCCAGCCAATTTGAGGGTCATGTCACCCGAGGTACTGCCTACCGTCACACTAGTGACGGTTGCTGGCAGATACGTCGTTTGTGCAACTTCTTTGCCATCCACGGCGGCACTTGCAACGAACTTGTAGGTGCCGGACGAAAGGACAGTGCCTTCGTTGTTGGTGCCATCCCAATCGAAGCTGACCGTGCCTGCGGCTTGCGTGCCCAGGTCGATGTTCTTCACCAGGTTGCCGCTGGCGTCGTACACCTTGACGGTGGCGTTGGTACTGGCCGAAGCCAGGTCGAACTGCCCGCTCAGGCCATTGGCCGTGTTCACCACGGTGCTGTCGGTTTGCGCCAGTACCGAATGGCCTACCAGGGCCGAGGCTTGCAGCGCCTGGGTCGAGGTGTAGTTGCCGGCCAGGCCGGAAACCGTATCATTGAGGTTGTTGATGCCCTCAACGCTACTGAACTGTGCCAGCTGCGCCACGAACTCAGAGTTGTCCTGAGGATCGAGCGGGTTCTGGTTCTTCATCTGGGTCACGAGCAGTTGCAGGAACGTGTCCTTGCCCATGGTCGCCGTGCCCGTGGTGGAGCTGGACGACGAGGACGAAGTGGACGACGTGCCGGTGGTGCCCGAAACCGCGTACTGCGAAAGGATCGAGGCGCTGGTGCTGTCAGTGGTGGTAGTCATGGTTTATCCCTTGGCTTACTGACCCAGCGTCAGTACTTTCTGCATCATGGTCTTAGCGGTGTTCATGATCTCGGCGTTGGTCTGGAAAGACCGGCTGGCGGAGATCATGTCTGCCATTTCTTCAACGACGTTCACGTTCGGGTAGTACACATACCCGTCCTTGTTCGCCGCTGGGTTGTTCGGTTCGTAGCGTGGCTCGAGGTTGCTCTGGTCTTCGACGATCCCGGATACCTGCACGCCCTGCCCTGCTTCGCCTTGGTCTTCGAACAGCGAGCTGCTGCCGCTGGTGCCGCCGGCCTGCTCGGCCATCACGGTGGCGAACACCGGGTGGCGGGCACGGTAGGTCTGGTCGATGCTCGACGACACGGTCTCGGCGTTGGCGATGTTGCTGGCCACGGTGTTGAGGCGAGTGGTCTGAGCGCTCATGCCGGTGCCGGCAATGTTGAATACGCTGGAAAGAGACATGGGTTACTCTCCTTTGATGGCCGTGACCAGGCCTTTGAATTTGTTGTTGAGCAAGGTGAAGCTTGCCTGGAAGTCCACTGCGTTCTTGGCGTAGTTCGCGTTTTCGATCTGCGCGTCCACGGTGTTCTGGTCCAGGGAAGGCTGGGTGGGTACGCGGTACTGCAAGGTACCGTCGTCGTTGCCCAGGCCCTCGGCATCTATGTGCATGCTGTTCGTACGCTCCAAGCCAAAGCTGCCTTTCTGGGTCTTGTCGGCCTGAGCCGCCAGAACCGAGGAGAAGTCCAGATCGCGTGCCTTGTAGTTAGGCGTATCGGCGTTAGCCAGGTTGTTGGCCAATACCTCGGCGCGCTGGGCGCGGAAGTTCAGCGCCTGCTCATGAATGCCGAGTGCCTTGTCGAAACTGATGCCCATGGTTGGTACCTCTGCGACGAAACTTTGTGTGCTGATCGAGATATAGCAACTGCTGTGCCAACTTTCTAAACCCTTGTTTTAGAAGGGTTACGCTGCCAAGGCTGAAATTTGTCGCCAGAAAAGCGGCAAGTTATTTCCGGTGGCAAGCGGCAAAGCGGCAAGGTCGGCGTCAGAAAAGCTGCCGTTGAGGAAGGAATTGCAAGAGAGGGGCCAACAGGGGGGTCTAACGTTTATTCGTATATCGCTGTAGGACCAGGCGAAGCCTGGGAATTCCCAGGCTTCGCCTGGTCCTACATTGGAAAAGCAGAAAACACCTGCACAGCAAGAAAACGCCGCCGGTGGAATTCCGGCGGCGCAGCGGCAATCAAATGGCCTGGTAGATGATGCCCGGGCTGCACTGGACCATCTTGTACTTCTCTGGCAAGCCATTGAGGGCTTCGGACGCGCCAAGGAACAGGTACCCGCCTGGCTTCAGCGTGCCGTGGATGCGCGAGAGGATGTCCTTCTTTACCTCGGCCGAGAAGTAGATCAGCACGTTGCGGCAGAACACCACGTCGAACTTGCCCAGCGACATGTAGCTTTCAAGCAGGTTGATCGGCCGGAAGTCGATACGGCTGCGGATCGGCGCCTTAACGGCCCAGCGGTTGCCGGGCTTTACATCGAAGTAGCGCTGCAGGCGTTCCGGGGACAAGCCGCGGCCGATGGCCAGGCTGTCGTATTCGCCGCTTTTGCAGTTGATGAGCATCGACGGCGACAAGTCCGTAGCGGTGATCTGCACCCCGCCTTTGAGCTGACCCGGGTTGGCCTGGGTGAACTCCTCTACTGTCATGGACAGCGAATAGGGTTCCTGCCCCGACGAACAGGCCGCCGACCAGATGCGCAGGCGCTGGCCGGGGCTGGCCTTCACCAGCTCGGGCAGCACCTTGTTCTTCATCACCTCGAACGGGTAGGTGTCGCGAAACCACAGGGTTTCGTTGGTGGTCATGGCATCCACTACCTGCTCGCGCAGGCCACCCCTGGGCTGGCTCTGGATGCGCTGCACCAGTTCACCCAGGCTTTTGATGCCTTGTTGCTCCATAAGCTTGTTGAGGCGGCTGGACACCAGGTACTGCTTGTTTTCGCCCAGCACGATGCCACAGGCTTTTTCCAGGAACCCCCGGAACTGCTCAAAATCCGAATTTGCCGTAGCCAAAGCTGCCGCCTCTCAAGTTGTTCATTCTTCGCCGCGCCGGGGCCCGGTCAACCTTTTGCATTGATACGTTCGACCACCCGGGACGCGAGATCGTCCGGGCGGAATTTGGCCAGGAAGTCGTCCGCGCCGACCTTTTTCACCATGGCCTGGTTGAACACGCCCGACAGCGAGGTGTGCAACACGATGTGCAACTTCTGCAAGCGAGGATCGCTGCGGATCTCCGCCGTAAGAGTGTAGCCATCCATTTCCGGCATCTCGATGTCGGAGATAAGCATCAGGAATTCCTCGTTCGGGTCCTTGCCCTCGGCCACCATTGCCTTGAGGTACTCCAGTGCCTGGCGCCCGTCGTTGAGCGCGACCACTTCAACACCCACGGTTTCCAGGCAGCGGCTCACCTGCTTGCGCGCCACCGAGGAGTCATCCACGGTCAGCACGCGCAATGTGGTTGCCTTTTCCTGTACGCCCGCGGTGATCACGCCGCTGCTGATCGCTTCCGACACCGGGGACACTTCGGCGAGGATCTTCTCCACGTCGATGATTTCCACCAACTGGTTATCTACCCGGGTAACCGCCGTGAGGTAGTGATCGCGGCCAGTGCCCTTGGGTGGCGGATGAATCGCTTCCCAGTTCATGTTGACGATGCGTTCCACCGAATGAACCAGGAAACCCTGAATCTTGGTGTTGTACTCCGTGATAATCACGAAGGGGTCCTGCGCCACTTCCAGCGAGCGCGAGCCCGTGGCCATGGACAGGTCAAGAATCGGAATAGTGGCGCCACGAATGTTGGCCACACCCCGTACGACCGGGCTGGACTTTGGCATCACGGTCAACTTCGGACATTGCAGCACTTCGCGAACCTTGAAGACATTGATGCCGTACAACTGCTTGCCGTTCAAACGGAACAACAACAGTTCAAGGCGGTTCTGCCCTACCAGTTGCGTGCGCTGGTTTACTGAATCCATCACACCAGCCATGTTAAACCTCCACCTTGTACTGTCGGCTCCGCGGAGCCTCGTTCTGTGCGAGCAAGCATCATTTCTGGCACGTCGCTTGCTCAAGCATAGCCATGAACGAGAAAACGCCATATTCACGACATCTGATCACGGCCCTTTACGGGTTGTTCGCCACCATGTGTCTGTTAGGGTCAGGACGTCTGCTTGCCAACGACATCACAGCGCCCGAACAGCTTATCGGTGTGACGCAGGGGTTTCTTGAGTTCACCGTTGAAGATTATTTAGCGACCAGCCAGACCGACGGCCGCTACGAAATCGAAGTGGCGAACCTGGACCCCCGCTTGCGCATGCCTCAATGCGATCGGGATTTGACTGCCCGGCTGGAAAGCCCTGCCACTCCATTGGGGCGCGTGACCGTGCGGGTGCGCTGCGAAGGCGGCTCTCCGTGGACCGTCTTCGTGCCGGCGACGGTCAAGCTGTACCGCGAGGTGGTAGTGGCGACTCGGCCCTTGAAGCGCGATACGGTGATCGCCGACGGCGACGTGGCGCTCAAGGAGCGCGATGTGGGCCAACTGAACCAAGGCTTCCTGCCGTCGCTGGACCAGGCGATCGGCCAGCGGGTGGTCCGACCGACGGTCATGGACCAGGTGATTGCACCTGTACAGATCGAACAACCGGAAGTGATCCGCAAGGGCGATCAGGTGGTCATCACTGCGCGCGCCGGTACGCTGGCGGTGCGCATGCCCGGCGAAGCGCTCAGCAATGGCGGCATGAACGAGCAGATCCGCGTGCGCAACCTCAATTCCCAACGGGTGGTGAAGGCACGGGTAACCGGGCCGGCTCAGGTGGAAGTTTCCATGTAAAGACGAGCCGCTCTGGCGGCGCGGGCCCGATTTTCCTACACTTGGCGCATGAACCTTGCCGTTGGGGTGTTTTCGAAAAAATACCCTAAAGTTTCTCCGCTCATGGTCGAAAACAAGGCAAGCGTCCAAATACCAAGGGGTTTCTTATCATGGTCATCGATTTCCGGAGCGTTACCGGCTCCACTCAAGTCTCGGGCACTGCTCGTACCACCAGCAGCAAGCCAGTAGGGGCAGTAGACGACGTCAAAAGCGTCAAGGAAACCAGCCAGGCCGGTGAATCCGTACAACTGAGCGATGTTGCCCAGCACATGAAAAAGGTCACCGAAAGCCTCGGTACCGATGCGCCGGTCAACGCCAGCCGTGTTGCCGAGCTCAAGCAGCAGATCGCTGACGGCACCTACAAGGTCGACAGCAAAAGTATTGCCAGCAAGATGCTTTCCTTCGAATCCTGAGCCGTCGCTCAAGCGGCTCAAGTTTTACCCGGCGCAGTGATCATCGGGACCTGCCATGCACGACACGACCTTATTGCAGTTGATTGAAGACGACATCGCGCCCGCAGAACAGCTTCTGGCATTGCTGCGCGAGGAGTACACGGCGCTGCGGGGCCGCGACATGGTGCTGCTGGAAAACATCCTGGCGCACAAGCAGTCATTGATCGTGCAGCTGGGCCAGCATGGCCGCCGACGCAGCGAATTGCTTGCCTCCATGGGGCTGTCGCCAGATGCCGAAGGCCTGGCGCAACTGGCGCAGGTGTCGGTGCTGGGCAAGGTGCTGGTCGAGCGCGGCGAGCACTTGGCCGCCATTCTGGCCGAGTGTCAGACCATCAATGAGCAGAACGGCCGGGCCATTCAGCTTCAGCAATTTGCCACTGCGAATCAGTTGCGGATTCTGAGCGGCGGCGAGGCGCCTTCGCTATACACCGCGCGCGGCGCTACGGCCCGTTTGGCCACAGTGCGAGCCTTCAGCCAGGCCTGAGGATTTAGTATCTCCGGGCGCACAGTGATGGCACAATGCCGTACTGTTCGCCCGTTTCGTTTTTTGCCTGGAGACCCGATCATCGTGTTCAACGCCTCGAGTGCGGACGATGCACCGCAGCCGCCAAAGGTTCTTACCACGCCACTGGAAATCATCGCGAACGTGAAGTCGCTGATGGACGGGCATGACCCGCTCATTGTGACCTTTACCGAACGCCAGCAACGTTTTCAGAGCTACGTGGTAGAGGTTGACCGTGACAGCGGTACTCTGGCTTTCGATGAGCTGATACCGCGTGATGGCGAGCGCTTCCTGAGCAATGGCGAACACTTTCGGGTAGAAGGCTTCCATGACGGCGTGCGCATTGCCTGGGAATGCAACGGGCCGTTCAAGGTGGTGGATAACGACAATGGCCGCAGCTACCACGGCGCGTTGCCCAGCGAAGTGATCTATCACCAGCGGCGTAACGCTTTCCGCGCCGCGCTCAAGCTGTCTCAGTTGGTCGATGTCGAAGTGGCTGGCAGCAAGGTCGCGAAAGCGGTACGCGGCAAGCTGCTGGACGTGTCGGCAACCGGCTGCAAGCTGCGCTTCGAAGGCAACATCACCCAGCAGCTACAGTTGGGCCAGGTGTACGAAAAATTTGCCGCCGCCCTGCCCTTCGGCGCCATTACCACACCGGTGGAATTGCGCTACCTGCACTTCGAAGAGCGCCTCGACACCACCTTCGCCGGGGTTCGCTTTCACAACATGAGCGGCCTGGTGCAGCGCAACGTGGAGCGCTTCGTCAATCAGCTGCAGCGCGAAGCGCGGCAGTTCGACAAGGACGATTTCTAGGCACGCCTGTTGGAGCTGGCGCAGCCTGCGAACATTCCCGGGCCACGCCCGGTCCCACAGGGGATACGCAGGCGCGCCTGGGCTCCATGTATTCAATGATCCTTCATCTGGTCGTCCACCACCTGCTCGTCCACCCGTGGGTCGAGGGCGGCGACCAGGGGTGAGCTGGTCATGTTGTCGGGCATGGCGATGTGATGCAGGGGCGCATCCTCGACCTGGTGAAGGTTGGTGACCGCCTTGGGCCGTATGCGCCATACCAGCACTAACGCAAAGAACGAGAAGAACGCATACAGGATGTCGCTCCCGTACAGCTTCATCAGCACACCCGCGGCCAGCGGGCCGATGCTGGCGCCCACGCCATAAGTCACCAGCAGCATGGCGGTCAGTGACACCCGGCGTTCGCTTTCCACGTGGTCATTGGAAAACGCCACGGCCAGGGGATACAGGCAGAATTGCAACAGCGACACCACGAAGCCGCCGAAGAACAGCGCCTCCATGGGCACATGGAGCAGCCTGGGCGCGACTGCCATCACCAGCGCTAGCACGCACAACACCATGGCGATCACGCGGATCAGTAGCGCTCGATCGTAACGGTCCGACAGCCAGCCCAACGGCCATTGCACCACCAGCCCGGCGAACACGCAGCAGCCCATGAACAGGCCCACCGCCTCGGTGCTCAGCCCCTGCCCCGCCGCGTACAAAGGCGCCAGGCCGTAGAACGAACCGATGATCAGGCCGGCGCACAGCACTGTAGTCAGGGATTGAGGCACGCGCTGCATGAAAAAGCGCGGGTCCATGGGTACCGGGTGAAGCGCGGCCGGGTGGAGGCGCCGGGTGAGCGCCACGGGCACGAGGCAGAGCGCAAAGCACAGCGCAACCATCATCAGCAGCTCAAGCCCCAGTTCGGAGTGCCACACGAGGATCAGCTGCCCCAGCACCAGCCCCAGGTACGAAGCAATCATGTAGCCGCTGAATACCATTCCGCGCTGCTTGGCCTCGGCCTGCTCGTTGAGCCAGCTCTCGATCACCATGTACTGGCACATCATGCCTAGCCCTACGACCAGCCTTAGCACCAGCCAGGCGGGCAGGTAGCCGACCAGCCCATGCCCGAGTACCGCCGCGGTGACGATCCCCGCGCACGCGGTGTAAGCGCGTATATGGCCAACGCGCGCAATCAGCCGGTGGCCGATCTTTCCCCCGAGCACAAGGCCGAAATAGTACGCCGCCATCAAGGCGCCCACCCACAGGCCATCCACCTGATCGGCGGCGAGGCGCAGCGCGAGGTACGTACTGAGCAAGCCCGAGCCGATCAACATCATCAGAGAGGCGAAATAAAGGCCACGAAAGTTTTTCCAGATCTGACGCATTGACGCTTGCAGCTCCCGAACAGAGAAGGCGAGGCTAAAACAGCAGGCGAAACGGCGGCCCCGGCGCTCGCCAGGGCCTCATCACTCAGGCTTGCGTGGCCAACACCCGGCGCTCCCAAGGCGTGATCTCATCCATGAAGCTGGTGAGCTCCATGGTCTTGGTCGCGATGTAGCCTTCGATGAACTCTTGCCCGAACAGTTCCACTGCCAGCCTGCTGCCTTTCAGACGCTTCAAGGCGCTGTCGAGGGTACACGCCAGCGCAAGATTTTCTGGCACTTCGAACGCGCCCTGGATGGGTGGCGTGGGCTCCAATTCATGTTCGATCCCATGCAGGCCGGCAGCCAGACTGGCAGCGATGGCCAGGTAGGGGTTGGCATCCGCGCCAGGCAGGCGGTTTTCCACGCGCCGGGCCTCGGGGCCGCTGGCCGGAATGCGCAGGCCGGCGGCGCGATTGTCCTCCGACCAGCACGCATTGTTCGGCGAGGCATAGGGATGGAACAGCCGCTGATAGGCGTTCACGTTCGGCGCGAACAATGCGGTAAATTCGGCTAGCGCCGCTTGCTGGCCACCGATGAAGTGCCGGAAGGTGGCCGTAGGTTCGCCGTTCTCGGCGCTGAACACGTTGCGCCCGCTGCCCACACTCACCACACTCTGGTGAATATGCATCGAACTGCCCGGTACCCCCGCCAAAGGCTTGGCCATGCACACCGCGATCAGCCCGTGCTTGAGGGCGACTTCCTTGAGCAGGTGCTTGAACAGGAAGGTCTGGTCGGCAAGCAGCAGCGGATCGCCATGCAGCAGGTTGATCTCGAACTGGCTCACGCCCATCTCGTGCATGAAGGTGTCGCGCGGCAGGCCAAGGGCCGCCATGCAACGGTAGACCTCGGTCCAGAACGGCCGCAAACCGTTGTTGGATGAAACGCTGAATGCCGAGTGCCCGTCCTCGCGCCGGCCGTCCAGGCCTATCGGCGGCTGGAACGGCTGCGAGGGATCGGCGTTGGCGGCAAACAGGTAAAACTCCAGCTCCGTCGCTACTACAGGGGCCAGGCCTCGGGCCGCGTAGTTGGCGATGACCCGCTTGAGCAGCGCACGCGTAGACAGCGAGGAACCGCCACCTTCCAGTTCGTTGGCGTCACAGATGGCAAACGCGCGGGGGTGGTCGCTCCAGGGCAGGCGGTAGAGGTGCGCAGGGTCGGGCACCAAGGCGAGGTCGCCGTCATCGCTGCCGTAGAACTTCGCTGGCGGATAGCCGCCCATGATGCACTGCAGCAGTACCCCCCTGGCCAGTTGCAGCCGGCGCCCTTCGGCAAACCCAGCGGCCGTCATCACCTTGCCACGAGGTACGCCGTTCAGGTCCGGCGTCACGCATTCGACTTCGTCCACACCCGCCAGCGGGCCATCGATCAACATCGCGCATTCCTTGTTATGGTCAGTGCCGCGAACGGCGACTGACCAAAACTGGCACCGCCCGTTAAAAATATCAAGCGGCACAGGTAACCAAACGGGGAGCTTCGCTACAGCATCGCTGACAGTTCGTGATAGGCCCGATTGAAGTAGATAAGGCTGCCCACGATGTCGCTGGTATGAATAGCCAGCACCTCACAGAACATGACGTCGTGGGTGCCGACTTCGGTGCGTTGCCGCAGCCGACATTCGAAGGACACGCTCGCCCCCTCCAACACCGGGCAGCCCGAGGTACCCGGCACCCAGCTCACCGCCGCAAACCGCTCAGCCATCGCTGTCTTGCCACCGAAGCAGTTTGAAATATTCTGGTGCCCTACCCCCAGCACGTTCACGCACAGCACGCCGTTATCCCGAAAGGCCTCATACACAGACGCGCCCCGGTTCAGGCACACCAGCAAGGTAGGCGGCTGGTCGGTCACGCTACACACCGCCGAGGCCGTGAAGCCAGCCAGCCCGCCGGGCCCGTTGGTGGTGATCACGTTTACCGCAGCCCCGAGGCGAGCCATTGCATCGCGGAACTCAGCCTTGTCAACGGTGGGCAATACAGGCTCGGCGGTCGATACGTACATAGGTTCTCTCCATCGAAAAATGGGACTTGAAAGCCCTAGCGTTGATTGCGCAGGAAGGCCAGCATTGACTCATTGAACGCGTCAGGGGCGGTGATATTGTGGGCATGGCCACCGTGCGGCAGCACGTGGGCGGTACTGCCGGCGATGGCTTGGCTCAGCCGACCGGAGCAGGTTGCCGGCACCAGCACGTCGTCCAGTGCGCTGGACACGAACACCGGAAGGCTAAGCTCCGCCAGGCGCTGGCTCACCTCGAAGCGGCGCAAGGCGCCAATGCGTGCCTTCATGGTGTCGGCGCCGGGGAAGTGTTCAAAGGCATGGTCAACTTCCGCCTGCACGCGCTCGGCGTGCGCCGCGGCCCAGCTGGCCGGGTACAGGAAAATCGGCTGCGCTTCCACATAAGCACGTGGGCCCACATGGTCGAGCAGCGCCAGGCGCGCCTCGAAGCATCGTGCCGAATGAGGGTTGGGCGCCGCCCAGGCGTTGATCAGCGCCAGGCTCGAGATTCGCGCGGGTTGGTCCAGCGCCAATTGCAGGCCGACCAGCCCGCCTAGCGCATGGCCGACCACATGGCAGCGCGACACCCCTTCGCTGTCCAGAATGCCGATCACATCGTCAGCCATGTGCTCGATGCGGTAATCCGCCGGCAACGCCTGGCGGCTACGGCCGGTGCCGCGTTGATCGTAGGTGATCACCCGGTAGCCCGCCTCCAGCAGCGCAGGCACCTGCGGGCCCCAGTACCCCGCGGAGCCGCCAAGGCCCGAAGACAGCAGCACGGTTTCGGCGCCGGGCTCGCCATGCACCTCGGTATACAGCCCGGCCGTCATGGGCGTTTGCCGGTGTGGGCCACGCTGGCGATTTCCACCAAGGCGTCAGGCTTGACCAAGCCCACTTGCACGCAATACCGCGCCGGCTTCTCGCCCGGGAAGTACTCGGCGTACACAGCGTTGATGGCCGCATAGTCTTCCCAATGCTTGAGGAACACATGGTTGAAGGTCACATCCTCCATGGTCCCGCCGGCCGCTTCGATCACGCTTTTGATCGTTTCCAGCACGTGGCGAGTCTGCGCACCGGCATCGCCTACATGGACGACGTTGTTGTTACTGTCGAACGGCAAGGTGCCAGCAACGTACACGATGCCGTCCGCAGTGGTACCCGGTACGAAGGGGCCGATCGGGGTGGCGGTGCCCGGTGGGATAATGGCTTGTTTCGGCATGGCGGTTCCCCTGTTTATCGTTGGTTGCGTACAAGGTTGACGAAGGCTTCGACGCTGGACACCCAACCGAAGAAGGTCTCGATGTTGTAAACGGACCCAGCCTGTATGGCAGCGCCGCCCAGCTCATGGGTCGCGTCCTCGAGCATCACGCCGAAGTATTCGAGGTGGAAGGCATCGCGCAGGGTCGACTCCACGCACACGTTGGTGGCGATGCCGGTGAATACCAGGTTCTTGATGCCCCGGGCGCGCAAGGTGCTGTCCAGGGTGCTGTTGAAGAAACCGCTGTAGCGGGTTTTCGGCACAACGATGTCGCCATCCTGGGGAGCAAGGGCCTCTACCAGTTCATAATCCCAGCCGCCCTTGGCCAGGAACTGCCCTTGAAGCTCGGGAAACCTGCGCATGGTTTTCAGCGCATTGGACTTGTGCCAGTTCGGCGAGCCCGGCCCGCCTGCCTCTATGTACTGGTTGTCCCAGCCATTCTGCAGATACACCACCGTTACGCCGGCGGCGCGGGCGGCTTCGATCGTCGTGGCGATCCGGGCAATCACACCCTGGGCGCCCGAAATGTCGAAGCCGGCGGAATCCACATAGCCGCCCACCGAGGCATAGGCGTTCTGCATGTCCACCACGATCAGCGCCGTATTGGAGGGGTGCACGTAAAGTGGCTCGGGGCGCGCCGGCAGCACCCAGGCCGCCTGGCCGTCCACCAAGGGAAGGCCCGCTGGGGTCGCGGAACTGAGGGTGACCTTTTGACCGACCTCCATGCTCAAGCCTCCACTGCTTCGGTTGTTTCACTAGGTACCGCACCGGCACTGGCAACGGCTTGCGACGGCACCGGAGAAACCGCCGCGATCCGGCTGTTCATCAGGGGCTGGATACGGGTACCGAAGGCTTCCACGCCCTCTACGAAATGGTCGAAGGTCAACAACACACCCTCGGTGCCTTCCACTTCGGCCACTTCATCGAGCATGCGGGCAATGGAGGCGTACGAGCCCACCAGCGTGCCCATGTTGATATTTACCGCTGAAGTAGGGTCGGCCATCTGCCGCACGTTGGTATCCGCGCCGGAGGTTTTGTCCGCGCCGCCTTGAACGCCCAGCCAGGCTACGGCCTCTTCGTCCACGCCCGCCTTGTAATGGTCCCATTTGGCCCAGGCGGCCTCGTCGGTTTCGTCGGCGATCACCATCATCAGCACATAGGTGCTCACGTTTCGCCCTGTGCGCTGGGTGGCTTCGATCAGTTTTTGCGCGGCCGGCGCAAAGGCCTTGGGTGTGTTCACGCCCTTGCCAAAGCAGAAGTTGTAGTCGGCATATTGGGCCGAGAAGGCCATGCCCGCGTCGCTTTGCCCTGCACAGATCACTTTCATGTCAGCACTTGGCCGGGGGCTCATGTGGCAGTCGTCCATGGTGAAGTGGTCACCCTTGAAATCGGACCGGCCCTGCTCCCAGAGGTCACGCAATACCTGGATGTACTCGGACAGGTACGCGTAGCGGGTGCTGAAGAACTCGTCCCCGGGCCATAGCCCCATCTGTGAGTATTCTGGCCGCTGCCAGCCGGTGACCAGGTTCACCCCGAACCGGCCGTTGGAAATGGAATCGATGGTGGAGGCCATGCGCGCGACGATCGCCGGCGGCAGCGCCAGGGACGGCGCGGTGGCAAACAGCTTGATCTTGCTGGTAACCGCCGCCAGCCCTGCCATGAGGGTGAAGGATTCGAGGTTGTGGTCCCAGAACTCGGTTTTGCCGCCAAAGCCGCGCAGCTTGATCATGGACAGGAGAAAATCCAGCCCATAGGTTTCGGCGCGCTGGGCGATCTGCTTGTTGAGCTCAAAGGTCGGTTTGTACTGTGGAGCGTTTTCCGAGATCAACCAGCCGTTGTTACCAATGGGGATAAAGATACCAACTTTCATAGGTGCCTCCGGTTGAATCGCCAGCCTGCATGGCAGCGTCCTGAGAGGTACTGAGCATGGTATGTGCCAAGATTGAAAAGTCTCTACTTTTCAATAGGTTGAGAATATCTGAAAGATTTCTTCAGACCATATGGTCCGAAAAAGACCGAATGGATTGGTTTTCTGCACAGCGGTGAGGCGCACAGGGCCGTTTCAGTGCACCGCTTACCAGGAAATGCTCCTCCGCCAGGGGGCCAGGCAGCCTGTTACAATGCCGGACCGACTCGAAGCACGGACAGATCTGTGAACGATAAAACGTCAGAGGGCAGCGCTTCCTCACCCGGAAGGGCTGGACGCAAGGCGGTGCCCGCTACCAAGGCACTAGCCAGGAAAGAAGCTCAGCCCGTCGAGGCCGGGGGCCGCAAGATCAGCGAGAAGGCGCGGAACAGGCGCTTGCAAATGGTTGAAAACAAGCGCGCCGTAATCATTCAGGCCGCACTCGGCTTGTTTTCAATATATGGATTGCACGGCACCAGCCTGGACCAGGTGGCCTCTTCGGCGGACGTCTCGAAAACCAACCTGCTGTACTACTTCAAGAGCAAGGAAGATTTGTACGTCTGCGTGCTGGAACACGTGCTGGAGATCTGGCTGGCCCCGCTTCGGGGGTTCAGCGCCGATCAGGATCCGCTCGAGGCCATTGGCCAATACATTCGGGTAAAGCTTGAGCTATCCAGGGACCATTGCGCCGAATCCAAGCTGTTCTGCATGGAGATCATGCAAGGGGCGCCTTTGATCCGCTCCCAGCTTACCCAACCGCTGCGCGAGCTGGTGGCCAGCAAGGTGGGAGTAATCGAGCAGTGGGTAGAGGCCGGCAAGCTCGCGCCGGTCGACCCCTACCACCTGATATTCACCCTGTGGAGCACAACCCAGCACTACGCCGACTTCGGCGCCCAGGTGCATGCCGTTACGGGCAAAAGCCTGTCCGACCCGGTGTTCTTCGAAGACACCCTCGCCAGCATCAAGGCGCTGGTGTTCAACGGGCTCAAGCCGAGGCCCTGACCTCGGCGGCCCCGCCTTTTATCTCGAAGATGCGCCGGCGCCCAGCACCTCGGCGCCTGCGACCTTGCGGCGATTGAGCAGTTGGTTAAGCAGTATCGCGCCGAAGGTGGCGGTACCCAGCCCGCCCAGCGCGAAGCCACCCAGGTGCAGGGTGAAATCACCCGTGCCCAGAACCAGCGGGATGGCAGCGACCAACAGGTTGCGGCTATCGGAGAAATCTACCCGGTTCTCTACCCATATCCGCGCACCCGCAATGGCGATCAAGCCAAACACGACGATCGACACCCCGCCCATCACCGGCACGGGGATGGTGTGCACTACAGCACCGAACTTGGGCGACAACCCGAGGAGGATGGCTGCAATGCCAGCAACGATGAACAGCGCGGTGGAATACACCTTGGTGGCCGCCATTACACCGATGTTTTCCGCGTAAGTAGTCATGCCGCTCCCACCCACGCCCCCGCTGATCACCGTGGCAATGCCATCTCCGATGAAAGCGCGGCCAATGGATTTATCCAGGTTCTGCCCGGTAATCGACGCAATGGCTTTTATATGCCCCAGGTTCTCGGCAATCAGGATCACCACCACCGGTATGATCAGCAATGCCGCCGACAGGGTGAACACAGGTGCCTGGAACGCCGGCATGCCAAGCCACGGCGCGGCTGCGATCTGGTCGAGGTTGATCGGAGCGCCCAGGCCCATCAGGTTGGCGAGCACGAAGTAAATGAGGGTTGCCGCGATCAGCCCAACCAATAGCAGCATCCGTTGCAGCAAGCCCTTTGTGTACACCGCGATGCAGGCCACGCACACAAAGGTAATGAGCTGCATCCAGGTATCGAAGCTCGAGGACGCCATTGTCTTGATGGGCACACTGGCAAGGTTCAGGCCGATAACCGCTACCACCGTGCCTGTCACTACCGGCGGGGTTATGTTCTCGATCCAGGCTACCCCGGCGGCTTGCACCACGATACCGATGGCCACATACACCAGCCCGCACAGCACGATCCCGCCAAGCGCCAGCGGGATGTTCAGGTTGGGGCCACTTCCCGCATAGGCGGTAGCCGCGGACACGGCGCCGATGAAGGCAAAACTCGACCCAAGGAAACTTGGTACCTTGCCCCGCGTCACTATGAAGAAAATGAGCGTACCGATGCCGCTCATCATGATCGCGACATTGGGATCGAAACCCATCAGCAGCGGGGCCAGCAATGTCGCGCCGAACATCGCGAACACATGCTGTATGCCAAGAGCAATGGTCTGCGGCCAAGGCAAACGCTCGTCCGGGGCGATAATACCGCCCAGGTCAGCTTTTACAGACCAGGAAAACGGGTTGTTCATATAACGTCCACCCTTCGATAGTAGGATTGTCCCGGCAGCTTGCCCAATACGATGTGCAGCCAAGCACGCGGCCGCAGCGTGGCCAACCGAGCAGGATGTATGCCAGGGAAATAAAACCTATAAGGATGAAGGGCTTATACAAAGGCCGGTCGAAAACGCGGACCTGTTGGTCCACTTCAGAGCACTCGCTCAGTGCAGGCGCGGACGTTGCTGGTGCAACAAGGCTATAAACGGTAGGCAAGCGTCCGAGGCAGGCAAGGCCCGTGTTTAGGGGCTACGCTGGAAACGAGCGAGATTGGGATGCGGCGTGGTGTCCCCGGCAGGAATCGAACCTGCATCTGAGCCTTAGGAGGGCCCCGTTCTATCCGTTGAACTACAAGGACGTGATGCGCGATGCCGACAGGGCTGCAGGCATTCGAAAGGTTACCGGGATAGCCCGGCCAAAGCGGGTGCAAATCTATCACCCCGCCCTGGGAGATGCAAACCGAGCTTTGGCGGCGCATAAAGCCGGGGGATGCAAACCAAATAATCTAAGCAATGGAGGCACAATGCCTCACCGCTGCTGGATTTTTGGGGGGCCTTCGTGCAATCTGCACGGGCAAAAGTGTCAAACAATGCACAATGCATGTAAGCGTTTCGAGTTAGTGTTGCTATGGTATTGATTTAAAAGGGATTTTTAATGCCGCGCGGATTGGCACAAGGGGTGCTACCGCTGTAGTCGGCAGCTATGAATGGTCAGCCAGCTACACCACCTTGGAGACATGGATGAACGCCGCCCTCTACCTCTTCAACGCTTTGGCAATGGTTGCCGTAGTTTCGTTTCATTTTTTTGCCGAAGCCCCGAATGCTCAGGTTCACATCAATGTGCAGGACTGGGTTCAGCGGCCGGCTGCCCAGCGGGCCGGAATGCACGAGCGCGTACAGGCGCCGGTGCTGGCGACCACGGCCCCAAGGATGGACGAACAGGGGCAGCTACCTGCGCCCCGTCTGGATCGATACACTTTTTAAGGCGGGCTCAAGATGTCCAGGTCTGCAATAATTTTCCTGGCTGGCAGCTTGCTGTGCTTTCTGGCAGCCGCCGCTGTCCCCTACCCCACCAGCGCACTGAGCACCCTGCTGCTGACGCTGAGCCTGGGCTGCGCCGTGCTGTTCGTGCTGGCGCTGATACGAGGGAAAAAATTCCGCTTCAATCCCCAATTGCGCTGAGGCGTTGTTGATCTATCACCGCCAGTAGCGCCGCTGCGGCGTCCGCCAAGGCACCTGAGTTATCAATGGTATGCAGGCATGGGGCTTCCCCCTGCCAATCAGCGGCCGTATGATGCAGCCGCTCATTGCGCGACAGCCGACCTTCGATCTGCGCAGGCGTCTCTCGCCCTCGGCTTACCAACCGCTGGCGTAATACTTCCGTGTCAACAGTCACCAGCACCGCCAAAAGGTCCGGGTATTTGCCCAGGGCGTGCGGTAGGTATCCTCTCGAACCGTTGACCAGTACCCAGCGCCCTTGGGCCAGGCTGTTTTCAATATCGGCGGGTATGCCGTACGTCAAGCCATTGGCCCCCCAACTCAAGGCGAATTCCCCCTGACCGAGCATGTGTTCAAAGGCCTCGCGGGTTACTCCCACAGCCTGCTCCCCCTTCGCTTCAGCGGAGCGGGTGATGACCCGTCGCACCACTTCGACACCGCGCGCGCCCAGGCCTTCCCGCGCCGCCTCGATCACGCTGTCCTTCCCGGCGCCAGAAGCCCCTATGAGATAAACCAGCCGCCCTCGCCGCATTTTGTCTGCCTCTTGATCGGTACTGCGCACCGTGCATTCGCTAATAGCCTGATTGCCACTATGCTGACAGAGTACCTTGAGTGTTACAGGTGGGCAAAAGCAGGGGCGCCTCGGTTTCCCTGTACGCGCCTGCGCGTAGCGAAGGCAGTGCAAGGCACCGGGCGACCGGATGAAAGGCTGGCGATGTGCCATTTTTCCGAACCAGTGCACATTTCAGATTTTCCGTACTGGCGAAGCGCCCTCGCACAGTTCAGAATTTGTCACAGAATTGGCGCCAAGGTTATGGCATATCACAGGCATAATGTGCAGCCAAGCGGTCCTTCTGATGGAACGTTTGGCAAAAATGACTGTCGTACCCACATCCTGCGGCCCGCTCCGAGGAACCGCTTTCCTGAACTCAACCGGTTAACTATATGCGCCCAATGAAACAGGCAGTCTATTCCAGCCGCACCGCAGACAAGTTTGTCGTCCGCCTTCCCGATGGGATGCGCGAACGCATCGCTGAGGTCGCCCGGACCCACCACCGCAGCATGAACTCTGAAATCATCGCGCGGCTGGAGCAGAGCCTCATTCAAGAGGGTGCGCTCGGCGAGGAGCTCAGCATGCGCCTCGATAGCCCGGAGCTCTCGCTTCATGAGCGCGAACTGCTTCAGCGTTTCCGCCAGCTCGCTCATCGTCAGCAGAATGCGCTTATTGCGCTGATCGCGCACGATGCAGAAATGTCCGCTGACGCCGACGCGTAACCAACGGGCGCGTGCACAGGAGGTGCACATAGCAAAAAGGCCAGCATTCGTGCTGGCCTTTTTGTTTGCGCGAAATACCCTTCACATCAGGAAAAGTGTCGCCAGGCCCAGGAAGATAAAGAAGCCACCGCTGTCGGTTACCGCGGTAATCATCACGCTAGAGCCCATGGCAGGGTCTCTGCCAACGCGCGCCAGGCTCATGGGAATGATCACGCCCATGAAGGCGGCAAGCAGCAGGTTGAGCGTCATGGCGGCGGTCATCACCAGGCCAAGGGACCAGCTGTGGTACAACAGCCACGCCACCAGGCCGATCACACCGCCCCAGATCAGTCCGTTCAATACCGCAACGGATAGCTCCTTCTTCAGCAAGCGCCGGGTGTTACCTGTACTTACCTGGTCCAGTGCCATGGCGCGTACGATCATGGTGATGGTCTGGTTGCCGGAGTTACCGCCGATACCCGCCACAATGGGCATCAGTGCCGCCAGCGCCACCAGGCGCTCGATGGAGTCCTCGAACAGGCCAATCACCCGCGATGCAACGAACGCCGTGATCAGGTTGATGGCCAGCCACGACCAGCGGTTGCGCAGCGAACGCCACACGGACGCGAAGATGTCCTCCTCTTCGCGCAAACCAGCCATGTTCAGCACTTCGCTTTCGCTTTCCTCACGAATAAGGTCGACCATTTCGTCGATGGTGAGGCGGCCGATAAGGCGACGGTTCTTGTCCACCACAGGCGCGGACACCAGGTCATAGCGCTCGAATGCCTGTGCCGCCTCGTAAGCGTCGGCGTCAGGGTGGAAGGTGACCGGGTCGCTGGCCATCACGTCGGAAACGCGCTTCTCCGGGTCATTGACCAGTAGCCGCTTGATCGGCAGCACGCCCTTGAGCACACCGTCCTGATCGATCACGAACACCTTGTCGGTATGGCCTGGCAACTCCCGTAGCCGGCGCAGGTAGCGCAACACCACTTCAAGGGTCACGTCTTCGCGGATGGTGACCATCTCGAAGTCCATCAAGGCGCCGACCTGGTCGTCTTCGTAGCTCAAGGCCGATCGAACGCGCTCCCGCTGCTGCGCGTCCAGGCTTTCCATGAGTTCGTGCACTACATCGCGCGGCAGCTCCGGGGCGAGGTCCGCCAGCTCGTCCGCGTCCATCTCCTTGGCCGCTGCCAGCAACTCATGGTCTTCCATGTCCGCGATAAGGGTTTCGCGAACCGCATCGGACACTTCCAGCAGAATGTCGCCGTCACGCTCGGCCTTTACAAGCTGCCATACGGTAAGGCGGTCATTGAGCGGAAGGGCTTCGAGGATATAGGCGATGTCGGCGGAGTGCAGGTCATCGAGCTTACGCTGAAGCTCGACCACGTTCTGCCGGTGCACCAGATTTTCGACCAAGGCCTGGTGCTGCCCTTCCTGCCGATGGGTCAGGTCTTCGACCACCCGCTGCCGATGCAGCAGTTCGATTACCTGGCCAAGGCGGTCCTGCAGGCTTTCTTGCAGGTTTTGGACTTCGACTTCGGTCATAGGTGTACTCCACTCCCAGTAGTGGACCACACCAGGAGATCAATCAATCAGTGCAATAGGGGCCAAAGGCGTTATTAAGGTTCTACTGGGTAAGTCCATGGAAGGAATTCCGGAGCCCCGGCGGGGCAGACGGCGGCAATGATACCCGGTCGATGGACTTTTTGGTTACTAAATTGTGGATTTACAAATGCTTGCCGGCCCATGCAGCCAAGGTATAGCAGGTTTATGTGACGAAGCATTCGGTAATAGACCCTTCAGTCCGCGCACAGTGCAGCCGCTAGGCTTGGAGAGTGAAATATGGCCAGGGAGGCCGCAATGCGAGGCTTGAACATAGGGTTATGGATAATGGCGCTTCTTGCCGTGAGCAACGAAGCAGGTGCCACAACGGTACAGCGCTGCGTGGGCAGCGGCGGGCAAGTGACCTTCACGCACACCTCATGCCCGGGCCACAGCGTGGGCCAGCGTGAGCGTGTGTGGAGCCCGATGCCGGGCAGCGTAGCGCCTGCGGTGCGGCAAACGGCAAGCCAGGCGCCGAAGGTACGCTCCGCTCGCGCGGCTGACCCTGATGCCAGGGCAGTGAAAAAGCCCGGCGCCGCACCGAAGCAGGTGCTGCCTGTGGAGGAAAAGGCTGAGACGAAAAAGAAAGGGACGAAAAAGAAGAAAGTGAAGTATACGCCCTGGCGGCCGACGCGCAGTTGAGGCTACCTGTAGCAGCGAGGCCAGGCCACGTTGGCCTGACTGCGACGGGGTACCACTGAAACAGCCGCCCTGACGGGCCGGTCGCCGCCAAGGCGGACTACTACGTGGCAAGCAAAAAAAAGCCCACATCCGGAGATGTGGGCTTTTGCAGATGGTGCACTCAGGAGGATTCGAACCTCCGACCGCTCGGTTCGTAGCCGAGTACTCTATCCAGCTGAGCTATGAGTGCAGGTTGGCGTTGTTAACCCAGTCTCCCCTGGGTTCAGGATCTCTGAAGATGAACTTCAGAACCTCTGATATGGTGCACTCAGGAGGATTCGAACCTCCGACCGCTCGGTTCGTAGCCGAGTACTCTATCCAGCTGAGCTATGAGTGCAAGTTGGCGTTGTTGACCCAGTCTCCCCTGGAACTCAGGACTCCGGAAGATTAAACTTCTGGGCCTCTGATATGGTGCACTCAGGAGGATTCGAACCTCCGACCGCTCGGTTCGTAGCCGAGTACTCTATCCAGCTGAGCTATGAGTGCATGTACTGCCTAGGTGATTCGCCTTCCAGCAAACCCACTTGAATAATGGCGGAGAAGGGGGGATTCGAACCCCCGACACCCTTTTGAGGTGTACTCCCTTAGCAGGGGAGCGCCTTCGGCCACTCGGCCACCTCTCCGCAACACGGGGCGTATATTAACCACGTTCTTCCCCGTTTGCAAACAAAAAAAACGAAGAAAATTAAAGGCTTGGTTCTTCGCCCTTCTCCTTGCGAATTCGCTGATAGATTTCTTCGCGGTGCACAGCCACTTCCTTGGGCGCGTCTACGCCCAGGCGCACCTGGTTGCCCTTTACGCCAAGCACAGTGATTGTGATTTCCCCATCGCCAATCACCAGGCTTTCGGCGCAACGGCGGGTAAGAATGAGCATGAAAATCTCCTAACGGTATTTATTCGGGAATGGTCTGCAAAAAAGGGCGTCACGGTGGCCGAAGCCGAACCGCTTGCCAAAACGGCCGTGGAAGAATCTTCCCGTGCCGTAAAAGAAAAAGGGCGCAGCCATGGCCGCGCCCCTTCTGGTCGGCTTACTCGCCCTGTCGGGCGGTCGCGTCCAGGTCGAAGGCCGTGTGCAGGGCGCGCACGGCAAGCTCCAGGTACTTCTCTTCGATCACCACCGACACCTTGATCTCGGACGTGGAAATCATCTGGATATTGATGCTCTCCTTGGCCAGCGCTTCGAACATGCGGCTGGCAACGCCCGCGTGGGAGCGCATGCCTACGCCCACGATCGACACCTTGGCAATCTTGGTATCGCCCACCACTTCACGGGCGCCGATTTCAGCCGCAGTGGCCTGAAGCACGCCGAGCGCCTTCTGGTAATCGTTGCGGTGAACGGTGAAGGTGAAGTCTGTGGTGTTATCGTGGGACACATTCTGAACGATCATATCCACTTCGATGTTGGCACCGCTGATGGGGCCCAGGATCTTGAACGCCACGCCTGGGGTGTCGGGCACGCCACGGATGGTCAGCTTGGCCTCGTCGCGGTTGAAGGCGATGCCGGAAATGATCGGCTGTTCCATGGTTTCCTCTTCATCAATGGTGATCAGGGTCCCGGGACCCTCCTGGAAGCTGTGCAACACGCGCAGCGGGACGTTGTACTTGCCAGCGAATTCGACCGCACGGATCTGCAGTACCTTCGAACCCAGGCTGGCCATTTCGAGCATTTCTTCGAAGGTGATCTTGTCCAGCCGCTGGGCCTGGGCTACCACGCGCGGGTCGGTGGTATAGACGCCGTCCACGTCGGTGTAGATCTGGCACTCGTCGGCTTTCAATGCCGCGGCCAAAGCAACACCGGTGGTATCGGAGCCACCACGGCCCAGCGTGGTGATGTTGCCGTTCTGGTCGACACCCTGGAAGCCGGCTACCACAACTACGCGGCCAGCCTTGAGGTCTTCGCGCAGGCGCTGATCATCGATCTGCAGAATACGCGCCTTGTTATAGGCATCATCGGTGAGGATGCGCACCTGGTTACCGGTGTAGGACACCGCCGGCACACCACGCTTGATCAAGGCCATGGCCAGCAGGCCAATGGTCACTTGCTCCCCCGTGGACACCACTACGTCCAGCTCACGCGGCTCGGGTTGATCGGTAATCTGTTTGGCCAGATCGATCAACCGGTTGGTTTCGCCACTCATTGCCGAAAGCACGACCACCAGGTCGTGGCCTTGCTCGCGGAATTTCTTGACCTTATCGGCCACCTGCTCGATACGCTCGATGGAGCCCACCGAAGTGCCGCCAAACTTCTGTACGATCAAAGCCATTTCAACGCCGCCTCACGCCCACGCAGGGCACCCATTAAACATCCGCACGCTTGCGGCCACGGCCGGGCCGTGGCGCATGCCGCCGGGATTACAGCCCGCCTTCGGCGAACGGCACAGCCAGTGCCAGTGCCTGGTCGAGGGCCGCGACATCCACGCCGCCGCCCTGAGCCATGTCTGGCCGGCCTCCGCCCTTGCCACCGACTGCCGCCGCGGTCTGCTTCATCAGGTCGCCGGCTTTCACGCGCGCCGACAAGGCTTTGGTGACACCGGCAACCAACACTACTTTTTCGTCGTGCACGCCACCGAGCAGGATCACGCCTTCGCCCAGTTTGTTCTTGAGCTGGTCTACCAAGGCCAGCAAGCCCTTGCCATCCACGCCATCCAGGCGCGCGGCCAGCACCTTCACGCCTTTCACGTCCACGGCACCGGCCAGCAGATCGTCGCCCGCGGCGCTGGCGGCCTTGGCCTGGAGTTGCTCCAGCTGTTTCTCCAGCTGGCGGTTGCGCTCCAGCATGGCCTGCAATTTGTCGAGCACGTTCTCACGGCTGCCCTTGAGCAGCGACGCGGCTTCTTTCACTTGCTCTTCAGCGCTATTGAGCAGGGCCAGCGCGGTCGCGCCGGTCACCGCTTCGATACGCCGCACGCCCGAAGCCACGCCGCTTTCGCTGGTAATCTTGAACAGCGCGATGTCGCCGGTGCGCTTGGCGTGGATGCCGCCGCACAGTTCCACCGAGAAGTCGCCGCCCATGGTGAGTACGCGCACGCGGTCGCCGTATTTCTCACCGAACAGGGCCATGGCGCCTTTCTGCTTGGCGCTCTCGATGTCCATCTCTTCGATCTGTACGGGCGTGTTGCGACGGATTTCGCGGTTGACGATATCTTCCAGCGCCTTGATCTGTTCGGGCTTGATCGGCTCGAAGTGGCTGAAGTCGAAGCGCAGGCGCTGGCTGTCGACCAGAGAGCCTTTCTGCTGGACATGATCGCCAAGGATTTCGCGCAGCGCGGCATGCAGCAAGTGGGTAGCCGAGTGGTTGAGCGATGTGGCCTGTTGCAGGTCGCCTTCAACCTGCGCCTGCACCGTTTCGCCCACTTTCAGGCTACCCAGCGCAACGAGGCCGTGATGCAGGAACGCGCCACCAGACTTGGTGGTGTCGCTTACCTGGAAGCGGCTGTTGCCCCCCTGCAGCGTACCGCGGTCGCCCACCTGGCCACCGGATTCAGCGTAGAACGGCGTGCGGTCGAGAATCACCACGCCCTCCTCGCCTTCGGCCAGTTCCTGCACCGACTGCCCATCTTTATACAGCGCTACAATTTTGCCTTCGCCGTCGTGGGTGGTGTAACCCAGGAACTGCGTGTCTTCCTCGACCTTCACCAGGCTGTTGTAGTCCAGGCCGAAGGCACTGGCCGACCGGGCGCGCTCGCGCTGGGCGTCCATTTCGCGTTCGAAGCCGGCTTCGTCCAGGGTGAGGTTGCGCTCACGGGCGATGTCGCCAGTGAGGTCCATCGGGAAACCGTAGGTGTCGTACAGTTTGAAGATCACATCGCCCGGTACCACGTCGCCCTTGAGCTCGGCCAGGTCCTGCTCGAGGATCTTCAGGCCCTGCTCCAGGGTTTTGGCGAACTGCTCTTCCTCGCCCTTGAGCACGCGCTCGATATGCGCCTGCTGGTTTTTCAGTTCGGGGAAGGCTTCGCCCATCTCGGTGACGAGGGCGGCGACGATGCGATGGAAGAAGGCACCGCGCGCGCCCAGCTTGTTGCCGTGGCGGCAGGCGCGTCGAATGATCCGGCGCAGCACGTAGCCGCGGCCTTCATTGGAAGGCAACACGCCGTCGGCGATCAGGAAGCCACAGGAACGAATGTGGTCAGCCACTACCTTGAGCGACGGCTGGCCCTCGTTGCCGCAGCCGATGGCCTCGGCAGAGGCGTGCAGCAGGTGCTGGAACAGGTCGATCTCGTAGTTCGAATGCACGTGCTGCAGCACCGCGCTGATCCGCTCCAGGCCCATGCCGGTGTCGACCGACGGCGCGGGGAGAGGATGCA
Organism: Pseudomonas sp. Marseille-Q5115; assembly: GCF_916618905.1. NCBI lineage: Bacteria > Pseudomonadati > Pseudomonadota > Gammaproteobacteria > Pseudomonadales > Pseudomonadaceae > Pseudomonas > Pseudomonas sp. Marseille-Q5115. The sequence goes on along the minus strand of NZ_CAKAKI010000001.1, from coordinate 911,111 downwards.
ACACGCCATCGGCGGTGCGGTTGAACTGCATGAACACGTTGTTCCAGATCTCGATGTAACGGTCGCCGTCTTCTTCCGGGGAGCCGGGCGGGCCACCCCAGATGTCCGCGCCGTGATCGTAGAAAATTTCGGTGCAAGGGCCGCAAGGGCCGGTATCGCCCATGGTCCAGAAGTTGTCCGAAGCGTACGGGGCACCTTTGTTGTCACCAATACGCACCATGCGCTCGGCCGGCACGCCCACTTCCTTCGTCCAGATGTCGTAGGCTTCATCATCGCTGGCGTAAACGGTAACCCACAGCTTTTCCTTGGGCAGGTTCAGCCATTTTTCCGAAGTGAGGAAGGTCCAGGCGAAGGTGATGGCGTCACGCTTGAAGTAATCACCGAAGCTGAAGTTGCCCAACATTTCGAAGAACGTGTGATGGCGCGCGGTGTAGCCCACGTTTTCGAGGTCGTTATGCTTGCCGCCAGCGCGCACGCACTTCTGGCTGCTCACCGCGCGGGTGTAGGCGCGCTTTTCCTGGCCGAGGAAGCAGTCCTTGAATTGGTTCATCCCGGCGTTGGTGAACAGCAGGGTCGGATCGTTGGCGGGGATCAGAGAGCTTGAGGCTACACGGGTGTGGCCTTGCTCTTCGAAGAAGCGGAGGAAGGCTTCACGGATTTCTGCGCTTTTCATAGGTTCTTCCACGGAGACAGCGGCCAGAGGCACAGGCTTGGCGTCGAAACGACGGCAAAGGGCCGCATTATATCGGCCCTGCGGTCAGGGTACAGTGTGTTTGTACGATTGAGTCCATCAATTGGACGATTCGTATCCGGTTTGGCGTGCGAAGCCGGCGAACACTTCAATCACCTGGTCGATCTGACGCGCATCCACATCAAGATGAGTGACCAGGCGCAAGCGTGGGCTGGCCGTGAGGCGTACACCCTGCCCTGCCGCGTAGTCCCGCAACGCCCCTGCTGCCGCGCCGACCTGTACATACACCATGTTGGTCTGCACCGGCTCTACAGGGTAGCCGAGTGCACCAAGCCCTTCGGCGAGGCGGCGCGCGTTGGCATGGTCATCCGCCAGGCGCGCTACGTTATGGTCCAGCGCATACAAGCCCGCTGCGGCCAGAATGCCGGCCTGGCGCATGCCACCGCCCACGACCTTGCGCCAGCGCGTGGCGCGAGCAATCAGTGCCCGGTCGCCGCACAACACCGAACCCACGGGAGCGCCGAGGCCCTTGGACAGGCAGATGGAAACCGAATCGAAATGCCTGCTGATCTCGCCTGCCGCCACGCCTTGAGCGACCGCAGCATTGAATAGCCGAGCGCTATCGAGATGGAAGCCCAGGCCATGCGCTGTGCACAGTGCTTTGGCGCGCGCCAGGTAATCCATCGGCAGCACCTTGCCCTGCATGGTGTTTTCCAATGCCAGCAGCCGAGTGCGGGCAAAGTGGAAGTCGTCGGGCTTGATGGCGGCGATTACCTGATCGAGGGCCAGCGAGCCATCGCTCTGGCTTTCCAGCGGCTGCGGCTGAATGGACCCCAACACCGCCGCGCCGCCGCCTTCGTATTTATAGGTATGGGCTTGTTGGCCCACGATGTATTCGTCCCCTCGCTCACAATGGGCCATCAGCCCCAACAGGTTGCTCATGGTGCCGCTGGGTACGAACAGGCCCGCTTCAAAGCCAAGCTCTTCGGCCAGCCGCGCTTGCAGGTGGGCCACGGTGGGGTCCTCCCCATAAACGTCATCACCGGTTTCGGCGCGCGCCATGGCCTGGAGCATGCCCGAAGAGGGGCGGGTCACGGTATCGCTGCGCAGGTCGATCGGGGTCATCAGGCCTCTCCTTGAGCGGGCGCGCGAGAATAGCGCCCTAATGAAAAAATCTAACACGCCACGCAGGGAAGGATTCCCCCTGCCTACCTGGCTGTGTTAATAATGCCGCGCCGCCACACGCGGCAACGTTCTCAGGGCGGGGTGCGATTCCCCACCGGCGGTAATGGCATAGCCTAGCCCGCGAGCGCTCGTTTCGGCGAGGTCAGCAGACCCGGTGTGATCCCGGGGCCGACGGTATAGTCCGGATAAAGAGAGAACGGGGTGCCTGCGCGCTCCTTTCACTCGTGTGCCCTGTTTATTGCCAATGAACAGGAGAGTCACCATGCAAAACCAATCCGCTTCGCGCATCGCCTTCATCCAGGCCAGCTGGCACAAGGATATTGTGGACCAGAGCCGCCTCGGCTTTATCGAAGGCCTCGCCGCGCTTGGCGTGAGCGCCGATCAAGTGGACTTCTTCGAAGTTGCCGGCGCCTATGAAATCCCTCTGCACGCCAAGCTGCTGGCCAGGTCCGGGCGCTACGCCGGCATCGTCGGCGCCGCGCTGGTGGTGGACGGCGGCATCTACCGCCACGACTTCGTGGCCCCGGCGGTGATCGATGGGATGATGCGCGTACAGCTGGACACTGAAGTGCCGGTGTTTTCGGTAGTGCTTACCCCGCATCACTTCCATGAAGGCAAGGAACACCACGATTACTTCTTCCGGCATTTCCATGTGAAAGGCCTGGAAGCGGCGCGGGCCTGCGTGGATACGCTGACCAAGGTGCGTGACCTCAAAGGCATGATCGCGGGGTAAACGGTTCGCAGTCCATTCCCGGGCTACGCCCGGAAGGCCCGCCCCGTGGTCCCACCCGGGAATGGACTTGTTACAGGGCTGATGTGCCGGGAAGATGGGGCACAACCACGATGCCGGCCCGCAGGCCATTGCGCACCTTGGGGTTGGGGAAGATGATCCGGGCGCCCTCCTCCTCGATCACCCACCGCGTGCCTTCGTCCTCGGCCAGAAGATAACCGGTGGGCAACTCGGAGAAGTTTTCCACGTCTGCGGGCAGGTGAAGCAGGAAGCTATCGCTGTGCTTGATGATCTCGCGGGACACGCTGAACAGCTGTAGCCCGGTGAGATCGTCACCGTCGGCCACCCCTGCGCTGCGCTCGATCAACCCACGCAAGCATGCATCCAGCCGCGTCAGGTCTACTTCGGCGTTCTGGCCGAACGGGCGCGCCTTGCCCAGCTCCAGGGTAAAGGCCTCGGCCCCCAAGGTTTCATAGGTGTAGGCGCTGAAGGTGATGGCGGGGCGGTTTTGCAGCAGCACCGCTTCCATGCCCGCGTCGCGCAAACGCGCCAGTTCCAGCCGCGAGTGCTCGCGCCCTTCCTTCCACGGATACAAGGCAAACTGCTCGATGCGAGAGCCGCGGATGGCAGTGTGCAGGTCGTAGTGCAGCCGCTGGCGGTCCGGGCGGTTGAAGAAACTGGCGGCCAGCCGCTCCAGCTCACAGGCACGCATGGCCTCAAAGCCGCTGGACAGTTCATGACGGCCGTTGAACAACCGATTCACGTCCTGCTCCACATAGCGCTCACCGCGCCGGATGGCTTCCGGGTTACCGAACAGGAAAAGCAGCCGCGCCCGGGGCTGCAGCTCATTACGCGCGATGGCGTGAATCAATGAATCGAGCAGCTCGATGGGCGCGGTTTCGTTGCCATGGATGCCCGCCGACAGCAGCAGGTCCAGCCCATTGTCGCGGTCCGCGTGAGGGCGCACTTCCAACGCGCCCGGCGCGAGCCAGCGCAGGCAGGTGCCGCTTACCGTCATCTGAGTCTTCTGCGCCGGCTCACGGTCGGCCAGGGTGAGTTCCAGCAGTTTTCCAAGCGACAGCATAGGCGGGCTCCCGGCCGGGGTCAGTGATGGTGGCCGCAGTCGGGGCCGTGCACGTGGCCGTCTTCTTCATCCGCCAGTTCGGCAGGTTCCATTTCCAGCTGCAGGCTCACCAGGTTGGTGGCCATCGGGCGCATCAGCAAGTTGGCGTACTCGGTATCGCCCTCGTCCACATCTACACCGATCAACAACTGATCGTTGCCGCCGATTTGAATCCACAGTTCCTTGCCTTGCCACATCACCGCCAGGCGGGTGCAGGAGGTTTCAAGTTGAGTGCCGTCGTCGTCTTCAAGGATCAGCCGCAGGGCATCTGACATGGTTGGGGTTCCCTTCAATTGAGTTGGAATGGATAAACCGAGCCGAGCTGCAGCAGCCCGGTGAGTTCATCCAGCGCTGTACGGCACTCTACCAGCAATTGTGGATCAGCCAGGTCCGCATCGCTCAGGCGATCGCGGTAGTGCCGATCCACCCATTGGGTCAGCCGCTCGTACAGGCTGGCCGTCATGATAACCCCTGGGTTGACCGCCGCCAGCTCTTGTTCGTTGAGGGCCACGCGCAGGCGCAGGCAGGCCGGGCCACCGCCGTTCTGCATGCTCTGCTTGAGGTCGAACACTTGAACCTGGCCAATCGGGCCATTGCCAGCCGTAAGCGCCTGCAGGTAATCCCACACGCGCGGGTTGGCTCGGCATTCTTCCGGCACGATTAACAGCATGCGGCCGTCGGCGCGGGTAAGCAGCTGGCTGTTGAACAGGTAGGAGCGTACAGCGTCTTCCACGCTTACCTGGTCGCGGGGCACGCTGATGGACTGGAAATGCCCGCCCCGCTGACTCAATTTCGCGGCCAACTCACCCAGCACCTGCTCGGTCTCGAGGAAGGCGTCCTGGTGATGGAACAGCACCTCGCCGTTGCCCACTGCGATCACGTCGTTGTGGAACACGCCTTGGTCGATTACTGCCGGGTTCTGCTGCGCGTAGACCGTCCCGGCCTCGCTCAGCCCATGCAGGCGCGCCACGGCCTGGGAAGCTTCTAGGGTTTGCCGGGCCGGGTAGCGTTGTGGCGAGGGGCGGCGGCTATCGAAGGCCGCACGGCCGTATACGAAGAACTCGACCCCCGGCGCGCCATAGTCCTTGCAGAACCGGGTATGGTTCGCGGCGCCTTCGTCACCGAACTGAGCGACTGCGGGCAGCGCGGCGTGGTGGGCAAAATGAGCCTGGTCGGCAAACATGGCGGCCAACACGCGACTGGTCGTTGGGTGCTCGATGCTGCGGTGGTATTTGCAATTGAGGTTGGCTGCGGTGAAGTGCACCCGGCTGTCGGCAGTGTCCGCGCTGGGGCTCACGGTAGCAGCGTTGGCCACCCACATGCTCGACGCCGAGCAACTGGCCGCGAGAATCGGCATGGCATCACGGGCAGCGGCGGCGATCACTTCGGCATCGCTGCCGGCGAACCCCAGGCGGCGCAAGCCAGCCACATCGGGGCGCTCCTGAGGCGCCAGCACGCCCTGCACAAAGCCCATGTCGCTCAAGGCTTTCATCTTCGCCAACCCCTGGCGCGCGGCTTCCCGGGGGTTGGACTGCGCCTGGCTGTTGCTCTGCGAAGCAACGTTGCCATAAGACAAGCCGCCATAGTTGTGGGTAGGCCCCACCAGCCCGTCAAAGTTGACTTCAAACGCTTTCATTGGCCCGGCTCCCGCTAAATGTCTTATGGCTTACTGCTTTTGCTTTTGCTTTTGCTTTTGCTTTTGCTTTTGCTTGTCGCTTGCCGCTTGCAACTCAAGGCAGCCCGCGGCTTACAGCGTCACACCCGGTGTAAGGGTGGCCGGCAGGCTTACCCGGTCTGCCTCAAGGGAAGCCACCGGGAAGGCGCAATAATCAGCCGCGTAGTACGCGCTGGCGCGGTGATTGCCCGAGGCACCTACCCCACCGAACGGTGCACTGCTGGCGGCGCCGGTCAGTTGCTTGTTCCAGTTCACGATGCCAGCGCGGCTGTGCAGCCAGAAGTGCTGGTAGCGCTCGGCGGAATCGGACAGCAGGCCAGCGGCCAGGCCGTAACGCGTGTGGTTGGCTTCGGCGATCGCGCCATCGAAGTTCTGATAGCGCACCACCTGCAGCAGCGGGCCAAACAATTCTTCGTCCGAACGCTCGGCCACGGCGGTAACATCTATCAGGCCGGGCGTCAGCAATGCCGCGCTGGGGTTGGGCTGGGTCATCGGTAACAGCGCCTGCGCGCCGTTGCCGAGCAACTCGGCCTGGGCGGTCATCAGCGCTTGGGCGGCACCGAGCGAAACCACCGAGCCCATGAACGGCGCGGGCTGTTCGTCAAAGGCGCCCACGCGAATGCCACGGGCCACTTCCACCAACCGTGCCAGCAGGCGATCACCCCACTCCCCCTCTGGCACCAGCAGGCGCCGAGCGCAGGTGCAACGCTGGCCAGCGGAAATGAAGGCCGATTGCACGATGGTGTAAACGGCTGCGTCCAGGTCCTCCACCTTATCTACCACCAAGGGGTTGTTGCCGCCCATTTCCAGCGCGAGGATCTTTTCGGGGCGGCCGGCGAACAAGGCATGCAAATGGTTGCCGGTACGGCTAGAGCCGGTGAAGAACACGCCGTCGATGTCCGCGTCCGCCAGGGCCACGCCGGTATCGCGGGCCCCTTGCACCAGGTTGAGCACGCCCGCAGGCAGCCCCGCCTCTTCCCAGCACTTGACCGTGAGTGCCGCCACCGCGGGCGTAAGCTCGCTGGGTTTGAACACCACGGTATTACCGGCCAACAGCGCCGGCACGATGTGGCCATTAGGCAGGTGGCCCGGGAAGTTGTAAGGGCCGAACACCGCCACCACGCCGTGGGGCTTGTGGCGCAGCACGGCCTTGGCATCGCCCAGCACGCCGTGTTTTTCGCCGGTGCGCTCTTCGTACGCCTGAACGGAAATCGCCACCTTGTTGACCATGCTGGTCACTTCCGTGGCGGCTTCCCACAGCGGCTTGCCGGTTTCTTCACCGATGCAGCGGGCCAGCTGTTCACTGGAGGCTTTGAGCCGCTCGGCGAACGCTTGCAAATAACCGATGCGGGTTTCCAGCGGCAGCGTTGCCCACTGCGCGAATGCCTGGCGCGCGGCGGCCACGGCCGATTTCACTTGCGCGGCCGAGGCGGCTTGCCCTTCCCAGAGCACACGCTGGCTGACCGGATCGAGCGACTGGAAGGCTTCGCCTTCGCCCGCGAGCCATTGCCCGTCGATGAACAAAGTGGTCATGGCTGGCCCTCCAGAGCCGTGTTGGGTGACAAGGTGACCGCGCGTACCTGGTCGCCCGCATGCAGGCGCAAACGGCGGGCAGTAAGCGGGTCGACCACCAGGGTGCCGGCGGCCAGGCGCGCCGGCGCCGCGGTGATACGGCAGTGCTCCAGCTGGCGGTTATGGATCAGATACACAGGGGCATCATCGCCCGGTGTGCCGACGGCCAGCACCAGGCTTTTGCTCTCCTGAACGGCACGTATTTTCGCCACTTCGCATTCCACGGCCGGGCCGGCGTCGAAGATGTCCACGTACCCTTGGTAGTTGAAGCCCTCGGCGCGCAGCATGGAAAGGGCCGGCTCGGTGTCCGGGTGCACCTTGCCGATCACCTCGCGGGCGGCTTCGGAAAGGAAACAGGTATAGAGCGGAAACTTGGGCATCAACTCGGCGATAAATGCACGATTACCTACGCCGGTAAGGTAATCGGCCTGGCTGAATTCCATCTTGAAGAAGTACCGCCCCAGGCTTTCCCAGAACGGTGAGCGCCCTGCCTGATCGGAGATGCCTCGCAGCTCGGCGATCACCTTGTTGCCGAACAGGCCGGTAAATTCGGCCATGAACAGCAGCCGCGCCTTGGCCAGCAGGCGGCCGTTCAGGCCGTTGCGCATGTCGTCACGCAGGAACAGCGAGCACAGCTCGGAGTTGCCGGTAAGGTCATTCGCCAGGAACAGGGTGGGAATTTCCCGGTAAATGTTCAGCTCTTTCGAGGCGCTGACGGTCAGGCCCACGCGGTAGTTGTACCAAGGTTCGCGCTGCCCTACCGCGCCAGCAATGGCGGAAGTGCCCACCACGGTGCCGTCATCGGTTTCCAGCACGAACAGGTAATCGGTATCGCCCCGCTCGGCCTCGCCGCGGAAGGTCTTCTCCGCCCAGCCTACTCGGTGGGCCAGGCGCTCCTCGTTGGCAGGCAGGGTCGTCAGGCCCGGGCCGGTGCCGCGAGCCAGGTCGATCAGCGCGCTGAGGTCGCTGCTGCGTACGGGACGAACAATCATGTGTACTCCTCGAGCGGCCGCCAAGGGCGCCGCGATGCTCAGCCTGACGTAGCCAGGCAACCAACCCTGCTGTTTTACACGGCCACTACGCGGACGCTGGCGCCATCGGCCACGCCGAGGCGTTCGGCCACGGCCGCCGGCAAGCTCACGGGCTTGCCTGGCGCCCAGTCCAGCTCCAGCAACGCGGCGCGGTAGTCCTGCAAATTGCAGTTCGCTACCAGGTACGGACGCCCGCCCTTGGCAGCGTTTTCATCTACCTTCACAGGCACCACGCGGCTGCTGGCAATCGAGCGGATGTTGGAGGTTCGGGCGTGCAGGGTCGGCCCGCCGTCGAAGATGTCGATGTAATGCTCGGTTTCGAAGCCTTCGCGCATGAGGATGTCGAAGGTGACCTGCGCCCTTGGATGCACCTGGCCCATGGCTTCCTGGGCGGCGTCCGGCAGCAGCGGCACGTAGATCGGGTAGTGAGGCATCAGCTCGGCCAGGAATGTGCGGCTTTTCAACCCACACAAACGCTCCGCCGCCGCGTAGTTGATGTCGAAGAAATTACGGCCGATGGCGTCCCAGAACGGCGAGTCGCCGTGTTCGTCGCTGTAGCCAACGATTTCAGTCACCACGGAATCGGCGAAACGCTCCGGGTGGTTGGCCATGAACAGCAGGCGCGCCCGCGAGTTGAGCTCGGCCCAAGGTGTAGCCACCAGTTCCGGCAGCACATAGAAACTGGTGAGCAGGCTGTTACCCGTAAGGTCATGGCATTGGGACAACACGTGAATCTTGTTGTGGATCTTCAGTTCGCGAGAGGCGTGAACGAAGGTTTCGTTGCGGAAACTGTAGAACGGCTCGGAGTAACCGGCCGAGGCAACGATGGCCGAGCAACCTACCAAGGTGCCGCGAGCGGTGTCTTCGAGCACAAAGAAATAGCTCTCTTCACCGTTGAAGCTGACTTCGGCGGCGAAGGAGGCTTGCGACGCAACGATCTTGTCGCGCAGGCGCTCCAGGTCGTCGGGCAGGGAAGTGACACCGATCGGGCTGTCCGCGGCGAGCCGTTGCACCTCGTCCAGGTCAGCCATTTGCGCAGGGCGCATCACGAGCATGGTGCCACTCCTTTGAATCAAGAAAATAAAGGCAGGGCGCACGGCCCCGCCGGTCAGCCGTCAGGCCTGGGTCAGCTGGGTGACAGCGCGCTCGAAGCGGTCGAGGCCTTCGTCGATGTCAGCGATGTCGATCACCAGGCTAGGGGCAAAGCGGACCACGTCCGGGCCGGCCTGCAGGATCATCAGGTCGTTGCGCTCGGCGGCGTTGAAGAATTCCTTCGCCTTGCCCTTCCACTGTTCACTCAGCACACAGCCGATCAGCAGGCCCATGCCACGCACTTCAGTAAACACCCCGTACTGTTCGCCGATGGCGCGCAGGCGGGTGGCGAAGCGCTCATGGCGAACCTGGACGCCTTCCAGCACTTCAGGGGTATTGATCACATCCACCACCGCTTCCGCTACCGCGCAGGCTAGCGGGTTGCCGCCGTAAGTGGTGCCGTGCACGCCTACGCTCAGGTGGCGGGCCAATTTCTCGGTGGTCAGCATGGCGCCGATCGGGAAGCCACCGCCCAAGCTCTTGGCGCTGGAGAGGATGTCGGGGGTCACGCCGTACTGCATGTAGGCGAACAACGAACCGCTACGCCCCATACCGCTTTGCACTTCGTCGAACACCAGCAGCGCGTTGTGCTGGTCGCACAGGGCGCGGGCGCCTTCGAGGTAAGCGCGGTCTGCCGGCAACACGCCGCCTTCACCCTGGATAGGCTCGAGCACCACGGCGCAGGTCTTGTCCGAGATGGCGGCTTTCAGCGCGTCGAGGTCGTTGTAGGGGATATGGGTGATCCCTTCGATCTTTGGCCCGAAACCGTCGGAGTACTTGGGCTGGCCGCCCACGCTCACGGTGAACAGGGTACGCCCGTGGAAGCTGTTGACCGCGGCGATGATCTCGTATTTTTCCGGGCCGAACGTGTCATGGGCCACGCGACGTGCCAGCTTGAAGCAGGCTTCGTTGGCCTCCGCGCCCGAGTTGCAGAAGAACACGCGCTCGGCAAAGGTGGCAGCCACCAGCTTTTTGGCCAGGCGCAGGGCCGGCTCGTTGGTGAATACGTTGGACACGTGCCACAGCTTGTTGGCCTGCTCGGTAAGCGCGCCGACCAACGCAGGGTGGGCATGGCCCAGCACGTTGACCGCGATGCCGCCGGAGAAGTCGATCAGCTCGCGACCCGCCTGGTCCCAGACTCGAGAGCCTGCCCCACGCACGGGAATGAAACCCGCCGGCGCATAGTTGGGGACCATTACCTGGTCGAAATCGGTGCGTTGCACCTGGGCGTGATCAGCGGACATCAGCGTCTCCTGAAGCGAAGCGCGGGCCTGAAAGTGGCCGGCGATGGGAGGATTGTAAGGAGTGGTTGGCCCTTGGCCTTGCCGCCAAGCGACAACTTGTTACAGCCAGAACCCCCGAAATACCGGGGTTTTCAGCAATGCGACAAATAGGGACAGTTTAAAACACTTGCAGGCGCCGACGCAGCCGGCGAATGACCCCGGATTCCCGGGCTGCGCCGGCGCCTGCACGTTTTCCTACCCGCGCTCTGCCGGAACGGGGGCGAGCTCGAACGGGCTGCCGGCGCGGCGCTGGTTGCGATCTTCGCGCGGGGTAGCGCCGAAGAAGTTGCGGTACGCACTGGAGAAATGCGGGCCGGAGGAAAAGCCGCACGACAGGCCGATCTGGATAATCGACTTGCTGGTTTGCATCAGCATCTGGCGGGCCTTGTTCAAGCGCAACTCGAGGTAGTACTGGCTGGGCACCCGGTTCAAGTACTGCTTGAAAATCCGCTCCAGCTGGCGCCGGGACACACACACGTGCTGGGCGATTTCGTCGGTGGTGAGCGGCTCCTCGATGTTCGCTTCCATCAGCAGCACCGCCTGGGTGAGCTTGGGGTGGCTGGAACCGAGGCGGTTTTGCAGGGGTATGCGCTGGCGCTCGCCGCCTTCACGGATGCGCTCCACCACCAGTTCTTCCGACACCGCGCCTGCCAGTTCGGCGCCGTGGTCGCGCGCCAGCACGGCCAGCATCAGGTCGAGTACGGCCAGGCCACCGCAAGCCGTGAGCCGATCACGGTCACAGTCGAACAGGTGGCTGGTGGCAATCACCTTGGGGAAACGCTCACTGAAGTCGTCCTGCCAGCGCCAATGCACCGAGGCGCGGTAGCCATCCAGCAAGCCAAGTTGCGCGAGAGGATAAATGCCGGCCGACAAGCCGCCGATCACACACCCGCCGCGTACCAGTTGCTTCAATGCGCTGGACAGCGCGGGCGCCATGGAGGCCGGGGGTTCGTCCGCCACCAGGAATAGCTTCTGACAGCCTTCGAGGCGCCCGGCCCAGGGTTCACCCGGCAATTGCCAGCCACCCGTCGTTGGTGCTTCGGCCTGGAGGAACAACGGCTCGTACAGCACTTCGGGATGCACCTTGCGGGCGACGGTCAAGGCCTCCTCGGCCAGCGCCAGGGTCAGTGCCTTGGTGCCAGGCCAGATGAGAAAGCCGATACGCTGGGCAATCATGTGAGCACTCACGCAGTGAAGTTCCGGACGGCGCGAAATACGCTCATTTAAGACTACCCGAGAGGAACTGGCGCAGCCGCTCCGACTGCGGGTTGGCCAACACTTCACGAGGATTGCCTCGCTCTTCTACCAACCCTTGGTGGAGGAACACTACCTGGTTGGACACTTCCCGGGCAAAGCCCATTTCGTGTGTGACTACCACCATGGTGCGGCCTTCCTGCGCCAGCGATTGCATTACCTTCAGCACGTCACCCACCAGCTCCGGGTCCAGCGCTGAAGTGGGCTCGTCGAACAGCATCACTTCCGGCTCCATCGCCAATGCCCGGGCAATGGCCACGCGCTGCTGTTCGCCGCCGGACATATGGCCGGGGTAGGCGTCCTTGCGGTGGGTCACCCCTACTTTGGCCAGGTAGTGTTCTGCCTTTTCCTGGGCGTCCTTCTTGCTCATCCCGAGCACGTGCACCGGCGCTTCCATCACGTTCTGCAATGCGGTCATGTGGGACCACAGGTTGAAGTGCTGGAACACCATTGCCAGCCTGGCGCGCATGCGCTGCAACTGCTTCGGGTCACCGGCCTTGAGGCCGCCGCCTTTGTTGGGCACCAGCTTGAGGGCTTCGTTGTTGAGCAGGATCTGCCCGGACCAAGGTTGCTCCAGCAGGTTGATGCACCGCAGGAAGGTGCTTTTGCCCGAGCCACTGGACCCGATGATGCTGATCACATCGCCTGCCTTGGCCGCCAGACTCACGCCCTTGAGCACTTCATGGCTGCCGTAGCGCTTGTGCAGGTCCTGTACTTCGAGTTTGTTCATGCTGTGTTCTCTGAAATAAGGGTGGGCAGCGCGCCGCCCATGAACGCGATCAGCCCTTGCGTGGCGCCAGGTAGCCCAGCCAGCGCCGCTCGGCCAGCTTGAACAGCCGCACGAGGATGAAGGTAAGGGCCAGATAGATGGCGCCCGCGGTAATGTACGCTTCGAACGGCAGGTAATACTGCGCGGTGACCGTGCGGGCCGCGCCGGTGATGTCCATCAGGGTCACGATGGAGGCCAGGCTGGTGGTCTGCAGCATCATGATCACTTCGTTGCTGTACTGCGGCAACGCGCGGCGCATGGCCGACGGCAGCAGAATGCGCCGGTACATCAAGGCCCGCGACATGCCCATGGCCCGCGCCGCTTCGATCTCGCCATGAGGCGTGGCGCGCAGGCTGCCGGCGATGATCTCGGCTGTGTAGGCGCTGGTATTGATGGCAAAGGCCAGGCAGGCGCAGAAGGTGGCATTGGATAACCATGGCCACAGTATGCTTTCACGCACGGCGGCGAACTGCGCCAGGCCGTAGTAGATCAGGAACAGCTGCACCAGCATGGGCGTACCACGGATCACGTAGGTGTACGTCCAGGCGAGGGCATTCACCCAGGGCCGTCGCGACACCCGCATGAGCCCCAGCGGCAGCGCGGCCAGCAGCCCGAGCAGCAGCGAAATGGCCAGCAACTTGAGGGTTTCCAGCATGCCTGCCAGGTACAACGGGAGGTTGGCCTGGATCACCGTGTAGTCGAAGATCATAGTTCTGCCGTCCTTACACCAACCGAGTAACGCCGCTCCAGCCATTTGAGCAGCAGCAGCGAAACACTGGTGATCACCAGGTACAACGCCGCCACGGCCAGGTAGAAGGTAAAGGGTTCACGGGTGGCGTCTGCCGCCTGCTTGGCCTTGAACATCATGTCTTGCAAGCCCACCACGGAAATGAGCGCGGTCGCCTTGGTCAACACCAGCCAATTGTTGGTGAAGCCCGGAATTGCCAGGCGGATCATTTGCGGAACCAGCACCCGGTAGAAAATCTGCAGGCTGCTCATGCCGTAGGCCATGCCGGCTTCGGCCTGGCCCTTGGGAATGCCCATGAAGGCGCCGCGGAAGGTTTCCGACAGGTACGCGCCGAAGATGAACCCCAGGGTGAACACCCCGGTCAGCAACGGATTGAGGTCGATGTAATCGTCATAGCCCACCAAGGGGCCCAGGCGATTGATCAGGTCCTGGCCGCCGTAGAAGATCAGCAGGATCAGTACCAGGTCCGGAATGCCGCGGATCACCGTGGAATACAGTTCGCCTAGCCAGGCCAGCGCACGCACCGGCGACAGGCGGAACGCGGCGCCCAACAGCCCCAGCACGATGGCCAGCGCCATGGACGAGAGCGCCAGTTGCAGGGTCAGGCCGACCCCCTCGAGGATGACCTCGCCGTAGCCTTTCAACATGCTCGCAAGCCTTCAGAATGAGCGCGGGCGTAAACGACCGCTAAGGGCACAGAAATGAAACAGGGCCGCGCACGGCCCTGCGGAGAGACAAGGCGGGTTACTGACCGTAGATATCGAAGTCGAAATACTTATCCTGGATTTTCTTATATTCGCCATTCGCGCGAATTGCAGCGATCGCCGCGTTCAGCTTGTCCAGGTTGGCCTTGTCGCCCTTGCGCACGGCAATGCCTACGCCGTCGCCGAAGTAGTTCACGTCGGTGAAGGCCGGGCCGGCGAAGGCGAAGCCCTTGCCCGAATCGGTCTTCAGGAAGCCGTCCTGCAGCAAGGTGGCGTCGGCCAGGGTACCGTCGAGACGGCCAGCGGCCAGGTCAAGGTAGATTTCGTTCTGCGAGCCGTAGGGCTTCACTTCCACGCCCTTGGGCGCCAGCACTTCGCGGGCGAAGCGTTCATGGATCGAGCCACGCTGCACGCCGATGTTCTTGCCTTTGAGCGCGCTCAGGGAGTCGTCCAGCGCAAAGCCTTCCTTCATCACCAGGCGAGCCGGGGTGAGGTAGTAGCGGTTAGTGAAATCCACGGATTTCTTGCGGTCTTCGGTGATGGACATGGACGACAGGATGGCGTCGATCTTGCGCACTTTGAGCGCCGGGATCAGGCCGTCGAACTCTTGCTCCACCCATACACACTTGACCTTCATCTCGGCGCACAGGGCATTGCCGATGTCGTAGTCGAAGCCAACGATGCTGCCGTCGGGTGCTTTGGAGGCGAAGGGCGGGTAAGCGGCTTCGATACCAATCTTCATCGGCTTGTCTTCCGCTGCGGCGGCGAAGGACAACACGGACAGCGCCAGGGCACCAAAGAGTGCAAGCTTCTTCATGGGTGAACTCCATCGGGGGTAACACACGACAGCGGGCAGGCGTGTTACCAGGATCAATCGCGCCTCCAAAGCGGAAGCGAGTGGGGGCATTCTAGCGGCGTGTGGGGATGGGAAATTTCTGCAATGCGACAACATATTACAGAACGAACGAATACCGGCAGCCAGCCTATTGACAAGGCGGCCCGGTATTGATCAATCGCGAGAGTTCAAACAAGAACTTACTGCAAGTTTCCTGCCCTTTCAGACGGGGCGCATGCTAGAGCGGCTGGGGCATCATCCCCGACCCATGCGACCGCCGACCGCTCCGTAAACTGTTTCTTACGGTTTCAGCGGGCGCATTATCCGGTAACACCGCTTGGGTTTCCACACAGCAAAAGCCCCGCCAAAGCGGGGCTCGATAAACGGCCTTGAATCCTGAGGGGTCAGGCCGCCGACATTTGCCTGTGGGTGTCGATCAGGTGCTGCACCACGCCAGGGTCGGCCAGGGTGGAAATATCCCCCAACGCCCCGTATTCAGCGGTCGCGATCTTGCGCAGAATACGCCGCATGATCTTGCCGGAGCGGGTTTTGGGTAACCCGGGCGCCCACTGAATCACATCGGGTGAAGCGATAGGGCCGATTTCCTTGCGCACCCAGTTTTTCAGCTCCTGACGCAGCGCTTCGCTGGGCTGCTCGCCGGCGTTGAGGGTCACGTACACGTAGATGCCCTGCCCCTTGATGTCGTGTGGCACGCCCACCACTGCCGCCTCGGCCACCTTGGGGTGCGCAACCATGGCGCTTTCGATTTCCGCGGTGCCCATGCGGTGGCCGCTCACGTTGAGTACGTCGTCCACGCGGCCGGTGATCCAGTAGTAGCCATCCTCGTCGCGGCGGGCGCCGTCGCCGGTGAAGTACATGCCCCGGAAGGTCTTGAAGTAGGTATCCACAAAGCGGTCGTGGTCGCCGTACAGCGACCGCGCCTGCCCCGGCCAGGAATCCAGAATCACCAGGTTGCCTTCGGCCGCGCCTTCGATGAGGTTGCCCAGGTTGTCCACCAAGGCCGGGATCACCCCGAAGAACGGCTTGGTCGCCGAGCCTGGCTTGAGGCCGATGGCGCCAGGCAGCGGGCTGATCAACACGCCACCGGTTTCGGTTTGCCACCAGGTATCGACAATCGGGCAGCGCTCCTTGCCCACTGTCTTGTAGTACCAGTTCCAGGCCTCGGGGTTGATCGGCTCCCCCACCGAGCCCAGCAGGCGCAGGCTGGAGCCATCCGCGCCCTCCACGGCGGCGGTGCCTTCGGCCATCATGGCGCGAATGGCCGTGGGTGCGGTGTAAAGAATGTTCACCTTGTGCTTGTCGATGATCTTCGACACGCGGGTAATGTCCGGGTAGTTGGGCACGCCCTCGAACAACAGCGTAGTGGCGCCGTTGGCCAGCGGGCCGTACACGATGTAGCTGTGGCCGGTCACCCAGCCTACGTCGGCCGTGCACCAGTAGATTTCGCCGGGCTTGTAGTCGAACACGCGCTCATGGGTGAGCGCCGCGTACAGCAGGTAACCCGCGCTGGTGTGCAGCACGCCCTTCGGCTTGCCGGTGGAGCCGGAGGTGTAGAGGATGAACAACGCTTCCTCGGCGCCCATTTCCTTTGGTGCACAGGTGCTCGAAGCCACTTCCAGCAGCGCGTGGTACCAGATGTCGCGGTGGCGGTTCCACTCGATCTCGCCACCGGTGCGCTTGCACACGATCACCTTCTGCACGCTACTGGTTTCCGGGTTGGTCAGCGCCCGGTCCACGTTGGCCTTGAGCGAGGTTTTCTTGCCGCCCCGCACGCCTTCGTCCGCCGTGATCACCACCTTGGACTTGCAGTCGATGATGCGCCCGGCCAAGGCTTCCGGCGAAAAGCCGCCGAATACCACCGAATGGATCGCGCCGATACGGGCGCAAGCCAGCATGGCTACCACCGCTTCGGGAATCATCGGCATGTAAAGGGTGACCACGTCGCCCCGGTGCACGTCCTGGCCGCGCAGGGCGTTGGCGAACTTGCACACCTCTTCGTGCAGCTCACGGTAGGTGATGGTGCGGCTGTCGGCCGGGTCGTCCCCTTCCCAGATGATCGCCGCCTGGTCGCCACGGGTTTCCAGGTGGCGGTCAAGGCAGTTGTAGGCCACGTTCAGCGTGCCGTCGGCGAACCATTTGATGTCCACGCGATGGTCGTCGAAGGAGGTCTGCTTCACCTTGTCGAAGGGTTTGATCCAGTCCAGACGCTGGGCTTGCTCGCGCCAGAAGCCGTCGGGGTTCACCACGGACTGCTGGTACATGGCCTTGTAGGTTGCCTCGTCGGTGAGGGTGTTTTCCTTCACTTCAGGGCGAACGGGGTACAGGGAAGCCGCACTCATCTTTACTTTCCTCGGGGGCAATCATTGTTCTTGTATGGTTGCGTTGTACGTGAACCCACGGCCAGGCAACCATTCGACGATGGTAGTAATAGTCGCGGTGCAGCACTGCCTCGGGCAGCGCAATTGTTACGTATTCCGATAATACTGTTTATCAAAAGCCAGCCTGTTACTGCCGTCAAGGCCGCGCCTAGAATGCGCCCCGCCAGCAATGGCAACGCACTGAACAGCCCCCACGAAGGCCTGCTTCCAAACGCTCCCTGAACGCCAGCCCGCGCCCCGAAAAACGGTCGCGCGGGCACGTTCGACCGTAAAAAGGTAAACCGCAATGAAACGCTTGATGTTCGCACTCTCCGCCTGCGCCCTGCCCACGGCAATCGTGGCGGCGTTGCCCGCTGTGGCGGATGAACTTCCTGTAGAACACTATAGCTATTCCATGCCCCTGGACATCGCCCGGGTAGTGTCCATGGAGTCGATACCCAGCGTGTGCAAGGTAGTGCCGCTGCACATGGTGTACGAGGACAGCAAGGGCCAACGCCACCTGCTCGAATATGAAGTGATGGGCAGCGGGTGCGTGGATTGACGCGACGCCTAGGGCGCCGCGCCTGTGATGCCGAACCGGATGTTACAACGGCTCGTCCGGATGCCGCGGCGCGTTCAGGCTTTGCTTGTACAGCCGCAGGCTGAGCAGCAGGCCGGCAATGGCGGCAATGGCGGCAACGAGGAAAATCGAGGCGAAGCCGAAGCCTGACGCCACCGCTCCGGCCACCGGGCCGGTAAGCCCGAGGGACAGGTCGACGAACAGCGAATAGGCGCCCACCGCAGCGCCACGGCTTGAGGCGGGTACCAGGTTGACCGCTTCCACGCCCAGCGCCGGGAACACCAGCGAGAAGCCGAAGCCGCTGAGCGCCGCCCCTGCCATGGCCCATTCCATGCTGGGTGCCAGCCACAGCATCAGCAAGCCGAGCGACTCTACCCCCAGGCAGGTGATTGCCACGCGGAACCCGCCCAGGCGGTTGATCATGCCGCCGAACAACAGCCGCGCGAAGATGAAACAGGCGCCGAACAACGAGAGGCACAGCGCGGCGTTGCCCCACTGATTGGATGCGTAATACAGCGTGATGAAGGTGGCAATGGTGCCGAAGCCGATGCCGCCCAAGGCCAGCCCGCAGCCATGCGGGAATACCCGCCCCAGCACATGAATGAACGGCAAGCGCTCGCCGCTGACGATAGGCGCGGCCAACTTCGGCGACGCCAGGGCCACGCCCAGGGCGGACACCAGCAGCACCGCCACGCCCATGCTCCATAGCCCCAGCTGCCCTACCAGCCACACCCCACCCGGCGCGCCGATGGCCAGCGCACCGTAACTGGCAATGCCGTTCCAGGAGATGACCTTGGCGGTGCGGGCAGCGCCCACCCGGCCGATGCCCCACCCGATAGCGCCGGACCCCACCAGGCTTTCGGCCGACCCCAGCACGATACGGCCAACGAACAGGCAGGCCAGGCTAAGCCCCGGCAGCGCCTGCAACCACGCCGCCAGCAGCATGAACACGCCGCTGAGCCCACAGCCGAACAGCCCGTAGATCACCGCCTGCTTGCTACCACGGTTATCGATGATGCGGCTGGCATAGGGCCGGCTGAGCAAGGTGGCCAGGTACTGCACGCTGATCACCAGGCCGGCCAGTACCGCACCGAACCCCAGCGTGGTATGGACGAAGCCCGGCAACACCGCCAGCGGAATGCCGATGTTCAGGTAGCCGATAAAGGTGAACAGTACGATGGAAACAACCTGAAGCGTGACCGCCAGGGGGTGCGGTGTAGAAGCCATGTGCGCGCCGTGTGAGTGATCGAAGATAGAGATTCTAGCGCAGACGCGCGGTACCTGTTCCCGGGGTCCCCGGACGCCTGACCCACCCCGCCCCACAGGGGTGGGGGAAGGTATTCAGCGCCGCGACTTGAGCCGGTACAACCCCAGCGACACCAGCACCCACACCGGGATCATCATCACCGGCACGTGCATGCCCATGGCCCACATCACGCCGAGAATCAGCACCACGAAGGCCAGGCACAGGTAATTGCCAGCCGGGTACCACACCGCCTTGAACAGGGGCCGCTGGCCCTGGCGATCAAGGTGCTGGCGGAAGCGCAAATGGGACCAACTGATCATCGCCCAGTTGATTACCAGCGTAGCCACTACCAGCGCCATCAGCACTTCCAGGGCGTCGTGAGGCATGAGGTAGTTCAGCAGCACGGTAACCGCAGTGACTGCCGCCGAGGCCAGGATCGCCAGCACGGGTACGCCGCGGCGGTCGATCCGGGCCAGCACTGCGGGTGCATCGCCCTGCTCCGCCATGCCTACCAGCATGCGCCCGTTGCAATAGGCGCCGCTGTTATACACCGACACCGCCGCGGTAAGCACCACGAAGTTGAGCACATGGGCGGCCGTGCCACTGCCCAACATGGCGAACACTTGCACGAAGGGGCTGGCGCTATAGGCATCGCCGGCGCTGCCCAGGGTACCGAGCAGGCTGTCCCAGGGAATCAACGACAACAGCACGACCAAAGCGCCGACGTAGAAGATCAGGATGCGCCAGATCACCTGGTTGATGGCCTTGGGGATCACCTCCCGTGGCCGGTCTGCTTCCGCGGCAGTGAAGCCGAGCATCTCCAGGCCACCGAACGAGAACATGATCAGTGCCAGCGCCATCACCAGGCCGTGTATGCCGTTAGGGAAGAACCCACCGTGCTCCCACAGGTTGGCCACGCTCGCCTGGGGCCCGCCATGGCCAGAAACCAGCAACCAGCTACCCAGGCCGATCATGCCTACCACCGCCGCGACCTTGATGATCGCAAAGCAGAATTCAGCCTCGCCGAACACCCGTACGTTCGCCAGGTTGACCAGCGTTACCAGGGCGAAGAAGCCGGCCGCAGATACCCAGGTGGGGATCTCCGGCCACCAGTATTGAATGTACTTGCCCACCGCTGTGAGCTCGGACATGCCCACCAGGGTGTACAGCAACCAGCAGTTCCAGCCGGATAGAAAACCTGCGAAGCCGCCCCAGTAGCGATGGGCGAAATGGCTGAAGGAACCCGCTACCGGCTCTTCCACGATCATCTCGCCGAGCTGACGCATGATGAGAAATGCGATAAACCCGCACAGGGCGTAGCCAAGGATCATCGACGGGCCGGCAGATTTCAGCACGCCGGCGGACCCGAGGAACAGGCCAGTGCCGATGGCGCCACCGAGGGCAATGAGTTGGATATGGCGGTTCTTCAGGCCACGCTTGAGGGCGCCTGAATCGGAGGGGTGGGAAGCGGTCAAAAGCGGTCACCTTGAATATTCAGCACTGCGCTTTCCCGCTGGCAACGATCGGCGGGGAAGAATGACGAAAAACGGGGTAAAGCGAACCGCCCGGGGGCTACCCGGGCGGCAAGGGCTTAACGCTTTGGCGAACCTTTGGGTGCGCCGGTGGAGCGGCCGCTTGGCTTGCCGCCCGGGCGCCCGCTCGGGGAACCCGAAGGCTTGCCGTCTGGCTTGCCGTCTGGCTTGCCGTCCGGCGAGCGACGATTGCCGCCGCGCACTTCGCTAGGGCGCTCGGCCACCACGGTGCCACGGTTGGCGGCAGGGCGTGGCTTCTGCTCGTCGCGAGCCTTGCGTGGGGCGCGCTCTTCACCGCTTTCCAGCGCGGGGCGAACTTGCCGCACGCGCTCGTTACGGCCCAGTGGGCGAGCCGACTTGCGCTGCATACGCTCGAGCTTTTCCTTCGCCTTGGCGGTTTGCACCGGCATGGCAACGGGCTGGAGGCCCACTTCGCCAGCCAGAATGTCCACCTCGTGCTGGCCCAGTTCACGCCAGCGGCCCATGGGCAGGTCCGAGTTGAGGAACACCGGGCCGAAACGCACGCGCTTCAGGCGGCTGACCACCAGCCCCTGGGACTCCCACAAGCGGCGAACTTCGCGGTTACGCCCTTCCATCACCACGCAGTGGTACCAGTGGTTGAAACCTTCGCCGCCAGGTGCTTGCTGAATGTCGGTAAACTTCGCCGGGCCGTCTTCCAGCACCACACCTTCCTTGAGGCGGGCGATCATGTCGTCGTCCACTTCGCCGCGTACACGCACCGCGTATTCGCGGTCCATCTCGTAGGACGGGTGCATCAGGCGGTTGGCCAGCTCACCGTCGGTGGTGAACATCAGCAGGCCGGTGGTGTTGATGTCCAGGCGACCGATGTTGATCCAGCGACCTTCGCGCGGGCGCGGCAGGCGATCGAATACGGTCGGGCGGCCTTCGGGGTCGTCGCGGGTGCAGATTTCGCCGTCGGGCTTGTTGTAAATGATCACGCGGCGGACCGTTTCGGAGGCTTCTTCGCGCTTGATCAGCTTGCCATCCACACTGATGGCGTCGTGCAGGTCGACGCGCTGGCCGAGGGTGGCCACCTTGCCGTTGACCTTGATGCGGCCTTCGCCGATCCAGGCCTCTACGTCGCGGCGCGAGCCTACGCCGATACGCGCAAGGACCTTCTGGAGTTTTTCACCTGCTGGGGGCAACGGAGCCTGGGCTTCGTCGAGTTCGTGTTCATTCATGGTTGGCACCTCCCGGTGGGTTGACGACACGGCGGCTTTCGCCGAAAAGGGCGCGCATCATACGCCCAAAGCCGACGCGGCGCACCCGGTTGGGGGGAAGTATTCGACCAGCGCGTCAGCGCGGTTCAGCTTCCTCGTTGCTGTCGGACGGTTCGGGAGCCAGCTCCTGGTCGAGCTCGAGCTCTGGCACACGCAGGTCGTCGAAGTCGGTTTTCAGGCCTGCCTCCAAGGTGTCCAGCTCCAGCAGCAGGCTTCGGAAGCTGGTTTCTTCCGCCGGCGGTGCGGCGTCGGCATTTTCCGCCTCGGCACTGGCATCGGCCATGGCCTGCAGGTGCGCAGGCACGGGCAGGTCTTCCTCGTCCATCAAAGGCCGTGGTTCCAGTTCGCGAAGGTCGGCCAACGGCGGCAGTTCGTCCAGGTTCTTGAGGTTGAAGTGGTCGAGAAACGCCTTGGTGGTGGCGAACATCGCTGGCCGGCCAGGCACCTCGCGATGGCCCACCACGCGAATCCACTCTCGCTCCAACAGCGTTTTCACGATGTTGCTGTTGACCGCCACGCCGCGAACGTCCTCGATCTCCCCCCGGGTGATCGGCTGGCGGTAGGCGATCAGTGCCAAGGTTTCGAGCAATGCGCGGGAATACCGCTGCGGCCGTTCTTCCCACAATCGGCCTACCCAGGGAGCATAACGCTCGCGGATCTGCAGGCGGTAGCCAGAGGCCACTTCTACCAACTCGAAGGCGCGGTTGTCACAGGACTTTCGCAACAGGTCCAGGGCCTTGCGAAACACCGTGGGCCCCGGGCGCTCGGCCTCTTCAAACAGTTCGTAAAGGCGGTCTAGGCTTTGCGGCTTGCCAGAGGCGAGCAGAAAGGCTTCGAGCAGGGAGGCCAGCTCGCGGGGTTCATTCAGATTCATGGGGGCTCAGGTCGCTGCGTTCATTCCCCGCGCACCCGAACATGGATGGCGGCAAAAGGCTCATTCTGCACCAGCTCGATCAAAGATTCCTTCACCAGTTCCAGAATAGCCATGAAGGTGACCACCACGCCCAACTTGCCTTCATGGGCCGCGAACAGGTCGATGAACGGCACGAAAGCACCGCCCTTGAGCTTTTCCAGCACTTCGCTCATCCGCTCGCGGGTAGACAGCGCTTCGCGGCTCACCTGATGGCTTTCGAACAGGTCGTTGCGGCGCATCACTTCGGCCATTGCCAGCAGAACTTCCTCCAGCGCCACATCCGGCAGTAGGCGTCGGGCCTTGGCCTGAGGTGCGTCCAGCTGAGGCACGATGATTTCCCGGCCCACACGGGGCATGCCGTCGATGCCCTCCGCTGCGGCCTTGAAGCGTTCGTACTCTTGCAAGCGGCGAATCAGTTCGGCGCGAGGGTCGCCCTCCTCCTCCTGCACCTCGGCGGAACGCGGCAACAGCATGCGGGACTTGATTTCGGCCAGCATGGCGGCCATCACCAGGTATTCGGCGGCCAGCTCCAGCCGGATCGTCTTCATCAGCTCCACGTACGTCATGTACTGGCGGGTGATTTCCGCCACGGGAATATCGAGGACGTCGATGTTCTGCTTGCGGATCAGGTACAGCAGCAGGTCGAGCGGGCCTTCGAAGGCTTCGAGAAACACTTCGAGCGCATCGGGCGGGATGTACAGGTCTTGCGGCACCTCGGTGAAGGCTTCGCCATAGACCAGCGCCAGCTGCAACTGGCCCCCGGCTTCGGCCTCGGGGTCAGCGGCCACCGGGTCAACGATTTCGGTCATGCACCCGCCTGGAACGGCGCCGGGTCGCCACAGCCCACCCGTACTACATGAGGATCGTCGCCGGAAAGGTCCACCACGGTGGAGGCCGAACCGCCTCCCGGGCCGCCGTCGATGATCAGGTCCACGTGATGCTCCAGCCGCTCACGCATTTCATAGGGGTCGCTCAGTGGCTCGGCATCGCCGGGCAGGATGAGGCTCACGCTCATCAGTGGTTCGCCGAGCGCTTCGAGCAGGGCCTGGGCGATGGGGTGCTCGGGCACGCGCAGGCCGATGGTACGGCGCTTGGGGTGTAGCAGCAGCCGCGGCACTTCGCGGGTGGCGCTGAGGATGAAGGTATAAGGCCCCGGGGTATGCGCTTTCAACAAGCGGAACGCGGCGGTGTCTACCTTGGCGAACAGGCCCAGTTGCGACAGGTCGCAGCACAACAGGGTGAAGTTGTGCCGGTCGTCCAACTGACGCAGCCGGCGCACCCGCTCAATGGCGGACTTTTCGCCGATCCGGCAACCGATCGCGTAGGACGAATCGGTGGGGTAAACCACCACGCCCCCTGCGCGAATGATGTCCACTGCCTGCTTGATGAGGCGTGTTTGCGGCGTTTGCGGGTGAATCTGAAAGAACTGGCTCACTTCATATCCCTGATGGTAGGCATGCACGCTCATCGCCAAAACGCTCCCACAGCAACGGCAGGTCTTGCGGAAGCGCGCGGTAGCTGCCGATTTCGCCCCAGTTGCCCGGCCCGTGGAAATCGCTGCCGGCACTGGCCAGCAAGCTGAATTCTCGGGCCAGGATGGCCAAGGTACCCGTTTGCTCGTCTGCCTGTTGGCCATTGACTACTTCCAGGGCCTGACCACCCGCGTTCTGGTAGTCGGTCACCAGGCGGCGACGCTTGCTTCGGTTGAAATCATAGTGCATCGGATGAGCCAGGCTTACCCAGCTGCCCGCCCGGCGCAGAGTGGCTACGGTCTGCTCGAGCGTGGGCCAGTGCTGCTTCACGTCGCCAATCTTGCCGGCACCCAGCCATTTGCGAAACGCCGTTTGCCGGTCCGGCACGTGGCCCTGCTGCACGAGAAAGTCGGCAAAGTGCGGCCTGGCCGGCGCGTTGCGGCTGTCACCCAGGGCTGCCTGAATGGCTCGCGCCCCTTCCAGCGCGCCGGGCATGCCCTTGGCGGCCAGCCGGCGGTCGATTTCTTCGGCACGCTGCCAGCGCCCGGTGTGCAAGGCCTCCAACGCTTCGTTCAGGTCCGGGGCGTCCAGCGGGAAGCCGTAACCGAGCACATGAATAGTGGCGCCGCCCCAGGTGCAGGACATTTCCACCCCGCTTACCCATCGCATCCCTAGCGTAGCCGCCGTGTCCCGGGCTTCGGCCAGGCCATCCACGGTGTCATGGTCGGTAAGAGCAAGCAGCTCCACGCCGCGCTCATGGGCGCGCGCCACTACGCTGGCCGGGGCCAGGGCACCGTCGGAGGCCGTACTGTGGCAGTGCAGGTCAACATTCATGGCGGCGCTTTCGAGTTCAAGAAGGTTTGCTATTATGCCGCCACATTCCGCGCCTGGCTGCCACCGTGAAACAACTGATCGACTTTATCCCGCTGTTACTGTTTTTCATTGTTTATAAAACCGAGCCCCGCACGCTGGACCTGGCCGGTCACAGCTTTGCCTTCGGTGGTATTTTCAGTGCGACCGCGTTCCTGATCGGCAGTTCGCTGGTGGTCTATGGCTTGCTGTTCATTCGCCAGCGGCGGCTGGAGAAAAGCCAGTGGCTGACCTTGCTGGCCTGCCTGCTGTTCGGCGGCATGACCCTGGCGTTCCACAGCGAAACCTTCCTCAAGTGGAAGGCGCCGGTGGTCAACTGGCTGTTCGCCCTGGCGTTCCTGGGTAGCCATTTTATCGGCGACCGCGTGCTTATCCAGCGCATCATGGGCCATGCCCTGAGCCTGCCCGCCGCGGTGTGGAACCGCCTGAACGTGGCCTGGATCATCTTCTTCTTGATTTGCGGGGCAGCCAACCTGTTCGTGGCCTTCACCTTCGAGCGCTTCTGGGTGGACTTCAAAGTGTTCGGCAGCCTGGGCATGACCTTGCTGTTCCTGTTGGGCCAGGGCGTATACCTGTCGCGTCATCTGCACGATCACGAACCTTCCAAAACCGAGGACTGACATGCTCTACGCAATCAACGCTACCGATGTCGCCGGCTCGCTGGCCCAGCGCCTTGCCGCTCGCCCTGCCCACCTCGAACGGCTTCATGCCTTGCAGGCGGAGGGCAGGCTGGTCCTGGCCGGGCCCTACCCTGCCATCGACAGCATTGACCCAGGCAGCGCCGGTTTCTCGGGTAGCCTGATCGTGGCCGAGTTTGCCTCGCTCGACGCTGCACGTGAATGGGCCGAGGCCGATCCCTACAAGGCTGCCGGCGTGTACGAAAGCGTAGTGGTCAAGCCGTTCAAGCAAGTCTTCCCAAGCGCCTGATCGACGATGAGCGAACTGCTGCTGATCGACGACGATGTGGAACTGTGCGAACTGCTTAGCAGCTGGCTGAGCCACGAGGGTTTTCAAGTGCGCGCCTGTCACGACGGCCAGAGCGCCCGCCGTGCGCTCGCCGAGTCGGCGCCCGCGGCGGTAGTGCTCGATGTGATGCTGCCAGATGGCAGCGGGCTGGAGCTGCTCAAGCAGCTTCGCGCCGAGCATGCCGAACTGCCGGTGGTGATGCTGTCGGCGAGGGGTGAGCCGCTGGACCGCATCCTTGGCCTGGAACTGGGCGCGGACGACTACGTGGCCAAGCCCTGCGACCCGAGGGAGCTGACAGCACGTTTACGCGCGGTGTTGCGCCGCAGCCATCCAACGGCCAGCACCAGCCAGATCGAAGTCGGGGACCTGACATTCAGCCCGGCGAGGGGGGTAGCCAGCATCGACCAGCACGATATATCCCTCACGCTTTCGGAAAGCCGCATCCTCGAAGCCCTGCTACGGCAGCCGGGCGAGCCACTGGACAAGCAGGAGCTTGCGCAACTGGCGCTGGGCCGCAAACTCACGCTTTACGATCGCAGCCTGGACATGCACGTGAGCAACCTGCGCAAGAAAATCGGCCCCCATCCCGATGGCCGCCCGCGGATCGTTGCGCTGCGCAGCCGCGGTTATTTCTACGCCGAGTGAAGAGGCCTGTAACATTCCCCTTACCTGTGTTTACCAAGTCTTTACCTGGTGCTGACTGCCCTTGACGCTGCTCTGCGTAGACTGAACTCATCCGGTAAACGACCGGCGACGAGACAAGGAGCTTCACCATGCGCAAGACTTTGACTGCCCTGCTGTTCGCGGCCACCCTGCCAACCCTGGCCATGGCGGCTCCCGAAGGCCCGGTGCACGGTCCGGACATGGGCCAAGGCGCTGGCCCTGGCATGATGCATCACCGTGGCCCGGGCCCCCTCGAAGGGCTGGACCTGAGCCGTGAACAGCGCCAGCAGGTTGGCAAGCTGATGGGCGAGCAGATGAAACAACGCCGCGAAATCACCGAAACCTACTTGGACAAACTGCCCGCAGCCGAGAAAAAGGCCATGCACGACGCCTTGGCGGCCAGCGAAGCCAAGACCCGTAGCGACATTCGCGCAGTGCTCAAGCCAGAGCAACAGAAAGAGTTCGATGAGATGAACAAGAAGCGCGATGAGCGCCGCGCCGAGTGGGCCGAGTTCCAGGCCTGGAAAGCGCAGAAAGACAAAAAGGCTCAATAAGCCGCTACCTACCGAACCCGGCCCATGGCCGGGTTTTGTCTATCCCGTGAAGAGGTGCCCCGTTGCGTTCATTGTTCTGGCGAATCCTGGCGAGCTTCTGGCTCGCGATTACCTTGGTCGCGGGGTTGTCGGTACTGATGGGGCACGTGCTCAACCAGGACGCGTGGATCCTTAGCCGGCACCCTGCCCTCAAGCATTTTTCCCAGGAATGGGTGCAACGCTATGAAGCACAGGGCGCGGACGCCGCCGAGGCGCTGCTTGAGGATCACAAACGGCAATTCCATGTAGACACCCAAGTGCTCAACGAGGCCGGAGAAGCCGTGGTTCCCGGGACCTTCCCGCGCCGGGCGCAAGCGTTCGAAGACCGCCAGAGCCAGGATGATCGCAAGCTGCCCTGGCGCCGATTGACCACGGAATACACCAGCCCGGCCAGTGGTGACACCTACCTGTTCATCTACCGCATTCCTCATCCTGAACTCGATGCCTGGCACCGCGACAGCCTGTTCTGGCCGATCGGCGCGCTGGGCATCGCGTTGGTAGTACTAACGTTATTTAGCCTGCTGGTCACGCTCTCCATTACCCGGCCGTTGCAGCGCTTGCGCGGAGCAGTGCATGACCTCGGCCAGGCAACCTATCAGCAGCACAGCCTCGCGAGGCTGGCCGGTCGCCGTGACGAATTCGGCGTGCTGGCCAACGACTTCAATCGCATGGGCGCCCGCTTGCAAAGCCTGATCGGTAGCCAGCGGCAACTGCTGCGCGACGTGTCGCATGAACTGCGCTCGCCCCTGGCCCGCCTGCGCATCGCCCTGGCACTGGCCGAACGGGCCGAGCCGGCGGAGCGCGAGCGGCTATGGCCGCGCCTCACGCTGGAATGCGACCGCTTGGAGGCCTTGATCAGTGAAATCCTGGTGCTTGCGCGGGTAGACGCCGAGCAGACCAGCGCCGAAGCGGTAGCGTTGGAGCCTTTGCTGGAGAGCATCGTGCACGATGCCAGGCTGAGCGCGCCGGAGCAGGTGGTGGAACTGAACGCCACCCCTGGGTTGGAATTACGCGGCTGGCCAACCCTGATCGAGCGCGCCACCGACAACCTGCTGCGCAATGCGCTGCGCTTCAATCCCAATGGGCAGCCGATCGCGGTAAGCGCGGCGGCCACGGACGCCGGGGTGACCATCAGTGTTCGCGATCACGGCCCGGGGTGCCCGCCGGAGCACCTGGCCCAATTGGGCGAGCCCTTCTACCGCGCCCCTGGCCAGGCAGCGCCCGGCCACGGCCTGGGCCTGGCCATCGCCCGCCGTGCAGCAGAGCGACAGGGCGGCCGGCTGGTATTGGACAACCATCCTGAGGGCGGTTTCATTGCGCGGCTTGAGCTGCCGCTGGAGCCGCCGTCGGCGGCGTAGGCCGGGAATGATCTGCCGAGCAGGGAATTCGCAGGCTTTCGCCAGCTCCTACAGGAGATTGCAGGTTTTAGTCACGCCCCGGCCAGGCGCTGACGAACCCTTCTGCCGAGGTGCGGCTGGCAGGGCGGACTTCGTTAGCCGGGGTGCCTAGGTAAATCAGCCCGATGATCTGCTCATGGGCCGCCAGCCCCAGCCCGGCCGCCACCGACGGGGCGAACGACAGCTCACCGCTGCGCCACATGGCGCCGACGCCTTGGGCGTAGGCCGCCAGCAGCAACCCATGCACCGCGCAGCCTGCCGTGAGCACCTGTTCAGAGACCGGCACCTTTGGGTGGGGCCTGGTCACAGCGATGGCGACCACCACCAACGGAGCCCGCAGCGGGCCCTTGCGCGCTTTATCGATGGCCGCCTCATTGCCCTCTCCGCCCTTTGCCGCCGCCGCCTGGGCAAGCAGCTCACCCAACGCCAGGCGCGCATCGCCTTCGACGGTCAAAAACCGCCACGGCTTCAGCTGGCCATGGTCTGGCGCGCGCATGGCGGCGTCGAACATCAAGGCTCGCTGCTCATGGTTGGGCGCAGGCTCCACCAGCCGGCTGACGGACACACGTTCAAGCAGGGCTTGCAAGGCTTCCATCGGGCACTCCTTATCAACTCGTTCGGGCTAGTCTAACGTTTACACCGGCTGGCCCGCAGGTAAAATGTCCGGCCCTTTTGTCCCAGCGTGGGTTCAATGTCACTGTCGACCCTTCGTGTCATCGGCTTCATCATCGGCATTTTCCTGCTCACGCTGGCCGTCGGCATGGCTATTCCCATGCTCACCCTCGTTGTGTTCGACCGCACCGAAGACCTGCACAGTTTCCTCTGGGCAAGCCTGGTCACCTTTCTGTCGGGCCTGGCACTGGTCATCCGCGGCCGCCCCGAGCAAAGCAACCTCCGCCCTCGTGACATGTACCTGCTCACAGTGAGCAGCTGGGTACTGGTAGCGGTTTTCGCCGCCCTGCCCTTCTATTTCACCGCTCACATCAGCTACACCGATGCGTTCTTTGAAAGCATGTCGGGCATCACGGCGACCGGCTCCACCGTGCTCACCGGGCTCGACGCCATGTCCCCCGGGATACTCATCTGGCGCTCGCTGCTGCACTGGCTGGGCGGCATCGGCTTCATCGCCATGGCCGTCGCCATCCTCCCTCTGCTGCGCATCGGTGGCATGCGCCTGTTCCAGACAGAGTCCTCGGACCGGTCGGAAAAGCTGATGCCGCGCTCGCACATGGTCGCCAAGTCCATCGTGCTGGTGTATGTGGGCATCACCACACTCGGCGCCCTGGGGTTGTGGCTGGCAGGCATGTCGCTGTTCGATGCGGTCAACCACGCCATGTCGGCCATCTCTACGGGCGGTTTTTCTACCTCGGACCAATCCCTCGCCAAGTGGCATCAACCGGCGGTGCAATGGGTGGCCATCGTTCTGATGATTCTCGGCAGCCTGCCCTTCACGCTTTACGTGGCTACGTTGCGC
Source organism: Pseudomonas sp. Marseille-Q5115 (assembly GCF_916618905.1). Taxonomy (NCBI): domain Bacteria; kingdom Pseudomonadati; phylum Pseudomonadota; class Gammaproteobacteria; order Pseudomonadales; family Pseudomonadaceae; genus Pseudomonas; species Pseudomonas sp. Marseille-Q5115. The sequence goes on along the minus strand of NZ_CAKAKI010000001.1, from coordinate 881,094 downwards.
GGCCACTACCAGGCGTTACTGCGGGACCAACAGGTCCAGGGCTTTCTCGGGCTGCTGCTCACGTGCTGGGTGGTGCTGGGCGGCTGGTACTGGCTGGGCACCGGCTTGCCGTTCTCGCAGGCGCTGCTGCACGTGGCCTTCAACGTTACTTCAGTAATCACCACTACCGGCTTCGCGTTGGGGGACTACAGCTTGTGGGGCAACTTTGCCCTCATGTTCTTCTTTTACCTGGGCTTCATCGGTGGCTGCTCGGGCTCCACGGCCGGGGGCATCAAGATCTTCCGGTTCCAGGTGGCGTATATCCTGCTCAAGGCTAGCCTCAACCAGCTCATTCACCCGCGCGCGGTGATCAGCCAGAAATACAATCGCCACCGGCTGGATGAAGACATTGTGCGTTCGATTCTCACGTTCTCGTTCTTCTTCGGCGCCACCATCGGCCTGATCGCGCTTGCACTGGGGCTGCTTGGGCTGGATTGGATGACCGCGCTTACGGGCGCGGCCAGTACGGTCTCCGGGGTAGGCCCAGGCCTGGGTGACACCATCGGCCCGGCCGGGAATTTCGCGCCCTTGCCGGATGCAGCCAAATGGCTGCTGTCGTTTGGCATGCTGCTGGGGCGGCTGGAAATCATTACCGTGCTGGTGCTGTGTATGCCTGCCTTCTGGCGGCATTGAGCGCAGGCTGCGCTTTGGCTATGCTCTGGCCATTGAACAGGCGCGGCGCCCGGAGGCCTTATGAGCGATACCCACGGTTTTGCGAGTTTTGCCGAGTTTTATCCGTACTACCTGGCCGAGCACAGCAATAACACCAGCCGGCGCCTTCACTTCGTGGGCACCAGCCTGGTGATTGCATTCGTGACCTACGCGTTTGCGACCCTCAACCCCTGGCTGCTGCTCGCCGTGCCTGTGGTGGGCTACGGCTTCGCCTGGGTCGGCCACTTCTTTTTCGAACACAACCGCCCGGCCACCTTCAAGCACCCGCTTTATAGCCTGATGGGCGACTTCGCGATGTTCCGCGACCTGATCACGGGCAAACTGAGCTTCTGAACAGGCGGGCCCTACAGGCCCGCCAGCAATTGCCGCGCAGCTTCGCGGGTGGTTTCGTCGGTGTCCTGGGCCAGCTCGTGCAACAGCCAGCTTGCCTCTTGCCGCTCACCCTGAGCCAGCAGCGCGCGGGCATGATCGAGACGGTCTGCACTCTGGGCCTGGCTTTCCAGATCATCGAAATCGATGCTCAGCTCATCCAGGTCGGGGAGCTCGCTCCCTGGCAGCGCAAAGTCCTCGCCAAGCCCTTCTCCGGGCAGTTCGAGCGCTTCGTCCTCCTCGGGCAAATCACTCCCGAGGCCGGGCAACAATCCCGGTTCGTCGGCAAAATTATCAAGAAACGCGGCGTCCAGATCCTCTCCACCCTCTTCTGGCACGAGTGCGAGCGGCTCATCAGCGAAGTCGCTGAGGAATTCGTCCTCAGGCAGCTCGAGCACCTCGGGCAATTCGCGCAGGTTGGAAAAGAACAGGCTTTCATCGAGCGGAGCGCTGTCGGCTGGCGTGTCCAGCACGCTCGAAGCTGGGCGAGAAAGCGGCGCAGGGGGTGGATCGAACGGGTCCATGGAAGACCAATCCGCATCGAGCGCCATGTCCTCCAGGTTCAGATGGAATTCATCGGCCGCCAAGGCTTCCGATACAGCCGCTGGCGCAGCCACGTCCGGTTCGTTCAGGTCCCCCAGCGCATCGAAGTCGATGTCCAGGTCTGACAGCGTGTCGTTCGCAGGCAACTCGTCGGTGGTAGCCGGCGCTTCGAAATCCTCCGGGCGAACCTGGCGCGGCGACTCGGGAATGACCGGCGGCAGCTGCGTGGCGGCCGCGGTGCCAGCTGCCAGCGCCACGGCGGCCGAAGCCAAGCGGGGGAAGCGGGCACGGGTTTGATCCAGCGTGGTATCGCTCTCGCCACTGGCGCGCAGCGCAGCCTCTTCCTCGGCATAGGCGTGGGCGTTCCCCTGCAAGCCCAGCACTTCAAGAATGCGCAGGCGAAGGTCACGGCGCTCTGGCTGGCGCTGCAGCCCCTCCCGGAGCACGCCGAGGGCTTCGTTGAAGCGCCCGTAGGCGATGTAGATACTGGCGGCGTCCAACGCGTCGGTCGCGGGCGCCTGCTCGCGCCGCGCCGCCACCGGTACCGCGGTCGCCAGTGCGTTCTGGGCGTCAGTGGCGTCCCCTGGGCCGGCAGCAACGGTAGCGGGCAATACTGGCGCATCCGGCGCAGCGGTGCGCTGGCGGCGACGCTGCAACAGCCAGGCGGCGACAAGCAGCACCAGCGCCAGCAACGCGCCCAGTTGCAACAGCCAGGTGAGATCGTCCGTTTCCGGGGCTACCACCAGCGGGGCCACAGGGGCGGGCGGATTCGCGGCCGCAGGTGCCGCAACAGGAGCGGCCGGGGTTGCAGGCGTTGACGCCGGCGGGGCTGCGGGTGTGCCGGACGCGGGAGCCGGCACTGCCGGAGCAACCGAAGCACCCTCCGCAGGGGTGTTTGTGCCGCTCACAGCAGGCGTCACCGACGTGGCAGGCGCTGCGACAGGCGGCGCAGCAGCTCGCGCCGCGGCGATCGCCTGCGCTTCGGCCAGGCGGGATTGCAGCTCGGCAAGCTGCTGATCCTTGGTACTGCGCTCCTCTTCCAGGCCCTTCAAGCGGGACTCGAGGTCGTCCACGGACTGCTGCAGCTGTTTGTTCTGGGCCGCCGTGGCGGTCAGTTGTTCGCCGGCCGAGGTTTCCTTGGCCGTGCTGCTACCTTCGTTGCCCCGTTTGCGCGGCGCAGCAGGCGGCGGCACCGGCGCTTCGGCCTGGGTAGGCATGGGCGCTACCGACGACACAGGTTCTGGCCGCGCGTTGGTGGCGATCAGTGGCGGTGGCAACGCCACGGTGCCCGGCGGGTCGAGCAACAAGGTGTAGGTGCGCAGAAGCTGCCCGCTGGGCTGGGTGACCTGGACGATAAAACTCAGGTAGGGCTCCAGCACTACCTTGCTGGAAGTGACATGGATAACCTTGCGGCCATTTTTGAACACCGGCGTGAAGCGCAGGTCGGTGAGAAAGAACGAGCGGTCCACGCCCGCCCTGGCGAATTCCTCCGGCGTACCGAGGCTGACGGTGATATCACTTTCGTCTAGGCCGGCGCTGTCAGCCAGGGTGATGTCGGCGTTAAGCGGCTGGTTCAGTGCTGAATGTAGAGTAATGTCGCCCAGCCCCAGCGCGCAGGCAAGGCCGGACCATGCAAGGGCACAGCCGCCCAGTATCGAATAGAGCGCCAGGCGAGTGGCCGATCGAGGCGCGAACCGGACATTACGGGTAAAACGCTTGCGCATGAGCATCCCTTGGGAACGACTTCCACAGCCTTCCTTATAGCCTGCGCCCGGGGAAACTCAAAGCCCCGCGACGGCTTACCGGTTCAGGCCCGCTTCTCCAGGTTGGCCAGTACCTTGGCGTGAACCGCCATGGCTGTGGCCAGATCCTGCTCACTGATGCCGCTGAACAGCTCCAGGCGCAGCTCGTTGGCAATGGTTTCAATCTGTTTGATCAGCGGCAGGGCCGATTCGCTCAAGCTGATCTGCTTCGCACGGCGGTCTTCCACAACTGCGTGGCGCCGCACCAGGCCCTGAGCCTCCAGGCTGTCGAGCAACCGGGCCAGGGTGGGGCCTTCAACGCCCACGCTGGCGGCCAGTTCACGCTGTGTGGGGGCAACTTCGAAACGCGCCAGGTGCAACAGCACCAGCCAGCGGGCCTGGGACAGACCGAGGCCTGCCAGGCGGCGATCGAGTTCGCCGCGCCACCCTCGGGACAACTGGGCCAGTTGCATACCGAAGCGGTGTTGGTCAGTCAGGGGCATAGGTCAACTCAAGTCACGAATACAATTATTAGGGAGCTAAGCAGGAGCGCTGGTGCTTGGCAAGTGCTTGTAATGCTTCCAGACCATTCCTTTTAAAGTTCGAACTCCGACTGCAGTGCAGCGCGTACGCAGTACAGCACCCCTTCGGGCACTCGCCCCTGGAACAGGGGAGCGATTTCGCTTACCGGCGGCAACTCCCCCTCACCATCAAGGAAGCTGTCCTGGATTTCGCTGAGTAGCTCGAAGGGGAGGTCCAACGCCTGCTCCAATGACAGTTGCTGGGCGCCAATGGCCTCGGCCAGCAGGGTATACACATTTTTCTCGGAGCACTTGAGTTGCCCGGCGATCTGCGTGGGGGTCATGCCAGCGCGGGCCAGGCTTACCAGTTCATGGCGAAGGTCCACCACAGGGGCAGGGGCCGCCGCGCTGCTCTGGGTACCGCCAAGCACCTCGAGGAAAGCATCGCCATAGCGCTCCAGCTTGCGTGCGCCTACGCCGCTCACCCGACCCATTTCCGCCAGGGTAGTGGGTTGGCTGCGCAACATTTCCAGCAAGGTCGAATCCGGGAAGATCACATACGGCGGCACGCCATGTTCTTCGGCCAGCCGGCGACGCAGCGCCCGCAGCGCTTCCCACTGATCGCGCTCTTCCCCGCGCACCAATTGGCTGGCCGGGCTGCCGCCGCTGCTGCGCGCAGTCACCTGGGGTTTGAGGTCTCGGCGCAGTTCAAGGGTCACTTCGCCGCGCAGCAGGGGCCGGCAGGCATCGGTCAGGCGCAGCCCTCCGTAGCCTTCGAGGTCGATGTCAGCGAGCCCACGGGCGACCAGCTGGCGATACAGCGACCGCCAGTCACCTTCTGCCCTGCCTTTACCCACCCCGAACACGGCGAGGCGCTCATGGCCAGAGGCACGCACCTTCTCGTTGTCACGCCCCAGCAGAACGTCCACCAGGTGGCCCACGCCGTAGCGCTGGCCGGTACGGTAGATGGCCGACAGCGCCTGGCGCGCAGGCTCGGTTGCATCCCAGGTTTGCACGCCGTCCACGCAGTTGTCGCAATGCCCGCAAGGCTGGGGCAGGTCTTCGTCGAAATAGGCCAGCAGCGCCTGACGCCGGCAGCGGGTTTCTTCGCACAGCGCCAGCATGGCGTCGAGCTTATGCTGCTCCACCCGCTTGTGGCGCTCGTCGCCCTCGGAGTTCTGCATCATCTGCTTGAGCATCAGCACATCTTGCAGGCCGTACGCCATCCACGCATCCGCCGGCAAGCCATCGCGGCCGCCGCGGCCGGTTTCCTGGTAATACGCCTCGAGGGATTTGGGCAGGTCCAGGTGGGCTACGTAGCGCACGTTAGGCTTGTCGATGCCCATGCCGAAGGCAATGGTGGCCACCATGATCAGGCCTTCCTCGTTGAGGAAGCGCTTCTGGTGGAACGCGCGCAGCTCGGCGGGCAGGCCGGCGTGGTAGGGCAATGCCGGGAAGCCCTGCTCCACCAGTTGGGCGGCGACCTCGTCCACCTTCTTGCGCGACAGGCAATACACGATACCGGCATCCCCTTTATGCTCGCCAAGGAATGCCAGCAACTGCTTGCGCGGCTGCTCCTTGGGCACGATGCGGTAGAAGATGTTGGGGCGGTCGAAACTCGACAGAAAGCGCTCGGCATCGTGCAGGGCCAGGCGGTTGACGATTTCCTCTCGCGTGCGTTTATCCGCCGTCGCGGTCAGCGCGATCCGTGGCACATCGGGGAACAACTCGGCCAACTGGCCCAGTTGCAGGTATTCGGGACGGAAGTCGTGGCCCCACTGCGAGACGCAATGCGCTTCGTCGATGGCAAACAGCGCCACGTTCAGTTGCTGCAGGAAGCTGAGCATGCGCGGCTGCACCAGCCGCTCGGGGGCCAGGTACAGCAATTTGATTTCCCCCTGACGCAGGCGAACCGCCAGCTCGCGTTGCTGTTCGGCATCGAGGGTGGAATTGAGCGCTGCGGCAGGTACGCCCAGCTCATCGAGCGTGGCGACCTGATCTTCCATCAGGGCAATAAGGGGCGACACCACGATGGTGAGGCCCTCGCGCAGCAATGCAGGCACCTGGTAGCACAGCGATTTGCCGCCGCCGGTGGGCATCAACACCAGGGCATCGCCGCCTCGCGCCACACGCTCGATGATCGCCCCTTGGCGACCGCGGAAGCTGTCGTAGCCGAAGACGTCCTTTAGGACACGTTGTGCCTGTTCGAGCATGCATGACTCCAGGAAACCGCGAAAACCGCCCGCGGGTCGAAAAAAAGGCGAGCAGTATACCAAACCACCGAGCCACAGCGCTTTTACCTGCCTTGCGGTGGCGCTTACCCCGGTTCAGGGCCTAGAATTCAGCATTGTCCTTTTCCCCCAAGGTAGTCATTCATGTCATTCGCCGAGCAACTTACCCGCCTGCAAGTCTTCCTGGACGCCGATGAGCTCCATGAAGAAGCGCTGGATTACGTAGCGGCGCATGGCTACTTGACCGCGCTGTCCATTACCACTGAGCAAGTGCCCGAGCGCGAGTGGATCGACGCGCTCTTCGCCGAAGAGCCGCACTATGCCGACGATGCCGAGCGCGAAATGATCGAAGGCACGCTGGTGCAGCTCAAGGCGCATATTGCTCGTCAGCTCGCCAGCGATGAGGAATTCGAGCTGCCGTGCGACCTGGACCTGGGCGAGGAGCCCGACGACTCCGAGTTGCGCGGCTGGTGCATCGGCTTCATGGAAGGGGTGTTCCTGCGCGAAGAAGCCTGGTTCGAAACCGCGGAAGACGAAGTCAGCGAGCTGCTGCTGCCGATCATGGTGGGGTCGGGCCTGTTCGACGAGCAGCCCGAATTTGCCGATATCGCCAGCAGCGCCGAGCTTCAGGATGAGATGGTGGTACAGATCCCGGAAATCCTTACCGGCCTGTACCTGATGATGCATGCGCCAGACGAAAAGCCGGCGCTGCTCAAGCCGCGTACGCACTGACCCAGGGCTTTCAGCGCTGCATTCGTCGCCAACCTAGCCGGCGACTGCAGCAGTCCGGAACAGCGGCCCTGATGGGCCGGTCGCGGCCAAGGCCGGCTGCTACGTGATATTTCCCGTAACAGCTGGCCTTGGCCGCGAAGACCCTTACACCGTGCTATCGACCTTCAGCGAGTGGTCACCCAGCAGGCCGTTGATGATGGCCGAGTTGTTTTGCAACCCCACCACCAGCCCGTTGGCATCGGTGCTCACGTTGTAGGCCTGGGCCAGGTTCACGTGTTGCAGGTCGATGCTCTGCACCGCGGCGCCACCAGCGGTGCTGCTGATGTCGATGGTGCTGACCAGGTTGCTCCCGCTGCCGGTTACCTTGAAGCTCAACAGGCCTTCAAGGTCGCCTTTGCCCAGGTCGCCCAACAGGGAGCCGAGGTCAAGGGTGTCAGTGCCCAGTTTGAAGTCGGCCACGGTATCGGTCCCGGTATCACCTGCCTGCCATACGAAGCTATCAGCGCCCGCGCCACCGGCGAGGGTGTCGTTCCCGGCCCCGCCGATCAGCGTATCGGCGCCACTGCCGCCATAGAGCTGGTCGTTGCCGGCGCCACCGTTCATCACCAGGCCGCTGTCGCCCGCATGGAAGATGTCGTCGTAATCCGAGCCGATCAGGTGTTCGATCCCGGTAAGGGTTTCGCCCGCGGCCCAGCCGCCGGTAGTGCCGCCCTCTCTCAGGTCTACGGTTACGGCACTGGTTGCAGCTGCATAGCTGACAGTGTCGAACCCGTCGCCGCCGTCCAGTACTACGGTGTGAACGCCTGCCAGCAGCAGGTCGTTGCCTGTGCCGCCATGCAATTCGTCGGCGCCCTGCCCTGCCACCAGCACATCGTTACCTGCCCCGCCCTGAAGCACGGAACCGTCATCAGTGGCCGTCAAGGTGTCGTCGCCGCTGGTGCCCGTCACGGTGTGCTCGCCCAGCTGGTCCACCGCAACCAATGCGCTGGCGTGGCCGGCATGGGTATCGTCGATGGCCGCGGCGGTGGCGGCCACAGGCGTGGTTTGCGCGTGGCTGTAATCCACGGTCAGTGCCAATTGATAGGTTTCGGTAGTGGCCGCGGCTTCCGCATTGGTCACTTTCAGGTGGTAGGTCCCGTCCGCGGTAGCGGTAAGGCTGTTGCCGACCACAGCGGCATAGCTGCCATCATCCAGCGCGTAGCTGAGTGTTGCCGCGCCGCTGCTGACGGCGGCGGAATCGACGGTGAGGGTCTCGCCCTGGCGCAAGTGCACACTCACCGTGTCGCTGGCATCGGCGGTGCCCGCATGGGCCAGGGTGCCAGTGATCAGCAATGCAGCGGTCAGTGCCAGGGAGTTGGCGTAGAACTGAGAGCGTTCCACTGCCAGTGCACGCCCCGCAACCGCCAGGCTCACAGGGTTGGTTGCGGTGAAATCGGCGCCAGCGGCGGCCCAGTCACTGCTAACCAAAATCGCATTGCTGCTGGCGGCCGTGGCGGCCGTGGCGGCAGGGTTGACGTTGATGGTCAGGGTTGAGCCAGCCGTATCACCGTCGTTGTCCACGATGGTGTAGCCGATGTTCTCCTGACTGCTGGCATTGCTGCCTGCCGCGGTGATGTAGCCGTACTGCCCTGTGCCCACATTGATGGCCAGGATGCCGCCGTGGCTGGTGGTCACGCTCAGCAGGTTACTGGTGCTGTCGAAACTCCAGCTACCAGCGGTGCCGTCGGCGGTTACAGCGCCCTTGCCGTCATAGGTGTAGGTCACGCCGTCCACGCTGATGCTTTGCAGGTGGCCGCCATCCACGCCGAACTGGGCCGCGCTGGTAAGGCTGCCGCTGACCGACCCACTCCCCACGGTACCGTTGAGTACGCTGGGCAATTGCGACAGGTCGGTCACGACCACAGAGGCCGTATCGGTCCCGGTAGTGCCGTTGTAGGCGATCGGGTCCAGGTACACCGCCTTGGCGCTCGGCCCCATGCCGATGGCATAGGACTGGATATTGTTAGCGTCGAGGAAGGTCTGCCAAGCCGTCTGCTCGGCGCTGTCGATGCCGTCGCCCAGCGCGACGTCTGTCTTGTTGCCAGACTGGCCATTGCCGGTCTTGGGGCGTTCATCGGACAGTGTAGGGTTGCCGTCGGAGAGGAAGTAAGACACGTTCTGCGCGTCGGTCAGCTTGCCAGCCGTGGCCCATGCCGCCTGCGCGCCATCGAGCGCGTAGTCGTAGTTGGTGCCGCCGCCATTCGTCACCGAGTCGCTGTTGATGGCCGCGCGCGCCTCGGCCACGGTCATCCACTGGCTGCTCAGCACGTTTTCATGGTTGTTGAAGGTCACCACCTGCACCCGCACATCGCCCATGTCATCGTAACGAGCCAGCAGCTCGTTGATGGACTGCTTGGCGAGGTCCAGCCGGCTCAGGCCATTGACCTTGGAATCGTTGCCCATGCTGTTGGAAACGTCCAGCACGATCAGCAGGTTGGTATTCACCGCCGTGGAGGACACACTCTCGGTGATGGGCGCGGCCGTAGGCACGTCGTCTTCGATACGCACGTTCAGCCAGGCAAGGCTGCTGTCGCCATCGCTGTCGGTGGCCACCAGGCGGAAGTCTTCCGACAGCTCGCTCTGGCCCACATTGTGTTGCTGGGCTTCAGACAAGGTGTAGCTGTAGCTCACCACGCCCGTGGTTTCGTTGTACCCGGTAATGGTCAGCGCGTTACCCAACTGGCCGGTTACGGTCACCGGCAGGCCAGTCGCGCTGCCGCCGATCACGTCCACGCCATCGATGGTAAGGGTGGCCAGGCCATCCTTCGCATCGATTGTGAAGGTACCCACACGGGTGAGTTCTGCCGCGTTGGGGTCGGTACCGCCTGGGAGGTTGGCCTCGAATACCCGCTGCTCGCCGCCATTCACGCCCAGGCTGATGAAGGTGACCGGGTCGTCCGGGTTGGTGACATTCACGGTCAGCGTGGCAGTGGCGGCATCGCCGTCGCTGTCGATGATCGAGTAGCTGAAGGTTTCGGTGCCGTTGCCCACGGTGGCGTTGCCGGCCAGCAGGTCCCGATAGGCCTGGCTGGTGGTGTCCAGGCTGTAGGTGTAGGAACCGTCAGCGCCAAGCACCAGAGTGCCGTAGGTGCCTTCGTAGGTGCCGGGGTTGGTCACCGGCGACGGGATCGCGTCAGCACCCAGGGAATCGTTGGCCAGTACGTTGCCGCTGACCACCGTGGTGGTGTCGCTCACGGCGGTAGTGTCAGAGACCGCAATGGGGTTGTCGTCTTCGATGCGCACGTTCAGCCAGGCGTTGCCGGTGTCGCCGTCGCTGTCGGTGGCGATCAGGTGGAAGTCTTCCGACAGCTCGTTCTGGCCCACGTTGTGCTGCTGGGCTTCGGACAGGGTGTAGCTGTAGGTGACCACGCCCGTGGTGGCATCGTAGCCGGTGATGGTCAGGGCATTGCCCAATTGGCCGGTGATGGTCACTGGCAGGCCGGTGGCGCTGCCGCCGATCACGTCCACGCCGTCGATGGTCAGCGTGGCCAGGCCGTCTTTGGCATCCAGGGTAAAGCTGCCAACGCGGGTCAGCGCCGCTGCGTCAGGGTCGGTACCAGTGCTGAGGTTGGCTTCGAATACCCGCTGCTCGCCGCCATCCACGCCCAGGCTGATAAAGGTGACAGGGTCGTCCGGGTTGGTGACGTTCACGGTCAGCGTGGCGGTGGCGGTGTCGCCGTCGCTGTCGATGATCGAGTAGCTGAAGGTCTCCGTGCCGTTGCCCACGGTGGCATTGCCGGACAGCAGGTCGCGGTAGGCCTGGCTGGTGGTATCCAGGGTGTAGGTGTAGGAACCGTCAGCGCCGAGCACCAGGGTGCCGTAGGTGCCGGTGTAGGTGCCAGGGGTCGTCACCGGGGACGCGATGCCGTCGGCGCCCAGCACATCGTTGCTGAGCACGTTGCCGGTCACTACGGTCAGGTCATCGCCTGCGGCCTGGGTATCGGCTACAGCGCTAGGCACGTCGTCCTGAATGGTCACGTCCAGGCTGCCGCTGGCGGTGGAACCGTCGTTGTCCACGGCGGTGACCGGGATGCTTTCACCGAGGGTATTGGCGCCATTCCCGGCGGGATGGTCGGCATTACCGGTCAAGGTGTAGGTGTAGGACAGCACGCCGGTGGCCGGATCGAAGCCGGTCACGGTAAGCAGGTTGCCGTCGGCCGTGGTATAGGACTGCCCTATTCCCACCACCTGCCCGGCACGGATCACCTCAAGGGTGCCGATCACCAGGCTGGAAAGGCCATCTGCCGCAGTGACGGTAAAGCTACCGGCCTGCGTGAGCGCGCCCGCGTCCGGGCTGGAACCGTTCGCCAGGTTGGCTTCGTTGACGGTGATTTCGCCGCCGGTCACGTCCAGGCCTGTGAGCACCACCGGGTTGTCCGGCGTGGCGGCTGCCAGCGTTACCAAAGGCGGCAGCGTGGGATCCGGGAATTCCGGCGCGGCCGGCAAACCTGCGGTATCGAAGCCGATGGTGGGCGCAACCGAACCGCCGACTTCAGTCAGCAATACGAAAGAATGCCCCCCGCCGCCACCGGGCACACCGGTAGGGCCGGTCGCGGTAGGGCCCGCGGCCGTGGGTTCGGAAACCTGGGTAGGGTCCACCCCGGCGGCGATGGCCTGCTGCAGGGCGTTGACATCGTCCAGCGCGGTGTCGGCAACGCGCTCACCTGTGGTCTGGATGTCCGGTGCCTGATGGTGCAGCAACCCTTCATTGAGCGCCAGGCTGCTCCCGCGCCCGAGCGCGAGGTCCTGCCCGCTCTGCAAGTGAACCGAAATGGCACCCCCGACACCGGTGTCCAGCTGTTCGCCCGCGTAAACACGATCTCCCTCAACGAGGAGACGACGAGTGCCATCACCGGCGACTGCGAATACCTGCCCTACTACTTTACTGACGACACCGATCAAGGTTGCCATTGCCTACTCCTCCATTGCCTTTCGGCACCAGGCCGTTGCGCAAAGGAGACAGGGGATGTTCCCCGGAGTTCACGACAGGGCTGGCATCTTGACAGCCACTGACGCGTCGAAGCTGATGAAATTCACGCATAAGCCGAACTAATTCAACGGGTTGCGGCTCATAGCAGCTTCGTATCGAACATGAGAGCAAAAGTGCTCCGCGGACTACGGCGACAAAAAAACGTCGCCCTCACAACTGCCCAAAATCCTTCTGGAGTACGACCCACCGATCCCTTCACACACTAAATACCGAATCCTCAAAAATCGCCTGAAAGCCCCCGCACGCGGTCCTTTCAGCGAATCGGGCGACTGTACGATGAACCGAAAGCGCATCACTCGCATAAGTTTTTTTAGGAATAAGTCTTATGACGAAATGATCTTAGCGTCACAGAATTTTCACAGCGTCAGTGATGTTACGATCCGCGCATGGATCAATAAGAATGATCGCCAATAATTTGGCGACTGCCATTATTACAGGGACTGGGAGAAGTACACCGATGCGCATCTTAACCCCCCTCTGCAGCGCCGTGCTGTTGGCGATCGGGGCCATGCAGGTCCATGCCATGACGCTTCAGGAGGCTATTCAGAGCACCGTGGATACACACCCGGAGCTGCAGTCGAATATCAACAGCCGGCTTGCCGCAGACGAAGACGTAAAAGTCGCCCGCGGTGCCTACCTGCCGAGCGTGGACTTCGTGGGCGGCTATGGTCGTGAGAAATCCGACACGCCGACTACCCGGGCCCGGGGTGACCACCATAAAGAGCTGCTGACGTATACAACGTCCGAGCTGCGTCTGCGCCAGATGCTGTTCGACGGGTCGAGCGCAACCCGTGAAGTATCTCGAACCGAAGCGGTTTCCACCTCTCGTGCCTTTTATGTGCAAGGCGTGGCACAAGACCTCGCCCTGCGCGCGGTCGAGGTGTACCTGGAGGTGCTCAAGCGCCGTGAGCTGGTGGACCTGGCCAAGAACAACCTGCAGGCTCACCTGAGGGTCAACGACCAGATCGGCCTGCGCACCGAGCGTGGTATCGGCAGCACCGCCGACAGCGATCAGTCCCGTGCCCGCCGCGCGCTGGCCGAGAACAACTACCAGACCGCCATGGTCGACCTTGCCGACGCCGAAGCCAACTTCTTCAGCGCCACGGGCCGCATGCCGGATGAACTCGAAGCACCGCCTACCATTCGTGGCGAGCTGCCTCCGGAGGTCACCGACGCCCGCCAGGCAATGATCGACAATAACCCGTACCTGAAGTCTGCCCAGGCGGATGTGCAAGCGGCGGAACAGCAATATGAAGGCGCCAAGTCGCAGTTCTACCCTCGGGTAGACGCGGAAGTGGCCGTGGGCGCCAACGACAACATCTCTGGCGAAGAAGGCCACGCCAACGACTGGCGTGCGGGTGTGGCGGTCAGCTACAACCTGTTCCGTGGCGGCAGTGACAAGGCCCGGCTGCAAGGCGACGCGCATCGCATCAACCAGGCGATGGACATCCGCAACAATGCCCTGCGCAGCCTGAACGAAAACATGTCCCTGGCCTGGAACGCCATGCTCAACGCGCGCCAGCAAGCACCCAGCGCCCGTGAGTACGCCGAAACCACCACGCGGGTAAGGGCTGCCTACCAGAACCAGTTCGGCCTGGGCCAACGCACCCTGCTCGACCTGCTGGACAGTGAGAACGAGCTGTACAACGCCAACCGTCGTTACACCGAAGTGCGCTACACCGAGGAATACTCGATGTACCGCGTACTGGCGAACATGGGCATGCTGCTGCCGAAGTCCAAGATTGTGCTGCCGGCCGAAGCCATCGCCAAGACCGACGTGAAAAGCGAAGCGCATTTGCCGGATATGCGCTGATCCGTGATTCCCGGGCCTAGCCATTCGGCGAGCCATTCGGCGAGCCATTCGGCGAAGCCCGGGAACTGGTAGTTAAACCAGCGCCGGATCGACCACCAGCACCACCTTCCCGGTGATTTGGTTGGTGGCCAGTTCGGCGAAGGCTTCCTCGGCCTCGCCGATGGGGAAGGTCCGTGCAATCTGTGGGTTGAGCCGCTTTTCAGTGAACAGCGGCAATACCTCTTGCCCCAATTCCCTCAGCAGCTCCGCCTTGAAGGTATCGTCGCGGCTGCGCAGCGTCGAACCAATCAGCTGCACGCGCTTACCCAGCATCAGCCCCATGTCCAGCTTGGCCTCACGGCCGCCCATCACCCCGATCAACACCCACCGGCCGTCCTGGGCAGCCACTTGCAGGTTGAGCTCGGCGTAATTGCCCCCTACCGGGTCCAGAATCACGTCGAACGGGCCCAGGTCCTTGAGTGCCGACAGGCCCTCACCGCGCAGCACGCCGCCTTGTGCGCCCAGCGCCTGGCAGTACTCCAGCCGTTCCGCGGAGCCCACCGTCACCCAGGTAGGGTTGCCGAAGGCCTTGCACAGCTGAATCGCCGCCGAGCCTATGCCGCTGGCCCCCGCGTGCAGCAGCACCTTCTCGCCGGGCTGCAGGCGGGCCAGCTGGAATAGGTTCAGCCATACGGTGCCGTACACTTCGAGAATGCCTGCGGCCTCGATCAGGCTCAGCCCCTCTGGCACGGGCAGCACATGGCGGGCGTCGACTACCACTTCTTCGGCCATGCCACCGCCGGCGAGCAAGGTGCACACACGGTCGCCCACGTTGAACGCAGCTACCCCGGCACCCACTTCGCTGATCACGCCGGCACATTCCAGCCCGAGGATTTCACTGGCCCCCGGCGGCGGCGGATAATGCCCCGCGCGTTGCAACAGGTCGGCCCGATTGAGCCCGGCGGCCGCCACGCGAATGCGCACCTGCCCCACATCGCATGGGGGTGCCGGGTACTCGGCCCATTCCACATGCCCTTCAACGCCTTGCAATGCCTTCACGCTGCCTCCATAGTTGACTTGAACTGAGCCCCGCGCGATGACGCGGGGTTTTTTGCATTATGTGACTCAAGTGCCGCGCCGCTGCATGAACAGGATTTAATGTAGCGGAGCTGGAACCGGTCCATTCAAAGACGGCCTAATATGCGTTATCAACTGTCCCCTCGTCGAATGAGCATGAAGCAACTATTCCCCGGTACCGCCCTGGCGTTAGGCATCAGCCTCAGCCTGCTGTCAGCCCCAGGCTTTGCGGCCAATAGCTGGAACAGCCTTCAGCCCGACCGCGACGAGGTGATCGCCAGCCTCAACGTCGTCGAGTTGTTAAAACGCCATCACTACAGCAAACCGCCGCTGAACGATGCGCGCTCGGTCATCATCTATGACAGCTATATCAAACTGCTGGATCCGTCCCGCAGTTATTTCCTGGCCAGTGATATCGCAGAGTTCGACAAGTGGAAAACCCAGTTCGATGATTTCCTGAAAAACGGAAACCTCGATCCTGGCTTTACCATCTACAAGCGTTATCTGGATCGCGTGAAGGCCCGCCTCGACTACGCCCTCGACCTGCTGGACGATGGCGTGGACAAGATGGACTTCAGCACCAACGAAACGCTCGAGGTGGACCGCAAGGATTCCCCATGGCTGGCCACCACCGCCGACCTGGATGGCCTGTGGCGCAAGCGGGTGATGGACGAAGTGCTGCGCATGAAGCTGGCCGGCAAGGATTCCAAGCAGATCCAGGAAACCCTGACCAAGCGCTACAAGAACCAGCTGGCACGGCTCGATCAAACCCGCGCCGAAGATATCTTCCAGGCATACATCAATACCTTCGCCCAGTCCTACGATCCGCACACCAACTACCTGTCGCCTGACAACGCGGAAAACTTCGACATCAACATGAGCCTTTCCCTGGAAGGCATCGGGGCCGTGCTGCAGAGCGACAACGATCAGGTGAAGATCGTGCGGCTGGTACCGGCCGGGCCGGCGGACAAGACCAAGCAGGTCGCGCCTTCGGACAAGATCATCGGGGTAGCCCAGGGCGACAAGGAAATGGTTGACGTGGTCGGCTGGCGCCTGGATGAAGTGGTCAAGCTGATCCGCGGGCCCAAGGGCTCGGTGGTGCGCCTGGAAGTGATCCCGCACACCAACGCGCCAAACGACCAGACCACCAAGGTTGTGTCCATCACCCGTGAAGCGGTGAAGCTCGAAGAGCAGGCGGCGAAAAAATCCGTGCTGCACCTGAACCAGAACGGCCACGACTACAAGCTGGGCGTGATCGAAATCCCGGCGTTCTACCTGGACTTCAAAGCCTTCCGGGCCGGGGATCCGGACTACAAGTCCACCACCCGGGACGTGAAGAAGCTGCTCAGCGAGCTGCAGAAAGAAAAAGTCGACGGCGTGGTCATCGACCTGCGCAACAACGGCGGCGGTTCTCTTCAGGAAGCGACCGAGCTCACCAGCCTGTTCATCGAGAAAGGCCCTACGGTGCTGGTGCGCAACAGCGACGGCAAGGTCGACGTGCTCGAGGACGAAAACCCTGGCGCCTTCTACAAGGGGCCGCTGGCGTTGCTGGTCAACCGCCTCTCCGCTTCGGCCTCTGAAATCTTCGCTGGCGCGATGCAGGACTACCATCGCGCGCTGATCATCGGTGGCCAGACCTTCGGCAAGGGGACCGTGCAAACGATCCAGCCCCTCAACCATGGCGAGCTGAAGCTTACCCTGGCGAAGTTCTATCGAGTGTCGGGCCAGAGCACGCAGCACCAGGGCGTACTGCCGGACATCGCTTACCCGTCGATCATCGACACCAAGGAAATCGGCGAGAGCGCGCTGCCTGAAGCCATGCCGTGGGACACCATCCGGCCTGCCGTCAAACCGGAAACCGACCCCTTCAAGCCGTTCCTGGCGCAGCTCAAGACCTTGCATGACAAGCGGACCGAAGGTGACGCGGAATTCGCTTATATCCGCGACCGCCTGGCGCTCAGCCAGAAGCTCGCTGACGAAAAAACCGTGAGCCTCAACGAAGCCCAGCGCCGCGCCGAGCACACCAGCATCGAAGCCCAACAGCTTGCGCTGGAAAATGCCCGCCGCAAGGCCAAGGGGCAGGAGCCGCTCAAGGAACTGAAGAAAGAGGACGAAGACCCGCTGGCAGGCGCGCCCGACGACAGCAAGCCCGAGGACGATGCCTACCTGAGTGAAACCGGCCGCATCCTGATCGACTACCTGCGGCTGAATACCCAGGTGGCCAAGCACTGATGTGAAAGGTGATAGCGCGGCGGGCTGATGGCGTTTTAGTCATCATCCTGTCACGCAACTGTCGTGAAATACGAGGCCGGGCAGCGATGCCCGGCCTTTTTCATTCTCGGCAGCGGGACACGCATGACCATCACCGAACAGCTCGGCGCCCTGAGTGCCATCCTGGCCCAGGGCAATGTCCATACCCTGTTCCAGCCGATCGTTTCCCTGGCCGAACGCCGGGTACTGGGCTATGAGGCACTCACGCGGGGCCCGTCCAACAGCCCGCTTCACTCCCCGCTCAACCTCTTTGCCGTGGCCCGGCAAACCGGGCACCTCAGCGAGCTCGAAGTGTTGTGCCGGCAAACCGCCTGCAAATGCTTCAGCGCACAGCGGTTGCAGGGCAAGCTGTTCCTCAACGTGTCGCCCGAGTCCCTGCTGGAACCCATACACCCGTCCGGGCTCACATTGCAGCTCTTGCAACGCTACGGGTTGTCGCCCAGCCAGGTGGTGATCGAACTCACCGAGCAGACTCCGACAGACGACTTCCAACTGTTGTCTAGAGCATTGCACCATTATCGCAGCATGGGCTTTACCATCGCGCTGGACGACCTCGGCGCCGGGTATTCGAGCCTGCGGCTGTGGTCCGAGCTGCGCCCTGATTACGTCAAGATCGACCGGCACTTTATCGAGGGCATTCACCAGGACGCGCTCAAGCGCGAGTTCGTGGGCTCTATCCTGCAAATCGCCCGTCGCTCCCGGGCGCAGGTGATCGCCGAAGGCATCGAACAAGTAGAAGAACTGGCGGTGTTGACAGAAATGGGCGTGGACCTGGTGCAAGGCTATCTGCTTGCCCGGCCGCATGAACGGCCACCAAGGGAGGCAACCGACATGCTGCCGCGCGTGGAGGCCGCACCGGCCTTGGCAGAGGAAGCACGGGACCTGCGCAACCTGCTGCTGGAGCAGCCAGCGGTGGCCCACGACACGCCGATTGCTCGCGTGCTGGAGGCGTTCCGCCTGCAGGCGAACCTGAACTCGATGGCCGTGCTGGATACGGAGCGCCGCCCATGCGGGATCGTTCACCGCCACTCGCTTTCCGATGCACTGCTCAAACCCTTTGCCACCGACCTGTTCGCACGCAAGCCGATCAGCCGCTTGATGAGCGAGGATTTTCTTGCCGTGGAGCTGGGCCAGTCATTGCAACAGGTGAGCCGGCTGCTCACCAGCAGGGCGCGCCAGCGCATCGAAGAAGACTTCATCATCACCGAGGGCGGCGCCTATCAAGGGCTTGGCAGGGTGATCGACGTATTGAAATTGATTACTGAATTGAAGATCGAACAGGCGCGCTATGCCAACCCGCTCACCCTGCTGCCAGGCAATGTGCCCATTCGCCAGTGCCTGGAGCGGGTGCTCGCCCAAGGCCGCGAAGTTGCGGTGTGCTACATCGATATCGACAGCTTCAAGCCCTTCAACGACCTCTACGGCTACAGCCGTGGCGATGAGGTGCTGCTGTGCCTCGCCCACTGCCTGAGCGAACGGGTCGACCCCAGCCGCGATTTTCTTGGCCACATCGGCGGAGACGACTTCATGCTAGTGATCGGCTCGGGCGACTGGCGACCTCGGCTGGACCGCCTGATCGAAGATTTCACCCAGCAGTGCCGACGCTTCTACCGCAGCGAGCACCTGGAGGCCGGGTGCTTTGTTTCGCATAACCGCCAGGGCGTACGGCAGGCCTTCGCGCTGCTGTCACTGTCCATTGGCGTGGTGCACCTGAATGCAGGAGACTGCGCGGGGCTGAATGCCGAAGACCTGGCCGCGCAGGCTTCAGAGGCCAAACACAGCGCCAAGGAGATTGTGGGGTCGGCGGTGTTCGTCAGGCCTCCTGTGCTTGCAGCCATCCCGCTGTAGGCGCTTTAACGCTGTGGGAAGCGGAATGCCGCTGTTATCTTAAGCCCTTATTCGCGAGCTCCGCCTTCGGCTTCGCTTGCTCAATAGGCGGCGCGAGCTCGCGAAAACGACGCCCTTCAGCTCATCGACTTACCCGGATAACTGTACTCGAACACCCGTACCACCTCCGAAGCATGCCACGAAGCCGCGGCTATCCCGTCGACCGGGCCGGAAAAGCGGCCAAGCCGTTCCACGCATTCGAAGAAACCGGTTCGCGGCAGGCGGCTCGCGCCTTGGCTGATCACCAGCGAGCTGCGCAGCGGCTGCTCGGCGCGTGCATCGAGCATCGCCAGGTGCTCAAGTGCCGCGGTAAGGGTTTGCATGGCAGGGCTTGGCAGTTGCAGGCGCTCGAGCAAGGCGCGATAGGTGAGCAAATGGCGCTGCCGTCTTGCCACATCCAGTTCACCGAGCAGGCCGTCCCAATGTTGCCGACTGATCCTCACGCTCATCGATCGCTCCCCTCGCCTGGGGCTACGCCAGGCACAACGAGGCAATTTTCAAAACGCTGAGATACATATGTCATCGGAGCCCTCCTTGATGACCCTGTCACTTGAATGGTCTTCACCGGCTTTAAACATCTTAACAGCCCAGACCTTTCCGTGAAGTGCGACAGGGCGCCTCGCCGACATACGTCAATGCGCGCGGCTCAAGGGCGGCGCAGGTACTCGCCCTCCAGTGGCACGCTCTGCTCGGGCACACGCTCCACCACACTCAGGGTTTCGGGGTGTTGCTGGCCACGCCATGCACGAAAGGCATCCAGCTCGCCCTGCAGTACTTTCATCACCCAGCCGAGCACGGCGATGTCGTCGAGCATGCCTACCCCCAGCAGCCAGTCGGGGATCGCATCGATAGGGCTGACAAAATACAGCAGCCCCGCCACCACCGACAGGATGGCCTTTGCGCTGATCGCGCGGTATTCGCCGCGCCAGTACGCCATGCACAGCGCCTGTAACAATGCGACGTCTTCTTTTACCTGGCCCAGGCGCTTGCCGCGCACTTTACGGGCAACAGCAATAGCCAGCGCAGGCAACCGGCCACGCGCGACCAGGCGCTCGGCCAGAGGCAAAAATTGGGTGAAGCCGAATGGTGCCTTCATGAAGCCTCCCGGGCATTCGTTGAAAAGGATATCCACAATATTTGTGGATAACCATGTGAACAGTGGCCTTGGATCGGGCTGAAAGCCCCAGCGGGACGGGGCGAAGGTCAGATCGGCGTTTTTTCGTTCACATCCACTGACAAAAACCCCCGCATAACAGCCCGCACGCCCAGGCGCAAGCCCTTCATCTCTGACTTTCAGCACCCTCAGGGGTTCGCTTTCGATTGGCCAGGTTCGTTTGGTCCGCGGGTTTCAACCAGCCAAAAACAACAACGCCCCGGCAAGTGCGGGGCGTTGTGGGAGGAGCAGCCTGGGGCCTTACTGCGCCTTGGCGGGCGCTTCAGCCGGGGCTTCGTCCGCCGGTGCTGCCTGTTCGGCGTCGTCACCTTCAGCCTGGGCCTTGGCCGGGTCCTTGATGCCCAGCAGTTCGAGATCGAACACCAGCACCGAGTTGGCCGGAATGGTCGGGCTCGGGCTTTGCGCGCCGTAGGCCAGGTCGCTCGGGATGAAGAGCTTGACCTTCTCGCCCACGTGCATCAGTTGCAGGCCTTCGACCCAACCCGGGATCACGCCACTGACAGGCAGGTCGATCGGGCTGCCGCGCTCTACAGAGCTGTCGAACACCTTGCCGTCGATCAGTTTGCCGGTGTAGTGCACGGTGACCACATCGGTAGGCTTGGGCTGCGGGCCATCGGCCTTCTGCACCACTTGGTACTGCAAGCCGGAAGCGGTAGTGACCACGCCGTCCTTCTTGCCGTTCTCTTCAAGGAATTTCTTGCCAGCGGCCATGGATTCCTCGCTCATCTTGGTCATGCGCTCTTCGGCGCGCTTCTGCAGCGCGGCAAAGGCCTCGACCAGCTCGTCATCCTTGAGCTTCTGCTCTTTTTTGCCGACAGCGTCTTCGATGCCCAGGGCTACTGCCTTGGAATCGAGGTCGTCCATGCCTTCCTGGGCGAGGCTCTTGCCCATGTTCAGGCCGATGCCGTAGGAGGCTTTCTGAGCCGGGGTTTTCAGCTCGACGCTGCTGGTCTGCTTATCGCAACCGGCGAGAACCAAGCCAACCAGGGCGATCGCAGCCGCCAACCGATGCTGTTTCATGCTGTTTCCTTGTGAGGGGCGCCATACGAAGGGCGGTCGAGTTAAGCCGCGAGCTTAGCAGGCGGGCCCGACCAATGGCTATGCCATAGGAGGGGGAATAATCAGATAAGTTCAAGCTACCAAAGGATTTTCAATCGCGCAGGTGAAAGATCGTTTAACCGCCGTGCGAGTGGCCAGCGAGCGTGTTTTCCTCCAGTTGCGCTTCCCCTTCGCGGTACCTCGCGGCCACCTCTCGCACTACATCACACAGCCACTGGCCCGGTAACGACAACGGCAAGGCGGCGTTCCCGCAGATGCCCACCGAGCCGCCCGGCTCACTCACCCCCAGGCTCAGCTCGCACAGTTCACCTTGATGGATATCCAGGTGAACGGCATCACGTGGAGCGACCCAGATCGCATCGCTGCCCTGCACGTAACGACGGCTCAAGGTCGGGGACAGGGTTTCAAGCCGTTGCGCCGACGGTGGAATGCCATACTGAACGAACAGGCTGTCGGCGTGCTTGCGAATGGTGGTGCCTGCCAGGGGCAGTACCAGCGGGAACGCCGGTATGCGGGTCACGTCCACGGGGCTGGCGCCGAGCAAGGGGTGCCCCGGCCGAACCACAAGCGTCATTGCTTCGCTGTACAGGTGCTCGAAGGTCAGGCCCTGGATTTGCGGGTTGTCGGCCACACGGCCGATCACCAGGTCGAGTTCGCCCACATGCAGCTGCCCCAAGAGGTAGGCGCCCGGGCCGGTGGCCACGCTGACCACCAACGCCGAGTGGCGCTCATGCAACAAGCTCAGCACCTGAGCCATGAACTGGCTTTCAACCGTAGATAGGGCACCCACGCGCACATGAGGCGGCTCGTGGCTGCTGTCCCGTAATGTGCTCACGCCATCGCGCAGCGCCTGCACACAGGGCCCCGCGTAGCGCATGAAGCGCACCCCCGCGGGGGTCAGCGCCACCCCGCCCTTGCTGCGCTCGAACAGCCGCGCCTGGAGCAGATCTTCAAGCTCCTTCAGGGTTTTGGAGATCGCCGGCTGGCTGATCGCCATGGCATCCGCCGCGCGAGCGAAACTGCCATGGCGGGCGATTTCCAGGAAGCACAGCAGGTGGCGAAATTTGATGCGGTTGTCGAGGTTCATGGCGGGAGTTTACCAAGCTGCAAGCTACAAGTTTCAAGCTTCAAGCTTCAAGCCGGGCTTGCTCTTGCAGCTTGCAGCTTACGGCTTGCAGCTGTGGATCACTCAGCCCCCGATCTCCACCCTGCCCTCCACCAGCCTCACGGGCCATGTTTTTAACGCCTGGGCAGCATCTTCGAGGCAGTGGCCGTCTACCAGGCTGAAGTGCTGTTTGTACAGCGGCGCCGCCACCACCGGCTCGCCGCCGAGGTTACCGATGATGCCGCGGCCAATCACGTTGGCGCCGGAGCGCGGATCGCGGTTGTCGAGGGCGAAAAGCTCGGGGGCCTGGCCTGGGAGGTAGAACAGCGCGATCTGCTGGCCTTCGTGCCACGCCACGACGCCCGAATTGGGCACCAGGTCGTCGAGCCCGCACAGGGTGGCCCACGGGGAATCGGTACGGTAAACAGGGCTTGGCACGCTCATGTCATGCATCCTCAGTGGCGGTAACGGGAATCAGGCGAAGTTCATCAGCGCGCGCCGGCCGGCGCTGGCCGCGTTCGCGTACAAATTGCACGCCCGGGTCGGCATGTTTCTCGTTCACGAAGGTGCGGAAACGCTTGAGTTTCTCCGGGTCCTTCAGCGCGTTGGCCCATTCGCATTCGTAGCGATCGACCACCAGTTGCATCTGGGCTTCCAGCTCGGCGGCCAGCCCCAGGCTGTCGTCGATCACCACAGCCTTGAGGTAATCCAGCCCGCCTTCCAGGCTTTCGCGCCATACGGAGGTGCGTTGGAGCTTGTCCGCCGTGCGGATGTACAGCATCAGGAAGCGGTCGATGTAGCGAATGAGCGTGGCGTCGTCCAGGTCGGTCGCGAACAGCTCTGCGTGGCGCGGGCGCATGCCGCCGTTGCCGCAGAGGTAAAGGTTCCAGCCTTTCTCCGTGGCGATCACGCCCACGTCCTTGCTCTGGGCTTCCGCGCATTCGCGGGTACAGCCCGACACCGCGAATTTGAGCTTGTGCGGCGAGCGCAGGCCCTTGTAGCGGTCCTCGATCAGCAGGGCCATGGCTACGCTGTCCTGCACGCCATAGCGGCACCACGTGCTGCCTACACAGGACTTCACCGTGCGAGTCGACTTGCCATATGCATGGCCGGTTTCGAACCCTGCCTCGATCAACTCACTCCAGATATCCGGAAGCTCATGCAGCTGGGCGCCGAAGAGGTCGATCCGCTGGCCACCGGTGATCTTGGTGTACAGGTCGTATTTCTTGGCCACGGCGCCAATCGCGATGAGCTTGTCCGGGGTAATTTCGCCACCCGGGATGCGCGGCACCACCGAGTAGGTGCCGTTCTTCTGCATGTTGGCCATGAAGGTGTCGTTGGTGTCCTGCAGCGGTACCAGCGAGGGGTCCATCACGGGCTGGTTCCAGCACGAGGCCAGGATATTGCCCACCGTGGGCTTGCAGGTATCGCACCCCAGGCTGCCTCGACCGTGGCGGGCATGCAGCTCCTCGAACGTTTGAATGCCTTCCACCCGTACCAGGGCATAGAGCTCTTGGCGGGTGTAAGCGAAGTGCTCGCAAAGGCTCTTGTCCACGGTCACGCCGCGGGCGCTGAGCTCGTGCTCGAACACCTGCTTGAGCAGGGCCGAACAGCCACCGCAGCCAGTGCCTGCCTTGGTCTGGCACTTGACCGACGCAAGATCGCCACAGCCGCTGTCGATAGCGCCGCATATCGCCCCTTTGCTCACGTTGTGACAGGAACAGATAGTGGCTGTGGCGGGCAGCGCGTCCGGGCCCAGCAAAGGCGCGGCCTCGCCTTGAGGGAGGATGAGCACCGCAGGGTCTGCGGGCAGTGGCAAACCGTTCTGGGCGTATTGCAGCAGCGTGTCGTAGTAGCTGTTATCGCCTACCAGCACAGCGCCCAGCACTTTGCTGCCGCTGGCGTCGACCACCAGCCGCCGGTAACTGGCGGTTGCCTCGTCGATGAAGCGGTAACTGCGCGCTCCCGGGGTAGTGCCATGGGCATCGCCAATGGACCCTACGTCCACGCCTAGCAGCTTGAGCTTGGTCGACATATCTGCGCCGGTGAAGGTGCCAGCATCGCCATCGGTCAGCAAATCAGCCAGGTTGCGCGCCATGGTGTAACCCGGGGCAACCAGGCCGAACACGCTGCCGTTCCAGGATGCACATTCACCGATGGCGAAGATTGCGGGGTCGCTGCTGCGGCACTCGCTGTCTATCACCACACCACCCCGTGGCGCGATATCCAGGCCACACCCCCGGCCCAGGGCATCCTGCGGGCGAATACCCGCCGAGAACACGATCAGGTCGGTTTCCAGATGCTCCCCACCGTCGAAATTCATGCGGTAGCGGTGGGTGTCACCCGCTTCCACGCTCTGGGTCGCCCGCGCCAGGTGAACGCCCACGCCCAGGGCTTCGATACGGGCCCGCAAGGCTGCTCCGCCTTCGCTGTCCAGTTGAACCGGCATCAGCCGCGGCGCGAACTCCACCACATGCGCCTCGAGCCCCAGCGACTTCAAAGCATTGGCGGCCTCAAGCCCCAATAACCCGCCGCCCACGACCACCCCTCGGCGAGCACCCTGGGCCGCCAGGCGGATGCGATCAAGGTCGTCGAGAGTACGGTACACCAGCCGCGCATCGCCTTCGCAACCGGCAATGGGCGGTACAAAGGGATAGGAGCCGGTGGCGAGCACCAGCCGGTCATAGTGGTAGCGGCCCTTGTTCGTGACGATAGCCCGGTTGACGCGATCAATCTCCAGCACGGCCTCATCGTGGTGGGCCTGCATACTGTTGTCGCGATAGAAAGCCGGGCCATTCATGGCCAAGGCTTCGGCGTCCTTCCCGGTGAAATATTCGGACAAATGCACGCGGTCGTAGGCACGCTGCCGCTCTTCGCCGAACACATGCACGTCATAACGTGCCACGGCGCCGCGCTGGGCCAACTGCTCCAGCAAATGGTGGCCGACCATGCCGTTACCCACGATGATCAGTTGCTCGCGCGGCTTGTGAGTCAGAATCGAGTTCATACGCTACCTCGCCTCGAGGCCTTGGCCCCGCAAAAACGAAAAAGGCGCCTGGAGCCCGTGAGAGCTCCAGGCGCCTTTGCCTGGTATTCAGTAAGTTCTGTATGGAGAGCCGCGTTGCTCGCCACTGCCCGGCCGGGTGATCGACATTGATCAGCCGGAAGGTCGGCCCATGCGTTGCGATGGACGTTATAGATTTAGCAACCTCTGTGCCAGAACCTAAATCATTGATTTGCGGAGCGTTGCGGAAGAGAAACGAGGGAAAGACGAACCAATGCAGTGCGCCGCAGAAAAACCCTCACGGTTATAGGGCATTTCACACGCCCGCATACGGCCATTGAGGTACACGAAGAAGGCAGGCCCGGTTCGAAAACAGCGGGCAAAAAAAAACGACCCGAAGGTCGTTTTTCTCTAGATCCGAAACCGTTCAACGTTTCGGATCGAAGATGGCGCAGCGGACGGGACTCGAACCCGCGACCCCCGGCGTGACAGGCCGGTATTCTAACCGACTGAACTACCGCTGCGTATCGCTCAGGCTTTCGCCCGAAGTGAAACTGGCTGACCGAAGCGGGGTGGTTGCTTCAATCTCAGGCACCGGGTTAACGATACCTGGAAAAAAATGGCGCAGCGGACGGGACTCGAACCCGCGACCCCCGGCGTGACAGGCCGGTATTCTAACCGACTGAACTACCGCTGCGCGTCGGTGGACTTTCGTCCGCTCTAGAATCAGAGCACTTCGAAGTGGTGGGTGATGACGGGATCGAACCGCCGACCCTCTGCTTGTAAGGCAGATGCTCTCCCAGCTGAGCTAATCACCCGTGTACTGCGTCGAAGTGGTGCGCATTTTGGCGATGAGGTGAATGTAAGTCAATACCCTGCTTGAAGTTTTTTTCAAAAAGGCAGATTTGGCCGTTACGCCGCCCTACCGCCCGTTGTCAGACGTAAATCATCTTGCGGGTCATGCCACCGTCGATGATGAACTCCTGGCCGGTAACGAACCCGGCACTGGGCGACAACAGCCACGCCGCAGCCGCGGCGATGTCTTCCACGGTACCTACCCGCCCGACAGGGTGCTGCGAATGGTCGGCCTCGCTCAAGGGTTCGGCCCTGCGCTCGGAAGGATCGCGCGCATCGACCCAGCCAGGGCTGATCGCATTGACACGGATTTCCGGGGCAAGGCTGATAGCCAACGCATGGGTGAGTGCCAGCACGCCGCCCTTGCTCGCCGCGTAGGCTTCGGTGTCTGGCTCTGACTGGTGCGCGCGGGTGGAGCAGATGTTCACAATCGCTCCGTTGCGTGCGCGCAGGTAAGGCGCGCAATGCCTGGCCATGAGCATGGTGCCGGTGAGGTTCACGCCGATCACCCGCTGCCAGTGCGCAAGGGGCACGCTTTCGATCGGCCCGCCGTGTGCATCGGTGATCGCCGCGTTGCACACAAGCGCATCAAGCCGACCGAAGCGCGCCAGGGCCTGGGCTACCCCGGCAATCACCTGCCGCTCATCAGCCACGTCCATGGCAACGAAAGCAGCACCCTCCCCCAGTACCTCGGCCACTTGCGCGCCCCGAGCCGCATCCACGTCGGCGAGCACCACCTTCCAGCCCTCTACCAGCAGCCAGGCGGCAATGCCCAGGCCAACGCCCCGCGCCGCGCCCGTGACCAGCGCAACGCGAGCATCGCGAAAGCCGGTACGGGCAATTTCCATCGGAATCACAGCGCAGCCAGGCCTCGGGCCATGTCCGCCTGCAGGTCTGCGAGGTCTTCCAGGCCCACCGCCACGCGGATCAGGCTGTCACGAATCCCGGCCGCTTCGCGCTCTTGCGGGGACAAACGCCCGTGAGAGGTGGTCGCCGGATGGGTGATGGTGGTCTTGCTGTCGCCCAGGTTGGCAGTGATGGACACCAGCCGGGTAGCGTCGATAAACGCCCATGCCCCCTGCTTGCCGCCCTTCACTTCGAAGCTGACCACGCCGCCGAAGCCCCCACGCATCTGCCGCTTCGCCAACGCGTGCTGCGGGTGACTTTCAAGGCCGGCGTAGTGCACCTTCTCGATGCCATCCTGCAGCTCCAGCCACTCGGCCAGTGCCTGGGCGTTGGCACAGTGAGCGCGCATCCTGAGGCTGAGCGTTTCCAGCCCCTTGAGGAAAATCCAGGCGTTGAACGGGCTGAGCGAAGCGCCAGCGGTACGCACCACGCCGACCATTTCCTTCATATGTTCCGCACGCCCCGCTACAACACCGCCCATGCAACGGCCCTGGCCATCGATGAACTTGGTGGCCGAATGCACCACAATGTCCGCGCCCAGCTTCAAAGGCTGTTGCAGGGCCGGCGTGCTGAAGCAGTTGTCCACTACCAGCAGCGCACCCCGGGCATGGGCGACTTCGGCGAGCGCGGCGATATCGACCAGCTCAGCCAGCGGGTTGGACGGTGACTCCACGAACAGCAGCCGCGTATTGGGCTTGATGGCCTGCTCCCAACCGGCAACGTCGGCCAGCGGCACGTAGCTCACCTCGATACCGAAGCGCTTGAAGTACTTGTCGAACAGGCTGATGGTGGAGCCGAAAACGCTTTGGGACACCAGCACATGGTCCCCCGCGCTGCACAACCCCATCGCCACGCCGGTGATCGCTGCCATGCCGGTCGCGAAACCGACCGCCTGCTCGGCACCTTCCAATGCCGCCATGCGCTCTTCGAAGGAGCGCACGGTAGGGTTGGTGTAGCGGGAATAGACGTTGCCCGGAACCTCACCGGCAAAGCGTGCCGCTGCATCCGCCGCTGTGCGGAACACGTAGCTGGACGTGAAGAACAGCGGGTCGCTGTGCTCCCCTTCCGGGGTGCGGTGCTGGCCCGCACGCACGGCCAGGGTGTCGAAACCTACGCCTTCCAGATCACTGTCGAGGCGCCCTGCGTCCCATTCCTGGCTCATGCTCTGCTCCTTCAGTTGTTGTACAGGTCGATGATTGCGCTCACGGCCTGGGTTTTCACCTTGGCCACGTCGTTGCGGGCCGTGTCGATCTTGCTGAGGTAGGCCGCGTCCACGTCACCGGTGACGTAGTTACCGTCGAATACCGCGCAATCGAACTGGTCGATTTTCACCTTGCCCCCGCCCACTGCATCGATCAGGTCTGGCAGGTCCTGGTAGATCAGCCAGTCGGCACCGATAAGGTCGGCAACTTCCTGGGTGCTGCGGTTATGTGCGATCAGTTCATGAGCGCTGGGCATGTCGATGCCGTACACGTTCGGGTAGCGCACTGCCGGCGCCGCGGAGCAGAAGTACACCTTCCTGGCCCCGGCTTCACGGGCCATCTGGATGATCTGCTTGCAGGTGGTGCCGCGCACGATGGAGTCGTCCACCAGCATCACGTTCTTGCCGCGGAATTCCAGTTCGATGGCGTTGAGCTTCTGCCGAACAGACTTCTTGCGAGCCGCCTGGCCCGGCATGATGAAGGTACGGCCGATGTAGCGGTTTTTCACGAAGCCTTCGCGGAATTTCACGCCCAACTGATTCGCCAGCTCCAGCGCCGAAGTGCGGCTGGTGTCCGGGATCGGGATTACCACATCGATGTCGTGGTCTGGCCGTTCGCGCTGGATTTTCTCGGCCAGCTTCTCGCCCATGCGCAGGCGCGCCTTGTACACCGAGATCCCGTCGATGATCGAATCCGGCCGGGCCAGGTACACGTGCTCGAAGATGCAGGGCGCGTACTGGGGGTTTGGCGCGCACTGGCGAGTGTGCAGCTTGCCGTCTTCGGTGATGTATACCGCTTCGCCCGGCGCCAGGTCGCGAATCAGGGTGAAGCCGAGCACGTCGAGCGCGACGCTTTCGGAGGCGATCATGTACTCGACGCCTTCGTCGGTATGACGCTGGCCGAACACGATAGGACGAATGGCGTTAGGGTCGCGGAAGCCGACGATACCGTAGCCGGTGATCATCGCCACAACGGCGTAGCCGCCACGGCAACGCTTGTGGGTGTCTTTCACTGCGGCGAAGACATCTTCCTCGGTGGGCTGCAGCTTGCCGCGCACAGCCAGTTCATGGGCGAAGACGTTGAGCAGCACCTCGGAGTCCGAACTGGTGTTGACGTGGCGCAGATCCGATTCGTAGATTTCCTTGGCCAACTGCTCGACGTTGGTGAGGTTACCGTTGTGCGCCAGGGTGATCCCGTAAGGGGAGTTGACATAGAACGGCTGCGCCTCTGCCGAGGTGGAGCTGCCAGCGGTGGGATAGCGCACGTGGCCGATGCCCATATGCCCCACCAACCGTTGCATATGGCGCTGCTGGAACACATCACGGACCAGGCCGTTGTCCTTGCGAAGGAATAACCGGCCGTCGTGGCTGGTCACAATACCGGCAGCGTCCTGGCCGCGATGCTGCAAGACGGTTAATGCGTCATACAGTGCCTGATTGACGTTCGACTTACCGACGATACCGATGATGCCACACATGCGACACAACCCCTACTTAGTGAACCTGAACGGACCCTTGCTCATGGCCTTTGGGCGCAGGCAAGAGATGCTCCTTGAACGGAATCTCGACCGGGGAAGTGACCCCGGCCGCCAGCCATTGACTGCTCATTCCAAGAATGAGGTTCTTTGACCAGTCTGCAACGAGAAGAAAACGCGGTAGCAATTGCGACTGTTGCCACCATGGATCCTGTTGAACGGGGCCCAGGCTGAGCAGGCCGGCGGCAATCACGATCAGCAGCCCACCACGGGCGGCGCCGAACACCATACCCAGAAAGCGGTCTGTTCCAGACAGCCCGGTGACACGAATGAGTTCGCCTATGAGGAAATTGACCATCGCGCCCACCAACAGGGTGGCAACGAACAGAATGACGCAGCTGGCGATAACGCGCGCTGATGGCGTTTGAATATAACCTTCAAGGTACTGGGAAAGGCCGCCGCCAAACATCCAGGCCACGGCGCCTGCGACTATCCACGTTACCAGCGAGAGGGCTTCCTTGACGAAGCCGCGCTTCAAGCTGATCAACGCAGAGATAGCGACGACCGCAATGATCGCCCAGTCAACCCAGGTAAAAGCCACTTTTCGGCCTGCATACGGATAAGGCCGCGCATTTTAGCAGACGGGAAGGTTCCGGTTAAGCGGCATTATCGGATCGCCGCTATTGGCTGGGGCTATGGCCGGAAAGAGAGGCTGTGGCCAGACCTGGCGGACCGGGAAGCCTGCCGCCTGGCAAAGCCCGAACAGGCTTCAAGAAAGTTGATTCAGGTGCGCTCAGGCTCGAAGCGCACCACGAACCCCTTCAGGTTTTGCTGGCGATTGATCACATCGCGAAGGCGCTCGGCTTCCGCACGGTCGATCAGCGGCCCAACGAACACGCGGTTCTTGCCGTCAGCCGAGCGAACATAGGCATTGTAGCCCTGAGTGCGAAGGGTCTTCTGCAGGGTATCGGCGCCCGCGCGGCTGGAAAGGCTTGCCAATTGCACCGACCAGCTCACCGGTACGCCGCTACCGTCCAGCTTGTTGGCCGACGCGGTTGGCGCAGGCGTGGCAGCCTGCGGCGCCACTTTGGGCTGCGCGACCGCAGGAGTGCCTGCCACAGGGGTGCCTGCCACAGGGGTGCCTGCCGAGGGCGCGGTGACCGTAGGAGCGGAGGCAATGGGCATGCTGGGCGGATGAGCTTGAGCCGGTGCCTTGGCAGTAATCGCTGGCGCAGGCGCGGGCGCCGGGGACGGAGCCGTCGCGGGTGCGGCATCCTCGACCACAGTAGGCGGGGGCGCGTCCGGAACTGCCGCCGGCTGCACACTTACGTCAGGCACCACGGGCGCGACCGGCGCCGAGGGCGCATTGACCCGCACCTCACGAAGCTCGTCCGGGCGGCTGAACAGCATGGGCAGAAACACCACGGCCAGTGCAATCAGCACCAGCGCGCCGACCATGCGTTGCTTGAAGACGTTATCCAGCAGAGCCATCCGCGGCTACCTCCAGGCCGTGCCGCTCGATCCATGGCAGGGCATCGGCTACACAAAAGAAAGATCCGAACACGAGTATCTCGTCGCCTGGGCCAGCCAGATCACATTGATGCTCAAGGGCCGCCTCGACACTGCCATGTGACGTTGCTACGGCCCCAAGGTTCGACAAGGCTGCCTGCAATGACTCGACGGAACGGCTACGAGGCGATGGCAAGGGGCATACGGCCCAGTCAGACACACAACCCAACAGCGGCTCGATCACACCTGCAAGGTCCTTGTCAGCCAGCAACCCGAACACCGCACGGCGAATGGCAGGCGCGGCAATTGGTGGCAGCCGACCCCGGAGGTATTGCGCAGCATGGGGGTTATGCCCCACGTCCAGCAGCAGGCGCACCCGCTTGCCTTTCCATGCAACGTCCCGCCGATCCAGGCGGCCGGTGACATGGGTGGTTCGCAGCGCCTCGGCAATGCTGTCCGCTTCCGAGGGCAGGCCCAGGAGCGCGAAGGCCTGCAAGGCGAGCGCCGCGTTTTCCATGGGCAGGTCCAACCGTGGCAGGTTCACCAGGCGCAGCGCCTGACCTTCGGCGCCCTGCCCTTGCCAGTTCCAACCTTGCGCGTGTATTTGCAGGTCGAACTCATGGCCGCGCAGCAGCAGATGGCAACCCAGGCTGCGAGCCTTTTCGAGCAGAGGCGCGGGCGGATCGAGATCGCCGCATAGCGCGGGCCGACCGGAGCGAAGGATCCCGGCCTTCTCGAACGCTACCGATTCCCGGGTATTGCCCAGATAGTCGGCGTGGTCGATGCCGATGCTGGTGACCACAGCAAGGTCGGCGTCCACGAGGTTGACCGTATCGAGACGGCCACCCAGCCCCACTTCCAGTACCACGGCATCGAGGCCCGCGGAGGCAAACAGCCAGAAGGCCGCCAGGGTACCCATTTCGAAATAGGTCAGCGACACGTCACCGCGTGCTGCTTCCACGGCCTCGAACGCAGCGCAGAGCTGCGCATCCGAGGCCTCGGTACCATTCAGGCGGACGCGCTCGTTGTACCGCAGCAAGTGGGGCGAGCTGTACACTCCCACACGCAGGCCCTGCCCTGCCAGCAGGCTGGCGAGGAAGGCGCAGGTGGAACCCTTGCCGTTGGTACCCGTGACAGTAATGACCCGAGGCGCCAGGGGCCCGAGGCCCAACCGTTGGAATACCTCTCGCGACCGCTCCAGCCCCATGTCGATGGCCACGGGGTGCAGCTGTTCAAGGTAGGCCAGCCAGGCGTCCAGGGTGCGAGGTTTCATACCGCTGCAGGCGTGGTCGCGGCAGCCGGCTCGGCGGGCTGAGCGGAGATCACCGCCTGCCCAGGGGTAGGCACGTTCATCATCTGGGCCAGCAGGCGCGCCAGGCGCGGGCGTAGCTCCTGACGGTGAACGATCAGGTCAATGGCGCCGTGTTCCAGCAGGAATTCGCTACGCTGGAAGCCTTCTGGGAGTTTTTCGCGCACGGTTTGCTCGATCACTCGCGGGCCAGCAAAGCCGATCAGCGCCTTCGGCTCGCCGACGATCACGTCACCCAGCATGGCCAGGCTGGCGGAAACGCCGCCGTACACCGGGTCGGTCAGTACCGAGATGAACGGAAGGCCTTCTTCGCGCAGCCGCGCCAGTACAGCGGAGGTTTTGGCCATCTGCATCAGGGAGATCAGTGCCTCCTGCATGCGGGCACCACCGGACGCCGCGAAGCACACCATGGGGCAGCGGTTTTCCAGCGCGTAATTGGCCGCGCGAACGAAACGCTCACCCACGATGGCGCCCATGGAACCGCCCATGAAGCTGAATTCGAAGGCACTGGCCACGACCGGCATGCCCATCAGGGTACCGCTCATGGAAATCAGCGCGTCCTTTTCACCGGTCTGCTTTTGCGCAGCGGTGAGGCGATCCTTGTATTTCTTGCCGTCCTTGAACTTCAGGCGGTCAACCGGCTCGAGCTCGGCACCCAGCTCCTCGCGGCCCTCGGCATCGAGGAAGATATCCAGGCGGGCACGAGCGCCAATGCGCATGTGATGGTTGCACTTGGGGCAAACGTCGAGGGTTTTCTCGAGCTCGGGCCGGTAAAGCACCGCCTCGCAGTTCGGGCACTTGTGCCACAGGCCCTCGGGAACCGAACTCTTCTTCACCTCGGAACGCATGATCGAAGGGATCAGTTTGTCTACCAACCAGTTGCTCATGCTTGTTTCTCCAGTAACTGGGCAAACCCTGTGCGGGCCGGACCTGGGGGCCAGCGCCGCCACGGTCATTCAACACCAGGGGAGCGCGTGACGCTTCACCCTCTCGAAAATAGCTATAGGCGTACCGGGCCACCTTGTGGGGCCTGCAAGGCACGCTAGAAACGTACGACGGCGGCAAGGTCGCCGCCGTCACATTGCCATACCGCCCGGCCAAGTCAACGCCAGGAACGCACAGCCTTGACGAATGCCTCCACGCGACGGGCGTCCTTTATCCCTTTGCTGCGCTCTACTCCGCCGCTTACGTCCACCCCGTACGGCCGCACCTGCTCTATGGCCTCGCTGACGTTTTCGGGGGTGAGCCCCCCGGCCAGGATGATGGGTTTGTCCAGCTCCGCCGGAACCAGCCCCCAGTCGAACGCCAGGCCGGTGCCGCCGGGTACGCCTTCCACGAAGGCATCGAGCAACAGGCCGCTGGCGCCCTTGTAGCGCCTGCACGCCTCGGCGATATCATCTTCGGGCCGAACCCTCAGGGCCTTGATATACGGGTGCCCGTAACGACCGCATTCCTCGGGTGTTTCGTCCCCGTGAAACTGCAGCAGGTCGAGGGCGACGGCGTCCAGTGTTTCGTTGATTTCACAGGCGCTGGCATTGACGAAGAGCCCCACCGTGGTCACGAAAGGGGGCAAGGCGTTGATGATTTCGCGCGCCTGGAGGACCGTAACCGCCCGGGGGCTGCGAGGGTAGAACACGAGGCCGATGGCGTCGGCACCGGCATGCGCCGCCACCAGAGCGTCTTCGACGCGGGTAATACCACAGATCTTGCTGCGAACGGCGGCCATCGGGCTACTACCTCAGCGCTTGCGGAAAGCCTGGCATGTTAGCAAAAGCACCTTGGGGCGTCAGCCTTCCAGGCCGCAGAAGCCTGTAAGGAAATGTGGCCCGAGATATCTCGACGGTATTTCATAGCTATCCGGATATTCCACGTGCACCAGGTAAAGCCCATAGGGGTGCGCCGTGACGCCGCCCTGGCGGCGCTCCCGCCCCTGCAGCACTTCTTCTGCCCAGGTGACGGGCTTCTGACCAGAGCCGATCGCCATCAGCACCCCGGCAAGGTTTCGCACCATGTGATGGAGAAACGCATTGGCGCGAACATCGATGACGATCATCTGTCCGTGACGGCTGATACGCAGGTGATGCATCTGCTTGATCGGGGACTTGGCCTGGCACTGGCTGGCGCGGAACGCGCTGAAGTCATGGGTGCCAAGCAACGGCTGCGCCGCTTGCGCCATACGCTCGACGTCCAGCGGACGATGGTTCCAGGTCACCTCATCGGCAAGGTGCGCCGGGCGAATAAGGTCGTTGTAGATGACGTAGCGGTAACGCCGGGACATCGCTTTGAAGCGGGCATGAAAGTCGCGTGGCATCGGCCGAGCCCAGGTCACGCTGATGTCGCTGGGCAATTCGGCGTTAGTGCCCATTACCCAGGCGCGCTCGGGTCGAACGGCCTGCGTATCGAAGTGCACGACCTGCCCGCAGGCATGCACCCCGGCATCCGTGCGCCCGGCACACATGACCGACACCGGGCAGGCCGCCACCTTGGAAAGCGCCCGCTCGAGGGTTTCCTGCACGCTGCGCACGCCGTCGGCCTGGCGTTGCCAGCCGTTATAGCGCGAGCCTTTGTATTCCACACCCAATGCAATGCGGGTGTAACCGTCGGCGGCAACTTCGTCCGCCGCGCTTTGGTAAATAGTCACTGCTTGAAACCCATATCCAGAAAAACGACAACGGCAGCCTGCGCGGCTGCCGTCGGGAGATAAACTACCGCGCTCAACTCAAGGCGGCGAGCATCTTGCGAGCTTCCTTCTGTTGCGCCACGTTACCTTCCTTGAGCACCTCATCGAGAATATCCCGGGCACCTTCGGCGTCCGACATTTCGATATAGGCACGGGCAAGGTCCAGCTTGGTGGTCACTTCATCCGAGTCGGCCAGGAAATCAAACTCATCCAGCCCTTCATCGGCGCCCTGGGCACTGTGCAGGCTATTGCCTGCCGACGCCTCGCTAAGGCTGCGCGACAGCTGGTCGAGCTGGGAATTGACATCGTTCACGTCGGCAGCGAAACGGTCCTGATCTTCTTTCTCGTCGTCGGACAGCGACAGGTCGAAATCCTCCAGCCGCTCATGCTCCGACGGCACAGCGGTATCGTCTGGCACTTCGTCAGGGAGGGGGTCAATGTCCAGCGGATCAACCTCGTGCAGTTCGTCCACGGGCGAAGGCGCAGGCTCATCGGGCGCTAGGTCCGGCTCGGCAGGCGGTGCCTCGGAGGCCTGCAAGGCGGTACGTTCACGTAGCAGCGATTCGAAATCCAGTTCGTCCCGTGGAACAGCGCGCACCGGGGCTTGCTCTGCTGCCGGGGACGGTTCCTCAGGGGCCGTTTCAATGCCATCCAGGCTCAGGTCAAAATCCGTGTCGAACACATCGCCGATAGGCTCGGGCGCGTTTGGCTCGTCCTGCAGCAGGTCCTTCACGTATTGGGCGTCCAGTTCCGCCGCCACTGCCGCAGCGCTCAAGCCAGCGGCGACTCCGGCCATCGCCGGGAAGCGCGCCTTGAGTTCATTGACCCGGGCGTGGTTGGCGCCCGTAGCCATCAGGCGCCGCTCCTGGGCCACAAACCCGTCGCGGTCGCCTTGATGAGCGAACACTTCCATGAGTTTGAGGCGCAGGTCGCTGCGGTCGGGCTCTGCCTCGATAGCGGCTTCCAGGATGTCGCCGGCCCGGGTGTAGCGGCCTTGCGCGATCTGATCGTCAGCCTGGGTAAGCGCATCGTCTGCAGCGGGCGCTACCACCAGCGAGGCAACCGTGGGCAGTTCATTTTTCGGTGGCGGGGTACTTGGCCGCTGGTACACCGGCGCCTCTGCGGCTTGGGCGGCAGCGGCCGATGCAGCAACCATCGCTGGCGTAAGGCGGACACTCGGCGCGGGGGTACCTAGCCCTTCGAAGCTGGTAGACGGGAGGTCGAAGTCCTCGGAGCGAAACTCCTGGGCCTCGGACAATTCACGCGCCATGCGCGCGTGGCGTTCGGATTCCTGCTGGGCCTTGCGCCGGCGCGCCAGCAGCCAGGCGGCCAGCAGTACCGCGGCGATAGCTAGCCCGGCAGCGGAACCAAGTACCCAAGGGTTGCTCGGGGCCTCCTCGGCCACAGGCTCGGCGACCACAGGCGGCACTGCCGCAGGATCGTTCGCGGCTGGTGCCGGTGCTGGCGTGGCGGAGCCTTCGGCGGGAGCCTCCTGGCTTTCGGGCGGCGGCGTAAGCTGGGCATTGATAGCCGGCTGGCCATCAGCCGGGGCGGTACCTTCCTGCGCGGCGCCCGGCTCGGCGGCGTTGGAAGCCGGGGTGCCCGAGGCCGCAGCCTCCAGGCGCGCCAATTGATCGCTCTTGAGTTGCAGCAGGCGCTGAGCCTTCTCCAACTGGCTTTGCAGGTCTGCCATGCGGCTCTGCAGCTCGCTGTTTTCCCGCTGCGCGCTGTCCAGGCTTTCCTGGGTCACCGCCAGTTTGTCTGACAGCACCTTGTTGTCACCGGCCAGGCCACGGGCGCGCTCGTTGGCCGCTTCCCCGGACACCAGCTTGAGGTTGTCGCCCTGCGCCGGCGCCGGGGCATTGCCGCGACCGTTGCCGCGCGTGGCATCGAGCTGCTGCGCACGAGGGCCCAACCGCCGCCCCTCGCGCCAGGCAGCGTTCTGCCGGGCCACTTCAGCGATGGCCTTTGGCTGCGGCAGGGCAGTAGCGTCGCTGTTATCCGGCAGGCGCAGCACCTGCCCCGCGCGCAGGCGGTTGATGTTGGCGTCCTGGAACGCGTCCGGGTTCATCGCCTGAATCGCAAGCATGGTCTGCTGTACCGAGGCCTGCTCACGGAAGCGCGCGGCAATTTCCCACAGCGTGTCGCGATTGGTGGTGGTGTATTCCCGGGCGTTCTCCGAAGCGGGCGCGGTGACCGCCGGCGTGGCAGGCGGCGCGGCGGCCTCTGCGGCTTGGGGGGAGAAGCGGGACGGGTCGACCAGCACGCTGTAGTCGCGCATCAGGCGGCCGCTGGGGTAGATCACTTGCACCAGGAATTTGAGCAGGGGCTCAGGCAAAGGCGAAGGGGACGTGACCTGAATCACGCTGCGCCCGCCCGCGTTGATCACCGGGGTAAAGCTCAACTGGTTCAGGAAGGCCTGGCGGTCCAGCCCGGCGCGCGCGAATTCTTCGGAGGAGGCAAGGCCCGGCACGATTTCCGGAGCGGTGAGCTGAGCGACATCACGCAGCTCGATTTCCGCGACAAGCGGCTGATTGGCCGCCGATTTCAACGTGAGCTCGCCCAGTTCCAGGGCTTGCGCCATACCCGATGACAGCGCGGTGGCAGCGGCTATCGCCAAGACCAGTTTGCGAACTTGAACCATGGCCAGATCCTTTTGTGCGTGCCGGACTCACATCGTGAACCAAGAAACTTTATGTAAAGTATTCCCAAGTATCTTTTAGGAAAGGCGTTTTATCAACAATTCCGCCAATTGCACCGCATTCAGTGCGGCCCCCTTGCGCACGTTATCCAGCGTCAGCCAGAGGTTCAGCTCGCAGGCGTCATCCAACCCGGTACGTACGCGGCCCACGTAGAGCACGTCCTGGCCCACGGCATCCCCTACTGTGGTCGGATAATCGTCGGTGCCCGTCCACTCCACGCCAGGTGCCGTTTCCAACGCGGCACACACGGCTTCAAGGTCCACAGGCGCGCTGGAGCGTACGCTCACGGCAAGGCTGTCACCGAAGAAAACCGGTGCCTGGATGCAGCTGATGGATGCTTTGAGTAAAGGCAGGCCGAGCAGTTCGCGCAATTCACGGTGCGCACGTTTTTCCAGCGCGAGGTGGCCAGCGGCATCGGGCTCGCCCACCTGGGGTAGCAGGTTGAAGGCCACCTGGCGGTCAAACACTCGCGGCTCCAACGGCCGGGCATTCAGCAGTTCGGTGGTTTGGCGCGCCAGCTCGCGGATGGCATCGCGCCCTTTGGAGGACATGGAGAGGCACGCGGTAACGTTCACCTGCTCTATTTCGAGCAACGGCATCAGCGGCGCCAGCGCCAGGGCAAGGCCCGTCGCCACGCTACCCGGGCTGGCGATCAACGCCGGCATGGCAACGTCTTCTGCGATGCCAGGGTTTACTTCTGGTACCACCACGGGCGTGCCCTGCCCTCCCGCCAGGTCGATTACCGTACAGCCCGCGGCTTTGGCCTTGCTCACATAGGCTTGGCTGACCGCTTCACCGGCGCAGAAGAACGCCAGCTTCACCTGCTGGAAGTCGAAGCCGTCCAGCGCTTTCACCCGCACGTTGCGCCCACGGAACGGCACCGACTGGGCCACCGATGCCTCGCTGCCCAGCAAGTACAGCTGGCCCAGCGGGAACTCACGCTCTTCGAGGATTTGTACCAGGGTTTCACCCACGGTACCCGTAGCGCCAACCACGGCGACATCGAAAGTGACGGACATTGCCTTTCCTTCAGCAGAGAAAACGAAAACGCGGCTGGCGCGGTGTTTCCGGAACAGGAAACATCACACCAGCCGCGAAGGGCCTTGCGCGTATCAGCGTTCCAGCAGGATACGCAGCATGCGGCGCAGCGGTTCGGCGGCGCCCCAGAGCAACTGGTCGCCCACGGTGAAAGCACCGAGGAACTGCGAACCCATGTTGAGCTTGCGCAGGCGGCCTACCGGCACGTTCAGCGTACCGGTCACCTGAGTAGGCGTGAGCTCGGCCATGCTGGCTTCGCGGTGGTTCGGCACCAGCTTCACCCATGGGTTGTGCTGGCTGATCATGCCTTCGATGTCGGCGATCGGCACGTCTTTGTTCAGCTTGATGGTGAGCGCCTGGCTGTGGCAGCGCATGGCACCGATGCGCACGCAGATACCGTCGACCGGAACGGGGTTCTTGAAGCGGCCGAGGATCTTGTTGGTCTCGGCCTGGCCTTTCCATTCCTCGCGGCTTTGCCCGTTTGGCAGTTCCTTGTCGATCCACGGGATCAGGCTGCCGGACAGGGGTACACCGAACTGCTCGGTAGGGAAGGCTTCGCCGCGCATGGCCTCGGCCACCTTGCGGTCGATGTCGAGGATGGCGCTGGCGGGGTTGGCCAGGTCATCGGCGACCGCGGCGTGGGTCGCGCCCATCTGGCGGATAAGCTCGCGCATGTTCTGCGCGCCTGCACCGGACGCCGCCTGATAGGTCATGGCGCTCATCCATTCCACCAGGCCCGCTTCGAACAAGCCGCCCAGGCCCATCAGCATCAGGCTGACGGTGCAATTGCCGCCCACATAGTTGCGGGTACCGGCATCGAGCTGCTGGTCGATCACCTTGCGGTTGACCGGGTCGAGCACGATCACGGCGTCATCCTGCATGCGCAAGGTGGACGCGGCGTCGATCCAGTAGCCCTGCCAGCCAGCCTCACGCAGCTTGGGGAACACTTCGCTGGTGTAGTCGCCACCCTGGCAGGTGAGGATGACGTCCAGGGTTTTCAGTTCCTCGATGCTGTACGCATCCTTGAGCGGCGCGACATCCTTGCCCACGGCAGGACCTTCACCGCCCACGTTGGAGGTAGTGAAAAATACCGGTTCGATCAGGTCGAAGTCCTGCTCTTCCAGCATCCGCTGCATGAGCACGGAACCGACCATACCGCGCCAACCGATCAGACCTACACGTTTCATCGCAACTACACCCTTGAAAAAAGTGGGTCGCCGCCCCTTGCAGACGGAGCGGCGGGCCCGAGAGATTACAGATTTCGCAGGGCCGCGACTACTGCGTCGCCCATTTCCTGCGTACCGACCTTCGTGCAGCCTTGCGACCAGATGTCGCCGGTGCGCACGCCCTGATCGAGCACCTTGCCGACTGCCGCTTCGATGGCTGCGGCCGCTTCGGTTTCGTTGAAGCTGTAACGCAGCATCATGGACACCGAGAGGATGGTGGCCAGCGGGTTGGCGATGCCCTGGCCCGCGATGTCTGGCGCGGAACCGTGGCAAGGCTCGTACATGCCCTTGTTGCGGGCATCCAGGGACGCCGAGGGCAGCATGCCGATGGAGCCGGTGAGCATGGACGCTTCGTCCGAGAGGATGTCGCCGAACATGTTGTCGGTGACCATCACATCGAACTGCTTGGGTGCCCGTACCAGCTGCATCGCGGCGTTGTCCACATACATGTGGCTCAACTCGACCTCAGGATAATCCTTCGCAAGGTCCTCGACCACCTCTCTCCACAGCTGGCTGGACGCAAGGACGTTGGCCTTGTCGACCGAGCACAGCTTTTTGCCGCGCACTTGTGCCATTTCAAAGCCCACTCGAGCGATACGGCGGATTTCGCTCTCGCTGTAGGGCAGCGTGTCGTAGGCCTGGCGCTCGCCGTTTTCCAGCTCCCGGGTGCCTCGAGGGGCGCCAAAGTAGATGCCACCGGTTAGCTCACGCACGATGAGAATATCCAGCCCGGCGACGATTTCCGGCTTGAGCGAGGAGGCATCGGCCAGTTGCGGATAGAGGATGGCCGGGCGCAGGTTGGCGAACAGGCCCAGTTGGGCGCGGATTTTCAGCAGGCCACGCTCCGGGCGAATGTCCCGCTCGATCTTGTCCCACTTCGGGCCGCCCACGGCACCCAACAACACGGCATCGGCCGCGCGGGCGCGCTCGAGGGTTTCGTCGGCCAGCGGTACGCCGTGGCGGTCGATGGCGGCGCCACCGATCACGTCTTCGGTCAGGCTCAGGTCGAGGTTGAAGCGCTCGTTGGCAACATTGAGCACCTTGACCGCCTCGGCCATGATTTCAGGACCGATGCCGTCGCCGGGGAGAATCAGGATCTGCTTGCTCATGCGTTCCTCTTCTTATGCAAAACGGCACCCCACGGGGTGCCGGTAAATGTGTGGCGCCTGGGGGGATCAGCGGAACAACCAGGGCTGCGCTGCCTTGAGCCGGGTTTCGAAGGCGCGGATAGCGTCGGCATCCTGCAGGGTCAGGCCGATGTCGTCCAGGCCATGCAGCAGGCAATGCTTGCGGAATTCGTCGATCTCGAAGCTGTACGCCTTGCCATCGGGACGGGTAACGGTTTGCGCGGCCAGGTCGATGGCCAGTTGGTAACCGGGCTCGGCCTCCACCTGACGGAACAGTTCATCCACGTCGCTGGCATCGAGAATGATCGGCAGCAGGCCATTCTTGAAGCTGTTGTTGAAGAAGATGTCCGCGAAGCTGGGGGCAACCACGCAGCGGAAGCCGTATTCGTCCAGCGCCCAAGGCGCGTGCTCACGGCTGGAGCCGCAACCGAAGTTTTCCCGGGCCAGCAATACACTGGCGCCCTGGTAGCGTGGATGGTTCAACACGAATTCGGTATTGAGCGGGCGCTTGGAATTGTCCTGGTAGGGCTGGCCCACATCCAGGTAGCGCCATTCATCGAACAGGTTGGGGCCGAACCCCGTGCGCTTGATCGACTTCAAGAATTGCTTGGGAATGATCTGGTCGGTGTCGACGTTGGCGCGATCCAGGGGCGCGGCAAGGCCGGTGTGCTGGGTGAAAGCTTTCATGCTGCGCTCTCCTGGGACAGTTCACGGACGTCTACGAAATGGCCGACCACAGCGGCGGCCGCGGCCATCGCCGGGCTTACCAGGTGGGTACGGCCACCAGCACCCTGGCGCCCTTCGAAGTTGCGGTTGGAGGTGGAAGCGCAGTGCTCGCCGGATTCCAGGCGGTCCGGGTTCATCGCCAGGCACATGGAGCAGCCCGGTTCGCGCCATTCAAAGCCCGCTTCGATGAAGATGCGGTCCAGCCCTTCCCGCTCGGCCTGAGCCTTCACCAGGCCAGAACCGGGCACCACGATCGCTTGCTTGATGGTGGCGGCGACCTTGCGGCCCTTGGCAACCTCAGCAGCGGCGCGCAGGTCTTCGATCCGCGAGTTGGTGCAGGAACCAATGAAAATACGGTCCAGGCGAATATCCGTGATCGGCTGGTTGGCACGCAGGCCCATGTACTTGAGGGCGCGCTCGATGGAGCCGCGTTTTACCAGATCCGCCTCGGCGGCCGGGTCTGGAACGGCCTGGTCCACCGCCAGCACCATTTCCGGAGACGTACCCCAGCTGACCTGCGGCTTGATCTCGGCGGCGTTCAAGCGCACCACCGTATCGAAATGGGCGTCGTCATCGGACTTCAGGCCCTGCCATTGGGCAACGGCTTTTTCCCAGTTATCGCCGCTCGGGGCGAACGGGCGACCTTTCACGTAGGCGATGGTCTTTTCGTCGCACGCCACCAGGCCCACACGGGCGCCGGCCTCGATGGACATGTTACAAATGGTCATGCGGCCTTCAACGGACAGGTCACGGATGGCGCTGCCCGCGAATTCGATGGCATGGCCATTACCGCCTGCGGTGCCGATCTTGCCGATCACCGCCAGCACGATGTCCTTGGCGGTAACACCGAACGGCAAGGTGCCCTCGACCAGTACCTGCATGTTTTTCATTTTCTTGGCCACCAGGCACTGGGTCGCGAGCACGTGCTCCACTTCCGAGGTGCCGATGCCATGGGCCAGCGCGCCGAACGCACCATGGGTGGAAGTGTGGGAGTCGCCGCATACCACGGTCATGCCCGGCAAGGTCGCGCCCTGCTCCGGGCCGATCACGTGAACGATGCCTTGGCGCTCGTCGTTCATCTTGAATTCGGTAATGCCGTATTCATCGCAGTTGTCGTCGAGGGTTTGCACCTGCAGGCGCGATACCTGGTCGGCGATGGCCTCGATGCCGCCCTTGCGCTCGGGGGTGGTCGGTACGTTGTGGTCGGGGGTAGCGACAATGCTGTCCACGCGCCACGGAGTACGGCCGGCCAGCCTTAGCCCTTCGAAAGCCTGGGGTGAGGTCACTTCGTGAACGATGTGGCGATCGATATAGATCAGCGCCGAGCCATCGTCCCGCTGCTTGACCAAATGAGCATCCCAAAGCTTGTCGTAAAGCGTTCTACCGGCCATCGATCGGTTCCTCGTCAGGCTATGACTTGTGGCAGTGGCATGGCGGCGTTTTGTCGCTGCTCGATTGAGGTGCCTCTGCTTGTGATAGAGATGCTATGGCGTTAGATTGAATAACTCAAATTCATAATTTTTATGTTCTGGATAACAACAAGGAATTTCACCGCGTGGATCTGGCAAACCTCAGCGCGTTTATCAGTGTGGCCGAAACCGGCAGCTTCTCTAATGCAGGCGAGCGCCTTCATCTCACCCAGCCGGCTATCAGCAAACGTATCGCCGGGCTGGAAGCCCAACTCAATACTCGGCTGTTCGATCGGCTGGGCCGCGAGGTGAGCCTGACCGAGGCCGGGCGGGCCCTGCTGCCACGGGCCTACCAGATTCTCAACGTGCTGGACGACACCCGTCGGGCCTTGAGCAACCTCAACGGCGAAGTCACCGGCCGGCTGACCCTGGCGACCAGCCATCACATTGGCCTGCACCGGCTGCCGCCCTTATTAAGGGCCTTCACTCGTCGCTATCCCAACGTGGCGCTGGATATCCAGTTTCTGGATTCCGAAGTGGCTTACGAGGAAATTCTCCATGGCCGAGCCGAACTGGCGGTGATCACCCTGGCACCCGAGCCGTATGGGCTGGTGAAGGCCGTGCAGATCTGGGACGACCCCTTGGACCTGGTAGCCGCGCCCGAGCATGCGCTGGCGCGCCAAAAACAGGTATCGCTGGAAGACATCGCCCGCCACCCGGCGGTGTTCCCGGGCGGCAACACCTTTACCCACCACATCGTTCGGCATTTGTTCCAGGAACAGGGGCTTACTCCCAACATCGCCATGAGTACCAACTACCTGGAAACGATCAAGATGATGGTGTCCATCGGGCTGGCCTGGAGCGTGCTGCCGCGCACCATGCTGGATGACCAGGTGACAAGGCTGTCACTTCCGGGCGTGCAGCTGAACCGCAAGCTAGGCTACATCGTGCATACGGAAAGAACGCTCTCGAACGCCGCGCGCGCGTTCATGGCATTACTGGAAGCAGAAACTGTCTCTGATTGACAGACACAGGCAATTGCCCGATCAAGGAAGCCCGGCCTCATGCCCAAGAGCCTCAAAGCACGTGCCCGTTTGCCGCGAATACAGGCGGCTGACCCTCGGGAAGCGGAAGCGTTG
Organism: Pseudomonas sp. Marseille-Q5115; assembly: GCF_916618905.1. Classification (NCBI taxonomy): domain Bacteria; kingdom Pseudomonadati; phylum Pseudomonadota; class Gammaproteobacteria; order Pseudomonadales; family Pseudomonadaceae; genus Pseudomonas; species Pseudomonas sp. Marseille-Q5115. The sequence continues at coordinate 836,545 of NZ_CAKAKI010000001.1, read as the reverse complement.
TGGGAAAGTGCATCGCAACTGCTCGCAGCGCTTAACGGCGCCCGGTTGGGCGCATGGTACTGGGACATCGAGGAAGGGGTGATCAACTGGTCCCGAAGCACCCAGGCCCTGTTCGGCTTCGACCCCCAGGTTCGGCTTGCACAGGATATCGACTACCTGGACCTGCTGCCCGAGGAAGACCAGGCCCGCACCCTGCAAGCCTTCGAGGCCGTGCTGCGCGGCGAACCGCTGGACCAGGCCATGCGCCACCGGATTCGCTGGCCGGACGGCAGCCTGCATTGGATAGAAATCAGCGGCAGCCTGGTCAGCGGCCGCGACGGCCGCCCGCACATGGTGGGTGTGGTACGTGAGATCACTCAACAGCGCGAGCGTGAAGCTGCGCTGATCGCGTCGGAAAAACGCTTCGCCACGCTGTTCCAGCTCAGCCCGAACGTGGTGATGCTCACCCGCCGCAGTGACGGGTTGATCTACGAAGTGAACCACCACTTTGAAAAGGTGCTCGGCTGGCCGGCCGACCAGGTGATCAACAAAACCACTGAGGAACTGGCGCTCTGGGCCGACCCACCGGAACGCACAGAGCTGATGCTGGCGACGCTTGCCAGCAACGAACCGATCATCACGCAAGTGCGCCTGCGCGCCGCTACCGGGCAATTGCGCCAAGGCATCCTCTGCAGCCAGAACATCGACCTGGACGGCCGCGCGTTCCTGCTCAGCACCTTCGTGGACACCAGCGACCGCATTCGCGCCGAAGAATTGCTCAAAGACAGCCAGGAACGCCTGGACCTGGCGCTGGAATCCGCCCGGCTCGGCACTTGGGACTGGCACATCCCCAGCGGCATGCTCTATGGCTCGCCGCGGGCCGCCCAACTGCACGGGCTGCCCGCCGCGCCCTTCCATCAAAGCTTTGCCGCGTTCTTCCGGCAGATCAATGCACAAGACCGCCGGGCCATGCGCCACCTGTATCGGCAACTGATCGCCGGGGGTGGCAGCGAGTATCAAATGACCTACCGCGTGGACGCAGGCCAAGGGGCTATCCGCTACCTGGAAACCCGCGCCCGGCTGCACCGCGATACAGACCACGCGCCCCTGCGCATGGCCGGCACGCTGCTGGACATCACCGACCAGGTGGAGCGAGAGCAACGGCTGCTGCATTCCGAAGATAAATTCGTGCGGCTGTTCCAGGCCAGCCCTTACCCGGTGTGTGTGAGCGAGCAGGCCACGGGCCGCTTCGTGGAAGCGAACCCTACGTTCTGCGAAACCTTCGGCTGGACCACAGGCGAAGTGATCGGGCGCACCGCCGAGGAGCTGGGGCTGTGGAGTGACGAGCATCAACAGGCGATGCTCAAGGAGGAGCTGAGGCGCTTCGCCCGCGTTCGCCATCGAGAAATCATCGCACGGCGCAAGACGGGCGAGCCCCTGATCCTCGAAATCACCCTGGAACCCATCACGCTCGACAACACCCCATGCATGCTGATGACAGCGCGCGATGTAAGCCAGCTCAAGAACGCCCAGGCGCAGATCCAGCACCTGGCTTACCACGACCCCCTCACCAACCTGGCCAACCGGGCGTTGCTGATGGACCGCATCAGCCAGCAAGTGACCCTGCTCAAGCGTTACAACCAGCGCGGCGCGCTGCTGTTCCTCGACCTCGACCATTTCAAACACATCAACGATTCGCTCGGGCACCCCGTGGGCGATACGGTGCTCAAGATTGTCACCGCCCGGCTGGAAGCCAGCGTGCGGCTGGAGGACACGGTGGCGCGGCTGGGTGGGGATGAGTTCGTGATCCTGGTGGGCGGGCTGGAAGGCAGCCGCAGCGAGGTCACCGCCGAGGTACGCGCCCTGGCCGATACGCTGCGCGAACTGCTGGCCGAGCCAATGTCGCTCGACGGCCATCGGCTACGCGTGACACCGAGCATCGGGATGGCGCTTATCCCGGACCACGGCACCAGCCCGGCGGACCTGTTAAAACGCGCGGACATCGCCCTCTATAGGGCCAAGGACTCGGGACGTAACACCGCGCAGATGTTTCATAGCGCCATGCAGAAAGCCGCCAGCGAGCGGCTGCGCATGGAAAACGACCTGCGCCTGGCCCTCAGCCGAGGCGAACTGCATTTGCATTTCCAGCCTCAGGTGGACGCGCGCGATAACCACATCATCGGTGCCGAGGTGCTGCTGCGCTGGATGCACCCGCAACTGGGGCAGCAATCGCCGGCGCAGTTCATTCAGGTGCTGGAAGAAAGCGGGCTGATCCTGGATGTGGGCAACTGGATACTGGACGAAGCCTGCGGCGCCTGCGCCAGGCTGCTGCAGGCCGGGTTGATCAGTGCCAGCGAATTCAGCCTGTGCGTGAACATCAGCCCGCGGCAATTCCGCCAAACCGATTTCGTCGCGCGCATCGAGCGCAGCCTCAGCCACAACCAGTTGCCGTGTAGCCTGCTCAAACTGGAAATCACCGAAGGCATCGTGATCCAGAACCTGGAGGACACCATCAGCAAGATGCGCGCGCTGAAAAAGCTGGGCGTGAGCTTTGCGATGGATGATTTCGGCACAGGGTACTCGTCCCTCACCTACCTCAAGCGGTTGCCGGTGGACACGTTGAAGATCGACCAGTCCTTCGTACGCGATTGCACCCACGACCCCAACGATGCCGAGATCATCCGCGCTATTGTGGCCATGGCCCGTAGCCTGGAGCTGACCGTGATTGCCGAAGGTGTGGAGCTGAGCGAGCAACTGGATTTCCTCGACCGGCTGGGGTGCCATTACTACCAAGGCTACTTGTACAGCCGCCCGGTGCCGCTGGAGCAATTCAAGGAGCTACTGGTGGGCGCGTAGGAGCAGGCGAAGCCTGCGAACAGGGCCCGCTGGGTATCGTGGCCTACCTGTTCCCGGTTTCCGCCTACGGCTCCAACCAGTCCTACAGTCACCATGCGCCAGCCAATAAAAAAGGGGCGCCCCACCAGGCGCCCCTTTTCACTTCTCGCGTCGAGCGATCAATGTTCCAGCACAGGCTGCGTACCACCGATCGGGATGCGTTTTGGCTTGGCCTCTTCCGGCACTACACGCAGCAGGTCAATGTTCAGCAAGCCATTCTGCAGGCCGGCCGCCTTGACCTCGATATGGTCCGCCAGGCGGAAGGACAGCTTGAAGGCCCGCTGGGCGATGCCCTGGTGCAGGTAGGTGATGCTGCTGGTGTCGCCCTCGCGGTTCTTCCCGCCGGTGACAGTCAGCACGCCTTTCTCGACCTGCAGGTCGAGGTCCTGCTCCTGGAAGCCTGCCGCGGCCACGACGATGCGGTATTCGTTATCGCCATGCTTCTCGACGTTGTAGGGTGGGTAGGTGCTACCCGACTCATTGCGCAACGCCGATTCGAACAGATCGTTGAAACGATCGAAGCCAACGGAATGACGGAACAGTGGTGCCAAGGAAAATGCAGTGCTCATGACGATCTCCTGAGATTTCAGCGAGTAGTTGATTCCGCGACCCGACTTCGGCATCGCGTACCTAACAGATAGGGGCTCGCTTAACGCTTTCAAGACCGTTCGTCGGCTTTTTTTACGCAGCTACAGGCGCCTCGAGGCCAAGCATTTCGCTGATGCGCGTGCAATTGGTCTCCTGCCGAAGGGCCGTGAACAGCTCTACCGCGCCCGGATAGCTGCGGGTGAGCATGGCCACCCATTGCTTCAACCGGCCTGGGGCATAACGGGGCGAAAGCTTGGCGGTGGCCTGCAGCCAGAAGTCTTGCAGCAGGGGCAGCAGGTCGTCCCACGTCATGGGCACTACCGCCTTGCCTTGCGCCGCTGCGGCGATCTGCAAGGCCAGATCGGGCCGGGACACCAGCCCGCGCCCCAGCATGAAGTGCTGCGCGCCGCTGACTTCACGGCAGCGCTGCCAATCCTCTACGGTCCAGATTTCGCCATTGGCATACACCGGCACCTTTACCACATCCTGCACCCGCGCCACCCATTCCCAATGGGCCGGAGGCTTGTAGCCTTCCAGCTTGGTACGGGCATGCACCACGATGCGCTCCGCGCCACCATCGGCCAACGCGCGAGCGCAGTCCATGGCGCTGGAGGGGCTGGCGTAACCCAGGCGCATTTTCGCTGTGACGGGAATGTGCGAGGGGGTGCTGCGGCGCACTTCGCTGACGATCGCGTGCAACAACTCGGGCTCGTTGAGCAACACAGCGCCCCCGCGAGAGCGATTCACCGTTTTGGCCGGGCAACCGAAATTCAGGTCGATCACCGGCGCGCCCAGCTCGCTGGCCACGGCAGCGCTGTCGCCTAGCAGCACAGGATCAGAGCCCAGCAGCTGAACGTGCAACGGCGTACCAGCGCGGGTCTGGCTGCCATGGGACAACTCGGGCGCCAGCTTGAGGAAGGACGACGGCGGGAGGGCGCGGTCCGAGACGCGAATAAACTCGGTCACGCACCAGTCGATGCCGCCCACACGGGTGAGCACGTCGCGCAGGATGTTATCGACCAGCCCTTCCATAGGCGCCAGGGCGAGTTGCATAGGTTCAGTTCTCAGGTGTGGCAGGGGCCGGCTGGATGGCACAGCCATAGCCGTCGATGAATTCGCTCGGCATGCGCTTGGGGCGACCAGTCGATAGCTCGATGCATACGAAGGTGGTTTGTGCACGCAACAGCGTAGCGCCGTCGGAAGGGCGAATGAGCTGGAAACGGCGGTTCATCTTCAGGCGCTGGTCCCAGTCGATGATCCAGGTGCCCATTACCAGTTCGTCTTCTTCGTAAGCGGCGGCCAGGTAGTCGATTTCGTGACGCAATACAGCCATGGCGCGATCCAGCCGGCGGTATTCGACAAGGTCCAGGCCAAGATAGCCCGAATGCCGCCAGGCACAGCGCTCGAGCCAGGTAACGTAGACGGCGTTGTTGGCGTGGCCGAGCCCGTCGATATCGTCGGCGCTGACACGGAGGTCGAGGGTGAAGGGTGACGGCAGATCCCAGTTCATATGCTCTCCTGCGCTCACCATAGGGCCGGAAAAACAAAAGGCCCATTCAATAATCGAATGAGCCTTGATTCCCGGAGATCGGGGTAAACGTGGCGTCCCCTAGGGGACTCGAACCCCTGTTACCGCCGTGAAAGGGCGGTGTCCTAGGCCACTAGACGAAGGGGACGCAAACCTTCGAGCAGGCCTGCCGTAGCAGGCCCTGGCAAATTGGTGGAGCTAGACGGGATCGAACCGTCGACCTCTTGCATGCCATGCAAGCGCTCTCCCAGCTGAGCTATAGCCCCGATTTTACGCCTGGCGGCGTGTACCGCCGAAGCGATACAGGTGAAAATGGCGTCCCCTAGGGGACTCGAACCCCTGTTACCGCCGTGAAAGGGCGGTGTCCTAGGCCACTAGACGAAGGGGACAGACCTTCTTTCCGGCCGGTCTGGTAACCGGCCTGCCCGAGGTTTACAACACCTGGGGCGAGGAATTTGGTGGAGCTAGACGGGATCGAACCGTCGACCTCTTGCATGCCATGCAAGCGCTCTCCCAGCTGAGCTATAGCCCCACAGCGCGGCGCTTTGTTTCAGCACCATGTCGTGGACGGGGCGCATATTAAGACGACACCCCTACCCTGTCAAACTAATTTTCAGAATTTTTTAAAAAATTATTCCCGGCATTCAAAGGGTTAGGGCCTGCGCCTCGAATTTACGGGGTAAAGGGGCCGCAAGCGCAGCGCCCTTCCCTTCCGTGGTCGCAAGCCCAGGCCGTCAGCCAATGTCAGCCAGCAGCTTTTCCCATTCCTTGTTTTCTTTCTTCGATACGCCACCCAGCAGGTCCAGCGCCTGGCGCAAGCGGTAGCGTGTGAGGTCCGGGCCGAGGATTTCCATGGCGTCCAGCACCGACACCGAGCTCGCTTGGCCGGTGATGCTGGCGAACATCAGCGGCATGGCATCGCGCAGCTTGAGCTGCAGCGCGTCTACTACGGCCTGGATGCAGGCGGTGATACGGTCCTTCTCCCACTGGCGCAGGCTTTCCAGCTTCCAGAGGATGAGCTGGATCACTTGGCGAACCTGATCCGGAGTCAGCTTCTTGGAAGCAAACAGGGCGGGATCCGGTCGCACGCCGCCCTCGAAGAAGAAACCACCCAGGGGCGCGACCTGGCTGAAGGTTTCGACCCGGCCTTGTACCAGCGGTGCGATCTTCATCAGGTAATCCTGATTGAAGGCCCATTTGCGCACGCGCGCGGCGAACTCTTCGACCGGCAACTCGCGCAGCCATTGGCCATTGAGCCAGGACAGTTTCTCGATATCGAAGATCGGCCCGCCTAGCGATACGCGGGACAGGTCGAAATGCTCGACCATTTCGTCGAGGGAGAACTTCTCACGCTCGTCCGGCATGGACCAGCCCATGCGCCCCAGGTAATTGAGCATAGCTTCAGGCATGAAGCCCATGCGCTCGTAAAAAGTGACGGAGGTGGGGTTCTTGCGCTTGGAAAGCTTGGACTTGTCCGGGTTGCGCAGCAACGGCATGTAGCACAGCTGCGGCTGCTCCCAGCCGAAGTACTCGTACAGCTTCATCAGCTTGGGCGCGGAGGGCAGCCACTCCTCGCCACGCAGCACGTGGGTGATGCCCATGAGGTGATCGTCCACCACGTTGGCGAGGAAGTAGGTGGGCAGGCCGTCGGTCTTGATCAGCACCTGCATGTCCATGCGATCCCACGGGATTTCCACGTCGCCACGGAGCATGTCCGGCACTACGCACACGCCTTCGCTCGGCACCTTCATGCGGATCACATGAGGCTCGCCTGCGGCCAGGCGGCGCTGCACTTCTTCCGCGGACAGCAACAGGGCACGGCCGTCATAGCGCGGGGTTTCGCCACGGGCCATTTGCTCGGCGCGCATCTGGTCCAGCTCTTCGGCTGAGCAGAAGCACGGGAAGGCATGGCCGGCGTCTACCAGCTGCTGGGCGTAGTGCTTGTAAATCTCGCCACGCTCGCTTTGACGGTACGGGCCGTGCGGGCCACCGACGTCCGGCCCCTCGCTCCATTCGATACCGAGCCAGCGCAAGGCATCGAAGATCTGCTGTTCGGATTCGCGGGTAGAACGTAGCTGGTCGGTGTCCTCGATCCGCAGGATGAATTCACCGCCGTGCTTTTTGGCGAAGCAATAGTTGAACAGGGCGATGTACGCCGTGCCAACGTGGGGGTCGCCAGTGGGCGAAGGCGCGATTCGGGTGCGAACGGTGCTCATGGAGGGCTCTCGGACAGGACAGTACAAAGCAGGGAATGGTAGCAGGCTGGGCGGGTGGCCCCAAGGGGATACAGAAACGCGAACGCCGGCCGATCAGCCTATCCCGTGGGAAGCGGCGGGGCCGGCCATCCGGCGCAGCTCGCGAAGAGGTCAGGCCAGATTAAAGAAGGTTACCGTCAGGCGCTTCCCGGCGGGTATCCACGCGTATCAGCACGTCATTCTGGAAGCGCCAGTACTTCCAGGCGCCGCCGTTGGGGCCGTATACCAGTACATCGGTTTTGGTCGCGCCTTTTCGCGGCACCCCGTTTGGGCACAACGCGGGGGGCTGGCTGGCCTGCGCCGCGGGTGGCCCGCAGCGGCTCAGCACTTCATCCAGCCTGGCGCCAGGATTGATCAGTTCCCTGCCGCAGCGGGTGCTCGCTTGGGCAGGGGGGATACAGGCAAGCGCCACCATCCCTATCGCTACGAGTTTGATCATATCGGCTCCTTCGACCCCTGCCAGCGCACCCGCAGGTTACACCGCCAGCAACCGCTCGCGCAGCTTGCCGATTTCATCGCGGGTTTGCGCGGCAGCTTCGAACTCCAGGTCTCGGGCGAACTGGAGCATCTTCTCTTCCAGCTGGCGGATGCGTTTGTTGATCTCGCTCGGGCTACGCAGCTCGGCTTCGTACTTGGCGCTTTCCTCGGCGGCCTTGGCCATGCCTTTGCGCTTCTTGCTCTTGCCACCGGGGATGTTGGCGCCTTCGAGGATGTCGGCGATGTCGCGCACAACCCCCTTGGGCACGATGCCGTTGGCTTCGTTGAAGGCGATCTGTTTTTCCCGTCGCCGTTCGGTTTCGTTGATGGCCCGTTCCATGGAGCCGGTCATGTTGTCGGCATAGAGGATCGCCCGGCCGTTGAGGTTACGCGCGGCGCGGCCGATGGTCTGGATCAGCGAGCGCTCCGAGCGCAGGAAGCCTTCCTTGTCGGCATCGAGGATGGCCACCAGGGCCACCTCCGGCATGTCCAGGCCCTCGCGCAGCAGGTTGATCCCTACCAGCACATCGAAGGTGCCCAGGCGCAGGTCGCGGATGATCTCCACCCGCTCCACCGTGTCGATGTCCGAGTGCAGGTAGCGCACCCGCACGTCGTGGTCGGCGAGGTAGTCCGTGAGGTCCTCGGACATGCGCTTGGTGAGCGTGGTGACCAGTACCCGCTGATCCAGCGCCACGCGCTTGCGGATTTCGGAAAGCAGGTCGTCCACCTGAGTAGAGGCCGGGCGGATTTCGATCTGCGGGTCTACCAGGCCGGTGGGGCGAACCACCTGCTCCACCACCCTGCCGGCGTGCTCCTGCTCATACGGGCCGGGCGTAGCGGAGACGAAAATGGTCTGCGGCATGATCGCCTCCCATTCCTCGAACCGCATGGGGCGGTTATCCAGCGCGGAAGGCAGGCGGAAGCCGTACTCCACAAGGGTCTCCTTGCGTGACCGGTCACCCTTGTACATCGCCCCGACCTGCGGAACGCTCACGTGGGATTCGTCGATCACCAGCAGCGCTTCAGGCGGCAGGTAGTCGTACAACGTGGGCGGCGCCGCGCCGGCGGGCCGACCGGAGAGGTAGCGGGAATAGTTTTCGATGCCGTTGCAGTAGCCCAGCTCCAGCATCATCTCCAGGTCGAACCGGGTGCGTTGCTCCAGCCGCTGGGCTTCTACCAGCTTGTTGGCGCCGCGCAGGTATTCCAGCCGCTCTTCCAGCTCCACCTTGATCTTTTCGATGGCCCCGACGATGGTTTCCCGAGGGGTTACATAGTGGGTTTTCGGGTAGAGGGTATAGCGCGGCAGGCGCTGGATGATCTCACCGGTGAGCGGGTCGAAGGACGAGATATTTTCGATTTCGTCGTCGAACAGCTCGATGCGGATGGCTTCGAGGTCGGATTCGGCCGGGAACACGTCGATCACGTCGCCGCGCACGCGGAAGGTGGCGCGGGCGAAGTCCATTTCGTTGCGGGTGTATTGCAACTCGGCCAGCCGCCGCAGCAGCTCGCGCTGGTCGAAGCGGTCACCCCGGTCCAGGTGCAGCACCATGCGCAGGTAGGTTTCCGGGCTACCCAGGCCGTAGATGCACGAGACCGTGGTCACAATGATCGCGTCCTTGCGCTCCAGCAACGCCTTGGTTGCCGATAGCCGCATCTGTTCGATGTGGTCGTTGATCGAGGCATCCTTCTCGATGAAGGTGTCCGACGACGGCACGTAGGCCTCGGGCTGGTAGTAGTCGTAGTAGGAAACGAAGTATTCCACGGCATTGTTCGGGAAGAATGCCTTGAACTCGCCGTAAAGCTGCGCCGCCAATGTTTTGTTGGGCGCCAGTACCAGCGTAGGGCGTTTTATCTGCGCGATCACATTGGCAATGCTGAAGGTTTTGCCCGACCCGGTCACACCCAGCAGCGTCTGATGAGCGAGGCCTGCATCGATGCCTTCCACCAATTGGCGAATGGCTTCAGGCTGGTCGCCAGCGGGCTTGTATTGGGTCACAAGCTGGAATTCGGACATGGGCTACCTCAATCGCCCCGCAGGGCTGTATCCATAAACAGTACTGGGGTGCTATCCAAGTCGTCAAATCGCGTTACACACAACTGAAGGGTAAGGCACGACTCCCAGTGTTAACGGGTGTAAAAAAAAACGAACAAATCGGACACTAGCTGTCGCGAACATGCGCAACCCTCTCTATACTCATCGACCGTTGGCGCACCGCGTTGGTGCGGATTTTTTCACTCTCCTCTACAGAGCCACGGTCCCTAATGAGCCTGTTTTCCGCTGTTGAATTGGCGCCCCGCGATCCTATCCTCGGCCTCAACGAAGCCTTCAATGCCGACCCCCGGCCTGAAAAGGTCAACCTGGGTGTAGGCGTTTACTACAACGAAGAAGGCAAGATCCCGCTGCTTCGCGCGGTCATCGAAGCGGAGCAGGCACGGGTTGCCCAACATGCCGCCCGTGGTTACCTGCCGATCGACGGCATCGCCGCCTATGACAAGGCCGTGCAAACCTTGCTGTTCGGTGCCGAGTCGCCGTTGCTGGCCGAAGGCCGTGTGGTCACCGTGCAGGCCGTAGGTGGCACCGGCGCGCTCAAGCTGGGTGCCGACTTCATCAAGCGCCTGCGCCCCGAGGCGGTAGTGGCAATCAGCGATCCAAGCTGGGAAAACCATCGCGCCCTGTTTGAAACCGCCGGCTTCCCGGTACGCGAATATCGCTACTATGATGCGACCAGCCATGGGGTGAACCGTTCCGGCCTGCTGGAGGACCTGAACGCGCTGCCAAGCGGCTCGGTAGTGGTACTGCATGCGTGCTGCCATAACCCGACCGGGGTAGACCTTACCCGTGAAGACTGGCAACAGGTGCTGGACGTGGTTCGCGCCAAGGGCCATGTGCCGTTCCTGGACATCGCTTACCAGGGCTTCGGCGACGGTATCCCCGAGGACGCTGAAGCAGTACGGTTGTTTGCCGAGGCAGGCCTCACCTTCTTCGTGTCCAGCTCGTTCTCCAAGTCCTTCTCGCTGTACGGCGAGCGCGTGGGCGCGCTGTCGATGGTCACCGCTTCGAAAGACGAGAGCACCCGCGTGCTATCGCAAATCAAACGAGTGATCCGCACCAACTACTCCAACCCGCCTACCCATGGCGCGATGATCGTGGCCACCGTGCTCAACAGCCCGGAGCTGCGGGCCATGTGGGAAGCGGAACTGGCAGAAATGCGCAGCCGTATCCGCGACATGCGCGTGGGCATGGTGGATCGCCTGGCTGCCTCGGGCGCCGCGCAGGACTTCAGCTTCATCAAGCAACAGCGCGGGATGTTCTCCTACTCGGGCCTGACCACTGCACAAGTGCATCGCCTGCGTAACGAGTTCGGCATCTATGCCCTGGACACCGGCCGCATCTGCGCCGCGGCGCTTAACCAGAGCAACCTGGGCGCCGTGACCGAGGCGATCATCAAGGTGTTGTAACGCCTTCAATGCTCCGCGTGTAGGAGTCGGCGCAGCCGGCGAACCGGTTCCGACTCCTACACACCCCGGCTTCAGGCAACGTTGACTTCCTCAACGTTATCAGTAAGATAGCCACCGTTGTTCCGCGATAGCTCAGTCGGTAGAGCAAATGACTGTTAATCATTGGGTCCCTGGTTCGAGTCCAGGTCGCGGAGCCAAACAATAGTTCAAAGGCTGCCGTGCTCGCCTTTGAATCTCAAAAACCCGCCCTTCGTGGCGGGTTTTTTCGTTGCGAGTAGCGGAGTCATCGATGTAGCGGCGGCGCGACCCCGTAAAAGGAATCGAAAACGCTACCGGCCTCGCGAAAACACTACTGAAACGCGGTTTTCCAACGAAAACGTTAACGGACCGCCGCGTTTTTCTGTTGTGCACTGCCCCTCAGGCGGGAATCATAAGCCAGGCCGCGCCAACCGCGGCGCATGCCTTGCCCGCTCACACAACAGGAGCCTTTCATGAAACGTATCGGTATTTCCGCCCTGCTCGCCCTTGCCTGCCTCGCCGGCACGGCGCAAGCCGCTGGCCCCGCCACTACGGCGAACACCGCCAGCGGCCCTGTACTGGCCGACAGTAAAGGCCAGGTGCTGTACACCTACGACCAGGACATGACCGGCATGTCCATGTGCAATGACAAATGCGTGGAAAACTGGCCGGCGTTCGTGGCCGAGGATGGCGCCAAGGCCGAAGGCGACTGGTCGCTGGTGAAGCGCGACGATGGCCGCCAGCAATGGGCGTACAAAGACAAGCCGCTGTATACCTGGAAGAACGACGCCAAGCCAGGCGAGGCCGGTGGCGATAACAAGGGCGGGGTATGGCACGTGGCCAAGCCCTGACGGTTACGGGGCTTCGCCGAGAGAATAGAACTCGCCGTCGCTCCATACCCCCAGCAGGCGCTGGCCATTCACCTCTCGGGTAATGGCCAGGTCCACCAACTGGTAGAACACGTTGCGGTGGATCAAGGCTTCGAGGTTGCCCCGCACCATGATGTAAGGTGCCGGTTCGCCGGTAACGCCGTCGGTGATCACCCGCAATGGGTGCTCGGGCCCAGCTGTAAAACGGTTTTCGACGTTATCGGTAAAGTGCAGGCGTTGCTGCTCGCCTTCCCCTTCAGCCTCAAGGATGACCGCCACAAAGGGCGCGTCTTCCACGGTAATCCCGACTTTCTCCACCGGGGTCACCAGGAACCATTTGTCCTCATCCCGTCGCAGAATGGTCGAGAACAGCCGAACCATCGGTTTGCGCCCGATCGGCGTACTCAGGTAATACCAGGTGCCATCGCGGGCGATGCGCATGTCGATGTCGCCGCAAAAGGCCGGGTTCCACAAATGAACCGGGGGCAGCCCCTTCGCCTTGGGAATTTGACCCAACAAATCATTGACCGTTGCCGCGCCGCTCATGGCGCCTCCTTACTGGCTCATTCCCAACAAGCGCTGAGCGTAGTCCTCGAACGGTGGGCCAAGCAAATCTTCCGGCTTGTTGTTGTGCAGGGTGAGCAAGCCACCGCGGCTGCGAATGGTCGCGGTATCGATCAGGTAGCGGGTGCTGGTTTCGATCAGCATCACCTGTACAACGCCGCTGTCGATGCCCAGGCGATCGACGGCCTCCTGGTCAGACCACTCCTCCAGGTTACCGATGCGGTCATCGGCACGGGCGAACCGGGTGTACAGCACATAGTGGGCGCCCACGCCCCGTGCCTCGCTCAAGGCTTGCTCCAGCCCTTCAGGCTGTTCCGCGCGGCGAACCATGGGGAAGTATTCCACGAAGCCACGGAAGGCCTCTTCAGCCACGACGTTGGGCCGCGGGTAGGCGCCACCTGGCGGTACGAACGCGCCCTGGGCGATGTAGATGAACGAGTCGGGCTGCAGCCGGAAATTGGTGGAACGGCGGGTCTGGCTATGGTCGAGCACACCGGCATCGCTGAGCTGGTCCCGAGCCACCACGCCCATGTCGCTGACGCTCATGCACCCGCCCAACATCAGCAGCATCACTACTACACACAACCTTTGCATCGTTCTCTCCGAAAGCCGCGACGGAAACCCGGCGAATGTTGGAGGCGATGCAGCTTTTGCGCCAGTTCGGGCAAGCCGCTCAGGGTTTGGAAACCACTGCCGCTTCTCGAACAGAGTGGAGATGGAAAATACCCAGCAACAGAATTTGCGTACGGTCCAGCCAACGGTGCGAGCGGGACTGCAGCCGCCGGTTGAAGATCAACATTTCGGCGATATGCAGCAATAGCAGGAAGGCCCCGGCAAGGTTGACCCAGGCCGAAAAAGGCTTTGGAAAAGGCGACAACAGGTTCAGCACCACCAGCCACCAGAACACCAGTGTAAGGGCTTTGGCGATGCCGACGGCAAGCCCGGCGGGTGAAGTCATTGAGCAAAGCCTCGCGGCGTATCCAGTAGAGCACTCCACTCTACTAAAAAAGCCGCGAGGCGTCCCCTCAGCGGTTCAGGTGCAGCTCTACACGGCGGTTCTGTGCACGGCCTTCCGAGGTGCCGTTATCGGCAACCGGCCGGCTTTCGCCAAAGCCTTCGCTGCTGAGCTTGGCTTGCGATACACCGTGCTCGGTCAGGAAGGTCACCACGCTGGCAGCGCGGCGCTCAGACAGCCCCTGGTTGTAGCGATCCGTACCTACGCTATCGGTATGGCCGTCTACCTTCACGCTTACAATGTCCGCCGCCTTCAACCGATCCAGCAAGCCGGTCAACTGGCTCTGGGCCTCGGCCGTCAGGTTGGACTTGTCGAACTCGAACAGCACGTCACCGGCATCGCTCAAGGTAATCACTTCTTCCTTGGGCGGTGGTGGTGGTGCAGGTGGCTCCACGGCCGCTGGCGCCGGCGCTGCCGGAAGCGGGCAACCGTTGTGCGACACTGGCGTGCGTGGCGGTGTGCCCGGGCAACGATCACGGCGGTCGAATACCCCGTCGCCGTCTTCGTCACCGTCATGTGCGTAACAGATCAATCCCCCCGCAATAGCGCCGGCCAAACCACCGCCGGCCGCCCACGCGCCGCTTTCCAGCGCGCCCAGCCCCGCTCCTGCTACACCCCCGATGGCACTGCAAATGGGCCAGTTCCCTTGGTTGAGCGGCGCAGTACCATCACTGCGCGAAGCACAACCGCTGAGAACACTGCTGACCAGAAGAACGGGCAACAGTGCCCGCACGATCATTCTCATCGTTGAAACTCCTGTGTCTCCGGCTGCTGCCGGTATATGGATTAAAGCCCAAGGCAGTTCACTCTGCCGTAATACAGGCAGATTGATTGCGCACTAGGCGTTAAGGTTCCGGAAGGCTAGTCTTTGTTTCTAGAAAAAGGACCTGAAGCAATGACCGTTTCGACCCATACCCCCCAGGAAGCGCTTGCCGCCCTGCTCGATGCGCAGCAGCCTGCGCGCCTGCTGGTGGTCGCCGCCAGCAGGTTTCCGGCGCTGGATGCCTTTATCGAAGCCCACCCGAACACGCAGCTGGGCTTCGCATTGCCGGGGGCTTTACCGGCGGAACTGGCTGCGGAGCGCTTCGACCTGGCGGTTGTGGTGGACTGCCTGGAACACCTGGATCGCCGCGCCGGGCAGGAGCTGCTGGGCGGTATTCGCAACCTGAACGCGAGCCGGCTGGCAGTACTGGCGGACCTCGCCGCCAGCCCTTGGCGCGAAACAGACTTCTATGCCCTGGCCTTGCAAAAAGCCGCCACGTTCAAGCGGGGGGAGCAAACGCTGGGGCTGTTCACCTATGATCTACGTGAATACAAACAGGCACCGGATTGGCTCAACGCTCGCTTCTGGGCCAACCCGCAGCACTTCGGTAAATACTGGTGGTAAACAAAATGATAGCGGTATGCCCATGCGGCAGCGGAAGCGTTCTGGATGACTGTTGCGGGCGCTTCCATGGGGACTTCTCGGCGCCGGACGCCCAGCGCTTGATGCGCTCGCGCTACACCGCCTACGTGTTAGGCCTGGTCGATTACCTGATCGCGACTACCCTCCCCGCCCAGCAGGCCGGGCTCAATCGCGAAGCCATGGCCGCATGGAGCGCGCAGGCCACCTGGTTGGGGTTGGAGGTGGAGAACGCCGAGGTGATCGGGGGCAAGCCTGAGCATGCGTTCGTGACCTTCACCGCCCGCTGGTATGACGCCGAGGGGGAGCATAGCCACCGCGAGCGTTCGGCATTCGTGCAGAACGACGGCCGTTGGTATTTCATCGACCCTACCGTGCCGTTGAGCAGTGGCCGGAACGACCCGTGCCCGTGTGCAAGCGGGGAGAAATTCAAGAAGTGCTGCGCGGGTTATCTCAGGGGCTGAGCCCCCTACGGCGCGAGCTTGAGGTGCGAGGTATCCGGAGGCGGCGGCGCGGGCTGGGTACTACTCCCACTGCCGAGGTCTGCCCCCACCGGCGCCAGGCTCATCTGGCTGAGGTCTACCCTGGGCGCTGCGGCGGGCGGGGCTTCAGGCTGCATTCTTGCGCCGGCTTCGGCGATGTCGTACGCCGGAGCGTCCACGTCGACAAAGGCCGCCATGTAATTATCCCGCGGCGTCACCTTGGCCCTTGGGCCACGAGCAGGCGCCGCAGCGGGCGGCGGTGCCAGGTCGACCGTTTCGACAGGTTCAATCGCACACACTTCGGCCACCGCCCCGGCGCGTTCCAAGGCCTGGCGGAAACGCTCCGCACCCGCAGCATCCAGCTGGCTTTTGAGGATCAGCCGGCGGCCCGAGAACAACAGCTGCACGCGCTCGGCGTCGGCACGGAACAACTGCGCGACGTTAGCCTTCACGGTTTCCACGGAGGTACCGGGCAGGCATTCGCCGCTGAAGGCAATTTCGTACAGCGCCATGTTATGTTCTCCTTCAATTGGGCACGGTGTTTCCTGACAGGGTAGCCTCGCACCAGCATCCGCGACCGGGGTTTTCGGGCGGGTGCACATTCCACCGGAGGCAGTAGATGCGATACGCGCACCACACGCTACGGTTGTTTCTGCTGGCCCTGATGCTTGGGCTTGGAGGCTGCTCCACCTGGCTTACCGGCAATTATGACGATCCCGAAGTGCATCTCAAACAGGTTGAGGTGGTGAAGGCCAAGCTGCTGGAGCAGCGCTTTCGCCTGCATTTCGTGATCGACAACCCCAATGATGAGGATCTTCCCATCCGGGGGCTTAGCTATAAGGTGAGCCTGGAAGGGCTGCTGCTGGCTGAAGGTGAGGATGACAGCTGGTTCAGTGTACGCGCCCACAGCCGCGCCATTCATGTGGTGGACGTGCGAACCAACCTTTGGGAGCACCTCAAGCCGCTGGCGAAATTACTGCGCCACCCGGACCGCCCGCTGCAGTATCGGCTGGAGGGGGAACTGCGCACCGGGGTATTATTCGGCCACAACCTTTCCCTGCGGCGAACGGGTGAAATCACCCCCGCAGGCTTGCTTTCGGAGTAGTAGAAATGTCGCAACAACCTCACGTGCATGGCCCGGATTGCAACCATGACCACGACCATGATCATCACGCACATGACCACGGCCATGTACACGGCCCACACTGCAACCATGAGCCGCAGGAGCCCGTGCGCAACGCCCTGAAGGATGTAGGCCGCAACGACCCTTGCCCCTGCGGCAGCAACAAGAAATTCAAGAAGTGCCACGGCGCCTGAGCTGTGGCGTGACCCTTCCCCGGCTTCGCCGGGTCCCACAGCGTGAATCACCAGCAAGCTGAACCCCGGAAAGCACAAACCCCTGCTCATCAGCAGGGGTTTGTTTTACTCGAGCGCGGGTTTTACTCGGTTTTGCTTTGCACCGCGCCGGCGGTGTTGTCCATCAGGCTCTTGGTGGCCGTTTGGATGAACGCGTCGAGCTTGTTGCGTAGTGCAGGAACGTCCGCGGTTTCCGGGATGACCTCAGCCTTGGGGTCGTGGCCCAGGGTATAGCGGTAGAGCTTAGGCTCCATGTCGCGGGATTCGATCAGGATGCGGTCGCCGGTCACGATGGCCACGCTCTGCTCGCTGCCCGAAGGCTTGATCACGCCGAAGCCCTGGTCACCCTGTTGGAGGTTGAGCAGGTCCCGGCCCCAGCACTGGTGCTGCGCCTCGCCACCCAGGCGGCCCATGATGGTGGGCACGATGTCGATCTGGGTACCAACGGTGTGGTTGACCGCACCGAACTTGTCCTGGATGCCAGGGGCGATCAACAGCAAGGGCACGTTGAAACGGCTCAGGTCCATCTCGGTCAGCTGGCGCTCGTTGCCGAAGCCATGGTCACCCACGATCACGAACAGCGTCTGGTTGTAATACGGCGACTGCTTGGCTTTCTCGAAGAACTGCCCCAGGGCCCAATCCGAATAGCGCATGGCGGTGAGGTGCTGGTCCAGGTTGCCGCGCCCGGTTACAGGCTCTACCGGCAGGTCCTTGGGCAACGCGTACGGCGTGTGGTTGGACAGCGATTGCAACAAGGCATAGAACGGCTTGCCCTGGGCGGTCAGCTTGTCCAGCTCTTCGTTGCCGCGGGCAAACATGTCCTGGTCGGACACGCCCCAGGTTGGGTCCGAGAACACCGGATTCACGAAATCATCGCGGCCGATGAAGGTGGTCATGCCTTGGTTGCTGAAGAAGCCCGACTGGTTGTCCCAGGCGAAGTCCCCGTTGTACACGTACACGTCGTTGTAATCCCGGGCGCTGAGCATGGCCGGCAAGCCGGACAGCCTGTGACTACCCTCCGGGGTTTGCATCAGGTATTCAAAGCCCGGCAGGTTCGGGAAGCAACCCATGGTGGCGAACATGCCCTGGTGGGTATGGGTGCCGTTCGAGAAGAAGTGGTCGAACAGCAGGCCTTCCTTGCTGAGCTTGTCGAAGTAAGGCGTGATGTTGGCATCGCTGCCCAAGGCACCTACCGAATGCCCGGCGAAGCTCTCCAGCAGGATCACCACCACGTTGCGGATCGGCAAGGTATTACCGGCAGGTGGGGTGAACACCCGGCGAACCGCGGCGGTGTCGGTGTCTACCAGGCGCTCGTTGGCGGTTACCAGCATGTCGCGCACGGTCCGCGTGGCTTGGGCCTGGGGCAGCGTCGCTTGCCAGATGTTGTCGCGGTCCTCCGACATCCGGCTCTTCGCCGCTGTCGCCAACGTGAGGGTACCGTTGAGGCCCAACTGGTTGGCGAAGTTCGAATCCGTGGTGTAGGCGTCACCCCAGCGCAGCGGCGGGCCCTGGCGCAGCGTGCCGCGCGCGGCAACCACGGCTACCAGCAGCACGACCACGAACACTGCAATGCGGCCGTACCAAGGGGCGCTGGCCCGCGCCATTACCACAGCGCCACGCGGCCATGTAATACGGTCGATCCCTTTGAACACCAGGCTGAGCAGCCAGGTGACCAGGGCCCAGGCCAGCAGGTAGCGCACCACCGGGTAGCCGTACCAGATCATGCTCATGACCGTTTTAGGGTCTTCCTTCACGTACTGGAACACCAGCCCGTTGAGGCGCTGGTGGAACTCGCGGTAGAAGTCCATTTCCAGCAACCCGGCGAACAGCACCAAGCTGGAGGTGATGGTGAGCCACGCCCGGAACACGCCCCGCGCCGCCATTGCCCTGGCGCTGAGAATGGCGAGCAGCAGTGGCACCAGCAGGTACACCACAAGGCGAAGGTCGAAGCGCAGGCCGTTGAGGAAGGCTTCGACCAAGGCGGACGTGGAGGCGTCGCCTGCGGACTCGAGGTTATACGCCAGCAGCGCAGCGCGCAGGCCGCTGAGCAGCACCATGATGGCGAGGCCGCTGAGCAGCGTGTAGGCAAGGTGGGATTTCAAGGAAGGGCGCAGTGAGCGCGTGCTCGCGCGTTCCGGGCTCTGAGCATCCAGGGTGGCCATGTTTCGTCAGGTATCCGTACAGGTGGGCGATTAAGAAGCGAGACGGGCGCGGATTTTGCGGTGAAACAGGTGAAAATTCCGTGCAGGCGCGCGCCCGTTGTCGTGGCGCGCCTGCAGGGTCAGCAAAACCCGATCAACCTTTGCCGTTCAATCGTTGCTCGGCTTGTTCACAGCCTGCAG
The DNA here is from genome assembly GCF_916618905.1 of Pseudomonas sp. Marseille-Q5115. NCBI lineage: Bacteria > Pseudomonadati > Pseudomonadota > Gammaproteobacteria > Pseudomonadales > Pseudomonadaceae > Pseudomonas > Pseudomonas sp. Marseille-Q5115. The sequence continues at coordinate 817,316 of NZ_CAKAKI010000001.1, read as the reverse complement.
CACGTACTGCGGCAGCGCGAACGCGCCAACGTGGATCTCCGGGTTGTAGTAACGGGTGACGATGCCGCTGCCGGCGAAGCGAGCGCGCAGGGTTTCCAGCGGCAGCTTGCGGTATTCAGGCCGGGTTGCGCCCCACGCGAAGGTCATTGCCCCACCGATATAGGTGGGAACCGCCGCATGGTAGAAGTGCCAGTCGGTGAACAGCCCGCGCAAGCGGCCAGCGGTGGTGCGTACGCCATCCAGCTGCATGAAGGGGGTGCCGTTCTGAGTGACCAGAATCCCGCCTTCGTTCAGGCAACGATGGCATGCCTGATAAAAGTTTTCGGTGAACAAAATTTCACCCGGCCCGATGGGGTCGGTAGAGTCCGAAATGATGACGTCGAACTTCTCTTGGGTGGTGGCCACGAAGCGCATGCCGTCGTCGATCACCAGGTTCAGGCGAGGGTCTTCAAACGCGCCGCTGGAGTGGCTGGGCAGGAATTCCTTGCACATCTCCACAACGGTGCCGTCGATTTCCACCATGGTGATGTGTTCAACACCGGGATGCTTGGCCACTTCGCGAAGCATGCCGCCGTCGCCACCACCGATGATCAACACCCGACGCGCCGCGCCATGGGCGAAGATCGGCACGTGAGTGAGCATTTCGTGGTAAATGAATTCGTCGGCTTCGGTGGTCTGGATCACGCCATCCAGCGCCATCACACGGCCCATTACCGGGTTCTGGAAGATCACCAGGTGCTGATGCTCGGTGCGCACCTCGTGCAGCAGCTTCTCCATGCGAAAACGCTGGCCGTAACCTTCGTATAGGGTTTCCTGGTATTCGTTCATATGCATGCCCCCTGCAAATCGACAGCGGCGCGTGGCCGCCGCAAGAAAGGGGCGCATTCTACGACGTAGGCGCCGGCATGGCGAACGGCAGATCTTAGCGAACATTTCCCCGTGGGCCGAGGATCGCCCAGATGATCAGCCCCAGCACCGGCACAATGGCGATGAGCAGAATCCAGAGCACTTTGATGCCCACCTCCTCGCCGCTTTTGAGAACGTGAAGAATCGCCCAGATATCCAGGGCCAGAACGATTAGGCCGAACAGGCCATTGAAGGTTGCGCCCATGATCCACTCCGCGGGAAACGTACCGCCGTTAGGTCGCTTCCCGCGGCTGCGGTTCCGTTACGACGTGGCAGCGCTCGCCTTGAGTGCTTCCAGCGCTGGCGCCGCATGAATGCAGGCCTGTTCGCACAGGGAAAGCACGCGCTCCAGATCGTTCTTGTAAACCAGCACCGCCTGCAGCTCGGTATCCAGCACTCGGCTGAAGTTCAGCAGCACGTAGCCGCCCATCTCGCGGTTCATGCTGGAGAGCTGGATCTGAATCCGGTTGAGCGCAACCAGCGGCTCGACTTTCGCCAGTTGCTTGGGCTTGATATTGAACGGCACGTCTGGCCCGAAAGACCCGATGATCTCTTCGAGCAGCTCCTGATAGCTGTCCGCCTGGAACAGCACGGTATCGGGGAGGCTACCCACTACCACCCATTCGCCAAGCGGGATCGGGAAGCTGTCGTCGTAGTTGATATCCGGGTTCGCCGCCAAAAACGCATCCGGGTCAGCGTAGGCTTGCGCCGCCTCGGAGGCGATGCGGGCGATGTCCTGTTCGGTCATGCAGCCGGAGCTGATGCAGGTGATGAGTTCGGTCAAAAGGCTTTGCATGGAAGGTTCGACTGGGTGGCAAAGCGGCGAAGCATAGCATTTTGGCTCACCTGGGGGGCCGCCCCCGCCGCTCCCCACGGCCTACATCAGCGAAGACAGCTGGGCAATGGTTTCCTGGGCGCCCATGGCACGGGCGGCGCCGAGGGCGTCAACGCCGGCGATGTCGCGGGCATGCAGGTCCGCCCCTTGCTCCAGCAGATAGGTCACGAAGGCGGTGCGGTTGAACATGGCGGCCATCATCAGGGCGGTACGGCCATCGGCCGCGGCGCCGTTCACCAGAGCGCCATGGCTCACCAGCAGCTGTGCCATGTCGAGGTTGCCCTTGAAGGCCGCACCCGCCAGTGGCAGCTGGTTCTTGTCGTTGGGGATGTTGGCATCGGCGCCACCCTCCAGCAGCACCCGGGCAGCGGCCAGGTGGCCGTGGTAGCTGGCCAGCATCAGCAAGGTGTCGCCATTCTGATTACGCAGGTTGGCGGGCAGGCCCTTTTCAAGAAGCTTGTGCAATGTGTCGGCATCGCCGTTGCGCGCTACATCGAATACCTGAGCGGCAAATTCGGCGGCTTCGTCATCGGTCATGACCTGCGGTTGAGTAGTTTCGGACATTACAGGCTCCAGCTGAACAGTGGGTTCAGTGTTCCTCACCGTTAAACCCCCGGTCAACAGCCACTGTAAATAAGGGCCCAAGACGGAATTAATGGGCAAAATGATGTCAAAGGTTGTACGCCCCGCCAAACTGTGATGTCCATCACGCAAAATGCATCGTGCACCAGGCCCCACCTTGCAGTTTGCACGATAACGTAAAAATCCTTCCTGACGCAAGTGCCTGAAAAACAAGGTTTTTTGATTTAATTCAAAGTTGGCACATTCGCTGCAACCTCCTCTGCATAGCCTGCCCATTGGATATGCCAAGGAGTCGCCAGATGGAATTTCTCCAAGAAAAATTCGCCAGCCTGTTTTCCGAGTATGACGTTGTCACCCAACCCCGCCCGGACGGTGCCGTACTGCTCACGCTGCGCGGTGCTGACGGCCGGCAAACCCGCCGTTCCATCTCCTATTCCCAGCTCAACACCCCGGAACAACTGTCTTGGGTGATCAGCGCGATCCGCCGCGACCTCGCCGGCGAGGTCAGCCAGCTGCCAGACATTCACCTGCTGCAAAGCCAGAACCGCTTCGCGCTGCCGACCTACCATTCGGTCTGAGACACGTATTTCGCTCTAGCGTTGCCGAATTTCGCCGCTGACCTTCCCAAAGCCACGTATTAGTGGGTAGGCCAACGGCGAATTTATGTGTACGGCAAGCCAGTCAGTAGGCCGCCACGTCGATCCGGTCGAAGCTGGCCACTACAGGGTGATCTGCTTCCAGCTCCCCTTCCCGCGCCAGCCCACACGTGGCCATCCCAGCCTCGCGCGCTGCGTCCAGTTCAGCGGTTACATCTGACAGGAACAGAACCTGCTGCGGCGCCACGTCGATCGCGCTGGCAATGACCCTGTAGCTCTCGCCGTCCCGCTTGCCACCGCTGGTGGTGTCGAAGTATCCGCTGAACAATCCGGTAAGGTCGCCCGCTTCGGAACAACCGAAAATCAGCTTCTGCGCCTGGATCGAGCCTGAGGAATAGACATACAAACGGTAGCCCTTTGCATGCCACTGCTTCAGCGCGGCGACGGCATCCGGATACACGTGCCCTTTGAGCTCCCCGCTTTCGTAACCTTTTTGCCAAATCTGCCCTTGCAAGGCCTTCAACGGCGTGACCTTGCGGTCCTCGCGCATCCAGCCGAGCAGAATCTCGATTACCTGGTCGAGGTCGGCACTAGGCTCCCCTGCCTCGGCGCGCACGGCTTCGATCTGCGCGGCAACCGTGGGCGCAGCCTGATGCTCGCGGAGGAAGCCGGGCAAGCGGCTGGCGGCGAAGGGAAACAGCACGTCATACACAAAACTGACCGCGCTGGTGGTGCCCTCGATGTCAGTGAGGATGGCCTTGATCGGCATGTGAGAAAGGTCCTTGTCAGTCATCCAGGCGAGGGAAACGCTGGGCGATCGGCTCGCCGGTGAATTTCGCCACCCAGCCTTCGGTATTGTTGAAGAGGCGGATCGCCACAAAGTGCGGATGCTCGCCCATGTCGAACCAGTGCGGGGTACCGGCAGGCACCGAGATCAAATCGTTTTTCTCGCACAGCACGGCGTATACATAGTCGTCGATATGCAGCGTGAACAGCCCGCGCCCGGCCACGAAGAAACGCACCTCGTCTTCGCCGTGGCGGTGCTCTTCGAGAAACTTCGCGCGCAATGCGGCCTTGTCGGGGTGGTCGCTGTTGAGGCTGATCACATCCACCGTGATATAGCCGCATTCGGTCATCAGCCGGTCGATCTGCTCCCGGTAGGCCTCGATGACGGCTTCCTGGCTGGCGCCGGGCTGGATCGGTGCCGAGGCCTGCCAGCGCTCGAAGCGCACGCCATGTACGGCCAGGGTGGCGGCAATGTCCTCGACGTGGGTGAGCACCTTGTTCGGAATATCCGGGGTACTTTCGTGGTAAACGGTCAGGCAGCTCATCAGGGCTCCTCGCAACGGCGGTGTCAGCGCACCGCGCGCAGTTTCAATTCACATTCGAACAGGAACTCGAACGCTTCCACCTGGCGCAAGGCGTCTTGCATGCTCGCCCCCCAGGTATACAGGCCGTGCCCCCGGATCAGATAGCCAACGCAATCGGGGTTCGCGTCCAGCCAGGGCTGCACCTTCGAGGCCAGGCGGGCGATGTCCTGGTCATTTTCGAACACCGGCACCAGCACGCGGCTTTCATGGGTGGAGATCCCACTGAAGGCTTTTTGCAGCTCGTAATCCTCGAACACCAGGTGTGGCCCCTGGGTAATGCGCGAGAGCACGGTGGCGTTCACCGAGTGGGTGTGCAGTACGGCATTGATGCGCGCGTCGCAGTTATACAGCTGGGTATGCAGCAGGGTTTCCGCCGAAGGCCGCTTGCCGGGTTCAAGGCTGTTGCCCTGCATGTCGGTCGCCAGTACATCTTCCAGGCCCAACTGGCCCTTGTGCTTGCCCGACACGGTCAGCAGCGCCTCGCTGGCCGACAGCCGGGCCGAGTAGTTGCTGCTGGTAGCCGGAGACCAGCCACGAGAATAAAGGAAACGGCCGGCGTCGATGATCTGCCGGGCCAGGGTATCGCGATCCGGGATCATACCGGCTCCTTGTGCGTGAATAGAACGATCATAACCGCTGCCGCCACTGCGGCGATGCTGCTCAGTGCAAAGGTGCCAAACGGCCCGATGGCCTGCCAGGCATAACCCGAATACACCGCACCCAACGCGCCGCCCACCCCAGCGAGCGCCGCATACAACGCCTGGCCCTGCCCTTGATAACGCAAGCCGAAGGTAACCCGTACCTTTTGCACGGCGGCGGCATGGAAACTGCCGAAGGTAGCGGCGTGCAACACCTGAGCAAACAGCAGCACCCACAGCTCGCCCGCCAGCGCACCGAGCAGCAGCCAGCGAACCGCAGCCAGCGCGAAGCTGACAGCCAGCACCGTGTTCACCGACCACCGCGCCAGCAGCCGAGCCATGGCCAGGAACATCAGCACTTCGGCCACCACGCCCAAGGCCCAGCACAGCCCGATGGCAACGGCGCTGTACCCCAATTGGGCCAGATGAATGCTGAAGAAGGTGTAATAAGGCCCATGGCTGAGCTGCATCAGGCCCACGCACAGGTAAAAAGTGATCACCCCGGGTTGACGTAGCCGGGCAAGGAAGCCATCGCCCGGCGGGGGCGCACTGGTTTCATCCGCCTCACGGGCCGGGGCCGGAACCCAACTGCTGGCCAGGAGAATGCCGGCCATGATGATCATCACCGTGACCGGGTAGCTGCCCATGCCGCGCAGCTCGAACCAGCGCCCCAGCAGAATGACCGCTGCGATAAAGCCTACCGAGCCCCACAACCGCACCTGCCCGTAGCGGGTAGGCTGCTGCCGCAGGTGCGCCAGGGTAATCACTTCGAACTGAGGCAATACCGCATGCCAGAAGAATGCATGCAGGGCCATGACCAGCGCCAGCCAGGCGTAGCTTTGGCTCACCAACACCAGGCTGAACCCCAGCAGCGTGGCCGCCGCGCCCAGCCGTACAATCCGCAGGCGATGGCCGCTGCGGTCACCCAACCAACCCCACAGGTGTGGCGCGATGCAGCGCATCACCATGGGAATGGCGACCAGCTCGCCAATGCGCGCCGGGGCGAACCCCAGGTAGGCAAACCAGGGTGCCAGAAAAGGCGCGGTGGCCCCCAGCAACGCAAAGTAGAACAGGTAGAAGCCGGACAACCGCCAGTACGGCACCGCCACGCCGGTCACGCCTGACCGGCCGCCTGAGGTGACGTCATACGTGCTGGCCCAGTACCGGCGTGCTCACCTGTACGTCAGCGTTCTGGCCGCGGTGGCGCAACAGGTGGTCCATCAGCACAATGGCCATCATGGCTTCGGCAATAGGCGTGGCACGAATGCCCACGCAGGGGTCGTGGCGGCCTTTGGTAATCATGTCCACCGGTTGCCCGCTGGCATCGATGGACTGGCCCGGCGTGGTAATGCTGGAGGTAGGCTTGAGCGCCAGGTGCGCGATGATCGGCTGGCCCGAAGAGATACCTCCCAGGATGCCACCCGCGTTGTTGCCTACGAACCCTTCCGGGGTGAGCGCGTCGCGATGCTCGCTGCCGCGCTGGGCCACGCTGGCGAAACCGGCGCCGATTTCAACGCCTTTAACGGCATTGATGCTCATCAGGGCGTGGGCAAGCTCGGCGTCCAGGCGATCGAAGATGGGCTCGCCGAGGCCTGGCATCACACCGTCGGCGACTACGGTAATTTTCGCGCCGATGGAATCCTGGTCACGGCGCAGCTGGTCCATGTACGCCTCCAGCTCCGGCACCTTGGCGGGGTCGGGGCAGAAGAAGGCGTTCTCCTCAACAGCATCCCAGCTCACGAAGGGGATCTCGATGGGGCCCAGCTGGCTCATGTAGCCGCGCACCTGAATGCCCCGGGTAGCCAGGTATTTCTTGGCGATGGCGCCGGCGGCTACGCGCATGGCGGTTTCCCGCGCCGAGCTGCGACCGCCCCCACGGTAGTCGCGTACGCCGTATTTATGGTGATAGGTGTAGTCGGCATGGGCTGGACGGAACACGTCCTTGATGGCCGAATAGTCCTTGCTCTTCTGGTCCGTGTTGCGAATCAACAGGCCGATCGGCGTGCCGGTGGTCCGCCCTTCGAACACGCCGGAGAGGATTTCCACTTCATCGGCTTCCTGCCGCTGCGTTGTATGGCGGCTGGTGCCGGGCTTGCGGCGGTCCAGGTCCTGCTGCAGGTCGGTAATGTCCAGCGGCAGGCCTGGCGGGCAACCATCGACGATGGCAAGCAAGCCAGGGCCATGGCTTTCGCCTGCGGTGGTGACGGTGAACAGCTTGCCGAAGGTATTGCCAGACATGCGAGACGCTCCGCGAGATGAATCTGGATGAAACATGGGGCCGGCCAGTATACGCAGGGTGGCAAGGCAGTTCACCCTCTCACGAACCCTGCCGGGCCGCTTCGGTCCAACCTTCCTCCTGCCCATATGGTTGATGAAGTTGCGCTTTCTTATCCTCCTCGCTGCCCTGTTCACCTCCTTCGCCCATGCGGCGTCTGGCTCCATCCTGCAACGACCTATCGACCTGGACACCGGTAGCGGCACCTTGCACGGCAGCCTGCTGCTGCCCCGCTCCACCAGCCCGGTACCGGTGGTACTAATGATTTCCGGCTCTGGGGCCACCGACCGGGACGGCAACAATGACGACGCCGGGCGCACCGACAGCCTCAAAAAGCTGGCATGGGCCCTGGCCCGCGCCGGGATTGCCAGCGTGCGCTACGACAAGCGGGGCGTCGCCAGCGGGCTGCCCCTCGCCCCCGACGAACGCAGCCTGAGCGTTGAAGGGTATGTGGCCGATGCGGTGGCCTGGGCGCGGCAACTTTCGGCGGACCCACGTTTTGGCCCGCTCACCCTGCTGGGCCACAGCGAGGGGGCGCTCATCGCCACGCTGGCCGCCCCGAACACCAAAGCAACAGGGTTGATCTCTCTGGCGGGCAGCGGCCGGCCCATCGACCTGATACTGCGAGAGCAACTGCGCGAACGCCTGCCGCCGGACCTTTATGCCCGTAGCGAACAATTACTGGATGAACTGAAAGCCGGCCAACTGGATGAGCAAGTGCCCCCGCCTTTGCAGGTGGTGTTCCGGCCCAGCGTTCAGCCTTACCTGATATCGCTGTTCCGCCAGAACCCGGCCAAGGCCTTTGGCGCGCTGGAAATCCCCGCCCTGGTGGTGCAGGGCGAGCATGATATCCAGGTGAGTGTGGCCGACGCCGACGCCTTGGTCGCGGCCAACCCGAAGGCGCGCAAGGTGCTGATCCCGGGCATGAACCATGTGCTGCGCATCGTGCCCATGGACCTGAAGCAGCAGGTAGCCTCGTATGACAACCCCGACCTGCCGCTGGCAGCCGGGCTGGCGCGGGAGCTGGCAGGGTTCATCAAAGCGAACCGCTGAGCGATGCTTCAGGATTTGTATCGGTGGCCGATACCTTGCCAAGAGAGAGGATCGCCGATATGTCTGAAACCCTTTTATCCGAGGCGCCGGCCGCAGCCGATGCCGCCCCGCCCGCCGTGGAAATGCCGTGGGGCGAAGTCGCCACCGAGCACCACGAACTGCTGCGCCTGGCCGCCTTGCCAACCGACCGCACCACGGGCCCACGCCCCCTGCGCTTCGTGCAATACGGCTGGGCCGAGCGCCATAGCGAACGCTGCAGCCTGTTGCGCCTGAACATCGTGTTGCCCGGCCAGCACGTACGCAAGGAACAGAACTGCCTGGATGTGTGGGCGGACCACCTTGAAAAGCGCGTGTGGAGTATCCCGGACGTTCTCAGCACCGAGCCGGCCAACCGTGGGCTTGGGCGCTTCATGCTGGCGCAGGCCGCTGCGTGGGCCAAGGCTCGCTGGCCTGAATACCGTATCGACAGCGCAGAGCTGCCGAACCGCGATGCCTTGGTGGAAGGTACTCGCCTGCGCCGCGATCACGTGTTGCGCACCCACGGCCTGGACGTGGAATACGCCGATGCCCAGCACCTGAAGGGCAGCTACAAAGCCACCCGCGTGAGCGCCCTGCTCACCGACTGGAATGGCGACAAGCTGCAGCGGGTGAACGTGATGGAAAGCGCAACAATGCTGCAATTGGCCGACAAGGCCCTGCAGGAGCAGGAGGTGAAGCTGCGCCAGCAAGAAGAGCGCATCAGCAAGTACCGCCGTGAAGATGGCAGCCTGCGTTTCACCATTGCCTGCCTGATCGCGTTTGCCGTGTTCCAGGCCGCGCTGCTGATCTGGATTGCGACCCATCGGTAGCCTAGGGGCGCCGCTCCCACTAATCCCACTCCCGCTCCCAACCTGGTAATTACGCCCGCTCAGCAAACAACGCCTGATGATCACGGCACTGCTGGGCGGTAAGGCCAAATACGCCGTGGCCGCCGTGCGCGAACTCGAACCAGGTGAAATCCACTTCCGGGTAAAGGTCCTGCACATGCACCTGGCTGTTGCCCACTTCCACCACCAGCAAGCCGTGCTCGGTGAGGTGGTCGGCGGCTTCGGCCAGCATGCGCCGCACCAGGTCCAGCCCATCATCGCCGCAGGCCAGGCCCAAGGCCGGCTCGTGGTGATATTCGGGCGGCATGTCGGCAAAATCCTCGGCGTCCACGTAGGGCGGGTTGGACACGATCAAGTCGAAGCGCTGCCCTGGCAACCCCCCGAAGCCATCGCCCTGCACGGTGAATACGCGCGCGTCCAGCTCATGCCGCTCGATATTCTGATTGGCCACTTCAAGGGCCTCGAACGACAAGTCGGCGAGCACCACTTCCGCGGCTGGGAACGCCTGAGCGCAGGCGATCCCGATGCAGCCCGAGCCGGTGCACAGGTCCAGGATGCGCGCTGGCGTTGCCGCCAGCCAAGGCGCGAAGCGCTGGCCGATCAGCTCGGCAATTGGCGAACGCGGGATCAATACACGCTCATCCACCACGAACGGCATGCCGCAGAACCAGGCTTCGCCCAGCAGGTAGGCGGCCGGAATGCGGTCCTTGATACGCCGGCGCAGCAGGTGCTGCACGTGGCTGAGCTCGTCGTCTTCCAGGCGGCAATCCAGGTAGGCGTCGCTGATATCCCATGGCAGGTGCAAGGCGCCGACAACCAGCTGCCGCGCCTCGTCCCAGGCGTTGTCGGTACCATGCCCGAAGTAGAGCCCTTCGGCATGGAAGCGGCTGACGGCCCAACGGATGTGGTCGCGCAGGGTGCGCAGGCGAGTGGTAATCACGGCAGGCTCCTCGAAAAAAGTGCCGTGGATTCTATCAGCCTGCGCTCAAGCCAGCGTGACTTCGCATTACAGTGATTCCCTTAACGGCTTCGGCAGTGGACAATACGCAAAAGCCCTATCCAAAGGAGCCCCTGATGCCCGATGTCAAGACGATGTTCCAACTCAGTGGTCGCGGCTATCCGCCGTTCACCCTGAGCAATGCCACGCTGATCATTATCGATGCGCAGAAGGAGTACCTCAGCGGGCCTCTGGCATTGTCGGGCATTGACGAAGCCGTCGATCACATCGCCCTGCTGCTGGAGGCCGCGCGCAAGGCCAACCGGCCGATCGTGCATGTAAAACACCTGGGCATTCCCGGTGGCCTGTTCGACCCACAGGGCGAGCGTGGGCGGTTTATCGACAAGGCCGCGCCGCTCGAAGGCGAGCACATCATCGAGAAACGCATGCCCAACGCATTCAACAACACCGGCCTGCACGACCTGCTGCAGAGCCTGGGCCATGTGGACCTGATCGTGTGCGGTTTCATGACCCATTCGAGCATCAGCACTACCGTCCGTGCCTCCAAGGACTACGGTTACCGGTGCACCCTGGTTGAAGACGCCTGCGCTACCCGTGACCTTCCCTACAAGGACGGCGTACTGAGTGCCGAGCAGGTGAAGCAGGTAGGCATGGCCACCATGGCGGACAATTTCGCGGCAGTTACCGTGACCGCGAATGTGATCTAGTTCACAACCCGCACCGCCTGTCGATCAACCCGGCCACCGTAAGCCAATTGCCAGCCATGTCGGAACCCGAACCGCCGAAGCGGGTCGAAGGCCCGATATTCACCTGAGGAACTCCCGATGAAGCTATCCGACGACGGTTTTGACGCCCGCCGGCTTCGCCCTCGCGGTCCAAACCGGTGGCGGATGCGGTTGGGTGCAACCTTCGCGGCATTGCTGGCCACCTTTGGCATCCTGCTGGGCATGGCCGGTGCGGCCAGCCTGCTGGGCCGCCCACCTGCCCTTGAAGGCCTCGATACCAGCACCACTGGCGCCATTATCCAGGTGGTGTTCGGCCTGCTGTTCCTTTACCTGGGGATCATCGTGTGGCGGCGCTGCCGTCGGCGGATGCGGCGCACACAGGACCTGAACCTGGCGCCACACCTGATGAAAAAGCACGACTGACTCGCGTAGACTGGCCTCCTGTTTGGAGGCAACCATGCAAGACGACGATTTTTCCCTGTTCCAATCGGAAGTGCGGGGGGTAAAGCCCATCCGCCACGACCGCGCGGACACCGGCAAGCCACGCGCCGACCGCCAGCGGGTGCAAACCCTGCGCCAGGCCGCGACCGTGCGCCAGGACGTGAAGGTGGTGGATGGGCTGTCCGATCAGTTCGTGATCGACGTGGGCCCCGAGGATGCGCTGGACTGGGCGCGGGACGGCGTGCAGGAAGGCCAGATGCGCAAGCTCAAGCTTGGCCAGATTGCCTTCGAAGGCAGCCTGGACCTGCACGGCATGCAGGTAGAAAAGGCCCGGGAGATCCTCTGGGAATTCCTTGCCGAAGCCACCCGCCTCGAGATCCGCTGTGTGCGGGTAACCCACGGCAAGGCATCGCGGCTGGACGGCAAGCGGCCCATGATCAAGAGCCACGTGAACACCTGGTTGCGCCAGCATCCTCAGGTACTGGGCTTCACCTCGTGCCAGCCTCGCCACGGCGGCACTGGCGCGGTGTATGTGATGCTACGGCGCACCATGCTCGAGGGCCGGGACGAATAACCGCACCCGCGCGCCCCAAGGCAGACTTGCGGCGCCTGATTGGCGGCCTTACCCTACGCGCCTGCAAAAAATTTTCTTACAGGTAAATTCATGTCCCTGGAACAGCAATACAGCGCCATTCTCGGTCAGATCGGCGAGGACATCTCGCGCGAGGGCCTGCTGGACACGCCCAAGCGGGCCGCCAAGGCCATGCAGTACCTCTGCCGCGGCTACGAGCAAACCCTCGAAGAAGTCACCAATGGCGCCTTGTTCAGCTCCGACAACAGCGAAATGGTGCTGGTGAAGGACATCGAGCTGTATTCCCTGTGCGAACACCACATGCTGCCCTTCATCGGCAAGGCTCACGTGGCTTACCTGCCTAACGGCAAGGTGCTGGGCCTTTCCAAGGTGGCGCGCATCGTGGACATGTACGCCCGCCGCCTGCAGATCCAGGAAAACCTCAGCCGCCAGATCGCCGACGCGATCCTGCAAGTCACCGGCGCCGCCGGCGTGGCCGTGGTGGTTGAAGCCAAGCACATGTGCATGATGATGCGCGGCGTGGAAAAGCAGAACTCCACCATGATCACCTCGGTGATGCTGGGCGAATTCCGCGACAACGCCGCCACCCGCATGGAATTCCTCGGGTTGATCAAGTAAAAGCCCTCTAACTCGTAGGAAGCGGCGGGGCCGGCCGTCCGGCGCCAGCTCGCGAACAGGGGATTTAACCCTGCATATGGCCTTTAAACCCATTCGCTAGCTTCGCCAGCTTCCTACAGGGTGAACGGCAACTGGCTACTGTATCGCCCAATGTTCCCCTCGCTGTACGGCTTGAATCCGGCAAGGCGGCGGTAACCTTCGTGAACCACACGCAAGGATCCGCCCCATGCTCAGCGCCGCCCCCCCCCGCCTCCGACCGCTTGCCGACACCTCTGTATCCGCCGTAGTGGCAGGCTTCATTGCGATGATGACCGGCTACACCAGCTCGCTCATCCTTATGTACCAGGCCGGCCAAGCCGCCGGGTTGAGCGCGGGGCAGATCGCGTCGTGGATCTGGGCGCTATCCATCGGCATGGCGCTGTGCAGCATCGGGTTGTCTTTGCGCTACCGCACGCCAATCACCGTGGCCTGGTCCACGCCCGGCGCGGCCTTGCTGATCACCAGCCTGGGCGGCGTGAGCTACCCCGAAGCGATCGGCGCCTATCTCACCTGCGCCGCACTGGTGACGGTGTGCGGCGTAACCGGCACGTTCGAACGGCTGGTGCGGCGGTTACCAGGTTCGCTGGCCGCTGCGCTGCTGGCCGGTATTCTGTTCCGCATTGGTAGCGAAATCTTTATCGCGGCTCAGCACCAAACGCTGTTGGTGCTGGGTATGTTCTTCGCCTACCTGGTGTGCAAGCGCGCCTCGCCCCGTTACGCCGTGCTAGTGGCGTTGCTGGTGGGCCTGGCGCTTGCGGCGGGCCTGGGCCTGCTCAACTTCAGCGGCGTAAGCTTGCAGCTTGCCGTGCCCGTGTGGACCACGCCGGCGTTCTCCATTGGCGCCACCATCAGCATCGCCATACCGCTGTTTGTGGTGTGCATGACCTCGCAGAACATGCCAGGCATGGCCGTGCTGCGGGCCGACGGCTATCAGGTGCCCGCCTCCCCTCTGATCACAGTCACCGGCATCGCCTCGCTGCTACTGGCGCCTTTCGGCTCCCATGGCATCAACCTGGCGGCCATCAGCGCCGCCATCTGCACCGGGCCACAAGCCCACGAGAACCCGGCGAAGCGCTACACGGCAGCGGTGTGGTGTGGCGTGTTCTATGGCGCGGCCGGCACGTTCGGCGCCACGCTGGCCGCACTGTTCGCAGCTTTCCCGCGTGAGCTGGTGCTCTCCATCGCCGCACTGGCGCTGTTCGGTTCCATCGTCAATGGCCTTACCCAGGCCATGGCCGAGCCCCGCGAGCGAGAAGCCGCGTTGATCACCTTCATGGTCACCGCCTCGGGCATGACGCTGTTTTCCATCGGCTCGGCGTTCTGGGGCATTGTCGCCGGCGTGGTTACCTTGCTGATTCTGAATGCCAACCGGCGCGCAGCCTGAACCGGGAAGCATAAAGGCGGAACCCTGCTCTTCCCGCGCTCTCAGAAAATGAGCCAATCATTTTTCAGGAGCTGGGCATGTTCAGGTTTGTCGACAAGGTTGTAATCGTTACAGGCGCCGGCTCTGGCATCGGGGCGGCCACCGCGCAGCGGTTCGGCGCGGAGGGCGCGTTGGTAACGCTGGTTGGGCGGGACAAGTCCAAGCTCGAACGGATTGCCGCGTTATTGCCCGAAGATAAAACCCTGGTAGTGCCAGCGGACGTCTCGTCCTGGGAAGCCGTGCAGGACGTTATCAACCAGACGGTCGAGCGCTTCGGCAAGCTGGACGTGCTGGTGAACAATGCCGGGGTTGCGCCTACCGGCTCGCTTACCGAAACGCCGATGGAAGACTGGCACAACGTGATGAGCATCGATGTGAACGGCGTGTTCTATGGCTGCCGCGCGGCAATGCCTCATTTGATCGAGAGCAAGGGCTCGATCATCAACCTGTCTTCGGTATCGGGCCTGGGCGGGGATTGGGGTATGAGTTTCTACAACGCGGCCAAAGGCGCGGTCAGCAACTTCACCCGCTCGCTGGCGCTGGAATACGGCCGCCAGGGCGTACGCGTGAACGCCGTGTGCCCCGCGCTCACCTGGAGCGACCTCACGGCAGAGATGAAGAACGACGAGGCGCTGATGGCCAAGTTCGAAGAACGCATCCCCATGGGCCGCGCCGCCGAACCTCAGGAGATTGCCGACGTGATTGCCTTCCTCGCCAGCGATGACGCCCGGTTCGTGAACGGCGTGAACCTGCCCGTGGACGGCGGGCTGCATGCATCCAATGGGCAACCGCCGCAGGCGTGAGCCTAGAGGGCCTATTTCTGGCTGGCACCAGTTGTAGGACCTGCGGGGCCGGCCATCCGGCGCAGCCCGGGAATAGCCGGAACGATCAGCCCCTGAGCTCAGCCACCACCCGCGCCAAGGCCTCGGCCGGGTCGGCCGCCTGGCTGATCGGGCGGCCGATTACCAGGTAATCGGAGCCGGCATCCAGCGCCTGGCGTGGGGTGAGGATGCGGCGCTGGTCGTCCTGGGCGCTGCCGGCGGGCCGGATGCCGGGGGTAACCAGTTGCAAGCCTGGGTGCGCGGCCTTGAGCGCCGGCGCTTCCAGGGCGGAGCACACCAGGCCGTCCATTCCGGCTTTCTCGGCCAAGGCAGCCAAGCGCAGCACCTGCTCTTGCGGGTCTACATCCAGGCCGATGCCGGCCAGGTCTTCGCGCTCCATGCTGGTAAGCACGGTCACGCCGATCAGCAGCGGCTTGTGCCCGCCTTTTTGCTCCAGCACTTCACGGCAGGCGCTCATCATGCGCAGGCCGCCCGAGCAGTGTACGTTCACCATCCACACGCCCATCTCGGCAGCCGCTTTCACCGCCATGGCCGTGGTGTTGGGGATGTCGTGAAATTTCAGGTCCAAGAACACTTCGAAGCCACGGTCGTTCAGCGCTTCCACGATACCTGCCGCGCTGCTGGTGAACAGTTCCTTGCCCACTTTAACCCGGCACAGGGCAGGGTCCAGGCGATCCGCAAGCGCCAAGGCGGCTTCGCGGGTGGAAAAGTCCAAAGCGACAATAACGGGCGACTGGCAGGCTGGCATGTGAGCTCTCGGCGGCAAACTGGAAAACGGCGCGCATTGTAGCGGATTTGCTCCCCCGAGGGAGGGCATTTGGGCGGGAGTACCCGTGCCCCGGGCCTATACTGGAACCAACGCCAGGCGGCGTTACTCGAAGCGGTAAAGGAGGCTCTTATGCCCTGGTATGCGTGGTTGATCCTGTTGGTGGCTATCGGCTCTGTGGTCGGTGGCTTGATGGTATTGCGCCAAAGCGCACAAAAGTTGCCCTTGAGCGAAGCGCAGCTCAAGCGGGTGCATGAGCGGAATGCGGAAATGGACGCGAAAGAGGCGCGCGATCGCTAAGCCATAGCCGCTCAGGGTGATAGAATGTCGCATAACATTTCATCACCCTGGAGCCCTTATGCGATATTCCCAGGACCACAAGGCACAAACCTATCAGCGCATCCTGCGTGAAGCCAGCGCACGCTTCCGTCGCGATGGCATTGCCGCCACCGGCTTGCAGCCACTCATGAAGGCGCTGGGCCTTACCCATGGCGGTTTCTACGCACACTTCGCGTCCAAGCAAGCATTGGTAGAAACCGTGCTGCGCGAAGCCACCGCTGAAATGGACACAATGGTCGCCGAAGCTGCGGCCAATCCCACCCCCCTCGAAGCCCTGATAGACCGTTACCTGAGCGAAGGCCACCGGGACCACCCGGAACGCGGCTGCCCCTTCCCTACGCTCGCTGCAGAGCTGGGCCAGCGCGGAGAGCCCAGCGAGATCGTGGATGAGGCCATCGAGGGCCGGCTGGCCCTGATTGCCAAACTGCTACAAGGCGAAGACGCCGAGGCCCGTGCAACAGTGCTGTGGTCGTCACTAGTGGGTGCCCTGGTGCTCGCGCGGAGCGTAAAAGACCCGGCGCTTTCCACGCGCATACTGGAAGACACCAAACGCTCGCTCAAGGCCAGCTATACCCAAGGGTAGGTTATCCAACAAAACCTTGTGTGAACGTGTGGACAAGCTGGGGGGTAAGCGCTGGAGGCCGCGGTGCTCATGGCTTTGTAGCCATTGAGCAGTTTGCGATCAACTGCTTGCGGGTTGTTCACAAAGCACGGGGACGCTTGTGTGGATAACCGTTGCACAACCCCCTGGAAGCCACGGGCGGCAGGGCCTGCGGCGGCATGATCAATTTTTGATCAGCCAGACCTGCTGTTTATGGGTTATACAGCGTTTTCCCTATGTGATTGTAAATACAGCACTTATCCCTTTAAAACTTGCATGGCGCTGTGCATAAGCTGGGGGAACACCCCGCAAACCCACGGCTGGCGCGGGTTTGCGGCAACTGATCAAAAACTGAACAGCTCGATAGTGCTAATCCACCCAGCGGCGGAAGATAACGCTCGCGTTCACGCCACCGAAGCCGAACCCATTGGACAAGGCATAGCTCGTGGATAGTGGTGTAGGTTCGTCCGGCCCCGCTATGGTGAGCGCACCGACGGCCTCATCCGCCGCACGGTAATTGAGCGTGGGCGGCGCAAGCTGATCTCTAAGCGCAAGCACAGTGAAGATAGCCTCCAGGCCACCCGCAGCGCCGAGCAAATGGCCCGTAGCCGATTTTGTGGCCGAGATGGTCAGCTCCGGCGCATCCCCGAACACTGCCCGCACGGCTTGCAACTCGGCGCGGTCGCCAACCGGCGTGGAGGTAGCGTGCGCGTTGATATGCCCAACCTGCCGGGGTTCGATGCCTGCCTGGGCCAACGCCGCCTGCATCGCACGCTGCGCGCCGTTGCCGTCGTCCGGCGCGGCGGTGAGATGGTAGGCATCTGCCGAAGTGCCGTACCCCACCAGTTCCGCCAGCGGCACCGCGCCACGGGCCTGGGCATGCTCGAGGGTTTCGATCACCAGCAGCCCGGCACCCTCTCCCATCACAAAGCCGTCCCTGTCTCTATCGAATGGGCGGGAGGCCTCGGCGGCCACGGCATTAGGTGACACCGCGCGCGCAGCAGCAAAGCCGGCAAGGCTTACGCGGTCGATGGCTGCCTCTGTTCCGCCGCATAGCGCGATATCCGCTTCGCCGGCGCGAATCATCCGCGCAGCGTCCCCTATGGCTTGAACACCCGCCGCGCACGCCGTTACAGGGGCGCCCAACGGCCCACGGAAGCCATAGCGGATCGAGACGTTGCCTGCAGCCAGGTTGACCAGGAACGACGGAATCGTAAACGGAGACAGGCGCCGAGGGCCGCGCTCATCCGTAGTGCGCACTGCTTCGGCAATGGTACCGAACCCGCCAATGCCTGAGCCGATCACCGTCGCGGTGCGGGCCCTAGCCTCATCATCCGACGGTGCCCACCCCGCCTGCTTCAAGGCCTCTTCGGCAGCGGCCAGGGCATACACAATGAACGGCGCCATTTTCTTCTGATCCTTGCCGCTTACCACGGCTTCAGGATCGAAGCCAGCGGATGGGTCTTCATCCCGCGAAGGTATACGCCCCGCTACCGCCACGGACAGCCCTTCCACCGTGGCGGGATCAAGTGCCCGGATACCCGACTCCCCAGCTATCAAACGCGCCCAGTTGGCCGCTACGCCAACACCCAGGGGCGACACCGCGCCCAAGCCGGTTACCACAATGCGGGGCGCGTTCATGGGCGGCCTCCACGGTGCAAGCGGATAAGGTGCAGTGCACGGTTGCAGGTTTCAGACAGGGACATGAAGGGCTCTCCACAACGCTTGGATGACAGTTATCATGCAAAGAGCTTGCGATGAGCAGGCTTAAGATGTCAACCAGCATTTAAAGAGCGGTAGCCCTGCCCTCCTTCATCAGCGAGGGCAGGGCTTGCGGAGGGATTATTTAACAGCGAGGCGGTCGCGATTCTTGTCCAGCAGGGATTTCCCGATCCCTTGCACCTCGAGCAGCTCGTCTACCGAGGTGAAGGCGCCGTTCTGTTCACGGAACGCGACAATGGCCTGGGCTTTCGCCGCGCCAATGCCGGTAAGCTCCTTCTGCAGGGTAGTGGCGTCCGCCGTGTTCAGATTGACCAGGCTCTGGGCCATGGCCGCAGCGGAAGGCCCGGGCGCGGTGCTGGCGGTATTGGCCTGAGCGGCGAGCGGAGTGATAGCCAGTGCAGCGAGGAGAATGGAAGAAAGGATAGTCTTGCGCATGGAATGCTCCTTGACAGGTTGCACGGCACGTCATGAGCCGTGCACCTACCTTAGCGGAGCTGAAATCGAATACCAGTGTACAGCTGTTAGCGAAGTTTTCCGTGTTAGCCGAGCACCTCGATCCACAGCGCGCCATCCCCTGATGGGGCTTGGCTCACGCGGGCGATCTTGCCGTCTGGATGAATGCGATAAATGCCCACCACCTTGCTCAGCTCACCACAGGCAATCAGCCACTGCCCGTTCGGCGAGACAGCAATGTTGCGCGGTTGCTTCTCTTCGAGCTTATGGTTGTCGAGGTATTTCAGCTGGCCACCGTCTGCCACTTCGAACACGCTCACGGAACTGGTGGTGCGCTCGGTGATGTACAACAGCTTCCCGCCCGGCACCAAGTGGATGTCTGCACACCACACGCGGGGTGTAGGGTCATCGGCCAAGTTATTATTGCGGTTGTCCCGCACAAGGCCTTCGCTCAGGTTGAGCGACGCAGGGATGCCGCTTTCAACACCGACCTGGGTGAGCGCACCGGTTTGCGCGTCGATGGCAAAGGAAATCACCGTGCCGCTCATTTCACCGACCACGTACATGTAATGGCCATCTTCAGAGAACGCCATGTGCCGAGGGCCGGTGTTCTCATCGACCGTTACAAACCCTTCTCCAATCGGCTGCAACTCGCCCGCCTGGGCATCCAGGGTGAATTGCAGCACGCGATCGACACCCAGCACACAGGCGTATACGAAACGGTTGCTGGGGTCTGTACGCACGGAATGCGCATGCAGGCCGCTTGGGTACTTACGGATTGCCTCCAGTACCTGTAGCTCGTCGTCGATGGGCTGCAGGGTTACCACGTCCTCCCCGTAGGAGGCGCCAAACAGGAAGCGACCTTGGCGATCGGTGGCCATATACGATAGGCCCGCGCCAAGTGGTGCCTCGGCGCGGCGTGTGAGCTTGCCGCTACCGGCGTCCACGCTGAAGCTGACCACCTGCGGTGGCTGGCCGCGCAGCGCGCCGTAGAGGGTGCTACCGTCCGGGGACAGCGACAACGCGTTCACCTTCTCCCCCGCTTCAACCTGCTCAACCAGGCTCAGCTCACCGGTTTCGTCATTGAGATGGTAATGGGTGATCAACCCATCGTTGGGGCTGGAAATATAGGCATAGCTCATGGCGGTCCCTCGGCAGGCAGTCAGATAGGCAGTCATCCTATGACCACTCGGCGGCGCACTCAACCTCTGCCGCTGATCCGGGGCGTGTAACAGAAGGTGACGTTTCCATTGCACCACTTTGCAAAGGGGTGTCTAAAGTGAAGGAGAGCGCTAGCCGAAACCAGAACAAGGCCTACCGAACGCCGCTGATTGACGGAGATTCCCCATGAACAACGACATCTATTTGCTGATCGAGCACGGCCGGGAATACGGCGAAGCCTATGTGCTGGGCTGGTTCGAGAACGAAGCCACCGCCAGGGAAGCGGCGTTGAAGATGGAATGGGACGCCTACCGTGCCGAGCTGCGGCACCCTTCGGGCTGGTTCAACGAAAAGCCCGTGCCGCCTAGCGAGGCGGACTACAAACGGTACTGGGTAAAACCGTTGAGCAAGTTTGCGTATGCGCCGGTGGAGATGCCGGCGCAGGTGCATTGAGCTTAGAAGCCTTACTCCTATGAGGAGTCATGAGATATATCTGCAGCCTCACTGACTCCTCAACCGATAGTTGGCGGACATACTTATAAAAAAAGGCCCAACATCCGTTATCCCCACCAAAACCTATCTTGCCTTATAGGATATATGCACTTGCCCCAGCTATCGCTTGTAACGCCATCCAAACAAGCTCTTGCTACTTAATAATAAACTTCATCCGAAATGAAAAAACCTCTCCAGCAAAGACCAAAAACACAACAGATACCTACAAACACCGAAGATACAAGATCTTAAAACTTAGCTCTTAATTAAAACTATGCGGAATCTTCATTCCCAGGTAGACCTCCGAAAAATGCAGCGTATATTAGAAATCAATTCCGAAGAGCTACAGGGCACTGTATTAGGATTTATATTAAACTGCACCGACTCACTCATCAATCATGCCCATTCAGCTTGCATCACTTGTTAAGCTGACATTAGTACAGCAAGCCTTAGAAACCTGAGCCAACCTACGAATATGCCCATTAGCCAAAATCGCCTGACAAAAGAGGTGATCGCAAGGGAATCGCGCTGACACCCTTGGTGCGCTACACTCGAGGAAGACAGCGGCAGACGCCGGCCTTTCTGTAGCCCTTGGAATTTTCGACGTGATCAACCTCAGCAGACTCTTCAAGCGGCCCTCCCCGCCGCCCGTAGATACATCATCGTGGGACAAGGATGGGTTTTTGAAGCTGCCTGGCTTCTATTCACATACCCAGATCGACCAGGCCAGGGATGCCCAGGAATCCGCCTGGCGTGAGCGCCACCCTCGCATTGTCGTTGATGATCTAGTAACCGGAAAAAGACTGAAGCTTCGGGACGTGGACACACACGCCGCGAAAACGCATCGCTTCAAGCTCAATGACCTCTACCTCGAAATTGACGCTATTCGCGCCCTTGCGCTCAATGACCGAATATCTCCGCTATTGAACCAGCTACTTGGAGAAAAGGTTGTTTTGTGCAACTCCCTCAGCTTTGATCAGGGGAGCAGCCAACCGGATCATGTGGACGCCCTGTACATGACCCCACGCACCCCTCATAGCTTGGTTGCGATATGGGTGGCCCTGGAAGACTGCCATATGGACGCAGGCCCCCTCCGCTACTATCCAGGCAGCCACAAGATCCCTGCTTATCGCTTCTCCAATGACTCACTGCATTTCGTGCCTCAAGAAATGAGCGCGTGGCATGCGCACATAGAGCAGCAGATCAAAGATAGGGATCTCAAAGCGGAAACGTTCGCCGCAAAGAAAGGCGATGTATTTATCTGGAGCTGCTACCTGCTACACGGCGGAATGCCAATAGCTGACCCTGCCCGTACAAGGAAGAGCCTCGTTTTCCACTACTACACTGAAAGCGACTGTATTGCGAACCAGTGCAAGCTGGTTGAAGACGGTAATGCATTTTGGATGCATCGCGCCCATCAGCCTACGAACGGCGAGCTAGCGGGAGAACTCCCACCATTACCCGCGAGCCAGTGAGTCACTCTGCATCCGAGCGCTGCTGTAAGTGAAACCAGTCGACGATAGTATCCTGCGGCTCATACCCGATCACGGTCTGCCGCAGGATCGTTCGCACCTGCTGGAAATCTTCACTCCTGAGCGCCCCCTGCAGTGCAGCCAGCTTACGCTTGAGTTCATCCCAAGCAATGCTCTCTTCGTGCGCGCACATGATCATCGGGTGGCGCGTCGGGACCACGTCTTCACCGATCAGCAGCTCTTCGTATAGTTTTTCGCCCGGCCGCAAACCCGTGAATTCTATAGCAACGTCTCCATGAGGGTTTCGCTCCGAGCGGACGCTCATGCCGGCTAGCCGTATCATTTTCTCAGCGAGTTCGGCGATCAGGACTGGAGGGCCCATATCGAGTACAAATACTTCGCCCCCCCCTCCTAAAGCACCAGCCTGGATAACCAGCTGAGCAGCTTCCGGGATAGTCATAAAATAACGCGTTATCTTCGGGTGCGTAACAGTAAGCGGCCCGCCCGCACAGATCTGTTTATGGAACAGCGGTATAACCGAGCCTGACGAGCCGAGCACGTTACCGAACCTGACCATCGCAAACCGCGTTCGATTGACTTGGGCAACATTGGAAGGATCCTCGAAGAGCACCGGGGCCGCTTCGCGGCTAAGCCCCTGAAGAATCAGCTCGGCCAACCTTTTGGTGCTACCCATGATATTCGTTGGCCGTACTGCTTTGTCCGTTGATATCAATACGAAGTTCAACACTCCGACTCGAACCGCGGCTTGAGCCAGATGCAAAGTTCCGAAGACATTGTTCAATACTCCTTCCGCTATGTTGTGCTCGACAATCGGAACATGCTTATAAGCTGCTGCATGATAAACCGTCTCCACTCGCCACGCCTGCAACGTTTGGCGAAGCTTAACCGAATCCTTTACCGATCCCAGGATTGGAATAACCCGCGTATTCAGCGCATGCCTGAGCAGCAATTGCTCTAGCTCTCCACTAATCGCATAGAGGTTGAACTCGCTGTGATCAAACAGGAGTAACTGCAACGGCTCCAGATGAAGAATCTGTCGGCACAACTCCGAGCCAATCGACCCCCCCGCCCCAGTCACGAGTACGACCCTCCCGCTCACGCATTGCCTAAGCAGGTCAGGCTCGGCGGGCACAGGATCACGACCAAGCAGGTCGGCAACGTCCACCTCCTGGATGTCCTCCACCTTCACCCTGCCGCTTGCAAGGTCAGACAGATTCGGCACGCTACGAACGTGAAGCGGGAACGATTCGAGGTATTCGAGGATTTCCCTACGCCGCCCGCGGCTCAAGGATGGTAATGCCAGCAGGACTTCGGTTGCCCCGGTTTCCTCGATCATTCTGTTCATATGCCTTGGCTTATAAACCTGTAGCCCCGCAATGACTCGCCTGGCCAAGCCTGGATCATCATCAATGAAGGCTACCGGCCGCATAGCCTTGCCCATTCTCAGCGCGGACACCAACTGGTTACCGGCTACGCCCGCTCCATAAATGACGACCTTGGTGTGACTTTCATCCTTGCTCAGGAAGGGTACATGGCTGGCTCCGGCGAACCAATCACCCAGAAAGAACTGCCGCATCGCCAAACGAAGCCCGCCCAGAATGACAAGACTGAGCCACCAATAATTGAAGATAATCGATCTAGGGACAACAGCCTTGTGGTTGCTGAACCAGAATATGACAAATGCTAAAACAAGTGCGGCCAGGCTAACAGCCTTGAAAATTGTAATAAGTGCATCATTACCAAAGTAACGCATTACGGCGCGATACATTCCCAGCCGTATAAAAAGCGGGATCGATACAAGTGGAGCGGCGACAAAAAGCCAAAGATAGTCACCGACGGGATTTATCAGGTCTTCGATTCCCAGACGTACTACAAATGCCACCCATAACGCCAGCCAGACAAGCCCGATGTCCACCACCACCTGGATAAGGCGTTTTTGCCGCCTTGGTAGTGCCAACAAAAGTCTTCTTAGTTTGTCCACCAGCGCCCCTGAAATTTAATGTAACTATTTTTGGAACCATCCGAACCCGGCATTGTCTGCAATGCGATTACCCCCCCGATTGGCTGGGAAGAGCACGTCTGTTATCGTGCCTCTGCCACGAAGCACCAAGGCCAACACAGACTATGCCAGAAATACAGCAGACGGAAGGTGCGGGTATGCCTCAATGATACAAATCAAAGGAAAGGCGGAATTCGATACCGCGGCCCAAACCATGCCCCAACCTGCGGGAAAGGCTACCGAAGCTGCAACCCATATCCAGATTCCAAGGATTGCAATCTTGATGTGTACCTATAACGGGGAACGCTTTCTTGAGCAGCAGCTGGATACGATCGTGGGTCAAAACCATAGAAGATGGCATTTATATATTTCAGATGATGGCTCAAGCGACGCCACGCTCTCTATATTGCACCGCTACTCCTCCCGCCTGCAGGATCGCTTCACACTATTCAGTGGCCCTGGAATGGGGTTTGCCGCAAATTTCCTCTCCTTGCTTCGTCGACAGGAGGTGCGTGCCGACTACTACGCTTTCAGCGATCAGGATGACATCTGGTATGCCGACAAACTGAGCCGGGCAATCGCGGCGCTGAGCGGCTGCCCGGACGGAGCGTTACTGTACTGTGGTAGAACCCGGCTCGTTGACGAACAGGGCAACGTGCTCGGTAAGTCGCCAGCATTCGTAAGGCCCCCCAGGTTCTCCAATGCCCTCGTACAAAGCCTGGCGGGAGCGAATACGATGGTATTCAACGAAACGGCCCGTCGCCTCCTAAGCAGGGTAGGCGAAGGCTCTAACATCGTCGCTCACGACTGGCTGGCGTACCTCTTGGTGTCTGCGGTAGGCGGGACCGTCCTCTATGACCCGCGCCCCTGTCTGGACTATCGACAGCACGCCGGAAACCTTATTGGAGGAAACGCGACTATTCAGGATCGGTTCCGGCGACTGACCATGATGCTATCCGGGCGCTTCGCTGAGTGGAACAGCGCGAACATTGAGATCCTTGCCCCTATTAATGAGTTGATAACGTACGAAAACCGGCAGATTCTAGCGCTTTTCGTCGCCGCACGTGCCAAAGCGGGCTTCGCCGCTCTGCTGCTGCTCAGGCGTGCAGGAGTCTACCGGCAAACATTTTTAGGAAATTTAACCCTGGCGGTTGCCAGCCTGATAAAACGCATTTAAAAACAAACCCCTACCGCGTCGGCAGCGCAGGCAGCTTTCAGCCATGCCTGCCCTGACGGGAGGAGCTCACGGGAAGTGACATTGAATATTTCTAAAGGAATGGGTTCCGGCCCCGCGGGTTTCCTACGCAGCTTCTGGCTGAATCGAGAGCTGATCATTCAAATGACTCGGCGCGAAGTGGTCGGCCGCTATCGAGGTTCGGTGATGGGCCTGGCGTGGTCATTTTTCAATCCGATCCTGCTGCTTGTCGTCTATACGTTCGTATTTTCCGAAGTCTTTCAGTCCCGCTGGGCTGGCCAGGAAGGCAAGGGGGACTTTGCCATCCTCCTTTTCGTGGGGATGATTGTGCACGGCCTATTTGCCGAGTGTGCCAACCGGGCGCCGTCGTTGATCCTTAGCAATGCGAATTATGTAAAGAAAGTAGTCTTCCCGCTTGAAATCCTCCCTCTGGTAAGCCTGGGTGCGGCGCTGTTTCATAGCTGCATCAGCGTAATCGTGCTTCTGGCGGCACAACAGATGCTCAGCGGCACTACGCCCCTTACAGCACTTTACTTCCCCGTGATATTACTCCCGCTCTGCCTGGGGACACTCGGCCTCAGCTGGCTGCTCGCCGCGTTGGGTGTGTTCATTAGAGACGTAGGGCAAATTATCAGCGTGTTAACGACGGTATTGCTGTTCCTTTCGCCCGTGCTGTATCCCGTGTCTGCCTTGCCTGAAGCCTATCGCCCATGGCTGCGGCTTAATCCGTTGACCTATGTCATCGAAGACAGCCGGAACGTACTTATCTTTGGCCATTCCCCTGAATGGCATGGCTTCATCTTGTCACTGGCCGGGAGCGTGGTCATAGCGCTAGCTGGATTCTGGCTGTTCCAGAAAACGCGCGCGGGGTTTGCCGATGTCCTCTGAAACCTATGCTATTCGCGTCGAGGACGTTTCCAAGTGCTTCCACACCTATGACAAACCCATCGATCGCTTGAAAAGATCGGTCGTTCCACGGCTCCAGCAGTGGGTTGGTGACGCGCCTACCTCTTATGGCAAGGAATTCTGGGCGCTGCGCAATATCAGCTTCGAGGTGAAGCGAGGAGAAACTGTAGGGATCGTAGGTCGTAATGGCTCGGGTAAGTCGACGCTCCTGCAGATCATCTGCGGCACCCTTACCCCTACGAGCGGTACTGTGCAAACCCACGGCCGCGTGGCTGCACTACTTGAACTAGGCTCGGGCTTCAACCCTGAGTTCACGGGCCGGGAAAACGTGTTTCTTAACGGCGCCCTGCTGGGCCTCACCCGTGAAGAAATAGACGCACGCTTCGATGCAATAGCCGCCTTCGCGGACATCGGAGAGTTTATAGAGCAGCCGGTCAAACATTACTCCAGCGGTATGGCGGTGCGCCTGGCATTTGCTGTGCAGGCTCAGGTGGACCCTGACATTCTGATTGTGGATGAAGCGCTGTCAGTAGGAGATGCGCGATTCCAGGCGAAATGCTTTGAGCGACTACGCCAACTCAAGGAAAACGGCACCAGTATTCTGCTAGTTACCCATGCGAGTGAACAGGTAGTAACTCACTGCGACCGTGCAGTGCTATTGGACAGAAGCAGAGTGGAAATGCTGGGCAAGCCGCGGCCCATTATTAACCGTTACCTAGACCTTTTGTTCGGCAGGGAAAAGCAAGCTACTCCTCCACCCGAGGACAAAACCGCGCCGCTGAAACAAGCCGAAGGCGTACCGGTGATGAACGTAGAAGAGGGAGACCATTTCCTCACACGCCCTGGTTATAACCCCCATGAGTACCGGTGGGGAGATGGTTCAGCCACCCTTTTGGATTATCATCTGCGCAGCGGAGGTCGTGACTTTCCGGCCCAAGTCACAAGCGGCGAAACTATTGAGCTATGGCTACGTTTTCGTTTTAACAGAAGGGTCATTAACCCGATCCTAGGTTTAACCCTAAAAACCAAGGAAGGTGTAACGCTTTACGGGACAAACAGCCAGCTTCAGTCCTGCGGCGCAATCGCTAAACTGGGCGAGGCCGACTCAACAGCGAAGGCAAAACTGACATTCAATGCCTGTCTTGGCTCAGGTGACTATTTCATTTCGCTCGGGCTCGCTTCGCAGGTAGGCGACTCGA
This sequence comes from Pseudomonas sp. Marseille-Q5115, assembly GCF_916618905.1. Classification (NCBI taxonomy): domain Bacteria; kingdom Pseudomonadati; phylum Pseudomonadota; class Gammaproteobacteria; order Pseudomonadales; family Pseudomonadaceae; genus Pseudomonas; species Pseudomonas sp. Marseille-Q5115. Next base: position 790,231 of record NZ_CAKAKI010000001.1, on the reverse strand, counting down.
TCGTTCCCCATGACCGTCGCTATGACGTCATACATCTGTGTGTGGCGCCCACTCCCCAAATGCTTGGGTTAGTGGATCTCGCTGGTGCTATCAACGTGGAATCCGTCTCTTGAACATGTCTGAAGCTAGTCAATACATCCTCGACGACACCACCGGTGTATGGGCCCGCCCGGGTTATTTAAGCATTCCCTACAGTGACGGAGACACCGCTGAAGAATACGTCTGGGAAGTCGTTCGAAATGCCAACGACCTGTCGGCGCTTTCTGTAGAACTTGCAGGGCACGCTCGTGACTGGGCAAGCCTCTACCACTTATCCCCCGCTAGAGGGAACATACTCCGTCCGTTTGAGGCTCAACTAAATAAAAAGGTGCTGGAGATTGGTGCTGGCTGTGGGGCGATCAGCCGCTTCTTAGGGGAGTGCGGCGGGCAGGTCTTATGCTTGGAAGGTAGCGTCCGCCGCGCTCGAACTGCGGCGAGTCGTACCCGGGACCTATCCAATGTGACAGTGCTGGCGGAACGCTTCGATGACTTCGAAACAACCGAACGCTTCGATGTGGTCACGCTGATCGGCGTACTAGAGTATGCAAGCATGTTCAGTACGGCGCCTGATCCAGCGCTGCACATGCTGCAGCGCGCAGGTAGCCTGCTTCGTCCTGGTGGGCGATTATTCATAGCAATTGAAAACCAGCTGGGCTTGAAGTATTTCGCAGGCGCTCCCGAAGACCATCTCGGCCTTCCGATGTATGGTATTGAAGGCCGTTATGGTCAAGGCCAGCCAAAAACGTTCGGTCGTAAAGTATTGGCCAGTCTCCTAAAGGAAGCTGGCTTTGCAGTGAGCGAGTTCTTAGCTCCTATTCCGGACTACAAAATTCCGCAAACCATCATTACCGAACATGGAATCACGCATTCCCGGTTCGATGCCGCCAGCCTGATTGGCCAGAGCGTGGGCAGAGACCCTCAGTTACCAGACGACACACACTTCGATCTGCATCGCACCTGGCCAGAGGTTCTGCATAACGGCCTAGGGCTGGAATTGGCCAACTCATTCCTTGTTTGTGCAACATTAGATCCAGGATCCCACTGCATTCCAGCCTCCGATCTCGCCTATCATTACAGCACGGGACGCAAGCCTTCGTATTGTAAAGAGGCCAGATTCGTAGAAAGCGAAGGACAGATTGAAGTTAGATATCGTCCGCTCGCACCATTAGAAGAATCCCCTGAACAATTCAAATATGAGCTTCCCGCCGTAGCAACCTACAAGGAAGGCACCCTCTTAAGTAGTCGCTTCGTTGAACTAAGCGGTGAACCAGATTGGAGCGTAGAGGGGTTCGCAGAATTTCTTAGGAGCTATATTAATGTCTTGCAGGAGCTCGCAGCCGAGGTGGGCGACCCACCAATTACAATGCATTTGCATCATAGGCTATCAGGCATTTTCATTGACGCCGTGCCAAGCAATATCATCATGGAAGCCTCGGGCAAAGCTGCTTTCATCGACCGCGAATGGCGCAAGCCAGACGGCATAGAGCTTGGCCACCTGCTGGTAAGAGCGCTGCTTTTACTCCTCGCGACCAAGTCACCACTCCTACGGCCCGACTTGGAAATATCCCGCTTCGAATTCATAACCTGCCTATTCTCCGAGGTTGGCCTATCGATCTCCCGGAGTCAGATAGACAGCTTCGTCGAGCAGGAAGCTCGACTTCAGGAAATAGTCACCGGCCGCCACTTCACCGAGTTCCTAGATTGGGGTGCGGATAAGGAGTTGGCCGACCAGGCGTCAGCGGATCCCCAAACCGGCGCGAGCGCGAAACTCTACTGGGCTGCAGATTCTGAAGGATTTACTGAAGGGGAAAGCCTTGCCGTTGCGCTTACAGAAGGCGTCAATACGCTGAGCTGGGTGGTGCCCGCCAACGCTAGTGCGGCTTGCCACGTGCTTCGGTTCGACCCGATCGACAAACCTGGCGTGTTCACAATGGAAGAACTAATGGTGAAGGCTGGAGAGAGCGTTGTCTGGGAGTGGGACGGAGATCTGCAGAGCCTGTCGGCAGTAGTGGGACTTTTTACTCTATTGCGCCCGGACGGCTTGGTTTCGCTGCTGGCGGTTAATGCAGACCCTAGGTTGCAAATACCTTTGCCGACACCGAATGTGATCGGAGAACCATTGCAGCTTTCCGTGACGCTGACCCTCCACCAGGATTCCGACTTCCTCGCTACGTACGGACATTCCGAAGAAAGTTTTGACGAACCGGTCGGTGGCGAAACCATGGCCGAGGGGGCTCCCGGTCGTGAAGCTAATGCCGGAAAGGAAAGCGCCATGTCTCCAGTCAGTGGGGAATATGCCCCCTCAGCAGGTGCCGACTCCGCTAATACTCCGTTGTCAGGATTTGGAGATATAGCGGGAGTTTCGGAGTTGCGCGAGGAAGTTGCAAGGCTAAGAGCTGAACTTGAAGTTTCGCGCGACGCGCTCACGGCTCAACAAATAGCCAAGGACACCCATATTCATAATCTTAACCTTCGCATCATCGGGTTAGAGGGGTCTACGAGTTGGCTGGTGACTGCGCCGCTGCGCAAGGGAGTCATAACCATGCGCAGAGCGCGCCGCATCGCAAGCTTGTTGCCCTCTATCGCTAGGAGAGGAGGTGGGTGGGAGGCTACATGCCGTAAGGCAATCGCAGTACTGCGTTCTCACGGCGTCTCTGGCGTGATCGCCCGTCTCCGCCACGTTATCCAAATGGGTACGCCAGAATTCATCGGCCATGAAAGCCGACCGGTTCCTGATAGACATGATTACCAAAATTGGGTTTCCTATTATGACACCTTAGATGACGATAAGCGGTGGCGTATGAAGGAGGAGGTCCGTCGGTGGCAGAAGAAGCCGTTGGTATCCATTATCATGCCAGTTTATAACCCCCCGATTGCTCTTCTGAACGAAGCGATCGAAAGTGTACGCCGGCAACTATATCCCCAGTGGGAGCTCTGCATTGCCGATGACGCTTCCACTGACGGTGCAGTAGCGGATGTGCTTCGCGGGTGGATGGTACAAGACCCTCGGATCAAAGTGATCTTCCGGGAACGGAATGGTCACATTTCCCAAGCAAGCAACAGCGCGCTGTCGCTAGCTGAAGGGGAATATATAGCCCTGATGGATAATGACGACCTCCTAGCCGAGCATGCGCTTTACTGGGCAGCCAAAGCTATTCAGGACAACCCTACAGCCAAGCTTTTCTATTCCGATGAAGACAAAATAGACGAGGCGGGTCGTAGGTCTTCCCCCTACTTCAAACCTTCTTGGAACAAATTTCTATTTCGCTCCCAGAACATGATTTGTCATTTGGGAATTTATCAGACGGCTTTGGTGCAGGAGCTGAACGGCTTCAGGGAAGGTTATGAAGGCTCTCAGGATTACGACTTAGCATTGAGATGCATCGACCGACTTGAGCGAAATCAAATCGTCCATATTCCCCGCGTGCTTTATCACTGGCGTATACACCGGGGAAGCACTGCACTGGCGGGAAATGAAAAGCCTTACGCCGCCCTTGCAGGCTTACGAGCCCTCAAGGATCATCTAGAGCGTAACGCCACCTCTGGCGAGGTAGAGTTGCTACCTACTGGTATGTATCGAGTGCATTACACACTACCAGAGAATCCGCCATCCGTGAGCGTGATCATTCCCACGCGCAATGCGCACCAGCTTGTACGGCAGTGCATTGAAAGCATTACGAGATTAACTTCATACAAGCACTACGAGATAATTCTCATTGATAATGGATCAGATGATTCAGCCTCGCTTGAGTACTTCATAAGCCTAGAAGCTCTTGATAACGTACGTGTCATCCGTGATGATCGCCCCTTCAACTATTCCGCGCTTAACAATCACGCGGTAAATATAGCCAAGGGTGATGTAATCGCTTTAGTCAACAACGATATAGAAGTAATAACCCCTGAATGGTTGGATGAAATGGTTGCCTTGGCGACCCAGCCAGGCATAGGCGCCGTAGGTGCGAGGTTGTGGTATCCAGACAATCGCCTCCAGCACGGCGGCGTCGTAGTTGGGGTAGGTGGGGTTGCCGGCCACTCTCACAAATACCTTCCGAGAGGAGACCACGGCTACTTCTGTCGCTCGGAGCTCATCCAGGAGTTTTCCGCTGTGACCGCAGCGTGCCTTGTAGTCCGGAAGGCAATCTTTCAAGAGGCTGGCGGTCTCGATGAGGAGAACTTGGTCATCGCATTCAATGATGTAGATTTTTGCCTTCGACTGCAAGAACTTGGATACGTAAATGTTTGGACACCCTATGCCGAGCTTTACCATCATGAAAGCGCAACACGCGGTTTGGAAGATACCCCCGCTAAAAAGGCGCGCTTTGCAGCTGAGGTTAACTATATGAAGCGCCGCTGGCCCCAAATACAGGAAGACTATTGCTATAACCCGAATCTTACACTTGACCATGAAGACTTCGGGTTATCGTGGCCCCCGAGGGTTAAAATTTGATCGATTCCGGCTGAGCATTAAGGCCAAGGAATTTGCCGAGTTGCAACCTTTCAGAGAAATGTTATGACAAATACTGATATAAATACGCCTCGTGTAGCTGTAGTAATACCATGCTTCAAGGTTAAGCGACACATCGCCTCCGTTATTTCGAGTATCGGAAGAGAAGTGCATTCCATTTACGTTGTGGATGACAAATGTCCTGAAGATACGGGGACATATGTTGAACAGACCGTGAACGACCCTCGAGTAAAGGTGATACGAAACTCGGTGAACCTTGGGGTAGGAGGCGCAGTCCTGGCGGGTTATAGGGCGGCAATCGCTGATGGCATGGAGATATTTGTGAAAATTGACGGCGACGGCCAAATGGACCCCGCCCTGATCATGGATTTCGTCGCGCCTATAGCCAGGGGGAAGGCGGATTACACCAAAGGTAATCGCTTCTTCTTCTTGGAAAAGATCCAAAGGATGCCCCCAATACGCCTATTCGGTAACGCCGCGCTATCTTTGATGACGAAATTGTCATCGGGTTATTGGGATTTATTTGACCCAACCAATGGCTACACTGCGATCCACCGAGATGTAGCCAAGCATCTTCCGTTCGAGAAAATCAGCAACCGATACTTTTTCGAAACCGATATGCTTTTTAGGCTTAACACTCTGAGAGCTGTCGTCACTGACATTCCTATGGATGCGAAATACGAAGACGAGGAAAGCAATCTTAGAATCTCGCGTATCGTAGGCGAATTTTTAGTGAAACATCTGAGAAACTTTACAAAACGCGTATTTTATAACTACTATTTGCGAGACATGTCATTAGCATCCATCGAGCTTCCTGTAGGCCTGTGCCTCTTTCTCTCCGGTGCAGCTTTTGGCATGGCACACTGGGCTAGTTCATCCCTAAGTGGGGTACAGGCATCTGCGGGAACAGTAATGCTTTCTGCGTTACCGGTTCTTATGGGAACACAATTAATCCTGGCATTTGTTGGGTATGATATTCAGTCCGTTCCAAAGAAGCCTCTGCACCGCCATATAGCCAACCGCCCCGGAGCGGCATAGTGATCATTACATATATTGTCGCACTGGCATGCGTGGTAGGGATAGCTGCAGGACAGATATTATTCAAACTCGGCGCCATGCAGCTTAAGAAAACTGGCTCTGTGTTTGATCCACAAACCTTCCTAATCTTAATAATAGCATTGGGAGTATATGGGCTAACTACTCTGATCTGGATCTGGATCCTTCAGAAACTTACGCTCGGGAAAGCATACCCACTGATGGCTCTCGCCTTCGTGCTTGTCCCCATTGCAAGCCACTACTTCTTTGATGAAAGGTTCCCACCCCAGTACTTCGTCGGAGTGGCAATCCTTATCACAGGAATAATAATTACGGTGAGGGCTTGAAGTGCCTAGCATTAAACATTTTTTTATTTTATTTATCTATGTACTTTTCGGCTTAACTGGAGTCTCTTCCGCTAAAGAGATGCATGGAGCTGGCTATGTCGATCAAATCGGGATCGACGGCGATCGTTTCATAGCTGTAGGTTGGGCGGGCCCGCCAGGCCCTAATCAGTTTATTACTGCGATCCAGGTTTGGGCCAACGGTTCGATGAGGTATGAAGGGCCGTTCGAACGGATGGAGCGACCGGATGTTGCCGACGCGCTGAAAAGGCCAGACTGGCTCCGGTCAGGCTGGAGGGTCGCGATTCCAGTCGGGGACATTGGTGAAGGCGGAACCGTCAACATCGAGATACGCGCAAAGATCGATTCCGGCGCGAGCCTGACATTGAGCGCCGGGGAAAAAAGCAAAATCATCCTCACCAAGAATAAGCAACGTGATTGGCCGCGATCGATAGCTAAGTCACTATTGATTCTTGGCATTGCAATGATCTTGTTAACTTTTATCTTCGCGGAAAAAATTTCGATCTATGCGTCTCGGGCTATTAAGCGCGAAGTGACTGCGCCTGTAGCATTCATTGCCGCGGTAGCGTTTTTTTTCTGTCTCCTAGTGACTCTAGGATTAACCGGAAGCTCAACGCGACTGCTTCTTGACCAAAGGTCCTTTGTGTCTGCTGATGGGGAGAGACTCTTTGGACGCGAACAGCCGATTCGTAGTGATGAGTGGCTTGTATTTACTCCCTTGTCTGTAGCGCAATACAACCATGCGCCAAAATTCCCCGTGATTAACGATAGTTACGGCGAAGATGGTCAGAATATGTTAGTCGTCGGAATGACAGGCATACCCGTTGCGCACTCGTCCGCTTTTGCAAAGCCAGCAACTTGGGGTTTCTTTATCTTTGATCTGAAGCGAGGTTTAGCTTGGCAGTGGTGGTTTCCTATTTTCGGCTGTTTCGTCGCACTCTGGGGCGTAATCCAAGTACTTTGTCGTACTGAATGGAGAATCGGCGCTGCCCTTGCTGGAACGTATATCGCTGCCCCATATGTGGTTGGATGGTCGTTCTGGCCAGCCTACACAACATTGTTCCCTTCCGTAATGTTTTTATGTATTCACTGGCTACTGCATACAGCACACTGGAGTAAAAAGATCACGGCGTCCTTGGGATTAGCGGTGGCATCAGCTGGATTCGTTTTCCTACTTTATCCGCCTTGGCAGGTATCGTTAGGCTACGTTTTTATCGCGATATCTATCGCCTACCTACTTAGAAACAATGTCTACAAGCAAATCACGCTTGACCGTTTATGCTATTTATTGCTTGCGGCCGTTATTACATTGGCATTTATAGCTGACTGGTGGATATCAGCTAAAGCAGCCGTCGAGGCTATGCAGGCCACCGTATATCCAGGACAGAGAACGACCGTACTAGGCGGGGGCATCTCTCTATCGATGCTTTTAAAAGGCTTTACCAACATAATCACGCTCAATCAGTTGAATAGCACCATTAGTAATCAAAGCGAAATATCCTCATTTTTTTATATGCTAGTGCCGCTTTCGGCCGCTCTGATATTAGTCCGCAAACGCATAGACTCAGTTGCTATAGCGCTTATATTCAGTGCGCTATACGTATATTACTACGTCAGCTTCGGAGTCCCGGAGACATTCGCCAAATGGACGCTTTGGGGAAGGGTTCCATCGAATCGCGCCGACCTAAGCCTTGGTTTTACGCTACTCCTTCTAACAGGATGGCTCGCCGGCCAAGCCATGAATTCAATCCCATCCAAGCTATTCAGGATCACTGTTAGTTTGCTCTGGTGCGGGATTGTGCTATATGCCATTTCGAAGCTGGACGAGTCTATCAAAGTGGGAATGACTCCTTCTCTTTTATTAGGGCTTTGCGCGTACCTATTTTTTATGAGCTATCATTTATTAAGCTGGAGATTTGATAAATATTTGCTATTACTAGGCGCCCTTACACTTGTCACTACACTCCCGTTCCACCCGATAAGCATCGCGCCCAGCAAAGTCTTAATTGCGACACCGATTTCAACCGCATTGACCAGTGAATCACCAGAGAGTAATAAAAGGATTTTGGTTCTAGAGGACCAGGTTCCTGCAATGGCGCTTGCTGCCGCCGGCGCGTCGGTCGCTAACGGTATCTTTTTCTATCCCCAAGAGTCGCTATGGAAGCGGCTTGATAGCCCTTCCGAATACTCGGATGTCTACAATAGATACCAACATTTAAAATTTATTGGGGATCAGGCGCCAGCGCTAGCCAATGGGCAGCCCTACAAGTTAACCACGCCCAGGCCGGACGTAGTCGCTATCCATATATCCCGGCAAGCCTTTGATTTCCACAAGGCCGGTGCAGCGATGGTTATATCACCGATTAATGCATCAGAAGGCTTGTCTCGAAATACAAGCGTCATACCCGCGGGCGAATCGGGCGATTGGAATATGTACAAGCGAGCACCTATTCGCCCGTAAGCACTCACACCATTCCGTAATATAACTCCGCCAGCGATAGGCAGGCGGAGTAATCTCATTTCTTACGGAAGATCACGTACATGATATCGCTTGGCATTATTTTGAGGAACGGCAGTCCAGCTACAATCAAAACGTACATCAACATCTTAGCTATAAAGCTTTGATTCCCAGCATATGAGATACGAGTATATAAGCCGGAAAACGTTAGTGCTGGAAGCGTTCCCTTGTAGACTTCTTCGAAACCATGATCATTTACGAGCTTTATCAGATTATTGCTATCGAAATAGTGTACGTGAGGTGAAGGCAACCCTTTCTGCCACATTCGATTGAAGAAGGAAACAACTCCAAGCCTAGCGAGAGTCTTCGATACCGTGTAGAAAACCCCTTTACTATTGGGCAGATTAAGAACCAGACATCCCTCAGCGTTTAGATATCCGGCACATGCATCCAATATTTTCCTGATGTCCGGGATATGCTCAATGACGTCATTGAACACTATCGCGTCATACTTTTCGCTATCAACCATCGCGTCTGGAAAATAACCATTTCGGACATCTAGGCCCTTTTTTACGGTTTTCTGGAAAACTGCAGAATCCGGTTCCACACCTGTAACTTCATAATCCTTCGCAGCTCGCTCTAGGAACCAGCCATGAGCGCATCCGACGTCCAAGACCCTTTTACCTGGAGGGACGATATTTTTAATTTTGGTCAGCAAAATATCGAAATTTATATTTCGTACAGCTCTAAGCCCAGTCTCTCTAGCACCCTCATCGATGTTCATGTGAGCGTTCGAATTATTGATAGTAGGCTCCAGCGTTGACATTTCATAGTCACAAGCCCGGCATTGATAATGCCATTCCTGTATGCCGACCGATAATTCCTCCTGGCACACTTGACAATCCAAGGCCATGTTTAGTGCTCCATGATTAGTATTTCAACGATACCAGATAAGGCTTAACGGGCGCCACATACACCCACTTGGCAATATCATGGGGTTATTATATACGGGTTGACCTTCGTGAACCGTCCGAAACAGCCTTCACCCAAATGATGGCAATCTGCCTGAAAAGTTGTGCTTAACGACCTACTCACTAACGCTTGGCTCCTTACCGTAGCGCTTAAAGTGGACAACTACAATGAATAGTGGAACGAAAGCCACGACCGTACTAATTCCTGCGTGCAGACCAGCGGCCATAAGACCGGCTAGCGGCAACAACCACCCTAAGTTAACCACCGCCACTGCCGCCGTCACCTTCCCATGCCCCCACCTCTGCGCAGCATGCTGATACGCATGGCTGCGGTGGGCCTCATACACCTTCTCTCCCCTGCGCAACCTCACCACCAGCGTCCAAGTGGCATCGACCACAAACACTCCCATCAGCACCAACCCCGCCCAGAATACCTGTGGCGCATGCGAGGCTATCTTCAGCCATAGCAGCCCAATCACTAGCCCAAGGAACCCACTGCCTGCATCGCCCATAAAGATCTTCGCAGGCGGCAGGTTCCAGCACAAAAAGCCCGCCGAGGCTGCAGCCAGAAGCAGTGCCAAAGTCACATCAGCGGGTGTGGCGTACAGGTAGCTCAGCCAAGCCAACCCTAGGCACACCGTCACCGCTTGCACCCCGGCAATCCCGTCGATCCCGTCCATAAAATTGTAGAGGTTGAGCAGCCATACCAACCCGACCACCAACGGGATCGCGAGCCACACGCCGCTCAGGTATACAGACCCGTACAGCGGCACAATCGGCCAGTTGGCCAGCAAGGCAAGGCCAAGCCCTGCAGCGATAAAGTGACCGAGCAAGCGCCAACGGGCGGCGATATGCCCATGGTCGTCGGCAAACCCTATGGCGGCAACGCCCAGGCCGGGGATAGCCAGTACGCTCGCATCAGCCACTGTCAGCAGCTCCAAGTACACGGCAACGGGGAGCCCCAGCAAGAAAGCGCCCACTATCCCGACTCCGCCGCCGCGCGGGGTGGGCACGGTGTGCGAGCTACGGGCGTTAGGCACGTCCATGAGCTGCTTGCGCAGTGCGTAGTTGCGTATAGCCCCGGTAAGCAGTATCGACAGCACGAATACGGCGAGGCAGAGAACTACGGTCACTTCAGCTCCTTTTGGTACGCCTTTGCCGCCAGGCGCAGGCCTTCACTTTGCGGAAGAGGCGGTACCCAACCTAACCGGGTGGTGGTGTGTTGCAAATCTACTTCCAGTGGATCGCATAGCCGGCTGATCACCGCACGCTTGCCGAGGGCCGTGCCGGCGAGGCGCAACCACGCGGCCGGGATGGGTAGTAGCCTTGGCTTTCGGCCGAGCGCTTCCGCCAGGGCGGCCATCAGCTGCGTGGTGGTGGGTTGTTCAGCATCGCGGGCAAGGAATATCCCCGTAGCCGCAGGCGCGTCGGTGCAGTGCACGGTAAGGTCCGCCAGGTTTTGAACAGCGATCATGTTTCGGCGATTGTGCAGCGCCCCGAAGGGCAATGGCCAGCCTCGGTTGAGCGCTTTCATCATTGCCCGGAAGTTAGCCTTTACGCCTGGCCCGTATACCAACGGCGGACGAATGATTGCCACCTCAAGCTCCCCCCTGCCCGCGAGGCTGAGCAGCGCTTGCTCCGCTTCGAGCTTGGATTGGCTGTATGGGTCCTGTGGCGCGGGCACGTCGTCAGGGGTAAAGGGGCCGCGGCCAAACGTGGTTTCGCCATTCACCTTGATGCTGCTGATGAACACGAAGCGTCGAACGCCGCACTGGACAGCGTGCGCGGCTAATCGAGCTGTCGCTTCGGCGTTGGCGGCACGATAGGCCTGAAGGGGATCGTTATCGGTATCGGCCATCACATGAACGCGGGCGGCGCAGTGGATTACGGCGTCTATGCCGGCAAGGTCGGGTAACCCCTCCGCAAGCAGGTCATACGCCACTGCCCTCCCCGGCCCTGCCCAGCGCTCGGGCTGACGTACCGCGGCGATCGGGTGTACATCTGGCAGCTGAGCCAGGCGGGCCATCACCGCAGCGCCTACAAAGCCAGTGGCGCCTGTAACCAGTACGGAACGGCTCATGGGCGCGAGCCTCCGGCCACAGCCTGCAGCAGGCAAAGAGCAGCGAAGTAGAACCGGTCACGAGATCGGCGGCGGCAGTGCCGGGCATGGGTCGCGAGCCAGAGCAAGCCACGGCGGCCATTGTTCAGTTGCCCGCGCAATGGCGAGGGGCAACCTACCAACCGGGCAATCAGGTGAATTTGGGTAAACCACCAACCATCACGGATGCGCCGAAGCCTGGCGAGGGACTGTCGTATACCTACGTTGGCGCCAACCAAGTTGCTGGCATGCTGCCGATATCGCATGCCCGACTCGGCATCGATGAACCACACCCGCCCGCTGGCACGCACGAGTGCGTACAGGTACCAGTCCTGCAACGTGATGCCGCTCAAGGCTTCGCGCTGCTCCTGCACCTTCGCCTTTACGTAGCCCGCCAGCGCTTTGGTAAAGACATAGGTACACCCCGGCCCGGCTGCTTCGAAGTAATGGTCATAGGCTACTTGCGGCTGTGCTTTGTGCAGCAGCTGCGTGCGGCCGTCGGGCCAGAAGGCGGTCACGTTCGAGGAATAGGCCTCGCAGGCCTGGGCTTGGAGTTGCTGCGCGGCACGTTGCAGCTTGTGAGGCAGCCAATGATCGTCCTGGTCACTCAAGGCAACGAGATCGAAGCTATCGAACGGAACCGTTGCCAGAAGGCGGAAGAAATTCGCTGCAGCACTACCAAACTGCTCACCCGTCGGCAGCACGTGAACCCGCTGATCTGCGGCGGCGCGTTGGTGGCAGCGCTCGAGCGTGTCGTCCTCGCTCGGGTCTACGCTGATGAACAGCTCAACGGCAACGTCGCGCTGCGCCAGAATGGTATCGATCTGCTCGTCTATCCATTGGCTACCATTGAACGCGGCCATGAGGACAGCGACGCGCTCACCGCTCAACGTTCAAGCCCGACGCAGGCGTTACAGCGTGCTTTCACTGGCAATCTTCAACAGATACTGCCCATACCCGGTCTTGGCCAACCGGCGCCCTTGCTCCAACAGCGATTCCTTGGAAATCCAGCCTGCATGGAACGCGATCTCTTCCAGGCACGCCACCTTTAGCCCCTGCCGGTGCTCGATGGTATGCACGAAGTGGCTGGCTTCAAGCAGCGATTCATGGGTGCCGGTGTCCAGCCAGGCGAAGCCACGGCCCAGCAGTTCTACGTTCAGCGAGCCTTGTTCCAGGTATACGCGGTTGAGGTCGGTGATCTCCAGCTCGCCACGCGCCGAGGGCTTGATGGCCTTCGCAATTTCTACCACTTGGCTGTCGTAGAAGTACAACCCGGTGACGGCGTAGTTGGACTTGGGCTGGGCGGGCTTTTCTTCAATGCTGAGGGCGCGGCCCTGTGCGTCGAATTCCACCACGCCGAACCGCTCCGGGTCGGCCACGTGATAGCCGAACACGGTGGCGCCATGCTGCTGATGGGTCGCAGCGTGGAGGTTGTCGGAGAAATGCTGCCCGTAAAAGATGTTGTCGCCCAGGATCAGGCAGCTGGGCGCGCCTGCGAGAAATTTTTCGCCGATAAGGAACGCCTGAGCCAAACCGTCCGGGCTGGGCTGCGCGGCGTATTCGAGCTTCAGCCCGAACTGGCTGCCATCGCCCAATAGCTTGCGGAAAGAAGGGAGGTCATCTGGGGTAGAGATGATCAGAATTTCCCGCATGCCTGCCAGCATCAGCACGGACAACGGGTAGTAGATCATCGGTTTGTCGTAAACCGGAAGCATCTGCTTGGACGCACCCAGGGTTAGCGGGTGCAAGCGCGTGCCGGAGCCGCCGGCCAGAATGATGCCTTTGCGAGGGGTCGCCATGGTACAGGTTCCTTTTGCTATGCCTTTGCCCTCACCGGGCCGGCTTTCCATAAATGCCTCACAAGGCAGCGGCCTCGCAGGCGCGAAACGTATTGCGCCCGGTTATCGCAAGGCTGCGTAGCCGGGAAACAATACCAAAAACAAGGGTATGAATGAAGGGCACAGTAAAGGGACGGTTCTGAATCAAACCTTACAGAGCGCACCTGCACTCTTGGAATCTCGCTCGAAATCCCAAGGTTGCATCTGCCCGCTTGATTTAGCCCATCTTGATACGAAGCGGGAGGTTACTCACCTTGAGCGTGGTGGTTGGCAGGCGTTGCAGCGGGCGATTACTCCCTAATTGCGCTATCAACAGGCTCGGGTTCTCGATAGCGAGACTGCCTAAGGCTTCCAGCGGGTATTCCCACCAGGAGGTCGCCATAAGGGCATTGCGTGTGGCTTCATCGAACCGGTACCGAACCACCCTCGCCGGGGACCCAGCCACGATGGCGTAAGGGGGCACATCTTTGTTTACCAGAGATTGCGCCCCTACCACCGCGCCCGTGCCGATGGTTACCCCCTTCATGATGATTACGTCCCGGCCTATCCATACGTCATGACCAATGGTGGTAGGGAAGTCTGGCCCCGGGTCTGTAGCGCTTTGCGCGTCTGGCGCCTGGTCCAGCCTTGCCTTGAGTACCGCATGGCTGGTCGACAACCAATCCAGCGGGTGCGATCGCCTGTCCTGGCCAATCACCACCCTGGCGGCCACTGAGCAATACCGGCCAATATGGCTGACATGGTGCAGTTCGCTCCCACTGACGATGTCGGTGTAGGCGCCTATCTGCAGTTGCCGGGAGAAGATCTTTATGTCGTGCAGCTTCACGCCTTGTTCAAGCGTGAGCTCCCCCTCGTTCCTGAGGCCGCGAATGCCGCTGTCGAGCCGGCAGTGGTTGCGGGCGAGCCCGCGCTTGAGCCTGGCATTCAGCCACAGCCGCGTGAATACATTCATTACGGGGAAACCGGTCCTTACTGAAGGGCTGGGCGCCCCAAGGCTGCAAAGTGTTGCATGATACTAACGCGAGAGGGGTTTTGCCGCTCGCGCCATTGCAGCCTTCGCACGCTTCCGTGGCCCATGCTTGCTACGAACCTGGGCACAACGGCGATAGCGGGCGCGACCTACTTCAGGGCTCCTCTATCACACGGGCATCAGGCTGTGCTTCACGCAGCGCCTTCGCCAATGCAGCCTTGGCCTTGAACTCACCATGCACCAACCGCACCTCTTTCGGCGGCGCCTCTATTCCGCCCACAAACGCCAGCAACCCCGCTTGGTCGGCGTGGGCCGAGTACCCCTCGAGCGTGGCCACACCAGCGCGAATGTCGTAGCGCTCGCCATCAAGGTCAATACCAAGAAAGCCTTCCGCGCCCTCCGCCGCCTGGATCACCGCACCTGGGGTGCCTTTGGCCTGGTACCCGGAAAACAGTACGTTGTGCCGAGGGTGCCTGAGCATGGCCTTGAGGTAGTTCACGATCCGCCCCGCCGAGCACATCCCATTGCCGGCAATAACGATGGCCGGGCGCAGCGTGCTGCTAAGGTAGTTGACGGTGCGCAGGTGTTGCTCGTGGTTGTCGATGGCAATCAGTTGTGGGAACGCCAACGGCGACTGGCCTGCTTCGGCACGTGCTTGCGCTTCTTCGTTCCACCACGGCTGCAGGTCGCGATAAGCCTGGGTGATTCGGCTTGCCAGCGGGGAATCCAGGATTACCGGCAATTGCGGCCAGTCCACGATGTCTGAGGTGTCTCCCCTGCCATGGCTCAGCGCCCTGTGGCGAATAATGGTTTCGATATCGGCCAACAGCTCCTGCGCGCGCCCCAGGCTGAAAGACGGAATGAGGATAGTGCCCTGGTCTTCGAGGGCCTGTTCGATCAGGCGGGCCAGCCGGGCCACGCGATCTTCGCTCCCGCCATGCATTCGGTTGCCATAGGTGCTTTCCAGCACAAGCACATCGGCGCGCTCTGGCGGCACAGGGGGCCTGAGCAGCGCGGAGCGGCCGCTACCCAGGTCGCCGGAGAATACCACTCGCGTGCCCCCTGGCTCGCCCGGCTGCTGTATATCGAGCTCGACGTAGGCCGACCCCAGCACATGGCCGGCCCGCTGCAGCCGCAAGCGACAGCCTGGCTGGTCAGGCAAGGCATTCCACTGGCCGTAGGGCAAGGCCACTGTTCGCTGGGCGACCAGGGCGAGGTAGCGTTCCACCTTCGTCTGGTCCCGGGAGACCATCAGTTTGAAGGCGTCTTCGAGCATCAGCGGCAATAGCGTTGCCGAGGGCTCGCTGCAGTAGATAGGGCCATCGAACCCGGCCGCCAGCAGCCAGGGAATACGGCCGATGTGGTCCAGGTGTACGTGCGTTACGACCAGCCCGGCGACGTTTTCTACGGGGAAGTCGATTGCGTTGCGGCGGCCGCTGGCTTCCCGCCCTTGGAACAGGCCGCAATCCACGAGAAGGCTTCGGCCATTGCCTAGCTGAACCTGATGGCAGGACCCGGTGACGCCTTGGTGGGCACCGTGGTGGGTAATATCTGGATACGGCACTGGCTCCATTCCTTTGTGCGAGGGGGAGCGGGATTTAGCCGTGTATCCATCCGGAAACCCTATAGGCGCTGATCCGAAATACTTCGTGAATCGTTGATTCGTAAGTAAAGTTTTCTACGCTTCGGGCCTTGTTTGAGGTAGGTTTGGGGTATCAGGCCGTAGTCGCCGATACAGGGCGGACAACTACGTATAAAGCCGTGCAGCCATGGGCAACGCACCCGGGCAATGATCATAAGGGCGGGCATGAAACGTTTTCTGGTGGCGATAGCAGTGCTGGCGTTGTGTGGGTGTGCGGCGGATTCGCAATCCCAGATCCGGCAGGGGAAAAAGGGCCTCAACATCAGTTGCTCGGGGCTTACCTCCTCGTGGAACCGCTGCTACAAGCGAGCGGAGAAAGCCTGTGGCGGTGACTACAAGGTGCTCGCCCGCTCGGGCCAGGACGGCGAAGACGCCAGCGAGTACCCATTCGGTATCAACCCGGCGGGCTATACCAGCCGCAGCATGATTGTGTTGTGCCGCTGATGCGGCGGCATGCGCAATGAGCGCGGCACTGCTGATCATCGACATGCAGCAAGGCATGCAGGCGCCGCACCTCGGCCGCCGCAACAACCCCGACACCGAACACAATATTGCCGCGCTGCTCGGCCATTGGCGCGAGAGGGCCTGGCCGGTGGTGCACGTTCGGCATATTTCCCGGGCCGTCGGGTCGGTGTTCTACCCTGGGCAGCCGGGTTGCGAATTCCAGCCCGCGCTTGCCCCTTTGGCGAGCGAAGCGGTATTCGAAAAGAACGTGCCCTGCGCCTTTACCGCCACCCAGCTGGAGCGCTGGCTGCGTGTTCGCGGTATTGACGATGTGGTGGTGGTTGGGGTTATAACGAATAATTCGGTCGAAGCTACCGCACGGACCGCAGGCAACCTGGGGTTTGCGGTAACCGTGGTCGCGGACGCGACCTACACCTACGATCAGCAGGACCTGAGCGGGCGGTTATGGCCGGCCGAGGATGTACATGCGCTGTCCTTGAGCAACCTGGCGCTGGACTACGCGGCCATCGCTACTACGGCTGCGCTACTGGCCTAGGCCTGGCTGGCAGGTACACTGTTTACCTTCTGCCGAATGGCTGCCCGGCGCAACCGCCGACGGCCCCGCATCGCGATGAACCATCCAATCAGCGGCCCCACGGCCAACCCGGCCAGCAGCGCAAGCAGCACCACTACCGATAGCGGCCATTCAGGGCTTGTGAACCCAAGGAAGCTCAAGGCCACCTTTTGCGGGTTTTCCAGTACGAACAGCAGGCATACCGCCGCCACGACCAGAACAACAACAACTTGCAGCAGGCGCGTGAAGCTACGCACGGGCTTTCCTCCAGAGGTCAGGCGCTGTCGCGCTCTTCGTCTTCATTCACCCGGTCACGCAGCTCCTTGCCAGGCTTGAAATGCGGAACGAACTTGCCGTCCAGGGTAACCGACTGGCCGGTCTTCGGGTTTCGGCCCACCCGCGGTGAGCGGTAGTGCAGCGAGAAACTGCCGAAGCCGCGGATTTCGATCCGGTCTCCTGTGGCCAGGGACTGGGACATCTGCTCGAGCATGGTCTTGATCGCCAGCTCTACGTCTTTCGACGATAACAGGCCCTGATGCGTGACTATGCGTTCGATCAGTTCGGACTTCGTCATGTTTTTCCCTTCTTTATCAAGAAGCTAGGAAACCGCAAGAAGGTTGTAGCACGGTGAACCGGGTTTGAACAGCCCGCATCTTGACTTTTTGGAAATCCGAGCGGAGGCGCTACCAGCCTTTAAAAACAGGCATCAATTTGTTGACGCCGCCGCCTCGCTTCATAGAGAACGTCTTTAAGTAGATAGCCTTAATTTCCCACTATGTGGGATTGATAATCATATATTGAGCGAACTTTAAAACTACTTTAGGGTGGGCTCAGCTCTTAAGCATCCATAACAACAACAGCCCGAGGTTCCCATGGCTCAACCGAACCTGGACGCCGGCCTTCACGCCAGCACCATCAAACGCCTCAACCTGAAGCTCATCCCGTTCCTGATGCTGCTGTACATGGTTGCCTACATCGACAAGTCCAACATCTCTGTGGCGGCGTTGCAGATGAACGCCGAACTTGGCCTTACCGCTCGTATGTATGGCATAGGGGTGGGCTTGTTCTTCCTCACGTACATCCTACTGGAGGTGCCGAGCAGCCTGATCCTGACGCAGGTAGGGGCGCGGCGCTGGATCGCCCGCATCATGATTACCTGGGGCATAGTGGCGGCCGGCATGAGCCTGGTGCAAAGCGCCAACCAACTCTATGGCATGCGGCTGCTGCTGGGTGCGGCGGAGGCGGGTTTCACGCCCGGGATCATCTACTACTTGTCGCAATGGTACCCGCGCACCGACCGGGCCAAGGCCATGTCCTTCTTCTACATCGGCGCCGCGCTGGCCTCGGTGATCGGCTTGCCGTTGTCCGGCGCCTTTTTGCACCTGGACGGTTACTTCGGCGTCAGCGGCTGGCGCTGGCTGTTCCTTCTCGAAGGCCTGCCGGCGGTGGTGCTGGGCGTGGTTGTGCTGCGCTACTTGCCTGACACACCCGAGCGCACCCACTGGCTGGAACCCGCCCAGGCCACCTGGCTAAGCCGTACCATCGCAGCGGAACAGGCCAGCAGCCCTATTTCACACCACGTGGGCTGGCGCAAAGCCTTTCAAAGCCGGCAAGTATGGCTGCTTAGCCTCTTCTGGCTGTTGCAGGCTTTCGGGACTATCGGGATTACCCTCTTCCTTCCCTTGATCGTCAAATCGGTCTCCGGCCAGGCTTCGTTTACGGTTAGCGCACTGTCAGCGCTGCCCTTCCTGTTCGCTTGCGTATTCATGTATTTCAACGGCACCCATTCAGACCGCAAGGGCGAGCGAGCCAGGCACCTGGGCGTGCCATTGATGCTTGCAGGGGTGCTGCTTGCGTTGGCAGTGGTATCGGGCCACCCGTGGCTCGCTTATGGGCTGCTGGTAACAGCGGTTGGCCTGAATTGGGCGGCCACGCCGGTGTTCTGGGCCACTACTACCGAGTACTTGTCTGGTGCAGCTGCCGCGGCCTCTATTGCACTGATCAACTCTATCGCGAATATCGCAGGGCTTGGGCTGCCGCCGGTGATGGGCTGGATCAAGGACAGCACCGGTAGCTATGACTATGCCCTTCTCCTGGTGGCAGGGGCGTTGTTGGCGGGGGGTGTGTTGGGGCTGTATCTGGCGCGGGCGCCCAAGCCAGCGGCGATTGGCGAGGGGGTTGGTGCGAAGGCCGGTTGAATAAGGTGGTGCAGTCCATTCCCGGGCTTTGCCGGAAGGCCGGCCCCCCCCGGTCCCACATACGAATGCTAGCAACATGCGGTAAGGAAAAAGCGGCTGAAAAACCATTCAAGATTATTTTACGCTTCGGCCTGATTTACGCCTTTACGAGTCTTTCGACCAGGGATGACAGACTCTTTGCACGGATATGTCCCGCTTGAACAAGTGACTACCGCACATGGCGATCAGGCTAGAGCTACACACCGAGGATCCGGAAGAGATCGCGTTTATCCAGCGTTACTGGGCCACGGATGAAGACGGGGCTTTTATCGAGAAGGTGAACGAGCTCGTTCCCTTCAGGGAAATTACACAAGGTGGCGCCATTGCCGCTTTCGTGCGGCAGCGGTGCACGGCGTACGACCAAAACCAGCCCTGCAAAACCTGCGGGGCGCCCATCGAAATATCCAGCCGTTCGGAATTCAGGAAGCAGCCGCCGGTGCGGGCATTCGCCATGTGCAAGGCCTGCCAGCAGGCGGCGCTAGCGCTCAGGCAAGAGCAGGAGATCGCAGCAGCAGCCGAGCTGGCCGTGCGTTTGGCCGAATATGCCGAAGCGCTCAACGACCAAACCTGTGACTACCGTGCACTTGGAGATGATCTCGCGCTTGTGGTGTTGGCGCTCGAGGCCGCTATCACCCCCCGGCTAACAACCGGTACGTTCTCGGTGAAAGATTGCGAGGCGCTGTGCGCCGGTGATGCCGGGCCATACGTACAGCGCCTGCTGGAGGCGGGTGTGCTGATGGAACGCCCGCTGGAGGCGGAAGCCGGCACCTATTACCTCAAGGACGACAGCTTATGGATTCGGCGAGCCCAAGCGGTTTATGCCTTGGCACCGGACCCGAACCTGGGATCGGCAAATTCTGTACTGGAGGTAGTTTCCAACCGGGAACTCACCGACGGCCACGCCCTCGCTCAGCTGTGGCTCGACTATGCCGTTCAAGACGTGATGCATTACTTCATGAGCGAATGCCACACCTACAACCACGAACTCTCGGCCGAGGAGCTACTGGATATCCAGAGTAGCTTTCGCAGCGCGTTGGGCACCTACAGCGTTGCGCAGCTGTGGTCCGTGGCCTGGCGGGTAGTGCGCGATGCTGCCAGCCTGGCAAACCGCACGTACTACAACCGGGAAAAGGCGGCGGCCACGCTGCCGGGCAAGGTGCGCCGCCACATGGAGAAAGTGGACCGCGAAGCCGCGCCCCTGCGCGCCTGGGCGCGCCGTGAGGAACATCCGGCGGGTACGCTGGGCATGGTGTTCTGGGAGTTGTTCGAAATTGACGAAAACACTACCGGTGCCGACGCATTGCTGATGTTTTCGCGAATAGGCTTACAGGCGGAGGTACCTGCTTGCGAAGCGGCCTTGCTGGCGCCTGCTACCGAGCTGATGCAGGCTGCCGTGGCGGAAAACAGGGTGCCGGAGATACTGCTGGAGTTTGCGGCACTGATCGGGGGCGGGGTAAGCGTGCCGGAGGCCATACGCTCGATCAGGGAAAACCACCCGGCGCTTGGCGGCAAATAAAAAAAGGGGTGACCGAAGTCACCCCTTTTTTTCAATGGTAGACAGAACTTAGTTCTGCTTTTCCATTTGAGCGCGGAGCAGATCACCCAGGGTGGTCGGACCGGCGCTTTCCGAAGCTGGCTTGTCGCGCAGGCTTTGGATGGCTTCTTTCTCGTCTTCAACGTCTTTCGATTTGATCGACAGTTGGATAGCGCGAGATTTGCGGTCGACGCTGATGATCTTGGCTTCGACTTCTTCGCCTTCTTTCAGAACGTTGCGCGCGTCTTCAACGCGGTCACGGCTGATTTCGGAGGCTTTCAGGGTAGCTTCGATGTCATCGGCCAGGGTGATTACAGCGCCCTTGGCGTCAACTTCTTTAACGATACCGCGGACGATGGCGCCCTTGTCGTTAACTGCAACGAAGTTGGAGAACGGATCGTCTTCCAGCTGCTTGATGCCCAGCGAGATGCGCTCGCGCTCAGGATCAACGGACAGGATAACGGTTTCCAGCTCGTCGCCCTTCTTGAAGCGGCGAACGGCTTCTTCACCGGCTTCGTTCCAGGAGATGTCGGACAGGTGAACCAGACCGTCGATGCCGCCGTCCAGGCCGATGAAGATACCGAAGTCGGTGATCGACTTGATGGTACCGCTGATGCGATCGCCCTTGTTGAACTGGCCGGAGAAGTCTTCCCATGGGTTGGACTTGCACTGCTTGATGCCCAGGGAGATACGACGACGCTCTTCGTCAATGTCCAGAACCATGACTTCCACTTCGTCGCCAACCTGAACGACTTTCGACGGGTGGATGTTCTTGTTGGTCCAGTCCATTTCGGAAACGTGCACCAGGCCTTCCACGCCTTCTTCCAGCTCTGCGAAGCAGCCGTAGTCGGTCAGGTTGGTAACGCGTGCATTCACGCGGGTGCCTTCCGGGTAGCGAGCCTTGATAGCAACCCATGGGTCTTCGCCCAGTTGCTTGAGGCCCAGCGATACGCGGTTACGCTCGCGATCGTACTTCAGAACCTTGACGTCGATCTCGTCGCCAACATTGACGATTTCGGAAGGATGCTTGATGCGCTTCCAGGCCATGTCGGTGATGTGCAGCAGACCGTCCACGCCACCCAGGTCGACGAATGCGCCGTAGTCGGTGAGGTTCTTGACGATACCCTTGACCTGCTGGCCTTCCTGCAGCGATTCCAGCAGCGCTTCGCGCTCGGCGCTGTTCTCGGCTTCCAGGACGCTACGACGGGAAACGACAACGTTGTTGCGCTTCTGGTCCAGCTTGATGACCTTGAACTCGAGCTCTTTGCCTTCGAGGTGAGTGGTGTCGCGCACTGGGCGCACGTCGACCAGGGAACCCGGCAGGAACGCACGGATGCCGTTGACGTCGACGGTGAAACCGCCCTTGACCTTGCCGTTGATGACGCCCTTGACCACTTCTTCGGCAGCGAAGGCAGCTTCCAGAACGATCCAGCACTCGGCGCGCTTGGCTTTTTCACGGGACAGCTTGGTTTCGCCAAAGCCATCTTCCACCGCGTCCAGCGCGACGTGAACTTCGTCACCGACCTTGATGGTCAGCTCGCCAGCTTCGTTGAAGAACTGCTCGAGCGGGATGACGCCCTCGGACTTCAGGCCAGCGTGTACAGTCACCCAGTCGCCGTCGATATCGACAACGGTACCGGTGATGATGGCGCCAGGCTGAAGATTGAGGGTTTTCAGGCTTTCTTCAAAAAGTTCTGCAAAGCTTTCGCTCATTTTAATTCCTGTAGATTGAGCCGGAGGCCGGCCCACAACCACGATCCAGTTAACGTGGGCTGCGTTCAAGTAAAGGAAAGCCTTCCGGGGTAGCGGCCATCGCCGCTTACGCTGGAACCCCGTGAGCCTTCCGGGTCAGGCGAGATCGCGTTGTGCGACCTCGCTCATGATTCGATCGAGCACCTGTTCGATGGACAACTCGGTGGAATCGAGCTGTATGGCGTCGGCGGCCGGCTTGAGCGGGGCCACCGCGCGTTGGGTGTCGCGCTCATCGCGCACACGTATCTCATCCAACAGACTCGCCAGACTAACATCATCGCCCCGGGCCTTCAACTGCAAGTAGCGGCGTCGGGCACGCTCTTCCGCGCTGGCGGTGAGGAAGATCTTCAGCGGCGCGTCAGGGAAGACCACGGTTCCCATGTCGCGCCCGTCGGCGATCAGGCCTGGCTGGTCGCGGAATGCCTTCTGCCGCTCGAGCAAGGCTTCGCGCACGGCGGGAATCGCGGCAACCTGTGAAGCGCCGGCACCCACCTGCTCATTGCGAATGGCCTGGGACACATCATCCCCTTCAAGGATGATGCGGTCCAGCCGATGATCCGTCGCCGCGACGAATTGCACGTCAAGGTGCCTGGCCAGCAACACCAGGGCCGCTTCGTTGCTCAGGGCCACCCCGTGATTGCCGGCGGCGAAGGCCAGCAAGCGGTAGAGAGCGCCGGAATCCAGCAATTTCCAGCCGAGCTTTTCAGCCAGCTTGCTGGCAACAGTGCCTTTGCCCGAGCCGCTTGGGCCGTCGATGGTGATGACCGGAGCTTGAAAATTCACAACGTTCCCTCTTTTGACGCCTGCATTCCCGTGCGCCTGGCGCCCGAGGAATACGCAAATGAAATGGTGGCTGCCCGACCGCTACCGCTGCTGCGGCGCATGATACCCGATCTGTGTTGCGAGGAAATTCTGCAGAGGCACCTCAAACCGGTAGGAAGCGGGTTATTCGGCACCCTGGTAGGGTTTGGCCTTGGCGCGTTTGGCAAGGATTTCACCGAAGTGTTCACGCGCCGCGCGTGCCTGGGTGAACGTGCGCAGCAGCTCTTCGCTGTCGCGCTGGTCCACGGCCTCGCGCAGGGCGTCCAGGTCTGCCCGGTAGATATCCAGCTGGCGCAACACGGCGTCTCGGTTGGCTAGGAAGATGTCGTGCCACATCACCGGATCGCTGCCCGCAATACGGGTGAAGTCACGGAAGCCGCCAGCGGCGTAGCGGAAGATCTCCAGGCTTTCGTCGCGACGGGCCAGGGAATCCACCAGGTTGAACGCCAGCAGGTGCGGCAGGTGGCTGGTGGCG
Organism: Pseudomonas sp. Marseille-Q5115; assembly: GCF_916618905.1. Classification (NCBI taxonomy): domain Bacteria; kingdom Pseudomonadati; phylum Pseudomonadota; class Gammaproteobacteria; order Pseudomonadales; family Pseudomonadaceae; genus Pseudomonas; species Pseudomonas sp. Marseille-Q5115. Next base: position 766,512 of record NZ_CAKAKI010000001.1, on the reverse strand, counting down.
GCCAGTACTTCATCGTGGCGGTCCACGGCCATGTGTTCCACATCAGCCCCAAGCGCTCGCCATAATGCGTCCACCACGGCCAGCGCGGCGGGCTCGGTTTCGGCCAGGGGCGTGAGAATGACCTTGTGACGCTGGAACAACGCACTGTTGGAGGCCTCTACCCCGCTCTGCTCCGACCCCGCGATGGGGTGTCCAGGCACCAGCCGGTGAAGCCGGGCAGGCATTGCCGCCCGGGCCGCCTGCACGATGCTGCCTTTGGCGCTGCCCACGTCAGTGATGATCGCATTGCCCAGGTCGAGCTCGGCGAGCATGCCAAGCACACGTTCCACGGCCAGGATCGGCACCGCCAGTTGAATCACATCAGCGCCGGTGCAGGCATCGGCCAGCGCCGCCACGCAGCGGTCGGTTACGCCCAGTGCCACGGCGCGCTCGCGCGAGGTGGCATTGAGGTCCACGCCTACCACTTCGGCGCACAGGCCGCTCTCACGCAACCCTTTGGCGAAGGAGCCGCCGATCAGGCCCAGGCCTACCACCACTAGGCGACCGATGAGCGGCGCAGCGCCGTTGGAGTGTTCATTCAACATGGAGAGGTCCGGGAAGCCTTGGCCGCGGCGGCAAACGCCGCGTACCGGGTTAAACAATGCGGCCTTCGCAAGGCCGCGGGCACGGAGGGTTCAGAGCACAGCCTTGGGATACGAGCCAAGAATTTTCAGCGCCACGGACTCATTGCTGATCTGCTCCAGCACTGCCTTGATCAGCGGGTCGCGGTGGTGGCCCACGAAGTCGATGAAGAACACGTACGTCCACTTGCCGCTACGTGAGGGCCGGGTTTCGATCCGGGTGAGGTCGATGTTGTTCTCGTGGAATGGCATCAACAGCTCATGCAGCGCACCGGGCTTGTTCTGCATCGACACGATGATGGACGTTTTGTCGTCACCGGTGGGCGGTACTTCCTGGCTACCGATGATCAGGAAGCGCGTGGAATTGTCCGGGCGGTCCTCGATCTTTTCGGCCAGCCGGTCCAGCCCATACAGGCTGGCCGCCATATCGCCGGCGATGGCGGCGGAGTTCCACTCACCCTTCACCCGCTTGGCGGCCTCGGCGTTGCTCGAGACGGCGATGCGCTCCACGTTGGGGTAGTGCGCGTCCAGCCACTTGCGGCACTGCGCCAGGGATTGGGCGTGGGAGTAGATGCGCGAAATGCTGTCGGTCTTGGTGTTGCTGCCGATGAGCAGATGATGGTGAATGCGCAGCTCCACTTCGCCACAGATCACCATGTCGTGCTCGAGGAAGCTGTCCAGGGTGTGGTTGACCGCACCCTCGGTGGAGTTCTCCACGGGCACCACGCCGAAGTTCACGGCGCCGGCCACCACTTCGCGGAACACCTCGTCGATGGCCGCCATGGGCTGGCTGATCACCGCGTGGCCGAAGTGCTTCATGGCTGCAGCCTGGGTGAAGGTCCCTTCGGGGCCCAGGTAGGCGACTTTCAAGGGCTGCTCAAGCGCCAGGCAGGTGGACATGATTTCGCGGAACAACCGCGCCATCTCTTCGTCACCCAGCGGCCCCTGGTTGCGGTCCATCACACGCTTGAGCACCTGAGCTTCACGCTCGGGGCGATAGAATACGGGAGCTTCGCCTTCGCCCAGTGCTTCCATCTTCACCCGGGCCACTTCCTGGGCGCAGCGGGCGCGGTCGCTGATCAGTTCGAGAATCTTCTCGTCAAGGCTGTCGATGCGCAGGCGCAGCGCCTTCAGTTCCTGATCAGACATCAGCCATTTTCCTTCTCGAACTCAGCCATGTAGGCCACCAGCGCGTCGACCGCGTCCAGGCCCAGGGCGTTGTAGATGGAAGCGCGCATGCCACCGACCGAGCGGTGGCCCTTGAGGTTAAGCAAGCCACGGGCATCGGCGCCAGCCAGGAAGGCCGCATCCAGGCGCTCGTCGGCCAGGCGGAACGGCACGTTCATCCAGGAGCGCGACGCCAGCGCGATAGGGTTGCTGTAGAAGCCGCTGCTATCGATGAAGCTGTAGAGGCGATCCTTCTTGGCGCGGTTGCGCTGTTCCATGGCCGGCACGCCGCCCTGCTCTTTCAGCCACTCGAACACCAGGCCCGAGAGGTACCAGGAATAGGTGGCAGGCGTGTTGTACATCGAGCCGTTGTCCGCGGCGACCTTGTAGTTGAGCATGGTCGGGCAGCTGGCGCGGGCGTTGCCGAGCAGGTCTTCCCGAATGATCACCACCACCAGCCCGCTGGGGCCGATGTTCTTCTGCGCGCCGGCGTAGATCATGCCGTAGTCGGCAACGTTGATCGGCCGCGACAGGATGTCCGAGGACATGTCCACTACCAGCGGCGCATCGGTTTTCGGCACCCACTGGAATTGCAGGCCGCCGATGGTTTCGTTGCTGGCGTAGTGAACGTAGGCAGCGTTGTCGCTCAGCTGCCACTCGGCCTGGGGTGGCAGATCGAGGAAATCGAGGCTTTTGGCGCTGGCCGCCACGTTGATGGTGCCGTAGCGGCGCGCTTCGTCAACAGCCTTGCCAGACCAGATGCCGGTATTGATGTAGTCGGCCACGCCGCCTTCGGGCAGCAGGTTCAGCGGGATTTCCGCGAACTGCTGGCTGGCGCCGCCTTGCAGGAAGAGCACTTTGTAGTTGGAGGGGATGGACAGCAGGTCGCGCAGGTCCTGCTCGGCCTTGTGCGCGACGGCTTGATAGTCGTCGCTGCGGTGGCTCATTTCCATTACGGAAAGGCCCTTGCCATGCCAGTCGAGCATCTCCGCCTGGGCGCGCTTCAGAACGGCTTCAGGAAGCGCGGCAGGGCCCGCGCAGAAGTTAAAGGCTCGGTTGCTCACATCCAGTCTCGCTCTACAAAGGGCTGATTGTCTTTGCCGGTTCGGGTACAACAAGCGCCGGGCACGGCGCTCGGCGTGCTTGTTGTACCGAACCCATCTTCTACGTGTACCTGTTGCCTGTCACTCTTCGTCGAGCGGCTCGTCGCCGGTATCGCCCAGGGTCTCTGCCGGGGTTTCAACCCCGTCTTCAGGCGCCTCGATCAGCTCCTCGACCATGCTCTGGGCCAGCGCATCTTCGCTCTCGAAGATTTCGACTTCTTCCTCGGACGGTTCCTGCACCCGCTCCAGGCCCACGAGTTTCTCGTCGGTGGCCAGCTTGATGAGGGTAACGCCCTGGGTGTTACGGCCCAGGCTGGACACTTCGCCTACACGGGTACGCACCAGGGTGCCCTGGTCGGAGATGAGCATGATTTCCTCACCTTCCAGTACCTGCACCGCACCTACAAGGCGGCCGTTGCGATCGTTGCTCACCATGGCGATAACGCCCTGGCCACCGCGGTTGTACTGCGGGAACTCGGCGATGGCGGTGCGCTTGCCGTAGCCACGCTCGGACGCGGTGAGGATCTGGCTGCCCTCCTCCGGAATGATCATGGAGATCAGGCGCTGGCCTTCACCCAGGCGCATGCCGCGAACACCGCGGGCGGTACGGCCCATGGGGCGCACGTCGCCTTCGTTGAAGCGGGTGACCTTGCCGGCATCGGAGAACAGCATCACCTCGCGCTCGCCGTCGGTGATGGCCGCGGAGATCAGTACATCGCCTTCGTCCAGCTCCAGCGCGATCAGGCCAACGCTGCGCTGACGGCTGAACTGCGGCAGCGGCACCTTCTTCACGGTACCGTTGGCGGTGGCCATGAAGATGAAGTGGCCCTCGGTGTATTCCTCTACCGGCAGCATGGTGGTGATGTATTCACCTTCGCCCAGCGGCAGCAGGTTCACCAGTGGGCGACCGCGCGCGGCGCGGGAGGCTTCGGGGATTTCATAGGTTTTGAGCCAGTACACCTTGCCCTTGCTGGAGAACAGCATGAGCGTGGTGTGGCTGTTCGCGACCAGCAGGTGCGAGATGTAGTCTTCGTCCTTCACGCCGGTGGCGGACTTGCCCTTGCCACCGCGACGCTGGGCCTGATAGGCGGCCAGCGGCTGGGTTTTCGCGTAGCCACCGTGGGAGATGGTTACCACACGGTGTTCTTCGGGGATCATGTCGCCGAGGGTGAGGTCCAGGCGCGCATCGAGGATTTCGGTGCGGCGAACGTCGCCGTATTCGGAACGGATGAGCTCGAGCTCTTCGCGGATCACTTCCATCAGGCGCTCGGCGCTGTTGAGGATGCGGATGAGCTCGCCGATCTGGTTGAGGATTTCCTGGTACTCGGCCAGCAGCTTCTCGTGCTCCAGGCCGGTAAGGCGGTGCAGGCGCAGGTCGAGGATGGCCTGGGCTTGCTCAGGCGACAGGAAATACTTGCCGTCGCGCATGCCGTATTGTGGATCGAGGTTCTCGGGGCGGCAGGCGTCGGCGCCAGCGCGCTCGACCATGGTCATCACCGCCGAGGATTCCCAGCCGGTTGACACCAGGGCTTCCTTGGCTTCGGACGGGGTAGGCGACGCCTTGATCATCGCGATGACCGGGTCGATGTTGCTCAGCGCAACGGCCTGGCCTTCGAGAATGTGGCCACGCTCACGCGCCTTGCGCAGCTCGTACACGGTGCGGCGGGTAACCACTTCGCGGCGGTGACGCACGAAGGCTTCGAGCAGGTCCTTGAGGTTCAGCAGGCGCGGGCGGCCATCGATCAGGGCCACGATGTTGATGCCGAACACCGCTTGCAGCTGGGTTTGCGCGTAGAGGTTGTTGAGGATCACCTCCGGCACTTCGCCGCGGCGCAGCTCGATCACAACACGCATGCCGTCCTTGTCGGACTCGTCACGCAGCTCGGTGATGCCTTCGAGTTTCTTTTCCTTCACCAGCTCGGCGATTTTCTCGATCAGCCGGGCCTTGTTCAACTGGTACGGCAGCTCGGTGACCACGATCTGCTGGCGGCCACCGACCTTGTCGATGTCTTCTACCGTGGAGCGGGCGCGCATGTAGATGCGGCCACGGCCGGTGCGGTAGGCCTCGATGATGCCCTGGCGGCCATTGATGATGGCGGCGGTGGGGAAATCCGGGCCCGGGATGTGCTGCATCAGTTCGTCGATGGTCACATCCGGGTTGTCGATCAGCGCCAGGCAGCCGTCGATCACTTCACCCAGGTTGTGCGGCGGAATGTTGGTGGCCATGCCGACCGCGATACCGCTAGAGCCGTTGACCAGCAGGTTGGGGATGCGCGTGGGCATTACCGCCGGGATCTGCTCGGTGCCGTCGTAGTTGGGCACCCAGTCAACGGTTTCCTTGTGCAGGTCGGCCAGCAGCTCGTGAGCCAACTTGGTCATGCGCACTTCGGTGTAACGCATGGCCGCCGCGTTGTCGCCGTCCACCGAACCGAAGTTGCCCTGGCCGTCTACCAGCAGGTAGCGCAGCGAGAACGGCTGCGCCATGCGCACGATGGTGTCGTACACGGCCGTGTCGCCGTGGGGGTGGTACTTACCGATCACGTCACCGACCACACGGGCCGACTTCTTGTAGGGCTTGTTCCAGTCGTTGCCGAGTTCGCTCATGGCAAAGAGAACCCGCCGATGCACTGGCTTCAAGCCATCGCGGGCGTCGGGCAATGCACGCCCCACGATTACGCTCATGGCGTAGTCGAGGTACGACTGCCGGAGCTCGTCTTCGATATTGACCGGTAGGATTTCTTTGGCCAGTTCGCCCATGAGAAGCCTGATTCCTTATGTAATGAAACTCAGCCGGGCCCCGCTACGGCCCGTGACACACCTGACGACTTGCGTCTCATAAAAACCGGGGCGGCGCTTCATGAAAAGGCCAGCCTCTGAACCGCCGGATGTTACCACAGAGCGCGTGTGAGGCCTATCCTGATGTGGGCTTTGGAGGAGAAGGCAGGCCACATAAAACCGCTCACAGCCCACCGTAGGAAGCGGGCGAAGCTCGCGAATGCATTTTACCTTGTTCGCGAGCTGCGTCGGATGGCCGCCCCCCGCTTCCGACCGCGCCGGAACTTAATGCAAGCGCTTGCGGCACATCAGTTGGTTCATCTTGGCGGTATCGGGCCGTTCGACGATGCCTTTCTCGGTCACGATCACGTCGATAAGGTCGGCGGGGGTAACGTCGAACACGGGGTTGAAGGCTTCGACATCGGCGCCGAAACGGGTGCCGCCCACTTCCAGCAGCTCACTGCCGGCGCGCTCTTCGATCGGTATGTCGTCGCCGCTTTCCAGCGACATGTCGATGGTGGAGCTGGGCGCGACCACCATGAAGCGCACGCCATGGTGCATGGCGTTGACCGCCAGCTGGTAGGTGCCGATCTTGTTGGCCACGTCGCCGTTGGCGGTGATGCGGTCCGCGCCCACGATTACCCAGGTAATGCCCTTGGTTTTCATGATGTGCGCGGCGGCGGAATCCGCGTTCAGCGAAACCGGGATGCCTTCATTGGCCAGCTCCCAGGCAGTCAGGCGCGAACCTTGCAGCCAGGGCCGGGTTTCGTCGGCATACACGCGCTCTACCATCCCTTCGAGCCAGGCGGCACGAATCACCCCAAGCGCGGTACCGAAGCCGCCGGTGGCCAGCGCACCTGTGTTGCAGTGGGTAAGCAAGGCCTGCACGTTGCCCTGATGCTTGCGGATGAGGTCCACCCCCAATTGCGCCATGGTGAGGTTGGCTTCGCGGTCGCTCTCGTGAATGTTCATGGCTTCGGCTTCCAGCGCGGCAACCGGGGCCTCGCCTTCGCGCAGCCGCGCCATGCGTTCGCGCATGCGGTTCAGCGCCCAGAAGAGGTTGACTGCGGTGGGCCGTGAATCGGCCAGCAGTGCGATGTCGGCGGCCACGGCGGCTTGCCAGTCGCCACCTGCGGCGGTACGCCGGGCCGCCGACAGCACCACGCCATAGGCCGCCGCGATACCGATCGCTGGCGCGCCTCGCACCACCATGCTGCGAATGGCCTCGGCCACCCCGGCGGCATCGTCGTAGCGCAGCCAGGTTTCGGCCGCAGGCAGTAGGCGCTGGTCCAGAAGAAACAGGGCGCCATCCCGCCAGTCGATCGCCTTTACCTTCTCTGCTGCCAAAAGACGATCGCGCATGCCCCACCCCACTTAAGCGTTCAAAACCGCCGATTATACCGCTCCCCCGGGAAACACGCTCGGGTATACTTCGGCAACTCATTCCTCTTATCGGAAGGCCTCCATGCCCCAAGCCCCCACACTCGACCTTTTGTTGCTGCCCACCTGGCTGGTGCCAGTGGAGCCAGCGGGTGTGGTGTTCAAGGATTACGCGCTGGGCATCCGCGACGGCGTGATCGAGTTCATCGGCCCACGCGCCGACGGCCTGGCCCGCTCCGCGCTGGAAGTGCGCGAACTGCCGGATTGCCTGCTGGCCCCCGGCATGGTCAACACCCATGGCCATGCCGCCATGAGCCTGTTCCGCGGGCTGGCTGACGACCTTCCGCTGATGAGCTGGCTGCAGGATCATATCTGGCCGGCCGAAGGCCGCTGGGTAGACGAAGCCTTCATCCGTGACGGGCTGGACCTGGCCATCGCCGAGCAGATAAAGGGCGGGATTACCTGCTTTGCCGACATGTACTTCTTCCCCAAAGTGGCCGCCGACCGGGTACACGAAGCCGGTGTGCGTGCGCAGATCGCCATCCCGGTGCTGGATTTCCCCGTCCCAGGGGCGCGGGATAGCGACGAAGCCTTGCGCGAAGGTGTCGCCCTGTTCGACGAGCTGCGTGAGCACCCGCGCATCAGCCTGGCGTTCGGGCCGCACGCGCCCTACACCGTGGGTGATGAAAACCTGGAGAAAGTACGGGTGCTGGCCAACCAGCTCGACGCGCCCGTTCATATGCACGTGCACGAAACCGCCCATGAGGTGCAGGAGGCAGTCGAAAAAACCGGTGAACGGCCGCTCGCCCGCCTGGCGCGCCTTGGCTTGCTGGGCCCGCGCTTCCAGGCGGTGCACATGACCCAGATCGACGAAAGCGACCTGGCGCTGCTGGTGGAAAACAACTGCAGCGTGGTGCATTGCCCCGAGTCCAACCTCAAGCTGGCCAGCGGTTTCTGCCCGGTGGAGCGTTTGTGGCAGGCCGGCGTGAACGTGGCCATGGGCACCGATGGCGCGGCCAGCAACAATGACCTGGACCTGCTGTCCGAAACCCGTACCGCGGCGCTGCTGGCCAAGGCAGTTTCTGGTTCGGCCACGGCGGTAGATGCCCATCGCGCCTTGCGCATGGCCACCCTCAACGGCGCACGCGCCCTGGGCCTGGACGCCTGCATCGGCTCGCTGGAAGTGGGCAAGGCCGCAGACGTGGTAGCGTTCGACTTCTCGGGCCTGGCCTTGCAGCCGGTGTATCACCCGGTGTCTCAACTTATTTATGCCGCGAGCCGTGAGTGCGTGAAGCACGTGTGGGTCGCGGGCAAACCTTTGCTGGAAAACGGCCAGCTCACAGGCTTCGACGAGGCAGCGCTCATCGCGCGGGCCCGCGCCTGGGGTGAGCGCATTGGCGCCGCCGATGCCCGCTGAAGCTACCCGGCCAGCCACCTTCTTTCATATTTATTCAAGGACCGCCCATGAGTAACGTCGACCACGCTGAAATCGCCAAATTCGAAGCCCTGGCCCACCGCTGGTGGGACCGGGAAAGCGAATTCAAGCCGTTGCACGAGATCAACCCGCTGCGGGTGAACTGGATCGACGAACGCGCGCACCTGGCCGGCAAGAAGGTGCTGGACGTGGGCTGCGGTGGCGGCATCCTCAGCGAGGCCATGGCCTTGCGTGGCGCCACCGTGACCGGTATCGACATGGGTGAAGCGCCACTGGCCGTGGCGCGTCTGCACCAGCTCGAATCCGGCGTTGAAGTGGACTACCGGCAGATCACCGCCGAGGCCCTGGCCGAGGAAGCTCCCGGCGCCTACGACGTGGTGACCTGCCTGGAAATGCTCGAGCACGTGCCAGACCCCTCCTCGGTGATCCAGGCCTGCGCGCGCATGGTCAAGCCCGGCGGCCAGGTGTTTTTCTCCACCATCAACCGCAACCCCAAGGCCTACCTGTTCGCGATTGTGGGCGCGGAATACATCATGAAGCTGCTGCCACGCGGCACCCATGATTTCAAGAAATTCATCCGCCCTTCCGAACTGGGCAGCTGGGCCCGCGCCGCCGACCTGCGGGTGCGGGACATGGTGGGCCTGACCTACAATCCATTGACCAAGCATTACAAGCTGGCCTCGGATGTGGATGTGAACTACATGATCCAGACCGTACGGGAGGGTTGAACATGCGCCTGGACGCTGTGCTGTTCGACATGGACGGTACCCTGCTGGATACCGCCCCCGATTTCATCGCCGTGTGCCAGGCCATGCTGGCCGAGCGCAACCTGCCGGCGGTCAACGATCAACTGATCCGCGACGTGGTGTCCGGTGGTGCTCGCGCCATGGTCAGCGCCACTTTCGCGCTGTCGCCCGAGGCCCCGGAATTCGAAGCGCTGCGCCTGGAGTTCCTCGAGCGCTACCAACAGGCGTGCGCGGTGCATACACGCCTTTACGATGGCATGGCCGAGTTGCTGGCGGACATCGAAAAGGCCGGGCTGATCTGGGGCGTGGTCACCAACAAGCCGGTGCGGTTCGCCGAGCCGATCATGCAGCAGCTGAACCTGGCGGAGCGGTCCCGTGTGCTCATCTGCCCTGACCACGTGACCCGCAGCAAGCCAGACCCGGAGCCGTTGATACTCGCCTGCAAAACCCTGGGCGTGGACCCGTCCCGGGTGCTGTTCGTGGGCGATGACTTGCGTGATATCGAGTCGGGGCGCGACGCGGGGACCAAAACGGCGGCAGTGCGTTACGGCTATATTCATCCCCATGACAATCCCAATCACTGGGGCGCGGATGTGGTCGTGAGCCACCCCCAAGAGCTGCGCGACGTGCTGGACCGTGCGCTCTGCGGCTGCTGACCCTTCCCCGCCCGCGGCAAGGAGACGCGCAATGTTCGATTATAAGGCACCCCCGAACCTGCTGGCCGACCGGGTAATACTGGTCACCGGCGCTGGCCGCGGCATCGGTGCGGCGGCCGCACAGGCGTATGCCCGGCACGGCGCGCAGGTGATTCTGTTGGGAAAAACCCGCTCCCACCTGGAAAACGTGGCGCTGCGCATTCGCCATGCCGGCCATGGCACGCCGATGGTGTATACGCTGGACCTCGAAACTGCGAGAACGGCAGATTACGAACAGCTGGAAGTGGCGATCGAAAAGCAGTTCGACCGCCTTGATGGTTTGCTCCACAACGCGTCGATCCTGGGGCCGCGGGCCAGCCTGGACGAAATACCCGATGCGGACTTCATCCAGGTGATGCAGGTGAACGTCAACGCGACCTTCATGCTAACCCGGGCCATGCTGCCGCTGCTGCACCGCTCCAAGGACGCTTCGGTGATATTCACCTCCAGCAGCGTAGGCCGTAAAGGCCGTGCGCAATGGGGGGCGTATGCGGTATCCAAGTTCGCCACTGAAGGCCTGATGCAAACCCTGGCGGACGAAGCCGATGGCAGCTCGCTGATCCGCGCCAACAGCCTGAACCCGGGCGGCACCCGCACCGACATGCGCGCCCAGGCCTACCCCGCCGAAGACCCGAGCCGCAACCCCACGCCGGAAGAGATCATGCCGGCGTACCTGTACCTGATGGGGCCAGACAGCGCCGGCGTGAATGGCCAGGCGCTGGATGCGAGGTAACGCGCTTATTCGCGAGCTGCGCCCGGCTCCCACAGGGTTCGGTACGGTTACAACACCGCTTCGGGCTCGCGGCGCACGGCCTTGTGCTCCAGCTCCATGCAGCGTTCCAGGAACAGGAACATGTAGTCGTAGCTCTTGCAGATGGCCTTGCGCAGGTCGTTCTGCAGGGCCTGCGAGGGGTCGTTGCCGGCCAGGGTGCAGATGATCTCCAGCGCTTCCCATGGGTGGGCATCGTCGTACTGGGCGTGCATCTTGAGCCACTTCATGGCGCGCTTGCGCGTTTCTTCCGGGAACGCATTGGCGTACACGTCGCTGGAACACACCACCGCGGACCATTCACCGGTCGCACCTTCGATGGCGTAGTTGGTGGCTGCCATGGCAATCGCCAGCGGGTCGGTGGCGCAGGTTTGCCAGCACCAGTGGCTCAGGGATTGCAGCTCTGGCGGCACTTTTTGCGCCTGCAGGTCTTCCAGGGTCACGCCGTGGGCAGCGCACCAGTTCACCCAGTAGTCGGCATGGTTGAGTTCCACGCGAATGTTGCGCATCAGCCAGCGGCGGGCCATGTCTTCGCCCGGGTGGCGGCCGAAGCGGGTTTTGGTGAGGTTCTGGGCCATGTACAGGGAGAACTGCTCGACCACCGGCCAGCCGCCGATCAGGTACTGCCGCATGGTCGCGGCGCTGAGCTTGTTATCACGCATCCGCTGGTAAAGCTCATGCTGCACCACGCGCCGTTTGGCAATGCTGCAATCGCGCAGCAATTGCTGGGCCCATGCAGGGTAGCTGCTGGCCTCCATCAGTGGCCCGGTGCGGGTGAAGCCTGAGTCTGCTACATCATTCATCGACAACTTCCTTTCTGTTGGTGAAAAACTACCGCATGCATCCACAACGATTCACGGCGTCGCACGGGCCTTGGCCGCGCTCCTGAGGCTTTCGCAGGTAAACAAGCGAGGGCGCTCGATCAGGTAACCCTGGGCATAATCCACCCCTATTTCCATCAAGGCTTGCTCGATCAAGGGCGTTTCAACGAACTCGGCGATGGTGCGTTTGCCCATCACATGGCCAATGTGATTGATCACTTCCACCATTGCCCGATTGATCGGGTCGTCGAGCATGTCTTTCACGAAGCTGCCGTCGATCTTGAGGAAATCCACTGGCAAATGCTTGAGGTACGCGAAGGACGACATACCGGCACAGAAGTCATCAAGCGAGAACAGGCAACCCAGGGCTTTGAGCTCATTGATGAAACGGATGGCGCTGCCGAGGTTGGAAATGGCGCTGGTTTCAGTGATTTCGAAGCAGATCAAATGCGGCGCAATGGCGAACCGCCGGAATTGTTCGCGCAGATAATCAAGGAAATCGTCGTCGCCGATACTGATCCCGGACAAGTTAATGGCACATACCGCCAGCGGTTCGTCGCCGCCCTGATCCATGGCCTGGCGAATGATCCCGAACACGCTCTTCACCACCCAACGGTCCAGCGCCGTCATCAGGCCATAGCGCTCCGCCGCGGGAATAAAGCTGTCTGGCAGGATCATCCGCCCGCTCTCGTCGTGCAGGCGCAGCAGGATTTCCACGTGCCGTGCATGGCTCCCGCCGTGGCGCTCGTTGCCCAACAAGGCGATCTCCTGGGCGTAGAGGGTGAACCGGTCCTCTTCCAGGGCCATCCGCAACCGCTGTATCCACGCCATTTCCCCGAAGCGGGTGGACACCTCGGAATCGTCGGCGTGGTACACCTGAACCCGGTTACGGCCTTTTTCCTTGGCCATGTAGCAGGCCATGTCGGCGGCGCGCAGAGAAAGCTCGAGGGTGGCCGGCAACAGGTTGAGGTGCACCAGGCCGATACTCACCGAGGTCATGAACGGCCGACCTTTCCATACGAAGTGCAGGCTATGCACGCTTTCGCGCAGGTATTCGGCAATGCGTTCGGCCTGCTCGGGCGGGCAGTCCTCCAACAATACACCGAATTCGTCGCCGCCCAGGCGCGCCAGGGTGTCGGTTTCCCGCAGGCCGGAGGCAAGCACGGCACAAATGTGCCGTAGCAGCTCATCTCCCGCTGCGTGGCCGCAGGTGTCATTCACCAGCTTGAACTGATCAAGGTCCAGGAACATCAGCGAATGGCGGCCCTTGCCACTGGCCATGCGGGCAAGGGCCTGTTCCAGCCGCTGCTCGAACTCACGGCGGTTGGCCAGGCCGGTCAAGGCATCATGGCTGGCCTGCCAGGACAGGTTGGCGATGTATTGCCGCTCCTGGGTCATGTCGTGCAGCACCAGCACCGCCCCGCTGATCCGCCCGTCGGTGCGGATAGGCGCGCCCACCAGCGTTACCGAGACCGTGCTGCCATCCAGCCGCTGGATCAACTTGGCATGCTCGCTGCCGCCCTTGAGTTGCCCACCCAGAATTCGCTCGATCAGGGTGAAGCTGTCCTGCTCGGCGTTTTCGTCCAGCAGGTTGAACAGCGCCGCCAAGGGCAAGCCCGCTGCCTGCTCGGCTTTCCAATGGGTGAGCTGCTCCGCCGCCGGGTTCATGTAGGCAATGGCGCCGGTTACGTCGGTGGCGATCACCCCGTCGCCGATAGACGCCAGGGTCACTTGCGCCCGCTCCTTCTCAAGCTGCAGCGCGGCGGCCATGTTATGGCGCTGAATGAGCAGCTTGCGGGTGATCCACAACGCCAGGCCGATCAGCACGAAGGCGGTGATCAGGTTGGTGGCGATCAACAGCCGCTGGAGTACCCGCGAACCCTCGCCCAGCGCATCGCTGAACGCCCTGGCTGCCGGCGTAACGGCATCGTTGAGGGCCACGATTTCGCCCTTCCACCGCGTCATGGCCGCATCGGACGCCGTACCCGCCTCTATTGCCCCATGCATCTGCGTGGCGATGCTGTCGAGCTGGTCAAGGTAGCGGTCGCCAATGGTCCAGAGCTCTATGGCGCGGGAGAAGTAGGAAATGTGACGGAAATTCAGGAACAGCCAGATCACTCCATCGAAGTCATCCGGGTGCGTGCCGCCCTGCAGCAAGCCCCGTCGAGCCTGCTCCACATCCGGGTACGGCTGGTCCAGGGCAAAGCGCAGGTCGCGGCTGCCTTCCGGCACGGCCATGGCGGCGCGGTATTTGTCGAATACCCGTTCGTCGCGGTTATCGGCGTACAGGCTCAGGTAGAAAATGGCGTCTTTCTGGCCCTTGGACCACAGGCTTTCGCCCGCGACATACCCGCGAACGGCCGACAGGGCGTAGAGGCTGATGCAACCGAGCAATGCCAGAAGCAGCACAACGGCGATGAACGGCCAGGCAATGCTGATAAGTCTTGGCGTTTCGAGCGTCCGATTCTGCTTCATGTGATCCTTTACAACACAGAGCCGGGACACACGCGAACCACGTCCCGGCACACATTCAGCGCAGCGCGGCCAGCACTGACAGCACTTGCGGCCCTGCTACACCTTTATCCGTGCCCAGGCCGCGCCCGGGGGCGAAGCGACACCGGGGCGACTATAGCGCGGCGGCACGTTCTAGCCAACGTGCCAGCAAGGGCGCCAGTTCCTCTAATGGCTGGTAACCATTAGTGAGCAAGGCGAACTGGCGGTCGCGTTCGGCAAGCAACGTGGGAAAGCCAGAGATACCCAACGAATGTGACCAGCTGAAGTCGCCTTGAGTGGCCTGAGCCGTGGCGGCGAGGTCGAAAGTTTCGGCAAAGCGGATGCGCGAGATGCCTGCGGCTTCGGCCACATCCACGAGCGTGGCGGTACGGGTCACGTCCAGGCCATCGCGATAGAACGCCTGGGCAATCCCCTTGGCCATGGGCCAGGCCAATTGCTCATCTATACGCCGCACGGCAACCACAGCCCGACAGGCGGGCTCGGTGTCGTACACAAACCCCGGCGGCATTGCCCCCTCGAAGCGAAAAGGTTGCCCGGTGGCCGCCTCCACACTGTGCCAATGCTCCAGAATGCGCCCACGGGTACCGCTGTCGAGCGCCGTCTGGCCCGTGCGCAGCCCGCCAAGCACCAAGTGGGTATGGATTCCGGCCTCAGCCGCCTGGTCAATGAGCGCCTGCACTGTAGGGGCAAAGCCCCAGCACCAGGAGCACAACGGGTCCATCACATATACCAGACGGCTGGACATGGCTCAGGCCTCGGTGGTTTTGCGGTAGTTGTAGCCGATAGGGTGGGGCTGGTTGCGCGCCTTGGCCAGCTCGATCTGCTTCTGCCGGTCGATGGCGCTGCGGCGGGTTTTCTCGCTCAGGCTGTCCCAGCAGTGCCCACAGCTGATACCGGGCGCGTAGTGCGGGGATTGGCGGTCCTCGGCGCTGATCGGCATACGGCAGGCGTGGCACTGATCATAGTCGCCTTCGGTCAGGTCGTGACGCACCGTTACGCGATTATCGAAAACGAAGCAGTCGCCCTGCCACTTGCTTTCTTCCTGAGGCACTTCTTCGAGGTATTTGAGGATGCCGCCCTTGAGGTGGTACACCTCCTCGAACCCCTCGCCCAGCATGTAACTGGAGGCCTTTTCGCAGCGGATGCCGCCGGTGCAGAACATCGCTACCTTTTTATGGCGGGCCGGGTCGAAGTGCGCCTTGATGTACTCCGGGAACTCACGGAAGGTTTCGGTCTTCGGGTCAATGGCGCCCTCGAAGGTGCCGATGGCCACTTCGTAGTCGTTGCGGGTGTCGATCAGCAGCACTTCGGGGTCGCTGATCAGGGCGTTCCAGTCCTGCGGCTCCACGTAGGTGCCCACGCGCGTGTTCGGGTTCACCCCCGGCACGCCCAGGGTGACGATTTCCTTCTTGAGCTTGACCTTGGTGCGGTAGAACGGCTGCTCGTCGCAGTACGATTCCTTGTGGTCCACATCAACCAGGCGAGGATCGCTGCGCAGCCAGGCCAGCAGGTTGTCGATCGCACCACGGGTGCCGGAAACCGTGCCGTTGATGCCTTCGTTGGCCAGCAGCAGGGTGCCTTTGATGTCGTTGTCCAGCAGCACCTTGAGCAGGGGCTCGCGCAGCTCGACGTAGTCTTGGAGGGTGACGAACTTGTACAGCGCCGCCACGACGATAGGGTGGGTCATCTTTGCTTCTCCAGGTGGTCGCCCTCGCAAAGGGCGGACCAGGCAGGTCACGAATACGCGCGCCGGGCAGGCCCGGGCGGCGCGCATTCTAGCAAAGGGACAGGCGCCTGTGTGTTGCCGCGGATCAATGCCCGCCCGCGCACACCGGCGAGGCCGGCGCCACGCCCTGTGCCGCCCACTCCTCAGGGGTGTAGGTGTGCAAGGCCAGCGCATGGAACTCCCCCATCAGCTCGCCCAGCGTGCCGTACACCAACTGGTGGCGCTTCACACTGTTCAGCCCCTGGAAGCGCTCGCTCACCACCACGGCCTTGTAGTGGGTTTGCTGGCCACGGCTGTGCATGTGGCTTTCATCGAGCACTTGCAGGTGCTGCGGCTGCAACAGGCCCAGTGTGTGCTCGATGCGGGTTTGCATGGTCATGGCGGTTACTTCTTCTTGGCGGGCTCGGCACCCTTCGCCGCGTCGTCGGCCTTGGGCGGGGTGATTTCAGCGGTCATGTCGGCAAGCAGCTTGTTTACCACCGGCACCGCAGGCTCCAGGTGCTGCTGGCTCAGCTCCACCGACTGCTGGGTGACCTTGGGCATGGTCTGCAGCACTTTCTGCCCCAGCGGCGACTTGTAGAACTTGACCAGGTCCTTCAGCTCCTGCTCGCTGAAGTTGTCGGTGTACAGCTTGATCATGTCCGGCTTGACCTTGTCCCAGCCAATGGCCTGGTCCAGCGCGGCGTTGGCCTTGGCCTGGTAGCTTTCCAGGGTGGCCTTTTTCGATTCGGGGGCGTTGGCCTGGGCGAAACGCTGGGCAAACATCTGTTGCACCTGCATGTACACCGGCGTGCCGAGCTTGTCCGCATGGGCCATCATCAGGAAGGCTTCCGCGCTGGCGTTGTGGCTGGCGGTATCGGCCATCACCGGCCCGGCGCAGGCCAGAACGGCCGCTGTGCAAAGGGCGCGAACTCGATTCATCGGTTTTCCTTACTGTGGCGATTGGGGCAAACCCCGGAGCAGGCCATTCTGCGCCCAACCCAACCGGCCACTCAACCCTCACTGACGAGTGCCAGCCCGCAGAAGTGCCGAAAACAGGGAACCCCGCCCGCTGGAATGCGCCTAAACTGGCTGTCGAACCTGCACGAGCGAGAACGCAATGACCCGCATCGAAACAGACAGCATTGGCCAGATCGACGTCCCCGAAGACTGTTACTGGGGCGCACAAACCCAGCGTTCGCTGATCAACTTCGCCATCGGCGAGCAGCGCATGCCGTTGGACGTGGTGCACGCCCTGGCGCTTATCAAGAAGGCGGCGGCCCGGGTCAACAGCCGCAGCGGCGACCTGCCGCCAGATGTTGCCAACCTGATCGAGCAAGCCGCCGATGAAGTGCTGGCGGGCGAGCACGATACTCAGTTCCCTCTGGTGGTGTGGCAAACCGGCAGTGGCACCCAGAGCAACATGAACGTGAACGAGGTGATCGCCGGGCGCGCCAATGAGCTGGCCGGCCAAGGCCGTGGCGGCAAGAGCCCGGTGCACCCCAACGACCACGTGAACCGTTCGCAAAGCTCCAATGATTGCTTCCCCACGGCCATGCACATCGCGGCGGCCAAGGCAGTGCAGAACGACCTCTTGCCCGGCGTAGCCGAGCTGTCGGCAGGCCTGGCCGAGCTGTCGGCGCGCCACATGCAGCTGGTGAAAACCGGCCGCACCCACATGATGGATGCCACACCGATCACCTTTGGCCAGGAGCTGTCGGCGTTCGTCGCCCAGCTCGACTACGCGCAACAGGCTATTCGCGCTGCCTTGCCGGGGGTGTACGAGCTGGCGCAAGGCGGTACCGCCGTGGGCACAGGCCTGAACGCGCCGTCCGGGTTTGCCGAGGCCATCGCCGCGGAAATCGCGGCGCTGTCGGGCCTGCCCTTTGTGACCGCCCCGAACAAGTTCGCGGCCCTTTCCGGCCATGAGCCGCTGGTCACCCTGGCGGGCGCACTGAAAACCCTGGCCGTGGCCCTGATGAAGCTTGCCAACGACCTGCGCCTGCTGGGCTCGGGGCCGCGTGGTGGCCTGGCCGAGGTGCGCCTGCCGGCCAACGAGCCCGGCAGCTCGATCATGCCCGGCAAGGTGAACCCTACCCAGTGCGAGGCGCTGTCCATGCTGGCCTGCCAGGTACTGGGCAACGACGTGACCATCGGCATTGCCTCCAGCCAGGGCCACCTGCAGCTGAATGTGTACAAGCCGGTGATCATCCATAACCTGCTGCAATCCATCCGCCTGCTGGCTGACGGCTGCCGCAACTTCAATACCCACTGCATCGCCGGGCTGGAAGCCGATGCCGACAAAATGGCCGAGCATCTGGAACGCGGCCTGATGCTGGTGACCGCGCTCAACCCGCATATCGGCTACGACAAGGCCGCGCAGATCGCCAAGAAGGCGTATGGTGAAAACCTGACCCTGCGCCAGGCCGCGCTCGATCTGGGTTACCTCACCGATGAGCAGTTCGACCAATGGGTACGGCCCGAGAACATGCTCGGCGCCGGTAGCCAAGGCTAACGTTGCCCCTCCCCTGCCCGCCGATTTGGCGGGCAGGCCACACCTTCGGCTTTCAGTTCGTTCGGAGATCACCATGTTCGGCAAACGCGCAGAAGAATCCGCTCCCGCCACTCACTTTCGCAGTGATCGGTTCACCCTGATCAACGGCAACTTTTTTTTCAGCACCCGGGAAAACACCCTCGAAGGCCCCTTCCCCAGCCGGGAAGAAGCCCTGCGTGAAAGCGAGATGTATATAGAGCGTACCGCTGGGCATAGTCGCAATCGGGAACAAGCGCAGAGCGCTTGACGCTCGTCCCCCAGGGTCATTTGGCAAACAACTGGCTCATGTCCTTGAACGCCTTGAACTCAAGGGCATTGCCGCAAGGGTCGAACAGGAACATGGTCGCCTGTTCGCCCACCTGCCCTTGGAACCGCACGTAGGGTTCGATCACGAAGCGCGTTTCCCGCGCGCGCAGGCGGTCAGCCAGGGCTTCCCATTCTTCCCAGCCCAGCACGATGCCGAAATGCGGCACCGGCACGTCGTGGCCGTCCACCGCGTTGGTGTGGGCGGCCTCCTGGGACGCGGTGCGCGGGTGTTCGTGGATCACCAGCTGGTGGCCGTAAAAGTTGAAGTCGACCCAATGATCGCTGGAGCGACCCTCCGCCAGGCCGAACACTTCGCCGTAGAAGTGCCGGGCAGCGGGCAGGTCGTAAACCGGAATAGCCAAGTGGAAAGGCGACAAGCTCATGGTGGTGTCCTTGAACAGTGCTGGAGGCCCATCCATCGCTCAAAGCCCGGCATATGTCAACGGTGCTTTCGGAAAGCCTTCTCCAGGGCATCGTTGATCGTGCGCAACACCTTCACCCGCGCCCAGCGCTTGTCATTGGCTTCGATCAGCGTCCACGGCGCGATTTCTGTGCTGGTGCGGTCCACCATATCGCCCACGGCCTCGCGGTATTGCGGCCATTTGTTACGGTTGCGCCAGTCGTCCTCGGTAATCTTGTAGCGCTTGAACGGCGTTTCTTCGCGCTCCTTGAAGCGCTCCAGCTGGGTTTGCTCGTCGATCGCCAGCCAGAATTTCACCACTACCACCCCGGCGTCGGTGAGCTGCTCTTCGAAGTCGTTGATTTCGCTATACGCACGCAGCCAGTCCGCCGGCTGGCAGAAGCCTTCCACGCGCTCCACCAGTACCCGGCCATACCAGGAGCGGTCGAAGATGGTGAATTGCCCGCGCGCCGGGATGTGCCGCCAGAACCGCCAAAGGTAGGGCTGCGCACGTTCTTCTTCGGTGGGGGCCGCAACGGGGATGATGTGGTACTGGCGAGGGTCCAGCGCCGCCGCTACCCGGCGGATGGCGCCACCCTTGCCGGCAGCGTCGTTGCCCTCGAATACCGCCACCAGCGCGTGTCGGCGCATGTGCTTGTGGCGCAACAGCGTAGCCAGCCGCGCCTGTTCCTCGATCAGCTGCTGCTGATAGTCGCTTTTGTCCAGGGCCAGGCTCATGTCCAGGGCGTCGAGCAGGGTGCGCTGGTCCAGGCTGTCGCCCAGTGGCGTGACGGCCTGTTGAACCGGCTGCTGCGGGGCATTCAATCGGGCCTGCAGGCCTTCGAGCAGGATCTTGCCCACGGCCAGGCTGCGGTAATTGCTGTCGTGCCCCTCGATCACGTGCCAGGGCGCGTATTCGCGGCTGGTGCGGCGCAACACGCGCTCGCCGTAACGCACGAAGCGGTCGTAGGTTTTCGATTGCTGCCAATCCAGGGGGCTGATGCGCCAGCTGTGCAGGGGATCGTCCTTGAGCGACTTGAGCCGGTGTTTCATTTGCTTCTTGGACAGGTGGAACCAGAACTTGAAGATCAGCGCGCCTTCGTCGCAGAGCATCTGCTCCAGCCGTTCGGCCTGGTTGATCGCCTGGTCCAGCACGGCATCCTTGAAGTGGCCATGCACGCGGCCCTGGATCATCTGGCTGTACCAGTTGCCGAAGAACACCCCCATTCGGCCCTTGGCGGGCAGCTGCCGCCAGTAGCGCCACACCGGCGGGCGGGCCAGTTCCTCATCCGTCTGCTGGTCGAACGTGCGCACCTCGATAAGGCGCGGGTCCATCCATTCGCTGAGCAGCTTGACGGTTTCGCCCTTGCCCGCGCCTTCGATGCCGTTGATCAGCACGATCACCGGAAAGCGGCCCTGCTCCTTGAGTTCGTATTGCGCTTCCAGCAGTGCCTGGCGTAACGCGGGCACTGCGGCCTTATAGGTTTCATCGTCCACGGCATGGCCGATCTCGGCGGATTCAAACATGGGTGACCTCCCTTGGCTGCTTATCTGGACAGCGCCTTGTGGCAGAATGCTGCGCCCGTTCGAAGCCGACCCCTCAAGCCCATGCCCAGCGCTATCTCCACTGCCCAGCTCGACTGGGATGAAAACGGCCAGCCGCGTTCCCGCGTGTTTGGCGACGTGTATTTTTCCAGCCAGGCGGCGCTGGAGGAAACCCGCTACGTATTCCTCGAGCAGAACCGCCTGGAGGCGCGCTTCGCCGCGCTGATGGACGGGGAGCACTTGTTGATCGGTGAAACCGGCTTTGGCACGGGCATGAACTTCCTCGCGGCCTGGCGGCTGTTCGACGCGACTGCAAAGCCAGGCGCGCGGCTACATTTTGTAAGCACGGAAAAATACCCGCTTACCCGGGAGGACCTTCAGCGGGCGCTGGCGCTATGGCCTGAACTCGCCCCCTGGGCTACCCAACTGCTGGGGGCATACCAGGCCATTCACCCCGGGGCACAGCGGCTGGGGTTCGCCGAGGGCCGGGTAACCCTGACACTGCTGATAGGCGACGCCCAGGCCCAGTTGAGCCAGCTGAGCGCACAGGTGGATGCGTGGTTCCTCGACGGTTTCGCCCCCGCGAAAAACCCGGACATGTGGACGCCCGAACTGTTCGCCGAGGTGGGGCGGCTGTCGCATGAAGGCACTACGCTCGGCACCTTCAGCGCCGCGGGAACGGTGCGCCGGGGGCTGATCGCAGTGGGCTTCAAGATGAAACGGCTGCCTGGCCAAGGCAAGAAATGGGAAATCATGCGGGGAGATTTCATCGGTTCTCCGGATGCCGCGGCCATATCTACCGCCAAGCCCTGGTTCGCCTATCCCCCTACGGTACCGGGCCCACGCGAGGCGTTGGTGATCGGTGCCGGGCTGGCCGGCTGCGCCACTGCGTACAGCCTGGCCGTGCGCGGCTGGAAGGTCACCCTGCTAGAGCGCCATGGGCAGATCGCCCACGAAGCGTCGGGCAACCCGCAGGGCGTGCTGTACCTCAAACTCTCCGCCCATGGCACCGCGCTGTCGCAAATGATCGTGAGCGGTTTCGGGTATACGCGCCGCTGGCTGGAGCGCTTGCAACAGGGAAGCGACTGGGAAGGTTGCGGCGTATTGCAATTGGCAACCACGGCCGCCGACGCCTCGCGCCAGAACGCCTTGGCCGATGCCTTTGCCCCGGAACTGCTGCGCCTGGTCGACACCGCCGAGGCCAGCAGCCTTGCAAGCGTCCCCCTGCCCGCCGGTGGCCTGTACTTTCCGGAAGGTGGCTGGGTGCATCCGCCAGCTTTATGCGCAGCGCTGGTCGCTCATCCTGGCATCACGGTAAAGCCTCACCAGGATGTGCTGCGCCTTGAACGTGAGAACGAGCGCTGGCTGGCCATGGCCGCGAATGAAGTAATCGCAAGCGCCCCTGTCGCCGTATTGGCGTGCGCAGCGCAGGTGCGTGCCTTCGAACACACGGCCGACCTGCCACTCAAGCCGATACGGGGGCAGATCACCCGCCTGCCGACCACCGCTGAAAGCAAGGTACTGAGCACCGTAGTGTGTGCCGAAGGCTACGTAGCACCGGCGCGGCTGGGCGAGCATACCCTTGGCGCGAGCTTCGACTTCCAGCGCCTGGACAACGAACCCAGCATTGCCGAGCACACCCAGAACCTGGCACTGCTGGAGGGCATTTCACCTGACCTGGCCCGGCGCCTCGCCCCGGCTGCGCCTGAGCAACTGGTTGGCCGCGTGGGGTTGCGCTGCACCAGCCCGGACTACCTACCCATCGTGGGCCCGGTGGCCGATACCACTGCCTTCAACCAGGCTTATCAGGCGCTGCAGCGCAACGCCCGTGCAGCCTGTGACGCGCCGTGCCCCTGGCTGCCAGGGCTTTATGTAAACAGCGGGCACGGTTCGCGAGGGCTGATTACCGCCCCGCTGTCGGGTGAACTTATCGCTGCCTGGCTCGAGCATGAGCCCCTACCGATACCCGGCAACGTTGCCGAAAGCTGCCATCCGAATCGGTTCAGCGTCCGAAAATTATCCAAAGGCGCCGGAAAAAATTGACCAGGCCCTGCCTCCGACCGATGGCACCTGCAGGATAGGCTAACGCAGCCGATACGCTGTAGCATGAGAGGGCACTCTGATATCACGGACCCGATCCCCTCGTCCGCAGCGGAAAATACCTGATGATCCAGCCACCGCCGATGCCGATCAACGAAGCAGCCCGCCTGCGTCGTGTAGCGGAGCTCTGCCTGCTCGAGGGCACGCAGGACCCGGTATTCGAAGACATCGTCGAGTTGGTGCAGGATTACTTCAACGCGCCTATCGCCCTGATCTCGATCCTCGAAGAGCAGCGACAGTGGTTCAAGGCCAGCCGCGGAATTTGCGCGCAAGGGACCCCGCGGGATGTGTCTTTCTGCACCTACGCGATCCTCTCGGACGAGTTGTTCGTTGTACCGGATTCACACCTGGACGAACGCTTTTGCCAAAATCCCCTGGTACTCGGAACGCCGGGTATCCGGTTTTACGCCGGGATGCCACTGATTACCGAGGACGGCCTGGGCCTGGGTAGCCTTTGCGTGATCGACACCCAGCCACGCCCCCCGCTTACCCCGCGGGAAGAGGCCGTGCTTCGCCGCTTCGCCGCGTTGGTGATGCAACGAATTGCCACATCGCGCGCCTTGAACTTCCACGACCCGCAAACCGGCATGCTCAACCGTGCCCGGCTGGAGCAAGACATCATCAGCCGTCGCGGGCAGTCAGCGCAGTCGCTGGTGGCCATCGACATGGTGTCGCCGCAGATGCTCAACGACATCGTAAAAGCGCTGGGGTATCAGTTCTCCCAGGACCTGATGCTCGCCATGCGCGATGAGCTGGCCGCAGTGCTGCCCGCGCACACGGCCATCTACCGGGTCAGCCAGACGCGCTTCGGTTTCTTCCTGGACAGCCACCGCGGCACCGAAGCCGATACGCTGTTCGCTGGGGTGGTACAGCGGTTCAAGCGGCCGCTGATGTGCGCCGGCATTCCGATCCAGACGCAAATCGGTATCGGCGCGATCGAGCTCACCGCCGCCCAGGCCAGCCTGCCGGACTGGCTGCGCATGGTGGTCAGCGCTTCGGACGATGCCCGCACCAAGGGCCAGGGCTGGTGCTGGTATCAGCCCGGGCTGGGGCGTGCTCAGCAACGGGCGTTCATGCTGCTGAGCGCGCTGGCCGAAGCCATGCAAAGCCCTGAGCAACTGCGCCTGGCGTATCAGCCACGGTTCGATGCGAACACCGGCGCCATGCTTTCAGTGGAAGCCCTGCTGCGTTGGGAACACCCATTCCTCGGCGCGGTAAGCCCGGCCGAATTCATTCCGCTCGCCGAGCGCACGTCGATGATCCGCCCGCTCAGCCTCTGGGTGGTCCGCCAGGCCGTGGAACAAGCCAGCCAATGGCACCGCCTCGGCCAAAGCCTGAAGGTATCGGTCAACGTATCGGCTGAAGACCTGGATGGTAGCCAGTTCACCGATGCCCTCCTCGCCCTGCTGGCCGAAAGCGGATTGCCGCCCGAATTGCTGGAGCTGGAGTTCACTGAAAGTGCCCTATGCCAGAGCCCCGAACTGGTACGCGAACAGCTTGAGCGGCTGCGGCTGATCGGTATCGACGTGGCCATCGACGACTTTGGCACCGGCTACAGCAACTGGACCTACCTGCGTCAGCTGCCCGCCACAGCGGTAAAGCTGGACCGCTCGCTGATCTGCAACATCGGCACCGACGAACGAGACCGCCGCTTGGTCGAAACGCTGATTGGCCTGGGCCTGCGCCTGGGCTACCGCATCGTGGCCGAGGGCATCGAATCCGCCGACACCCTGGACATCCTGCGCCGCGCGGGGTGCCATGAGGTGCAAGGCTTCTATTTGGCGCGGCCAATGGAACTCGATGCGCTGGAGGCTTGGCGGCAGGGGCTTCAAGCCCTGGGGGCCGGACGGTAGCCGTTCTTAAGTCCGTACCCAGTCGCGGCCAAGGCCGGCTGCTACAAGGGCAAGGCGAACGGAACGATCCGCCCCCTCCCGCCCTCCAACAAGCCAAGCCCCTGCCAGCGCGATGCCGCCGCAGGGCCCCTGCGCTACTGGCTGAATACGCCGTGCGCGATCTGGCTTGTGCCTGATTTTTCGTTTTCCAGGCGCATCGCCCGCACGTCCCCAGTAGCGCGAAAACCTATAGCAAAGGTTCAAGCTACATGTGTGGAATCGCAGGAGAGTTTCGTTTCGACCGCCAGCCGGCCGACCTCGGCGCCATTGAGCGCATCACCCACCACCTCGCCCCGCGTGGCCCGGACGCGTGGGGTTTTCATAGCCAGGGGCCGATTGCCTTCGGCCACCGTCGCCTGAAAATCATGGATCTGTCCGACTGTTCGGCACAGCCGATGGTCGACGGCCAGCTGGGCCTGGCGCTGGCCTTCAACGGCGCCATCTACAATTACCCTGAACTGCGCAAGGAGCTGGAAGCGCTGGGCTACAGCTTCTACTCCGACGGTGACACCGAAGTGCTGCTCAAGGGCTATCACGCCTGGGGCGAGGCCATGCTGCCCAAGCTCAACGGCATGTTCGCCTTCGCCGTGTGGGAGCGGGACAACCAGAGGCTGTTCCTGGCCCGCGACCGTTTGGGTGTGAAGCCGTTGTACCTGACCCGCAACGGCAGCCGTTTGCGTTTCGCCTCCGCCCTGCCGGCCTTGCTCAAAGGCGGCGACATCGACCCAATGCTGGACCCGGTCGGCCTTAACCACTACCTGAACTTCCATGCCGTGGTGCCCGCGCCCCGCACCATTCTCGCCAATGTGCAGAAGTTGCCAGCGGCCACCTGGATGCGGATTGATGCCGACGGTACCACCGAGGAGAAGGTGTGGTGGACGCTGCCCTATGGCCCCTCGGCGGAAGAAAGCAGCCTGAACCTTGAAGGCTGGGTCGATCGGGTACTGGATGCCACCCGCGAAGCCGTGGCCATCCGCCAGCGCGCCGCCGTGGACGTGGGCGTGCTGCTGTCTGGCGGCGTGGATTCCAGCATGCTGGTTGGCCTGCTGCGCGAGGTGGGCGTGGAAGACCTTTCCACTTTCTCGATCGGTTTTGACGATGCGGGCGGCGAGCGGGGCAACGAATTCAAATATTCGGACCTGATCGCCCGCCATTACGGCACCAAACATCACCAGCTGCGCATTGCCGAGGGGGAAATCCTCGACCAATTGCCGGCCGCCTTCCGCGCCATGAGCGAACCGATGGTGAGCCACGACTGCATTGCCTTTTACCTGTTGTCTCGCGAGGTCGCCAAACACTGCAAAGTGGTACAGAGCGGCCAAGGTGCGGATGAGCTGTTCGCCGGCTATCACTGGTACCCGCAAGTGGATGGCGCCAGCGACCCGTATGCCGCGTATCGCAAGGCCTTCTTCGACCGCGACTACGCCGAGTACGCCGACACGGTGCAGCCGCGCTGGCGCCTGGACCACGACGCCGCGGGTGACTTCGTTCGCGAGCACTTCGCCATGCCTGGCGCCGATGCCGCCGTGGACAAGGCGCTGCGCCTGGACAGCACCGTGATGCTGGTGGACGACCCGGTCAAGCGGGTGGACAACATGACCATGGCCTGGGGCCTGGAAGCACGCACGCCGTTCCTTGATTACCGGCTGGTGGAGCTGTCCGCGCGCATCCCTGGCCAGTTCAAACTGCCAGGCGGCGGCAAACACGTACTCAAGGAGGCGGCCCGGCGGGTGATCCCCAGCGAAGTGATCGACCGCAAGAAGGGCTATTTCCCGGTGCCCGGCCTCAAGCACCTGGAAGGCGCGACCCTGGGTTGGGTGCGCGACCTGCTGATGGACAGCAGCCACGACCGTGGCCTGTTCAACCCTACCCGCATCGATGCCCTGCTGACCGACCCACACGGCCAGTTGACCCCACTGCACGGTTCCAAGTTATGGCAGTTGGCGGCGCTGAACCTGTGGCTCAGTGAACAAGGAATCTAAATTATGAAAGCCCATCCACACTCCGTCAGCCAGCGCCTACAACGCGGCCAGCCACCGTCCTATGAACGCCTGCAGGCCATGTGTGCCGAAGACGGCGTGGCGTTGGCCGACGGCCCTCGCCCCTTGCACTGCGGCTGGGGCCGCCTGCTGATGGGGCACACCTGGCCGTCGCCTCAAGAGCTGGCGACCGAACTGCTGCAGGAGCGCCCGGGTGAACGCGACATCGCGTTGTACGTGGCGGCCCCCCAGCAAGTATTGGCCCAGGCCCCGCAACAGCTGTTCCTTGACCCGTCGGACACCCTGCGGCTGTGGTTCAACGATTACCGCCCGGCGCAGCGCGTGTTTCGTGGGTTTCGCATCCGCCGCGCCTGCACCGAGCAAGACTGGGAGGCGATCAACCAGTTGTACCGCAAGCGCCGCATGCTGCCGGTGGACCCATCGCTGCTCACGCCCCGCCACCAGGGCGGGCCGGTGTACTGGCTGGCCGAAGATGAAACCGACGGCAGCGTGATCGGCAGTGTAATGGGCCTGAACCATCGCACGGCGTTTCAGGACCCCGAAGGCGGCAGCAGCCTGTGGTGCCTGGCCGTGGATCCCCGCTGCACCCGCCCTGGCGTGGGCGAAGTGCTGGTGCGCCACCTGGTAGAGCACTTCATGGGCCGGGGCCTGAATTTCATGGACCTGTCGGTAATGCACGATAACCGCCTGGCCAAGAACCTCTACGCCAAACTGGGCTTCCGCACGCTGCCTACCTTCGCGGTGAAGTGCAAGAACAGCATCAATCAAAAGCTGTTTCTGGGCCCGGGCCCGGCTGCGGACCTGAATCCCTATGCGCGCATCATCGTCGACGAGGCATACCGTCGCGGTATCGATGTGCATGTGGACGATGCCGAGCATGGGCTGTTCACCCTCAGCCATGGCGGTCGGCGAATCCGTTGCCGAGAGTCCCTTTCCGACCTCACCAGTTCTATCAGCGTGATGCTGTGCCAGGACAAGAGCCTCACCCACAAGGTGCTGGCCGCGGCGGGCCTGTCATTGCCCGCGCAACAACTGGCCGGCAGCGCGGACGACAACCAGGACTTCCTCGAAGAGCACGGCCGCATTGTGGTCAAGCCGCTCGATGGCGAGCAAGGCATGGGCGTAGCGGTGGACCTGCGTACGCTCGAAGACGTGCAGGCCGCTATCGAGGTCGCCCGCCAGTTTGACAGTCACGTGCTGCTAGAGAGCTTCCATGAAGGCGCCGACCTGCGCATTGTGGTGATCGGCTTTGATGTGGTCGCCGCCGCGATCCGGCGGCCTGCCCAGATCGTCGGCGACGGTCAGCACAACATCCGCGAGCTGATCGAAGCGCAGAGCCGACGCCGCCAGGCTGCCACAGGCGGAGAAAGCCGGATTCCGCTGGACCGGGAAACCGAACGCACCGTCCAGGCCGCCGGGTATGAGTACACCAGCGTGCTGCCCAAGGGCGAAACCCTGGCGGTGCGCAAGACAGCCAACCTGCACACCGGCGGGCACCTGGAGGATGTGACCGACATCCTTCATCCCGTGCTTCGCGAGGCGGCAATCAATGCGGCGCGCGCCCTGGACATCCCTGTGGTGGGCCTGGACCTGCTGGTGCCGGCCGCCGATCAGCCTGAGTATGTGTTCATCGAGGCCAATGAGCGGGTTGGCCTGGCCAACCATGAGCCCCGCCCTACCGCGGAACGCTTCGTGGATTTGCTGTTCCCACATATACAGCCTGCGCGCTGACGACGCGCGCCCGTGGCTACGGGCGCCACCTTGCCCTTGCAGCGCCCGCCAAGGCCTGCAAGCGGCCCTTGCGTATCCTCCGAGGAGAGAACAGATGTCGAAAATCCCCGAACCGGATATGAATTATCTGCGCAAAGTGCTGCTGGAGATGCTGGCCATTCCCAGCCCCACCGGCTTCACCGACACCATCGTGCGTTACGTTGCCGAGTGCCTCGAGGGGCTGGGTATTCCATACGAACTCACCCGCCGCGGCACCCTGCGCGCCACCCTCAAGGGCAAGCACAGCTCGCCCGACCGGGCCATTTCCTCCCATCTGGACACCATCGGGGCCATTGTGCGGGTGATCCAGGACAACGGCCGCCTGGGCCTTGCGCCGGTAGGCTGCTGGTCCAGCCGGTTCGCCGAAGGCAGCCGGGTAAGCGTATTCACCGACAACGGCATCGTGCGCGGCAGCGTGTTACCACTGATGGCTTCCGGGCACGCTTTCAATACCGCCATCGACCAGATGCCGATCACCTGGGACCATGTGGAGCTACGCCTGGACGCGTACTCCGCCACCCGCGCAGATGCCGAGGCGCTGGGGGTGAACATCGGCGACTTTGTGGCGTTCGACCCGCTGCCGGAATTCACTGATAGCGGCCACATCAGTGCGCGCCATCTGGATGACAAGGCTGGCGTGGCTGCGGTGCTGGCGGCATTGAAGGCGATCGTGGACAGCGGGGTAGAACCGCAGATCGACTGCCATCCGATATTCACCATCACCGAGGAAACCGGCTCCGGCGCGGCAGGGGCACTGCCGTGGGACGTGAGCGAATTCGTGGGAGTTGATATTGCCCCGGTCGCGCCGGGCCAGCATTCGAGCGAGCACGCGGTGAGCGTGGCCATGCAGGATTCCAGCGGCCCCTATGACTATCACCTGTCGCGCCACCTGTTGCGTCTGGCGCAGGACCACGCGCTGCCGGTACGCCGTGACCTTTTCCGCTACTACTACAGCGATGCCCACTCGGCGGTCACCGCTGGCCATGACGTTCGCGCGGCCCTGTTGGCCTTTGGCTGTGACGCCACCCATGGCTACGAGCGTACCCATATCGACAGCCTGGCCGCGCTTAGCCGCCTGCTCGCCGCTTATATCCTCAGCCCGCCCGTGTTTGCCAGTGATGCCGACCCGGCGAATGCCTCGCTGACCAAGTTCAGCAAGCAGATCGAACATGAGGCCCATATGGCGAATGACACCCGCGTGCCGGCCGTGGACGAAGTCATCGGCAAGTGACTGCTCAACGGACAGCGGTCGTTACAACGCGATGGCGCCTGACGGTTGCGGTAAGCTAGGCGCCATCATTTTCAACGGTGCAATGCTGTGCTGATTCCTTACGACCAACTCGCTCCGGACACCCTGAATCGGCTGATCGAAGACTTCGTGACCCGGGACGGGACCGATAACGGCGACGAAACCCCTCTGCAAACCCGCGTGCTGCGGGTTCGCCAGGCCTTGGCCAAAGGCCAGGCGTTCATCCTGTTCGATGCCGACAGCCAGCAGTGCCAGCTGTTGGCGCGCCATGATATCCCCAAGGAATTGCTGGAGGATTGACCGGCCTCATCGCCCGGCAGCGGCCAGGCGCTCGTTGCGCTCGAGCACTAACCGCTTGTAGATCTCGGCCCGATGAACCTCCACGGAGCGCGGCGCGGCGATACCCAGCCTCACTTGGCCGCCAGTGGACGACAGGATCTTGATGCGGATGTCATCGCCGATAATGATTTCCTCACCGGCGGCTCGGGTCAGTACAAGCATGGTATGCGTCCTTTCATGGGTGGAAACCGGAGCCTGCCTCGGATTGCCGGGCGTTTCAACGCGCGAAGGGATGAATACGCGCTCTAGAGCGAAAATTGGACTCTTTCCTACAACATTCCGTGCAAATCCGTGCACGTTCCGTACCTGTCACTAACATTCGCGAGCTCCGCCGGGTGGCCGGCGAAGCCGAAGGCGGAGCTCGCGAATAAGGGCTTCAGGACGAAAACCTGGGGCCGAACAGCACCAGGCTTGCGCCCAGCAGGCAGATGCCCACCCCTACCCAATCACTGAGCAGCGGCCGGCTTCGCTCCACGAACGCCAGCCAGCCCAGCGAGGTGGCGATGTACACGCCGCCGTATGCCGCGTAGGCACGGCCGGCATAGGCCGCCTCCACACGGGTGAGCAGCAGCGCGAAGCAGGTAAGGCTCAGCAGCCCGGCAATGGCCCAGGCAGGGCTTTTCCCTAGCCGCAGCCACAGATAAAAACCGTAGCAACCGGCGATCTCGAACACCGCCGCCAAGGCAAACCACAGGTAATTGAGCACAGCAGCCCCCGTCAATGAGCGAAGCCGCCAGCATACGTCAACCGCGGGCCTTGGCCCTCATCCGGTCCGCCATGTGCGCCATCTCGGCATACAGTGGCTCCGGGTTCCGGCATTTACCGGCCCAGGCTTCGCGGCCCGCTTCATGGGGCAGGATCATGAATGCGCCCTCGGCCACCTGCTGATAGAGGTATTCGGCGATGTCGGCAGCGCTGATAGGCGAGCCTTCCAGCAGCTTGCCCACAGCGGCTTTCATTTCTGGCGTAGGGCCGCGGAAGGAATCGAGCAGGTTGGTCTGGAAGAACGACGGGCACAGCACGTGGACCTTCACCCCCTGACCGCGCAGTTCCACCATCAGGCTTTCGGATAGCGCCACCACGCCAGCCTTGGCCACGTTGTAGTTGCTCATCCCTGGGCCCTGCATCAGCGCGGCCATGGACGCCACGTTGATGATCCGCCCCTGGCTGCGCAGGATCAGCGGCAGAAACGCCTTGCAGCCCTTCACCACCCCCATCAGGTTGACCGAGAGCTGCCAGTCCCAGTCTTCCAGCGACAACTCCTCGAAAAATCCACCGGAGGCGACCCCGGCGTTGTTTACCAGCACGTCGATCCCGCCCAGTTGCGCCTCACAGGCTTCGGCAAAGGCGCTTAGCTGGCTATAGTCGCGCACATCGCAGCGGCGGATGAAACCGTCACCGCCTTCGGCTCGCACCAGGCGCAGGGTTTCTTCGAGCCGGCGTTCATCCAGGTCACACAGGGCCAGCTGCCATCCCTCTCGCGCCCAGCGCTGGGCGATTTCGCGGCCCAGCCCAGACCCGGCGCCGGTCACCATCATGCGGTTGCTCATGCTGCGTCTCCTGGCTGCAATTGGAGCAAGCCTAGCCGCGCCCCTGCTACCGGATAAGAATCATCAGTGCGCTGAATGCCGGGACCGGCTTGGCGGTATTTCAAACTTTTTGCGCGCTTCAGGATCGTACTAACAAGCGGAAGGCAAATGCCCCGCCCCAACCGCGGCAGCTGCCGCACAGGGTCCAAAAAAAGGAAATCCGCCATGGGCACCATACTCATCATCATTCTGATTCTGCTGCTGATCGGTGGTCTACCTGTCTTCCCGCACTCGCGCAGCTGGGGTTACGGGCCGTCCGGTATCATCGGTACCGTGCTGGTCATCCTGCTGATCCTTGTGCTGCTCGGGAAGATATAGCCCGCTCAGGCCAGGCCTGAAAAAACAAAACCCCGAGCGGTGGCCAGCCCACCCTCGGGGTTTTTGTTTGCATGCCTATGTGCTTAGCTGATCTGTCGTTTGCAAATCCAGACGCGCGGGGTATATTAACGCCTAACGTTAAGGGTTAAGCGTCAAAACGATGATTGTCAGCTTTAACTGCAAGGACACCGAGATACTGTTCGTCACCGGACGTACCTCGCAGTGGTCAGGAATCGCCAACGTCGCCACGCCCAAGCTTCAAATGGTAGCCGCTGCTTCACAACTGGTTGATCTCCGGGCGCCACCAGGCAATCGGTTGGAGGCATTGCGCGGAAACCGCGAGGGGCAGCACAGCATACGTATCAATGACCAATGGCGCGTATGCTTTGTGTGGACCGAAAATGGGCCGGCTAACGTGGAAATTGTGGATTAACACTGAGGTTTTTATGTTCAAGAATGGCATGCGCCCTATTCACCCGGGCGAAATCCTCCGAGAAGAATTCATGGTGCCCATGGGGCTTTCCGCTTCGGCATTGGCTCGTGCGCTCGGTGTCTCGGCACCCACTGTGAATGACATAGCTCGCGAACGGCGGGGCATCTCAGCCGATACAGCTCTGCGGCTTTCCCGCTGCCTGGGTACAACGCCAGAATTCTGGGTAAACCTGCAGGCCAGCTACGACTTACGCGTGGCGGAGATTGAAAGCGGAGAGATGATTTGTCGACAAGTTGCGCAGTTAGTGGCTTGTGCCTGAGGGCGTTTTCCCGGGCCTGACAAAAAAACAAAACCCCGAGCGGTGGCCAGCCCACCCTCGGGGTTTTTGTTTGTCTCCCGAGAACCGCGTCCATCACCTCTGATATCGGCCGGCCGTAAAAAAAGAACCCCCACTCGAAAGCGGGGGTTCATGGTCACGCAGTGCCCTGCTTACACAGGGCAATGCAACTCAGGCTTGATCAGTGGGACACCGCCCCACTGGCGCCCAGGCCGGTTTGCGAGCGAACGAATTGCGGGTAGAACCGCGCACGCTCTTCTTCGCCCGCCGCGGACTTGTCCGTGATGGAGAAGAACCAGATACCGATGAACGCTACGGCGATGGAGAACAGCGCCGGGTATTCGTACGGGTAGATGGGTGTGGCATGGCCGAGGATCTGCACCCAGATGGTCGGACCCAGGATCATCAGGCCTACGGCCGTGATCAGCCCCAGCCAGCCACCGATCATCGCGCCCCGGGTGGTGAGCTTTTTCCAGTACATGGAAAGCAGCAGCACCGGGAAGTTACAACTGGCAGCAATAGAGAACGCCAGGCCCACCATGAACGCGATGTTTTGCTTCTCGAACAGGATGCCCAGGCCGATCGCCAACACGCCCAGGGCAATAGTGGTGATCTTCGAAACGCGGATTTCATCCTTTTCGTTGGCGTTGCCTTTCTTCAGCACCGACGCGTACAGGTCGTGGGATACCGCCGAGGCGCCCGCGAGGGTAAGCCCGGCCACCACCGCCAGAATGGTGGCAAACGCCACCGCCGAAATGAAGCCCAGGAACACGCTGCCGCCCACGGCGTTGGCCAAGTGCACCGCTGCCATGTTGTTGCCGCCCAGCAGGCCGCCGGTAGCGTCTTTGAAGTCCGGGTTGGTGCTTACCAGCAGGATGGCGCCAAAGCCGATGATGAAGGTAAGGATGTAGAAGTAACCGATAAAGCCTGTGGCATAGAGCACGCTCTTGCGGGCTTCTTTGGCATCGCTCACGGTGAAGAAGCGCATGAGGATGTGCGGCAGGCCAGCGGTACCGAACATCAGCGCCAGGCCGAGGGAGAACGCCGAAATCGGGTCTTTAACCAGGCCGCCGGGGCTCATGATGGCCTCGCCTTTGGGGTGAACCTTGATCGCTTCGGAGAACAGGGTGTTGAAGTCGAAGTTCACGTGTTTCATTACCATCAGCGCCATGAAGCTGGCACCCGAAAGCAACAGCACGGCCTTGATGATCTGCACCCAAGTAGTAGCCAGCATGCCGCCGAACAGCACGTACATGCACATCAGAATGCCCACCAGCACCACGGCAACGGCGTAATCCAGGCCGAACAGCAGCTGGATCAGCTTGCCTGCGCCTACCATTTGCGCGATCAGGTAGAACGCCACCACCACCAGCGAGCCACAGGCCGACAGGGTGCGGATTTCCATCTGCTTGAGCCGATAGGACGCTACGTCGGCGAAGGTGTACTTGCCCAGGTTGCGCAGCCGCTCGGCGATCAGGAACAGAATGATCGGCCAGCCCACCAGGAACCCGATGGAGTAGATCAGCCCGTCATAACCGGAGGTGAATACCAGCGCCGAAATGCCCAGGAAGGACGCCGCGGACATATAGTCGCCGGCAATCGCCAGCCCATTCTGGAAGCCCGTGATGCGCCCACCAGCTGCGTAGTAGTCCGACGCCGAGCGGTTGCGCTTCGACGCCCAGTAGGTGATGCACAGGGTGGCTGCCACGAACAGCACGAACATGGCGATGGCGGCAACGTTCAGGGGTTGCTTTTGCACCGCCCCGGCGATGGCATCGGCCGCCATGGCAGACGGGGCAAGGGCCGCGCCGGCGAGTACCGCGAACAGGCGACGGCTCATTGCTGCACCTCCTTGAGCAGCGCGCGGTTCATGTCGTCGAACTCGCCATTGGCGCGACGCACGTAAATAGCGGTGAGCACGAAGGCCGAGAGGATCAACCCCACCCCCAGCGGGATACCCCAGGTAACAGACGATCCTTCACTCACCGGCGTGCCCAACAGGCGCGGCCCGTAGGCAATCAGCAAAATGAAGGCGGCGTAGAGGCCGAGCATGATCGCCGAAAGTATCCAGGCGAAACGCTCGCGTTTTGCAACGAGCTCCTTGAAGCGGGGGTTGTTCTGTATTACGAGATAAATGCTGTCGTTCATTGTTTTTGTCTCCGCAGCACGGTTTTAGTGGAACCTTAGCCACTGTATTCCCCGTACTGCAGAACAATAGACGACCTTAGTCGTAAGGGTGGGCTGGCCCGGCCCACCCTGATCAAGCGCGTACTACTTAGCGGTCCATTCGGCCACACGTTGCGGGTTCTTTTCGACCCATGCCTTGGCCACTGCCTCGGGCTTGCCGCCGTTCTGGATGGCCAGCATTACTTCGCCGATTTCGTTTGCGTCTTTCCAGGAGAACTTCTTCAGGAACGCCACCACTTCCGGTGCCTTGGCGTCCAGTTGCTTGCTGCCCACGCTATCAACGTGTTCGGCGGCGCCATACACGCCTTTCGGGTCTTCGAGGAAGCGCAGCTTCCACTTGGCGAACATCCAGTGAGGTACCCACCCCGTAACAGCGATGGACTGCTGCTTGTCATAGGCCCGGCCCAGTTCGGAGGTCATGGCCGCGCCGGAACTGGCCTGCAGCTTGTAGCCGTCGAGGGCGTAATCCTTGATGGCCTGGTCGGTCTTGAGCATTACACCGGAGCCGGCGTCGATGCCGACGATCTTCTTGCCGAAGCTGTCGTCGGTCTTCAGGTCCGCAAGGGTTTTAGCCTTAACATAGTCAGGCACGATCAAGCCGATCTTGGCGTCGTTGAAGTTGGGGCCGTAGTCGACCACCTTGTCCTTGTTCTTTTCCCAGTACTCGCCGTGGGTCACCGGTAGCCAGGCCGAGAGCATGAGGTCCAGCTTGCCGGTGGCAATGCCCTGCCACATGATGCCGGTGGCCACGGGCATGAGTTTCACGTCGTAGCCCAGTTTCTGTTTGATCACCTCCGCCGCCACGAAGGTGGTAGCTACGCTGTCCGACCAGCCATCCACATAGCCTACGCTCAGCTCGGTCTTGGCGCTGGCCAGGCCCGAGCCCATTGCCAGCACCAGTGCGGCCCCCGCTCCCCATAGTGTTCGCGCTTTCATGTTCGCTCCCCATCAAGATGTAGGCGTGGCTCACGGCGGTGCGCGCTTGCACGCTAAAAGCTCCCCCGCCGAAGCACCCGCGGCCGGCACGCTGCCGACAGGCTGATCATCGGCCTGTGGCCGCTTGCATCCGGTTCTGGGTGCGACCTGCAACGGGCGATCCGCGACAGCAGTTAGCCACCAGCGCAATTACCGCCGCGCCTTCGCCCATTACTTGCATGCTGGATTTGCCGCCCCGCTTGAGAGTGAACACGTTAAGATCAGCGCTCCCCTTTTCAGCTCGGCCTGTCCATGCGTTCGACCGACTCCCGCCTTTGGGTCCTTTGGTGGCTTTCCACCGCTTTTGCCTGCTTCGCCTTGCTCGGTTTCTGGTACTTCCAGGGCCGCCCCGTGCCCATGGCCGACGCAGTTGCACCTGGCCAACGGTTGCAGTGCGCCTCCTACTCGCCTTTCGGCAAGGACCAATCGCCGTTCGACCAGCCGCTGGCGATTCGCCCGGCCCAGCTTGAAAGCGACCTGGCGCTGTTGAGCAAACGCTTCGCCTGCCTGCGTACCTATTCCATGACCGGGCTGGAAAGCCTGCCGGAATTGGCGCGCAAGCACGGCCTGAAGCTGATGCTGGGCGCTTGGGTAAACAGCAACCCGCAAGACACCCAGAAGGAAGTGGATGCGCTGGTGCACGCGGCCAATGCATACCCCGACGTTGTAACCGCGGTGATCGTGGGCAACGAGGTGCTGCTGCGCAAGGAAGCGACCGGCGAGCGCATGGCCGAGCTGGTACGCCAGGTGAAGGCGCGGGTGCAACAGCCGGTGACCTATGCCGACGTGTGGGAGTACTGGAACCTGTACCCGCAAGTGGCGCCCGAGGTGGATTTCATTACCGTGCACCTGCTGCCCTATTGGGAGGATGTGCCCCATGGCGTGGATACCGCACTGGCGCACGTGCAGGCCATTCATGACGACTTCGCCAGGCGCTTCGCCCCCAAGCCGGTGATGATCGGCGAAACCGGCTGGCCAAGTGAAGGCCGGCGACGGGAAACCGCCGAACCCAGCCCGGTGAGCCAGGCGCGTTTCATTCGGGATTTCGTGCACCTGGCCGATCGGCTAGGCTGGCAATACAACCTTATCGAAGCCATTGACCAGCCTTGGAAGCGCAACAACGAGGGCGCTGTAGGCGGCTACTGGGGGATGCTCGACGCCGATCGAGAAGATAAGCGCGTGCTGTTCGGCCCGGTAAGCGATGTGCCAAATTGGCGGCTGTGGCTGGGCGGCTCGGTGTGGGTGCTGGCGTTTAGCCTTTTGTTGGCCGGCCGGCCAAGCGCCCGCATGGCGGCCCTGGCCCTGCCCTGGCTTGGCGCGGTGGCCGGTGCAAGCCTGGCGTGCTGGGCGCGGCAAGCTGACGTGGGCGCGCGCTACCTGGGCGAATGGATTTGGGCAGCTGGCCTGGGAGTCACAAGCCTGGCCCTGCTTGCCGAGGCCGTAGTGCATCTGGGCGCGGGAGGCGGATGGCGTTCGCGGCTGGGGAGCCTGCTGACGAGCTGGCGCGCCCACTTGGCCTTGGTAGCTGGCTTCGCAACCGCCGTGGAAGCGATCTGGATGGTGTTCGACCCCCGCTATCGAAGCTTCGCCACGGCAGGGTTGCTGGTGCCGTCGCTCCTGTTGCTTTGGCGCCCTGCAGCATTGGCGCCGCGTACCGCTCGCCTGCTCGCGGCCGTGTGTGCACTGAGCATTCCTGTGCAGTTGGTGCGGGAAGGTTGGCAGAACCCCTATGCCTGGTGCTGGGCTGCGACGGTCGCGATCATGGCTTGGGCGCTGATGCGCAAGCCTCGGCCAGCGTAGATAGTTCCGGGCTACGCCTGTGGCTTGCCTCGTCCCACAGGTTCACGCTCCTCATGCAACCAGCGCAACGCAGCCAGCATCACCACCACTCCGGCCAATGATGTGGTGTACAGCACCAACCCCGGCAGGGCGAATACCAGGCCCATCAGCGCCACTAGCTGCCCACGCGCGCCCCGCAGCAACCATCCACCCAGCGCCAGCACCAGCCCGGCCAGCGGCAGCACATTCCAGTGGATCATCAAGCCCATGCCAGCCTTCGCTTGGCAGGCTATCTGCGCCGGGTCCCCGGCACAGGCCCCCACCCAAGCAGTGTTCTCCATCAGCCCATAGCGCACGCCGTAAGCGGCGGCGATCCAGGCCGCCAACAGCAGCAGCACGCCGCACAATCTATACCGTGGGTTCATGCGTTTCATCCGGTGTTCCGTGAACGTGGCTAACGAGGCGCGCATCAGCGCACAAAAGCATAGGGATACTCTACATCCCCAAGGCAAAATCGGTGTATCGTCTCGCTGCACCCGCGGCCTCGGTACGGGCGTACAAAAACATTTTCAGGGGGTTGGCAACTCGCCATTACGGCGGTTGTCTAGTCAGCATCTCGTCGTCAGGAAACATCCAAATGCTTCGAACTTTGCGCCTCGCTGCCTTGCTCGGCGGCCTTGTCATGAGCGCGTTCTCGCAGGCCAGGGACATCGACCCGGCCAGCTACGGTTTTCCGCTGACCAACCCGTTCGAGGCCACCATCGCCTCCACGCCCCCCGACCTGCGACCCAAGCTGCCGCTGGACGACGATATCGACCAGGCCGACTACACGTTGAACATTCGCCCGGAGCGGGAGTTCATCCTGCCGGACAACTTCTGGCCGGTGAAAAAGCTGCGCTATCGGCTGGCCGAGCAAGACCACGCCGCGCCGCTGATCTTCCTGATCGCAGGCACTGGCGCGGCCTATAACAGCACGCTCAACGAGTACCTGAAGAAGCTGTTCTATCAGGCCGGGTACCACGTGGTGCAGCTGTCCTCGCCCACCAGCTATGACTTCATGAGCGCCGCCTCGCGCTTCGCCACGCCAGGCATCAGCAGCGAAGACGCCGAAGACCTTTACCGCGTGATGCAAGGCGTGCGAGCCCAGCACCCGAAGCTGCCCGTGACCGATTACTACCTCACCGGTTACAGCCTGGGTGGGCTGGACGCAGCCTTCGTGAGCAAGCTGGACGAAACCCGCCGCAGCTTCAACTTCAAGAAGGTGCTGCTGCTCAACCCCCCGGTGAACCTCTACACGTCGATCAACAACCTGGACAAGCTCACCCAGACCGAAGTGAAGGGCATCAACAACAGCACCACGTTCTATGAGCTGGTACTGAAAAAGCTCACCCGCTACTTCCAGCAAAAAGGTTACATCGACCTCAACGAAGCCCTGCTGTATGACTTCCAGCAGTCGCGCCAGCACCTCTCGAACGAGCAGATGGCAATGTTGATCGGTGTGTCGTTCCGCTTCTCGGCGGCGGACATCGCCTTTACCTCGGACCTGATCAACCGTCGCGGCCTGATCATTCCGCCCAAGTACCCGATCCGCGAGGGCACCAGCCTTACCGACTTCATGCGCGTGGCGATGCAGTGCGACTTCGACTGCTACATGACCGAGCAGGTGATCCCTATGTGGCGCGCCCGCACCGATGGCGGCAGTGTGCTGCAACTGATCGACCAGGTGAGCCTTTACGGCCTGAAGGATTACCTCCAGAACAGCACCAAGATCGCCGTGATGCACAACGCCGACGACGTGATCCTCGGCCCCGGCGACATCGGCTTCCTGCGCAAGACCTTTGGCGACCGCCTCACCCTGTACCCCTACGGCGGGCATTGCGGCAACCTCAACTACCGTGTCAACAGCGACGCTATTCTGGAGTTCTTCCGTGGTTAAACATGCCCTGCTCATTGCCGCGCTGTTGTGCGCAGGCGCGGCCCAGGCCGATGACGGTCGCACCCCGACAGACCCGGACGGTTTCAAGGAGCCGCTCAAGCAGCTCAGGTTCAACCCTGGCCTGGACCAGCGGGAATTCGAGCGCTCAACCCTGAGCGCGTTGAATGTCTACGACCCGCTGGAATCGTGGAACCGCCGCGTGTACCACTTCAACTACCGCTTCGATGAGTGGGTATTTTTGCCGGTGGTACGCGGCTATCGCTACATCACGCCCAGCTTCCTGCGCACAGGCGTGAGCAACTTCTTCAATAACCTGGGCGATGTGAGCAACCTGCTCAACGCCATGCTGCAGCTCAAGGGCAAGCGCTCGCTGGACATCAGCGGCCGCCTGCTGATGAACACAACGCTGGGCGTGGCCGGCCTGTGGGACCCCGCCACCCACTTCGGCCTGCCTCGGCAGAACGAGGACTTCGGGCAAACCCTGGGCCACTATGGCGTGCCGGAAGGGCCCTACGTGGTGCTGCCGATCTTCGGGCCGTCCAACCTGCGTGACACCACAGGCCTGATCACAGACTTCGCCGCCGAATCGCAGATCAACTTCCTCAACGTGTCCGAGGAAAGCGGCCGCCATCCGGAAATTCTCCTGCTGCGCGGCGTGGACCGGCGTTACACCACCAGCTTCCGCTATGGCCAGCTGAACTCGCCGTTCGAATACGAGAAGGTCCGCTACGTGTACACCGAAGCGCGCAAGCTGCAGGTTAGCGAGTAAGTAGTGTTCGCGGGCTTCGCCACGCTCGAGCAGGAGCGGGCGTAGCCCGCGAAGCCGCAAACGAAAACAAATCGAAAACCCCGATCATTCCCCGCCAAAAGACTCACCCATCCAGCAACCCGGCAGGCATATCATGGCGCCATTGCGCTATGGAGTCTTTGCCATGTCCCTGCTTCGCCAAGTACTTGATGTCCATGTAGGCCAGCCTACGTCCGATGGCGCCGGTGTGCGTCTGATCCGCGTGTTTGGTGGCCCGGGCGTCGAGCGTTTCGACCCCTTCCTGATGCTCGACGAATTCGGCTCGGTAAACCCGAACGACTACATCGCAGGCTTTCCGCCCCACCCGCACCGCGGTTTTGAAACCGTGACCTACATGCTCGAAGGCCGCATGCGCCATGAAGACCACATGGGTAATGTGGGCCTGCTGGGCAGTGGCGGCGTGCAGTGGATGACCGCCGCCCGCGGGGTGATCCATAGCGAAATGCCGGAACAGGAAGAAGGCGCCATGCGGGGCTTTCAGCTGTGGCTGAACCTGCCAGCCAAGAGCAAGCTGGGCGATGCGGCCTATGACGATATCCAGCCAGAGCGTATCCCTCGCCTGGTCACGCCAGGTGGGGTGACCGTGATCGCCATCGCCGGTGAGTTCGACGATGGCCAAACGCAGCTTGCTGGGGCAGTGCGGCGCCCGGACACCGAGCCACTGTACCTGGACCTTCATCTGCCGGCCGGGGCGGCGGTAAGCCCCAAGGTACCCGACGGCCATCGGGCCTTGCTGTACGTATACGAAGGCCAGGCTCAGGTCGAGGGCCAGCCGCAGGCCATTGAAGCCGGGCGGCTGGCGCGGTTGAGCGAGCAAGGCGAATTACGCCTGAGCAGCGCGAACGGTTGCCGCCTGCTGTTGATCGCCGGCAAGCCACTGAACGAGCCCATCGTGCAATACGGCCCGTTCGTGATGAACAGCCGGGAAGAGATCGAGCAGGCGGTTCGCGATTTTCACGCTAACCGCCTTACCGCCTGATCAGCCCTTGCGCTTGGGGTACAACCTGGGCGCGCCTTCCGGGCGTGATTTGAATCGGCGGTGCGCCCACAGGTATTGCTCGGGACAGGCACGGATCGCCTCTTCCACCCACTGGTTGATCCGCAGGCAATCTTCTTCCACCGTCTCGGCGGGGAAGTTGTCCAGCGGCGGGTGTACCACCAGCCGGTATCCACTGCCATCAGCCAGCCGCATTTGAGTGAAAGGTATCACCCGTGCCTTGCCCAGCCTGGCGAAGGTGCTGGTGGCCGTTACCGTGGCCGCGGGGATGCCGAACAGCGGCACGAACACGCTCTGCTTGGCGCCGTAATCCTGATCGGGCGCATACCAGATGGCGCGGCCTTTGCGCAGCAGTTTCATCATGCCGCGTACATCCTCCCGCTCAACCGCCAGAGCGTCGAGGTTATGCCGCTCACGGCCACGCCGCTGGATGTAGTCAAACAGCGCATTGCCATGTTCGCGGTACATGCCGTCGATGGTGTGATGCTGGCCCAGCAGCGCCGCGCCGATTTCCAATGTGGTGAAG
The DNA here is from genome assembly GCF_916618905.1 of Pseudomonas sp. Marseille-Q5115. Lineage (NCBI taxonomy): Bacteria > Pseudomonadati > Pseudomonadota > Gammaproteobacteria > Pseudomonadales > Pseudomonadaceae > Pseudomonas > Pseudomonas sp. Marseille-Q5115. The sequence continues at coordinate 724,742 of NZ_CAKAKI010000001.1, read as the reverse complement.
TGCGCCGCCATCAGGATCGCGCCCTCCCCCGCCGCTTGTGCTTCGCGCAGGTGCTCCAGCCCTTCGATGTGTGCCAGCCGCGCCAACCGGGGTGCCGGCCACCACCAGCTCATCGCCATTTCGAAGAAGGCGATGCCCGTTGAGCGGAAGTTTTCCTTGAGTAGCCGCTCACGCTCTTTGGCGGGGAGCTCGGGGAAACACAACTCCAGGTTACGCGCGGCGATCAGGCGCCGATCGGTGGCGAAATACCCCATCAACCGGCCCAGCGCGCCCCCCAGGCGCAGCAAGGCCGGATAGGGCAGCTGCACCGTAAGCCACAGCAGCCCGAGCCCCAGCCACAGGGGCCAGTAGCGGGGATGAAGGAAGGCGCGGCGAAACTGCGGTCGTTGCATGGGTATTTCCGGGCAAAGGCAAAGCCGCGCATTCTACATGGGTTGCGCGCGGCTTGCGGCTGGCAAGCGTTCTCGCTATAAGTCACGGCACTTTTCGCGACAAGGCGACATTTGCCGACCATGAGCCAAACTGAACCTCAGCAGCAGGAAGCCGTATTTCAACTGAAGGGCAGCATGCTCGCCATCACCGTGCTGGAGCTGGCTCGCAATGACCTCGAAGGCCTTGACCGCCAATTGGCCGCCAAGGTTGCCCAGGCGCCGAATTTCTTCAGCAATACGCCGTTGGTGCTGGCGCTCGACAAGCTGCCGGCCGATGGGGGGCCCATCGACCTTCCCGGGCTGATGCGCGTATGCCGCCACCATGGCTTGCGCACGCTGGCCATCCGCGCCGCGCGCATCGAAGACATTGCCGCTGCGATCGCCATCGACCTGCCGGTATTGCCGCCGTCGAACGCCCGCGAGCGCCCGGTGGAACTGCCCGAAGAGCGCAAGGTGGCTGTGGAGCCGCCTGCGCCCGTGATCGAAACGCCGCCAGCACCCGTCATCCAACCCACGCGGGTAATCACCACGCCCATACGGGGTGGGCAGCAGATCTACGCCCAGGGCGGGGACCTGGTGATCGTGTCCTCGGTAAGCTCGGGTGCGGAACTTCTGGCCGATGGCAACATCCATGTGTACGGCCCCATGCGCGGCCGTGCCCTGGCAGGCATCAAGGGCGACACGCGAGCTCGTATCTTCTGCCAGCATCTGGGCGCGGAGCTGGTGTCCATCGCGGGGCAGTACAAGGTCGCCGAAGACCTCAGGCGGGACCCTCTCTGGGGCAACGCGGTACAGATCAGCCTCACTGCCGATGTGTTGAACATCACCCGTCTTTAACGGATACTGCCGCCATTTTATGCGTAACGTGTTCGGTCGGCGGCATTTTCGCCAGGTTACGCACATTCATAAGCATTCGATCTTCATCTTCACGTTTTCGAGGACTCAACGTCCTTTTTCTTTAGGGGTGATACACCTTGGCCAAGATTCTCGTGGTTACTTCCGGCAAGGGTGGTGTGGGCAAGACCACCACCAGCGCAGCCATCGGCACCGGCCTGGCATTGCGCGGCCACAAAACCGTTATCGTCGACTTCGACGTCGGCTTGCGTAACCTCGACCTGATCATGGGCTGCGAGCGTCGCGTGGTGTACGACTTCGTGAACGTGGTAAACAACGAAGCAACGCTCAAGCAGGCACTGATCAAGGACAAGCGGCTCGAGAACCTGTATGTACTCGCCGCCAGCCAGACCCGCGACAAGGATGCCCTTACCCAGGATGGCGTGGAAAAGGTACTCAACGAACTCAAGCAGGACTTCGAGTACGTGATCTGCGACTCCCCGGCCGGTATCGAGAAGGGCGCCAGCCTGGCCATGTACTTCGCCGACGAAGCCATCGTGGTCACCAACCCGGAAGTGTCCTCGGTACGAGACTCGGACCGCATGCTGGGCCTGCTGGCCAGCAAGTCGCGCCGCGCCGAAATCGGCGAAGACCCGATCAAGGAACACCTGCTGCTCACCCGCTACAACCCGGAGCGCGTGAGCAAAGGCGAAATGCTCGGTGTCGAAGACGTGGAAGAAATCCTCGCCATTCGCCTGCTGGGCGTGATTCCCGAATCCCAGGCGGTACTCAAGGCGTCCAACCAGGGCGTGCCGGTGATTCTCGACGAACAAAGCGATGCGGGCCAGGCCTACAGCGACGCGGTAGACCGCCTGCTGGGCAAGGAAGTCGCCCATCGCTTCCTCGACGTGCAGAAAAAGGGCTGGCTACAGCGCCTGTTTGGAGGCCGTGAATGAATATTTTCGACTTCTTTCGCGACCGCAAGAAAGGCAGCACCGCCTCGGTCGCGAAGGAGCGTCTGCAGATTATCGTGGCGCATGAGCGCGGCCAGCGGGCTACCCCCGACTACCTGCCTGCCTTGCAGAAAGAGCTGGTGGAAGTAATCCGCAAGTACGTCAGCATCGACAACGACGACGTGCACGTGGCTCTGGAAAACCAGGGCAGCTGTTCGATCCTCGAACTCAACATCACCCTGCCCGACCGCTGAAGCGGCCCGGGTTCCCCATGTGGCGGCTTCCCTGCAAGCCGCCATGTGCGTTCCAAGAGCACTCCCGCAATGCCTCTGTCCAACATTCGCATCCTGCACCAGGACCCTTCGTTTCTGGTGATCGACAAGCCGACCCTGCTGCTTTCCGTGCCTGGGCGCGCGGACGACAACAAGGATTGCCTGATTACCCGCCTGCAGGAAAACGGCTACCCGGAGGCGTTGATCGTCCACCGGCTGGATTGGGAAACCTCAGGGATCATTCTGCTGGCGCGCAATCCGGACAGCCACCGCGAGCTGTCCCGTCAGTTTCATGACCGGGAAACGGAAAAGGCCTACACCGCGCTTTGCTGGGGCCAGCCCGCGCTGGACAGCGGCAGCATCGACCTACCCTTGCGCTACGACCCGCCCACCAAGCCCCGGCATGTGGTGGATCATGAGCTGGGCAAGCACGCGCTCACCTTCTGGCGTGTGCTGGAGCGCAATGGCGACGTTTGCCGCGTTGAGCTCACGCCGGTCACTGGCCGCTCCCATCAATTGCGTGTGCACATGCTGAGCATCGGCCACCCACTGCTGGGGGACCGCCTCTATGCTCACGACGCGGCACTGCAAGCTGCCCCTCGGCTGTGCCTGCACGCCAGCATGCTTGCCTTCAGCCACCCGGTCACCGGTGAGCGCGTGCGTTTCGAGTGCCCGGCACCGTTTTAAGCTTCATGGTGCATTGAAACCATTCACCAGGCGAATGCGCTAGACTCGCGGCATTGCTGCCTGGAGTACCCTGATGCGCGACACTTTGAACCAAGGCCTGATCGAATTCCTCAAGGCCTCGCCCACCCCTTTCCATGCCACCGCCACCCTCGCCAAACGCCTCGAAGCCGCCGGCTATCAACGGCTTGACGAACGCGAGCGCTGGAACACCACCCCGGGTGGGCGCTACTACCTTACCCGTAACGACTCGTCGATCATCGCCATCCGCCTGGGCAAGGAATCCCCGGTGACCGAAGGCCTTCGCCTGGTAGGCGCCCACACCGACAGCCCGTGCCTGCGGGTGAAGCCGCAGCCTGAACTGCAACGTCAGGGTTTCCTGCAGCTGGGCGTGGAAGTATATGGCGGTGCGCTGCTGGCGCCCTGGTTCGACCGCGACCTCTCGCTCGCCGGGCGTGTAACCTTCCGCCAGGACGGCCGCGTGGCCAGCCAGTTGGTGGACTTCCGCCTGCCAATCGCGGTAATCCCCAGCCTGGCGATTCACCTCAACCGCACCGCCAACGAAGGCTGGGCGATCAATGCACAGAACGAACTGCCGCCGATCCTGGCCCAGGTAGCCGGCGGTGATCGCTTCGATTTTCGCGCCCTGCTCACCGAGCAGTTGGCCCGCGAGCACGACGTGAATGCCGACGTAGTGCTCGACTACGAGCTGAGCTTCTACGACACCCAGCCTGCCGCTGTGATCGGGCTGAACGGCGAGTTCATCGCTGGCGCTCGCCTGGACAACCTGCTGTCCTGCTTCGCCGGCCTGCAAGCCTTGCTGCGGGCCGAAGGGGATGAAACCTGCGTGCTGATCTGCACTGACCACGAAGAGGTGGGCTCCAGCTCCGCCTGTGGCGCTGATGGCCCGCTGTTGGAGCAAACCCTGCAGCGGTTGCTGCCCGAGGGCGACGAGTATGTGCGAGCCATCCAGCGTTCCTTGCTGGTGTCGGCCGACAACGCCCACGGCGTGCACCCCAACTATGCCGACAAGCACGACGGCAACCATGGCCCCAAGCTCAATGCCGGGCCGGTGATCAAGGTCAACAGCAACCAGCGCTACGCCACCAACAGCGAAACCGCCGGTTTCTTCCGCCACTTGTGCATGGCCGAAGAAGTGCCCGTGCAGAGCTTTGTGGTGCGAAGCGACATGGGCTGCGGCTCTACCATCGGGCCAATCACAGCCAGCCGCCTGGGTGTGCGCACCGTGGACATCGGCCTGCCGACGTTCGCCATGCATTCCATCCGCGAGCTGGCCGGCAGCCATGACCTGGCCCACCTGGTAAAGGTGCTGGGCGCCTTCTACGCTGCCCGAGCGCTGCCGTGATCACGGCGATACAGGGGCCTTCCCGCCGCTGGGCGCGGGCCCTTGGCTGGCTGCTGTGGTGCGTGATAGCTGTTGCGCTACCGGCACAGGCGAGCGGGCTGCCAAGCCTGCTGGGCGGCTCGGCCAAAAGCGAGGTACCCGCCGAAAACCTCGACCAGTCGCTGGACCAGGTTATTGCTACCCTGGAGAACGACGCGCAGCGCGCCCGGCTGCTGAGCGATCTCAAACAACTGCGTGAAGCCAGCCACAAGGCCAAGCCCGCTCAGGAAGAAGGCGTGGTTGGCCTGCTGGGCGGAACGGTGCGAGCGCTTGAGCGGCAATTCGCCGGCGAAGACAGCCCGCTGAGCCAGTGGCTGGAAGAACTCACCCTGGCCCGCACCGAACTACTGGACCGTGCGAGCACCGTTGTGGATCAAGGCACCGTGGCGCTGGTGTTCATGGCCACGATCCTGGCCTGGGCGCTGCTGGCTTCTCTACTGAACTGGCTCAGCCAACGCATGCGCGAACGCTTCGGCCTGACCGAAGAGTTACCCCAGCATCCCAGCACCTGGGACCTGCTGCGGTTCGCCCTGCGCAAGATCGGCCCCTGGCTGGTGGCGCTCGGGCTCACGCTTGGCATCGGCTATGCCGTGCCGTCTTCACTGGGCAAGGACCTGGCGCTGGTGGTGGCCTACGCACTGGTGGTCGGTACCTGTTTCGCGGCGATCTGCGTTATCGCATTCTCCCTGCTCGATGGGCCGCATCGGCACCGCGCGCTGTACATCCTGCGGCGTCGCGCCTTCCGGCCAATGTGGCTGATCGGCAGCTTCGCCGCGTTTGGCGAGGCGCTGAGCGATCCTCGGCTGGTCGCCGGCCTAGGCCCGCACCTGGCCCACACCGCAGCCGCCCTGGCCAATGTGCTGGCCGCGCTGTTCAGCGGGTTGTTCATTCTGCGTTTCCGCCGGCCGATCGCGCATTTGATCTGCAATCAGCCACTGGACAGGCGCCTGCACAAGCGGGCGATGACCGACACCCTGGAGGTGCTGGGTACTTACTGGTACCTGCCGGCGCTGGTGTTGGTAGGCGTGTCGCTGGTAGGCACCTTTATTTCCGCCGGGGACACCAGCACGGCGCTGCGCCAATCGTTGCTGTGCACAGTGCTGCTGGTGGTGTGCATGGTGATCAACGGGCTGGTCAGCCGCCAGGCGCAAAAGCCCAGCCACCGGCCCCGCCGTCAGGAAGCGTACGCCGAGCGGCTGAAAAGCTTCTTCTACACCTTGGTGCACATCTTTGTGTGGATGGTGTTTCTCGAGCTGGGCCTGAGGGTGTGGGGGCTGTCGCTTATCCGCTTTACCGAAGGCAGTGGTCATGACTTCAGCCTTCGACTGTTCGGCCTCACTGGCACGCTGATGTTTGCCTGGCTGGTGTGGATTCTGGCCGACACGGCCATTCATCTCGGCCTGGCACGCTCTCGCAAAGGGTTGGCTAACGCCCGCGCGCAAACCATGATGCCGTTGATTCGCAACGTGCTGTTCGTGGCCATTTTCGTGATCGCCGGGATCGTGGCCCTGGCCAACATGGGCGTGAACGTCACGCCTCTGCTGGCCGGTGCCGGTGTGATCGGCCTGGCGATCGGTTTCGGCGCCCAGTCGCTGGTGGCGGACCTGATCACCGGGCTGTTCATCATCGTGGAGGACTCCCTCGCCATCGATGACTACGTGGACCTGGGCGGCCACCTGGGCACGGTAGAAGGCCTGACGATCCGTACGGTGCGCCTGCGGGACATCGACGGCATCGTGCACACCATTCCGTTCAGCGAGATCAAGAGCATCAAGAACTACTCGCGAGAGTTCGGCTACGCGATTTTCCGCGTGGCCATTCCCTATACGGTAGGCATAGACGATGCGATCAAGCTGATGCGGGACGTGGGCCAGAAGATGCACAGCGACCCGCTGCTGCGCCGTGAAATCTGGTCGCCGCTGGAATTCCAGGGGGTTGAAAGCTTCGAGTCTGGCTCGGCGGTGCTAAGGGCGCGCTTCAAGACCGCGCCGCTGAAGCAGTGGGAAATCTCCCGGGCCTTCAACCTGTTGCTCAAGCGCACCCTGGACGAAGCCGGGCTAGACCTGGCCACCCCGCGCCTGAGCGTGCAGGTCACACACGCCGGCCCACCGGCGCGTTAAAGCTCCTCGGCATCGTCGTCGGCATCTACTGGTTCGTAGGCGTCGGCGGCCTGCTCCAGCAAAGCTTCTTCGTATTCGTTCATAACGTAGCGCTCCTGTGCCTGGGTTTGGGCAGAGAATGCCAGTGCTGGTTTACGCGTGCATGACACTGGCCCGCCTCCCTATGACTACACCGTCGCCACCACCCGGATCGCATCATGGCGCCAGTATTCGAGGTCGCAGTCGATTCGCCTGCCTTGGCGGTCGTGGTTGATACGGGTAATGCGCAGCCCAGGGCTTCCCGTGGATACCTTCAACGCCAAGGCGGCATCGCTGGGCAATGCGGTAGGCAATAGCTCGAACTCTACCTGCCCATATTCGATGCCATATTCCCGGGCATACAGCTCGGTCAGCGGCTGGCTAAGGTCATGGCCGAGCAAGCCGGGAAAGCACGCCGGGTTTAGATAATGCTCCACATACAGCACCAAACGGCCATCGATACGCCGGGCACGGCAGATGCGATATACCGCGGACAATGGTGCCAGCCCCAGGTAGTCGCAGATCGCGGCAGGGGCGGCCTGGGCCCGGGCAGTAATCAACTCGGTCGCGGGCAAACGGCCATGACGCTGGGCCATGGCATGGAAGTGGCTACGTTCATTAAGGTCGTAGGTCAGCCGTGGCGGGGACACGAACCAACCGCGGCGGCCTTCGCGGTACACCAGGCCACGCGCTTCAAGCTGCAGCAACGCCTCGCGCAAGGTTATGCGCGTTGTGGCAAACAGCTCGCTGAGGGTTCGCTCCGCCGGCAGCTTGGCTCCAGGCTGCAATAACCCATGCTCGATCTGCTCTTGCAAGGCCGCGCCTATGGCGGTGACTGCTCGCGGTGCATTCTCTCGCATGCCGGCTTCCTTGTTGGTCTAGACCAGTGCACTGCCAAGGCCTATGGGGCCAGGTACTGTTGCAGTCAGCCTAGGTCGCCCGAATGAACGATAGATGACAACGCGGCATCAACCAGGCCTTCGCATGCGCGGCCCACCAAGGGCGGCGGGTTGGTCTACGCTTGTTCAGCGAAACGGCAATAGCGGCGCATGGACATCAAAATGTCATGCCGCCTCGCTAGATTGGCCTGCGTATTGCTGACCTAGACCAGCAAGCGACACCTCCTCCCTATGACGTTTGTCTTCTGGAGCTACAGATGAAAAAGCAGCCCACGCTAAAAACACTGTTCATGGCCTCGCTGCTGGGTTCGGCCCTGGCACTGGGCAACTCAGCCATGGCCGCCGATGACCTGGCCAGCCTGGAAGCCGCCGCGAAGAAAGAAGGCGAAGTGAACAGCGTGGGCATGCCAGACGCCTGGGCCAACTGGAAGGGCACCTGGGACGACCTGGCCAGCAAGTACAGCCTCAAGCACGTGGACACTGACATGAGCTCGGCGCAGGAGATCGCCAAGTTCGCCGCCGAGAAGGACAACGCCAGCGCCGATATCGGCGATGTGGGCGCGGCCTTCGGCCCGATTGCCGCCAGCCAGGGCGTCACTCAGCCCTACAAGCCGAGCACCTGGGCGCAGATCCCGGATTGGGCGAAGGACAAGGACGGCCACTGGATGCTGGCCTACACCGGCAGCATCGCCTTCATCATCAACAAGCAGCTGGTGAAAGACAGCGACGCCCCCAAGAGCTGGCATGACCTGGAAAGCGGCAAGTACAAGGTTGCCATCGGTGACGTGAGTACGGCTGCACAGGCGGCCAACGGCGTGCTGGCAGCGGCCATCGCCTACAAGGGCGACGAAACCAACCTGGCCCCGGGCCTGGAGCTGTTCACCAAACTCGCCCAACAAGGCCGCCTGTCCCTGGCCAACCCCACCATTCAAACCCTGGAAAAGGGCGAGATCGAAGTGGGCGTGGTATGGGACTTCAACGGGCTGAGCTACCGTGACCAGATCGACCCCAAGCGCTTTGATGTGTTGATCCCGTCCGACGGCTCGGTGATCTCCGGCTACACCACCATCATCAACAAATACGCCAAGCACCCCAACGCGGCGAAGTTCGCTCGCGAATACATCCTCAGCGATGCCGGGCAGATCAACCTGGCCACCGGCCACGCGCGACCTATCCGCGCCGATCACGTGAAGCTGCCTCCTGAAGTGGCTGCCAAACTGCTGCCCGCCGACCAGTACAAAAGCGTGAAACCGATCACCAACGCAGCCGCTTGGGAAAAGAGCTCCAAGGCGTTGCCGCAGCAGTGGAACGAACAAGTCATCGTTGAAATGCAATAACCATGAGCGACGCGCCCCGGGGCAAGTGGCTGGCAGCGCTGTTGCTGCTGCCGTTTGCCGTCTTCTTCATCGTGTTCCAGCTTGCCCCGCTGGCGTGGGTGGCGATCAGCAGCCTGCAAAGCGCGGACGGCTGGGGCCTGGCGAATTTCGCCAAGGCCTTCAGCTCACGCTTTTATCGCCAGGCGATGCAGTTCAGCCTGGAAATCAGCCTGTGGTCCAGCGTGATCGGGTTGGTGATCGCCGTGCTGGGGAGTTACTCCCTGCGCCAGGTGGACTCCCGGCTGCGCAACTTCGTAACCTCCTTCGCCAACATGACCAGCAACTTCGCTGGGGTACCCCTGGCGTTTGCCTTCATCATTCTGCTGGGGTTCAACGGGGCCATTACCCTGTTGCTCAAGCAAAGCGGGCTGCTGGCCGACTTCAACCTGTATTCCAAGGTTGGCCTGATTGTGGTGTACACGTATTTTCAGATTCCGCTGGGCGTATTGCTGCTGTACCCGGCCTTCGATGCCCTGAAGGACGACTGGCGCGATGCCGCCGCCCTGCTCGGGGCCAGCGCCTGGCAATATTGGCGACGCATCGGGCTGCCGGTGCTGATGCCCGCGTTGCTGGGCACCTTCGTGATTCTGCTGGCCAACGCATTGGGCGCGTATGCCACCGTGTATGCCCTCACCACCGGCAACTTCAATGTGCTGCCCATCCGCATCGCTGCCATGGTGGCCGGTGACATTTCGCTGGACCCGAACCTTGCCAGCGCGCTGGCGATCATCCTGGTAGTGATGATGGGGCTGGTCACCGTGGTGCACCAATGGATATTGCGCAGGAGCTACCATGGCCGCCGCTGATCGCGCTTGCGCCCGGCTGTATCACCGCGTGGTGGTGTGGCTGTTGTTTCTGATCCTGCTGTTGCCGCTGGCCGGCACCCTCCTCTACTCCCTGGCCACCAGCTGGTCGGCCACGCTGCTGCCCAGTGGCCTCACGCTGAAGTGGTACTTGGCGCTATGGACAGACGCGCGCTTTCTTACCGCATTTGGCCACTCCCTGCTGGTGTGCGTGGGGGCGTTGGCGCTGGCGGTGGTGTTGATCCTGCCGCTGCTGTTCGTGGTGCATTACCACTTCCCGCGGCTGGACGCCCTGATGAACATCCTCATCCTGCTGCCCTTCGCGGTGCCGCCGGTGGTGTCTTCGGTGGGGTTACTGCAGCTCTATGGCTCGGGGCCGCTGGCAATGACCGGCACGCCGTGGATACTGATCGGTTGCTACTTCACCGTGGCGCTGCCGTTCATGTACCGGGCGATCACCAACAACCTGCAGGCACTCAACCTGCGCGACCTCATGGATGCCGCCCAATTGCTAGGTGCAAGCCCTTGGCAGGCGGCATGGCGGGTGGTGCTGCCCAACCTGCGCAAGGGCTTGATGGTAGCGCTGCTGCTGTCGTTCTCGTTCCTGTTCGGCGAGTTTGTGTTCGCCAACCTGTTGGTGGGCACCCAGTATGAAACCCTGCAGGTGTACCTCAACAACATGCGCAACAGCAGCGGCCACTTCAACAGCGCGCTGGTGATTTCCTATTTCCTTTTCGTGCTGGTGATGACGTGGATCGCCACACGGCTGAACAAGGACACCCACTGACATGGGCTTCATGAGCGTGAGCGCGCTGCGCAAGGATTTCGGCAACACCACCGTGTTTGCCGATATCGACTTCACCATCTCCAAGGGCGAGTTCGTGACGTTGCTGGGCCCATCCGGGTGCGGCAAATCCACCCTGCTGCGCTGCATCGCCGGGCTCACCCCCGTGGACGCCGGGCAAATCCTGCTGGAGGGGCAAAACCTCGTACCGCTGGCCCCGCAGAAGCGCGACATCGGCATGGTGTTTCAAAGCTACGCGCTGTTTCCCAACATGACGGCCGCGCAAAACGTGGCGTTCGGCCTGAACATGCAGAAGGTAAGCGCCGCTGACACCCGCGAGCGGGTCCGGGAAGCCTTGGCCATGGTGGAACTGGAGACCTTCGCCGACCGCTACCCGCATCAGCTTTCAGGGGGCCAGTGCCAACGGGTCGCCCTGGCGCGTTCGCTGGTCACCCGCCCGCGCCTGTTGCTGCTGGACGAACCTCTGTCCGCGCTGGACGCCCGTATCCGTAAGCACCTTCGCGAGCAGATTCGCTCCATCCAGCAGGCGCTCGGGTTAACCACCATTTTCGTGACCCACGACCAGGAAGAAGCGCTGACGATGTCGGATCGGATCTTCCTGATGAACAAGGGCCAGATCGTGCAAAGCGGCGATGCCCAGAACCTCTACACCGCCCCTGTGAGCGCCTTTGCCGCAGGTTTTATCGGCAACTACAACGTGCTGGACGCCGAGAGTGCCAGCCGTTTGCTTCAACGGCCGGTAGGCGCTGCTCAGGCGATCCGCCCGGAAGCGATCGAACTGTTTGTGGAACCCGATGGCAGCGCAGAGATTCTCAGCCATAGCCTGTTGGGCAATGTGATCCGCTACCGCGTGCGGGCCCAGGCCGTGGAGGTGGTGGTTGATGTACTGAACCGCTCGGCCGATGACTTGCACCCCAACGGTACTCGGGTACGCTTGCACATTGCCCCCGCCGCCGTGCGTGAAGTGGCTTGACGAAATACAAGGAACGCTTGATATGCCTCTGGCCATTTTCGACTTGGACGAAACCTTGATCGACGGCGACTGCGCCTCCCTCTGGAGCGAGCAGATGGCCCGCCTCGGCTGGGTGGACCCTGAGAGCTTCGTGCGCCGCGACCATGAACTGATGGCCGCTTACAGCCGAGGCGAATTGGCCATGGAAGATTACATGGCGTTCACGCTGGAGCCGTTGATCGGGCGCACCGAAGAAGAAGTCGACCATCTGGTCGGCCCGTGGGTGGAGGATGTGATCGAACCGCTGATTTTCAGCGACGCCACCCGCTGCATCGCCAACCACCGCGCCGCCGGCGATCGCCTGCTGGTGATCTCCGCTTCGGGCGTGCACCTGGTGAAGCCGATTGCCGAGCGCATCGGCATCGACGAAGTGCTGGCCATCGAGCTGGACATCGCCCATGGCGTGTACAGCGGCCATACCCAAGGCACCCTCACTTACCGGGAAGGCAAGGTTACCCGGCTAATGGAATGGTTGCAGGCCGAAGGCGAAACCCTCGAAGGTGCGGCCTTCTATTCGGATTCGCGCAACGACCTGCCGCTGCTCGAGAAAGTAAGCCGGCCGGTGGCCGTCAACCCCGACCCCGTGCTGCGCGCCCGTGCCGAAGAGGCCGGGTGGCCGGTGGTGGCGTGGAAGTAGTCAGCAGGGCCGGGGCACGCTGGCTTGCCCGCGACCGAGGGCACCGTCGAACCTGCGGCCCTGCCGGCCCGGTCGCCGCCAAGGCGGGCTGCTACAGGTGATTGCGCCGATAGGTCTCTTGCCCCATGGCTTTGATCTGCCCTTCGATCAGCGCGTCGAACGGCGCCAGTAGCGGCTGAAACGAGGCAGGTGCTTCGAGCACTTCGAGCGCGGCAACGATAGCTTCGATGGTCGACAGCGCACCTGGCCCCGGCGCCTTGCGCAGGCGGTAGCGGGACGGCGCAGTGTCAGTGAGGCATATCCGTGGCAAGGCAGCCAGCGCCGGGTTGAGGTGCAACAGTTTGCGGGCCTTGCGCCAGGTGCCGTCCAGCACGATCAATTGCACAGGGCCTGTGTTCGCGCCGGCCAAAGCGGTGGAGCCCTCTCCGGGGAACAACACATACGCGGGCCCCTCGTGGGCTTCCCACAACGCCGACGGCACCTGTTCGGTAACCACCAGATCGCTGTTCACCAGGCCCAGGTGAGCCAGACGTGCGGTATTGAGCGCGTGGTCCGCTTCGCTGGGGTGCTGAAGGATCAACACCCGCGTGCGGCTAGGCAACCGAGGGATCAGCGCACACAGGCAATGACCTTCCGGGCGCTGACAACGAGGGCAATGCAAGCGAGGCATAAGTATTTCTCAAAACCTAACGGCTGAAGCGTTCCGCCAAGCCGTGCAAGTACTCCGCCATACGCTCCAGCTCATGACTGATCTGCGCACCCTGCCTGGCCTGGCCGGCGCTATGGTCGCACAACTGGGCGATGCGGGTGATCTGCTGGTTGATGTCCTCCACCACGTGGCTTTGCTCCTCGGAAGCGGTTGCCATCTGCTGGCTCATGTTGGTGATACGCGCCACGGCTTCGGAAATGCCGCTAAGCGCGCCTTTCACGGCTTCCACGCTGCCCATGCTGGTGTGGGAGATCTGGCTGCCCCGGCTCGCGGTCTGCACCGCGCGTTCGGCGCCGGCCTGCAGCGAACTGATGATCTGATGGATCTGCTCGGTGGAGGTACGGGTACGCATGGCTAGCGAACGCACCTCATCGGCCACCACTGCAAAGCCCCGGCCTTGCTCACCCGCGCGGGCGGCTTCGATGGCAGCGTTGAGTGCGAGCAGGTTGGTTTGCTCGGCAATGGCGGTGATCACATCGGCCACGCTGCCGATGGACTGGGTTTGCTCGGCCAGTGCATTCACGGCCTGGCCGATGTCCGCCACGGCGGCGCCCATTTCTTCCATCGCCATCAAGCTTTGCCGGGCCAATTCGCCGCCCTCGCCTGCCAGGCGGTTGGCGTCCTCGGCGGCGCTGGCCGTGAGCTGAACGTTCTGGGTCACTTCCTGAATGGTCGCGGCCATTTGCGCGACCGCAGTGGCGGACTGGTCGGTTTCATGGCGCTGGCGCTCAAGGGAACCGGCCTGGTCCTCGGACAAGGCCGAGGATTGCCCCGCACGCGCCTTTACGCTCAGGCCGGCGTCCACCAAACGAGTGAGCGCGGTTTGCAGGCGTGCCTCCTCGCTCACCATCGCCAGGTCCAGTTGCCCTTGCAGGCCGCTGTTGTCGCTGTAGGTCAGCGCCACCAAAGGGCTGGTGAAGGCTTTGGGGTGCTCGGTCAGCGTGCGCCGGATGGCTTGCTGCTGCCGAGCTTCGCTCAATACGAAGGCCACGGCGATCGCCAGCAGCGTAGCAACCAACGAGATACCGGGGCTGAACCACGCCCAACCTGCCAGCGCCACCAGCCCGGCCACAAGGAACGGCCAGGCACGGCTGAGCGTTTGCACAACCCGGGCCTGAGGAGCGATTGCGCTCTTGCCAGCGGCCATTCGCGCATAAAGCGTGGAGGCGCGGCGCACCTGGTCGCGGCTCGGCAGAAAGCGCACCGACTCGAAGCCGGCGATGCGGCCGTTTTCGTAGATAGGAGTCACATAGGCGCTTACCCAATAGAAGTCGCCATTCTTGGCGCGGTTCTTCACCACGCCCATCCACGGTTTGCCCTCCTTGAGGGTTTCCCACATATGGCCAAACACCGAAGGCGGCATGTCCGGGTGGCGTACCAGGTTGTGCGGCTGGCCTATCAGCTCTTCGCGAGTGAAGCCGCTGAGGGCAACGAAGGCGTCGTTGCAGTAGGTAATCCGACTGTCGAGGTCGGTGGTGGAAATCAGCCGTTGTTCGGCAGGGAACGTACGTTCACGGTCGGTCACAGGCAGGTTGGAGCGCATGAGCAGCATTCCTTGGCAGGGGAAAGACAAAAGCCCTCGGTCGCGCTTAAGGCTAGCAGAGGGGCGCGCGATGGCGAGAAACCGGGATCCTTTCCAGGGGGTGTCGGCGCTGCATGCGCGATCTTTAACCCAGGCTGCGGTTATCTCGCCAGCAGCTGGCTTTTGAGCAGATCACGGAATGTCTGGATCAGGGGTTCGCGGGTGCGGCCCCGGCGCAGGATCAACGAGAACGGCGCCTGATAGCCGAAGGTCGCCGGTGACAGCACGCGCAAGTCGCCTTTATCTGCCCACGGTTGGGCGTAGTGTTCCGGCAGGTACCCGATATAGGCGCCAGACAACACCAGAATCAGCTGCGCTTCCATGCTGTCCACGGTTGCGGCGCTGTGTTTGAAGCCATGGCGCGCCAGCTCGGCCTGGCTCCAGTAGCCCCGCCCTACCATGCGCTGTTGAGTAATGACCTGCTCGGGGATGCGCCGCTCGGCATACAACGGATGCCGGCTACTGCAATAGAGCCAGTGCTGCTCGCGATACAGCGGTTGATACACCAGCCCGCTCATGCGCGTGGAGAACGCGCCTATGGCAAGGTCCAGGCGGTTTTCCTGCACGCCCAGCTGCAGCTCGTAAGGGCTTTGTACCGCCAGATGGATATGCACCGCCGGGTGCTCCTGGGTATAGGCGCCGATGGCTTCGGCAAACGGCAACTGGCGATCACCTACGGTGGAGTCGATCACGCCCAGGTTCAGCGTGCCGCGTAGCTCGCCCTTGAGCGCGGCGGCATAGCGTTCGAAGCCTTCCATTTCCGCCAGCAGGCGCAGCGCCTCCTGATGGAACAACTCGCCCTTGCTGGTAAGGCTGAAACCGCCACGGCCACGGTGGCACAGCACGATACCCAGCGCGGCCTCCAGCTGGCTCATGTAGGTGCTGATCGCAGAGGTGGACAGGTTGAGCGCCTGCTGGGCGTTGGCGAAGCCCTGGTGATGCACCACGCTGGTAAAGATACGCAGCAGTTTAAGGTCCGGAAAGGCATTGGCCATGGCAGCACTCGGGTCAGGCAAGGGCAGAAAAGCGAGGAACGCAGCATGCCATTACTTCAGAAATACCTGAACTAAGTTTTTCCTCGGCCCGATTCTTCCGGCGCGGGCGGTTGCGCAGACTCCAGCCATCCCGCTTTCGCAGAACGAGGCTTACCGTGGACAAGATTCTCCACCAACCCCTGGGCGGCAATGAAATGCCGCGCTTCGGCGGCATCGCCACCATGATGCGCCTGCCCCACCTGGCCTCCCCGGCCGGGCTGGACGTCGCCTTCGTGGGCGTACCCCTGGACATCGGCACGTCGCTGCGCTCGGGCACCCGTTTCGGCCCGCGGGAAATCCGCGCCGAGTCGGTGATGATCCGCCCCTACAACATGGCCACCGGTGCGGCGCCCTTCGATTCCCTCTCGGTCGCCGACATCGGTGACGTGGCGATCAACACCTTCAACCTGCTGGATGCGGTGCGAATCATCGAAGAAGCCTACGACGGCATCATCGAGCACAACGTGAAGCCCCTGACGCTGGGCGGCGATCACACCATCACGCTGCCGATCCTGCGTGCCCTGCACAAAAAGCACGGCAAGATCGGCCTGGTGCACGTGGACGCCCACGCCGACGTAAACGACCACATGTTCGGCGAGAAAATCGCCCACGGCACCACGTTCCGCCGCGCTGTGGAAGAAGGCCTGCTCGATTGCGACCGCGTGGTGCAGATCGGCTTGCGGGCCCAGGGCTATACCGCCGATGACTTCAACTGGAGCCGCCGGCAGGGCTTTCGTGTGGTGCAGGCCGAAGAATGCTGGCACCGCTCGCTCGCTCCGCTGATGGAAGAAGTGCGCGCCAAGGTGGATGGCGGCCCGGTGTACCTGAGTTTCGACATCGACGGCATCGACCCCGCTTGGGCTCCGGGCACCGGCACCCCGGAAGTGGGTGGCCTTACCACCATCCAGGCGCTGGAAATCATCCGCGGTTGCCAGGGCCTGGACCTGATCGGCGGCGACTTGGTGGAGGTTTCGCCCCCTTACGACACCACCGGTAATACCTCGTTGCTGGGCGCCAACCTGCTGTACGAAATGCTGTGCGTGATGCCGGGGGTGGCACACCGCTGATGTTCCATAGCTGCAAGCTGCAAGCTGCAAGCTGCAAGCTGCAAGCTGCAAGCTGCAAGCTGCAAATAGTGAGAGCCTGAGAAAAAAGAAAAAGCCATGAGCGGGAAGCTTCAGCTTGCCGCTTGAAGCTTGCCACTAAAAAAAGTGATCGGAGCAGATCATGCATAACAACAACGCGAATCAGAGCATCGGCAAGATTGAAACCTATGGGGTCGAGCAGATCCCGGACAAGGACCGCACGGCCACGCCGCTGGACCTGTTCCGGATGATCTTCGGCGGCGCCAACACCTTTTCCACGGCGGTACTGGGCAGCTTCCCGGTGTTGTTCGGGCTGTCCTTCCAGGCGGGGGCGCTGGCGATCATCGCCGGGGTGCTGGTGGGGGCCTTGATCCTGGCGCCCATGGGGTTGTTCGGCCCTATCAACGGCACCAACAATGCCGTGTCCTCAGGCGCTCACTTCGGTGTCCATGGCCGTATCGTCGGCTCGTTCCTCTCACTGCTCACCGCAATCGCGTTCTTCTCCATCTCGGTGTGGAGCTCCGGCGACGCACTGGTGGGTGGCGCGCATCGCCTCGTAGGCCTGGCTGAAAGCGACCTTACCCTCGGGCTGGCCTATGGCCTGTTTGCGATCCTGGTGCTTACCGTGTGCATCTACGGCTTCCGCTTCCTGCTGTGGGTGAACAAGGTGGCCGTGTGGAGCGCCAGCGTCTTGTTCCTGCTGGGCATGGTGGCCTTCGCCGGCCCGTTCGATCCGCACTATGCCGGCCAGGTTGCCCAAGGCCAGGAAGGGTTCTGGGCGGCCTTCATCGGCGCCGCGTTGGTGGCGATGAGCAACCCGATTTCCTTTGGTGCTTTCCTGGGCGACTGGTCCCGCTACATCCCACGCACCGCTCCACGCTCGCGCATTCTGGGCGCGGTGGTACTGGCCCAGCTGGCGACGCTGCTGCCGTTCTTTTTCGGGCTGGTCACCGCCACCATCGTTGCGGTGCAGGCGCCGGACTACATTGCCAGTAACAACTACGTCGGCGGGCTGTTGGCCATCGCGCCTACCTGGTACTTCTTGCCGGTGTGCCTGCTGGCGGTGATCGGCGGCATGTCCACCGGCACTACGTCGCTCTATGGCACCGGGCTGGACATGTCCAGTGTGTTTCCACGGGTGCTGAGCCGAGTGAAGGCCACGCTGCTGATCGGCCTTATGTCCATCGCGTTCATCTTTATCGGGCGCTTCGCGGCGAACCTGGTGCAAAGCGTGTCCACCTTCGCGGTACTGATCATCACCTGCACCACGCCTTGGATGGTGATCATGCTGATCGGCCTGATGAAACGCCGCGGCTGGTACTGCCCGGACGACTTGCAGGTGTTCACCCGCGGCCAGCGCGGCGGCCGCTACTGGTTCCACCATGGCTGGAACTGGCGGGGCATGGGGGCCTGGATCCCTAGCGCACTGGTAGGGCTGTGCTTCGTCAACCTGCCCGGGCAATTCGTAGGTGTGCTGGGCGAGCTAGCGGGCGGCATTGATATCAGCTTGCCGGTCACGCTGGGGCTGGCTGCAGTGATCTACCTGACGCTGCTCAAGCTGTTCCCGGAATCGCCGGACGTGTACGGCCCTGCTTCAGCCAAGCTGCCAGCAGGCCTGGCCGCCGCAGCTTGAAAAGTACCGAAGAAGCTCAGCGGCGAGGTTGGCGCCGCTTGCGCTCGTCTTCGGTGGGGATTGGAACCGGTTGCATGGGCGGTATCAAACCAAGCGCGACAGCCAGGTCATGCAGCCAGTTGAAGAGTTTGTCTTGCATCACATGCCCCCCTTGGGACTTGCCCGATACGGCAACTGCGTGTGCCGTTACTGTACAGATCATAAACCCGGGGGGCCGGCCAGCGCATCGCCCCCGCTGCGACGAATGATCGCAGTGAGGGCTTTGGCCGACCTGTGGCGACCGACGGTCACCAGCCAGCACCCCTGATAATCCCGTTATCGGCAGACGGAAGCGATGCTGAAGGGCAGCTTGCTCCCGTGCTGTGTAACGGATGACCTTGCGCGGGATTCAGAGGTTCCACCGCGAGATGGTCGTGCGTTCAGGGGGCAACTTGCGCCTTGTTGGCCAGCTCCACGAATGTCAGCGGATCGAGGGCATCTTCCTGCTCGTCGAGCACGTCCCGAGGGTGCTCACTGTCCGGGATGCTGCTGTCCAGCAAGGCAAGCAAGCGAGCGCCGTTGGTGGTCAGTTGATAGCCCTGCCCGGCGCCCGCTTCAATGAAACCACGTTCGCGCAACAGCGTTTCATAGCTCGAAGCATCTGCCTTGAGGTCATCCACCCCGACAGGGGTAGCGCCTTCGGCGGCCTGGGTTTGCGCGAGTTCTTCGGCGGAGTGATCGCTGTCGAAGGTTTCTCCGGCAGTGCTTTGCACCTTGTGCAGCAAGCGTTCGATCAGGTCCCAGTTATAGGTAGGCATGGTGCGGTAACTCCAGGAATGAGGGAGGGCACAGCATTCCTGGTTGTGACCGAGGCCCGGGGTGACCGTTCGGTCAGCCCCGGGCAAAGGTCATTCGGGCTTGCGCTTTCTCAGCGGAGCCAGGCCGTCCTGGCTGGCAAGGCCCGCGCTGTCAGGCTTGCGCGCGTTCGGCTTGCGCTTGGGCGTGGCCTTGGCGGCGGGCTTCTTGTCCTTGTCGGTCTTTTTCTTCTTCACCCCAACGGCCTTGCCTGAAGCCTTGAGCTTCTTCGGCCCGCTGTAGGTGCCTTTCACTTCCTTGATCACCCGGCGCTCGAAGTTCTGCTTCAGGTAGCGCTCGATGCTGGACATGAGGTTCCAGTCGCCGTGGCAGATCAAAGAAATCGCTAGCCCTTCGTTGCCAGCGCGACCCGTACGGCCCACGCGGTGAACGTACTCGTCACCGCTGCGGGGCAGGTCGAAGTTGATCACCAGGTCCAGGCCGTCCACGTCCAGGCCGCGAGCAGCGACGTCCGTGGCCACGAGGATCTTCGCAGCGCCCTGCTTCAGGCGCTCGATGGCCAGCTTGCGGTCCTTCTGGTCCTTCTCGCCGTGCAGCACGAATACCTTGAAGTCCTTCGCTACCAGGTGGCCATAAATGCGGTCGGCCATGCTGCGGGTGTTGGTGAACACGATGGCCTTGCGATAGGTTTCGTTGGCCAGCAGCCACTGAACGATCGCTTCCTTGTGGGCGTTATGGTCCGCGGTGATGATCTGCTGCTTCACCGACTCGCTAAGGTCACTCACGTTGTTGACCATCAAGTGGGCGGGATCTTTCAGCACCTTGGCAATCATGTCGCGCAGGCCCGCGCCGCCCGTGGTGGCGGAGAACAGCAGCGTCTGGCGCTGTGGCGGGCACAGGTCGCACAGGCGGTTCACGTCTTCGGCGAAGCCCATGTCCAGCATGCGGTCGGCTTCATCGAGCACGATCACTTCCACCTGGGCCAGGTCGAGGTTGCCAGCGTTGAGGTGCTCAAGCAGCCGGCCCGGCGTGCCAATGAGGATGTCCGGCACCTTGCGCAGCATCGCCGCTTGTAACTTGAAATCCTCGCCGCCAGTGATCAGCCCCGCCTTGATGAAGGTGTAGCGGGCGAAGCGCTCCACCTCCTTGAGGGTTTGCTGGGCCAGCTCACGGGTGGGCAGCAGGATGATCGCGCGGATATCCACGCGTGGGCGCGCCGGGCCGATGAGGCGGTTGAGCAAGGGCAGTACGAACGCGGCGGTCTTGCCGCTGCCGGTCTGGGCGGTTACCCGCAGGTCACGCCCTTCGAGCGCTGGCGGAATGGCCGCGACCTGCACAGGGGTCGGCTCGACGAAATTGAGCTCGGCCACGGCTTTGAGCAGGCGTTCATGAAGGGCGAATTGGGAAAACACTGGGGTACTACCTCGAAGGAGAACGTGGAACGACGGCATAGGGTAGCGGAGCTTCGGCCTACAAGCGAGCCGCAAGCGCCCGAGCGGGTGCCCGGGCGACCCGCCGACATGGTCAGGCCAGCGCCAAGCGGCGACGGCTGATCCACACCGAGGCGAGGATAATCGCGCCGCCCAGTGCCAGGCGGCCGAGCGGTTCGTTGTGGTTCCAGATCAGCAGGTTGAGCAACAGGCCCACCGGCACGTGCAGGTTATTCATCACCGCCAGCGTGGCGGCGGGCACCTGGCTGGCCCCTTTGTTCCAGGCGTACATGCCGAATGCGGTCGCTATTAGCCCAAGGAACAGCAGCACACCCCACTGCAGGGGCGCATCGGGAAGCCGGGAAAGATTGCCGAACGCCAGGTAGGCCGGCAACGCCACCAGCACCGCGCCAAGGAAGAGATAGCCGAAGCGATGGAAATGCGGCCCGGGCAACGGTTGCTCGGCCACAAGGCGCTTGTACAGCACCTGCCCTGCCGCGTAGGTGAAGTTGGCCAGCTGAAGCAACAAAAAGCCGCCCAGGAAATGCCCGGAAATACCATCGAAACGGATGACCGCCGCCCCCGCCACCGCAACCAGTGCGGCCAATAATGCCCAGCCGTTGAAGCGGCGCTCGAAGGCATCCTGCAGCAGGGTCACGTGCACAGGGGTAAGGATGGTGAACAGCAGCACTTCGGGTACCGTGAGCACGCGGAAGCTCAAGTACAGGCACACGTACGTCACCCCGAACTGTAACGCGCCGATCAGCAGCAGCCGGCGGGCAAACGCTGCGGGCACTTCACGCCAGCGAGTAAGCGGGAGGAACACCAGGCCTGCGATCAGCACCCGCGCGAGCACGGCGAAGTAGCTGTCCACATGACCGGCAAGGTATTCGCCGATCAGGCTGAAGGAGAAGGCTTGAACGAGGGTGACGATCAGCAGGTAGGGCATGGCGCGCTTCGGGCAAAGCGCGCGACTTTAACACATTCAGGCAGCCGGCTCAGGCAATGTCCGCTAGCTGCGCACGGGCCTGGCCCAAGCCTTTTTCAAGGAACTCGGCGCCCATGTTCAGGCCTTCGGCATGAATGAACGTCACGTTATGGATACCGATGAACGCCAGTACCTGGCGCAGGTAGGGTTCCTGGTGGTCGCTGGCCGCGCCGGCATGGATACCACCGCGAGCGGTAAGCACATACGCACGTTTGCCGGTGAGCAAGCCTTGCGGGCCGGTTTCGGTGTACTTGAAGGTTACGCCGGCACGCAGCACATGGTCGAACCAGGCCTTGAGGGTGCTGGGGATCGCGAAGTTGTACATCGGCGCGGCCAGTACCAGCACGTCGGTAGTTAACACTTCTTCGGTAAGCTCGTTGGAGCGGGCCAATGCCTCGGCTTCGGCAACCGTACGATCGGCCTCAGGCTTCATCCAGCCACCCAGCAGGGTTGCGTCCAGGTGAGGAACCGGCTGGCGGGCCAGGTCACGTACCTGGATGCTGTCATCCGGGTGCGCGGCTTTCCATTGAGCGATAAAGGCTTGGGTCAGGTCCCGGGAAACCGAACCTTCCTGGCGAGCGCTGCTTTCGATCACTTGTACACGGGACATGGCGAACCTCATTGGAAGATATGTTGTGGAATGAGCGCAGGTTAATGGCTGTCCTATCGATTGAAAAGCGCAAAAAATCGCTACAAAGCATCAGTTTTCCTGTTTAATAAGCCATCACACTTTTCAGGTAGCCCCGAATGAAGGCACCCCGCGTAACCCTCGATCAGTGGCGTACCCTCCAGGCAGTTGTCGATCACGGTGGTTTCGCCCAGGCGGCGCAGGCGCTCCACCGCTCCCAGTCGTCGGTGAGCTACACCGTGGGGCGCATGCAGGAACAGCTGGGCGTACCGCTGCTGCGCATCGATGGCCGCAAGGCCGTACTTACCGATGCCGGCGCGGTGCTGCTGCGCCGCTCCCGGCAACTGGTGAAGCAAGCCAGCCAGCTGGAAGACCTTGCCCAGCATATGGAGCAAGGCTGGGAGGCCGAGGTGCGCCTGGTGGTGGACGCCGCCTACCCCAATGCCCGCCTTGTGCGCGCCTTGACGGCGTTCATGCCGCAAAGCCGCGGCTGCCGGGTGCGGCTGCGCGAGGAAGTGCTGTCTGGCGTGGAAGAAGTGCTGCAGGAAGGCATCGCGGACCTGGCCATCAGCTCGTTCAACATCCCCGGTTACCTGGGCACCGAGATGAGCGCCGTGGAGTTTGTGGCGGTGGCCCACCCGGATCACCCCCTGCACCGGATGAACCGCGAACTTACGTTCCAGGACCTGGAAAGCCAGTTGCAGGTCGTGATTCGCGACTCCGGGCGGCAACAGCCGCGCGACGTGGGTTGGCTGGGGGCCGAGCAACGCTGGACGGTCGGCAGCCTTGCTACCGCTGCCAACTTCGTGAGCAGCGGGTTGGGCTTTGCCTGGCTGCCGCGCCATATGATCGAGCGCGAGTTGCGCGAGGCATTGCTCAAGCCGCTGCCGTTGGACCAGGGCGGCAGCCGCCACCCGGTGTTCTACCTGTATGCCAGCAAGGAAAAGCCCCTCGGCCCCGCCACCCAGATCCTGGTGGAGCTGTTACGCAGTTTCGACACCGCGCCCCTGGATGCCCCCTTCGCCGCACCGCCCTCCACCTGAGCCCACGGCAGTGGAACGTCCGCGCCCAGCGGGCATCCATTAAGGGTATCGAGGGCCTTTTGCGCTACCCTGTGAAGCTGCCTCGGCTGAGGCGCCGCAGCGTGCGGCAGTCATTACAAACACTTACACGAAGGAAGCCCTGCCTCCATGTTCAAACAACTCGTTCTTTGCGCCTGCTCCGTGATGTTCGCTGCTACCCTTCAGGCAGCGCCCGCGAACAAGCCCCATGTGCTGCTGGATACCGATATGGGCCCGATCGAAGTAGAACTCGATGCCGACAAGGCGCCGATCAGCACCCAAAAATTTTTGAGCTACGTGGACAGCGGCCACTACAACGGCACCCAATTCCATCGGGTAATCCCTGGCTTCATGGTTCAGGGCGGCGGCTACGACCGCAACATGAGCGAAAAGCCTACCCAGGCGCCCATCAAGAACGAAGCCGACAACGGCCTGAAAAACCTGACCGGTACCTTGGCCATGGCACGTACTTCCGATGTGAACTCGGCCACCAGCCAGTTTTTCATCAACGTCAACGACAACGCCTTCCTTGATCATGGTGGCCGGGACTTCGGTTATGCCGTGTTCGGCAAGGTGGTCAAGGGCATGGACGTTGTCACCAACATCGTCAACAGCCCCACCACCAACCGCGGCGGCATGCAGAACGTGCCGTCCAACCCGATCCTGATCAAGACCGCCAAGCGTATCGACTGATCCGTGCCTTGCCACCGCCCGTACCCCGGGCGGTGTACTGAACTGGAGGGGATGCCAATGCTGTACCGCCGTTTCGAAAAGTGGATCGATGTATTTCGTGAAGCACCCACCGACGCACCGCCTGGCAAGGTCACCTCGTTCTACCTGTATTACCTGCGCCAGGTGTGGCCCAGTTTCGCGGCCCTGCTGGTTGTAGGCCTGATCGCCGCACTGATCGAAGTGGCGTTGTTCAGCTACCTCAGCGACATCATCGACATGGTCAACAGCACCGCGCCCGATCGCTTCTTCAGCGAACACTGGGGCAGCCTGCTGTGGATGCTCGTGGTGGCGATGGTCATCCGGCCGGTGTTCGTGTGCCTGCACGACCTGCTGGTGCACCAGACCATCTCGCCGGGCATGACCAGCATGATCCGCTGGCAAAACCACAGCCATGTGCTCAAGCAGAGCATGAACTTCTTCCAGAGCGACTTCGCAGGCCGCATCGCCACCCGGATCATGCAAACCGGCAACTCCCTGCGTGACTCCGCCGTACAGGCAGTGGATGCCCTGTGGCACGTGGCAATCTACGCCGTAAGTTCGCTGGTGCTGTTCGCTGAAAGCGACTGGCGCCTGATGATCCCGTTGATCCTGTGGATCCTCGCCTACGTGGTTTCCCTCTGGTACTTCGTGCCGCGGGTGAAAGAGCGCTCGGTGGTGTCCTCCGATGCCCGCTCCAAGCTGATGGGCCGGATCGTGGACGGTTACACCAACATCACCACGCTCAAGCTGTTCGCCCACACCAACCTCGAACAGGAATACGCCCGCGAGGCCATTACCGAGCAAACCGAGAAGACACAACTGGCCAGCCGAGTGATCACCAGCATGGACGTGGTGATCACCACGCTCAACGGCTTGCTGATCGTGGGCACCACCGGCCTGGCACTGTGGCTGTGGACCCAAGGCTTGCTCACTGTGGGTGCTATCGCCCTGGCGACTGGCCTGGTGATTCGAATCGTCAATATGTCTGGCTGGATCATGTGGGTGGTCAACGGCATCTTCGAGAACATCGGCATGGTCCAGGACGGCCTGCAAACCATCGCCCAACCTTTGAGCGTGACGGACATGCCCGACGCCAAGGACCTCAAGGTGGAGCGCGGCGGCATCCGTTTCGAAGCCGCGGAATTCCACTATGGCAAGGTTGGCCGCGTGATCAGCGGGCTGGACCTGGAAATCGCGCCGGGCGAGAACATCGGCCTGATCGGCCCTTCCGGAGCTGGTAAATCCACGGTGGTGAACCTGCTGCTGCGGCTCTACGACCTCGAGAGCGGGCGCATCCTCATCGACGGCCAGGACATCGCCCATGTACGCCAGGAGAGCCTGCGCGAACAGATAGGCCTGATTACCCAGGACACCGCCCTGCTCCACCGTTCGATCCGCGACAACCTCTT
This sequence comes from Pseudomonas sp. Marseille-Q5115, assembly GCF_916618905.1. Classification (NCBI taxonomy): domain Bacteria; kingdom Pseudomonadati; phylum Pseudomonadota; class Gammaproteobacteria; order Pseudomonadales; family Pseudomonadaceae; genus Pseudomonas; species Pseudomonas sp. Marseille-Q5115. The sequence continues at coordinate 699,428 of NZ_CAKAKI010000001.1, read as the reverse complement.
GTATGGGCGCCCGGAAGCCACCGACGAAGAGCTGTGGGAGGCCCTGCGCAAGGCCAAGGCGGATGAGTTCCTGGCGCACCTCACCGACACTCAGGGCCGAATCGGCCTGGACGCCCATGTGGGCGAACGCGGCGTGAAGCTCTCCGGTGGCCAGCGGCAGCGCATTGCCATTGCCCGGGTGCTGCTGAAAAACGCGCCGATCCTCATCATGGACGAAGCCACCTCGGCGCTGGACTCCGAAGTGGAAGCAGCCATTCAGGAGAGCCTGGAAACCTTGATGGAAGGCAAGACCGTGATCGCCATCGCTCACCGCTTGTCCACCATCGCCCAGATGGACCGGCTGGTGGTGATGGACAAAGGCCGTGTTGTGGAAGTGGGCAGCCACAGCGAACTGCTGACGCACAAGGGCTTGTATTCGCGCCTGTGGCGGCACCAGACCGGCGGGGTCGTGGGCGTGGACTGAGCCATGTTCACCCTCGACCTGTTCGGCGACCTGCCCCGCTCCATTGGTGAACGCCGGCAGTTGGGGCCTGGTGCGTGGCTGCTGGAGGGCTTCGCCCTGGCCCGGGCCAAGGCCCTGGTCGAGGCCGTGCAGGCCATTGAAGCGCAAAGCCCGCCTCGCCACCTGGTAACGCCAGGTGGCTTCACCATGTCGGTGGCGATGACCAACTGTGGCCGCCTCGGTTGGAACAGCGACCTGAAGGGCTACCGCTATGGCCCGCTCGATCCGCTTTCCGGCCAGCCCTGGCCACCTATGCCTGAAGTCTTCGTGAAGCTGGCGCATGATGCCGCCGAGGCGGCAGGCTATGCCGCGTTCGATCCTGATGCCTGTTTGATCAATAGCTACGCCCCCGGGGCTCGCTTGTCGCTACACCAGGACAAGGACGAGCAAGACCTTGCCGCGCCTATCGTTTCGGTATCATTGGGGTTGCCGGCCGTGTTCCTGTTCGGCGGCGCCCACCGCAGCGACCCCGTGGAACGGTACAGCCTGCAACATGGTGACGTGGTGGTGTGGGGCGGCGAAGATCGGCTGCGCTTCCATGGGGTAGCGCCGGTGAAGGCTGGCGAACACCCACTTACAGGCGGCCGGAGGTTGAACCTGACGTTTCGGAAGGTGAACCGATGAGGCCTCGTTCGCGAGCTACGCCTTCGGCTTCGCTTGCTCCCACAGGATTCATCCTGACACGAGTGACTATAAGGTTCAGCGTTCCAGCTCGGGGAACAGCACGCTGGTATAGCCGAAGCGGCCGAAGTCGGTGATGCGCGAGGGGTATAGCCGGCCGATCAGGTGGTCAACCTCGTGCTGCACCACCCGGGCGTGAAAATCATGGGCTACCCGCTGCATCGCCTTGCCCCGAGGGTCCACGCCTTCGTAGCGGATGTGCTTGTAGCGGGCAACCATGCCGCGCAGGCCAGGGATGGACAGGCAACCTTCCCAACCCTCCTCCAGCTCCGGGCTCAGCGGCGTGATCAACGGGTTGATCAGTACTGTCCGTTCCACGGCCGCCGCGCCGGGGTACCGTGCATTGCTTTCGAAGCCGAACACCACCACCTGCAAGTCCACGCCGATTTGAGGCGCGGCCAGCCCTACGCCGCCGGCCTCGCCCATGGTCGCGAACATGTCGGCTATGAGCTCGTCCAGCTCATGGCTACCAAACAGCGCTTCGGGAACAGGAGGTGCGACCCGCAACAATCGTTCATCGCCCATCTTCAGGATATCGCGAATCATAGGACCTCCCCGCCCTGCATCAGGTCTTGGCGCCGCCCAGGCCCGCGCGCTCGTCTTCATTCCCTTCCGACGGCTCGCCAGGGGCTTTCTCGCCCTTGTCCTTGCCCTCGGCGGACATATGCTCGATTACCGCGTTCATTTCCGCCCCCAGCAGCAGAACGGCCGACGAGATGTAGAAGTACAGCAGCAGGATGATGATCGCGCCAATGCTTCCATACATGGCGTTGTAGTCAGCGAAGTTCTGTACGTAATAGGCGAACCCGACCGACGCAAGAATCCACACCACCACGGCCAGCACGGCACCAGGGGTGAGGAAGCGGAAGCGTTGATCCACGTCTGGCATCAGGTAGTAGATCAATGCCACGGCCAACATCAGCAACACCACTACAACCGGCCAGCGGGCAATGGTCCAGATGGTCACCGTGATGCTTTCGAGGCCGATCTGCCCGGCGATCCAGTTCATCACTTGCGGCCCCAGCACCATCAACGCAGCCGCGCACAGCAGCATCCCGGCCAGGCCTATGGTGTACAGCACCGAGAGCGGCAGGCGCTTCCAGGCTGGGCGGCCTTCTGCCACATCGTAGGCCGCGTTCATTGCACTCATCAGTGAGCGTACCGCCGCTGAAGCCGTCCAGAGCGCGGCGATGATACCGAACGACAACAGGCCGCCCTTTGACTGTTGCAGCTGGTCAATCACAGGGTTCACAGAATCCAGGGCCTGGGGGGGCAACACCATGGTCGCCTGCTCACGCAGCCATGAGAAGAAATCCGGAAGATGTAAGAAACCGATCATCGCGATCAGGAACAACAGGAACGGGAATAAAGAGAACAGCATCTGATACGCCAAGGCGGAGGCGTAGGTGGACATTTCGTCGTTGGAGAACTCTTGAACGGTGCGGACCAATACCTTGGTCAGCGGTAACTGCTTCATATCTGGAAAAATCATCTGGCGGGCTCCTTTTGACTATCCCCTTGGCCTGGCTAAGCCAGCCCCTGTGATTTCGCCATGCCTGATAGCACAGCGGCCATCCTGAGATGACCGCTGTAGTATTACGAAGTTTTACTCAGCTTCAGGATCGAGTGCCCTTGGTCACCGTTTCCTTGATGTCGCCCTTGGTTTGCTGGGCTTCACCCTTGATTTCACGTGCAGCGCCTTTGGCCTTGGTTTCAGGGCTGTTGGTGGCATCGCCTACCGCTTGCTGGGCTTTGCCCGCGAGTTCGTTAGCCTTGCCTTTGATCTTGTCGCCAGTACCGCTCATGAGTATTACTCCTCGGTGTGGATTGAAATGAATTCAATCGGCATAAAGATGGACAAACCGCTCCGCTCATGAGTTTCAACATTTGTTTGGCAAGTTGGCGGCCGCCGACGAAGGGTCACGGCGCTAACGAAATGCCATCCGGGCGGATGACAATTTTCCCGGCCTTGTACAGCGCGCCGATGGCCTTCTTGAAGTTGCCCTTGCTCACGCCGAACTGCTGGGCGATCACTTCGGGTTCACTGCGGTCGCTCAAGGGCAAGCTGCCCCCCGCCTTGCGCAAGGCCTCCACGATCTGCTGCTGCAGGCCTGTGACCGCCTGCTCGCCTACGGGCTGCAAGCTCAGGGCAATCTTGCCGTCCTCGCGTACCGCCTTGATGTAGGCAGTTTCGCGCATGCCGCTACGCAGGAACTTGAACACCTCGTTCTTGTGGATCAAGCCCCAGTGGGCGTTCTCGATGATCGCGTTGAACCCCAGGTCGGTCTGGGCGGCGACCAGCACCTGCACGGCCTGGCCGACCTTGTACGTGGCCGGGGTTTTATCGAGGTAGCGGTCAACCTTGGCGCTGGCCGTGATGCGGCGCGTACGGCGGTCCAGGAACACATGAACCACGCAGTATTCCCCGGCACGCACCTGGCGTTTTTCTTCGGAGAACGGCAGCAACAGGTCTTTGGGGAGGCCCCAGTCCAGAAAAATCCCGATGGAATTGATTTCCTTGACCTTGAGGCTGGCAAACTCGCCAACCTGCACCTTGGGCTTCTCGGTAGTTGCCAGCAGCTTGTCTTCGCTGTCCAGGTACACGAACACGTTGAGCCAGTCCTCGACCTCGTGCGGGATATCCTTGGGCACGTAGCGGTTGGGCAGAAGAATCTCCCCATCGGCGCCGCCGTCCAGGTACAGCCCGAAATCCGTATGCTTGACCACTTGCAAGCTGTTGTAGCGACCCACCAAAGCCATGACCGACACCTATGTTGACAAGCCGTTAGTGTAACTCACCCCGGCGCGACCCTTCCCGGGTTTTGCCTGCTGCTTCACCGGATGGCCGCGCCCACCTGCCCCCACAGGCTAGACGCAGCTGTGGCCATAGGCCGGGCAAACCGCCGGATCCGGCCAAATCGACGAATGGCACTCCATGATGGCCCCTCGAATGGTGATCGAAGGTATCCTCTGACCCGTCTAAACCGGGCATCTGCCTTAACCCGATACCGTTGCAAGCACCACGCAGCAGCCTCCGCGCCTTGCGCCAGGGAGAGACGCATGCTCAAACCCAGCCTGATGCTGACCGCGGGCCTTCTGGCCGCACCTCACCTTCACGCCCAGACCCTGCAGCGCGAACTGGGCGACTTCGACCTGAAACTGGGCACAACGCCAACGCGCAGCATGGCCCAGGGCCTGGTAGCGCCTGGCACCATCGGCTCTTTCCATGGCGGTATCGACGTTACCCATGACAGCGGCTGGTATTTCGGCCAGTGGTCTCCCAGCGTCGGGCTTACGCCAGACAGCAACTTCGAGCTGGACAGCTACCTGGGGTACAAGCGCCGCCTGGTGCCGGATTTCGGCTATGAGTTGGGCATGATCAGTTATACCCGGCCCGATGTGGCCGACGGCAACAGCCATCAGTTGTATGCGGGCATGCGAGTGTTCGAAAGCCGTTTCGGCGCGGCCTTCAGCGAGGCGGTGGACAGCCGATCCGGCACGCTGTTCGCGGATTTTGGCCAGTTGCCGCTGTTCAACCTCGACGTGTCGGTCAAGGTCAGCCGCTACAGCCTCAGCTCACCTTACGCGCTGGGTGATGGCGAACTGGTCGAGGGCTTCAGTGACTGGTCCATGCAGGTATCCCGGCCGCTGATGGGCGTAGACCTCAACCTCATCTACAGCAGCTCCGACCTGCGGGGCGGCGAGTGCGTGGCTTACTCAGGGCACAACCCGGCCTGCGACAGCATGGTTACCCTCAAGGCGCAGCGGGCGTTCTTCTAGCGCCACCGGTTTGCGCCGCGCCCACCGGCGTTCTACCGTTAGCGCAGGCAGCAGTAGCGGATACGGGGGAACGATGAGGGGTTGTGCGGTTCATCGAGGATGGTTGGCGGTGTGTCTTCTGGCGGTCTTGGCCCTCGCCGCGTGTACCCGCATGGACCTGGCATATCGCAACCTTGATACGTTGATCCCCTGGGGCCTCGACGACTACCTGGACATGAACCGGGAGCAGAAGGCGTGGTTCGAGGATCAGCTGGCAGAGCACTTGCGCTGGCATTGCCAGACGCAGCTTCCCGGGTATCTGCCATGGTTGGATCGCCTTCAATCGCTGGTAACCACGCAAAACGTAAGCGACGACACCTTGCAGGCGCTCACCCGGGACGCCGAAGAGGCCACCAACGCCATTGCCCGGCAGATCACGCCCTCGGCCGTGACATTGCTGCGCAACCTCACCGACGAACAGGTCAGTGCATTGCGTGAAGCCTTCGCCAAGGACATTGCCAAGCGCCGCCGGGAACAGGTTGCCCCGCCACTGGCGAAGCAGATAGAAACCCGAGCCGAAAAGATGCACGACCGGCTCAAGCCCTGGCTCGGCCGAGTCAGCGCAGAGCAGGACGCAGCGATCAGCCGCTGGTCTGCCCAGCTTGGTAATCACAACGCGGTAGCGCTGGAGAATCGCGAACACTGGCAGCAGGCGTTGCTTACGGCACTCGAGCACCGGGCGGAGCCAGGTTTCGAGTCGCGTATCGCTCAGTTGTTGCAACGGCGCGAGGCGCTGTGGAGTGAAGCCTACAGGGCAGATCGCGGCAACAGCCAGGCGGCGGCCCGGGCCCTGACCCAGGCAGTGCTCGCATTGAGCGACGCCGGGCAGCGTCAGCAATTGACCGAGCAATTGGAAAAACTGCGGGCGCGCTTTTCAGCACTGCGGTGCCTGAAAAAACAGTAGCCAAATGCCTCCATCACATGGGCGACGCCTGGCCTATCGTGCTCTAATCAGACAGGACCCCTTGATACCTGAACGCTCATGTCAGATCACTACATGCCCCCCGCCCTGCGCTTCATGTTGGCGGCCCGCCGGATCGAACTCGAAGGCCTGGAGAGCCTGGCCTTCACGTGCGATCTGGTATCAGCGCTTAGCCAGCTGGTGCATGCGATTCAGCGAGAGCGCGGCTGGTCGAATCTCCACCTGGGCAGCGCACTCGAGGATCATCTCGACGAGCTGCAACGGCTGGCGGAAGAATCCCAGGCCATCGAAGAACAGGTGCGCGCCTGTTTCGAGGGCATGGACCTCGACGCAGCGGCCTCAACCGACAGGGCGCGGCTGTTCAACCGCATCGCCTATGTATTGCACGGCTTTGAGGAGCTGCCTGGTTTGCGCCGCCGTGTACGTGAGCGGCGAATTACCGCGGTAGAAGCCACCAGCGCGCTTACCCGGTTGATCGGCGGCTTGCTGGCGGTAGTATTCGAAGCTGCGGACACGGCGATCGACCCGGCCATCACCCGGCTGTTGGTGGCGCTGTTCAATTTCATGCAGGGCAAGGAACTGGCCGGGCAGGAGCGGGCCATTGGCGTCAATGGCTTCGCTATCGGCTATTTCGACGAAGCTTTGCGCCAGCGGCTGGAACATCTGGGCCAGGCCCAGGACCGGTGTTTCGAGGTGTTTTGCGAGTTCGCCGATGCGGGCGCGCTTACGCTCTGGCAGGCTCAACTCAGCAGCGAAACCCTGATGCAATTACAGCGCATGCGCGCCATGGCACTGCGTACCCACGCTGGCGCGTGCGTGGACCCGGCCCTGTCCCGGGTATGGTTTGACATCGCCACACGGCGTATCGACGCGCTCAAGGATGTGGAAAATCACCTCACCCGTGCCCTGCAGGACGGCTGCCGGCAGAGTATCCAACTCGCACGCGCCGACCTTCACAATCACCGCCTGCTGCTGCGTCGGCTGGCCAGCCTGGAAAGCACGGGGCAGAGCGAGCAGGCTCGACTGTTCAGCGTATATGCCAGCGGGCTCGACGCCCCGCCGCAGGATGGCCTGGGCCCGCAACTGGGGCGCTCGGTACTGGACCTGCTGCATGCGCAAACCCAGCGGCTGGTAAGCACCAGCGATGAGCTTGAACAGGCCCGCCGTGCACTCACCGAACGCAAGATCATCGAGCGTGCGAAAAAGCGCCTGATGGACGAGTACCGCCTGAGCGAAAGCGACGCTTACGCGCGCCTGCGCCAAGCAGCCATGGAACGCGGCCAGCGGCTGGCGGACGTTGCCCAAGCGGTGGTGGACCTGCAAGCGTAGCCACAGGCGCTACCGATCGCCCGTAGCGGCCGCGCTTGCGCGCGACCAAGGCCACCAAGGTACCGCGGTATCAGCTTGCGAACAGCCGTGACGGCGCTTGAGGAAGGCCATACCCCGCACCACCGCACCCTGCGCTACCGCCCAAGGTAAGGCACCAATACTCGGCGTCGCCGCGCAGGTCCAGCGCCTGGCCCATGCCGATGTGCACAAAGCCCAGCGCTTCGTGGAGGGCGATGGTTTCCGTGTCGGTGATCGCCACGCCGGCATACACCGCCAGGTAACCTTGCTCCTGCAAATGTTCGAGCAGCGAGCGGTACAGCGACCGCAGCATGCCCAGCTCCCGACCGCGGGGCGTCATGTACACGGTAACGTCCACGGACCAGCGCAACGCCAAGGGCGCCTTGTGAGCACGGGCGTAGGCAAAGCCGACAATTTCATCGTTGCATTCGGCTACCAGGAAGGGGTAGCGGCCAAGCGTTGTGGCCAACAGCCCGCACAGGTCCGGGTCGTTGTCGGCAGGCACGGATACACCGTGTGCAGGGTTTGCATGAACGGCACGCAGCGCCGCGCAGTCGCTGATACGCGCCGTTCTTACCAGGCAAAACGTCATAAAACAGACATCCTGAAGAAATTCCCGAAATGCGAGGAATCCATCGCAAGCACCGCTCCCTCTAGGGTAAGCGCGAAGGATGGATCCAACCATCGAGCCCTGCAAGCTTACCCCGATGTGAGGCAGCCCGCTTCGTCAAAAGTGCCGCTCCGTTTCACCAAAGTGCCATCAGGATATGGATTTGTGACAGGTGTCCCATATTCAGGCCGCATCCGCGGCATCGGCGCCGCGAATGGGAAGGAAAGGCTTAGCTGAACAGCCAGTAGCCCAGCGCGGTCAGCACCACGACCGCCAGCACAGGGCGCAATACCCGATAGGCCTTGGGATGGCGCCGTTTGAACTGCTTCACGCCCGAGCTGGTGCGGTCACTGAAGCGCTTGCTCCAGGCATAGGCCTGGTTGATACCGCCTACACGCTCGTCGTCGAGGTTCTGCGGCGCGGTGGCACGGCCCAGGAAGTCGCTGACGCTGCGGTTGATCCGCGTCATCAGGCGGTTGGACAGTGGCCGCTCGATGTCACAGAACAGGATCACCCGGGTTTCATCGGTTTCGTTCTTCACCCAGTGCACGTAGGTTTCATCGAACATCACATCCTGGCCGTCGCGCCAGGCATAGGGTTGGCCATCCACGTAAATGCGGCAGGCATCCGAGTTGGGCGTGGCCAGCCCCAGGTGATACCGCAGGGAGCCTGCGAAGGGGTCGCGGTGCGGGTTGAGATGGCTACCACCAGGCAGCAACGCAAACATGGCGCCTTTCACGTTAGGAATCCCGCTCACCAGCTCGACTGTGCGTGGGCACAGCGCCATCGCCGACGGCAGCGGTTTGTCGTACCACTTGAGGTAGAAGCGCTTCCAGCCTTTCTTGAAGAACGACCCGAAGCCCGCGTCGTTGTTCTTCTCGGCGGCACGGATGTAGCCCTCGTCGAACAGGCGCATCGCCTCCTCGCGAATCACGCCCCAGTTGTCCTTCAGTACATCGAGTTCCGGAAAGCGGCTACGGTCCAGATAGGGCCGGGACGGCACGCTGGAAAACAGGTACATCAGCGCGTTATAGGGCGCAAACAATGCCGAGTGGTTGACGAACTGGCGCAGCACCGGCAGCCGCGCCTTGCCGCGCAAGTGCACATAGAGCGTGCTGCCGATGAACATCAGCAGCACAAGGGCCTTGGCGGTGAACGAGAGGGTCATGCAGCGCTCCTGGGTTTTGGCAGGCCGCCATGATAAACCCGAAGCCCCGCCGCGCACAGGTCAGCGGCGGGTGGGTATGACGGATGTCATGTTCAGGCCTGGTTTTCCTGCTCGGTGAACAGGTCGCTGAACAGCATGCTCGACAGGTAGCGCTCGCCCGAATCCGGCAGGATCACTACCAGCGTCTTGCCTTGCATTTCCGGCTTCTCGGCCAGGCGCACCGCTGCGGCCATTGCCGCACCGCAGGAAATACCGCACAGAATGCCTTCCTCACGCATCAGCCGCAGCGCCATGGCCTTGGATTCGTCATCGCTCACCTGCTCTACCCGGTCCACCAGGCTCAGGTCGAGGTTTTTCGGTACAAAGCCTGCGCCGATCCCCTGGATTTTATGCGGGGACGGCTTGATCTCCTCCCCGGCCAGCGCCTGAGTGATCACCGGCGAACCGATCGGCTCGACCGCCACGGAAAGGATCTGCTTGCCCTGCACCTGCTTGATGTAACGGGACACACCAGTGATGGTGCCGCCGGTGCCCACGCCCGCCACCAGCACGTCAACCGCCCCGTCGGTGTCATTCCAGATTTCCGGCCCAGTGGTTTTCTCATGGATGGCCGGGTTGGCCGGGTTTTCAAACTGCTGCGGCATGAAGTAGGTGGCTGGGTCTGCCGTTACAATTTCCGTGGCTTTCTCGATCGCGCCCTTCATACCCTTGGCCGGCTCGGTGAGCACCAGTTCGGCGCCCAGCGCCTTGAGCACCTTGCGCCGCTCCAGGCTCATGGACGCAGGCATGGTCAGCATCAGCTTGTAGCCGCGCGCCGCCGCCACAAACGCCAGGCCGATACCGGTGTTGCCGGAGGTGGGCTCCACGATGGTCATGCCGGGCTTGAGGCGGCCGGAGGCCTCGGCGTCCCAGATCATGTTGGCGCCAATGCGGCATTTGACCGAATACCCCGGGTTACGCCCCTCGATTTTCGCCAGGATCGTCACCCCCCGCGGCGCGATGCGGTTGATCTGCACCAACGGCGTATTGCCAATGGAGTGGGCGTTGTCGGCGAAAATGCGGCTCATGGGGTTGTCCTTGTGTGAATCGGCCGGAAGTCGCCAGAGGGTAAGCCTGCAGGTGCGCAGCGTCCAGTGGGCGGCGGGTCGAACGTCTTGCGCACAAAACAGTCCACTGACCATGTTTGAAGGAGCCCGCTTCGATGAAACGTCGCTACCGCTGGCCGCTCGTGGCTATCGTTACTTTGGTTGTGCTGCTGATCGTGCTGCACATCGCCCTGCCCTTTATCGTGCGCGACTACCTCAATGACAAGCTTCGCGACATGGGCGCCTACAGTGGCCACGTGGACGACGTGGACATCGCGCTGTGGCGCGGCGCTTATGTGGTCAATGGGCTGAAAGTTACCAAGGTGGACGGCAAGGTGCCGGTACCGCTGCTCGAACTGCCGCGTACAGACATCGCGGTGAGCTGGCATTCACTGTGGTATGACCACGCTGTGGTAGCCCGGATCGCCTTCCTGCGCCCTGCCTTGAACTTCGTGGATGGCGGCGAAAACAAACAGGCGTCCCAGACCGGTGCGGGCACCGATTGGCGTGCACAGCTGGAAAAACTCCTGCCGATCACCCTGAACGAAATCCGCGTGGATGACGGCAAGGTCACCTTCAACAACTTCACCTCCAAGCCCCCGGTGAAGCTTGAAGCTACCCAGATCAACGCAAGCCTCTACAACCTCACCAACGTGGAAGACGCCCAAGGCAAGCGCGACGCCCGTTTCGACGGCAAGGCCGTGCTGTTCGGCCAGGCCCCGGTGGATGCCACGGCGACCTTCGACCCCTTCAGCAACTTCGAGGACTTCGAGTTCCGCCTGCGCGTGACCGATATCGAGCTCAAACGCGTCAACGACTTCGCCTCTGCCTACGGCAAATTCGACTTCAACGCCGGCCACGGGGACGTAGTGATCGAGGCCAAAGCCGACAAGGCCAGGCTAAGCGGCTACATCAAGCCATTACTGCGAGATGTGGACGTGTTCAATTGGCAGCAGGATGTCGAGAGCAAAGACAAAGGGTTCTTCCGCTCTGTATGGGAAGCTTTGGTGGGCGGCACTGAAACTGTGCTGAAAAACCAGCGCAAAAACCAGTTCGCGACCCGTGTCGAGCTGAGCGGCAACGTGCATCGCCAGGACATCAGCCCCCTGCAGGCCTTCTGGGAAATCCTGCGCAATGGGTTCGTTCAGGCATTCAGTGCCCGTTACGAGCAAGCGCCGCCGACGAAGGACTAAACCCCGGGGGCGATGAATTCCCCCCGGGCACGGGTTATGATCCCTGCAACCAAAACAAGAGGATCGCCGCATGAAATTCGAAGGGACCCAGGCCTACGTCGCCACATCCGACCTCAAGCTGGCGGTCAACGCGGCCATCACTCTGGAGCGCCCGCTACTGGTAAAGGGTGAGCCCGGCACTGGCAAGACCATGCTGGCCGAGCAGCTCGCCCAGGCCTTCGGCGCCCGGCTGATCACCTGGCATATCAAGTCCACCACCAAGGCTCATCAGGGCTTGTACGAGTACGACGCGGTAAGCCGGCTGCGCGATTCGCAGTTGGGCGTGGACAAAGTGCATGACGTTCGCAACTACCTCAAGAAAGGCAAGCTGTGGGAAGCCTTCGAGGCCGAGGAGCGGGTGATTCTGCTGATCGACGAGATCGACAAGGCAGACATCGAATTCCCCAACGACCTGCTGCAAGAACTCGACAAGATGGAGTTCTACGTTTACGAGACGGACGAAACCATCCGCGCGCGCCACCGCCCGATCATCATCATTACTTCCAACAACGAAAAGGAACTGCCGGACGCCTTCCTGCGCCGCTGCTTCTTCCACTACATCGCCTTCCCCGACCGCGACACCCTGCAGAAAATCGTGGACGTGCACTTCCCCGGCATCAAGGAAAGCCTGGTAAGCGAAGCGCTGGACGTGTTCTTCGACGTGCGCAAAGTGCCGGGCCTCAAGAAAAAGCCTTCCACCAGTGAGCTGGTGGACTGGCTCAAGTTGCTGATGGCCGACAACATCGGCGAGGCAGTGCTGCGTGAGCGCGAGCCCACCAAGGCCATTCCGCCGCTGGCCGGTGCGCTGGTGAAAAATGAACAGGACGTGCAACTGCTCGAGCGCCTGGCATTCATGAGCCGTCGCGGCAACCGCTGAACCGCCGCGGAGGCCAACGCCATGCTGCTTAACCTGTTCAATGAAATGCGCGCGGCGCGAGTGCCGGTATCTCTGCGCGAATGGCTGGACCTGCTCGAGGCCTTGAAGCGCCACGTGGTGTTCGCCGACATGGACGAATTTTATTACCTGTCTCGCGCCATCCTGGTGAAGGACGAACGCCACTTCGACAAATTCGACCGGGCTTTTTCCGCCTACTTCAACGGGCTGGACAACCTGGGCGAGCACCTGGAAGCGCTGATCCCCGAAGAATGGCTGCGCAAGGAATTCGAGCGTTCGCTCAGCCCGGAGGAGCGCGCGCAGATCCAGACCCTGGGCGGGCTGGACAAGCTGATCGATGCGTTCAAGGAGCGCCTCGCCGAACAGAAGGCCCGGCACGCCGGGGGCAACAAGTGGATTGGTACAGGCGGCACCAGCCCGTTCGGTTCTGGCGGCTTCAACCCTGAAGGCATCCGCGTGGGCGATGCTGGCAAGCGCCAGGGCAAGGCCGTAAAGGTATGGGACCAGCGCGAGTACAAGAACCTGGACGATCAGGTAGAGCTGGGCACCCGCAACATCAAGCTGGCGCTTCGCCGGTTGCGCAAGTTCGCCCGGCAAGGCGCGGCGGAAGAGCTGGACATCGACGGCACCATCGACCACACCGCCCGTGATGCGGGCCTGCTGAACATCCAACTACGCCCGGAGCGTCGCAATAGCATCAAGCTGCTGTTGCTGTTCGACATCGGCGGCTCGATGGATGCCCACGTGAAAACCTGCGAAGAGTTGTTTTCGGCCTGCCAGACCGAGTTCAAGCACTTGGAGTATTACTACTTCCATAACTTCGTGTACGAATCGGTGTGGAGGAACAACCTGCGCCGTACCTCCGAGCGCACCGCCACCCACGACCTGCTGCACAAGTACGGCGCGGATTACAAAGTGATCTTCGTAGGCGATGCCGCCATGGCCCCGTACGAAATCACTCACCCCGGTGGCAGCGTGGAGCATTGGAACGAAGAGGCCGGCGCGGCGTGGATGCAGCGCTTTCGGGATAAATTCCGCAAGCTGATCTGGATCAATCCGTACCCGAAGGAAACCTGGCACTACACCGCCTCCACCACCCTGGTGCGCGAGTTGGTGGACGACAAGATGTACCCGCTCACCCTGGCAGGGCTGGAAGAAGGGATGCGTTACCTGGCTAAGTAGTGAGTCCATTCCCGGGTTTCACCGGATGGCCGGCCCCGCCGGTCCTACAAATCTGTAGGACTGGGCGAAGCCCGGGAACATTTGGCCCAACCGGCGGATTTTCTACCGCCAACTCTCCGGGATAGGCTTCCTTGGCCGGATGCCAAAGGTATACCCCACTCCGATCAGCAACCACTCGATGGCCGCAGCCAGCAGCAGGGCTACGGCAATGCCCCAGGCGATGGCATCCGGCGACAATGGCACGCGGTAGTCGTAGCTGTTGAGGGTTTCTTCGCGGATCTGCTTGTCAGCGGCAGTAGCCACATGCCAGGCGCGTTCATACCAGCGCCCTTGCAGGGCTTGCCATTCGCGCGCCAGCGCCTGCTCCCGCGAAACCAGCCCCGCCACGCTCTGGGCGTCGCTGCGGAACACCGGGTCGTCGCTGTTCTGGTAGTGCTGCACCAGCGCCTGAAGGTCGCCATTGAAGAACTTCTGCGCGGTCTCATTGAAGCCTTGCAGAGCCCTCTGCGCCTCGAGCAGATGCGCCTGCACCCGTTGGGTGTAATCGTTGATCACCCCCGGCACCTGAACCCCTACCAGCAAGCCGACAGCGAACAGTATCAGGCGAAGATAGCTACGCAACATGGAGCGTCCTTATTCGATGTGGCCTTCGGCGACGCATTCGCCTCCGCGCCATAGGCACCAGCGACCGGGTTCGTGCCGATGCCAGGTTTCGTCTTCCGTGAGCGGTTCGGTGGCAATCACCGTGACCACATCGTCTGGCGTGGTTTCTGCCTTGAAGTCTACGATCACGTCCACGTCTTTGAGCCGGGCCGGGCCGAAAGGTGCCCGCCGGGTGATGTGCACCAGCTTGGTGGAACAAAAGGTAAACAACCAGTCGCCATCGCTCAGCAGGCCATTGAACACGCCCAGCCGGCGATAACCCGCGCAGGCTTCGACCAGGATCGGCACCAGCAACTCTTCGCGCACGGGGTCGGGGAACGCGGTACGGATGCGGTTGAGCAGGTCGCAGAACGCGGCTTCGCTGTCGGTATCGCCGATCGGGCGGTAAAAGCCAGGCGCTGGCGCAAAGTTCGCCAGCTGGCCGTTATGGGCAAAGCACCAGTTGCGCCCCCACAGTTCACGCACAAAGGGGTGGGTGTTGGACAAGCACACCTTGCCTACATTGGCCTGGCGCACATGGCCGATCACCACTTCGCTCTTGATCGGGTATTGCCGCACCAGCTCCGCCACGCGGGACTCGCAGCTGGGGGCCGGGTCCTGGAACAGCCGCAGGCCACGCCCTTCATAAAAGGCGATGCCCCAGCCATCGCGGTGGGGCCCGGTGCGGCCGCCCCGCTGCATCAAACCGGTGAAGCTGAACACAATGTCCGTGGGAACATTGGCGCTCATGCCGAGCAGTTCACACATGACAGGCTCCTGGGAATGACAGTGCTAAAGCCGTGGCTCGACGCGCATGGAGCCACCCTCGGGAGGGCGGCGTGTCGCGGGATTGGCCGGGCCTGGATCGGCATCGTACCGGCCGGCCGCAAGGTTCGGGCGCTCGGGTGCGAAAGGCTCGCTCGCTTCGGCCTCGGCCAGCTTGGCCTGGCGCTGCCTTTCGGCATCCCGCTCGGCCTGACGCGCGCGCGCGCCGCGCTCGATGGGCCAGCGAATGAACGCAAACACCGCATATACCGCCAGCGCGATCACGCTGTACATGGCCAGGTCCGAGACCGCGCGCCAGGCGTTGCCGGCGACCTTGAACAGCAGGTCCAGCGCTGTGATGGCAATCGCCGGAGCGAACTGCTCACGCGCCGGGTCCACTACCGTAGGCGTGAACAGCAGCGCGGCGCCAACCACCCGCAGCGGCTCGCGCAACCAGCGCCACAGCCAGCGGGTAAGGCGAAACCACACCAGCAGGCAGCCAAGGGCCGCGAAGGCATAGATACCCCAGGCAATGTAATAGTCGTTCTCGGTCATGGTGCTCGTGGCAAGGCGGCAAAGTGGCGCTTATGATAACGGCTTTTGGCCGGGGGCGCAGTGCCGCCGGCCAGCGTGGCTCCGCCGCGCCATCGAATCGAGGACTTGCGCATGTCACAGCCCACGCCACCTATCACCCGCAAGGCTGACGGCAGCGATCCCTACGCCTGGCTGCAGGCCCGCGACAGCGATGAAGTGCTGGAACACCTGCGCGCCGAAAACGCCTGGCTCGACACCCAACTGGCCGATCAGGCCGACGTGCGCGAAGCGCTGTTCGAGGAAATCCGCAGTCGCATCCTGGAAACCGACCTCAGCCTGCCCTCCCCCTGGGGGCCATGGTTGTACTATTCCCGCACAACGGCGGGCGACGAATACGCCCGGCACTATCGCGCACCGCGCCCGGCCGACGGCTCGCTCAACGTAGACCCCGCTCAAGAGCAGCTGCTGTTGGACCCCAACGAGCTGGCCAATGGTGGCTTCCTGTCGCTGGGCGCGTTCAGCGTAAGCCCGGATCACCAGCGGCTGGCGTATAGCCTGGACACCCAGGGCGACGAGACCTACGAACTGTTCGTCAAGGACCTGGCCAGCGGTGAAATCCAAAGCCTGCCGTTCGAAGAGTGCTCGGGCAGCATGACCTGGGCCAACGACAGCGCGACGCTGTTCTTCTCCGTGCATGACGACACCCACCGCCCGTACCAGCTGTATCGCCACCGCCTCGGCACCCAGGGGGCCGCGCTGGTGTTCGAGGAAACCGACGGCCGTTTCTTCCTGCACTGCTACCGCACCAGCTCGGAGCGGCAACTGGTGCTGCACGTGAACAGCAAGACCACCGCCGAGGCATGGGTATTGGATGCCGGGCAGCCGGAAGGCGCGTTCGCCTGTGTGGCCGAGCGGCGCGAAGGGCATGATTACGACGTCGACCACGGCCAGTTGAACGGCGCCTGGGCATGGTTCATCCGCACCAACCGTGACGGCCTGAACTTCGCGTTGTACCAGTGCCCGGAAGGCAATACCGCGCCACGGGAAGCCGATTGGCGATCACTGGTGGCTCATGACCCCCAGGTAATGCTCGATGGCTTCAGCCTCAATCACCAGGCTTATGTGCTCAGCCTGCGCGAGGCGGGCCTGCCCATCGTGCAGGTATACCCCGCCGGCGGGGAAGCGTACCGGGTACAGCTCCCTGACGCGGCCTACAGCCTCTATGTGCAAGACACCCTGGAGTTTGCTGGCGACCACATGCGCCTGCGCTACGAGGCATTGAACCGCCCGGGCCAGGTGCGCCAGCTCAGCCTGGCCAGCGGTGAGCAGGTGGTGTTGAAGCAAACGCCGGTGCTGGGCCCGTTCAACCCTGACGACTACCTTAGCGAACGGCTATGGGCCACCGCGCCGGATGGCACCCAGGTACCGGTGAGCCTGGTGCGCCGCCGTGATCGTATTGGCGAACCCACGCCGCTGTACCTTTACGGCTACGGTGCCTATGGCGAAAGCCTGGACCCGTGGTTTTCCCATGCGCGGCTGAGCCTGCTCGACCGCGGCGTTGCTTTTGCCATTGCCCATGTACGCGGCGGCGGCGAATTGGGCGAGGCCTGGTACCAGGCCGGCAAGCAGGCCAACAAGCACAACAGCTTCAGCGATTTCATCGCTTGCGCCCAGCACCTGATCAATGCGGGCATTACCGCTTCCGACCGCCTGGTGATCAGCGGTGGCAGCGCCGGTGGCCTACTGATCGGCGCAGTGCTCAACCAGCGCCCGGAGCTGTTCGCCGCGGGCATCGCCGAGGTGCCCTTCGTCGACACGCTCAATACGATGCTGGACCCGGAGCTGCCGCTTACCGTTACCGAGTACGACGAATGGGGCAACCCCCAGGAGCCGGAGGTGTACACCCGCATCAAGGCCTATGCGCCCTACGAGAACGTGCAGCCCCAGGCCTATCCGCATTTGCTGGTGGTGGCAGGCTACAACGACAGCCGTGTCGCCTATTGGGAAGCCGCTAAATGGGTGGCTCGCCTCAGGGAGCTAAAGACTGATGATCGGTTGTTATTGCTCAAGACCGAGCTGGGCGCTGGCCATGGCGGCATGAGCGGCCGATACCAGGGCCTGCGCGACGTGGCACTCGAATACAGCTTTGTGTTCAAGGTGCTGAATCTGGTGTAAATAACCTTCAAAGGCATAGCGAAGATATCCACCATGGCCAACGCCGCTTCACTGAACAATGAAATCCGCATCATGCTGATGGATTGCGGCCTGTTCAGCCAATTGCACCCCGATGACTGCGGCGTGGCCGCAGGCTATTTCAGCATTGTTTCCATGGAGCAAGGCGCCCGCATCTTCAGCGAGGGCGACGCCGGCACCTTCATGTGCATTATCCACTACGGCAACGTTTCAGTGTCCAAGACCGATGCCGAGGGCAATCAGGTCGAGATCGCGCTGCTTCGCAAGGGCCGTTCGTTTGGCGAAATGGCGGTGCTCGACGGCGAGCGGCGCTCCGCCACGTGCCTTGCGGCCACGGACTGCCAGCTGCTCAGCCTGGGCAAGGACTCGCTGGAGAAGATGATGACCGAAGCGCCGAAGGTGGCCGCCAAGCTGATTCGCGCGCTGGCGATCGCCTTGTCCAAACGGTTGCGCATGGCGGACGGGCAGCGGCTGTCCTGAGCGCGCCTCAGCTTTCCTCCGCGCTGCCCGGCTTGCGTGCCGCCGCCGGGCTTACCGCAGGGGGCTGCGGCACTTGCAGTTCGGGCAAGGGCGCGCTTGGGCTTGCCGGTGGAGCGGCCGCGCCTGGCCCGCCCTGAACGGACGGTGTAGCCGGCACAATCGCAGGTACCGGAGGCGCCGCGTCCACGGGCGCGGGCGGCTCGGTGGCGGCCTGGGCAATAGCCGTAAGGGTGAGGGACAACAGCAAAAGGTATCGGGTCATGGCGATCAAGCGACGGCCTCTCGTTGCTGGGGCAAGGCATAACGCTATCCCCCTGGCAGCGGGATCACAAGCCCCCCGTCGCGCTTATCCTTGCCCTCACGCCCCCTGCCCCGGATAATCGCGCGTTTTTCAACCAGGGGCCGGCCGTGGCGAACAAGCGATACAGTTGCATCGGGCTGCACAACCCCAAGTCTCCCGAAAACGTGGGCTCGGTAATGCGTGCCGCGGGCTGCTATGGGGTGAATTCGGTGTTCTACACCGGCCGCCGCTACGAGCGCGCCCGGGACTTCGTGACCGATACCAAACGGGTGCACTACGACATCCCGCTGATCGGCGTGGACGACCTGCGGTCTATCCTGCCGCTCGATTGCGTGCCCGTGGCCGTCGAGCTGGTGGACGATGCCCGGCCGTTGCCGACCTACACCCACCCCGACCGGGCGCTGTACATCTTCGGGCCTGAAGACGGCAGCCTGGATGAAGACCTGCGCCAGTGGTGCGAGGACACGATCTACATCCCAACCCAGGGGTGCATGAACCTCGCGGCCACGGTGAACGTGGTGCTGTATGACCGCCTCGCCAAGGGCAACAACACCCGTTCCGGCCCGCGCTTCAAATAAGGGAACAGCCGTCGCGTTTGGGAGTCAGCTTAGGGAGCCTTAGAACTTCCCATGGAGACGCCCGAATGAGCAAAGACATCATCACCGAAGCTGTAGAAGCACTGCCCACCTCCACCGGCGCAGAAACCAACGTTCACGGCTGGGAACGCGCCGGCTCCATTGCTGGCGGCGCGCTGCTGGTAGGCAAGGGTGTTCGCCGCGGCGGCATCTTTGGCTTGATCCAGATCGCCCTGGGTGGCGTAGCCTTGGCCCGTGGGTTCACCGGCCGCAGCAAGACCAAGGCGCTGCTGGCCAAGGGCCGGGAAGAACTGGACGGCCTGCGTGGCAACATCGAACGCGCGGGTGATCAGCTCAAGTCGCTCAAAGACAACGCCGTAGCCGCCACCGAATCGGCGACCGTGACCGGGAATGATTCGCTGGAATCGCCGAAGGTGTAAACCGTGCACCCCGACCGTAGCAGCCGCGCTTGCGCGCCACTGGGCCAACACCGAGCCGAGCCGGTCGCGCGCAAGCGCGGCTGCTACAGGAAATACGGCAATCGTTAGCCGGCGCGGAAGATCAGGTACTCTTCCCAGTCGTCCGCAGCCACGGCGTTTTCGCTGAGCATGCGGCCGGCCTGGGACACGCGTTGCTTGTGCACCTGATCGCGGTCGCCGCACACCAGGTAGTGCCAGAGGGGCAGGTCCTGGCGCTCGCTCACCAACCGGTAAGCGCAGGTAGGCGGTAGCCACTTGAACTCATCGGCCTGATCAGGGGTGAGCTGGATGCAGTCCGGCACATGGGCGCGGCGGTTGGGGGAATCGCTGCAGCGGCAGGTGTCGCGATCCAGCAGGCGGCAGGCGATGCGGGTGTAATACACGCTGCCGTCGTCTTCGTCTTCGAGCTTCTGCAGGCAGCACAGGCCGCAGCCATCGCACAGCGACTCCCACTCCCCCTGATCCAGCTGATCGAGGGTTTTGCGAATCCAGAAGGGTTCTACTTTGGCGGCCATGGGCGTTCCTGATACGAAAGGCATGCCGATGGGGCATCGGCAGAAAGCGGGCGCAAGTCTAGTGGTGCGCGGGGCTGGGGCCAAGCCCCGGCGACTGTCGGTAACCGTTGCTTGCCAGCGTCGATCCGGTTGAGTAGCTTGCTACCTTCTTGAACAGGAAGCGACGCCATGCCCGATACCCCACGTATTGCCGATTACGCCATCGCCGAACACTTCATCAATCGCTGGTCGCCCCGTGCCTTCAACGCCGAGCCGATCGACGAGCAAACCCTGCTGAGCTTCTTCGAAGCCGCGCGCTGGGCACCCTCTGCCTATAACTCGCAGCCGTGGCGCTTCCTGTATGCCCGCCGCGACACCCCGGACTGGGCGCGTTACCTGGAGCTGCTCAACGAATTCAACCGCGCCTGGGCACAACACGCCTCGGCGTTGGTGATCATCCTGTCGAAAACCACCTTCACCCCGCCGGGTGCCACCGAAGAAGGCCCTGCGCTGTGGCACACCTTCGACACCGGCTCGGCCTGGGCGCACTTCGCCCTGCAAGCGAGCATCAGCGGCTATCATACCCACGGCATGGCCGGCTTCGACCAGGCCAAAACCCGCGAAGCCCTGAAAGTGCCGGAAGGCTATGCCCTTCACGCGGCGGTAGCGGTCGGCAAGCTGGGCGACAAGGCCAGCCTTCCGGAGTACCTGCAGGGCCGGGAAACCCCAAGCCCACGGCGCCCGGTGAAAGAGCTGGCCAAGAGCGGCGACTTCGATTTCAGCTGAAGCCCCGGTTCAGTAGCCGCGGTTGAAATCCACGGTGCCACGCAAGGGCTGCCCTGCCTCGAATGCCGCAAGGTTTTCGAGGAACAGCCCGGCCATCAACGCGGGCGATGTAGGCGCCGCGGTATGGCCAGTGAGCAGCAGCCCCCAGGCGGTCCAGAACGGATGCTGGCGGGGCAACGGCTCCTGCCGGCACACGTCGATCACCGCGCCCGCCAGGTGGCCGTCGCGCAGGGCCTGAACCAGGTCCGCATCCACCACGGCGCTTCCCCGCCCCACGTTGATGAACAGCGCCTCTGGATTGAAACCGGCAAACAGCCGCGCATCGAACACGTCCCGGGTGGCGAGGGTATCGGGCAGCAGGTTGATCACGAAATCCGCCTCCTGTACCAGCCGTGGCAACGCATCAAGCCCGGCGACTTCCTTGAACGGCGCCAGCTCGCGCGGGCCGCTGGCGATGCCATACAGCTCTACGCCAAACAGGGAAAGGTAATAGGCAACGCTGCGGCCGATGTCCCCCACGCCCACGATCAGCGCCTTGCGCCCGGCAATGCTGGCCACCGGTCGATTGTCCCACTGCCGTTCGACCTGGCTGACGACGCGGGTCATCACCTTGCGCTCATGGCCCAGCACGTAGGTAAGCACGTACTCGGCCATCACTTGGCCGAAAATCCCGACTGCGCGCGTAAGGGTGTAATCCCGGGTCAAGCCCAGCGCCAGCAACGGGGTGATGCCCGCCCAGGTGGACTGCACCCAGCGAGGGCGGTGGCCCTGACGCAACAGGCTTGCCAGTAAATCCGGCTGCCCCAGCCATACCGGGCATTCGGCGGCCAGGCGGGAGAGTTCGGCGGAATCACCACTGGTGTGGATGTACAAGGCTGGTGCCTTGTCCTGAAGCAGGGCGGTGTAGGCGGCAAAGGCCTGCTCCGCGATAAGCACGCGCATGGTCGAACCTTGAAAGCGACAACGAGGCAAAGGCCGGCAGCCTACAAGAAGGGCACCGGCAGTCCAGTGAAATCGGCACGCCGCGGGCTAGATGGGATCGTTGCGCCGCAGCAGCTCCTCGGGAAGGTGCTCGATGTACTCCGCTTCAGGCGGCGGCATCTGCAGGTGGTAGCCTTGGGCATCGAGGTTTTCCAGCACCTTGTGAATATCCTCGCGGGCCAGCTGCCGCTCCGGGCTGAGCACCAGGTCGAAGGCATGATGCGGCGCACCGAACGCGGTCAGCAGCCCTTCGGGCACCCGGGCCAGCGCATCGCTTTTAAGTACGTAGAGGTACATTTCGTTTTTCTTGGGGCTGCGATAAATCGAGCAGATACGTTTCATGGCTGTTCGCCTCCAACGGTGGCCAGGTTATCGAGCAAGGCCTGGCCAAGCCGCTCGCGCCGCCAGCCGCGCAAGGTATCGGGAAGTGTGTAGGGCCCGTTCGGGAAACCGCTGCGCAGCAGGGCTTCGAGGACTTTCTTGCGCAATACCAGTTCCGGGGCGATGCCCAGCCGCTCGGCCTCCGCCTGGCCTACCGCGCGCAACTGCTTGAGCACGCCCGCGGCCTCCATTGGCAAAGGATCGGGCAACGGCGCGGGCAGTTCCGCTTCCGGGGTGTGGGCTGCATCATGAATAAGCGCAAGCAAGGTTTCGCCGTCCTGGCGGATGGTGCGGGGGTGCATTTCGTCGATCTTCGCCAGCGCCGACAGGTTATTGGGCTGGAAGCGGGCAAGCGGCCAGAGCGTCTGTTCCTTGATCACTCGGTTACGAGGCACGTCGCGCAGGCGCGCCTGTTCTTCGCGCCAGGCATACAGTTCGCGTAACACCGCCAGCTGCACGGGAGTGAGTTTCCAGCCGAGCCGGGCGTCACGGTACAGTTCACGCGGGTCAACCTCGCGGCCCCATTGCGCTACCAGCTCATGGCCGTCATCCAGTACCCAGCCAAAGCGCTCGTCGCTCAAGCGCGGGCGCAGCGCTTGATACACTTCGGCCAGGTGCAGCGCATCTTCCGCGGCATAGCTCACCTGAAGTTCGGAGAGAGGCCGCTGCAGCCAGTCGGAGCGGGTTTCGCCCTTGGGCAGCTCGATTGCCAATACTTCCTGCACCAGGCGGGAATAGCCCATCGAGAACCCCAGCCCCAGGTAGGCGGCCGCCAGCTGCGTATCGAACAGCGGCGCCGGCAACTGGCCGGTCAGCCGGGCAAGAACTTCGAGGTCTTCGCTGCAAGCATGCAGCACCTTCACTACCCCTGGCGCAGCCAACAGCTCGGCCAGCGGCGCCCAGGCGGAAATGCCAAGCGGGTCGATCAAAAAGGCCGTATGCCCGTCGCTCACCTGCAACAGCCCGACCTTGGGGTAGAAGGTGTCCACTCGCACGAATTCCGTATCCAGTGCAATGAACGGCAGCGCCTGCCATGCAGCACACCGCGCCGCCAGCGCCTGGTCGTCACGGATCCACTCTATCGCTATGGCCACAAGCCTCTCCTCAAACAATGGGCGCAGTATATATCGCGCCGCTCGAGGACCGTTACAGCCGGGTCATGGCTTGTTGCCACGGCAGCCTGCAAAAAGGTCCAGGGCAGGCTCATATACCGAGGTGTCGATGGCCAAAAGGCCAAGCATGGAATGGAACAGGTTGTCCTGGCTCAAGGGCTGGCCTTGCCGCTGGCGCAGGCAGGTAGTGTCTACTGCGAAAGTGCTGCGGTAGCCCGTGGAAAACCAGGCGATCAGCGGAACGTGCTTCTGTTGATCGGGGGCCAGCATGTAGGGGGTGCCGTGCAGGTAGAGGTTGTATTCACCCAACGACTCGCCGTGGTCGGATAGGTACAGCATGGCGCTGTCCACCCTGCCCTCATGGCTGCGCAGCGTGTCGATCAGGCCAGCGAGCACATGATCGGCGTAGCGCACGGTGTTGTCATACCCGTTCACGATGCTTTCCCGGGAGCAGGCATCCAGCGCATTGCTGCGGCAAACAGGCGTGAAAAAGTCGAACCCGGCCGGGTAGCGCTTGTAATAGTCCGGCCCATGGCTACCCATTTCATGCAACACCAGCACCGTGTCCTCCTTCAGGTTGTCGAGCATGGCGGGAAGGTCGCGCAGGAGTATTCCATCGTGGCATTCGTCGTCGCAGTAATGGCCGTCCTTGCTTTGAGCAAGGTTCTGGTAGCTCACCCGGGCGCAGGTACCCTTGCAGCCTGACTGGTTGTCCAGCCAGACCACCTTCACCCCGGCACGCTGGATCACGTCAAGCAAGCCTTCCTGGTTCTGCGCCCGCACGGCGGTGTACGCCTTGCGCCCAAGGTTGGAGAACATGCAAGGCACCGACACGGCGGTTTCCGTGCCGCACGATTGCACATGGGCAAAGGCCAGCACGCCTTCCTCCTGGGCAAGCTCGGGGGTGGTATCGCGCTGATAGCCCAGCAGGCCTACGTTGTCTGCCCGCACGCTTTCGCCCACCACCAGCACCGTGAGCGATGGGCGGGTATGGCTGGCCCAGGCCGTGGCCTTGTGGGCATCGGCGCCTATCTGCTCGAAGGGTTGGCGGACCGAAGCCACCTGTTCATTGACGTACGCCAATCCAGCCCCTATCACATTGCTTGGCACTACCAGCAAACGCAGCTCGTGATGGTTACGAAACAGCGAGGCAAGGCCTTGGTAGTTGCTCAGCGCGATAACCGCCATAAGCACGGCACTGCCGATCAGGGCGGTAAGTTTGGCAAATAGGCCGCGCAGCCCCGGGCGGTAACTTACAGGCAACTTCCAGATCACCACGGCGGGCATAACGCCACACAACCCCATATACCCTATGAACTTCAACGAAAGCAGGTCACGTACTTCGCTGGCGTCCGTTTCCGCAATGTTCCTGAACATGCCGGGGTCAATAACGATGCCGTACTTGTTCATGAACCAGGCCGCGCCCGCGCTCACGGGGAACAGCACCATCAACACGGGCTTTAGGGTCCAGCGACCGCCAAGCAACGAGAGCACGAGGTTGAACGCAAGCCCTATGAGGGCTGCGAAGGCAATCGTCAAGCCAGCGCTGGTGCTACGCGTGATTTCGCCAAGGTGGTGCCACAACGGAAGGTTGAACGAGGCCAACAGGCAGGCACTGGCCGCAAGTGTTATCACTTCCGGGCGCACCGGTTTGATCATCGACATATTTTTCACGTTCGCAAAGTTCGCTCGCCAGCCGAGCCGAGCGAACTTTAGGGCGAGGAAAATAAACTTTTCGTGAAAAATATGCCGGGAGTAAGTGTTAGCACCAAGTTAAACGAAACCTTGATGAGTTATGAAGGAAACTTTCAGGTTTCCCTCACACAAAACAGTGGCGCAGCGTGCTCAGGCATGGCTTCGCCATTTGACATAGGCTTCGCGGTCCATGTCGACGATGTCCACACCCAGCTGCACATCCAGCCCGGGCGGCACAGTGAGGCCTTCTTGCAGGGCGCCAAGCAGCCCTTCAGATAGTTTGCGTTTTACATCGGCCGACCGGCCACTAAGTATGGCGAGCTTCACGTACACGAACGCCCGTTCACCCAGGCCAATGCCTACGCGGAAGTGATCGAGCTGCACGGCCCTGGCCTTGATATCCACTTCATGGGCGAACTGACCGCTCGCCATCAAGGAATGGTTCAGCTTGAGCAGGAGCTTCTCAGGTTCGAGGCCAGTCAGGTTGCGGGTGTATTCCAGGTGCAGGTGTGGCATGGAGGTCCTCACATCGGCCGGCCAGGAGTGACCAGTGGTCTTAGCATAGCCCAGGTCAGGGGAACGAACGCCCCGCTTGCAAGGGTCAAAACCGTGAATCAACGGCTATGCTCCGTATAATCCACCAGCCGCGAGGTGAAGCGATGCCAGCTACACATGATCTTTATGCCGACCTGGGCAAAACGCGAGAAGAAGTGAACAAGCTGCAGCAGACCAACAAACTGCTGCAAAGCCTGGTCACCAAATACGAGGACATCGACCGGCAAGTGGTCGATGCCGAGAGCGCCTCGGCTGACGATAACACTGTAAGCGCGCTGAAGAAAAAGCGCCTGGACATCAAGAACAAGATCGTTCAGGAAATCGAATACCCCGGCACCCGGGGGGCCGCGAAGAACTTCTAGATTCATGCACGGGCTTGGGGCCGGCACAGCGATCATTGTGTTCGCCGGCTCCGCCGACTTCTACAGTCGGCAACGGCCTGAAAGCAAGGCCATGAAAAGTTGTACACGGTGCTCCGCATTAGCGCCGTTTCGTTATCCCCCTGCTCTGCCCCGTGATCATTGACTACGAACGGTCTGGCCGCCAAAGGCGGTGTTTTACACGCCAGCGCGCCTGTACAAACCTCGCATAATAGGATCCAGCTTTACGACGAACGGCGGCGCGATTGACTAAGGTTATCGGGCCCATAGGGGATAACCCGGGTACCTGCCCCGCCCGGGGCCGCTGCTCAAGGGTTACCCATGAAGTCCAACGATCGCGATGTTCATCCTGTCGCCCGTTGCGCGCCTGTGCTGTTCAACGCTGCGGGCGCAGCCGTCTCACTGGCCGTGCTGGCAAGCGCGCCTACCCTGCCGTTCTGGTTGACCGCGATTTGTGTGGCCGCGCCCGCTGTGGTGGCCGGCGCGCTGTGCGGCTGGCGCGGCCAGCACCGGGCGGCCGAAGCGCAGGCGCGTGAGCTCGCCAGCCAGTCGCCTGCCGGTGAAGCCCCTCGGGTTGAAGATGCCCAGCGCTTGTGTCTCGCCGCATTGCCGGTATGGATGCGCCAGATCGACACCTCGCGTGACCAGACCGAAGCGGCCATTGGCGCGCTTACCCAACGCTTCGTAGACATTGCCCAACGCCTCGACCACACCGTGAGCACCTCGCGCCAGGCCGCCGGTGACATGGGCCAGGGAGGCGCAGGCGAAGGCCTGTCCCAGAGTCAGGTCGCCCTGACCGAAGTGGTGGACACGCTGCGTGTGAGCCAGCAAAGCCGTAATGAAATGCTCCACGCCGTGCGCAACCTTACCGACTACACCGGCGAGTTGCGGCAGATGGCAGCGGAAGTGGCCGCCATCGCTCAGCAAACCAACCTGTTGGCGCTCAATGCCGCTATTGAAGCGGCACGCGCCGGGGAAGCCGGTCGCGGCTTTGCCGTGGTTGCCGATGCGGTGCGTTCATTGTCGAGCCAGTCCAGCGAAACGGGCCAGAAAATGTCCGCCAAGGTGGATGTGATCAATACCGCCATCGGCCGCCTGGTAGAAGTGGCGGGTGAAAGCAATGACAAGGGGAACGACACCGTTGCGCATGCCGAGCACACCATCGAAGGCGTGTTGGGACGTTTCCAGGGCATCACCGGGCAGCTGCAAAGCGCATCGCAGCTGCTGCAGGACGAAAGTACCGGCATCGGCCATGAGCTTTCCCTGGTGCTGGTAGAGCTGCAGTTCCAGGACCGCGTGAGCCAGATCCTCGTTCAGGTACGTGAACGGATGGCAAGCCTGCATCAGCAGTTGGCGCATTGCCAAGCGACCGGCGAACCCTTCCACCTCGACGTGGACGCCTGGCTGGCCGAAACCGAACGCACCTATGCGATGCAAGAGCAGCGCAACAACCATCACGGCCGGGGCAGCGCCCGGCCCGCCGACAGCGCCATCACCTTTTTCTAGGCCGCTGCCCTTTCGGGCAACGGCGTATTGACCGCTTTAGTAAATCACCCTTCAGGAGGTTATATGGCCAAGTCCATATTGGTGGTGGATGACTCCGCGAGCATTCGCCAAGTAGTAGGTATCACCCTCAAGGGACAGGGTTACGACGTGCTGGAAGCCTGCGATGGCCAGGATGCACTGCGCAAGCTGACGGGCCAGAAGATCCACCTGGTGATCAGCGATGTGAACATGCCGAACATGGACGGCATTACCTTCGTGAAAGAGCTGAAGAAACTGCCGGCGTACAAGTTCACGCCAGTGATCATGCTCACGACCGAATCCCAGGAAAGCCGCAAGCAGGAAGGCCAGGCCGCTGGCGCCCGTGCATGGGTGGTAAAGCCCTTCCAGCCAGCGCAGATGCTGGCCGCCGTGGCCAAGCTGATCGCGCCATGATCGTGGCAGAGCGAGCCGGCGACGCGCTGCAGGTCACCTTGCAAAGCGAGCTGACCATTTACCAGGTGGGCGAACTGCACGCTGCCGCGCAAGCCTGGCTCGCCCAAGCTAGCGCCTGGCGCCTGGACCTCAGCCAAGTGACAGAAATGGACGGTGCGGGATTGCAGTGGTTGCTGTTCATTCAGCAGCGGCTGCGCGCAGACGGCCATGACCTGGCCCTCACCGCCGCCAGTGATGCCGTGCGTGACGTGCTCCAGCTCTGCCCCGCGACCGGCCTCGCGATGCCTTCGTGATCTTTGACCCTCAGGAACAAACCGGCCTATGAACCTTGACGCTGCACTGCAGACCTTTATCGCCGAAGCCCGCGAACTCCTCCAGGACATGGAGCAAGCGCTGCTGCGCCTGGAGAGCGAGCCGGGCGATATGCAGTGCCTGGCCGCCGTGTTCCGCGCGGCCCACACCATCAAAGGCTCGGCCGGGCTGTTCGGGCTCGACCCGCTGGTGAGCTTCGCTCATGTGGTCGAAGACCTGCTCGACCGCCTGCGTAGCGGCAGCCTGGCCATCGACCGTGATCGCATCGCGCTGCTTCTGGGCTGCAACGACCACTTGAGCGCCTTGCTCGAGTGCGTAGCCGTGGAGCGCCGCGAGCCAGGTGCCGCGCTGTTGGCCAATGAACAACCGTTGCGTGACCGCCTTGCCGCCTGCGGTGGGCAAGCCGCGGCTGCCCCGGCGGCTGCGGTGGAACAGGCTCAAACAAACCCTGGCCGGCTTTGGCAGGTTTCGGTGCGCTTCGGCGAAGACACCTTCCGCCACGGCATGGACCCGCTGTCGTTCCTGCGTTACCTGGATACCCTCGGCGAGCGCAAGGCCCTGGAGCTTTACCAACAAGGCATCAGCGAAGCCGAAACTTTCGACCCTGAAACCTGCTACCTGGGCTTCGACCTTCAGCTGCAGGCCGCCTGCGATGCAGACACCCTGGCCCAGGCGTTCGCGTTTGTAGAGGGCGAGTGCGAGCTGGCGATCAACGAATTGACCGGCGAGGCCCCGAGCGAGTTGCTACCTGCGACCGCCGTGGAGCCCTT
The DNA here is from genome assembly GCF_916618905.1 of Pseudomonas sp. Marseille-Q5115. Classification (NCBI taxonomy): domain Bacteria; kingdom Pseudomonadati; phylum Pseudomonadota; class Gammaproteobacteria; order Pseudomonadales; family Pseudomonadaceae; genus Pseudomonas; species Pseudomonas sp. Marseille-Q5115. The sequence continues at coordinate 670,612 of NZ_CAKAKI010000001.1, read as the reverse complement.
AGTAGCGCCAACCGCGCAAACAGCCGTGCCAGAGGCGCGCCCAACGCCAGACAACCGCCAGGCCTGGGTGCGGGTGCGCGCCGACAAGCTCGAGGCGTTGATCAACCTGGCGGGCGAACTGGTAACTGCGGGCGCCGGTGCGCGCCTGCTGGCCGAACGTGCCGCTATGGGCCGCGGCGACGAGGCCTTGCTGGAGGCGACCGCCTCGGTCAACGCCTTGGTGGAGCAGGTGCTCGAAGGCGCACTGGCCATGCGCATGGTGCCGATCGGCGAAACCTTCAACCGGTTTCATCGCGTGGTACGTGACGTCAGCCAGGGCCTGGGCAAGGACATCGAGCTGGTGGTCAGCGGTGGCGACACCGAACTGGACAAAGCGCTGGTGGAGCAGCTCGGTGACCCCCTGATGCACCTGTTGCGCAACGCCATGGACCACGGCATCGAAACACCCGAAGCGCGGTTGGCGGCAGGCAAGCCTGCGCGCGGCCGGCTGCACCTGAATGCGTTCCACGACGCCGGCAACATTGTGGTAGAGCTCAGCGACGACGGTGCCGGCCTGAACCGCGCGCGGATTCTGGCCAAGGCACGCGAACGCGGCCTGATCGGCAATACCGAGCCCAGCGACCGTGAGCTGCTGGCACTGATTTTCGAACCGGGTTTTTCCACCGCGGCGGCCGTGACCAACCTGTCTGGGCGTGGGGTAGGCATGGACGTGGTGAAACGCAACATCACCGGCCTGCGCGGCAGTATCGAGCTGTTCAGCCCGCCAGGCGAAGGCACCACTGTGCGCATCCGGTTGCCACTCACCTTGGCGATGATCGACGGGCTTCTCGTGGAAGCCGCAGGCAGCAGTTATGTCATCCCCTTGGGGATGGTGCGCGAATGCATGGAGCTGGTGCCCGGCGAACGTGACGCCTTGCGGGCCAGGGGGCACGTGGACCTGCGCGGGGAAGTGTTGCCGCTGGTGTTCCTGCGTGACCATTTCGAGCTGCACGGCGAAGCGCCCCGGCGGGAAAACATCGTGGTGATCCGCGCCCACGGCCTCAAGGCGGGGCTGGTGGTGGACCACCTGATGGGCGAATACCAAACCGTTATCAAACCTCTCGGCGCGCTGTTCGGCGGCGTTCGAGGCATCAGCGGCTCCAGCGTGTTGGGTAGTGGCGTGGTCGCCCTGATCCTCGACGTGCCTGCCCTGCTCAAGCACCTGACCGAGCGCGAGAGCGCTTCGCTCAAACTTTCTTCAACGTTTCAGGCTGTCCAGGGTTAGTCCCGAGGTGTTCCAATGAACTGGTTCTACAATCTCAAAATCTCCGCCAAGCTGCTGATTTCCTTCTTGCTGGTGCTGTCACTGTCCATCGTGTTGGGCGTCTTCGCGATCATGCAACTGTCCGCGGTCAATAGCGCCGCTGTACGCATGAGCGAGGATTCCGTGCCGTCCATCCGCGCCGCGGCCGCCATGCGCTACAACCTTACCCAGTACCGCACCCGCGAGGCGCGCCACATCCTGGCCGACAGCGACGCGGAGATGGATGAGCTGGTGCGCACCGGGCAGCAGTCCAAGGCTGAAGTTGACGCCAACCTGGAAAAATATAAGCCGCTGATCTCCGGCCCCGAGGAACAAGCCCTCTACGACAGCTTTGTCGGCGACTACCGCCAGTACCTTGCCATAAGCGAAAAACTGCTGAACCTGTCCCGCCAGGGCGACAAGGCAGGCGCCAAAGCCATGCTGGCCGTGGATTCTCGCCCGGTGTTCGAGGGCGCCTCGGCGACCCTTGGCAAGCTGGTCGCGCTCAACGACGCCAACGCCCAGGCAGTCAGCGAAGCAGCTGCCAGCACCTATGAGCGCGCACGCCTGGCGATCGCGCTGGTATTGGCCGGCTCGGTGATCATGGGCCTGTTCCTTACCTGGTTTGTGTCCCGCATCATCTCCCGCCCACTGCGCCATGCCATGGATGTAGCCACGCGTTTGGCCGAGGGTGACCTGGCCGTGAAGGTGGAAGTGACCAGCCAGGATGAAACCGGCCGGGTACTGGTTGCCATGGAAAACATGGCGGGCCAGCTTGGCCGCATCATTGGCGAAGTTCGCCATGCGGCGGATAACCTGGCCAGCGCTTCGGAAGAAGTGAGCGCCACGGCGCAGTCCATGAGCCAGGCCACCAGCGAGCAGGCTGCCAGCGTGGAACAGACCAGCGCTTCGGTAGAACAGATGACCGCCAGCATCAACCAGAACACTGAAAACGCCAAGGTGACCGATGGCATGGCCAGCAAGGCCTCGCGCGAAGCCGTGGAAGGTGGGCAATCGGTGCAGGCTACCGTCGACGCCATGAAGAAGATCGCCCAGCGCATCGGGATCATCGACGACATCGCCTACCAGACCAACCTGCTGGCGCTTAACGCCGCGATCGAAGCCGCCCGTGCCGGTGAGCATGGCAAAGGCTTCGCGGTGGTTGCCGCCGAAGTGCGCAAGCTGGCTGAACGCAGCCAGGTGGCGGCGCAGGAAATCGGTGAGCTGTCCACCAGCAGCGTGAGCCTGGCGGAACGCGCCGGCGCCCTGCTGACCGAAATGGTGCCCTCTATCGGCAAGACCAGCGACCTGGTGCAGGAAATCAGTGCTGCCTCCGAAGAGCAGTCCGCGGGTGTTGCCCAGATCAACATGGCAATGGTGCAACTGAACCAGGTCACTCAGCAGAACGCTTCCAGCAGCGAAGAGCTGGCGGCCACCGCCGAGGAAATGAGTAGCCAGGCCGAGCAACTGCAGCGGGCCATGAGCTTCTTCCGCATGGAAACCGACAACGCCCGCGGCGTGCCGCCAACCTCGCAGCGCAGCCCGGCGCGGCCAGCGGTCGCTACGCCTGCACGTCAGGCCTGGCGCGGCGAGCCGGCTGCGGCACTGTGTGAAACCGAGTTCACCCGGTTCTGAAGGAGGCGCTGTGATGACTAGCCAAACCCCCGGCACCCTCGCCGATGCGCAGTACCTGACCTTCTCGGTTGCCGGGGACACCTATGCCCTGGCCATCGAAGGCATCAAGGAAATCATCGAGCTGAGCCAGATGACTGTGGTACCGATGATGCCGGCCTATGTGCGCGGCGTGATCAACCTGCGCGGTGCGGTAGTACCCGTGATTGACCTGGCCGCGCGTTTCGGTCAGCCACCGGCTGAGCTCGGCCGCCGCAGTTGCGTGGTGATCCTGGAAATAAACGCGGAGGACGGCGACAAACAGGTGTTCGGCCTGCTGGTAGATGCCGTGTGCGCGGTGCTCGACATTGCTGCCGAGCACATGGAGCCGGCGCCGGCGTTCGGCGCGCGCATTCGCGCCGACTTCATTGCCGGCATGGCGCGCCTGGAGGCACGCTTTGTGATTGTGCTCGATGCCAACCGTGTGCTCGCCTTGCAAGACCTGGCGGCCATCAGCCATATGGCAGGCGAGGCGGCGGCGTGAGTAACAGCGGCATCACCGACGCCGACTTCGTGCACTTTCAGCGCTGGCTTTATCAGCGTGCGGGCATCCATATGGCGGCCAGCAAGAAGGCGTTGGTGGCGGGCCGCCTGGCCACGCGTTTGCGCCACCATGGCATGAATGATCATGGCGCTTATTTTGCGATGATCACCACCCCCCAGGGCGTAGGTGAAGCCCAGATTGCACTGGATCTGCTCACCACCAACGAAACCTATTTCTTTCGCGAACCCAAGCATTTCGAGTGGTTGCGCGAACAGCTTCCGCAGCTTCAACGGCCGGGGCGCACGTTCCGCCTGTGGAGCGCCGCCTGTTCGTCCGGGGAAGAGCCCTACAGCCTCGCCATGCTGCTGGCCGACTGCCTGGGCGAAAAACCCTGGGAAATACTCGGCTCGGATATCAGTACCCGGGTGTTGGAAAAGGCCGCTCGGGGCCATTACCCGATGGAGCGGGCCCGCAACCTGAGCCAGGAACACTTGAGCCGTTATTGCCTCAAGGGCATCGGGCGCCAGGCAGGCACGCTGCTGGTGGACAAACCGCTGCGCGATCGAGTGCAGTTCCTGCAGGTGAACCTGAACGATCACTTGCCCAAGTTGGGCGAATTCGACGTGATCTTTCTGCGCAATGTGCTGATCTATTTCGATGTACCCACCAAGCAGCGTGTGCTCAGCCGGCTGGTCCCGCTACTGCGCAGCGGTGGCTACTTCATCGTGAGCCACTCCGAAAGCCTGAATGGCGTAACGGATGCGCTGGCGCTGGTGTCCCCTTCCATCTACCGCAAACCATGAGCCCGCTCGCCATGCCCATCAAGGTAATGATCATCGACGACTCGGCCGTGGTGCGTCAGGTACTGCAAGCCATTCTGGAGCAGAGCCCGGACCTGAAGGTTATCGGTGTGGCCAGCGACCCGTTGTTCGCCATGGAAAAGATGGCCAAGCAGTGGCCGGATGTAATCGTGCTGGACGTGGAAATGCCGCGCATGGACGGCGTGACCTTCCTGCGCAAGCTGATGAGTGAACGCCCTACCCCCGTGGTGATTTGCTCTACCCTGGCTGAAAGCGGCAGCCAGACCGCACTGCAGGCATTGGCCGCCGGCGCTGCGGATATCGTTGCCAAACCGAAAATGGGCCTGAAGGAATTCCTGCATCAATCGGCAGCGGAATTGACCAGCGCGGTACGGGGTGCGGCGAAAGCCAACCTGAACGCCCTGCGTGCACGTTCACCGCTGCCAGCGGTGGCGCCGAAACATACCGCCGATGCGATTCTGCCGCCCGCAGGCGCCCAAGCCATGGCCCGCACCACCGAGCGCGTGATCGCATTAGGCACTTCCACTGGCGGTACCCAGGCGCTGGAGCGTGTGCTGACGGCGCTGCCTCGGGTATGCCCGGCCATTCTCGTGGTGCAGCACATGCCCGAGAAATTCACTGCTGCGTTCGCCCAGCGGCTTGATAGCCTTTGCCAGGTGGAAGTGATGGAAGCCCGGGACAACGACCGTGTGTTGCCGGGGCGGGTGCTGATCGCGCCGGGTGGGCGCCATATGTTGCTCAAGCGCAGCGGCGCGCAATATCACGTGCAGGTCACCGATGGCCCTCACGTCAACCGGCACAAGCCGTCGGTGGATGTACTGTTCCGCTCCGTTGCGCGCTTCGCCGGCGCCAATGCCACAGGCGTAATCATGACGGGCATGGGTGACGATGGCGCCCGGGGCCTGAAAGAAATGCTTGAGGCCGGGGCCGATACCTACGCCCAGGATGAGGCCAGCTGCGTGGTGTTCGGCATGCCCAAGGAAGCGATTCGCCTTGGGGCTGCCCGGCAAGTGGTGGGGCTGGACCGGATAGCTCAGCTGATCGTGCAAACGTCACGGGGCTGAGCTACCGGCCGTTACTCGCCGCTAGCCCATGTTTACCCCGTAGCCCTGCGCCAAGGGCTTGAGCCCCCCTGCGTAACCCTGGCCGATGGCGCGGAATTTCCATTCGCCATTGTGGCGGTACAGCTCGGCAAAGATCATGGCGGTTTCGGTGCCAGCGTCTTCGGCAAGGTCGTAGCGGACCACTTCCTCGCCCGTGGTTTCGTTGATAATGCGGATGAACGCACCACCCACCTGGCCGAAATTCTGCCCTCGGTCGCCCGCCTCATGAATGGTCACGGCGAACGCCACCTTATCCACGTCTGCCGGGACCAGCGCGAGGTCTACCTTGATCTGCTCGTCATCGCCGTCGCCAGCGCCGGTACGGTTGTCACCAGTGTGCTCGACCGAGCCGTCGGGGCTTTTCAGCTGGTTGTAAAAGATGAAATCCCCCTCCCCGCGGACTGTCCCCGTTGCGTTCAGCAGGAAGGCGCTGGCGTCCAGGTCGAAATCCACGCCGTCGGTAGCGCGGGGGTTCCAACCCAGCCCTACGACGATTCGCGTGAGGGAAGGGTCGGTTTTGGTAAGCGAAAGATTACCGCCCTTTTGAAGGGACAATGCCATGTGAAGCTCCTTGTTTGTACAGGTGTGCGAGGGGTCAGTTGTGTTCGGCTTGTGAAAGCGCCTTTGCAGGGAAGATCAGGCTGGCGGCGATGCCCGCAGCCAGTACGGCCATGACGATTGCCAGGCTTGTATTGGGGCCGATCGTGTAACCGTGTTCGAACAGGTGGTGGGTGGCGTTGAGGCCCAGTTTTGCTGCAATGAAGAACAGCAGCGCAATCACGGCTTTTTCCAGGTGCACCAGGTAACGCTTGAGCGCTTCAAGCACGAAGTACAGGCTGCGTAGCCCCAGAATGGCGAACAGCATTGCCGAATACACAATCAGCGGCTCTCGGCTTACCGCAATGACTGCGGGCACCGAGTCGAACGCGAACAGCAGGTCCGACACTTCCACCACCACAAGGCACAGGAACAGGGGCGTCGCGAACACAGCGCCTTTCGCCGCGAGCGTGATGCCATGGTTTTCGGGCTTCAGTACCTGCGCTTCAAGCACCTGGCGGCTGACGAAGAACCGATTGCCGTGCAGCTTGGGCCAGGTCGGAAACAGCCGGGTGGCCACGCGATAGGCAATGTGGCGGGAATAGTCCTCTTCAGCTTCATCGCTGCCACTTCCCTTGAGCATCATGACGGCGGTCCACGCCACGATCACCGCAAATACCACCTCGACCCAGGGGCCCAGGGCGAGCAACCCGGTGCCGATAAGCACAAAGACCCCACGGAAAACGACTGCGCCGATCACACCCCAGTAGAGAACGCGGTGGCGAAGCTCGTCCGGAACCTTGAACCAGGCGAAGATGGCCATGAAGACGAACAGGTTGTCGACGCTCAATACTTTTTCAAGGGCGTAGCCGGTAATGAACAAGTTGGCGGTATGGGCGCCATGTTGCACGTACAGGAAAGCCGCAAACCCCAGCGAGAGTGCAACCCAGAACACCGACCACAGCGATGCCTTGGCCAGTGAAACGGGCCGGTCGGCGCGATGGGTGACCATATCCAGCAGCAGTGCGCCGAGCGCGATGCCGGCGAATACCGCGATGGTCAACGGCGGGAAGCCGAGAGGCGTAGCGTCCATGGTGTACCTCACAAGTCGAAGTCAGCGGGGTTAAGCCCCAGTTCCAGGCATACCTGGCGGCAGGCAGCGCGTTCCTGCTTATCGAAGTTGCCATCGGAACCACCCACTGCGCAGGCGACCCGCACCAGCAAGCGTGCCGCGCTGTCGTTGCCCTTGAGCTTGCCGATAGTCTTGAGCGCCTCGGCCTCGCCAATGTGGAAATCGAATTCGAACTTGCTGGTGGCGTCGTTGAACGCTGCAAGTACGTCATTCAAGTTGAACACCTTCAGTTCGGGCGAATTATTGATAAAACCCGTCATCTTTATTTTTTCAGCGGCAGTTATTTCGCCATCAGCGGCCGCGATCATTGCGCACGCAGCAGCCGTTGCTTCCATAAAGTGCCGGTTTCGGAACTTCGCTACTTCGGTGGTAAGCGCTTCCCGCGCCATTGCCGCATTGCTTTTCAACCATCCCAACATCGGGTTCTCCTTGTTAAAGGGCAATTGCCCGGCGACCATTCGCACGTTCTGTTAACCCCCTGCCTGCGCCAAGTTGCAATCGACGGGCTTCACGCCATGCCACTTCGCGCGCTCCAGCGTCCTGACCGCCCAGTTGTAATGCGTGGCCGGTTCGACCATGGCGTCGTCGTGCCTGAACACTGCAGGGCGGGCGCCCTGGACGATCAACCGGGCGCAGTTCAGGTCTTCTATGGGGACTTTCAACCCTTCATGGATCAGGGGCACCTGGCTGGGATGGATGGCCGTTTTGCCCACCAGCCCATGGGCCACGTCCAGGTGCACTTCCCGATTGAGCAGCTCTGGCATGGCCAGGTGTTCGAATACGGGCGCCGTGAGCGCGAAACCCTGCGCGCCCAGCACACCGGCAAGCATGGGGATCACATAGCCCATCGGGGTTTCATACAGGGTGCCGGTACGCGGGCGCCGCAGGGCCAGACAACCCAGCAGATCGTTCCCCCCGATGCGGATCGCCAGGATTCGCTGCCCGAATTGGGCCCGTAGCGCCCCGCCCAACTCCGCCACAGCGGCAGGGTTGTAGACCTGTGCGGTTTCAAGGGTGGGCATGAGTAACTGGTTGGGTGCATCCAGCACACGGGCCCAGCGCTCGAGAGAGGCCAGATCGAGTTTGGGAATCACGAAACCATCTATTGCGTGTATTTCCGGCCAAGCCATCAGCGTAGCGGCCATGCGCGGGTTTCTAGGGCGAACGAACACCAATGGGCTGCAGTCATCGGCACGGTCACTGCGGGCGACGCTGGCTAGTGTGCTGCGTAGTCGAGCCAAGGCCGGGGCCGCATCCAACTCGGCAATTGCATCCTCAAGGCACACCACCAGCGATCGCAGGCCGGGTAGTTTCTTCCCCACCATAACCGCCAGAAGGTCCGGTCGAGTAGCCGGCATATACAGGGTACCGCCCAAGGCAAACGGAGAGACGTTTCGCACTAGCTCACCCTCCGGATAAGGGTAACCGCCCGGTACGGCCCCAGTACCGTGCCCGCCTCCTGCACCTCGATGTCGGCGTGCTGAGCGAGATGTATAAGTAACTGCACGTTAGGGTCGCGCCGGTCCCGTACCACTACCTGGTCAGGAACACGCCTGAATACCGCCCGCGTGGCCTCTGCGATTCCGGGCTTTATTCGATTGAGGTCGTTTGTATCGAAGCGCGCGCACAGGTGCCCGAACACTTCTGAAGTAGCGGCTTGCAGTGCCGTGGCGTGCGCCGGGGCCCAGGGCGCTGCTGCGCAGGGGCGTACTGTGGCCCGGGCGGCGTTGACCCTTTCGATGAAGGGGCGCGTGAGGTCGTGCGCCTTCAGGTCATGCTGCACCACACATCCATGCAGCCCTGCATCGGCGGGCCAGACCGAGCGCGAAACCAGCCCGGATACCGTTGCGCCAAGCACGCCGGACGGGATGAGCCAGTCCTGCGCCGAGGCTGCCAGCCATGCGCGGCCGCATGGGTCTGCCAGCACCACCAACCGCGGTACGTCGGGAAAGCGGTGGTCGCCTGCAAGGCTGCGTTTGAGTTCGACGGCAATGGCGCCCTTGCCGGTCCAGCCGTCGACGAATGCGATGTTCTGCGCCCCATGGCGGGCAATGATGTGCTCCAGCGCCACGGTGTCGATGCCGCGACCTCGTACGATACTGATCCCGTAGTGGTGAACATCGCGCCCCAGCTCCAGCAGCGCCCGACGTAGTAACACCCCCACAGGAAGGCCGGCGCGCACAAAGGACACCAGTACGATGGGAGCCTCGGGATAACGCGCCGCCAGCCCCAATGCCAGGGCTTGTATGTCCGTGGCCATCCTGCCGGCGTTGTTCTCCAGCGCGCGTTCGAAATAGGCCAGGTGGGAACCCGAAGGCGCTTCCTCGCGGCTGAGCATTTCTGAATAATGTTTCTGCTGCCGCTGGATACAACGTTCCTTTTCCAGCGCGGCCGTAGGTGCAAGTTCCGTGGCGCGAAGGAGAATATGGACATCGGCCGGCAGATAACTGCCGCTGCCAACGGTTGCCATGGCCAGTGGGTCAAGCATGGGCGATTCCCTCCACACACTTGGCGACCTGGCTCCCGCTTGGCGTAGCCCAGAAATGGCACAGCCCCATGAAGCCAAGATCCGAAACACTGTCTCCAATACCAAGCAACAGGCGCCCACCGTGCAGCGCGTAATCCTGCGCGAGGTAATGCTCCACTGCAGCGCGCTTGCTGATGCCCAGGGGGAGCAAGGCCAGGTTGTTACCGTTGAGGTGGGTGTACAGGCCTTCGAGGTGGCCTGCGATCAGCAAGGTGTCGCGCAAGCGCACCAACTGGGCATCGGTGCCCGCGTTGTGCTTGATCACGATGCAGTGCCGCTGCCCACCCTCCTCCAGTACCCAGCCGCGAAGCGACATACCGAGTTCGGCGCCTGCTTGAAGGGCCGCTTCACACAGCACCGGCAAACGAGCGTGGAAGGGGCGAAGCCGCTCGGCCATTGCGCCTTGCCAGTGAAGGTCCACCTCACCGTCGGGGCCGAGGATCACCCCGCCATGGGCACAAATGGCGCCGCCACTGAACCCCAGCGCCACGCGCCCGAACGCTTCCACACTGCGAGCGGTCACGGGCACCAGATCGCAATCGCGCCGTAGCCAGTCCAGAAGGGTTTTTTGCGCTTCGCTCTGGTAGCCGCTTACTGCTCCTTCCACGGTATGGGAAGCTGGATACCGCCGGGCATCTCCGGGCATCTTGCCGGGTGTTTGAAAAAGGGTATCGTCGAGGTCCAGAAACACGAGGGGCCGATTACTCACCATCGACGATCACCTGCGCATTCAGCGTGTCGATCAGTGAAACAGGCAGTGCCAGCCTGTGGGTTTCCGTGCACAGCAATACCCGTTCGAACTGCCCGGGTGCGACGTTATAAAGGAAGTTGTCTATGCCTTGCCCATAGTTGTCGGGGAATGCTATTACGCGCTCGATGGCGTGCCCAGCGGCAATGGGCGAGCGCGTGGTAGAGCAGAAATGCACCCGGGCGCCGCTGCGCTCCAACCGCTCCGCCAACAGAAACGGCTTCCATACGAACTCCCCGGTGCCGATCACCAGGATGTTCTCGCCAGGTACCGCCTGGAGGTCACGGCCCAGGGTGTCGGCCACGTTCCGTACACCCAGGCGCCCCCAGTCGTTTGCCGGGTCGATTGGCCACCTGGCCACCGGGGCGAGCCCGCTCCGGGGGCGGGCAGGCACCACTGAACATGAATCGCCGGTAAAACGGTATGCCCCCCGCAGCAGCGATACCTGCGCGGCGTGCTCGCCAACGGCGGCGGTGATCGCACCGCCGGACCAGTCGGTAAGGACGCTGGTAACAAGCCGCTCGACCCTGCTCAGCCCTGAAGCCAGCAAAGCGTTGTAGAGATTGAGCAGGGTTTTGCCGGTAGAGGCTTCGTCGTCCACCAGCACCAGGGAACGTGCACTTAGCATCATCTCCCGCAACGCTGGGGCGGCAGGGGCATGTAGGAGGTGAGTACTTGCGTGGCTGTGCTCCTCCTCGAAACAGGCGAACACATCCTCGGCTACGAAGTGGCGGGTGGTAACAAGGTACATCGAGTCGGGGCGGAAACGGCTGTAAGCCCTGTGCACACCGGCGCCGAGGCCAACGGCGGTTTCCGCAAGCCCAATGAATAGCACCGGGCCGGGAAGGTCGCTGGGTAGTCGGCTTGCAAGCTGCTCGCACGTTTCCGAGAAGCGTGAAGGCGCAACGGGGATGTGCTTGCCGAGTACACGTGAAACGAAAAGAAACGCTCGCCTTGGGTTATGCCGCTCCGCGAACCCGAAAAGGGAGCGAGGGGGGACTACAGAACTCTGGACTTCGACATCGAGCACGCCCTGCCGTAATACAGCGCGGAGTTTCGTAGAGCTAAATTTGGTTACACTTGATTCCATGTGTTATTTCCTGCAGACAGCAGAATGCTCTAATCCAAACCGGATCAAGAAACATAAGAAAATACTTTACCGACGAAGCCACAAAGAAATGCGTCAGATGTCGAAGCCGGCGCATTATGCGCAGCGGAGCGATCAAATGCAGCAACTAGAAGCGTTACAAGTGTTGCAGTATATGAGCTGTAGCGAAGACCATACCACCATCCTACGCAGCCTGCAGATTAGTCTTAATTAATTCCACAACTAATTTCAAAGCATTTTGAAAAACCTTAACCAGCAGAAACTTCCAGGCACTTTTTAAAGCGCCTGCTCCAAATATATTAATCAGCAAAGCTGGCTGTGATGTTCCACTACCCCTATTCCACTATAGGGCCACCCCTGCGCTTCAGTGACGCTCGATTTGCCCCACATCCAAAACGATCAGGTCGTTTCGTATATGAAACACTGTTTCGAAAAAGCACTTTAACCTAGCAGGCTGACGTAACAACGCTCGAGAAGTGTGCAGGCACGTATCAACAGTCAAACAGTGTTTTATATATAAAACATGGCTTGTTGCTTCGCCCTCTCCTAACTACCTGAAAAACCTTCACTTTATTTATTCGTCCTGGGAATTATTGCCTTGGCATTGTTCATGCACCAACCGTTGTATCACCAGTAAAACAGACCAGAGACCTTTACCAATGGCTGTGAAAGAGATGCTCGCGATTGCCCCTGACTGGAACCCGTCTCGCCACCCGGCGAAGGCGCCAACCGAAATCGAGTTTCGCAATGTCGGCAAATGCTTCCCGGCCAAAAAAAACATCGATGCGCCTTTCGCCATCCGGGACGTAAATTTCAGGATTGCCCGCGGCGAGGTGGTCTCGATCATCGGCCCCTCCGGCTGCGGCAAAAGCACGATCCTCAATATGGGCTCCGGCCTTTATCGGCCTACCGAGGGTGAGGTGTTGGTTGGCGGGGAAGCCGTCAACGGCCCGGTAAAGAAAGTCGCGTTCATGCTGCAGAAGGACTTGCTGATGCCATGGCGCAGCATTCGCGAGAACGTGGAACTGGGGTTGGAAATCGAAGGCATGGCCGCCGCGCAACGCCGTGCGATTGCAGAAAATCTACTGACTCGCTGCCACTTGCAAGGCTTTGCCGATCACTACCCCTTTCAGCTCTCCGGTGGCATGCGCCAGCGCGCTGCCCTTGCCCGCACCTTGGCGATGGACCCTCAGGTGTTGTTCCTCGACGAGCCATTTTCGGCCCTGGATGCGCAGACCAAGATGATTCTTCAGCAGGACATGGCGCGCATGTTGTTCGAAGAAAAGAAAACCGCGCTGTTCATTACCCACGACCTGGTCGAGGCCATTGCCATGTCAGATCGGCTGCTGGTGATGAGCGCGCGGCCAGGGACCATCGTCGAAGAAATCATCGTAGACCTGCCCTACCGCGAAAACCCGCTCGAGCGCCGCAAGCTTGCCGAGATCGGCCCGCTGGCCGGCCGCCTGATGGAGTTGCTCAAGGTAGGCGAAGACACCGAACTGCATTGATTGCCACTGCCGCTGATCCTTCATCGAACTCTGGAGCCACCATGTTCAAACTCGCAATCAAGGGCGCTTCAGCGCTGCTTGGCCTTGGCTTCGCCGTGGCCGCGCAGGCCGCCACCGACGTCACCTACCTGCTACCCGCACCGCCCAATTCCCCCGCTTTCGCCCCTTGGGTGATCGCGAAGGAAAAAGGCTACTACGCACAGAAAAACCTGAACGTGACGTTCATCGCGGCCAAGGGCGGTGTTGATGTAGCCAAGCAGATCGGCGCCGGAAACGCGCTGATCGGCGGGGCCATTGGCGATACCCCCATCGTGGTGCGCGCCAATGGCATTCCGGTACGCGACGTGGCGGTGCTGGGCGCCGGCGGGGTGACCATGATCGCCACCAACGCCGATGAAAACATCAACTCGGTGAAGGACCTCAAGGGCAAGACCCTGACTGTGATGTCCTACTCGGACACCACTTACTACGCCCTTCTGGCATCGCTACGCAAGGCGGGCCTGAGCAAGACCGACGTGGACGTGCAGGCGGCCGGCCCCGCAGGTGTGTGGCAGCTGTTCGCGGCGAAGAAATCCGTGGCCATGGCCGGCGTACCCGACTGGATAACCGACACCGAAGAAACTGGCCTGAAGGTGAAGCTCATTCCCCAGGACCAGGTGTTCGAGAGCATGGCGCAATCGATCATGGCCTCCGACGACGCCATCCAGAACCACCCGGACATCGTTCGTGGTGTGGTTCAGGCCACGCTTGAAGGCATGGCCGACATCATCGCCGACCCGCATGCGGCGGCCGCTACCTTTGCCAAGGCTATCCCCAGCTATGCCGGCAAGGAAGCGCAGCTGGAGAAGACCTTCAAGCTCTATGTCGAGCATGTGTATGCCCGCCAGGCGGTACCTGGCCGCATCGACCCGCAGCGTCTGGAAGCCGTGCGCCAGTTCTACGTGAGCGAAGGCATCGTCAGCAAGGCGCCAAAGCTGGAAGACCTCTACACCAACCAGTTCATCGACACCGCCACCGCCTCTCAATAAAGGCGCGGGCGCAAGCGTATAGGTACGAGCGTGATGAAAAGCCTGAATAACTCGCTGTCTGGCAGCCTGGCCCTGCTGATTCTCTTTCTGGGCTTGTGGCAATGGGGCCCCGGCCTGTTGGGCATGCCTGAATTCGTGATGCCCAAGCTGAGCCGGGTGGCCCAGGAAGGCGTGGCGATGTGGAGCACCAGCGGGCTGTTGCAACACACGTTGATCACTGCCGTGGAGATCGTGGTGGGCTTCGCCCTCGGGGCTTTGTTGGGGGTAGTGATCGGCACGTCGCTGGGCCTTTCGCCGAAGGCCGAAGCCATGCTCTCGCCCTACATCCTGGCCTTGCAGATTGCCCCTAAGGTCGCCTTCGCCCCGCTGTTCGTGATGTGGCTGGGCTACACCGTGTACCCGAAGATCCTGATCGCGGTGCTGATCGTGTTCTTCCCGGTGATGATCAACGTGCTGTCGGCAATCCGCACCGTGGACCCGGACATGATCAACCTGGTGCGCACCATGAACGCCAGTCGTTGGCAGATTTTCCGCCTGGTGGAATTCCCCTCGGCCATGGCCGCTTTGTTCTCGGGCCTACGCATTGCCTCCACCCTGGCGGTGATAGGGGTAACCGTCGGCGAATTGGTAGGAGGTAACCAGGGCCTTGGCTTCCTGCTAGTCGATGCCGAGGGCCAGGGCAACACCAGCGGTGTATTCGTCGCGATCGTGATGCTGACGCTGATTGGCGTGCTGGCCTACGGCGCCGTGGTGTGGGCCGAGAAACGCGTACTGCATTACATGCCCAAAGCCATGCTGAGTACCAACTGATGAACGAACCGACCCAACTTCTGCAGGGCCGCCGTGTGCTGGTTACCGGTGGCGCCCGCGGCCTGGGCTACGCCTTTGCCCAGGCCATCGCCCAGGCCGGTGCCCGGGTGGTGATCGCCGACATCCTCGCCGAGCGTGTGCAGCAAGCCGCTGCCGAGCTTCGCGCCCTTGGGCTTAGCGTGGACGGCCTGGCCGTGGACCTCGCCGACCCGGTATCGATCCAGGACTGCGCCACCCGCGCCAGTGAGTTGCTGGGCGGCCTCGACGGCCTGGTGAACAACGCCTCGGTCACCAACTCCGGCGGTAAAAGCTGCGAGCAACTGAGCATCGAAACCTGGGACCAGGTGATGCAGGTGAATGTGCGCGGTACTTGGCTGATGACCACCGCCTGCCTTCCGGCGCTGCGCCTGAGCGGGCACGGCGCGGTCGTCAACCTGGCCTCCGACACCCCGCTGTGGGGCGCGCCCAACCTGATGGCCTACGTGGCCAGCAAGGGCGCGATCATCGCCATGACCCGCAGCCTGGCCCGCGAGCTGGGCGCCGACAACATCACCGTGAATGCCATCGCCCCTGGGCTGGTATTGGTGGAAGCCACCGCTTACGTCCCCGAAGCGCGGCACCGTTTGTACACCGAACAACGCGCCATCCAGCGCCCACAACTGCCCGAAGACGTCAGCGGCGCCGTGGTGTTCGCCCTGTCGAACCTGGCCCGCTTCATCACGGGGCAAACCCTGCCGGTCAACGGCGGATTCGTGATGCCCTGACCCTTTGCCGCACCGACTGAAAATGGAGACTGCCATGACTGATCTGTCCACCACCGCCCAAGCCCCCAAGAGTTGGGATCGCCCCCAGGGTGCCAGCCTTGAAGCCTGGATGCAGACCCGTATCGCCCGGTACGAGAGCCGCAAGTACGACTGGAACGCGCTGAAATTCCAGGCTGACTACGACCCGAAATTCCGCCGCGCGCAAATGCGTTACATCGGCACCGGCGGCACCGGCGTGGGCACCGACATGAACACCATTCCCTCCGAGCACTTCACCTTCAGCACCATGGTGATCCCGGCCGGCCACGAGGGCCCGCCGCACTTGCATACCGATGTGGAGGAAGTGTTCTTCGTACTGCGCGGCAAGCTCAAGGTAGTGATCGAGCAGAACGGCGAGCGCTACGAAACCATCCTCACCGACCGCGACGTGATCTCGGTACCCCCGGGCGTGTACCGCGAAGAGATCAACATCGGCGACGAAGACGCCTTGATGTGCGTGATGCTCGGCGCGAAGAAGCCTGTGACTCCCACTTACCCGCCAGAGCATCCCCTGGCTTCGATCAAGCGCGGATAACAGCATGCTGCCAGCCACCCACGTACCCTCGCCCACCGCTGACCTGGAAGCGCTGCTGCAACAGCGCTTCGGCCAGCGAGTGCTCGCGCTGAATGACAGCGCGCAGGCGATCCGCGAGATCGGCAATGGCCCGGCCATCGTGCTGCTGCATGGCATTGGTTCGGGCGCCGGCTCCTGGCTCGAAGTGGCCTTGCAGCTGGGCCAGCAGGGGCATGTGGTGGCCTGGGATGCGCCCGGGTATGGCGAGTCCTCGCCGCTGCCTTCACAGGTGCCCACGGCCGAAGACTACGCCCTGCGGCTGTCGCAAACACTGGACAGCCTCGGGATCGCCAACTGCGTATTGGTTGGGCATTCCCTGGGCGCGATCACTGCTGCGGCGTTCACCCGGCTGTACCCGGAACGCGTGCGCCGGCTGGTGTTGATCAGCCCGGCCCGTGGCTACGGCGACCCGGCTCGTGCGGCGCAGGGCGAAGCGGTACGCGCGCACCGGCTTAGCACCCTGGAGCAGTCAGGCATCGCCCGGATGGCCGCCCAGCGCAGCAGCGCCATGTTGTCGCCACGCGCCAGCGCGAAGGCACTGGAGTGGGTGCGCTGGAACATGGCCAGGCTCAACCCGCAGGGGTACCGCCAGGCGATTGAATTGCTGTGCGGGGACGACCTGCTGCGCCACGCCCCGTTGCAGGTGCCGTGCGACGTGCACTGTGGCGAAGCGGATGGCATTACCCCAGCCGAAGCCTGCCTCACCCTGGCCAAGGCCCTGGGCGCGACCTTTAGCTTGATCCCCGATGCCGGGCACGCCAGCCCCATCGAACAACCCCATCCGGTGGCGGGCCGACTGGCGTTCGCCCTCAAGGAATCGCTGACAGGAAGTACACAATGAATGACTCCGATCTGAAGGATTCGCAGGACAAATACATCGTGCCCGGGCTGGAGCGAGGCCTGTTGTTGCTGTGCGAGTTCACCCGCCAGAACCGCACCCTTACCGCCCCGGAACTGGCCCGGCGGCTGGAGCTGCCGCGCTCTACCATTTTCCGTTTGCTGACCACGCTGGAAACCATGGGCTTCGTGACCCGTACCGGCAACGAGTACCGCCTGGGCATGTCGGTGTTGCGCCTGGGCTTCGAATACCTGGCCTCGCTGGAGCTGACCGAGCTGGGCCAGCCACTGCTGGCGCGTTTGTGCGACAAGCTCAACTACCCAAGCAACCTGGTGGTGCGCGACGGCCGCTCGATCGTGTACGTGGCCAAGGTGTCGCCGCCCTCGGTGTTCTCCAGCGCGGTGAATGTGGGCACTCGCCTGCCCGCCCATGCCACCGTGCTGGGGCGCATTCTGCTGGAAGACCTCACCCTGGCCGAGTTGCGCGAGCTGTACCCCGAGGAGCACCTGGAACAGCACTCCCATTGCACCCCGCGCACGGTGCTGGAGCTGTTCAATCTGGTGCAGCACGACCGGGAACGCGGCTTCGTGAGCGGCGAAGGCTTTTTCGAGTCGGCGATCTCCACCGTGGCCGCGCCGGTGCGCGACCACTCGGGCCGGGTGGTAGCCGCGTTGGGGGTGACCATTCCTACCTCGCAGGTCGGCCACATCAACTTCGAAGAACTACTGGGCCAGGTGCGCCGCACCGCCGACGAGCTGTCTCGGCTGCTGAATTACACCCCCCACCATGGCAGCCGCGTGACCGCGCTGATGAGGGACTGAAATGAGTGTGTATCCCCTTCAGGGCAGTACTGCCATCGTGACCGGCGGCTCGTCGGGCATCGGCCTGGCGTGTGTGGAATTGTTGCTCGCCGCTGGCGCCGCCGTGGCCTTTTGCGGGCGCAACGAAGCCCGCCTGCGCAGCGCCGAAGCGGGCCTGCGCGAGCGCTTCCCCGAGGCCCGCTTGCTGGCCCAGGTGTGCGACGTGCTCGATGCAAGTTCAGTGCAAGCCTTCGCCGCCGCCAGCCTGGAAGCGTTCGGCCCGGCACAGGTGTTGATCAACAACGCTGGCCAGGGACGTGTATCGACCTTCGCCGACACCACCGACGACGCCTGGAGCGAGGAGCTCAACCTCAAGTTCTTCTCGGTGATTTACCCCGTGAGGGCCTTCCTGCCGCAGCTCGAACGCAGCCAGAACGCATCCATCGTGTGTGTGAACTCGCTGCTGGCCAGCCAGCCGGAGCCCCATATGGTGGCGACCTCGGCGGCCCGCGCCGGCTTGAAGAACCTGGTGCGCTCCATGGCGTTCGAGTTCGCCCCCAAGCACATCCGCGTGAACGGCATCCTGATCGGCCTGGTGGAATCCGGGCAATGGCGGCGGCGCTTCGAAGCCCGCGAGGAACGCCACCTCGACTGGGCGCAATGGACCGCGCAACTGGCCGCACGCAAGCACATCCCTCTCGCCCGCCTGGGCCTGCCGATCGAAGCGGCGCAGGCAATTCTTTTCCTGGCATCACCCCTGTCGGCCTACACCACAGGCAGCCATATCGACGTATCCGGAGGCCTGTCCCGCCATGCGTAACGACAACCAAGTGACCGTGGGCGCTGCTATCACCGCCTTTCTCGAACAGTGCGAAGTGAAAGCCGCATTCGGGGTGATTTCCATCCACAACATGCCAATCCTCGATGCCTTCGCCGTGCGCGGGAACATCCGCTTCGTGATGGCCCGGGGTGAAGCCGGTGCTACCAACATGGCTGATGCCTATGCCCGTACCACCGGCGGCCTGGGCGTGTGCCTTACGTCTACCGGCACCGCGGCAGGCAACGCCGCTGGGGCGATGGTCGAAGCCCTGACCGCAGGCACGCCGCTGCTGCACATCACCGGCCAGATCGAAACGCCCTACCTGGACCAGGAATTCGCCTACATCCATGAAGCGCGCGACCAGCTCACCATGCTCAAGGCCGTGTCCAAGGCGGCCTTCCGGGTGCGCAGCGTGGAAACCGCCCTCAGCACCCTGAAGCTGGCCGTGCAAACCGCCCTCACTGCACCCACCGGCCCGGTGAGCGTGGAGATCCCTATCGATATCCAGTCCACCTTCATCCCCATGCCCACCGACCTTGCCCCGTTGCCGGTACCGGTAGCAGTGCCCACGGCCGAGGCGCTCGACCAACTGGCTGAGCGCATGGTCCACGCCAAACGCCCTCTGCTGTGGCTTGGCGGTGGTGCGCGGCATGCGGGCAAGGCAGTCAAGCGCCTGCTCGACCTGGGCGTTGGGGTGATCACCTCGACCCAGGGCCGTGGCGTGGTGAACGAAGACGACGAACGCTGCCTCGGCGCCTTCTCCCAGAACCGCCTCGTGGAAAGCTTCATGCAAGGTTGCGACGCGCTGCTGATTGCCGGGTCGCGGTTGCGCAGCAACGAGACGTTCAAATACGCCCTGAAATTGCCGGCCAATACGCTGCGCATCGACGCCAACCCCGCGATCGAGGGCCGCAGCTACCCCAGCGACTTGTTCGTGTGCGGCGACGCGGCGCTGACGCTCGACGGCCTGGCCGACCGCCTCGAAGGCCGCCTGCAGACCGACCCGCAGTTCTTGCCCGAGCTCAAGGACGTGCGCGCCAGGTCCCGGGCCGCGCTGGTGGCCGACCTTGGCCCTTACGCTGCCATGGTGGAGCAATTGCAAGCCAACACCGGCCGCAACTTCAGTTGGGTGCGGGACGTGACCCTATCCAACAGCATCTGGGGTAACCGCCTGCTCAACCTGTACCACCCGCAAGCCGGCGTGCATGCCTTGGGTGGCGGCATTGGCCAAGGCCTGGCCATGGGGATCGGCGCCGGCATCGCAGCCGCCGAGTACGACCCTCAGCGCAAGGTGTTCGCCCTGGCCGGGGACGGCGGCTTCATTCTCAACCTGGGTGAACTGGCCACCCTCGTGCAGGAAAAGGCCAACGTGGTGATCCTGCTGATGAACGATCAGCGTTACGGGGTGATACGCAACATCCAGGACGCCATTTACGGTGCCCGCCACGCCTATGTGGAATTGCACACCCCCGATTACACCCAACTGGCCACGGCCATGGGCATCCGCCATGGGCTGGTGCGCGACCTGAGCCAATTCGCCGGGGTGCTGGAACAGGCGTTCAGCGTGCCGGGGCCTTTCCTGCTGGAAGTGGACATGCTCGCGGTCGGTAACTTCGCCACCCAGTTCGCCGGCCCGCCCAACAGCGAAACCAAAGCCCAGAAGGCCACCGCCTGAGGATCGCACCATGCTGCATATCACCATGATCGGCTGCGGCGCCATTGGCGTCGGCGTGCTGGAACTGTTGGAGAAGGACCCTCAGCTGTGCGTCGACTACGTGATCGCGTCGGCCGGCTCCGAAGATCTGGTGCGCCAGCGCCTGGCCAGCTTCAAGCAGCCGCCCCAGGTGCTCACGGCACTGCCCGTCGATGCATGCCCCGACCTGCTGGTGGAGTGTGCCGGCCACCGCGCCATCGAGGAGCATGTGTTACCGGCGCTGGAACGCGGCATCGCCTGCCTGATCGTGTCAGTGGGCGCGCTCTCCGAAGTAGGTTTGGTGGAACGCCTTGAAGCGGCCGCCGAGCGTGGCAATACCCGTATCGAGCTGCTGCCAGGGGCCATCGGCGGCATCGATGCGCTGTCTGCGGCCAAGGTGGGCGGGTTGGACGCCGTGAACTACACCGGGCGCAAACCGGCCAAGGCCTGGAAGAACACCCCCGGCGAACGGGTGTGCGATTTGGACAACCTGAGCGAAGCCACGGTGATTTTCCAGGGCAGTGCCCGCGAAGCCGCCCGGCTGTACCCGAAAAACGCCAACCTGGCCGCCACCCTGTCGCTGGCCGGCCTAGGCCTGGACCGCACCCAGGTAACGCTGATCGCCGACCCCCACAGCGAAGAGAACGTGCATCAGTTCGAAGCCCGCGGCGCCTTTGGCGGGTTTGAACTGAGCCTGCGCGGCAAGCCGCTGGTGGCCAACCCGAAAACGTCGGCCCTCACCGTGTACAGCGTGGTGCGTGCCTTGGGCAACCACGCACACGCGATCTCCATCTAGGGCGCGCAGTAACAGGAGCACGCAATGACAGAACAAACCTTACCCCTGTGCATCGCCGGCCAATGGCGCCTGGGCCGCGGCGAGCGTTATGCCAGCTACTACCCCGCCACCGGCGAACCGGTGGCCTGGCTCAATGCCGCCAATGTGGAAGACGTGAACGAGGCCATCGAGGGCGCTCACCAGGCGTTT
Source organism: Pseudomonas sp. Marseille-Q5115 (assembly GCF_916618905.1). Lineage (NCBI taxonomy): Bacteria > Pseudomonadati > Pseudomonadota > Gammaproteobacteria > Pseudomonadales > Pseudomonadaceae > Pseudomonas > Pseudomonas sp. Marseille-Q5115. The sequence goes on along the minus strand of NZ_CAKAKI010000001.1, from coordinate 649,340 downwards.
CTCCACAGCGGCTGGGCGCAGCGCAAACCCCATGAACGCGCCGCCGTGCTGTACCGCATCGCCCAGTTGATCCGCGAGCAAGCCGAAGAACTGGCCCAGTTGCAGCGCCAGGACAACGGCAAGCCCATCGGCGAAACCCGCAACCTGGTGGCCAGCGCGGCAGGCACCTTCCAGTTCTTCGCGGCAGCGTGCGAAACCCTTGAAGAAACCATCACGCCGTCGCGCGGGGACTTCGTCACCATGAGCGTGTACGAGCCCATGGGTGTGGTGGCAGCCATCACCCCTTGGAACTCACCTATCGCCAGCGAGGCACAGAAGGTCGCCCCAGCGCTGGCGGCCGGCAACGCGGTGGTGATCAAGCCGGCGGAGATCACTCCGCTGCTGGCACTCCAGCTGGCACGCCTGTGTGAGGAGGCTGGCTTGCCCAAGGGGTTGATCAGCGTGCTCCCTGGGAAGGGGTCGGTGCTCGGCGATGCGATCACCCGCCACCCGCTGGTGAAGCGGGTTTCGTTCACCGGAGGCACGCGCACTGGCAAGCACATCGCCCACATCGCCGCCGACAAGATGATGCCCGTGTCGCTGGAACTGGGCGGCAAATCCCCCACCATCGTCCTCGACGACGCCGACCTGGACCATGCGGTGGCCGGCGTGCTGTACGGCATCTTCAGCTCGTCCGGGGAGGCCTGCATTGCGGGCTCCAGGCTGTTCGTGGCGCGTGCGCTGTACGAGCCCTTCATGCTGCGGCTGTGCGCCGCCGCGGCCAACATCAAGGTGGGTAACCCCGCCGATGAAACCACTCAAATGGGGCCGCTGATCAGCGCCGCGCACCGTGAATCCGTGGAACGCTACGTGGCCCTGGGGTTGAGCGAAGGCGGCCGCCTGCGCTTGGGCGGCCAGCGCCTCACGGGCGACGAGTACGACAAGGGCTTTTACTACCCGCCGACCATTCTCGAAGGCCTGAGCAATGACCAGCGCGTGTGCCAGGAAGAGATATTCGGCCCGGTGCTGATCGCCCTGCCTTTCGATGACGAAGCCGACCTCCTCGATCAGGCCAACGACAGCCTGTATGCCCTGGCGGCCGGCATCTGGAGCCGGGACTACAAACGCGCCTGGTCGCTGGGGCGCAAGATCCAGGCCGGCACCGTGTGGATCAATACCTACAAGCAGTTCTCCATTTCCACACCTTTCGGAGGGTGGCGCGACAGCGGCCTGGGCCGTGAAAAAGGCCGGCTGGGCATCCTTCAGTACATGGAACAGAAAAGCCTCTATTGGGGCATGAACGAACGGCCGCTGGCCTGGGCCAGCGAGCATCGCGAGGTAGCGCCATGAGCGTGTTGGGCATTGATGAAATCACCTACGGCGTCGAAGACCTCGACACCTGCGTGCGGTTTTTCAGCGACTGGGGGTTGAACAAGGTCAGCGAAGCGAACGATGAAGTGGTTTTCGAAACCCTCAATGGCTGCCGGGTGATCCTGGCCGCGCACGACAAACCCGGCCTGCCCAGCGCCATCGAGAGCGGCTCGACCGTACGCGAAGTGGTGTGGGGTGTGGCAAGCGAAGCCGACCTTGCCCTTTATAGCCAGCGCATCGCCAGTGACCCAGGCTTTGTGGAAGGCAATGGCCGCATCGGTTGCACCGATCCCAATGGCCTGGCGATCCGCCTGCAAGTGACGCGCAAGCGCCCGCTGGAGATCGAATGCAGCGGCCACAACACCTGGCAGGTGAAGGGGCGCATCAACAAGCCGGCACCTATCTACGAACGGGCCACGCCGATCGAAGTGGGCCATGTGGTGTTCTTCGTCACCGACGTGAACGCCTGTGAAGCCTTCTACCATGACCGCTTCGGCTTCCAGGCCTCGGACCGCTATCCCAACCGCGGGGCCTTTTTGCGCACCGCTGAAGAAGGCGGCCACCATGACCTGTTCATGCTGCAACTGCCCGCGCCACGGGCCGGCCTCAATCATGTGGCATTCACCGTACGGGACGTGCACGAGGTGTTCGGCGGCGGCATGCACATTTCCCGCAGCGGCTGGGCCACGGAAATCGGCCCCGGCCGGCACCCGGTGTCGTCGGCCTTCTTCTGGTACTTCAAAAACCCGGCCGGCGCGCTGGTGGAGTACTACGCCGACGAGGACCAACTGACCGGTGAGTGGCAGCCAAGAACCTTCGAACCCGGCCCCACGGTATTCGCCGAATGGGCCATCGCCGGCGGCATCGACGGCAACACCCGTCGCCAGCAGAACATCGAGGCGCCCCAGGGCAAATTCCTCACGGACAAACCCAAGCCATGACCGACACCCTGCTGTTGACCGTGCTGCTCAAGCACGACCAGGGACAGAACCTGGATGAGATCCAGGCTCACCTGAAGAAGATGGACTGGTGGGAACGCTTCCCCGTGGAAGGGGTGGACGTGGTGAGCTGGACCGTGGCCATGGGCCTGGGCCAGATCGTCACCCTGCGCTTGCCGCCAGCGCTGCTGCCCCGGCTCAACGTTGAACTGGAGCGCTCCGCCTGGGGCGTGTTCCGTACTGAATGCTACCCCACCTATGACTTTGTCCCGGTGCGCGAAGTGATCCGCGAACGGGTCCGTAATGGAGGCCAATGAGATGAGCGAACCCTACAACGAAACGCACCAGACCCGCTCGCGCCCCAACACCCCCTTCGAGGACTTGTTGGGCGATTCCATCGAGCGTGCCTTCGGCGCTGGCAAATATGACCTGCCCAGCCTGCTGGACCACCTGAACCTGGCAGGCCCCCCCTGCCCGCTCAACAACGGTGAATGGACGCCTGAAACCTATACCACCCTGATGGCCAAGCTCGGCGCCTGAGCCTCGGAGGATAAGAAATGAATATGCAACTGACCGTCGATCCTGTTGAAAGCATTCTCGCCAAGGGCCTGAAAGACCTCTGGTTCCCCCTGCTGCCGTCGGCCCTGCTGGGCGACAAGCCGGTTTCCATCCGCCGCCTGGGCTACAAGATCGCGCTGTGGCGAGACAACGACGGCACCGCCCACGCGCTGGAAGACCACTGCCCGCACCGTGGCGCGCCGCTGTCCCAGGGCCCGGTGTTGGGCAACCGCCTGCAATGCCCCTACCACGGCGTGGAAGTGCGCAACGACGGCACCGTGACCAAGGTGCCCGGCAGCCCGGGATGCAAGCTTGAAGGCAGCCGCCCGACCCGCATGTTCCACACCCGGGAAGTGGCCGGGGCGATCTTCGTGTTCAACGCCACCGACCCGCACCTGCCCGAGCCGCCGGAGCTGGTGCTGCCCGAGCAGCTCACCTCGCCGGAGTGGAGCCACTTCCTTTGCTACACCGAGTGGAAAGGCGATTACCGCTACGTGATCGACAACGTGATGGACCCGATGCACGGCACGTACCTGCACAAGATGTCCCACTCCATGAGCGAGGGCGAAGCCACCGCCAGGTTCGTGACCCGCGACACCGAGCAGGGCTTCTTCTTCGAGAAGGAAGGCCAGCGTGGCGTGAACTTCGACTGGACCGAATTCCTCGACAACGGCTGCCATTGGCTGCGCCTGGAAATCCCCTACCCGAAAACCGGCGGCCCCGGCGGCAACTTCACCATCATCGGTAGTTACACCCCGGGCAGCACGCAAATGTGCGGCGTGTTTCACTGGCGCGCGCGACCGCTCACCGGCTGGCAGCGCGACACCTGGCGCTTCCTCTACAAGAACCGCCTGGAGGCCCGCCACTGGGCTGTGCTGGAGCAGGACCGCGTGCTGCTGGAAAACATGGAGTTCGACGCTAACCAGCGGGAGAATCTTTACCAGCATGACCTGGGCGTAGTGCGTATTCGCCGCTACCTCAAAAGCAAGGCCAAGGAACAGATGGCGCTGATCGAGACGAAGGCCGTCTCATGAGCCGGCACGAGGGTGCTTCGGTTGCCGCGCAGCGGGTTCAGGCTGCTGGCCTGAGCGAGCTGCCGTCAGCGACCTGGTCCAACGCGCTGCGGATCGGCAGCGAGGTGGTGATGTCCGGCATCACCGCTCACCCCGCCACGCGGCAGGCAGCCGAAGCCGGCGCGCCACTGGGTGCCTATGAGCAAACACTGGTGGTGCTAAACAAAGCCCTCACGCTGGTCGAAGCCGCAGGCGGCCATATCGGCAACCTGTACCGGCTTACGGTTTACGTCACCGCTATCCACCACAAAGACGAAGTGGGCCGTGCCCGCAGGGACTTTTTCACCGGCTTCGCCGCCTACCCCACGTCCACTCTGGTGGAAGTGAGCGGGCTGGTGTTCCCCGAACTGGTGGTTGAAATCGAGGCCAGCGCGCGGCTCGACATCGACCTGCGCGCGCCTGTATCGCCCGTGGCATTCCCTATCGAGAAGGGCTGAATCATGTCCAATTCTTCTAGCCTCACCGCCTTGGTCCACACCCTGCGCCACGAAGCCGAGGGCATCATGAGCGTGGAGTTGCGGCCTTATGGCGACAGCGTGTTCCCGCCGTTCGAAGCCGGCTCGCATATCGACCTGCACCTGCCCAACGGCTTGGTTCGCAGCTATTCATTGCTCAACTCGCCCGCCGATCAGGGCCGTTATGTAGTAGGCATCCTTCGGGACCGCAACAGCCGTGGCGGCTCCCAGTGGCTGCACGGCCAGCTGCGGGTGGGTTCCACGTTGCAGATCTCCAGGCCACGCAACAACTTCGAATTGCACACAGGCGCATCCCATAGCGTGCTGGTGGCTGGCGGTATTGGCATCACGCCGATCTACTGCATGTTCCGCCAGCTGCTCGCCCTGGGCAGGTCGGCGCAGCTGATCTATTGCGCCCGCTCACGTAAGGAAGCGGCGCTGGTGGAAGAACTCAGCGGCCTGGACGCGAAGGTGGTGTTTCACTTCAACGACGAAAAGGACAGCGCGCCCGACCTGCGCCGCTATCTGGCGGGCCAACCGGCGGACACGCACTTCTACTGCTGCGGCCCAACGCCCATGCTCGATGCGTTCGAGAGCACGTGCGAAAGCCTGGGCTACCCCCATGCCCATATCGAGCGTTTCACCGCGGCCGAACTACCGCCCTCCGAAGATGCCCAGGACAGCTACACGGTAGAGCTGAAAAAGAGCGGCCGGAGCCTTTCGATCGAGCCGGGCCTGAACCTGCTTGATGTACTGCTCGAAGCAGGCTGCGACATCGATTACAGCTGCCGGGAGGGTGTGTGTGGCTCCTGTGAGACCCGAGTGCTGGAAGGTGAAGTGGATCACCGTGACGGGGTATTGAGCAAAGCGGAGCGCGCAGCCAACGTGTCGATGATGGTGTGCGTGTCCGGTTGCAAAAGCCGTCGACTGGTACTTGATATCTGATTATTAAGCCCTGAAACACCAAGCCGGCCCTGCGCCGGCTTTTTTGTTCGTTCCTGATATACGTTTCACCAAACTCGAGTGCCCTGCAAAGTTTCCATTCGCACTTTTATCGCCCCTCTTATGTGCACATAAGTAACCTACAACTTCACAAGTTTTACCCATGACACAGCCGCCTGCGTTTCATAGGTAATCCACTGAAATATATATGTTTTTTATAAAACATTTACTATGCATCCTACTGGCACGGATTCTGCTCTGATTATTGCGCGCTCACCGCTTAGACGGTTTGCCACCCATGAAACAACACTTGGCCCCGTGCATCTTATTACGAGCCACCCACAGAGGCGGGCGCTTTATGTTGCTCGTTATATATACCACCGAAAACTTGCAGGTGAGGTTGTGATGAACAAGTACATCCTGGGAATGGGGTTATTACTCAGTGTTGGCCTTTGTGGCGCCGAGCCCGGCCCAGACCCCGTGAATACCCAGTCGGTTGCCGCGCCGGCCACCCCGAAGCCCGCGCCCAAAGCCTTTCCGCATATCTCCTGGCGCAGCGAAAACGGCGATGCCAGCTTCGATCTGGGCGGTGCCCTGCGCACGAACTGGCGCGACGAGCACTGGGATACCAGCGAAAACAATACCCGGTGGCTGTTCGACACCCTGCGGTTCGATGTAAAGGGGACCTACAAAAAAGCCTTCCTTGATATCAACTACTGGTTTTATGATCTGAACAAACGCTCTATCGACCGCGGCTATGCGGGGTACAACTTTACGTCGCAGTCCAACCTGCAAGTAGGGCTACCTTTCAAGCCGTTCGGCCTGGAGCCCTATCCTCAGTTCGGTTGGAGCTACCATATCCCGTTCTTCATGGGCTACGGCGTGAGCGACGGCCTGGGGGCCAAGTACAGCTACAAGGATGCGGACTGGGATGTGCAACTGGGTTACTTCCCACGCATGGCGCCTAACGGTACGCGCTATTCCAGCGAAATCTCCCGCTATGCCGATGTAAAGAACAACGCCGTCGCTTTTACCCAGTCGCGTCAGGACAACGAAAAGCGTAACCAGCTGAACGCCCGCGTGGCGCGCACTTTCAACAGTGGCAGCTGGAAAACCGAGATAGGCGCGTCGATGGCGGCCTCCCAGCTGTACAACGACACCACCGATGGCAATGGCAGCTACTGGGCAGCAGGCTTGCACACGGTCATCAACCATGGCCCGTGGACCGCTACCGCCGAAGCAATCCGCTACGAATACGACCCCAAAAACCCCGACGGCGTAAGCAAGGACTCCGTACTCATGGGCGGCAACGGGCTCACGCCCGCGTATCTGATTGCATCGAAAGCCACCCTGGCAGCGCTCAACATCGGGTATGACATCTACACGCCCAACCTGGGCCGCTTGAAGAAGATCAAGTTCTATAACGACTACAGCCGGATGATGAAAGACAAGAGCGGCTGGGACGACTCGCAGATGTACACCGTAGGCGTGCAGCTGTTCGCGCTGCCGGTGATGGCGTGGGTAGACCTGACCTGGGCGAAGAACGCCAACCCCTACGGCGGCGCAGAGAATGGCACGGGCTGGACCAGTACGTCTTCGGTGGGCAGTAACGAGTGGTACTACAGAACCAACGTGAACATTGGCTACTACTTCTGACAGCGTCAGGCGCTACCGCAGCAGCGGCAGCGCTAACCCATGAGTTCACGGACCCGCGCCGTCAGGGTTTCGAGTACGAACGGCTTTGTAATCACTTGCATACCCGGTGCAAGGTGGCCATTCCCGATAGCGGCGTTTTCCGCATAACCCGTAATGAACAGGGTTTTCAACCCCGGCCGCAGTTCCCGACCTGCATCGGCCATCTGCCGCCCGTTCATGCCGCCAGGCAGCCCAACATCCGTGATCAGCAGGTCGATGTGCGCACTGGAGCGCAGTATGGCGAGCCCAGCCATACTGTCGGCCGCCTCGATCAACTGGTAACCGAGCTCGGTAAGCACTTCCGTCAGTAACATTCGCACCGTGGGCTCATCGTCCACGATGAGAATCGTCTCTCCAGTATTCTCTGGGTGGGCTGTCAAGGTGGCGACTTCGCGTACTTCATCGGCCGCTTCTCCGTGATAACGCGGCAGATAAATACAGATCGTTGTGCCCAGCGCCACTTCGGAATAGATACGTACGTGGCCACCGGATTGCTTGGCGAACCCGTAGATCATCGACAACCCCAACCCAGTCCCCTGGCCTATGGGTTTGGTGGTAAAGAAGGGGTCGAAGGCCTTCGCAATCACGTCTGGCGGCATGCCCACACCGGTGTCGGTGACACATAGAGACAGGTATTGGCCCTGGGTCATATCGTAAGCCCGGGCCATTTCGTGATCCATCCAGCGGTTGGCTGTTTCTATGGTGATACGCCCGCCCTGGGGCATGGCATCGCGCGCATTGATGCACAGGTTGAGCAGTGCATTCTCAAGCTGGCTGGCGTCGACCAAGGTGGGCCACAAGTGGGTTGCACCTACCGTTTCCACCGCGACACTCGGGCCGACGGTACGCTGGATCAGGTCGCTCATGCCTTCCACCAGCGCGTTCACATTGGTAGGCCGGGGATCCAGGGTTTGACGGCGTGAAAATGCAAGCAAGCGATGTGTCAACGCCGAGGCGCGCCTCACCGCGCCTTGGGCAGCAATCATGTAGCGCTCCATGTCCGCCACGCGCCCCTGCGCCAGGCGCGTACTCATCAGTTCCAGCGCGCCGGAAATGCCAGCCAGCAGGTTGTTGAAGTCGTGGGCAAGGCCACCGGTCAGCTGACCCACCGCTTCCATTTTCTGGGACTGGCGCAGCTTTTCTTCTGCCTGCATCAGCTCCAGGGTGCGGTCCGCCACGCGTTGTTCCAGCGTTTCGGTCAGCGATCGCAGCGCCACCACCGCACGGTCGCGCTCGGCTTCGACAGAGCGTCGCTCTTCCACATCAATGACCACACCCGGGAAGCTGAGCGCTGTGCCATCGGCGGCAAGGTCGACCCGGCCGTTCGCTTCGATCCAGTAGTAGCGGCCGTCGGCGCGCCGAACCCGGTATTGATGGGCATAGGCCCCGCCCCTCTTCAACGCGCCCTCGATGGCGGCCATCAGGCCGGGCAAATCTTCCGGATGCACTGCGGCAATCACCTGCTCAAGCGCCAGGCCTTCATCATCCGAGGCGTGGCCCAGGCCCAACGCGGCGGCGAAACCGTCATCGAAGGTAAAGCGATTGGTGACCACGTCCCAATGCCAGGTTCCGATAATTGCTCCGGCCGCAAGCGCAAGCTGCACCCGCTCCACGTTCCGCCGCGCCAGCGCTTCGCTTACGCGCAGGCGTTCCTCGGCCTCGTGCCGCTGGGTAACGTCGCTGAAGATGATCGCAATCTGCCGCTCGGCCAGATCACCTACGCTCACCGCCCTCACGTCGAACCATCGCTGGAAGGCCTTGGCGTAGCTCTCGAAGGTGGCAGGCTCGCCTGTCTTGGCCACATGGCCATAGGTATCGAACCAGAACTGCTCCAGCTCGGGGGCAAACTCGGTTACCCACTTTCCTTTGAGGTTGACCCCGGCCTGCCGCTCGAACGCGGGGTTGGCCTCGATGAATTGATAGTCGATGGGAAGGTCGTCGGCATCGAACTTGACCTGAACGATGGCAAACGCCGACTCGATGGTTTCGAGGATCGTGCGAAAGCGCTCTTCGCTCTTGCGAAGGGCCGCTTCCCTGGCGAGAAGCCGGGCGATGTCAGGCCGGCTACTGTACTCGCCGTCGATACCCGCCGCGTCCAGGATATACCGCAGCCTTGCATTTTCGGCCTCAAGGTCTTCACGACTCAGGTCTTTCAAGGCTTGTTCACTCTCACATCAAGTCATGGGAATTTGAAGTACACCGGTTCGCATTTGGGCGACGTTCAGCGCCGAAAGTGCCGTATGCGAGACGAACAGCCAAAGATCGCTGCACGGGTAGCCGGTAACCCACTTTCAAGCGCTGACACAATCGACGATCCGCTGGCGCAGCCACTGGTGCCCAGGCTCCCGGTGCACGCGTTCAGGCCATAGCATGAGCATCTCGAAGCCTTCCACAGGCAACGGCGCCTCAACTACCTTAAGGCGTGGATTATTGGCTACTACCCGCTGCGGCACCATCGCTACCAGGTCGGTATTCTCCAACAGCGGCCCTAAAAACATGAAGTGAGGGACCGACACCACCACTTTCCTGGCCAAGCCTTGCGCGGCGAGCGCGGTATCCGTAGGCCCGGAAAAGCCACCGCCATCGGGCGAAACGATCCCATGCTCCAGCTCGCAGAAAACGTCCAGCCCCGGCTGGCGTTTGAGCCGAGGGTGATCGGCGCGCCCTGCCAGCACATAACGTTCCAGATACAGCGAACGCCGATGCAAGGCCGAAGGCGCCTGGTGTGCAATGTGGAATGCCATGTCTATCTCTCCCTGCTCTGCCTGGCGTACCAGTGTGCCAGGCGACAGGTTGAGCACTGCCAGCCGCGTGCCGGGCGCTTCCTTGCGAAGCGCAGCCAGCACCGGTAGCAAGATAGTGGATTCAGTGTAATCAGTGGCTGCCACACGCCAGGCATGCCGTGCCGTTGCAGGCTCAAACGCATCGGCGGGAGCGATTGCCTGGCGCAAGGCTTCGAGCGCCTGGCGCAGCGGCGCACGCAGCGATTCGGCCCTGGCGGTAGGCCGCATGCCACGGGGCCCGGGCAGCAGGAGCGGATCACCCAGCGCGTCGCGCAGCCGCGACAGCTGCACGCTTACGGTTGGCTGGGAAAGGTGCAGGCGCTCGGCGGCACGGGTCACGTTCAGCTCCGCGAGCAACGCATCGAGGGTAACCAACAGGTTGAGGTCCAGCCGGCGCAAGGAATTGTCCACTGCAATACCTGGGATTTCGGATATTCATTTCTACTATACGTGCATCGCTCCCATCATGCCCGCATGGCCTTATTGGAGCACCACCATGAATGTGTTGATTGTGTACGCCCATCCGGAACCCCGATCGCTGAACGGCGCCTTGAAGGACCATGCCGTCCGCTATCTGGAGCGCCAGGGGCACAGCGTGCAGGTGTCGGATTTATACGCCATGAACTGGAAGGCCGCGTTGGATGCCGGCGACAATACCGCGCATTCGCCAGGCACCCGCTTTTATCCCTCGGAAGATTCGCGTGACGCGTTTGCCCAAGGTACTCAACGCGCGGACATCAGTGCAGAGCAGCAAAAGCTGAGGTGGGCCGACGCCGTGATCCTGCAGTTCCCGCTGTGGTGGTTCAGCCTGCCGGCGATACTCAAGGGCTGGGTAGAACGGGTATATGCCTATGGCTTTGCCTATGGCGTGGGCGAACATTCCGATAGCCACTGGGGGGACCGATACGGCGAAGGCACCCTGGCGGGCAAACGCGCGATGTTGATGGTGACCACCGGCGGCTGGGCTTCCCACTACAGCCCGCGGGGCATCAATGGCCCGCTGGACGAACTGCTCTTCCCCATCCAGCACGGCATTTTGTTTTATCCGGGTTTCGAGGTGCTGCCGCCGTTCGTGATTTACCGCACCGGCAAGGTCGACGAAGAAGGCTTCGCCGCGGCCTGCACAGCACTGGAACACAGGCTTGATGGGTTATGGAGCGACTCGCCCATTGCATTTCGGCGGCAGAATGGCGGCGAGTACGAGATACCGGCGCTCACGCTTCGAGAGGACCTGGCGCCTGGCACCGAGGGCGTAAGGGTTCATGTTTCAACCAGCATCGGGCCCGCCACGCGCTAGGGCTGGCCCGTATAGGCCTTCTGGAAAATCGCCGCTGACCTCCCGGACGCCTCCTGAGCGGTGACAGCGACAAGCTTGTCCCTGAGCACCTTCTGCTCGGCCTCAAGCTGGACAATCCTGGCCTGCTGGTTGGCTATCCGCTGCTGATCGGTGTCGTGCATTTTCACCAACCTGGCGATGCGCTTGCGGCAGGCCACCAGTTCACGGTTGGTTTCGTCCAGTTCATGGCCTAGCAACGTACATTGGTGCTTCCAGGTTTCGAGCAGGGACGGCACACCGAGGGCGAAGCGATCGTGGTCGGGAGCTGATGGAGGCGTTGACGGGTCGTCCATGGCAGGAATGCTCTGATACTGGTTATGCGTACAGTATAGGGCAAGCTTAAGGCCAAGCGCCAAGGGGAAGGCGCTGAATGGTCGACAGCAAGGATAATGCCGTTGAGAAGTACCGAGCCAAGCACAGTGGGTAGCCATTCGAGCACCACCCCAGAAATGACTAACCGCTGCGAATGGTCTGCGGATCGGGCCGTGCCCAAGTGCGTGGTGGCCGCCCCCGCCGAAAGGCTTGGCGGTTGCAATGTGCGCGCCGCGATTGCCGGAGCCCGGGCAGGAGAGGTCTGTTCCTCGGATTGAACTGATTCGGGTTCTCAATCCTCGATAGAGAGAACCTGGAACGTGCATCCAAAGTCTCGCCTGGGTGCATTGATCTGATACGGACCTGTTCGGTCGCTGACGGTTTGCTTATTCAGCGCTGACCCGACATATGTAGCCCTCAATGACACAAGAATTAAATTTTCAGGTCTTGTTCGAAGCATTGCCCCACCTGGTTCTGGTGCTGTCCAGGGGGCCGGACTTCATCATGCTGGCAGCCAACGAAGGGCGCCTGCGTGGTACCAATACCCGGCGTGAGGACTGCATCGGCCGCTCTATATTCGAGGTCTTTGGCAATAACCCGGATGAGCGATCAGAGTTCGGCACCGGTGTCTTACGTGCCTCGCTGGAGCGTGTAGTGCGCACCCGCGAGCCCGACCGTATGGCGATCACCAAATATGACATTCCTCGGCCAGCCAGTGAGGGGGGCGGCTTCGAGGTGCGTTACTGGAGCCCGCTCAACACACCGGTACTTGATCAGAACGGGGAAGTCCTCTACATCATTCATCAGACCCAAGACGTCACCGATCAGGTTATCGAGCAGCAACGCTCCAACTCCCACCTGAAGATCGCCGATGAACGCTTCCGCGCCGCGCTACTGGCTTCCGAGGCCGGGATCTTCGATTGGTACCTGAGCGAAGACCGTCTCTATTTCGATAACGCGCTGCAGCAGCTGTTCGGATTGCCCGAGGTACTTGAATCCGGCGCTGTCGAACGTTTTCTTGACTACGTCGCTCCTGGCGACCGTGAGCAGGTACGGCAATCCTTGGCTCAATGCATGCGCGGACAGCACTTTAGCGTCGAGTTCCGACTTCACCGGGTGCCGAAAGAACGCTGGCTCGTCTGCAAGGGCGAGGTGTTCCTGGACGCTGCTGGCGTGCCCTCGTATGTGACGGGCACTTGCGTGGACATCAGCGCCCGCAAGCAGGCCGAAAAAGCACTGCGCGAGCTCAACGAGACGCTCGAAGCACGGGTAGCCGCTGAAGTGGCCGAGCGCACCCAGGTGGAAAATACGCTGCACCAGGCGCAAAAAATGGAAGCGGTCGGCCAGCTCACCGGGGGAATCGCACACGACTTCAATAACCTGCTGACCGGCGTCATTGGTAGCCTGGAGCTGATGCAGCGGCGTCACCGTGCCGGTAAACCGGTGGATGATGAACGCTACATAAACGCGGCGGTCACCTCGGCGCAACGGGCTGCAGCGCTTACTCAGCGCTTGCTGGCCTTTTCCCGGCGGCAGACACTGGATCTAAAGCCGATCGACGTCAACCAACTGGTGGCTTCGCTCGAGGACCTTCTCCAGCGAACCACGGGGGAGAACATCGAGATCGTTACGCGGTTGGCCGCCGGCCTGTCACTGGCCCGGATGGATGCCAACCAGCTGGAAAGCGCCCTGCTCAACCTGGTGATCAACGCGCGGGATGCCATGCCGCATGGCGGCACCATCACTGTCACGACGGGCTCTGCTCACTTGGATCGGGACCAGGGCGAGTCAATCAACCTCAAGGCAGGGGAATATGTAACGCTGACCGTGACGGACACTGGCGTGGGCATGACGCCTCAGGTTCTGGCCAAGGTCTTCGAGCCTTTCTATACCACCAAGCCGATTGGCAAGGGGACGGGGTTGGGGCTTTCTATGGTGTATGGCTACATGCGTCAGGCCAATGGGGCCGTCCAGATCCTTTCCGAGCTTGGAAAAGGCACCTGCATCCAGCTGTATATGCCTCGCCACGTAGGTGATGAAGGCATCCTGACAGTGGCTCAGAACACCGCGGCGCCCTTGGGAACGGGGGAGGTCGTCCTGGTCGTCGAGGACGAGGCCGTAGTCCGTTCACTCATCGTGGAGGTGCTGGATGAGCTGGGGTATCAGACGCTTGAGGCAGGGAATGCCCAGGAGGCCATCCCGATATTGGAAAGCACACAGCGCATTGATCTGATGATCTCCGACGTCGGTCTACCCGGTATGAACGGGCGGCAGCTGGCCGATCTTGCCCAGTCGAGCCGGCCTGAGCTTAAAGTACTCTTTGCTACGGGCTATGCCGAGGGGACTAATGCCAGCGATTTTCTGGCCTCCAACATGGAGATCATTACCAACCGTTTGCCATCGATGCGCTTGCTAACAAGATCAGTGAAATGTTGATCTCGTCCCGGACCAGCAGTGCGGCTGGCAGTAATTAGTAATGGAACCAGCAGGTAATCACCATGAGGTGTTCCAATGCCCTAGTAGTAAGCGAACCGGTATGCGATGCCGACACCGGAACAATCGTTCCGTTGGGCCAGGCACGTGGCAGTTCCCATGAGGCTAAATGGAAACGGTGTTCCCATAGACGCTGAAGTAAGCCAAAGGATTAGCCGCAACGCAGCAGACGTAGATCGAGGCAGGGAATTGTCAGCTAGACAGAGGCAGGCCAAAGAAGCAGATAGAAGCGTCAAGCTCGTTATTTTGGAGCTGCTGAAGACGCTCCATGTAATGCTTGCCATCCGGTCGAAGCGCAAGCACGTCACGACCGTCTTTCAAACGACGCAAGTAGATGTATCCGCAGACCATAAGGGTTCTGATTTCATCGAGATCCGCTTCGCCTAAGGCGTCCCAGTCACTGGCAGCAATCACCCTAAGAATTTTTAAGTGTCGCTCGTCGTAGCTGTTCATTCTGACCACTCTCAAAAAAGCGATGGTAGCCTTTAGCCACGACACTGGAAAGGACATGCGAAGCTGTCCGTCGGAAACTCTACGCGAAGCTACCAACTCTGAACTTCGCTTGAAAAAACCGGTATTAAAAGGAGCTCCTGTTACTGGGGTGCAAAATATCAGTTATGCCTGTCGATGTACCAATGCCAGCAGCAAGGGCGACCCCGGGCTGGTTGCGTTGGCTTATGGAAATCCACCCTATGAACGATCTCTTCTACCCTACAGTACTCGTGGCCGAGGACGATCCGGCCCTGCGGGCCCTGGCCGCGGCAGCATTGGAAGACCTAGGTATTCAGGTACGAACCGCTGGCTCTGCGGACGAGGCCTACGCGTTGCTCAAGGCTGAGCGTTTTTCACTGTTATTGACCGATGTGGTGATGCCCGGAGCGCTTGATGGGTGGGAGTTGTCCTGGCTGGCGCACGAGCTGGACCCGGCCATGGCGTTGATAGTTACCAGCGGTTACCACGACCGCCTCAATGACAAACTCCCACCTGGAGCGGTGTTTTTGCCCAAGCCCTGGACGCTCGACCGCCTTTACGCCTTGGTAGGCGGCGGGGAACAGGTCAGTGCCTAGGTTTTGTACGAAAAGTATTGCCGCATACAACGTAGGCTGCAGGCCAGCGTGACCATGGCTGCAAAGCTTCTGGCTAGTTTGTCGTAGCGGGTGCCGATTCTGCGATTCTCTTTTAGCCAGCCAAACATCCGTTCTATGATGTTTCGCTGCCGGTATTTCGGTCGATCAAATAGCCGGGGCAAACCAGGCCTGGGTTTGCGCGGCATGGCGCGCAGTGGGATCACCGGCTGCATTCGGTAACGGTCGCAATAGTGACGCAGGTGTTCTGCGTCATACCCTTTGTCAGCCAGTAACCAGCGACAACGTTTGCGTGGTCGCCCTGGCTTTCCGGGAATGCGTACCTGCTCCAGCAGCGGCTGGGCTTGAGCGATGTCGCTGGCTTGTCCCGGCGAAAGCATAAAGCGTAATGGCACGCCATTAGCGTCGCAGAGCATGTGAATCTTGGTGGTCAGGCCACCTCGACTGCGCCCAAGGGCATGGTCTAGCGGTTCTCCAGGCCCCCTTTTTTCCCGGCGCCTGAAGAGGCTCGGGTTGCACGTACCGCAGTGGAATCGATCATCCAGGTGTCCAGATCGATCCGTCCTTCCTGATTCAGTCGAATGTGCAGACGCTCCAGTATCCGGTCGAATGTACTGTCGTCGCGCCAGTCACGGAAACGCTGATACACCGTTGACCAAGGCCCAAAGCGCTCCGGCAAATCGCGCCAGGCAGCCCCGGAGCACAGAATCCATAAGATTCCATGGAGTACCACACGATCATCACTGCGCGGGCGACCCATTTTCTGTTCTGGAGAAACCAGATCCTTGATCAATTCCCACGCTGCGTCGGGGAGTTCGTAACGCCTTGCCATGCGGACCTCCAGCCAATCATGGCGGCGATTCTACCCGCACCGACTTTTCGTACAAAACCTAGGGCGTAGCCCGAGTGCCCTGCGCAACAAGCCGCAGCAACTCGTCGAGGTCTGCGGGTTTGGTCATATGGAAGTCGAAGCCGGCATCCAATGCTTTTTGCACATCCTGAGTCTGGCCCCAACCGCTGAATGCGATCAGCACGACTTGATCTCCCGCTGGCAGCGCACGTATGGCGCTCGCCACCTCATAGCCTGTGAGCCCGGGCATGCCAATGTCGAGCAGCGCGACCTGCGGTAGCTCATGCTCCGCCATGGAAAGTGCTTCCAGCCCATTGGCGGCGGTTCGTACCTCGTGGCCCTCTAGCTCAAGCAGCTCCGTCAGGGTCGACGCAATATCAACCTGATCGTCCGCAACCAGCACCCGACGAATTTCGCCGCCCGGATCACTTACGGCCAATGCAGGCATTGGCACGACCGACAGCTCGGACGTGGGCAATTGGACGGTGAACCGACTGCCCTTTCCCAACCCTTCGCTGTGGGCCAAAATATCCCCTCCCTGCAATCGAGCCAGTTCCCGGCTCAGATAAAGGCCGATGCCCAACCCATCGGAGGTCTGGCCTTTGTTGGGCTCGACTTCACCGAACAACTCAAAGATCGAATGGAAATGCTCGGCCTCAATACCGATACCGGTATCTTCGATAAGCACTTCGGCGCCCGAAGCGCCTGGTTGTGTGGTAACGCGCAGGTGCCCCCCCGCTGCGGTGTACTTGGAGGCGTTCTGTAGCAGGTTGGTCAATATCTGATCGAGGCGCGTAGGGTCCGCTTCGGCAAGCAAGTCCTCGGAGCATAGATGGAGAGTCAGGGTTTGCGCTTTTTCAGCGACTCCTGCGGCCATCTCCTCGGCGGCACGTGCCACCGCTGCATTTAGGTTGACCGGCTGCTTTTGCAGCGAGATCTTGCCAAAGGCAATGCGCGACACATCAAGCAGATCATTGAGCAAATGCCCCATATGGGCTGCCTGCCGATCGATGACCGCCAGGCTTCGGGCTTTCTGGCGATCATCGGTGTTCGTCGAGGCCAGAATCGCAGCGGCCTGCCGAATGGGGGCCAGCGGGGTTCTCAGTTCATGCGCGAGCACCGCCAGGTAACGATCTTTACGCGCATCGGCTTCGCGTAGGGTCACTTCCAGTGCCTTGGCCGCGGAGACGTCAACAAACCAGAGCGATACTCCCTGCCGGTAAGGCCCTGCCACGATGTGAAGCCAGCGAGGGGGCAAGAGCGCATCGACCTGAATCTCCAACGCTGTTTCCGTGCCCTCTTCCAGGACCTTCAGGCAAAGCCCTTGCAGCGTCTGGCTAAACGCGCGCCCCATGCGCCCTTCAGGCAAGGCCGCGAGCGAGACGCCGGCTTCGAAGCCGAACCATTCGCACGCCGCTGGGTTCGCAAACGTGAGTTGAAGGTCTGTGTTGGCATCGTGTGATGGTACCAATGCAAACATCATGTACGGCACTACTGAGGAGTCCAGCGCTTCCTGAAGGCGGGCATTAGCATCGGCGATCCTTGCAGCCTCGGCTCCGGCGATGGCGCGTTCGATAAAAAGCGTGGCGAGCCAGGCGCATTGATCCGCGAAGCGAACCTCCCGTTCGGTTGGCGGCCGGGGCGTTGGCAGCTGAACGGTCAAAACGCCCAGCACGCCATGCCGGTTGCTGCAGAGCGGCGTACTGTGGACGGCGCGAAACCCTTCCTGCCGGGAGAGCGCCCGGTACTTGAGGAAGCGGGGGTCCGTTTCAGTGTCCTCGATGATTACCCGACGACGCCCGCTGACGGCAGCGCCACAGGCACCCTCCCCCGGGTTTACGCCCTGAAGCTGGGCTACGGCAACAGTGGACAGGCCTCTGGACACACAGATCCGCAGCGGCTGTTCACCGGTGCTTAACGAGACAATCCCCTGGTTGGCGCCATGGATAGTGCAAAGTGCGTCGAGGATAGCGAGCAGCTGCTGCTCCTGCGTCTCCAGCTCAAGCAGGCCGTAGTTCAGCGCCTGTTTGGTTTCTAGGTCGGTGACTTGCTGAGCCAGTGTCGCCTGACTGATCTTTAGCCGACGCAGGAGCTCATCGTTGTGGCTTTCAATGGTCTCGCGAGCCTGGGCAGCCTCTTGCAATGCCTTGCCCAGCTCGTTGATTTCGATGATGTCTCCGTGAACGATTGGAGGCAATTGCCGCGTTCCAATGGCGCGAGAGGCTTCGTGCAGTTGCTCAATAGGACGGCGGATGCGTCGGGTAAAATAGAGCGCAGCCATGATAGCCGCCATCAGCGATACCAACAGCCCGCCGCCATAGAGCGCCAGGGATTTCAGGGCTTCATCCCGTACGCTGTTTGTGGGTATTCCCGTTGCTACGACCCAGCCGGTATCTGCAAGCCGGGAAAATGCGGTATAGACCTCAATGCCCTCAACTGACAGTGTTAGCCCTATCCCCTCTGGCGAGGGATCCCGCAAAAGAGCTTGCACCGAAGGTAAAGCCGGCAGACCTACCGTACCTTGGGCATCCTGGCTCCTGGCAACCCGTATGCCCTGCTGATCGAAAACGGAGGTCACCCAACCCTCTGGGAGTTTGCGAATCTGCAGCACACTGGTAAAGGCGTCCGGCCTGATTGCGATGGTCAGAATGAAGCGCAGCCTGCCGTCCTGCAGCACCGGAATACGTAACGGAATGACCTTCACGCCCGTAACAGAGGTATCAAGCGAGCCGATAAAGGGAGTTTCGGTGGCTTGGGTAGCAAGAAAACTTTTGTGATCAACACCCCGCAGGTTACCCGCAGTGCCTACAGTGAGAACTTCATTCTCCGAAGCGTCCGAGAGTGTAAGCCCTACCCATCCGGGCATCAGTGGCATGACCCGCTCGGTCAATTCGCGAAACCGGGCCAGCTGTTGCTCGGCCAGCATGGGCGACAAGGCCAAGGCCTTGGCGACGTCTGTTGACCGTTGCAGCTCCAGCTCAATCGCCGTTGCAGCCAGGCGCGTGGCTTCAAGGCTACGTTGCTGTGTCAGATCCTGTTGCTTGTCCAGCACAATGAACAGGCTGATACCTGCCGTGACAGCCAAGGGCACCATACCCGCAAAGGCCAGCCATAGGAGGCGTCGGCGCAGGCCCACTGGCCTGGAAAAAGAAACCACTACTACCCCAGCTGCACGGATCGGAACGTTGGAAAACCCACCCTTGGCCCTGAATGTCAGAGTGGAAAGGGCAGACGGGTAAATGGCGTAAACAAACGGACGGCATTATGGGCCAGGCGATGGGAAACACAACTGGGCCCGCGGCCTCTTTGCTGTGGTTCAACGTTGCCCCAAGGCGCCGCCGCTCAGCCGATTGCATTCTCCGGCAGCTCGGTAGAACCCGCCTCAACCACTCGATCGCGGCCATTCGCTTTCGCCTGATACAACGCCTTGTCGGCCAGCCTGATCAGGTCGCGGGCTTCCGAGCCGGCCAGTTCGGTTGAAGAGACACCGAACGATCCTGTGACAAACAGCGTCTGTCCATTTTCGGTAACCGCTTGGGCACGAATGGCGTCGCAGAGCTGCCGTGCCCGCTTCACCGCGTTCTCGCTTGAGCAGTCAGGCAGGATCAACACCAGTTCTTCTCCGCCGTAACGGCAGGCAGTGTCAGACAGGCGAAGCGTCTGGCTGATCAATCGGGCCGTGGCTCGCAACACGGCATCCCCTGCGGCGTGCCCATAGTGATCGTTGACCCGCTTGAAATGATCAAGATCGACCATGATCAGGCTTAGCGGCACCTGGCCGCGCTTCGCCCTGGCAAGCTCACGCTCCAGTGTCTCTTCCATGAACCGGCGGTTGAACAGCCCTGTCAGCGGGTCTCGAATGGACCGGTCATGCAGGGCCGCCCGCAGTTTGACGTTGGAAAGCGCCAATGCCGCCTGCTCGCCGATCGCCTTGGCAATATCACGCTGAGGGTCTGTGAAAGCGGGCTCCATTGAGGTGAGGTGCAGCATCCCCAGGATCTCGCCATAGGCAATCAAAGGCAGGCACAGCTGCGAACGGGGCCCCTCATTGTGGGACATGCAGGCTGAATGTTTGCAGGGAATGGTTACGCCATGACTACCGGCTTCATGGGCTTGCCCCCGCCTGAGTGCCCAGCACGCCTGGGGTGCAATGTTGCTTTGCGAATTCTCCAGATCGCCCCAGGTTGCGCCTGGTTCAAGCAGGTCGGCCGAGTTGCGGTAGAGGTAAACGGCGCCGGCGGTTTTGGGCAGCAACAGCTGGCAATAGCGGGCGGTGACTTCCAGGCCCTCATCCAGGCTCATTTCGGTTTGCAGCAGGTGCGACATTTGCCCAAGCAGGGAGATCTCAGCGTTGCGTTGCTCCAGCGACGCTATCCCAACTTCAAGCTTGAGCGATACATCCGCGGCTTGGATGGCTGAGCTTTCGGCTACCCAGACCGCGCGGCGCATGGTCGAAAAAAGCCAGCCCAACAGGCAAAATGTCAGAAGGGTCCCGGTCAGGGACACCACGACCGCGACCACTGCCTTTTGCATCATTTGCCGATCCAGCACCGTTGTTTCCTGGAGCTCCTGTTCGGTGAGCTGATCGATATCCCGGCGCACCTTGTCCATCAGTTGCTTACCGCGCCCTGCCCTCACAACCGGCATGACAGACTCATAGCCCTCTTCCCGACGAAGCTGCAGCGTGCTGGCCAGGTTATCCATTTTCAGCCGGACATCCCCCAGCAGAGGAGCAATCTTCTTCTCCTCACGCACAGTGACGCTGCTGTAGAGCCGGTTCAGGTTTTCAAGCTCGACCGGGAGTAGCTCCTTTGTGGCGTAATACGGCTGCAGGAAGTTCTCGTCGCCTGTGATGATATAGCCGCGCTGGGCAGTCTCCGCCTCAACGACCAGCTCCAATACCTTCCTCAGGGAGGTGAGCTGAAGTTCGACTGTGGCCCGGTGATCGCGGGTTTCCCCTAACCAGCTCAGGCACAGCGGGGCAATCGATGCATTGAACGCGATGATCAGGCCTGACGTCACCGCAGCGATCCGAAGGCTGGGTTTCCTGTAGTCCATTAGTGCGACGACCTTCCGCCAACGGGATAACGCTGAATGCTCATACCTTGAACTGCTCTACCAGGTGACTCAGGTCCACCGCCAATCTGGAGAGCTCCGCAGTGGCGGTAGAGGTCTGGCGAGCGCCCTCGGACGTTTGTCCCGAGAGGTCTCGAATACTGACCAGGCTTTGATCCACCTCGCGGGCCACTTGGGCCTGCTCTTCGGCAGCTGTGGCAATCAACGCGTTTCGCTCGTTGATCTGGCCGATCGATTCGGTAATTGCAGTCAATGCGTGCCCAGCACCTTGAGCCTTGCTCAACGTCGACTGGGCCTGCTCACTGGTGGCCTGCATCGAACCCACTGCGGCCTGCGTTCCGCTCTGGATGACCTCAACCATTTGCGCAATTTCCTGGGTCGAGTTCTGCGTGCGGTGCGCCAGTGCGCGGACTTCATCCGCAACCACGGCGAAGCCACGTCCGGCTTCGCCGGCGCGTGCGGCCTCGATCGCGGCATTAAGCGCCAGCAGGTTCGTTTGCTCGGCAATGGTGCGAATGACTTCGAGCACCTTGCTGATTGCACCGGCGTTCTCGGCCAGGGTCTGTACGCTGCCAGAAGTGGACTCCACGGTAGACACCATCTGGTTGATGGCCTGGACGGTTTCAGCCACCCGGGACCTGCCGTCTTCGGCCGCGCGCGTCGAGCGTGTCGCAGCGTCAGAAGCGGCCGCGGCGTTACCCGCGACCTCGTCAACGGCCGCGCTCATCTCGGTCACGGCAGTTGCCGCCATCTCGATCTCGCTGTTCTGGCGTTGCAATCCACGCCCTGCGTCTTCGGTCACGGCGTGCATCTCTTCCGAGGTAGCGGCCAGCCGGGTTGAGGAATCTGCAATCATGGCGATAGCCTCGCGCAGCTTTACCTGCATATCCGCCATGGCCTGCATCATGCGGGCCGGCTCATCGGTGCCTTCGACTGTGATGGGCTGGCTCAGGTCGTTGGCGGCAATGCGCTCCGCGGCGGTGACCGCTTGCTGGATGGGGCGGGTCAGGCTGCGCGTAAAGAGCATCGCCAAGCCTATCGACGCGGCAATTCCAACGAGAATGAAAACAAGTACGACAGTAACCGCCGATGCATAGGCGGCCCGAGCCTGGGCACCGGCCCGCGCGGCCTTCTCGGTATTAGCCTTGATAAGGTTGCTCAAGGTCGCTTCAATCCCATCGGCGTTTTGCCGCATATCCGCTGCGGAAAAGGCTACAGCGGCTTCAAAATTACCCGCCGTCACGATGTCAGTATAACGGTCCAATTGTGCCTCGTAGGCAGCCGTCTGCTGCTTCAGCGCGTTCAACGCTTCTCGGCCTTGCGGGGTTATGATCAATTGCTCGATTTGACGCATCGCCTCTTCGATTCGCGCCCGATTCTGCCGTACGTCCTGCGCCGCCGCGGTTCTGCGTTCTACCGGCTCAACCGGGTTGCGCAACCGGGCGTTGTTGGCGCGAATGCTGACAAACTCCCTGTCCAGCACACCCAGCAGACGAATACTAGGCAGCACATTGGTTTCGACGAAGCGCTCGGCTTCGTCCAGTTCCTTGGCCTTTTGCAAGGACACCAGCCCTAGCAGAATCAATATCAGGCAGATCAAACCAAAGAAAAGCGCGGCGCGGGGGCCGATGTTCATTCGACGCAGGTTCATTCCGTAGTTCCTTTTGCGGTAAAACGATCAGGCGAAGCACACGTCTCGGGGTAGATCTGTGAGAATCCCTGTAGCTGCGAAAGGTCTTTTAATAGGTTTAGTGACAGGGGCCGACCTAGCAGGTAGCCCTGGGCCTCATCACACCTTACGGTGCGCAGGTCTCTGAGTTGCTCGTCCGTCTCGACGCCTTCGGCCGTTACCGTCATGGTTAGCGCGTTGCCCAGGCCAATGATGGATTCAATGATCGCGAGACCGGTTTCGCGCGTATCGCCGTGAAGGTCTGCGATGAAGCTGCGATCGATCTTGAGTCCGTCAAACGGGTAGGTGCGCAGGTAACCCAGTGATGAGTAGCCCGTGCCGAAGTCGTCCATGGAGAGCCTGACCCCCAGCGTTTTCAGCTCGTTCATGATGAGCAGCGCCGAGGCGGAATCGTCGAGCAGTACGGTTTCGGTGATTTCAAGCTCCAGCCGGGCAGGTGCCAGGCCGCTGGCTTTCAGCACGCTCCGAACCCGCCCAACCAGATCGCCGCGCTGAAACTCTACGGGGGAGAGATTGACCGACACGGTCAAATGTTCGTCGAGCGATAAGGCCGCTTCACAGGCGGTTTTCAGCACCCAATCGCTGAGGGGGACAATCAACCCCGTTTCCTCCGCCACCGGAATGAATTGATCAGGCGCAAGGCGACCTCGCACCGGGTGGTTCCAGCGAACCAGCGCTTCAGCGCCACAGAGCACTGGACCGTCCACCTTGAAACGAGGTTGGAACTCCAAAAACAGCTCGCCGTTGCGCAGGGCCCTGCCCAGATCAATTTCCACCTGGCGCCGCTCAAGCACCCGCTCATGCATTTCCTGGACGTAGAGCTGCCAGGTGTTGCGCCCAGCAGCTTTGGCTTCGTACAGCGCGATGTCTGCGTAACACAGAAGGTCCTCGGCCTGGCGACCGTTAGCGCGCGCGACCACTACCCCGATGCTCAGGCCGACCGACAGCTCATGCTGCCCTTGCAGCATGGGTTGATTGATGGAGGCGAGGATGCGTTCACACAACCGCTCTATGTCATAGCCGAAAGGAAGGTGGTCAATCACCATCACGAACTCATCTCCACCCAGCCGGGCAACGAGGTCCCCTTCGCGCACGCAGTGCCGGAGCCGATTGGCCACTTCGCACAAGACGCGATCCCCCGTGGCATGGCCCAGCGTGTCATTGATCGGCTTGAAACGGTCCAGGTCCATGCTCAAAACATAGATCGGCTCGCTCCGATTCGCGAGCCTGGCGCGCAGGTAGCTTTGCAGATAGCTGCGGTTGGCCAGACCTGTCAGGGCATCGTGCTGTGACATGTGCTCGATTCGCTGCTTGGCCTCGACCGCTTCCGTGACGTCGTTGACCGTGCCCCGGTAGCCGACCAAGGCTTCGCCTTCGATGATCTGGCGAACCGTGAGCAGGGCATGTCGCCGGAGCCCCTCGGCATCGAAATATGAGCATTCCGCTTGATGCCGGATCGCTGCAGCCTTGCTATCGGCCGCAGCCAAATGGAAAAAAGTCTCTGTCTCTACATTCAGCCGCTCGCAAAGCTGTTGCCCCAGCCACTGGCTCGCGGGGTACCCCGTCATGGCGGTGAAGCGGTCTGAGAGAAACGAAAGCTGACCCTCCCGATCGGTTTCCCAAATCCAGTCCGAGGACGCTTCACTGACGGAACGAAATCGCAGTTCGCTGCGCAATAGCGCGTCCTGACTGGCGTCAAACTCAAGGGCTGTACGCATCATTCGTCGCTCGATGAACCACAGTACGAGCGCGAGCAGCATCGCGATCGTCCCAAGGATAGGCAGGAGCGCACGCAGGAATGCGTCCCCTGGATGCTCAGGCGTCCAGTGCAGGCGAAACCTCATGCCAATTTGTGATTGGAGGACAAGAAAGGGGTCGACACCCGGGCGGTCTATATAAACGTCTACCTGCAGATTCTGTACATCGAAGCTCTCACCCAGCTTCGGGACGTCCAGAACGTCCACGAACAACGCGACGGGCATCTTTGAGAGCGCCGCTTCTTCGGTTTCCTCCACCGGCTTGATCACTGCGGCGTACACCACAGCGGGCTGGCCGTTGACTAGGTAGTAGCCAGACACCGTTTCGTCGTCTGCGGCTTTCTCATGGGCAAGCTGGGTCAGACGGGCCAGATCGCCCGTAATGTATTGAGCGGCGGAGATGTTACTGATTTCGCCATTGATGACTGCATAGCGAGTATCTTGGGCGGGACCTACGATAAAGACTCCCTCCAGCGAATAATTGGAATACAGCCCCGGCCCCATATTGTCTCGGGTAAACGCCCAGTCTCGGTCTACCTGCTCGCCCCCGACATGCTGGTAAGCTTCGTTCCAGAAGGAGTAATCGCGGATGGTTGTTTCGATCAGGCGCCGGTCCGCCTTGAGACCCCGCTCCACGTCGGCCACGCTGTGCCTGGCTTCAAGCAGGTTTTGCTCCCGGGCAATGGACAGCAATGCTGCAATCGCGAGAAGGAAAAGCGTGGCAATGATGCCCGCAAACGTGCGCGCAAACCTTCGGGTGACCTTTGAGTGACTACGGACACCGGCAGCGATAGAACCCATGACTACTACCTAGAGAAGTGATGAGGCCCCTGTCCCAAGGTAGACGGCCCCTTGCTGACTTATCGGCAGTGGATGGGATTTAGTGAGTTCGTGCGTGTTAAATGGCCTTGCCCCACGCTGAATGGATGATCAAACGCTACCGGGGCTTCATCTTTTCGCGCCAGTAGCGCCGCTTACAGGACGGGGCAGAGACGCAAGGCTCCAATGGGACTATAGGAAGGGCCTGAAGATATAGCGCCAAGCCCTAGATAGACACGCCCCTGACGAAGGGTGTGAACTCCTTGAAGTGGGATCCCTCAGAGTACAACTGCCTTTGATAACTGGTGTATGGCGATGGACTACATGACTTCAATTCAATCCACGACTTCCGACATGATGCGTTGGAATGCGTTAGTAGCCGATATCCAGACAGCTGTGCACCCGACCACGGCGCTGGAAAAGGCCGCTGAAGCGAGGGGCTATCTACGCTGCCTGTACGATGTTGGCCTGATCGGTGCCTTCCAACGCAACCGCATGGCGACCCGGCTTGAGGAAGCATGCGCAGAACGCGCCGAGCCGGTCTGAGGGCTGTCGGAACGGACGTTAATTTTTGCCTATGCCAGGGCTGCGGGCGACATAGCATTTTCCCCGAGCAATAGCAGCGGCTCGGCGGTGCCACTGTCAGTGGACACAATACTGTCGCTGTTCAGGGCGTTTTACGAGCACGAGCGATGGACGCGCCATCACGGACCAACTTCAATCTGATATGGGGTTGCTTGTCTGTCTCAGGCTTGTGGCAAGGCGTCGAATAACCTTGCCCTCGTCAAGACGGCGAATGGCTCCAAACTAGCCCATGCGATTACTTGCATTGCGCTTCAAATACGAGGCGAGCAGGATTGAGAACTCAATCCAGAGTAGTACAACTGAGTAGTATAATCGAAAAACAAAAAACCCCGCAGACCGTTGATTTGCGGGGCTTTTCTAGATATGGCGGAGAGATAGGGATTTGAACCCTAGGTACTGTTGCCAGTACAACGGATTTCGAATCCGTCCCGTTCGACCACTCCGGCATCTCTCCAGTGGCGCGCATGATAGCAGCAGTTTCGCTTGAGGCGAAGCCCCCTACGCAAAAAAAACCGCGTGCTATCAGGCGCTTGCGTGAGCGCTGCGCTTACAGCGGCACGCCCAGGCGTTTGGCGACTTCTTCGTAGGCTTCGATCACGTCACCGAGGCCCTGGCGGAAGCGGTCCTTGTCCATCTTCTTGCGGGTTTCCTTGTCCCACAGGCGGCAGCCGTCGGGGCTGAACTCGTCGCCCAGTACGATCTGGCCGTGGAACACGCCGAATTCCAGCTTGAAGTCCACCAGCAGCAGGCCGGCGTCGTCGAAGAGCTTGTTCAGCACTTCATTCACCTTGAGCGACAGCTGCTTCATGGTTGCCAGTTGCTCGGCGGCGCCCCAGCCAAACGCGACCACGTGGGATTCGTTGATGAAGGGGTCGCCCATGGCGTCGTTCTTCAGGAACAGCTCGAAGGTGGACGGCACCAGCTGCTTGCCCTCCTCCACGCCCAGGCGCTTGACCAGGCTGCCGGCGGCGTAGTTTCGCACCACACATTCCACCGGGATCATGTCGAGCTTTTTCACCAGGCATTCGTTGTCGCCCAGCAGGCGGTCGAACTGGGTAGGCACACCGGCCTCTTCCAGCTTTTGCATGATGAAGGCGTTGAACTTGTTGTTCACCATGCCCTTGCGGTCCAGCTGTTCGATGCGCTTGCCGTCGAACGCTGACGTGTCGTTGCGGAACAGGAGGATCAGGCGGTCGGCGTCGTCGGTCTTGTAAACCGATTTGGCCTTGCCGCGGTAGAGTTCTTCGCGCTTTTCCATGAGGGGCTCCGCTAACTGTAAGTGGGCTGGCTAGGCTATGGCGCGCCAGTCCAGCCCTGATGCCTGATCCGCCAGCTGCAGCCAGGCTGAGTCGCACCCCAACGTGTCGACGAAGCATTGCCTGGCGCGTTCCGGCAGGTTGTTCTTCTGGCTGAGGTGGGCGAGCACGAGGTGCTGCAAGCCTTGCCATCCCAGTTCCGCCACCAGGTTCGCGGCCTGATGGTTGTTCAAATGTCCACGGTCCCCACCCACCCGTTGTTTCAGGTAGTAGGGATAAGGGCCGCCTGCAAGCAGGTCGCGGCAGTGGTTGGACTCGATCATCAACGCATCGAGGCCGCTGTAATGGTTCATTACCTTCGGGCACCACGAGCCCAGGTCGGTGAGCAGGCCGAAGCGCCGCTTGCCGTCGCTGAACACGTACTGCGTAGGCTCGCGGGCATCGTGTGCCACGCCTACTACCCGCACGTGCAGGTCGCCGATATCGAACGCATCGCCACAATGCACGGCACGGGCCGAAATAACCGGCTTGCGCAGCCCGCTGCGGGTGCCTTCGCTGAGGTACACCGGCACATTGTAGCGCCGGGAAAGCAGCTCTACCCCGTGCACGTGGTCGGCATGTTCGTGAGTGACCAGCACGGCCTTCAGCTGAGCGGGGTGTACGCCGAGCAACGCCATGCGCCGCTCGGTTTCACGCAGCGAAAAGCCACAGTCCACCAGCACCAGCGTGTTGCCACTGGAGACGAGCGTGCCATTCCCTTGGCTTCCGCTTCCGAGAACGGCGAAGCGCACGTTAGCCCAGGTTGTCCTGAATCACACTCAACACGCGGCGGGCTACATCAGCCGGGGCCACGGTGTTGATGTTCTTCTCGACGGTTACCTGCACAGCCTCGCCCACCTTGCTCAGGCGAACCTGATAGCGGTCGGCGCGGGCTTCGAGTTCTTCCTTGGTGGGCTCGTGACCGAACAGCCGGCCGAAGAAGCCAGGCTTATTGTCGTCGGCGCGGCCGCCCTTCTCGGCCAGGTTGATGTAGTACAGGCCAAGGCTGCGGTTGATGTCCTCGACGCGCCATTGCCCGCCCTGCTCCAACGCACGGCCAACGCTCGACCAGGCGCGGTCCAGGTCGGCGCCCACGGTGAGCACCGGGTTGCCGCTGCCGTCTTCGGTCATGGCGACCTGGCTTGGGGCGTCGAAGTCGCGAGCGGCCAGCAGGGACACCGAACCGCCCTTCTCGGCGCCACGGGTGAGGCTGGAAAGCATTTCGTCGACCAGGGTGGCATCCACGCCGCTGGTGGTGCGCGCGGGGAAAGCGACGTCTTCGGTGCTGCCAGCAGGGCGCTGGGCGCTTACCACGTAGATTTCACTGGTATTGCGCTGCACGCCGGGTTCGACACGCACCTGCAGGCGGATGTCGCCGTTCACGTCAGAGCCGCCACGCAGGCGTTGGCCCAGGTCGCTGCTCAGGCTGTCGAACGACTGCCACGCCGTGGTGAACTCGCCGGTTTGCACGCTTTCCTGGTCGATACGGAAGCCGTTGTCCTCGAAGAACTGCCGGGCCACTGGCCAGGCCTCGGCCGGTGGGCGCTGCGCCAGGATCCAGCGGCTGGCGGCGCTTTTCTGCAGGGTGAAGTCCCCGCTTTCGGCAACCACGGACAGCGGCTGCGGGCGCGGCACGTCGTAATCGTTGAGCGCGGTGTCGTCCGCCACATTACTTGGGATCGGCAACAGGGGATCGAGCCGCTTGCTGGTGGCCACGCCTTCCGGCAGGTTCATCGGTGCGGTGCGACGGGCTTCGAGGTAGTCGTTGCCACGGTCGCGGAAATAGCCGTGTTCACCCCAGAGCCAACCACAGCCACTGGTACTCGAAATAATGACAGCAAGGGCGGAAAGACCAGCCAAGCGCTTCATGCGTTGTACTTCCTCACTCAAACCAGAACGCCGGACTGGCGCAGGGCCTGCCGCAGCGGCTCGTGACAGGGTTCACTCAACCAGGTGAGCGGCAGGCGGATGCCTTCGGCCATCAGGCCCATTTCATGTAGCGCGAACTTCACCGGGATCGGGTTGGCCTCGAGGAAGAGATTCTTGTGCAGCGGCATCAGTTGTTCGTTCAGCGCGCGGGCGGTGGCGGCGTCGCCCTTGAGGGCGGCTGCGCACAGGTCGGCCATCTGGCGCGGCGCCACGTTGGCAGTTACCGAGATATTGCCCTTGCCGCCCAGCAGGATCAGTTCCACGGCAGTGGGGTCATCGCCGGACAGCAGGATGAAATCCTGGCTCATGCGGTCGAGGATGTCCTTGGCGCGTTGCAGGTCGCCGGTGGCTTCCTTGATGCCGATGATGTTCGACACCTTCGACAGCCGCGCCACGGTATCGGCCTGCATGTCGCACGCGGTGCGGCCCGGCACGTTGTAAAGGATTTGCGGGATGGCCACGGCCTTGGCGATGTGGCTGAAGTGCTGGAACAAGCCTTCCTGGGTCGGCTTGTTGTAGTACGGTGTGACCAGCAGGCAGGCGTCGGCCCCGGCATTTTTGGCGTTGGTGGTCAGCTCAACCGCTTCGCGAGTAGAGTTGGCGCCGGTGCCGGCGATAACCGGGATGCGCTTGTTGACCTGGTCCACGACCCGGCGGATAACCTCGATGTGCTCTTGTACGTCGAGGGTGGCCGATTCACCGGTGGTGCCGACGGCGACGATGGCATCGGTGCCGTTTTCGAGGTGGAAATCCACCAGCTTGCTCAGAGCGTCCCAGTCGAGATCGCCCTTGGCATCCATCGGGGTGACCAACGCCACCATGCTGCCCGCGTACATGCAACCGCTCCTGCCGGAAAAAGAGAGCGGTAATGGTACTGGCGCCACCGACCTTGCACAAGCGACGGCTCGGTTTCGAGCATTCCCACAGGCGGCGCTTTTCGCTACCCTTGACCCTTTGATCGACATGGGCGGGCGCCCTTGCCATGATCGCCCCGCCGGGCGGCCATTGCCGGCTCGTCCGCGGCGCCGGCCTTGCGTTCGGCTCCCCGCCTGTCTCGACCGCTCATCGCTTTAGGAAGGCTGCATGTCCACCCCACCCGTTCGCGAACAATTTCTCGTCCTCAGCGCCATGGGCCGCAACCCCATGGAGCTGACCAATGTGCTTTGCCGTGCCAGCCACGACAGCCGCTGCTCGGTGGTGACTTCCCGCCTTACCCGCCATGGCGAGTACAGCGCGCTGGTATTGCAGGTGGCTGGCAACTGGGATGCACTGGCCCGTTTCGAAGGCCTGCTGCCCGGCCTGGCCAAGCGCCACGACCTGCACGTGGATGTTGTGCGCAGTTCCACGCTCGAAAGCCGCCCACAGGCGCTGCCCTACGTGGCCTATGTGAGCTCGGTGTACCGTTCGGACATCATCAATGAGCTGTGCCAGTTCTTCATCGATAACAACGTGGAGCTGGAAAACCTTACCTGCGACACGTACCAGGCGCCGCAAACCGGCGGCATGATGCTCAACGCCACGTTCACCGTCACCCTCCCCGCCGGCGTGCAGATCAGCTGGCTGCGCGATCAGTTCCTGGACTTCGCCGATGCGCTGAACCTGGACGCGCTGATCGAACCATGGCGCCCTCAGAACCCTGTGTAAGGATCGTTTCATGGCCGTAGCCCTCGACCAGCCGGTGCCGGATTTCACCGCACAGGCCACTTCCGGTCACACCGTTTCCCTGTCCGAGCTGCGTGGGCGCAAGGTGGTGCTGTACTTCTACCCCAAGGACAGCACCCCTGGCTGCACCACCCAGGGCCAGGGTTTCCGTGACCTTCACCAGGAATTCGAAGCCGCGGGCACCACGGTGTTCGGCGTTTCCCGCGATGGGCTCAAGTCCCACGAGAACTTCAAGGCCAAGCAGGGCTTTACCTTCGAGCTGATCAGCGACAAGGACGAAACCCTGTGCCAGCTGTTCGATGTGATCAAGCTGAAAAAGCTGTACGGGAAGGAATACCTGGGCGTAGACCGCAGCACCTTCCTGATCGATGAACAGGGCGTGCTGCGCCGCGAATGGCGTGGCGTGAAAGTGCCCGGCCATGTGGCCGAAGTACTCGAGGCCGCGAAGCAAATGTAGGAGCCGGCGTGAGCCGGCGAACATTCCAGGGCTACGCTACAACAACGGCGCCACACCGCCCTGATTGCGCGGCCATGCCTCGAGCACGGCTTTCACCAAGGTAGCCAGGGGGATAGCGAAGAAGATCCCCCAGAAGCCCCACAGCCCACCGAACAGCAGCACCGCGCAAATGATCGCCACCGGGTGCAGGTTCACCGCTTCGGCGAACAACAATGGCACCAGCACGTTGCCGTCCAGGGCCTGGATGATGCCGTACACCACCATCAGGTAGATGAACTGATCGCCCCAGCCCCACTGGAACAGCGCGATCATCGCCACCGGGACGGTCACCACCACCGCACCTACGTACGGCACCACCACGGAAATACCCACCAGTAGCGCGAGCAGCGCGGCGTAGTTCAGGCCCAGGGCGACGAAGCCGATGTAGGTCGCTACGCCACAGATCACGATCTCGATGACCTTGCCGCGAATGTAGTTGGCGATCTGCCGGTTCATTTCCTGGGTCACGCGGGTGAGCAATGCGCGTTCTCGCGGCAGGTAGCCGTTGATCCAGCGGCCGATCAGCTCACGGTCCTTGAGAAAGAAGAACACCAGGATCGGCACCAGCACGCAGTAGATCATCAGGTTGACCAGGAACGGTACGCTGGACAGCGACAAGGTAAGCGCCCACTGGCCGAATTTGCCGATCTGGCCGCGTGCGGCCTCGATCGCCGCCAGCACTTGTTCATCCGTGACCACCTGCGGGTAGCGCTCGGGCAGCAGCAACAAGAGTGATTGCCACTTGCCGAGCATGCCGGGGAGCTCGTTGAACAGGGTGATGATCTGATGCCAGAGCAACGGCACCAGCACCAGCACGATCACCGTCAGCAGGCCCATGAACAGGGTGAACACCAGCCCTACCGCCATGGCCGGTGGCATGCGCCAGCGTTCGAGCTGCGCAACCAGGCCATGCATCAGGAACGACAGCACCATCGCCGCCAGCACCGGCGCGAGCATGCCGCCCACCGTGAGCACCACGGTGAACGCAAGCACCAGCAGCAATACCAGTACAACCGCTTCTTCATCCGAAAAGTAGCGCTGGGTCCAGTCCCTGAACAGCTTGTACATGCAGAATCCTTGGGCCGAAGGTCAGATCTTCTGTAGCCAGTAAGTGTAGGTCCCCGCCTGTGCCGATTCGCTCAACAGGGCGTTGCCGGACAGCTTCGCGAAGGTCCGAAAATCCCGCTGCGAGCCGGCGTCGGTGGCCACCACCTTGAGCACCCCACCTGTGGGCAGGCCATTGAGGGCCAGCTTGGCCTTGAGCAAGGGAAGCGGACAATTCAGACCGCTGGCGTCTACCTCGGCGTCACACTTTATTTCATCAACCATCGAAACCCTCACAAAATCGGTGTAGTGCACTGGTCATTCAGCCAAAGTGCCGCAGGGCAAGGGTACAGGAACTGCCGGAGCGCTTTCATGCCACGCTTTAAGCCGCTTGCCTGGCCTCGCGCGCTTGTAGCTCACCCCTTGCCATGGATACAGTACCCTTTTGCCGCCCAGAGTTTCGTGCATGACCCTTCTGCGCCCTACGCTGTTGGCCCTGGCCTGCCTTCTCGCCGTTCCCGCCCTGGGCGACGACCTTCCTTCCCTTGGCGACGCCAGCTCGGCGATCGTGTCCCCTGAACAGGAGCACGACCTTGGCCGCGCCTGGCTGAGCATGCTGCGCTCGCAGGTCAAGCAACTGCCGGATGCCCAGCTCAAGGACTTCGTTGAAACCAGCGTTTACCGCCTGGCCGAAACCAGCCAGGTACAGGACCGGCGGCTGGAATTCATCATCATCGACAGCAAGGAGCTCAACGCTTTCGCAGCACCCGGCGGCATTGTGGGGGTGAACGGCGGGTTGTTCCTGGGCGCCGAAACCGAAGGCGAATATGCCGGGGTGCTGGCCCACGAACTTGCTCACTTGTCTCAACGGCACTTCGCGCGTGGCCTGGAAGAGCAACAGCGGATGCAGTTGCCGATGATGGCTGCGCTGCTGGCAGGCGTGGTGATGGCCGCAGCGGGGGCCGGCGATGCGGGCATGGCGACGATATTCGGCAGCCAGGCGGCGGCGATCCAGAGCCAGCGCGGCTTCTCGCGGCAAAACGAAGCAGAAGCCGACCGCATTGGTATTCTCAACCTGCAAAAAGCCGGCTACGACCCCCGCAACATGCCCAACATGTTCGAGCGCCTGGCGCGGCAGTACCAGTTCGACGGCAAGCCGCCGGAATTCCTGCTGACCCACCCGGTGACCGAATCCCGTATCGCCGACACCCGCAACCGCGCCGAGCAGGCGCCCAAGGGCGGCAAGGAAGACAGCCAGTTGTACCAATTGATGCGCGCGCGGGTGCAACTGATGTACGAGGAAACCCCAGGCCTGGCCGCCAAGCGATTCCGTGCCCAGTTGGATGAGAACCCGAAGAACGACGTAGCCCGCTACGGCCTGGCCATTGGACAGGTGAAGTCCGGCCAGCTCAACGAAGCCCGGGAAAACCTCAAGCCGCTGCTTGCCGGCGCGCCCAACGACCTCACCTACAACCTGGCCGAAGTCGACCTGGACATCACCAACAATCGCCTGGCGGATGCCCAGCAACGGGTGGACCGGATGCTCACGCTGTTCCCGGCCAGTTACCCGCTGAATCAGGCCCGCATTGACCTGCTGCTCAAGCAAGGCCGAACCGCCGACGCCGAAAAGGGTCTGGATGCACTGCTCAAGGCACGGCCGGAAGACCCGGACGTGTGGTACATGGTTGCGGAAACCCGCGGCCAGAACGGCAACATCATTGGCCTGCATCAGGCCCGCGCCGAGTACTTCGCACTGATCGGCGACTTCCAGCAGGCCATCCAGCAGCTGGACTTCGCCAAGCGCAGGGCTGGTGACAACTTCCCGCTGGCGTCGCGCATCGACGCCCGGCAGAAGGAAATGATGGAGCAGGAGCGCGCGGTGAAAGAAATGATGCGCTAGGCCGCGCTCGCATAATTTGGTCGCCCGGCTGGCCGTTTCGCCAGCTTGAGCGATGCTTAAGGGATACTGACGAAGGAGACCCGCATGCTCATCCGCACCCTCGCGCTCACCGCCCTGTTCGCCGCCAGCCCGCTATACGCGGCCGACGGCGACTCGCCGCTGGCCCAGGACCGCGGCAAAGCCAGGCCCTTGCTCATTTATTCCAAAAGCGGGAGCGATCAGGCGCTGGTCAATGAAAGCACCGCCGTTCAAGACCCCGGCCTGAAACAGCGCGATGTGGTGGTGTACAAGGTGGTTGGGCTGGCCGGTGAGCGAAACGGCAAGCCGCTGGAAACCCAGGCCACCATGGCGTTGATCCGTGAGCTGAACCTGGGCGCGGGCACCAAGGCCAAGGTGGTACTGGTGGGCAAGGACGGCGAGAAAAAACTGGAGAGTACCGACCCGCTCCCGCTGGACAAGATTTTCTCCACCATCGACCAGATGCCGATGGCCGAGAAGGAAGCCGCCGCCGCTGCGGCGCCCGCCGAACCTGCCACGGATGCCAGTAAGGCCAAGGGCAAGCCGGGCAAGGCTGCCGCCGCCAAGCCCGCCGCCGACCTCGAGGATTAAACCGCCTCTGCCAGCACCTTCGACAGGCTGAGAGGGCTGAGCAGGGCGACCAGGTGTTCTACGATCTGCAGCGCTTCGTCCTCCTTCAGTGTAAGAGCAGGCAACAGCCGCACTACGTTGCCACGGGTCACATTCAGCAGCAGCCCGCCTTCAGCCGCCTGGCTGGCGAGTTTGCCCGTGGCCTCGGTCAGCTCGATACCGATCATCAGGCCTTTGCCACGCACCTCACGCACGCCGGGGTGCCCGGCAAGCCTCTCCCGCAGAGCCTTCAGCAGCCACGCGCCCTGCCGCCGGGCATTGCCCAGCAGCTGTTGCTCTTCGATGATCTCCAGCACCTCACAGGCCACCCGGCATGCCAGCGGGTTTCCACCGAAGGTACTGCCGTGGCTGCCCGGGGTGAGCAAACGTGCCGTACGCGCCCGCGCCAGGCAGGCACCAATGGGAACACCATTGGCCAGCCCTTTGGCCAGCGTGACCACATCGGGCAGCACGCCCTCTTCGGCATAGGCGAACCAGTGGCCCGTGCGGCCCACGCCGGTTTGCACCTCGTCGAGCATCATCAGCCAGCCCTGACGGTCACATAGCGCGCGCACCGCCCGAAGGTAGCCTTCGGGTGCCGGCCTTACGCCGCCCTCCCCCTGCACCGGTTCGAGCAGCACCGCAACCACATCGGCACCGTGTCGGCGAGCGATGGCCTCCAGCGCGGCCACGTCACCAAACGGCACCCGCAGGAAGTCATCGTCATAAGCGCCGAAGCCCAGCCGTACACCCGCCCCGTCACTGGCGGCAAGCGTGGCCAGCGTGCGACCGTGGAATGCGCCTTCCATGACTACGATGAGCGGCCGGTGCACGCCTTTGTACCACCCTGCCAACCGGGCAAGCTTAAGCGCGGTTTCGTTGGCTTCAGCGCCAGAGTTGTTGAAGAACGCCGCATCCAGCCCGCTCAACGCAGTGAGTTTCGCGGCCAGCCGGTGCTGCCAGTCGATGGCGTAATGGTTGGAGGTATGCAGTAGCAACCCGGCCTGGTCGCGTATCGCCGCCACCACCCGGGGGTGGCAGTGGCCTACGCTGGTCACCGCCACGCCGCCCATTGCATCAAGGTATCGCTTGCCGGAAGCATCCCAGAGCGTGCTCCCCTCGCCACGCACAAAGCTCAGCGGCAAGGGTTTATAGGTGTTCATCAGGGCTGTGGCGGTCATGGTTCGGGCTCCTTTCCGTGAAGGCCCCAGTATCGTTAGCCACCTCAGCTGGATAAACTACGGCACGCTTCAATCATTAAAAAGCTGGGGTTGATAATGGACGTACTGCAGGCCATGGCGGTGCATGTGCGGGTGGTGGAAGACGGCAGCCTGACCGCCGCCGCCCAGGCCTGCGGCTTATCGACCACGATGGTGGGCAACCATCTGCGCGCCCTTGAGCAACGGCTTGGGGTGAGCCTGTTACAGCGGACCACACGGCGGCAGCGGCTTACTGAATTTGGTACCCAGTACTACCAGCGCTGCGTGGAGGTGCTAGGCCTGGTGGATGCCGCCGAACGCCTGGCCGAGCAAGCCCAGGCCGAGCCCGCCGGCCGGCTGCGGATCACCGCCCCGCTGACCTTCGGCGTGGAGCGGCTTTCCCCGGCATTAGCCGAATACCACCGCCGCTACCCCAAGGTGCGGCTGGACGTGGTGCTTAGCAATCAGCGCCTGGACCTGCTGGAAAACGGCTTTGACCTCGCATTCCGCCTGGGCAACCCGGACCCGGCCAATGGCGTGATTGCCCGGCCGCTGGAAGATTACACCCTCACCATGTGCGCGGCGCCCGATTACCTGGACGCGCACGGCGTGCCCTTGCAGCCGCTGGACTTGCAAAGCCACGAGTGCCTCGCGTTTGCCTACCCCGCAGGCGACGACTG
The DNA here is from genome assembly GCF_916618905.1 of Pseudomonas sp. Marseille-Q5115. NCBI lineage: Bacteria > Pseudomonadati > Pseudomonadota > Gammaproteobacteria > Pseudomonadales > Pseudomonadaceae > Pseudomonas > Pseudomonas sp. Marseille-Q5115. The sequence continues at coordinate 612,711 of NZ_CAKAKI010000001.1, read as the reverse complement.
GCGCTCCGTGGAAAAGGAATGGCGCCTTGAAGGGCCAGAGGGGGAAGTGGTGGTGCCGGTCAGTGGCCCGCTGACCATGAACAGCTCCTCGGCGATGCACCAGGCGGCCTTGGCGGGCATGGGCATTGTGATGATGCCCGATGCCCTGGTGGCCCAGGACCTGGCTGAAGGGCGGCTGGTCCCCTTGCTGCAGGGGTGGCGCCTGCCCTCGCGGCCGATGAACCTGATGTACGCAAGCGACCGGTACCGGCTGCCTAAAATCCGCAGCTTCGTGGAGTTTGCCCTCGCCCGCTGGGCGCGGCCGCATTAAAGCGCACAAAGCCTGTAGCCGCGCCCGCCGCAAACGCCGTAAGCTCCTGCCGCTGCCCTTTCGTGGAATGCCCGATCATGCCCGACCTGCCCAGCCAGCCTTTGCTGTGGGGCTTTGCCCTGCTGATTGCCGACCTGTTGCTGTGGCAATGGGCGCCTTTCGCCCACCAGGCTGGCCGGGTAGGCGTGCGGGTGGCATTGTTTCTGGGCTACAGCGCCGTGATCATGGCCGCCGGCATCAGCCCGCTGCAGCCGCCGCCCTGGCCCGACAACACGTTATGGAACCTGGCCGCCACAGGCCTTGCGATCATCTGGTGGCTGTATGGCGCCCGTACCCTGGGGGAGGTGCTGGGGCTGATTCTTACCCGGAGGATCGGCCACAGCGGCCGCCTGCTGCGCGATGTGCTGGGCGCGGTGGTGTTTCTCATCGCGGTGGTGGCGGCAGCGGGCTACGTACTGCAGCTGCCCGTCAAAGGCCTTCTGGCTACGTCCGGCGCCGTCGCGATCATCGTCGGCCTGGCGCTGCAAAGCACCCTCAGCGACGTGTTTTCCGGGATCGTGCTCAACACCACCAAGCCTTACCAGGTGGATGACTGGGTGGCCATCGACGGTACCGAAGGCAAGGTAACGGATATCGACTGGCGCGCCACGCATTTGCTGACCACTGCCGGCGCCACCGCCGTGGTGCCGAACTCGGTGGCCGCCAAGGCGCGCATCGTCAATTACAGCCGCCCCGTCGGCCGCCATGGGGTCACTATTACCGTCAGCGTGCCCAATCAAGTGCGGCCGGGCCGGGTGCTGGAAGCCTTGGAGCGCGCGTTGCGGGGCAGCCATGCGCTATTGCCCGACCCACCCCCCAGGGCGCTGGTAAAAGAGGCCGGCGAGGACTCCACGGAATACACCGCCAGCGGTTTCGTGGCCAACCTTGCCAGCAAAGGCGAAGTACGCAACCAGCTGTTCGACCTGGCCCACCGCCACTTGGAAGCGGCTGGCGTGACCAGCCACGACAGCGGCCCGGCGAGCACTCGCAAACGCGCCTTGCTCGATGAAGTGAAAGTGTTCCGAGCGCTCGCCTCCAGCGAGAAGGACCGCCTCGCCGATGCCTTGCAGGCCCGCGACGTGCCCGCCGGGCAAGTGATCCTGGACATGGGCGAAGTACCGGCCAACCTGTTCATCATCGGCGCCGGCGTGGTGAGCGCGGCCATCGCGAACGGCGACACCTTCATCGAAGCGGGCCGCATGGGCCCGGGCGAAGTGATGGGCGAACAGAGTGTGCTCGACGACACGCCCTCGCAGGCCCGTTTCACTGCGCTTACGTCCTGCACCCTCTACAGCGTCGACAAGGCCCTCACGCGTGAATGCGTAGCCGCCCGGGCAGAGGTGGGCAAGGCCCTGCAGAAGCTGCAGGCAGTACGGCGCCAGAGCAGCCAGTCGTTGCTGCTGCAGCGCCCCGCACCGGTGCGCAAGGGTGGTTTTCTGGGGTGGCTGCAGCGGCATTGAACGCGTCGGCAGGGAGCAGGAACTCCCGCATTCCCCGGATTTCCAACTTGTACCACCGGCCTGTAGGGAAACCAGGGAGACCATGTCATGCCGGATACCTGTGCCTGCCCCAAATGCAAGGCATTCGCCACGCCCTCTTTCCAGCGCAACGGCCTTGGGTTTTGTAGCCAGGCTTGCGCGGACCGGCACCCGGACAAGCAACCCTGCCCGCGCTCGGATTGCCACTGCGAGCAAGCGGTATTCGAGGAAGACGAGCGCAACGGCGGGCCCCAGGCAAGTGCCGGCAAACCACTCACGGCATTTCCCTGACCAGCCGTCGGCAAGCGGCCCGCCGGGCTTACAACGCAGCGCCAGGAAGCTCCGGCAAGCGCTCTAGCGTCTAAGCTGGAAGCAGTGAGACAGAATTCTCGTCACCAGGCTAAGCACTATGGGCGCTCTGTGGCACAACGATCCCGGCAAGACCAAGGCGACCGTCGATAGCCCGGACCCCGCTCAGCCGCCCGCCCCTCCAAAACGTTACGCCCGCCGCGTGGCAGTGCTGTTGCTGCTGGGCGCAGCCGTGGCGGTGGGCCTGGCGGCCCGCTCGGAAATGCAAAGCTCGCGTTTGCAGGCCCATCTGCTGTCCCGCTGGGCCGCCGACCTCACCTATGCACCGGGCGAGGGGCCGAGCGACAGCATCGTCTACCCCTCGGCGGGGCCGTTCGACAAGCGCCTGGGCTACAGCGATATCGGTGCGTTCGTGACCCGCCTGCTGCAACGTAACTACGCCGTGGAGCGGCAAATGCAGTTCTCGCCGGCGCTCAGCCGCTACGCCGGCCATGGCTTGTTCATTCCCTACGCCGAAAAGCCCCAGGCGGGGTTGCTGATCAATGATTGCACCGCTGGCGAGTTCTACCGTTTTCGCTACCCACAGCAGCTGTATGCCACCTTCGAGGAAATTCCCTCCCTAGCTGTGAGCAGCCTGCTGTTCATCGAGAACCGCCGCCTGCTCGATGCCAATCAGCCCCAGCAGAACCCGGCAGTCGACTGGCCGCGGTTCGCCAAGGCTGCCTGGAGCCAGGTCGCCCGCACGTTGGGCCTGCCCGGCCAGTCGGCGGGCGGCAGCACACTGGCCACGCAATTGGAGAAATACCGCCATTCCCCGGACGGGCTGACGGCCTCGGGCCCTGAAAAGCTGCGGCAAATGCTGGCTGCCAGTGTGCGGGCGTATCAGGAAGGGCCGAACACCTTGCCCGCGCGCCAGCGCATCGTGCGCGATTACCTCAACAGTGTGCCGCTGTCGGCGGTGCCAGGGCATGGCGAAGTCCACGGCCTGGCCGAGGGGTTGCGGGTATGGTACGGCGCGGATTTCAAGCAAGTGAACGCTGCACTGAGCAGCCAGGACACCAGCGCCAAAGCCTTGTCCGATCGTGGCCTTGCACTGCGCCAGGTGCTTTCGCTGATGATTGCCCAGCGGCGCCCGTCGCACTTTTTGAGCCGGGGGCACGATGAGCTGGATGAGCTCACCGACGCCCATGTACGCCTGCTCGCCGGCCAGAACGTGGTCCCGCCCGAGTTGGCCAAAGCCGCACTGGCAAGCCGCCTGCATTGGCGCGACTGGGCCAAGGAACCTACCTGGGAGCCCTACGCAAATGACAAGGGCGTAAGCGTGGCGCGCAGCCGCCTGGCCGGTCTGCTGAACGTGCCGCTGTACGACCTGGACCGCCTCGACCTGTCTGCCACTACCAGCCTGAATGCCAAGCTGCAAAGCGAGGCCACCGAGTACCTCAAGCACTTGGCCGACCCCGCATTCGCGCAGGGTATCGGCGTGATCGGCGAGCGCCTGCTCACGCCTGCCAGCACCAAGGAGGTGAAGTACAGCTTCACGTTGTTCGAGAACACACCGGATGGCGCGCATGTGCGGGTGCAAACCGACAACACCGACCAGCCCTTCGATATCAACGAGGGCAGCAAGCTGGAGCTGGGCTCCACCGCCAAACTGCGGGTGCTCACCAGCTACCTTGAGATCATCAATGAGTTGCACGATCGCTATGCTGGCCAAAGCCCTTCGGCGCTGCGCAAGGTAGCGGTAGAGCCGCAGGATCACCTTACCCGCTGGGCCCTGGATTACCTGCTCGAACACCGCGATACCAACCTCAAGGCCATGCTGGATGCGGCGCTGGAACGCAAGTATTCGGCAAACCCCGGGGAGCGGTTCTTCACCGGCGGCGGCCTGCACACCTTCCATAACTTCCGCCGCGAGGACGACGGCCGCAGCCCCACGCTCAAGGAAGCGCTGCAAGAGTCCATCAACCTGCCGTTCGTGAGACTGATGCGTGACCTGGTGCGCTACAGCATCTATCAGGCCCCGAATAATAGCGCCGAACTGCTCAAGGACGACAACAACCCCGAGCGGCAGACCTACCTGGCCCGCTTCGCCGACCGCGAAGGCACCGAGTACCTGCGCCGGTTCTGGCGTAAATATGAAGGCAAGGCCACCAATGACCGCTTTGAGACCTTCCTCGATAGCTTGAGGGTGACCCCAGTGCGCCTGGCAGCAGTGCACCGTTACCTTTACCCCAACGCCCAATTGCCAGAGTTCACCCGCTTCGTGCGCAAACACTGGGACAAGACCCCGCTCACCGAAACGCGGCTGGAAAAGATGTACCAGAGCTACGGCCCCGGCGCTTACGACCTGCCCGATCAGGGTTACATTGCCCGGGTACACCCCCTGGACCTCTGGCTGCTGGGCTACCTCATGCAGCACCCGGATGCCCAATGGAGCGAGGTGGTCGAGGCCAGCCGCTTCGAGCGGCAGGAAGTGTATGGGTGGCTGTTCAAGAGCCGACACAAGGGCGCGCGCGACAGCCGCATCCGCACCATGATCGAAATCGAAGCGTTCCTGGACATTCACCGCCGCTGGCAGCGCCTGGGTTACCCGTTCGACCACCTTGTGCCGTCACTGGCGACCGCGCTGGGCAGCTCGGGGGACCGCCCCGCCTCGCTGGCCGAATTGATGGGGGTGATCCTCAACGACGGCGTGCGAATGCCCACGGTGCGTATCGACAATTTGCTGTTCGCCCAGGGCACTCCTTATGAAACGTCCCTGATTACCCGCACCGATGGCGGCGAACGGCTGCTGTCGACCGAGGTGGCCAGCGCCATGCGCGAAGCCCTGGCGCAGGTGGTGGACGCCGGTACCGCCCGGCGCGTGGCGGGCAGCTTCACCCATCCCGACGGCAGCCCGCTGGCCATGGGTGGCAAGACCGGCACCGGCGACAACCGGATCGAGAGCTTCGGCAGCGGCGGCCGCTTGCTGGGCTCGCGCTCGCTCAACCGCACGGCCACCTTCGTGTTCTACCTGGGCGAGCACCACTTCGGCACGCTCACGGCGTTCGTACCCGGGCGCGCCTCCGCCAACTTCACCTTCACCTCAGCCTTACCGGTGCAGGTACTCAAGGGCATGGCGCCGTTCCTCAACACCTATCTGCAAGGCCGCGGCGGCGAAGGGGCGTGTATAGCCCGGCCACGCCCGCTGACCTCCACGGCGACGGGCGGTGAGATACATCTGTAGACGTTTCTTAAGATATATCTTAGTCTTGCTCCCGTACCCAACGAGAGCATAGACATGAGACATAACCTTCCTCCCCATGACGGCTTCGAGCGCGGCCGCGGCCGTGAGCGCGGTGGCCGTGGTGGCCGCGTATTCGCCCCCGGCGACCTGAAGTTGCTGCTGCTGGCACTGGTTGCCGAACAGCCCTGCCACGGCTACGACCTGATCCGCCGGATCGAAACAATGTTCGACGACGCTTACAGCCCTAGCCCTGGCGTGATTTACCCCACCCTCACCTTCCTTGAGGAAAGTGACCTGATTGTCAGTGCCAGCGAAGGCAGCAAAAAGCTGTTCAGCGCGACCGACGCCGGGCGCAAGCACCTGGCCGAACAGGCCGTGGCACTGGACGGCATCCGTACCCGCATGGATGTAAGCAAACGCGCGCTGCGTGGCCAGGACCGCCCACCGGCGATCCAGGAGGCGGTGAACAACCTGCGCCACGCCTTGCAACTTCACCATGGCCGCTGGAGCGAGGCAGAAATCGCCCGCGTGTGCGACCTGCTCAATTCCACTGCCCGCGCCATCGCCGATGGCCCTACTCAACAGGAATGACCCATGACCAAAGGCCCCGATTCGGCTGTTCGCCGCGTGATGCACGAGATCAAGCGCCGCAAGCTGGAGGTGTTGCGCGTGACAGACCTCACCCCCCGCATGCGCCGTATCACGGTGGGCGGGCCGGAGCTTGCCGGCTTTTTGAGCCTGGGCAGTGACGACCACATCAAGCTGATGTTCCCACGCAACGCCGACGAAGAAGCCGCGCTGCACACCATGGTGCTGGGGCGCGACAACGAAGGGCCGAAGCCGGCCATGCGCGATTACACCCCGCGCCGTATCGACCTGGAAAAAGGCGAGCTGGACATCGACTTCGTGATCCACGGCGACGGGCCAGCGTCCACCTGGGCCGAGGCGGCCGTACCTGGGCACACGCTCTACATCGGTGGGCCGCGGAGCTCGTTGATCGTGGAGGACGTGTTCGACAGCTACCTGTTGATCGGCGACGAAACCGCGCTGCCCGCCATTGGCCGCCGGCTGGAAGAGCTGCCCGCCAATCGCCAGGTTCTGGCTGTTATCGAGATCGAAGACGAACAGGAGCGGCAGCCGCTGGTAGAGCGCCCGGGCATCGAGGTGATCTGGGTACCACGGCACACGCAAAACCTCGAAGCCGTGGTTGCGGAGCTTACCCTTCCCGGGGGCGAGCTCTATGCGTGGATTGGTACCGAAGCCGCCCTCTCCCGCCGGCTGCGGCGGATCTTGCTGGACCATTTCCAGCTGAGCGAGGACGCCATCAAGGCCGCGGGTTACTGGCGGCGCGACGAGGACGTACCTGCCTGAGGCCGAGGTAGCGGTCCAGCGCCACCAGGGCCAGGCCGCCCCCGCAATAGCCTCCCAACAGGCCCAGCGCGTTGACGAAGGCTCGGGCAAAACCCAGCTCGGTCACATCCAGGAAGGGGTAGGGCCACACCCCGATGCTCGCGCCTCGTAACAGCGTGAAGCCATACCAGCCCAAGGGGTACAGCGCCCAGGCCAGCACATGGGCCGGGCGCAAATGCCCTTTTGGCACGCGCCACCACCAGAAGCCCAACATCGCCAGCGGCATGATGTTGTGCAGCACCTCATTGGCCAGCCACTGCGCGCCTTGCGGGTTCCAGTACTGGCGTAACAGCAGGTTGTAGGCGATCCCTACCAGCAACATGCTGATCACCGCGCACCCGGCCACCGGCGGCCGACGCAGGCACCGCGCGGCCCATGTGCTGCGGGGCCAGGCTGCGGCGCTGAGCACGCTGGCCGCGAAGGTGTTGCTTAGCACAGTGAAATAACTGAAAACGTTGATCAGCCCGCCTACCAGGCTGGCCCCCAGGTTCCAGCGTACTTCCAGCGCCAGATACAACTGCAACGCCAAGGCCGCCCAGGCAACCGCGGCCATCAGCTTCAACCCTTTCTCCCCTCGCATCAGCAGCCGCTCCGTATTGTTACGAAGCGGGCAAGACTGTGTCTTTGCAGCGGCGCTTTGCCGCAGGCGGAGATATCTATATCCTCCCGGCGCCTCAGGCTGAACCCGTTCAGCTTGCACGATAAAACCATTAGAAAGATTGCCTTCGATGCCTGCTAATACTTCCCGCCGCGACGGCGGTACCCTGCTTTGCGTAGCCACGGCCACTGCCATCACGGCCTGTGCCTTGACCGGCCCGGCCTTTTCGGCGGACATGTTCGACGCCGATTCGCCCTATATGTTCGGTGACTGGAACGGCCAACGCAGCGACCTCGCTCGCCGCGGCTATGACTTCAAGCTCGACTACGTGGGCGAAGCCGGCGCCAACCTGCACGGCGGCTATGATCACGACCACGTTGCCCGCTACAGCGACCAGATCGGCCTCGGCGCTCACCTGGACCTGCAGAAGATCCTCGGCTGGCACGGCGCGGACTTCCAGGTCACGGTAACCGATCGCAATGGCGATAACATCAGCAATGACCGCATCAACGACCCTCGCGTAGGTGGCTTCACCTCGGCTCAGGAAGTATGGGGCCGCGGGCAGATCTGGCGATTGACCCAGCTGTGGTACCGGCAGACCTTCCTGGACGACAAGCTGGACATCAAAGTGGGCCGCTTTGGCGAAGGCGAAGACTTCAACAGCTTCCCCTGCGACTTCCAGAACCTGGCGTTCTGCGGCTCCCAGGTGGGCAACTGGGCCGGCAGCATCTGGTACAACTGGCCGGTTAGCCAGTGGGCGATGCGGGTGAAATACCACATCACTCCCGAGCTGTACGCGCAGGTGGGTGCCTTCGAGCAGAACCCGTCCAACCTTGAAAACGACAATGGCTTCAAGCTCAGTGGCAGCGGCACCGAAGGCGCGCTGATCCCTGTGGAGCTGGTGTGGACGCCCAAGGTGCAAGGCCTGCCAGGGGAATACCGTATCGGTTATTACTACAGCAGCGCCGATGCCACCGATGTTTACAAGGACAGCAACGGCAATGCCGCCGCGCTGAGCGGTAATTCATACCGCAGCGCATCGAGCAAGCATGGGATGTGGTTGGGCGCTCGCCAGCAGTTGACCAGCCTGGCCAGTGACGGCTCTCGTGGCCTGAGCGTGTTCGCCAACCTTACCCTGCATGACAAGAAAACCAACGCCATCGACAACTATGTGCAGGCCGGCGTTGTTTACAAGGGCCTGCTTGACGCCCGCCCGGCGGACGACATTGGCCTGGGCCTGGCGCGTATCCACGTGAACCCGGCCTATCGCCACAACGCCGAAGCGGTGAATGCCGCCAATGACGTGTCCAGCTACGACGACTCGGCCTACCTGCCGGTGCAGCGCACCGAGTACAGCGCGGAATTGAACTACGGCATTCATGTGGCCAACTGGCTGACCTTGCGCCCGAACGTTCAATACATTCGTCACCCGGGTGGGGTATCTCAAGTAGACGACGCCCTGATCGGCGGGCTCAAGGTACAGGCGTCGTTCTAAGCCAATATTTTGCGAACTAACCGAAGGGAAACCAACCTACAAACCTGTAGGAAACTTCTCGACATATTTTCAACGACTGGAGATTTCAAGTATGAGCACTGACGGTGCCAAGAGCGGTCGGCGCATCCTGCCTACCCTGCTCGGCCTGCTCTTCCTGCTGATGGGCCTGGCCTTGCTGGTCGGCGGCATCAAGCTGGTGGCGGCCCACGGGTCTTTGTATTACCTCATCGCCGGTATCGGCGTGTTGCTCACGGGCGTATTGCTGATTGCCCACAAGCGCGCGGCACTGGCCCTCTATGCCGTGGTGCTGTTCGGCAGCACCCTCTGGGCACTCTGGGAAGTAGGCCTGGACTGGTGGCAACTGGTGCCACGCCTGGCTTTGTGGTTCGCGCTGGGCATCGTGATGCTGCTGCCGTGGTTCCGTTTGCCGCTCACCCGTGGCGTGCGTTACCCGCTGGGCACCAATGGCCTGGGCGTTGCCGTGGTGCTGGCCGGACTGTGCGCACTGGCCAGCCAGTTCACCAACCCTGGTGAAATCAAGGGCGAACTGGGCCGCGATACCGCTGGTACCACCAGCACCGCACCGGCCATGGCCGACGGTGACTGGGCCTCGTATGGCCGCACTGCCTTCGGTGACCGCTACTCGCCACTGAACCAGATCAACACCGAGAACGTGTCGAAGCTGGAGCCGGCCTGGACCTTCCGTACCGGTGACATCCCAGGCGCGGGTGACCCGGGCGAGACCACGGCGGAAAACACCCCGCTGAAGGTGAACGGCATGCTGTACGTGTGCACGCCACACAGCCAGGTGATTGCACTGGACCCGGACACCGGCAAGGAAATCTGGCGCTTCGACCCGAAAATCAGCACCCAGGGCGCTGACAACTTCAAGGGTTGGGCTCACATGACCTGCCGTGGCGTGGCCTATCACGACGACGCTGCGTATGCAGCTGCCGACGCGCAAGCCAGCCCTGCCGTGGCCACCTCCTGCCCCAAGCGGATCTTCGTGCCTACCGCCGATACCCGCCTGATCGCGCTGAACGCCGACACCGGCAAGATGTGTGAAGACTTCGGCAACAAGGGTGCGATCGACCTCACCGCCAACATCGGTACCTTCGCCCCGGGCGGCTATTATTCCACCTCGCCACCTGCAGTCACCAAGGACCTGGTGGTGATTGGCGGCCACGTGACCGACAACGTCTCCACCGACGAGCCTTCGGGTGTGGTACGCGCGTTCGACGTGCATGACGGCCACCTGGTGTGGAACTGGGACAGCGGCAACCCCGAAAAAACCACGCCGATCGGCCCGGGTGAGCACTACACCCGCAACTCGCCGAACATGTGGTCGCTGATGTCGGTGGACGAAAAACTGGGCATGCTCTACCTGCCCATGGGCAATCAGATGCCTGACCAGTGGGGCGGCAACCGCACCCCTGAAAGCGAGAAATACAGCGCTGGCGTGACCGCGCTGGACATCGCCACCGGCCAGGTGCGCTGGACCTTCCAGTTCACCCACCACGACCTGTGGGACATGGACGTGGGCGGCCAGCCCAGCCTGATCGACATCAAGACCGCAGACGGCATGAAGCCTGCCGTGATGGCCTCGACCAAGCAGGGCAGCATCTACGTGCTGGACCGCAGCAATGGCCAGCCGATCGTGCCGGTCAACGAAACGCCGGTGCCGCAAGGCGCGGTGGAAGGCGACCACACCTCGCCGACCCAGCCGATGTCCGAGCTGAACTTCATGCCGCCGACCCTTCGCGAGAAGGACATGTGGGGTGTGACGCCGTTCGACCAGATGCTCTGCCGCATGGACTTCCGTTCGCTGCGCTACGAAGGGATCTACACCCCGCCGTCGCTGCAGGGCTCGATCGTTTACCCAGGCAACTTCGGGGTGTTCGACTGGGGTGGTATCTCGGTTGACCCGGTTCGCCAGATCGCCTTCGTGAACCCGGACTACATGGCCTTCAAATCGCGCCTGGTGCCTAGCAGCGATGTGGAAGGCGGCCCGGCTCGCAAAAGCGAAACCGAAGGCGTGCAGCCGAACAAGGGCGCGCCGTATGGCGTGATCCTCGAAGCCTTCCTGTCCAAGGCTGGCCTGCCGTGCCAGGCACCGGCCTGGGGTTATGTGGCAGCGGTGGACCTCACCACTCACAAAACCATCTGGAAGCACAAGAACGGCACCGTGCGCGACAACTCGCCGGTACCGCTGCCGCTGAGCATGGGCGTGCCTAGCCTGGGCGGCACCTTCGTCACCGCCGGTGGCGTTGGCTTCCTGAGCGGCACCCTGGACCAGTACCTGCGTGCCTACAACATGAACAACGGCAAGCAACTGTGGGAAGCCCGCCTGCCTGCCGGCGCGCAAACCACGCCGATGACCTACACCGGCAAGGATGGGCGCCAGTATGTGCTGGTGGTCGCCGGTGGCCACGGCTCGCTGGGCACCAAGCAAGGTGACTACGTGATGGCGTTCGCGCTGCCGAAGTGATGCATTGGTGATGTAAAGAAAACGGCGCCCCGAGGGGCGCCGTTTTTTGTTGGAAAGCGCTGTAAGATCCAGGGTTACTTCCCGATCACCTCGCCGCGCTCGGCCGCCAATCGGGCCAGCAGGCGGTTTTGCACCCTCACCGGTACGCCCTGGGCTTCCATGGCATCGGTCAGGTTTTCTACCAGGGCGTTGAATTCCGCCGGGTCGATACGCTGGCCCTTGTGGGCTTCGGCCATGGTATCGCCGGTGTAGGTACAAGGCCCGCCAGCTTCCACACAAAACTTCTCCACCAGCTTGTTGCGCAGCCGCTCGGGGTCCACGTTGCGGAAGTGCTGCACAATGCGCGGGTCGCGGGCCACATTGAGCAACATGCCTTCGACAATGCGGGTGATGCCGGGCTTGCCGCCCAGGGCCTGATACAGGCTGTTGTCCTGGGCGGGGCGTTGGGCACAGGCAGAAAGGGCTAGCGCAAGCGTAAGGGGGAGCCAGGCCAGGCGCATCAGAACGCTCCTTGAACAGAAAGGTAGGTGCCGTTCTGGTTATCCAGCGTGGCAATCTCGCCGAGGCGGGCATAGGCCAGCACCACCGACACATGCTTGCTGGGGAACCAGCCCACGAACAGGTCGGCCCAGTCGCTCTCCCCCGCGAATGACAGGTTGTCCGGCTTCTCGCGGTATTCCATCCCCACTGCCCAGCGAGGGTTCAACAGCACCGCTATCGAGCCTTCTTTCAACAGGCTGCGGCTGTCGCGGCGGTCGCCACCGAAGCCCAACAGGCCAAGTTCATTGGCGCGGCTGTAACGCACCCCGGCGTTTACCAGCAGGTTGTAACCAAAGGCACCTCCCAGGAACAACCGACTGGCGGCGAGGTAGCCTTCCACGTCTTCGTCGCGCCGCGCGCCCACCAGGCTGGGGATGAGGAAGTCTTTCTGATGCTTGTACTCGAGCCCCAGCGACACTTGCGGCAGGCGGTCGTAGATCAGGTCGCCGAACAGGCGCACCTTGGCGCCCAGCACGTCCTGGCTGAGGGTGTTCTCAGGCAGGCCCAGCTTGTGCACCAGGCTGCCGAGGTCGAAGCGATTGCGCGCGACGGACAATTCGATCCGGTTGCCATAGCCGACAGCGGCGCCAGCCACATCCAGGCGATAGTCAGGTAACTGCACCCGCGTGGCGAATACGGTCGCCCCCACCTGGCCGGCTTCACCGTAGCCAGCGATCACCGCCCAGGGCGTGATACCGCCCCCTGCGGCGCCATCGATACTGCTGGCACCGCCGGTGGCGAGCAATCGGCCTTGGCGGGCACTCTCGTCCGCCAGCACGGGCGCGGCTGCGGCCAGCATCAACCAGCACAGGATGTGTGTAAGGCGCATCAACCAACAACCTCGGTAGCAGGTGAATAAGCAGCCTGGCGTACCCAGGCTTCAAACGGCCCGGCCGCGAGGGGCCGGCTGATCAGGTATCCCTGGGCGGTATCGCAGTGCCAGCGCTCGAGCAGGCGCAGGCTGCGCTCATGTTCAACGCCCTCGGCCACCACACGCAGGCCCAGGTTATGGCTCATTTCGATGGTCGACCGTACGATCACCGCGTCTTCGCTGGTTTCATCCAGGTCGCGCACAAAGGATTGGTCGATCTTAAGTTCTTGCACCGGCAGGCGCTTGAGGTGCGCCAGGGAGGAATAGCCGGTACCGAAGTCGTCCACCGACAGGCTGATACCGCAGCCGCGCAGCCGGTGCAGCACAGCCAGCGCGGCTTCAGGCTCACGCATGACCGCACTCTCGGTGATCTCGAACGTGAGCTGACGGGCTGGCACGCCATGGGTCGCGAGCAATCGGGGCACGCGGTCGGCGAGGTCCGTCCCCAATAGATCCTCCGCCGACACGTTCACCGACAGCTCCACCACGAAACCTCGATCGTTCCACTCGGCCAGCTGGCGGATGCTCTCGGCAATCACCCAGCGCGTGAGGTTCTGGATGCTCCCGGTACGCTCGGCGAGGGGGATGAACTCACCGGGCGAAACCATTCCGAATACGGGGTGCTGCCAGCGCAGCAACGCTTCGGCCTGGCGCACCTGGCCCAGGCGCAGGTCCAGCTTGGGCTGGTAATGCAGCGCCAACTGGCCGTTGTCCGCAGCACCGCGCAAGTCGCGGATCAAGCTCACCTCGCGCTGGTGCACCAGGTCGCGACCGTGCTCGTACAGCTGTAAGCGCCCTGGCAGCGCCAGCGCGTCGTTTCGGGCGATACAAGCGCGGGAAACCAGCACCTCCACCTGCTGCCCGTCACCGGGGAACACCGCGATGCCGATGCTCGCTTCGAGGGCAAAGTCGTGACCTTCAAGCCGCCGCGGCTTGAGCAACGTCTGCTGCAAACGGTCGGCCACTGCCACTGCGCGCTGAGCGTCAACGCCTTCGAGGACCAACAGGTACTCGCCGCCGATCAAATGCGCCAGCGTGTCGCCAGGCCGTAATATCGGCTCCACGGTAGGGCCCACGCTGCGCAGCAGGCTCTCGGCGAAGTGATTCCCGGCATTGCTCACCAACGTGGTGAAGTTGTCGAGGGCGACGCTCAGCACCGCTACAGGGCGTTCCGCCGCGATGGCGCTACCGAGCCGCTCCATGGCCAAGGCGCGGTTGGGCAGGCCGGTGAGGTGATCATGCAGGGCATTGTGGGCGAGCCGCTGTTCGCGCTCTGCGATACCGGCCTGCATCATGTTGATCGCGCTGGCCAGGGTGCCAAATTCATCGCTGCGCCGAAGCTGCACCCGCACTTGATAATCCCCCTGGCCAATCCGCTCGGCGGCATCGGCCAAGGTACGCACGGGGCGGGAAATGGTACGCGCCAGCACCAGCGCACCCAACAACGACGCCAGCAGCGCCGCCACCGCGATCATCATGATGTCGTGATCCAGCGGGGCGAAGGCTCTCAAGGCATCGTCGAGCGGGCTTTGCAGCAGGGCGATCACCCGCTCCGGCGAGCTTTCCCCGCCGGCCAGTTCCAGCCGCTGCTCGAGGAACCGCTGGCCGCCGTGTTGGCCTACATTCACTAGCACCGGTGGGTGCTCGCTGAGCAGCCACTGCACCAGCCCGGCCCGCATCGCTGGGGGTTGAGTGGTAATCAGCTCGCCTACATGCCCGGCATTCACCGCCAGAAACGACACCTGCAGGTTGCTCAGCGCGTGAAGCTCCTGGGCAAAGCTATCATCCATGGTGAAACCCATCACCACGCGGGCGATCGGCAAGGGGGCCGATACCACGGCGTCTACCAGCAGTACCGGCAGGCCGCCCCAGGCCACGATCACCATGTTCTGGTTGCGCTTGCGTGCGTCTCGCAGGGCCTGGTCGTAGGGGAACGGCGCGCCCTCCACGAAGGTGGCGTGTGTGCTGGCCATGACCTTTCCGTCCATGCCCAGCAGTACGGCATCACTGGCGCCGATGCGTCCGCCATGGTTAAGAAGCGCTGAGCGAATAGTGGCCGAATCCGCACTGGCGATGGCATCGCGCAGGCCAAAATCAGCGGCAAGCAATTGCACGCCGTCGCGCAGGCGGCGGCCTCGCATGTCCAGCAGGCGTTCGAACACCCGCCCGCCTACCTCCAGCTGTTGGGTCGCCTGGGTGCGCACGGCATCGCGGGTGGCCAGCTTGACGGCGAGCGTCAACGCGGCAATCACCACCAGCAGCAGCAACACGAGCACGCTGCTGATGCGCCATTGGACGCTACTTCTGGTTTTCACGCAGCGCCTTGCCGAAGGCATCGCCGAACGGGCTGGTGGGGGGTACAGGCGTGTCGTCGTCCGAGGGCGCTACCGCCAGGGTGTAGGCCTTCGCCGCCGAGGCCGCGCCAAGCGTGAGCGTATCTGCGGCCTGCGGCTGCAGGTCCGCAACCTTCGGGTGCCAAAGGGTCACGCTATAGGTGCCTTCGGCAAGGTGGCTGAACTTCACCTTGCCCTGCCCATCTGTCACGGCAAACCAGGGGTCGGGTGTGACATAAACGTAACCGAGCATCCAGTCGTGAATATTGCAGCCCAGCACTACCACACCTGGCTGGTCGAACACTACCGGCGCGGTGGGCGTACCTTCATACAGGCGCAGCTCGAACCGTTTGCTGGATGAAAACGAATACACCTGATGGCGGATGTCATCGCTGTTAGGGAAGGTCACGGCCGTTCCCGTGCGTACGGCCAATACGTGTGGGAAGAACATTTTGTCGCGCTGGTCCATGTTCGCCCGCAAAGGCACGCCGGTACTGGCACCGGCCGCCGGGCCGGCGAGGCTCACCACTGCGTCTGCCAGCGGCGCCCCCTCGCCATCGCTGACGCTCAGGCTAAGGTCAGCAGCCAGCGCAGAGGGTACCAACGCACCGGTCAGCACGAGCAAGGCGAAACCGCGGAGGAATGGAAGCATCGTACACACTCGTTCGGATCACAAAGGGCTGGGCCGATCGCTCTGGAACGGGCTGCCTGATGGGTACATGGGCAACATACAGCAAAATTGCCACTAAATGGCCACCACACAGCGTGCGCTCAGGCCTTGTGCATGAGTTATCGGCCGTAAGCGCGAATCCTTCAATGCGCCATTGAAACCCGCAGGTGTGCGCCCCATCTAAGCGCCATAGCCATTGCCGCAGGTGCCTCATGAGCGACCAGGATTCCGTTACGGACCGCCCCAACGCTTCTAACGAACCCTCCGCAGGGCCGGAGCAGGTGGAGCACTCCACAACCGCCAGCACCGAGCTGGTATTGCCGGGCCAGAACCTGCCTGACAAGGTCTACGTGATCCCGATCCATAACAGGCCTTTCTTCCCGGCGCAGGTGTTGCCGGTGATCGTGAACGAAGAGCCCTGGGCCGAAACCCTGGACCTGGTGGCGAAAACGCCGCACCACTCGCTGGCGTTGTTCTACATGGAAACGCCAGCCGAAGACCCGCGCCACCTGGACACGTCCGCTCTGCCGCTTTACGGCACGTTGGTGAAGATCCATCACGCCAGCCGCGAAGACGGCAAGCTGCAATTCGTCGCCCAGGGCCTTTCGCGTGTGCGCATTCGCACCTGGCTCAAGCATCACCGCCCGCCCTACCTGGTGGAAGTGGAATATCCGCTGCAGCCGGCCGAGCCTACCGACGAAATCAAGGCCTACGGCATGGCGCTGATCAACGCCATCAAAGAGCTGCTGCCGCTCAACCCGCTGTACAGCGAAGAGTTGAAGAACTACCTCAACCGCTTCAGCCCGAACGATCCGTCTCCGCTGACTGACTTCGCCGCGGCGCTGACGTCCGCTACCGGCGCCGAGCTGCAACAGGTGCTGGACTGTGTGCCGATGCTGCGGCGCATGGAACGGGTGTTACCGATGCTGCGCAAGGAAGTGGAAGTGGCGCGGCTGCAGAAGGAAATTTCCGCGGAGGTGAACCGGCAGATTGGCGAGCATCAGCGGCAGTTCTTCCTCAAGGAACAGCTCAAGGTCATCCAGCAGGAGCTGGGGTTGACCAAGGACGACCGCAGCGCGGACCTGGAGCAGTTCGAGCAGCGCCTCGAAGGCAAGACCCTGCCCGCCGCTGCGCGCAAGCGTATCGATGAAGAGATGGGCAAGCTGGCGATTCTGGAAACCGGCTCGCCTGAATACGCCGTGACCCGTAACTACCTGGACTGGGCCACCGCCTTGCCGTGGGGCGTGTACGGCAAGGACCGCCTGGAGCTCAAGCACGCGCGCAAGGTGCTCGACGCCCACCACGCCGGCCTTGGCGACATCAAGAACCGCATTCTGGAATTCCTCGCGGTAGGGGCCTACAAAGGCGAAATCAGCGGCTCGATCGTACTGCTGGTGGGCCCGCCGGGCGTGGGCAAGACCAGCATCGGCAAGTCCATTGCCGAATCCCTCGGCCGGCCGTTCTTCCGCTTCAGCGTGGGCGGCATGCGCGACGAAGCCGAGATCAAGGGCCACCGCCGCACGTACATTGGCGCCCAGCCCGGCAAGCTGGTGCAGGCGCTCAAGGAAGTGGAGGTGATGAACCCGGTCATCATGCTCGATGAAATCGACAAGATGGGCCAGAGCTACCAGGGCGACCCGGCGTCTGCCCTGCTGGAAACCCTGGACCCGGAACAGAACGTGGATTTCCTCGACCACTATCTGGATTTGCGACTGGACCTCTCCAAGGTGCTGTTCGTGTGCACCGCCAACACGCTGGATTCGATCCCCGGCCCGCTGCTCGACCGCATGGAAGTCATACGCCTGTCGGGCTACATCACCGAAGAAAAACTGGCCATCGCCCGCAAGCACCTGTGGCCCAAGCAGCTTGAAAAGGCCGGCGTTGCCAAGGCAAATCTCACCATCAGCGACAGCGCGCTGCGCATGGTAATCGAGGGCTATGCCCGCGAAGCCGGTGTGCGGCAACTGGAGAAACAGCTGGGCAAGGTCGTACGCAAAGCGGTTGTACGGTTGCTTGAAGAGCCCGGCGCGGTGATCAAGGTAGGGCCCAAGGAGCTGGAAGCCTACCTGGGCATGCCAGTATTCCGCAGCGAGCAGCTGCTTTCAGGCGTTGGCGTGATCACGGGCCTGGCCTGGACCAGCATGGGCGGCGCCACGCTGCCTATCGAAGCCACCCGAATTCATAGCCTTACCCGGGGCTTCAAGCTCACCGGGCAGTTGGGCGAGGTGATGAAAGAGTCTGCGGAAATCGCCTACAGCTACGTCACGGCGAACCTGAAACAATTCGGCGGCGAGCCTACCTACTTCAACGAAGCATTCGTGCACTTGCATGTACCTGAAGGCGCCACGCCAAAAGATGGCCCAAGCGCAGGCGTTACCATGGCCAGCGCGCTGCTGTCCCTGGCGCGCAACCAACCGCCGAAAAAAGGCGTGGCGATGACTGGCGAGCTCACGCTCACGGGCCACGTGCTGCCCATTGGCGGCGTGCGCGAGAAGGTGATCGCGGCGCGCAGACAGAAGCTAACCGAGCTGATCCTTCCGGAAGCCAACCGGGGCAACTTCCAGGAACTGCCGGATTACCTCAAGGAAGGGCTTACCGTTCACTTCGCGAAACGATTCTCCGACGTGGCCAAGGTGCTGTTCTAAGTTATCGCCTGACTCGTGTTGCCCGCCTGCGCTATGCTGGCGGGCATCGCCTTCGCCAGGATGCTCCGACGATGCCCTTGTTGCGTATTTTCGCTGTTGCCAGCCTTGCCCTTCTCACTGCCTGCGCCGGGCGCCATGCGCCAGACCCTTCCGTTGCGTTCGAGCTGAACAAGCAACAGCAGTGCCCTATCACATTGGCCCAAGGCCAGCTGTTGATCGTTACTCTCCCCAGCAACCCCACCACCGGCTACCGCTGGCTGCTGCAGAACCCCGCACAGTCCGTATTGCGCAGCCTCGGCCCCGAGGTGTACACCAACGCCGAAGACGCCGGCATCGTGGGCGCCGCCGGGCAGTCGGTATGGCGCTACCGTGCGCAAGGCCCAGGCCAGGGTCATTTGTTGATGGTGCTGCAACAACCCTGGGCACCCGAGGTGAAGCCCGTGCAATCCTTTGATTGCGATATCACGGTTTTGTAGCGGCAAGCGGCAAGCCTTAAGCTGCAAGCAAGAGCAAGAGCAAGAGCGGCCGTCGTGATGGCGGCCTTCGCTTGTAGCTTGTAGCTTGTAGCTTGTAGCTTGTAGCTTGTAGTTTGCAGCTTGCAGCTTGCAGCTTGTAGCTTGCCGCTCGAAGCTCGTAAAATCCCGGCCTTTCCCGCCACGCCCGCAGAATCCCGTGTCTGAACTTCCTGATCGTCTTTTCGCCCAACCCCTGGCCCAGGTACCCGACTTCGTCTTCAACGAGGATGTGGTACGGGTGTTCCCGGACATGATCAAGCGCTCGGTACCTGGCTACCCGGCGATTGTCGAGAACCTGGGGGTACTGGCCGCGCGTTTCGCCCAGCCTCATACCTGCCTGTACGACCTGGGCGCCTCGTTGGGGGCGGTGACGCAGGCGCTGCGTCGGCACGTGCGCAAGGACGGCTGCCATGTGGTGGCGATCGATAACTCGTCGGCCATGGTTCAACGCTGCCGCGAATACCTGCAAGGGCAGGATTCGATGTTCCAGGAATTGCTGCCCGTTCAGGTACTGGAAACCGATATTCTTGGCTTTGACTTTGAGCCAGCCTCGGTGGTGGCAATGAATTTCACCCTGCAGTTCATTCCGCCCGGGCAACGCCTGGAGGTGCTGTCGCGGATCCACCAGGCCATCGTACCGGGTGGGGCGTTGCTGCTTTCCGAAAAGTTGCGCTTCGAGGATGACCAGGCTCACGACCTGCTCACCGAGCTACATATGGACTTCAAGCGTGCCAACGGCTACAGCGAACTGGAAATTGCCCAGAAGCGCAGCGCGATCGAACATGTGATGAAGCCCGACAGCTTCGAGGAGCACCGTGCGCGCTTGCTGGCTGCAGGGTTCAGCAAGGTGGTGCCTTGGTTCCAGTGCCTTAACTTCGCTTCGATGATCGCCCTGCCATGATTGACCTTTCTCCCCTCGTCCGCCGCCTGGCGGATTCGCCCCTAGGCGAATGGGCCAATGGCCTGCAGGCCGACCTCGACACCCGGATGGAAAAAGGCCACGGCGACCTTGAGCGCTGGCAAAAAGCGCTTGCCGCGTTGCCGGAGCTGCACGCCAATGCGGTGGACCTCGCCAGTAGTGTAACCCTCGACGGCGAATGCGATGACGCTACCCGGCAGCGCCTTCAGGACGCGCTGATGGGCCTTTCCCCATGGCGCAAGGGGCCATTCAACCTGTTCGGCGTACACGTAGACACCGAGTGGCGCTCCGACTGGAAATGGGCCCGTGTGGCGCCGCACCTGGACCTGAACGGCAAGCGGGTGCTGGATGTAGGCTGCGGCAATGGCTATTACCAGTGGCGGATGCTCGGCGCCGGCGCCGAAAGCGTGATCGGCATCGACCCCAACTGGCTGTTCTTTTGCCAGTTCCAGGCCCTGAGCCAGTATCTGCCGGGCTTGCCTGCCTGGCACTTGCCACTGGCGCTGGAAGACCTTCCGCCCAACCTTCAGGGCTTCGACACGGTATTCTCCATGGGCGTGCTGTACCACCGTCGTTCGCCCATCGACCACTTGTTCGCACTGAAGGACTGCCTAATAAAAGGCGGCGAACTAGTGTTGGAAACCCTGGTGGTACGTGGCGACGAACAGCAGGTGCTGGTGCCCGAGGATCGTTACGCGCAAATGCGTAACGTGTGGTTCCTGCCCTCGGTGGCGGCTTTGGAACTGTGGGTGCGTCGCGCCGGCTTCCGGGACGTGAAGTGCGTGGATGTGAGCTATACCACCCCCGACGAGCAGCGCAGCACCGACTGGATGCGCTACCAGTCACTCGAACACTTCCTCGACCCGGAAGACCACAGCAAAACCGTGGAAGGCTTGCCAGCGCCCATGCGGGCGGTGATAACGGCACGCAAGCCAGGTTAAATCATCAATTTGCCAACGGTCGCTTCCGCTCCGACCACGACGTAAGCGATTTGGTATTCCACGGCACGGATCAAAGCCTTGCGTGCCTCAACCAAAGTGTCTTTCTTGGCATCGTCTACGGCGAGCAACCCTTCGGTGCCCTGATTCTCATATGCATTTTGCAGCCTGGCTTGCTCTTTCAGGTCCGCATGGATATTGCCGTTGGCTGCCTGGGGCCGCTCCTTCTGGGCTGCAATGTTCTGCTCGTAAACCTCTCTGGATAACTGGAGGCAGGCCCGTACCAGCCCATCCGCATGATCTTGCAGGTTCTGTAATTGTTCAGTAAGCCCCTCTACACCCTTCAGCTCGGCAACAGCCTTATCGCTTTCCTTGCGCAGCTTGCTGTGTTCCACGACATTCACGTGACCGTCTTGCCATACTTCACTGAGCAATTTGGACAAGCTCTCATCGGTTACTTTTAATTCAAGACTCATGTCTACTCCTTGACTGTGTCGCTACGGTGATTCCTACGTCTAAAGCTATCGGTAGTCTTGGCATAGCGATAGCTGGCAGAACTGATAGGTAGCAATGCGTCATCATCCAATTCGCGCCCTTGATCTTCTGGCGCATCGGGCGATTTCCCACGGATCAAGGTAAGCTCCTACCGTGTCTATAGTTCTTTGCCAGCTTGCTGGCTCTCACAGGAGATCGAACCCGATGAGCAACCGCCAGGCCGAAATCGCCGCTGCGCTGAATGTCATTCCCCCGTTTACCGATGAAGCCGCGCTGGCTGCCGAAGTAGAACGGCGCAAGGCGTTCATCAAGCAAACCCTGCGTAATGCCGGCCTCAAGGTATTGGTACTGGGCATCAGTGGCGGCGTGGACTCCAGCACGGCGGGCCGTCTGGCTCAGTTGGCAGTAGAGGAGCTGAGGGAAGAGACCGGCGACGCCGGTTATCGCTTTATCGCGGTGCGCCTGCCCTACGGCCAGCAGCATGACGAGGACGACGCAGCGGCCGCGATGAAGTTCGTGAAGGCCGACGAGGAAGTCACGGTGAACATTGCCGACGCCGTGAAAGGCCTGGATGCAGAGCTGGACGCTGTCTCGAAGCTGACCGACGCTCGTCGTGACTTCGTGCGCGGCAACACCAAGGCCCGCATGCGCATGGTGGCCCAGTATGCCATCGCCAATGCCAACGACGGGCTGGTCATCGGTACCGACCATGCCGCCGAAGCGGTGATGGGCTTCTTTACCAAGTTTGGTGACGGCGCCTGTGACCTCACGCCACTGGAGGGGCTGGTAAAGGGCCAGGTTCGCGAAATCGCAAAATACCTGGGTGCGGCGGAAAAACTGTACCTGAAGGTCCCGACTGCCGACCTGGAAGAACTCACTCCAGGCAAGCCGGATGAAGATGCCCATGGCGTAAGCTACAAGGAAATCGACGCGTTCCTCCATGGCGAGACTGTGCGGGACGACGCGTACGACATCATCGTTCGCACCTACGACAAAACCGCTCACAAACGTCGCCAGCCCTACGCCCCCGAGTAATGCCGTTCAAGGAGCGCTGCCTACGCGGCGCTCCTTTCAGGGATCAGCAGCGGGCACGCTCCGCAGCGTCCACGATCAGCGCTTTCATCTCCGCGACCGCAGCCGGGAAACCCACGAACAAGGCTTGTGCGACCAAGGCATGGCCGATGTTCAGCTCGTTGATGCCGCAGATGGCCGCGATAGGCTCCACATTGTGGTAGTGCAAGCCATGGCCGGCATTCACGATCAGGCCCAGGTGCCGGCCTTGGGCGACCCCGTCGGCAATACGCTGTAATTCAATAGCGGCTTCTTCTGGCGTATGGGCATCGGCATAGCGCCCGGTGTGCAACTCGATTGCCGGTGCCCCTACCCTGGCAGAGGCTTCGATCTGCGTTGGGTCGGCATCGATGAACAGGGACACTTCACTCCCCACCGCGCTGAGCCGATCTACCGCCGCCTTGATCCGGGCTTCCTGACCCGCCACGTCCAGGCCACCTTCAGTGGTGAGCTCCTGACGGGTTTCAGGCACCAGACACACATGGGCAGGTTGCAGCTTTTCCGCGAATTCGAGCATCGCCTCGGTCACACCCATCTCGAAGTTCATGCGGGTTTGCAGCACCTCCTTCAGCAACAATACGTCGCGCTCCTGAATGTGCCGCCGGTCTTCGCGCAGGTGCACGGTAATGCCATCGGCGCCTGCCTGCTCCGCATCGAGCGCGGCCTTGACCGGGTCCGGGTAGCGCGTGCCCCGCGCCTGGCGCAATGTGGCGACGTGATCGATGTTCACGCCCAGAAGAATGCGGTTGCTGGTGGTCACGGAAAAGCTCCCTGGCAGTAGATCAGCCAAGGATACGTGCCGGCGGGGTATTGTAGGAAGCGAATAGCAAGCGCCTTACGGCCGGCGGAACAGTTCCCGGCTCATCAGCGGTTTGCCGCCGAGGTGGGCGGCCAGGGCCTGGCGCATGAGGCGCTTGGCAGCCAGCAACGCACCCGCGGCGCTCCAGTCTGCGGTGGCCATGGCCAGAAGGTCCGCGCCGTGGAATAACCCTGGGGCAAAACTGAACACCCGCTCCAGGCCTTCGTCCACACTTAGCCGATACAGCCCGTCGCCCACCACCGGGCTACCGCTGCTGTCGGTGTCCAGCGCAAAGGCATAGCCCAGTTCGTCCAGCAAACGCCATTCGAAAGCCCGCAGCAGCGGCTCAAGCGGGCGCCCCTGCGCCAGTGCCTCGAGCGTAAGGCCGTAGTGGTCGTAGAGTGCCGGATGTGGGGCTTCGAAGGGCAGCAGGCGTACCAACAGCTCGTTCAGGTACAGGCCGCTGAACAGCGCTTCGCCTACAAGCCATGGGCTGGTGCCGGCGCTTTCGAGCCGCCCTACGCTGCGCAGCTCGCCCTTGCCTCGAAACTCCACCACAAGCGGTACGAAGGGCCGGGCCAGGCTGCCTGCCTTGCCCCTGGCGCCGCGCAACACGCCACGCAGCCGCCCGCCCGGTGTAAGGAAGTCCACTAATGCGCTGGTTTCCCTGTACGGCCGGGCGTGCAGTACGTAGGCCGGCTGCGGCAGCGTGCCGCTCATGGGCGTGCGCGCAGGTCAGACGTCGCCGTAGCCAAGGGAGCGCAGTGCGCGTTCGTCATCGGACCAACCGCCCTTCACTTTCACCCACAGGTTGAGCATCACCTTGGCGTCGAACATCTGCTCCATGTCCTTGCGCGCTTCCATGCCGATGCGTTTGATGCGCTCGCCCTTGTCCCCGATGATGATCTTCTTCTGGCCGTCACGCTCTACCAGGATCAAGGCATGGATGTGCAAGGTAGCGCCCTGCTGCTTGAATTCCTCGATCTCGACGGTGATCTGGTAGGGAAGCTCGGCGCCCAGCTGGCGCATGATCTTCTCGCGTACCAGTTCAGCGGCAAGGAAGCGGCTGCTGCGATCGGTGATCTGGTCTTCGGGGAAGAAATGGTCGTTCTCGGGCAGGTAATTGCCGATCAGCGCCTCGAGGGTGTCGAGGTTATGGCCCTGCTGCGCCGAGATCGGTACCACTTCGGCCTTGGGCAGCTGCTTTTGCAGCCATTCCAGATGCGGAATGAGCGCGGCCTTGTCTTCCAGCCGGTCGGTCTTGTTGATCGCCAGGATCACCGGGCCTTCGACGTACTGCACGCGCTCGAGGACCATCTGATCCTCGTCGGTCCAGCGGGTACGGTCCACCACAAAGATCACCACGTCCACGTCCTTCAGCGCGGCGGAGGCGGTTTTGTTCATGTAGCGGTTGAGCGCCTTGTCGTTATCCTTGTGCATGCCGGGGGTGTCGACATAAATCGCCTGCACATGGCCTTCGGTCTTGATACCCAGCATGGTGTGCCGCGTGGTTTGCGGCTTGCGCGAGGTGATCGCCAGCTTTTGCCCGAGAATATGGTTGATCAGCGTGGATTTGCCGACGTTGGGCCGGCCGACGATGGCTACGTAGCCGCAACGGGTTGCCGGAATATCAGTCATTGCCATTCTCCACGCCGAGTGCGATCAGGGCAGCCGCGGCGGCCACCTGCTCGGCGATACGCCGACTCACGCCCTGACCCCGGCTTTTTTCATTGAGCAAAGCCACTTCGCATTCCACGAAGAAGGTACGGCAATGCGGTTCACCCTGAATGTCGACCACTTCGTATCGAGGCAATTCACAGGCACGGGACTGCAAAAACTCCTGCAGCCGGGTTTTCGGGTCCTTGTTGGTGTCGACCAGGGTTAGGCTTTCGAACTCGTTCGTAAGCCAGGCCAGCACGCGCTCGCGTGCGGTGTCCATGTCGGCATCCAGGTAGATAGCCCCGATCAACGCCTCCAGGGCGTCGGCCAGTATGGATTCACGGCGGAAGCCACCGCTTTTGAGCTCACCTGAGCCCAGCCGCAGGTATTCGCCCAGGTCGAAACCACGGGCCAGCACCGCCAGGGTTTCGCCCTTGACGAGGCGGGCGCGCAAGCGGGACAGCTGGCCTTCCCGGGCCTGGGGGAAGCGGTCGTAGAGGGATTCGCCGGCGACGAAATTGAGGATCGCGTCACCCAGGAACTCGAGCCGTTCATTGTTGCGACCCGCGAAACTGCGGTGCGTCAGCGCCAGCAGCATCAGGTCCTTGTTCTTGAAGGTGTAGCCGAGCTGGCGCTCGAGACGATTGAGAGGCGACTGGCTCACGGCACACGCACGCTGGCTTGATGATCGAAACTCACTACCAGGTCGATGTTGCCCAGCAGGTGCTCGCGCCGCTCGTAAGCCAACCGGGCAAGGAGCCCGCCCTGCTGTTCAGTGATATTCAACGCTTTTTTCAAATCCAGATCCCGGATGTTATTGACCTGCAAACTGCGGCCCACATAGTCGAAATATTCGTCGGCGTCCCCGACCTTCACTGTCGGATCGCTGGCAGCCTTGTCCATCGCTTTCCTGATGGCCCAGTAATCCATGTAATGCGGGCCTACTCGCAGGCCAGCGATGGTCACGAGGCTCACCGCTACCAGCAGCACCAGGCCGCCAACCAACGATAGCCCCTGCTGGGAGCGTAATGCATTCATGCTAGACCCTCGCCCGACGATTGCCCGGAAACGCTGCCAGGCGCCTGGCAGCTTTCTGCCCAGGGGTTACTTGATGAGCCCGACCCGATCCAGCGTGGGCAGGTGGCGCATCTTCGGTTCCGGCCAGCTCATCCAGACCGCGAAGGCCTTGCCGACGATATTGTGGTCCGGAACCATGCCAAGGAGGTCCTTGGGAATACGCGGATCGTCCCAATAACGGCTGTCGTTGGAGTTGTCCCGGTTATCGCCCATCATGAAGTAGTGATCGGCCGGTACGGTCCACTGCCCGCCGGGGAGCATGCGGTAGGTCGCCATCTGCTGATGGATCAAGTGCTCCACGTCGCCGATGCGCTCTTTGTATACCCCCACTTCGCCCAGGTGCGGGTCGAAGGTGGTGCCCACCATCTGTTCGTCCACCAGGGCGTCGTTGACATAGAGGTGCTTGTCCGACGTGTAGCGGATGGTGTCACCCGGCACGCCGATCACGCGCTTGATGTAATTGACGGAAGGATCGCTTGGGTAGCGGAACACCATCACATCGCCGCGTTGCGGATCGCCGATCGGGATCACCTTGGTGTCCAGCACGGGCAGGCGAATGCCATACGAGAACTTGTTCACCAGGATGAAATCGCCCACTTCCAGCGTAGGCTTCATCGACCCCGAGGGGATCTGGAAGGGCTCGACCAGGAACGAGCGCAGCACCAGCACGATGAACAGCACCGGGAAGAAGGACTTGCCGTACTCGATCAGCAGCGGCTCCTTGTTCAGTTGATCCAGCACGGCGGGCTCGGGTTGAGCCACGCTGCCCTGGTAATTCGCAATGGCTGTGCGCCGCCGCGGTGCGTAGATAACGAGGTCGAGCAGACCTAGCAGGCCACACACGGCCACGAGGATAACCAACAACAGCGGGAAGTTAAGAGACATAGGACCTGATTATTCCAACCTGAGCACGGCGAGGAAGGCTTCTTGTGGAATTTCCACATTACCGACCTGTTTCATACGCTTTTTACCGGCCTTCTGCTTTTCAAGCAGCTTGCGCTTACGGCTCACGTCACCACCGTAGCACTTGGCCAGAACGTTTTTCCGGAGCGCCTTGACCGTAGTTCGGGCAATGATCTGGCCGCCGATGGCTGCCTGGATCGCTACGTCGAACATCTGCCGAGGGATCAGCTCTTTCATCTTTTCGGTTAACGCGCGGCCCTTGTAGTGGGCGTTGTCGCGGTGAACGATCAGTGCCAGCGCATCGACCTTGTCGCCGTTGATCAACACATCGAGCTTCACCAGGTTTGCCGACTGGTAGCGATCGAAGTGGTAGTCCAGCGATGCATAGCCGCGGCTGGTGGACTTGAGGCGGTCGAAGAAGTCCAGCACCACCTCGTTCATCGGCAGGTCGTACCGCACCTGCACCTGGCTACCAAGGAACTGCATGTCACGCTGCACGCCGCGCTTTTCGATGCACAGCGTGATGACGTTACCCAGGTGCTCCTGAGGCACAAGAATGGTGGCTTCGACGATCGGCTCGCGGAAGTCTTCCACCGACGACACATCCGGAAGCTTGGACGGGTTGTCGACGTAGATCGTCTCGCCGGTTTTCATCTTCACTTCGTAGATCACGCTCGGCGCGGTGGTGATCAGGTCCAGGTCGTATTCGCGCTCCAGGCGCTCCTGGATGATCTCCATGTGCAGCATGCCTAGGAACCCGCAACGGAAGCCGAAGCCCAGTGCGTCGGAACTCTCAGGCTGGTATTGCAACGACGAATCGTTGAGGGTCAGCTTTTGCAGGGCTTCGCGGAAGTCCTCGAAATCGTCCGAGGTGGTCGGGAACAACCCGGCGTAAACCTGGGGCTGGATCCGCTTGAACCCGGGGAGCACTTCCACGTCCGGCGTGGTGGACAGGGTAAGGGTGTCACCCACGGGCGCGCCATGAATGTCCTTGATGCTGCCGATGATGAAGCCAACTTCGCCGGCCTTGAGGTCCGCCGTTGGGGTGTGCTTGGGGGTAAATACGCCCACGCTGTCCACCAGGTGGGTTTTACCTGTGGACTTGACGAGGATCTTGTCGCCTTTCTTTACCCGGCCATGACGTAC
This sequence comes from Pseudomonas sp. Marseille-Q5115, assembly GCF_916618905.1. NCBI lineage: Bacteria > Pseudomonadati > Pseudomonadota > Gammaproteobacteria > Pseudomonadales > Pseudomonadaceae > Pseudomonas > Pseudomonas sp. Marseille-Q5115. The sequence continues at coordinate 584,777 of NZ_CAKAKI010000001.1, read as the reverse complement.
CCGCACCAGCGAGACCACACCCAGGTAGTTATCGAACCAGGAGTCGATGATCAGGGCCTGGAGGGGCGCCTCGATATTGCCTTCGGGTGCCGGAATGGTCTGCACCAGGCGCTCGAGCACTTCATCCACGCCCATGCCGCTCTTGGCGCTGCAGGCCACGGCATCGGTGGCGTCGATGCCGATGATTTTCTCGATCTCGTCCTTCACCCGGTCCGGATCGGCCTGGGGAAGGTCCATCTTGTTGAGCACGGGCATGACTTCCAGGCCCTGCTCGATGGCGGTATAGCAATTGGCAACGGATTGCGCCTCGACACCCTGGCCGGCATCCACTACCAGCAATGCGCCTTCGCAGGCGGCAAGCGAGCGGCTGACTTCGTAGGTGAAGTCGACGTGACCGGGGGTATCGATGAAATTGAGCTGGTAGGTTTTACCATCCTTCGCTTTGTAGTGAAGGGTGACACTGTGGGCCTTGATGGTGATGCCGCGCTCACGCTCCAGGTCCATCGAATCGAGGACCTGCGCTTCCATCTCGCGATCGGCGAGGCCGCCGCACATCTGGATGAACCGATCGGCCAGGGTCGACTTGCCGTGGTCGATGTGGGCGATGATGGAGAAATTGCGGATATGACTCAAATCACTCACGGATCAGCACTCAAAAAGGCCTTGGGCCGGACGCCCGACAAAAAATAGCCGGGCATTGTACCTGATGCCGTGGCCTATGAGGCAACCTTCGATGGTTGGCATGTTCGCGGGCCAGGGCTCCCGTTGGGGAGAGCCCTGCAGGATCGGCAAAGCCCGCGAACATCTCAGCCTATTACTCGGCCAGCTTGAAGGTAATGAAGCTTGCACGGCCTTGGCGCAGGACGCGCATGGACACCGAGCGGTTCTTCGGCAAGCCCTTGGCCACGTCAGTGAACTGCTTGGCGGAGGTGATCGCCTGGTTGTTCAGGTGAGTGATCACATCGCCAGGCTGCAGGCCGATCATGGCCGCAGGGCCGTCCTGCACGTCCTTGATCAACACGCCACCCTTGAGGTCGGCGGCTTTTTTCTGCTCGTCGGTAAGGTCTGCCACAGCCACGCCCAGCCGGTTGCTGCTGCGCTCGGGCTGGCCGTCGGCGTCGGTGGCAGTTTCCATGTCCTCATCCTCGGGCAGCGCGCCCACGGTGAGGTCCAGGTTCTGCCGCTTGCCGTCGCGAATGATCTCCAGCGAGGCTTTGGCGCCCGCTTTCAGCCCGCCAACCAAGTGCGGCAGGTCTGCCGACATGATGATCGGCTGGCCGTTCATGCTCAGGATCACATCGCCTACCTGCAGGCCCCCCTTGGCGGCAGGGCCATCCTGCATCACCTGGGCAACCAGCGCGCCGGCCGGCTTATCAAGGCCAAACGACTCGGCCAGATCCTTGTTCACTTCCTGGATAACCACACCCAGCCAGCCGCGGCTGACCTTGCCGTCTTTCTTCAGCTGATTGGAAACATCCAGGGCAACATCGATCGGTATGGCGAAGGACAGGCCCATGAAGCCACCGGAACGGGTGAAGATCTGCGAGTTGATCCCCACAACTTCACCGTTCATGTTGAACAGTGGCCCGCCGGAGTTACCGGGGTTGATGGCAACGTCGGTCTGGATAAAGGGCACATAGGAGTCGTTCGGCAGCGTGCGGCCCTTGGCGCTCACGATGCCTTTGGTAACGGAATGGTCGAAGCCGAACGGCGAACCGATGGCCAGTACCCACTCACCTACCTTGAGCTTGTCCGAGTCACCCAGCTTCACCGTGGGCAAGTTCTTGCCGTCGATCTTGAGCAACGCCACGTCAGTACGGGTGTCGGTGCCTACCAGCTTGGCCTTGAGCTCGCTGCGGTCGGACAGCCGCACCACGATCTCGTCCGCGTCGGCGATCACGTGATTGTTGGTCATCACATACCCGTCAGGCGAAATGATGAAGCCCGAACCCAGGGATTGCGCTTCGCGCTGGCGATCGCCCCGCGGGGCGCGCGGGTTGTTGCGTGGCATGTTGCGCTCGAAGAACTCACGGAACATCGGCGGCAGGCCCTGAAGGTCAGGCATCTGGCTGTCGGCCACGCCGCGGTCGGGTAACTTCTGCGTGGTGCTGATGTTGACCACCGCCGGGGAGGCCTGCTCCACCAGGGTTGTGAAATCGGGCAGCGCTTCGGCGTGGGCGGTAACGACCTGCCCCAGCATCAGTACCGCCGCGAACAGCGAAAGGCAGGATTTCAAGCGTGGTATGGACATACGGCTCCCGTACATTACGAGCATGGTTAAGCGAAGGGGCAAAGCTGGCCCCAGAGTGCGATACATCACGACCGGCCGGTGCGCTTGAGCGCAACTCCTCGACCAGCCGCACATGGTGGCAACGACCTATAAGAAAAACCGGGTCGCTTTGCAATAACATGGGCAGATCTTTCATGTTGCATTTTTATACATGAACCGTATTTCATCACACTTCAAGGCGCGCGCGGGGGCAAGGAGCCGCCTGCACGCTTATGTTCAGGGCTTCTTATCCTCGGCCTGGGCACGCATCGAAAGCGCCACACGCTCAGCCGTACCCATGGGAATTTCACCCACTACGGTCACCATCACATCGCCTCGGTCACTGGCAATACGGCGCGACACCGCTGCGGTCGGGCCCAACTGGGTGCGCCCATCCGTGGCCCGAGGCGAGCTGGCAGGCTCGATAAACACCGAGAAACGCGCCAGGCCGTCGCCGAACAGCATGCGGTCTACCGGGGTACCTTCGGGGCTTTGATAGTGCGAGGCGTCAATCCGTTCGAACCCCGCCGGGGCCCATTCGGCGCGCCAGGGCACAGCGCCGGTTGCCGCCGCTGCAGCTTCCACCGGTAGCGGGTGACAATCTGCGGTGGGCTTCAGATCGTTATCCGAAGGAACATCCGTGACGAAACGGGTGTACTGCAGGCGCTCAAGCAACTGCCCGCTTGCGCTTAGAAGCAACGATTTGACAGGCAAACCGGTTTCACGATCCAGGTGCAATTCCAGGGCATATCGGTCGCGGTCTTTGGGGGTAACGGAAATGACCACAGCCGGGCGACCGGCTACGCGAGAATCCCCGGCAACCTTGATGTCGTACCAGGACATGAGCTTGAGAGCATCGTAGGTGCGGGTGCTGGCGACCGGCCCGTTCGATGCAGCTTCGGAAGCCATGCTGGCGCAGCGCTGGCGACTGTCTGCGCGGACAACTTCCTGCACCAGGCCATCGAGTTGAAAAACCCGCTCGACAACGTGGCCACCGGTAGCCCGGTGCCAGATTGCATGAGTGGAAAAGCTGCCGCTGCGCTCGTAGACGAAGGTGCCTTGAAAGCTGCGTTGCTGCTCGGCCCGATCTACGCGATCGAGCCATTGCGAGGCGTCAGCGGCGGCCAACGCCGGAAGGGAAAACCAACTGCCGCACAACAGTGCGGCCAGTGGGAGGACGCGCATGTTCCTCCTTAGCGGTTTTCCATGCTCGCCGAGCGGGCGAACGGCAGTGCACCTTCAGTACCCTTGCCTGCAGAATCCTGAGCGTGCTGGCGTACATAGCCAGGCAGCTTTTCATCCTGCCAGCCGGCCTGGTTCTCCAGGGCCGGGGCTTTTACAGCTTCGCTGCTCTCGGTGTAACCGGCGAGCACGGCTGGGCCCTGGGCTTGTGGCGCTACCAAGGCAGGCTGTGGCGCTTGCTGGGCCACTTGGGCGCCGGCGATTTCGTTCTGGTTGTACAGACGTACACCCGCCAGCACTGCAAGCGTGACCGAGGCCGCTACTGCAAGGCGACCCAGGCTGCGCCATGGGCGAGGCGTGGAGCGTGCAGGTACCGCTTCGTCGGCCAGTGCAGCAGACACCGCCGAGGCCAGGTCCAGGCGTGGATTGAGCAGTTCCTTGTGCATGGCTGCCCGGGCGACCTGATAACGCGACCAGGTAGCACGTGCTTCACTGTCTTCCACAGCGCTCAATACACGGCGTAATTCAAGTTCGTCCGCTTCGTTATCCATCACCGCGGACAGCGATTCCTGCAGGGCTTCACGACTCATTGCGGTTCCTCTCTTGGCTGTCGCCGCTGTCTCAGGTTTCCTGCAGCAACGGCTGCAGGGCTTTATCTATGGCTTCGCGAGCACGGAATATCCGAGACCTCACGGTACCCACCGGACACTGCATTACACTTGCAATGTCTTCATAACTCAGACCATCGAACTCACGCAGGGTCAACGCCGTGCGCAGGTCTTCCGGCAATTGCTGGATGGTCCGGTGGACGGTGCCCTCGATCTCATCCCTTAACAGCGAGCGTTCCGGCGATTCGAGGTCTTTGAGGCCATGATCGCCATCGTAGAACTCAGCGTCTTCGGAGCTGACATCGCTATCCGGCGGCCGTCGTCCTCGGGACACCAGATAATTTTTCGCCGTGTTAATGGCGATGCGGTACAGCCATGTATAAAAGGCGCTGTCTCCGCGGAAATTGCCCAAGGCCCGGTACGCCTTGATGAAGGCCTCCTGGGCCACGTCCTGTGCTTCGTGGGTGTCGTGCACAAAGCGCACGATCAGCCCGAGAATCTTGTGCTGGTACTTGAGCACCAGCAGATCGAACGCTCGCCTGTCGCCGCGCTGAACGCGCTCGACCAGCTGTTGATCTTCTTCCTGGGTTAGCATGAACACTCCTCGTTGTGCTCCAAGGAGCGCTGCAAGAGCCATCGTTCAGGCTTGCAACCATAGACTCGGGCTTTGTGCAAAAGTTCTCCCCTCCACGCAAGTTTCCTGCCCGTAAATTCGGGTACAGGAAAAAACGCACCAGGCGCTTGCCTGCTGCGTAGACAATCGGAATCCGGCCACTGACGAAACAGCCACGCGGGGGTGGTGCTCCGGCGTACCCTGTAGTTTGGCAACCACCTATGGATTGTGCCCCAAATAGGAAAGTTCCCATTACCGGATAGCCAATTTCCTACAAAAAAGGGTGCAAGGTCCATAGCAGCATACGCCCTCCGGGACATTGGCGTGGCCCTGCTTGAGCGGCGCTGGTATAAATAGCGGCCCACCGCTGCGCTCGATGGTTCCATTTTGCCATACCTGAGTCCGGATCGCCTCCGTCGGTCCTTCTCAATGGCAAAATCGCACGCCCAGCCAACAAGAAAGCGGCCGCCGCAGCCGCAGGAGACACTTCGTCACATGAGTCAGCATTTGCAACATGACGTACTAGTCATCGGCAGCGGCGCGGCTGGCTTGAGCCTTGCGCTCACCTTGCCCGCGCATTTACGCATTGCTGTGTTAAGCAAAGGGGAATTGTCCAACGGCTCTACGTATTGGGCGCAGGGCGGCGTGGCTGCCGTTCTGGACGATGCCGACACGGTGGATTCTCACGTGCGCGACACGCTGGACGCCGGTGGTGGGCTGTGTGACGAAGCGGCGGTGCGTTTTACGGTGGAGCACAGCCGCGAAGCGATCCAGTGGCTGATCGACCAGGGTGTGCCGTTTACGCGGGACGATACCGCTTCGGCGGAGGACGGCCAGTTCGAATTCCACCTTACCCGGGAAGGTGGCCATAGCCATCGCCGCATCATCCACGCAGCAGATGCCACCGGCGCGGCGATCTTCAACACGCTGCTGGCCCAGGCCCGGCAACGCCCCAATATCGAACTGCTGCAGCAGCGCGTAGCCGTGGACCTGATCACTGAACGGCGCCTGGGGCGCGATGGCGACCGTTGCCTGGGCGCCTATGTGCTGGACCGTAAAACAGGCGAGGTCGACACCTTTGCGGCCCGCTTCACCGTGCTGGCCACGGGCGGCGCCGCCAAGGTGTACCTGTATACCAGCAACCCGGACGGCGCCTGCGGCGACGGGATTGCCATGGCCTGGCGCGCAGGCTGCCGGGTCGCGAACCTGGAGTTCAACCAGTTCCACCCTACCTGCCTGTATCACCCGCAGGCCAAGAGCTTTCTGGTGACCGAGGCGCTGCGTGGCGAGGGGGCGGTGCTCAAGCTGCCGAACGGCGAGCGCTTCATGCCCCGCTTCGACCCTCGTGAAGAACTCGCCCCGCGCGACATCGTGGCCCGCGCCATCGCCCACGAGATGAAGCGGCTGGGCGCCGACTGCGTATACCTGGACATCAGCCACAAACCCGCCGAGTTCGTGCGCACGCACTTCCCCACTGTTTATGAGCGCTGCCTGGCCTTTGGCATCGACATCACCAAAGAAGCCATCCCGGTGGTACCTGCGGCGCATTACACCTGCGGTGGCGTAATGATCGACAGCCACGGCCGTACCGATGTACCCGGCCTTTATGCCATCGGCGAAACCACCTTTACCGGGCTGCACGGGGCCAACCGTATGGCGAGCAATTCGCTGCTGGAATGCTTCGTCTACGGCCGCTCGGCGGCGCAGCATATCCAGTCCCTGCTCGAAACGGTTCCGGCGCCGGAGGCACTGCCCACCTGGGATGCCACGCAGGTAACCGATTCGGACGAAGACGTGGTGATCGCCCACAACTGGGATGAGCTGCGCCGGTTCATGTGGGACTACGTGGGCATTGTACGCACCACCAAGCGCCTGCAGCGCGCCCAGCACCGCGTGCGGCTGCTGCTCGATGAAATTGACGAGTTCTACAGCAACTACCGCGTAAGCCGCGACCTGATCGAGCTGAGGAACCTGGCCCAGGTGGCCGAGCTGATGATCAGGTCAGCCATGCAACGCAAGGAATCCCGCGGGCTGCATTACACGCTGGATTATCCGGAGCTGCTGGCCGAGGCGAAGGATACGGTACTGGACCCCACTGCAAGTCAAGGCTGACGAATGGCGGACGGCGGCGCAAACCGGTTGCGGCTCAAACGCAACCGAAGGCGCAAGCGCCGATGGGTTTCGGCATCCAGTGCATCAGCGGGAATGCAGGCGGCACGGGCGAACCATTGGCCGGGCTGGCGATAGCGCACTACGACCATGGCCGGTAATGCGACGCTGTCATGCAGAAGCTGTATGGGATGCCAGCCAGCCCGGCGGCTGAGCATCACCCACCCTTCGGGTGTTCTGCGTATGGCCGTAACTGCGGCGGGCGAGCTCAGCAGCACATGCCGAGGGAGCACCCACGCAGCATGCGCAACCACACTGATCAGCAGTACGAAGCGAAGCGATGCCGGCACCTGCAACACCATGGCCGAGCACAAGGCCAGCGACGCTACCGCACAGTACACCTGGAATAGCCGCCGGGAAGGCCGCCAGCGGCATTCGAACCGATCATTTCGGCTGAACACGGTCCAGGATCATCCGAACCATGCGTTGAAGCTCTGGATCCTCGGATTCGCTGCGCTCCATGAACCAGCCGAACATGTCCTGATCTTCACAGGCAAGCAGACGCACATAGACCGCGCGGTCGACGTCGTTCAGCGTGGGGTATACCTCCTTCACGAAGGGTACGAGCAGTACGTCCAGCTCCAGCATGCCACGGCGGCTGTGCCAGTACAGGCGATTGAGTTCGATATCCGCGACCATGGGGGCCTCCTGAGGAAAGGCCGGCAGTATACAGGCCAGGCTATCGCGGGGCACCTTGCGGGTATGAGCGGATGTGGCGCCTGTTTATTTTCCGCGCGGGGCACTATCATGAGCGCATTCAGGTTCAGCAAAGTGACCCATGTCCGATTCTGCCTTTTTCTGCGCGCTCAACCATGAGGGCGTTCTTGCGGTTCGTGGCTCGGATGCCGGCAAGTTCCTGCAAGGCCAGCTGACGTGCAACCTCAACTACCTCAACCCCCACACCAGTAGCCTCGGCGCGCGCTGCACGCCCAAGGGCCGCATGCAGTCGAGTTTCCGCATTGTGCTGGAGGGCGACGGCTGCCTGTTGGCAATGGCGCGCGAACTGGTCGACCTGCAGCTGGCCGACCTGAAGAAATACGCCGTGTTTTCCAAGGCAACCCTTTCCGACGCCTCCAGCGAATGGGTACGCTTCGGTATCCAGGAAGCCAATGCGAATGCGCTGGGACCGCTGGGCGTCAACCTGCCTGAAGAAACTCACGCCGTAGCCCGTCAGGGTGACGCGCTGTTCATTCGCGTTTCACCGGGCAGGGCTGAAGCCTGGGTGCCAGCAAGCCAGGCCGAGGCGTTGCGCGCCAGCCTGGCCGCCGCGCTACCCGAAGGCTCACTCCAGGCCTGGTTGCTCGGCCAGGTACGCGCCGGCATAGGGCAGGTATTCGGCCCCACTCATGAGATGTTCATCCCGCAAATGCTCAACCTGCAGGCCGTGGGCGGTGTGAGCTTCAAAAAGGGCTGCTACACCGGGCAGGAAATCGTGGCCCGCATGCAGTATCTGGGCAAGCTCAAGCGCCGCCAATACCGCCTGGCGCTGGCTGCGGCTGAAGTACCTGCTCCGGGTACACCACTATTTTCCCCGGTTCATGCCAGCGCCGTTGGCGAGGTAGTGCTGGCCGCGCCGGCGGGCACAGGTGTGGAACTGCTCGCGGTGCTGCAAGGCGATGCCGCCGAACAAGGCGACATCCACCTTGGCCATGCAGAGGGCGCGCGCCTCACGGTGCTTGAGCTTCCGTACGAACTGGACCGCGACCGCGAGATACAACGGTAGCCTGGTCGGCGGCCCTTTCCGCCCGCGCTTCACCTTTGCATGCCCGAGAGGCCTCATGAGCAAGCTGGCCCAAGCGGTTCAAGAAGATTTGCTGGTTGCCATCGACCGGGACGACCTGATGCTGCCGACGCTGCCGGAAGTCGCCCTGGAGATCCGTCAGGCGGCCGAAGACAGCGAGGTGAGCGTAAGCGAGCTAAGCCGCGTGGTTGGTCGGGACCCGGCCCTGAGCGCCCGCTTGATCAAAGTGGTCAACAGCCCCTTGCTGCGCAGCCAGGTGGAAGTCACTAGCCTGCAATCGGCTATCACTCGCCTGGGCGTGAACTACACCTGCAACCTGGCGATCGGGCTGGTGATCGAGCAGATCTTCAATGCGCGGCTGCCCGTGGTGGAAGCCAAGCTTCGAGAGATCTGGGCAACGAGCGTGGAAGTGGCCGGTATCGGCTACGAACTTTGCCGTCGCCAGGCCCACCTCAAGCCCGACCAGGGCGCACTGGCCGGCATGGTTCACCTGATCGGCGTATTGCCGATACTCACCTACGCCGAGGAGAATAACGAACTGCTCAGCGACCCGGTGTGCCTGAACCATGTGATTGAAAAGATTCACCCGGTGATCGGCGCGCGGATTCTCAAATCCTGGGATTTCCCGCGGGCGCTATCGGACGTGCCGCTGCTTTATCTGGATTACCAGCGCGAGCAGGCCGCGGCGGACTATTCAGATGTAGTGCAGATCGCCTCGCTGCTGAACACACCAATCGACAGGCGCCCGTCCATCAGCAAGCTGCCTTCTTATGAACGGCTGGGCATGGACCGCCTCGACCCGCCGCTGCTGGGCAGCGAACTGGAAGACGCGCGGGTGATGCTGGCCTGACCTTGGGCGCAAGCCCTTGTCCGCGAGCTTCGCCCGGCTCCTACTTCCTCGCAGTTCACCCGGTGGGAAGCGACTTCCTACAGCGCGAGCGATTCGTGCTCGGGAAACGCCACCCGTACCTTAAGCCCGCCATGGGCGCCGTCATGCAGGGAGATGCTGGCCCGGTGCGCCCGGCAGATTTCACCCACAATGGCCAAGCCCAGGCCGGTACCTTGCTGGCTGCCCCGGTAGAACCGTTGGAACACCCGCTCACGGGCATCCTCAGGAATGCCCGGCCCTTCGTCTTCCACTTCCAGCACGCCCTCGGGCAGCACCCGGAGCACCACGCCGCCGCCCTTGGGGCTGTGCGCCAGTGCGTTGTCGAGCAGGTTGCTCAACAGCTCGCTGAGCAACGTAGGCTCACCCCGCACATACACCGGCTGCTCGGCCTCCAGTGCCAGCTCGATCCCCTGCCCATAGGCAAGGGGCGCCATGGCCATGCCGAGCTCCCGCGCCAACTGTGAAAGGTCGATCTGCTGCGCCCCGCCCTCCGCGATGGCCTGGGCGCCGTTCTCGATGCGGGCTAGTGACAACAGCTGATTGGCGAGATGGGTCAACCGGTCGATACCGTCCCGGCCGTCCGCCAGTGCGGTTTTCAGCTCTGCAGGGTCGTTGCTGCGCAGGCTCAGCTCTACCCTGGCCTTCAACGCGGCCAGCGGCGTGCGCAGCTCATGGGCAGCATCAGCGATGAACTGGCTCTGGCGCTCGAACTGCAAGCGCAGGCGCTCGGTAAAGTGGTCGATTGATTGCACCAGCGGCAGCAGTTCGCGTTGCACCTCGTCATGGGGCAATGGCCGCAGGTCGTCAGACCTGCGTTCTTCCACCGCGCGCCGCAGCCGCTCCAGCGGCCTTAATGCCCCGCTCACGGTAATCCATACCAGCAGCAATGCCCCACCTCCCAACATACCCAGCCGCAACAGCGTATCGGTCATCAGGTCCCGGGCCATGTTCACACGGGCATCGTCGGTTTCCGCCACCCGTATCTCGGCCATGCCGTTCATGCTGGGCTCGCTCACCGCCTTGAGCAGGCTCACCACCCGCACATCCTGCCCGCGGTAGCTGCCGTTATAGAATTTGGCCAAGGCCGGATAGGCATCCGTGCGAGGCGTGCCCGGTGGCGCCGCGGGAAGGTTCTCGTAGCCCGAGATCAACTGGCCGTCGATGCCGTTGACCTGATAGTAGATCCGCCCGGCACTGTCATAGGCAAAGGTGTCCAGGGCGACGTAGGGCACATCGAGGCTGAGGCGGCCGTCCTGCTCGAACAGCCCGGCCGAAATGGTTCGCGCCGAGGCCAGCAAGGTACGGTCGTAGGCGGTGTCGGCAGCCATGCGGCCGTTCCAGTACGCACTCAGCCCGCTAGCCAGCATCAGCAGTATCAGCAAGCCGGCCAGGTTACCGAGCAGCCGCCAGCGCAGGCTGGCCGGCTTAGGCATCACGCCCCTCGAGCAGGTAACCCAGGCCGCGGAAAGTCACGATAGCCACGCCTTGGCCATCGAGCTTCTTGCGCAAGCGGTGAATGTAGATTTCGATGGCTTCGGCGCTGGCGTCTTCGTCCAGGCCAAATACCTGGGCGGCCAGCTGTTCCTTGCTCATCACCCGGCCCGGCCGAGCGATCAAGGCCTCGAGCACCGATTGTTCGCGGGACGTGAGCACCAGCGGCACTTCGCCTATGCTGAAACGGCGGGCTTCGAGGTCGTACACCAGCGCCCCGCAACGTTGCTGCCGCTCGCCGCCCAGCAGGGTGCGGCGCAGCAGGGCCTTTACCCGGGCTTCGAGTTCAGTGAGCTCGAAGGGCTTGGCCAGATAGTCGTCCGCGCCCAGGTTCAGGCCATGCACCCTGTCTTTGACGTCACTGCGTGCGGTGAGCATCAGCACAGGCAGGTTGCGGCCGCGGTCGCGCAGGCGGGCGAGTACTTCGAAACCGTCCATCCGGGGGAGGCCCACGTCAAGTATGGCCATGGCGTAGTCTTCACTGGCCAGGGCAAGGTCGGCCGTGACGCCGTCGTGCAGTACGTCGACCGTAAGGCCGGCGCCTTTCAAGGCCTGGGCAATGCTTTGCGACAGCTGCACGTGATCTTCAACCAGCAAAATGCGCATCGTTCCCCCTCGTTCAGCGCCATGCGGCTGGGGAGTGTCCCCCATTCCCGGCCTGTTGGCGATCCTTGCAATGGGAACAGTCCGATTTTTCAAGCGGCGTGTTTCGCTGAAAGCCTGGTGAAAGTTTCGCGTTCTAGGCTCAGTGATGGCCGGTACTGATTCGTCAACTGCGACAGTCCGAAGCCGCCAAACAAAAACAACAAAAGTGGAGTCATCATGAACGCGATACTGCGCCCCCTCGCGCTGGCCGTCACCTGCCTGGCGCTTAGCACCTCCGCCCTCGCGGCCGAACCCAAACGCCCTGAATGCATCGCTCCCGCCTCGCCCGGTGGCGGCTTCGACCTTACCTGCAAACTCGTACAAAGCGCCCTGCTCAACCAGAAGTTGCTGGAAAAGCCCATGCGCGTCACGTACATGCCCGGCGGCGTGGGTGCGGTGGCGTATAACGCCGTAGTAGCTCAGCGGCCCGCCGATGGCGGCACCCTTGTGGCCTGGTCGAGCGGCTCGCTGCTCAACCTGGCCCAAGGCAAGTTCGGCAGGTTCGACGAGAACGCTGTTCGCTGGCTGGCCGCGGTGGGCACCAGCTACGGCGCTATCGCAGTGAAGAGCGACTCCCCTTACAAAAACCTCGACGACCTGGTGCAAGCCCTGAAGGCCGACCCCAGCAAGGTGGTGATCGGCTCTGGCGGCACCGTGGGTAGCCAGGACTGGATGCAAACCGCGCTGATCGCCAAGGCGGCGGGCATTAACCCCAAGGAGCTGCGCTATGTGGCGCTCGAGGGAGGCGGTGAAATCGCCACGGCCCTGATGGGTGGCCACATCCAGGTGGGCAGCACGGACATCTCCGACTCCATGCCCCACATCGAGGCCGGCAACATGCGCATCCTCGCGGTGTTCTCCGACAAACGCCTGGACGAGCCGGCGATGAAGGACATCCCTACCGCCAAAGAGCAAGGCTACGACATCCAATGGCCCGTGGTACGTGGCTTCTATGTAGGGCCAAAGGTGAGCGACGAGGACTACGCCTGGTGGAAGACCACGTTCGACAAGATGTTGGCCACCGATGAGTTCGCCAAGCTGCGCGACCAGCGTGAACTGTTCCCCTTCGCCCTTACCGGCCCGGAACTGGATGCCTACGTGAAGAAACAGGTGGCGGACTACAAGACCCTCGCCAAGGAATTCGGGCTCATCCAGTGACCTCATGACGCCCGCGGCTTCGCGGGCGCCTCGGAGAACAACCATGAAAACACTGCAACGGCTGTTCGCCGCGGCGCTGCTGGCGATGTGCGCGGTGCTGGCGGTCATGGCCTGGCCCTACCAGGCAGCTTTTTCCTACGAGCCCGTCGGCCCCCGTGCCTACCCTTTGCTGCTGTTGGCATTGATGGGCATCGCCTTGCTGTACATGCTGCTGCGCCCTACTCCCATCGTTCATACCGAGGACGAGCCCAGCCTTGACCGCCACAGCCTGCTGAAGATCGGCGCCTGCATCGGCTTGCTGCTGTTGTTCGCCGGCCTGTTCGAGCCCCTGGGCTTCATCCTCAGCGCCATGCTGGTCGGCCTGCCCATGGCGCGGCTGTACGGCGGGCGCTGGGTACCGGCGCTGGTGGTCATTCCAATCGCCAGCATTGGCCTCTACATCCTGTTCGACCGCGTGATGGACGTCCCGCTGCCCATGGGCCTGCTCGACGTACTGGAGAACTGACATGGACACTCTCGGCTACCTCGGGCAAGGCTTTGGTGTTGCCCTGTCACCGTACAACCTCATCACCGCGTTGATCGGCACCTTGATCGGTACCGTGGTCGGCCTGTTGCCAGGGCTAGGCCCGATCAACGGCGTAGCGCTGCTCATCCCGATCGCCTTCGCCCTCGGCTTGCCGCCTGAATCCGCGCTCATCCTGTGCGCGGCGGTGTACCTGGGCTGCGAATACGGTGGGCGTATCAGCTCCATTTTGCTGAACATTCCGGGCGAGGCGTCCACCGTGATGACCACGCTGGATGGCTACCCCCTCGCCCGTCAGGGCATGGCCGGTGTGGCACTGTCGCTGTCGGCCTGGAGCTCCTTCATCGGCGCCCTGATCGCAACCTGCGGCATGGTGATGTTCGCGCCCCTGCTGGCCAAGTGGGCGATCGCCTTCGGGCCTGCGGAATACTTCGTGCTAATGGTGTTCGCCATCGTGTGCCTGGGCGGCATGGCAGGCAACCGGCCGTTGAAGACATTCATCGCAGCGTTGATCGGCCTGTTCCTCTCCACCATCGGCATCGACGCCAACAGCGGGGTGTACCGCTTCACGGGCGACAGCGTGCACCTGGCCGACGGCATTCAATTTGTGGTGCTGGTGTTGGGGCTGTTCTCGGTGTCCGAGATCCTCCTGCTGCTCGAAAAAACCCACCACGGCCATCAAGCCGCGCAAGCCACCGGGCGCATGATGTTCAACCTCAAGGAAGCCGTTGCGGTATGGATGGTGAACGTTCGTTGCGGCCTGCTGGGCTTCATCATGGGTGTTCTGCCTGGCGCCGGCGCCACCCTGGCCAGCGCTGTGGCCTACATGACGGAAAAACGCATGGCCGGCCCCACCGGTAAATTCGGCAAGGGCGACCTGCGCGGGCTGGCGGCACCGGAAACCGCTATCGGCGCTGCCGCCTGTGGTGCGTTGGTGCCCATGCTCACCCTGGGCGTACCAGGGTCGGGCACCACGGCAGTGATGATCGGCGCGCTTAGCCTCTACAACATCACCCCGGGCCCGCTTTTGTTTGAACAGCAGCCCGACATCGTGTGGGGGCTGATCGCTTCGCTGTTCATCGCCAACGTGATGCTGGTGATCCTCAACATCCCGATGATCCGTGTGTTCACGCGTATTCTGTCGGTGCCGAACTGGGCGCTGGTGCCGGTGATCGCCATTATCACCGGTATTGGTGTGTACGCGGTGCATGCCACCACTTTCGACCTGTTCCTGATGGTGGGTATCGGCATCTTCGGCTACATCCTGCGCAAGCTGGACTTCCCGCTGTCTCCGCTGCTGCTGGGCTTCATTCTCGGCGGCCTGATGGAGCAGAACCTGCGGCGCGCGCTGTCCATTTCCAACGGAGACCTGCAAATCCTCGCCGGCAGCCCCATCACCGTGGGCACCTGGGTGCTCACTGCAATCATGCTGGTGCTGCCGCTGATCCGCATCTGGCGCAATCGTCAACGTGCCCGCCGGCTCGCCAATGCCTGAAGCAAGGTCACCCGCCTGGTGGGTCACGGCTGTAACCGGGCTGGTAGGCGGATGGTTGGCCAGCCAGGTGGGCTGGCCGTTGCCCTGGATGACTGGCGCGTTGCTGGCCGTCATCCTGGTGCGCTGCGCTACCCCCTGGCAGTTGCGCGAAATCCCCAACGGGCGGCGCTGTGGGCAATGGATCATCGGCATTGGCATTGGGCTGCACTTCACCCCGATCATTCTCGAGCAGGTGGCCGAACACTGGCCGCTGATTGTCGGCGGCGCGCTGGTGACCAGCGTGTCCAGCCTGGTAAGCGTATGGCTGCTGCTGCGCACGGGCGAAGACCGCGCTACCGCGTTTTTCTCCAGCATGCCGGGGGGCTCCGGCGAGATGGTCAACCTGGGCGCGCGCAACGGCGCCAACCTTGGCCGAGTGGCCGCGGGGCAAAGCCTGAGGGTACTGCTGGTGGTATTGCTGGTGCCCGCGGTGTTCAAGTACCTGTTGGGCGAGGGTGCGGTGCCTCAGCACAACGGTGAGCTGGGCTGGGCCTGGCTTGCGTTGATTGGCGGGCTGGGCGTTGTGGCGGCGCTGGTGTGGCAAAAGCTTGACCAGCCCAACCCCTGGCTGTTCGGGCCGCTGCTGGTTACCGCCACCCTGAGTATCGGCATGGGCCTGCAGGGCAGCTTGCCTGCGGGCGGCAGCCAGATCGGCCAGTGGCTGATCGGTAGCGGCCTGGGCTGTCACTTCAACCGGGCGTTCTTTCGCCGCGCGCCTTCGTTCCTCGGGCGTACGCTGGCAGGCACACTGCTGACGATGCTGATTGCCGGCGTCGCCGCCTGGCTGCTCAGCCTGGCGACCGCGCTGGACCTGCGCTCCCTCACCCTGGGCATGATGCCCGGCGGCATCGCCGAAATGAGCCTTACCGCCGAAACCTTGCAACTGTCCGTGCCGCTGGTGACCGCGCTGCAAGTGATGCGCCTGCTGTTTGTGCTGTTCCTGGCAGAGCCGCTGTTCCGCCGCTGGAACAGGCAGCCCGGCGCCCATTCATAGCGCCCAGTCGATCGGGGCCAGATCGTGGTCCTTGAGGAACTGATTGGTCTTGCTGAAATGCCCATTGCCGATGAAGCCCCGGTGCGCTGACAACGGCGACGGGTGCACTGAGGTAAGAATCAGGTGCTTGGTGGGGTCGATCAGTTTTTTCTTACTTTGGGCATGGGCGCCCCAGAGCAAAAACACCACGTGCTCGCAGCGCTCGCTCACCGTTTCGATGATGCGGTCGGTGAATGGCTCCCAGCCCTTCTTGGCATGGGAGGCCGCCATGCCGCGCTCGACCGTAAGGGTAGTGTTAAGCAACAGCACACCCTGTTCGGCCCAATGCTGCAAGCAGCCATGGGAAGGAACGTCGAGGTTAAGGTCGCGCTTGAGCTCTTTGAACACGTTCACCAGCGAGGGCGGCGCGGGCACCCCTGGCTGCACCGAGAAACACAGCCCGTGGGCCTGGCCGGGGCCGTGATAGGGGTCCTGGCCCAGGATCACCACCTTCACCTGATCCAGCGGGGTGAGGTTCAGCGCATTGAATATCAGCGGCCCTGGCGGATAAATCTCCTTGGCCGCGGCCAGTTCGTGGCGCAGGAACTCGCGCAACTGCCGCATGTACGGCTGGTCGAACTCTTCCTTGAGCGCCTGTTTCCAGCTCGGCTCAAGCTTGATGCGATCTTCTTCAGAGGCAGTGGTGGTCATGTGGCAGTCCATGGAACAATCCGGGGACACTAGGAAAGACCTTCTCTGTTGTCAATCGAACCGACCCTTGCGGTCCATAATTCCAACAAAGTACTGAGCAGAGGTTTCGATGAATCTGAGTTTTGAAGAGCTTATCGGGGCAAACGGTGCCCATATCGGCATTGCCACCCTCGACGCCCCGAAGTCCTTGAACGCGTTATCGCTACCGATGATCGAGGCGCTTATGGATAAGCTCGACGCCTGGGAGCGCAACCCCCGCATCGCCTGCGTGCTGCTGCGGGGTAATGGCCCCAAAGCGTTCTGCGCGGGCGGCGACGTGCGTAGCCTGGTCGAGGCCTGTCGCGCTCATCCCGGGGAAGTCCCCGACCTGGCGGCGCGGTTCTTCGAAGCTGAATACCGTTTGGACTACCGCCTGCATACCTTCACCCGCCCGGTCATCTGCTGGGGGCATGGCTATGTGCTGGGGGGCGGCATGGGCCTGCTGCAAGGTGCCGCGATCCGTATTGTCACGCCCGGGAGCCGCCTGGCGATGCCGGAGGTGAGCATCGGCCTCTATCCCGATGTGGGTGCCGGTTGGTTCTATAATCGCCTCCCGGGCAAGCTGGGCCTGTTCCTGGCGTTGACCGGGGCCCAGGTGAACGGCACCGATGCCCTAGAGCTTGGGTTGGCGGACAGGCTGCTGCGCGATGATCAGCAGGACGAACTGATTGACGGCCTGGTGCAATTGAACTGGCAAGAAAATGCAGACGTGCAGCTGATCAGCCTTCTCCGTGCGCTCGAACATGATGCCCTCCTCCCGCCCGCCGGCACAATGGCTGGCGCGACGTGCCGCTGTGGATGACCTGTTGGACGTAGCAGGCCCTGTGCAGGCGTGGAAAGCGATCGCCCGCTGGCGCGACCACGCCGACCCTGACCTTGCCCAGGCAGCGCAAAACCTGATCGGTGGCTGCCCGCTCACGGCTCACCTAGCCTGGCATCAGCTCAAGCGCGCCCGGCAGCTGTCATTGCCGGACGTGTTACGGATGGAGTACGGCCTCAGCCTCAACTGCTGCCGCCATCCGGAATTCAGCGAAGGAGTGCGCGCGCGCCTGGTAGACAAAGACAACACGCCTCACTGGCACTGGCCCGACGTGGCTACCATTCCCGAGGCCGTGGTGAACGCCCACTTCAGCCGCGCCTGGGAAGGTGAACACCCCTTGAAGGATTTGTAATGAACCCCGAGCCCCGGGCTCACAATGGGTTAGAGCCTCCTGTGGGAGCCAGCGGAGCCGAAGGCGGAGTTCGCGAATAATGGCGGGCGCCGTTTGGTCGGCCATCCGGCGTAGAGCGTTCTATCGATAACCCCGCCCGTCCCAGCCGCCACGGCCGCCGTGATCGCCACGCGGCCCGCGATACGGCCCGCCGCGGCCATGGTCACGCCAGTCCGGGCCGCGGTCATGGCGCCATTGAGGAGGTGGCCCGCCGCGCCAACCCATCGCAGGCCGAGGCGGTGGCCCCGGGCGCCAGGCTGGCGGTGGCGGCGGTCGGTAATATTGGGGTGGCGGCGCGTAATAGCGGGGCCCCGGGGTTACGTAGTAGCCGCTGGTATAGCCATAAGGATAGGCATAAGGGCGAGCCTCATAAACAGGGCGCTGTACGGTGTAGACGTCCGTTTGTACATAGCCATCGGTGGCGTAAGGCACGCAGCCTCCAAGCAGCGTTCCCATTGAAGCGATCAGCAGTAGTTTGCGATACATGAGCGGCCTCCAGGACCGCAGTGGGGAAGTCTGCGTAACCTCAGACTGATAAAAGCGACTCAAGTGCGGCGACGGAAACAACCGGAAATACATTGCCTTTCATCGACATACGGCCCATCCGCCCATGTCTACGTGGAAGTGATTGCGGTGGGCTGCGTTGTACTCCGGGCCAAGCACGGTATTGAAATACTTACACGCATTGTGGTGCACCTGCCGAAGAAATTCGGCGTCATCGACACTGCCCTTCCAGCCCTGCAACACACTGATCCGACGGCCGTCAGCCAACCGGAAGGCGGCAATGTCCAAGGCGTTGGCGCTGGCGTGCTGGCTGAGCCTCCCTTGGCTGCGGTTGTATACGTTGCGGCAGGCGAAGCTGCCCAGATGCTCCATGGCGACCACTGGCGCGCCATAAACGGCCTGGGCCGCTGGCTGCAAACCGTGACGTTCGAACATGGCCGTGGACACCGCCAGCGGGCAACTGGCCAGGAAACTGCTGCTTAACCGAACCGGCCCGCCGCTTACGCGGACTACCTCACGCAGCGGGCAGCGCTGGCCGGGCGGCGAATCCGCCTGGGGCTGGTAGCGCAGGCCAGACACGGCAAGCACCTGCGCGCACAGTTGTGGATCCGCCTGGAGGCGGCGCAGCTTGAACGGCGTCAGCCAATTGGGTACTTCGCTTACATCCAGAGGCGCCCAAGGGTTCCAGCGTGGGGGAAGCGGCAACGCCCACCACAGCCCAAACCCCACTACAGCCAACCCGCACAGCATGATAAGCCCACGCATCCTAAGTGCCCCGTGAGTGCGCAGGCCCTTTCACAGCAAGCCCATCTGCGTGGGGGCGCCCGCTGCAGGCACGGGCGGCAAGGCTGGCAACCCAGGCAGCCGTTCAGTCAGCCGCTCATGAAACCGTCGCGCCTGGGCGTGCGCCTCATGGTTGTCGGCGGTGTGCATGAACACATAGGGGCGGCGGCCTTCTTCAATCCATTCGGCTACCTTGGCCACCCAAGGGTCAAGGAACGGCTCGTTATCAATTACGCGCGGCAAACCAACGAAACGCACCTGAGGCCGATCGGTGAACGCGGCGGGCCGTGGCGGCACCCGTGGCTTCATGGCTTGCGCATGAAGAATGCCAGGGTTGGTGGACGTCACGCTGAACAGCGCGCGGGTGTCCATGCAGATGCGCTCCGTGCCGCTATCCCGGAGCAGGCGGTTAAGGGCGCGCTCCTCGCTTCCCTTCGAAAAGAATGCCGGGTGCCGCACTTCTACCGCCAGCGGCCGGGAAACCCCTTCGATAAACAGGGCAAGGTCTGCGAGGCGGGAAGGTCCGAAGCTGGCTGACAATTGCAGCCACACCGGTGAAACGCGCTCGCCAAGCGGGTCAAGTGAGCGCAGAAACTGGTGCGCCAGTTCGAGCTGGCTAGCGAGCTCTCCACCGTGGCTGATGTCCCTTGGAAACTTGGCGGTAAAGCGGAAGTGGGCGGGCATTTCCTCGGCCCAGCGCGTGACCGTAGCCGCCGCGGGCCAGGCATAAAAGGTCGTGTTGCCTTCCACGGCATTAAAGGCGCTGGCATACAGCCCTAGGGTGTCCGAGGCTTGGGTATCAGCAGGATAGAAGCTGCCCCGCCAGGCCGCATCGCTCCAGGAAGGGCAGCCCAGGTAATACGGGAGGTCGGCAGAAGTCAGATATGAACGTCCAGGCCCAGAACCTCACCGTCCCACTCCACGAAGCTCGCCGTGGTGAGATAGCTTGCCAAGGCAGTAGCCACGCGGGTGTTGACGCCGCGGAAGAGTTCTTCCTGCTCGCGCGCGGAGAAGGCCGGCACGAGCGTACCGCGGCCACCGCTTGCGGCAGGCCGCGGGCGGGCCTCGATCACTTCGATCTCGCCTTCCCGTTCTTCAGGCACGTCCTCAACCCGCGCCAAGCCCTTGCCGGGCTTGCGCTTGATCGGGTACGACCGCGAGGAGACGCCATCTATGCGCATTAAGGTTCTCGATACGTGATATCAGCGTGCTGGCACTGTAGCGCCCCCAGCACTGGCTCGGTGATAACTGGACCACATAACGTGCAAAAGGTTTAGGGCCGCGGGTCGAAAACCCCTCTGGCCGTCGGAAACCGGCTCAGGCGCGAGGAGCGCCCTTCGGCGTTGCCACGTTGTCCCTCAGGTACACCGGCTGTGCCTGGTCAGCGGCAACGGCCTCGCCACGGGCCCAGCCGAACGTGGCCAGCGCCAGTACGTCTTCCGCGTGCGGCAGGGCCATGGCGTCGAACTGCCTGGGTTTGACCGCCAAGCGATCAGCATAGCCCCACCCTGTGCCAGCGCCGTACCAGCCCTCCGGGTTATCGGCCGGCAACTGCACCGCATGAGGGGGCAGCACGGCCTCGGTGCCGCACAGGCGCATTTCGCCGGCCTGTTCCTGATAGCAGCCCCAGTACACTTCATCCATGCGAGCGTCGATGGCCGCGGCCACCCTGGCCTCGCCGTGACGCCGCCAGGCACCTTGGGCAAGCGCAGCCAGGTTGGAAACGCCGAGCACAGGGCGATCCAGCGCGAACGCCAGGCCCTGCACCACGCCAATGGCAATGCGAACCCCGGTGAACGCGCCAGGGCCGCGACCGAAGGCGATAGCATCCACTGCACCTGGTGCGATACCGGCCTGGGCCAGAACCTGCTGGATCATCGGTAGCAGCTTCTGCGCATGCAGCCGGGGGATCACCTCATAATGGCTGAGTACCCGACCCTCATGGAGCAAGGCGACAGAACAGGCTTCGGTGGCGGTATCGAGGGCCAGCAAGGTGGGCATTGCGGTGTCCGGGGCAGAAAAAAGGCAGAGAGTATAAACGACGAAAGCCCGCGAACGGGCTTTCGTTTATCCGGCAAGCTGTCAGCTGAGCGCTGCAACCACCTTGCCGGTGATGTCTTCCACCGTACCCACGCCTTCGATACAGGCGTATTTCGGCTTGCCCTGTTCCACGGACAGGTTCTTGTAGAAGTTCACCAGCGGCTCGGTCTGGTCATGGTAAACCTGAAGACGCTTGCGCACGGTTTCTTCGGTGTCGTCAGCGCGGTGGATCAGGTCGTCACCGGTCACGTCGTCCTTGCCGGCAACCTTCGGCGGATTGAACACGGTGTGGTACACCCGGCCAGAGGCTTCGTGTACGCGACGGCCGGCGATACGATTGACGATCTCTTCGTCGGCCACGTTGATTTCCACAACGTAATCCAGAATAACGTTGGCTTTCACCAGGGCTTCGGCCTGGGGAATGGTGCGCGGGAAGCCGTCGAACAGGAAGCCATTGGCGCAATCGGGCTGAGCGATACGCTCCTTTACCAACGCAATGATCAGGTCGTCGGATACCAGCCCACCGCTGGCCATTACTTCCTTGGCCTTGAGGCCCAGTTCAGTACCGGCCTTGACTGCCGCGCGAAGCATGTCGCCAGTGGAGATCTGCGGAATACCGAACTTCTCGGTGATGAACTTGGCCTGCGTACCTTTCCCGGCTCCGGGAGCTCCCAGCAGAATCACGCGCATCGATGTGCTCCTCAAATGTTTTTTTATATGACAACGCCGATGACCCTGGAGAAAACGTAACTACCGGTGAGCCACCGAAAAAATTCGGGCTGGCCGAAATCGGCCAAAAGGCTGTCCAAGATACACAGGCGCCCGAGGCCAGACAAGCCGTCGAAGGTCGCAGGAACCCGCCGCAGCGGGCAAGGTGCAACCAAGTGTGACTGCCTGGGCGGCGAGGCGTGCCCTGGCGGACACTTCCTGCCGCATCAGGGACGTTCCCTTAACCGGTGTTGCGCAAGCCGGCGGCGATACCCGCCACGGTCACCAGCAGCGCCTGCTCTAGCCCGCTGTGCGGGGCGCCCTGCTGGGATCGGGAGCGGGCAAGCAGCTCGGTCTGCAGGCGATGCAGGGGGTCCAGGTAGGTATTGCGAAGGGCAAAGAACTCAAGGGTATCCGGGCTGCTGGCCAGCAGTTTCGGCTGCCCGGTGACCGCCAGTACATGGTGCGCACACTGCGACAATAGGTCGCGTAGCTCCTGGCCCAGCGGCTTGAGCGAATCCTCTACCAGGCGCTCATCATATTGGCTGGCGATATCCGCGTCTGCCTTGGCCAGCACCATTTCCAGCATATCTATGCGGGTACGGAAAAACGGCCAACGCTCTCGCATCTGCGCCAGCACCGGGCCGTCGCCCCGTTCCAGGGCCTGGCCCAGCGCCGCTTCCCAGCCCAGCCAGGCCGGCAGCATCAGGCGGGTTTGCGTCCAGCCGAAAATCCACGGGATAGCGCGCAAGCTTTCGATGCCGCCCTGGCGGCGCTTGGCCGGCCGGCTGCCCAAGGGCAAGCGTCCCAGCTCCTGCTCCGGGGTTGACTGGCGGAAGTACTCCACGAACTGGGGGTGCTCACGCACCACCTTGCGATATGCCTGCACGCCGTCCGTGGCCAGGCGGTCCATTTGAGCGCGCCACGGCGCCTCGGGAAGCGGCGGCGGGAGCAGCGTGGCCTCGAGCACGGCCGCAAGGTAGAGGTGCAGGTTTTGCTCGGCGATATCAGGCAGGCCGAACTTGAAACGGATCATCTCCCCTTGCTCGGTGGTGCGGAAGCGCCCGGCCACCGAGCCGGGCGGTTGCGACAGAATGGCCGCGTGTGCAGGGCCGCCTCCCCGCCCCACGGTCCCGCCGCGGCCATGGAACAGCAGCAGCTCAACGCCCTGCTCCGCACAGATATTCACCAGTGTTTCCTGCGCCCGGTATTGCGCCCAGGCCGCTGCCGTGGTGCCAGCGTCCTTGGCCGAGTCGGAATAACCGATCATCACTTCCTGAGGGCCATGGAGCCTGGCGCGATAGCCGGGCAGCGATAGCAAGCGCTCGATCACAGGGCCGGCGTTGTCCAGGTCTGCCAGGGTCTCGAACAATGGCACCACCCGCATGGGTCGCAATACGCCCGATTCCTTTAATAGCAGTTGCACGGCCAATACGTCCGAGGCGGCCCCCGCCATGGAGATGACATAAGAGCCCAGCGACGCCGCCGGTGCAGCCGCTACTTCGCGGCAGGTGGCCAGCACTTCGGCGGTTTCGGCCGAAGGTCGGAAGTGGGCCGGCAATAACGGCCGGCGGTTGTTCAGCTCTGTCAGCAGGAAGGCTACCCGGTCGTCTTCGTCCCAGTCCCCATAGCGCCCCAGCCCCAGATACTCGGTGATTTCGCTCATGGCCGCAGCGTGGCGGGCCGCATCCTGGCGAACGTCCAGGCGCACCAGAAACAAGCCGAAAGTGACGGCGCGACGGATACAGTCCAGCAATGGGCCGTCGGCGATCACGCCCATCCCACAGGCATGCAGCGACTCAAAACATAGCTGTAGCGGCGCCAGCAGTTGATGGTTGTCCTGTAGCACCTCGGCATCGGCCGGGTGCGGGCCCTTAAGGGCGGCCTGGGCCCAGCTGCGCGTTGCCCGCAGGCGCTCGCGCAATGCCTTCAGTACGTGCCGGTAGGGCTCGGCGCTATCACCACTGTGTGCACGCAGCGCTTCGCTGGCCTGCTGCATGGACAGCTCCGCGGCCAATTGGTCCACGTCGCGCAGGAAGAGGTCTGCCGCCATCCACCGCGCCAGCAGCAGCACCTCGCGGCTTACCGCGGCCGTGACATTGGGGTTGCCGTCGCGATCGCCGCCCATCCACGAGGCAAAGCGGATCGGCGCCGCTTCCAGTGGCAGGTGCAAACCGGTGGCGGCATGCAGGGCTGCATCCACTTTGCGCAGGTGGTTGGGCACCGCGTGCCACAGGGAATGCTCGATCACCGCAAAACCCCATTTGGCTTCGTCCACCGGCGTGGGACGGGTGCGACGGATCTCGTCGGTATGCCACGCCTCGGCAATCAGCCGCTGCAGCTTGTGATGGATGGCTTGCTGTTCCGCATCGGTAAGGTCGCGATGGTCCAGCATGGCCAATTGAGCGGCGATGGCGTCGTATTTCTGGATCAGCGTGCGCCGGGCCACTTCCGTGGGGTGCGCGGTGAGCACCAGCTCGATATCCAGCCGGCCCACGTGCCGGGCCAGATGGTCGGCATCATGCCCGGCGGCTTGCAGGCGGCGCAGCAGCTCGGGCAGGCGCTCGGCATCCGCCATGTCCGCACTCGGGTCCGCAAGCTGCGCGACCGGCTCGTCGCCTTCGGCCCGCCGGCGGATCAGCTGGTACTGCTCAGCGATATTGGCCAGGTTCAAAAATTGAGTGAACGCCCGTGCCACCGGCAACAACTCATCCTCGCTCAGGTCATCGAGGCTGTCGCGCAACTGCGCGGTGCTGGCGGTCGCGCTGCGGCGATCAGCCTTGGCCCCTTGCCGGATGCGCTCGATCTTTTCGAGGAAGGCTTCGCCGTATTGCTCGCGAATGGTGGTGCCGAGCAATTCGCCCAACACATGGACCCGCTCACGCAGGCGCGCGTCGATTTCGCTCATGTCCTTGCTCCTCTGATGGCCGGCAGACGCAGGCAGGATAGCGCAGCGGCAAATGAACGCGGCCCAGAAAAACCGCTCAATACTCCTGTACGCCTTACGCAGCCTTGTGGATGCACGGCTGTTTGGCCTCGCAATGACCTATCCGACCCATGAGGTGCCCATGAAAATCCGTGAGCTCGCCCGGCATTGGGAACAGAACGCCAAAGGCCGCCTGACCAAAACACCCTACAGCATCCATCTGGACGTTGAATCGGCAGCTCGCCTGTCGGCGTTGCAGGAAATGTATCCGAAACACCATGCCGAAGAACTGCTCGGAGAGCTGATCGGCGCGGCGCTCGAAGAGCTTGAAACCAGCTTTCCGTATATCCGCGGAACCAAGGTGATCGCTACCGATGAAGAAGGCGACCCTATGTACGAAGACATCGGGCCGACACCGCGTTTCCTTGCACTGTCTCGTCGTTATCTGGACGAACTTAACCAAAAAGACACCCCCGAGACGGCCGACACTGCCGCCCAAGGCATGACGGAAAGCGGCCGCTAGGCCCTGTGCCAGAGCCTTCAGGAAGTAAAAATTCATTCCTTTGGACAGTTTTGTGAACTATCAGAAAAACACTTGAGTCCCAAACATTAGCCATCGCAGTAGTATGCCCGCGGTTACGCTGCCCAGGCCGCTGCCATGGATAAGTTGTTTTTTGAAAGCCCTCCTATGGAGTCGAAGATCATGAAGACTTGCACTGCCAAACCCTCGTCCAACGCAGTCTGTGGGCTCAAGCTCGCCGCTCTGGCGCTGGGCAGCAGCTTCATTCTGGCCGGTTGCGCCGGTAACCCACCCACCGAGCAATACGCACTGGCCCAATCGGCCGTGAACAGCGCGGTGAGCGCTGGCGGGACCGAATACGCGGCCGTGGAAACCAAATCGGCCCAGGACAAGTTCAAGGCGGCCGAAATCGCCATGCACGACGAAGACTACGACAAGGCAAAAATGCTTGCCGAACAGGCTGAGTGGGACGCTCGCGTAGCCGAGCGCAAGGCACAGGCCGCCAAGGCACAGAAGGCCGTGGACGACGCGCACCAGGGCGTGGAAGAACTGCGCCAGGAAGGCATGCGCAACGCTCAGTAACCGCCCCGAGTGCACTTTGGACAGATAAGGAAGAACCCCCATGCGTAAACATTTGATGATCCCTGCCCTGCTGGCCGTGGCCGTTAGCTTGAGCGCTTGCTCGCACGACCCGAACGCCAACCTGGAAAGCGCCCGCACCAACTACTCCTCGCTGCAGACCAATCCGAAATCCGCGACCCTTGCCGCCCTTGAAACCAAGGACGCTTCGGAGTGGCTGGACAAGGCCGACAAGGCCTACCGTGAAGGCGACGACAAGCAGAAGGTTGACCAACTGGCCTACCTGACCAACCAGCGCGTGGAATTCGCCAAGCAGACCATCGCCCTGCGCACGTCCGAAGATGACATCAAGAACGCCGCCGCCCTGCGCGCCAAGGCACAGCTGGACGCTCGCGATGCTCAGATCAAAAAGCTGCAGGACAGCCTGAACGCCAAGCAGACCGACCGTGGCACCCTGGTGACCTTCGGCGACGTACTGTTCGACCTTAACAAGTCCGAACTCAAGCCTAGCGGCATGACCAACGTCATCCAGCTGGCTCAGTTCCTGAAGGACAACCCGGACCGTCAGGTCATCATCGAAGGGTATACCGACGCCACTGGGTCGGATTCCTACAACCAGAGCCTGTCCCAGGCCCGTGCCACCTCCGTGATGGCCGCGCTGGTTCGCCAGGGTGTAGACGCCAAGCGCATCGTCGCTCAAGGCTACGGCAAGCAGTACCCAGTAGCTGACAACAGCAGCAGCTCGGGCCGCGCCATGAACCGTCGTGTGGAAGTGACCATTTCCAACGACAACCAGCCCGTCGCGCCACGCTCCTCGATTCACTAAGCGCCGCGGTTGCATGAAAAAGCCAGCCCCTCGGGGCTGGCTTTTTTGTGGGCGGCTGGCGGCAAGGCCAGCTGCTACGGGTAATTGGGTATCTCACCCAACCGCCGCAGCCCGTTGAAGTGGCTGGGGTCTTCGAGGAAGCGCAGCATCACCCGGCGGAAGGTGGGGTCAACGAAGGTTTGCACATGCCCCCCACGGGTCAGTTGCAGTACACGGGGCGGTGGCAGGGCCTTGTACAGCTCGATGCCGTTTTCCAGCGGCACCACGCTGTCATCCAGGCTCTGGAACAGCAACTTGGGGATGGGCCCGAGATGTTCGGCTGCCGCGATGGCGCTGTCACCGTCCGGCACGATCCAGGACAACGGCACCTGCAGCGGCCAGGTCAGCCACGAGGTGCTCAGGGCAAAGCGGCCCACCTTGCGATAACTGGCGGGCGCGCCGTCGAACACCAAGGCCTTGAAACGCGCCGCTTCGCTCGGGTGCCCGGCCAGGTAATGAATGCCCAGCGCACCGCCCAGGCTTTGCCCCAGCAGTGTCAACGGCTGGCCTTGAGCTTCCGGCGCCTGGCGCAGCCAGTCGAGCGCCGCTTGTATGTCGAGGTACACCCCCGGCAGGCCGGCACTGCCTTCGGACAGCCCATAGCCGCGGTAATCCAGCATCAATACCTGATACCCCTCGGCCGGCAGCCACCAACTACCGCCCAGGTGGCGGGACAGGTTGCCGCCGTTCCCATGCAGGTGCAGCACCGTACCCTTGACCGGCACACCGGCTTTGGCTGGCAACCACCAGGCATGCAGGCGAACGCCATCGGCGCTTTGCAGCGTAACCGGGCGCCAGGCCAGCTTTGCCACATCAGGCGTGAAGGGCTCGCCAGGCTCGGGATAGAACAGCAGGCTGCTGCAGCCGGCCATGCCCAGCAGCAGTGCCAGCCCCAGGGCTTTAAATGATGTTCGCGTAATCCGCTTCAATGCGGTCCAGGCTCAGGTGATTGAGGAAGTTGGAGAAACACATCCACGCCGACAGCGCATTCATGTCACGGAACTGTTCCGGGAGGTACTTGGGCGGCGCTACCAGGCCTTCTTCCACCAACTGGCGCAGGATGCGCATGTCTTCCAGGGTGGTCTTGCCGCAGAACAACAGCGACACCTGCTCCAACCTGCCCTTGCGAACCGCGAGCTGGATGTAGTTGTAGACCATGATGAAGCCCTTGAGGTAGGACAGGTCCTTGGTAAAGGGCAGCCCCGTAGGAGTGGAACCGCGAAATACCCGGCTGGCATTGCCGTAGCTCTCGGCCATGCCGAAGCCTTGTTCCTGGAAGAAATCGAACACCTGAAGGAAGTCCGCCCCCTCCTCCACCATGTGAATGGCACGGGTGCGGTTGGTGAGCTTGCGCAGGCGGCTGGGGTAGGAGGCGAAGGCAATCACTTCCATGAGGATGGCCAGCCCTTCCTGCGTGACGGTAGAGGACGGCGGCCCCTTGGCCAGGAAGGTACAGATAGGCTGGTTCAACCCGTTCAGTGTGGTACCCACATGCACCAGGCCCTCATGCACCTCCAGCGCGCGCACATCCCGCTCGTTGAACATGGCGTCGGCGCGGATCTTGATGTAATCAGCGCCGGCCGCGGCGTCGGCCACGATGCCATCGGACTCGAACACGCGGATAGTGCCTTCGGTTTCGCCGAATACGCGGTTGAGCCGGCTTTGCAGCATGTCCACCGCTTCCTTGGCCGTAAGGTTTTTTACCTCGTCTTTAAGGTCCCCACGGCCGTCGATGTTATTGAGGTAATCGGACAGCATCCTGCCGAGGTCTGCCAGGGTGGGGTCGCCAGCATGGAACGCATCGGAAGCCGCGCCATACAACTCTTGTGAAATGAGCCCGAAATCCTCGGTGCCCCGGGCTTCCAGCATGCGCACCACCATCCGGTATTCGCGGCACATGCGGCGCATGATCTGCCCTACTGGGTTGAATTGCCCCAGCTGCCGCGTGACCTCGCGCTCGATACTCTGGAATTCCACCCGCACGGCCGTCGCGTCGAAGCCCAACGGCCGGCTCTGGTACCAGGCGCGGTCCACTTCAGGCAGGGCTTTGCCCTTGGCCTTGAGGAATGCCTGGCGGACGTTGTCGTCCCATTTCACCGCATCGAGGATACGAATAGGGGTTTGCGCGGCAACAATGCGATCAGACAGCACTCGCACCGTTTGCTGGTAGTCGTCCATCGGCCCTCCCTTGTGAAGTCAGCGTGCAACCCGTTTGTAGCGGGCGATTTCCACGAACACATCCGTGTTGGCCGGGTCGTCCAGCCAGGCGAACACTTGGGCCGGGCTTGAGCGCACGGCAACGCCCTGACCGTCACGTGTATCGAAACGCTCACCGGCGAGGGCACCCTGGGCTATCGCCTGCTGCAAGCGCTCCAGGTCCAGGTTGTAGACCACCAATTCGTCCGCATCGCTCAGTTCGAAGCCAACGATAGCGAAGCGCCCACCATAGGCCTTGGGCATGGGCGCGGACGCGTACCAGCGGCCCCCGTGGCGGCTTACGGTAAAGGACGCCTGATCCCGTGGGGCAGGAGAACCTTTCTGGTAGCTGATGGCGCTGTAGTGCCCCTCAGCGGCGGGCTGGATCTTGAGGTTCAGGTGCTCGCCCCAGGCGTCCCGGGCCTGCCATTGGCCAAGCAAGGCCGCAGGCGCCTTTTGCCCGGGCGGGATCGGCTCATCGAACGTGGCCAGGCAACCACTGAGCAGGGCGCCCACCAGCATGACCGCGAACAGCGTGCGCCAGACGTTCATCCCCGGGCCTCCTTCAGGCTGCGGCCAGTACCAGGTGCATGTAGCGGGTGAGAATGTCGAGCATCCCGGTGTCTTCGGCCGCCTGGTCGGGGGCCAACAGCGCCTGATATTCCATCTGCCCGATCAACGCCGTCAACACTTGTGCGTCCTGCTCGGGGCAGCGTGAGCCCAGTACGCGCAGCATCTGGCAAGCCCCTTCGTGAAGGATGCGTTGGTGCGACAACACCAGGCCGGCCAGGCGAGGCGTGAGCAGGGCCTCCTGGCGGAAGGCTTGTTCGGCCATGAGGTAATCGCGGCGGGTATTGAGCTGCTTGCGCACGTAGTCGGCGGTCATTCGCGCGATGGCGTCGGCCAGGCGACCGCGCGCTTCGGCCGTTTGATCGGTAGCGGCGAGCAACTGGCGCAGCATCTCCTCGCTGCTGGCCCACAGCTTGGCCATGTGCGCAGCGCTGCGCTCCACATAGCGGGCGAAGGTATCGGCCAGCAGGTCTTCGATGTCTTTGAAATAGTAAGTGGTAGCTGACAGCGGAACCCCAGCTTCGGCCGCCACCGCGCGATGGCGCACGCCGCGCACGCCGTCGCGCACAACAATGCGCATGGCGGCATCGAGGATGGCTTGGCGGCGTTGTTCGCTGCCCTCCCTGGCGGGCTTGCGCCCCTCGTATTGCACGCTCATGGCCACGGCACTTGCCACGCCAGCAGCGCTGGTTGAAACGGTTGCGGGTTCCACTTCAGATCCTTTCAGGTTGTCGCCATCCATATCCCGGCCTCCCGGACCAGTAGGAGCAGGTGAAACCTGCGAACCAGCCCGGGAGTTCCAGTTCCCGGGCCTGCGGCCCGGTCCTGCGCGTCAGGCTTGCGGGCGCATGTGCGGGAAGAGAATCACGTCGCGAATGGACGGCGAATTCGTCAGCAGCATCACCAGGCGGTCGATACCGATGCCTTCACCCGCGGTGGGCGGCATGCCGTATTCCAACGCCCGTACGAAGTCGGCGTCGTAGTGCATGGCTTCGTCATCACCAGCGTCCTTGTCCGCCACCTGGCGCATGAAGCGCTCGGCCTGGTCTTCGGCATCGTTGAGCTCGGAATAGGCGTTGGCGATCTCGCGGCCACCGATGAACAGCTCGAAACGGTCGGTCACGCTCGGGTTGTCGTCGTTGCGGCGCGCCAGCGGCGACACTTCGAACGGGTACTGGGTAATGAAGTGCGGCTGCTCCAGCTTGTGCTCCACCAGCTCTTCGAAAATCATCACCTGCAGTTTGCCCAGGCCTTCGAAGCCCAGCACCTTGGCGCCAGCCTTCTTGGCGATCGCGCGCGCCTTGTCGATATCGTTGAGGTCTTGGGCGGTAATGTCCGGGTTGTACTTGAGGATAGAGTCGAACACCGACAGGCGCACGAACGGTTCGCCGAAGTGGAACACCTTGTCGCCGTAGGGCACGTCAGTGGTACCCAACACCTCCATGGCCAGCTCCCGGAACAGCTCTTCGGTGAGGTCCATGTTGTCTTCGTAATCGGCGTAGGCCTGGTAGAACTCGAGCATGGTGAACTCGGGGTTATGCCGGGTGGAAACGCCTTCGTTACGGAAGTTGCGGTTGATCTCGAAGACCTTCTCGAAACCGCCTACCACCAGCCGCTTGAGGTACAGCTCGGGCGCGATGCGCAGGAACATTTCCATGTCCAGGGCATTGTGGTGGGTTTCGAACGGCTTGGCCGCCGCGCCGCCGGGGATGGTCTGCAGCATGGGGGTTTCGACTTCGAGGAAGTCGCGCTTCATCAGGAAGCTGCGGATGTGAGCGATCACCTTGGAGCGCACGCGGAAGGTTTCGCGCACGTCTTCGTTGACCATCAGGTCCACATAACGCTGGCGGTAGCGCTGCTCGGTATCGGTCAGGCCGTGGTGCTTGTCGGGCAACGGGCGCAGCGACTTGGTGAGCAGGCGCACCTGGGTCATTTCAACGTACAGGTCACCCTTGCCGGAGCGGGCCAGGGTACCTTCGGCGGCGATGATGTCGCCCAGGTCCCAGGTTTTAACCTGTGCCAAGGTGGCTTCGGGCAGGGTTTTACGGTTCACGTAAACCTGGATACGCCCGGACATGTCCTGAATAACCATGAACGCGCCACGGTTGAGCATGATGCGGCCGGCAACCTTGACCGGGATCGCCGCAGCTTCGAGCTCTTCCTTGGTTTTGTCCGCGTATTGCTTTTGCAGGTCGCCTGCATAGCTGTCACGGCGGAAATCATTAGGGAAGGCCTGACCTTCGGCGCGCACGGCAGCAAGTTTTTCCTTGCGCAGGGCGATCAGGTTGTTTTCTTCCTGTTGAAGGGCTTGCGGGTCGAGTGGTTGGTCGCTCATGTCACATCCGTAAAAAGTCTTTCTGGGGCTTCAAGCTTCAAGCTTCAAGCTGCAAGTAAAAGCAAGATCAAGGGCTGCAAGGCAGAAGCCGGCGTAACGGCAGTCGCTTCTGGCTTGCAGCTTGCCACTTGAAACTTGCCGCCAGGGCCCGACGGGCCCTGTCAGAGGCCCTGTTTGAGGCTTGCCTCGAGGTATTCGTCGAGGTCACCGTCCAGCACTTTGTCGCAGTCGCTGCGCTCAACGCCGGTGCGCAGGTCTTTGATCCGCGACGCGTCCAGCACGTAGGAGCGGATCTGGTGGCCCCAGCCGATGTCCGATTTGCTGTCTTCCAGCGCTTGGGACGCGGCGTTGCGCTTCTGCACTTCCTGCTCGTACAACCGGGCCCGCAGCATTTTCATGGCGGTGTCCTTGTTGGCGTGCTGGGAGCGTTCGTTCTGGCAGCTCACCACGGTGTTGGTAGGCACGTGGGTAATCCGCACCGCCGAGTCGGTGGTGTTTACGTGCTGGCCGCCCGCACCGGAGGAGCGGTAGGTGTCGATGCGCAGGTCCGCCGGGTTGATCTCGATCTCGATGTTGTCGTCGATTTCCGGCGACACGAACACCGCGGTGAACGACGTATGGCGACGGTTGCCCGAGTCGAACGGGCTTTTGCGCACCAGCCGGTGGACGCCGATTTCGGTACGCAGCCAGCCGAAGGCATATTCGCCCTTGATGTGCAGGGTAGCGCCCTTGATGCCGGCCACTTCGCCTTCGGACAGTTCCATGATGGTAGTGTCGAAGCCGCGTTTGTCAGCCCAGCGCAGGTACATGCGCAGCAGCATGTTCGCCCAGTCCTGGGCCTCGGTGCCGCCCGAACCGGCCTGGATGTCCAGGTAGGCGTTGTTGGCGTCCATTTCGCCGCTGAACATACGGCGGAATTCGAGCTTTTCCAGCGAACCGCGCAGGCGCTCCAGTTCGCTAACCACATCGGCGACCGCGCCTTCGTCGTCTTCTTCGACTGCCATGTCGAGCAGCTCGCGGCTATCGGCCAGGCCACCGGACAATTCGTTCAAGGTATCGACGATGGTCGCCAGGGTGGAGCGCTCCCGGCCCAGGTTCTGGGCGTATTCGGGGTTGTTCCAAACGTTTGGATCTTCAAGCTCGCGATTGACTTCGGTCAGGCGTTCAGCCTTCTGATCGTAGTCAAAGATACCTCCGAATGGTTTCGGAGCGTTCGCTGAGGTCCTTGATGGTGTTGAGGATCGGGTTGATTTCCATGGCGGCTGCGCACTCACATCAAAAGCCGGGGAGTATAGCATGCAGCGCTTGCGTGTTCATTCCCGGGCTTACGCCCGGTCGCACTGGTCAATCGGCGACCACTACCTGATTGCGCCCGCTGTGCTTGGCCATGTAAAGGCCTTTGTCGGCGGCGAGAATGAGCAACCGGCAGTGGGTGCCTGGCGCAGGCGTCATGGTGGCCAGGCCGATGCTCACCGTCAGTGGCGAGGCGGGCTCCGGGGCGTTATGCCAGATGCCCAGCGCCGCAATGCTCTGCCGCAGTTTCTCGGCCACCAGCCGGGCGCCGGCCGGGGAAGTGCTTGGCAGCACCAGCGCGAACTCCTCGCCGCCATAGCGGGCCGGGAGGTCGCTGGAGCGGCTGGAGCAGTCACGGATGGCGTCCGCCACTTTGCGCAGGGCTTCGTCCCCTTCCAGATGGCCGAAGTTGTCGTTGTAGGCCTTGAAGTAGTCCACATCGATCATCAGCAGCGACAGCTGGGTTTGATCGCGCATGGCCCGGCGCCACTCCAGCTCGAGGTACTCATCGAAATGTCGGCGGTTAGACAGCCCGGTAAGGCCGTCCGAATTCATCAGCCGCTGCAACACCAGGTTGGTATCCAGCAACTGCTGCTGGCTTACCCGCAGTGCCCGATAAGCCTCGTCGCGCTGCAGGAGCGTGAGGTACGAACGGGAGTGGTAGCGAATGCGCGCGATCAGCTCGATGGTGTCGGGCAGTTTGACCAGGTAATCGTTGGCGCCCGCGGCGAAGGCTGCGCTCTTGACCACTGCGTCTTCCTTGGTGGAAAGCACGATGATCGGGATGTCCCGGGTAGACGGATGGTTGCGGTATTCGCGCACTAGCGTAAGGCCATCCAGGCCGGGCATTACCAGGTCCTGAAGGATGACCGTGGGGCGAATGCGCACGGCATTGGCGATTGCCTGGTGGGGGTCGGCGCAAAAGTGGAAGTCGATGTTGAGTTCGGCCGCCAGGCTGCGCCGCACGGCTTCCCCGATCATCGCCTGGTCATCCACCAGCAACACCATGGCCTTGTTTTCATCGGTGGACCTGTACTGCTCGATCTGCAGATCAATCATTGCGTTTTCACCTGAATACTGCCTGTGTGCCGGCGTGGCCCGTTCCGTTTGTTCATAGTGCGAAAGTTTCCATCAAGCGTGAAGCGATGCGCTCCAGTGGCCGCACCTCCACCGCTGCGTCAATCGCTATCGCGGCCTTGGGCATCCCGAACACCGCGCAGCTTTGTTGATCCTGGGCAATGGTGAGGTGGCCTCGCTCGCGCATGGCCTTTAGCCCCTGTGCGCCGTCGCGCCCCATGCCAGTGAGGAGCACACCCACCGCGCTGCCCTGCCAGTGGCGAGCAACGCTTTCGAAAAAGACGTTGATCGATGGCCGGTAGATTTCATTCACCGGCTCGGCGGTATAGGTCAGGGTACCGTCGCGGGTCAGGCGCAGGTGATTGTTGGTCCCCGCCAGCAGCACATCGCCCGGTTGTGGCCGGTCGCCGTCGCGCGCAAGCCTCACGGGGCGGCGGGACGCCGTGGCAAGCCAGTCGGCCATGCCCGCGGCAAACACCTCGTCCACGTGCTGAACCAGCACGAGCGCTGCGGGAAGGTCGGCCGGCAAGCCCTTTAGCAGCGTTTCCAATGCCGCCGGCCCGCCCGCGGAGGAACCGATAGCCACCAGCCCCTGCGGTTGGCCGCCCTGGGGCCGCGCGACCGGCGGACGTTTGGCAGGGGCACCGCGCGGGCCGATCAGCCAACCGATATTGACGATCTTGCGCAACAGCGGCGCGGCGGCTTCCCGCCCGTTACCTGCGCCAACCGCCGGGGTATCGACTACGTCCAACGCGCCATAGCCCATGGCCTCGAATACCCGGTGCACGTTCTGCTCGCGGTCCACGGTCACGATCACAATGGCGCAGGGCGTGCTGGCCATGATCTGCCGGGTGGCCTCCACGCCGTCCATTTTCGGCATGATCAGGTCCATTAGCAGTACATCGGGCCGGTCTTCGGCGCAGCGGCGCACGGCTTCTTCTCCATCCCCGGCCACCCAGATGATTTCATGGGCCGGGTCGTAGGCCAGCGCGCGGCGCAGCGCTTCTACCGCCATCGGCATGTCGTTGACAATCGCCACCCTCATCCCTCGACTCCTCCGATCAGCTCGGCGACCGCATCGAGCAACGCGTCGTCATGGAAGCTGGCTTTTGCCAAATAGTAGTCGGCCCCGGCCTCGAGTCCACGCTGGCGGTCTTCTTCGCGATCCTTGTAGGACACCACCATCACCGGAAGCGCGCTCAGGCGGGCATCGTGACGCAGCAGTGTGACCAGTTCGATGCCGTCCATGCGTGGCATGTCGATGTCAGTGATCAGCAGGTCGAACGGTTCGCTGCGCAAGGCGTTCCAGCCATCCATGCCATCCACGGCAACCGCCACTTCGTAGCCGGCCGCCACCAGCAGCTTGCGCTGCAATTCGCGTACCGTCAGGGAGTCGTCCACCACCAGCACTCGCTTGCCCGTGCGTTGCCGGCCGCCTTCGGCCATCTTGTCGATGCGCTCCAACCGGCCCGTGCTCAGCAGCTTGTCCACTGAACGCACCATGTCTTCCACGTCGATGATCAGCACCACCGAGCCGTCGTCCAGCAAAGCCCCGGCGGAGATGTCCTGAACCTTGCCCAGGCGTGAATCCAGCGGCAGTACCGCCAGCACCCGCTCGCCGATGAAGCGTTCGACCGCGATGCCGTAGAGCGCATCGCGCTCGCGCACCACAACCACGCGAATGCTGCCTCCCGCATGCTGCGCGGCGGGGCGTTGAAGCAACTGGCTGGCGGCGACCAGGCCCACCTGCTGGCCTTGATGAAAGAAGTGCTGGCGGCCTTCAAGCTGAACGATATCGGCCGGTGCCAGGGCCAGGCTGTGTTCGATATGAGCCAGGGGGAAGGCATAGGCTTCGCCCCCCACATCGACCACAAGGCTGCGGACCACCGACAAGGTGAGCGGCACTTCAACGAGGAAGCGGCTGCCCTGCCCGCTCGCCTGGGTCATCTCGACCGAACCTCGCAGGTCACGCACCATGTGTTGCACGGCATCCAGGCCCACGCCGCGGCCAGACACTTCGGTGACGGTATCGCGCAGGCTGAAGGCCGGCAGGAACAGGAACGCGAGCAGTTCCTCTTCGCTCAACCGGTCCACCGTCTCGGCCGGGGCCAACTGTCGCTGCACCACGCTTTGGCGCAAGCGCGCCAGGTCCACACCGGCACCGTCATCGGCCAGCTCCAGCAACAAGTGCCCGGCGCGGTGCGACGCCCGTAGCCGTAGTGTGCCCTCGGCGGGCTTGCCGGCGAGCACCCGGGCTTCCGGTGACTCGATCCCGTGGTCAACGGCGTTGCGCAGCAAGTGGGTAAGCGGGCCTTCCAGCCGCTCAAGCACATCTCGGTCGACCTGGGTTTTTTCGCCCTCTACTTCCAGCCGCACTTGCTTGCCGAGGCTGCGGCCAAGGTCCCGGACCATGCGCGCCTGGCCGTTCAACACATCGGCGAATGGCCGCATCCGGCACGCCAGGGCGGTGTCATACAGCTGTTGCGCACGTTGAGCGGCGTCCCAGCCGTAATCGTCCAGCTCGGCCGCCTGCCCTAGCAGCACCTGCTGGGTTTCCCCCAGCATCGTCCGCGCCTGGGCCAGGGCCGCGCGAACGTCCTCCATGGGCTGGCCGGCGTCGAGGCTGTCCTTCAGATCATCCAACGCGCGCAGGCTTTGCGCCTGCATGCGCTTGAGCCGCTGCAGGGTTGCCAGGTACGGCTTGAGCCGTTGGGTTTCAACCATGGCTTTGCTGGCCAGGTCCAGTAATGCGTTGAGCCGCTCGGCGGTCACCCGCAGCACCCGCTCACCTTCGTTACCGCGGCGTGGCCCTCCCGCATCCGGAGCGGGCTCTTCCAGGGCAAGCGGCACCGGGCTTGCGGCTATTTCTGCGGACGGCAGCGGCTCGCTTGCCGGCTGCGGCATGGGCTGCGCAGCGGCAGGCGCCGAGGCTGGATCGAGCGCGACTGCCAGCTGCGCCATGAACGCCTGGATATCCGCAGCGCCAGGCGCCTTGTCCGGGACCGCAATGCGCATGAGCAGGTCCGTGCCCTGGAGCAAGGCGTCGATGTGGTCGGCGCCCAGTATCAAATCCCCGGCCTGAGCGGCAACCAGACAGTCCTCCATCACATGAGCAACCTGCACACCCGCATCCACCCCCACGATCCGGGCGGCACCCTTGAGCGAATGGGCCGCTCGCATGCAGGCCTCCAACTGCGCAGGGTCACGGGGGTTGCGCTCCAGCGCCAACAGGCCTGCGCTCAGCACGCTGGTCTGCCCTTCGGCTTCGAGCGCGAAGAGTTCCAGCATGGAGGCGTCTCGCATTTGCTCGGGGGTCATGTGAGGCTCCGGGTGATCGCCACCATCAAGGCCTGTTCGTCCAGCACCCGCAAAGTGCGGGGCCCATCGGCGAGCACGGAGAGGGTGAAGCGGCTGCTTTGAGGGGCGGCCCCCGCTTCGATCAGGTGCTCATCGAAGCGACGGATGCCATCGACCTCGTCCACCGGCACTACCACCGACCCGCCCTGCGCGGCCAGAATCAGCAAGCGCGGCACCACTCTCCC
The DNA here is from genome assembly GCF_916618905.1 of Pseudomonas sp. Marseille-Q5115. NCBI lineage: Bacteria > Pseudomonadati > Pseudomonadota > Gammaproteobacteria > Pseudomonadales > Pseudomonadaceae > Pseudomonas > Pseudomonas sp. Marseille-Q5115. The sequence goes on along the minus strand of NZ_CAKAKI010000001.1, from coordinate 547,083 downwards.
GCCTGCCGCTGCAGCCTGTTCCGTTTCAATGCCCAACAGCTGACCGAGGGCGATGCACGGCACCAGCGCACCGCGCACGTTGGCCACGCCCATGAGGGTACGGGAACGCTGATGCGGCACAGAATGCACCGGCTGGCTGGGCGCCACTTCTACCAGGCAGCGCGTGGCCAGGCCCAGCCATTCGCCAGCGATACGGAACACCACCAGCGAGCGTGACGGAACGGCTACGAGGGCCTCGGGGTAGACCAGTTCGCCGGGCTCACGCTGCAAGCTGTAGCGGTCCAGCAGCAGCGTCGCGGCGTCGGCGAACACCGGGCAATTCAGGCAGCGCACGTATTCCGCCAACCGCGGGCAGGAGCTGTCGCCGCGCACGCCAATGGTCTTCCAGCAGGCGTCGAAGGTCACTGCCGCGCCGTCGGCCGAATAGGTCAAGCCGGGCCGCTGTTGGTCGCTCATGCCTTGGGCTCCTTCAATGCGCGGGTGGCACGCGCCTGCAGCCGCCGGGCACCTTCGGCATCACCGCGGGCGGCCAGCAGCATGGCAAGGTGGGCCAGCGCTTCAGGGTGCTGCGGCTCCAGGTACAGGGCCTTGCGATAGAAATTCTGCGCCTCGAGCGCATTCCCACCCGCATCGCTCAACAGCCCCAGCCAATAAAACACCTGGGCCTGGGGCGGGTGGTCCTTGAGGTAGCGCTCGCACGCTGCGCGCGCCTCGGCGCTTTTGCCGGCATTCGCCAGGGCGGCGATCTGCGCCAGCAAAGCGGCTGAGCCTGCTGCTTCGACAACCGGGGTTGCCGGCGGCACAGGGCGAAGCACGGGGGCCATCGTCACGGTTACCGGAGCGGGCCGAGGCGCTGGCCGGGCGACCGGCAGCGGCAACGGGGTGTTCAGGCGCGGGGCCGGCGCGGGCGCAGGCTGGCGTACAAAAGCAAACGCCTGCGCCAGGCCCAACGGGCGCATCCCGTTGGAGGCCAGCAGGCTACCTTCCGCTGGCCCGATGAACAGCACGCCGTCCTCGCGCGTGAAGGCTTTCAAGGCGTTGACCGCTTGCTGTTGGGTTGGCACATCGAAATAGATCAGCAAGTTGCGGCAGAACACGAAATCATAGGGTTGTTCCCCGGCCAGCAACAAAGGGTCGAGTATGTTACCGGGCTGCAGTTGGATCTGTTCCAGCAACCGGGGCTGCACTTGATGCCCCTCGGGGGTGGCGGTGAAATAACGCGCCTGGAAAGCCTTGTAGTCCCCTCGGAAGGAATTGCGGCCATACAGGCCGCGGCGTGCCTTGGCCAGTGACTGCGGGCTCACGTCCACCGCGTGGATCACAAAGGCGGACGCTGACAACCCGGCGTCGAACAACGCCATGGCCAGCGAATACGGCTCCTCGCCTGTAGAGCACGGCAGGCTCAACACGCGCAGCGGCCGTGCGCCGCCCAGCTCGTGCCAGCGTGCCCTCGCCAGGCGGCCAAAGGCGGCGAAGGACTCGGGGTAACGCATGAACCAGGTTTCCGGAACGATCACCGCCTCGATCAACGCCTGCTGCTCCGCGTCGTCGCTGCTCAGCAGTGCCCAATAGGCTTCTAGCGCGGCCAGCCCCAACGCTGCCTGCCGCTGACGCACTACACGCTCGATCATCGCCGGGCCCACCGAGGCAGCGTCCAGGCCGATGCGCTGGTACAGGAAGTCGAGGAAGCGCCGGTCCATGCTCAGGCGCCCTCCCCGTCGAGCAAGGCCGCGTTACCCGGGGCATACAACAAGGCTTGCGCGCGCTCATCCAATAGCTCGTCCACGGTGATCCACTGCAATAGCCCACGGGCGTCTTCCCGGATGGGCCCCAGGTACCGCGCTTCGGGGTTGGCCAGCCCATAGGGCTTGAATTCAGACGGGTCGCAGCGCAGCGTTTCGCTTACATGCTCCAGCACCAACCCCAGGCACAGGCCCTGCTGGTAGTTCACCAGCACTATGCGAGTACTGGTACGGCGCACCGCTGGTTCGCCCAGGGCCAATGCGCGCACGTCGATCACCGGAACAACCTTGCCGCGATAGGCGAACACACCACCTACCCATGCCGGCGCCTGGGGCACGGGCTTGAGTGGCAGCAGCGGCAACACCTCCACCACGGCACGCGCAGGCAGCGCGAAGCGTTGTTCGCCAAGGGTGAACAATAAAAACAACGTGCCGGCCAGCTTGCCGGTCGGTGCGCCGGGAGCGTTCATGCGCGTGCTGGCCATTACACTCGGAAACGCGACACGCCGCCGCGCAAGCCTGCGGCGACCTGGCTCAGTTCGTCGATGGCCGCGCTGGCCTGGCGCAACGAGTCGACGGTCTGGCTGCTGGCATCGCTCAGCTGCGCCAGCGCATGGTTGATCTGCTCAGCGCCCGTGGCCTGGGCCTGCATGCCTTCATTGACCATGAGTACCCGGGGCGCCAGCGCCTGTACCTGATGGATGATCTGGTTCAGTTGCTCTCCCACCTGCTGTACTTCAAGCATCCCGCGGCGAACTTCCTCCGAGAACTTGTCCATGCCCATCACGCCCGCCGAAACCGCTGACTGGATCTCACGCACCATCTGTTCGATGTCGTAGGTCGCCACGGCGGTCTGGTCGGCCAGCCGGCGCACTTCGGTCGCTACAACAGCGAAGCCGCGACCGTACTCACCCGCTTTCTCGGCCTCGATCGCTGCGTTAAGGGACAGCAGGTTGGTCTGGTCTGCCACCTTTACGATAGTGACCACCACCTGCGTGATGTTCCCCGCCTTTTCGTTCAGGGTCGCCAGCTTGGCGTTCACCAGGTCGGCGGCGCCCATCACGTGCTGCATGGTTTCGGCCATCCGGGCCAGGCCCTGCTGGCCGTTGCCGGCCAACAGCGAAGCCTGGTCTGCGGCCCCGGTCACCTCGCCCATGGTGCGCACCAGGTCGCGGGAGGTAGCGGCAATCTCACGGGAGGTGGCGCCGATTTCACTGGTGGTGGCCGCTGTCTCGGTGGCCGTGGCTTGCTGCTGGCGAGACGTGGCGGCGATTTCAGTCACCGAGGTAGTAACCTGTACCGACGAGCGTTGCGCCTGAGAAACCAGGGCGTTGAGCTCATCCATCATGGCGTTGAAGCCGGTTTCGATCGCGTTGAATTCATCCCTGCGCCCAAGGTTGAGCCGCACGCTGAGGTCGCCGGCGCGCATCACTTCGAGGATGCTCAGCAGCTTGTTGGTAGGCGCCATGATATTTCGCAGCAACAGCAGCCCGCAGCTGATCGCCGCGATCAACGCGACCAGCAGGCAGCACAGCATCACCAGTTTGGTAGTGGCCACGGACCGCTCGATGGATGCACCGGCTTCCTCAGCCGCCTTACGGTTGAGGTCCACCACGGTGTTGATCTGCTTGCGGCCCGACGTCCAGGCGGGGGTCAGCTCCTGCTCAAGCAATTCCATGGCTTCAGTGAAGTGGCGTTGCTGGTAAGCAGCCAGGGTTCGCTTCAGTGCCGCTTCGTACGTGCCGCGCCAGCGCTCGAACTCGGTGAAAGCGGTTTTTTCTTCATCGGTGCGCAAGGTTTGGCGGAACACCGCCATCTGCGTGGCCAGGCGCTCGGCGAAGCCCTTGTACTGCTCCTCATCGGCGGTGATGAGTTCCCGTTGGTAGCTCAAGCCCAGCAGCTGCTGGGTATACAGGTAGCTGTCCGACCAGGCGCCGCGCATCATCGAACTCGAATACACCCCGGGAATGCTCTCGCTGCGAAGGCTGGCCGCCTCCTGCTCGATCATCATCAGCCGGGTGTACGCGATGAGCACCATGGACAGCATGATGGCGACCACGACAGCAAAACTCGCCAGGATCCGATGGCGCAGAGTCCAATTCTTCACAACCACTCCTCGAAGGTAAGCGCGCGCGCGAAAGCCGGGCAGTATAGACCACCGGCCTTGAAGCAAGGCGCGTACTTTCGGCCATCCCGGGGCGCAACGCCAGCGTGGGATGGTACGAAATTGCCATCACTTGGCTTGTAGGGCGATACGCAGCGAATTGTGTCCGTGCACGTACATTTGTTTTAAGGAGTTACATCAAGCATGTGTATGACGGCGTGATTTCACGCCCACGGTTTTTCCGATATAACACCGTTCACCTCGGCCTTTCAGATAGCTGCCCATGATGACCTTGCGCCAGATTCGCCATTTCATCGCGGTTGCCGAAACGGGCTCGATCTCGGCGGCGGCGCAGGCGGTGTTTATCTCTCAGTCCACCCTGACCGGGGCCATCCAGCAGCTGGAGGAGGACATTGGCGTAAGCCTGTTCAACCGGCACGCCAAGGGCATGAGCCTGACGCATCAGGGGCATCAGTTTCTGCGCCAGGCTCATTTGATTCTTGCCACGGTGGACAACGCCAAGCGCAGCTTGCAACAAAGCACGGACCAGATCAGCGGCACCCTCACTATTGGCGTCACCAGCCTCGTTGCCGGTTACTACCTGGCCAACCTGCTCACGCGGTTCCAGCGCGCCTACCCTAACGTCGAGCTGCGGGTAATGGAGGATGAACGCCCTTACATCGAGCATTTGCTACTCAACGGCGAAATCGACGTAGGCGTGCTGATCCTTTCCAACCTGGAAGACCGGCATGCCCTGCAAACTGAAGTGCTGACGCACTCGCCGCACCGTTTATGGTTGCCTGCGCGGCATCACTTGCTGGAACGGGACGATATCTCGCTTGCGGACGTGGCCGCTGAACCGCTGATTCAGCTGAACGTGGATGAAATGGACCACAACGCCCAGCGCATCTGGCAGCACGCTGGCTTGAGGCCGCAGGTAAGCCTTCGCAGCGCTTCCACAGAAGCCGTGCGCAGCCTGGTTGCCGCCGGCCTGGGCGTGTCCATTCAGCCCGACATGACCTACCGGCCATGGTCGCTGGAGGGCGATATCATCGAAGCGCGTAGCGTGGTGGACCTCACCCGCACACTCGACGTCGGGCTGGCCTGGCGTCGCGGCAGCGCCCGTCCGATGCTGGTGGACCCGTTCCTTACGGTGGCCAGAGAACAGCACGCCCGCAAGCATTCGATTTAACCGAACGCGGCTTTCGATATTAGGAATTTGTAGCTACCACGCCGCTGCGCCTAGGCTCAGGCAACCCAGCCAGCCCGAGCTTGCGCCATGAATCCATCAGTCCAGCCAGAGCCCTTGCATACCGCCTTGCTGATCGATGGCCAGCTCGTTGCCGGGGAAGGTGCCGCGGAAAGCGTTCTGGACCCAAGCGATGGCAGCTGCCTGGCACTGGTCGCCGAAGCGAGCCCGTCCCAAGTGCAGGCCGCCATTGCCGCTGCCGCTCAAGCCTTTCCCACATGGGCCAGGACCACGCCCCAACAGCGGGCTTCACGCCTGCTGGCCATCGCCAATTGCATCGAGGCACAAGCCGACCGCCTGGCCCGGATCGAAGCCCTTAACTGTGGCAAGCCTCTTCACTTGGCCCGGCAGGACGATCTCACGGCCTGCGTCGATGTGTTCCGCTTTTTCGCCGGTGCCGTGCGTTGCCAGACGGGGCAACTTTCCGGGGAATATGTGCCTGGGTACACCAGCATGGTGCGGCGCGACCCCATCGGCGTGGTAGCGTCCATCGCCCCTTGGAACTACCCCTTGATGATGGCCGCCTGGAAGCTCGCGCCGGCGCTGGCCGCAGGCAATACCGTGGTGTTCAAGCCATCCGAACACACACCTCTGTCGATCCTTGCGCTGGCACCGGAGTTGGCCGAGCTGCTGCCAGCCGGGGTGCTGAACATCGTTTGTGGTGCCGGCGATGGCGTGGGCGGCCAGCTGGTGAGCGACCCACGCGTGCGTATGGTGTCGCTGACCGGAGATATCGTGACCGGGCAAAAGGTGCTCCAGGCTGCGGCGCGCACCCTCAAACGCACCCACCTGGAGCTAGGCGGCAAGGCACCGGTGATCGTGTGCGATGACGCTGATATTGATGCCGTGGTGGAGGGCATTCGCACCTACGGGTATTACAACGCCGGCCAGGACTGTACCGCTGCCTGCCGTGTCTATGCTCAAGCGGGCATCCATGACCGGCTGGTGGAAGAGCTGGGTGCAGCGGTCGCAAGCCTGCGCTATGCCAGCAAGCGAGACGAGGACAACGACCTGGGGCCGCTGATCAGCGCCCGCCAGCGCGACCGTGTGGCCAGCTTTGTGCAGCGCGCCTTGAGCCAACCGCATATCGAACGGGTAACCGGGGCAGCCGCCCATTCAGGGCCTGGGTTCTTCTACCAACCCACACTGCTCGCCGGCTGCCGCCAACAGGATGAGATCGTTCAGCGTGAGGTGTTCGGGCCAGTGGTGACCGTCACCCGCTTCGACGAACCCGGCCAGGCCCTGGCCTGGGCGAACGAATCCGAATACGGCCTGGCCTCCTCTGTGTGGACCCGCGACCTGGACAAAGCGCTGCAGCTGGCCGCACGGCTGGAATACGGCTGCACCTGGATCAACAGCCACTTCATGCTGGCGAGCGAAATGCCCCATGGTGGGCTGAAGCGTTCGGGGTATGGCAAGGACCTGTCCAGCGACTCTCTCCAGGATTACAGCGTGGTGCGCCACATCATGGCGCGACAGCGGGAGGTGCTGAACTGACCCCTGCACCTGGCTCAGCATTCCAATAATCAGCGCCCCGAGCGCCTGCTTGCTTACTGCCCCGACCATAATTTGAAAAAGAGGGAAATCCATGTCCGCCCCAAAGACCGCAGTGCTCAGCGCCATCACTACCGCCCTGCTGGCAACTGCTGGCGTTCATGCCGCCGACCTGCCCAAAGCCATAGGTGCCGGTGAAGGCCAGCTGAACATCATCGCCTGGCCTGGCTATATCGAGCGTGGCGAGAGCGACAAAAGCTATGACTGGGTAACCGGCTTCGAAAAGGAAACCGGCTGCAAGGTGGACGTGAAAACCGCCGCCACGTCCGATGAAATGGTCAGCCTCATGGCCAAGGGGGGCTATGACCTGGTAACCGCCTCGGGTGACGCTTCGCTGCGATTGATCGCGGGCAAGCGCGTGCAACCGATCAATACCGCGCTAATTCCCAACTGGAAGAACGTGGACCCGCGCCTGGCCAGTGGCGACTGGTTCGTGGTGAACAAGCAGGTGTACGGCACGCCCTACCAGTGGGGGCCGAACGTGCTGCTGTACAACACTGAAGTGTTCAAGACCGCGCCTACCACTTGGGGCGTGCTGTTCGAGCCGCAGAACTTCCCTGATGGCAAGCCGAACAAAGGCCGGGTGCAGGCCTATGACGGGCCGATTTACATCGCCGATGCCGCGCTGTACCTCAAGTCGGCCAAGCCCGAATTGGGCATCAAAGACCCTTACCAGCTCACTGAAGCCCAGTACAAGGCGGTACTTGATGTGCTGCGCCAGCAAAAGCCGTTGATCCATCGTTACTGGCACGACGCCACCGTGCAGATGAGCGATGTGAAAAACGAAGGCGTGGCAGCCACCAGTTCCTGGGGGTACATGGTCAACGGACTGAAGGCCGACAATCAGCCAGTAGCCTCCACTGTGCCGAAGGAAGGCGCGACCGGCTGGGCCGACACCACCATGCTGCATGCCGACGCCAAGCACCCCAACTGCGCCTACAAGTGGATGGACTGGTCCCTGCAACCGAAGGTGCAGGGAGACGTGGCGGCGTGGTTCGGCTCGTTGCCAGCAGTACCGGCCGCCTGCAAGGCGAGCGACCTGCTGGGCGCCGATGGCTGCGCTACCAATGGCTTTGACCTGTTCGAGAAGATCGCCTTCTGGAAAACCCCGCAGGCCGAGGGCGGCAAGTTCGTTCCGTATAGCCGGTGGACTCAGGACTATATAGCGATCATGGGCGGCCGCTAAGCTTGGCCCGAAATATATCTGCGCTCGGTGATGCTGCGTTGAAAACAGCCTCGGAATGCTCATTGACAACCAGTCAACTGGAGCGCCAGCCCGGTCCGCTTCCTCGGCTGTTTTCGCCTTGCCTGACCTTCGCTCGAACATATTTCGAACCAACCTCCGCGTTAGAGAAAAGCCGAAGGAACTGAAGGCAATTACCATGACCCCTGCTGTGCAATTTACCGAGGTATCGCGCCTGTTCGGCGAGGTGAAGGCCGTGGATCGGGTGTCGATCGACATCCACGACGGCGAATTCTTTTCCATGCTCGGCCCTTCGGGGTCGGGGAAAACCACGTGCCTGCGGTTGATCGCAGGCTTCGAACAGCCCAGCGCGGGCTCGATTCGTATTCATGGCCAGGAAGCCGCTGGCCTGCCGCCGTATCGACGCGATGTGAATACGGTGTTCCAGGACTACGCACTGTTCCCCCATATGAACGTGCGGGACAACGTGGCGTACGGCCTGAAAGTGAAAGGCGTGGCCAAGGCCGAGCGCCTGAACCGTGCCGAGGAAGCCCTGGCGATGGTGGCCCTGGCTGGCTTTGGCGAGCGCAAGCCCGCGCAACTGTCGGGTGGGCAACGCCAGCGGGTGGCACTGGCGCGGGCACTGGTGAATCGCCCACGGGTGCTGCTGCTGGATGAGCCCCTGGGCGCGCTGGACCTCAAGCTGCGCGAACAGATGCAGAGTGAACTCAAAAAGCTGCAGCGCCAGCTGGGCATCACCTTTGTGTTCGTGACCCACGACCAGACCGAAGCGTTGTCCATGAGCGATCGGGTAGCCGTATTCAATAAAGGCCGCATCGAACAGTGCGATACCCCGCGCAACCTGTACATGAAGCCGGCCACGGCGTTCGTGGCCGAGTTTGTGGGCACTTCGAACGTGCTGCGGGGAGAGTTGGCAGCCGCCTTGCGTGGCGTTCCTGGAGCGTTTTCGATCAGGCCCGAACACATCCGCCTTGGCGTGCCGGCCGTAGCCGATCAGGTGCGGCTCGAAGGCATCCTTCAGGACGTACAGTACCAAGGCAGCGCCACGCGCTATGAGCTGCGCTTGAACAACGGGCAGTTGCTCAACGTGAGCCAGGCCAACCAGGACTGGCAGCCCGACGCCGCCGCCCTGCAACCCGGGCAGCGCCTCACTCTGGCGTGGCCGCGTGGCGCCATGGTGCCGCTGCTGGACGAGGGCGTTTGACCATGACCCTTGTGCTGGATGCGCCCTCCTCGCCCGTCCGCGCCTCGCTTGCGCGCCGGGTGGCGGACCTGCTCTACCGACGGCCCAACCTGTACCTGGCGCTGTTGCTGGTGCCGCCCTTGTTGTGGTTTGGGGTGATCTACCTTGGCGCACTGCTTAACCTGCTGTGGCAAGGCCTGTACACCTTCGACGACTTCAGCATGACGGTCACGCCCGACCTTACGCTGGCCAACCTGCAAGCGCTGTTCGTGCCCGCCAACCTGGACATCATTCTGCGCACCCTGGGCATGGCGGCTGCGGTGTCTGCGGCAAGCGCGCTTGTCGCCTTTCCGCTGGCCTATTACATGGCCCGCTATACCACCGGCCGCACCAAGGCTTTCTTCTACATCGCGGTCATGTTGCCCATGTGGGCGAGCTATATCGTCAAGGCATACGCCTGGACGCTCCTGCTGGCCAAGGGAGGCGTGGCTCAGTGGTTCGTGCAGCACCTGGGCCTGGCCGGCGCGCTGGCCTGGCTGATGGAGGTACCGGGCATTGGCGGCAGCACCTTGTCCACTTCGCACCTGGGGCGCTTTCTGGTGTTCGTGTACATCTGGCTGCCATTCATGATCCTACCGGTTCAAGCAGCGCTGGAACGCTTGCCGCCCTCGCTGCTGCAAGCGTCCGCCGACCTTGGCGCTACCCCGCGCCAGACGTTCTTCCAGGTGGTGCTACCACTTTCGGTACCCGGCATCGCCGCCGGCTCGATCTTCACCTTCTCGCTTACCCTGGGGGACTTCATCGTGCCCCAGTTGGTCGGCCCGCCGGGCTATTTCATCGGCAGTATGGTGTATGCCCAGCAAGGCGCCATCGGCAACCTGCCCATGGCCGCGGCCTTCACCCTGGTGCCCATCGTGCTGATCGCGGTGTACCTGTCCATCGTCCGACGCCTGGGGGCCTTCGATGCACTCTGAAAAAGCGCCGCTCACATTACGTGTCGCCGCCTGGGGCGGGCTGGCCTTTTTGCACATACCTATCCTGGTGATTGTGCTTTACGCCTTCAACACCGAAGACGCCGCCTTCAGCTTCCCGCCACGCGGGTTCACCCTCAAATGGTTCAGCGTGGCCTTCGCCCGCCAGGACGTGGTGGAAGCGATCAAGCTGTCGCTGCAGGTCGCCTGCCTGGCCACTGCTGTGGCACTGGTGCTAGGTACGCTGGCCTCGGCGGCGTTGTATCGCCGGCAGTTCTTCGGCAAGGATGCGATCTCGCTGATGCTGATCCTGCCGATTGCCCTTCCCGGCATCGTCACCGGCATCGCGCTGCTCTCGGCGTTCAAGGTATTGAGCATCGAACCTGGGCTGCTGACCATCGTGATCGGCCATGCCACCTTCTGCGTGGTGATCGTTTACAACAACGTGATCGCGCGGTTGCGGCGCACCTCCCACAGCCTGATCGAAGCGTCCATGGACCTGGGCGCGGACGGCTGGCAAACCTTCCGCTACATCATGCTGCCCAACCTGGGCTCTGCCCTGCTCGCCGGAGGCATGCTGGCGTTTGCGCTGTCGTTCGACGAAATCATCGTCACCACCTTTACCGCGGGCAACGAGCGCACCTTGCCGATCTGGCTGCTCAACCAGCTGGCCCGCCCGCGAGACGTACCGGTCACCAACGTAGTTGCCCTGCTGGTGATGCTGGTGACCATGCTGCCCATCCTGGGCGCCTACTACCTGACCCGCGGCGGCGAATCGGTCGCCGGCGGCGGCAAATGAACTGGAGGATCGCACCATGCAAACCCAACTGCTGATCAACGGCCAACTGGTCGCGGGAGAAGGCGCGAGCCAAGCGGTACTCGACCCCGCGCGCGGCAGCGTGCTGGTTGAGATCGCCGAGGCCAGCGAGGCTCAGGTAGACGCGGCCGTACGCGCAGCCGACGCGGCCTTCGACGGCTGGGCGCAAACGGCGCCGAAGGACCGCTCGCTGGCCCTGTTGAAGCTCGCCGACGCCATCGACGCCAACGCCGACGAACTGGCCCGGCTGGAGTCTGCCAACTGCGGCAAGCCCCTGGCTGCGGCGCGTAACGATGAGTTGCCAGCCATTGCCGTCGTGTTCCGTTTCTTCGCAGGTGCCGCGCGTTGCCTCAGTGGGTCTGCGGCTGGCGAATACCTGCCCGGCCACACCTCGATGATTCGCCGCGACCCGGTGGGCGTGATCGCTTCCATCGCGCCGTGGAATTACCCGCTGATGATGGTCGCCTGGAAAATCGCCCCCGCCCTCGCCGCTGGCAATACCGTGGTACTCAAGCCCTCCGAACTCACCCCGCTGACCGCGCTCAAGCTCGCTGAACTGGCCGCGGACATCTTCCCCGCCGGGGTGCTGAACGTATTGTTCGGCCGAGGCGCCACCGTAGGCGGGCCCCTGGTGGAACACCCCAAGGTGCGGATGGTATCGCTCACCGGTTCCATCGCCACTGGCTCGCAGATCATTTCCAGTACTGCGGCGCAGGTGAAGCGCATGCACATGGAGCTGGGCGGCAAGGCGCCGGTGATCATCTTCGACGATGCCGACATCGACGCCGCAGTTGAGGGCATCCGCACCTTCGGCTTCTACAATGCGGGCCAGGATTGCACGGCTGCGTGTCGGGTATACGCCCAGCAGGGTATTTATGAGCGCTTCGTGGAGAAGCTCGGCGAGGCGGTCGGCAGCCTGCGCCATGGCCCGCAGGAGGCCGAAGATACCGAGCTGGGCCCCTTGATCAGCGCCCAGCAACGGGACCGCGTGGCAGGTTTCGTGACCCGCGCTGCGGCGCAGCCACACATCCGCCTGGTCACCGGTGGCAAGGTGATCGAAGGGGATGGCTTCTTCTTCGAGCCCACAGTATTAGCGGACGTACAGCAGGATGACGAGATTCTGCGCCGCGAAGTGTTCGGGCCGGTGGTGACCGTTACGCCTTTCAGCGATGAAGCTCAGGCGCTGGAATGGGCCAACGACTCGGATTACGGCCTGGCCTCCTCGGTATGGACCAACGACCTGGGCCGCGCCCACCGCCTCAGTGCTCGCCTGCAATATGGCTGCACCTGGGTGAATACGCATTTCATGCTGGTCAGCGAAATGCCCCACGGCGGGCAGAAACATTCCGGCTACGGGAAGGACATGTCCATGTACGGGCTGGAGGACTACACCGTGCTGCGCCATGTGATGTTCAAGCATTAAAGCGTGAACCATCCCTGCTTTCGCGGCTCTACACAGGCCGTGAAGCAAGGATGGCTGTGACATTTTCGAACATTTTTGGATTGCGTCGCGCCCCTCTCCTTGGCTAACGTTGCCCATTTTCACCGAAGGGTTGTCTATGCACCGCAGAAGTCTGTTGAAAGCATCCATGGCCCTGGCGGCCTACACCGGCTTGTCGTCCACCGCGCTGATGTCCGCCCGGGCCCTGGCCGCGACCGCCAATGGCGACGCCGAGTATTTCGACTTCGAGGGCCTCAAGGCCCAGGCCAAGGCACTGGCCGCCCAGCCCTACACGGACCGTAAACAGCAACTGCCGCCCACGCTGGCGAACATGACCCCGCAGCAGTTCAACGCCATCCAGTACGACGCCAACCACTCGTTGTGGAAGGACCTCAACGGCCAGCTGGACGTGCAGTTCTTCCACGTGGGCATGGGCTTCCGTACGCCGGTGCGCATGTACAGCGTGGACCCTTCCAACCGCCAGGCGCGGGAGGTGCATTTCCGCCCCGAGCTGTTCAATTACAACGACAGCAAGGTGGAGCAGAAACAGCTCAAGGGCGACCTCGGCTTCTCCGGTTTCAAGCTGTTCAAGGCACCGGAAATCGCCAGCCACGACATCGTGTCGTTCCTGGGCGCCAGTTACTTCCGCGCGGTAGACGCCACCAAGCAGTACGGCTTGTCCGCTCGCGGCCTGGCGGTGGACACCTACGCCAAGCGCCAGGAAGAATTCCCCGATTTCACCAAGTTCTGGTTCGAGACGCCCACCAAGGACGCGACCCGTTTCGTGGTCTACGCCCTGCTTGAGTCCCCCAGCGCCACGGGCGCCTATCGCTTCGATATCGACTGCCAGGCCGAGCAAGTGGTGATGGCAGTGGACATGCAGGTGACCGCGCGCACAGCCATCCAGCAACTGGGGATCGCGCCGATGACCACCATGTTCAGCTGCGGCACCCACGAGCGCCGCATGTGCGACACCATCCACCCGGAAATCCACGACTCGGACCGCCTCGCCATGTGGCGCGGCAATGGCGAGTGGATCTGCCGGCCGCTGAACAACCCCGCCAAGTTGCAGTTCAATGCCTTCGCCGACACCAACCCAAAGGGCTTCGGGCTGGTGCAGACCGACCACAACTTCGCCAGCTACCAGGACACGGTGGACTGGTACAGCAAGCGGCCAAGCCTCTGGGTGGAGCCCACCACTGCGTGGGGCGAGGGCTCGATCGACCTGCTGGAAATCCCTACCACCGGCGAAACCCTGGATAACATCGTGGCCTTTTGGACGCCGAAAAAGCCAGTTGCCGCGGGCGATACCCTGAGCTTCGGCTACAAGCTCTACTGGAGCGCCCTGCCCCCTACCGGCACGCCATTGGCACGGGTACACGCCACGCGCTCAGGCATGGGCGGGTTCCTCGAAGGCTGGGCGCCGGGCGAACACTACCCGGACAAATGGGCACGCCGCTTTGCCATCGACTTCACCGGCGGCGGGCTGGACCGGCTGCCGGAAGGTACCGGGATCGAGCCGGTTGTCACCGTATCGAGCGGCAAGGTGCAGGACTTCCACGTGCTGGTGATTCCGGACATCAAGGGCTACCGGGTGATCTTCGACTGGTACCCCACCAGCGACAGCGTGGACCCGGTGGAAATGCGCCTGTTCATCCGCACCAGCGACCGCACCCTCAGCGAAACCTGGCTGTACCAGTACTTCCCGCCCGCGCCGGAGAAGCGTAAGTACGTGTGACCCATTGAGCCTGGCCCATTCCGCGGGAAGCGGCGGGGCCGGCCATCCGGCGTCAGCTCGCAAGTAGATTTCGCACTTATTCGCGAGCTACGCCTTCGGCTCCGCCCAGCTCCCACAGGGGTCGGTTCAGGGTTGGAGCCTGCTACGGATTACAGGTCAGTCCCGCAGATCGGACTCGTGAATAGGCTGGTCGCGGTGCGTGGCACGCTGATACTGGGCAGGCCAGGTGGCCTTGCGTCCGCCCAGGTCGTCGTCGGCGTGCAGCGGCCAGTACGGGTCACGCAGCAGCTCGCGGGCCAGCAGGATGAGGTCAGCCTGGCCGGTGCGCAGAATATGCTCCGCCTGGGCAGGGTCGGTGATCATACCCACGGTACCAGTTGCAATCTCCGATTCCTTGCGCACGCGTTCGGCGAAGCGGGTCTGATAGCCGGGCCCGGTCGGGATTTCCGCATTGGCGGCGGTGCCACCCGAGGACACATCCACCAGGTCTACACCCAAAGCCTTCAGGCGCCGCGCCAGCTCCACGGTTTCATCCGGGTTCCAGCCGTCGTCTACCCAATCGGTGGCCGACACCCGTACGAACACCGGGAGGTCAGCGGGCCATAGCGCGCGAATAGCCTCGGTCACTTCCAGCACCAGCCGAATGCGGTTATCGAAGCTGCCACCGTACTGGTCCGTGCGGCGGTTGCTCAGCGGCGACATGAACTGGTGTAGCAGGTAACCGTGGGCCGCGTGGATTTCCACCACCTTGAAATTAGCGGTCAGCGCACGCTTTGCAGCCGCCACGAACGCTTCCTTGATGCCGGCAATCGCGGCTTCGTCCAGTTCGGTGGGGCGGGCATGTTCAGGGTCGAAGGGAATGGGCGAAGGCGCTACGGGAATCCATCCGCCTTCATCCAGGGTGACGCTGCCATGCTTGCCAAGCCAGGGCCGCCAGGTACTGGCTTTGCGGCCAGCATGAGCCAATTGGATACCAGGCACCGCGCCCTGAGCTTCAATGAAGCGCGTGATGCGCTGAAGCATCGGGATCTGTTCATCTTTCCACAGGCCGAGGTCTTCGGGGGTAATGCGGCCATCAGCGGTGACGGCGGTAGCCTCGAAAATCACCAGGCCAGCGCCCCCTACCGCGCGGCTGCCCAGATGCACCAGGTGCCAGTCGTTGGCGAGGCCATCTTCGGACGAATACTGGCACATGGGCGAAACCACGATACGGTTACGCAACGTCAACCCACGCAGGGTGTAGGGTTCCAGCAACAGGCTCATGAAGCACCTCTCGAGTGGGATATCAGGCTGTAAGGTTTGCACTCTTTGCAGCGTAGTAGACCCACAAGGGAGACGGCAGATTCCGCTAACGAGGGCTCATGTGCGCGATCATGAGCTGGACGGTTTCAACGCCACGGTATTCGTTCACGTCCAGCTTGTAGGCCATTTCCACCCAACGCGCGCTCGGGTTCGGCCAAATTTCGCGGTCTACCCCGAACGCAATGCCATCCAGGCGCAGGCTACCGCATTCGCTTTTGAGCACTACCTTGAGGTGCCGCTCGCCCACCACCCGCTGTTCCACCAACTGGAACACGCCATGGAACAGCGGCTCCGGAAAGTGCTGGCCCCAGGGCCCCGCATTACGGAGCGCGCGGGCAAGCTCCAGGTGGAACTCTTCCACCGCCAGGCAACCGTCTGACAGCAGCCTGCCGGTGAGGTCGTCTTCGCACAGGTGTTCGCGAACCTGCTTGTCGAAGGCTTCAGCGAAGGCTTCGAAATGCTCGGCGGGCAAGGACAACCCAGCCGCCATAGCATGCCCGCCGAATTTGGTGATCAGGTGCGGTTGCTTGGCAGCCACGGCGTCCAGGGCGTCCCGGATGTGGAAACCCGGCACCGATCGCGCCGAGCCTTTGAGCAGCCCGTCGCCGGCATCCGCAAAGGCAATGGTAGGGCGGTGATAACGCTCTTTCATCCGTGACGCAAGGATGCCGATAACGCCCTGGTGCCAGTCGGGCTCGAACAGGCACAGGCCGAACGGCATCGAGGCCAGCGGCAGGTCCTTGAGCTGCGCCAGGGCTTCACGCTGCATGCCCTGCTCCACCGATTTGCGGTCATGGTTGAGGCCATCCAGTTCTGCGGCGATGTCTCTTGCGTGAGCGAGGTCTTCGCTGAGCAGGCACTCGATCCCCAGGCTCATGTCATCCATACGCCCGGCGGCATTCAGCCTTGGCCCAAGGATAAAGCCGAGGTCGGTGGACGTGAGCCGGCGATGATCCCGACGGGCCACTTCCAGCAGCGCCATGATGCCCGGCCGCGCCCGGCCGGCGCGTATACGCTCCAGGCCCTGATGCACAAGAATGCGGTTGTTGGCGTCGAGCGGCACCACGTCGGCGACGCTGCCCAGCGCTACCAAGTCCAGCAATTCACCAATATTGGGCTGCGGCGCCGTGGCGTAACGCCCGAGTGCTCGCAGTTGCGCACGAAGGGCCATGAGCACATAGAAAATCACCCCCACGCCCGCCAGGGCCTTGCTGGGAAAGTCACAACCTGGCTGGTTCGGGTTGACGATGGCATCGGCCTGCGGCAGCTGCGCGCCGGGCAGGTGGTGGTCGGTGATCAGCACTTTGAGCCCGGCATCTCGCGCCGCCTGTACGCCCTCCACGCTGGAAATGCCGTTGTCCACGGTTACCAGCAGGTCAGGCTGGCGCTCGAGCGCCACGGCAACGATCTCGGGGGTGAGGCCGTAGCCATAGGTGAACCGGTTCGGGACAAGATAATCCACATGCGCCGCGCCGAGCAGCCGCAGCCCCAGCACCGCAACGCTGCTGGCCGTGGCGCCGTCGGCGTCGAAATCGCCCACCACTAGAATGCGCTCACGCCGGTCGATGGCGGTGACCAGCATGTCCACTGCGGCATCGATGCCCTTGAGTTGCTGATACGGGATCAGCCGTGCCAGCCCCTTGTCCAACTCGGCTTGGCTTTGCACCCCTCGGGCGGCATACAGACGGGTAAGCAGGGGTGGCAGATCACCCAGGAAAGGCAGTTCGGCGGGCAGCGGGCGGGGCTCGATACGCATGTGTGGCAGTGTTCTCACATCAAACGGCGAAACGACAGGGCGGCCATAGTGACCTTACCCCCGCTCCCCCAGCAACCATTCCAGCTGCACTTCATGCTGGCCCCGATCATCGGTCACGAATACGGTACCCTCATCGATCATCACGTCCCATTTGATGGAGCGCGGCATATCAGTGGCCAGCACCTCGAGTACCTCTTGGGGCACAGCGGCAATACTGAGGTTTTTGAGGGGGCGCGCGGCGTCGGCGACTTTGTTCTGCCAGACGCGCAAGCTACCGTACGCCAGCAGGCTGACCCGCTCGGTGCGGCGGGAGCACCAGGTAAGGCGGTCGAGGTCGGGCTGGCCTACTTCGATCCAGTGCAGCACACGATCGTCGAGGCTCTTTTCCCACAAGGCGGGCTCGTCCACGTCCGACAAGCCGCGGCCGAAGCTCAGGTTTTCGTTGTACCAGAGGGCATAGGCCAGCAAACGCACTGCCATGCGCTCTTCGGTTTCCGAAGGATGACGGGCAATCGTTTGCTTGATGCTTTCGTAAACACCGCGATCGAGGTCGGTCAGGTTGAGTTCGAACTTGTAGGTTGTCGATGGCTGGGCCATGGCAGGCTTCGATATAGCGAGGGGGCGCCTAGTTTACCTGATGGGCTTATCTTGCGCATAAAAGAAACCCCGGACGCGGTGGGGAGGCCGGCCGGGGCAAACATGACCCATTCGGGTCACCGGACGACTGAACGGCACCGGAGCACAATGCCGTTCAAGCGTCCTTGTAACGTAAGAGGGCAGGCCCTCGTGAAGGTTCCCGGCTTAACGCAACTCCACCGCGAACCGACCAACGGTGCCTACGCTTCGTAGCGCGGCAATGGTGCTTGGCTCCAGCCGGCCTTCGGCAATCATGAGGTCACGGTGCAAACCATCAACGACGTCCGTGAGGGCGTACCGGGACGCCAACTGCGACTTCGGAACGTCCCTGTGGAGGATGGCCGCGCCGGCCTGGTCGGTTACCGTGACACGAAAACGATCTTGGAGATCCGACGGAGCCAGGCTGACGCAGTAAGGTGCCAGCGCATCACTTAACAATAAGCTGATGTTTTCCATCTCGATCACCCTTGTTTACCCGAAATTCATTTCAGTGCCAGTAAATGACCATCACCGCTTGGCAAAAGTTCGGGTAGCCGGGGCCAACAAGCGCAACGGCAGGATGAAAGGTACCTCAAGCGATAAGCGGTTCGGCCACGTGCACCTTGAAACGGCAGAGCATCTGGTGCAGCGGACACACCGCCTGGCCCCAGGGCAGCACACCCAGTACCCATAAGCCGGCCTGACGGGCGCGCCGGACGGCGGCGGTGGTTTCGGGGCACTCGCTACGGCCCTGGATAATCACCCCTACGGTTTCACCGGACGCTGCCAACGCATCCAGGAACATGAGCGCCGAGGTGGCCTGGCTTCCAAATACCACTACATCGACTGGCCCCTGCCGTTCCAGGGTACGACGGGCCGAGGCAGGATCCTCTGCTACCCGAACGCCATAGACACCGCAGGCATTGAGCATTTGATGAAGTTGCAGCAGGCGGGCAGGTTGATGCTCTACGACGAGAACCTTGAGCGAACGCATGGTTGCGGCCTCGAAAGTGGGAACGACCGCCACCTTAAATAACGCACACTCAAGGCTAAATAGGAATGATCCGAAAGGCTTGCAGGAAAAGTCGACGGAGGACGGCGGGACCAAGAGCGTTTTCCTACAAGCGCCCCGGGCCACCGCCGTAAAGGCAACGTATTACAGCGGCTTGCCGCGGTTACCGTGGGCGCTCACGAAGGCCTGGATAGCGGTGATGTCGTTCGGCAGCACCGTGCAACGCTCCTCCCGCTGGAACAGGTCTTCCAGATGAGCTGGCAGGTGCAAGGCCTTGCCTACGCCGGCTTGCTCCACTGCCTCAGGGAATTTGACCGGATGGGCAGTGCCCAGCACCACCATGGGCGTGTCCAGGCTGCGGCGGCATTCGCGGGCTGCCCGTACGCCAATGGCCGTGTGCGGGTCCAGCACTTCACCGGTGCTCGCGAACACTTCAGCGATGGTTTCGCAGGTTTGTTCATCGGTCACGGCCAGTGAGTCGAACAGGCGCCGCGCTTCGGTCCAGCGGTCTTCTTCCACGCTGAAGCCACCGCCCAGCTTGAAGCTGGACATCAGCTGCGCGATGGCGGTGCCGTTGCGGCCGTGGAGGTCGAACAGCAGGCGTTCGAAGTTCGAAGACACCATAATGTCCATGGATGGCGACAACGTGGCGTGCAGGGTGTCCTTCACGTACTGGTTGCCGCTCATGAAGCGATGGAGGATATCGTTGCGGTTGGTAGCAACGATCAGCTGGCTGATGGGCAGGCCCATGTTACGGGCCAGGTAACCGGCGAAAATGTCGCCGAAGTTACCGGTAGGCACCGAGAAGGCAACTGAGCGCGCTGGGCCGCCCAGCTGAAGGGCCGCGTGGAAGTAGTACACGATCTGGGCCATGATCCGCGCCCAGTTGATCGAGTTCACTGCCACCAGGCGCGTGCCCTTCAGGAAGCTCTGGTCGGCGAAGCTGGCCTTTACCATCTCCTGGCAATCATCGAAGTTGCCTTCCACCGCCAGGTTATGGATGTTGTCGCCAAACAGCGTGGTCATCTGCCGGCGCTGAACTTCCGATACCCGCTGGTGCGGGTGCAGGATGAAGATGTCGACGTTCTCGCAGTGCTTGCAGCCTTCGATGGCCGCCGAGCCGGTGTCGCCACTGGTAGCACCGATGATCACGACGCGCTCGCCACGCTTGGCCAGTACGTGGTCCAGCAGGCGGCCGAGCAGTTGCAGGGCGAAATCCTTGAACGCCAGGGTGGGCCCGTGGAACAGCTCGAGCACCCATTCATTGCCATTCAGCTGGCGCAGTGGCGCAACGGCGGCGTGCGAGAAGTTTGCGTAGGTTTGTTCCAGGATCTGCTTGAAGTCGCCGTCGGCAATGCTGCCGGTCACGAACGGGCGCATCACTCGGAACGCCAGCTCGTGGTAGGGCAGCCCAGCCCAGGAGGCGATCTCTTCCTGGGTAAACCGTGGAAGGTTTTCTGGTACATACAGGCCACCATCGGTGGCCAGGCCAGCCAGCAGCACTTCCTCGAAATTGAGCGCGGGTGCCTGGCCGCGGGTACTGATGTAACGCATGTTGGGCAAACCTTTGGTTTGAGCGGCCGGGCTTGAGCTACAAGCCTTCAGCTGCAAGCTGCAAGCAAAAGCCGCGTGGGCTTCACGACTTGCAGCACGGGCTGCTACCGCTGTGGTAATTAATTCATGTCAGGGCAGCAAGCTCCGGGACACTGCGATCCCGCTGTTGCTTGAAGCTTGCCGCTTGTGGCTTGCGGCTGGGTTCAGGCCAGGTGTTCGACCCGGATACGCACCACACTTCCTACTACGTCATCCAGCGCTTCGAGGGCGCTGATAGCGTCGTCGATACGGTTTTCCACAACCTTGTGAGTCAGAAGAATCATCGGCACCAGACCATCATGCTCTTCGGCTTCTTTCTGCATGATCGACTCGATGTTGATACCACGCGCCGACAGAATGCTGGCTACCTGGGCCAGTACACCCGGGTGGTCCTTGGCCTGGATACGCAGATAGTAGGCGCTTTCGCAGGCGTCGATGGGCAGGATCGGGTGCGCTGAAAGGGAGTCGGGCTGGAAAGCCAGGTGCGGCACGCGGTTCTCCGGATCGGACGTCATGGCGCGTACCACGTCAACCAGGTCGGCTACTACCGAGGAGGCCGTAGGCTCCATGCCGGCGCCAGCACCGTAGAAGAGTGTGGAACCTACCGCATCACCGTTCACCATCACGGCGTTCATCACACCATTGACGTTGGCGATCAGGCGATCGGCGGGGATGAGGGTGGGGTGTACCCGCAACTCGATACCCGCTGCGGTACTGCGCGCTACGCCGAGGTGTTTGATCCGGTAGCCCAGCGCTTCGGCATAGTTGACGTCGGCGGTGGTGAGCTTGGAGATGCCTTCGGTATAGGCCTTTTCGAATTGCAGCGGGATACCGAATGCGATGGACGCCAGAATCGTGAGCTTATGCGCTGCGTCGATACCTTCCACGTCGAAGGTCGGGTCCGCTTCGGCATAGCCAAGGGCCTGTGCTTCGGCCAGCACGTCCGGGAAGGTACGGCCTTTCTCGCGCATTTCGGTGAGAATGAAGTTGCCAGTGCCGTTGATGATACCGGCGACCCAGTTGATCCGGTTGGCCGAGAGGCCTTCGCGGATGGCCTTGATGACAGGAATGCCACCCGCGACCGCCGCTTCGAAGGCCACGATCACGCCTTTTTCCCGCGCCTTGGCGAAGATCTCATTGCCATGCACGGCGATCAGCGCCTTGTTGGCGGTAACCACGTGCTTGCCGTTTTCAATGGCCTTGAGCACCAGCTCGCGAGCGACGGTATAGCCGCCGATCAGTTCGATAACGATGTCGATGTCCGGGTTACCGGCCACTTCGAAGACATCGTTGGTAATGGGGGTACCGGTAATCTGGCAATCGGGGTTTTGCGAACGCATCGCAATCTGCGCGACCTGGATTCCACGCCCGGCACGGCGGGCAATCTCCTCGGCGTTGCGCTGAAGTACGTTGAAGGTGCCGCCACCGACGGTACCTAACCCACAGATGCCTACTTTGACCGGTTTCACTCTTGACTCCCCATGAAACGGCCGGCGTGTACGCCGGCCGCGGATAGCACCGCGATTATCGCGGCCTGTGTTTTGAATCGCCTGTCACTGCGCGGCCAGGGCGATCTTCGCCACCTGCGCCGCAGGCTGATAGCCCGGAATGACCTGACCGTCCTGAAGGATGATCGCTGGCGTGCCACTGACCCCGATACTCTGGCCCAGGGCAAACTGCTTGCTCACGGGGTTGGCGCACTTGGCGGCATCCACGTCCTTGCCATTGATCAGCTTGTTGAGCGAAGCGCGGCGGTCGGAAGAGCACCATACCGATTGCAACTGCTGGTCGCCCTCGGAGCCCAGGCCCTGGCGCGGGAAGGCGAGATAACGCACTTCGATACCGCGGCGGTTGAGCTCGGGCACCTCAGCGTGCAGCTTCTGGCAGTAAGGGCAGGTGGTATCGGTGAATACCGTGATATGAGCCTTGGCCTCGCCTTCGGCCGGGTACACCACCATTTCGCCACTCGGGATGGCATTGATGGTCTTGGCAATGGCGGCGCGCTCGGTTTTCTCGGTGAGGTTTACCGGCTTGCCGTCCTGCATCTGGTACAGGTAACCCTGCATCACGAACTGCCCGTCGGCACTGGCATACAACACCCGCCCGCCCTTGAGCCGCACTTCGTAGAGCCCGTTGATGGGGCTGCTGGAGACGGCTTCGATGGGCACATCCAGCTGAAGGGTGTCGAGTGTCTTGCGGATAGCCTGCTCGGCGTCATCGGCCAGTGCAAAAGTACTGACCAACGCCAGGGCGGCGGCCGCGAAAAGACGTGTCACGCGCATGAGAACTCCTGAGGCGGCGGACGAACAGCCCAGGCCGGCCGGGGATGATACGAAGCGGCGGGCTGGGCATAACTGACGGCAAAGACTACCACATAAGGCTCGCGGGGCCGACTGCGGCACACGTCAACGAATGTGTACGATCTTTCAGCCGCGCGGATGGTGCCGGGCGTGCAATTCCTGCAGCCTGGCTTTCGCCACATGGGTGTAGATCTGCGTGGTGGAGAGGTCGGCATGGCCCAGCAGCAGCTGTACCGAACGCAGGTCTGCGCCGTGGTTCAGCAGGTGCGTGGCAAACGCATGCCGCAACGTATGCGGTGAAAGGGCCTTGTCGATGCCCGCACGCAGGGCATGGTGCTTGATGCGGTGCCAGAAGGTCTGGCGGGTCATCTGTTCGCCCCGCAGGCTGGGAAACACCACATCGCTGGGGCGGCCGTTCAGCAGCTCTGCGCGGCCATCGCGCAGGTAGCGTTCCAGCCAACTGATCGCCACCTCCCCCATGGGCACCAGGCGCTCCTTGCTGCCTTTGCCCATCACACGCACCACGCCCTGGCGCAGGTTCAACTGGTCCAGAGTAAGGCTTACCAGCTCGGTCACTCGAAGCCCGCAGGCGTACAGCACCTCAAGCATGGCGCGATCACGCTGGCCAATGGCTTCGCCGAGGTCTGGCGCGGCGAGCAGCGCATCGACATCAGCTTCGGACAGGCTTTTGGGCAGAGGCTTGCCGAGATTGGGCAGCTCGACCAGCAAGGTGGGGTCCACAGCGATGATTTCTTCACGCAGGAGGTACCGATAAAACCCCCGCGCGCCGGAGAGGAAACGTGCAGTCGAGCGGGGCTTGTACTGGTTGTCGACGCGCCATGCGAGGTAGTCGAGCAACGCATCGCGGCCCGCCGCCTGCAGATCTATGCCCCGCTCCATCAGCCAGCCATTGAAATGGGCCAGGTCGCTGCGATACGCGCTGCGGCTGTTTTCGGACAGGCCCTTTTCAAGCCACAGGGCGTCGAGGAATTGGTCGATAAGGGCGTGATCGAGGGCGGGCATGGCGGCTTCGGGTTGGCAAAGGGCAGAATCCTAGCATGTGCCGATCCATAGGTGCCCGACATCGCGGCTGCGTCTGTAAGGCAGAAACAGAAACCCGAAAACAGAAAACCCCGGCGCGAGGGCCGGGGTTTTCGGGAGAGCCTGAGCTCAAGCCGCTATCAGGAAAGTTTTTCCTTGATGCGGGCGGCCTTGCCAGACAGTTCGCGCAGGTAGTACAGCTTGGCTTTACGCACGTCACCACGACGTTTCACGGCCAGGCTGTCGATCTGCGGGCTGTAGGTCTGGAAGGTACGCTCAACACCAACACCGTTGGAGATCTTGCGAACGGTGAAAGCGCTGTTGACGCCACGGTTACGCTTGCCGATGACAACACCCTCGAAGGCCTGCAAGCGGGTACGCTCGCCTTCCTTTACCTTCACTTGAACGACAACGGTGTCGCCTGGTGCGAAGGCCGGGATTTCCTTGGTCATCTGCTCGGCTTCGAGCTGAAGGATAATCTTGTTGGTCATGCTGTGCTCCTAAGGCAAATGGTTCGTTTGCCATCGATACGTTAACTATCGTCCCGCTCGCGGATGTACTCCGCCAGCAGCTTTTGCTCTTCTCCAGAAAGTGAGCGACTTTCCAGAAGATCGGCACGTCGTTCGTAGGTCCGCCCAAGGGACTGCTGCAAACGCCAGCGCCGGATGTGTGCATGGTTGCCACTAAGCAACACGTCGGGTACACGCCGTTCCGCATACACCTCAGGTCGGGTGTAGTGCGGGCAATCCAGCAGGCCGTCCGTGAAGGAATCCTCCTCCGCGGAGTCTGCATGCCCTAAAGCTCCAGGCAGCAAACGTGTAACCGCATCAATCAGCACCATGGCCGGCAGCTCGCCACCGGACAACACGTAATCGCCAATCGACCACTCTTCATCCACATGCGCTTCAATGAAACGCTCGTCGATGCCTTCATAACGCCCGGCAATCAGGATCAAGGAATCCACGGTTGCCAGTTCCTTCACCGCCGCCTGAGTAAGGCGCCGGCCTTGCGGCGAAAGGTAGATCACCTTCGCCTTGCCCCCGGTTGCCTGCCTGGCATCGGCCAGGGCATCTTCCAGCGGCTTGATCTTCATTACCATCCCAGGGCCACCGCCAAACGGGCGATCATCCACTGTGTGATGACGGTCCGTGGTGTAGGCCCGCGGGTTGCGACAGGTCAGCTGAAGCAGACCCTGCTTTACCGCGCGGCTGGTAATGCCGTAATCACTGATGGCCGAGAACATCTCGGGAAACAGGGTGATGACTTCTATGCGCAGGCTCGCCATGGCCTAGAAATCCGCATCCCATTCAACCCTCATGACGCCGGCACCGAGGTCGATGGCTTGCACGCAGTCGTCCGTATAGGGCAACAGGCGCTCGCGATCATCCAGGCTACCCGCACAGGGTTTGACCACCATTACATCGTTGGCGCCGGTTTCGAGCAGATGATCAATCTTGCCCAATACGTGCCCTTCGCCGTTGATGACCTGTAAACCCTCGAGCTGATACCAGTAGTAATCGCCGTCGGTGAGGTCGGGCAGCAGGCTGCGCGCGATGCAAATCTCGTAACCGGCGAGGAGGCGCGCCTCTTCACGGTCGTCGAGACCTTTCAACTTCGCGACCAGGACCTTGTTCTGGGAACGGCCACTGATCATTTCCACCTGCTTGACGATGCCTTCATGCCGAAGCGTCCAGCGGTTGTACTGCAGCAGGTTGTCAATCGGGTCGGTAAAGGAGAAAACCTTCACTTCGCCACGAACGCCGTGCACCGAAACAATCTTGCCGATGACGATGAGGTCATCCGCGGAGTCTGGCGTGTCGTTCATACTGCTCAGGCGGAAGCCTTGGCAGCGTCCTTCAGCAGCTGAGCAACGCGCTCAGACGGCTGTGCGCCCTGGGACAGCCAGTAGCTTACGCGCTCCTGGTTGACGGACAGGCGAACTTCGCCACCGTTGGCGATCGGGTTGAAGAAGCCAACACGCTCGTTGAAACGACCGTCGCGCGCATTGCGGCTGTCGGTCACGGTCAGGTGGTAAAACGGGCGCTTTTTGGAGCCGCCACGGGCAAGACGGATGGTTACCATGTGAACATCGTTCCTGTTGTCGGTGCTGCAAATCTGTAAGGCACAGCGGGCACGGGTGCCCGAAAGGCCGCATATTCTCAAGGAATGCAGGGATTTTTGCAAACCTCTTTTACCCCTGCTCCCGGCACGGCGTCGGAAACCCCGACGCACGCATGGTTACCGCGCCTCAGAGGCGAGGCATTCCGCCGGGCATCATGCCGCCAAGGCCGCGCATCATCTTCGCCATGCCGCCCTTGGCCGAGAATTTCTTCATCATCTTTTGCATCTGCTTGTGCTGCTTGATCAGGCGCCCCACGTCCTGCACCTGGGTGCCCGAACCGATGGCGATACGGCGCTTGCGCGAGCCACTGATCAGCTCGGGATCGCGACGCTCGGCCGGGGTCATCGAGTTGATGATCGCTTCCATCTGCTTGAACTGTTTCTCGGCCGCGCCCTGGGCATTGCCCATCTGGGAGAGGTTGACGCCGCCGATGTTGGGCAGCTTTTCCATGAGGCTGCCCAGGCCGCCCATGGTTTTCATCTGCAGCAGCTGGTCGCGGAAGTCTTCGAGGTCGAACCCCTTGCCCTTCTTGATCTTCTTGGCGAGCTTCTCGGCCTTTTCCTTGTCGAGGTTCTGCTCGGCCTGCTCGATCAGGCTGAGCACGTCGCCCATGCCCAGAATGCGCGAAGCGATACGGTCCGGGTGGAACGGCTCGAGTGCTTCGGTTTTCTCGCCCATACCGATGAACTTGATCGGCTTGCCGGTGATGGAACGGACCGACAACGCGGCACCGCCCCGGGCGTCGCCGTCGACCTTGGTCAGCACCACGCCCGTAAGCGGCAGCGCGTCACCGAACGCCTTGGCGGTGTTGGCCGCGTCCTGGCCGGTCATGGCGTCTACCACGAACAGCGTTTCCACGGGCTTGACCGCAGCATGCAGCGCCTGGATCTCGGCCATCATGTCGGCGTCGATGTGCAGGCGGCCGGCGGTGTCGAGGATGACCACGTCAATGAACTTGAGCCTGGCCTCGCGGATCGCCGCTTCGGCGATGGCCACGGGCTTCTGGCTGATGTCGGACGGGAAGAAGGTCACCCCGACATCGTTGGCCAGGGTCTCGAGCTGTTTGATGGCCGCGGGGCGGTACACGTCCGCCGACACCACCATCACCGACTTCTTCTTGCGCTCCTTCAGGAAGCGCGCCAGCTTGGCGGCGGTGGTGGTTTTACCCGCGCCCTGCAGGCCGGCCATGAGCACCACCGCGGGCGGTGCCACATTGAGCATCAGGTCTTCGTTGGCCGCGCCCATCACCGCTTCGAGTTCGGCGCGCACGATTTTCACGAACGCCTGGCCCGGGGTGAGGCTACGGGACACCTCGGTGCCAACCGCACGTTCCTTGATGGCGTTGACGAAGTCCTTCACCACCGGCAGCGCGACGTCCGCCTCGAGCAGCGCCATGCGCACTTCGCGCAGGGTGTCCTTGATGTTGTCTTCGGTCAGCTTCGCCTTGCCGGTGACATGGCGAAGCGTCTGCGAGAGACGATCGGAAAGATTTTCAAACATGGGCGATCCTTACAGGCTCCGTCGAACCGAAGTGGCATGCGGCCTGCCGATGTGCTCTGGCCACGGGCAAGGGAAGACCGGCGATTATAACGGGAAGTTGCCCGGGCCGACACCGGGGCGGTGCGGCAGTCTTTATCCGGGCGAAGGTTCTATGCCACACTCGCTTCTTTAGTGGCCGCTCGTCAGGACCTATGCTTCCCTTGCCCTCCAGTTTGCTACCCAGCCTTGCCTCTGCCTTGATCTACGCCTCGGTCACGGTCTATCAGGGCGCGCGGCTTGCCCATGGGGCCAGGTCCAACAAGCGCCTGCTGTGTGGTGGGGGCATACTTGCCGTGCTGCTGCACGCGCTGGCCCTGTCCTCGCAAATGCTGGCGCCCAGCGGCCTCAACCTGGATTTCATCACCGCGGCAAACCTCATCGCCGCCGCAGTGATCGCCCTCACGCTGTTGGCTTGCGCGTCCCTGCCCGTGGAAAACCTCCTGGTGCTGCTTTACCCCCTTGGGGTCATTACTACCCTGGTCGCTCAGTTCGTGCCCTCCGGCACCGTACCGGTGATCGACGACGAGCCGGGCATCCTCGCGCATATCCTGCTGTCCATTCTGGCGTATGGCGTGTTCACCATCGCGGCGTTCCAAGCCTTGCTGCTGTTGGTGCAAGATCACCAGCTCAAGCACAAGCATCCTTCGGGGCCGATCCGCGCCTTCCCTCCCCTGCAAACCATGGAAAGCCTGCTGTTCGGGTTCCTGTGGGCGGGCTGGGTACTGTTGTCGCTGTCGCTGATATCCGGCTGGCTGTTCCTCGAGAACATGTTCGCCCAGCACCTGGTGCATAAAACGCTGCTCTCCTGCGTGGCCTGGGTGGTGTTCAGCGTATTGCTGTGGGGCCGCACCCGCTTGGGCTGGCGAGGCCACGTGGCCATCCGCTGGACCCTCGCAGGCTTCGTGCTGCTGATGCTCGCCTACTTCGGCAGCAAGCTGGTTCGTGAATACATCCTTCATATCTGAGAGCCAGCCATGACTTCCTTGACCGTGGCACCGGCGGCAGGCGCCATCGCCCTGGCGCTGTTGTGGGCCGCCAGCATTGGTACCTTCGAGCACGCCCGGCGCGCACGCACTGGCCGTGGCCAGCGTTCATCCGACAAGGAACGGGTAAGCGTGGGGCTGGCCCGGCTGGTGTTTCAGGTGATCATTGTCAGCCTGGCCGTGCTGCTCGCAGATCAGCACCACGGCGCGGCCGGGGCGGCCTGGGCCGCGGTGCTTGCCTGGCTCGGCATTACGTTGCTCACCGGCGCCCTTCCCCGCCTGCTCGCTCAACGCTACCCGGATCATTTCGTTCAGCCAGGCGTGCTGCTGTGGTTGCCCGTGCGCCTGCTCGCGCCGCTGGCAGGCCTGCAACAGCGCCTGGTCAAGGCGCTCATCGGCCCTGCCGCCACCGCTCCGGCGGCATCGGGCCGTGACGCACAGCGCAAACCTGCCTCGTCTCAGGTGCGGGAAGCCGAGGGCCGGGCAGCGAAACAGAACGCGGTGAGCAGCATCATGGGCCTGGACCGCATGACGGTGAACGACATCCTGGTGCCCCGCCACGAGGTCGATGGCCTGGACCTGAACGACCCGCTCGAGCAGATCATCGACCAGCTGATGGTCAGCCGGCACACACGCCTGCCGGTGTTCCGGGGCGACATCAACCAGGTGGACAAGGTGGTCAATACCCGGCAGATCAGCCACCTGTTGCCCAGCCGCAGCCTGACCGAAGAAGCCTTGCTCGGTGCCTGCTACGAGGCCTACTTCGTCCCGGAAGGCACCCCGCTGCACATCCAGCTGCTTAACTTCCACAAGCAGCAGCGTCGCCTGGGAATGGTGGTCGACGAATACGGCGAGGTGCTTGGCCTGGTAACCCTCGAAGACATCCTCGAGGAAATCGTGGGCGAGTTCGAAAGCGAGCAAGCCGGCAGCCACCCTCATGTCTTCCCGCAACCGGATGGCCGCTACATTCTCGACGGCGCCGCCAGTTTGCGCGACTTGAACAAGGTGCTGGGCTGGCACCTCCCCAGCGACGGCCCCAAGACCCTCAACGGCCTGGTCACCGAAGCGCTGGAGTCCATTCCTGAGCGAGCGGTGTGCCTGAAGATCGGCCGCTATCGCATGGAAATCCTCGAAACCGAGGAAAACCGCGTAAAGCGGCTGCTTGCCTGGCAACACGTAGTCGCCCCTCCCGCGTTGTGACGATTGCCCGCCAGGGCAGCGCTTCCTATACTCCGAGGGCTTACCCAAGCCCGCCGAAGCCGGTGCCACCCGCGCCGCACGTTTCTGGCCAGTCAGCCCAGCTGAACGCCGCGCTTGCCTTTTTCAACCCGAAAAGGCGGCGCTACCCCGATCCGGGGGCGCGGTTCAGCGAGGATCAAAACAATCCGCCAGCGCGGCCCTTGCCGCCCATGGCCAATGACTGTCGAGACACCCATGACCGCTACCACCCTCGCCTGCGACGACGTGCCCTCGGCACACCCTGTCAACTCCCCTGCCCGCGTCGCCACTGCCAGCTTCATCGGTACCGCGATCGAGTTCTATGATTTCTATGTGTACGCCACCGCCGCCGCGCTGGTAATTGGCCCAGTATTTTTTCCGCAGAGCTCCGGCACCGCGCAAATGCTGTCCGCCTTTCTCACCTTTGGCATCGCTTTTTTGGCCAGGCCACTAGGCTCTGCGTTGTTCGGGCATTTCGGTGACCGCGTAGGCCGCAAGGTGACCCTGGTCGCCTCGCTGCTGCTGATGGGCGTGTGCACCACCTTGATTGGCGTGCTGCCGGGCCATGAGCAGATTGGCCTTTGGGCACCTGTGCTGCTGTGCGTGCTGCGCTTCGGCCAAGGGTTGGGGCTAGGCGGTGAATGGGGTGGCGCCGCGCTGCTGGCCACCGAAAATGCGCCGAAAGGCAAGCGCGGCTGGTTCGGCATGTTCCCGCAACTCGGCCCTTCGATTGGCTTTCTTGCGGCCAATGGCTTGTTCCTCGGCCTGGCCTTGGGGTTGGATGACGAGCAATTTCGTAGCTGGGGCTGGCGCCTGCCGTTCCTGTTGAGCGCGTTGCTGGTAGTAGTAGGTTTGTATGTACGCCTCAAGCTGGCGGAAACACCGGTATTCGCGGCCGCCCTCGCGCGCCACGAAACCGCCCGGGTACCGGTGATGGAAGTGTTCACCCAGCATTGGCGGCCCATGCTGCTGGGCGCCGCGGCCATGGTGGTGTGCTATGCACTCTTCTACATTTCCACGGTGTTTTCGCTCAGCTATGGCGTCACCAGCCTGGGGTATAGCCGCCAGGGCTTTCTTGCCATGCTGTGCTTCGCGGTGCTGTTCATGGCGGCAGCCACGCCGGTGTCTGCCTGGCTGAGCGACCGCTACGGGCGCAAGCCGGTGCTGCTGGTCAGCGGCGTGCTCGCACTGCTGTCGGGGTTTGCGATGGAGCCGCTGCTCACACAGGGTTCCACCACGGGCGTGGTGCTGTTCCTGAGCCTGGAGCTGTTGCTGATGGGGGCGACCTTTGCACCCATGGGCGCCCTGTTGCCCGAGCTGTTCCCTACCCGGGTGCGCTACACCGGCGCATCGGCGGCCTATAACCTGGGCGGCATCGTGGGCGCGTCGGCGGCGCCGTTCTTCGCGCAGAAGCTAGTGGCCATGGGCGGCCTGAGCTGGGTGGGCGGCTATGTGTCCGCCGCCGCCCTGATCAGCCTGCTGGCCGTGATGTGCCTGAAGGAAACCCGAGACAAGAGCCTCTGAACAACGGCTTGCGGGCCTGGTCTATTGGCGATGGCCCGCATACCCCATGACGGTTACAGCTCGACGTTCACGGCCTGGGCCGCGCGCGTGGCCTTGGCGCGGGCCGCTTCGATGGATTCGTCCCGCGCCAGCGCCACACCCATGCGCCGCTGACCGTTGACTTCCGGCTTGCCGAACAGGCGCAGGGCCGTATCCGGCTCGCTGAGGGCAGCGCCAAGGTTGGCGAAAGCGGTTTGCTGGGACGTGCCTTCCACCAGCACCACAGCCGAAGCCGATGGCCCGAACTGGCGCACTACTGGCACTGGCAGGCCAAGGATAGCGCGAGCGTGCAGGGCGAACTGGGACAGGTCTTGCGAGATCAAGGTGACCAGGCCAGTGTCGTGCGGGCGCGGCGACACTTCGCTGAACCACACCTGATCACCCTTGATGAACAGCTCTACGCCAAACATGCCGCGCCCACCCAGGGCTTCGGTCACGGCGCGGGCGACTTCGCGGGAAGCCTCCAGGGCTTTTTCGCTCATGGCCTGGGGCTGCCAGGATTCCTGATAATCGCCTTTTTCCTGGCGATGCCCGACAGGCTCACAGAAGGTGGTACCGGCGCCATGGCGCACGGTAAGCAGGGTAATTTCATAATCGAAGTCGATGAACCCCTCGACGATCACCCGGCCCTTGCCGGCGCGCCCGCCTTCCTGGGCGTATTCCCACGCGCGCTGAACGTCGTCTTCACCCTTGAGCAGGCTCTGACCCTTGCCGGAGGAACTCATCACCGGCTTGACCACGCAAGGGAAGCCCAGCGCCTGAACGGCCTCTCGGTAGTCCTCGACCGTGTCCGCGAAGCGATAGGGCGAGGTGGGCAGCCCCAGCTCCTCGGCGGCCAGGCGGCGGATACCCTCGCGGTTCATGGTCAGCTGGGCCGCACGCGCGGTAGGGATGACCGTGAAGCCTTCGTTTTCCAGTTCCACCAGCGTGGCGGTGGCGATGGCTTCGATTTCCGGCACGATGTAGTGGGGCTTCTCGGCTTTGATCACCGCGCGCAGCGCCGCACCGTCGAGCATGTTGATCACATGGCTGCGGTGGGCCACCTGCATGGCCGGCGCGTTGGCGTAGCGGTCCACGGCAATCACTTCCACGCCCAGGCGCTGCAGCTCGATCACCACTTCCTTGCCCAGCTCGCCAGAGCCACAAAGCAAGACGCGGGTGGCCGTTGGGGACAGGGGGGTTCCGATACGGGTCATGTGAGGTCCTCAAGGTGAGTGAATCGAGGGCCGCCCGGTTCGCAACCCTGAAAGCCGCGCATTCTACATCAGCGTTCCTGCCAGAGGCGCCCTTTCATGCGGCTGTATGGGAATGGCCTCAGAGCATCACACCCTGGGCCCGGGCACGCTCCACGGCGAGCGCGATGACCTGCCGACGTTCGTCGTTGCTCATGCGCCCCCAGCGGGTGATTTCCTCTGCGGTGCGCTGGCAGCCGATGCACACATCATGATCGTCCAGGGCGCAGACGTTTACACAGGGAGAGCGCACCGGGCGCTCGGCTTGCACTTCCACCGGGTTATTCCTCGAATCCATCACGCTTGAATCCATCACGGCACGCTGAACGGCCCGGAGGGGCGGCTCATGTCAATGCCAGCGTCGTACAACACGTTTACCAGCTCCACGATCATGATGGCCGTAAGCCCCCAGATCTTGTAATCCTCGTAGCGATAAGACGGCACGTAACAGCTACGCCCCTGGTAGTCGATACGGTGGGTATGCTCGCGAGGATCCTCACGGAAGAACGCCAGCGGCACGGAAAATACCGCAGCGATCTCGGCATCGTTGGGCCGGTATTCCACGTAATCGGGAATCAGCCCAACGAACGGCGTAACCTGCAAACCATGGCGAGACACCAGCGGGCTGAGCGGCCCGACAATTTCGACCATCCCCGGCGGCAGGCCGATTTCTTCCTCGGCCTCGCGCAGTGCGGTAAACACCAGGTCCGGGTCTTCCGGATCCCTGCGCCCGCCCGGGAACGCCACTTCGCCCCCATGGGTCGACAGCCCGCTGGCCCTGAGGGTAAGGATCATTTCCGGATTATCGCCGCGCGTGAGCGGAATCAGTACCGCTGCCTCAGGGAACCGCTTGTCGGTTTCGAGCGTAAGCGGAACGTGATTGCCGATACGGCGCAGCAACTCCTCAAGCATGGTTTTCCCCGTCACTTGACCTGCCGTCCATCATGCAACAAACCCGCGTATTGCCCAACCCCAAAGTGCCGGTTGGTCGAGCCATGGCCTGCTCAAACAATCAAACTTTCCCCCCGCGCTCCGGGTACCTTAGAATGCAGGTTGCCCTGCCTGGCCTACCTTGCCGGCAGGAATAAACCAGCTTTTCTTCCCTGGGGTTTGCTCTGTCGATGCGTGTGCTGTTTGCGTTCCTGTGCCTGTCGTTCGCGACCATGGCCAATGCCACTTTTACCCAGACGATCATCACCCGCCCCTTGAATGCTCCCGCGGTGTCGCCTCTGGCCCCTAATGCCACCGTGGATAAACTGCTGGTGATCAAATCTACCCGCCAGTTGCAGTTGCTCAGCCATGGCGTAGCGGTCAAAACCTACCGGGTGTCCCTTGGCAAGCAACCGCGTGGCGCAAAGGAGCGCGAGGGCGATAAACGAACCCCGGAAGGGCTGTACTGGGTGGATTGGCGCAAGGTGAGCGATCGCTTCAACCTCGCCATTCACCTTTCGTACCCCAATGCCCGAGACGCTGCCAAGGCGCGCGCGGCCGGGGTAGAACCCGGCAGCATGATCATGATCCACGGCACCCCCGCCAGCGAGGAGTACCCGGAATGGTACTTCCAGTCGCTGGACTGGACCGACGGCTGCATTGCGTTGAAAAACGCCGACATGCAAGAGGTATGGAGCCTGGTGAAAGACGGCACGCTGATCGAAATCCGGCCTTGACGCAACTTTCCGCGGGTTGTCCTAGGACATTTCCCGCGCAAGCCGCACCGCCTTCCTGCAACACGTTCATCCCCCGCCTCACACCATGGCTAAGCGCAACCCCGTAAGGTAAAACCATTCATTCGAGTGGTTTTTCTCTATGCGTCAGCTCATAGCGATTGTTTCGGGTTTCGTCCTTGCTCACTGCAGCAGCCTGGCTCATGCCCGCGAGCCGGCACCCGCCCTGCCCCTACCTTCCGAAGCGCTGCAGCAATTCCTCCATGACGCCGAAGCCCACCGCAAGGTGATCGAAGGCAACCAGCGTGAGCGGCAGCTGCAACGCGCCACGCCCGCCCCCGCGCCGAGCGAAAATAACCATGGCGCACAAGCGATAGACGAAGGCCTCCAGGTCCGCTGCTGGCGGATCAACGGCCTGCAGCTGACGGGCAACCGGTTGATCAGCGACGAAGCGCTGCGTCACGCTGTTCAGCCCTTGCTTGACCCTTGCCTCAACCCAGGCCAGATCAACCGTATCCTGGCAAAGGTGACCCGGCTTTACACCGACGCTGGGTACGTGGCCAGCCGGCCGTTGCTACTCGCACCGCCCACCCACGGGCAACCCCTCGAACTGGCGATCGAGGAAGGCTTTGTGGAAGCGATCGAGCTCGCCGGCGAAGACCTGCCCGTCAGCCTGGCTGCGGCTTTCCCCGGGATGATTGGCCAGCCACTGGAGTTGCGAAAGCTCGAACAGGGCTTGGATCAACTCAACCGGCTACGGTCCGTGGACCTTACCGCCGACATCATGCCGGGAGGCCTGCCGGGCGGATCGCGAATCGTATTGCGAAGCCTGCAGCGGTTACCTCGCTGGCAACTGAACGCCGGCCTGGACAACGGCGGCAGTTCGAGCACCGGGCGACACCGCCTCAGCCTGAACGCCGGGCTCGACACCCCGCTGGAACGCAACGACAGCCTGAGCCTTTATGGCATGTACACCCCTGGGCAAGGGCATTCAGGCAGCGCCACGTTCGGCCTGTACTACAGCATCCCTTACGGCCCCTGGAATTTTTCAGCCGCCGCCAACCGCTTTCGCTATCGCAGCATGGCCAAGGGGTTGCTGAGGCCCATCGAAACCAGCGGTGTGAGCACCCTGTTGAGCTACTCACTGGAGCGCGCGCTGTGGCGCGATCAACGCCGCTTGTTGAGCGCAACGCTGCGCCTTGATGACAAGCACAACGCCGCGTACCTGCTGTCGCAGCGGATTGCCGTGCAAAGCCCCCGCTACCGGAGCATCGAAGCGGGCCTCAACGGGCTATGGCTGGGTGATGCCACCTGGTCGGCGTTCGCTGGCTACAGCCGTGGCTTGGGTGGCTGGAGCGGCAACGACGGCCGGCGTTACAAAGACCCCGACGCCCAGAGCGCCCGATACGGCAAGTGGCGCGCCAGCCTCAGCCGTACAGCCAGCTACACGTGGGGCGGGCTGCGCTGGACCCTTGCAAGCAGCTGGGCCGGGCAATACAGCGCGGATCGCCTGCCTTATCTGGAAGCCATGGCGCTGGCGAGCACCGCAGCGGTCAGGGGCTTTCACGGCCAGCCGGCAGACACAGTCAACGGGTTGGCATGGCGCAATACCCTGTATTTGCCGGTTGCACTCGATGGCGGGCTGCGCCTCATACCCAGCCTGGGCCTGGACGCGGGTTGGGCTGATAACCGCGGCCGCACCCGCGGCGCACTACAGACACAACCGGCGCGTGGCGACCGCCTGGTCGGTGCCAGCCTTGGTGCCAGCCTGGAACACCGCCACGGTAGCCTGGCCGTGGACTACCAACACAGCCTTTACCGCCGCAACGCCCCCCTCGCCCCTGGTTATTGGCAGCTGTCCCTGCAACTGCGGTTCTGATCCACCCCACCCGAGAAACCCCGATGAAAAAAACCAAAGGTTCTCCCTCGTTTCGTTTGCGCCATGATCCACTGCGTTGGTCCGTCGCGGGCGCCTTGTTGCTCAATCCCGTGTGGGCCACCGCGCAAGGCATCGTTCCCGTCCCAGGGGCCGGCGGCACCGCACAGGTGCACGAGCAGAACGGCATCCCCATCGTCAATATCACCGCGCCCGGGCCCGGCGGGCTGTCGCACAACCCCTTCAGCGATTTCAACGTACCGCCCCAAGGCCTGGTACTGAATAATGCCACCGGAGCGGGCGCGTCCCAGCTGGCCGGGGCGCTGTCCGCCAACCCCCAGTTCCAGGGCCAGGCCGCCAGTACCATCCTCAATGAAGTGGTCGGCCAACTGCCGTCCAACATACGCGGGCCACAGGAGATTTTCGGGCAGGCGGCAGACTACGTGCTGGCCAACCCCAACGGCATTCATGTGCAAGGGGTAGGCTTTATCAATACGCCCCGCGCGATCTTCCTGGTGGGCACACCTGAAATCCAGGACGGTCGCCTCGCCGCGCTCAATACCTTCTCCGCCCCTGGCGACCTTCGCATCACCGGGCAAGGCCTGAGCACCGAAGCGGCTGTAGACCTGATCGCGCCTCGTATCGACAGCCAGGGTGACCTCTACGCAGCTGCCGGCCTTACGGCAATCGCCGGCCGAAACCGCATAGCGACCGACAACCTTGCAATGCTCGAAACCCGGCAGCCCGCAGGCCAGGCCCCGAGCGTTGACCTCAATGCCCTTGGCGCCATGAAAGCCGGGCGGATTCGCCTGGTGAGCACCCGGGAAGGTGCGGGCATCCGCCTGGCTGGCCCGAGCGTTCTGGGTGAGCACGGCGTGAGCGTGGACTCCGCCGGCGATGTGCTGATTGGCCGTGAAGGGGAAGGCCAGGCAATGGTGGCTTCCATCCGGGGTGACCTCGCACTCAACGCCCGGCAAGACATCACGATCGCTGGCGGCCGCCTGGCCGGGCAGGCCATCCGGGCCAAGGCCGGGCGTGATCTCACGATGGACGCAAGTACCCGGGAAAGCGTGCAGCGGCACCGGGACGACTGGCGCAAGAAAACATTGTTCATCACCACCGAAACCTACATGGAGGAAAGTGAAAAGCGCCATACCCGGCTGCAGGAAACGGTCGCCACCGCGGTAACAGACATGGAACTCGAAGCGGGACGTAACGTGACCCTGCGCGGGAGCAAGCTCCAGGCCGGCGGCGCCATGGATATTCGCGGCGGCGAGGCCGTGTCCGTAGAGGCCGGGATGGAGCGCGTCGATATCACCGAAAAGGTACGTCACCGCAAGCACCTGTGGCGGGGTGACAGGGATGAACGAAGCCAGGAAGAGCGTGCGGTGACGTCGGAACTCAAAGCCGCCAGCGTGAACATCAGCGCCGGCGGCAAGGCCACGGTTCGAGGCAGCGACATTACCAGCGATGGCGACCTCAACATCCGTGCCCGGTCCATCGAGATCGACAGCCAAGGCTTGAAGCGCACCGCTACCCGCGATGATTACCGAGGCGACCTGGTGGATGGATGGGTGTTCGGCGACACCGGCGCCCGCGAAGAAACCAGCACGCGCCAACGCGGTAGCAACGTGAAGGCCGAGGGCACTGCCAGGCTGGTCTCGGACGACGTACTGATCAAGGGCAGTACCGTCGAGGGCAAAGCGGGCACCTTCACCGTGGGAGAAAACGGCCCGGTGATCATTGCCAGCGCGGCGGATATCACCCATGTGAAAGAGCAGCGCAAGGATCGCAAGCTGGCTGGCGTTTTCGGTACCGATAGCAGCAGCACACGCGAGCGCGAGCAGGCGGTGCCGTCACATATGAAGACGCAGGGCGACAGTAAAATCGTCAGCGCGGAGCACATTCGGGTCGTTGGCTCCATCGTGGAGGCAGAAGGCAAGAACGACTTGGAAGCCAAGGGCAACATAGAGATCGTTGCGGCTCAGAACAGGCAAAAGGAGCACAGCTCCACAACCACAGGCTCACTGACCGCCAGCGCTGGCGAAACCCGCACCGCCGAAGACGGCAAGGACGGATCGAGCCAGTATTACGCTCAGGTAAGCTATCGCCGGGACCACAGCGAACGCAGAAGCGATACGGTCGAGCAGGCGGGCTCCTCGGTATTGGGAGGCACGGTCGATGCCAAGGCAGGCGATACCATCAGCGTGATCAGCTCCACCGTGGAATCGCTCAACGGCGATACGGACGTGGCCGCCAAGGCCTTCAGGGCCATCTCAGAGCTGAATGACACCACTACGTCCAGCAAAACATCCACTACCACCATCGGCGAGAAGGTGACCGCTGGCATCGACCGCGTAGGCGCTGGCCATGCGGGTGAGCATGTAACTGAAAGCGAGCACACCCGCCAGGCGACCGCGGCGCAGGCTATTGTGAAGTCCGCCGGGGATGTAAACCTTGATGTCGAGGGCGAGGCCGAATACGCCGGTGCGCTGATCGACGTCAAGGGCGAGCTCAACGAAACAGCGGGCAGCGTACGCCGCACAGCCGTGGCGGACATCGACGAAAAACGAGAGCAACGCACCCACTACACCGGCGAAACCATGGTGAGTGCCGAGTACAAGGACATCAGTGGCCCTCTGAAGAAAGCGTTCGAAGGCAGGGAGCAAACCCGCTTCCAGCAACAAGGTGTCGAGGACGCGATGGTGCCGCCATCGCTGGGCGCGGACGCCATGGCGGGCTATACCCACCGTGAGCACAGCGTGCGCACTGAAACGCCGACGGTAACCACGCTGAAGGCCAGCGAAGTCAATGTAACGTTGCCCGGCGCACTTGAAGACGAAGGCACTCGATACACCGCTACGGGCGGCCAGGTTGCGATCCAGGCAGGCAGCCACGACGCCCGCGCCGCGACGGCAAGATACGTTGAAACCCTCAACCGTACCGACGTTGAAGCAAGCCTGCGGGTGGACACCACCACGGGCAGCGATATCAATGTGCGCCTCGATGGCAAAGGTAGCCGCAAGCAGACACTCGAAGAGCGCGATACCGCGCGGCCTACGCAATTCACCGCCCAGGCGGGCATTCCCGTACAGCTCGGTACCGATGGCC
This sequence comes from Pseudomonas sp. Marseille-Q5115, assembly GCF_916618905.1. Lineage (NCBI taxonomy): Bacteria > Pseudomonadati > Pseudomonadota > Gammaproteobacteria > Pseudomonadales > Pseudomonadaceae > Pseudomonas > Pseudomonas sp. Marseille-Q5115. The sequence continues at coordinate 508,153 of NZ_CAKAKI010000001.1, read as the reverse complement.
GTTACGAAGGCACCGCATGGGACACGGGTAACGGCGCACTCAGCATCAAGCTCGGGGGCGACCTGAGCATGCCTCAAGCCACCAACCGCCAGCACAAGGAAGAAAGTAATACCAGCGGGTACGGGTTGGTCAAAGCCGGCAATGCTCCGGGCGGCACCAATGCCCTGTTCATGGGCGGGCTTGAACATCAAACCCTTACCACTACCGACACCCAAGGGGTGGGTGGGCGCATCAAGACACCGGACGGCCAAGTGGACGTGGCTGGTAACGCCCGCCTTGAAGGCGTAGCCATCGGCAATGGCAATGCCCCCACCAATGTCTTGGAGGTAAAGGCAGGGGGCACCGCAACCTTGGCAGCGAAAGTGGCTACCCATGAGGCGCAGGGGCAAACCCTGGGCGGCGCGCTACAGGCCGGGCTCAGCCGTAACCCCGCCGCCGATGCCCAACGCACGGGTGGCTCGCTCGGTGGCCATGCGGACATGGGCCGGGTAAACGAGCAGTCGGAACGCCGTACAGGGGCCGAGCTGAACGTGGCCAACCTCACGGTTAAAGCCGGCGCTCACGAAGCGGTCGCGGTACAGCTGGAGGGTATGCAACTCGCCGGGGATAACCTGCACCTGAACGCGGCGAACGGCGGCATTCACATCAAGGCCGCGCGCAGCACTGAGCACAAGGACAATGTGCAGGCCACTGCGGGCGCCGGCTTGAACGGCAGCCGCGGCCTGAACAAGGATGATGACGCCTCGGCCCTGTATGCCCGCGCCCGGCTTAACCTGGATAACGTGAACAGCACCACCCACGAGAACGCCGACCTTCGGGTAAAAAACGTTACGTTTGACTCCGCCATGGATACACAGCTGACAGGTGCGGTAGTGGCGGCTGATAACGTCAGCGGAGCAGTTGGTGGCGACTTGGTGGTAAGCAGCGCCCAAGACAGCGTGTCGTCCACACAGGTACAGGTGGACGGCCGTATCGGCAAGGAAACCAACCCGCAGGGATTGCTCAACGGTTTGAAATCAATCACTGGCCCGTTCGCTGACAAGGCCACTGAAAGGGTTGGCAAGCAGGTACAGGCCATGGACCTGACCGTAACGCCCACCCTGCTGGTGGACGTAGAGAATGAACAACGGGATACCGTTGCGCGTGTTGCCTCGCTCAGCGGCCGACAGGGCATCGACCTGAATGTGGCCGGTGAAACCCGCCTCAGCGGTGCAAAGCTTCGCTCAGGTGAGGGCAAAGTGGAACTAGGGGGCAGCGAGGTGCGCTTGAACGACTTGGCCGGCCGGGATTATCGCGCCGACGTGAGTATCAATGCGTCAAACGGGCCGGCAGAACTGCTCAGCGGAGTGATCAGCGAACTCACGGCCAGCCGCAGCGAGCAAGCCAAGGCTGATGAACATGGGAACGTGGGGGTGATCCGCACAGGCGGCCATGACCGGTCAGAAACCTTCAAGGCCGCAGTGGAGGAGCGCAGATAGCAGGAGCTGGGCGAAGCCCCAAGGCGTAGCTCGTGAACAAGGCACAACGGGGCTTAAAACGCCTCGAGCCGCCAGGTTTCATAGGCTGGGGTTTCATAGGGGTGGCTGAGTTTGAGCGCGGCAACCACCGCCGCGATCAGCTCATCCGCCACAACCAGTTCCACCCGCCATTCCGTTACGGTTTCAACGGTGCCGGCGGTGCCAATGAACGGCTGGCTGCCGTCCAGCGGCCGGAACTGGCCTTGCCCCAATACCTGCCAACAGCATTGGTCGTAACCGCCGATTCGCCCGCCACCGGCAGCGAATACGGCGGCCTTTACCTCATCCACATGGCTGGGCGGCACGAAGAAGCAAAGCTTGTACATCGTGCCTCTCCAGGGTTAGTTCACCCACACCCGAGCGTTGCGGAACATGCGCATCCAGCCACCGTCCTCGCTCCACTCATCGCTGTACCAAGAGTTCTGCACGGCGCGGAACACGCGCTCCGGGTGCGGCATCATGATGGTCACGCGGCCGTCACGGCTGGTCAGGCCGGTAATCCCGCGCGGCGAACCGTTGGGGTTGGCCGGGTAGGTTTCGGTCACCTTGCCGTGGTTGTCCACAAAGCGCAGCGCCACACAGCCCGACACATCCGCTTCGATCAAGGCCTGCTCGCTGGCAAACTCCGCATGGCCTTCGCCATGGGCGATGGCGATCGGCATGCGCGAACCGGCCATGCCCTGCAGGAAGATCGAGTTGGACTCCTGCACCTGCACCATCGCCACACGCGCTTCGAACTGCTCGGAGCGGTTGCGCACGAAGTGAGGCCAGCTTTCGCTGCCAGGGATCAGCTCGTGCAGGTTGGACATCATCTGGCAACCGTTGCACACGCCCAGGGCGAAGCTGTCGGTACGCTCGAAGAAGGCCTGGAAGGCATCCCGCGCACGGCTGTTGAACAAGGCCGACTTGGCCCAACCCTCGCCCGCGCCAAGCACGTCACCGTAGGAGAAGCCACCACAGGCGACCAGCCCCTTGAAGTCGTTGAGGTCTACCCGGCCGGCGAGGATATCGCTCATGTGCACGTCCAGCGCGCTGAAGCCGGCACGGTCGAACGCCGCGGCCATTTCCACCTGGCCGTTCACGCCCTGTTCGCGCAGCACGGCCACCTTCGGCCGCACACCAGTCTTGATGTAAGGCGCGCTGACGTTTTCATTCACGTCGAACGACAGCTTGGCGTGCAGGCCCGGGTTGTCTTCTTCCAGCAGCGCGTCGAATTCCTGGTCGGCACAGGTGGCGTTATCCCGCATCCGCTGAATGCGGTAGCTGGTTTCGGCCCACTGGCGCTGCAGCAGGCGGCGCTCGCCTTCGAACAGGGTTTCGTCGCCCAGGCGGATGACCACGTGGCCGTTGTTAACCGGCTTGCCGACGACCACAACGCAGTCTTCCAGGCCTGCGGCGCTGAACTGGGCGAGGATTTCCGGGGTAGCGTCATGACGCACCTGAATCACCGCGCCCAGCTCTTCGTTGAACAGCACGGCGGTGGCTTCTTCACGGCCATGCGCCAGGGTGTCCAGGCGCAGGTCCAGGCCGCAATGGCCGGCAAAGGCCATTTCCAGCGCGGTCACCAGCAGGCCGCCATCGGACCGGTCGTGGTAGGCGAGCAGATGACCATCGGCGTTCAGGCCCTGAATGACCGCGAAGAACGCTTTCAGGTCTTCGGCATCGTCCACGTCGGGTGCGACCTTGCCCAGCTGGCTATGCACCTGCGCCAGGATGGAAGCACCCATGCGATTCTTGCCACGGCCCAGGTCGATCAGGATCAGGTCCGTCTCGCCCTTGTCCAGGCGAAGCTGCGGGGTGAGGGTTTTGCGAATGTCGGTCACTGGCGCGAAGCCGCTGACGATCAGCGACATCGGCGAGGTCACGGACTTGTCGCTGCCCTCTTCCTGCCAGCGGGTTTGCATGGACATCGAGTCCTTGCCCACCGGGATGGTGATGCCCAGTGCCGGGCACAGCTCCATGCCCACGGCCTTGACGGTGTCGTACAGGCGGGCATCTTCGCCCGGGTGGCCGGCGGCGGCCATCCAGTTGGCGGAGAGTTTCACGTCCGACAGCTTGCCGATCGCGGACGCCGCCAGGTTGGTGAGGGTTTCGCCGATCGCCATGCGGCCCGATGCCGGGGCGTCGAGCAGTGCCAGCGGTGTGCGCTCGCCCAGCGCCATCGCCTCGCCGGTGTGGACGTCGAAGCTGGTAGCGGTGACTGCGCAGTCCGCCACCGGCACCTGCCATGGGCCGACCATCTGGTCACGGGCCACGAGGCCTGTGATGGTGCGGTCGCCGATGGTGATCAGGAAGCTTTTGCTGGCCACGGCCGGGTGACGCAGCACGCGGGTGATCGAATCGGTGAGGTCCAGGCTGGCCGGGTCGAAGTCATCGCCCTGCTCGGCTTCGCGGGCCACGGTACGGTGCATGCGCGGCGGCTTGCCCAGCAGCACTTCCAGCGGCATGTCTACCGGGCTGTTACCGAAGTGGCTGTCGGTAACGGTAAGGTGCGGCTCGGCAGTGGCTTCGCCGACCACCGCGAACGGGCAGCGCTCGCGCTCGCAAATGGCCTGGAAGCGCGGGAAATCTTCCGCGGCCACCGCCATCACGTAACGCTCCTGGGATTCGTTGCTCCAGATTTCGTGCGGGGCCATGCCCGGCTCGTCGTTGGGCACATTGCGCAGCTCGAAGCGCCCGCCGCGGCCGCCGTCGTTCACCAGTTCCGGGAAGGCGTTGGACAGGCCGCCCGCGCCCACGTCATGGATGAAGCAGATCGGGTTGGCGTCGCCCAGCTGCCAGCAGCGGTCGATGACCTCCTGGCAACGGCGCTCCATTTCCGGGTTTTCGCGCTGCACGGAAGCGAAATCCAGGTCTGCGGAGCTGGCACCGGTGGCCATGGATGAGGCTGCACCGCCGCCCAGGCCAATGAGCATGGCGGGGCCGCCCAGCACGATCAGCTTGGCGCCGACCGGGATCTCGCCCTTCTGCACGTGCTCGGCGCGGATGTTGCCCAGGCCGCCGGCCAGCATGATGGGCTTGTGGTAGCCACGCACTTCTTCGCCGCGTGGGCTGTTGACTGCCTGCTCGAAGGTACGGAAGTAGCCGGTGAGCGCGGGGCGGCCGAATTCATTGTTGAACGCGGCGCCGCCCAGCGGGCCTTCGATCATGATGTCCAGCGGGGTCACGATGCGCTCGGGCTTGCCGTAGGGCTTTTCCCAAGGCTGCTCGAAACCGGGAATGTTCAGGTTGGAAACCGTGAAGCCGTTCAGGCCTGCCTTTGGCTTGGAGCCGCGGCCGGTGGCGCCTTCGTCACGGATTTCCCCGCCCGAGCCGGTGGAAGCGCCCGGGAACGGCGCGATCGCCGTGGGGTGGTTGTGGGTTTCGACCTTCATCAGGATGTGCACGGGCTCGCGCACTGCGGCGTATTCGCCGGTTTCCGGGTTCGGGAAGAAGCGGCCCGCTTCGTTGCCGACGATGACGGCGGCGTTGTCCTTGTAAGCGGAAAGCACACCCTCGCCATGCATCTGGTAGGTGTTCTTGATCATGCCGAACAGGCTTTTTTCCTGAGCCTGGCCGTCGATGTCCCAACTGGCGTTGAAGATCTTGTGGCGGCAGTGCTCGGAGTTGGCCTGGGCGAACATCATCAGTTCGATGTCGTTGGGGTTGCGCGCCAGCCCCTGGAAGCTGGTGACCAGGTAGTCGATCTCGTCTTCGGCCAGGGCCAGGCCGAGGCTTACGTTGGCGGCCTCGAGGGCGGCGCGGCCACCGCCCAGCACGTCCACCGAGGTCATCGGCCGGGGCTGCGCGTGGCTGAACAGCGCGCTAGCGTCCTCAAGGCGATCCAGCACACGCTGGGTCATGCGATCGTGCAGCACGGCGGCGATGTCGGCCGCCTGGGCGTCGGTCAATTCGCCCTGTACGTAGTAGGCGATCCCGCGCTCGAGCCGGTCCACGTTGGCCAGGCCGCAGTTATGGGCGATGTCGGTGGCCTTGCTGGCCCAGGGCGAAATCGTGCCAAAACGTGGCACCACCAGGAACAGACGCCCCACCGGCTCCTGCACCGGGACGCTGGGCCCGTACTTGAGCAAGCGATCCAACACTTGCAGCTGTTCGGTGTCGAGGTCGGCCTTGAGGTCGGCAAAATGGGCGAACTCAGCGTACAGGCCGGTGACAGCGGGGACCTTCTGACTTACTTGCTCCAGTAATTTACCGTGGCGGAAGGCAGAAAGGGCAGGAGCGCCGCGCAGGATCAACATCGTGGGGACAGCCTCGAGAGGGGTGTAGATTGGGTCGTGCATTCTAGCCTAAACCGGCGCGCCAGGCATCCGTATCGGCGCGCTCGTGGGCAGACGGTTGCCCTTCCCCGCCCATTTCAGGCCCTAGCAGAACCCCGTCACACTGTCGAGATATGGTCGCGTAGCCGCTTTGCGTATACTGCACCCATGTTCGCCTCGATTGTTCCCCACCTGCGCCATGCGCTGTGGCTCCTTGCAACCGGTTTCTTCTTGATGCTCAGCGGCTGTGTGGAAAAACCCAGCACACTGGAGCGAGTCAAGGAGGATGGCGTGCTGCGCGTGATTACCCGCAACAGCCCCGCCACCTATTTCCAGGACCGCAACGGCGATACCGGCTTCGAATACGAGCTGGTGAAGCGTTTCGCCGACGACCTGGGCGTAAAGCTCGAGATCCAGACCGCCGACAACCTCGACGACCTGTTCAACCGGCTGGGCCAGCCCAACGGGCCGGTACTGGCTGCCGCCGGGTTGGTCAGCAGTTCGGCCCGCCAGCAAACGGCGCGCTTTTCCCACCCGTACCTGGAGGTCACGCCGCAGATCATCTACCGCAACGGGCAGCCTCGGCCCACCGATGCCAAGGACCTGATCGGCAAGAAGATCACTGTGCTCAAGGGCAGTACCCATGCCGAGCAACTGGCCGAGCTCAAGGCGCAGAACCCCGGCATCGAGTACGAAGAGTCTGACGCGGTGGAAGTGGTCGACCTGTTGCGCATGGTGGATGAGGGCCAGATCGACTACACCCTGGTGGATTCGAACGAAGTGGCGATGAACCAGGTGTACTTCCCCAACGTGCGCGTGGCGTTCGACCTCGGCGATGCCCGCGACCAGCGCTGGGCCGTAGCCCCCGGTACCGATAACAGCCTGCTGCACGAGATCGACCTGTTCCTGGACAAGGTACGCCGCAACGGCACTCTGCAGCGCCTCAAGGACCGTTATTACGGCCACGTGGATGTACTGGGCTATGTGGGCGCCTATACCTTCGCCCAGCACTTGCAGGAACGCCTGCCGAAATTCGAAAAGCACTTCCAGGCTGCTGCCAAGCAGGAGCGGGTGGACTGGAAGCTGATGGCGGCCATCGGCTATCAGGAATCCATGTGGCAGTCCGCCGTAACCTCGAAAACGGGCGTGCGCGGTTTGATGATGTTGACCCAAAGCACCGCCCAGGCCATGGGCGTATCCAACCGGCTGGACGCGCGCCAGAGTATTTATGGCGGGGCGAAGTACTTTGCGCTGATCAAGGATCAGCTCGACGACAGCATCAAGGAACCTGACCGTACCTGGTTCGCCTTGGCCGCTTACAACATCGGCACCGCCCACCTGGACGACGCTCGCAAGCTGGCAGTGGATGAGGGCCTGGACCCGAACAAGTGGCTGGACGTAAAGAAAATGCTGCCACGGCTGTCACAAAAGAAGTGGTACAGCAAAACCCGTTACGGTTATGCCCGGGGCGGCGAGCCGGTGCATTTCGTGGCAAACATCCGCCGCTATTACGACATCCTCACATGGGTAACCCAACCCCAGACTGAGGGCGGGCAAGTCGCGGATAACAACCTGCACGTGCCCGGCGTAGACAAGACCCGCCCGGCGCAGGCCCAGCCGCAAGTTACCCCGCCGCTGTAACATTTTCGCAAATTCCTGCCTTGTGCGAAGCAACTGCCCTGATCGCGAGCTCCCAGAATAATCCCGTAGGAAGCGGGCGAAGCTCGCGAAAGGGCACGAAAATCTATTCGCGAGCTGCGCCCGCTTCCTACAGCGGGGGTCGCCCTGCGCTGCGCCGCTGCTTGAAAAACGCACTCAGCACCGCGCCACACTCTTCGGCCATTACCCCACCTTCGAGCATTACCCGGTGATTCAGGAACGGCTGAGCAAAGAACTGCCCCTGGCTTTGGGCAATCCCCGCCTTGGGCTCCAGCGCGCCGAACACCACCCTGGCCACCCGCGAATGGACGATCAAACCCGCGCACATGCTGCAGGGCTCCAGCGTGACATAGAGCGTTGCGCCCGGTAGCCGGTAGTTGCTCACCGCTTGGGCAGCTTCACGGATCGCGACCATCTCCGCGTGGGCGCTGGGGTCACTGGTACTGATGGGGCAATTGAAGCCGCGCCCGATCACTTCGCCGCCTTGCACCAGCACCGCGCCCACCGGCACCTCGCCCAGCACCGCGCCCTGCTCGGCGAGGGCCAGTGCCATCTGCATGAAATCGCGGTCGCGGCTGCGATCGATGATCATGGGTTGACGCATCAGGCCACCTCGATCGCTGCCATGAGGCCGGTTTCCATATGGTCGATCACATGGCAATGGAACATCCAGGTGCCCGGGTTATCCGCTACTAACGCAACCTGCGCCCGCTCATTGCGGCCCAGCAGGAAGGTATCGGTGAAATAGGGAATGATCTTGCGTCGATTGGACGCGATCACCTTGAAGCTCATTCCATGCAAGTGAACCGGATGCTGGTATTGGGTCATGTTCTTGAGCTCGAAGATATAGCTCTTGCCCCGCTGCAGCCTGGCAATTGGGCGGTCGGCGCAGGTTTTGTCGTTGATATCCCAGGCCACTCCGTTGATCTGCCACAGGCTGGGTGGGGTATCCACACCTTCGTCCGCCGTACTGCCCACCCACTCGAAGTTGAAGTTGAGCTTCTCGGCATTGGCCAGGTCGGGCTCGGCGATAGGGTTGGGCGGCAACGGCGCAGGCCAGTCGGTCGCGCTGCCTTCGGACGGAACCGCACGCAAGGTACCCAGGCGTACCGGGCCGTCACGCAGGGCAATCTCTTCACCCGCGGCGGGCATGCGCAGCGCCAGGCAGATTCGCATGCCAGGCCCAAGCCAGTAATCCGGGCCCATGGCCCGTGGGGTTACGGGGTTGCCGTCCAGCGCGTAAATACGTGCTTCGCCCTGCCCTTTCAGGTTCAGCCGGTAGGTTGCAGTGTTGTCCAGGTTCAGCAGGCGCACCCGCACGATCTGGCCGGCGGGAAGGTCCAACGTGGGGTTGGGCTTGCCATTGATCGTGGATAACCGGCCCAACGTACCATTACGCGCGGCTTCCCGCGGGATGCTGAAGGGAAGGAAACCGCCCTCCTCGTCCACATGCCAGTTCTTCAGGCTAAGGATGCGTTCATGCACAAAGCCGGTGGGCTCGCGCTCTTCGACGATCAGCGGGCCCACTAGCCCGCGCCCCAGCTGCTCGCTGCTGGTGACATGGGGGTGATACCAATAGCTGCCCGCATCCGGCACTCGGAAGCGGTAATCGAAGGACTCCCCTGGCAGCACGGGCAACTGCGAGACATAGGGCACGCCGTCCATCTCGAGCGGCAGGCGTATGCCATGCCAGTGGACGGTAGTGGGCACTGGCAGATGGTTGATGAACTTGACCCGCAGCCAATCGCCCTGACGCGCCCGCAGCTCCAACCCCGGCGCCGCACCGCCATAGGCCCATGCAGGGGTTTGATGGCCTGGCACCAGCTCGACATCCAGTGGCGCCGCGATCAACTCGTAATCGTGCCCGCCGGGCGCTTCATTGCGGCCCAGCCAGTAGCGCGTGGCGCCACCCACACCCAGCCCCACGACAGCCAGGCCGGACAGGCCCGTGAGGAATTGGCGACGGGTGACGGACATGGCTTGGGAACCTCGGGATAGGCAAACGCGGACCAGCCGCGAAGGGGCCGATACGATACACAGGTATGGGCGGAATTTTAAGGGCTGGGTGAGGGGTAAGAACTTGTGGGTATTACATTGGGAGCGTACCAAGGGCAGCGCCCAGATCCCGGTTCAACCGGTGCTGGTCTTTCATTACATTGATCTGCATCGCAACAGTCGCGACTTCTATCGCAGCGGCCGCCAAAGCATAGCCACCCTTGGTATCCAACCAGGCCAGCACGTCCGCCAGATGCCATAGCGACGTACTGCCCTCATGGACCGGTGCTGGAAAGGAGTGGGGGTACGCCAGCATCAGCTTTCGCATGTTCTGCCGTGATACACCGGCTATTTGCGCAACATCCGTCAGGCCTACCAGATCCGGCGCCGCTTCAACCAGCCTTGCCGAGGGTACTGCACGTTGCACGTCGGCCAGCGCGCTGCGCATTGCGGCAGCGGCGGTCGGCCCGTCGCGCGTGAATTCGAGCGCGAGCCTCCCAGGCTGGCCGATACCTACCACCGCGTCGTCACAGCCCGCTTCCCCCAGGCGCTCTACAACCGCCTGGAGATCCTGGTCTGCCACGGTGAGCTGGTATTTGAACGTAAATATGTATTCCATGGTTACTCCTTACCGTCATCTTGCAGACAGGCCATCGTGCAGTTGTCCACGACACGCTTCAGTGCACAGGCGTGATTAGCGGGATTCTTTGGCGTACCCCATATGCTCGTAATGCAGAATTCCCCACATCGGCATTCGGCACTGTTCGATGGGCAATACATCCTTCCCCACGCGTGCCCTGCGCCGCACTCCACTCTCCATCCTCGTGCCTCGGCGTACCGCAATGCGGCTTCTACGTCTTTTTTCCCATGTAGCGGTCGGGCCATCGATGCCCTCCAGTATGTGAACACTTGAATAGGTTGTCAAATGACAACCGCAATGACTTTGCGCTCAGGGCCGCATTGTGGTCGGCGATTGGAGGGCTCGTGCGGAGGGAATCGTTTGGAAAGATGTCCCTATACCCGTAGCCAATCGATACGGGCCAGAGGGAGGGCTTATGGAAACACGGGCAAACAATTCAGGAGCGGTGGGCATGAGCGGCGCTTTGCACCGGTGCCCCCTTGAAAACCAAAAGCCCGCAATTAAGCGGGCTTCAGGGCATTTCTTGCTAGTAGGTGCCGAGCAATGCCGGACACCCGATCATTCCCACTCGATCGTCGCAGGCGGCTTGCTCGAGACGTCGTAGGTGACACGCGAGATGCCTTCGATCTCGTTGATGATGCGGCCGCTGACTTTTTCGAGCAGTTCGTACGGCAGGTGCGCCCAACGAGCGGTCATGAAGTCGATGGTTTCGACAGCGCGCAGCGCCACGACCCAGGCGTAACGGCGACCATCACCTACCACGCCGACGGATTTCACCGGCTGGAATACCACGAATGCCTGGCTGACCTTGTGGTACCAGTCGGCCTTGCGCAGTTCTTCGATGAAGATGTGGTCGGCCTGGCGCAGCAGGTCGGCGTATTCCTTCTTCACTTCGCCTAGGATGCGCACACCCAGGCCAGGGCCCGGGAAGGGATGGCGATAGACCATGTCGTACGGCAGGCCCAGTTCCAGGCCAAGGCGGCGTACTTCATCCTTGAACAGCTCACGCAGCGGCTCTACCAGCTTGAGGTTCATCTCTTCCGGCAGGCCACCCACGTTGTGGTGGGACTTGATCACATGGGCCTTGCCGCTTTTGGCGCCAGCCGACTCGATCACGTCCGGGTAGATGGTGCCTTGGGCTAGGAACTGAATGTTGTGCAACTTGCTGGCCTCGGCATCGAACACGTCGATGAAGGTGCGGCCAATGATCTTGCGCTTTTTCTCTGGGTCCGCCTCGCCAGCCAGATTGCCCAGGAACTGGTCCTCGGCGTTGGCACGGATGACTTTCACACCCATGTTTTCGGCGAACATCGCCATCACTTGCTCACCTTCGTGCAAGCGCAGCAGGCCGTTGTCGACGAATACGCAGGTCAGCTGATCACCAATCGCCTTGTGCAGCAGTGCCGCAACCACGGATGAATCCACGCCGCCAGAAAGGCCCAGCAATACGTTGGCGTCGCCAACCTGGGCACGCACCTGCTCGATGGCGTCGTCAGCGATGCGCGACGGCGTCCACAGGGCTTCGCAGCCGCAGATATCCAGTATGAAGCGGGACAGCATGCGGCCGCCCTGCTTGGTGTGGGTCACTTCCGGATGGAATTGAACACCGTAGTAGCCACGGGCATCGTCGGCCATGCCAGCGATCGGGCAGCTGGGGGTACTGGCCAGCACGTGGAAGTTGGACGGAATTTCGGTGACCTTGTCGCCGTGGCTCATCCACACGTCCAGGCCCAGCACGCCGTCGGCGTCTACATGGTCTTCGATGCCGTCGAGCAGGCGGCTTTTGCCAACCACGTCCACGCGGGCATAACCGAACTCACGCAGGTTGGAGCCTTCTACGCGGCCGCCCAGTTGTTCGGCCATGGTTTGCATGCCATAGCAGATGCCCAGCAGAGGCACGTTCAGGTCGAATACGGCCTGAGGCGCGCGCGGGCTGTTGGCCTCGTGCACGGACTCCGGGCCACCGGCCAGGATAATGCCGCGCGGAGCGAATTCGCGAATCGCTTCGTCATCCATGTCGAAAGGGTGCAACTCGCAGTACACGCCGATTTCCCGCACGCGGCGGGCGATCAGCTGGGTGTATTGCGAACCGAAATCGAGGATCAGAATGCGGTGAGCATGAATATCGAGGGCCATGGGAGACTCTGAGAGGCAGCGGCAAGCTTGAAGCTGCAAGCTGCAAGTTGGTGATTAGCAATAAGCTTCAAGCTGCAAGCCTCAAGTGATTCGAGGCGTGGCAGGTGGGGTTGGCCAACCTGCTGGCCGCTTGAAGCTTGTAGCTTGAAACTGTCGGCGCAAGCCGGCTTCAGCCGACCCTGTAGTTAGGCGCTTCCTTGGTGATCTGCACGTCATGCACATGGGACTCGGCCATGCCGGCGCCCGTGATGCGGACGAATTCCGGACGGGTGCGCATTTCGTGGATGTTGGCGCTGCCGGTGTAGCCCATGGACGAACGCAGGCCGCCCATCAGCTGATGGATGATCGCGGACAAGGCGCCTTTGTAGGGCACGCGGCCTTCGATACCTTCCGGCACCAGCTTTTCCGCACCAGCGGACGAATCCTGGAAGTAACGGTCCGAGGAGCCCTGAGCCTGAGCCATGGCGCCCAGCGAACCCATGCCACGGTAGGCCTTGTAGGAACGCCCCTGGAACAGTTCGATTTCGCCCGGAGCCTCTTCGGTACCGGCGAACATGGAGCCCATCATCACGCAATAGGCGCCGGCGACCACGGCCTTGGACAAGTCCCCGGAGAAGCGGATGCCGCCGTCGGCGATCAACGGAACGTCGGTGTCTTTCAACGCTTCGGCAACGTTGGCCACCGCGCTGATTTGCGGAACGCCCACGCCAGCCACGATACGGGTGGTACAGATCGAGCCTGGGCCGATACCGACTTTCACGCCATCGGCGCCAGCTTCAACCAATGCCAGCGCAGCCGCGCCCGTGGCAATGTTGCCGCCGATCACCTGCACTTGCGGGAAGTTCTGCTTGACCCAACGCACGCGGTCGATCACGCCCTTGGAGTGGCCGTGGGCGGTGTCTACCACCACCACGTCCACACCAGCGGCGACCAGCGCGGTAACGCGCTCGCCGGTGTCCTTGCCCGTACCCACAGCAGCGCCGACACGCAGGCGACCTTGGTCGTCCTTGCTCGCCAGCGGGTAGGCTTTGGCTTTTTCGATGTCCTTGACGGTCATCATGCCCTTGAGCTGGAAGTCTGCGTCCACGATCAGGACCTTCTCCAGCCGGTGCTTGTGGAGCAGCTGGCGAACTTCTTCCTTAGTGGCGCCTTCGCGCACGGTCACCAGGCGATCACGGGGCGTCATCACTTCGCGGACAGGGATGTCCAGGCGGTTTTCGAAACGCACGTCGCGGGAAGTGACGATGCCGACCAGGTCGCCATCGTGCAGCACCGGCACGCCGGAGATGTTGTGCTGGCGAGTGAGCTCGAACAGGTCACGAACAGTGGCGCCGGCCTCGATGGTGATCGGGTCCTTGACCACGCCTGCTTCGAACTTCTTGACCTTGCGGACTTCCGCAGCCTGTTGCTCGACAGTCATGTTCTTGTGAATGATACCGATGCCGCCTTCCTGGGCCATGGCGATGGCGAGGCGGGCTTCGGTCACGGTGTCCATGGCGGCGGACACCAGAGGAATATTCAGTTCGATGCCACGGGTCAAACGGGTTTTGAGGCTGACTTCGTTCGGCAGGACCTCGGAATAACCGGGGACCAAAAGAATGTCATCGAAAGTCAGGGCTTCTTGGCTGATACGCAGCATCGCGGGGGCTCCCGGGCGGGAAAAATGGAAGCGCGCCATTATACCTGTACATACCCCAAGGCTCAATGCGCGCGTGCTTCAGAGTTGCACATCCACCAGCCGTACCGGCCAATCCAGCCGCTCGGCGAAGCCCTTCACGAAGGCCTCGGTGAAGCCTGCCTCGCTCCAGCCTTCGAAAATGAAGCCCAGGTTGGAGAAGCCGCACGGCTGCAGGAAGAGGAAACCATTGATGTCGTCTTCGAAGCCACACAGCGGGCAGGTGAAATTGTCCGTGAGGCCGGGGTACCACTCGTCCAGGCTTTCGAAGAGGGGCTCGCCTACTTCCCGACGGCATTTGGGGCAACCCGCTTCTTCGAGAAAGCCTTTCTGCGGCGTATAGATGCAGCGCTTGGTGACGATGCGCAGGCCGTTGTTCTTTTCGCCGAACGGCAGGCGCTCCGGATGGCGCACTACCCGCCGGGCGCCTTCGGCAATGGCGTAGCCCATGCCATTGCCGCCCCGGCAGCAGGTGGTGGGCTGACCATCCACGACATTCTTGTGAACGAGCCAGCGCAGCATCAGGCTGGCGGCGCCTTCATTGCCGGGGACGGTGGAAAGTTGGGGAACCAGAATGCTTTGCGAAGCCATGTGCTAGCCATACAACGACGGAACGGTGAACGATTCTACCACCAGCAGCCGCGACAGCCGCCAAGCTTGGCTTTATTATCCAGGCATGAATAACGATCCCTTTGCCAGGCTCGGCCTGGATCGCCAGGTCCTCACGGTTTCCCAGCTCAACGGCCGCGCTCGCGTGCTGCTTGAGGACGTGTTCAGCAGCGTGTGGGTTGAAGGCGAGATTTCCAACCTCGCGCGCCCCGCTTCCGGCCACCTTTATTTCACCCTCAAGGACGCCGGCGCCCAGGTGCGCTGCGCCCTCTTCAGGCAGAACGCCGCCCGCGTGCGCCAGGCATTGAGGGACGGGCTTGCGGTAAAGGTTCGCGGCAAGGTGTCGCTGTTCGAAGGGCGCGGGGACTATCAGCTCATCCTCGATACCGTCGAGCCCGCCGGAGATGGCGCCCTGCGCCTGGCCTTCGAGTCGCTGAAAGAAAAACTCAGCGCCGAGGGGTTGTTCAGTGCCGAGCGCAAGCAAAGCCTGCCGGCCCATCCTCGGCGCATCGGTATCGTCACCTCCCCTGGTGGCGCGGTGATACGCGACATCATCAGCGTGTTCCGCCGGCGTGCGCCCCAAGTGCAGCTCACGGTCATTCCCACGGCGGTTCAAGGGCGCGAGGCCATCGGGCAAATCGTCCGGGCCCTGGGCCTGGCGGACCGCCATGGCTTCGATGCAATCATCCTCGCCCGTGGCGGCGGCTCGCTCGAAGACCTGTGGTGCTTCAACGAGGAAGCGGTCGCCCGTGCGGTCGATGCCTGCGTGACGCCGGTGGTCAGCGCGATCGGCCATGAAACGGACGTGTCGATCAGCGACTTCGTTGCCGACGTGCGCGCCCCCACCCCCACCGCAGCCGCCGAGTTACTGGCCCCGGACAGCAACGACCTGCAACGCCAGCTGGCCGGTTTGCAGCGCCGCCTGTTGTTGCGCATGCAGCATCGCCTGGCGCACGACAGGTTGCGCCTCGAAGGGCTGAGCCGCCGGTTGCGCCACCCTGGCGAGAAGGTTCGTCAGCAGGCACAACGGCTGGACGACCTGGACATGCGCTTGCGGCGCGCTTTCAATGCCGCCCTGGTGCACCGCCAACAGCGGCTGATGCATCTGGATGCGCGCCTGGCCGCACAGCATCCGGGGCGCGCGCTGGCGTTGTTGCAACAACGCTTGGAACAGCTGCGCACGCGGCTTCCCCGGGTGATGCAAGAGCGCCTGCGTGCGGAGCGGCTACGCCTGCAAACCCAGGCCCAGGCGTTGAATATCGTCAGCCCGCTGGCAACCCTTGGCCGCGGCTACAGCATCCTGCTCGACGACCGTGGCCACGCCATCCGCCGCGCCGAGCAAGCCGCACCCGGCCAGCGCCTGACCGCGCGGCTGGGTGAAGGCAAGCTCAGCGTACGGGTTGAAGACAACCATGTAGCCCCTGTCACCCTTTCGTTGTTGGATTGATCATGTACCGATTGCTCTGCGCGGCCTTGCTCGCCGCGGCCACCCTGCCCGCCTGGGCCGACAGCTACCTTACCCGCCAGTTGAACCGGCCCGTGCCGGGCGGTGTGGCGGTAGTCGACCTTGGAGCAGCTCAAAGCGCACCCCAGGTATTCCTGGAAGGCAAGCCAGTGATGGTGGTGAATGAGCAGGGCATCTGGCGCGCCGTGGCCGGGATCTCACTGAAGACACCGCCCGGCCAGCAGGCATTGCAGGTGCGGCAAGGAGGCGGCACTCGTAGTGTGACGTTCAGCGTCACGGCCAAGGCCTACCCCGAGCAGCGAATCACGCTGAAGAACAAGCGTCAGGTGAACCCTGAGCCCCAAGACCTTACCCGCATCAATAAAGAGCTGGCGGAACAGAACCGCGCCTATGCCAGCTTCACCCCTGGTACGCCAAGCAACCTGTTGCTGGACAAGCCGGTGAATGGCCCGCTGTCGAGCCGCTTCGGCGTGCGGCGGTTCTTCAATGGCGAGGAGCGCAACCCTCATGCCGGGCTCGATTTTGCCGTGCCCGCCGGCACGCCGATCAAGACGCCCGCCGCTGGCAAGGTAATTCTGGTGGGCGACTACTTTTTCAACGGCAAAACAGTGTTTGTGGACCACGGCCAGGGGTTTATCAGCATGTTCTGCCATATGTCCAAGGTGGATGTGAGCGTAGGCCAAGCCCTGCCTCGCGGTGCCGTGGTTGGGCGGGTTGGCAGCACCGGCCGCGCCACGGGCCCACACATGCATTGGAATGTGAGCCTGAACGATGCGCGGGTAGACCCGGCGATATTTATTGGCGCGCACTAAGCCGGAGCAGCTATCAGGCAGGTATTTCGCACTCTTAAAGTACGCGCAATTTTTGATCGCTTATGGCTATTTATCGTTGTTTTCCGCCTGAAGCTTCAAACCATTTGGTTTTTTATACTAATTTTTTCCGCTCACTTGCGATCTTTCTCTGCACTGGTTAGGGTTTGAGTCATGAACAACTCAAGCACGCACATTCTGCTCCGCCAGCACCTGAGCCTGAATCTGGTCAGCTACCGACTACCGGGCTGAATCTTGTCGCCAGGCGCGCTTCATACCTTAAGCATTCAGGCAGCCCTCAGGTGGGCCGACCAAGGAAAACGATCATGACCATGCTCAAAGACCCGTCCAGCAAATACCGCGCATTCCCGACCATCGACCTGCCCAACCGCACCTGGCCGTCCAAGGCCATCACCGAAGCGCCTATCTGGTGCAGCTCGGACCTGCGTGACGGCAACCAGTCGCTGATCGAGCCGATGGATGCCGAGAAAAAGCTGCGGTTCTGGAAAACCCTGGTCAAGGTAGGCGTGAAGGAAATCGAAGCGGCCTTCCCTTCCGCCTCGCAAACCGATTTCGACTTCATTCGCACACTGATTGAAGGCGGCCATGTGCCCGAAGACACCACCATCCAGGTGTTGACCCAAGCTCGCGAAGACTTGATCGCCCGCACGTTCGAATCCCTGCGCGGCGCGAAAAAGGCCATCGTCCACCTCTATAACGCAACGTCCCCTTCGTTCCGCCGGATCGTGTTCAACCAGGACAAGGCAGGGGTGAAAGAGATCGCGGTCAACGCGGCCAAGCTGTTCGTGAAATACGCCGCGCAGCAGCCCGAAACCCAGTGGACCTTCCAGTATTCGCCGGAAACGTTCAGCGCCACCGAGCTGGAGTTCGCCAAGGAAGTGTGTGATGCGGTGATCGAGGTATGGAACCCGACGCCGGAGCACAAGATCATCCTCAACCTGCCAGCGACTGTAGAAGTGTCCACGCCCAACGTTTACGCCGACCAGATCGAATGGTTCTGCCGTAACGTGAACCGTCGCGACAGCGTGCTGATCAGCTTGCACACCCACAACGATCGCGGCACTGGCGTGGCAGCTACGGAGCTTGGCCTGATGGCGGGCGCCGATCGGGTGGAAGGTTGCCTGTTCGGTAACGGCGAGCGTACCGGCAACGTGGACCTGGTGACGCTGGGCCTGAACTTGTACACCCAAGGCATTAACCCGCAGTTGGATTTCTCGGACATCGACGGCGTACGCAAGGTGGTCGAAGAGTGCAACCAGCTGCCAGTGCATCCACGCCACCCCTACGTGGGTGATCTGGTCCATACCGCGTTTTCCGGCTCTCACCAGGATGCCATCCGCAAGGGCTTTACCCAGCAGAAGGAGGGCACCCTGTGGGAAGTGCCTTACCTGCCGATCGACCCTGCCGATATCGGGCGTAGCTACGAGGCGGTGATTCGGGTCAACAGCCAGTCCGGCAAAGGCGGCATTACTTACCTGCTGGAGCAGGAATACGGCATCAGCCTGCCCCGCCGCATGCAGATCGAGTTCAGCCAGGTGGTACAGGGTGAAACCGACCGCCTGGGGCTGGAGATGACGGCCGAGCAGATCTACAAGCTGCTGCAGAAAGAGTACCTGCAAGCCAACCTGCCCTATGCGCTGGTAAGCCATCGCCTTACCGAAGAGAACGGCAACAGCCAGGTGTATGTGGAAATCAGCAGCGACGGCGAAACCTTGCATTGGAAAGGCAAAGGCAACGGCGCGCTGGAAGCGCTGGTCACCTCCCTGCCAATCAATGTGGAGATCATGGACTACAACGAACACGCGATCAGCTCGGGCACCAACGCCAAGGCGGCGGCCTACATCGAACTGCGGGTGGCCGGCGAACGCCCGGTGCACGGCATCGGTATCGATGAAAACATCACCACCGCCAGCTTCAAGGCGCTGTTCAGTGCGCTGAACCGCTCCCTCAGCCAGCGCGCAGCGCAAGCGGCGTAAAGTTTGCGGGTACGAAAAAGCCGACCTCGGGGTCGGCTTTTTTATGCCCGGTTCGCTGGCTGCTGCCAGCTACGAAACCTCGAACCGATCTGCATCCAGGTGCGCCGGGAAGCGGGTGCGATACGCAGCCAGCCCGGCGCTGCTCAGGCTCACATGGAAAACCCCTTCGGCATCGCCTGCGTTGAGCAGCGTTTCGCCCTGAAAATCCAGCACCTGGCTGTCGCCGGTATACGCATAGCCCTTGCCATCGGTGCCTACGCGGTTCACCGCGGCGACGTAGCAAAGGTTTTCAATCGCCCGGGCTGGAAGCAAACGGTTCCAATGATGCCGCCGCGCACCGGGCCAGTTGGCGGTGTAGAGTAACAGGTCGGTATTCTCGGCATCGCGGCTCCATACCGGAAAGCGCAGGTCGTAGCAGATCAGCGGCCGAACTCGCCAGCCCTTGAGTTCCAGCCGCACCTGGCGCTCGCCGGCCGTGTAGTGCTCATGCTCGCCGGCCATGCGGAACAGGTGCCGCTTGTCGTAGTGAAGCAGCGTGCCGTCTGGCCTGGCCCATAGCAGTCGGTTGCGATAGGAACCGTCCGCGGCTTGCACGATCACAGTACCCGTTACCACCGCATCCAGGCTTGCAGCCTGCTGCAACAGCCACTCGCTGGCAGGGCCTTGTTCCGGCTCGGCCAGGCTGGCCGAATCCATCGAAAACCCGGTGGTGAACATCTCCGGAAGCACAATAAGGTCCGCGCCCCGCGCCTGCTCCAGCAGCTCGCCAAAACGGCTCAGGTTAGCGGAGCGATCGTGCCAGGCCAGATCGCTCTGCACCAATGCCAGCTTCAGTTCCGGCAGTTCATTCAGATCGCGCATAGTTTCTCCGCCGCCGCTCGCAAAGTATCTTCACGTTTTGCAAAGCATAGGCGCACCAACCGCTGGCCTTCCACCGGCGATTGATAGAACACGGAAATCGGTATGGTGGCTACGCCGTGCTCTCGGGTGAGCCAGAGCGACATCTCGACGTCGTTGAGATCCGGGCGAATGGCGCTGTAGTCAACTACCTGAAAATAGGTGCCCGGCGTGCGGGTAAAGGTGAAGCGCGAACGGTCGAGCAGGTCGCAGAACAGGTCGCGCTTGGCCTGATAGAAACCGGGCAGTTCGTCCACATGCCCCGGGTGCGCGCCCAGGTAGTCGGCCAGGCCCCATTGCAGCGGCGTAACCCCACAGAAGTTCACGTATTGGTGGATCTTGCGCAGCTCCGCGCTCAACGCAGGCGGCGCGACCACATAACCGGTCTTCCAGCCGGTGACGTGATAGGTCTTGCCGAAGGAGCTCACCACGAAGGCCCTTGGGTACAACCCGGGATGGGCCAACACACTGGCGTGTTTCACACCGTCGTACACCAGGTGTTCATACACTTCATCGCTGATCACATACAACCCGCACTGTTCTGCCAGCACTGCCAGCCGGTCCAGATCACCCTGGCTGATCAGGGCACCGCTCGGGTTATGCGGGCTGTTCAGCATGATCAGGCGTGTGCGTGGGCTGAGCGCCGCAGTCAGCCGTTCCCAGTCGATAGTGAAGGTGCCGGGGCTTAGCTGCACATGCACGCAGCGGCCGCCGGCCAGTTCCACCGAGGGCTCGTAGCTGTCGTATACGGGATCGAACACGATCACTTCGTCGCCGGGACGAACGATGGCCTGCACTGCACAGAAGATGGCTTCGGTGGCGCCGGGGGTGATGGTCACTTCAAGGTCAGGGTTTACCTGCGCGCCATAGCAGCGCTCGATCTTGGCGGCTACCTGCTCACGCAAGGCCGGCAGGCCAGTCATGGGGGAATATTGGTTGTGCCCGTCCATCACATGGCGGGCAACGGCTTCGCGCAGTGCCAGCGGGCCGTCGAAATCCGGAAAGCCCTGGCTCAGGTTCAGCGCGCCCGTTTCAGCGGCGAGCTGCGACATGGTGGTGAAGATGGTGGTGCCGACATTCGGCAGTTTACTGGCGATCATGCGGGTCCCCTGCTGGCCTGCGCCCGGTAAGCCGGGCGAAGGCGCAGGATAGCCGATCAGCGGGCGCCAGGCACTTCAAAAGGACTGCAGCATCACCGATGCGCAAACCCGTTTCGGTTAACGCTTGTCCTTGCGCTTCTTTTCGGCCTTCTTATGGTGCGACATCAACCGGCGCTTCTTGTTGACCTGGCGATCGGTGAGGGTGTTTTTCTTGCCTTCGTACGGGTTCTCGCCGCCCTTGTATTCAATACGAATAGGCGTACCTACCAGCTTCAGCACACGGCGGTAGGTGTTTTCGAGGAAGCGGGTGTACGAACGCGGGACCTTCTCCACCTGGTTGCCGTGAATCACGATCAGCGGCGGGTTGGCACCGCCCAGGTGAGCGTAACGCAGCTTGATCCGGCGGCCGTTGACCATCGGCGGCTGGTGGTCGCTGATCGCGTCTTCGAGGATTTGCGTGAGGCGGCTGGTAGGCCAGCGGGTGATGGCCGACTTGAAGGCAGCCTGCACCGAGCCGTACAGGTGGCCGACGCCGGTGCCGTGCAGGGCCGAGATAAAGTGGATGTCGGCGAAATCCACGAAGAACAACCGGCGTTGCAGCTCGGTCTTCACGTATTCGCGCTCGCCTGGCTCCATGCCGTCCCACTTATTCAGGGCGATCACGATGGCACGGCCGGTTTCCAGCGCAAAGCCGAGCAGGTTCAGGTCGTGATCCACCACACCTTCGCGTGCGTCCATCACGAAGATCACCACGTTGGCGTCCTTGATGGCCTGCAAGGTTTTCACCACCGAGAACTTTTCAACTTCCTCGTGGATCTTGCCGCGTTTGCGCACACCCGCAGTGTCGATGAGGGTGTACTTGTCGCCATCGCGTTCGAACGGAATGTAGATACTGTCGCGCGTGGTACCCGGCTCGTCGTAGGTGATCACGCGCTCTTCGCCGAGCATGCGGTTCACCAGGGTCGACTTGCCCACGTTGGGCCGGCCGATGATAGCGATTTTTACGCCGTCTTTTTCGCTCGGACCGGGAACGCGGACGGGTTCCTCGCCTTCGGCGACTTCACCGAATTCCTCTTCTTCCGAAGGGTCGCGGGGGTACTCACCGAGGGCAGTTTCCAACAGGCTGTTCATGCCACGGCCTTGGGACGCGGCCACCGGAATGGCGTTGCCCATGCCCAGCGGCGCGAACTCGGCGCGGGCCATTTCAGGGTCGATATTGTCGACCTTGTTGGCAACCAGCAGCGAGCGCTTGTTCCGCTTGCGCAGGTGCTCGGCGATCATCTGGTCGGCGGCGGTGAAGCCCGCGCGCGCGTCCACCATGAACAGCACCAGGTCGGCTTCTTCGATGGCAAGCAACGATTGCTCGGCCATCTTTTCGTCCATGCCCGCCTCGTCCCCGGTGATCCCACCGGTGTCGATGACGATATAGGAGCGGCCTTGCCAGACCGCCTCGCCGTATTGGCGGTCGCGAGTGAGGCCGGACAAGTCGCCGACGATAGCGTCGCGGCTCTTGGTCAGGCGGTTGAACATGGTGGATTTGCCCACATTGGGGCGGCCCACCAGGGCGATTACGGGAACCATGCGGCTCTCCACTTCGGAATTTCAGAAAGGCAAAGGCCGCTGCGGGGGCAGCGGCCATTAACGAATGCGGGATCGCCCCGCGCGCCCGGGGCGTTCAGCCCCAAGCATAGCAAGCATTACTTGATGGTCAGCGCCTCGAGCTTGCCGCTGTTGGCGTACACATACAGCATGTCGCCTACCACCAGCGGCCGCGCACGCAGGCCGTCACCGTCGATCTTGGTGCGGCCAACGAAGCGGCCATCCACCTGGCTCAGCAGGTGCAGGTAACCTTCCATGTCGCCAACGGCGATGTAGCTGGAGAACACTTCCGGCGCGGTCAGTTGACGACGGGCCAACGAATCGTTGCTCCACAATGCGGTGGTAGAGCGCTCATCCACGCCTTCGACCGTACCGGTGGCCTCGGCGACATACACGCTGCCAAAGCCTTGCGCCACGCCGGCATAGCTGGACGCGTCACGCTGCCAAAGCACACGGCCGCTTTCCAGCTCCAGGCCCGCCATGCGGCCCTGATAGGTCGATACGTACAGCGTGCCGCCCGACAGCAGCAGGCCGCCGTCGATATCCACTACCCGATCCAGCTCGGAACGGCCCTGCGGGATTGCAACGCGGGTTTCCCATATCGGCGTACCGTTACGGATGTCCAGCGCTACAACCTTGCCAGTGGACAAGCCAGCCACGGCCAACTGGTTGGTCACCAGCGGAGCGCTGGTACCACGCAGCGTCAGCACCGCCGGGGTGCTGTCGTAGATCCACAACTGGTTGCCATTGCTGGCGTCCAGCCCGACCAGGCGGTCGTCCTGGGTTTGCACCACTACCACGTCACCATTGGTCGCCGGCGGGGCCAGCACCTCAGCTTTTACGTGGGCGCGCCAGCGCTCTTCACCGTTGGCGGCATCCAGTGCCACCACGTCGCCGCGCAGGGTACCGAACATGACCATGCCGCTGCCCACGCCTACGGCGCCGGAGATAGGCATTTCCATGTCTTTTTTCCACTGGACGTCGCCGTTCATGCGGTCCAGCGCCATCACCAGGCCGGTGGTATCTGCTGCGTAGAGGGTGTTGTTCTCCACGGCAGGTACCAGCATGTTGTAGGTCTTGCCCTGGCCATCACCGATGGACTCGCTCCAGACCTTGCTCAGCGTAACCTCTTCCTTGAAGTCGGTCAGTTCCGCCGGGGGCAGTTCCTTGTTGCTGTTGCTGCTGCAACCAACGACCGCTACGGCCAGCGTCAGCAATACCGCATGTTTCCATCGAATCACGTCACGCATCCCCTTTGGCCAGATCGTCGAGCTTGAGTTGGAGGTCGCCTACAGCGGCGTCGTCGGCCAGGGCGTCCTTGGCCTTGCGATAGGCAGCGGCGGCATCACCAGCCCGGCCCAGTTTCACCAGCAGGTCGCCACGCAGCTCCTCGCGGCTGGCAACGAACGCCTTGTCAGCCTGGCCGTCGAGCAGCTTGAGGGCATCCTCGGCCTTGCCTTGTGCCGCCAGCACCTGTGCCAGGCGCTCGCGCGCCACTTCGCCCAGGGTAGGGTTGGCTGGCTTGTCGATCACGGTTTGCAGCTGGCCTGCTGCGGCGTCGGGACGGCCTGCGTCCACATTGACCTTGGCCTGGAACAGCTTGCCGTATTGAGCATAGGCCGTGCCGGCGTAGTTCTTTTCCAGCTCGCCAACGAGGTAGTCCACCTTCGCCTGCTCCGGCTTGCCCGAAGGCGTGAGCGCCGTTTCCAGCAATTGCTGGTACAAGCTGGACGCCCCCTGAGCCTGGTTGCCCTGATACTTCTGCCAACCCTGCCAGCCAAAGACCACAATCAGCGCGAGCAGGCCGCCGGTGACCAAGGGCTTGCCGTTGCGCTGCCACCAGTCCTTGAACTGGACGAGCTGTTCATCATCGCTACCCGACACCCCGATACTCCTGTGTTTTATAAACGTCTTGCCCTGGTGGGCGGTTGATCAGGCCTGCAAGGCACTGGCGAGATGATCGGCCAGCGCGTCCCAGGCGATTTCCTGTTGTTCGCCCTGCCCGCGCAAAGGTTTGAACCCTACCACCTCACGGGCCAGCTCGTCCTCCCCCAGCACCAGGGCGAACAACGCCCCGCTTCGGTCGGCTTTCTTGAACTGATTCTTGAAACTGCCGCCGCCCGCATTCACCTGCAGCCGTAATGCAGGCGAGCCATCGCGCAACCGCTCGGAGAGGGTGAGCGCGGCCAGCTCGGCTGCATCGCCGATCGCGCACAGGTAGACGTCTACCTGGCGGGCAATGGATTCGGGGACCTGCTCCAGGGTTTCGAGCAGCAGGATAAGCCGCTCGATGCCCATGGCAAACCCTACGCCTGGGGTAGGCTTGCCGCCCATCTGCTCCACCAGACCGTCGTAACGGCCACCCGCGCAGACGGTGCCCTGGGCCCCGAGCTTGTCGGTCACCCACTCGAATACCGTCTTGGAGTAGTAATCCAGGCCACGAACGAGCTTGGGATTGATAACGTACGGGATGCCTGCGGCATCCAGCCGGGCCTTCAGGCCTTCGAAATGCACCTTGGACTCTTCGTCCAGGTAATCGGCCAGCTTCGGCGCATCCACCAACAGCGCCTGGGTTTCTGGCGATTTACTGTCCAGGATACGCAGCGGGTTGGTCTGCAGGCGACGCTGGCTGTCTTCGTCCAGCTGTTCCAGCCGTTCGGAAAGGAATGCAACCAGCGCATCGCGATAACGCGCGCGGGCTTCGCTGGTGCCCAGGCTGTTGAGCTCCAGGGTAACCGCGTCACGGATGCCCAGGGCACCCCAGAGGCGCCAGGTAAGCGCGATCAACTCCGCGTCGATATCCGGCCCGGCCAGGTTGAACACTTCCACGCCGATCTGGTGGAACTGGCGATAGCGGCCTTTCTGCGGGCGCTCATGGCGGAACATGGGGCCTATGTACCAGAGCTTCTGGGGCTGACCGCCGCCGGTGATGCCGTGTTCCAGCACCGCACGCACGCAGGCTGCGGTACCTTCGGGGCGCAGGGTGAGCGAATCACCGTTGCGGTCCTCGAAGGTGTACATCTCCTTTTCGACGATGTCGGTAACTTCGCCGATCGAGCGCTTGAACAACTCGGTGAACTCGACGATAGGCATGCGGATCTGGCGATAGCCATAGCTGTCCAGCAAGCCGGCCACGGTACCTTCGAAGTAACGCCACAGCGGAGTCTGCTCGGGCAGGATGTCGTTCATGCCACGGATGGCTTGCAGAGCTTTTGTCACGGGGTGTCCTTAACGAATCAGTTATCAGGCGCCTGGAGCGTCAGCCGCGGGCAATCAATGCCGCGTCAGCTTCGACCTTTTCTGCCGCCTTCTGGCGAATCAGCCGCTCGAGCTGTTCCACCAGGTTGTCATTGGTGAGCTTCTGGGCCGGCTTGCCGTCGATGTAAACGAGGTTTGGCGTGCCGCCGGTAAGCCCCACATGGGCCTCCTTGGCCTCGCCGGGCCCGTTGACCACGCAGCCGATCACCGCAACGTCCAACGGCACCAGCAGGTCTTCAAGGCGCCCTTCCAGCTCGTTCATGGTTTTCACCACGTCGAAATTCTGCCGCGAGCAGCTGGGGCATGCGATGAAATTGATGCCACGTGAACGCAGGCGCAGGGATTTCAGGATATCGAAGCCTACCTTCACCTCTTCGACCGGATCGGCGGCCAGCGAGATACGGATAGTGTCGCCGATGCCATCAGCCAGCAACATTCCCAGCCCCACGGAGGATTTGACCGTGCCGGAGCGCAGGCCGCCCGCCTCGGTGATGCCCAGGTGCAAGGGCTGGATGATCTGACCGGCCAGCTGGCGGTAGGCAGCAACGGCCATGAACACGTCGGAAGCCTTCACGCTCACCTTGAAGTCCTGGAAGTCCAGCCGGTCGAGGTGCTCCACGTGCCGCAACGCCGACTCCACAAGCGCTTCAGGCGTAGGTTCGCCGTATTTCTTTTGCAGGTCTTTCTCGAGCGAGCCGGCATTCACGCCGATCCGGATCGGAATGCCACGGTCACGGGCCGCATCGACCACGGCCCGGACCCGGTCTTCCCGGCCGATGTTGCCCGGGTTGATGCGCAGGCAATCCACGCCCAATTCAGCCACGCGCAGCGCAATGCGGTAGTCGAAGTGAATGTCGGCGACCAGCGGCACGTTCACCAGTTGCTTGATCTTGCCGAACGCCTCGGCGGCGTCCATGTCCGGCACGGACACCCGCACGATGTCGGCACCGGCCTCTTCAAGCCGGGCAATCTGGGCAACGGTGGACAACACGTCCAGGGTGTCGGTGTTGGTCATGCTCTGCACCGCGATGGGGGCATCGCCACCCACCGGGACGGACCCCACCCAGATTTTCCGTGATTCGCGACGTTTGATCGGAGATTCGCCGTGCATGACAGTTATTGCCCCAGTTTCAGGCGAGCGGTCTCGCCCGAGGTGAACGGTGCCACATTGACGGCCGCGCCGTTATACGTGACCTGCGCGCCACGGGCGAAGCCCAGGCGTACTTGGAAGGGTGGCTTGCCGCTGAGGTCCAGGCTGTCACCTTTGCGCTTGAGTGCGCTGATCAGCACCTTGCCTGTAGCGTCCGTGACCTGGGTCCAGCAGTCGGCGACGAACTGGATCTGCACCTGGCCTGCTCCGGCAACCGGCGCCGCAGCCTCGGTGGCAGGCACTGCCGGCTGCGCAATGGCCGGCGCGGCGGGCGTAGCGGCTGGCGCTGGCGTATGCGGTGCTGTAGCAGCCGGCACGGTGGGAGCGGCTGGCGTGGTTACGGTCGTTGAAGGCGCTGTAACCGCGGGTTCGCTTGGGGCAGTGGCCGCAGCCGACCCCTGTGGGGAACCTGACGCGGCGGTATCGACACCTGGCGTAGGCGCGGCCTGGCTATCGACCAACGCCTGATCTTCCGGCTCGTCGATCGGGTGGATCTGGGTGGTGCCGTCAGCGCTTTCGACTTCGACGTGCTCCATGGCGGTACCCGCCTGATCACGGCCGCGCGAGGCGTTCTGGTCCTGCCACCAAAGGAAACCGCCGCCGATGACCAGCACCAGCAGCAACAGGCTGACAATGCGAAGGATGTTGTGGGACAACCGCACCGGCTCCTCGATACGGCCCAGGCCATGCACGGCCGAACCCTGAGCGTTGGTACCCGTGAAATGGTCGAATGCTTCAACCAGCGGGGTCTGGTCCATGCCCAATAGCTTGGCGTAGGCCCGAATGTAGCCACGCGCGAAAGTATGGCCGGGTAGCCGTTCGAAGGCACCGGACTCCAGATTGGCCAGGGAGGTGGTGGTCAGGTTCAGCCGCGCCGCGACTTCCTGCAACGACCAGCTTCTGCTTTCGCGGGCCTGGCGCAGGGTTTCGCCGGGATTCGTGCGAGCCGCTGCTACAACTTCGGGATGCGCCGCTTTCATCATTGCTCCGACAGGTATTGCTGATATTCCGGCGTGCCGGGATAGAGTCTTTTCAGTTGCAGGCCATAACTGGCGGCCCGGTTCTTGTCATCGAACAGCTTCGCCAGGCGCGTACCTAGCAGCAGGCTACGGGCATTCTGCTCGCTCAGCTGGCTGAAGCGCTCATAGTAATCGCGCGCCGGGACATATTGCTGCGCTTCGTATGACAGCTCGGCCATTTCAAGCAGTGCCCGGGGCTGCTGGCGATTCAGGCGCAGCGCCTTGTCCAGCAGCTGCTTTGCTTCATCCTTGTTGCCCAGCATCAACGCGGTCATCCCAAGGTTTTCAAATACCCTGGAGCGCTCCGGGTAAAGGCTGTCGGCAGCGGCCTCCTGGAATTTATCGTAGGCATCCTTGTAGCGCTTGCGCTCGTAAAGGAAGCCGCCGTAGTTGTTCAGGATACGCGCATCGCCTGGCCGCGAGGACAAAGCCTTGCGGAAATGCTGCTCGGAGAGCTCGGTTTCGCCTTCGGTCTGGAACACCAAAGCCAGGGCTGCATTGGCATCCGCGCTGGAGCTGTCGAGGTCCAGTGCCTTTTTCAATGGGACTTTCGCGCGCTCGGCATCGCCTTGCTGGAGATAGCCCAGGCCCAGCTGAATGTAGGCATCACGCGCCTGCTCACGGCCATGCCGGGTGTCCATCGGGTTCACCTTGCCGGTTGTAACGCAGCCGGTGAGCACAAAGGTCAACAAAAGCAGGAGCGCGGTGCGCTGGGTCATTGAGTTCCTCTCTGGGTTCCGCTCAGGGACGGCTGCCATTATGAGACAGCGCTTCGGCGTCGGCTTCCAGCTGACGCACCGCAATGTAACGTTCGCTGCGACGGGTGCGGTCCATGACCTGCCCCACCAGCTGGCCACAGGCCGCATCGATGTCTTCACCCCGCGTGGTGCGTACCGTCACATTGAAGCCTGCATGGTGCAGGGCATCCTGGAAGCGGCGGATAGCATTGTTGCTGGGGCGCTCGTAGCCCGAATGCGGGAACGGGTTGAACGGTATGAGGTTGACCTTGCAAGGCACGTTGCGCAACAGCTCGATCATTTCCTCGGCATGCTCGGGACGGTCGTTCACATCCTTGAGCAGGGTGTACTCGATGGTGAGCACGCGCTTCTCGCCCAAGGCGGCCATGTAGCGCTTGCAGGAATCGAGTACCACCGCAAGGGGGTACTTCTTGTTGATGGGCACCAGCTCGTTGCGCAGCGCGTCGTTGGGCGCATGCAGCGACAAGGCCAGCGACACATCGATGTGTTTGGCGAGTTCGTCGATCATCGGCACCACGCCGGAGGTAGACAGGGTAACGCGGCGCTTGGAAATGCCGTAACCCAGGTCATCCATCATCAGGTGCATGGCGGAGACGACGTTGTCGAAGTTCAGCAGCGGCTCGCCCATGCCCATCATCACCACGTTGGTGATAGCACGGTCGACGGTTGCCGGAATGCTGCCGAAGGATTTGTTGGCAATCCACACCTGGCCGATCACTTCGGCGGCGGTGAGGTTGCTGTTGAAGCCTTGCTTGCCCGTGGAGCAGAAGCTGCAATCCAGGGCACAGCCCGCCTGGGAAGACACGCACAGAGTGCCGCGCTTGCCCTGGGGAATGTACACGGTCTCGACGCAGCTGCCCGAGGCCACGCGCACTACCCACTTGCGGGTACCGTCTGCGGAGATGTCTTCGCTGACCACTTCGGGCCCGCGAATTTCGGCGCAGGCCTTGAGCTTGGCGCGCAAGGCCTTGCCGAAGTCGGTCATGGCGTCGAAATCATCGACGCCAAAGTGGTGAATCCATTTCATCGCCTGACCGGCGCGGAAGCGTTTTTCCCCGAGCGTGTCGAAGAACTTTTCCATTTCCTGGCGGGTAAGGCCCAACAAGTTGATTCTGTCAGTAGATAAAGTCATGGATTCACCCTCACTCGTAAGCGTTCGCTTAGCGAGTGGTTACCTCGGTAGCAGCGAAGAAGTAAGCGATTTCGCGAGCAGCAGCGGCTTCGGAATCCGAACCGTGGACAGCGTTGGCATCGATGGAGTCGGCGAAGTCGGCGCGGATGGTGCCGGCGTCTGCTTTCTTCGGATCGGTAGCGCCCATCAGCTCGCGGTTGCGGGCGATGGCGTTCTCACCTTCCAGGACCTGAACCACAACCGGGCCGGAAGTCATGAAGGCAACCAGATCACCGAAGAAACCACGCTCCTTGTGCTCGGCATAGAAGCCTTCGGCCTCGGCCTTGGACAGTTGCTTGAGTTTGGAAGCGACAACGCGCAGGCCGGCGTCTTCGAAGCGAGTGGTGATCTTGCCGATGACGTTCTTGGCAACGGCGTCGGGCTTGATGATGGAGAAAGTGCGTTGAACAGCCATGTGACACTCCAGAAACAGTGAGTTAAGCAAAAATTAAACCCGCGAATTATACGCGGGTTTGGAGGTATTTCCTAACGGCGGAACATTTCAATCCGCTTCTTCGATCCAGTGCGCCTGGATCGCCTCGAGCACCTTCTCGCCGCAGCGGTCGGGGTGGTCGTCGAAATCCGGCAGCTCCATCGCCAACTTGCGCAGCCTGGGGAAGCTGATGGTACGAGGATCGACGTCGGAATGTGCTTCCGACAACTGAATGGCGATCTCCTGCACGTCCACCCATTTGAGACTCATGATTGGCTTCCCGATCAGTGCGGCGCTTCGGCTGCATGGTTAAGCGAGTACTTGGGAATCTCGATGGTCAGGTCTTCACTGCCCACCGTGACCTGGCATGCCAGGCGAGACTGCGCTTCCAGGCCCCAGGCCTTGTCGAGCATGTCTTCTTCCATCTCGTCGGCCTCGGCCAACGAGTTGAAGCCCTTGCGCACAACGCAATGGCAGGTGGTGCAGGCACACACGCCGCCGCAGGCACTTTCCATCTCGATGTGGTGCTCGTGGGCCAGCTCCAGGATATTGGTCCCGGACGGTACTTCCACTACCAGCCCGTTGGGGCAGAACTTGTCATGCGGCAGGAATTCAACCCTGGGCATTGCTTACTCCTCAATCTCGTTCAGGTTGCGCCCGGCCAGTGCGGCTTTTACCGTCGAATCAAGGCGACGGGCGGCAAATGCATCGGTTACCTGCGACAAACGGCGCGTTTGTTGCTCGATGGCAGCGCCATCAGTGCCGGTCATCAAGTCCCGGAGTTCCTGCATCTGGTAATCGATTGCCAGGCGCTCCTCGGCGTCGAGCAAGCGCTCGCCATCCGCTTCCAGCGCGCCCTGGACCGCTTCGAGCAAGCGCTCGGCGTCTACCTGATGCTCGCGCAGCTGGCGGGCCTGCTTGTCGTGGCCTGCGTATTCGAAGGAGTCCTTGAGCATGCGAGCAATTTCACCATCGGTAAGGCCGTAGGACGGCTTGACCTGGATACTCGACTCCACGCCAGACGCCAGCTCCCGCGCAGACACACTGAGCAGGCCATCGGCATCCACCTGGAAGGTCACGCGAATCTTCGCCGCGCCGGCGACCATCGGAGGGATACCTCGTAGCTCGAAGCGCGCGAGGGAACGGCAATCGCTCACCAGTTCGCGTTCGCCCTGCAGCACATGGATCACCATGGCCGACTGACCGTCCTTGTAGGTGGTGAATTCCTGGGCGCGGGCAACCGGGATGGTGGTGTTGCGCGGAATGACCTTTTCCATCAGCCCGCCCATGGTTTCAAGCCCCAGGGACAGTGGAATCACGTCGAGCAGCAACAAGGCTTCGCCGTCGCGCTGATTGCCCGCCAGCGTATCGGCCTGGATGGCCGCGCCAATGGCAACGACCTGGTCGGGGTCGATAGTGGTGAGGGGTTCGCGGCCGAACAGTTGGCCTACGGCCTGGCGCACACGAGGCACGCGAGTAGAGCCACCTACCATCACAACCGCGCCGATTTCTTCAAGCTCTACGCCGGAATCGCGAACCGCCCGGCGACAGGCCTTGAGGCTACGGGCCAGCAATGGCTCGATCAATGCCTCGAAACCTTCGCGGGTCAGCTCACCGGCCCAGCCACCATAAGCCACTGGCACGGCTTCGGTGGCACTCAGCGCTTCTTTCGCCGCGCAGGCCACTTGAAGCAACTCGCGCTGCGCCGCTGGTGCCAAGTCTGATGACAACCCAGCCTGCTCGAGCACCCAGGTGGCGATCGCATGGTCGAAATCATCGCCGCCCAGCGCGCTGTCGCCGCCGGTGGCCAGCACTTCGAACACGCCTCGCGATAAGCGCAGGATGGAAATATCGAAGGTACCGCCGCCCAGGTCATAGATAGCAACCAGACCTTCGGCCTGCTGGTCCAGGCCATAGGCGACTGCGGCTGCGGTCGGTTCGTTGAGCAGGCGCAGCACATTCAGCCCGGCAAGCCGGGCAGCATCCTTGGTCGCCTGGCGCTGAGCGTCGTCGAAGTAGGCAGGCACGGTGATCACCGCGCCGACCAGATCGCCGCCCAGACTGGCTTCGGCCCGCAGGCGCAAGGCGCGGAGTATCTCCGCCGACACTTCCACCGGGCTTTTGCGCCCTTGTACCGTTTCAATGAACGGCATGTGCGACTCGCCCTCGGCAAAGCGGTACGGCAGTTGCTCGCCCAGCTGATGAACATCGGCGATACCGCGCCCCATCAGCCGTTTTACCGACACGATCGTGTTGTACGGGTCTATGGCCGCCGCTTGCCGCGCCGCCATGCCAACCTCTACGCGGTCAGCGTGATAACGCACGGCGGAAGGCAGAATGACTTCACCCTGCGCATCGGGCAGGGTTTCGGACAGGCCGCTGCGCAAGGCGGCAACCAGAGAATTGGTGGTGCCCAGGTCGATCCCCACCGCCAGCCGACGCTGATGCGGTTGAGGGCTCAGGCCGGGTTCGGCGATCTGAAGTAGAGCCATGCTTGTCTGTTTTCAGGCGTGCGACCGAAGCGGCACAGGGTTAATCGTCGAGGCGCTCTTCCAACTGGCGCACTTCCTGGGAAAGCTTGTCGAGAAACTGCATGCGGCGCATCAGGCGCTCGGCCTGTTCGCGCTCCGCGGGCTGGTCCCAGCAAGCGGCAAAGTCAGCGTCGAGGGTGACCTGCGCGGCCTTGAGCCGTTGCTTGAAACGAGCCACGCCATCGAGGTCGGCTGCATCCTGCAGGTCTTCGAGCTCTTCGCGCCATTGCATCTGCTGCAGCAGGAAATCCGGGTCGTGGACTGTCACTTCCTGAGGCACTTCGTGGCCATTCACCGCCAGCAGATACCGGGCACGCCGGGGCGCGCTCTTGAGCGTCTGGTAGGCGTCGTTCAGAGCGGCGGATTTCTCCAGCGCCTGGCGCTGCTCGACGGCGGGCGCATCGGCGAAGCGGTCGGGATGCACCGCGCGCGCCAGCTCGCGATAGCGAGCAGCCAACTGATCGAGGTCCAGGCGAAACGCCGGCTTGAGATCGAACAAGGCAAAGTGACAGGGAGTACCCACAAGCGTCCTCAAACGTTGAAGCTTTCGCCGCAGCCACATTCGCCGCGCACATTGGGGTTATTGAACTTGAAGCCTTCGTTCAGCCCTTCGCGCACGAAATCGAGTTCGGTGCCGTCCAGGTAAACCAGGCTCTTGGGATCAATGATCACCTTCACACCGTGGCTTTCGAAGATCTCGTCCTCGTCGGCGGTTTCGTCAACGAACTCGAGCACATACGCCAGCCCCGAGCATCCGGTGGTACGGACGCCCAGGCGGATGCCCTCCCCTTTCCCGCGCCCATCAAGGGAGCGGCGAACGTGGTTGGCGGCGGCTTCTGTCATGCTGATGGCCATCATAACTCCTAGCGTGCAAGCATACGTTTGAAGCGATTAAAGCAGGCCTTTCTTCTGCTTGTAGTCGCGAACGGCAGCCTTGATGGCGTCTTCAGCGAGTACCGAGCAGTGGATCTTCACTGGCGGCAACGCCAGTTCTTCGGCCAGCTGGGTATTCTTGATGGTTTCCGCCTCGTCGAGGGTCTTGCCTTTCATCCACTCGGTAGCGAGCGAACTGGAAGCAATGGCGGAGCCGCAGCCGTAGGTCTTGAACTTGGCGTCTTCGATCACGCCTTGCTCGTTCACCTTGATCTGCAAGCGCATTACGTCGCCGCAAGCTGGCGCGCCGACCATCCCGGTACCAACGTCCGGATCTTCAGCGTTCATCTTGCCGACGTTACGCGGGTTCTCGTAGTGGTCGATGACCTTTTCACTGTAAGCCATGCTAGGTACTCCTCATCAATTCATGAAGCCGCTCTGGGTGGCGGCTTTGATTGTCAGTGCGCAGCCCACTCGATCTTCGAAATATCGACGCCGTCCTTGTACATGTCCCACAGCGGCGACAATGCGCGCAGCTTGGTCACGGCCTCGCACACCTTGGCGGCGGCGTAGTCGACGTCTTCTTCGGTAGTGAAGCGCCCGAAGGTGAAGCGAATGGAGCTATGTGCCAGTTCGTCGTTGCGGCCCAGCGCGCGAAGCACGTAGGACGGCTCCAGCGAGGCGGACGTACAGGCCGAACCGGACGACACCGCGAGGTCCTTGAGCGCCATGATCAGCGACTCGCCCTCGACGTAGTTGAAGCTCAGGTTCAGGTTATGGGGCACCCGCGCAACCTGGCTGCCGTTCACGTACAGCTCTTCAAGGTGTTCGACCTGCTTGAAGAAGCGATCGCTCAGTGCCTGTACGTGAGCACGGTCCTTGGCCATGTCTGCCTTGGCGATACGGAAGGCTTCGCCCATGCCCACGATCTGGTGGGTAGCCAGGGTACCGGAACGCATGCCGCGTTCGTGGCCACCACCGTGCATCTGCGCTTCGAGGCGCACACGCGGCTTGCGGCTTACATAAAGAGCACCGATGCCCTTGGGGCCATAGGTTTTGTGCGCCGAGAAGGACATCAGGTCGACTTTGAGCGCCTGCAGGTCGATGTCTACCTTGCCGGTGGACTGAGCGGCGTCTACGTGGAACAGCACGCCACGGGCCCGGGTCAGTTCGCCGATGGCTACGATGTCGTTGATAGTGCCGACTTCGTTGTTCACATGCATGATCGAAACCAGAATGGTGTCGTCACGCAGCGCGCCCTCGACCATGGCCGGGGTGATCAGGCCGTCTTCGGTCGGGTCCAGGTAGGTCACTTCAAAACCTTCGCGCTCGAGCTGGCGAGTGGTATCCAGAACCGCCTTGTGCTCGATCTTGCTGGTGATGATGTGCTTGCCCTTGCTGGCATAGAAGTGCGCGACGCCCTTGATGGCAAGGTTATCGGACTCGGTAGCCCCCGACGTCCACACGATTTCGCGCGGATCGGCATTGACCAGATCGGCGACCTGACGGCGAGCGTTCTCGACAGCTTCCTCGGCCTTCCAGCCGAACACGTGGGAGCGCGACGCGGGGTTACCGAAGTTCGTCTCCATGGTGAGGCAGTCGATCATTTTCTCGGCGACCCGTGGATCAACGGGGGTGGTCGCGGAATAGTCCAGGTAAATCGGCAATTTCATCGGGAATCTCCTAATCAGGCGCGCTCCGCTCTACGGCGGTCAGTCGACGGCAGATGTTTCTATCTTTTCGAGAACGGGCATGTCCGGAATCGCGGCCTGGCCAGCACAGCGGCGCTGGTCCTGGCGCTGGGCGACTTCCTGCACCTCACGGCGGGTAACCAGATCTGCCAAGCTGATACCACTCAAAAACTCGTGGATCTGCTGGCTGAGGTCACACCAGAGGTGGTGCGTGAGGCAGGTATCGCCAGCATGGCAATCACCCAGGCCCTGGCACCGAGTGGCATCGACCGATTCGTTCACCGCATCGATCACCTGGGCGACTTGAATCCCTTGCATGTCCCGGGACAGCTGATAGCCGCCGCCAGGGCCACGCACGCTCGATACCAGATTGCCGCGCCGAAGCTTGGCGAACAGCTGCTCGAGGTACGAAAGGGAAATGCCCTGGCGCTCGGAAATATCGGCCAGCGACACGGGCCCACGCTGTGCGTGCAACGCCAGGTCAAGCATGGCGGTCACGGCGTATCGGCCTTTGGTTGTCAGTCGCACGGTTCTGTTACCACGGTTTGCGGAAAGGGACGCGATGGGGCAAGTATGCGATTCCCGAGTATTTAAGTCAACTATAAGACCTACTGATTTACTCGGGATTAGGCGGGAAGCGGCGACGGATGATAGCACACAATCCTTGTAGCGCCGCTTGGCTTGCACAGGCTCCCGCCCTGTGCTCAGGACTGCGCCTGCTCCTTCACACAGGCGAAATCCGCTTCGCGCAACTCGGGAAGGTCTTTGGCAGCGTAATCACTGCCAAGGCGGGTGAGCGCGCCACACATGCCCTCCAGCCGGCCATCCACCGCATGCAGATGGTCAAGTAGCTGGCCGATGGCCTTGGCAATGGGGTCAGGCATGTCTTCTGTCACGCCATACGCATCGAAACCGATCTTGTCCGCCATGGCCTTGCGGCGGGTTTCCTGGCTTTCGTCACGCTTCACGATGATACGCGCCGGAATGCCGACCGCCGTGGCGCCCGCGGGAACCGGCTTGGTGACCACCGCATTGGAGCCGATCTTGGCGCCGGCGCCGACGGTAAACGGGCCCAGCACCTTGGCGCCCCCACCCACTACCACGCCATCTTCCAGGGTGGGGTGCCGCTTGCCCGCATTCCAGGTGGTCCCTCCAAGGGTCACACCCTGATAGAGCGTGACGTCGTTGCCGATCTCGGCCGTTTCGCCAATAACGATGCCCATGCCGTGGTCAATGAAGAAGCGCCGGCCGATCCGCGCACCTGGGTGGATCTCCACCCCGGTGAGCCAGCGATTGAAGTTTGAAACGCACCGCGCAAGCCATTTCCAGCCCGCCTGCCAGAGACGATGGGCTACCCGATGCAACCATACGGCGTGCAGCCCGGGATAGCAGGTAAGCACCTCGAATGTGTTACGCGCCGCCGGGTCGCGGTGAAACACGCTCCGGATGTCTTCTCGCATGCGCTCGAACATTCAATGGTCCTTCCGCTTGTGGGGTTCGCCCCGGGCCGTTTTGCGGGTTTCGGTGAGAATACCGCGCAGGATACTCACTTCCGTGCGCTCCAGGCGGCAGCGGCTGTACAGGCGGCGCAGGCGGGCCATGAGGTGCCGGGGCTTTTCCGGGTCCAGGAAGCCGATGTCCACCAGCGTGGCTTCCATGTGCCCATAGAAGCCTTCCAGCTCTTCGGCGGTGGCGAGCTCTACCGGGGCCTCGGCAGGCGCGGTTGGCGCAACCTGTGCCAGCGCCAGGAAGGCAAGCCGAACTTCGTAGGCGAGCACCTGCACGGCAGCGGCAAGGTTAAGCGAGCTGAACTCCGGCGCGGAGGGAATGTGCACATGGAAATGGCAACGTTGCAGCTCTTCATTGGTAAGGCCGGCATGCTCGCGGCCGAATACCAGCGCCACCTCTCCACCTGCGTGAGCGTCCTCCACGGCCTTGCTGGCGCAGGCGCGCGGGTCGAGCAACGGCCAGGGCAAGCTGCGGTCGCGGGCACTGGTACCCATTACGAGGCTACAGCCCACCAGTGCTTCTTCAAGCGTAGGCACCACCTGGGCGTTGGCGAGTATATCGTCGGCCCCCGACGCGCGAGCACTGGCCTCGGGTGAAGGGAAGACGTGTGGGTCCACCAGTACCAGGCGCGACAGACCCATGTTTTTCATGGCGCGGGCGGCGCCGCCGATGTTGCCGGGATGGCTGGTGTTCACCAAAACGATGCGGATGTTCTGCAGCACCTTGAGCGCTCCCCGTAGTAGAAAAGGGGGCAAATTCTACAGAAGCGACGAAAGCAACGCTATGAAGGCCCAAGGCCCACTTCTTGGCGGCAGCTTTTCTGTTAGAATGCGCGGCTCTTTTTAATGACCAGGTGAAAGAACATCCATGCAGCCCATGCTGAATATCGCGCTGCGCGCCGCCCGCAGCGCCAGTGAACTGATCTTCCGCTCCATCGAGCGGCTGGATAGCATCAAGGTCGATGAAAAGGATGCCAAGGATTACGTCAGCGAAGTCGACCGCGCCGCCGAGCAGGCGATCATCACCGCGCTGCGCAAGGCTTACCCGAACCACGGGATCCTGGGCGAGGAAAGCGGCCTGCATGCCGGTAGCGGCGAGGGCGAGGATTACCTCTGGATCATCGACCCGCTCGACGGCACTACCAACTTCGTGCGCGGCGTTCCGCATTTTGCCGTGAGCATCGCCTGCAAATATCGCGGCCGCCTCGAGCACGCCGTTGTACTGGACCCAGTCCGCCAGGAAGAATTCACCGCCAGCCGCGGCCGTGGCGCCGCCGTGAATGGCCGGCGTATCCGCGTCAGCGCTCGCCGCGGCCTGGAAGGCGCCCTGCTGGGTACCGGCTTCCCGTTCCGCGACAACCAGATGGACTACCTGGACAACTACCTGGGCATGTTCCGCAGCCTGGTTGGGCAAACCGC
This sequence comes from Pseudomonas sp. Marseille-Q5115, assembly GCF_916618905.1. Lineage (NCBI taxonomy): Bacteria > Pseudomonadati > Pseudomonadota > Gammaproteobacteria > Pseudomonadales > Pseudomonadaceae > Pseudomonas > Pseudomonas sp. Marseille-Q5115. The sequence continues at coordinate 469,988 of NZ_CAKAKI010000001.1, read as the reverse complement.
TGGAATTCGCCGTGCCGGTTCCGCCAGCCTCGACCTGGCCTATGTCGCCGCCGGCCGTTTCGACGCTTTCTGGGAGTCGGGCTTGTCGGAATGGGACATGGCTGCCGGCGCACTGCTGATTCAGGAAGCGGGCGGCCTGGTGAGTGACTTCACCGGCGGTCACGAATTCCTTGAGAAAGGCCACATCGTGGCGGGTAACACCAAGTGCTTCAAAGCGGTACTCACCGCGATCCAGCCGCACCTGCCGCCATCGATCAAGCGCTGATCCCCGGCGTCATCGGCCATGAAAAAAGCATCCTTCCGGATGCTTTTTTCATGGGCCAGGAATGTCAGCGAACTCAGGTTGCTGACATACGGTTACTGCTGCGCCCCAGCCGCCTGGGCCTGGGTCAGCACCAGCTGGCCGTCCTTGGTGACGGGGATTTGCGCGCCGGGGTTGTGGTCCATGCGTACTTGGCCAACCTGGCCGTTGAGCTGGTACTTCACGTTGTAACCCACCAGCTTGTCGCTCACGTCGTTCACGGTGTTGCAGCGGGTTTGCGTGGTGGTGTAGGTGTCACCCGATTGCATGTGCTCCTGCACCTTGTTGCCGGCATAGCCACCGCCGACAGCGCCCGCTACGGTCGCCAATTGCTTGCCATGGCCGCCACCCACCTGATGGCCCAACAAGCCGCCAGCCACTGCGCCTAATACGCTGCCCACGATCTGATGCTGGTCCTGCACCGGGCGCTGGCGCGTCACAGTCACGTCCTTGCACACTTCACGCGGGGTTTTGATCTGTTCGTTGATAGGCTCCGCCGCCAACACCTGGGCGTATTCGGGAGCCTTGTTGCTAACGAGGCTGTAGGTCGCGACAGCACCCCCGGCGGTTACGCCGACAGCACCCAACACTGCACCAACCAGCAACGATTTGTTCACGGAAACCTCCTGCGGCGAGGAAGACAGGGCCCTCGCACTTCTCCCAGCCTTGGAGCAAAAAAACCGGCGAAGGTTCAACCTTTCGCCGGTTTTCAATGACTTACCATTGGGCGGGCGTTATGGGCGCTCGTCCACAGCCTCCTTGGTGGCCGGCGGAATAAGATCATCGCTGCTCAGGTTCAGCCAGATCAGCACCACGTTGGCGATGTAGATGGACGAGTAGGTACCCGCCATTACGCCGATGAACAACGCGAGCGAGAAGCCGAACAGGTTGTCGCCACCGAACAGCAACAGCGCGCCGATCGCCAGCAGGGTCGACACCGAAGTGGCGATGGTCCGCAGTAGCGTCTGGGTGGTAGACACGTTGATGTTTTCGATCAACGAAGCCTTGCGCATCACGCGGAAGTTCTCACGCACCCGGTCGAACACCACGATAGTGTCGTTGAGTGAGTAACCGATGATCGCCAGTACGGCCGCCAGCACGGTGAGGTCGAAGGTGATCTGGAAGAACGACAGGATGCCCAGGGTGACCACTACGTCGTGGATCAGGGAAACGATCGCACCCACGGCGAACTTCCACTGAAAGCGAAACGCCAGGTAGATCAGTACCCCGCCCAGCGCCAGCAACATGCCCAGGCCACCCTGGTCGCGCAGTTCTTCACCCACCTGCGGGCCCACGAACTCGACGCGCTTGACCGTGGCCGGGTTGTCACCGCTCACCTTGCGCAGCGCATCGGCGACTTCGGTACCCAGTTTCGGGTCTTCGCCCGGCATGCGCACCAGTACGTCGGTAGCCGCGCCGAAGCTTTGTACGATCGCTTCGTGGAAACCGGCATCAGCCAGCTCCGAGCGCAGGCCGCCCAGCTCGACGGGCTTCTCGTAGGTCAGCTCGATGAGCGTACCCCCGGTGAAGTCCAGGCCGAAGTTCAGCCCTTTATAGAACCAGCTGAACAGCGCCAGTACCGTAAGGAACAGCGTGATGGCGAACGCGAGATTGCGGACGCCCATGAAGTTGATGGTCTTTTTCATGGCAGTGGCCTCAAATCCACAGCTTCTTGACGTCACGGCCGCCGTAGATCAGGTTGATCATCGCGCGGGTTACCATGATGGCAGTGAACATCGAAGTAAAGATCCCGAGGGACATGGTCACGGCAAAGCCCTTCACCGGCCCGGTACCCATGGCGAAGAGGATCGCGCCTACCAGCAGGCTGGTAAGGTTGGCGTCGATGATCGCCGTGTACGCCCGGTTGAAGCCCTCGTGGATGGCCCGCTGCACGCTCATGCCCGCTGCGATTTCCTCACGGATACGCGAGAAGATCAGCACGTTGGCGTCCACCGCCATGCCCATGGTGAGCACGATACCGGCGATGCCAGGCAGGGTCAGCGTAGCCCCCAGCAGCGACATCAACGCCAGCAGCATGACCATGTTGAAGGCCAGCGCCACGGTGGCGATCAACCCGAAGAAGCGGTAGATCGCCATGATGAACAGCGACACGAAGAGCATGCCCCACAGCGCGGCGTGGATACCCTTGGTGATGTTGTCCGCGCCCAGGCTTGGGCCGATGGTGCGTTCTTCAGCGAAGTACATCGGGGCGGCCAGGCCACCGGCGCGCAGCAGCAGCGCCAGCTCCGAAGACTCGCCCTGGCCATCGAGGCCGGTGATACGGAACTGGCTGCCCAGCGGCGACTGGATGGTCGCCAGGCTGATGATCTTCTTCTCTTCAGTGAAGGTTGGAACCGCGACTTCCTGCTCGACACCCTCCACGGTCTGCTTGACGTATTTGGTGGTCGGCTTCTGCTCGATGAAGATCACCGCCATGCCACGGCCCACGTTGCTGCGGGTGGCGCGGCTCATCAGGTCGCCGCCATGGCCATCCAGGCGGATGTTCACCTGCGGGCGACCATGCTCGTCATAGCTGGCCTGGGCGTCGGTTACCTGATCACCGGTAATGATCAGGCCACGCTCGACCGAGGCTGGAGGACGGTTGCCTTCACGAAACTCGAACTGCTCGGTGGTGGCGCGGCTATCGTCAAGGCCGGCAGCCAGGCGGAATTCCAGGTTGGCGGTTTTACCGAGGATACGCTTGGCTTCGGCGGTGTCCTGCACGCCTGGCAGCTCGACCACGATGCGGTTGGCGCCCTGGCGCTGTACCAGCGGCTCGGCAACGCCCAGCTCGTTCACACGGTTGCGAACAGTAGTGAGGTTCTGCTTGATGGCGTAGTCGCGGATTTCGGACACTTTGGCCTGGGTGAGGGCCAGGCGCAGCACGGCCAACTCGCCACGCTCGGTAGCGGTGAGGTCGAAATCGGTGAAATTCTTGCGCACCAGGTCGCGCGCCTGATCGCGGGTAGCGTCGTCGCTGAAGCCAAGCATGATGCCGCCATCCTGCTGTGGCAGGCTGCGATAGCGCACCTTCTCCTTGCGCAGGAGGGTTTTGACTTCGCCTTCGTAAACCTTCATGCGGGCGTCGAGGGCTTTGTCCATGTCCACTTCCAGCAGGAAGTGCACACCACCGGAAAGGTCCAGGCCGAGCTTCATCGGGCTAGCGCCCAGGTTGCGCAGCCACTGGGGCGTGGTGCGCGCCAGGTTCACCGCTACCACGTAGTCGTCGCCCATGGCCTTGCGGACGATGTCCTTGGCCGGCAGCTGATCTTCCTGACGGGTAAGGCGCAGTAGGCCACCCTTGCCGTTATCGGCCAGGCTTGCGGCCTTGACCTGAATGCCCGCGTCGCTCAACGCTTTGCTGGCCTTGTCCAGATCGGCCTGGCCGACCTGCAGCGCGGTGCTTGCACCAGACAACTGGACAGCCGGGTCATCCGGGTAGAGGTTGGGTGCGGAATAAATAAAGCCGACCGCGAGTACCGCCACGATCAGAATGTATTTCCACAGAGGGTATTTGTTCAGCATCACGCCGCCCGTTCAAACGCGGGGCACGTTGCGCGCCCCGCCAAGGTAGAAGACTTGGATCAGATCGCTTTCAGCGTGCCCTTGGGCAGGGTTGCGGCAATCGCACCTTTCTGGAACTTCAGTTCGACGGTGTCGGACACTTCCAGCACCACGAAATCATCACTGACTTTGGTGATCTTGCCGGCGATACCGCCAGTGGTGACCACTTCGTCACCCTTCTGCAGGCCACCGAGCAGGTTCTTCTGCTCCTTGGCACGCTTGGCCTGTGGCCGCCAGATCATGAAGTAGAAGATGACCAGAAAGCCGACCAGGAAAATCCATTCGAAACCAGAACCGACAGGGCCGGCAGCCGGTGCAGCTGCGTCCGCGTAGGCGGCGGGGATCAGAAAGCTCATTCAGCGCTCCATTCGACGTGAATCGTCAATTATTGAATTGGGTCCAGAGGCGGCACGGGAAGCCCGCGCCGGGCATAGAAGGCGTCGACAAAGGCGGCCAATTTACCCTGTTGAATAGCCTCGCGCAAACCAGCCATCAAACGCTGATAATGGCGCAAGTTATGGATGGTATTGAGCATGCTACTCAGCATTTCGCCGCACTTGTCCAAGTGGTGCAGATAAGCGCGGGAGAAGTTCTTGCAGGTGTAGCAATCGCAAGTTGGGTCCAGTGACGAGGTATCGTGACGATGAACCGCGTTGCGAATCTTCAGCACACCAGTATCGATGAACAAGTGCCCGTTGCGCGCATTGCGGGTTGGCATCACACAGTCGAACATGTCGACGCCTCGGCGCACACCCTCAACGAGGTCTTCGGGTTTGCCAACCCCCATAAGGTAACGGGGTTTGTCTGCTGGCAAATGGCCGGGCAAGTAGTCCAGCACCTTGATCATTTCTTCCTTGGGCTCGCCCACTGACAGGCCGCCGATGGCCAAGCCGTCGAAGCCGATCTTCTCGAGGCCTTCGAGGGAACGCAGCCGCAGGTCCTGGTGCATGCCGCCCTGCACGATACCGAACAGCGCGGCGGTGTTGTCACCGTGAGCATCCTTGGAACGTTGCGCCCAGCGCAGTGACAGCTCCATGGAGGTGCGAGCCACGTCATGGGTGGCCGGATACGGTGTGCACTCGTCGAAGATCATCACGATGTCCGAGCCCAGGTCACGCTGCACCTGCATCGACTCTTCCGGCCCCATGAACACCTTGGAACCGTCCACGGGCGAGGCGAAGGTCACGCCTTCTTCCTTGATTTTGCGCATGGCGCCCAGGCTGAACACCTGGAAGCCACCGGAATCGGTGAGGATCGGGCCTTTCCACTGGGTGAACTCGTGCAGCCCCCCATGGGCCTTGACCACTTCCATGCCGGGGCGCAGCCATAGGTGGAAAGTGTTGCCCAGAATGATCTCAGCCCCGGTGGCTTCGATGTCGCGGGGCAGCATGCCCTTGACCGTGCCGTAGGTACCCACCGGCATGAACGCCGGGGTTTCCACGGTGCCACGAGGGAATGTCAGGCGGCCGCGACGGGCCTTACCGTCAGTGGCCAGCAATTCGAACTGCATACGGCAAGTGCGACTCATGGATGATCCTCGACGGCGCTGCCCTGAGGACCTTCCGGCGCCGGATTGCGGGTGATGAACATGGCATCACCGTAACTGAAGAAGCGGTACTCCTCGGCAATGGCAGCGGCATAGGCTGCCATGGTCTGGGGATAACCGGCGAACGCGGAAACCAGCATCAGCAGTGTGGATTCCGGCAAATGGAAATTGGTGACCAGCGCGTCGACCACATGGAACGGCCGGCCTGGGTAAAGGAAGATGTCGGTATCGCCACTGAACGGCTTGAGTTCGCCATCCCGCGCGGCGCTCTCCAGCGAGCGCACGCTGGTGGTGCCCACGGCGATCACTCGCCCTCCCCTCGCCTTGCAGGCCTTTACGGCCTCCACCACCTCGGCGCTCACTTCAAGCCACTCTTTATGCATGGTGTGGTCTTCGATCCGCTCCACGCGCACCGGCTGGAACGTACCCGCGCCCACGTGCAGGGTCACGAAGGTAGTCTCAACGCCCTTGGCACGGATCGCCTCGAGCAAGGGCTCATCGAAATGCAGCCCGGCCGTAGGCGCGGCGACAGCGCCAGCGTGCTGCGCGTACACGGTTTGATACCGCTCGCGGTCAGCGCTTTCATCCGGGCGGTCGATGTAGGGTGGCAGCGGCATATGCCCTACCTGCTCCAGCAGCGGGAGCACGGGCTGGTCAAATTGCAGCTCGAACAGGGTTTCGTGCCGCGCGACCATGGTCGCCTGGCCTCCCCCATCTATAAGGAGCGTGGTGCCAGGCTTGGGCGCCTTGCTGGCGCGCACGTGGGCCAGCACTTCGCGCAGGCCGGTTACGCGCTCTACCAGTATCTCCACCTTGCCGCCGCTGGCCTTCTGGCCAAACAGCCGCGCGGGAATCACCCGGGTGTTGTTGAACACCATCAGGTCGCCGGGGCGTACGTATTCCAGCAGATCGGCAAACTGCCGATGGGCCAGGTTACCCGTAGGGCCGTCGAGCACCAGCAACCGGCTGGCACGCCGCTCCGCCAGCGGATGGCGGGCGATCAGGGCATCGGGAAGGTCAAAGGAAAAATCAGCGACACGCATGTTGAGGCACGAAGGATCAGCAGGGCCGGAAAGTCTAGCGGAATTATGCGTTTATGACCATGAAAGCTGATTGACCAACGGTCGAGACGTCTCTATACTTCGCCGCCAGCAAGCCCTGATGGCGGAATTGGTAGACGCGGCGGATTCAAAATCCGTTTTCGAAAGGAGTGGGAGTTCGAGTCTCCCTCGGGGCACCAAACAGCAACACCTCCGAGCGATTGGTCGCTTGGATCGAAAACCGGCCCTTGAGCCGGTTTTTTTGTGCCTGGAATTGGGTTTAGCGCGCCGGCTCCCGGGCAACGGCAGAATGACCAATTTATCGTTACAGATAGTCGCCACTCTCCCGAATCCATCCCAGCTATCGCTTAGTCGGAAATCCGACTAAGCTATGGATCTAGCTGAGGAAACAGACTATGCCTGCGGATACCTACGGCATTCATGCCGCCAAAACACATTTGTCACAGCTGGTCGAGGACGCACTTGCCGGTCGCGAAGTCATCATCGCTCGCAATGGCCAACCTTTGATTCGCCTGGAGGTAATCGCCGATGTCCGGCCGAAGAAGCCACGTATCGGCGGATTGAAAGGCCGTACGTTCGATGACGTTGCGTTCGATACGATGAGCGAGGAAATAGCCGACCTATTCGAGGGGAAAGCGTGAAGTACCTGCTCGACACTCACTTGCTCGCCTGGGCAATGATCGACTCACCCAAACTCTCGAACCGCGCCCGCGCCATCATTATAGAGCCCTCGAATACACTTTATTTCAGCGTCGTGAGCCTATGGGAGCTTGCCATCAAAGGCCGTGTTGAACAGGTCGGCATAAGCGCCGCTGAGTTGCGAGAAGAATTGCTCGCAGCCGGCTACGAGGAGCTACCCATAATCGCTGCTCACACCTTGGGAGTCGCAACCCTCCCACCGATACACCGCGACCCCTTCGACCGGCTGTTGATTGCTACAGCCGCCAGCTACATGGGGGGAATGACCTTGCTCACCCATGACGCAACGGTCGCACAATACGCTTCCACGATTGTTCACGTCTGACATTGCGCAGGCAAGGCGAAGCCCTGCCCTCGCGCAAAACGCTCCAAAGTAGAACGTTGCAAACAGTGGGGCCATGCCAGCCATCCCACACACGCTCGCGCATGGCATTACCCAGCCCTACACTCACAGGGCCGTACCTATAAGGAAGCCCCTGATGAGCGAACCACTCACCCCCCAAACCATAGCGATCATCAAATCCACAGCGCCCGCCTTGCAAAAGCATGGGGTAGAGATCACAACCCGCATGTACGAGCGCCTGTTTGTCGATCCACAGATAAAAGCCCTTTTCGACGACGCCGCGCAAAAGTCCGGCGAGCAGCCCAAGCGCCTGGCGGCTGCCATTCTCGCGTTCGCCAATAACGTGGACCGGCTGGACGTGATCCAGGGCGCCGTGGACAACATCTGCTCCCGTCATGTGGCCACGCATGTGAAAGCCGAACACTACCCCGCTGTCGCGAATGCCTTGTTGCCGGCGATCAAGGATGTGCTCGGCGAGGCCGCCACCGACGACATCCTCCAGGCCTGGGGCCAGGCGTATTGGTACCTGGCCAATGTGATGATCGAGCGGGAAAAAGCCCTGTACGGGGAGGCTGGCGAAGCTTGATCAGCCCTGTGCTGAACACGCCCTACCGCTGCAACCCCCGCGTCATCCTCAGCGCCAGCACACTGCCCGCCGCGATCACTGCCGCGAGAAGGTACAACGCCATGTCGGTTGAGCCCGTAGTGTCTTTCACAAAGCCGACGATGTAGGGGCTGAGGAAACCGGCCATTTGCCCCATGGAGTTGATCAGCGCCAAGCCACCCGCCGCCGCGCCAGCACTGAGCATGGCGGTGGGCACGGGCCAGAACATTGGCAGACCAGTGAGCGCGCCCATGGTGGCAATCGTCAGGCCAAGGATCGCTATGGCTGGCGTGGCAGTGAAGTTCACGGCGATCAGCAAGCCCACAGCCCCCATCAGCATCGGTACCGCCAGGTGCCAGCGGCGCTCCTTGTGCAGGTCCGCGGAGCGGCCCACCAGCAGCATGAAGACGGCCGCGAGTAGATACGGGATCGCACTGAGCCAGCCGATGACCAGGTTATCGGCGAAGCCGAGGTTCTTGATGATCGAAGGCAGCCAGAAGTTGATCGCGTATACCCCACTCTGAATACAGAAGTAAATCAGCCCGAACGCCCAGATGGCGGGGTTTCGAAACACTTCCTGGAGGGCGCTCTTCTCGGTTTTCGGCTTGTTGGCCAGATCCAGGGCTTGATCCGCTTCCAGCACGCTACGCTCGTTGGCGGTAAGCCAACGGGCGCTGGCGAAGTTGTCGCTCAGCAGGAAATACGCCAGCACTCCCAGTATCACTGTAGGAATGCCTTGCAACAGGAACATCCACTGCCAGCCCGAAAGCCCGCCCTGCCCGGCCGCGAAGTGGTTGAGAATCCAGCCGGAAAACGGGCTGCCCAACAAGCCCGATACCGGGATCGCGGACATGAACAACGCCATGATCCGACCACGGCGGAACGTAGGGAACCACTGCGAGAGGTACAACACCACGCCAGGGAAGAAGCCAGCCTCAGCCGCCCCCGTGAACAGGCGCAAGGTATAGAAATGGGTAGGCGTGGAAACGAACAGCAGGCAGGTGGACAACGTGCCCCACACAATCATCATCAGGGCGATCCAGCGGCGCGGCCCGAATCGCGTGAGCGCCAGGTTGCTCGGCACACCACACAGCACGTAGCCGATGAAGAAAATCCCGGCGCCGAGGCCGTAGACAGTTTCGCTGAATTTCAGATCGTCGAGCATCTGCAATTTGGCAAAGCCAACGTTCACCCGGTCGAGGTAGTTAAACAGGTAGCAGATGAAAATAAAGGGGATGAGCCGCAAGGTAACGCGCTTGTAAACGGCGTTCTTGGTGTCATCGTTGGGGGCGGCGCTCTGTAACATGGCGTTCTCTCTTTATTATGTTTTTTCGCACTGCGAGGGTAACGTTAGTGGCCCCCTGAGTCTCGACCACACCGCACAGGCATGTCTTTGTGCTTGTGCACAGCGATCGGCGCACCGGGCTGTGCCCTGGAACAATCCACCCTACTCGCTACAAGGGACCTGCCATGTTTGAACTCGATCACGACCTCGCCCAGGAAATCGTCGATCGCACCATGGCCATCCTGGCCTCCAATGTGAACGTAATGGACAGCCAGGGCTTGATCCTGGGCAGTGGCGAAGCCGGCCGTATCAACACCCGGCATGAAGGGGCACAGCTTGTTCTGGCCAATGCCCGAGTGGTGGAGATCGACGAGCAGACCGCCCGGCAGCTCAAAGGTGTACAGCCGGGCATCAACCTGCCACTGATGCACGACGACCAGTTGATCGGTGTACTCGGTATCACCGGTGAGCCTGAGTTATTGCGTACCCACGCGGCCCTGGTGCGAATGGCCGCTGAAATGCTGGTGGGCCAGCGGCACCAGCAAGCCGACCAGCACTGGCGCAAGCGGCGCTGTGAGGATCTACTGGCGGTGTTGGTGGCCGAGCAAGGCGATTCGCCGCGCCTGCTGGACGAGGCGCGGCAACTGGGCCTTAAACCGGATCTGGGGCGTACCCCCTACCTGTTCGAACTGGGCGCAGGGCAGACCGCCGAGGCGTTGTGCGCTTGGCTCTCGGCGCGTTACCCCGACAGCTGGTGCATCAGCGTGGGGCCATGTTCCCTCCTGTGGTGCCGGCCTGCCGCAGCGGCGGTAGATACCCCTCACCTGTTAGGCAAACTCGCGGGCCAGGGCTGGGCGATTGCACGGGTCGCGGTGGGTAGCCCTACGGACGGGCTCACCGGCTTGCGCCGGGGCTATCGCCAGGTCAGCGACCTGCTCAGCTATGGCCGAGACGTAATGCCCCATACGCCTGTACTCCCGCTTACCCGTTACCGTTTGCCTGCCATGCTGTGGCGCTATCGCAGCGAGGATGGCCTCGACGATCTGGTGCAGCCGTTGCGCAAGCTTTCGGCCGAAGATGCCAGCGGCCAGTTGCTGGCAACGCTGCGCAGCTGGTGCGAGCACGAAGGGCAGAGCCAGGCATGCGCCCAGGCAATGGGCATTCATCGCAACAGCCTGCGTTATCGAATGGACCGCATTGCTGAACTCAGCGGGTTGGACCCGGCAACACTGAGCGGCATGTCCAGCCTGTACCTGGGCCTGCAATTGCTGCCCCAGGGTTTGTACAAATGAACAACGCGCCTCACCTCAGGGTTGTGCAACCGACCGGCGTTATCGGGCGAACCAACTGTCAGCATGAGGGCATAACAACAGGAGACGCCCATGAAAATCATCATAGCCCCCGACTCATTCAAGGACAGCCTGAGCGCCGCGGGCGTAGCCGAGGCCATTGCCCAGGGCCTGGAGCAGGTTTGGCCCGAGGCTGACCTGGTTCAGCTGCCCATGGCCGACGGTGGTGAGGGGACGGTGGAGTCGGTGCTCTCGGCCTGCGACGGCCAATGGCGAAGCCAACCCGTGCAAGGCCCGCTGGGCGCGACTGTACAGGCACGCTGGGGTTGGCTGGCAGCAAGCCGCACAGCGATCATCGAAATGGCACAAGCCAGCGGTTTGCAACTGTTGGTGCGCGAGCAGCGCGATGCCTGCGCCAGCAGCACCTACGGTACCGGGGAACTGATCCGCGCCGCGCTCGACGCCGGCGCTGAACGAATCATTCTGGCCATTGGTGGCAGCGCTACCAACGATGGTGGCGCCGGGGCAATGCAGGCCCTCGGTGTAGAACTGCTCGATACCCAAGGCGAACTACTGCCGCGCGGCGGGCTGGCGCTGACGAAGCTGGCCCGCATCAATCTGGAACACATGGATACCCGCCTTTCCCAGGTGCGTTTCGAGATCGCGGCCGACGTGAATAACCCGCTGTGCGGCCCGCACGGGGCCTCGGCGATATTCGGCCCGCAAAAAGGCGCCAGCTCTGAACAGGTGGAACTGCTCGACGCCGCGCTCAGCCACTTCGCCGAACACTGTGCCAAGGTACTTCCAAAGGATGTACGCGACGAGCCCGGCAGCGGCGCCGCCGGCGGCCTTGGGTTCGCTGCAAAGGCGTTTCTCGATGCACAGTTCCGGCCTGGTGTCGAAGTAGTAGCCGAGCTGGTCGGGCTGGAACAGGCAATGGGGGGGGCGGACTTGGTTATTACCGGCGAGGGCCGTTTCGATACCCAGACCCTTCGCGGCAAAACGCCGTTCGGCGTGGCCCGTATTGCCCAGCGTTTCGGTGTGCCAGTGGTGGTCATCGCCGGCACGCTTGGCGATGGTTACGAACAGATGTATGGCCACGGTGTGGATGCGGCGTTCGCGCTAACGGCAGGGCCGATAACGTTGGAACAGGCATGCAGCGAAGCGCCCCGGCTATTGCGCGAGCGGGCCAGGGATATTGCCCGGTTATGGGAACGGGCAGCGCGACCTTGCCGATAGCGCCTGGCCCTGGCGCTTGTCACCGGGGCGGAACGATTGTGGTGCTGGATTCCGCCTGCGTCGATTACACCCCGACCGCCCCGGGGAACAATGCCGCTTTTGTAGGAGAGGGCGAAGCCCGCGAATGCGCAGCTTCGCCCCAGTGCTCAGGGAATCAGCTTCAGCCCTCGCAGGCGCTCGAACACGTCGAAGAAGGCGTCATCACTGGCCTGATAGGACAGGAAGCCCAGCCGGCGGCTCTTGGACATATCCGTCACCACTTCGATGGGCCGGCCAAGGTCGGCGTCGGTGTGCCAGGGTGAGGTCAAGCGGTTGATATCGGCTTCCGCCAGCCCGTATTGCTCCGCCATGGCCTTCCAGACTGGCGCATCGTCCGCCATTTGCTGCTCCAGCGGCTGCACGGTGCCGTCGAACGGCGCGGCCTCGACGCCAAACCACTCTGCCAGCCGGGGCCACATCCATTTCCAACGGAACACGTCGCCATTGACGATATTGAACGCCTCGTTGGCGGCCGCTGGTGTGGTGGATGCCCACATCAGCTGGCGGGCCAACTGGCGAGCATCGGTCATGTCGGTAAGGCTGTTCCACTGCGCCTCGGAGCCCGGGAAGCGGAAAGGCCGGCCGGTGTGGCGGCAAATGCTGGCGTACACCGCCAACGTAGTTGCCATGTTCATGGCATTGCCGACCGCCACGCCGGTGATGGTATGGGGCCGATGGACGCTCCAGGTGAAGCCGTCCTTCTCGGCCGCGGCGTACACTTCGTCTTCCTGGGCGTAATAGAAGTTATCCACGTCCAGCCGCGGCTGTTCCTCACGGAATGGCGTTTGCGGCAGGCTGCCTTTGCCATAAGCCTCGAACGGCCCGAGGTAATGCTTGAGGCCCGTCACCAGCGCCACATGGCGAACACTGCCCGCCGGGCGCAATGCCTCCAGCAGGTTGCGCACCATGGCGGCGTTGACCTTGATGTTTTCCGCCTCGGTCGCCTGGCGAGACCAAGTGGTGATGAATACGTGGGTAGGCGCCTGGCCCGCGAGGGCGCGGCTGAGGTCGGCCGGGTCCATCAGGTTGGCGGCAATCGGGGTCAACCCGTCGCGTGCCTGTGGCTGGCGCGCCAGCCCGGCGACAGTCCAGCCTTCGCTGATCAACAGATCGGTAATGGCGCTGCCAACGATACCGCTGGCGCCCACCACTAGTGCTTGATTTGCCATGCTATGTTCCTTTATCAAAATCACGCCACTGCCTGGGCAGTGGCCGGTAAGCGGTCCGGGTTAGCCACGCTCATACGGGGTAGTGCGCTTGCCATGCCTGCCCCGGTGCCAGTTGCGTTCGGCCCTGGTGGTGAACGAGCGTGACGGCCCGGTTTGCATCGCGCTGCAACTGCACCTGCAACTGATCGCCATCCCAGGCAATGTCCAGCCATTGCCCGCGGTAGCGCAGTTTGAGTGCTACCGCGCCCAGTTCCACAGGAATGGCCGGGAATACATGCAACCCATCCAATGCCGGACGTAACCCGAGATAGTGGCGCTGCAGTACGTCCAACGCGCCCGCCATGGCCGCCAGATGCACGCCTTCGAGGGTGCCACTGCCGGCGCTGGATTCCAGGTCGGTTGCCAGGCACTGGCGGAAAAATGCCCAGCTTTGCGCCATGTCCACATGCGCCATGGCACCGGCGCACACGGTATGGGACAAGCTGGATTCATGAGAAATTCGCGACAAGTGATACTCCACGGCCTCACGGCCGTTCTCCTCGGGCACCGGGTACCCGAGGTGGGCGATCAGTTCGCGGATTTCCTGCGGCGGGAACAGGTGCAACAGCATCAGAGTGTCCGCCTGCTTGGTGATCTGGTAACGGTCGGTACTATCGCCCTCGGCTTCAAGCATCCAGTCCAGCCGGGGATGTTCGCCATCGAGCCACTCCGACGGCGGCATGCGTAATTGATCGAAGCCTTCGAACTGCCCAATTACGCCCGGCGCGATTACCGGCAAGAACAGTTTCTGACCTACCTCATGCCAGTGTGCAAGCTCACCCTCACTGACCCCCAGCCGCTCGCACAGGTCGGTTGCGGCGGCCTGCCCCAAATCGGCCAGCACCTGCGCAGCGCATTGCAGCGTCCAGGCCGCCATCAAGTTGGTGTAGCTGTTGTTATCCAGCCCAGCTTCAGCCGCATCGGGGTAGCGGTTGTGGTATTCATCCGGGCCGATCACCCCTTCGATCACGTAACGCCCGCGCGCGACATCCCAGCGCGCCATGCTGGCCCAGCAACGCGCCCCCTCGAGGTTTTTTCCCCCCGCCATGCCCGCCAGCAGCTCGCGATCCCCGGTCGCCAGGAACAGCAGCCAGGCGTCGTAAGCGATGGCGGCACCTATGTGGTACTGCCGCCAGGTGGGATCTTCTACCCAGTGGCCAGACAGCGGATAAAAAAGCCAGGGCGGTGTCTGCTCCTGGCCACTCGATGCGCTGCGCCAGGGGTACAACGCACCCGCGAGGCCAAGCGCCCGGGCGCGCTCGCGGGCGGCTTCCAGCCGACGATAGCGATACGCGAGCAGGTTTTCAGCGCGGTCTGGAAAATGGCTGGCGAGGAACGGGAAGGCAAAGAGTTCGTCCCAGAAAATCTGCCCGTGATAGCCCTCCTGCCAACCCCGCGCGGGAAAGCCCAGATCGCGCCCCAGGCTGAGTGACGTCACCGTTTGCAGAATATGGGCGAGGGCAAAATCGAGTGGCCGCTGCAGTTCAGGGTGCGCTACGCACACCCGCGCGGCATCCCAGGGTTGCTGCCAGGCATCGCGGTGCGCGGCTTGCAGCTGGCCGAAATCACCCGAGGGCAAATAGCGGCTAAAGGCTTCAAGGTCCGCCGCACCGGGCTGCACCCGGATGTGCTTTTCAATGATCAATGCTCCGCTGCGGGGCCATTCGAGCCAGGCTTCGCGCTGATCGGGCGGGCCTTGCCAGCGCAGCGGCACGTTGGCACCAGTGTAACTGGCCAACGTGACCGCCTCTCCGTTCGCCAGACGCGCGCGTACTGCACTGTGCCCTGCTTCGCTGAGCCAGCGCTCATCGGTGCTTAGCCGTGAGCCTTCATAAGCGTGGTTGCGCTCGATCAATTCATTGGCCCGCAGATGCAAGGTGCTACGCAGCCATACCCCGGAAGGCGGCGATGGGCAGGTGATGCACCAGCGCAATGCGATCAGGTCGGGCGCCGCGTGACTTACGAAACGGCATTCCTCGATGCGTAGCTCATACGCGCCGAGCGAGGCGCTGAACTGGCGGCTGAGTTCACAGGTAGCCAATTCGTAGGCCTGACGATAACTGCCGCATGGATTATCCATCCATTGCTGACGATCCAGAGAAAGGCTCAAGCCCAATGGATCTGGCAGGTTTACCAACGCCTCCACCCGGCAGCGCTCGCCATTCACCTCGCGCTCGGCGTTGTCGTAAAAGCCGGCCAGGTACAAACCCGGGTAGGCGGGCGATGGCGCTTGCATTGCTGCGAGCTCCGGGGCGGCGCCGCGCAGGCTCAATACGCCGTTGCTGAGGGTAAATAACGCTTCGCGACGGCGCTCGTCGGCAGGGTCGTAATGCTCGAAAACGATGTCAGTCATGCAGGCGCCTTATGCGTGGTCGCAGGGTTTGAACCAATCCCATAACCGCTTCCCTGCCCTGATAGGCCGGTTGCGAACCGAAGGCTGTAACGGCCAGGTTGGCCGCGGCGCTGCCCCACAGTGCCGCCTCGACCGCTGGCTGGCCTTCGAGCAGCGCAATGGCGAACGTGCCGGTGAACGCATCCCCCGCCCCGGTGGCATCAACGGCGGGCCGGCCGGAGGAAGGCACGGTGTAGACGCCCTCTGCACAAGCCACGAGGCAGCCGCCATCGGGCATCTTCACTACGCCGATCTGCGCGCCCAGGCCTTTCAACGCCTCGGCTGCGCTGGCAGCGTCCGCCTCGTTAAGGATGGCGTGGCCCAGCAACGCGGCGGCTTCTTCCATGTTCGGGGTAAGCGCTGTCACCTGAGGCATGAGGCCTCGCTCCAGGCGCTCAGGGAACGAGGGGTCGACCACTATGGGCAGGGTTCGCGCGTGCGCCGCGGTGACGGCCAGGCGAACGATGTGGGCAGGCACTTCGTAATCGAGTACCAGCAAGGATTGGGAGGGCGCTTGGGCAATGGCCGACAACACACGCTGTGCCGCCATCTCGTCCCAGGCGTCGTTGGCCTCGTTCGCCAGAATGATCTGTTTCTTGCCGTTCGCAGGCACCGCGATCATCGACACCGCGGTGCCCGCACCGGTGGCATGGGTAACCTCGTCCAGCAGCACACCAGCCTTGCGCAGCGGGCCCAAGGCCTGATCCGCCAGATCATCGGCGCCTACCCGCCCGAGCAAGAGGCTGCGATGACCGAACAAGGCGCCCAGGTACGCCGTATTCGCCGCCTTGCCACCGCTCAGCCGCTGCAGGCCTTCGGCGAGAAGTGTTTCCTGGCTACCCGGTGCCTGCGACAAGCGCACCTGAAAGTCAGCATTGATACTGCCCAGGCTCAGCAACGTCCGCGGCATGAGAGAGGCTCCGTTCAGGGGATACATACCTGACTGTCACGGAGCCGCAGCGGTTCGGCCGGGTTTGTTAACGGATGTTTGAGCGCAGGCCGGTCGCTCGGCGGCGCAGGTACTCGTGACCACTCACCAACAGGATGCCGGCCATTACCAGCGCCGCCCCGACCACAAAGGCCGGCTCCAGCGGCTCGCCTAGCAGCACCACGCCAAACACCACACCAAACAGGGGGGTCATGAATGACAATACGCCCACCCGGGACGCCAGGTAATTGCCCAGCAACCAGAACCACGCCAGGAAGCTACCGAAGGACACCACCAGCGTTTGGAACGTGAGACTGGCGACCGCAATGGGGGTAGGGTTGAAATGCGCCTGCCCGGAGAACAGGCTGGCCGCGAACAACAGAACGAAAGCACCGACCAGCTGGTACAGCAACACCAGTGAAACCCTCGCGGTCGCCAAGCGGGTGCAGCGCGCAGTCAGGGTTGTAGCCGCCCATGCAACAGCGCCGAGCAATCCCAGGGCATCGCCCCATAGCTGTTGCCCACCGCCGCTCTCGAAGAGCTTCCCGGAAAAAGCCACCGCGGTGCCGGCGAATGCGACAAGAATCCCCAGCCACTGCACGGCATTGAGCCGTTCATGCGGGAGGAAATAATGCAAACCAAGGGCAGCGAAGATGGGCGCGGTATAGAGAAACACCACCATGTGAGAGGCCGTGGTGTAGCGCAGCCCCTCCCCGACCAGCAGAAACTCCAGCGCGAACAACCCGCCCACTGCCAGGCCGGGCCGCCACGACCCAGGCACGGTGTACCGCCATTCACGCCGCAGCGTCATCAGCAGTATCACCAGCAGGGCTGCCCCGCCTGACCGCAGCGCCAGCTGGAACACCGGAGCCACGTCCGGGGCGGCGGCTTTCAGAGTGACCTGCTGAAAGCCCCAGATCGCGCAAAGTACGGCCATCAGCCCAACGGCCAGACCATCGACGGGTTTAGCGGCTTGCATAACAGAACGTTCCAACACAAATGGGGGAACGATTATGCGGGCCGCCGCGCCGATGTACAGGGGTTAGGCCGGTTCGGGTGATCGAGCAGTGTGAACCCTGATGCCGCCACAGCCTTACCCTGCGTTCGGGTGCGTGCCCAGGTACTCCCACAAGGCCTTGGCCACCGAATGTTGAGTGTCGCTTCGCCCACCAAACAGGCTTTGGCCAATATGCAGGCCCAACTGCCGATAGCTTTCGAACTGGGCCTCGTCGAAGAACTGGTCAGCGGTGCTTTCGTTGGGGAACGTGGGGCTGAGGGCGGCGTAGTTGTAGACGTCCGCCGGCAAGCCTTCAATCAGCCGCGGCTTGAGCAACAACACCCGAGCCTGGAACCGCCGCTCGCCGTCTTCACCTACCTGCCAGGCGTTGAGCAACACCGCACAGCGACGATCGTGGCCTTCCACAGGCTTATTGAAGTCGCATGGGTTGGCAAAGTACGGCGCGAGGATGGCGTTGTCGCGTACGCGGTTATCGACTTCCAGCTCCACGGCCTGGTCGATGCGCGCCAGGCGGATGAGATTGGCCAGGTCATCGAAACGGTAATCGGGATCACAGCCATTGTCGCAGCCTACGATCAGGTCGATGTCCCGGCGGGTGCGCAGCAATTCGTACACGGCGGTATTTTCGAAGTGGCCCCCATCGGACAAGTACTGGTACTCCCGGCGCAAGCCGTGGAAGTGGGCGGTCATTTCGTACATCAGGTAGGTCTGGGTCTTGAAGCCTCTGGACAGCCACAGCGAAGCGGTTTGCCGCGCAGGCGCGTCCCCCGGGCGGAGGTTTTCGCCACCAGGCGTGCGTTCGGCGAACGCGCTGGGCCACCAGGTGCCCAGGCGGATATTGGCCAGCCCCAATGCCAGTGATGTGCCAAGGCTGGTCGCGCGGCCCAGGCCCGTGGTGAACGCGGCGCCAGACGTACCGATCCAATAGGACACACTCAACGGCTGGTTCAGCTCGCTGAGTATCGGCCGAGGCGCAAGGCGTTGGCGATACACGCCATCCAGGATAAAGCTGGCACCGCCGCCCTGGCTTGCACCGGGGATGCCGGGCGCCACGCACAGTGGCTTGCCTTTGCGGTCCCGCTGCACCAGTTGTTCGGCGGGGTCCACGGTAATGTTCAAGGTAACGTTGATCAGGTGCAGCGGCGCGCAATGAGCCGCGTAGAACTCGTCCAGCTGCAAGTCGTCGCCCTTGATCGCATCGGTCACGCTCAGCAAAGGGTTGCCACGCTGGCCCGCGTATCGAAAGCGCAGGCCGTTGGACGCGCCCAGGTAGGTCCGGGCCAGGCGGCTGGAGTAAAAGCTTTGAAGTGAAGACAGGTTGATGAACCCCATGAACTGCCCGGTGCAGATGGCCAACAGCAGTGCACCCAATGCCAGCGCGGCGAGGCACCACGCCGCCGTGGTATACCCGAAGGGCAGCGCCTCGGCCTGTGCCCAATAAACGATCAAGTCCCAGAGCACCGCGACGAACAACAGGATGGCCACACCCGCCACGCCGGCGATTATCCCCAGTGGCAACTTACTGACCCAGCCGGGCAGCGCCTTGTCGTCGGTGAAGCTGGCGACCTTGCGCACTACCGCGATCAACGCCGGGCCGACAACGGCCAGCGACAGCTGCGCCAGGTTCAATCCCAGCAGCGCGCGGTACGCGGCCGCAGTGAGGCTGTCCACGGTCGCCAATAACACCAGCCCGAGCACAACAATCAGGTGCTGCGCCAGGCTACGGGTAATCTGGATGCGATAGTTGCGCACGCTGTTGTCGGCGCCATCGTTATGCGCACGCTTGGGCAGCGTGAGCGCCTGGAATCCAAAGGCAAGCAGCGATAACCACAGCACACCGCTGATAAGCCCCAGGGCAGAGCCGAAACTGCTGGGCCAACCCAAAGGCGCCGAGCTGGCGGCCACGCCTCCGGTGACTGCGGCAACGATCATCATGGCCACGCTGCCCCAGTTCACCAGGCGCACCGGCTCGCTCACGCTGTCACGTGGGCAGGCAAGCCAATAGGCCGCCAGCAACGGCAATACGGCGGCAAAGGCCCACAGCAACGGTAGCCACCACAGCGCATTCCCCAACGGCAGCGCATGGCTGGTGGCGACACCCGGGCAGGTCGCCAACGGTACCAGTTGGGCCTCGGTGGCCAAGGGGCACAGCGCGAAAGGCCCCGGCAAATCAGCAAGCACCGCCGAGCAGAAGCCACTATCAGTGGCCAGCGGTATAGCCAGGGATTGGCACAATGGCCCGGCAATACCCAGCTTAAGCAGCGCCACCATGGCCAGCAGGCACAGCAGGGGCATGCCGATCACAAAGTGCACCGACAGCAGGTTGCGCAGCGTGGTGGCGAGCACGTAGAAGATATCCCCTGCCCCTGCAGGCGACAGGTAGCGGCCGTTTTCCCGCAGCCAGCCCAGCGGGCCCCTACCTGCGGGGCCGCGCGCATAGTCACGGGAAGAATGGATGCGCTCCGGCGGTTCGAACTCGAGCACTTCGTAGGCCTGGTCCGCTGCTGCCCGGGGGGTTTGCGACGGGTGCAGGCTGCTTTCGCCCTTGCCCATCTCCCGCTGGCTCAACCGGCCGGGGATGAACAGGCTGGTGAAGAATGCGCCGATATAGCCGCCGCCACTGACAGTCGAGAGGTAATCGAAATAAGGGAGCAAGCGTGCTGCCGGCCCCGAGGAGGCTCCGTTGGAGCGATTGGCTGGTGCGGGCGCGCGAGTCAGCGCCTGAAGTACGCCCAATGAAAAGGTTGCACTGCGAATACCGCCACCCGACAGCGCCAGTGCCCAATTGCGACCCTCGGGCGGCAACCCGAGCTGCTCGCGGCGCACGTCCACACGTTTCTGCTCGGCATCATATTGAGGATGCGTGGGCGCGGTTCTGTCGTTCATCGTGATCCCTCACAGGCACCCGAAGGCAGCTGGCGCCTGGGTTCAAGGGGCGAATGATACCTGCCAAGCGTCAAGTAAGTGGCTATTTAATGGCACTTTTTTCAGGCAGATGTACCGCGCGACGGCGGCTGTGCCAGAGAGCGTAGCCCCACCGCCTGGCTTTGCCACAGGCGCGTAACGGCCACGGTTGCGCTAACTCGCCCAGCCGCCGAACGGTCATCAAGCTGGCCCATTAACGGCAGATAGCCAGTTATCGCCTTTCGGATCCTACGGTATTCGACAAAGGCCCTACTCACTCATTTTCTGCGGATGGCCACTATGATCGATCTAAGCGTTTGGGACCTTATCCTGCCTGTTGGTACCCCGGCTCAGGAGGTCGCGGCGGCCAGGCTCAGCACGTTCAGCAACCCGTATTTTCAGAACACCGGCGGCACGCTTGTATTCTGGGCACCTGTGACAGGTGCGCAATCGGGCAGCAGCCACTATCCCCGCAGTGAAATGCGTGAAGTGAACAAAAGCGGCAGCCAGCGCAACTGGAAGTGGAACAGCGGCACCAACGCCATCAGTGGCAAGGTTGCGGTGACGCAAGTGCCGTCGGAAGGCAAGGTGATCGTTGCGCAGATCCACGCGAAGGATGCAGACTCTCCCCTGCTCAAACTGCAATACCGCTTCGCCAAGGGCGTCGGCAACGTGGACATCACCTGGCGCACCAAACCGGGCGACGACAAATCGCCGATCATCTACACCTTCAAGAATGTGCCGTTGGGCCAGCCTTTCACCTACAACATTCAGATGGCCAACACCGGCGTGCTCACCGCGACCGTCAACGGCGTGGTTACCAAGGTGACCCTGGACAGCAAGTGGAAGCCTTACTCGTTCTTCTTCAAGGCCGGCAACTACACCCTTGACCACAGCGGCTACACCACCGAAGGCGGCCGTGTGACCTATTACGAGTTGCAGACGAAGCATTGATCTTCGCCCTTATTCGCGAGCTCCGCCTTCGGCTCCCACAGCGTGGGGTCAGTACCACAGCCTCACGCCTACCACCAAGCGGGCTTCCTGGGCGTCGTCGCCTTCTTCGCGGGCGTAATCGGCGGTGCGGCCGTAGCTCCTGGTCCAGTTCACACCAATGTACGGCGCCACCTCGGGGATGATTTCGTAGCGAAGGCGCAACCCGGCTTCCAGCGTGGACAAACCACTGCCCTGTTGGCGCACCGGGTCGTTGCGGCTGAAGAAATTCGCTTCCATACGCGGTTGCAGGATGAGCGAGCTGGTGAGCGGCAGGTCGTAATCGCCTTCCAGGCGCAACGAAGACTGGCTGTTTTCCCCCAGGTACAGGGTGGCTTCGGTGTCCAGGTCTGCCAAGGGCTCGCCCTGAATGCCAAACGCTGCCCAGGTTTGCGGTGATTCGGGTTTGAAATCCTGGCGCACGCCACCTACTACCGTCCACCACGGCGTCACCGCGTGGCCATACAAGGCCTGCAGTTCGGCATTCTCGGTATGGCCGTTAGTGCGTTCGCCCTGGGAGCGCAGCCACAAGCGGTTGATATCGCCCCCTACCCAACCTTCGGCATCCCACGCCAGCGCGGTGCCTTCGTCGGCCTTCTGGTACTCCAGCCGGTCGAACAGCCAATAGGCGTGCAAGTCGCTGTCGTGCAGGGCGTGCCCTGTTACTTCGGGAAAGGCCGCGGCGCGCTCTGAGGCGGTCGGGGCGGGCAAGGTGGGCGGCGTGGCTGGTGTGGCGGTCGACGGCGCACCATGGTTCATGCTGCCGTGGTCCATACCCTCCATGCCTTGCATACTGCGGTGGTCCATCCCGGGCATGTCTTCCATGGCCAGCGCAGGGGCGGCACACAGGCCAAGCATCAGCGCAAACAGGGCCTTATTCATCAACGCGCACCTCGCGGAACATGCCCGCTTCCATGTGATAGAGCATGTGGCAGTGATAGGCCCAGCGGCCCAGCGCATCGGCGCTTACCCGGTAGCTGCGGCGCGTGCCGGGGGGTACGTCGATGGTGTGCTTGCGCACCAGAAACTCCCCTTCTTCGTCTTCAAGGTCGCTCCACATGCCATGAAGGTGGATGGGATGCGCCATCATGGTGTCGTTGACCAGCACAATGCGCACGCGCTCGCCGTATCTGAGCCGGATGGGTTCAGCATCATTTGCCTTTACGCCATCGAACGCCCACACGAACTTGTCCATGTGCCCGGTAAGGTGCAGTTCCAGCGTGCGGCTGGGCTCACGCCCATCCGGGTCGGCGAAGGTGCTGCGCAGGTCTGCGTAGGTGAGCACACGGCGGCCGTTGTCGCGCAGGCCGATACCCGGGTCGCTCAGCCGAGGGGTAGGCGTCATGGCTTGCATATCCACCAAGGGGTTGCCCTGCTCGGTTGGAGGATGCCGCGGTTGCTCAGCCTGTGGCATGTTCATGCCGGCATGCCCGCCGTGCTCCATGCCCGCCATGGCACCGTGGCCCATCCCCATGTCTGCCATCCCCAGCACTACGGGGGCATCGAGTTCTGGTACCGACGCGGCCACGCCCGGGCGGGTGCCTAGCGTTGCACGGGCATAGCCGCTGCGGTCCATGGCCTGGGCGAACACGGTGTACGGCCCTTCTGCTTCGGGCTGCACCAGTACGTCGAGTGTTTCGGCCACGGCGATGCGGAACTCGTCCACGCTCACCGGCTGCACGGGCTGGCCGTCGGCCGCCACCACGGTCATCTTCAGCCCGGGAATGCGCACGTCGAAATAGGTCATCGCGCTGCCGTTGATAAAGCGCAGCCGCAGCGGCTGGCCAGGGGCGAACAGGGCGGTGAAGTTGTCGTCGGGCGCCCGGCCGTTCACCAGGTAGGTGTAGGCCTGGCCGGTAACGTCCGCAAGGTCTGTAGGGTCCATGCGCATCCGCGCCCACATCCAGCGTTCGCGCAGGGTATTACCCAAGCCGTGCTGCCCGGCATCGTGAATGAAATCACCCAGGGTGCGCTGGTTCTGGTTGTAATAACCGGGCTCTTTTTTCAACCGGGCAAAGATGCGTGCCGGATCCTGGTCGGTCCAGTCGGTGAGCATCATCACCTGTTCTCGAATCGCTGGTTGGGTAGCCTCCCGAGGCTCGATCACCAGTGGCCCGTACACGCCGATCTGCTCCTGAAACTCGGAATGGCTGTGGTACCAGTAGGTGCCGTGCTGGCGGACCTTGAAGCGGTATTCGTACATCCCCCCCGGCGCGATGCCGTGAAAGCTCAACCCGGGCACGCCGTCCATGTTGGCCGGCAGCACAATGCCATGCCAGTGAAGCGACGTGGGTTCGTCAAGGCGGTTGTGCACCCGCAGGGTTACGGTGTCCCCTTCGCGCCAGCGCAACAACGGCCCAGGCACGCCGCCGTTGATGGTGAGCGCGCGGCGCTGCTCACCGCCCAGGGTCACCTGCTGCTGCTCGATAAACAGCTCGAAGGTATCGCCGCTGAGCTCCGTGAGGCCGGTAGCGGGGGCCAGTGCCGCCCAGCCCGGCGTGCGCCATGCGCCGGTATATCCGGCCACGCCCAAGGCCGCGAGGCTTTTGACAAAGGTTCTTCTGTGGGGGCGGTAAGGCATCAAGGGGTCCTGTGAGCGGCGGTGCACGGCGGCAACCTAGGGGTCAGCGCTTATCTGAGCGTTAAATAGTGCCAAGGTTGCGCCTCGGTGTAACAGCGAATTACTGCTACCGGGTCTAACCATAGAACCGCCCATGGCCATATGGATATGAACAATCGGCCTTGGAACCTTATCCTGTTATGCATATAACCTAGGGTCACCCACCACAGGAGTGACGAAATGGCTATAAGCATACAACCGGTTGCAGGCAAGCTTGGCGCACAGGTTTCGGGGGTGACTCTCAGCGGCGATCTGGGCGCAGAGGTGTTCAGTGAAATCCACCAGGCCCTGCTCCGTCACAAGGTGTTGTTTTTCCGCGACCAGGCGTTGACCGACAGCGAGCAAGAACGCTTTTCCCGCCTGTTTGGCGAACAGGTACCCCACCCCACCGTGCGCTCCGCCGGCGACACCCACGCCGTACTGAACCTGGATTCGAAGGAAGCGCGCGCCAATTCCTGGCACACCGACGTGACCTTCGTGACGGACTTCCCGAAGATCTCAATCCTGCGGGGGGTGGTGATTCCGCCCTACGGCGGCGATACCGTGTGGGCCAATACCGCCACCGCCTACGAGGCCCTTCCGATCCCGCTGCGGCAACTGGCGGATACCCTCTGGGCCGTGCACAGCAACCTGTACGACTACGTGGCCCCGCAGCACGCCACCGAGGCAGCGCTGAAGCGGTACCGGGAAGAATTTACCGCCCAGGAATACGAAACCGAACACCCGTTGGTGCATGTACATCCCGAAACCGGCGAACGGGCCCTCTTGCTGGGGCACTTCGTGAAGCACTTCAAAGGGGTGAGCAAGGCCGACTCCAAACATTTGTTCGAGCTGTTCCATCAACGCATTACCGACCTGAACAATACCGTGCGCTGGCGCTGGCAGGCCGGCGATGTGGCCATCTGGGACAACCGCGCCACTCAGCACATTGCCGTCAACGATTACGGCGATGCCCAGCGCATCGTGCGCCGCACCACCATCGCCGGGGACATCCCTGTCAGCATCGACGGCCAGCACAGCCGCGCGCTAAAGCCGAGCCCACAGGCACGCTCGCCACGCACCGAAGCCGACAAAAAACACCTGGCCGCCTGATCGCAAGCAAGGAGGACGCACCATGGCAACGCACACTTCAGGTTTACTGTCCCGCTTGACCGCGCTGGCGCTGGCGATGGGCGTGAGCATGGGGATGGCCCAGGCCGACGTATTGCGCATTGGCGTGGCCAGCGCGGGGGGCGGCGATCCGGTGACCTTTGGCGCGTCCAGCCTGAGCATCGCTCGCAACCAGAACCTGTTGGAGAAAGCCTTCGAAGGCACGGGCACCGAAGTGCAGTGGTTCTTCTTCAAAGGTGCAGGGCCGGCGGTGAACGAGGCATTGTCCAACCAGCAGATCGACTTTGCATACGAAGGCGACCTGCCACAAGTGGTGGCCCGGGCCAATGGCCTGGACACTCACCTGCTGGCCGCAATCGGAACGCGCTCCAACGTGTACGTGGCCGTGCCCAAGGGCTCGGACATCCATACGCTGGCGGACCTCAAGGGCAAGAAGGTGGCGATTTTCCGCGGGACGAACGGCCACCTGGTAGCGATCAACGTGTTAGCCACCCAGGGCCTCACCGAGCGGGACCTGAAAGTGATCAACCTGGACAACGGCAGCACCCAGGCCGCGCTGGCCGCCAAAGGCGTGGATGCCGCGTTTGGTGGCTTTGAGCTGTTCAAGCTGCGAGACCAAGGCCTGGTGGACATCATTTATGACAACGCCGAGCAGGACCCGCGCTTTACCCGGCAAACCGCCCTGCTGGTACGCGCCGCTTACGAGAAGGAGCACGCCACCGAAGTACAGAAGGTAGTGGATACATTGGTGGACGCTGCGCGTTGGTCCAGCCAGCCGGAAAATCAGCAAGCGGTGTTCGAGGAGTGGGCCAAATCGGGTGCGCCGCTAGCCTCTTGGGAAGCGGACTACCGTGGGCAGTCCGTGAAAACCCGGCTGTCACCGCTGCTCGATGGGTTTGTACGGGACCGCTACCAGGCCGTGGCGGACCAGGCCTTCAAGGAAAAGCTCATACGCAGGCCGGTAAGCGTAGAGGGCTGGTTCGAGCCCCGTTACCTCGACGCGGCCCTGAAAGCCAAGGGGCTGCAAGGCTTCTGGACGGCCTGGGCGCTAGATGGCAAGCAGGCTGAAAGCACTGCCGCTACCGCGAGCGCCCCGGCGCCCAAGGAGGCCAGCCATGAGCCAGGCTAGCGTTCACACCGCTGAACTCCCCGCAGCCGGCGCACTGGGCCGCCCCACACGTGCCCTACGCCAATGGCGCCTTGGCCAGCATGCTTTGCCATGGCTGTTGCCCATTGCCTTGTTGGCGGTATGGCAAATGGGCGTGACGCAGGGGTGGGTGTCCGAACAAGTGCTGCCAGCGCCGCGTTACGTCTGGGAAACCCTGGCCGACCTCGTGCGCAGCGGGGACTTGTGGGTAAACGCCAGTGCCAGCCTGCAGCGCGTGTTGGTCGGCTTTGCTGCAGGAGCAGTGCTTGGGCTGTCGCTGGGCGCGGCGATGGGGCTATGGAAGCCCGCGCGCGACTATCTGCTGCCCACGTTCAACCTGCTGGTGCAGATACCCGTGCTGGGGTGGTTACCCTTTGCACTGTTGCTGTTCGGGATCGGCGAGCCGCTCAAATATGCATTGATCGCCAAGGCTGCCTTGGTACCGGTCACGCTGGCCACGCTGCAAGCCTTCGCTCAGGCACCGCCGCGGCTGCTGGAAGTGGGCCAGGCGTATGGCTTCAGCCGCCGCCAACTGGTGCTCCATGTGGTGCTGCCGGCAGCCATGACGCCGCTGTTCACCGGGCTGCGGTTGGGGTTTACCAAAGCCTGGCTGTCGCTAGTGGTGGTTGAGCTTGTGGCGTCCAGCGAAGGCCTGGGTTACCTGATCGTCTACGGCCGCCAGCTGTTCCAGCTGGACCTGGTAATGGCCGCCGTAGTTGTGGTGGGCGCCGTGGGCCTGATGATCGACCGTGGTTTCGATGTGCTCGAACGCCGTATTACCCGAGGGCAACCGACATGAGCAGCCTGGCGCAGCCATTACCTTTGAACAGCGGCAGGCAGCGAGGCTGGGTAGTGCCTATCGCCGCCATCGGCCTGTGGTGGCTGGCGTGTAGCCAAGGCTGGAGCGATTCGCCCTTGCTGGTCTCGCCCCAGCAGGTTGCCAGCACGGCGTGGGCCGAACTGAGCAGCGGCCGCCTGGCAAGGGCCTTGGCCGCCAGCCTGGCGCGCGACCTCAGCGGCTTTGCCATCGGCACCGTCGGCGGGCTGGCGCTGGGCGCCGTGCTGGGCCTTTCTGCCTTGGCGCAACGCTTGGTGGGCCCTAGCTTCAATACCTTCAAGCAGGTATCGCTGTTTGCATGGATACCGCTCATTTCGGTGTGGTTTGGCTTGGGTGATGTGGCCAAGGTGGTGTTCCTTTCCCTTGCCGCGCTGGTACCTGTAGCGGTGAACACCCGGGATGGTTTGCGAAAAGTGTCGCCAGCACTGCTGGAGGTCGCCCGTGTGTACGGCTATACCCGCTGGCAAACCTTGGTGGAGGTCCGCTTGCCCGCGGCGCTGCCCTCCATCTTTACCGGCCTTTACCTGGGTTTGATCTATTCATGGCTTGCAACCATCGGCGCGGAATACCTGCTGGTGTCCGGCGAAGGGATTGGTAACACCCTGATCGATGGCAGCGAGCACTTTCGCATGGACCTGGTGCTGTTCGGCATGGTGGTGATCGGCAGCGTGGGCTGGGCGCTGAATGCCTTGGCCCGGTTGGCCGAACGGCGGTTGAGCCGGCGCTTCGGCAATCTGTGATTCAAACGAGGGAACGCCCGATGCAAAGCAATAGCCTGGTCCTGGACCACGTCAGCAAGCAGTTTGACAATCCGCAACGCCCCGGCGAGGCGCTGCGGGTGCTGGAGAACATCCATCTGGATATCCGCGCTGGCGAATTCGTGAGCATCGTGGGGGCGAGCGGCTGCGGTAAGTCCACCCTCCTGCGTTTGATGCTGGGGCTCGACCACCTTTGAGGGGCAGATCCTGCTCGATGGCCGCCCGATTCGCGGCACAGGCCTGGAGCGCGGCATCGTGTTCCAGGATCACCGTCTGTTCCCCTGGCTGACCGTGAGGCAAAACATTGCGGTAGGGCTGAAGAACTCGCCGCTGTCAGCCGGGGAAAAAGCCGAGGCAGTTCGCGAGCACCTGGAGCTGGTGGGCCTGGAAGCGTTCGCTGAAGCCTACCCGCAGCAAATTTCAGGCGGGATGGCGCAACGGGTCGCGATTGCCCGAGGGCTGGTAAACCGCCCGTCTGTGTTGTTGCTGGATGAACCGTTCGGCGCGCTCGACGCCCTGACCCGCACCCGTTTGCAGAACGAACTGGAGAAGATCTGGGCCAAAGAGCGCATCACCATGGTGCTGGTGACACACGATGTGGACGAAGCCGTATTCCTGGGTGACCGCGTGGTGGTGATGCAGCCCAACCCGGGGCGCATCCGGCGCGTACTGAACATCGACCTGCCCCGCCCGCGCAACCGCAGCGACAGTAACTTCATCAGGCTGCGGGATGACCTGCTCAGCGATTTCATCGCCCCGGGCCAGGCCTGAAGGGCTTGCGCGCAGGTGAGCGTTAACCTAACGCTTCACTCATCCGGCCGAGACAACCCGGCCGGGAACTGACATCCTTGGCAGCTCATTTTTTTGCATGACTGCCTCGTATGCCAGTGCCCGCCACCCATCGCCCCGCGTTCATGCGCGGCGCCGTTGCTGTCCTTCCTCTTTCTCTGGCCTGCCTGCCCTGGGGGTTGCTGGCCGGTTCGCTGGCGGTGGATGCCGGCCTCACGCCGCTGCAAAGCCAAGGGTTGTCCACCATCGTGTTTGCCGGCGCCGCCCAACTGGTTGCCATCGGTATGTTCAAGGGGGGTGCGGGGGCGCTGTCGATCCTCATCACTACCCTGCTGCTCACCTCTCAGCACCTGCTCTATGGGATGCACATGCGGCCACGGGTGGCGCCCTTGAAGGCGCCGTGGCGCATGGGGCTGGGCTTTCTGCTCACGGACGAACTGTTTGCGCTGACCAGCCAGCAAACGCCGGAGCATTTCCAGCGCTGGTACGCCCTGGGTGCGGGGTTGACGTTTTATGTGGCCTGGAACCTCTGCACATTGGCCGGCATCGTGTTGGGCAAGAGCATCCCTGGCCTGGAACACCTGGGGCTGGACTTTTCCATCGCCGCTACCTTCATTGCCCTGATCACACCCGTGGTGCGGTCGATACCGGCCGCGGTCTGTGTGGCGGTGGCGCTGGTGTGTTCCGTGCTTTTCAGCCTGTGGCAGCTCGAAAGCGCTTTGGTACTGGCCGGCCTGAGCGCGATGGCGGCCGGGTATGCCTGCAAGCAGATCATGGAGCGTGGGCAATGATGGTGTGGATGGTCATCTTCGGCATGGGCGCGGTGCTGTTCTTCAACCGCTATGTGTTTCTTGAGCCTCGCCTGCCCGTGCGCCTGGGCCGCCGTGCGCAGGATTTTCTCGGCTTCGCCGTTCCAGGCATGCTCACCGCCATTTGTGGGCCGATTGTGTTCATGCCCGAGCATCAGCTTAACCTGTCCCTTGCCAATCCCTATCTGCTGGCCGGGCTGTGTACGGTTGGGCTGATGCTGGTCACCCGTAGCGTGCTTACCAGCGTAATGCTGGGCATGGCGGTGTTTTATGGGCTGCGCGCCTGGCTGTAAGGTGGATTGAACCCGCACGCGCTGAACAGGACGAACCCAAAGGTGTGAAATATTGCCTATCGTTGTGGGAATCGTCGTAGAAGAGGTGGGTGCCATGGAAATCGAAAAGCTGTTCGCTCAGCTGCACA
This sequence comes from Pseudomonas sp. Marseille-Q5115, assembly GCF_916618905.1. Classification (NCBI taxonomy): domain Bacteria; kingdom Pseudomonadati; phylum Pseudomonadota; class Gammaproteobacteria; order Pseudomonadales; family Pseudomonadaceae; genus Pseudomonas; species Pseudomonas sp. Marseille-Q5115. Next base: position 440,086 of record NZ_CAKAKI010000001.1, on the reverse strand, counting down.
GTTTGCCCAGTATTCCGAAGGTAGCGCAGGACCTGATCGCTCAGTTCGATAATCCATCGTCGAGCCTTGAAGCCATCGCGCGCAACATCGAGAAAGATCCGGTCATTTCGGCAAAGATCCTCCGGCTGGCCAATACAGCGCGCTTCAAGGGCGCGCGGGAATCCACCAGCATCGAAGACGCCGCCATGCGCCTGGGTTTCAACACCATGCGTACCCTGGTGCTGGCCAGCGCCGTCACCGGTGCGTTCAGCGCCCCGCCGTCGTTCAACCTCAAGGGGTTCTGGCTCAAGAGCTTTCAGGTGGCGAGTATCGCTCGCGTGCTGGCCAAGCAGGGCGGCCAGGATGCGGAAGTTGCCTTCACCTGCGGCTTGATGCACAACATCGGGGAATTGCTCATCCAGACCGGCGCCCCGGAAATGGTCGACCGGCTCAATACGCGCCGCTTGACCACCTCCCCGGCCCATGCCGCGGATGAAACCTTGCAACTGGGGTTCGGCTACCCTGAAGTGGGCGCCGAGCTGGCCAAGCGCTGGAACCTTCCAAAGCAGATCCAGGACGGTATCGCCTTCCAGGCTCGGCCGCAGCAGGCCCCTGGCAACGCTCCGCTGCCGCTGCTGGTTGCCCAGGCGGGCGAAGTGAGCGATCAGCTGCAGAAATACGGCGGCCCCACGCCTGCAGCCAAGGCGGAGCTGAACGGCGAGCTGATGAAAGGCGTGGACCTGGACCTGCTGTTCGACGCTCTGCCCGCGGTGCTGGAGGCCGATAAGGCGTTTGCCGAACTGTTGAACTGAGCCTGCTAGCTCAGGTTTTTTTCGAAGGTATCGGTAAACAGCTGATTGCGAGGGAGCCCGGCCATGAACAAGCGTCGGCTAACTGCCTGGACCATGGCCGGGGCACCACAGGCCAGCGCGATGGTCTGCCGGGGGGGGCGCAAATCTGTGAGCTGCGCCCCGGTGTCGCGTAAATCCACCTGAAGGTTGGGATGCAGCGCAGCCAGTGCGTGCAGTTCGGCAGAAAGGTAGTGGCTGCCCTCGCCCGCCATGTGCACCACGTGAATAGGCCCGCGGTGATGATGGTTCAGGGCAAACCGCAGCACGGCCCACAGTGGCGCCAGGCCGGTACCGCTGCCCACCAACCACAGGGGCCGCGTTTCCCACGCCAGGTCGTAATGCAACGGCCCGCCCAGCACTTCTCCCAACCGCAAGCAGTCGCCTTCCTTGAACTGGCGGGCGCGGTCGGCGAATGCGCCGGGCCGGCCGCATTGGATGTGGAATTCCAGCCACGGTGCCTCTTGGGGCAAGCTGGCGATCGAATAAGGCCGCGCGATGGCGTCTTCGGTCCATAGCACCACATGCTGGCCAGGCTGGTAACGTACCGCGCGATGCGGCACCACCCGCAGTCGCAACACCAGGTCGCCGTGCCAGCTCACTTCACTGATTCGAGCCTCTACGCCATCGACCTTCGGGTTATACGGTACTACCTCGAGATCGCCCACCATCCGGCACTGGCACGCCAGGCGCCAGCCCATGGCGCGCTCGTGAGCTGGCAGCGCGTCCGGGCGCTGGTCGTCGGGCTGGCCGGCCACGCAACGTACCCGGCAGGTGTGGCAATGGCCGGCATGACAACTGGAGGGCACGGCAACGCCGTTGCGGTTCAAGGCATCCAGCAAGGAGGCCCCCGTCGGGACTTCCCAACGCCGGTTACCCACGGTCAGCTCAGGCATCCACACACTCCCACGCGGCCACGCACCGGTTACGCCCGGCGCGCTTGGCCTGATAAAGGGCATTGTCGGCGCGGTGCAAGGCGTCGTCCAGCCTGTCGCCTTCGGTGAGCAGGGTCATGCCGGCACACAGGCTCAGGCTGGTTGCGCCCCCCTCGGCCGGCGGCGTGGCGGCGAATGCCAGACGCAGGCGTTCACAGCACAGGGTAAGGCGCTCGGCATCTGAATCGAGCATCAGCAACACGAACTCTTCGCCACCGTAGCGTGCCAGTACATCGCCTTCGCGCAGGCAGGCCGCAGCCACCTGGGCAAACCCCTGCAACACGGCGTCACCCGCGGCATGGCCATGCACGTCATTGATGCGTTTGAAATGGTCCAGGTCGATCAGGGCCAGGCCGTGGGTGTGGCCAGCGCGCAGCGCCTGCAGCTCCCGGGAGGCAAGGCGCAGGAAATGCCGGCGATTGAACAGGCCTGTCAGTTCGTCTGTAGCGACCAGGTCTTCGAGCTGGCGCATCATTCCACGCAAGGTGTCCTGGTGAGCCTGCAGCGCAAACCGCCGCTGGCGCATGCGTTGCCGCGAGGCTTGAACGTAGTTGGCATATAAGCAAAGCCAGAACAGCACGATAAACAAGACTGCCGCTTGAATGGCCACCAGGCCTGGGTCCAGCGGCCTTCCCTCGCCTGCCTCGTAAAGGGCCAGGCCGATGAAGCTGAGGAACACCAACCCCGCGCAACGCAGGAACACCGCCCGCGGCAAATGGAACAGGCCAAACATCAGCGGCACAACGTAAATCATCATGAACGGCCCGCGGGCGTTGTCCAGGTGATAGAGCAGCCAGGTTTGCCAGGCGATGCCCAGCCAGATCTGCGCCTCGGTGAGGCTAGGGTCGGCGAAGCGCAGGTTACGGCGGGAAAAGAACACCGCACCCAGCAGCGCCTGGCTCGCCAGCACAAGCACACCGCCCGCTACCACGGTCTTGGTAGTGCCCACGAAATAGCCGCCCAGAAAGGCAACGCCCACCAGCACCAGCATCATGAGATAGCTGCTGGCCGCCAGCAGGAAACGCTTTACGAAGAGCTTTTGAAGATTATGTTCGGTCACTCGTTGACTCACCGTACTCATAGGGATCCCATCCCTTACCACAGATATGGCAAGGTGCCACTTTAGTGATCTGAGCGGAAAATGACCACCGTAATTTCATCCGCCCGATGATCGACCTCGCCTGCACCCTGGTCGGTACAAGCGCCGAATACCGCACGGGATCATTCATTCACGGCTGTACCACCGACGCGGCCAAGGTATACTGCCGCGCCTTTTATTGGCCCCCCGCCTGCCCTCGTGGATACCCGCAGCTGCGGGTAAAGCCTGGAGAGGTCGCCCCGCGTGCCCCGCGCGTGGCTATGAATGTTCCCGTGTCAAAGAGGAGCGCGCCCGTGACCGTGATCAAGCAAGACGACCTCATTCAGAGTGTCGCCGATGCCCTGCAGTACATTTCCTACTACCACCCCGTTGATTTCATTCAGGCGATGAACGAAGCCTACCTGCGCGAGGAATCCCCCGCCGCACGTGATTCCATCGCTCAGATCCTGATCAACTCCCGCATGTGCGCCACCGGCCACCGCCCGATCTGCCAGGACACCGGCATCGTGACGGTATTCGTGCGCGTGGGCATGGACGTGCGTTGGGATGGCGCCACCATGAGCGTGGACGACATGATCAACGAGGGTGTACGCAGGGCCTACAACCTGCCGGACAACGTGCTGCGCGCCTCGATCCTGGCCGACCCGGCCGGCAGCCGCAAGAACACCAAGGACAACACCCCGGCGGTGATCCACTACTCCATCGTGCCGGGTAACACCGTTGAAGTGGATGTAGCAGCCAAGGGCGGCGGTTCCGAGAACAAGTCGAAAATGGCCATGCTTAACCCGTCCGACTCGATCGTGGACTGGGTGCTGAAAACCGTTCCCACCATGGGCGCCGGCTGGTGCCCACCTGGCATGCTGGGCATCGGCATCGGCGGCACGGCTGAAAAAGCCGCGGTCATGGCCAAGGAAGTGTTGATGGACCCCATCGACATCCATGAGCTCAAGGCCCGTGGCCCGCAGAACCGCCTCGAGGAAATGCGCCTGGAGCTGTTCGAGAAGGTCAACCAGCTGGGCATCGGCGCCCAGGGCCTCGGTGGCCTGACGACCGTGCTGGACGTGAAGATCATGGATTACCCCACCCACGCAGCCTCGCTGCCGGTGTGCATGATCCCCAACTGCGCCGCTACCCGCCACGCCCACTTCGTGCTCGACGGCACCGGCCCGGCCTCGCTGGAAGCACCACCCCTGGACGCCTACCCGGAAATCGTCTGGGAAGCTGGCCCGTCGGCCCGCCGCGTAGACCTGAACACCGTCACCCCTGAAGACGTGCAAAGCTGGAAGCCGGGCGAAACCCTGCTGCTCAACGGCAAGATGCTCACCGGGCGTGACGCGGCGCACAAGCGCATGGTCGACATGCTCAACAAGGGCGAGTCGCTGCCGGTGGACCTCAAGGGCCGCTTCATCTACTACGTGGGCCCGGTCGATCCGGTTCGCGAAGAAGTGGTTGGCCCCGCTGGCCCCACCACCGCCACCCGGATGGACAAGTTCACCCGGCAGATCCTGGACCAGACCGGCCTGTTGGGCATGATCGGCAAATCCGAGCGTGGCCCTACCGCGATCGACGCCATCAAGGACTACAAGGCGGTGTACCTGATGGCCGTGGGCGGCGCTGCCTACCTGGTGGCGCAAGCCATCAAGGGCTCCCGCGTGGTGGCCTTCGAGGAGCTGGGCATGGAAGCGATCTACGAGTTCGACGTGAAGGACATGCCTGTCACGGTCGCGGTCGATAGCCAGGGCGAGTCGGTGCACATCACCGGCCCGGCGATTTGGCAGAACAAGATCGCTGAAAGCCTGGCGGTCGAGGTTCGTTGAGGAAGATGAGCCCGGCCGTGTGCCGGGCTCGCTCTTTAGCTTGACGGAACATATCGCCGCAGCCTAGATTCCTTGCCATGCAACCATTTCCCCTGAACGCCGCCATTATTATTACCGCCATTCCAGCACTGGCGGGCTAGCGTTCATCTGCACCCCACCCGCCCACGAGGCGGGTTGTTCACTGTCTCCGGGCCCACTTACCGAGAGACAGCATGCCCAGCCACAGCGCCTCCAATCACAGCCCCGCCCGCACACCTGCCGAGCAAGCCGTTGCCGCCGTTACCCAGGGCAGCCTGGATACGCTCCTGCGTGCCTACATGACGCGCATTCTCTCGGCGCCCGTGTATGACGTGGCTATTGAAACGCCGCTACAAGCCGCACCGGCCCTCTCCGCCGCGTTGGGCAATCAGGTGTTGCTCAAGCGCGAAGACCTTCAACCGGTGTTTTCCTTCAAGCTACGGGGGGCTTATACGCGGCTGTCTCGCCTGAGCCCGGAGCAGCGAGCGGCGGGCGTGATCGCCGCCTCAGCCGGTAACCATGCTCAAGGGCTGGCCCTGGCGGCTCAGAAGCTGGGGGTGAAATGCCAAGTGGTGATGCCGGTGACCACGCCGGATGTAAAGATCGAGGGCGTTCGCAGCCGTGGCGGGGAAGTTATTCTCCACGGCGATGCATTCCCTCAGGCCCTTGCTCATGCGCTGAACCTGGCTGAAACCCACGGCTACACCTTTGTGCCGCCGTTCGACGATCCGGATGTGATCGCCGGCCAGGGCACCGTCGCGATGGAGATGCTTCGTCAGCATCAGGGGCGCCTGGACGCCATCTTCGTACCGGTCGGCGGCGGCAGCTTGATCGCTGGCGTGGCGGCCTATGTGAAATACCTGCGGCCGGACGTGCGAATCATTGGCGTGGAACCGCACGATTCGAACTGCCTGCAGCAGGCGCTAGCGGCGGGCGAGCCGGTGGTGCTCCCGGAAGTTGGCCTGTTCGCGGATGGGGTGGCGGTGGCACGGATTGGCGAGCACAACTTCGAGCTGTGCCAGCACCTGGTCGATGAAGTGATCACTGTCAGCGCGGACGAAATCTGCGCGGCGATCAAAGATGTGTATGACGAAACACGTGCCATCTGCGAGCCTGCCGGCGCGCTGGCAGTGGCGGGGCTGAAACGGTATGTAGCGCGCGATGGCTGCCGAGGCGAGGTGTTGGTGGCGATCAACTCCGGTGCCAATATCAACTTCAGCCGCCTGCGCCACGTGGCCGAACGCGCCGCGCTTGGTGAAGGGCGCGAGGCGCTGCTGGCGGTCACCCTCGAGGAGCGACCCGGAAGTTTACGAGAATTTTGCGAGGTACTGGGCAAGCGCCAGATCACCGAATTCAATTACCGCTGCCAGGCGCGTGAGAACGGGCAGATTTTCCTTGGCGTACAAACCGACCCGGCCCTGGCGCCCCGCGCGGCCTTATTGACCCAGCTGGCAGAGCACGGTTACCCGGTGCTGGACATGACCGATAACGAACTGGCCAAGCTTCACCTGCGCCATACCGTGGGCGGCCGCGCCCCGGTCGGGCTGCAAGAGCGACTGTACCGGCTGACCTTCCCCGAACGCCCCGGCGCCCTCGGCGCGTTCCTCAACGCCCTTGAGCCCCGGCTCAATATCACGCTGTTCCACTACCGCAATCATGGCGCGGACGCTGGCCGTGTGCTGTTAGGGCTGGAAGTAGGTGACGGCTGCGATGCGCAAGCCATTGATCAACTGCTGAGCGACTGCGGGTGCCCCTTTACCGACGAGAGCGACAACCCGGCGTATCGGTTGTTTATCGGGTGAGCTACATCGGTTCGCGAGCTTCGCATGCGGCTGCGCTTGCTCCTACCAGACCCGACAAGGTGCTTCACAGAGCACGCCTGGCCAAGGCCTGTAGGAGTGGGCGCCAGCCCGGCGAAATAACCGGCGATACGCGTTCGCGCACACTCACGCCTGATCGCGCCTCAACTCCGCCCATTCGATCAGTGCCTGGATCGACGGCCCGAGGGCATGCCCGATAGGCGTCAACTGGTACTCGACCTTGGGCGGCACCTGCGGGTACACCGTGCGCGAAACAATGCCGTCTTTCTCCAACTGCTTCAGTTGCTGAATCAGCATCTTCTGGTTGATGCCTTCAATCAGCTTTTCCAAGTCCGAGAAACGCAGCGCGCCCTTTGCCGCAAAAAGCTGGCACAAGATGATGATTTTCCACTTTCCTTCCAGCACCCGAAGCGTTTCGGTGGTTGCCTCAGCCCATTTCCGACGATTTTGCGGATCGTCGCAATCCCATTCCCGGTCCATTTCTTTCTCGCTTGTGAGTAACCCACCTTTTGGTGGGTACTTACCATTATCACATCAGCTCCATAAAATCGGTGCAAGCAAACGACTGATGAGGTGTAGCCATGAAGATCGGCATCATAGGAACAGGAAATATCGGGGGCACGCTCGCTCGTAAACTGGCCGCTGCTGGCCATGAAATCCGGATAGCCAACTCCCGTGGCGTGGAGGGTGTTCGGGCCTTCGCTATGGAGATTGGCGCCGAACCCGTGGATATTCGGGGCGCGGTGAGCGCGGTGGATGTGATCGTGCTGTCGATACCTCTACCGGCGTTAAGCGCACTGCCTGCCGACCTGTTCCAGGCTGTGCCCGAGAGTGTGCCGGTTGTGGACACCAGCAATTACTACCCAGGCCTGCGTGATCCACGCATTGCTGAACTGGACGAGGGAATGACGGAAAGCGTGTGGGTAACCCGACAGCTTGGGCGACCTGTGATCAAGGCATTCAATAACGTACTGGCCTACACCTTGGCAGAGCTGGGGCGGCCCGCAGGCGCTTCAGACCGCCTGGCGATCGCGGTAGCGGGGGACGATGCCGAGGCGAAGAAAACAGTAATGGCCCTGGTAGACCAGGTGGGCTTTGATCCGGTCGATGGCGGTTCGCTTGAAGCGTCCTGGCGGCAACAGCCGAGCACACCGGGCTATTGCTGCGATTACAACGCCGAGACCATGCGCCGTGCACTTTCTGAGGCGGTGAAGGGGCAAGCCGCGGCGAAGCGAGATGAGCTGCCACAGCATTTCAAGCGGTTGGGGCCGAACCCTCGCCACAGCGATTTGGTCGCCATGAACCGCGCCCTGAACGCGGCTTCATCTGCAGTGTAGGAACGGGCGAGCCGGCAGGCGCCGGCCCGCGAACAGCGGTGATACGAGGCAGTGGAATCGCCAGCTTCGTTGGCTCCTACACGAAACTGGCCACTGCATTGCGGACCATTACCGGATTACGTCTCCTCGCGTTGCCCTTGGTGAATCTCGCTCAGCAAGCTCAGCAGTTGGTCGAACGCCACGGGCTTGCCTAACCGGTGGTCGAAGGCCACACCGGCATCGGTATCCGGCACGTGTGCTTCGCCGTATCCGCTCAAGGCAATGGCAACCGTGGATTCCCAGGCAGGCAGGGTGCGTAACGCTTTGAGCAGGTCGTAACCGGATAGCCCCGGCATGCCGAGGTCGGAAATGATCACGTGCGCCTGGGCCGTACGCGCCCATTCCAAGGCCGCAGTCGGCTCGCTGAAGGCCTGCACCGTGGCCTCCTCCATCTCTATCAGTTCGCGCATCACATCCAGTACCTCGGATGAGTCGTCCACCAGCAACACATTCAAACCTGCCAGCGAGGCACGTTCGTTGGAGGTGGGCTCAGCGGCAGGCCCAATTTCATGCTCAACCAAAGGGAGCGTCACGGTGAACGTGGCGCCGTGGCCAAGGCCTGCCGAGTCCACGGCCACCGAGCCTCCGAACGCGCTTGCAAGCTGGCTCACAAGTGACAAGCCAATACCTAGCCCCTGTCGTTCGCGCCAGCCGCGTGGCCCTTTGGCTTGGCCAAACAGGTCGAAAATCTTTTCCTGGCTGGCAGGTTCGATGCCAATGCCATCGTCGATCACCTGCAGCCGAGCGCTGCCGTTGTCCCGCGAAAGTACGAGCTTGATCGACCCGTGATCATCGGTGAACTTGAGCGCGTTACTGATCAGGTTCCAGATGATCTGCTCCAGCCGGGTGATGTCTGCGTTCACGATCAACCGCTCATGCGTACATTCGATCGACACGAAGCGCTTTTCGATTGAGCGCGCCGCCAGCGCATGGATGTCCTTGAGTACATGGCACAGGTCGAGCGGTTTGCAATCGAGGTTGAGCTTGCCCGTTTGTACCCGGGCAACATCGAGCAGGTCGTCGATGATCCTGGCCTGGCCTTTCACCGCTTCGCGAATCGTGCGAATCGCCCTTACAGTTGCGCTGTTTTCGTTAGCGGCCAGCCGGTGCAGCAAGTCGATATTGAGCTGTATCAGGTTCAGCGGGTGCTTGAGCTCGTGCGACATCACCGCGAAAAACTCGTCCTTGAGCTGATTGCTCAGTTGGGTCTCCTGGAGCATCTGCCTCTGCTCTTCGCTGACACGCTGCTGGCCCGTGAGGTCTTTGGCGATTTTCACGAAGCCTTGCAGGCTTTCCCCCTGCAGCAAGGTGACTTCACCGATGCAGTACATGCGGCTGCCGTCCTTGCGCAAATGCCAGCGCTCATCCTCGCCACGGCCATCGGCCCTGGCAGCGGCCAGCTCAGCCTGTGGCGCGCCCGCAGCACGGTCCTCAGGCGTGTAGATAAAGTCGAAATAGCGCCCTTCCGCTTCGCTGCGTGCATAGCCGAACATCAGCTCCGCGCCGCGGTACCAGTCGGTGACCACCCCGCTTTCGTCCAGGATGAAAATCGCGTAATCGCGGGTGCTCTCTGCTACCAGGCGAAGGCGTTCTTCACCCGCGCGGAACTGCTGCTCGATGGCGCGGCGCTTGGTGATGTCGATGAAGGTCAGAACCGTGCCATGAATCTGGTTCTCGCTCGAGCGATACGGCAGCAACCGTGCGATGTACCAATGGTCATCGGAACTGCTGACTTCCCGCTCGATGACGGAGAGCGTACGGAACACTTCTTCAGCGTCTTCGGCCAGGTTCGGGTAATTCAGCCGATGGGTGATATCCAGCAGGGACCGCCCGGTGTCCACCGGGATCATGCTGAATATATCGGTAGTCCGAGGAGTAAACCACTTGATGCGCATGCCGCGGTCCACGAACACCGTGGCAATATCCGTGGAGGCGATGAGGTTGGTGAGGTAGTCATTGACCTTGTCAGTCTCTTCGACCTTCATCTTCAGTTCATGGTTTACGGTCAGCAATTCTTCGTTGATCGACTGCAGTTCTTCCTTGCTGGTCTCGAGCTCTTCAGTGGCGGAGCGCAATTCTTCGTTGACCGCTTGCATCTCTTCGTTAGAGGCTTTCAGCTCCTCGCTCGAAACTTCCGAATGCTCGATCGTTTCCTGCAACTGGCCCTTGGTGCGCTGCAGTTCGCGCTCCAGGTTGGCGATGATGGTGTTCTCGGCGTAATCCGCCGACGCCAGGTGCAAGGTATCTTCAACCGCCTCGGCGTGGCGGAACTGGATAAACGTGTACTCCGCGTCGGTTTCGTCGTCCCGGTAGGGTTCTATGGCGATCTGTATGAGCCGGTCTTCCCCGGCTTCGCTCACCCGAACGGCCCGCGAAACCACGGGCTGTTGATTTTGCTGAACCTGGAACAGCGTGGTGCGCAGTTCGAGACGCAGCGAAGGCAATATCAGCAGCAACAGGCTACGCGTTGGCTCTCCGCCTATGTGGCGCAAATAGCGCCCCGCGCCTTCGGTCATGTGAAGGATTTCGCCACCGGTATCCACGATCACGCTGGGCGGGGCGTACTTCTCCACCGCGCGGCGATGAACGTCCTTGAACAAATGCCGGCGCGCTGGGGCTTCTTCGGACGCCTGCATCACATTGGCGCGCACGTAGGCGGAGCGCGGCATGATGGCTGAGCGACGGAGGCTGCCAGATACCGGCCGAGCCCGGAAAATGCGGTTTTTCTTGTCCACCGGGGTGAACAGCTCCGGGCAGGAATCGGCAGATTCCGACGTACCGAGGAACAGATAGCCACCGGGGCGCAAAGCGAAGTGGAAGGTTTGGAGAATTTCGCGCTGCACGTCCCGGCTGAGGTAGATCAGCAAGTTACGGCAGGTGATGAGGTCGATCTGCGAGAACGGGGGATCGCTGAGCAGGCTGTGGTTGGCAAACAGAATACGCTCGCGTATTTCCTTGCGTACCCGATACCGCTCGCCCTCTTTCAAAAAGTACTGCCGCAATTGAGCGGGCGGTACGTCGGTCACGATGGCTTCCGGATAGGTGGCCCCTCGCGCGATGGAAATGGCGCGCTCGTCAATGTCAGTGGCAAACACCTGCATCTTCCCGCCATGCCCTTCCGTTTCCATCATGTCGGTGATAACCATCGCCAGCGAATACGCTTCTTCGCCAGTGGAGCACCCCGCACTCCATATGCGCAGCTCCTCGGCTGGGTCCTTTTCGAGCGATGCTTTGATCATGCCGGGCAACACGTCACGCTCCAGCGCTTCGAACGCTTCCCTGTCCCGGAAGAAATTGGTCACGCCGATCAGCATGTCGCCCAGCAGCGATTTGGCTTCTTCGCCGTGGTTGAGCAAGAAGTTGTAATACGCCTCAAGGTTCGGCTGCGCGGTAACCTGCAAGCGCCGCTCGATACGTCGCAAAATGGTCGCGCGTTTGTAGTGCCGGAAGTCGTGGCCGGTAGCTGCGCGCAAATGAATCAGAATGTCGTGAATGAAATGCTCATCCGCGCGAGCATCCGGGCTCTCGCCCTTTACAACAGGGTGGTCGTCCGCGTCTGTACTCGGGGGCAAACGGATCTGCTGAGAGTTCTTCCAGATCGACAGCAGTTTCTCGGGCATCTCTACAACGGGCAGGATGAAATCCACCGCTCCCGTTTCGATGGCTGATCGCGGCATGCCGTTGTACTCAGCGTCCTCCGGTGCTTGGGCAAAAGTAACGCCACCCTCTTCCTTGATGCGCGTAAGCCCCACCGCACCGTCCGACCCTGCTCCAGAGAGCACGATGCAAAAGGCATTTTCCCGGTGGGCCTCGGCCAAGTCCCGGAAGAACAGATCGATAGCCACATGACCACCGCGCCGGGGCGGAGACGGCAGCACGTCAAGGCAACCATCCACCATGATCAGGTGCTGCGCCGGGGCAATCACATACACGTGGCTCGGCTCGATGCGCACCCGCTCGGTGACCTGCCGCACCGGCATGCCGGTGGCCTCCTGGATGATCCTGTCGGCGATGCTCTGGTGGTGCGGGGATAGGTGCAGCACCACCGCGAACGCCATGCCCGGATCCTTCGGCATTTGCGAGAAAAACGCCTTCACCGCCTGCAAACCGCCAGCGGAAGCGCCTATGCCCACCAAGGGAAACGGCAAACCGCTGGCCTTGGTGCGCAGCGTTTTTTCCGAGGTACTTTCCGATTCTGCTGCCATTGCCGGTGCTATCCATTCGAAGGTGCGCCAGCCGTGACACAGCGCAGAAATTCTAGGAGGGTCATTATAGTGGACCTTGGGGCGGTAGGGTTCGATCCGCTGGGGGGTTGGGTTTGAGGGGTTGTTTGAGGGGGTGGTGGGCTGCGGGATTGGGCGCGGCTAATGACGGTAGTAGGAGTGGTCGAGTGCTTTGGGGGAAGTGGGCCTGGGTCCGGGGCGATGGCCCGATGGGGGTGCTTAGCTTGGTTGTTGTTTCGGCTGTTATTGTCGCTGTTGACGGTGCTGCCGATGACGGCGCCGTCAGTTGCGTGTGGTTAGTCGGCGGATACTTCAGCCCTTTTCAAGGTCGTATCCCGGCCGCTGTTCAGGCTGGCCTGGCGACCCGCGTCCACGGTGGTCACATCCCAACTGACGCCGTTGCCTTTTTCCGACCCTTTACCTGCATTGGCGTCAGCGAATACGGTAATGCCGGCGCGATCGGTGCCAGCCTATGCACTGAAAAACTGGCTATCGCGCTGCACGAGACCTCGGACTCTTTGCTATTCGAAACTGACGAACGCGGGTCAGATGATCGATTGTGTTACCAGTTCGATACGATTTCACGCATGCGAGTGGAAGATCGAGAACCGGTGCGGGGCCTGCTTGATGCGGTGATTTGTGAAACACCAGGTAGTGGGGCCATTGCCCGTGCAGCAGGGCCCGCAGATCAAGGGAAGGAGTGATCGAAAGACTGTACACTGGTGTATTACAAAAGCTATATCTCGCATATCCGTATTTATTGGGCGAAACCTGTATTTTTATGAGAAACCTATAGCACTACCTAGAAGGCTGGAACCGGACAACTAATTAATCCATGTAGAAAACCCACCTCTCAAGAGGTGGATTTTGTGTATTGGGATTTCACTTCTATTGTGGAGTGAAATTCATGCTGAAAAGTGGCGTATTAAGCAGCTGAGTCGTAGTCGTCAGAGTGGGTGCAAAAGGGGTGGCAGCTTGACTGCGAAAAGGATGCAAACAGTGTACAAATACGCGCTATATTCAGTATAAGTTTCTAAATCCAAACCTGCCGCTTAATTTTCAATGACAAATAAAGTCTATACTTATCTTAAACCTAACTAAGTCCAAGTTTACCTCACAGCCACTCCATGCTGGCAGCCCCCTGTAATTTTATTCTCAACATACCAACTGCGCAGCTCTGTCAAAAGGTCTAAGATACCTTTATTGGCTCGCCCGCCTGCCGTGAACCAGGCGATGTTACCTTGTTCATCAATGTAGTCATACTCATACTCACAGCTATCTAGCTCTTGGGATAGCTGCGTGCGCATTATAACTTTACAGGCCCCGCAGGGAGCAATTTCAAATAAAATACCCCAATTTCACTGTAGATATCATCATCACTACGCATCAATTTCTACCCGATGATTTATCAAATACAATCTCTTTTGGAGGAGCAACGCCTATTGAATACTCCACATTAAAGCTATTTCGCCGAATACTTTTGTCAGAATACACAGGCTCAATATTTACGCTACCCTGCTTGCCCTCCTTAAGTGCGGACGCCCATGTATTCTCCATAGACTTCCAAGTATCTTTATTAAAGTTTCCATTCATGGGAGGAGGTTTAATCTGTCCCCAGGCCCGTTAAATATATTAGTAATCAAGCGCCCACCGTCGCCTCCACTTACGCCGCACTTGCCTGCCTCACATTGCTGGTATGTATGCCGATCATTTTTAGTCAACCAAAGATTTGACTCAACTTTCGACGCGGCCCAAACTGTCTGTTTGCATTACCCACTTCTTTTTTTCGAAGGGTATGCCGAGGGAGCTGGCCCTGGACCACCCGGATTATATCTAAATCCTTCCGGCATATGCGCGTCCAAATGCCGCTTATCAGGAAGTGGTGCAGTAAGTGGCGAACCCTGGACATGGTGCATAGGAATTCTCTCGCCCTTTAGCCCTGCATTTTCAGGAAAAACCTTAACCCATGCATCGTCGACTTTCGCAGTCTTCCCTTTAGCAATCGCAGCCCGATTTTCAGTACTTAATATTTGACCATATCCAAGGTCATCCCAGTTATCACGCAGCTCTCCAGTCTGCGGCATTTGTACGAACAACACCTGTCCGAGTCGTACCAGAAGTAGCAACAGGCGCGGGAAGTACGACTTCGCCTGTCGCTTTTGCACCAAAAAATAAAGAATTTAATTATTTTTTAGCTGCCTGACCGGATCCCAATCATTAGGCTTGAGTTGATGCTTACTCCACCATTGCATACCATCAGAAACCCACTTTTCGCGCAAATCGGTGTGAGCGACTGTCGAGTCATCATACCCAAACTCCGTCCCGCAGCATGGGCAAATATTGTACGAGGCACAGCCGAAACTGTCATACGCAGGTTCCTTAAGATCAGGATATCCGCATACCGGACATACATATGTTGGATTACTATTGGGCATTGAAATAGTCCAAATTTGAGCCCTTACCATGCACTGCAGGATCAGGTTTGTAGTACGTGCGAATACTTCCCCCACTTGATACGACGCCAAACTCATCGGTGCTAGGGTTATAACGTACGATATCTCCATTGGGTCTTGCTTTTTCAAGCACGCCCGCAGGCTTCGAGGCTGTTAAGAACTTATCAGCTTGTGCTTGATATTCAAGCGTATTTTTCGCGCCAAAGTCACTGCCATGACGTGCAAAGTGATCATCAAGCTTGGCTTGGTCGGCGAACTTCGCTCCGCTTCCAACGCCTTTTGCACCTACCCCACCTTCACCAAGCTTAGCCCCTCCCGCTGTAACCGTGCCAACCAGGAGCATGGCCATCGGGGTACCACCGCCGATCACGAAATGGTCGTTAGAAGAGTCAAGCGGCTTACCCTCAACGGCCTCCGCGATTGTCTTGCCTACAGACTGTGCGATTTCAGCTGAATAGTTTGCCAGCTGCTTTCCAACCTCGGTCTCCCCAGCCGCTTTTTGCGCCGCAAGCATCATGAGGCCTTTGGGCCCTTGCGCGGCTGCCAGGACAATTTCTACCAACTCTGCCTTGTCAGGATTTTCCTCGATATATTGATTGATGTACGACGCACCAGAGAGAAGCTTCTGCTCAGGCGTCCGCGGTATCCCTCTCGTGACTAGAATATTTTTTCACCGGTTAACGGCTCGATCAGAGCGTTTTTTAGCTCAGCGATAGCCGAAGGATTGGCGTTTTGAGCCGCAGCCATGTCGGCGAGCTCTCGGAGAACCAAGGTCTGGAAATCCTTATCCGCTAACAGCTCACGCGCATCACTACGCCCTACGCCCGCTTCAACCAAAGCACTGAGCGTCTGCTCTGCCAGCTTCTCGCCACCTGCCGCGATAGCACCTTCCCCTGCCCCAGGGTGCTGAACTCGATCAATCTGGTTGCCAACGATCAGTGCCGCTTGGTTGAAATTATTCCTGGCAGTCTGGTCGTAGCTAACAAGGTTATGCGCCCACTGCGTTACCGTCTCGCTCGGGTGTGCTACTGCGCTGATCGAGGAGCTAGAGGCGTACACATCCGTTCGATGCTGCTCATCTCGGGTAATTTCATAAGCCTTATCAGGATCCCGGTTCAACCCAACTGTAGAGTCGTCACCTGTCTTGGCATCGCCCCGTACTACGATTTCACCCGCGCCTACCGTGGCCCGCACTTCCTGTTCCCGGTCGGTGCTAGCGTTATAGCCCTGCACGCTCCAGCCATTTACCCCCGGTTTGCCCTTGCCTGTCTGGCTCGGATCCTGCGCGCCGCCAGTAATCCCGCTCAGGCCATAGCTGCCACCTACGTTCAGGTAATAGCTATGCTCCTTGTCCAGCCCGGCCAGGCTGGCAAAGCCCAGGGTTTGTGTATCGAGGGTGAGCTTGCCGGTATCAGAATTGATCAGCGCTCCATTGAGCTGGGTATGTTCACCGGTATGGATCTCGAGCTGGTTTTCTGCGGTAACAGAGGTCTGTTCAGTCACCCAATTCTTGTTGCCGGAGGTGCGGCCATACCCTACGGATCCGCTGATGCTGAGCGCGAAGCCAACGGTGACGGTGCCACTGAAGTCTTTCTCCTTTCCGCTTGCCTGGCCAATGTCAGGAACGGACCCCATCTGCGACTACCAGCGGGATTAAATTTCAGCAACATATCTTTCTAAAAATACACTTCGGAGACCGAAGACTCGTAAATCCACCTATTCCAATTAGATATAACCCATTCCTTGCTCACCCCGCCTCCAAGAGCCGAGCTCTGCGCTGGCAGGTAAACCAGTATCATTCCTGCTTTATAGCCCGACGTAACCATCAGACCATAAGTTGAATTTGTATCTCTAGTCTCAAATACCATGAAATCCACGTATTTTTCGTAGGGATATTTACCGGGAGTCCGGAGTACATTCCCATGCCATAGCTCATTTTCTTCTAGGGATACAAGATGCACTAAATTTAACATTTCTAATTTACCATTATGTCATGACCGCAAAATCTGAAAAGCTAGACTTTCTTCGTTATAGCCAACATAACCCACAGCCCCTTGAAGAAGGTTGGAATCTAAACAACCTTCAAACCTTCGTGAAAACTTAATGATACGATCTGCGAACATAAATTCCACTTAATAGGCTTGAAGGGTGGAATAGGAGCACCATCAGGGAAGTCAGTAATAACCGGAATAGTTTGCTGAAGTAAGCTTGACATCACTCGACTTGAGACGGGGATTACTCAAAAACAACTCATTAGCATCCCTGAACTCAGCGCAGCGACAGGGTGCAAAAACACCGGCGTAAGGTCGATATAAAATCAGAATATCTATCAAATATTAGCAGAAATCCGTCTATATAAAAACTCATAAAAGTCCGAAGCGTAATCGACATTCTCGCCAGACGGAAGCCGGAGGCGCACAGTGCATTCACTATCCTTAAATCCCGAATAATCAAAGAAAAACACTTCCCCTGTATCGGTTTCGCTAATAACAAGCTTTTTTTCATCTACCAGATTATTTTTTACACCTACAATATGTTGATAGACAATATCCCCCCCATTGGCACTCTCAAAATCCACTCCATAGATACTATATATTTCTTCAGTACCGATTTCCCCACCCGCGTACGTCTTTAAAAACCACTTGTATGAGTCTGATAGCTCAAGCCCAAGCCTCTGCTCCGCTTTCTTAATCCAATCTTCGCCCACGTGATCGACCTCACTACCAAAGCACACGATATCAGGATGCTGTGATACTAAACTCTCAATTTGACCCGTCGTAACTTTGCTCATTCTCAATTCCTAAAATCTACAGATCGTTGCTGCCAGTACTGCACCTTCCACTTATCAAAAGCGGCCCTATTAATACCAGAAGGAACTGTACCAGGGTTAATAGGAATGATTGCGCTATTCGTTTGGTGAAAACTCTCCGTCATCTCTGCAATAGGTCCTGACTGTGTTTGCGTCATATGGTGCAGTTCACTGACTTGCCGTCTACCCCGATGGGGGCTCGACCAGATGCCATACGCTCGGCATTACTACCTGTTATGACCTTGCCACCTTCACGCCAACTAGTTTGTAAATTACGATCAAATAAATTATTCCGCTGATAGACCTTATTCCCATTAAACAGAATAGGATCTTTTGACCAAAAATTACGCTGCTGAGTGAAGACATAACCGGCGTTTGTAACGCCCCCTATTCCCTTCGCACCGCTCGATTCCAACGCCAAAAACGGCAGTAGCCGAAGCGCGAGGTCTAAACCGTACCCTACCCGGTCGCTCGTTGACGCCGACTGGCCCGTGAATGGGTTTTTCCCACCGAGGGTAAAGTAACCCTGGCACAGCGCACTGAAACACCAGCGCGAGGCCGGTGTCGAGATTGTCAGCTCAAGTTTAAGCTTTTCTATAGTTCAAGGCAGCCAGCTCATTTTTCAACCATTGCTCATGCTCATGAACAACGTGATCATAGTTCGATGCAGAGTGGTATTGATGCTGCGGCAAAGTCCCCGCACTAGGAATCATCGACAGTGGAGCATCAGCCGGGCACTCCCAACTTGACCAAAATTCAGAAAATTTTATCAACCCATAGAGCGGGTCCGAGTCTAGGTTTTTTAGCAGTTCCTCCAATGCAACCGCTCGCTATATTCTCCTAGCTCGTTGCATATCCGCATTTTGAAACTCGCTCATTCTTTGCAACTGCGGGCATAGCTCAGATACAGGCAGATCACTATCGTTAGCCCAAGCTAGCAATCACGTCGAGCAAGGGATTATTCCCTGCCACCTTTTCAAGTTCGGCGTTTGCAAAATATTCTACACAAGACGTTGGCAATCGCTCCAAAAGGCTAGGAATACCACAGACGCCCTGAAGCAAAACGGCCCAGTCAGTCAAGCCATGCTTGGCAAATCGTTCAAAGACTGTATGTTACACCGCTCAACTTCGGATCTACAATCCATTCAAACCTACCCAGCACACCACTGTAGCTACCTGATGCTTGGTAAAGCGACGAGCCGTTGTTGAGAGGAAATTTAGTCGCGCTGTTTGCATAGTTATCCACAATATCGAGAAAGCCATGCGCAACGGAGTCGATGAAAACTCTTGGATGGCGTAAGGATCATTGGGCCTCTCTAGCTCTGATTAAAACAGGTAGTGGTTATCCATCAACCCTAATAAAACTTGTTTATCTAGAATCTGATCTACTTTATTTCCGCGACCTTGATACTTTGTATAATACCCAATACGTTTTTCGACTAAGACATCATTTGATAGCGCTTTGCCTTGCTTTTGCACCTATATCACAAAGCTTTTAGCTGCTTAACTATTTTTCTGGCCGAATGACGTATTTGCTGAGTCTCTCCAGCTTTACTCAACACCTCTAACTCCGCTTCTAAATCATTAGATCTCTGGACGAATAAAGCCCATTTTAATGCCAAGCCAGACCAGTACTCACTCTGACTTTTAAGACCTTCTAGAACAATATTCTCAAATGGAAATAAATCTATGAATACCTCGGAAAGCCCATAAACCTTAAGCCCTTCAATCATCTTGCAGCGAACGACTTCAGGGAGATCCTCCAATACTGGTAGAAAAAATACATACTCATTGTGTCCGACTGCCTGAACACCAGATTCTGTCGATCTAGCCCAAAGCCCTTGGGAAGTAAGCCCCAAATTAAAACGCCCCCCACACAATTTTGCTACAGGAAACCAACTCAAATTAGCCCCTTCAGAATTGTGCTCAATATATTTTCCCCATGGGGCATCTAGCTTACCGAGTTCCATCAATAGCTTTTTTTTCAGTTCATCCATCATCTAGATATCCCCGGGGTATGGGTAACATCCACGCCATGGCTGCTCATAAAGGACTTGAACTGCTCACGAAGCTCGGGAGTCCAGTTCATCCCATAATGTCCGCTCCACTCATAGGTTCGAAGAATTCCATTTTCCTTCCAAATCCCACCGCCAACGATAGAGTCAGATGAAGGGATTTTTCCAGCATCCAATATCCCATCATGCCCAAATTGATTTCGCCCCATAATGAATCGTTGACTAGCCGGATCGTAAATGAAATCAATAGGTTTTGAATTACTCAACCCTTGTACAGCTTTGGAGGAAGAATATGCATCACTGACTTCTAAGAAGCCCTTCGCTGGCCCGCTGCCATTTGCTGCAGCTTTTGCACCTATTCGCGGTGTCCCACCCAGCATGCTAGCAATGAGTGAAGCGACAATACCTGATTGAGTTTCAGTCAGTCCATACTGCTTCTGCAGTTGCAGCGACACTGTACCTGTTGCGACGACCCCATCAACCTCCGACTGCTGAAGGAAAAGCACCCCCATGTCGTATGCCATCTTGGGGGAAACGCCTTCTTTTTCAATACTTTCTATCGCTTTTTTAACGGCCATGCTGTTGGCAAGCACATCGCCGTATTTTTCCTTGCAAATCTCCGGATTGGCATTGCAGTCGCTGATCAATTGAAGCTGCTGGGCGGTGCTCAGTGCCTCGTACTTTTTGATGACGAGATCGCAGTCGTTTCTGCCTTCGCAGCCCTTCATATCCGCCGCCCAAGCGTAAATCTGAGGAGGGCTCAGGTTGTTGTTCTCAACGGCGATCTGACCCGCCTGGGCGCCAGCTATCCCGGCGGCTGCGTCTCCGCCCACCAAGCCGCCGACCAGACCCGCTGCAAGTGTCGAGAGCATGGAAACGATCTGCCGCTCACCCTCTGTTAGGTCTTGATGATTGGTGTTCGGGTACAAGGCGGCAGCGATCAACTCACCGACCCCGGCGCCCGCCGCGCCTGCCGCGGGTGAGTTACCTTGTGCCTTGGCGACCACCGCCCCGAGTACGGCTTGCGCCATGATCCGGGCTTCGTCGTTATCACCCGCCAATTGCTTGATGGTGTTAGCCAGATAAGGCGCCGCTGCACCGCTGATGGCCGCCTGCAGGTTACCGCCAGCCAAACCCTGAACCGCTGCGGTAACAGCCTGGGCAGCGCGTTGCAAGCTGCTTCCTGTCCCGTACTGCTGCATGGCGGTGTTGCCCGCTTTCGCGGCGATCTCATCCGCGGTGGGTGCGTTATTACCGCCCTTGACCAGGGCCTGGCGCGCAGCCTCCAGTGCCACCGGGTCTTTCCGCGCATTAGCCGCTTCGATAGCGCCCTGCGTGCGAATCACGTCCATCACCTGATTGCCGATGTCGGCGATCTGCTGGACTTGTTGCAGGCGCTGCTGTTCTTTCTCCTTATCGAAAATGGGGCTCAGCGCATTGGCAGCGTGTGCCACATCGGTGTTGAGCGTTGCGACATTCTGGGTTTGCTGCGCCGGTTTGGTGAGTAGCAGGGCACCAGGCGATACCGCAGCATGGGTAGTGCTGCTGTCGTGGCCGCTGTGGTTCGCGGCCGCGAGCAGGGTACTGGCCGTGTTGCCGGCGAACTGGCTGCCGAGTGATCCGCCGCTGCCGAGGCTTACGCTTTGGTGTTGGGCTGTGAAATCCGCCTGATTGTGCAGGTTGGTCCAGCCGAGTGTGCCTGTGGTCAGGCTGTTCTTGTCGCTGCTGGCGGTGCTGCCAATCACGGCGCCGTTAAGTTGCGTGTGGTTGGCCACAGTGACCTGATAGCCGCTTTTCCCGGCAAACAAGCCGGTCTGCTCCTGCACACTGTCGAAGGTGGACTTCAAGCGGTCCTGGGCAAGGCTGATGTTGCCGCTCACGTTCATGGTGCCGAAGGTGAAGCCCAAGCCCCCGCTGACGTTCTGTTGCCGCGAGGCGTAGTCATTGCTGTCTTGCGAGCTGCTCAGCAGCAAATCTCGGCCAGCGTTTACGACTACCTGGTCGGCGGATACCTGGGCGCCTTCCAGGGCGGTGTCCCGGCCGCTGTTCAGGCTGGCCTGGCGACCCGCGTCCAGGGTGGTCTCGTTCCAGCTGACGCCATTGCCTTTTTCTGTCCCTCTGCCTGCATTGGCGTTAGCGAATACGGTAATGCCAGCGCGATCGGTACCTCCCCCTATCGATGCACCAATACTGCCGCCGCCACTGCTGTTTTTGCCGCTGAGCGTTTGCGTGTCCGCAGACGCAAGTAGCAGGACGTCACGCTTCGCATCCAGCGAAATATCGCGCCCTACTTTCACTTGCGTGCCTTGCAGCAGGATATCCCCGCCAGCCCCCTGATTGCCCGTGGCGGTAATGGCCACATCGCGCCCGGCGGTCAACGTCCCCGCTTGGTTGGTCGTCTGCTTCTGAAGCTGCTGGGATTGGGAATGCTGCGAGCCCAGCGAAAGGCTGACGCCCCAATAGCTGCCGTCTCCGCCGATGGCGCCGTTGGCATCGGCCAATTGAGCCGCCTGCCAGGCCTGGTAGCTGCTAAGGCCCGCCTTGATGCCCTGCAACGCATTCAGGCGGCTATCGCCGGCATCCTGCTTGCGAGCCGTATTGACGTCCTGAACCGCGTTATTGAGAGCGCTACCTACCTTCCCCGACAACGCCAAAGTCAGACCACTCGAACGGCTTTTCTGCGTTTGCTCGAAGGTCGATTGGCTGGGGGCAGCAATAACGCTGACATTGCGGCCCGTCAGGCTGATGTCATTCCCCGCTACCAGTTCCGAGCCACGTACAACGACGTCTTTGCCGGCGATAACGCTTACATCACCCAAAACGCTGCCTACCGTGCTTGGCTTCTGGGTTTCGCCGGTGCTGGTTTGGGTAATCTGGTTTAGCGAGTTGCCAAGGGTGACGCCAATGCCCCCGGTGCCCATCAGGCCGGAACGCTTGACGCTCTTGCTGTGCTGAGTGTCTTGCGCTTCGGTGGCGGCATCAATCAACACGTTGCCCGTAGCCGCCAGCGTCGTTTGCTGGGTCGAGACGATACTGCTGCCCTCGACACTCAGGTCTCGCCCGGCCCGGATGGAGGTGGTATCACCGCTGAAGGTAGAGCTCTGCGCAACGGTTTGCTGGCTGGCATCACGTTGTACCTTTGCTGAACCTGAGAGTACGCCCTGTTTGCTTTTGCTTACGCCTTGCGCTTGGGAATAGGCACTCTGCGCGGCCGCGATTGTTACATCTCGCCCAGCTGTAACCCGCAGAGCCCCATTGGTGCTGGTAACCGTCGCGCCCTGGGCGTTTATGTCTTGCACCGCGCCGACCGTCACAGCGCCGGCCGCCTCGATCGTCGAGCCTTCGGCTACAGACGCCGAACTTTCGCGTACGGTAGTCTTGCTACTGCTGCTGAACGTGCCACTGTGTTTCTTGGTCTTTTGGTAGTAGCTGTAGTCCTCGTTTTGAGCACTCAGCAGCTCGATGTTATTACCGGCATAGACATAGGCTTCTTCACCTGCTTCGATCTTGCTCGCTACGAGGGTCAGGTCTTGACCGGCACTGGCGGCGACATTGCCACCCGCTTTCACCGTGCTTGCCACCTGGCTCACATGGTCTTCCTCCGCCGTGACCTTTTTGCTCTTGGAAAACGAGTGCTCTTCATCCGCCGCCGAGCTGATCGCGAGATTCCCGGTTGCCGCTAGCGCAATATCGCGCTTGGCCTCCAGCTGGCTGGCAATAACGTTGAGGTCGCGCCCGGCTTGTACGCTCAGATCACGGCCTGCGGTTACCGTCGAGCCAAGCTGGGTGATGTCGCTGCTGTTGTGTTTGCTGTTGAGGTACAGGCTGTTGGCGACCTCCGTGGACGCGATGTTCACGTCGCGGCCCGCGCTGAGCGTGAGGTCCCGGCCGGTTTGAAGCACGCTGCCAAGGTTGCTGATGTCCCGCCCGGCCGACACGCTCAGGTCATTGGCGGCCTCGATGCGAGCGGCGCTGTCGGCAAAATCGCGTTGTTCGGTCCTGGTGCCAACACCGCTCTGGTGCGTAGTGACAGTGCGCTCGTTAAGCACGTCACCATTGACTGCGCTCACGCTGACGTCTCGCCCGGCAATGATGCCGCCGGCCTTGTTCGTCACATTGTCATCGCCAAGCAGGTCAAGGCGATTGCCGGCTTCCACAAGGCCGCTGTTGACCACATCCGCACCGGCATTGGCGCTGAGGTTGCTGCTGGCCCGAAGGGTTCCTGCGTTGGTCAGGTCTCTACCGGCGATCAAGGTAACGTCGCTGCCTTGAATAAGCGCGCCGTTGGCAGCCAAGCGGTTATTGGCGTTGGCCAGGTACAGTACCGGGACCAATACGTGCTCGCCATTCACCACTGTGTCTTCCATCCACACAATATCGTGCGTGAGCGCTGCCACTTGCTCCGAGGTCAAGCTCACGCCAACTGTGAGGTCGAGAGCCTCCTTGCTGGAAATGGCGTTGTTCATCAGGTACTTGAACTGAGCTTCGTTGGAGGTTTGCCCTTCGAGAAAGGCCTGACCCGTGCGAGCGGTAATGGCCTGCTGGATCAGGCGCTGTTCATAAAGCCCATCCCCCAGGCGCTTGGCGCTCTGGTCCGGGTCGTAGCCTAATCCGGACAATAGGTAGTCCGAGCTCATGAACTGCTTGAGGTCGGTAAGGGCAGGGTTAGTTTCGATCAGGAATTTGTTGGGGTTAGCCTTGGCAGCGCTGCTGGGCACTCCCTGTACTCGGCCGATCCCAGTTGCGGGCGTCGAAAGACTGCTGTCTGCGCCGTCTGATCCCGGCTGCGCCCCGCCCTCGCTCTGCCCGCGCTGAGCGAGGGCGACATTACCGCTACTCATCGACCAGCCTTGAGTTCCGTTTGTAGCTGCAGGAGACTGAGCATTACTGCCTGCTTCGCCGCTCAGGCGGAACAACCCATTTTCACCGGTGGGCAAGCTAAAGCCCGGCAGTGTCAGAGGGTTGACTTGCTGCTGCGCCAGGTCTGGAGCCAATTGCGGGTTAAGGGTGACGACCGTGGCCGTTTGAGTCCCCGGGGCTGTGGTGTCTGTGCGCGTTCCGCTGCCCACATAGTGATAACCCGCACGCACAACACTGTTGTCGACATTGTCCTGCGCCGATACGTGAACCGAACCGCCAGCCTGGATGACCCCGGCGTAACTCTGATCTCCCGAAGACAAGGTGCGAGTGGAATTGAATTGCGTCAGCTCGGCTTCAGTGGAAGCAATGAAGCGGGCAAGAGCGTCCTCGATGCTGTCGAGGTTGTTGATATCGTAGCCACTGCTTTCGTACCAATACTTGTCGGTTACAGCATTCGCCAGGGCCGCGTAGCCCCCCACACTTGAAGTGCGCTGGGTGCGGAAAATACGGTACCGCTCAGTGTCGGAGGTTTGTAACCCAGCGTTCGTAAGATTGTTAAGGTTGGCGGTGAAATCACCACCGGCTGAAATCAGGCTGCTTTGGTTAGACAGGTCACCACCGGTAACCGTAAGGCTGCCCCCTGAGGTGATGGTGGACGCAGCACTGGCGGCGGTCACTTCCAGCTTGTCCCGCAGCACCATCTCCCAAACGTGGTTGCGCTTACCGCTGCAGTCGCCCGCGTTTACTCCTTCGATGCAGGCGATTTCGCTAACCTTGGCCGTGTAGATACCGGCATCGCTGGTGGTCAGGATGGCCCTTACGTTCTGGAGGGTGCTGGCCGCCAGGCTCATTTGTTTGTCGCTTTGAATCGACCCTGAGCTATTGACGATGCTGTCAGCCAGCCCGCCAGCACCGTCGCGATCAACGCTCAGCTTGGCCAGGCTGTACACATCGGCGTAACTGTTTGTGAAAGCTCTAACCCGCAGGGCCATGTCTTGGCCGCTAAAGATCAGGCTGTGGTCGTTGAGCAGCGAATCGGCATTCAATGTGAGCGCGTCAGCAGCGCCGAGAGTGCCCGTATTAATCACGCTCCCCGCCGTGATAAGCAGGGCCTGGGACGAGATCAGGCGCCCCTGATTGCTCAATTCCCCGCTCAGGTTGATACCAGTGAAAGCACCGCCGACAAGGCTGCCCACGCTACTCAGGTTCAGCTGCGCGGCGGTGAGGTCGAGGCTGCCCAAGCTACTCAGGCGGCCGCCCCCCGCATAGGTACCGCTCAGGTTCAGGCTTAGCGTTCCGTCGCTGGCCAGCACCCCATCATTCACCCAAGCCGCTCCGGTGCCTATTAATGCATCGGTAGCAAGTAGTTGCCCGGCGGCTGTTTGGGTAAATGTCCCTACGTTCACATTCAGGGTGCCCGCCTGGATTACAGAGCTGTTAGTCCAGTTGTCCGCGTTCAGGGTCAAGGCGCCACGGGTCACCAGGCTACCGCCTGCATTCATGACGTTAGCGGTAGACAAGCCGAAGTTACCGCTGCCTACGTGAAGGATTGTGCCGCCCGTGTTGAGCAGCCCGCCTGCAGCCAGTGCAAGGTCTGTGTTAGCTGTTTCCAGCGTGCCGTTGCGGTTATCGAACATGCCGCCAATGTTGAACTGGCTGATGCCAGCCACGCCAAGGGCACGCAGCTTGCCGGTCTGGTTATCAAGGTTGTCGGCAGTGATGCTGACCGTAGAGCCACTCTCGATAATACCGAAACGGTTGTTCAGCGCGCCGGTAAGGCTGAGGGCGATCTGCCAGCCCGCGATCTGGCCATCGTTGTCACCGCTATTGTCGAAGTTGTTGCCGGTCACACTCACCCGCTGCGCAGCATAGAGGCTACCGTTGCGGTTATCGAAGCTGCCAGTCCCGGTGTCGATCAGCGCGTTTGCGGTTTGCGCGGCGATCCGCCCACCATAGTTGTCGATGCCCGCCAGTGCGCGGAGGTCGAGCCCTTTGGCTTGGATAAGTCCGCCGTGGCGGTCCAGGTCATAGCCGTTCTTCAGCACTCCAGTAATTCGGGCGCTGAAAGTATTGCTCAAGCTTGAGAGCACACCGCCGCGGTTATTCAGGTTGCGTGCCGCCACCGATAAGGCACCGTCCTGGGCAATTACCCTTCCTGCCTGGGTATCAATATCGCCGTTTACCAGGAGGTTCAGCGCGCCCTGGCTCTGCAGAACGCCCTGAGCGTTCCCAAGGCTGGCTGCGGTGAGATCCAGAGTGGCGTTTTTGCTATACATCAGCCCGTCGTGGCTGTTGTCCACCATACCGGTGGCGGTGATACGAAGCGCGCTATTGGCGGCAACGGTGCCGCCATTACTGTTATCCAGGGCGCCAGTGAAAAGGTTAAGCAACCCTTGGCTAACAAACTGCCCACCCTGGTTGATCACTTCACCGGCGTGCTGAAGCGACAGGTCACCCTTGCTGGAGAGCTTGCCGCTGTTATTGCTAAGGGTGCCTAGAAGGTCGAAGGTAATATCGCCATTGCCAGCAATGCTACCGGCGCTGTTATTCAGGTTAGTGCCGGTGATGCCTAACGCCTGCTGCGCGTTCAAGGTGCCTGCGTTGTTGTTCAGGTTTGCGGCAGCAATGGCCAGCGCCGCCCCGCTGTCGATCAGGCCATCCTCGCTATTGTCCAGTACGCCAAGGACGTTCAAGGATTGGGCGGCTGCGCTCGAGAGGATGCCACCGCGGTTATCAAGATGCGCGGCGGTCACACTCAACGCCTTCTGGCTTACCAGCGCGCCGGCATTGCCATTAAGCAAATCACCGCTCACGGTCACGCTCACGTCGCCGTTACGGCTAGACAGCGTGCCCCCGTCACGGTTATCCAGGGTACCCGCCTTGACGGCTAGCCCCTCCCAACCTGATATCAGCCCACCTTGGTCAAGCAGCTCAGTCGCATCGAGGGCGAGTTGGCGGTTGCTTACCAACTTCCCGCTATTGTTGTTCAGAGTTCTTCCGGTTAGGCCAAAACGCTCACTGCTGGAGATTTCCCCTGCCTGGTTATCCAAATCTCGCAGTTGAGAAATGTTCAGCCCAGCCTTGGCGCTTATCAGGCCGTTGCGGTTGCTCAGGTCGCCGCCGTTGAGCGTAAGGTTCACCGCGCTCTCGCCCAGCAAACGGCCGCCATTTTGAGTGAGCCCCCCGAGCGACAGGGTGATATCCCCACTGGCTGACACTTCGCCACCGTTGCTCGAATCGAGGCTGCCGGCGGTCAGCTCTATAGCCCCCGGGGTGTTGATAAGGCCGCCTCGGTTCGACAGCAGCCCGTCCACATTGAGCTGGAGGGGCCCGCGACTGATAAGCGTACCCCCGCTGTTATCGACCGAACCGGCGGTAGTGGAAAGGCTGGCCGCAGCGATCATTCCCTCCAGGTTGGTGAGAGAGTGGGCCACACTCAGGCCGAGCGACTGATTGCTCAGTAGCTTGCCGCCGCTGTTATCCACGCTTTGAGCGGCGAGGGCGAAGCTTTGGGCGCTGGAGATTTCGCCGTTCTGGTTATTCACCACGGCAAGATTGTTCAGTACCAGCGCGCCAGGAGTGTTGATCAAACCGCGAGTGTTGTTCAGCTCGCCATGGTTCAGGTCCAGCGTGAGCCCCGCCTTACTGAATAGGGTGCCGCCTTGCTGGTTCAGCCCGCTTACGCTGGCGGTCAGGTTGCCATCACTGCCAATCATGCCGCCGTCGCGGTTTATAACCTGCGCAGCGGTCAATTGCAGGCCTGCACCGCTGTTCAGCTGCCCCCCATGGCTGTTGTCGAAGCCGCCGGTTTGCAGCCCTACGGGGCCCTTGGCGCTGACCATGCCGCCTTGACTGTTGTCGAGGCTTGCGCTGCGCAGGTTCAGTCCTCCATCGCTTACCAGGTTACCGCCCTGGTTGAGTATTCCAGTGGCGGTGTCGATGGCCAAAGTTTCAGCGCTGGACACGCTACCGCTGTAGTTGCTGAGCGAGCCCGCGCGTATAGACAAAGTCCCTTCGCTGCTAACTAAACCCTGGTCGTTAAGCAATGCACCGCTCAGCCCCAGGTCTACCGTGCGGTCGCTGATCACCCGGCCGGCCGTGTTATCGACATTTCCGGCCGTAATCAGCAATGCGCCGCCTGCGTCCACTGTGCCCCGGTTGTTGAGCAAGCTTGTATCGGCGTTGACCGTCAGGCCTTCGCCACTGCCGAGCAAGCCGCCCCGGTTGTCCAGTGCCTGCGCCACCAGCGCAGCAGCACCCAGGGCCTGGACGCGACCGCTGTTGCTGTTGTCGATGTCGCCGCTGACGCTGACGCCCAGGTCACCATCAGTTACCAGGTTGCCGCCACGGTTATTGATACTGCCCGAGCGCACCTGCAACGATTGGCCGGCTCCCACGGTTCCGCCCTGGTTATCAAGGCGGCCGCCAACGTTTATATCCAAGGCATTACCGGCCCTTAGCTGGCCGTTACCGTTATCCAGGCTCTGGCCCGCGCTGGCGGTCAGCCCGCGGCTCGCGATTACGGTGCCACTGTTGCGCACATCGCGCCCGCTGAGGGCGATGTCGCCGTTGCCGTTGCGGCTGTTGTCCGGGTTCACGCCTGCTTCAACGATGCCGCCGTTGGTGAGCTGGCCGCCGCTGGCCAACGTGATGCTGTCGCGCGCGGCGGTGTTGCCCTGGAGGTTCATGTCGCCACGGGTGCTGGCCGTAAGCGAGGTGCCGGCATACACCGGCCCGGTGCTTTCCAGGCTGGCAGCCTTCACGTTCACCCCACCACTGGCCGCCACCTGAGCAATGTTCAACTGCCCGTTGGCGTCGATCTGGATATCACCTGCGCTCGCTGCCAAATCACCGGCAAGGCGTACGCCTACCCCCGCTTCGGTCCCCACCAGCTTGATCGCACCGGCGTACATGCCGCCTAGCGCCGAGCTGTCGATGGCTACGCTGGGCTTTGCGCTGCCGTCGTCGGCACGGGCGGTGGCGTTGAGGGTTTGCGCGTCGACGTCGTTGCGCCCAGCCACGATGGCCAGTTGTTTGGCATTGATCTGTGCGTTGATCTGGGCAGCGCGGGTGATGATTTCGAACTGGTCGACAGTGCTGGCATCCAGGCCGTTGCCGTCGATGCTTACGTTGCCGCCATCAACCTGCAAATGGTCCAGCTGGCCATTGGCGCCCAACACCGGCTTGCCGGTGGTGAGCGTAGCCCGCGGCGTATTGATAAAGCCGCACCCATTGCAGCTGATGCCGTAGGGGTTGGCCACGATCACCCGGGCCGCCTGGCCGGCTACCTCGGTATAACCTTGCAGTTGGGTGGCGTTGGCGCCGGTCACTTCGTTGAGGATGGTGCTGGCCGCGTTGCCCTTGAGGTTCGGGTTGCCAACGATAATGCCGCCCAGCTGGGTGCTTTGGGTGCGGCCGGTGGCGTTGTTGAGGATTACCCCCTCGGCGCCCACGTTGTACTGCTGGTACTGGTTATGGGACAGGCCAGTGGCATTGGGCGCAGCAATGTTGACGATAGGTACGCCATTACCTGCCTGCCCGAGAGTGGTGTTAGTACCGCCGCTTACCGCGATGCCTTGGGCCTGGGCCCAGAACGGCTGCCAGAACAGCGCATTGACCAGAAGCAGCGCGATGCCGCGTTTGGGCATACCCCAGAAGGTGGGGCGGTCCACGAGGCGGGCAGAGGGCTGGCGCACGAGGAAGTTGAAATAGCGAACGTCCATGTCAGGGCTCTCGTGGATGCGTCAGAGGAAAAGGTCGAGGCGGAAGTAGATCGGCGATTCACGCTCGATCAGCCCGGCAGGGCGTTCCAGGGAATGGGCGAATGTCACCGACGCGGCCACATGCTGGCCCCGGGCGAACACTTCGAAGGCATTGCTGGTCAGGCGCCCGTGCACATCGCCGTTGTAGCGATCGTTGCGGATCGCGCCTTGGTCGTAGCCTGCCGCTGCGCCGTATTCACTGAAGGCCGGGCGCAGCCAATCAAGAGTGACCGGGCGGGTGAGGCGCAGCTCGTTGCGCCAGTAGCCGCCGCTGTCTCCAGACAGAAACTGATCCTTGTAGCCGCGTAAGGAGGCCGAACCACCCAGGCTCATCCGCTGCGGGCTGAACAACACGTCTTCGCTGCGCTGGCCGGTGGCCAGGCTGGTAAAGGCGAAGCGCTCGCCCCACAGCTGAAACGGCTGCAGGTAGCTCAGGGTGCCGGTGTACTTGCGGTAGCGGGCGTCGGCCTCGCCGGGGCCGGGGTGGTTATTGTCCTGCGCGCCGAAGGCACCGATGCCCTGTTGCATGCCAAGGTCAACGTTCACGAAAGCCGAGCCGATGCGGCGGCCATGGTTGAGGCCATATTGCACCTCGCTGAGGCGGTTGCTGCTCAACGCCAGGCGGCTGTCTTCGATGTAGTTGTTACTGCGCAGGTGGGACACGCCTACGTTCAGCGATGTCTTGCTAACCGCATCGCGGTAGATCACTCGCTCGGCCCGGAGCTGGTGGGTGCTGCTGTCGCCGGTTTGCTTGAAATTGAAACCATTGGCCTGGGCCTGGGAGCGGTAGTCGCTCTCGCTGTAGCTATAGCTGAACGTCCACCAGCCCCAAGGAAGGCTGTAGCCGAGCAAGGTGTTGTGCGAGCCATGGGCGTGATCGCTGACGGCATCGTGACCGCCGCGCAGGGTAAGTTGGTCAGCCAGGCCCAAGGGGTTATCCCATTCCAGGCCGGCGCCCCACTGCTGCTCGCCAGTGCCGGATTGCCCGTCGTTGCTACGGGACAGGCTGGCGCGCCACGGCTTTTGCGCGGTGTTTTTCACCAACACGTCGCTGCCACCTACGGCCTGCCCTGGGGTCAGCTCCATCTGCGCCTGGTTGGATGGCAGGCGATTGAGCTGATCGACCATCTGTTCGATCTCGCGCAGGTTCAGCCGCGCGCCCTGTTCGCCCGGAAACGCCATGGACAGCTGGCGGTCGGTGAGCCCGCTGTCAGCGCCTGGCTTGAGGTTTTCCAGCTTGCCTTCGATCACCAACACCTGCAGCTGGCCCTTGGAAAGGTCTTGCTGGGGCAGGTAGGCGCGGCTGGTGACCAGCCCCTTCTCCAGGTAAAGGTTGGTAATGGCTTTCAGTAATTCGTTGAGCCGGGCAACGCCCAGGCACTGCTTCAGGTAAGGCGCCTGCAGGCGTGCACGCTCGCTCTCGGTAAGGGCGTCTGCACCCTTGAGCTCGATCGTATCAATGGGAAAACAACGGCTATCGGCGGGGGCACTCGAGGTTTGTGGCTCAGCCTGTTTGCCGGGCAAGGTTTTGAGCTCTTCGAGCCGGCGCTGCTGTTCCTCGAGCAGCCGTTGCTGGCGGTCACGAAGCAGGTCCTGCTCCCCGGGCGTGGGCGCTGCGCAGGTGAAGGAGGAAGTGGTTAACAATGCTGAAGCGGTAAGCCAACCGAGCAGCGTGATGCGAGGAGCGAAGCGAGCCACAAAACCGTCCCGATGATGCCTTGGTGATATCATTTGTAAGAAAGTGTAAATAGTTCAATTTTTGACGTCAATTTTATACTGATGAATGGATCCACCGATTGCCGCCCCTGAAGCTATCGGTAGCACCTCCATTCCCTTGAGCCCTCTTTAAGCCACCCACCCCCTCGCCACTGTCATGGTCCGCCAACAGTACAGTTCGGCCCCGCTTCGCCTCACCGTACCGGTACGGCCCGTCCCGCTTCTCGTAGCCTGAATGCGTTGTCCCGGTGCTGAAGTACCTCTCCTGTCGGTTTGCCCCCGGGTTGTCCCCCGCAATCGCGATACGCAAGGAGTTCCAATGGTGACTGAGGATACGGTTGTGGTAACCGGCGCCACGGCCGGGGTGGGCCTGGCCTGCACCCGGCTGCTGATCGAGCGTGGCAGCAAGGTGATTGGCATCGGCCGGCGCGAGGCGCGGCTGGCGGCACTGCAACAGGAGCTGGGGCCGCAGTTTCTGCCGCTGCCGTGCGACCTGCGCGATGCCGATGAAGTGAATGGCTTGTTGCTGGACCTTCCGCCGCCATTCCAGGCGGTAACTACCTTGATCAACAACGCCGGGCTGCTACAGGGCCGCGGGCCGTTGCTGGACGTAACCCCTGCCCAGATCACCACCATGGTGGAGACCAATATCGCCGCGTTGGTGAACGTGACC
This sequence comes from Pseudomonas sp. Marseille-Q5115, assembly GCF_916618905.1. Taxonomy (NCBI): domain Bacteria; kingdom Pseudomonadati; phylum Pseudomonadota; class Gammaproteobacteria; order Pseudomonadales; family Pseudomonadaceae; genus Pseudomonas; species Pseudomonas sp. Marseille-Q5115. The sequence continues at coordinate 407,683 of NZ_CAKAKI010000001.1, read as the reverse complement.
CATACCCTCCTCCCCAAGCTGATCGAAAGCGGGCGTGGGCACATCGTGAACCTCAGCTCCATCGCCGCCAGCCACCACTACATCGGCGGCCATGTGTACGCGGCGAGCAAGGCCTTCGTGGAGCATTTCAGCCGCTGCCTTCGCGCTGAGCTGGTGGGTGCCAGGGTGCGGATGACGAACGTGGCGCCTGGCAAAACCCGCTCCGAGTTCGCCTTGGTGCAGCACGACGGCGACCAGGCCCGGGCGGATCAGGTGTACAGCACCCTTACCCCGCTGGAACCCGAGGATGTTGCGCGTTCGGTGTTGTGGGCGCTGGCCCAGCCGCTGCACGTGAACATCAGCCATATCGAGCTGGTGCCCGCTGACCAATCGCTGTCCTACCGGTGACCGCCATGAACGCCCTTGCCCACTATTACGTGCGTAACAAACTCACCAACAAGCTGATCAGCAAACGCGTGCTGTCACCGATTTCCCGCTCGCTGCCGCCGCCGGCCGACCTGGTGAAAGCCCTGAGCATCGAGGCCGAAGTGGCCGAGCTGCTGGCGGTGTTCAACCAGTACCAGGCCCACGACGACGAGCAGGTCGGCCTGCCGCGCTACATGCCGTTCTACCGGTTCATCCAGTCCAAATTCCCCGGTTTCCAGTGGCAGGAGCGCACGCATGAGGGCCGTAGAACGCTGGTGCTGGACAAGCCTTACATCAACCAGAGCCGGCCATCGCTGCTCAACCTGTTGCTGTGCGCGGTGAACGACAACACCACCACCACGCCTGCGATGAAAGTGCGCTACCCCGCCACCCAGGCGTTGCCGGATGGGCTGGTGCAAGACCTGGAACTGGCCTTTGAAGCCTTGTCGTTCGCGCAACCGGCGCCGCACTTCATGGCGCGCTTCGCTGACGCCTTGCTGCGCGGGCTGGCCGGCGAAACCGTGACGCTGATATCGCCGGTGTGCCCGGATTACGGCTACGAGGCGAAGAACGGGCGCTTCCGTTACACCTTCGAGCAACTGGGCGAAGGCATCGGCCTGGTGGCCGGCCGCGTGGTGAAAACCCTGCCCGTGATTCGACAGGTGCTGGAGAAGCACGGCATTCGTACCCAGCTGGCCGTCGCGTCAGGGGACTTCGAAGGCTTCGACCCGGGCACGCTCGCCCGGCTGAAAGAAACCCGCGAGGGCTTCGCCCGCAAGCTGCGCATCAGCCAGGGCAAGGTCCTCGAACAGTTGGGCGCTGATACTGAAACCCTGTTCATCGCCGAAGCAGCCGGGGGCGAGGCGGCCTGGAACGCGCTCACCGCCGATGCCTGCGCACGGCTGGCCGCCGGTGATAACGGCCATATAGTGGAGGGGGACCTCGACTACGGCTCCATCTTCAATGCTCGCCTGCCGCTGTATCAGGCCTGGCACCAGCACCGCAGCAACGATCAATTGATGCAGGTGCTGTACTCCCAGGGCGCGGAGTATGCCGCAATGGGCCAGGTGTTCGCCCGGCAGTGGGAGAACCCCATCGTGATCGGCGCCGATCACAACCGCATGCAACCGTTCTACTGGCTGTACACGCCGATCCCGGTGCTGTACCTCACCCGGGTGTACTGATGAACGCCCCTCACGCGCCGGGGCGCGTACTTCATAGCCAGCACGGGCCCGCCGAGGACATCCGCGCCAGCTACACCCATCTGCCCTGCCAGCCCTTCTGGACCTGGCTCACTGGCAAGGGGCTGCCGCTCACCGATGGCGAGCTAAAGGCGGCCCAGGCGGACCACAGCGAAGGTTTTCTGCTGGCGCACCTGGCGTTCACCTGGGCGGTAATCGGCGGGCTGGTGGTGCTGGGGCACTACATATTGGCGGGCAGTTTCGGTGTGGCGGGTGGCGCGGTGTTGCTGGGCGTGGGCTGGCTGCTGATGGTGAATCGCTTGCGCAGCATGCAGGCGACCTTCCATTACCTCACCCATGGCGCGGTACTCAAGGATCGCCAGCGGGCACGGCGGTATGCCCGCTGGTTGCTCACCACACCTTTGCTGTACCCCGACTGGGATACCTACAACCGTACCCATGTGCGCGAGCACCACAATATCCATGTGCTGTGCACTGACGTAGACCCCGATCAGGTGTTCATTCAGCGCCAGGGGTTTTACCCCGGCATGCCTGAACGGGCGTACTGGTGGCGGGTATGCACCACGCCCTTCAGCCCCCGCTACCTGCTGCGCCAGTGGCACGACGCGCTGCTGGATACCTTCGTGCGCCCCGCGCCCGCCGAGCGCCAAACCGCTTGGGTGTTCTGGGCAGCGGCACTGAGCCTGCTGTGGGCGGCGGATGGCCTGGGGGCCTTTGCCCTGATGTACTTGGCGGCGCGGGCCGTCTGGTTCGAGCACGCCATGTGGCTCCAGCTGTTCACCGAGCACTTGTGGTTTTACCCGCGCCAATCAGGCCGCGATGACAAAACCCATTACGGCAGGCTTACCTGGGGCCGCTTTCAGGGGCGCCGCCCGCCACGTCAGGGGCTGTGGGCGAAATGCCTGTGGGCCGTGCAGTGCCTGGTGTGCGACGTGCCGGTGCGCTTGTATGTGTACCCCCAGGATTTGCCCAACCACGACTGCCATCACCGACGACCGAACGTGCATTACCGGCACATCGCCAACTACCGCGCCACGGTAGAGCGCGCGGCCTCCGCCTACGGCCCTTTTCTTGAAGTGTGGGGCTTTACCGCCGGGCTGCGGGTGATCCGCGATCACCTGTGCCGCGGCGTTCACGAACCCTTTGCAGCTCACCCAACGGCCTCGGCCGTCAGCGCCACTACCGCCCCGTGTTCGCGGGTCGACATTCAAGGAGCATGACATGCAAGACGCTATCCGTACCGCCCAGCAAGACCTGCCAGCCACTGCCTGCGCCGCGTTTGCCGCTGACGAAGTATTAGTGGCCGAGCATGACCTGGCGCAGGCGATCGACACCGCCAAGCATCAACTTGACACCTACGCTTATGCGTCCTTGAAAGCCTCGCTGCTGTTCACTGAAGACGAGCTGCGCTACATGGACGACGCTTGCCAGGTGATCCCCAAGACCATCATCGAAATCGGCGACGTGGGCGAAGAAAACTTCCTGTCCGTGGGGCGCTTCATGGAGGACCAGAAAGGCCAGCTGCCGGTGTACCGCAACGATCCTTATGGGCGCCAGGTAGTGGACATCCTCTCCTCAGGCAAGGCGCGGGCGTTCTTCGACGGGGTGATGGAAAACACCTGCTACATCCGCCGCTGCCAGGCCAACACGCTGGAAGCCGGCAACTTCATCGGCAAGCACATCGACACCTACAGCAACCTGGAATACCGCTATTCAGTGGTAATTCAGTTCGGCAAGCAGTACGACGGGGGTGAGTTCTTCGTGGAGTACCAGGGGGGGGAACTGGAAACCAAGACCGGCTACGCCGATGTGCTGATCAACCGCTGCGAGATCCCTCATGGGGTGCGCAAGGTAGAGAGCGGCAAACGCTCTTCGCTGGTGTTTTTCCTCAGCACCAGCCCGCTGCACAAGCCCAACCTGCACAACAAGCAGATCTGAGAAAACCGCGCGGCGCCTCAACGCGCCGCGCCGCCGTAGACAAGGAAACCACAGCATGACGCAAGCCAACGTAGCGAACCTTCCACATACCCAGCCCGAGGCCAAGAACCAGGACGTGCAGGCGTACCTGCTGGGCCTGATTTCCGTGGCGGCCTTCGCCATGACACTGCCCGCGGCGAAGATGCTCACGGGCGAACTGAGCGCCGTGCAGGTAGGGATATTCCGCTCGGTGCTGGCGGCCTTCGCTGCGATCCCTTTCCTGGTGATCGGCCGGGCGCGGCTGCCCAACCGTTCCCAGATCAAACGCATGCTGCTTACCTCCACCGGGATCGTGTATGGCTTCCCGATCCTCACAGCGCTGGGCATGCATTACGTGCCGGTGAGCCATGGCGGCGTGGTATTGGCCGCGCTGCCGCTGTCCACGGCGATCTTCGGCACGCTGATCACCGGCACCCGGCCCTCCAAGGCCTTCTGGGTGGTGTCGTGCCTGGGCTTCCTGGTGGTGATGAGCTACACGGTGTTCATGACCGGCGCCTCGGACCTGTACCTGGGTGACCTTGCCCTGCTGGGCGCGGTAGTGCTGGCCGGGTTCGGCTATGCCCAGGGCGGCGCGCTGTCCAAGGAACTGCCGGGCTGGCAGGTCATGTGCTGGACCCTGGTGATCAGCCTGCCGGTACTGCTGCCCGCCAGCCTGTGGCTGTACGACGGCGATACCCTTTCCCACCTCAGTGGCCAGGGCCTTGGCGCGCTGCTGTTCCTGGCGCTGATCAACTCGTTGCTGGGCTTCTTCTCCTGGAACCGCGCCCTGGCATTGGGCGGCATCCAGCGCATCAGCCAGCTACAACTGCTTCAACCTTTCTTCACCTTCGGCTTCTCGATCTTCCTGATGGGCGAAGCCTGGAACTGGCTGACACCGGTGGTGTGCGCGGCGGTCATCGTGCTGGTGTGGCAGGCCAAGCGCTGCTGATCCCACCCGGCGGCCGGGCGTTGCCGGGCCGCCCCACTTCGCGGGAGATCACTATGTCATCCGTCAGCTTTTTCAGGCCTACCTCGGAATTACAGCAGTGGGATGCCGACCAGTATCACGTGAACGCGCGTTTCGTCGCGCACTTGGCCAGCGACGCGCTCGACCTGCTGGCGGTACAGCCGGGCGAGCGGGTGCTGGACATCGGCTGTGGCGACGGCTACCTCTCCGAGCGATTGTGCCGCGCGGGCGCGGAGCTGGTGGGTTTCGATTACAGCCCGAACTGGTCGCCGCCGCCCGGGCGCGTGGGCTGGATGTGCGCCTGGGGAACGCCGAGCGGCTGTATTTTCATCGGGAATTCGACGCGGTGTTCAGCAATGCCGCGCTGGAATGGATGCGCTTGGCCGATCGTGTGGCGCTGGGGGCTTTTGAAGCGCTCAAGCCTGGCGGGCGCTTCGTGGGCGAATTTGCCGGCGCTCATAATATTGCCAGCATCCGCCTGGCCGTGAACAAGGCGCTGATACGCCGGGGGATCAACCCCGAGGACGTGGACCCGTGGTACCTGCCCACAGCGGGCGAATACCAGCATGTCTTGGAAAATGCAGGTTTTCAGCTTAGCTACATCAGCTGGTACGAGCGGCCAATAGTGATCGACTACCCCCTCGGCGAATGGCTGGAAACCTTTGCCAGCCCCTACCTCACCGTGTTGCCGGTAGAGGGCCGGCCGAGCTTCATCGCCGAAATCACCGAGGAGCTGGCCGCTACGCTGCAAAGGCCGGATGGCCGCTGGACGGTGGATTACACCCTGCTGCGCTTTCGCGCAGTGAAACCCTTGCGCCCGGCGGGCTGATTGCTGCTCAACAGGAGCTTACGAAATGACACTCAAAACCACGGGCCTGGAGCTCAAGACCTTCTACACCGACCCAACCCTGTGGAATGGCCGTGATGGCCAGCCACTGTACTGGATCGACGACATCGGGCTGGTGGTGAACGACGGCGATGTGCTGGACAACGCCGACATCCCTACCTTGGCCGACACTGACCATATCGATATCCTCAGTGGCTTTGTGTATGCGTATGAGCACCTGGGAGAGGTGGCAACCCTGGAGGATTACTTCCAGATGTGGCGCAACGGCCTGGGCCGCAGTGCCGCGCCGGATCGGCGATACCGCGCGGCGGTGGGGTTGCAGGGCAGCCTGCTGGGCGGGTAACCGTTACTGCCTACGATTCCACTGCCCGGGCGATGGCCAGCTGCGCGCGAATGAACGCCTTGAACTGCGGGTCGTTGCAGTAGGTGACATTGAAACGCAGGTGCTGGTCGTACTGCCGGCCGTTGCTGAACAACGAGCCAGGCGCCAGGAAAATCCGCGCGTCGTGGGCCTGCTCGATCAGCCGGCGCAGGTCGATGTAGTCCGGCATGCGCCCCCAGAGGAAAATCCCGTCGGCGCTGTGATCATCGAAGGTAACCCCCGCCGCGCTGAGCCACTCCCTCGCCGTGGCCCTGGCCTGCATCACCCGCTGCGCCAACGTATCGAGGTGGTGCTGGTAGCGCCCGGATTGCAGGGTATCGGTCACAATGGTTTCGTCGATGGCCGAGCCGCACAGCAGGCTGGACATTTTCTCTTCCACCAGCCGCTCCACGAACGGCAGCGGCGCCACCGCATAGCCCAGGCGCAGCGCGGGGCTGAGCACCTTGCTGAAACCACCCAGGTAGAAACTGCGGGTAAAGCCATCGAGGCTGGCCAGGCGAAGGGTTTGCTGGGACGAGAGCGAGCCGTACACGTCGTCCTCTACCACGTGGAAATCATACTTTTCGGCCAGCGACAGAATCTTGTAGCCCTTGGCCGGCGATGTGCTGCCGCCCGTGGGGTTGTGCACCAGTGTCTGGGTAAGGAACAGCCGCGGCCGATAGCGCGCCACCATGGTTTCGAACACCGCCATGTCCGGCCCGTCATTGAGCCTGGGCACAGTGATGATGTTAAAGTCCCGCTGCTTGATCAGCTTGAGCTGCAGCAACAGGTAGCTGGGGTCTTCCACCAGCAAGTAATCGCCCTCCTGGAGCATCAGCTTGCGGATCATGGAAAAGGCGTGAGTGGCGCCCATGGTGACCACAATCTGCTGGCTGCTGGCGGCAATGTGCACCTCTCGCAACTTGCGCGAGATGGCCTGGCGCAGGTCCTGGCTGCCTGCCGCTGGGGCCGGCACGCTGCATGACAGCGCATTGCGGATCAGCCGGCCGGTGACCGAAGGCGGAACGGCATCGGCCAGCCACGCAGGCGGCAGATAGCCGGAGCTTACCGGCAAGTCATAGAGGGAAGGGTCCAGCGCGCGGTAAAGAAAACCACCATGCAAGCTGCTGGGCACCACGGCCTCGTCACTGTCACTGGCCGCGCTGGCCTGCTTCACCGGCAGTACGAAATAACCCGCGCCAGGGCGCGATTCCACCACGTGCTGTGCAACGAGGTCTTCATAAGCGCTGGTGACTGTAAATATGCTTACGCCCAGCTGGCGCGACAGGGCACGCACGGAGGGCAAGCGAGCGCCCTGCACCCACTGGAACGCCTCGATGCGCTCAAGCACGCCGCGGCGAATCTGGTCCACGAGCAGCACTTTGCTGTTGCGGTCGATCTGGAACATGTCCCTATCCTCGCTGGATGCCCAGCGGCTGCCGCGCGATGGCAGCTTCCCTGTGAAGCCTGTCCACAATGCCGCGCCAGACGTATTGGAGCAGCAAAACCGCCAGGGCGCCAGCCCCGTTCACGCGGCGCCTGCCGACGTATAGCCCCTTGACGGAACGGCAACAACGCCCCAACGTATCGACAAAATAACTACAACAACCCGCAGGGACCGTGCCATGCGATTCCACCACCTGGACCTGAACCTCCTGGTCGCTCTCGACGTATTGCTCGAAGAGTGCAATATCACCCGCTCTGCCGAGCGCCTGCACATGACCCAATCCGCAACCAGCGGCGTGCTGGGGCGTTTGCGCGAGTATTTCGACGACGAGCTGCTGGTGCAGGTGGGGCGCAAGATGCAGCCCACACCGTATGCGCTGCAACTGGCCGAACCGGTGCGCGAGGTGCTACTGAAAATCCGCTCGTCCATCACCAGCAAACCGGTGTTCGACCCTGCCACCAGCAAGCGGCATTTCCGGCTTATCACGTCCGATTACTTGATCAGCGTGCTTTTCTCGAACGTACTTCAGAAGATCCACCGCTATGCGCCGCATATCACGTTCGAGATGCTCAGCCCCGGGGATAACTCCGGCGAATTGCTCTCACGGGGCGAAATCGACCTGATGATCGTGCCCGAGCGCTACATCCTGCCCGACCACCCTTCCCGGCTGCTGTTCGAGGAAGAACACGTGTGCGTGGTATGGGCCGGCAACGACCAGGTCGGCGATAGCATCACCCTTGAGCAGTACCTGAGCCTGGGGCACGTGTCGGTGGGTTTCGGCCGCAGCCGCCACATGAGCATCGAGGACTGGTTCATGGCTCAGTATGGCGTGAGCAGGCGGATGGAAGTGATCACCAACGACTTCAACACCCTGGCGCGGCTGGTGGTAGGCACCAACCGCGTGGCCACCATGCATAGCCGCCTGGCGCGTTTGCAGGCCGACCACCTTCCGCTTCGGCTGCTTGCGCCGCCGGTGAAAATCCCGGTGATGGGCGAGTACATGCTGTGGCATCGCACCCTCGAAGGCGACCCGATGCATGCCTGGCTGCGCGACCAGATCAGCCTCACCATCGGTGACCTGGAGGAGGAAGCCCGCGCGGCCTGAGGTATCGACAGCATCGATAGCTGGCCATCAAGGCGTTCTGCTGTTGGCGTGGCGCCACCCCCGGTAGGGTGAGCGTTACGTTAACAACAAGAATGGATCAGCCCATGTCCGCCCTTCACCTGCGCTGCCAGACCCTCTTCGACAGTGTCGACCTCACCCCGCAGCAAGACCACACCCTGGTAATTGAAAACGGCCTGTTCACCTACGTTGGCCCCACGGCAAATGCCCCGGCGGCGCGGCCCGGCGACCAGCGCGTGGAAGGCGTGGCGCCTTTCGTGATGCCTGGGCTGGTGGATGTGCATACCCACCTGGCCTTCGGGAATGCCCAGAGCGAGGAAGACATCGACCTGTGGACCAGCGACGAATTTCGCGCCCTGCGGGGCATGTTCTTCGCCCGGCATATCCTCGCGGCCGGGGTCACCAGCATGGTATGCCCAGGTGACAGCGGGCAGCTCAGTATCTCGGTTCGCAATGCCATCAATGCCGGCCTGTTCGAGGGCCCGCGCGTGGCCGCCAGCAGCCGCGTGATCACCAACCGGCAAAGCCTCAACGACTGGTTCCCCAGCCGCGTGGGCGCGCCTGAATACTTCACCGCACGCCTGGTGACCAGCCGCGCCGAAGCCATCGCGGAAATCCGCACCCAGGCCAAAGACGGTGTAGACCTGATCAAGATCGCCATGGACGGTACCCACCGCCGCCCGAATGGCGAAATCATCGCGGCCTTCACCGCTGATGAGACCTTCGAGATGGTAGAAGAAGCCCACCGGCTGGGCCGCAAAGTGGCCACCCATGCGTATGGCCAGGAAGCGGTGATGTACGCCGCAAAAGCCGGCGTGGACCTGATTTTCCATGCGTTCTACATGGACGACGCCTGCATCGAAGCGATCCTGGAAAGCGGCAGCATCCTGGCCCCTACCATGACGTTCCCGCAGAACACCGTGGACTTCTGCCAACCTCACGACCCTGCCATCACCACCGGTTACGCCGGGTACTGCAAGCGAACGCTGGAGGTGGGTACGCAAGTGCTGCGCCGCGCCAAGGCCGCGGGCATTCCTTTCGCGTGCGGCAGTGACAGCGGCTTTGCGGTTACCCCCTATGGCGAATGGCATGGCCGCGAGGCGGAGCTGTTGGTCACCCGCCTGGGCTTCACCCCCGCCGAAGCGTTGCACGCTGCCACTGCGGTGGGCGCAAGCTGCATGCCGCGCGGTGAAAGCCTGGGCACGCTCAAGGCCGGCCAGCAGGCAGACTTCCTGGTGTTCGACGCCTCGCCGCTGGAGGATATTCGCCGGCTGATCGACCGCGATTGCCTGCGCGCCGTGTACAAGGCGGGCAAACCGGTGAGCCTGGAACGCACAGCCTACAACCCCAAACAGGTGTCGGATTTCAATTCGCTGAAATGGACGGACCTCTATACCCGTGACCGGGTGCAGGCCCTGGCTGCCGCGCGTAATGGGGAGGTGCGCGCATGAGCCGCCTGGACCTGAATACCGCAGTAACCTTGGCCCAGCGCGCCATTGCCGAAGGTATCGAGCGGGGCTTTCACCCGCTCGGCGCCGCCGTGCTGGACCCCCATGGCCATCCTTTGGCGGTGCTGCGCCACCCCGATGCCAGCTTCCTGCGCCCGCAGATCGCCAGCGCCAAGGCAAAGGGCTGTGTGGGCATGGGCTTCGGCGGCCGCGAACTCGCCCGCCGCGCCCAGGGCGTACCGACCTTCTTCGACGCCCTCAACAGCCTCACTGGCGGGCAGGTGATTCCGGTCGCTGGTGGCGTGCTGATCCGCGATACCGAGGGCACCCTCCTCGGCGCCCTGGGCATCAGCGGCGACACCTCGGACAACGACGAAATCTGCGCTGTGGCGGCAATTCAAGCGGCTGGGCTGGTGGCGGATACCGGGGATAAATAAAGGCCTTTTTCGCGGATTCTGCGCCGACCTGTGGGAGCTGGGGGAGCTGGGGGCCGGCCGTCCGGCGAGCCGAAGGCGAAGCTCGCGAATAAGGGTGTCTATTTTGATAGAGACGCCACAATCCCCAACAGCTCCCCCCGCAGCCATGCCAGCGCGGGGTCGCTGTCTTGGTAGGGGTGCCACTGCATTACCTGTACCGCCTGGGGGAAGTCCACCGGCGCCGGCCACAGGGCAAGGGGGTAGCGCTGGGCCATTTGTTCGGCATGCCGGCGGAACAGCGTAGCAATACGCTCAGTGCCGACAATGAATTCCGGTATCAGCCCAAAGCTCTCCACACGAATGGCAACATTGCGCGCCAGCCCGATCTCGTTCAGGTGCATGGCGTCCATGCCCAGGCTGCGGCCATCGGCAAACGCTCGTACCACATGTTCGGCGTTGCGGTATTGATCGAGCCCGATCCCGCCGCGGTAAGCCTGCGCCCCTTTCCAGGCCACGCAGCACCATTGGTCTTCCAGCAGCGTCGACTGCGCAAAGCCTGCATTGCAGCGCCGCTCCGGCACCACCACCAGGTCGCAGCGGCGATACTCCAGCGCTTCGCTCACCACATCCTGCTCGCGCGGCACCGGCAGGTCCCGCAGGCTGAGCCGAGCCTTCGGTGCCTTCTCGGCCAGCACGCGCGCCAGCAGCGGCATCAGCACCGCGATTACATAGTCCGACGCCGCCACAGTGAACGTACGCTCGCAGGTGGCGGGGTCGAATGCCGCAGGCCCCTCCACCAGCTCCCGCGCCAAGGCGAGGGTTTGTTGCACCTTGGGCAAAAGGGCCAAGGCCTTGGCAGTGGGCTCCAGCCGACGCCCAACCTGCACCAGCAACGGGTCATCGAAATGCTCACGCAACCGCCCCAACGCCGCACTGGTAGCCGACTGCCCCAAATGCAAACGCTCGGCCGCGCGGCTCACGTTGCACTCGGTGAGCAGTGCTTCGAGGGCAATCAGCAGGTTCAGGTCCAGGCGACGCAGGCGCATCGGGCGCAGTTCCAGGCAATGGGGCTAGCGAGCATAGCGGATTTCAAGCTGCAAGCTGCAAGCTGCAAGCTGCAAGCTGCAAGCTGCAAGCTGCAAGCTGCAAGCTGCAAGGAGTATTGGCCGCGCGCCATCGTAATCACCAACCCCCTTACAACTCAATCTTCGTCCCTAGCACCTTCAGGAACTCAGCCAGCCATGCCGGGTGCGCGGGCCAGGCGGGGGCGGTGACGAGGTTGCCGTCCACATGGGCGCTGGCGACGTCGATGTCAGCGTATTGGCCGCCGGCCAGCCTCACCTCCGGCGCGCAGGCGGGGTAGGCGCTGCAGGTACGGCCCTTGAGCACGTCCGCCGCAGCGAGCAACTGCGCGCCGTGGCAGATGGCAGCGATGGGTTTGTTGGCATTGGCGAAGCTGCGCACCAATGCCAATACTTGTTCGTTCAGGCGCAGGTATTCCGGGGCGCGGCCGCCGGGGACCACCAACGCGTCGTATAGATCGGGATGCACGGTGTCGAAGCTGGCATTCAGGGTGAAGCCGTGGCCGGGTTTTTCGCTGTAGGTCTGGTCGCCTTCGAAGTCGTGGATAGCGGTTTTGATCTTGTCGCCGGTTTGCTTGTCCGGGCAGACGGCGTCTACCTGATGCCCCACCATTGTGAGCGCCTGGAACGGCACCATCACTTCGTAATCTTCGACGAAATCGCCTACCAGCATAAGAATCTGTTTCTGGGCCATGAGCGGGGTTCCTTGAGGGATCAACGGTCCCTCAAGGCTAGCCGCTACTGCCGCGGATGCTCAGTCGCGGCTGTCCAGCAGGTTGGCCACGATGCGGTCAAGCCAGCCCCATAGCCGCTGCTGAGCCCTGCGCCAGAGCGGTCGCGCCTTCCATTGCTCCAGCGTGATTTCACGGCTATTGGCGAAGTCTGTCTGAAAACTTGATGCCACCGCCGTGGTAAATGTAGGGTCCAACGCTTCGAGGTTGGCTTCGAGATTGAAGCGCAGGTTCCAATGATCGAAGTTGCACGAGCCAACGCTCACCCAGTCGTCCACGATCACCATCTTCAGGTGAAGGAAGCACGGCTGGTACTCGTAGATTTTCACCCCGGCGCGAAGCAGGCGCGGATAGTAGCGATGCCCGGCGTAGCGCACCGAGGGGTGATCGGTGCGAGGGCCGGTGAGCAGCAGGCGTACGTCGATACCGCGCTGGGCAGCGCGGCGCAGTGACCGCCGCACGCTGAACGTTGGCAGAAAATACGGCGTTGCCAGCCAGATACGCTGCTGGCCTGCGTGGATGGCCCGCACCAGCGAACGCAGAATGTCCCGGTGCTGGCGCGCATCGCAGTAAGCAACCCGGGCCAGCCCCTCGCCGCTGGGTGGCATGCGAGGCAAGCGCGGTAGCCCGAAGTGTGTAGCCGGGCGCCAGGCGCTGCGCCGCAAATTGGCGCGCCACTGGCGGTCGAAGAGCATTTGCCAGTCCGTCACAACCGGGCCATGCATCTCCACCATCACCTCGTGCCATTCGCTTTGGCTTTCATCCGGCTGCCAGAACTGGTCGGTAACGCCAGTGCCGCCCACCACTGCCAGCGCCTGATCGACCACCAACAGCTTGCGGTGATCACGGAACAGGTTACGCCCGCCGCGCCGCCACGACACTGGGTTGTACAGCCGCAGCTCCACGCCGGCCGCTTGCAACTGGTCACGCGACGGCGCGCCAAAGGCGAGGCTGCCGTAGCCATCGAACAGGCACCGCACCCGCACGCCACGCTCGGCGGCCGCTACCAATGCGGCCACCACCGCATCCGCGCAGCGGCCGGCCTCCACCAGGTACAGCTCAAGGTCCACCTGCTCGCGGGCATCACCGATAGCAGCCAGCATGCGCGGGAAGAACGAAGGCCCGTCGATCAGCAGCTCGAAACGGTTGTGATTACGCCAGGGGAATATCGGCCCAGCCATGGCTCAGGCTGCCCAGCCGGAAGGAAGGGATTGCACGCACACACCATTGAACATGTAAGGCGCCCACAGGAAAGACCGGCTCACATTAACTGCGTGGAAGGAATTTTCCTACAGGGCGGCGCCTGTTGCCCAGGCTGGGTTTGTGCGCCTAACCCCGGCGAGCCGTTTCGAGCGCCCTACCCTAATACCGCCAACGCACGCGCCAGGCGCTTTTCCCTTGCCCCGCGCGCGAGCTCGAACAAGGCCCGATCACGGCGCCACACCGGCCCAAGCGCGCGGGGCGAAATGTCGAAGGCGTGCTCAACTTCGGGCGCCAGGGCCTCGAAGTGAGCGAACAAGCCAGCCAGCAACAGATGTGTCGCCGGAGCCAGTGGTGGTTGCCGAGCGGCTTCGGCGCAACCGCCAAGTACGGCAAGCAGGCGCAACTGGAGGGTTTGCGGCCACGGGTCTTCGATGGCGATCCCCAGCAGCCAGGACACCAGTGCCGCCAGGATGTAGAGGTCTTCCACGCTGCGGAATGGCTTGACGTAATCGTCCCAGCCATCGCCGGGTAACAACGCGCACAGCGCATGCTCGAACCATGCGCGGGCGTGGCCGGTCTCGGGCATGATCGGCGCTGACGGTAGCGCTTCGAGCCGAACCCCAGGCTCGCCCGGGTACACCACGGTCATGGATAACCGAGGCGGCTGGCCCAAGCTTTCGCAGCGGGCGGCCACCATCAACCATTCGGCCTGGTCGCCCGCGGTCACGAAATCCTTGCGCCCGGAAAGCCGTGTTCCCTGCACCCGGGTTGCCAGGTCTGAAGGACGAATGCTGCGATTTTCGGTCACACAGATCGCGCCCAGCCCCGCCGGCGCGCTCGGCCACAACACACGCAGCGCGGCCTGATACCCCATGGCGAAGGCCAGGCCAGGCAAAGGCACGGCGCGCGCGGCGAACACCGCCAGGTCGAAGGGCGAAGCACCCGGCCAGCGGCGCACCGCTTCAGCCCACAATTCCGTCAGGCTTTCGTCCGGAGCAAAAGGCTCGCGTTGTTGCATCACCCTAAGCCATCCCATGCGCCGCGCCTCCGGTTTGCCTGGTGGTCATCTGAGCATCATCGAAGCGTAACGGTGCTGACACCGTCGCTGCCTAGGCTGAGCTTGCCGAACAAAGCCCCTTGCTCGCAACCCCGGCAATGCCTTGGAGAACGCCATGACCCAGACCGTACCCACGGGCCCGCGCCACCTTCCACGCCGCCTGCAAGCCGAACATTTGTTCGGGCCTGCTGTTCAGGAAGCGCAAGCCTTGCGCTACCGGGTGTTCAGCGAAACCTTCGATGCTCGGATGACGGGCGCCGAGCATCAGCTGGACCAGGACAGCTACGACAGCGACTGCCAGCATATCGGCGTGCGCGACCTGAGCACCGGCGAATTGGTCGCCACCACGCGCCTGCTGGACCATGAAGCCGCTGGCCGCCTGGGTGGTTTCTATAGCGAGGATGAGTTCTGCCTTCATGGGCTACAGGCATTGCAAGGGCCCATCCTCGAAGTTGGTCGTACCTGCGTGGCCCCGGGTTACCGCAACGGCGGAACTATCGCCGTGCTGTGGAGCGAACTGGCCGAAGTGCTCAACCGCGGCGGCTACCGCTACCTGATGGGTTGCGCCAGCGTATCCATGCGCGACGGTGGTGTACAAGCCGAAGCAGTGATGCGGAGAATCCGGGAAGGCCACCTATGTAACCAGAACCTGCGCGCCGAACCCCGCAGGCCATTGCCTGCCCTGGAGCTACCTGCAAACGTGATCGCCGAGCTACCGCCCCTGCTCAAGGCCTACCTGCGGCTAGGCGCAAAAATCTGCGGCGAAGCGTGTTGGGACGAGCATTTTCAAACGGCGGACTTGTTCATTTTGCTGCAGCGCGACCATCTGTGCCCCCGCTACGCGCGTCATTTCAAGGCAGCGGTATGAGGCTGGCCGTGGGATTGGCGCGCCTGTCGCCCGCGCTATTGCTAGGTATCGGCCTGGCGCTAGCGCTGGCGTTGCTGGAAGGCCTGAGGATCCCCGGGGCCAGACAGCTGCGAGCACGATGGGCGCAACGGGTGCTGGCCGGCATGGCCAGGGCGTTGCCGTATCGCTACCGCGTGATCGGCGCGCCACCCACGAAACCGATGCTGTGGGTGAGCAACCATGTGTCCTGGGCCGACGTAGTGGTGCTGGGCCAGCTCGCGCCACTGACCTTTGTATCCAAGGCGGATGTACGCCGCTGGCCGTTGATGGGCTGGTTGGCAACGCGTGGCGGTACGCTGTTCATTCGCAGGGGCGGCGGGGAAAGCGGGCAATTGCGGGCCACGATGGCCCGGCACCTGCGGCGCGGGGGTTCACTGGCGGTATTTCCCGAGGGCACTACCACCGACGGCAGGGGCACTGCCACCTTCCACGGCCGGCTATTGGGCGCCGCCATCGAAGCACAAACAGGCATACAACCTGTGGCCGTGAGATACCTGCGAGACGGTGCCATCGACCCTTCGGCGGCATTCATTGGCGACGACGACCTGTGGGGTCACCTCAAGCGCCTGCTTGGCCGGCCAGCGGCGGTAGTGGAAATCCACCTGCTTGCGCCACTCGACAGCCAGGGCCATGACCGCTCAAGCCTGGCACGCGCTGCCCGCCAGGCGATCGATCAGGTACTGTGCCCTTCCCCTGCTGCGGTCAGCGAGGCGGCATGAGGCGCGCCGCTCCACTGTTCGGCGAACACTTGTAGCTGCGGATAAAACGCCCGGAAATCGTCCAGCAGGGCCGGATACAGCTCGCGCAGTTCGGGAAGCGCACCCAGCAAGCCCTCCGGCCGGGACAAGCGCCGCGAGATACCCTGCAGCACCCGCCCCAGCACCTCGAACTCTTGGTAGGAGCCCAGCCAGTCATGCTCGATCATCGAGGGCGCGATGGCTGCCAGCCTGCCGGGAAGGTCGGGCGTGCGGCGCAACACGCTGTACACACGGCCGGTGAACTCGGGCAACGGCTGCGGGTGGTAGTGCTCCCAGTGGAGCGCCAGGCAGTGATCGAAAAATACGTCGAGGATGATCCCTGCATAGCGGCGCCGTTCACGAGGAAAACGCGCCAACGCGGCCAGCACCAGCGGGTGGCTGTCGGTGTAGCGGTCGATTGCCCGGTGCAAGCGAATGCCCGCTTCCAGTTGCGGTGGGAAGCGGCCGTCCAGCGGCCCTTTGACGAAATCGCCATAGAGGCTGCCGAGCATTTGCTGCGGTGAAGGGCCGCCGAGGTGAAGGTGTGCCAGGAAGTTCATGAGGCCAGCGTAGCACTCACGCCACGGGGCATATACCCCGGCGTTGCATGGCCATCGCCAGAAGATATTTGTATATCGCGATACACCGATATATATTTCGGCCTATCGCGATATACCGTTATCTCACTCGAGCACCGCCAGCATGCCTCTCGACCTCGACGACATAATAAAAGCCCTGTCCCACCCCGTGCGGCGCGACATCCTGCATTGGCTCAAAGACCCCAAAGGCGAGTTTCCCGACCAGAACCACAACCATGACTACGGCGTGTGCGCGGGGCAGATCGACCAGCGCTGCGGCTTGTCGCAGTCCACGGTGTCGGCGCACCTGGCGACCTTGCAGCGGGCCGGCCTGGTTACCAGCCGCAAGGTCGGCCAGTGGCACTACTTCCAACGAAACGAAGAACAGTTGCGGCTGTTTCTCGAGCAATTGAGCAATCAGCTCTGAAAGGACACCTCCAATGCCGCTTTCCCTGTTAATCCTGGCGCTGAGCTCGTTCGCCATCGGCACCACCGAGTTCGTGATCATGGGGCTGTTGCCCAATGTGGCGCAGGACCTTGGCGTTTCCATCCCCGGCGCCGGATGGCTCGTCACCGGCTATGCCTTGGGCGTGGCGCTGGGCGCGCCGTTCATGGCCATGGCCACGGCCCACCTGCCGCGCAAGCTGGCGCTGGTGGTGCTGATGGGCGTGTTTATCGTGGGCAACCTGTTGTGCGCGGTGGCGGCCGATTACAACGTGCTGATGTTCGCCCGGGTAGTGACCGCCTTGTGCCACGGGGCATTCTTCGGTATCGGCTCTGTGGTCGCCGCCAACCTGGTGGCGCCGAACAAGCGGGCCTCGGCGGTGGCGCTGATGTTCACCGGCCTCACGCTGGCTAACGTATTAGGTGTGCCGCTCGGTACTGCGCTTGGCCAGGCCGCTGGCTGGCGGGCCACGTTCTGGGGCGTCACGCTCATTGGCGTAGTGGCCTTCATCGGCCTGTTGCGCTACTTGCCGAACCGCCACGACGAACAAAAGCTGCACATGGCTGCCGAACTCGCCGGCCTCAAGGGCGCGGGGATCTGGCTATCGCTGAGCATGACGGTGATGTTCTCCGCCTCCATGTTTGCCCTGTTCACCTACATCGCGCCCTTGCTGGGTGAGGTTACGGGGGTTTCAGACCGTGGCATTACCTTCACCCTGCTGCTGATCGGCCTTGGGCTGACCCTGGGCAATATCGTGGGCGGCAAGCTGGCCGATCGCCAACTGGCCGGCACGCTCGCCGGGGCCTTTATCGCCATGGCGCTGGTGTGCACCGCACTGGCCTGGACCAGCGCGGCACTGATACCCACCGAAGTAACGCTGTTCATCTGGGCAATGGCCGCCTTCGCTGCGGTGCCAGCGCTGCAGGTGAACGTGGTCAGCTTCGGCAAGGCCGCGCCTAACCTTGTGTCCACGCTGAACATCAGCGCCTTCAACATCGGCAACGCGCTCGGCGCCTGGGTGGGTGGCGCGGTGATCGGCCACGGCCTGGGCCTCACCCGTGTACCACTCGCCGCAGCCGCCCTGGCCGGCGTGGCGCTGGTTATCACCCTGATTACCTTCTCCCGGGGCGGCAAGGCTGACCTTGCCCCCGCTACTAACTGAAAGAGGCTATTCGATGACTACGCTTTTCGACCCTATCCGCATCGGCGACCTGGAACTGCCTAACCGCATCGTGATGGCGCCGCTGACCCGTTGCCGCGCGAGCGCTGGCCGCGTGCCCAATGCCTTGATGGCCGAGTACTACGTACAGCGCGCCAGCGCCGGCCTGATCCTTTCCGAAGCCACGTCCGTGACCCCGATGGGCGTGGGCTACCCCAACACCCCAGGCATCTGGAGCGACGAGCAGGTTGCGGGCTGGGCCAACATCACCAAGGCGGTGCACGCCGCCGGTGGCCGCATCTCCCTGCAGCTGTGGCACGTAGGCCGTATTTCACACCCCAGCTACCTGGACGGCGAGCTACCCGTTGCACCCAGCGCCATCCAGCCCAAAGGCCATGTGAGCCTGGTGCGCCCGATCACTGAGTTCCCAACGCCCCGCGCGCTTGAAACCGCCGAGATCGCCGGCATCGTGGAGGCGTATCGCCAAGGCGCCGAGAACGCGAAGAAAGCCGGCTTCGATGGCGTGGAGATTCACGGCGCCAATGGTTACTTGCTGGACCAGTTCCTGCAAAGCAGCACCAACCAGCGCACCGACCAGTACGGCGGCTCGCTGGAAAATCGCGCACGCTTGTTGCTGGAAGTCACCGACGCCGCGATCAGCGTGTGGGGCGCGGGGCGGGTGGGTGTACACCTGGCACCGCGTGCCGATTCCCACGACATGGGCGACGCCAACCGGGCCGAGACCTTCACCTATGTGGCCAGCGAGTTGGGCAAGCGAGGGATTGCGTTCATCTGCGCCCGGGAGAAGGAAGCGGACGACAGCCTGGGCCCGCAACTGAAGAAAGCCTTCGGCGGCGTGTACATCGCCAACGAGCGCTTTACCAAAGCCAGCGCCAACGCCGCCATCGCCCGGGGTGATGCCGACGCCGTTGCCTTTGGCGTGCCCTTCATCGCCAACCCGGACCTGCCGGCGCGCCTGGCCGCCGACGCGCCGCTCAATGAAGCGCACCCCGAAACCTTCTATGCCGAAGGCGCGGTGGGTTACCTCGATTACCCACGGTTGTAATACCGGCCAGCCGTTGCGCCCTGGCGGTCAGGGCGCCTTGCGGTCGAGCTGTTGCTGAAGGTTCTGGATCTGCGCCTGCAGCCCGTTGATGTTGCGGGTGGTCTGACCGCGGAACGCATCGAACTCAGTGTTGGTAGGGCCATTGTTGGCTTGAGCGGCCGGGCGGTTATCCTGCTCGCTCTTGAGCACGATCAATTCCTGCTCCAGGCGTTCGAGGCGGCCATTGAGGTCGCCTTGCTTCTTCAGCGCCGCCACGTCGTTACTCAGTGCCTTGAGTTGCGCATCCACCGCCGCTTGCGCGGCTTGCGCCCCTTTGAGCGTGGCCAGGTCGCCATTCAACGCCTTCAGCTGATTCTGTAGCTGTTCAGCGGTAGCCAGTTGGGCAGTGAGCTGAGTGTTCAGCTGCTCCACGCGCTTGTCGGTAGCACCCTGCTGCCCCGCCACGCCCTGCTGCTGGCGCCCCTGGTCGTCCAGCCGCGCCTGCAACTGGCGTACCTGCAGCTTCAACGCTTCGGTATCGCTGGTCACGCTGCTCTCGCCATCCGCTACCTTGCCGCTGATCGCTTGTAACCGTCCGGCGGCCTCTTCGCTGACCTTGGCAAAGCTGTCCTGAGTGGCCACCAGTTGCTGCTCCATGAGCGATATCTGCTGGAAGCTCCACCAGCCCAGGCCCGCCAGCGCGATCACCAGTGCCGCCACCAACGCCCATAATCCGCCCAGCCCAGGCGCCTTGACCGTGACCACTGGCGTGGTGCGCGAATACACCGGCTCGTGCCGAGCACCGTGGTGATTCTCGCGCAGCGGCTCGTCATCATCCAGGTCATTGGCCCTGAGGCTTGGCAGGTTGTCAAAATCGTCAGCAGCGTCTTTGCGCATGGCAAGCGTTCCGGAGCGGTTCAGGGGAATGAAGGGGTGCGAGTCTACCATTGCGAAGCGGCGGCACCCATGGCCTCAGCGGTACTTGCCGGAGGTATCCTGGGCACGCCATCCGTGGCTCAACGCATCCATGCCGGCCCATACCGAAGCCTGAGGCTGGTAGCCCAGATAGTGCCGCGCGCGGTTGATATCGAGGATGAAATCTTCGGTCATCCACGCGATGTCCGCCGACAGCAGCGACGGTCGCGGCTGGCCGGGCCAATACACTCGGGCGAACGCCGAAAGCCCAGCTGTAAAAGCAGCCGAGGCCACGCCTTGATACGTACGCAAGGGCGTCAATTGCAGCTGTCGCAGGGCGTAGTTGAGCACGTCCCAGAACGGCACCGGCGCGCCATTGGCGATGTTGTATACCCGGCCCAGGGCGTCGTCATCGGCGTAAAGCGCGCACAGCAAGGCGTGGTCCAGGTTGGCTTGAGTAGTGAAATCCACTTTGCTCAGGCCGTTGCCCAGGATTTTCAAACGGTTGCGCGCGCATAAGCGGAGCAGGCCGGGCCACACCGTGGGCTCGCCCTCGCCTAGCACAGGCGCCGGACGCAACGCCAACACCTGCAACCCGAACTCCTCTGCGCCGAACACCCGCTGCTCTGCACGGAAGCGCGTTTGCGCCTGCAACGTGCGCTTGCGCGGGGCAAGTTGGTCCTCACGCACCGGCTGTGCGCCGCGCGGCCGCTCATACACCTGGGCGCTGGACAGGTACACCAGCCGGCGCACCTGTTCCTTGATACAGGCCTCGACCACGTTCTCGGTGGTGCCAAGGTTTGCCAGCTGGAAGTCCGCCAGGCGCCCCCAGTGGCCACCGCGGCCGGCGCAATGCACCACGGCATCCACGCCACGGCATACACGGCGGGCGAAATCCGGGTCAGTCAGGTCGCCTTCCACCGCTTCGGCGCCCAGACGCTCCAGCCCCGCCAGGCGCTCCACGCGCCGGCCCGTGGCACGCACCGCCAGCCCTTGCCCCAAGGCGTAGCGCACGAAGCTGGCGCCGATGAACCCCGTTGCGCCAGTGACCAGTATGTTCATGTGCCTCCCACTACTTATCGCCAATGCCATTGCGGACGTTCGACAAAGGCACCAAGGCACGGGCCGCCTGTTTTACCAGCTCCGCGCCAAGATCGCTCAACAGCTTGCCGCCGCTGCGCCAGTGGTGCCAATACAGCGGAACATCGCTCACGTGCCCGGGTAGCAACTGATGGAGTGATCCCTTGGCCAACTGCTCGCGAACCTGTTGTTCCGGCACCAGCCCCCAGCCCAGGCCCGCTTCGGCCATGCGTACAAAGCCTTCGGAGGACGGCACCAGATGGTGAGCGAAGCCCCCGCCCAGCCCCAGCGATGCCATGAACCGGTGTTGCAGCAAATCGTCTGGCCCAAACACCAGCGCCGGCACCCGCGCCAGTGCGGCCGTGGTAAAGCCCGTGGGGAAGTGGCGGTCGATAAATGCCTGGCTGGCCACCGCGCGATAACGCATGGCCCCGAGCGGTTCGCTGCGCGCGCCGGCCACTGGCCGCGGCTCACCACACAAGCAGGCCGCCACGTCGCCCGCGCGCATGCGGCGCAGGCCTACGTCCTGATCTTCCACCACCAGGTCGAGCAGTACCTGGCGCTGCTGACAAAAGCTGGCAACCGCGGCGGGCCACCAGGTGGCCAGGCTATCGGCGTTGATTGCCACACGCAGCCTTTCGGGAGCCCGGCTTTCATCCAGGCTGGGGACCACCTCCTGCAGGTCGCGCTCCAGCAAACGCACCTGCTGCACATGGTTGAGCAATTGGCGGCCAACCGGCGTAGGGTTGGGAGGGGATTCGCGCACCAGTACAGGTTGCCCGAGGCGAGCTTCGAGCAGCTTCACGCGCTGGGACACCGCCGACTGTGACAGCCCAAGCGCTTGGGCCGCTCGTTCGAACCCGCCCTGCTCGATCACTGTCGCCAACGCCACAAGCAATTTGTAGTCAAACATCAGTTTTCCTAATGCCCCATGAGCAGGATCTGTTTTTCTTATAGCCCCATGAGCGCGACACTGTCACGTATTTCCAGGGGAGAACAACATGCTGCAGAGCTATCTGAACGGGCTGCTCATTGCCATTGGGCTGATCATGGCCATCGGCGCGCAAAACGCGTTCGTGCTGGCCCAGAGTCTGCGCCGCGAACACCATCTTCCGGTAGCGGCGCTGTGTGTACTGTGCGATGTGGTGTTGGTGGCCGCGGGCGTGTTCGGGCTGGCGACGCTGCTCGCGCAAAGCCCGACCCTGCTGGGCATCGCGCGCTGGGGAGGCGCGGCTTTCCTGCTGTGGTATGGCTGCAGCGCACTGCGCCGGGCCTTTTCCCGGCAGGCATTGTCAGCCGAAGGGCAAGCGCCACGGTCGCGCCAGGCAGTGCTGCTCAGCGCGTTGGCGGTGACCTTGCTCAACCCCCATGTCTACCTCGACACCGTGCTGCTTATTGGTAGCTTCGGTGCCCGCCAGACAGTGCCCGGCGCGTATGTGGCCGGCGCCGCGAGTGCCTCGGCGGTGTGGTTTTTCACGCTGGCGCTGGGGGCTGCCTGGCTGGCGCCATGGCTGGCGCGCCCCGCCACATGGAGGGTGCTGGACCTTGCCGTGGCCTTGATGATGTTCACCGTGGCCAGGCAGTTGATTCTGGGCTGAGTGCCGTTGCGCTTATCCCGGCGCGCAGCGTCTATTCCACACAGTTGCCGCGTGGTTAAGCCTGGCCCCCGGTGCTATGATCCCGGGCTTGTGCCCGCCCTGCGGGCGCAGCCACGGCCGCCCGTGATCGGCCTTGCGCATAATGCACCAGACCTGATTAGGAGAATCACATGGCTTTTGAACTGCCGCCGCTGCCCTACGCACACGATGCCCTGCAGCCGCACATTTCCAAGGAAACCCTGGAATTCCACCACGACAAGCACCACAACACCTACGTCGTGAACCTGAACAACCTGATCCCGGGCACCGAATTCGAAGGCAAAACCCTCGAAGAGATCGTCAAGTCGTCTTCCGGTGGCATCTTCAACAATGCCGCGCAGGTCTGGAACCACACCTTCTACTGGAACTGCCTGTCGCCCAACGGTGGCGGCGAGCCTACCGGCAAGCTGGCCGAAGCCATCACTCAGGCCTTCGGTTCCTTCGAGAAGTTCAAGGAAGAGTTCAGCAAAACTTCGATCGGCACCTTCGGCTCCGGCTGGGGCTGGCTGGTAAAGAAGGCTGACGGTTCCCTGGCCCTGGCCAGCACCATCGGCGCTGGCAACCCTATCACCAACGGTGACACCCCGCTGCTCACCTGCGACGTGTGGGAACATGCCTACTACATCGACTACCGCAACGTACGTCCCAAGTACGTCGAAGCGTTCTGGAATGTCGTGAACTGGGACTTCGTGGCCCAGCAGTTCGAAGGCAGCGCCTTCAAGGCCTGACCCGCTTTGCTGTAACGCTACTCCGCGAGCTGCACCCGCAGCTCCGTCCGGCTCCCACGGGGCACATCCATCCTGTGGGAAACGGGCCAACCGGCCCGGCGCCCTCCTTGCCGCTCGGCAGCCCGATTCAAGTTCTCTGCGCCAACCCCGATATAAAGGCGATGCATATTTTTTTCGAGCCGATGGCCTGCTTGTGCCATGAATCTGCTCGAACCCTTTGACGGTCATTAAGGGTTTGCCAATACTCGGGCAACCGGTTACCGCGTGCTCGGAACAAGGAATTTTCCTTTGAAGGTGGAACTCAAGCACAGCTTGTCGCTGAGATTGCTGAGGATTGTGCTGCTCTCCACGCTGGTGGTGGGCGTGGTGCTCAGCTGTGGGCAAATCATTCTCGACGGCTACAAGACCCGACACACGATCGCCCGCGATGCCGAGCGCATCCTCGAGATGTTCCAGGACCCGTCCACCCAGGCCGTCTATAGCCTGGACAAGGAAATGGCCCTGCAGGTGATCGAAGGGCTGTTCCAGGACCCGGCCGTGCGCGCCGCCTCCATTGGCCACCCTGGCGAGGAAATGCTTGCCGAGCGCGAGCGCCCGCTGGCGAACACCGCTACCCGCTGGCTCACCGACCCTGTATTGGAGAAGGAGCGCACCTTCAGCATTCGGCTGATCGGCCGCCCGCCTTACAACGAGTACTACGGCGACCTGAATATCACGCTGGATACCGCCACCTACGGTGAAGAGTTCGTGCGCAACTCCTGGGTGCTGTTCGTCTCCGGGGTGCTGCGCGCCATGCTCATGGGGCTGGTGCTGTACCTGGTGTATCACTGGCTGCTCACCAAGCCACTGTCGCGCATGCTGGAACACCTGAGCGAGATCACGCCGGACCGGCCCGGCCAGCATCAGCTGCCACTTCCCAAGGGCCATGAAAAGAATGAGCTGGGCTTGTGGGTGCGCACCGCGAACGAGCTGCTCACGTCCATCGAGCGCAATACCACGCTACGGCGTGAGGCCGAGGACAGTTTGTTGCGCATGTCCCAGTACGACTTCCTCACAGGCCTGCCCAACCGGCTGCAACTGCAGCAGCAACTGGACCAGATCCTGACCGACGCGGCCCGCATGCAGCGGCGCGTGGCGGTCATCTGCGTGGGCCTGGATGACTTCAAGGGCGTGAACGAGCAGTACAGCTATCAGGCAGGCGACCAGTTGCTGTTGGCCACCGCCGACAGGCTTCGGGCCCACAGCGGTCGCCTCGGCGCCCTCGCCCGCCTGGGTGGTGACCAGTTCGCTCTGGTGCAGGCCAACATCGAGGAGCCCTACAAGGCGGCGGAGCTGGCCCAGCACATCCTTGACGACCTCGCCGCGCCCTTTGCCCTGGATGCCCGCGAGATCCGCCTGCGCGCCACTATTGGCATCACCCTCTTCCCCGAAGACGGCGACAGCACCGAGAAGCTGCTGCAAAAGGCCGAGCAAACCATGACACTGGCCAAGACCCGGTCACGCAACCGCTATCAGTTTTATGTCGCCAGCGTGGACAGCGAGATGCGCCGCCGGCGTGAGCTGGAAAAAGCCCTGCGCGAAGCCTTGGCACACAACCAGCTGTTCCTGGTGTATCAACCCCAGATCAGCTATCGCGACCATCGTATCGTGGGCGTGGAGGCACTGTTGCGCTGGCAGCACCCGGAATTCGGGTTTATCCCGCCGGATCAGTTCATCCCCCTGGCGGAGCAGAACGGCACTATCGTTTCGATCGGAGAATGGGTACTCGACCAGGCCTGCGCGCAGCTACGGGAATGGCATGACCAAGGCTTCACCCATTTGCGTATGGCGGTAAACCTGTCCACGGTACAGTTGCACCACAGCGAACTGCCTCGGGTGGTGAGCAACATCTTGCAGATGTACCGCTTGCCACCGCGCAGCCTCGAGCTGGAAGTCACCGAAACTGGCCTGATGGAAGACATCAGCACGGCCGCCCAGCACTTGCTGAGCTTGCGCCAGTCCGGCGCCTTGATCGCCATTGACGACTTCGGTACCGGGTACTCGTCCCTGGGCTATCTGCGCTCGCTTCCCCTGGACAAGATCAAGATCGACAAGAGCTTCGTGAAAGACCTGCTGGAAGACGAAGATGACGCGACCATCGTTCGCGCCGTGATTCAGCTGGGCAAGAGCCTGGGCATGCAGGTGATCGCCGAAGGCGTAGAAACGGCAGAACAGGAGGCCTACATCATTGCCGAGGGATGCCACGAAGGCCAAGGCTATTACTACTCACGGCCCTTGCCGGCCCGCGACCTGCTGACGTTCCTCAAGCAGGCCGAGCGTGGGCGGGTAATCCATTCCTGATGGTGTGGCCCTGGATGAATTATTTTTCAGCCGGGCCTTTACATCAAATGCAAATCCTTCGCATCATGTGGCCCGCTTCGTTCGGCGCCACGGGCGCCTATCGCCACTTCTGATGCAGGAATTGCCCATGATCCGTACGCCGTTGGTTGCCAGTCTGCTGGCCATTGCCATTTCGCTCGCCGGTTGCGGCGACAACGACAAGGAAAAGGCAGCCGCGCAAACGCCTGCGCCGACAGCGGCGAACGCCAGTGCCACGCCTGCGGCGGTTGCTCTGGACCAGGCGGCGGCCAAGGCCGTTGTCGGCCATTACAGCGAAATGGTCTATGCGGTGTTCAGCGACGCCCTCACCACCGCAACGGCGCTGCAGCAAGCCGTGGATGCCTTCCTCGCCAAGCCCGACGCCAATACGCTCAAGGCCGCGCGCGAAGCCTGGCTCGCCGCCAGGCCCTCCTACCTGCAAAGCGAAGTCTTCCGCTTCGGCAATACCATCATCGACGACTGGGAAGGCCAGGTGAACGCCTGGCCCCTGGACGAGGGCCTGATCGACTACGTGGCCAAGGGGTATGAACCGGCCCTGGGTAACCCGGGCGGCAGCGCCAACATCATTGCCAACACCGAGATCCAGGTAGGCGAAGACAAGGTGGACGTGAAGGACATCACTCCGGAGAAGCTCGCCAGCCTCAACGAGCTGGGCGGCTCCGAGGCCAACGTTGCCACCGGTTACCACGCCATCGAGTTCCTGCTGTGGGGCCAGGACCTCAACGGCACGGGCCCGGGAGCCGGCAACCGCCCCGCCAGTGACTACCTGCAAGGCAAGGGCGCCACGGGCGGCCACAACGATCGCCGCCGCGCCTACCTCAAGGCCTCGACCGACCTGCTGGTCAGCGACCTGAAGGAGATGGTCGGCAACTGGAAGCCGGGCGTGGCCGACAACTACCGCGCCAGCCTGGAAGCCGAGCCTGTGGATAGCGGCCTGCGCAAGATGCTGTTCGGCATGGGCAGCCTGTCGCTGGGCGAACTGGCCGGCGAGCGCCTGAAGGTAGCCCTGGAAGCCAACTCGCCTGAAGACGAACACGACTGCTTCAGCGACAACACCCATAACTCGGCCTTCTTCAATGCCAAGGGCATTCGCAACGTTTACCTGGGCGAATACCTGCGCGCCGACGGCACCCGCCTGACCGGCCCAAGCCTGTCGTCGCTGGTGGCGAAGATCGACCCGGCCACCGACGAAGCCCTCAAGGCCGACCTGGCGGACACCGAAGCGAAAATGCAGGTGATCGTCGATCACGCCAACAAAGGCGAGCACTTCGACCAGCTGATTGCCTCAGGCAACACCGCTGGTAACCAGATCGTACGCGATGCGATCGGGGCGCTGGTGAAGCAGACCGGGGCGATCGAGCAAGCGGCAGGGAAGTTGGGGATTACGGATCTGAATCCGGATAACGCTGAACACGAGTTCTAGGGGGAGGGCGCTCGGTGATGCTGCGTTGAGCGAGGACTCTTTCATGGCGAGCCCTGCCCTGCAGTGGCTCGCTTTTGCATTTCTGTAGCGTGGGTTGTTTCGATGTTTCCAATGGTGGTTCACAGGTCATTCCTAGCCTTGGCCATAGGCCTGGGGCTGGTGGCCTGTGACCAGGCGCCACGCTTCACCGCGGCCGAACCGGGGGAAGCGCTCTCCGGCGGCTCCGCGACTGTGCAGCGCAGCGATGTGAATGCCTATGCCCTGCCTTCGGGCAATCTCGGGGCGGCACGGCGGGTGGACTTCAGCGTGGGCAACAGCTTCTTTCGCAACCCCTGGGTGATCGCGCCATCCACCACCACCGCGCGGGATGGGCTGGGGCCGCTGTTCAATACCAATGCCTGCCAGAACTGTCACATTCGTGATGGCCGTGGCCAACCGCCCGAGCCGGGGGCCAGTAATGCGGTGTCCATGCTGGTGAGGCTGTCCGTACCGCACTCCGGTGAAGCAGTCGAAAGCGTGCGCCGGCTCGGCTTCGCCCCGGAACCCACCTACGGCATGCAATTGCAGGACATGTCCATCCCGGGCGTGCAGCCGGAAGGCCGTGTGCGGGTACGCTATACCCCAGTTCCGATTACCTTTGCCGACGGGTTCAGGGTAGAGCTGCGCAAGCCGGAACTGCAGATCGATCAGCTGGGTTATGGGCCGCTGCATCCGCAGGCGCGGATGTCTGCCCGGATCGCCCCGCCGATGATCGGCCTGGGCTTGCTTGAGGCCATCCCAGAAAGCGCCATTCTGGCTAACGCCAAGGCCCAGGCTGCCGCCGACGACGGCGTGCACGGCCGCGCCAACCAGGTGTTCGATGACGCCAGCGGGCAAACGGTGCTGGGGCGCTTCGGCTGGAAAGGCGGCCAGCCAAGCTTGGACCAGCAGAACGCCCATGCCTTCGCCGGGGACCTGGGGATAACCTCCTCGCTGCACCCTACCGACGATTGCACGCCGGCACAGGCCGCGTGCCTGGGTGCGGTCAACGGCAACCAGAGCGCGAGCGAGGCCTTTGAGGTCAGCGACAACATTCGCCGGCTGGTGTTGTTCTACAGCCGCAACCTTGGGGTGCCGGCGCGGCGCGGCGAGGCAAGCGCGCAGGTACTCGAAGGCAAAAGCCTGTTCCATCAGGCCGGTTGCCAGGCCTGCCATGTGCCGCACTACGTCACCCGCGCCGATGCCGCCGAACCGGAGCTCGCCAACCAGTCGATCCGACCGTATACGGACCTTCTGCTGCATGACATGGGCCCAGGCCTCGCCGATGGCCATGAGGAGTTCGAAGCACGTGGCCAGGACTGGCGAACGCCACCGTTGTGGGGCATCGGCCTGTCCGCAACCGTAAACCCTCGGGGCCGCTACCTGCATGATGGCCGCGCACGAAACCTGCTCGAAGCCGTGTTGTGGCACGACGGCGAAGCCGCCGCGGCAAAATCGAAAGTGTTGCGTTTCGACGCCAATCAGCGATCGGCATTGCTGGCCTTTCTCGAATCCCTATAACATTCCCGACCTTTTGCTGTGGAGCCCCTCATGTTCCGTCCCAAGCTGCTGTTCACCAGCCTTGCCGCCCTCGCCCTGGGTGCCTGCGCACCCCAGGACCCGCAAGCGGTGACCAGCGCCGCACTGGCTACCCAGGTGATATTGCCCACCTACAGCCAGTGGGTAGACGCCGACCGGCAGCTCGCACAGAGTGCCTTGGCGTTCTGTCAGGGCACGGAAAGCCTGGACAAGGCCCGCACTGACTTCCTTGCCGCGCAAAAAGCCTGGGCGGCCTTGCAGCCACTGCTGATCGGGCCGCTGACCGAGGGCAACCGCGCGTGGTCCGTGCAGTTCTGGCCGGACAAGAAAAACCTGGTCGGGCGCCAGGTGGAACAGCTCGTCGCCACTGGCGGCGCCCTCGATGCCGCCGCGCTGGGCAAGGCCAGCGTGGTAGTACAGGGCCTTTCTGCCTATGAGTACATCCTCTTCGACAGCAAGCCCGAGGTTGCCGACGCAGCCCGCAAGGCGAGCTATTGCCCCCTGCTGGTCGCCATCGGTGAGCACCAGAAGGCACTGGCCGAAGACATCCTCGCCACCTGGAAGCGCGATGACGGCATGCTGGCGCAGCTCACCAAATTCCCTAACCAGCGGTATGCCGATGCCCACGAAGCCATTGCCGACCTACTGCGGGCCCAGGTGACCGCGCTCGACAGCCTGAAGAAAAAACTCGGCGCGCCCATGGGCCGGCAAAGCAAAGGCGTTGCCCAGCCGTACCAGGCCGAAGCGTGGCGCAGCCAGTCCTCGCTCAAAAGCCTTCAGGCTAGCCTGAGCGCCGCCCAAGCCGTATGGAACGGGGTAGACGGAAAAGGCTTGCGCGCGCTTTTGCCAAGCGATCAAAAGCCGTTGGCCGACAAGATCGACGCCGCCTATGGCGCTGCCGCCCAGGCCTTGAGCGACAACCCGAAAACCCTTACCGAGTTGCTCGCCGACCCAGCTGGTCAGCAAACGCTGGACGGGATTTACGAGCGCCTCAATACTGTGCACCGCCTCCACGAAGGCGAACTGGCCCGCGCGCTGAACATTCAGCTGGGCTTCAACGCCAATGACGGTGACTGACATGCAACGCTCGCTTTCGGCACTGGCTCAACGGTGGGCAGGCTCGCTGAAACTCGGCGGCTGGCGCCTGATCGGCAACCGTAGCCGAAGCGCGCTGCTGTTATCCGCCCGGGATGACGCCGACGGCGGCCACTATGCCGTGGGTTATCGTATCGACGGTAGCTTGGCCTTCAGCACCCAAGTAGCGCAGCGGTGCCACGCCATCATCGAGCACCCTCACCAACCGATAGCGCTGTTCGTGGCCCGCCGCCCGGGCACGGAAAGCTACCTGGTGGATCTTCGAGACGGCCGCCTGCTGCAAACCCTGCACTCGCAGCCCGGCCGGCACTTTTACGGCCATGCGGTCGTGCACCACGCCGGCGAATGGTTATACGCGACGGAGAACGACACCACCCAGCCAGGCCGCGGCCTGCTGGGCGTGTACCGCTTCACCGGCGAGCGGCTGGAGCACTTCGGCGAGCTGCCCACTCACGGCATCGGGCCTCACGAAGTGGCCTGGCTACCGGACGGCGAAACGCTGGTGGTCGCCAACGGCGGTATCCGCACGGAAGCAGAGAGCCGGGTAGACATGAACCTCGATGCCATGGAGCCAAGCCTGGTACTGATGCGCCGGGACGGCACCTTGATCAGCCAGGAAACCCTGGCCCAGCCCATGAACAGCATTCGCCACCTGGCTGTGGCCGGCGACGGCACCGTGGCGGCGTGCCAGCAGTTCATGGGCAGTGGTGACGAGGTCGCACAGTTGCTGGCCATCAAGCGGCCCGGCCAAGCCTTCGTGCCCTTCCCCGTCGGTGATAACCAATTACTTTCCATGGGCAATTACACCGCCAGTGTGGCCATCAACGACGCGCTGCGCCTGGTGGCAATAACTGCCCCTCGGGCCAACCGCTTCTTCGTATGGGACCTGGACACGGCCGAGGTGAAGGTGGACGCGTCCATGCCCGACTGCGCCGGCGTTGCGGCGGTAAAAGGGGGATTCGTGGTCACGTCCGGGCAAGGGCGGTGCCGTTATTACAGCGCCCGCAAAGGGCAATGGCTGGGCACGCCTATGGCACTGCCGTCGGCCTACTGGGATAACCACTTGCACGTGTTGCAGCCCTAGCTACAGGCGCCAGAAACGAAAAATCCCGCCGAAGCGGGATTTTTGTGCACAAGGTTTGCTCAAGCGCCGGAACGCAGGCCCTGGGCGAGGCCGAACATAAGCAGCATCGCGTTATGGCCCGGCTGAACCTGATCCGTATCGGCCTTTTGCGCCTTGGGGAAGGGGCAAATACCTTGGCCATCTTCGGCCCGTAATACGCCCGGGCGAGGCTCATCCCAGGCCGCGACCGCGACGGTGGTCAATGCCAACGAGGCCAACAAAAACAAACTTCGTGCAATTTGTAGGTTCATCGCTCTAACCCTTTGACAA
Organism: Pseudomonas sp. Marseille-Q5115; assembly: GCF_916618905.1. Lineage (NCBI taxonomy): Bacteria > Pseudomonadati > Pseudomonadota > Gammaproteobacteria > Pseudomonadales > Pseudomonadaceae > Pseudomonas > Pseudomonas sp. Marseille-Q5115. The sequence continues at coordinate 376,360 of NZ_CAKAKI010000001.1, read as the reverse complement.
CGCTGCCAAACGCCGTCTCATAAAAGTAGAGCAGTTTCTTCCAGTCCGCATCGCTGAACGACGAATGGCGGCGCAGTTGTTTCATGTCATGCTGCGAGGCCGCCGCTGCGGTAAACCGGCGCCGGCACTTCTCCAGATCCAGCAGCGCCACCTCGGCCTTGGGGCCATTTGCCGTTTCGGTCACCCGAACGAATACATGCTTGATGTACAGGCAACTGTGCTGCCAACGCCCTTGATGCATACGCGCCAGGTTGACAGCGAAGTCTTTGAGCAACTGGTCGTGCAGCGCTTCGCCATAGCGTTCGCGCCCGCCTTTTTCGTACCAGTGAGTGATTTCCTCGAACCCGTCCAGCGATGCGGTCACCAGCAAGGCTTTCCAACCCACTGCCTGGTCGCGTCGGGCGCCGCAGAACAGTAGCCGTGGCACTCGCACCTGAAGCTTGCTCAGGCCTTGCAAGGCATCGCGCTCGCGCAACACGGTTGGTCGGCCAAACGGGTGCAGCGGGGAGCGGTAGATATGCCCCACCTGCCGCTTCACATAGATCATGTTGTGGTCGGGCAGAATCACCCGCTGTACACCGCTTTCGCCGCCGCGGCGCCGATTGGGTTCTTCCACCCACTCACCCTGGCTCTGCCAATAGCGTTCAAAGCCAGCCTGGCTACTGTCAAAGCTGGGTTCACCCGCCTGTTCTACCGCCATCAAGGTCACTCCTTACGCAATACATACACTCGCCACATGGCATACAGCGGCAAAAAGTCGAGGCGCTCCTGAATCCGGAAGCCCGCTTTGGCAAACTCGGCCTCCACGGTGTTTACCGGCAACAGGAAACGATTCTGGTACTTCGGTGCTTCGCCTCGCTTGGCGCGGTTGCGCTCCGAACGCTGGCGCTTCCACGCCTTGAAGTTGCCATCCACCCACAAGGAGAGAATGACTGAATCCCGGCTCACGCGATGAAACTCGCGAAGCATGGCCACACGGTGACTCGACTCGCCGATGTGGTGCATCAAGCGCATCGAGAAAATGCAATCCACAGCGCTATCTGGCAAATCAATGTCAAACGCCGACGTCTGCATCGGTCGAACCCGCTCCACCACGTGCGGCGGCTGCATTTTACAGGCCGTGGCAACCATGTCCGGCGAGTTATCGGCACCGATGATCACGCGGTTCGCTTTCTCGGCAAGCATGGGCCAGAACCGCCCCGCGCCGCAGGGAAGGTCGAGCACCAGGCTGGGATCGCCCGCCAGTTCCAGCGCCTTGCGTGCCAATTGCACATCTCGCAGGTGCGAAAGGCGGCGCGACAAGCCGTTCTGGTGCTTATGGAAGTAACGCCGCGCATGCGCTTCGTCGTACTTTTCGGAAAACTCGAGCTTGATCGGATCGCTCATTTGAACCTCCTGGAACATGCCGGGCACCTTAGGCCGCAGGAGGTAATCACCGAGTCGTCTAAATGTGAAAAAACTGTAATAAGACGTTAACAGGGCGCTGGGTGCGTTGCCAGATGTTTCAACTAGGCGGAGATGAAACCCGGTTTACGCACCCCCGGGTGCTCCCAGCACAACGTGGAACACACAGCCCTGAGGCTCATTGGTGGTGAGCGTAACGGTCCAGCCCTGGTCATCGCAGATGCGCTGCACCAGCGACAGGCCCAGCCCAAGCCCCTCGCCACGCTTCTCGTTCCCGCGCACGAATGGCTGGAACATCGCTTCCCGTTTTTCTTCAGGGATGCCCACGCCAGTGTCTTCGACGCTGAAGCCCGCCGGGTTGAGGCTCAAGCGAATGAACCCTTTGTCCGTGTAATGCAGCGCATTGCGCAACAGGTTGCTCATCACCGTGTGAAGGAAGGTAGCGTTGTAGCGATGATCAGTTGCCTCGCCTGGCTCGTACAGCAACGCCAGGCCCTTTTGCTCGATGGGCTGGCGCCACTGCGCCAGAAGGTCCTCGGCCACTTCGGCCAAAGTGATCTGTGCAGCCATGGTCTCGTTACGTTGGGCGCGCGCAAGCATCAGGAAGGTCTGTACCAGATCGCGCATTTCTTCGCTGGCGCGGGTGATACGCTCCGCCTGGGCCCTGGCGCGGTCGTCAAGGCGGTCATTGGCCAGCAACAGCTCGCAGGACGTCGCCAGTACCATCAGCGGTGTGCGCAGCTCATGGCTGACATCGCTGGTGAACAGCCGCTCTCGGGTCAGCGCCTGGCGCAGCCGGCCAAGGGTGGCGTCGAAGGCGACGGCCAACTGCCCCACTTCGTCCTCGGCATAGTCCGGGGCGAGCGGTGGGGCCAGCCCGAGCAACTGGTCACGATGGCGAACCTGCCGGGCCAGACGGATGACCGGGGCCATTACGCGACGGGCCAATACCCAGCCTAGGAACGCTGCCAGTGCGAGGCTGAGCACGAAGCCCACCACCACAACGGCGAAAAGAATACGTTCACGCTCTTCGAAATCGCTCTGGTCCTGCAGCAGCACGTAACGGCGGCCGTCAATGATTTCTACCATCGCATGGTAGGAAAGGTCGCCGCGAAAGACCTCGTGAAAACCCGCGGACAAGTGCCGCAGGTCTTTGGGCAGTGCGAAATCGCCGCGGCCATTGCTGAAGTAGAACAGCTGGTCCGGCTCGGGCCGATGGCTCCAGTCGTCCATCGTGTCCATGAGCAACAGGCGCTGCAGGTCCCCACCCAGCCCGGCAGAAATCAGCTTTTCTTCCACAAGGTGCACCGTCGCTACGATGCCCACCGCGAACGCCCCTGCCACCAACGCGCTCATCAGCGCGAAGGCGATGATGATCCGCTGTGCAAGGCTTTGCTTAAACTCCATCCCGGCCCTCGGTGAGGCGATAGCCTACGCCATGCACCGTTTGCAGCAGGGGCTTGGCGAAGGGCTTGTCGATGACCTGGCGCAGCTGGTGCACATGGCTGCGCAAGCTGTCGCTGTCGGGGCAATCATCCCCCCAGAGCGCTTCTTCAAGCACTTCGCGCCGCAACACGTGAGGGCTTTTCTGCATCAGCACCGCCAACAGCTTGAGGCCGACCGGGTTAAGCTTGAGCAGCTTGCCCTCACGTACCACCTCCAGCGTGTCCAGATCGTAGTGCAGGTCGCCCACCTGCAAGGTGCGCTTTCCTCCGCCCTGGGCGCGGCGCATTACCGCCTCGATGCGGGCGGCCAATTCCGACAGCGCGAAGGGCTTGACCAGGTAGTCGTCTGCGCCATTGCGAAAGCCTTGCAAGCGGTCGTCCAACTGGTCACGGGCCGTAAGCATGATCACCGGCGTGTCCAGGCGGGCATCCTCGCGCAGGCGCTTGCACAAGGTGTAGCCGTCGATCCCGGGCAGCATCACGTCGAGCACGATGAGGTCATAGTGTTCGGTGGCGGCCAGGTGAAGGCCCGAAAGCCCGTCCTGGGCGCAGTCCACCGTATAGCCCTTCAGGCCAAGGTAATCGGCCAGGTTGGCAAGAATGTCGCGGTTGTCTTCGACCACGAGAATGCGCATGGATGGTTCCTCTGTTTACGCTGCACGACCGGAAGCCGGCGCAGCTTACGCCCTGTTCGCGGCCCAGTGCTAGCGCAAATCCTCACCGCAAAATTTTCACGCGCCCTTGACGGTTGGGCCACGGCGGGCTTGCGAAAGTGCTGCGCCATCGGCCACGCCCCGGCTTTGGAGGCTTCATGACTGCCCGCTACACACGCCCGCTCAATTGGCCCCTGGCGCTGGGAATTCCCGCGCTGCTGGTATTTGGCCTGCTGTTGCTTGAGTTCACCAACCTGGATATGTGGCTGGCCAGGCTGGCCTATGACAGCCGTGCCAGGCAGTTCCTGGGAAGGCACAGCGCCTTTCTGGAAGATGTACTGCATGACCGCGCCAAGCAAGCGGTGATCGTGATCGGCCTTCTGGCCGTGGCGGCATTTCTCGGCTCGATGGTACTGGCCCGGCTTAAACCCTGGCGGCGCGAGCTCGGCTGCGTGGTGCTGTCGATGGCACTGGCCACCAGTTTCGTGACGCCGCTCAAGGCGGTGACCGAAGTTCAGTGCCCCTGGAGCCTGACCCAGTTCGGGGGTACCGAAACCTACAGCAAGGTGTTCGAAAGCCGCCCGGCAACCGATCACCCAGGCCGGTGCTGGCCAGGTGGCCACGCCGCTACCGGCTTTACCCTGTTTGCCTTGTATTTTGCGCTCCGGGATCGGCGGCCTCGGTTGGCACGCGCTGCCTTTGGCGTTGCCCTGGGGTTGGGCATTGTGTTTTCCGTGGGCCGGATGCTGCAGGGCGCGCACTTCTTTTCGCACAACGTATGGACAGCCGTGTTCTGCTGGTGGATCTGCCTGGGCGCCTACCGGCTGGTGCTGTACCGCCGGCCAGCAACATGTGCGTTAGCGGCCAGCCTGTCAACCCGTTCATAGCCAATCCGAGCGATAAAAAAACCATAAAAAAACCCCGCCGTTTTACCGGCGGGGGTTTTCAGGGGCTGGGGTCAGCCGGGCTTACATCATGCCGCCCATGCCACCCATACCGCCCATGCCGCCCATGTCAGGCATGCCGCCACCAGCCTTGTCGTCTGGCAGGTCAGCGATCATGGCTTCGGTGGTGATCATCAGCGAGGCGATGGAGGTCGCGGCTTGCAGCGCGGAACGGGTCACTTTCGCTGGGTCCAGGATGCCCATTTCGATCATGTCGCCGTATTCACCGGTAGCGGCGTTGTAGCCGTAGTTACCGGAACCTTGCTTGACCTTGTCAACGACTACGCTTGGCTCGTCGCCAGCGTTGGCAACGATCTGGCGCAGCGGTGCTTCAACAGCGCGACGCAGCAGCGCGATACCAACGTTCTGGTCTTCGTTCTCGCCTTTGAGCTCGGAGATGGCCTGCAGTGCACGAACCAGCGCAACACCACCGCCAGGCACCACGCCTTCTTCGACGGCTGCGCGGGTAGCGTGCAGGGCGTCTTCAACGCGGGCTTTCTTCTCTTTCATCTCGACTTCGGTACCGGCACCGACCTTGATCAGAGCAACACCGCCGGACAGCTTGGCCAGGCGCTCTTGCAGTTTTTCACGGTCGTAGTCGGACGAGGTATCGGCAACCTGGGCGCGGATCTGGGAAACGCGAGCCAGGATGTCTTCCTTGGAACCGGCACCATCGACGATGGTGGTGTTTTCCTTGGTCATGGTTACGCGCTTGGCGGTACCCAGGTGATCAAGGGTGGTGGTTTCCAGGGTGAGGCCGATTTCTTCGGAGATCACGGTACCGCCGGTGAGGATGGCGATGTCCTGCAGCATGGCCTTGCGGCGATCGCCGAAGCCAGGCGCCTTGACAGCGGCAACCTTGACGATCCCACGCATGTTGTTGACAACCAGGGTAGCCAGGGCTTCGCCTTCGATGTCTTCAGCGACGATTACCAGCGGGCGGCCCGACTTGGCGACGGCTTCCAGTACTGGCAGCAGTTCGCGGATGTTGGAGATCTTCTTGTCAACCAGCAGCAGCAGCGGGCTTTCCAGCTCGGCCACCATGGTGTCTGGCTTGTTCACGAAGTAAGGGGACAGGTAGCCACGGTCGAACTGCATGCCTTCAACCACAGACAGTTCGTTTTCCAGGCCCGAGCCTTCTTCAACGGTGATAACGCCTTCGTTACCGACTTTTTCCATGGCTTCGGCGATGATCTTGCCGATGTCGGTGTCGGAGTTGGCGGAGATGGTACCGACCTGAGCGATTGCCTTGTTGTCAGCGCATGGCTTGGACAGCTTCTTGATCTCGGCGACGATGGCGATGGTCGCCTTGTCGATGCCGCGCTTGAGGTCCATCGGGTTCATGCCAGCGGCGACCGACTTCAGGCCTTCGTTGACAATGGCCTGGGCCAGAACGGTAGCGGTGGTGGTACCGTCGCCTGCGTCGTCGTTAGCGCGGGAGGCCACGTCTTTCAGCAGCTGGGCGCCCATGTTCTCGAAGGCGTCCTTGAGTTCGATTTCCTTGGCAACGGAAACGCCGTCCTTGGTGATGGTCGGAGCGCCGAAGCTCTTGGCGATCACCACGTTGCGGCCTTTCGGGCCCAGGGTAGCCTTGACGGCGTCAGCCAGGACGTTAACGCCAACCAGCATTTTCTTGCGAGCGGAGTCGCCGAATTTTACTTCTTTAGCAGCCATGATCGTTTTCCTTGAATCAGAAGTCGTGACGGAATATCAGAGGCACTCAGCGGGCTGATCAGCCTTCGACAACGGCGAGGATTTCGTTCTCGCTCATTACCAGCAGGTCTTCGCCATCAACCTTGACAGTGTTGCTGCCCGAGTAGGGACCAAACACGACCTTGTCGCCTACCTTCACGGCCGGGGCGCGCACTTCACCGCTGTCCAGAACGCGACCGGTGCCAACGGCGACGACTTCGCCACGGTTTGGCTTCTCGGCGGCGGAGCCAGGCAGAACGATGCCGCCGGCGGTCTTGGACTCTTCTTCACTGCGGCGAATGACGACGCGGTCATGCAGAGGACGAAGCTTCATTGTCGATCTCTCCTAATTATGGTTGTCCATCGGCCAGGTTCGCCCGGGCCACTTGATGCAGTCCGGCTTTCGCCGGGCGCGCTGCGCAAGATGCCCAACGCGGATTATTGACCGGCTACTGTGGCCGGAACCTTGCGGTGACCCATACATGAGGCCACGCACTTCAATTACAAGGCCGGCCTAAAAAAATTTTTGCGCCTTATGGCCCGGCAGAATGCAGCGCGCCCCCGAAAATGGGGGCGCGGCGTGGAAGGTGTACTCAGGAATCCCGGTGTTCGTATTCGCCTTCGATCACATTGGGCCGGCGCGGCCCCGGAGGCGAAACGTCCGGGCCTGCGTCGCTGAACGCACGCTGACGCATGGCCTGGGCCTGCATGCGGTCACCGATCTTGCCCGCCAGCAGGTTACGCGTTGGCGGAAGCAGGAGCAGCACGCCAACCAGGTCGCTGATGAAGCCCGGCAACAGCAACAACAGGCCGCCAGCGGCGATCATTGCCCCGTTCAGCATATCTTCGGCGGGCAGCTGGCCGCTGCGCAGGCTTTCCCGTGCACGCAAGGCGGTGGCCAGGCCCGCCACGCGCAGTACCAGAACGCCCAGGGCCGAGCCCGCGATGATCAACAGCAGGGCCGGGAAAAAGCCGATGGCCAACCCCACCCGAAAGAAAACGTAGAGCTCCAGCACCGGAAACAGGAGCAGCAGCAACAGAAAGGCACGCATTGAAATATCCTCGGCGAAAGTCACCCGTATATGTGCCGACGATACGCTTCATTTCAAGCGTGTGCTTGTCGCAAAGCGGATAAACACTCATGCAAGCCGCGCCAGCCTTGGGCTGGCGCAGATGTTTCGAGGTATTGCCCCGAGCCTTGTGCGCTTACCAGGTAACCCCGAAGCCCGCCGTATAACGGCTGCTGTCCAGGTCGTTATTGTCACTGGTGCCGGTGATCAGGTCTTTCTCATACTTGAGGTTGAGCGAGGCCCATTCGGTAACCTTGTAGCGCAGCCCTACCTCGGCATCCAGGCTGTAGTCAGCCACGTTGCTCAGAGGGCGGCCCAGCTCGCCGGTACTGAACAGCTCGACGGTTTTCCCGATCAGGAACCGGTTGTAGTCCCACTTCAGGGCCACCGAGTAGAAGTTTTCCTTGGTATCGTCGGCAAACTGGTAATCGGTACGGTTCAACAGGCCACCGAGCGAGAAGGCGCCCAGCTCGTTGTCCCAGAACTGGTAACCCGGGCCGGTACCCACGGTCCGCTGGCGGCGGATGTCTTCGATGTTGTCATGCTTGTAGTTCAAGCGGCCCTGCCAGAACCACTGGTCGGTGATGAACCGGTCCAGGGAATACTCCATGGCCCAGTTGTCGGTACCGGTCACGCCATCTTCGGTTTCGCGGTTGTATTCTCCGTCCGCGATGTGCCGCCACCGGCCATGACGGGCCGTGGTCTTGAAGGCAATGTTGTAATCGTCGGTATTGGTTTCGGCGCGCTTGAAGTCCAGAGCGGCGTCGATGTTACCCTTCCAACTCAGGTCCTGGACCAGCGGCTTGGGCTTCATCAGCTGCTGGATGCTCGCCAGCTCGACCGTCTTGGGGGCGTCGCCATTGGCCAGGATGACCTTGCCCTCATCGGCGGGCTTGAGCGACTTGGCCACTTCGCTGTCATAAGCGTCCTGACGCACCAGCAAGGGCTGGTCGGTTTCCAGGGTTTTCACCTGTTTCATGTCCACCGGGATGGACCCGCCATACGGCGTGTCGAGCATCAGCTTGCCGCCGTCGAACACCTTGATGGTGCCGGTGAGGCGGTCACCGTTTTTCATCCAGACGGTGTCGGCGAAGGCCGAAGACATGGTGCAGGTAACAGCCACACACAACAGGGTTCTGGGGAACATAGGCAACTACGGACTCTATTTCGTGGAAGATCGGCCTTATCCTGCGATAACGAAGGACTCAGGACTGACCCGATTATGCGAAACGAGTTCCGCCACATGCCCAGCAATAATGTAACCGAGCCGTTACCAGATACCCGCAAGCTGGCGCTGTACGCCACGCTGGCGTCCATCCCCGAAGGCCGGGTGGTGACCTATGGGCAACTGGGCGAGCTGGCAGGGCTCGCTCGCGCGGCGCGTTGGGTAGGGCGCCAGTTAAGCCAACTGCCGGAAGGTTCAAGCCTGCCCTGGCACCGTGTGATCGCCGCTGGCGGGCGCCTGAGCCTGCCTGCGGGAAGCCCGAGCGGCGATGAGCAACGGGCTCGTTTGCGCGCCGAAGGATTGACCATTAGCGGGAATCGTGTGGATATCCGGCGGCATGGCTGGCGCCCGGGCGAGCACAGCGGTTAGAGTGCGCGCTTTGTTTTTGCAGATTTGAGGCACAGCTTCGCCCATGCCCGGTAAAACCTGGCGCGCCGCCCTGGCCGCCTACGCCAGCCCCTCCACACTGGTGCTGTTGCTTCTCGGCTTCGCCTCTGGCCTGCCCTACATGCTGGTGTTTTCTACCCTCTCGGTCTGGCTGCGTGAAGCCGGGGTCGCTCGGGAAACCATCGGCTATGCCAGCCTCATCGGCCTGGCCTATGCCTTCAAGTGGGTATGGTCGCCGCTGCTCGACCAATGGCGATTGCCGGTGCTCGCGCGCCTGGGCCGGCGGCGTTCATGGCTGGTGCTCGCCCAGGCCCTGGTAATCCTGGGGTTGATCGGGATGAGCTTCTGCGATCCGCAAAAGCACTTGCCGTGGCTGATTGCAATTGCCGTGGTGGTTGCGTTCGCCTCCGCCACCCAGGATATCGCCGTGGACGCGTACCGACTGGAAATCGCCGGCGATCAGCGGCAGGCCGCGCTGGCGGCCAGTTATATGGCTGGCTATCGAGTCGCCGCGCTTCTGGCAACCGCCGGGGCGCTGTTCTTCGCCGAATGGTTCGGGTCTACCGGCTTTGCCTACCTGCACCGCGCCTGGGCCGGTACCTACCTGCTGTTCGGCGTGATGATGGTGCCGGCGCTGGTGACCACCCTGCTGATGCGCGAGCCCCCGGTTCCGCTGCGCACGCAGCTGTCTGCCGCGCGTTACGGGTTCATTCACCAGGTGGCCTCGGTGGTGGTGCTGATCATTCTGCTGGTGTCGGTGCCAGCCATGTTCACGCAGCTGTACAACACCGATTTCGCCAGTGTGCTCAGCGGTGACATGAGCCCGCTGGACCTGCTGCTCGAAGACCGGGCCTTCCTGCGGGCACTGCTGTACACCATTCTCACCGCGCTGTGCCTCTCGTCCCTCGGCAGGCGCGGGTTGGCGCCGGTGCTTACGCCGGTGAACGATTTCATCCTGCGCTACCGCTGGCAGGCACTGCTGCTATTGGGGCTGATCGCCACGTATCGGATGTCCGATACGGTCATGGGCGTGATGGCCAACGTGTTCTACATCGACCAGGGCTTCACCAAGGACCAGATCGCCAGTGTGAGCAAACTGTTCGGCCTGGTCATGACGCTACTGGGTGCAGGCGCGGGTGGGCTGCTGATCGTGCGGTTCGGCATCATGCCGATCCTGTTCATCGGCGGCGCGGCGTCGGCGGCGACTAACATCCTGTTCCTGATGCTGGCGGACATGGGGCCGAACCTGAAAATGCTGATGGTGACCATCTCCCTGGACAACCTCAGCTCCGGCCTGGCGACCTCGGCGTTCGTGGCTTACCTTTCCAGCCTCACCAACCTCAAGTTCTCGGCGACGCAATATGCCCTGCTGAGCTCGATCATGCTGCTGTTGCCGCGCTTGATCGGCGGCTATTCAGGAGTAATGGTGGAGAAGTATGGCTACCACACGTTCTTTCTCATTACCGCGCTGATGGGCGTACCTACGCTGATCCTCATCCTGCTTCATTGGCGATATCACAACATCGCCGAAGCAGAAGAGGATAAGCCCTCGCCGCCGTAGGAACTGCCAGTCAGGCCTGGCCCTGCTCCTTGGATTGCGTGAGGATCTGCGGGGCAGGCGCGGGCGCGGCGTTGCTTTGTTCCTGCACTACGCGCACCACGCGCTGCGGGAACGGGATATCGATACCTTCGGCACGCAAGCGGTCTCGAACCTCGGCATTGAGCATGTTCAGCACGCCGCCATAGTCCCCGGTGTTCACCCACAGGCGCAGCGACAAGGTAATCGCACTGTCCCCAAGCGCGGCTACCACGGCTTCGGGCGCGGGGGTTTCCAGCACGCGCGGGTCCTTGGCCAGGTCGAGCAATACTTCCCGCCCTTTTTGCAGGTCCGCGTCGTAGTCCACGCCAATGTCCAGTGTGATCTTGCGGGTAGGCTGGCGGTTGGTATTGGTGATGATGCCGTTGGACAGATTGCCGTTAGGCACGATAACGGTCTTGTTGTCACCGGTACGCAGTACCGTATGGAAGATCTGGATGGCGTCCACGGTACCGGATACGCCCTGGGCCTCGATCCAGTCACCAATGCGGAATGGCCGGAATAGCAGAATCAACACCCCGCCCGCGAAGTTCGACAGGCTGCCCTGCAGCGCCAACCCTACCGCCAGGCCGGCAGCGCCTATGGCGGCAACGAAGGACGTGGTTTCGATACCGATCATCGAGGCAACGCTGACCAGTAACAGTATTTTCAGAATGATGTTGGCCAGGGTGCTGATGAACCCTTGCAGCGCGAGGTCGGCATGGCGCAGCGCGAGCAGCTTGCCGATTTCCCGGGTGACCCTGTTCACCAGCCACCAGCCGACGACCAACGTAAGGACAGCCAGCAGCACACGGCTGCCGTATTCCATGATCATGGGTATCCATGCCTGCGAGGCGCGGACGAGGTGATCTACTTCAGCGTTCAGATCCATGGGGCGTCTCCTGTTTCAGCTATCCGAGAGGGGCGAACCGGTCGCCTCAGTCAACAGCCGTCCGACGCCCTGCCGCCCCCGATGGTTCCCCGGTACTCAGTCGCGGAAGTTGTTGAACTGCAGCGGCATGCCGAATTGCTCGCCACGCAGCAGCGCCATGGCTTCCTGCAGGTCGTCGCGCTTCTTGCCGGTCACCCGCACCTGCTCGCCCTGGATGGCAGCCTGTACCTTGAGCTTGGCGTCCTTGATGCGGGCCACCACTTTCTTGGCCATTTCCTTGTCCAGGCCTTCACGCAAGACCACGTCCTGCTTCATTTCCTTTCCGGAAGCGTACGGATCCTTTACTTCCAGGCACTGAACGTCGATCTTGCGCTTCACCAGCGCCATGCGCAGGATCTCCAGCGTGGCCTCAAGCTGGAACTCCGCTTCAGCGGTCAGGTTCACAGTCTTGTCCTTCTCGTTGAACGACATCTGCGCCTTTCCCTTGAGGTCATAGCGGCGTTCCAACTCTTTAACGGCATTGTCGACGGCGTTGGTGACTTCGTGTTTGTCCAACTCGGACACTACGTCGAACGAGGGCATTGAATATTCTCCAAAATGTTACGCATTAGCAGCTTACAGGGTGTTTTTGTCGGTTAAGCACGATAAACCTGCTCACCTGGCTTGACGACCAAAAGCGCGGATCATTATAACGAGTGCCAGCATTGCGACATGCTTTCCTCGCGAATCGGTCACAAGCCCATGGATAGCATTATTTCCGTTACACAGCGGCCTTTCCTTTATTGCGAGCGTTAGATGTCGAACCCCAACCTGAGTATCCTCCTGGCCATCGATGATGCCGGCTTGCGCGATGGCGCAGCCGAGCTGCTGTTGCAGGGCGGTTACACCGACGTGCGCCTTTGTGCGGTTGCCGGCGCATTGGCCGAAATGGACCAGCGCTCGGCCGACTTGCTGGTAACTGCCGGCGACGAGGGCCTGCGCCTGGCTTCCAAGGTGCGGGTGCTGGACGAAGCCACCGAAAGCCATACCTGGGTGGTGCTGGTAGACCCCCGTGAGAGCGAGCAGTTGCTCGACGAAACGGCCGACCTGGGCATCGATGACCTGTTACCACCCTCGTTGATCGACGCGCAGCTGCTGGCGCGAGTTCATGCCGGTGATCGCCTGTACAGCATGCTGCAGCGCTTCGGCCGGGAAAACCGCCTGCTACGCGACAATATCGCCAGCCTTGAACAGCGCAACCTGGTGGACCCGCTCACCGGCCTGGGCAACGGCCGCTACCTGCGGCAAAAGCTCGAAGACAGCCTGCGGCAGATCCAGGCGCGCGGCGGCGCGCTGTGCTACCTGCTGATTGGCTTGCAGAACGCCGACGCACTTCAGCGCGAATACGGCGAGGAATTCTACGACGAATTGCTGCAAGGTGTAGGGCGTCGGCTGCAACAAATGGTTCGCCCACTCGATGTGCTCGCTCGGGTAGACGAGCACCACTTCGTCCTGCTCACCCTCCCCCGCAGCTTGCAGGAGTGCGCGCCGAGCAGCTTCAAGCGGCTGCATGACGGCCTCAACCTCAAAGGCTTCATGACCAGCGCAGGCCTGGTAGACCTTCGTGCGGGGATCAGCCTGGTAGGGTTGGATGAGAAAAGCCTGCCGGTGGAGCCGCTGAGCCTGTTCGGCGAAGCCAGCCGGCTGCTTCAGGAAGCGTATCAGTCTGGGCTGGTGAACGCCCGGCGCTTGCCTGCCAAAGCCTGACCTCATGACCGATGCCCCGTGGTACGTACTCGGCGTGGGCAGCGTAGGTACGTTGTGGGCCTGCCGGCTCGCCCGCGCCGGGTTGCCCGTGCGGCTACTGCTACGAAATGCCGCGCGCCTTGGCCGCTATCAGCAGGGGCCGGGGTTGCGGCTGATAGAAGGCAACTGTGAAACGGGCTTCGCGTTACCAGCGCAAACCGCCGACGCGCCAGGCCCTATCCAACGCCTGTTGGTTGCCTGCAAGGCCTACGATGCAGAAGCGGCAGTGGCGAGCGTGCGGCATCGGTTATCGAATGGCGCACAGGTAGTGCTGCTGCAGAACGGCCTTGGCAGCCAACAAGCGGTGGCCAGCCTGCTGCCAAAGGCTGAGGTGATCTTCGCCTCAACCACCGAAGGCGCCTGGGCCCGCCCCGATGGCGCGGTCGTTTTCGCCGGCCAGGGTTTGACATGGCTGGGAACGCCACAGAGCGGCCCAGCGCCTGTTTGGCTGGATGACCTGACTCGCGCGGCGATACCTCATCAATGGACAACCGATATTCTGATGCGCCTGTGGCGCAAGCTGGCAATCAACTGTGCCATCAACCCCCTTACGGTGCTTGATCAGTGCCCCAACGGCGGCTTGCGCGCGCACCCGCGAACGCTGGCCGTTGTGTGCCAGGAACTCGAAGTGCTGCTGCACGCCGTTGGCCAGCCAACCGCAGCCTGCGGCTTGGCCGAAGACGTGGAGAGGGTTATCGAGGCGACAGCCGAGAACTACTCCTCCATGTATCAGGACGTGGCGGCTGGCCGGCGTACCGAGGTTCACTACCTGATCGGTTATGCCTGTGCCCAGGCGCGGCAGGCAGGCACGCCTGTGCCCGCGCTGGATGCCCTGCACAAGGCGCTGCTGGCCAAGCTGCGTACCCTAGGGCTACCAACGGGCTGAGCGCACTGTTTGCTACACTCGGCCCGTTCCCTGTGAGCCGGATCTGCGATGCCTCTGCGACAGCGTCTTGAAAACCTACCCGTCGGGCAAAAACTGCTCGCCGCCCTGCTGGTGCTGATGGTGACGGTGCTGGTAGTGGCCAACCTCACCTTTATCACTGCCGCCTACTGGATTTCCCACGAAAGCATGGCGCCTCAGGCCATGCAAACCATCGGCAAGCTGGTCAGCCAGCCCCAACTGGCCCAGCGGGCAGCGATCGATGCCGACGCGGCAAACGCACTGCTTCGCGAGTTGGACAGCTACTCTCCCCTGCGCGCCGCAGCCGTGTATAGCGCCGACGGGCAGCGCCTGGCTCAGCTGCAGCATGGCACCAGGCTGTCGCTGCCCAAGCATTTCGACGCGCTGGATGACTGGCGCCTCACTGAGTTCCGCAGCATACAAGTGGCCGAGCTACCTGCCCCCGGGGCCTTGCCAGGCAGCGCGCCCGGGCACCTGTTGCTGGTAGCCAGCAGCGAGTTGCCCATGGCGTTCTATACCGGCACTTTCACCGCCAGCCTGGGCATTCTGGTGTTCAGCGTGCTGCTGTGGATGGTGATCGCGCGGCAGATTCGCCGCCTGATCACCCGGCCCATCTACCAGCTTGAAGAACTGACCCGCCAGGTAACCCGCGAAGAAAACTATTCACTGCGCGCCGCGCCCGGCAACCATGACGAGATCGGCAGCCTGGCCGAAGCGTTCAACACCATGCTTTCGCGCATGGAAGCCCGCGAGCAGCAGCTCAAGCGCGCCCGGGACGACTCCCAGGCGGCCTATGACGCCGCCCAAGGCCTGGCCGAGGAAACCCGCCATACCAACCGCAAGCTCGAGCTGGAAGTGGAGGTGCGCAGCAAGATCGAGAAAAAGCTCACGGGCTTCCAGAACTACCTCAACAGCATCATCGACTCCATGCCCTCGGCGCTTATCGCGTTGGATGAGCAGCTGTACGTAACCCAGTGGAACAAGGAAGCGAGCGCGCTTTCCGGCACACCACTGGACGAAGCCCTCAACCAGCCGATCTTTCTGGCCTTCGAGCCCCTCAAACCCTTCCTGTCCCAACTCAGGACCACCGTGGAACAGCATCGGGTGGTCAAGGTGGAGCGCGTAACCTGGCTCAAGGACGACGTACCTCATCATTACGCCCTCACCTGCTATCCCTTGGCGGGTGGCGCGGGGCGGGGCGTGGTCATCCGCATCGACGACATTACCCAGCGCCTGTCCCTTGAAGAAATGATGGTGCAGTCGGAAAAAATGCTGTCAGTGGGTGGCCTGGCGGCAGGGATGGCCCATGAGATCAACAACCCCTTGGGCGCGATCCTGCATAACGTGCAGAACATCCGTCGGCGCCTATCGGTAGAGTTGCCGAAGAACCGGGAGCAGGCCGAAACCGTCGGCGTGCCGTTCGACAAGATCACCCAGTACCTGGAAGCGAGGGAAATCCCACAGTTGCTCGATGGCATCCAGGGAGCGGGCGCGCGGGCGGCAAAAATCGTGACGCACATGCTCAGCTTCAGCCGCCGTAGCGATCGCCAGATGGCACCGTGCGACCTCCCCGCGCTGATCGACCAGGCGATCGAGATCGCTGGCAGTGACTTCGACTTGAGCATCGGCTTCGATTTTCGCGGGCAGTCGATCACGCGGCAATTCGACCCGCGGCTGGGGCCGGTGCCCGGTACCGCCAACGAGCTTGAGCAGGTGTTGCTCAACTTGCTCAAAAATGCCGCCCAGGCCATTCATCAGCGCGAAAACCCCACCGAAACGGGGCGCATTGTGGTGCGTACCAGGCTCAACGGTGGCTGGGCAGAGCTACAGGTCGAGGACAATGGTGTGGGCATGCCGGAAAACGTACGCAAACGAATGTTCGAACCTTTCTTTACCACCAAGGAGGTAGGCCAAGGCACCGGCTTGGGCTTGTCCGTGTCTTACTTCATCATTACCAATAACCACAAGGGCCAGATGGAAGTGCAGTCCAAAGAAGGTGTAGGCACCTGCTTTACCCTGCGCCTGCCTCTGGTGCAGCCAGCCGTGGCCAGCGCCGTCGCATTGGGAGCATGAAATGGGATTCAGGCTATCGAAGATCTACACCCGTACGGGCGATACGGGGGAAACCGGGCTGGGTGACGGCCGCCGTGTCGCCAAGGACCACCCTCGCGTGGAAGCCATGGGCGAGGTGGACACGCTCAACAGCCAGCTGGGGTTGCTGTTGGCGTACCTTGCAGACAAGCCGGCCCTGGCGGAGGTGATGACTGTTCTTGCTCCTTGCCAGCACCGCTTGTTCGACTTGGGCGGTGAGCTGGCAATGCCTGGACATCGCGCCCTGTTCGACACCGAAATCCAGCGCGTGGAGGGTGCAATCGACAGCTGGAACGAGGTGCTGGGCCCGTTGAAAAATTTCATCCTGCCGGGGGGTTCAGTATGCATTGCCCAGGCTCATCTGTGTCGCAGCCAGGCCCGCACCGCAGAACGGCGATGCCAGCACCTGCACCGTGAGGAACCGCAGGAAGGCGTAGGCCTGGCTTACCTGAACCGGCTATCAGACCTGCTGTTCGTGGCAGCGCGAATGATCGCCAGGCTGGAAGGAGTGGATGAAGTGCTGTGGGCGCAGCAACAGGGGCCAAGGTAGGCCCCTATAGGCGTTCTTACCCCGCAGATCGGCCTGGCACAGGCCAGAAGGCACGGATGCCGGCCACGCCCTGCGCGCCGGCGCTCCAGGCGCGCTTGCAATCCGCGGGGCCTACGCCACCCAGCAGGAACACCGGCTTGCTGAAGCCGGCAATCAGCGCTTCGGCCTGCTCCCAACCCAAGGGTGACGCGTCAGGGTGAGTTTGAGTGGGCTGCACCGGTGACAGGGTCACGAAATCGACGCCCATGCGCTCGGCAAGCTCGAGCTCCTCGGGGCCGTGGCACGAAGCCGCGAGCCATCGGTCCGGTGGGAAAGGCCTGCCGTTGGCTGCGTATTTGCGCAGCTGGGCCGCCGTAAGGTGCCAGCCTGCGGCAGGAAAGTCCCCCAGCCACTCCAGTGGCCCCTTGAGCATCAGCTGCGCCTTGCCGGCACACAGCCCCACGGCATCGACCGCAAGGTCCCGATACTGCGGGTCATAGAGGTTAGGTGCACGCAGTTGCACCAGTCGCGTGCCCTGGGCGATGGCCGTACGCAGGCCACCGAGCAATTCTGGCCCCGGCAACCCTTCAGGCGTGATCAGGTAGGTGGAGGGCAAACGCGCTGCGTTGACAATCGGCAGGTTGGCCGCCGGGAAGTCATAGTTCACCAGCGCCTTTGGTGCTACCCAGGCAAGCGGTTGGCCTTCGGCCCCGTGAGGCTCGCCGTTGAAGCCGTCCACTTCCCATACGTCCAGCAGCACCTGCTTGTCAGGGTAATCGTGGGCCACCTTGATCAGCGGCCGAGCGGCCGTGACCTCGATGCCCAGTTCCTCGGCCAGTTCACGTGCAAGCCCGGCATGGGCCGACTCGCCCTCCTCCAGCTTGCCGCCCGGGAATTCCCACAGGTTGCCCTGATGCTGCGCCGCGCTACGGCGAGCGATCAGCACCTTGCCATCGGAGCGGCGAATCACCGCCGCCGCTACATGAACCCGTTTCATACATCCTCCATGCCGCGCCAGTGCGTGCGATCAGGTGCGGTATTCGGCGTTGATTTTCACGTACTCGTGGGACAGGTCGGTGGTCCAGATGGTCTCGCTGCAGCCACCGCGGCCCAGCTCGATACGAATGCCGATCTCCGCCTGCGCCATTACCGCGGCGCCCTGCTCTTCGGTGTAGCTCGCCGCACGCCCACCCTGGCTGGCGATGCACACATCGCCCAGGTACACGTCGATCTTGCTCACATCCAGCTCAGGCACGCCGGCACGGCCGACAGCGGCAAGGATACGGCCCCAGTTGGGGTCGGAAGCAAACAGTGCGGTCTTGATCAGGGGGGAATGCGCAACGGCATACCCCACGTCCAGGCACTCCTGATGGTTGCCGCCGCCATTCACTTGCACGGTCACGAATTTGGTCGCGCCTTCGCCATCCCGCACGATGGCCTGCGCCACTTCCATGCACACGTCGAATACCGCTGCTTTCAGGGCAGCGAACAGCGGGCCGTTGGCTTCGGTAATTTCCGCCAACGCCGCCTTGCCGGTCGCGATCAGCATGCAGCAGTCGTTGGTGGACGTGTCGCCGTCGATGGTGATGCGGTTGAACGACTTGTTCGCAGCGTCGCGGATCAGGTCCTGCAATACCGCCTGGGACACCTTGGCGTCGGTGGCGATGTAGCCCAACATGGTGGCCATGTTCGGGCGAATCATGCCCGCCCCCTTGCTGATGCCGGTAACGGTGACGGTCACACCATCGTGGGTGAATTGCCGGCTGGCGCCCTTGGGCAGGGTGTCCGTGGTCATGATGCCAGTGGCTGCCTCGGCCCAGTTGTTTTCGCTCAGGCCGTCCAGCGCGGCTTGCAGCGCGCCTTCGATCTTCTCCACAGGCAGAGGCTCGCCGATCACACCAGTGGAAAACGGCAGTACGGCAGCCGCTTCAACGCCCACCAGGCGCCCCAGGGTTTCACAGGTGCGGGCTGCGGCTTCCAGCCCGGGCTGGCCGGTGCCGGCGTTGGCATTGCCGGTGTTGGTCAGCAGGTACCGTACTGGCCCGCCCACGCGTTGCCTGGCCAGGATAACCGGCGCCGCGCAAAAGGCGTTAAGGGTGAACACACCAGCCACGGTAGCGCCCTCGGCACAGCGCATCACCACCACATCTTTGCGGCCCGGTCGCTTGATGCCCGCCGAAGCGATGCCCAACTCAAAACCGGGAACGGGGTGCAGGGTGGGCAAGGGACCGAGACCGACAGCCATTGATGACTCCTTGAAAAAGGGACGAGCCCTGAAAGATAAACGCCGCGACGACAAAGCCGGCGCGGCGTGATTCAACAGCAAACCAACAGGCTATTCAATACGCCCGTGGCAATGCTTGAACTTCTTGCCCGAGCCACACCAGCACACTTCGTTGCGCCCCAGCTTCTGCTCGTTGCGCAGCGGCGCCAGTGCCGCTTCCACCGTGCCTTGCGCGCCTTCCTCAAGCACTTCGGGCTCGTCCAGGCCCGGGGCCTCGGCGTGGCGGAACTGCATGCGCTGCGCCAGCTCCTCGGCTTCGCGGCGCAGGCGGGCTTCTTCCTCGGCCGGGTCTTCGCGACGAACCTGGACATGCGACAGCACACGGATGGTGTCGCGCTTGATCGAATCGAGCAGCTCCTGGAACAGGGTGAAGGACTCGCGCTTGTATTCCTGCTTGGGGTTCTTCTGCGCATAGCCGCGCAAGTGAATCCCGTGACGCAGGTGGTCCATGGTGGAAAGGTGGTCTTTCCACAGGTCGTCGATCACACGCAGCAGGATCTGCTTCTCGAAGGTACGCAGAGCCTCGGCGCTTGCCTGGGTTTCCTTCTCGTTGTAAGCCGCGAGAATCTCGGCCAACAATCGCTCACGCAGGGTTTCCTCGTAGAGCTTCTCGTCTTCGTCGAGCCACTGCTGGATCGGCAGGCTGACCCCAAAGTCGGCCTGCAGGGCAGCTTCCAGCCCGGCGATATCCCACTGCTCAGGCAGCGACTGCGGCGGGATGTGCTGCGAAACGATGGTGTTCAGCGCGTCTTCGCGGAACTCGGCTATGGTGTCGCCGATGTTCTCGGCGGCCAGCAGGCTGTTGCGCATGTGGTAGATCACTTTGCGCTGCTCGCTGGACACGTCGTCGAATTCCAGCAATTGCTTGCGGATGTCGAAGTTGCGACCCTCGACCTTGCGCTGGGCCTTCTCGATCGCATTGGTGACCATGCGGTGCTCGATGGCCTCGCCGGACTGCATGCCCAGTGCCTTCATGAAGTTCTTCACGCGGTCCGAGGCGAAGATACGCATCAGCGGGTCTTCGAGCGACAGGTAGAAGCGGCTGGAACCGGCGTCCCCCTGGCGACCGGCGCGGCCACGCAACTGGTTGTCGATACGGCGAGACTCGTGGCGCTCCGAGGCGATCACGTGCAGGCCGCCCGCCTCCAGCACTTGCTGGTGGCGCTTCTGCCAGTCGGCCTTGATCTGGGCGATCTGCTCTTCGGTGGGGTTTTCCAGCGCCGCCACTTCCACTTCCCAGTTACCACCCAGCAGGATGTCCGTACCACGGCCAGCCATGTTGGTAGCGATGGTCAGCGCACCGGGCCGGCCGGCCTGGGCAATGATCTCGGCTTCCTTCTCGTGGTACTTGGCGTTCAGTACCTTGTGATCGATGCCTTCCTTCTGCAGCAGGTTGGACATGTGCTCGGAAGTTTCGATGGTGGCGGTACCCACCAGCACCGGGCGGCCTACGGCCATGCATTCCTTGATATCGGTGATGATCGCCGCGTACTTCTCTTCCGCGGTGAGGTACACCAGGTCGTTGAAGTCCTTGCGCGCGAGGGGGCGGTTCGGCGGGATCACCACCACCGGCAGGTTGTAGATCTGCTGGAATTCGAACGCTTCGGTGTCTGCGGTACCGGTCATGCCCGACAGCTTGGTGTACAGGCGGAAGTAGTTCTGGAAGGTGGTGGAGGCCAGGGTCTGGCTCTCTGCCTGGATCTTCAGGCCTTCCTTCGCTTCGATGGCCTGGTGCAGGCCTTCGGACAGGCGACGGCCTGGCATGGTGCGGCCGGTGTGCTCGTCGATCAGCAGGATGCCACCGTCCTGGACAATATATTCCACGTTGCGGTGGAACAGCTTGTGGGCGCGCAGGCCAGCATAGACGTGGGTCAACAGGCCCAGGTTATGGGCGGAGTAAAGGCTTTCGCCTTCAGCCAGCAAGCCGGCCTGGGTGAGCAGTTCTTCGATGAACTGGTGGCCCGCTTCGTTGAGCTCTACCTGGCGGCTCTTCTCGTCGATGCTGAAATGGCCCTGCTGGGTCACCTCGCCTTCCACTTCCTCGATGTGCTGCGTAAGGCGCGGGATCAGGCGGTTGATTTCCATGTACAGGCGCGAGCTGTCCTCGGCCTGGCCGGAAATGATCAGTGGCGTACGGGCTTCGTCGATAAGGATCGAGTCCACTTCGTCGATCACCGCGAAGTTCAGCTCGCGCTGGTACTTCTCTTCGAGGCTGAACGCCATGTTGTCGCGCAGGTAATCGAAGCCGAATTCGTTGTTGGTACCGTAGGTGATGTCAGCGGCGTAAGCGGCGCGCTTGTCTTCCGGCGGCTGGAACGGCGTGACCACGCCGACCGTGAGGCCGAGGAATTCATACAGTGGGCGCATCCAGTTGGCGTCGCGGCGGGCCAGGTAGTCGTTCACGGTGACTACGTGCACGCCCTTGCCCGACAGCGCATTCAGGTACACCGCCAACGTGGCCACCAGGGTTTTACCCTCACCGGTGCGCATTTCCGCGATCTGGCCTTCGTGCAGGGTCATGCCGCCGATCAACTGAACGTCGAAGTGGCGCATGCCCATGATGCGCTTGCCGGCTTCGCGGCACACGGCAAAGGCTTCGGGGAGCAACTGGTCGAGGGTTTCACCTTTGGCGACGCGAGCCTGGAACTCTGCGGTCTTGGCGCGCAGTTGCTCATCCGAGAGCGCGACCATCTTCTCTTCGTGGGCATTGACGATACCGACCGTCTTGAGCATGCGTTTCACTTCACGCTCGTTCTTGCTTCCAAAGAGTTTTTTCAACAAAGGCGCAAACATATCGGCTGGATCTTCCACACTTAGGGATGGAGGGCGGCCCCAAGGAGTCGCCCGTGCAGCCCTCATGGCCGCATGCGAACGAGCATTCTACCCGGAAACGATGGAGAGGAAAGTGGCGACGCCACATGCTGGCACAGCGCTTTTACGGGGCGGGTTTACAATAAGGCCTTTTTTTTCAACTTCAAGCGCCTGAAGCAAACGTCATGGCAAAACCGTGAGGTTTCGTGCTTGTGTCCATCTGTTACCATGCTGGCCCACCGGAGGAAACCCGTTCCATGGCATTCCGTCCTCACCCGGCGCGCCCGCCCGCTGTCCTGCTGCGCGAGGCCCGGCCGCTCAAGGCCTTGCTTAGCCAGGCCCAGCGCCTGGCCACGATCAAGCGCCTGCTCGATACCCAGCTTCAGCCCGCCGCTCGCGAGCACTGCCACGTGGCCGCCTGGCGCGAGGGTAGCTTGCTGCTGGTGGTTACTGATGGGCATTGGGCCACGCGTTTGCGTTACCAGCAGCGGCGCTTGCAGCAAGGCTTACAGGGTTTGCCTGAATTTGCCGGGCTCACCCGAATCCTGTTCAAGGTACAACCCAGCGTTGGTCCAAAACGCGCAACAGGGCCAGGGCTGGACCTCTCCGATAGCGCTGCGGACAACCTGCAGGCCACGGCTGAAGGCATTACCGACCCCAACCTGCGAGCGGCGCTGGAACGGCTGGCCAGCCACCGGCGCAAATAATCGAACCGGCCCCCAATAAAAAAGGCCACCCTAAGGTGGCCTCAAACAACAGAGAGAAAAGGTTCGAGCTTAAACCGCCGCAACCGGGCGCATGTAGGAGATCGGCGCGGTACTCGCGTCTTCGAAGGTCACCACTTCCCATGCGTCCTTCTGTTCGATGAGCTTGCGCAGCAGCCGGTTGTTCAGGGCGTGCCCTGACTTGAAGCCGCGGAACTCACCGATCAGGCTGTTGCCCAGCAGGTACAGATCGCCAATAGCGTCGAGGATCTTGTGCTTGACGAATTCGTCTTCATAACGAAGACCGTCTTCGTTCAGTACGCCTTCCTTGTCGACGACGATGGCGTTCTCCACGCTGCCACCGAGCGCCAGGTTGTGCTTGCGCAGGTATTCGATGTCGCTCATGAAGCCAAACGTGCGGGCCCGGCTCACTTCCTTGACGAAAGAGGTGCTGGAGAAATCCACACTGGCGCTCTGGGTGCGATCCTTGAATACCGGGTGATCGAAATCGATCTCGAAACTCACCTTGAACCCGTCGAAAGGCAGGAAGGTGGCGCGCTTGTCGCCGTCCTCCACAGATACCTCACGAAGGATGCGGATGAATTTCTTCGGCGCGTCCTGTTCTTCCAGGCCAGCCGATTGAATCAGGAATACGAAGGGACCGGCGCTGCCATCCATGATCGGCACTTCCGACGCGGAGAGTTCGACGTAGGCGTTATCGATCCCCAGGCCGGCCATGGCCGAAAGCAAATGCTCCACGGTGTCTACCTTGATGTCCCCCTGGATAAGGGTGGTGGACATGGTGGTTTCACCGACGTTTTCCGCACGCGCGGGAATCTGAACCACTGGGTCCAGATCGGTACGGCAGAACACGATACCGGCATCCACCGGCGCGGGCTTGAGGGTAAGGTAGACCTTTTCCCCGGAATGCAGACCGACACCGGTGGCACGGATGATGTTCTTCAGGGTGCGTTGTTTAATCATGGCAGTGGCCGCTTCAGCGCAAGTTGCGAACTGGTATCAACAAAGGCTGGCGATAATAGCAGACCCGGCCTTTGCTGAACACCAATCACCCTTATACCCCTGATAAATTCCATTAATCGGCCTGACGACGCAGGAATGCCGGGATGTCCAGGTAGTCCAGGTCGTCGTTCGGGTTGAGCTTGGCAGCAGCGGCGGCACCGGCGTGAGCCTGGTTACGCATTACCGTCGGGCGCTCCAGGTCGCGATAGTTGACCGCGGCTTGCTCGTGGCGAACCGGGGCAGGCGCCGGGGTTTGCTGAGCGACTGCGTTTTGCAGGCCGTTGTCGATGACCTTCACAGGCTTCTCGATCTTGGCACCAAGGCCAGTGGCGACCACGGTGACGTGCAACTCGTCGCGCATGTCCGGATCGATCACGGTGCCCACCTTGACCATGGCGTGGTCGGAGGCGAAAGCTTCGATGATGCTACCCACATCGGAGTATTCACCCAGCGACAGGTCCGGGCCAGCGGTGATGTTCACGAGAATGCCGCGAGCACCCTGCAGGTTGACGTCTTCGAGCAGCGGGTTGCGAATGGCTGCCTCGGTAGCTTCACGGGCGCGATTCGGGCCGCTGGCGCAACCAGTACCCATCATCGCCATGCCCATTTCGCTCATCACGGTGCGCACGTCGGCGAAGTCGACGTTGATCATGCCTGGGCGCTTGATGATGTCGGAGATACCGCGAACGGCACCTGCCAGTACGTCGTCCGCCTTGGCAAAGGCAGACAGCAGGCTGGCATCCTTGCCCAGGATGGTGAGCAGTTTTTCGTTCGGGATGGTGATCAGCGAGTCAACGCTGTCAGCCAGCGCGCGGATGCCTTCGTCGGCGATCTGCATGCGCTTGCGGCCTTCGAACGGGAACGGACGAGTCACGACCGCCACGGTCAGAATGCCCATTTCCTTGGCTACTTCGGCAATGATCGGCGCCGCGCCGGTACCGGTACCGCCACCCATACCTGTGGTGATGAACACCATGTTGGTGCCTTGCAGCACTTCGGCGATGCGCTCGCGGTCTTCCATGGCGGCCTGACGGCCGACTTCCGGGTTGGCACCAGCACCCAGGCCTTTGGTCACGCCAGTGCCCAGTTGCAGGATGGTGCGCGCGCCAATGTTTTTCAGCGCCTGGGCGTCGGTGTTCGCACAGATGAACTCGACACCTTCGATGTTGCTTTTAACCATGTGATTGACGGCGTTACCGCCACCGCCACCGACTCCGATCACCTTGATGACCGGGCTTTGCGGGATGTTGTCTACCAGCTCGAACATGTTCCCTCTCCTTCAATTCTCTAGTTTTTTTCGCCTACTGCCGTTATCAGAAATTGCCCTGAACCCACCGCTTGAAGCGTTCAAGTACCGGCGCCTTGGGCTCGTCGCCGTAGCTGCTGTCGCGGCCAGTAAGGCCGGTCAAGGTCACGCCTTCGGATTGCTTCTGCAGGCCGTAGGTCAGCAGACCCACGCCTGTCGAATAGATCGGGTTGCGGATGACGTCTTCCAGCCCCCGAACCGTATGCGGTACGCCGAGGCGCACCGGCATGTGGAAAATTTCTTCAGCCAGCTCTACCGCGCCTTCCATCTTGGCGGTGCCGCCGGTCAACACGATCCCGGCGGGGATCAGGTCTTCGTAACCGCTGCGTCGCAATTCCGCCTGAATCAATGTGAAAAGTTCGTCGTAGCGCGGCTCGACCACCTCGGCCAGCGCCTGACGCGACAGCTCACGTGGTGGGCGATCACCCACACTTGGCACCTTGATCGTTTCGCCAGCACCGGCCAGCTTGGCCAGGCAGCAGGCGTAACGGATCTTGATTTCCTCGGCGTACTGGGTAGGCGTGCGCAGGGCCATGGCGATGTCGTTGGTGACCTGGTCACCTGCAATCGGGATCACCGCGGTATGGCGAATGGCGCCTTCGGTAAAGATGGCGATGTCGGTAGTGCCGCCACCGATGTCCACCAGGCAAACGCCCAGCTCCTTTTCGTCATCCGTGAGCACTGAATAGGCCGACGCCAGTTGCTCGAGGATGATGTCGTCGATTTCCAGGCCACAGCGGCGCACGCACTTCTCGATGTTCTGCGCGGCGTTCACGGCACAGGTCACCACGTGCACCTTGGCTTCCAGGCGAACGCCCGACATACCCAGCGGCTCGCGCACGCCTTCCTGGTTGTCGATCACGTAGTCTTGCGGCAGGGTGTGCAGCACGCGCTGGTCTGCCGGGATCGCGACCGCCTGGGCGGCATCGAGCACCCGCTCCAGATCGGCGGTGCTGACTTCACGGTCGCGGATAGCCACGATACCGTGAGAGTTCAGGCTACGAATGTGATTGCCCGCCACGCCCACGAAGGCGGAGTGAATACGGCAGCCCGCCATGAGCTGGGCTTCCTCTACCGCGCGCTGGATCGACTGCACGGTGGACTCGATGTTCACCACCACGCCTTTCTTCAGCCCGCGGGACGGGTGCGTGCCGATCCCGACGATCTCCAGGGTGCCATCGGCCGCGACTTCGCCTACCAGCGCCACCACCTTGGAGGTGCCGATATCCAGCCCGACGATCATTTTGCCGCTTTGCGCGTTTGCCATGTCCTGCCTCTTGTCAATTCTTCGCCACGGTCGGTACCGCTGGCGCCGCCGCGTTCGGGTCACGCCAGCCCACGGCCAGGCCGTTGGCATAGCGCAGATCGACGCGGGCGATATTCGTGATCTGGTCTTTTAGGGTCTTGTCGTAGATGGCGATGAACCGGCGCAGCTTTTCCACCAGATGATCACGCCCCAGCAGCAAATCGAGCCCTGGCCCGGCGCTTCCTGCGCCGGTGGTCAGGAACCAGCTGCCGCGCTCACGCAATTCAAGCCGTGCTATGGAGAAACCCAGAGGCCGAAGCATCTGGCTGAGCACTTGATACTGCTGCATGACCTGTTGCTGAGCACGCTGCGGGCCAAACAGCTGTGGCAGGTGCTCATAATTGGCCAGCTCGCGCGGTGCGAACGCCTGGCCCTGATTATTCAGCAGTTGGCCCTCGCCCCAGCGGGCAACTGGCAGTTGTTCTTCAAGGCGGATCACCACCTGGTCAGGCCATACGCGGCGTACTTCGGCGTGCGCGATCCAAGGCATCTGCTCCAGTTCGGTGCGCATGCCCGTGAGGTCAATGCTGAAAAAGCGCGCATTGGCGTAGGGTGCGATCCGCTGCTGCACGGCCTGCTGGCTCACGTAGCTGAGGTCGCCCTGCACATTGATCTTCGAGACCGGACGGTCCAGGTAAGGCATGGCGCGCTGCGCGCCTTCGTAAGTACCTGCGGCCAGGGCGAGCAACAGCAACGGCCACAGGAGCCGCTTGAAAAACCCGCCGCTGGCACGCGGCAAGCGCACCGATACCGGCTCTTTGGCCACCATACGGCTGGCACCGCGAGGCGGCGCCTTGCGAGCGGGCATGGGCTGCTGATGACGAAGGGACGCGCCGCGCATGATCAGCCCCTCGCCTGCAATGAGTCGGTGAGGATGGACAGCACCAGCTCCTGGAAGTCCAGCCCGGCAGCGCGTGCCGCCATGGGCACGAGGCTGTGGTCGGTCATGCCGGGGGCGGTATTCACTTCGAGCAGCCAGAACGTACCCTTGGCGTCCTGCATCACGTCCACGCGGCCCCAGCCGCTGATTCCGATGGCCGCGCAGGCGCGCTGGCTCAATTCCATCAGTTCCTCTTCCTTCTCGGGCGACAGCCCACAGGGAATGCGGTACTGAGTGTCATTGGCCAGGTACTTGGCGTCGTAGTCGTAGAACGTGTGCGGGGTGCCGAGCGCGATTGCAGGCAATACCTGATCACGCAGTACGGCCACGGTAAATTCCGGGCCATCGATCCACTGTTCAACCAACACTTGCGAGTCATAGGCGCTGGCGTCTTTCCAGGCACTGACCAGTTCGTTGCTGCTGGTCACCTTCGCCATGCCGATACTTGAACCTTCATGGGCGGGTTTGACGATCAAAGGCAGCCCCAGTTCCGTGACGGCGTTCACACAATCTTCTTCGCTGGCCAGTACGGCATGGCGAGGCGTGGAAATACCCTGGCTTTGCCAAACCTGTTTGGTGCGCAGCTTGTCCATCGCCAAGGCGGAGGCAAGGATGCCGCTGCCGGTGTAAGGGATGTTCAGGCACTCCAGCAGCCCTTGCATGCTGCCGTCTTCGCCGCCGCGGCCATGGAGGATGATGAACGCGCGGTCGATCTTCTCCCGCAGCAGGATCTGCAGGAGGTCGGGACCTACGTCGATGCCGAATGCGTCCACGCCCGCGGCCTGCAATGCACCCAGCACCTGCGTACCGGACTTGAGCGATACCTCCCGCTCGGCACTGGTGCCACCGTACAACACGGCGACGCGCCCGAAGTCACTCGGCGCAACGTTGGACTTCAGGCTTTCATACGCGCGGGCATTCATTGGCTTTTCCCCGGGGTGGCTACTGCACCGGCAAACAGCGGGCTTTTCAATAATTGAGGAGCGATGGCGCCGACGTCACCGGCGCCCTGGCAGAGCAGGATGTCGCCCGGGCGTAGCAGTGGTTTGACCACCGGCGCGATGTCGGTGCCGCGTTCCACATAGATCGGGTCCAGCTGGCCACGCTGGCGGATGCTGCGGCACAGCTGGCGGCTGTCCGCGCCCGGGATCGGCTCTTCGCCCGCCGGGTACACTTCCATCAGCATCAACACGTTGGCATCGGCCAGTACCTGCACGAAATCATCGTAGAGGTCACGGGTGCGGCTATAACGGTGCGGCTGGTAAAGCATGACCAGGCGGCGCTCCGGCCAGCCACCGCGCACGGCCTGTATCACTGCAGACACTTCACGCGGGTGATGGCCGTAATCGTCCACCAGCATCACCGAACCACCGTCTACCGGCAGCTCGCCGTATACCTGGAAGCGACGGCCCACGCCCTGGAAGCACGAGAGCCCACGCACGATGGCGTCGTCGCTGATGCCTTCGTCGGTTGCAATGGCGATGGTGGCCAAGGCGTTCAATACGTTGTGATTGCCCGGCATATTCACCGACACGTCCAGCGGCTCGCGGTCGCGGCGCAATACGGTGAAGTAGGTTTGCATGCCAGCCTGGCGGATGTTGATCGCACGCACGTCAGCGGCATCGTGTACGCCATAGGTGACGACGGGGCGAGCTACCTGCGGAAGAATCTCGCGCACCACGGCGTCGTCCAGGCACACCACGGCCAAACCGTAGAACGGCAGGTTGTGAAGGAACTCGACGAAGGTTTTCTTCAGCTTGTTGAAGTCACCTTCGTAGGTTTCCATGTGATCGGCGTCGATATTGGTGACCACGGCCACCAACGGCTGCAAGTGCAGGAAGCTCGCATCGCTTTCGTCCGCTTCGGCGATGAGGTAGCGGCTGCTGCCCAGCTGGGCATTGGTGCCCGCGGCATTCAAGCGCCCACCGATCACGAAGGTCGGGTCCAGGCCAGCCGCGGCGAATACCGAGGCAAGCAGGCTGGTGGTGGTGGTTTTGCCGTGGGTGCCGGCCACGGCGATGCCATGGCGGTAGCGCATCAACTCGGCGAGCATTTCGGCGCGGCGTACCACGGGAATGCGACGCTCCAGAGCAGTGGCAACTTCCGGGTTGCTGACGTTGACAGCGCTGGACACCACCAGCACGTCGGCACGGGCGGCGTTTTCGGCGCGATGGCCGATGAACACTTCGGCGCCGAAGGCACGAAGGCGCTCGGTCACACCGGAGGCTTTGAGATCCGAGCCGGACACCTGATACCCAAGGTTCAGCAGTACTTCAGCAATACCGCACATGCCCACGCCACCGATACCCACAAAGTGGATACGACGGATGCGGCGCATTTCCGGTTGCGGCATGGCGCGTTGGCTTTCAACCATGAGCCACCTCCAGGCAAGCATCGACGACGCTGCGGGTGGCATCGGGTTTGGCCAAGCGGCGGGCGGTCTCGGCCATGGTCACGAGTTTGTGCGGTTGCATCAAAACCTCTTCAAGGCGCGCGGCCAGTTCGGCGGCGCCGGTTGTTGCTTGCGGCATGACGAAAGCAGCGCCTTCGCGGGCCAGAAATTCGGCATTGCGGCTCTGGTGGTCGTCAATGGCATGAGGCAGCGGCACCAGCAACGAGGGCAGGCCCGCGGCAGCAAGTTCGCTAACGGTCAGTGCGCCGGCGCGGCAGATCACCAGGTCTGCCCAGGCATAAGCCTGCGCCATGTCGGCAATGAACGGGGCGACCTGAGCCTCTACCCCAGCGGCCTTGTAGCGCTCGGCGGTAGGGCCATCGTGTTGCTTGCCAGCCTGGTGGAACACTTCCGGGCGATGGGCCTCGGGCAGGCTGGCCAAGGCCAGGGGTACCAGCTTGTTGAGCGGTTCGGCGCCCAGGCTGCCACCCATCACCAGCAGGCGGGCGCGGCGGCCCGGCAAGGGTTGACGAGGCGTGGCCAGGAACAACTCGCTGCGCACCGGGTTGCCGGTGGTAAGGCATTTGGCGGAGGCGGCGAAGGTCTGTGGGAAAGCTTCGCAGACTCGGGTAGCCAACGGCAGCAGCAGCCGATTGGCGGTACCGGCCACGGCGTTCTGTTCGTGCACCACGATCGGAACGCCGCTCAGGCGCGCAGCCAGGCCGCCGGGGCCCGTTACGTAGCCGCCGAAGCCCACCACACACACCGGCCGCAGGCGCTTGATGATCGACCGTGCCTGCAGCACGGATTTCACCAGCATCAGCGGCGCTTTCAGCAGGGCCAGCCGGCCTTTGCCGCGCAGGCCGCTTGCCTGGATGGTATGCAAGGTGATGCCCGCCGCTGGCACGAGTTCGTTCTCGATGCCGCGTGGCGTGCCCAGCCAGTGCACGGTGTAGCCCCGGGCCTGGAACTCCTTCGCGCAGGCCAACGCGGGGAACACATGCCCCCCGGTGCCCCCTGCCATGATCAGCACGTTACCGGCCATGGTAGGGCTCCTCGGCGAAGTCCTTCTCGGTGAATTCCACCTCTTCGCTGCCCAGGTGCGTGCGGCTCTCCCATTCGATGCGCAGCAGCAGCCCGAGACAGGCGCAGCAGATCACCAGCGAGCTGCCACCGTAGCTGAGGAACGGCAAGGTGAGGCCCTTGGTAGGCAGCAGGCCCACGTTCACACCGATGTTGATCAGGAACTGCCCGATCCACAGGAACGACAGGCCGTAGGCCATGTAGGCGGCGAAGAACTGCTTGGATTTTTCTGCCCACAGGCCGATGTACATGCCCCGGATACACACGAACACGAACAGCGCGACCGTGCACAGCGAGCCCACCACACCCAGCTCTTCAGCCAGCACTGAGAACACGAAGTCGGTATGCGCTTCGGGCAGGTAGAATTGCTTCTGCACGCTGTTGCCCAGCCCAACCCCGAACCACTCGCCGCGGCCGAAGGCGATCAAGGCCTGGGTAAGCTGGTAGCCGGAGCCGAACTGGTCTGCCCAAGGGTCGGTGAAGGTGATAAGCCGCGCCATACGATAAGGCTGCGCCTGCACCAGAACGAACACTGCCGCCACCGCCAGCACCACCATCAGTGCAAAGCGGAACAGCCCTACCCCGCCCAGGAACAGCATCGCGGCCGCCGCACCCATCATCACGACGGTGGCGCCGAAGTCGGGCTCCATCAGCAACAGGCCAGCCATGGGTAGCAGCACGATGAACGGCTTGAAAAAGCCCATCCAGCTTTCGCGCACTTCCTGCTGACGGCGTACCAGGTACCCGGACAGGAAGATCACCACGAACACCTTGGCCAGCTCTGACGGCTGCACGTTGAACGCACCGAAGCCGATCCAGCGCATGGAGCCGTTCACCTCGCGGCCTATCCCGGGCACAATCACCAGGAACAGCAAGCCGAACGCCGCCACGAGCAGCATCCAGCCCATACGCTGCCAGGTGGCGATAGGAATCAGCAGGGTCACGCCGCAGGCACCCAGGCCTAGTACCAGATAGATCAAGTGGCGAATCATGTTGTACAGCGCATTGCCGCTCTGGGCCGCCGCCACTTCGGAGGACGCCGAAGTGATCATCACCAGCCCGAGGCCCAGCAGGGCCAGGCAGCCAGCGAGCATGGGAAAGTCGATGTCGATCCCACGGTTGCTGATGAGCGGCGATGGATAAGGCTTGATCACGTTGAAAATCATGCCAGCGCCTCCACAGCCTGAGCGAACAGGCGCCCGCGCTCTTCATAATTACGGAACATGTCCAGGCTGGCGCACGCCGGCGACAGCAACACCGCATCGCCTGGCTGGGCCAGTTCGGCGCAACGGGCTACAGCCGCATCGAGGTCGCTCACTCGCACTTTCCTTACCTGTTCATCAAGGGCTGTGGCCACGCGCTCGGCGTCCCGCCCAATCAATACCACCGCGCGGCAATGGCGGCTTACCGGAGCACGCAGGGCTGAAAAATCCGCGCCCTTGCCGTCGCCACCGGCCACCAGCACCAGCTTGCCGTCGATATCGCTGCCCAGCCCCTCGATCGCAGCCAGGGCGGCGCCCACGTTGGTGGCTTTGGAGTCGTCGTACCAGGCCACGCCGTTGCGCTCGCGCAGCCATTGGCAGCGGTGGGCAAGGCCTGTGAATGCGCGCAAGGCGTCGAGCATCGGTGCCATGGGCAAGCCAGCTGCATGCCCTAGTGCCAGCGCCGCCAGGGCGTTGGCCTGATTATGGGCGCCGCGCACCTTCAGCTCACTGACCGGCAGCAACAGTTCCTGACCGAACGCCAGGTAGCGTGCTTCACCCTGCTGGCGCAGGCCGAATGCGTTGAAATCAGGAGCATTCAGACCGAATGAACCAACCTTGATATCGTCACGCAGAAGCGGCCGGGTGAGCGCGTCCTGGCGATTGATCACTACCTGCCGGGCACCGCGGAAGATCCGATGCTTGGCCAGATGGTAGGCCGGCATCCCGCTGTAGCGATCCATGTGGTCTTCGCTGAGGTTGAGCACCGTGGCCACCTCGGCGTTGAGCTGATGGGTGGTTTCGAGCTGAAAGCTGGACAGTTCGAGCACGTACAGCTCGACGTCGTCGGCCAGAAGGTCCAGCGCGGGCGTCCCCAGGTTCCCGCCGACCGCCACCCGCTTGCCAGCTGCCTGTGCCATCTCGCCCACCAGTGTGGTGACGGTGCTTTTGGCGTTGGAGCCGGTGATCGCGATGATCGGTGCCTTGGCGTAGCGGGCGAAGAGGTCGATGTCCCCGGACAGCTTCACCCCTTGGGCTGCCGCTTCAGCCAGCGCGGGTGTTGCCACGGCCAGGCCAGGGCTAACGTACAGCTCGCTGGCGCGGCAGAGAAACTGTGCGTCGAGCGCGCCGCAACGCACTTCCACTTCAGGGAAATCGCGCTGCAAGGTCGCCAGCTCCGGAGGATTCGCGCGCGTGTCGGCCACGGCAAAGGCAACGCCCTGCTTCGCCAGGAAGCGAACCAGGGACATGCCGCTCTTGCCGAGGCCGACAACGATGCGGAATTGGTCGGAAGCGATCAGCGACACAGGGCTACCTCAGCTTCAACGTGGCCAGGCCGATCAGCACCAGGATCACCGTGATGATCCAGAAGCGCACGATAACCCGGGGTTCGGGCCAGCCTTTGAGTTCGAAATGGTGGTGGATCGGTGCCATGCGGAATACGCGCCGGCCGGTCAGCTTGAACGAAGCGACCTGGATCACCACTGAAAGGGTTTCCATCACGAACACACCGCCCATGATGAACAGCACGATTTCCTGCCGAACGATCACCGCAATGGTGCCCAGGGCCGCGCCCAACGCCAGCGCGCCTACGTCACCCATGAACACTTGCGCGGGATAGGTGTTGAACCAGAGAAAGCCCAGCCCCGCGCCAATCAGCGCGCCGCAGAACACGATCAGCTCGCCGGCGCCCGGCACATAAGGGATCAGCAAGTAGTCGGCGAACTTCACGTTCCCTGAGAGGTAGCAGAAGATTCCCAGCGCCCCGCCCACCATGACCGTTGGCATGATTGCCAGGCCATCCAGCCCGTCGGTGAGGTTGACCGCGTTGCTCGAGCCCACGATCACCAGGTACGCCAGCACCATGAAGCCGGCGCCCAGTGGGATGCTGGCATCCTTGAGCATCGGGATGATCAGTGTGGTTTCCATCGGGCTGTTGGCGGTGGTGTACAGGAACACTGCGGCGCAGACGCCGAATACCGACTGCCAGAAATACTTCCAGCGGCTTGGAAGGCCGCGGGAGTTCTTTTCGATCACCTTGCGGTAGTCGTCCACCCAGCCAATCGCACCGAAGGCGAACGTGACCACCAGCACTACCCACACATAGCGGTTGGTGAGGTCGGCCCACAGTAAGGTGCTGATACCGATTGCCGAGAGGATCAGCGCGCCGCCCATGGTCGGGGTGCCGGATTTGGACAGGTGCGATTGCGGACCGTCATTACGCACAGCCTGGCCGATCTGGCGGATCTGTAGCGTACGAATGAACCAGGGCCCCAGCCACAGCGCAAGGACCAGCGCGGTCAGCACGCCCAGAATCCCACGCAGGGTGAGGTACTGGAAGACCGCGAAGCCCTTGTAGAACTGTTGAAGGAATTCGGCCAACAGCAGCAGCATTAATGTGTCTCCCCGCTGGCACCGCACAGGGCCGCTACGACGTGTTCCATCGCAGCGCTGCGCGAGCCTTTTATTAAAATGGTCGTGTCGGCCACCTGTTCCACGGCCAGGGCCTGGATCAGATCAGCCTGAGTTTCGAAATGGCGGGCGTGTTCCCCAAAGGCATCGACGGCGTTAGCCATGAGCGGCCCCACGGCATACAGCGCACTGACCTTGCCCCGAGCGTAGGCACCCACTTGGCGGTGGCCCTCGATAGCCCAGTCACCCAGTTCGCCGATATCTCCAAGCACCAGGACGGTGCGGCCGGAAAAGCCGGCGAGTATATCAACGGCCGCGCTCACCGAGGAGGGGTTTGCGTTGTATGTATCATCAATAACACGAGTACCGGAGGCGGTAACCTGCGCAACAGTGCGGCCCTTGACGGGCTGCACGCTGTTCAGCCCACGGGCGATTTCCGGCAGCGTGGCGCCCATGGCGCGAGCGACGGCCGCGGCCGCCAGGGCGTTGCGCACGTTGTGCTCGCCCAGCAGGTTCAGCTGGATGCTCCCTACACCGTCGTTGCAGCGCAGCTCGAACGCCGGGCAGCCGCGGGCATCGGCGGTAACCGCGCCGGCATGGAAGTCGGCGTCCGGGTTGGCCAGCGCGAAGGTGAGCACCGCGCGGGCACCTGCCCGGGCTGCCCAGATCGGGAAAGCCTTGTCGTCAAGGTTGAGCACTGCCACGCCAGTGGCGTCCAGGCCTTCGAGGATTTCCCCCTTGGCCTCGACGATTTTCTCGGGGCCGCCGAATTCGCCAACGTGGGCGGTGCCAGCGTTGTTGATCAGCGTGACCATCGGGCGGGTAAGCCCTACGGTGTAACGGATTTCACCAATGCGCGACGCGCCCAGCTCGATCGCCGCGGCCCAATACTCGGGTGCCAGCTCCAGCAGAGTAAGTGGCGCGCCAAGGTCGTTGTTCAGGTTGCCACGGGTAGCCAAGGCCGGCCCACGCACACGCAGAATGGCCGCCAGCATTTCTTTCACGGTGGTTTTACCGCTGGAACCGGTAATGGCGGCTACCGGGCCTTCGAACGCAGCGCGATTGATCGCGCCCAGCTCTCCAAGGGCCACGCGGCAATCGCGAACCACCAGTTGCGGCAAGCTGACGCCGGGCACTTCGCGCTCGACCAGTGCGGCCACCGCACCTTTGGCGGCAACGTCCGCAAGGTAGTCATGGCCGTCAAAGCGAGGCCCCGTGAGTGCGATGAACAACTGCCCGGGCTGGATAGCCCGGCTATCGATGCTCACGCCGTTGAAACTGCAGTCGCCGCCCACCAGCCGACCATCAAGGGGCTGGGCCACAGTGCTGAGGAGCAGAGGCTCAAGCATGGTCTGCCTCCCACGCGGCAAGCGCCGCTTCGGCCTGTTGGATATCGGAGAATGGCTGGCGCTCGCCGAGGATTTCCTGGTAATCCTCGTGGCCCTTGCCTGCCAGCACCACTACATCCCCGGCGCGGGCTTCGCTGATGGCCTGGGCAATGGCGGCGCCACGGCCAGACACGAACCGGGCCTGCTCGGGCCGGGCGAAACCGGGGCGAATGTCCGCGAAGATCGTGTCGGGTGCTTCGCTACGGGGGTTGTCGTCGGTAACGATGACAGTGTCAGCGAAGTCTTCGGCCACTCGGGCCATCAACGGGCGCTTGCCGCGGTCGCGATCGCCGCCACAGCCGAATACGCACACCAGGTTACCGCTGGCATGGGGGCGAAGGGCCTGCAGCACTTTCTCCAGCGCGTCTGGCGTATGGGCGTAGTCGACCACGACAAGCGGGCGATCACCGCCGCCCAGGCGCTGCACCCGGCCCTGAGGCCCTTGCAGCTTCGGCACGGCCTTGAGGATTTCATCCAGCGGGTAATCAAGCGCCACCAGCGCGCCAATCGCGGCCAGCAGGTTGCTCAGGTTGAAGCGGCCCAGCAATCGGCTGCGCAGGCTGAAGGTACCGTGCGCGGTGACCAGGGTGGCGCTCACGCCGTGATCGTCGAACCGGGCATCGCGGCAATACAGCGCGGCGGTGGGGTCTTCCAGGCTATAGCCGATCACCCGCGATACGCCGGGGCGGGAAGCCAGGTCCTGGCCGAACGGGTCGTCCAGATTGATCACCCGTGCACGGAGCGTGGACCAGGCGAACAACCGCGCCTTGGCCTCGGCGTAGGCCTGCATGCTGCCGTGGTAGTCGAGATGGTCGCGCGACAGGTTGGTGAACACGGCGATAGAGAAATCCAGCGCGGCGACCCGCCCCTGCTCCAGTGCGTGAGAGGAAACTTCCATCGCCACTGCACGGGCGCCGGCTTTGCGCAGGTCCGACAGCGTGGCTTGCACAACCACTGCATCGGGGGTGGTCAGGCGGCCGCTTTTCAGCTCGCCATGAAAACCGCTGCCCAGCGTGCCGATCAGCCCGCACCGCAACCCCAAATCGTCGAGGGCCTGCGCAATCAGCTGGGTAACGCTGGTTTTGCCGTTGGTGCCGGTCACGCCCACTAGCCGAAGGTGGCGGCCTGGGTCCGAGTAGAAGCGGCCGGCAATACTGGATAGCTGCCGAGCCAGGCCACGCACCGGGATCAAGGGGGCACTGGTGAGTGGCAATACGCTTGCGCCGTCCGCTTCATAGGCTACGGCGGCGGCGCCTCGCGCCAAGGCGTCGGCGATATGCTCGCGGCCATCGACACGGGTACCCGGCACCGCCAGGAACAGATCGCCGGGGCGCACGTCCCGGCTATCGAGGGCCAGTTCGCGGATCAACGGGTCATGCCCGGCGTCCGGGAACAGGTGGGTCAATGGCATGCTCATCAGCCTTGCCGTCCTTTGGCGGGCGCAGGCGGGGCTACGGGCGTAGCGTTGGCCTGCTGTTGCGGAGTAGCGGGAAGGTTGTCTGGCGGCACGTTCATCAAGCGCAGCGTGCCGGACATCACCTTGCTGAATACAGGCGCCGATACCAGGCCGCCGAAGTAACCGCCGGCACCCGGCTCGTCGATCACCACCACCACCGCATAGCGTGGGTTGGCCACCGGGCCGAAGCCTGCGAAGAGGGAGCGATAGGCGTTTTCGGTATAACCGCGCGAGCCGATGGTAGCCTTGCGCGCGGTACCACTCTTGCCGGCTACGTGATAGCCAGGCACCTGCGCCCGGTAAACGCCGCGCGGCGCTTCGATCACCTGCTGCAACATACCCTGAATGGTGGCGGCAACGTTCTGCGGGATCACTTGCGCGCCTTCGGGCTCGTTATCGACCTTCAGGATCGACAACGGCACCAGCTTGCCGTGGTTGGCCAATGTGGCGTAGGCATGCACCAGCTGCAGAGCAGTCACGGAAAGGCCATAGCCGTAGGACAGCGTGGCGGTTTCGGCCTTGTGCCATTCCCGGTGGTTGGGCAGGTTGCCCACGCGTTCACCGGGGAAACCAAGCCCCGAGTACTGGCCCAGGCCAACCGACGACATTACCCGGTAGATGTTCTCACCCCCGACGTCGAACGCGACCTTGCTCATACCCACGTTACTGGAGTTGATCAGGATACCGGTCAGGTCCAGCACCGGGCCTTCGGTCTTGGACACGTCCTTGATGGTGTAGCGGCCGATCTGCAACGAGCCGGGATACACATCCACTTTGTCGGTGGGCTTCCAGCGGCCGGTTTCCAGCGCGGCGCTCATGGACAGCGGCTTCATGGTGGAACCCGGCTCGAACACGTCGATGATGGCCCGGTTACGCATGGCCGCCGGGACCATGGTGCGACGGTTGTTCGGGTTGTAGGTAGGCATGTTGACCATGGCCAGCACTTCGCCGGTTTTTACATCCATGATCACCAGGCTGCCCGCCTTGGCCTGGTTGTCGGTGATGGCCTTGCGCAGCTCGCGGGTAGCCAGGTACTGCAGGCGCAGGTCGATGGACAAGGCCAGGGTTTTCCCGGCCTTGGCGTTCTTGGTCACTTGCACGTCACGGATCAGCCGCCCGCGGCGGTCCTTGATCACCTGACGCCGCCCTGCCACGCCCGCCAGCCATTCGTCATAGGCCAGTTCCACGCCCTCGCGACCGTGGTCGTCGAGGTCGGTGAAACCAACCATGTGCGCGGTGACATCGCCGGCCGGGTAGAACCGGCGGAACTCTTCCAGCCCGTAAACGCCCGGTACCTTGAGGTCCAGCACTGCCTGGCCTTGCTCGGGGGTAAGGCCGCGCACCAGGTAGAGGAATTCCTTGTTGGCGTTCGCTTCGAAGCGCTCGCTCAGTTGGGCGGGATCCTGGCCAAGGGCGCGTGCGAGGTCGGGCCAACGGTCCTTGGCCAACTGCAGCTCCTTGGGGTTGGCCCACAGGGTACTGACCGGCGTACTTACCGCCAATGGCTCACCGTTGCGATCGGTGATCAGGCCACGGTGCGCGGGAATGGGGATATGCCGCATGCTGCGCGCGTCGCCCTGGCCCTTGAGGAAGTCCCGGTCCACCACTTGCAGGTCGATGATCCGCCAGCTGATCGCCGCCACCATGATGCCGAGCAAACCCAGCACCACGCGGAAACGCCACGGATAGAGTGCGCCGTCGAGCTTCATCATGGCGCCACCATGCGCACGTCGGCGGCATCGGGCACATGCATCTTCAACTGCTCGGTAGCCAGTGCCTCGATTCGGCTATGAGCCGTCCAGGTACTTTGTTCGAGGATCAACCGCCCCCATTCAGCCTGCGCCTTGTCCCGCTCGTTGAGTTCGGTGTACAGGGCATTGAGCAGCGTACGGTTCAGGTGCGCGCTGTAGGCCACGGCGATGGCCGACACCAGCACAGCGACGAACATCAGCAGCATCAGGAAGCTACCGGTTGGCAGAGGCTTGAAGAAGAGCTTGCTCACCGCAGCTTCTCCGCGACCCGCATTACCGCGCTGCGGGAGCGAGGGTTGGCTTTGAGCTCAGCCTCTGAAGCAAAGCGTGCCTTGCCCAGGGTGCGTACGATCGGGTCGAAGCGCTGCACCTGCACCGGCAGGTTGCGCGGCAGCGTGTCCACCTCGCCCTTTTCAAGGCGACGCAGGAAAAGTTTGACGATGCGGTCTTCGAGGGAGTGGAAGCTGATCACTGCCAGCCGCCCGCCTATTTCAAGGAGGTCCATTGCAGCCCGCAGCCCGGCTTCCAGGTCTGCCAGCTCGTTGTTCACGTGAATTCGCAAGCCCTGGAATGCCCGGGTAGCAGGGTGTTTGTTCTTTTCCCAGGCTGGGTTGGCGTCCTTGAGTACCTGCGCCAGGTCACCGGTGCGCTCGAAGGGCTGAACCTGGCGGCGCTCTACCACCGCACGCGCCATGCGCCGGGCGAAGCGCTCCTCGCCGTACTCCTTGAATACGCGAGCGATCTCTTCTTCGGGGGCCTGGGCAATGAACTGCGCGGCGCTGACGCCACGGTCAGGGTCCATGCGCATGTCCAGGGGGCCGTCGTTGAGAAAGCTGAAGCCGCGGGTAGGGTCGTCCAGCTGCGGCGACGACACACCGAGGTCGAGCAGGATACCGCTTACCTTGCCTTTCAACCCCAGGCGCTCGGCCTCGTCGGCCATTTCCGCAAAACTGCGCTGCACAATGACAAAGCGGCCGTCTTCGGCCGCCAGCGTTTGCCCCGTGGCAATCGCTTGAGGGTCCTTGTCAAAGCCAAGTAATCGGCCATCGCGCCCGAGCTGTTGCAGCAACAGGCGGCTATGCCCGCCGCGGCCGAAGGTGCCATCTATATAGCAGCCGTCCGCGCGCACGGCCAAGGCCTCGATCGCCTCGTTTAGCAACACGGTAATGTGGTTGAAGCTGCTGTCAGTCGTCACAGGATCAGGTCACGCAATTCGTCAGGCATGGCGCCCGGTTGTTGGATAGCTTCGAGGTCCGCCGCGGAAACTGCATTCCACGTGTCTTCGTCCCACAATTGAAACTTGTTCAGCTGGCCTACCAGCATCGCCCGTTTGTCCAGGCGGGCGTATTCGCGCAAGCGCGGCGGCACCAGAAAGCGGCCACTCGAATCGAGTTCCAGATCCACGGCATTGCCAATAAGCAGCCGTTGCAGGCGCTTGACCTCTTCACGTAGCGAGGGCAGCGCCTTGAGCTTGGTTTCGATGATTTCCCATTCGTCGAGTGGATAGACGTTAAGGCAACGGTCGACAGTATCGATGGTGATGATCAACTGGCCGGAGCTGCGCGTATTCAGCTCGTCACGGTACCGGCTCGGCATGGCGAGACGGCCCTTTGCGTCGAGACTGATAGCATTGGCTCCACGAAACACTGTTGAGCTTCCCCGAAAAAAGACCCTGCCGCGCTATTGTTCCTTATGCGCCTGTATTTCCCACTTCCTGCCACTTCCCGCCACTCGCGCACACTATAGGAACCCCCTCCCTGCACCGTCAAGGCGCGCCGTCAGTGATTTCCTTTACATATCGGTGATTTACGACACAGATGGTGTGGAATGCGTGAAAAAGCGCCCAAAATCGACTGGGAATACCCTTCCGAGGCAGGGGATTGCGTCAAATACTTAAAGTAGATTGTGAGGATTAAGATTTTTTCGGTATAGCCAGGAGGGGGTATCAAGCGAAACGGGGAAGGAGGAAAAAGGTGGAGAGTCGGTCTGTAAGCCGGGTTCTGTCGAGGACAGTCATTCCTCTACGATGGTCATCGCTGAACACCTTTAGCAACCTACCCGGTTCCAGCGCGGGCCACGCCTATGGAACCCTATTTGGTCTTGCTCCGAGTGGGGTTTACCTTGACCACGAACTGTTGCCAGACGCGCGGTGCGCTCTTACCGCACCTTTTCACCCTTACCGGCGCCGAAGCGCTTAGGCGGTTATTTTCTGTGGCACTTTCCGTAGGCTCACGCCTCCCAGGCATTACCTGGCACTCTGCCCTATGGAGCCCGGACTTTCCTCCCCCGCGCATGCGAGCATGCAACGGCAGCGACTGTCCAACCGACTCTCCGCCGCCAAGGATACAGACCGGCAGGAGCCGGCGCCAGCCCGCGAGCTTCTTTATATCCCGGGCCGGGAGCGCAAGCACCGTGACTTTCGCCGTTTCGCTTAACCCTGTCGCTCCAGCGCCACCTGATAAAGCAGGTTCTTGCGCACGCCGGTAATCTGCGCAGCCAGGGCAGCGGCCTTCTTCAGCGGCATCTCGGCGAGCAGCAGATCAAGCACCCGTAGCGCTTCGGCACTGATCGCGTCCTCACCCACTGGAGCAATCCAGCCACCCACCAGCACTACGCATTCACCGCGCTGCTGGTTCGAATCTGACTCGATGAACGCGCGAAGCTCTGCCAATGGCAGGCCCTTGAGGGTTTCGAAGGCTTTGGTCAGCTCCCGTGCCAGCACCGCCGGCCGATCACCACCGAAGGCGGCTTCCATCGCCTGCACGGATTCGAGAATACGATGGGGCGCTTCATAGAAAATCAGCGTACGCGGCTCTTCGCGCAGCGCTTCCAGCCGGCTCGCACGGGCGGCGGCCTTGGCCGGGAGAAAGCCTTCGAAGATAAACCGGTCCGACGGCAACCCGGCGGCGGACAATGCAGCGATAACGGCGCAGGCGCCAGGAACCGGAACCACTTTTACACCCGCGGCACGGGCTTGCCGTACCAGGT
This sequence comes from Pseudomonas sp. Marseille-Q5115, assembly GCF_916618905.1. Taxonomy (NCBI): domain Bacteria; kingdom Pseudomonadati; phylum Pseudomonadota; class Gammaproteobacteria; order Pseudomonadales; family Pseudomonadaceae; genus Pseudomonas; species Pseudomonas sp. Marseille-Q5115. The sequence continues at coordinate 334,777 of NZ_CAKAKI010000001.1, read as the reverse complement.
GATAGCCCGGGTCGGAAATCAGCGGCGTGCCCGCGTCGGAAATCAGTGCAACGCTTTCGCCTGCCTGCAGCTTCCCGAGAAACCGCCCGCCATCCTCGCGCTCATTGTGCTCATGACAGGCCGCCAAGGGCGTCTGGATACCGAAATGCTGTAACAGGCGCAGGGAGTGACGCGTATCTTCAGCGGCGATCATTGCCACGTCCTTGAGCACATTCAATGCTCGCGGGGTCATGTCGTCGAGATTACCGATGGGGGTGGCGACCACATAAAGTGTGCCGAAAGTTGAATCTGTCGCGCCTGAGAGGGTCACAGCACACACCTTGGAAACGCCGGAAAGCGGCCATTGTAGCGGCCTCGGCAGGCTTTTGCCGAATCCGTGGGCAGCGCGCCGTGGCGTCGCACCGGCGACTGGGCTTGGGTACAATTGCCCGTTCAACGATTCGTATCAGGAAGATGTACATGACCGGTTGCCTGCGTTCGCTAATCGCCTTATTCATGGCCGTGCTACTTGCGGCCTGCGCCAGCCAGCCTGGCTCGAACCTGGGCGAACTGCCGCGAACGCCTGCCGCCAGCGTGGAGGAACTGCTGCAGCAAGCCAGCGCGAGCCAGTCCCCCGAGGAGGCTGCGTTCCTGCGGCTCACAGCCGCCAGCAAGGCAATGGAGCAACATAACGACGCCCAGGCCACGCAGATCTTCGGCGACATCGACCTGAACCGCCTCAAGCCCGCCCAGCAGGTGTTCGCCAGCACGTTGCTGGCCGAACTGGCGCTGAACCGCAACGACCCCAAGGCGGCGCTTACCGCGCTTGGCCATCCCAGCCTGCAACACCTGGGCGAGCTTCCCCTCGATCAACAGATCCGTACCCAGACCGTACGCGCCCGGGCCCTTGAAGCAGACGGCCAGGTTCTCGCCGCCGCGCGCGAACGTATTTTCATGGCGCCGACCCTGCAAGGGGATGCGGCCGCCGCGAACCATGAGGAAATCTGGAAGCTGGTAGCCAGCCTGCCCGCCGATCAGGCGCAGCCAGCCGGCAATGATGACCTGGCGGGCTGGCTCAGCCTTTCCCAGGTGGTGAAAACGCCTGGCACTCTCGAACAACAGAAAGCCGCCATTGAAGCCTGGCGTGCCCAGCATGCCAGCCATCCGGCGGCCCGTACGCTGCCTCTGCCATTGCAACAACTGATGGCCGTAACCAATCAGCCGCTGGACCGTATCGCGCTGCTGCTGCCCCAGCAAGGCCCACTGGCGGGCGTGGCCCGGGCGCTGCGCGATGGCTTCATGGCGGCGCACTATCAGGCGCTGCAGGCCGGCCAGCCGGCGCCCGCCATCGAGTTCTATGACAGCTCGAGGGTAACGTCCATGGACGACTTCTATCGCCAGGCGCAGGCGGCCGGCGTTCAGCTGGTGGTCGGCCCCCTGGAAAAGAACCTGGTCAAACAACTGAGCAGCCGCCCCCAGCTGCCAATCATCACGCTGGCCCTCAATTACAGCGACAGCAACCAGCCCGGCCCTTCGCAACTGTTCCAATTTGGCCTGGCTGCCGAAGACGAAGCGCGTGAGGTGGCCCGACGTGCGCATGCCGATGGCCTGCAACACGCCGCGGCCATCGTTCCCAAAGGCGAATTCGGTGACCGTGTGCTGGCCGCGTTCCGCCAGGACTGGCAAGCCAGTGGCGGCACACTGGTGGCTGCCATCCAGATCGATCAGCCTGTTGCGCTTGCCCAACAGATCGGCGAGCTGATGCAGGTACGGCAGACCGGAACAGGTGGCCAGGGCACCCGCCGCCAGGACATCGACTTCATCTACATGACGGCCACACCCCAACAGGCCCAGCAGGTAAAGCCTACGCTCAACTATCAGTACGCCGGTGATGTGCCAGTCTATGCCACCTCGCACGTCTATAGCGCAAGTGGGGACCAGGCGCAGTACAACGACCTCAACGGGGTACGTTTCTGTGAAACCCCCTGGCTGCTGGATACTAGCAATGGCTTGCGCCAACAGGTCGCGCGCCAGTGGCCGCAGGCCAACAGCAGCCTGGGCCGGCTGTACGCCATGGGTGCCGATGCCTACACACTTGCGCCACGACTGGGCCAGCTCAAGGCGCTGCCTGACAACCGCATCGACGGCCTGTCAGGCAGCCTCAGCCTTAATAACGCCCAGCGCATCGAACGGCAGCTGCCGTGGGCGCAATTCAACAATGGCAAGGTCGAGCGGTTGCCGGCCAGCGGCCAGTGAACAATCCGGTGCCACCCGGGGAACACGGCAAGCAAGCCGAGGCCTGGGCGGAGCGGCACCTGTGTGACCACGGCTTGCGGCTGTTGGCGCGCAACTGGCGTTGCCGCGAAAGCGAACTGGATCTGGTCATGCTAGATGGCGATACAGTAGTATTCGCCGAAGTTCGCTATCGCCGGCACCGCCAATGGGGCGGTGCCCTGGGAAGCATCGACGGCCGCAAACAGGCGCGCGTGATCAATGCCGCTGAACGGTACCTCTTCGAAGAGCCTGTATGGGCCGATCACCCGTGCCGCTTCGACATCATCGCCATTGAAGGCAACGACCCGAGCGCCCCTGGCCTGACTTGGCTCAAGGACGCATTTTCGAGTTGAATACCGTTTACGGCTCGCCGATCCACTCTGATAGTTCCGCGCCAGCTCGCTGGTAGCGCTCCCGCTTCGCGGGCCAAGGTTTTCTAAGGTAAACGATGGACATGCAATCCCGGATTCGCCGGCTTTTCCAGGCCAGCATCGACACCAAACAGCAAGCGATGGAAGTGCTTGCCCCGCATATCGAGCAGGCCAGCCAGGTAATGGTCAATGCCATGCTCAGCGAGGGCAAGGTGTTGGCTTGTGGCAATGGCGGTTCGGCTGGCGATGCCCAGCATTTCTCGTCGGAGATGCTCAACCGCTTCGAGCGCGAGCGCCCGGGCCTGCCGGCCATTGCGCTCACAACCGACAGCTCAACGCTCACCTCCATCGCCAATGACTACAGCTACAACGAAATCTTCTCCAAGCAGATTCGCGCACTGGGGCAGGCGGGCGATGTGCTGCTGGCCATTTCCACCAGCGGGAATTCTGCCAACGTGATCCAGGCGATCCAGGCGGCGCATGACCGTGACATGACGGTAGTTGCCCTCACCGGCCGCGACGGCGGCGGCATGGCTTCGCTGCTGCTGCCCGAAGATGTCGAAATCCGCGTGCCGTCACAGGTGACGGCGCGCATTCAGGAAGTCCACTTGCTGGCTATCCACTGCCTCTGCGATTTGATCGACAGCCAACTGTTCGGGAGTGAAGAATGAGCCCCACCCGCGTCGGCCTTGCGGCCCTCACCTTTTGCCTTGCCCTCTCCGGCTGCAGCTCCGTGCTGACGGCCACCCGCGACAAACCCATCGACGATGATCGAGGCACCCGCACCCTGGGCAGCAAGATTGACGACTCGCTGATCGAAACCAAGGTTGCGGTCAACGTTGCCAAAGCCAGCCCGGACCTGGACCAAGGCTCGCACATCGTGGTCACCAGCTATAACGGCGTGGTACTACTGGCCGGCCAAACGCCGCGGGCAGACCTCAAAGCCATGGCCGAGCAGGCCGCCGCTTCGGTACAGCGGGTAAAAAAGGTGGAGAACGAGCTGCAGGTCATTCAGCCGTCCTCCTTGCTGGCACGCAGCAATGACGCGGTACTGACCACCAAGATCAAGACACAGATGTTTGCGGATAACACCATTCCTGGCTCGCGCATCAAGGTCGTGACCGAGAACGGCATCGTGTACCTGCTTGGCCTGGTAACCCAGCAGGAAGCGACCCGTGCTACCAACCTGGTGCAGAGCGTTTCCGGTGTACAGAAGATCGTGAAGCTGTTCGAGTACATCGACTGATCAGCCTCACAGGTACAAAAAAGGCGACCACGATGGTCGCCTTTTTTTATTTCACCACTTTCAGGCTGGGCCGCCCGCTTGGGCGAGGCGGCTGACCGCCAGGCGGTGGCTGGTCGTCATCCAGGCCTTCCTCTTCCATGTCGAGCTCATCGTCCTCCAACGAAGGCACTTCAGGGTCAAACACCATGCCCTGCCCGTTCTCGCGCGCATAGATACCCATGATGGCCCCGACCGGCACATACAGGGTATGAGCAACGCCGGAGAAGCGACCTTCGAAACTCACGGCTTCGTTGTCCATGTGCAGGTGACGCACCGCAGTGGGCGAAACGTTGAGCACGATCTGACCATCGGTCGCAAAGCCCTCAGGGACTTGCACTGCGCGATACTCGGCATTTACCAGGATATGGGGCGTGCAATCGTTATCTACGATCCACTCATACAAGGCGCGGACCAGATAGGGACGACTGGAATTCATCAAGGGCTCCTCTAAAACTAACGCATTTCACGTTCGGCAGCCGAGAGGCTGGCCTGGAACGCTTCTCGAGCAAATTGCCGATCCATGTAATCGAGCAAGGGCTTCGCCGCACGCGGCAACTCGACGCCCATCACCGGGAGCCGCCAGAGTATGGGCAATAGACAGCAGTCAACCAGGCTTTGCTCATCACTCATGAAGCAGGACATCTCGGCAAACAGCGGGGAAACGCCGGTAAGGCTTTCGCGCAGATGCTTGCGCGCCTCGACCCGTGCGGCCTCTTTGCTGCGCGGATCGAGCAGCAGGTCCACATGCCCGCACCAGTCCCGCTGAATACGGTGCATCAGCAGGCGAGCATTGGCGCGAGCCACCGGGTAGGCGGGCAGCAACGGAGGATGGGGGTAGCGCTCGTCGAGGTACTCCATCACTACGGTGGATTCATACAGCGCCAGATCGCGGTCCACGAGCGTGGGAAGGCTGCCGTAAGGGTTCACTTCCATCAACGCCGCCGGCGGGCGCCCCGGGGCAATGTCGATGATTTGCACGGTAACGGCCTTCTCGGCCAACACGATACGCACGCGATGGGAATAATGGTCGGCAGGATCGGAGTAGCAGGCCAACCTGTTGGTTACGCCCATGGCGATCTCCTCGCTGGAAACAGATAAACGAACGCGCCCGAGGCACTTCCCCCGCACAGGGCCCGGCACTAGCCAGGCAACAGCGAACGGAAACACCCCAAGGCGCGCGATAACTGCGAATCTTACAACAATTTTGCTGTCAGCGGGGCTGACCGCGGTCACTGCGCAGGCCGTGGCATAGCCCGAGAACGACATCGGACGGGCAAAAAGCGGTAAAAACAAAAAAGCCCGGTTCTTTCGAACCAGGCTTTTTGTTGAAGCTTGAGCAGCGAATTAACGCTTGGAGTACTGCGGACGCTTACGCGCTTTACGCAGACCAACCTTCTTACGCTCAACTTCACGGGCATCGCGGGTAACGAAGCCGGCACGGCGCAGATCGCCACGCAGGGTTTCGTCGTACACCATCAGGGCACGGGTGATACCGTGACGGATGGCGCCAGCCTGGCCGCTTACGCCACCGCCGGAAACGGTCACGAACACGTCGAATTTCTCGACGGTGCCGGTCAGTTCCAGAGGCTGACGAACAACCATGCGCGCGGTTTCACGACCGAAGAAGGAATCCAGCGTGCGGTTGTTGATGGAGATGTTACCGGTACCCGGACGCAGGAAAACGCGAGCGGTAGAGGTCTTGCGACGGCCAGTGCCGTAATTTTGAGTCGCCGACATAGTGAACTATTCCGTTAAATCTTCAGTTCTTGGGGCTGCTGAGCAGTATGAGGGTGTACAGCGCCCGCATAGACTTTCAGCTTACGGTACATGTCGCGACCCAGCGGGTTCTTCGGCAGCATGCCTTTGACCGCGGTCTCGATCACGCGCTCAGGTGCCTTGTCGATCAGCTTGTCGAAAGTGATCGATTTGATACCGCCCGGGAAACCGGAGTGGGAGTAGTACACCTTGTCCGTGGACTTGGCGCCGGTTACACGAACCTGCTCGGCGTTGATGACGACGATGTAGTCGCCGGTGTCAACGTGCGGAGTGAATTCAGGCTTGTGCTTGCCACGCAGACGGCTCGCGATTTCAGTAGCCAGACGACCCAGGGTCTGGCCAGCGGCGTCGACGACAAACCAGTCGCGCTTTACTGTTTCCGGTTTAGCAGTAAAAGTTTTCATTCTTTATAGCCTCAGGGGCCGTCCAACAAAAATAGACGGCGGAGCTTACTGAATAGTGCTTGCTTTGACAAGGTCAAAGGCAGCCGCATCCAGACGCTTTTGGGGGCTCGGGTCATCGCGTCAGGGTTCGGCAAAGGGCCTGTTCGTGGAGGGGCATCACTTCCTCCGCGTGCAGAGCAGGCGAATTATCCGGATTACGGCGAAAACATCAAGCAACTTTTTCAGCGTCGGTGTTAACGCAATGGCCGGCTGGACAGCTGGGCGCAAAACCAAGACGATAGTGCCAACAAATGACCGTTTCCCCTTACAAGAACAACAATCCATGCCCGTACTGCCCGCTCTTCCGCTGCGCCGTGTCGCTATCCTCGCCACCGACCAGGTATTTGCTTCCACGCTCACCCAGGCCAAGGACTTTTTTCATCTTGCCAGCCTTCGATACGGTCGCGAGTCGGGTCTTGGCCTCACCCCGGCCTACGAGACGTGCCTGGTCAGCCCAGGCGGCGAGCAGGTAATGACCTTCAGTGGCACCTCTATCAGCGTTGATGGCGGGCTGGAAGACGCCGATGTAATCGTACTGCCTGCGTTTTCGGACGGGATCGACCCGATGTTCGCCCGCGCGCCGCAGGTAGTGCCTTGGCTACGCGAACAGCACGCCCGCGGCGCGGTAATCTGCGGCGAGGCGAACGGGGTATTCTGGATGGCCGAGGCAGGGCTGTTGAATGGCAAGGAAGCGACCACCTACTGGCGCTTCTTCGACCGGTTCGCCGAACGGTACCCGCAGGTGAAGCTGACCCGCGACAAGCACCTGACCGACGCTGACAACCTCTACTGCGCCGCAGGCCTGACCTCAGCCTCCGATCTGTACATCTACCTGATCGAACGGTTCTGTGGCGCATCGGTTGCCCAGGGCGTGGCCAGGGACATACTCCATGAAGTGCGCCGCACTTACGCGCCAGGCCGTATCGGTTTCGGCGGCCAGAAGCTGCACCAGGATCCGCAGGTGTTGCAGATACAGCACTGGCTGGAGGCGCATTTTGCGAAGAAGTTTCGCTTCGAGGACCTGGCCCGGGACCACGGCATGAGCATTCGCAACTTCATGCGCAGGTTCCAGGCCGCCACGGGCGATAAACCCCTGCACTACCTGCAACGCTTGCGCATCGAGACAGCCAAGGGGCTGCTTTCCAGCAGCGCGAAGAGCGTCAAGACCATCAGCTACGAAGTGGGCTATGACGACGCCAGCTTCTTCGCGCGGCTATTTCGGCAACACACCGGCGCGTCGCCGAACCAGTACCGCCAGCGCTATGTGGCGCAAACCGCCTGACAGCGCTGTATCAGGGCTTGTGCGCCCGGGAAAGGAACTCATGCGATTGCATTTCCAGCAAGCGGCTGAGCGTGCGCTGGAATTCGAAGTTCAGTCGGCCACCTGAATACAGGTCCTTGAGTTCCACTTCCGCCGAAATGATCAGCTTCACGTTCCGGTCGTAGAACTCGTCGACCATATTGATAAAGCGCCGGGCGATGTCGTCGGTGGCAACGCCCATCTGCTCCACGCCGCTCAGGATCACCGCATGGAAGATCTTGCCCAGCTCGATGTAGTCGTTCTGGCTGCGGGGGCCATCGCACAGCGCGCGGAAGTCGAACCAGGCCACATCGTCACAAGTACGCACGGCGCGGATTTCGCGGTTCTCGATCATCAGCACATCGTTCTCGACCGCTTGCGTGCATTCGGGGGTGAGCGCACGGAAGCTGTCGCGAAGGCTCTTCTCGGCGGCTTCGTCGAGTGGGAAATGGAACAATTCAGCCTGCTCAAGGTGTCGCAAGCGGTAATCGACGCCGCTGTCGACATTGACCACTTCGGTGTTCTGCTTGATCAGGGCGATCGCGGGCAGGAAACGGGCGCGCTGCAAACCGTCCTTGTACAGACCATCCGGCACGATGTTCGAGGTAGCGACCAGCGTGACGCCATGCTTGAACAGCTCTTCCATCAGGGTGCCGAGGATCATGGCGTCCGTGATATCGGACACGAAGAATTCATCGAAACAGATGACGCGCGACTCGTCAGCGAAACGCTTGGCGATGAGAGTGAGGGGGTTTTTCTCGCCCTTGAGGTTTTTCATTTCCTCGTGCACGCGCTTCATGAAGCGGTGGAAGTGGGTGCGGGTCTTTTCCTTGAACGGCAGCGCTTCGAAGAAGGTATCGACCAGGTAGGTTTTCCCCCGGCCTACGCCGCCCCAGAAATACAGGCCCTTGACCGGCGCTGCTTCTTTCTTGCCGAACAGCTTGCCCAGCAGCCCCGGCTTGGCCTGGCTGGCGGCGATCAGGTCATCATACAGGCGCTGCAGATGGCGAACCGCTGTTTCCTGCGCCGCATCGTGGAAGAAATCAGGACGTTTCAGGTCAGCTTGGTATCGTTCAAGAGGCGTCATAAGTCGTCTGCGAGGCTTTAAAACCGGGCCGCCACTTTAACGGCGGCCCTGCGGGATGGCAATCAAGGCCGCGACCAATCGCCGCGGCCCCCAGGGCACTCAGGCTTGCGGGCGAAGCGCCTGACGGACGGCATCAATGGCGAGATCGCGGGTGGCTTGATCGGCAAACTCAGGGCTGTCCGCCACGCAGGCGTCGTCCAGCCATAGGCCGAAGCCGCTGCCGTCAGCACGCAGGTCGGGATTGCCTTCCTGCAATCGCTTGCTCGCCGCACCCGCCTGCTTGCCGTCGGCGAATGGCCGGGACAGCAGCAGTTGCTCGCCGTCGGCGCTGAGCAGGCGGAAGCGGAAGGTGCCGTCCTGTTCGCGGAAGCTCACGAAACGGGCGGCCTTTTCGGTTTTCTTGCGTGCTTCGCCCGCCCCGACAACCTGCGCGCGGAAAGAGCGCAGGCCAACGGCTTCGCGCAGCTGTTCGAGGAACGGGGTGGCGGTTTTGCGGGCCTTGATCGCGCCAGCCTGGAGGATGTCTTCGAGGTCTGCGGGGCGCTCGATCAACTGATGATAGCGCTCGCGGGCTTCGCCCAGCTCACTGTCAAGCAGGGTGAACAGCCGCTGCTTGGCATCACCCCAGCCCAGCCCGCCCAGCAGGTGGCCGCGGAATTCCTCGGTTTGCGCCGGGGTAGCGAACGCGCTGTAAAGCGTGAACAGGTGGCTGTTGTCCGGGTCTTTCGGCTCGCCTGGGGCGCGGGAGTCGGTCACGATCCGGGCGATGGCGTCCTTGAGCTGCTTGGGGCTGCTGAACAACGGAATGGTGTTGTCGTAGCTCTTGGACATCTTGCGGCCATCCAGGCCAGGCAGCGTAGCTACGCTTTCCTCGATGACCGCCTCAGGCAGTACGAACAGTTCCTTGCCTTTGCCGAACAGGTGGTTGAAGCGCTGGCCGATGTCACGCGCCATTTCAACGTGTTGAATCTGATCGCGGCCGACCGGTACCTTGTGGGCATTGAACATGAGGATGTCCGCGGCCATCAGCACCGGATAGCTGTACAGGCCCATGGTCACCCCGGCGTCCGGGTCTTCCCCTGCCTCCAGGTTCTTGTCCACTGAAGCCTTGTAGGCGTGGGCGCGGTTGAGCAAACCCTTGGCGGCCACGCACGTGAGCAGCCAGGTCAGCTCCGGGATCTCTGGTATATCGGACTGCCGATAAAAAGTGGCGCGCTCCACATCCAGCCCACCGGCCAGCCAGGTGGCTGCGATTTCCAGGCGCGAGCGCTGGATGCGCAGCGGATCATCGCATTTGATCAGGGCGTGGTAGTCGGCCAGGAAGTAGTACGAGTCCATACCGCTCTGACGGCTGGCCTCGATAGCCGGGCGAATGGCGCCGGCGTAGTTGCCCAGGTGGGGCGTGCCGGTGGTGGTGATACCAGTGAGAATACGGGTGGTCATGGGTGATCGCTTATCAGGCTGCATTCAAGGGGCAAGGCGCGGCGAAACCAGGTCTTTGAGGTCTGTGAGTTTGCCATGAAAGAAGTGGCCGCATTCTGCCACTTTCAACAGTTCGTGGGGCCGCTCCAGCGCATCGGACCACTGATAGACCAGCGACGGGTCGACCACTTCGTCGTTTTCCGGCTGAACCACCGTGATAGGGCAGCGCTCCGGGAGGGGTTCTTCGGCTCGCAAGCGCATCACCGCGGGGGCGCACATGAACAAATGCCGCAACTGCGCACCCTGGCGCTCCAGGCGGCCAGCGAGTGTGGCCGCCACGAAGCCGCCGAAGGAAAAGCCCAGCAGCGTGAGCGGCAGGCCCGGATGACGAATGCGCAGCCAATTGGCGGCCGCGTTGGCATCGTCCACCTCGCCCAGGCCCATGTCATGGGCGCCGGCGCTGCTGCCCGTGCCTCGGTAGTTGAATCGCAACGTGATGTAACCGGCGTCCCGCGCGGTACGTTGCAAGGTAGACATGACCTTGTTGAGCATGGTGCCACCCTGCTCCGGGTTCGGATGGCAGAGCAGCGCCAGCCCGCGTGGCTCGGGAACTTCGAGGTAGAGTGCTTCGAGCTGGCCAACCGGGCCGTCGAGCATCAGGGGGTTTTCGCGGATCAGCAAGGGTATGAACTCCGTGACCCTCACGAGGGTCGACTCGTCTAGCTATCGGTTTGTGCCTGCACAGGCCTTGAGGCAAGGCCCGGCGCGGCGCTGCGCTTTTCAAGGCCCGTTGCGGTATACAGCGCGGGTGCGAGCCGTTAACGTAATGCAAAGCCGTTTATAGAGGAAGGACTCGTGGAACACTCGCTCTTGGTTTGGTTGCTCCCCACCCTGGCTCTGGTTGTGGGTGTCATCGTGGGCTTCCTCATTGCTCGCCATGCCCCCAATGCCGTACCAGGCGGCACTCAGCGCCAGCTGGATGACCTGCAGAAGAAATTCGACAACTACCAGCACGAGGTGGTGACGCATTTCAACAGCACCGCCATTCTGGTCAAAAAGCTCACTCAGAGCTATCAGGAAGTTCAGGATCATCTGGCCGAGGGTGCGAACCACCTTGCCCTGGATGAGCTTACTCGCCAGCGGCTGCTGGCCGCCTTGCATTCGGACGCCAACCAGCCGCCACGTGACCGGCTCACCCCGCCCCGTGACCAGGAAGTTCCGAAGGACTACGCGCCCAAAGGGCCCGGCACGCCGGGCATGCTCGACGAGCAGTACGGGTTGAAACGCAAGTAATGAAAAAGGGCCTCGGATGAGGCCCTTTTTCGTTGCGGCAATAGCTTTCCCGAACTCAGATCGCTCCGCGCGCGCGCAGCAGCTCGATGACCTGCTTCACGCCCTCTTCCACCGACACCGCCTGGGTATCGACCACAAGGTCGGCATCCAGCGGAATGTCATAGGGGAAGGACTCGCCAGGAATGTTGTCCTGCCCGGCTGCGTAGAGGCCCTGCGGGTCACGCTCGGCACATACCTGGGGCGACGCCTGAACGTACACAGTGATCAGCCGATCACTGCCAATCAGGTCCCGTGCCTGGGCACGGCCTTCACCATCGGGCGCTACGAATGCCGCCAGGGTAAGCAGGCCGGCCTCGTTGAACTGACGAGCAACGTGAGCCGCCCTGCGCCAGTTCTCGGTGCGCCCGGCGCGATCCTGCGGCAGGCCCTTGTTCAGGTCATGACGCAGGTTTTGCCCATCCAGTACGAACACGGCGCGGCCGGAGTCGAACAGCTTGCGCTCCACGGCATAGGCCAGGGTGCTCTTGCCAGCCCCGGAAAGCCCGGTAAACAGCACGGTGGCCGGCTTCTGGCCGAAGCGAAGGGCGCGCTCTTCCACGCTCACATGAGCCAACGCACCATGGGCGCCCGCCGTACCGTGAGGCACCACAGGCGGCGCGATGATCATGCCCGCGCCAACGGTACCGTTGGTAAGGCGATCCACTACGATAAAGGCACCGGTAGTGCGATTGCTGGCGTAACCGTCCAGGGCGATGGACGAATCCAGTGCCACCTTTACCTTGCCGATTTCGTTCAGCGCCAAGGCGCTCGCCGGGCCCTCTTCGAGCGTGTTTACGTCCACGCGGTGCGTGATGCTGGCGATGGAGCCTGGCACATAGCTGGTAGCGCGCTTGATGTCGTATTTCTTGCCCGGGAGCATCGGCTCTTCGGACATCCACACCAGCATGGCGTCGAACTGGTCGGTAACCGGGGGCACGTTGTCGGCATGCACCAGCAAGTCGCCACGGGAGATATCGATTTCGTCTTCCATGGTCAAGGTAATGGCCTGGCCCGGCCCTGCCTGCTCCAGTTCGCCTTCGAAGGTGACGATGGATTTCACGCGGCTGCTCTTGCCGGACGGCAGCACCACCACTTCGTCGCCCTTGTGCACCACACCGCTGGCCAGCGTGCCAGCGAACCCACGGAAGTTAAGGTTCGGGCGGTTGACGTACTGCACGGGGAAGCGCAGGTCGGTGAGGTTGCGGTCAGCAGCCACTTCGACCGTTTCGAGAATTTCCATCAACGCAGGGCCGGTGTACCACGGCGAACGTTCGCTGCGGTTGACCACGTTGTCGCCCTTGAGGGCCGACATCGGCACGAAATGCAGGCTCGAGGGCGCCAGCTTGATCGCCTCGGCAAATTGCAGGTAATCGGCCTTGATGCTTTCGAACACGCCTTCATCGAAGCCTTTGAGGTCCATCTTGTTGATGGCGACCACGATGTGCTTGATGCCCAGCAGGGAGGCGATATAGCTATGGCGGCGGGTCTGGGTTTGCACCCCATAACGCGCATCCACAAGGATGATGGCCAGGTCGCAGGTAGAAGCACCCGTGGCCATGTTCCGCGTGTACTGCTCATGGCCGGGGGTGTCTGCAATGATGAACTTGCGCTTGGCGGTAGAGAAGTAGCGGTAGGCCACGTCGATGGTGATGCCTTGCTCGCGCTCGGCCTGCAAGCCGTCTACCAGCAGGGCCAGGTCCACTTCCTCGCCAGTGGTACCGACCTTCTTGGAGTCACGCGTGATGGCTTCGAGGTGATCCTCGTAGATCATCTTGGAATCGTGCAGCAAGCGCCCGATCAGGGTGCTCTTGCCGTCGTCCACGTTCCCGCAGGTCAGGAAGCGCAGCAGTTCCTTGCGTTCGTGCTGGGCCAGATAAGCGAGGATGTCCTCGCTGATCAATTCGGATTGGTGACTCATCTTGAGCTCCAAGCCATAAGCGTCAAGCGGCAAGCTTGTAGCGTACGGCTAGTTAGAAATTTTGTTGATCCACAAGGCGCTCTTGGGTCGCTAACGCTCCGAGCTACTAGCTATAAGCTGCAAATGTGAAAGCGCTTCCGCTTCTGTCTTGCAGCTTGCCGCTTGTAACTTGAAGCTTAAAAATACCCCTGACGTTTCTTGTCTTCCATGGAGCCGGCGCCATCATGGTCGATCACGCGGCCCTGGCGCTCGGATGTGCGCGTCAGGAGCATTTCCTGGATGATATCGGTCAGGCTTTGCGCATCGGACTCCACCGCGCCGGTAAGCGGGTAGCAGCCCAAGGTACGGAAGCGGACCTTTTTCTTGACGATCCTGGCCTTTTCTTCATCGGAAAGGTGCTCGAGGATACGATCGTCGTCGATCATGATCAGCGTGCCGTTCTTTTCGATCACGTCACGTTCGGCCGCGAAGTACAGCGGCACGATCGGGATCTGTTCCAGGTAGATGTACTGCCAGATGTCCAGCTCGGTCCAGTTCGACAGCGGGAACACGCGAATGGACTCGCCCTTGTTCACCTTGCCGTTGTAGAGGTTCCACAGCTCGGGGCGCTGGTTCTTCGGGTCCCAGCGGTGCTTGCTGTCGCGGAAGGAATACACACGTTCCTTGGCCCGGGACTTCTCTTCATCGCGGCGGGCGCCGCCAAAGGCCGCGTCGAACCCGTACTTGTCCAGCGCCTGCTTCAGGCCCTGGGTTTTCATGATGTCGGTGTGCTTGGAGCTACCGTGGGTGAAAGGGTTGATACCCTGCGCCACCCCTTCCGGGTTCACGTGCACCAGCAGGTCGAGGCCCATTTCCTTGACCATGCGATCGCGGAACTTGTACATCTCCTGAAACTTCCACTGGGTATCCACGTGCATCACGGGGAACGGCAGCTTGCCTGGGAAAAAGGCCTTGCGCGCCAAGTGCAGCATGACGGCGGAGTCTTTCCCGATGGAGTAAAGCATTACCGGGTTGTCGAACTCGGCTGCCACTTCACGGATGATGTGGATGCTTTCCGCCTCGAGCTGTTTCAAGTGCGTCAGTTTATCGACCATGGCTACTCACGGATTGCGTTGCAGATGGGACGGCCAGCGGGCCGTGTTCGAGCCGGCCACTCTATCACAGGGCCCGGGCATATTAGGACCGCGGCTTAGATCCAAAAGGTATGAGCATATGCCTGGTGGTTTTTAGCCCTAAACCGGGTTTGGGCAGTCGATGAAGACGTGCTCGATGGCGAAACGCTGGGCCAGATACTCGCCCAGCGCCTGCACCCCGTACCGCTCAGTAGCATGATGCCCAGCCGCAATGAATGAAACATTGTTTTCGCAGGCGCTGTGAAAGGTTTGCTCCGAGGCCTCGCCGGTAAGGTACAGGTCTACCCCCGCTTCGATAGCGGTGTCGATATACCCTTGGCCTCCGCCAGTGCACCACCCTACCCGCCGCACGGTCTGGCCGCTGCACACCACCAACGGCTCACGGCCGAGCACCTGCGCCACGCGGCGGGAGAACTCGAGGGCCGTTTGCGGCACGTCCAGCGAGCCAACCAGGCCGACCACCTTGGGATTGGAGGGGTCAAGCGGGCCTTCGACCGTCAGGCCCAGGCGCAGGGCAAGCTGCACGTTGTTGCCGACTTCGGGATGAACATCGAGGGGCAAGTGATAAGTCAACAGGCTCATGTCGTGCCTGAGCAAGGTTTTGAGGCGCCGATGCTTCATGCCGGTGATGCAGGGGTTTTCACCCTTCCAGAAGTACCCGTGATGCACCAGCACCAGGTCAGCCCCGGCACCTACGGCGGCATCGAGCAAAGCCTGGCTGGCCGTCACGCCGCTGACGATCTTGCGCACCTGTGGGCACCCTTCTACCTGCAAGCCGTTGGGGCAGTAGTCGGGGATTTTCGCGCTACCCAGGTAGCGGTCGGCCTCCTCCACGAGGGTGCTTAACGATACGGCCATAAAAGTCTCCATAAAGGCAGTTTGCGGGCGGCGTGGCGCTCGTATAATGGCCGCCATTATGAGCCGCCCCCCGGCCGTGTGGAAACGCTGTTACCTTTTTAGGAACTCCTGATGTCGATTGCCTTGCGTTATTTCAGCTGGCCGTTACTGACCGGCATTCTTGTCGCACTGCTGATTATCCTGCGCTTTCCCGAATGGGTAGGGTTACCTAGCCAGGACGTCAACCTGCAGCAGGCGCCGCAGTCCGCGACCGTGATGCAGGGCCCCGTTTCCTACGCAGACGCCGTGACCCTGGCCGCCCCGGCGGTGGTTAACCTCTACACCACCAAGGTGGTGAACAAATCGTCCCAGGCCATGTTCGAGGATCCGCAATTTCGCCGTTTCTTCGGCGACAACCTCCCTCGCCAGCGCCGCTGGGAATCAAGCCTCGGTTCGGCGGTGATCATGAGCCCGGAGGGCTACCTGCTCACCAACAACCATGTCACGTCCGGAGCGGACCAGATCGTGGTAGCCCTCAAGGATGGCCGGGAAACCCTCGCGCGCGTGATTGGCAGCGACCCGGAAACAGACCTGGCAGTGCTTAAGATCGACCTCAAGAACCTTCCGGCCATCACCATCGGCAGCTCGGACAGCCTGCGCATCGGCGACGTGGCATTGGCTATCGGCAACCCCTTCGGCGTCGGGCAAACGGTAACCATGGGCATCATCAGCGCCACCGGCCGCAATCAGCTGGGGCTCAACACCTACGAGGACTTCATCCAGACCGATGCGGCGATCAACCCGGGTAACTCCGGCGGCGCGCTGGTGGACGCCAATGGCAACCTTACCGGCATCAACACCGCGATATTCTCCAAATCCGGCGGCAGCCAGGGCATTGGCTTCGCCATTCCCACCAAGCTCGCGCTGGAGGTGATGAAATCCATCATCGAGCACGGGCAGGTGATTCGTGGCTGGCTGGGGATCGAAGTGCAGCCGCTGACCGAAGACCTGGCTGAATCCTTCGGTTTGAAAGATCGGCCCGGCATTGTCGTGGCAGGTATTTTCCGCGACGGCCCGGCCCAGAAGGCAGGCCTGCAGCTGGGTGACGTGATCCTGAGCATCGATAACGAGCCCGCGGCGGATGGGCGCAAATCCATGAACCAGGTCGCCCGCACCAAACCCGGCGACCGGATCGGCATTGACGTGATGCGCAATGGCAAAACCCTGAAGCTCACGGCCGAGGTAGGCTTGCGCCCACCGCCCGCCCCTGCGGCGGCTCCCAAGGAAGGCAATTAAGCCGGCCCGGCCCCTTGCGCAAGCCAGGGGCCGGCCACCCAGCGAAGCCTGCGACAGAGTTAGTTGTGCAAGGCATCCAGCAGGGCCTGGTTCTGCTCAGGCGTGCCGATGGTAATGCGCAGAAACTGAGCGATACGTGGCTGCTTGAAATGCCGCACGATCACGCTGCGCTCGCGCAATTGGGCAGCAATCTCTGCGGCGTCCCGCTGCGGATGACGGGCAAAGATAAAGTTCGCGCCGGACGGTAGCACTTCGAAACCGCGCTGCTGCAGCTCGGCGGCAAGCGCCTCCCGGCTCGCGATCACTTCATTGCGGGTGTGGTCGAACCAAGCGCGGTCTTCAAATGCCGCGGCGGCGCCTGCCAACGCGATCCGGTCGATCGGGTAGGAGTTGAAGCTGTTCTTCACCCGCTCCAGCGCTTCGATCAAATCCGGATGGCCCACCGCCAAGCCTACCCGCAAGCCCGCGAGAGAGCGGGATTTGGACAGGGTTTGGGTCACCAGCAGGTTCGGGTAGCGGTCGACCAGGGAAATGGCTGTTTCGCCGCCAAAGTCGATGTACGCCTCATCCACTACCACAACCGAATCCGGGCTGGCCTGGAGGATTGCCTCGATCGCATCCAGCGCCAGCAGGCAGCCAGTAGGCGCGTTCGGGTTGGGGAAAATGATGCCACCGTTGGGCTTGGCGTAATCGGCCGCAGTGATCTGGAACGCTTCGTTCAGAGGCACCTGCTCGAAGTCGATGCCATACAGGCCGCAGTACACCGGGTAGAAGCTGTAGCTGATGTCCGGGAACAGCAGCGGCCGCTCCTGCTGGAAAAGCCCGTGGAAAATGTGCGCCAGCACTTCGTCCGAGCCGTTGCCCACGAACACCTGCGCCGGCTGCACGCCATAGAACGCGGCCACGGCCTGCTTCAAGCGCTCTCCGTTCGGGTCCGGATACAGCCGCAAGGTGTCGCCGATCTCCGCCCGCATGGCTTCCAGCGCGCGAGGCGAAGGGCCATAAGGGTTCTCGTTGGTGTTCAGCTTCACCAGGTTGGTCAGTTTCGGCTGCTCGCCCGGCACGTAAGGCACCAGTTGCTTGACGAAGGGGCTCCAGAATTTGCTCATGGTCAGGCTTCCTTGATCCGGTATTCCGCGCTACGGGCGTGCGCGCTCAACGATTCGCCGCGTGCCAGTACCGAGGCGGTACGGCCGAGCTCGGACGCGCCCTGTTCGGAACAGAAAATAATGGAAGAGCGCTTCTGGAAGTCGTACACGCCCAGCGGCGAGGAGAAGCGCGCTGTACCGGAAGTGGGCAATACGTGGTTAGGGCCCGCGCAATAGTCGCCTAGCGCTTCGCTGGTGTGGCGGCCCATGAAGATGGCGCCCGCGTGGCGAATCTGCGGCAACCACTGGCGCGGCTCTTCAACCGAAAGCTCCAGGTGTTCCGGCGCAATACGGTTAGCCACCTCGATGGCCTGGGCCATGTCTGCCACCTTGATCAGGGCACCACGGTTGGTCAGCGATGTGCGGATGATTTCGGCCCGTTCCATGGTGGGCAGCAGCTTGTCGATGCTCGCGGCAACCCGATCCAGGAAGCCCTGGTCGGGGCTCACCAGGATAGCCTGGGCGTCTTCATCGTGTTCGGCTTGGGAGAACAGGTCCATGGCGATCCAGTCCGGATCGGTGCCACCATCGCACACTACGAGAATTTCCGACGGGCCGGCGATCATGTCGATGCCCACCTGACCGAACACATGGCGCTTGGCGGTCGCCACATAGATGTTGCCGGGGCCGACAATCTTGTCCACGCGCGGCACGCTTTCGGTGCCGTACGCCAAGGCGGCAACCGCCTGGGCGCCGCCAATGGTGAACACTCGGTCCACGCCAGCGATGCAGGCCGCCGCCAATACCAGCTCGTTCACCTCGCCACGTGGCGTAGGCACTACCATCACCACTTCAGGCACGCCGGCCACTTTGGCCGGAATGGCGTTCATCAGTACTGAAGACGGATAGCTCGCCTTGCCGCCGGGCACGTACAAGCCAGCACGGTCGAGCGGAGTAACCTGTTGGCCCAGCACAGTGCCGTCGGCCTCGGTGTAGCTCCAGGAATCCTGCTTCTGCTTCTCGTGATAGCTACGTACCCGAGCAGCCGCCGTTTCGAGCGCTTCGCGCTGCGGGGCGGTGATGCGCTCCAGAGCTTGCTCCAGGCGTGCGCGGGGGAGGATCAGCTCCGACATGGCGGCCGCTTGCAGCCCATCGAAGCACTGGGTGAATTCAACTACGGCAGCATCGCCGCGTTCACGCACGGCCTTGATGATGTCGAGCACGCGCCCGTTCACCGACTCGTCAGACACGCTTTCCCAGCTCAGCAAATGATCCAGATGCCGCGCAAAGTCCGGAGTTGTGGCGTCAAGTCGGCGGATGGCGGTCGGTGTGGTCATGAGTGGCCTCAAACAGTGGGCAATGAAACGGGACGATTAATCTAGCAGGGCCACCGCGCCGCCATTAAGCATTTTGGCTATGGCGCGGATAGCGTAGCGCGCCAGAGCGGCGCGCTGAAGGTGTCAGCTGCGGTGTCGTGCTTCCACAGCCTGGCGCAGGCTGTCGATCAACGCCTGGATACGCCCGTGCTGCATTTTCATCGATGCCTTGTTCACCACCAGGCGGGAACTGATGGTGGCAATCAGGTCCTGGGGTTCCAGGCCGTTGGCGCGCAGGGTGTTGCCGGTATCGACCACGTCGATGATCTTGTCGGCCAGGCCCACCAGCGGCGCCAGCTCCATGGAGCCGTACAGCTTGATAATGTCGACCTGACGACCCTGTTCGGCGTAGTAACGCTTGGCCACATTGACGAACTTGGTGGCCACCCGCAAACGGCCTTTGGGAGCAGGCGCACCGATGGCACCGGCGGTCATCAGCTTGCAGCAGGCGATTTTCAGGTCCAGCGGCTCGTACAGCCCCTGGCCACCGTATTCCATGAGCACATCCTTGCCGGCCACGCCGAGGTCGGCGGCGCCATGTTCCACATAGGTTGGCACGTCGGTGGCACGCACGATCAGCAGGCGAACGTCGTCCTGGGTCGTGGGGATGATGAGTTTGCGGCTTTTGTCCGGATCCTCGGTCGGGACGATACCGGCCGCGGCAAGCAACGGCAGGGTATCGTCGAGAATGCGGCCCTTGGACAGCGCGATGGTCAGCATGGGAGAAGCGAATCCCTATTCACAATGGGCCGGGCGAACCCGGCCTGGAGTCTAGCCCTAGCCTGGTACGCGACGGATCTTCGCACCCAGCATTTGCAGTTTTTCCTCGATGCACTCGTAACCACGGTCGATGTGGTAGATGCGGTCGATGAGCGTGTCGCCCTGGGCTACCAGTGCAGCCAGCACCAGGCTTGCCGAAGCCCGCAGGTCGGTGGCCATCACCGGGGCGCCCTTGAGGCCGTCGACCCCGGTAACCACCGCGGTATTGCCCTCGACGAGGATATGAGCGCCCATGCGCAGCAGCTCGTAGACGTGCATGAAGCGGTTTTCGAATACGGTTTCGATGACCGCGCCGGTGCCTTCTGCCACCACGTTGAGGGAAATGAACTGCGCCTGCATGTCGGTGGGGAATGCAGGGTACGGCGCCGTGCGCAGGTTGACCGCCCGCGCGCGCTTGCCATGCATGTTCAGCTCGATCCAGTCCTTGCCGGTGGTCACTTCCGCGCCAGCTTCACGCAGCTTGTCCAGCACCGCTTCGAGGATGGTAGGGTCGGTGTCCTTGAGCTTGACCCGGCCGCCAGTGATAGCAGCCGCTACGAGGTAGGTACCGGTCTCGATGCGGTCCGGCATGACCTTGTAGGTTGCAGAGTGCAAACGCTCGACGCCATCAATGGTGATGGTGTCGGTACCCGCGCCCTGGACGTTCGCGCCCATGGCATTGAGGAAGTGCGCGAGGTCGACCACTTCCGGCTCACGCGCGGCGTTCTGCAGCACGGTGCGGCCTTTGGCCAGGGCAGCGGCCATCATGATGTTCTCGGTACCGGTCACGCTCACGGTATCGAAGAAGAAGTTGGCACCACGCAGGCCGCCTTCCGGCGCCTTGGCCTTGATGTAGCCGCCTTCCACGTCGATGGTCGCGCCCATGGCTTCAAGGCCCCGGATGTGAAGGTCGACAGGGCGGGAGCCAATGGCACAGCCTCCGGGCAAAGCCACTTCGGCCTCACCGAAGCGGGCCACCATGGGCCCCAGCACCAGGATCGAGGCGCGCATGGTTTTCACCAGCTCGTAAGGCGCGACCAGGGTTTTGATGGTGCGGGGGTCGATTTCCACCGCGAGCTTTTCGTTGATCA
This sequence comes from Pseudomonas sp. Marseille-Q5115, assembly GCF_916618905.1. NCBI lineage: Bacteria > Pseudomonadati > Pseudomonadota > Gammaproteobacteria > Pseudomonadales > Pseudomonadaceae > Pseudomonas > Pseudomonas sp. Marseille-Q5115. The sequence continues at coordinate 314,010 of NZ_CAKAKI010000001.1, read as the reverse complement.
CAGGCTCGATACCCATGCGCCCGAACAGCTCGATCATGGTGGTGATGTCATGCAGGTGCGGCAGGTTCGCTACCGTGACCGGGCCATCGGCCAGCAGGGTGGCGGCGAGGATCGGCAAGGCAGCGTTTTTCGCGCCGGAGATGCGGATTTCGCCATCGATACGGGCGCCGCCGGTAATAATCAGTTTGTCCATAACACTCTCGAAGCCTGTGGCTCAGGTGCGCTCAGCCCAGGCTGCGCGGGTGAAAAATTTCATCGTCACGGCATGGATGCTGCCATCGGCGATCCACGGGTTCAGGTGCGTGTAGATCTGTTGCTGACGCTTGACCGGGCTCAGCGCGGCCAACTCGTCGCTGACGACGTTCAACTGGAAGTTGCAGCCTTCGCCTTCTACTTCCACCTGGACCTGGGGCAGCTTCGCTTCAAGGAAGCTTTTAACTTCTAGGGCCTGCATGCTTAACCTCGATCGGCGCCCTGTGCGCGCGGGTCGGCCATGATACAAAAAAAGCCCGCTGGCTGCGAGGGTGGCTGACCAAGCGGGCTTTGCTTCGTTTTACAGACTACGCGCGTTCGAGCAAGCCTGCGATGCCGCACACGTCTGCGATCTGGCATAACTCGTGGGGAAGGCCACGCACCTTCAAGCCTTTGCCCAGGGCGCGAGCATCGCGGCTCAAGGCTAGCAACAACGAAACGCCGACGCTGCTGGCCTTTTCGACCGCGGAACAATCCACCAGCACCTCATTGCCCGGCACTTGCCCGACCAGGGCTTGCCCCTGCTGGCGCAAGCGGGCGCCGGTGCGGTAGTCCAGAACACCCGACAGGCGCAACTCGCCTTGCGCCAGCTCAAGCGCGGCCAAGGTCATTGCTGACCCTGCTGAAGCGGCTGATCGCCAGCGGCATCCTTGGCCTTGGCCACTTCCCCGGCCCAACCGTCGATGGTCTTGTCCAGGTTATTGCCGTTACGCTGCATCGCGTCGGCGAACTGATCACGGAACAGCTTGCCGATGTTGATCCCGTTCACGATCACGTTACGCACCTTCCACTCGCCATTCACCTTTTCCAAGGTGTAGGAAACCGGGTAAACCGCGCCGTTGGTGCCTTTTACCTGCATGCCAACAGACGTACGGTCACCGCTTTCATCCTTGGGCGGGTCTACGGTAATGCCCTGATTGTTGTACTCCAGCAAGGCATTGCCATAGAACTGGAACAGGCTGCGGCGGAAGTTTTCCTGGAACCGCGCCATTTGTTCGGGAGTAGCCTTGCGCGAGTACTTCACGGTCATGATGCTGCGGGAAATGCCATCGGCATCCACCACCGGACCTACGATGCGGTTGAGTGCGTCATAGAAGGCCGAGGGATTGCTGCGATAGCTTTCCCGGTTGGCGCTCAGGTCAGCCAGCAGCTCACGGGTGGTGTTCTGCACCAGATCATGGGCAGGTGTAGCGGGCGCGGCAGTGGCCAGCAAGGGCACGGCCAGCAACATGGCGGCCAGGGCTCGACGCAGAATGGATATCATTGGAACTCCTTATTTCGCCTCTTTGCTCACATTATTGAGCAGGAATTTGCCGATCAGGTCCTCGAGTACCAGCGAGGATTGTGTGTCGTGAATTGTCTGACCGTCTTTCAGTACAGCGCTCTCCCCGCCCACGCTTACGCCAATGTACTTCTCGCCCAGCAGCCCAGCGGTGAGGATGGACGCGGTGGAATCCACCGGCAGGTTGTCCACGCTCTTGTCCAGCTGCAGGGTTACCCGGCCGGTAAAGGTGTCGCGGTCCAGGTCGATTGCAGCCACCTTGCCAATGGTCACGCCGGCCATGGTCACCTTGGCTCTGACCGTCAAACCGGCAATATTGTCGAAGTAGGCATACAGCTTGTAGGTGTCATGTGCCGCGCCCGGCGACAACCCGCTGACACGAAGGGCCAGCAGCAGCAGGGCGAGGATCCCGGCCAGCAAAAACAGGCCGACACCGACTTCCAGGGTGCGGTTTTGCATCAGAAATCTCCAAACATCAAAGCGGTCAGAATGAAATCGAGCCCCAGTACCGCAAGGGAGGCATAAACAACGGTGCGCGTGGTAGCTCGGCTGATCCCTTCGGAAGTGGGATCGCAGTCGTAACCCTGGTACACGGCAATCCAGGTGACGACGAACGCGAACACCACGCTTTTGATCACGCCATTGAGCACATCTTCGGTGAAGCTGACGCTGTTCTGCATGTTTGCCCAGAACGAGCCCTCATAAACGCCCAGCCAGTCCACCGCTACCCAGGAACCGCCCCAGATGCCCACCACGCTGAACATCGCGGCAAGCACAGGCAGCGAGATGAACCCGGCCCACAAGCGTGGCGCAACGATGTACTTGAGGGGATCGACGCCGATCATTTCCAGGCTGGAAAGCTGCTCGGTCGCCTTCATGTTGCCGATTTCGGCCGCCAGCGCGGAGCCGGCCCGCCCGGCGAACAGGAGCGCGGTAACCACTGGGCCGAGTTCACGCAGCAAGGTCAAGGCGATCATCTGGCCGACCGCCTGCTCCGAGCCGTACTTGGCAAGGATGCTGAACCCCTGAAGCGATAGCACACCGCCAATGAAAATGCCTGACACGATGATAATGGCCAGGGACAGCACACCCACCGAATACAGCTGACGGACCAGCAGCGCAAAGCCGCCCGAGATCCCGCCACGGCTGAACAGCGCATGCCCCAGGAACAGCGATGCGCGCCCCAGCCCGGCAACCACGTCGATCACGGTTCTGCCCAGCAAGCGAACCCGCTCCAATAATGACCTGTGGCGCATCAGCGCTTCCCCAGAAAATCGTCGGCCAAGGCTGGCGCGGAAAAATGAAAAGGAACCGGCCCATCCGGCTGGCCCTTCATGAACTGGCGGATACGCGGGTTATCCGAGGCCATCAGCTCTGCCGGAGTGCCCTGCCCGAGCACCTGGCCATCTCCGACCACGTACAGGTAATCGGCGATGCTGGCGGTTTCTGCCAGGTCATGGGAAACCACGATGCTGGTGATCCCGAGCGCATCGTTGAGCAGGCGAATAAGGCGAACCAGCATGCCCATGGCGATCGGGTCCTGCCCCACGAACGGCTCGTCGTACATGAGGATCTGCGGGTCCATCGCGATGGCCCGTGCCAGTGCAACCCTGCGTTTCATGCCTCCGGACAGCTCATCGGGCATCAACTCGATAGCGCCTCGCAGGCCAACGGCCTGGAGTTTCATCAGCACGATATCGCGGATCATTTCTTCCGGCAGGTCGGTGTGCACGCGCAAAGGAAAGGCCACGTTCTCGAAAACGTCCAGGTCGGTAAACAGCGCGCCACTCTGGAACAGCACCCCCATGTGCTTGCGGGCATCGAACAGATCACTGCGCGATAGCCGCGGAAGGTTCTGGCCATTGACCCACACTTCGCCGGCCGTGGGGCGCAACTGTGCCCCCATCAGCCGCAGGAGGGTGGTTTTGCCGGAGCCGGACGGCCCCATGATACCGGTGACTTTTCCGCGCGGGATGCGAATGTCCACGTTCTGGAAAATGCTGCGCGCGCCTCGCTTGAAGGTTAACCCCTTCAGCTCCACGGCGTAGGCTTGTTCGGCACTCATTCGTTCTCCTTGCGATGCGGCACCCCAGTCAGACGTGCGGGCCAGAGGCCAGGGCACATGCCGGACGGGATCGACGAGCGGCGCACTATATCACCGACCCCAGCTTGTGACAGCGCGCGGCGGGGCGCCAACCGCCACGAGAGGGGTGGCGGGATTCGTGCGCGACGTGTGCAATCCGGATATAATCCCGGCCTTTTCTCCGGATCGACCTGCCTCGCATGAACCAGACCCGCGATCTCATTCAGTCGGCACAGCGCACCATCGGCCTCGAAATCAAGGCCGTGGAAGGACTGCTCGAGCATATAAATGCAGACTTCGTCCGCGCCTGCGAGATGATCCTGGGCAGCAGCGGGCGGGTGGTTGTGATGGGGATGGGCAAATCCGGCCATATCGGCCGCAAGATCGCAGCCACACTGGCCAGCACTGGCACGCCGGCATTTTTCGTTCACCCGGCCGAAGCCAGTCATGGCGACATGGGCATGATCACGCCCGACGACATCGTGCTGGCCCTGTCCAACTCGGGCACCACGGCAGAAATTCTCACCTTGTTGCCGCTGATCAAGCGGCTGGGCATTCGGCTGATCAGCCTCACGGGCAATCCGGAATCCACCCTGGCCCAGGCGGCCGAAGCGAGCCTGGACGCAAGGGTAGAACATGAAGCCTGCCCACTGAACCTGGCCCCCACCTCCTCCACCACCGCGGCGCTGGTGCTGGGGGATGCCCTGGCGGTCGCTCTGCTCGAAGCGCGAGGCTTCACGGCCGAGGATTTCGCGTTCTCCCACCCGGGAGGCGCGCTGGGGCGTCGCCTGTTGCTCAAGGTGGAACAACTGATGCACACCGGTGCGGCGCTGCCTACCGTGACGCGTGGCACTCCACTGCGGGAAGCGCTGATGGAAATGACCCGAAAAGGCCTTGGCATGACGGTAGTGCTGGAGGAGGACGGCCGGCTTGCCGGCGTGTTCACCGACGGTGACCTGCGTCGCACCCTCGACCGCAACCTGGACGTACACGCCACGCCGATCGAGCAGATCATGACTGCCCATGGCAAGACGGTGACCGCCGACATGCTCGCCGCCCAGGCGCTGAAAATCATGGAGGACCACAAGATCGGCGCATTGGTGGTGGTAGACCATACTGATCGCCCTGTGGGCGCGGTCAACATGCATGACTTCCTCCGTGCGGGGGTCGTGTAATGGACCGCACACTGCTTGAGCGAGCTGGCCGGATCAAACTCGCCATTTTCGACGTCGATGGCGTGCTCACGGATGGACGCCTCTACTTTCTTGAAGACGGCAGCGAAATGAAGGCGTTCAATACGCTGGACGGCCAGGGCATCAAAATGCTGATGGCCTCGGGCGTCACCACAGCCATCATCAGCGGCCGCACCAGCGCGGCCACCGAGCGCCGAGCCCGCAATCTGGGCATCCCTCATCTCTTTCAGGGCCGCGAGGACAAGCTCGTGGTGCTCGACGGCTTGCTGGAACAGCTGGGCTTGTCATACGAGCAGGTCGCGCACCTTGGCGACGATCTTCCCGACCTCCCAGTGATGCGCCGGGTAGGCCTGGGCATGGCGGTCGCAAACGCGGCCGATTTCGTTCGCCGGCATGCCCATGGGGTCACCCAGGCCAGGGGCGGCGAAGGCGCTGCCCGCGAATACTGCGAACTCATCCTGCGCGCCCAGGGAAACCTGGACGCCGCGCTGAACAAATACCTGTAGGTGCCCATGCAAAACCGAAAGTTGCTTGCGCTTGCCGTTGCGGTACCGGTGGTGGCGCTGCTCATCGCCATCGGCTACTGGAACGTCAGCCCCGAGCGGTTCCTCGACAACCCTCGGGCGAGCGTGGACGCCAGTACCATCGATTACTATGCGATCAACGCCCGCACCGTGCAGTACCTGCCCGACGGCAAGATGCAGTATGAAATGACCGCCGACAGGGTCGAACACCTCAAGGCCAGTGAAGTCACCCACGTGACCAAGCCGGTCATGGACGTCTACCGAGGCACCACCTTCCCCTGGCATGTGGTGAGCGAGCGTGCCGAGGTGAACCCGGACGGCACCCAGGTCGAACTCATCGACGCCGTGCGGCTCAACCGCACAGACCAGAAGAACCGCACAACCGTAATCACCACCTCGCGCGCCACGGTCTTCCCGCAGAAGCAATATGCGGAAACCGACCAAGACGTTAGAATCGACGGCGCCGGTGGCGTTACGACTGCCAAGGGAATGAAAGCGTATTTGAACGACAGCAAGATCCACTTGCTGTCCACTGTAAGAGGACAGTATGAGGCTCGTTAAAACCCTCCCCTTCCTGCTTGGCCTGGGCGCGGCACTGGGAAGCGTGAACGCCTTGGCGCTGCCGACCGACAGGGACCAACCGATCCACATCCAGTCCGACGACGCGCAACTCGACGACAAGCAGGGTGTAGCGGTCTATACCGGCAGCGTGGTCATCACCCAGGGCTCCATGAAGATCACCGGCAACAAGGTGACCGTCACACGTGCGGCCAATGGTGATGTGGATGTATTCACCGCCGTCGGCAACCTGGCCTACTACGAGCAGAAGCCTGCCGTGGACAAGCCCATCGTGCAGGCCTACGGCGTGACCATCCAGTACTTCGCGTCCCAGGACCGGATCGTGCTGATCGACAAGGCCAAGGTCATCAACGACGGAAACACCTCCGAAGGCGAGAAAATCGTGTACGACACGGTTCGCCAGGTGGTAAATGCCGGCCGTGCCACGGGCACCAAGATCACCGCGCCACGCCCGCGCATCGACATGGTGATCCAGCCCAAGAAGAAAACCGACCAGCCGCAGAAGGCGCAGTAATGGCGACGTTGAAGGCCCAGCATCTGGCCAAGAGCTACAAAAGCCGGCAAGTGGTGAGAGACGTCAGCCTCTCCATCGAGAGCGGCCAGATCGTTGGCCTGCTTGGGCCGAACGGGGCCGGTAAAACCACGTGCTTCTACATGATCGTAGGGCTGGTGCAGGCCGATCAGGGCCGGGTGCTGATCGACGACCTCGACGTAAGCCACCAGCCCATGCACGGGCGCGCCAAGGCCGGTATAGGCTACCTGCCTCAGGAGGCCTCGATCTTCCGCAAGCTGTCAGTGGCGGACAACATTATGGCGATCCTCGAAACCCGCAAGGACCTCGACGCCAGCGGTCGGCGCAAGGCTTTGGAAAGCCTGCTTCAGGAATTCCATATCACGCATATCCGCGACAACCGTGGCATGAGCCTGTCCGGTGGCGAGCGCCGCCGGGTGGAAATCGCCCGCGCCCTGGCCACCGCGCCCAAGTTCATCCTGCTCGATGAACCCTTTGCCGGCGTGGACCCGATCTCCGTGGGCGATATCAAGCAGATCATCCACCACCTCAAGGCGAAGGGCATCGGTGTGCTTATCACCGACCACAACGTACGCGAAACCCTGGATATCTGTGAAATCGCCTATATTGTGAACGATGGCCAATTGATTGCAGAGGGCGATTCGGCCACTATCCTTGCCAATGACCTGGTGAAGGAAGTGTACCTGGGGCACGAGTTCCGGCTTTAAGTGCGCCAAGTGTAAAGACCCCTAGGCAAACATGGCAGTTTCGGGCATATAATTTGCTTAAGTTCAGGCGCTCCAATCGAGCGCCCGTTGTGGATGGCGCATAGCGCCGGCAAACAGGGTGTCAAGCTCACGCCATGAAACCATCGCTTGTCCTTAAAATGGGCCAGCAACTGACGATGACACCGCAGTTGCAACAGGCCATCCGCCTTCTCCAGCTTTCCACCCTGGACCTCCAGCAGGAGATTCAGGAGGCGCTTGAGTCCAACCCCATGCTCGAACGCCAGGAAGACGGCGACGACTTCGATAATGCCGACCCGTTGGCCGACAAGGCCGAACATTCCGGGCCGGCCGAACCCCAGGAAACACCTTTCCAGGAAACCAGCTTCCAGGAAACCTCCAGCGCGCCCGAGGGCGGCGAAGAGGCGGATTGGAGTGAGCGGATTCCCGATGAGCTGCCCGTGGACACGGCCTGGGAAGACATCTACCAGACCAGCGCAAGCAGCCTGCCGAGCGGGGATGACGACGACTGGGATTTCACCACCCGTACGTCCGTTGGAGAAAGCCTGCAGAGCCACCTGCTGTGGCAACTGAACCTGGCGCCGATGTCCGACAATGACCGCCTGATCGCCGTCACCCTGATCGACTGCATCAACAACCAGGGCTACCTCGAAGAAACCCTCGAGGAAATCTGTGCGTCGTTCGACCCCGAACTGGACATCGAACTCGATGAAGTCGAAGCCGTGCTTCATCGCATCCAACAGTTCGAGCCTGCCGGGATCGCTGCGCGCAACCTGGGCGAATGCCTGGCGTTGCAGCTGCGCCAGCTGCCTGCGAAAACCCCCTGGTTGGCCGAGGCCCAGCGGCTGGTCACCGATTACATCGAGCTGCTGGGTAGCCGTGACTATAGCCAGCTGATGCGCAAGATGAAGCTCAAGGAAGATGAGCTTCGGCAGGTGATCGAGCTTATCCAGAGCCTGAACCCACGCCCCGGCTCGCAGATCGAGTCGAGCGAGCCCGAGTACGTGGTGCCGGATGTCATCGTGCGCAAGGACAGCGATCGCTGGCTGGTGGAGCTGAACCAGGAGTCGGTACCGCGACTGCGGGTAAACCCTCAGTACGCGGGTTTTGTGCGCCGGGCGGACAGCAGCGCGGATAACACCTTCATGCGCAATCAGTTGCAGGAAGCGCGCTGGTTCATCAAAAGCCTGCAAAGCCGCAACGAGACCCTCATGAAGGTGGCCACCCAGATCGTGGAGCATCAGCGAGGCTTCCTCGACTACGGCGACGAGGCCATGAAACCGCTGGTACTGCATGACATCGCCGAGGCCGTGGGCATGCACGAATCGACGATTTCCCGGGTAACGACACAGAAGTACATGCACACACCCCGCGGGATATATGAGCTGAAATACTTTTTCTCCAGCCACGTCAGCACCTCGGAAGGCGGTGAATGCTCGTCCACAGCCATCCGGGCGATCATCAAGAAACTGGTGGCGGCGGAAAATCAGAAAAAGCCGTTGAGTGACAGCAAGATCGCTGGTTTACTGGAGGCACAAGGCATTCAGGTAGCACGCCGCACTGTCGCCAAGTACCGCGAATCCCTCGGGATTGCGCCGTCCAGCGAACGCAAGCGGTTGATGTAGCCTGGTTCCGAAGCGCGCGTAGTCGCTGGCACAGGGCATGTAAGCCAGCGCCGCACCTCGGGATGCCACCAGCGTTTCAGTGGCAGGTTTCGCCTGCCTCTTTATGCACTGGCAATAAGGAGAAGCGGTATGCAAGTCAACATCAGTGGGCATCAACTGGATGTGACCGAAGCCATGCGTAGCTACATGACCGAAAAACTTGCCAAGCTTGAGCGGCACTGCGACAAGATCACCAATGTAGAGGTGATCATGGAAGTGGAAAAACAGAAACAGCGGGTCGAAGCGACCCTCCGGGTTCCCAAGTGCGACGTGGTAGCTCAGGCTGAACACGACGACATGTACGCCGCAATCGACCTTCTCACTGATAAACTCGATCGGCAATTGCTCAAGTATAAGGAAAAACAGCAGAGCCACCTGCAAGGTGCGGCCGCCCGCTGACCCCCAATGATCCGACTAGAAAACATCCTGACCCCCGGCCGCTCCCTCGTGAGCGTGCCGGGCGGCAGTAAAAAACGCGTACTCGAACAGATCGCTGCCTTGATTCACAGGGACCTTCCCGAGGTTAGCCAGCAGGTTGTGTTCGAAGCCCTGATCGCCCGTGAAAAGCTTGGCTCCACTGGTTTCGGCAATGGGATTGCCATCCCGCATTGCCGGCTCGCCAATTGTCAGGGCCCGATGAGTGCCTTGTTGCACCTGGACGCACCCGTGGACTTCGACGCGATCGACGGCGCCCCGGTAGACCTGATCTTCGTGCTGCTGGTCCCGGAAGCAGCCACCGATGCACACCTCGAATTACTCCGCCAGATAGCCAGCATGCTCGACCGCAAGGACGTGCGTGACCAGTTGCGTTCCGCCCCCGACAGCGAAGCGCTGTATCAGGTGGTGGTACGCACCCAGAGCGGCGCGTGAACTGCGCATGCGCCTGATCATCGTCAGTGGTCGCTCCGGCTCCGGCAAGAGTACCGCCCTCGATGTGCTCGAAGACAATGGCTTTTACTGTATCGACAACCTCCCCGCCGGGCTGCTGCCCGAGTTGGCAGAGCGTGCGATCATCCATACCGAACTGGCTCAGCCATTGGTCGCCGTCTCCATAGACGCGCGTAACCTGCCGAGCCATCTCTCACGTTTTCCCGAACTGCTTGAAGAAGTGCGAGAGAAGCACATTCAGTGCGACGTGCTGTTTCTGGATGCTGATGAAGAAACGCTCCTCAAGCGCTTTTCGGAAACGCGCAGGCGGCACCCACTCACCAGTGCGAACCGTTCACTGGCCGAGGCTATCCGGGTAGAAAGTGACCTGCTGGGGCCGATTTCAGATCTGGCCGACCTGAAAATCAACACTACCCATCTCAATCTCTATCAACTGCGTGACACCCTCAAGGTGCGGCTGCTGAACAAGCCGGATGTGGGGACCGCCTTCCTGCTGGAGTCGTTCGGCTTCAAGCGCGGCATGCCGGTAGACGCAGACCTGGTGTTCGATGTGCGTTGCCTCCCCAACCCCTACTGGAAGCCCGAGCTGCGAGAGCATTCCGGTCTGGAACAGCCAGTTATCGACTACCTGGCCACGCAACCGGACGTGGAGGAGATGTTCCAGGACATCTCGGCCTACCTGCTCAAATGGCTGCCTCGCTTCGCCGCGAGCAATCGGGCCTACGTGACAGTTGCCATCGGGTGCACAGGCGGGCACCATCGCTCGGTCTACCTTACCGAGCGCCTCGGCGCGCTATTGCAACGTACCCTGAAAAACGTGCAAGTGCGCCACCGGGACCTTACCTGAACCCAAGGACTTACCACGCAATGCCCGCACTCGACATCACCATCATCAACAAGCTGGGCTTGCACGCACGCGCCGCCGCCAAGTTCGTCGGCATTGCCGGCCGTTTCCCCTGCCAGGTTCGTGTAGGCCGCACCGAAGCCAGCCTGGTAGACGGCAAAAGCATCATGGCCGTCATGATGCTCGCCGCCGGCAAGGGCACGCAGATCCACCTCAGCACCGAGGGCGAGCAAGCACAGGAAGCCCTCGACGCGTTGGTTGGATTGATCAACGACAAGTTCGACGAGGGCGAGTAACGGTAGGCGCTCTCGACCTTCCAGAGGAGGCCGCCTACAAAGGCAGGCGTTACACCGCGTTTACAGCGGCCTGGTAGCGTTTTTCGACTTCAGGCCAGTTGACCACGTTGAAGAACGCACCAATGTATTCAGGCCGGCGGTTCTGGTACTTCAGGTAATACGCGTGCTCCCACACGTCCAGGCCCAGGATCGGCGTATTGCCCTTCATCAGCGGGCTGTCCTGGTTGGCGGTGCTTTCAACCACCAGTTTTTTCTCCGGCGTTACGCTCAACCAGGCCCAGCCACTGCCGAAGCGGGTCAGCGCAGCCTTGGTGAAGGCTTCCTTGAACGCATCGAAGCCACCCAACTCACTCTCGATCGCATCTTTCACGTTCCCGGAAGGCTGGCCACCGCTAGCAGGCGCCATCACGGTCCAGAACAGCGAGTGGTTCGCATGCCCACCGCCATTGTTGGCCACGGGGCCTTTCAGTTTTTCGTCGAGGGTGGCGTATTCAGCAAGCAGCTTTTCTACCGGCCACTCGGCGTACTCGGTCGACTCCAGCGCGGCATTGAGGTTGTTGATGTAGGTTTGGTGGTGCTTGGTGTAGTGGATTTCCATGGTTTGCGCGTCGATATGCGGCTCAAGCGCGCTGTAGTCATAAGGCAGTGCAGGCAAGGTATGGGGCATGTCAGTGGACTCCGTATCGCGGATGGGCGCCGGTGTGGCGCGACTGTAGGCCCATGGCACCAGCGAGCAGGCTCGAGGTGCGGGGGTATTCGCCATGGACGGCGATGAACCCCAGCAGTTCCGTATAGGTGCGATTGCTGTGACGAAGCGCTGCTTCGCGCAGCGGTTGAGGCAAGTTCGATTGGCGGGCCGTGGAGAGCAGATGCTCGTGCGCGGCGCACAAGTATTCGGCGCTTTCTTCGGGTTGGTGCAGATGAAGGTGAAGGTCCGCCAGGTTATGGTGCGAGACCACAAAGGCCATCACGGCCTCATCGGCATTGCTCCAACGCTCGAAGAGGATCTGCGCCAAGGCCAGCGCCTGCAGATAATGCTCTCGCGCCTCTACCCACTGCCCCTGTTCGAAGAGGGCATTGGCACGCTGAATGGTTTGTTTCCAATGGTCCATGGCCGCTCCGCTCAATAGCTGACGTGGAGGCAAAGCGCCTCATGAGATTGACTATTAGTTGATAATCAATCTCATTTCAAGCGGAGCGGCCAGATATTTATGAAAAGCTCAGCTTCCTGCCACTGTCATACGCTCTATCAATACCGAGCCGGTGCGCACGTTGCTGCGCAGTTCAAGGTCATTACCTACGGCCACAATCTGGCGGAACATGTCCTTCATGTTCCCTGCGATAGTCACTTCCTGAACCGGGAACTGGATTTCGCCGTTTTCCACCCAATAGCCGGCGGCACCACGGGAATAGTCACCGGTGACCATGTTCAACCCGCTCCCCATTAGCTCGGTCACCAGCAACCCGCGGCCCATCTTGCGCAGCAATGCGGCCTGATCGTCGTTGCCATGGGTCACGAAGAGGTTGTGCACGCCGCCGGAGTTGGCGGTGCTCGGCATGCCCAGCTTGCGGCCCGAATACGTGCTCAGCACATAAGAAACCAGCCGGCCACCGTCGACGAAGGGCTTGGCGTAGGTTGCCAGGCCATCGCCGTCGAACCCAGCGCTGCCCAAGGCGCGAGGCATATGCGGCCGCTCATCGAGTGTCAGCCATTCGGGAAACAGCTGTTGGCCGAGCGTGCCTTCCAGGAAGGAAGACTTGCGGTAGAGGTTGCCCCCGGATACCGCCGACAGGAAGCTGCCGAACAGCCCTCCCGCCAGCTCTGCGGCGAACAACACTGGCACTTCGCAGGTAGGCACGGGGCGCGCACCCAGGCGGCTGGCAGCTCGCTCTGCGGCCTTGCGGCCGATGGCCTCCGGAGAAGCCAGCAAATGGCCTTCGCGGTTCACGTCGTACCAGTAGTCGCGCTGCATCTGGCCATCTTTCTCGGCGATCATCACGCAGCTGAGGCTGTGACGAGTCGACGCATAGCCGCCGATGAACCCATGGCTGTTTCCGTATACCCGGCAACCTTGATGGGTCGAGACCTGGCTGCCATCAGCGTTGCGGATAAGCGGGTTGGCGTCGAAAGCTGCCGCTTCACAAGCCAGTGCCAGTTCGATACTCGCTTCAGGGCTGATATCCCAAGGGTGATACAGGTCCAGGGCCGGAAGATCGCGGGCCATGAGAGCGGCGTCCGCGAGCCCGGCGGCTTCGTCCTCCGACGTGTGCTTTGCAATGGCCAATGCTGCTGCCACGGTTTCCCGAATCGCGTCAGGGCCGCTGGCCGAGGTGCTGGCCGAGCCCTTGCGCTGGCCCAGGTAGAGCGTTATGCCAAAGCCCTGATCACGGTTGAATTCAACCGTTTCCACCTCACGCTGGCGAATCGAGGTGGACAGCCCTTGTTCGAGGGACACCGCCACTTCGCAGGCGCTGGCACCCTGGCGACGGGCTTCGGCAATGATCTCTTCGACCTGTTGCTGCAGGAGCGGCAGGGCCTGAGGGCCAACGCTTTCGGCTGCTTTCATGGGATTCTCCACACTTCAAATACGGATCGCGGCAAGGGCCGATGCTGGCCGGGCCGGACAATCGGCCCCCGACTGGTTATCATGGCGGCGTTTATCAGCGGACGGCCCCCATGGTTGATTCATACGACGATTCCCTCGGCGAGGGAAAAAGCAAGACACAGGTCAAGCGTGAACTCCACGCATTGACCGAGCTCGGCGAGCGCTTGACCACGCTCAAGCCGGACCTGCTCGCCAAGTTGCCCCTCACGGAGCCGCTGCGCCGGGCCCTGGAAGAAGCACCGAAACATACCGCGAACGCAGCCCTCAAGCGGCACAGGCAGTTCATCGGCAAACTCATGCGCGACCAGGACACCGACGCGATCCTGGAACTGCTCGACCAGGTGGACGCGTCCACTCGCCAGTACAACGAGCGCTTCCATAACCTGGAGCGCTGGCGCGATCGGTTGATCGCCGGCGACGATACGGTGCTGGACAGCTTCGTGACCCAGTACCCTGAAACCGATCGCCAGCAACTGCGTTCGCTGGTGCGCCATGCGCAGCACGAAGCCACGCATAACCGCCCGCCTTCGGCGAGCCGCAAGATCTTCAAGTACATTCGCGAGATAGACGAGCAACAACGCGGCCTGCGATAGGCCGCGCCAGCTTGCCCATGGGCGCTCGGCTCACGCGCCGGTGCCGCCCACGGTAATTGCATCGATCTTCAGCGTGGGCTGGCCTACGCCCACCGGTACCGACTGCCCGTCCTTGCCACACGTCCCTACCCCACTGTCCAACGCCAGGTCGGTACCTACCATCGACACTCGGCTCATGCATTCCGGGCCGTTGCCGATCAGCGTAGCGCCCTTTACCGGGGCGGTAATCTTGCCATCCTCGATGAGGTAAGCCTCGCTGGTGGAGAACACGAACTTGCCGCTGGTGATGTCCACCTGGCCACCGCCGAGGTTGGCGCAATACAGGCCTTTTTTCACCGACTTGATGATCTCCTCGGGGTCGTGCTCCCCGGCCAGCATGTAAGTGTTGGTCATGCGCGGCATGGGCAGGTGCGCGTAGGACTCACGCCGCCCGTTACCCGTGGCGGCAGCGCCCATCAGCCGGGCATTGAGCTTGTCCTGCATGTAGCCCTTGAGAATGCCTTTCTCGATCAAGGTGGTGCATTGGGTGCGGGTACCCTCGTCATCGACGCTCAGCGAGCCGCGGCGGCCTTGCAGGGTGCCATCATCGACGATGGTGCAGAGGCTGGAGGCCACCTGCTCGCCAACGCGGCCGCTGTAGGCAGAGCTGCCCTTGCGGTTGAAGTCCCCTTCCAGGCCATGGCCCACCGCCTCGTGCAACAGCACACCGGACCACCCGGAGCCGAGCACTACTGGCAAGGTACCCGCCGGTGCCGGCTTGGCGTCCAGGTTGACCAGCGCCTGGCGCAGTGCCTCCCGCGCATAACCCATGGCGCGCTCTTCGTCCACGAAGTATTGATAGCTGGTACGGGCGCCGCCGCCATGGCCGCCACGCTCGCGCCTGCCGTTCTGTTCCACGATCACGCTTACATTGAAGCGCACCAGCGGGCGCACATCGGCCGCCAGGCTACCGTCCATGGCGGCCACGAGAATGCGCTCCCAAACGCCGGCCATGCTGACGGTGACCTGCTGAATGCGCGGGTCGAGGGTACGGGTGTAGGCGTCGATGCGCTTTAGCAGTTCCACTTTCTCTGCGCGGGTCATCACGTCCAGGGGATTGTCCGGTGCGTAAAGCGCTTCGACAGTCGGTGCCTGGAACGCCTGCACACGCCCTTGCTGGCCGGCCCGTGAAATCGACCGCGCCGCCTGGGCAGCGAGGCCCAGCGCCTCGCGGGTGATGGTGTTGCTGTAGGCGAAGCCGGTTTTTTCGCCGGCCTGGGCCCGAACGCCAACGCCCTGGTCGAAATTGAAGCTGCCTTCCTTGACGATGCCGTCTTCGAGGGCCCAGGACTCCGAAATTTGCGCCTGGAAGTACAGGTCTGCGGCGTCAATGCCAGGGCCCGCCAGCTCGCCCAGCACACTGTTGAGGCTGTCGAGGTTCAAATCGCCAGGGGTCAGCAACTGCGCGCTGACCGTGGATAACATCTCGCTCATGTTCACTCCGCGAAAGAGGCAGGCCGCAAGGCGCCCTGCGAGGAAAACCGCCGATGCGCCTGCACCGGCATACGCTCACGGATAGCCGCCTGTTCGGCGCTGTCGCGTGAGCTCAGCAATACCGCTTCGCCCGTGGCCTGCTGGGCTATCATGCGGCCCCAGGGGTCTACTATCGCCGCCTGGCCGTGGGTATGGCGGGGGCCGGGATGTTCGCCCCCTTGGGCAGCGGCCAACACATAACATTGGGTTTCTATGGCCCGCGCGCGGATCAGCACTTCCCAATGGGCCGCACCGGTGACGGCGGTGAAGGCCGAGGGCACGCTGATCAGTTCAGCGCCGGCCTCGCGCAGCTGGGTATACAACTCGGGAAAACGCAGGTCGTAGCACACGCTCAGCCCAAGGCGGCCGACCGGGGTTTGCGCCACGACTACCCTTTGACCATAGGCATAGTCATCAGACTCCCGGTAACGGGCCCGGCTGTCCTGCACGTCCACATCGAACAGGTGGAGCTTGTCGTAACGGGCCACTGTTTCGCCCTGAGCATCAAGCAACAGCGAGCACGCGCAAGGCTTGCCATCAGGTTGCCCGTCGGGCGGCAGCGGGACCGTCCCAGCCACCAGCCACAGGCCAAAATCCCGTGCACAGCGGCGAAGTGCCGGAAGGATCGGCCCTTCGCCCATTGCCTCCGCCCGCGCAATGGCCGCTGCATCACGACGGCCCATGGCAGCGAAATTTTCTGGCAGAACAGCGAGCCGCGCACCCGCGTGGGCCGCCTGCTCCAGCAAATACCTGGCCCGCTCGAGGTTCGCCGCCAGGTCTGTCTGGCTCACCATCTGGATCACCGCCAGCTCCATTGGCTCCTCCAAGCTGTCGTGGAACGCGTTCCCTGCATCCTAACCCACTGGATCACGCCCGGCTAACTATCGGGTCGATCAACGGGATTTGTCGAAGGGCCGGTCGAGGCTCAGCTTCGGGTCCTTGAGCGGCCCTTCAACGCGATATTTGACGCTCATCAGGCGCGATACCCGATCGCCCAGTAGCTTGTCAGCCAGAAACAACGCACCGCCAATGGCGGGAGCGCCGACGATCAGCGCGGCAATTGGCAGGTTGGTGCTCACCGGCAGGGTCACCAGCAGTTGAGCGTCCACCCGGTCCGCGGCCATGTCGAGGGTACCGTCAAGCTCAAGATTGCTCGAAGGGCCCGTCACGGTGATAGGAGTGCGGGTCACGTAAACACCGTCACTGGCGACCAGCTGGCCTTTGACCTTGTCATAGCCGAGCCCCCGGCCCAGCAGGTCGGAAAAGTCCAGCCGCAGCCGGCGGCCGATGGCATTGAAGTTCAGCAGCCCGAACACTCGCAACGCCTGGGCGCCGCCTTCCACTTCCACGAACTGGCCGCGGTTGAGGGTAGCGTCCAGGCTACCTGAATACCGCTTGGGAGCAGCCCAGGCCGGCGAGCCGGGCCAGCGACCATCCACCGCCAGCGCGAAATCATGGCTGGTTACCGAAGGCGCGAAGTGCCAGGCCTTGAGGATATCGGCCAGGTTACCACCGCGTACGTTGCCCTTGAACCAGCTCACCGTGCTGCCGGGGGCGCCTTCCCAGCCACCGTTGCCCTGTAACTGCATCCCCTTCAGGCCCAGGTCCAGATCATTCAGTGCCAGCCCACGCTCGGAAGGTCGCAACTTGAGGGACCAGGCGCCGACCAGGTCGTCACCCTGCCACAGCCGGGCAATCCGCACGTTAACTGGCGGCAGGCCGTGGGGGTCCACGTCCGCCAGCGGGTCGGGCGTATCGGGCGGGTCCTGCGCGGTGGCCTCTTGTACCGCCGGGGCGGGGAGATGGACATCCTGCAGGTCGATATCCAGCGGCACGGCCGAGCGGTCAGGCAGCGTTGCCTTACCCGTCAGCTGAGGGCTGTCCACCCGCACCATCCAGTTGCCCGGCCCGCGATCGAGACGCACCCTGGCGTTTTCAAGCGATTGCCCGAATGCGCTGAGGTGCGCAATGGTTACGTCCGCGCTGCTCAAAGGCGCAGGGGTTGAAGAACCGTTGGCCGACGCTTGCTCCGCCGCCTTGGCTTGGGGCAGGTACCGATCCTTCACCGCTTGCCAGGCCTTCAGGTCCAGCGAATCCATTACGCCGCGCACCCGCATACCTGTCGCATCGGGCAGGCTTGCCGTGCCCTCGCCTAACAGCAACTCGCCACGGCCAGCGCCTGGCGGGCTGGAGAATTGGCCGTTGGCAGGCTGATACACAACGCTTGCAAGCCCCGCGTAGGCCACGCGCATCAGCCGGTCGTTACCCTTCAGGCCCAGCTCGAAGCGCGTCGGGCGGCTGTCCCCCGCTGCCTTGCCATAGGGTGCCGGAAGGTCCACGGTAGCACCCGTGAGATCCGAGTCGATACCCAGCCGGCTTTCTGGCCCCAGGTCCAGCTGCAGGCGGTAAGGAAACTCACCGCTGGCGGGCAGTGGCTGCTGGTTGCCAAGCCAGCGGCTAAGGGTGGCCACGTCCATGCGGCCATTTACATTCACTCGGGTCAACGGCGGGTCGTTAGCGCCCACCGCTTCCAGGCTTCCCGTGAACGCCCTGCCCAGGGCCTGCCCGGCCACGCCCTGGGCAGACAACCCCTTGTCGAGGTCGAACCGGAAGGCGCCTTTAAGGTCGCTGAGTTCCAGGGCGGGCTCAGCGATTTTCAGGCGGGCGGCGGACGTATTGAAATCCACAACCACCTTGGGCGCCTGGCCATGGGCGAGCGGGATATCCAGGTTCACCGCGCCGCGAAGCGGACCTTCGCCCTGCCAGCCCGCGAACAGCTCACCCGTGCCGATGGGCGCGGTCTGTAGTATCTTTACGCCGTCGCTCAGCGGCCCATCAAAATCGCCCTGTACCGTGAGGTGAGGTACTTGCCCTTCCGGCGCATGGGGGACCCTCACCTGAACATTGCTTAAAGCCGTATCCAGCAACTGCCCTCGGCTGGCTTCGATGCGCACATCCCCGTCCTGGATGTAGACGTTGCCGTCCACGCCGCTTACCGATGGCCAGCCCGGCTGGAACGCAAGCGTCGCATCGTGCACCTTGAAGAACAGGCTCAGGCTGCGGGCATGATCGGGCGCAGCATGGGCCAGCGAGCCCTGATACTGGAAATAGCCCTCGTCCACAGCGCCCTTTTGCACCGCAGCGCGCAGCCAATCAGCTACCTGAGGGCTTAGAACCTCCGGCAGGTATTTGGGCGTGTAGCGCCCGTCACCCTCGTGCAGCCCCACCCGCAGGTCCATGTAGGGTTCCAGTCCTTCACCGAACGGCAAGCGGATCATGAAATCCGCCGCGATCTTGCCTTCCTCGCCCAGCACCTGGATTACCGGTGCCACCAGGCTGAAGCCCTCGCTGTTCAGCCGCCAGCCCAGCCGGGCGTGGGCTTCCTTGTAGTGCCACGGCTGTTTGAAGATTGGCCACAGGTGCAACATGAAATCCTGGGTGGCCAGCCGCAACTCGCCCTGCCCGAGGTCGCCGGAGATGCTGCCGCTGACGTTCGCCGCGCCCGGCGCGTTGTGGTAGGGCTCAAAGGCGACCTGGTCCAGGTTGGCCGCGAACGCCAGGCGGCGATCACCGGTTTCCTGGGGCCTTATCGTAAGGGCGAGGTTGCGCAGGGCGCCGCGGGGCTTGAGGCTGTCCACTGCGAGCGCGGCTTTCTCCGGCCAGGGCGCATAGGCATCCAGCAAAGGCTGCAAGGGCCCCAGGTCTACCCGGTCAGCCTGTACCTGCCATTCATTGCCGGCTTGCACCGCCTTCAGGCGAGTATCCCAGCGCTGGCCGCTCACGCTCATGGAGAGCGGCTGGGCAATAGCGGTATAGCCGTTGTCGTTACGCTGGAGCCAAGCGCTCAACGCCACATCCTCTACCGCAGTGAGCGCCCGGCCATCAACGGCGCCCTCGATCCTCGGAGCATTGAGCCGCAGCACGGCGCTGCTCACATGCTGATCGGCCCAGTCCAGCCATACCTCACCGCCGGCGCGCAGCGTTTGAAAGCGCCATTGTCCGGCAATGCCTGCAGGCAACCACTTCGCCCAATCACTTTGAGGCAGGCTCAGCCACGCCTGGCCAGAGGCGCCCTGCCAATGATCCTGCGGCACCCGCGCGCGCAACTGAGCCGCCACGGGCTTGCCGTCCGGCAGGCTGAACCGCAGGTCGAGGCGCTGTTCCCCCAGTATCGAACGCAAGCTCGCACTGAGGTAGGTAAAGGCGAGAGGGTCGTGCTGCCATGGCCGAACGGTCAGCTGGCTATCGAGCACATTCAGCTCACCAAGCTGGCGCAGGCTCGCGAGGGCGCGGCCTGGATCGAAGGGCGTGTCATCCTGATGCTTCGGTAGCCCTTGTAGCGCCCAGCGGCCGTCTTCGCCCTGCTCCAGGGTAAGCTGCAAGCCTTCCACTTGCAGGGTATCGACCTGCGGGCGCAGGCTCACCAGGCTGCGCCATAGCGATGGCACCACGCGCACCCGTTCCAGATGCAGGGCGCCCGGCCCGCTGCCTACCGACACATCGCCGGCCACCAGCACCGGCGCCAAGCCGCTCCAGGCCCCCTCCAACCGCCCGATGCCTACGGGCATACCCAGCGCCTGGCTGGCCTTGGTCACGAGTTCGGGGCGATAGTCCCCTATCAGGGGCAACAGCTGCCGCCCGAGGCTTACATAAAGTGCCAGCAGGATCAGGCACAGTGCGCAGGCGCCGAGGCTCCAGCGAACGAGCGCGCCAGCCACTTGAGTCAAACGCGCCATGGGGAGGGCCTTGTACGGTTACGCAAATGACTCAGAGCAGCACCACATCGTATTGTTCCTGGGAGTACATGCTCTCGACCTGGAAACGAATGGTACGGCCGATAAAGGTTTCGAGTTCGGCCACATTGCCCGATTCTTCGTCCAGCAGGCGGTCCACAACCTTCTGGTTGGCGAGCACACGATAGCCTTCAGCCTGGTAAGCCCGGGCTTCGCGCAGAATTTCCCGGAAAATCTCGTAACAGACGGTCTCGGGGGTTTTCAGCTTGCCCCGCCCCAGGCAGCACGCACACGGTTCGCACAGTACTTGCTCGAGGCTTTCCCGGGTGCGTTTGCGCGTCATTTGCACCAGCCCCAGCTCGGTGATGCCGATGATGTTGGTTTTGGCATGGTCGCGCTCGAGCTGCTTTTCCAGCGTACGCAGCACCTGGCGCTGGTGGTCCTCGTCTTCCATGTCGATGAAGTCGATGATGATGATGCCGCCGATATTGCGCAGGCGCAGTTGCCGCGCGATGGCGGTGGCGGCCTCGAGGTTGGTCTTGAAGATGGTTTCTTCGAGGTTGCGATGGCCCACGAACGCGCCGGTGTTCACGTCGATGGTGGTCATGGCTTCGGCTGGGTCCACCACCAGGTAACCGCCAGACTTGAGCGGCACCTTGCGCTCCAGCGCCCGCTGGATTTCGTCTTCCACGGCATAGAGGTCGAAGATCGGCCGCTCACCGGGGTAATGCTCCAGCCGGTCGGCGATTTCCGGCATGAGCTCGCCCACGAACTGGGTGGTTTTCTGGAAGGTTTCCCGCGAGTCGATACGGATCTTTTCAATCTTGGGGTTTACCAGGTCTCGCAACGTGCGCAAGGCCAGGCCCAGGTCTTCATAAATAACCGAGGGCGCACCGGCGGTCTTGATCTGCGTGGCAATCTGGTCCCAAAGCCGGCGAAGGTAGCGGATGTCCATGAGGATTTCTTCCGCCCTTGCGCCTTCGGCGGCGGTGCGCAGGATGAACCCTCCGCTTTCCTGGATGCCTTCTTTCTCCACGCAATCGGTGACAATCTGCTTGAGGCGCTCGCGCTCGGCTTCTTCTTCGATCTTCAGCGAAATGCCCACATGGCTGGTGCGTGGCATGTACACCAGGTAACGCGAGGGAATGGACAGCTGTGTGGTAAGCCTGGCGCCTTTCGAACCGATGGGGTCTTTGGTGACCTGCACCACCAGGCTCTGCCCTTCATGCACCAGGGCGCTGATGGTTTCCACGGCCGAGCCTTCGCGCAGCGAGATTTCCGAGGCGTGAATGAAGGCGGCGCGCTCCAGGCCAATGTCGATGAACGCTGCCTGCATACCCGGCAGCACTCGAACCACCTTGCCCTTGTAGATATTCCCGACGATGCCGCGGCGCTGGGTGCGCTCCACGTGCACTTCCTGCAATACACCGTTTTCCACCACTGCCACCCGGGATTCCATCGGCGTGATGTTGATGAGGATCTCTTCGCTCATGACAGGCTCTCGTCAGGATGGTTGCCCCATGATGCCCGGACTGGCGGCGCGGCGCGACGCCAGCGTACGCTCACCGGGAAGTGCTCGGTTGCCAGCAGGCAATCCCGAAGCGTGCAAGCAGCGCCGCGGTTTCACACAGCGGCAGGCCTACCACCGCTGAATAACTGCCCTCTATCGCCTCCACAAATACCGCGCCCAGGCCCTGGATGGCATAGCCCCCGGCCTTGTCCGCGGGCTCGCCACTGGCCCAGTATGCGTGGATTTCCTGCGGGGTAATGTGTCGAAAGCGTACCCGAGTGCTCACGCAGCACACTTCGCTGCGCGACTCGCTGTGCAGCGCCACGGCGGTGAACACTTCGTGCACGCTTGCGCTCAGGGCCGTGAGCATGCGGGCTGCATCTTGCTCGCCCTGCGGCTTGCCAAGGATCTGCCCGTCGAGGATTACCGCAGTGTCGGCACCCAGCACCACGGCCTCGGCACTCGCATGGCCAAGCCCGGCGGCAGCCTTGGCCAGAGCCAGGCGCTGCACGTAGGCTTCGGGCGCTTCGTGGGGCAAGGGTGTTTCGTCGATATCTGCGGACACCTGCGTAAACGGCACGCCGATCTGCTGCAGCAGTTCACGCCGCCGGGGCGAGCCGGAGGCCAGTAACAGCGTACTCATCGGGACAGCTCCTTGTCATTGTGCGCTTCAGTTGATATTGAAGCGCCGGCGCAAGCCCCGCAGGCCATAGCTCACCCACGGCCACAGCAACGCGCTGACCACCGCCGGCAGCACCAGCGCCAGGGTAGGCTGGCGATTGCCGGTGAGTGCGCTCAGCCATAGCTGCACCAGCTGCATCACGCCAAGCACCACGAAGATCACCAGGCTTTGCTGCCACATGGGGAACATGCGCATGCGTTGCTGCAGAGACAGCACCAGGAAGGTAGTCAGGCTGAGGATAAGCGCGTTCTGGCCCAGCAGCGTGCCGTAGAGCACGTCTTCGGCCAGGCCCAGTACCCAGGCCGTGGTCATGCCGACCCTGGCCGGGGTATTGAGGCACCAGAAGGCCAACAGCAGTGACAGCCAGAGCGGGCGCAACACTTCCATGAACTGCGGCAGCGGCGACACACTGAGCAGCAAGCCGATCAGGAAGGTCACCCAGATGATCCAGCCATGGTTGCGCCGGGTATTGACCATCAGTGGGCTCCTTGAGGCGCAGCCGGCACGGCCGGTGTGGCAGGTGTTGCCGGCGCGGTGCGAGCGGGATGGCTGGCCGGCGGGGCAGGCCGTGCCGGGGCCGTGGCGGCGGGGCGAGTGGCCGCCGGGGCTGCGGGGTGGCCACCTGACGCGGCCGGGTGCTGCTCATGGCTATTCGTGGTAGCCGGAGCCGCAGGGGTGGCAGGCACGGCAGGCACCGTCGCAGGTGTTACGGCAGGGCTGTTAGCAGGCACGGTAGCCGGCCCCGCGCCGTCTTCTGCCTGGGCGGCATCGGCGGCGCGCTGCTCGGGCGTGCGGCTGTCAGAGAACACCAACAGCACGTAACGGCTGCGGTTCAGCGCGGCCGTGGGCACGGCGCGGACAATGGCGAAGGGCTGGCCGGAGTCGTGAATCACTTCCTTCACGGTGGCCACCGGGTAGCCGGCCGGGAAACGCTGGCCCAGGCCGGAGCTCACCAGCAGGTCGCCTTCCTTGATGTCCGCGGTATCGGCCACATGACGCAGCTCAAGCCGCTCCGGGTTGCCGGTGCCGCTCGCGATGGCCCTCAAGCCATTGCGGTTGACCTGTACCGGAATGCTATGGGTGCTGTCGGTGAGCAGCAGAACCCGTGAGGTGTACGGCATCAGCTCTACCACCTGGCCCATCAGCCCGCGCGCATCGAGCACCGGCTGGCCCAGGGACACGCCATCGCGCTCACCCTTGTTGATCAGGATACGGTGGGTGAAGGGGTTAGGGTCCATGCCGATCAGCTCGGCCACTTCCACCTTTTCGTTCACCAGCGTGGAAGAGTTGAGCAGCTCACGCAGCCGGACGTTCTGCTCGGTCAGGGCCGCCAACTTCTGCAGGCGCCCCTGCAGCAGCAAGGCTTCGGTCTTGAGCTTTTCGTTTTCTGCGATCAGTTCGGTACGGCTGCCGAACTGGCTCGCCACGCCCTGCCACAGGCGCTGGGGCAGGTCGGTGATCCAGTATGACTGCATCAGCACCAGCGACATCTGGCTGCGCACTGGCTTGAGCAGTGTAAAGCGGGCGTCGACCACCATCAGGGCGACCGATAGCACGGTCAGCACCAGCAGGCGCACACCCAGTGAGGGGGCCTTGGCGAACAGCGGTTTAATGAGCTGTTCCTCCTGGGCAAGAGGACGAAAGGTCTGTCATGGATCGGCGCCGCGGAAAAAACGGAGGAACACACAAACGCCCGGCTGTTACCGCAACCCGGCAAAGGGCTACTGTAAACCACCGGGCGCTACCCTGGCTCATTCGCTGGAGAGCAGGTCCATGGTGTGCTTGTCCATCATTTCCAGCGCCCGGCCACCGCCACGGGCCACGCAGGTGAGCGGGTCCTCGGCGACGATGACCGGCAGGCCGGTTTCCTGGGCCAGCAGCTTGTCCAGGTCACGCAACAGTGCGCCGCCACCGGTCAGCACCAGGCCACGCTCGGCGATGTCGGAAGCCAGCTCCGGTGGCGACTGCTCAAGGGCGCTTTTGACTGCCTGAACGATGGTCGCCAGCGATTCCTGCAAGGCTTCGAGCACTTCGCTGGAGTTGAGCGTGAACGCACGCGGCACGCCCTCGGCCAGGTTGCGGCCGCGCACGTCGACTTCACGTACTTCGCCGCCCGGGTAGGCCGTGCCGATTTCCTGCTTGATGCGCTCGGCGGTGGATTCGCCAATCAGGCTGCCGTAGTTGCGGCGCACGTAGGTCACGATGGCTTCGTCGAAGCGGTCACCGCCCACCCGCACGGATTCGGCATACACCACACCGTTGAGGGAGATCAGGGCGATTTCGGTGGTACCGCCACCGATATCGACAACCATCGAGCCGCGGGCTTCCTCGACCGGCAAGCCGGCGCCGATCGCGGCCGCCATGGGCTCCTCGATCAGAAAGACTTCGCGGGCACCGGCACCAAGGGCCGATTCACGAATGGCACGGCGCTCCACCTGGGTGGATTTGCACGGAACGCAGATCAGCACTCGCGGGCTGGGCTGCAGGAAGCTGTTTTCGTGCACCTTATTGATGAAGTACTGAAGCATTTTTTCGCAGACGCTGAAGTCAGCGATCACGCCGTCCTTCATCGGACGAATGGCTGCAATATTACCCGGGGTACGGCCGAGCATGCGCTTGGCTTCGGTGCCGACGGCCACAACGCTCTTCTGGTTGCCGTGCGTACGGATGGCAACCACCGAGGGCTCATTCAGGACGATACCGCGCTCACGCACGTAGATAAGGGTGTTGGCCGTTCCCAGGTCGATGGACAGATCGCTGGAAAACATGCCACGCAGTTTCTTGAACATGGAGAAGTGACCCTGGCAACGCGTGGGTAAAAAAGTGCGGCAAACTCTAACAACGGCGGGGATTTTGGGCAAGGCGCCAATATGTTAAATTGGCTGTTTTTCCGGGCACACGGCCCCACGATCGCGGCTCTGTGACCGCATTTTCGCGGCTGTGTTCCCCGCCGGGCGGACCGTTTCCGCCTGTCTTTCCCCTGGAGATCTCCCATGGCGCTCGAACGCTCCGACGTGGAAAAGATCGCCCACCTGGCCCGCCTCGGGCTGCGCGAGGCCGATCTTCCCAGCACCCTTGACGCTCTGAACAGCATTCTGAGCCTGGCAGACCAGATGCAGAACGTGGACACGCAAAACATCGCGCCCCTGGCCCACCCGCTGGAAGCCAGCCAGCGCCTGCGTCCCGACCAGGTTACCGAACACAACCAGCGCGAGGCCTATCAGGCTGTCGCACCGGCCGTCGACAGCGGCCTGTATCTGGTACCCAAAGTCATCGAGTAAGGGATAACCGCCTGCCATGCATCAACTTACCCTGGCCGAGATCGCCCGCGGCCTCGCCGCCAAGCAATTCTCCTCCGAAGAGCTGACCCGCGCCCTCCTCGCCCGCATACAGGCCCTGGACCCGCGCCTGAACGCGTTCATCACCGTGACCGAGGCCCTGGCCCTGGAGCAGGCCCGCGCCGCCGATGCCCGCCGCGCCGCCGGTGAAAACAGCCCGTTGCTGGGTGCGCCCATCGCTCACAAGGATCTTTTCTGCACCCGCGGCATCCGTACCAGCTGCGGCTCGCGCATGCTCGACAACTTCGAGGCACCCTACGACGCCACCGTCGTAGCGAAACTTGCCGCTGCCGGCACCGTCACCCTTGGCAAGACCAACATGGACGAATTCGCCATGGGTTCGGCCAACGAGAACAGCCACTACGGCCCTGTGAAAAACCCCTGGCAGCTGGACCACGTATCAGGCGGCTCCTCGGGTGGCTCGGCGGCCGCCGTGGCGGCGCGCCTGCTACCGGCCACTACCGGCACCGACACCGGCGGCTCGATTCGCCAGCCGGCGGCCTTCACCAACCTCACCGGGCTGAAGCCGACCTATGGCCGCATCTCGCGCTGGGGCATGATCGCCTACGCGTCCAGCCTGGATCAGGCCGGCCCGCTGGCGCGCACCGCCGAAGACTGCGCTCTGCTGCTGCAAGGCATGGCCGGTTTCGATCCGAAGGATTCCACCAGCATCGACGAAGCGGTGCCTGATTACAGCGCCACGCTCAACGATTCCCTCGAAGGCCTGCGCATCGGCGTACCGAAGGAGTATTTCGGCGCCGGCCTGACCCTCGCATTGGCGAGCGGGTGCAGGCCAGCATTCGCGAGCTGGAGAAGCTGGGCGCGGTGATCAAGGAAATCAGCCTGCCGAACATGCAGCATGCCATCCCGGCGTATTACGTGATCGCGCCCGCTGAAGCCTCGTCCAACCTGTCCCGCTTCGACGGCGTGCGCTTCGGCTACCGCTGCGAGAACCCGGTGGACCTCACCGACTTGTACAAGCGCTCGCGCGGTGAGGGCTTCGGCCCTGAAGTGCAGCGTCGCATCATGGTGGGCACCTACGCGCTCTCCGCCGGTTATTACGACGCCTACTACCTGAAGGCCCAACGTATCCGCCGGCTGATCAAGAACGACTTCATGGCCGCCTTCCAGGAGGTGGACGTGATCCTCGGGCCTACCACGCCCAACCCGGCCTGGAAGCTGGGCGCCAAGGGCAACGACCCGGTAGCCGCCTACCTCGAGGACGTTTACACCATCACCGCCAACCTGGCCGGCCTTCCGGGGCTGTCGATGCCGGTGGGCTTCGCCGATGGCCTGCCCGTGGGCACGCAACTGCTGGCGCCGTACTTCCAGGAAGGGCGGCTGCTCAACATCGCGCATCGCTACCAGCAGGTAACCGACTGGCATCTCCAGTCGCCAGAAGGGTTCTGAGGAGCAATACCATGCAATGGGAAGTCGTGATCGGGCTGGAGATTCACACCCAGCTCGCGACCCAATCGAAGATTTTCTCCGGCAGTGCCACCACGTTCGGCTCTGAACCGAACACCCAGGCCAGCCTGGTGGACCTCGGCATGCCTGGCGTGTTGCCGGTGCTGAACCAGGAAGCGGTACGCATGGCGGTGATGTTCGGCCTGGCCATCGACGCTGAAATCGGCCAGCAGAACGTGTTCGCCCGCAAGAACTACTTCTACCCGGACCTGCCCAAGGGCTACCAGATCAGCCAGATGGATTACCCTATCGTTGGCAAGGGCCACCTGGACATCACGCTCGAGGACGGCACCGTCAAGCGCATTGGCGTGACGCGCGCGCACCTTGAAGAAGACGCCGGCAAAAGCCTGCACGAGGATTTCCAGGGCTTTTCAGGCATCGACCTGAACCGCGCCGGCACCCCGCTGCTGGAGATCGTGTCCGAGCCAGACATGCGCAGCGCCAAGGAAGCCGTGGCCTATGTGAAGGCCATGCACGCGCTGGTGCGCTACCTGGGCATCTGTGACGGCAACATGGCCGAGGGCTCGCTGCGCTGCGACTGCAACGTGTCGATCCGCCCCAAGGGCCAGGCCGAGTTCGGCACCCGCTGCGAGATCAAGAACGTCAACTCGTTCCGGTTCATCGAACGGGCGATCAACAGCGAAATCCAGCGGCAGATCGAGCTGATCGAAGACGGCGGCAAGGTTATCCAGGAAACCCGCCTGTACGACCCCAACAAGGACGAAACCCGCTCCATGCGCAGCAAGGAAGAAGCGAACGACTACCGCTACTTCCCCGACCCGGACCTGCTGCCCGTGGTGATCGAGGATGCATTCGTGGCCAGCGTGCGCGCTTCGCTGCCCGAGCTGCCGCCGCAGAAGCGCGAGCGCTTCCAGAGCCAGTACGGCCTTTCCGCCTATGACGCCGCGGTGCTGGCTTCCAGCCGCGAGCAAGCGGACTACTTCGAGCAGGTGGCGGCCCTGTGCGGCGATGCCAAGCTGGCTGCGAACTGGGTGATGGTCGAGCTGGGCAGCCTGCTCAACAAGCAGGGCCTGGACATCGAGCAGTCCCCGGTGAGCGCCGAGCTGCTGGGTGGCATGCTGCAGCGCATCCGCGACAACACCATTTCCGGCAAGATCGCCAAGGTAGTGTTCGAAGCCATGGCCAATGGCGAAGGCACAGCCGATGCGATCATTGAAGCCCGGGGCCTGAAACAGGTGACCGACAGCGGTGCCATCGAAAAAGTACTGGACGACGTGCTGGCCGCCAACGCCGAGCAGGTCGAGCAGTACCGCGCCGCCGATGAAGCCAAGCGTGGAAAGATGTTCGGCTTCTTCGTAGGCCAGGCGATGAAAGCGTCGAAGGGCAAGGCGAACCCGCAACAGGTGAACGAACTGCTCAAGCGTAAGCTCGAAGGCTGAGATTTCAGCCGCCTGGCTGCCTCATCGGCTGCCAGGCCACCTTCGCCACAAGGATCAACCATGCGGTGCCTGTTGTTGTTGCCTGCTTTAAGCCTGTTGTTACTAGCCGGTTGCGCCGGCCAGCGTAATGCGCTGGAACCCGGCCAGGCGGAGGAAGGCATGGCGTCGTATTACGGTGCGCGGCATCACGGCCTGCGCACCGCCAGCGGGGAACGGTTCGACCAGAACAGCCTGACCGCCGCCCATCGTACCCTGCCCTTCGGCAGCGAGGTGCGCGTTACCAACCTGGCCAATGACCGCGCCGTGATCGTGCGCGTCAATGATCGGGGCCCACGCGCGCGCAGCCGGATCATCGACCTGTCCCGTGGCGCAGCCCAACGGCTGGGCATGACCGGCGACGGCATCGCCCGCGTCCGTATCGAACGCCTGGACTGACGGAGGCCGGTATCGCCGAGCTCGCTTCACTGCCACCCTTGAGCCTGCTTCAGTTCGCCGCCGGCGTGCTGATGCTGCTGCTGGGCGCCGAACTGATGGTGCGTAATGCCCTGCGCCTGGCACTACGCGCGCGGGTTCGCCCGCTGGTCGTAGGGCTGCTGCTGATGGCGCTGGGGAGCAGTGCGCCGCAATTGGCGATCAGCCTGGGCGCCGTGGATGCGGGAGCCCCTGACGTGGCCATCGGTAGCTTGATCGGGGGCACGCTGTTCAACTTGTTGGTGACGCTGGGCCTGTGTGCGCTGGTGGTGCCGCTACGGGTGTCACTCCCGGTCGTGAAGCTGGACGTGCCCATGGTGGTGATGGCCGCAGCGCTGTTGTATGCGCTGGCCTGGGACCAACACCTCGCTGTGTGGGAAGCCGCGCTGCTGCTTGTTTGCGGGGCGGCGTACCTGGCTGTCGCAGGCTGGCAGTTTCGCCATGCCGGCCGGCCTGTTCCCAGCGCTCCAATCCGGCAAAGGTCCGTTTTGGCTACCCTTGCCCGGCTGGCTGCCGGCATTACCTTGCTGACCGTTGGCGGCCAGTGGCTGCTGACCGCAGCGGTAACGTTCGCCAACGAACTGGGTTTGTCGGAGCGGGTTATCGGGCTCACCGTGGTGGCAGTCTGCGCCTCGCTGCCCCAGCTACTGATGGCGCTGTTTGCCGTTTGGCGGGGGGAGCGGGAGCTGGCTGTGGGCAGCGTTATCGGCGGCAGCGTTTACACCCTCACCGGCGTAGTTGCTATGACCGTGCTCGCCAGCCCCGGCGGCCTGTCCATTTCCCCCAACGGGTTGTCGTATGAGCTACCGGCGCTGCTGGGCGCTGCCGTGCTGGCGTGGCCCTTGTTCCGCCTGGGCTACAGGATCACCCGGCTGCAAGGCCTATTATTGCTGGCCCTGTACGGCGTGTTCGCCCTGCACTTGATCGGCTTCAGTACAGGCATGCCTATTGCGATACGGCTGGAGCGGCTGGCGCTGCACTATGCCCTGCCGACTCTGGTAGTTCTGGCGCTGCTGGCGGCGTGGCGCCACCGGCGGCGCGTTTAGATCCACCCACCCCAATGCAACAGGAATATCCCGGCATTGGTGGTCACGATCGCGGCGATGGTGGTGACCACCACGATGGTGGCGGCCAAACGATAGTTGCCATTGGCGGCACGGGCCATCACATAGCTGACTGACGCCGTGGGCGCGCCGAAATAGAGAAACAGGATGCCCAGGTCTGCGCCTCGGAACCCGCACAGCCAGGCGCCGGCTGTGGCGACCAATGGCAGTGCAACCATCTTCACCAGGCTGGCGCTGATAGCCATCCGGCTGCCGGCGCGCAGGGCAGACAGCGACAGCGTCCCGCCAATGCAGATCAACGCCAGCGGCAACGTCATGTGCGCCAGGTACTGGGCGGACTGGTCGAGCCAGCCCGGCAGCGGAATACGCCAGGCGGCAAACGGGACTGCGGCCAGCACACCGAGGATAAGCGGGTTGCGGATAACCCCCAAAGCCAGGCTGAGCGGATCGGATTTCATCGTTGGGCTGTAATAGGCCAGCACCACGGAAGAAAGGCTGTTGTAGAGCACGATCAGCACGGCAGCCAGGATCGAGCCCACCGCGATCCCGTAGTCGCCGTACATGCTGGCAGCCAGCGCCAGGCCAATGATCCCGTTATTGCCCCGAAAGGCGCCTTGTACGTAAATCCCGCGGTCTTCCACCGGGCAATGCCAGCGCGCCCATAGCCAGATCAGCGCGAAGCTTACAACGGTGGCGACCGCGAAATAAGCCATTACCCCCAACTGCAGGGCTTCATTGAGGTTGGCGTGGATGATTCCCAGAAACAGCAGGCAGGGCATGGTCACGTTGAACACCAGTTCGGACGCGACCTTGATAAAACCGTCGTCGATCCAGTGAACGCGCTTGAGCAGCAAGCCCATGAACAGCATGGCGAACACCGGTGCGGTGATGTTCAGGGTTTCGAGGAAAATGCCGAGCATGCGGGGGGCAGTCCGTTATCGGTTGTCTGTACTGCATCATAATTCACCGAAACGAAAAAGCGCGCCGCAAGGGCGCGCTTTTCAGGCGTACAAAGCCGGTGTTACTGCGGCCCGAGCTTGTCCATCAGCGCGGCGAGCATTTCGTACTCTTCGCCGGTGAGGTCGGTGAGCGGGGTGCGCACCGGGCCTGCATCGTAGCCCGCGATCTTCGCGCCGGCCTTGACGATGCTCACGGCATAGCCAGCCTTGCGGTTGCGGATGTCCAGGTAAGGCAGGAAGAAGTCATCGATCATCTTGCCAACGGCTACATGGTCGTCCGCGGCAATGGCGTGGTAGAAGTCCATGGCCAGCTTGGGCACGAAGTTGAACACGGCCGAGGAGTAAACCGGCACGCCCAGGGCTTTGTAGGCTGCTGCGTAAACTTCAGCGGTAGGCAGGCCACCCAGGTAGCTGAAACGGTCGCCCAGACGGCGGCGGATGCTGACCATCAGTTCGATGTCGCCCAGGCCATCCTTGTAACCGATCAGGTTAGGGCAGCGCTCGGCGAGTTGTTCCAGCTGCGGCGCGTTGAGGCGGCAAACGTTGCGGTTGTAGACGATCACACCGATGTTGACCGATTTGCACACGGCTTCAACGTGGGCGGCAACGCCGTCCTGGGAGGCTTCGGTCAGGTAGTGCGGCAGCAGCAGCAGGCCCTTGGCACCCAGGCGCTCGGCTTCTTGTGCGTATTCGATCGCCTGGCGGGTGGCACCGCCTACGCCAGCGAGGATTGGCACGCTGGTAGCGCAGGTATCAACGGCGGTCTTGATGACCTCGGAGTACTCGCTGGCAGCCAGGGAGAAGAATTCACCGGTGCCGCCGGCAGCGAACAGTGCGCTGGCGCCGTACGGGGCGAGCCATTCCAGGCGCTTGATGTAGCCAGCGCGATTGAAATCGCCCTTGGCATCGAAGTCGGTAACCGGGAAAGACAGCAGGCCGGCGGAAAGGATGGACTTGAGTTCTTGTGGAGTCATTGTTGTGAACACCCTGGTGCGCTGTAGGACGAAAACCGGCGAGTGCCGATGTTGTAAGTCATCGTACAACCAGATCCAGAACACGACAAGGGGGGCGAGCGAAAGATTCCGGATTTCATGTCGCAAAAGGATCAGCGGGGCCTGCGCATATTCGCAGGCCCTTGCCGTTACACTGGGTTGGCAGCCGCTTCTTCGTGGGCTTGGCGCAGGCGTTCGCGGCTGTTGGTGAGGTGCAAGCGCATGGCGGCGCGGGCCGCGTCGGCGTCCTGGCGGGCAATAGCGTCGAAAATTTCTTCGTGCTCGCGGCTCAGCCGGTTCATGTAATGCTGCTGGTCGTCATGGGCCAGACGGGCAGAGTTAAGCCGTGTACGCGGAATGATGCTGGTGCCCAAGTGGGTCATGATGTCGGTGAAGTACCGGTTCCCCGTGGCAAGCGCGATGCGCAGGTGGAACTGGAAATCCGAGGCGACGGCGTCAGTGGCGTGAGCCGCGCTTTCATTGAGCGCATCGAGCGCTTCACGCATGGCCAGCAGTTGCTCGTCGCTGCGCCGGTGGGCCGCCAGGCCTGCCGATTCCACTTCCAGGCTGATACGCAGCTCCAGCACCGCCAGCACGTCACGCAAGGTGACGATGGTGGCGGGGTCGATGCGGAACCCGCTCGGGCTGGGGGTATCGAGCACGAAGGTGCCGATACCATGACGGGTTTCGACCTGACCGGCGGCCTGCAAGCGGGAAATGGCTTCACGCACCACGGTGCGGCTCACCCCCTGCTCTTCCATGATGGCGGACTCGGTAGGAAGCTTGTCGCCACGCTTGAGTTCGCCGTTACGGATGCGCTCGCTCAGGATAGCGACCAGCTCCTGAGCAAGGCTGCGGGGTTTCTTGCGGGCGCGTGGTGGGGCGCTCTGATTGTCCATAGATAAAGCCGGTCTCGGGGTTGATCACGCCCCATCATAGCGCAAAGGTGCTTGTACGATCACCTTAGACTGCGCTAGGCACGCCCTCCCCTTGCGGCTGCAAATGGCCGCCCTCGATACGCAACAACCGGGGGTGGAAGCGGCGCAGGCTGCTGCGATGGCCCACGCTGATAATGCTCAAGCCCGGCAACCGATCGATAAGGCTTTGGTAGAGCACCGCTTCGTCTTCCTCATCCATGGCCGAGGTGGCCTCATCCAGGAACAGCCACTGGGGTTTGTAAAGCAGGGCACGGGCGAAGGACAGGCGCTGTTGCTCGCCGGGCGAAAGCAGGCGCTGCCAGTGGTTACTCTCGTCGAGGCGGCTTTCAAGGTGCGGTAGCCGGCAGCTTTGCAGGGCTTCGCGGTAACGGTCATCTGTATAAGTGTCGCCGGGCAACGGGTAGCTCAGCGCCTCACGCAGGGTGCCGATGGGCAGGTAAGGTTTTTGTGGCAGGAACAGTGAACGCTCCACTGGCATGCGAACCTCCCCACCACCTCGGGGCCACAGCCCACCCAGTGCGCGCAGCAAGGTACTTTTACCACTGCCCGAACGGCCGCTGAGCATTACCCGCTCCGTAGGGGCGACATCCAGGTTGGCGCCGCTCAGGAGGGTGCGGCCGTCGGCCAGCCCCAGCGCCAGGCCGGCGATATGCAGCATATGGCCCTGCTCGCGAACGTCGATAGCCTCAGGCCTTGCTTCGTTTTCATCCATGGCCTGGCGGAAACTGAGCAAACGGTCGCAAGTGGCGCGCCATTCGGCCAGGGAAGCATAGGCGTCGACGAACCAGCTGAGGTTTTCTTGCACATTGCCGAAGGCCGAGTTGATCTGCATCAGCTCACCCAGCTGGATTTTCCCAGCGAAATAACGCGGCGCTGCCACCACGAACGGGAAAATGATCGCGATCTGGCTGTAGCCAGCGGTGAAGAACGTGAGGCGCTTTTGCACCTTCATCAGCGACCAGAAGTTACCCCATACCCGCCCGAAGCGATCCACCAACCGCGCCTGCTCGTTCACCTCGCCGTTATACAGAGCAATGCTCTCAGCGTTCTCCCGTACCCGCACAAGCGAGAAACGCAGGTCCGCCTCATAGCGTTGCTGGCGGTTGTTCAGCGGGATCAAGTTACGCCCGATCAGGTGCGTCAGCCAGCTACCGACCACGGCATAGACCAGCGCAGCCCAGAACATATAGCCCGGCACGGTAATGCCAAACACTTCAATGCTGCCGGACACCCCCCACAGGATGATCGAGAAAGACACCAGGCTCACGACCGTGCGAATCAATCCCAGCCCCAGTGACAGCGTGGAACTGGTGAAATTATTGATGTCCTCGCTGATGCGCTGGTCCGGGTTGTCAGTGTAGGCACCAGCTTCCAGATGATAGTAATTCTTGTGCCCCAGCCAGCGAGCAAAGTGTTGGTGGGTCAGCCACCGGCGCCAGCGGATGGTCAGCATCTGGGTAAGGTAGAGGCGATAGACCGCCCCAAGGATCGCTATCGCGGCGATGCCTGCGAAATACAGAATCAGGTGGCTGAACGCGGCGGTGTCTTTTTCCTGAAGTGCGTTGTAGAAGTCCCGGTACCAGTTGTTCAACAGCACCGAGATTGCCACGCTGAACAACGACAGCCCGATCACTGCAATCAGCAGCAGCCAGGCCTTGCCTTTTTCTTCACTGCGCCAGTACGGCGTGACCATTCCCCAGACGCGCCGGAAAAAGTGCCCGCGTACAGCGTCGTTCACTGCAGAGTATTCAGCGTTATCCGTCATAATTCGCTCAAGGCTTCCAGACGCCCGCCTGGCATGGCGGGCAGAGAACAAAAGGTCGGCGGCTCGAGGTAAGGGCTAGCGCCTTACAGGCCGCTTCTGCAGCTTGCGTTGCAAGGTCCGCCGGTGCATCCCCAGCGCTCGCGCGGTGGCCGAGATGTTGCCTTCGTGTTCGGCCAGCACCCGCTGGATATGCTCCCACTGCAGCCGGTCCACCGACATAGGGTTGTCCGGCACCAGGCTGTCCAGATCCGCATGCTCGGACAGCAGCGCTGCAAGTACGTCATCGGCGTCGGCGGGCTTGCAAAGATAGTTACAAGCCCCGCGCTTGATGGCTTCCACGGCGGTGGCGATGCTGGAATAGCCGGTGAGGATCACCACGCGCATTTCCGGGTCCAGCTCGAGCATTTTCGGCAACAGCACCAGCCCCGAGTCACCTTCCATCTTCAAGTCCAGCACGGCGTAGTCAGGCAGGTCCTGCTGGGCGAGTGCCAAGCCTTCCTCGGCCGAACCGGCGGTGCTCACCCGAAAGCCGCGTCGGCTCATGGCGCGGGCCATCACGCGGGTGAAGGTCGCGTCATCGTCTACCAGCAGCAAGTGCGGCAGTTCTTCGCCTTCGGGTACCTGGGTTTCGTCAGTCATCTGTATCTCCTCGGGCGTCGCGGGGCAGGCGCAGCTCGGTGAGCGTGCCGCCATCCTCGTGACTATAGAGTCTTACCGAGCCACCAGCGCGGGTAACGCTGGCCTTGCTCAGGAACAGGCCCAGGCCGAAGCCCTTGCCCTTTGTAGTAAAGAAAGGTTTACCGATTTGCTCGGCAATGGCCAGAGGCACACCCGGCCCGTGGTCGCGAATCCTGATGAAGATGTTTTCATCGTCCCAGTCCAGGTGTACTTCCAGGTCATTGGGGCACGCGTCTGCGGCGTTGTTCAGCAGGTTGAGCAGGGCTTGGGTGAGGTCGGCCGGTGGTGCCAGCCGCGGCGGCACCCCCTGCGCCAGCCGCTGCAAACGGTAGCTGGCCTCCGGGCGCATGAGGTGCCAACGGTTGAGCGCTTCGTCGAGCCAGGCTGTGACGTCCAGCTCGATCACATCCTGACGCCGGTTCGCTTCGGCGGCGCGCACCAGCTGCTGCAGTGTCTGCTTGCAAAGCTGTACCTGATCCTGCAGCACCTGCAGGTCCTCCTGCAGGGTTGGGTCGGCGTGGTCCTGGCGCATTTCCTTGATCAACACGCTCATGGTGGCCAAGGGCGTACCCAGTTCATGCGCGGCACCGGCAGCCTGGGTGGCCACGGCCAGCAACTGCTGATCGCGCAGGCCTTCTTCGCGGCGTTGCGCGCGCCACTCATGCTGGCGGCGCAACTCCTCGGCCATGCGCGCGGCGAAGAACGTGATTACCGCAGCCGCCAGGGCAAAACTGAGCCACATGCCGTAGATCTGCATGTTTTCCCGTGCGACGGGGAAGGTTTCGAGCGGGTAGAAGCGCACCAGCAACAGGGTGTAGCTGGCGAGCGCCAGGCCAGACAGCATCAGCGAATAACGCCATGGCAAGGTCACCGCGGCAATGGTCAACGGCACCAGATAGTACGAAACGAACGGGTTGGTACTGCCGCCCGAGTAGTACAGCAAGGCGCTGTGAATCAGCAGGTCGCAGGCCAGCTGCACCGCGTATTCCACTTCGGTCACCGGCAGGCTGGTGCGCAGGCGCAGCGCCGTGAGGGCACACAAGATGGCCGAGAAGCACAGGGTAACGCTCAATTGCCACCAAGGGAGCGGCAGCAAATGGGTAAGGTAGGCGAAGCCCACGGAACCGGCCTGGGCAGCCAGTACGAGAATACGCACAAAGGTCAGCCGCCAGAGGTTCTGGCGGCTGGCGGATAACGGCGGGGCAGCGAGCATGGTTCTCCAGCGTGCATTCAGAACAGTGGCCGCAGTATAACGAGCTTCCCCTACCCTCGGCAGCGCTGCGTCAAACCACCACAGCCAGGTATCGCCGGAACCGCCTTTGATGATCTCAGTCCCAAAGACACACCGAACAAGGAATTACCCATGACCCCACGCCTTCGCCATTCTGCCCTCGCCCTTTGCATGGCGCTGCTCTCTGCGCCCGCGCTTGCCGATGAGCCCCGCTACAACCAGGTAACACTGCACGCCGAGGCCTCCCGCGAAGTGGCTCGGGACCTGATGAGCGTGACCCTCTACAGCGAAGCCCAGGACACCGACCCCGCCCGGCTTGCCGAAACCGTGACCAAAAGCCTGAACGAGGCGCTTGCCAAGGCTCGCCAGGCCAAGGGTGTGAACGTTCGCCAGGGCAGCCGCAACAGCAGCCCGGTGTATGACGACAAGGGCCAGAACATCGTAGCGTGGCGCGAGCGGGCGGAACTGCGCCTGGAAAGCCAGGATTTCGCGGCGCTTGCGGGCCTTACCGGCGAGTTGCAGCAAAGCCTCAAGCTGGGCGGGATGGATTTCAGCATTGCCACCGCGACCCGGCAGCAGAGCGAAAACGCACTCATAAAGGATGCGATCGAGGCCTTCAAGGCCAGGGCGGAAATCGCCCGCCAGGCCATGGGCGCGCAGGGCTACAAGATCGTGAACCTGAGCCTGAACAGCAGCGGCGTGCCGCAGCCTTATATCCGCCCCGCAATGATGATGAAGGCGGCCAGGGCTGAAGCGGTAGCACCTGACGTGGAGGCAGGTACCACCGAGGTAACGATGAGCGCCGACGGCACCATCGAATTGCAGCTTCAGTAGCACCTTGGCCGTGAAAGGCCGCGCACCAATTGTGTGCGCGGCGGCGAAAACCTGCCCGAGCTAATGGCGAAACGGCGGTGAAAATGACCAACCAACTGGTTAATTCATCTCAAATTTATATCCATGCGACATTAGAGTACGTTCGTACCGCATTTTCAGACCTGTCTTACCCTTTGGCATTGCATTCGGTATGGCCCCTGCATAAGTATCCGCAGGAAGGCTCACAAGGCCGTCCTCTTTTCGAAAAAAAGACAACAATGAGGCCCCCATGCTCAAACACGCAGTCATTCCGTTCCTGGTTGGCGCAGGCTTGCTCGCCGTTACTCCGCTGAGCCAAGCTGCTTCGAACCTGGTGTTTTGCTCGGAAGGGAGCCCGGCAGGCTTCGACCCAGGCCAATACACCACCGGCACGGACTTCGACGCCTCCGCCGAAACCATGTTCAACCGCCTCACGCAGTTCCAGCGTGGCGGTACCCAGGTCGAGCCAGGGCTGGCCACCAGCTGGGACGTTTCGCCGGACAACCTGACTTACACCTTCCACCTGCGCCAAGGCGTGAAGTTCCACACCACCGACTACTTCAAGCCCACCCGTGATTTCAACGCGGACGACGTGCTGTTCACCTTCAACCGCATGCTCGACAAAGACATGCCGTTCCGCAAGGCGTACCCCACCGAGTTCCCGTACTTCACCGACATGGGCATGGACGCGAACATCACCAAGGTAGAGAAGCTGGACGACGCTACCGTTCGCTTCACTCTCAAGGATGTGGACGCCGCGTTCATCCAGAACCTGGCCATGAGCTTCGCTTCGATCCAATCCGCCGAGTACGCCGACAAGCTGCTCAAGGAAGGCAAGCCAGAGAACATCAACCAGCAGCCGATCGGCACCGGCCCATTCGTGTTCAGCCGCTACCAGAAAGACGCCCAGATCCGCTACAAGGGCAACAAGGACTACTGGAAGCCTGAAGACGTGAAGGTCGACAACCTGATCTTCGCCATCACCACCGACGCTTCCGTGCGCATGCAGAAGCTGAAGAAAAACGAGTGCCAGATCACCGCTTACCCACGCCCGGCTGACATCAAGCCGCTGGAAGCGGACAAGAACCTGCAGATGCCGAACCAGGCTGGCTTCAACCTGGGCTACATCTCGTACAACGTGACCCACAAGCCGCTGGATAACATCAAGGTTCGCCAGGCGCTGGACATGGCCGTCAACAAGCAGGCCATCCTCACTGCGGTGTACCAGGGCGCTGGCCAGCTGGCCGTGAACGCCATGCCGCCAACCCAGTGGTCCTACGACACCACTATCAAGGATGCCGGCTACAACCCGGAAAAAGCCAAAGAGCTGCTCAAGGAAGCCGGCGTTGCCGAAGGCACCGAGATCCAGCTGTGGGCCATGCCGGTACAGCGCCCCTACAACCCTAACGCCAAGCTGATGGCCGAACTGCTTCAGCAGGATTGGGCCAAGGTGGGCATCAAGGCCAAGATCGTCAGCTACGAGTGGGGCGAATACATCAAGCGCGCCAAGAACGGTGAAACCGACGCCATGCTGATCGGCTGGAGCGGTGACAACGGTGACCCCGACAACTGGCTGGGCACCCTGTTCAGCTGCGACGCGGTGAACGGCAACAACTTCGGCAAGTTCTGCAACCCGGACTACGAAAAACTGATCAAGGCAGCCAAGGCTACCCCGGATCAGAGCAAACGCACCGAGCTGTACAAGCAGGCGCAACAACTGCTCAAGCAGCAAGTGCCGATGACCCCCATCGCGCACTCCACGGTGTACCAGCCGATGCGTGC
The DNA here is from genome assembly GCF_916618905.1 of Pseudomonas sp. Marseille-Q5115. Classification (NCBI taxonomy): domain Bacteria; kingdom Pseudomonadati; phylum Pseudomonadota; class Gammaproteobacteria; order Pseudomonadales; family Pseudomonadaceae; genus Pseudomonas; species Pseudomonas sp. Marseille-Q5115. The sequence goes on along the minus strand of NZ_CAKAKI010000001.1, from coordinate 274,575 downwards.
CAGCGTGCAGGATTTCAAGATCAGCCCGTTCGGCCTCAACTCCTTCTATGGGGTTGGCATCAAGAACTGACCCCAAGTAAGCCTATATCGCTCGATCACCGTGGCCAGGACGGCCACGGTGCGAGAGATGGCTGCGTCGCTGTTTGACGCAGCAGGCCGAACATTCCCACAACACTCTCGGATATTTCGCATTTCCCTGTTCAACGACCGAACGTAGTTTCGGCCGTTCGCCAACCTGTTCGTGCAGAACGGGGCGGCAACGCCATGCCCGAACGCCGCACAGCGTCGGGTTTCGCTTCACCGTAATCACAAAAGAAATACCCGGAGCTTCGGCTACCGGGGAAAAAAGCAGTCAGGAGCTACCACTTAATGAAAACCACCCAACGTACCTTGCTGGCCATTGCCATCGGCAGCCTCAGCACCTATGCCATCGCCGAACCCGCCAGCCAGGAGTTCGTGCCGCTTACCGTGAAGAGCACCAGCGCGCAAAGCGAAGCCACTGGCTTCGTTGAAGGCCAGTCGTTGTCGGGCACTACCCGTAACTTCTTCGCCCAGGAAAAATTCAAGAACACCAACGGTGGTCAGTTCACGGTTCCGAAAAACAACGGCGTGGTCGAAAAGACCAATGACCGCAAGACTTGGACCCAAGGCACTATCGTCAACTACACCTCGGGCTTTACCCAAGGCGCCGTGGGCTTTGCGGTAGAAGGCGCCCTTTATAACGAAGTCGCCCTTGAGCAAGGCAAGGGGCAAATTGTCGGTGGTAGCAACCGCACGCTGGCCGAAAACAACGGCGAGGCCGTGGACCAGTGGAGCAAGCTGGGCCTGGGCAACCTGAAAGCCCGTTACTCCAACACCACCCTTACCGCCGGCCGCCAGAGCATGAACACGCCCATGGTCGCGACCATCGGCAACCGTGCCCTGCCTTCAAGCTTCGAAGGGATCAGCCTGCACAGCGCCGAGTTCGACAACCTGGCCATCGACGCTGGCACCTTCGACCGCGTATCGCCACGGACCGAACAAAGCCTCACCAGGTTCGTGAGCGAATACGGCGACCGTTCCGTCAGCGCCGACCACGTGAACACCTTTGGTGCCGTGTACAAGCCGTTCAAGAGCGTAGAAGCCAGCCTGTACGCCACCCAGGCCAAAGACCTGTGGAACCAGTACTACCTGGGCCTGACCCACGAGCTGGGTGATGCCGACGTATTTGCACTTACCACTGGCCTGAACTACTACAAAACCAAGGACGAAGGCTCCAGCAAGCTGGGCAGCATCGACAACGACACCTACAGCCTGAGCTTCACCGGCACCCACGGTGCCCACAGCCTGACCCTGGCCTATCAGGAAGTGAACGGCAACGAGTACTTCGATTACCTGCACGAAACCAACGGCATCTTCCTGGCCAACTCCCTGCTGTCGGACTTCAACGCCCCGAACGAGAAATCCTTCCAGATCGCCTACGGCGTGGACATGGCCAAGTACGGCGTGCCTGGCTTGAAATTCAGTGCATACAGCGCTCGCGGCTGGGGCATCGACGGCACTCACTATCGCAGCACCGGTTACGGTGACCTGAACTATATGGACGGCGAACACCACCAGGAATATGGCGTGGGGACCTCCTATGCCGTGCAAAGCGGCCCGCTTAAAGCGACCACCGTGCGTGCCACCTACACCATCCACCGTGGCAGCAAGGACGATTCCAACAAAACCTTCCAGCCCGACGGCAGCCTGAACGAGCTGCGCATCGTGACCACCGTTCCATTCAACATCCTGTAAACCCGGCAACCAGGGCGGCGGGTTCGACGAATCCGCTGCCCCGGCTACGCTGCCATTGATAGCGAGAGGTCTTCCATGAAAAGCCATTCCTTGCGCGTTGCCATCGGCGCCGCCTTGTTCGGCCTGGCCGCGATGGCCAGCGCCAAACCGTTGGTGGTGTGCACCGAGGCCAGCCCCGAAGGGTTCGACATCGTGCAATACACCGCGGCCACCACGGCTGACGCGTCGTCGGAAACGGTATTCAACCGCCTGGTGGACTTCACCCCTGGCAGCACGGACATCGAGCCCGGCCTGGCGGAACGTTGGGATATCTCCGAAGACGGCAAGACCTACACCTTCCACCTGCGCCAAGGCGTGAAATTCCACACCACCGATTACTTCAAGCCCAGCCGCGAATTCACCGCCGACGACGTGGTGTGGAGCTTCCAGCGCCAGCTGGACCCCAAGCACCCGTGGCATGAAAAATCCTCGATGGGCTTCCCGTATTTCGAAGCCATGGGCTTCAAGGACCTGCTCAAAAACGTGAGCAAGGTCGACGACCATACCGTGACGTTCGAGCTCAACCACCCCGAGGCGCCGTTCCTGCGGGACCTGGCCATGGGCTTTGCGTCGATCTACTCGGCCGAATATGCCGACCAATTGCTCAAGGCCGGCAAAACCGACGACCTGAACACCAAGCCGATCGGCACCGGACCGTTCATCCTTGCGCGCTACAACAAGGACGCGCAAATCCGGTATAAGGCCAACCCGGACTATTACAAGGGCAAGCCGCCAGCAGACCCACTGGTGTTCGCGATTACCGTGGACAGCAACGTTCGCCTGCAGAAGCTCAAGGCCAACGAATGCCAGGTAGCGCTGTACCCCAAGCCTGATGACGTGAAGGGCCTGAAGGCCGACCCGAACGTGCGCGTCGATGAGCTGGAGGCACTGGTGGTCAGCTACCTGGCCATGAACACCTCGCACAAATACCTCAGCGATGTACGGGTGCGCGAGGCGATTGGCCTGGCGCTGGACAAGAACAACCTGGTCAAAACGTTGTTCGGCGAGGGCAACGCAACGGTCGGTACCGGGCCTTACCCATCGACGTTGCTCGGTTTCAACTCTAGAATCGCCGACCGCCCGCACGACCTTGAAAAGGCACGGGCCTTGCTGAAGGAAGCTGGCGTGCCTGAAGGCACCCGTTTCACGGTGTTCACGCGCAACGGCGGTGGGGTGACCAACCCCAACCCGGCGCTGGCCGCGCAGTTGCTGCAGGCGGACATGGCCAAGGTAGGCCTGAACGCGGATATCCGCATTCTTGAGTGGGGCGAGCTGGTCAAGCGCATCAAGCTTGGCGAGCACGATCTTGCTTTCTATGGCTGGGCCGGCGACAACGGCGACCCGGACAATTTCGTTACCCCCAACCTCAGCTGCGACGCAGCCAAGAGCGGGGAAAACGCCGCGCGCTGGTGCAACGAGGCGTTCGACAGCCTGCTTTCGCAGGCACGGGCCGAGACGGAACCGGCCAAACGGGCGGCGCTCTATGAGCAAGCCCAGGAGATCTTCCACAAGGACCAACCGTGGATCAGCCTGGCCTACCCCAAGCTGTTCGTGGCGATGCGTAAAACTGTCGAGGGCTTCCATATCAGCCCGATGACCAATAACAACTTCGCCACCACCCAGGTGAAGTAAAACCGACCTGCCGCGGCCCCATCCTGGCCAGCGGCGGGCTCCGAGGCGGGCAGGGACATCCTTTGCCCGCCTCGGCCGTACTGGCCGACGAGGTATGACCCTGAAATGCTGAGTTTTATTGCCCGCCGAGTGGGATTACTGATCCCTACCTTCTTCGGCATCACCCTACTGACGTTCGCGTTGATACGCCTCATCCCCGGAGACCCGGTGGAAGTGATGATGGGAGAACGGCGGGTCGACCCCGAAATGCACGCCCAGGCCATGGAACGCCTGGGGCTGAACAAGCCGTTGTACGTGCAATACGGCAACTACATCGCCCAGCTCGCCCACGGTGACCTGGGCCAGTCGTTGCGTACCCGGGAGAGCGTGTGGAGCGAATTCACTTCGCTGTTCCCTGCCACCCTGGAGCTGTCCATCGCCGCGCTGATCTTCGCCGGCGTGCTCGGCCTGCTGGCCGGTGTGATCGCGGCGCTGCGACGAGGCTCCTTGTTCGACCATGGTGTGATGGGTATTTCCCTGGCCGGCTATTCGATGCCCATCTTCTGGTGGGGCTTGATCCTGATCATGTTCTTCTCGGTCACGCTGGGCTGGACGCCAGTGTCGGGGCGTATCGACCTGCTCTACGACATTCCGCCGAAAACCGGCTTCATGCTGATCGACACCCTGTTCACCGATGACGAAGGCGCTTGGATGGATGCCCTTCGGCACCTGATTCTGCCGGCGATCGTACTGGGCACCATTCCGCTGGCGGTGATCGCCCGCATGACCCGCTCCTCAATGCTTGAAGTACTGCGCGAGGATTACATTCGCACCGCACGTGCCAAAGGCCTCTCGCCCACGCGCGTGGTGTTCGTGCACGGCCTGCGCAACGCCTTGATCCCGGTACTCACGGTGTTCGGGCTGCAAGTGGGCACGCTGCTCGCGGGCGCGGTACTGACCGAAACCATCTTTTCCTGGCCGGGCGTCGGCAAGTGGCTGATCGAAGCCATTGGCGCCCGTGACTACCCCGTGGTGCAGAACGGCATTCTGTTGATTGCCTGCCTGATCATCCTGGTCAACTTCGTGGTGGACATCCTCTACGGCCTGGCCAACCCACGCATCCGTCACCAGCGCTGAGATCACTACCATGACAACCCAAGCTCAACCCGTGGCAGCTGACCAAAGCCTGCTCTACCCTTCTCCCCTCAAGGAGTTCTGGAAGGCCTTCGCCCGCAACAAGGGCGCGGTCGCCGGCCTTCTGTTCATGATCGTAGTGGTGTTCTGCGCCCTGTTCGCGCCCTGGGTCGCCCCGTTTGACCCCAGCGAGCAGTTCCGCGACGCGCTGCTTACGCCGCCGTCCTGGTCCGAGGGTGGCCAGATGCAATACCTGCTGGGCACCGATGAACTGGGCCGCGACCTGCTGTCCCGGTTGATCCACGGCGCACGGCTGTCGTTGCTGATCGGCCTGTCTTCGGTGGTGATGTCGCTGATCCCGGGCATTCTCATGGGGCTGGTAGCCGGGTTCTTCCCGCGCATCCTCGGGCCTTCGATCATGCGCCTGATGGACATCATGCTGGCCCTGCCGTCGCTGCTGCTGGCGGTGGCCATCGTGGCCATCCTGGGTGCTGGCCTGATCAATACCGTGATTGCCATCGCGGTGGTCTCGCTCCCCTCTTACGTGCGCCTTACCCGCGCCGCCGTGATGGGCGAGTTGAACCGTGACTACGTCACTGCAGCGAAGCTGGCCGGCGCCAGCCTGCCTCGGCTGATGTTCATCACCGTGCTGCCCAACTGCCTGGCACCGTTGATCGTGCAGGCCACCTTGAGCTTCTCCTCTGCCATTCTCGACGCCGCCGCGCTGGGCTTCCTGGGCCTGGGCGTTCAACCGCCCACCCCGGAGTGGGGCACCATGCTGGCCTCGGCGCGGGACTACATCGAGCGCGCCTGGTGGGTAGTGAGCCTGCCTGGCCTGACCATTCTGCTCAGTGTGCTGGCGATCAACCTGATGGGCGACGGCCTGCGCGATGCGCTGGACCCGAAACTCAAGAACGCGATTTGAGGACGCCAACATGTCACTGCTCGAAATCAAGAACCTGAGCGTGCGCTTCGGCGACGCCAATGCAGTACCTGTGGTCGATGGCCTGGACCTGGCTGTGGACCGTGGTGAAGTACTGGCCATCGTGGGCGAGTCCGGCTCCGGCAAGTCCGTCACCATGATGGCCCTGATGGGCCTGGTAGAGGCGCCCGGTATCGTCAGCGCCGATGCGCTGCGCTTCGATGGCCATGACATGCTCAAGCTGAGCAAGCGCCAGCGCCGGCAAGTGGTGGGCAAAGACCTGGCGATGATCTTCCAGGACCCGATGACTGCCCTGAACCCCAGCTACACCGTGGGCTTCCAGATTGAGGAAGTGCTGCGCGCGCACCTTGGCCTGTCGGGCCGTGCCGCCCGCGCCCGCGCACTGGAGCTGCTACAAAAGGTAGAGATCCCCGCCGCCGCCAGCCGCCTTGACGCGTACCCGCACCAGCTCTCGGGCGGCATGAGCCAGCGCGTCGCGATCGCCATGGCCATTGCCGCCGAGCCCAAGCTGTTGATCGCGGATGAACCCACTACCGCGCTGGACGTGACCATTCAGGCGCAGATCATGGAACTGCTGCTGGCCCTGCAGAAGGACCAGGACATGGGCCTGATCCTGATCACCCACGACCTGGCCGTGGTGGCTGAGACCGCCCAGCGCGTGTGCGTGATGTATGCCGGCCAGGCAGTGGAAGTGGGCCATGTGCCGCAGCTGTTCGACGCACCCGCGCACCCTTACAGCGAAGCACTGCTGGCGGCGATTCCAGAGCACAGCGAAGGCGCCGAGCGGCTGTCCACGCTGCCGGGTATCGTGCCGGGCCGCTACGACCGTCCACACGGTTGCCTGCTGTCGCCCCGCTGCCCCTATGTTCAGGAAAACTGCCGTCAGCAGCGCCCTGCTCTGGATCAGAAAGCCCAGAGCCTGGCCCGCTGCTTCTACCCGCGTAACCAGGAGGTGGCGTAATGAGCGTCGTACTTACCGCCCGCGAGCTCACTCGCCACTATGACGTTTCCCAAGGGGTGTTCAAGCCCCACGCGACCGTGCAAGCGCTCAATGGCGTGTCGTTCGAACTGGAAGCCGGGAAAACCCTGGCCGTGGTCGGCGAATCCGGCTGCGGCAAGTCCACCCTGGCCCGCCAGCTCACGCTGATTGAAGAACCCAGCTCGGGTTCGCTGAAGATCGCCGGCCAGGAAGTGGCGGGTGCCAGCAAGGAACAGCGCAAGCAATTGCGCCGTGACGTGCAGATGGTGTTCCAGAGCCCTTATGCCTCGCTCAACCCGCGGCAGAAGATCGGCGACCAGCTGGCCGAGCCCCTGCTGATCAACACCAACCTGTCGCGCACCGAGCGCCGCGAAAAAGTGCAGGCGATGATGCAACAGGTGGGCCTGCGCCCTGAGCACTATCAGCGCTACCCGCATATGTTCTCGGGCGGCCAGCGCCAGCGCATTGCCCTGGCGCGGGCCATGATGCTGCAACCCAAGGTACTGGTGGCGGACGAACCCACCTCCGCGCTGGACGTGTCCATCCAGGCACAGGTGCTGAACCTGTTCATGGACCTGCAGCAGCAGTACCAGACCGCCTACGTGTTCATTTCCCACAACCTGGCGGTAGTGCGCCATGTGGCGGATGACGTGCTGGTGATGTACCTGGGCCGGCCAGCGGAAATGGGCCCCAAGGAGGACCTGTACCATAACCCGCTGCACCCCTACACCCAGGCGCTGCTGTCGGCCACCCCGACCATCAAGCCCAACCCGGACAAGCCCCGGATCAAGATCGCCGGCGAGCTGCCCAACCCACTCAACCCGCCATCGGGCTGCGCGTTCCACAAACGCTGCCCGTATGCCACGGAAAAATGCGTAACCGACGTGCCTGCCTTCCGCCCGGTAGGCACCCGCCAGGTGGCTTGCCACTATGCGGAGCAGTTTCTGAAGGCTTGATTCCCTGGCTATGCCCGGCCCAACCGGAAGGGCCGGATGCGGGCTCCGCTTATCGCCTTGAGGGATCACACCCTGCCCCGCACAGTCGCTGATGTATAGCCCTGTGCGGAGGTCCCTATGCGCGTTCATCACCTTAACTGCGGCTGCATGTGCCCCCTCGGCGGGGCGTTGTTCGATGGCTTCAGCCGTGGCCTTACGGCCCGGCTGGTCTGCCACTGCCTGTTGATCGAAACCGACACGGACGGCCTGGTACTGGTCGATACCGGTTTCGGTACTGCCGACGTCGCCCGTCCCGGGGCACGCCTAAGCACCTTCTTCCGCTACTTCAACAACATCCGTTTCGAGCACCGTTACACCGCGCTCGCGCAGGTGCGCCAACTGGGCTTCGATCCCCAGGATGTGCGGCATATCGTGCTAACCCACCTGGACTTCGACCACGCCGGTGGCCTTGAAGACTTCCCCAATGCCCGGGTGCACGTGATGCAAACGGAAATGGACGCGGCGCGTTCGGCGGCAGGCTGGCGCGACACCCGCAGGTTTCGCGAAAAGCAGTGGGCCGGCGTGACCGACTGGGCTTTCTATCAGCCTCAAGGTGAACGCTGGAATGGTTTCGACGCGGTGCGCACCCTCATAGGCGCCAACAGCCACGATATCTTGTTGGTGCCGCTGGCAGGCCACACCCCAGGCCACGCAGGCGTGGCCGTACGCACCGGGGAGGGTTGGCTGCTGCATGCTGGCGATGCGTACTTCTACCGGGGCGAAATAGGCAACCATCGGCGGGAATGCACGCCCGGGCTGCGCTTCTATCAGCGCATGATGGAATACGACCACAAACAGCGGGTTGATAACCAGAACCGCTTGCGGGCGCTGTCCCTGGCTACGGATCAGCAGGTGCGCATGTTCTGCAGCCATGACGCGCTGGAACTCGAGCGCGCGCAAGCGGCGAACCCCGCGCGTTCATAGCTCGCCAAAACAAGAACGCCGCAATCGAGGATTGCGGCGTTCTTTTGTCAGCGCATTTGCGTCAATGGACGAACAGCGCAATCAGAATGATGATCGGGATCGGGATGCCCAGGAACCACAGCAGTAGGGAGCGCATGATGTTTCTCCTTCGTTGGTCGGTCCGTTGGCTTAGCGAACGGGAACGGTGGTGGTTTGGGTAGCGTGACGTTCTTCAATCCAGCGGGCCTGATCGCGTTGACGGCCACCGAACAGTGCCGCCAGGCTGGCAGCGAAGGCACCACACAGCAGGGTGATGAAGGTCCACAGGGAAGCCCAGGCGGCGGCCTTGGCAGCAGCATCGGCAGCTTGCTGAGCCTTGAGCTTGGCGTCGTCTGCCGCTTTGCGTACCTGTGCATACACCTGGTCAACACGGGCTTCGGCTTCCGGCTGGCTCAGGCGGGTGCGCTGGGCTACCAGTTGCGCCAGGTAGGTACGGTCATCGGCGTTCAGCGTGCCGTCACCCGACAAAGCCTTGGAGAAGATCCGCCCGGCAACGCCGTTTGCAGCATCGTCACTGACCGAAGCCGGCCCGTTGCTACGGAACAGGGTGTCGGTGAAGTAATCCATCGGGTTGCCACCGTTTGCATTGGCAGCTGCGCCACCAGCGGCGCTTCCTACCATGGTTGCAGCACCGGATGCCATACTCGCGCCGGCCTGCGCGCCCGCCCCGGCAATATTACCGGCAGTGCCTACGATCATCGCCGTGGTCACCAGCGTGGCGACGGCCCATGACAGGAAACCATGGGCGGTATCGCGGAAATACACTTCGTCCCCATGCAGGTTGGCCCACTTCACACGCAACCGGCCGGCCAGGTAGCCGCCCAGCCCAGAAGCGAGGATAGCCGTGACCAGCAGCCACAGAATGCTGGAAATACCCAGTGTTTTCGCGCTGGCCCCCTCGTTCGCCCATGGTGATGTTGCAGCGAAGCCCAACCCCGCGCCCGCGACTACCAGGATCAATGTCAACGCTGCGGCACCTGCGGCGCCCGCGAAGATGGCTGCCCAGGAGACTCCCGAGCGGTTGGGGCCGTCAGAAACGGCAGATGGATATTCGGCAGAAGTGATCATTTAGTGAGGCCTTTTTTAGTTAGCAATAAGTCCGTCACTCAAGGCGAATGCAGTGGGCGTGCCAGCGCCTCAAATAAGGGCCTGCTAACAAAAACAGCGGTTTACCGGCAAAAGGAGATTTGTTGATCATGCAAAATGCGGGATGTTGCCCCTTTTCCCATGGTGTTCTGCAACATGGGAAAAAGGCATTTTGACATGATGTGCTGGCCGGATTATTGGAACTTCACAGTTTGAAACGCGCCATCTGCGAGGCAAGGTGCTCCGCGTATCGGATAAGTTCCTGGCAGTCCTGATAACACGCCTGTACGTCCCGAGAGGTAGATTGAGCGAGGTCCGCGATGCCCTGCACGTTGCGATTGATCTCTTCGGTTACGCTGCTTTGCTCCTCGGTGGCAGCAGCTACCTGCTGATTGCGATCGGCCAAGGCTTCGACGTAACCGGCGATCTGGTCCAATGATTCGCCAGTGCGCCGGCTCGAGGCCACCCCGGTGCCTGTGGCAGCCTGGCCAGAGCGCATGGACGCCACGGCCTGCTCGGCGCCGGATTTGAGTTGGCTCATCATCGTCTGGATCTCCCCCGTCGCGCTTTGGGTTCGGCCCGCCAACGTTCGAACTTCATCGGCAACCACGGCGAAGCCGCGGCCCATCTCCCCCGCCCTCGCCGCCTCGATGGCGGCGTTCAGCGCCAACAGGTTGGTTTGTTCGGAAATGCTCCGGATGGTGGCCAGCACCTGATCCACCGTGGCGATCTGCGTGGCCAGTTGTTCCACCGCGCCGGCGGCCGCGCCGATGCCATCAGACATGTGCTCAATATTGATGATCGAATCGCTCACCACACCTCGGGCGGAAACGGCTTCGTCACGTGTGTTGCGCGATACGCCGGCCGCCCCGGCGGCGTTGCGGGCAATCTCTTGCACGGTCAGGCCCATTTCGTGCACAGCGGTGGCAACCATGTCGGTCATTTCCTGCTGGCGCGCGGCGCGCGTTGAGGTGCTATCTACCACCAGCGCCACATCTTTCACGCTATGGCGCAATTGCTCGCTCGTGTTGAGTGCGTCGCCGATCAACTGTCGCAAGCTTTCAATAAACCGGTTGAACCCACGGGCAAGGTCGCCGAGTTCATTTTCGCGGTGATCATCCAGCCGGCGGCTGAGGTCGCCCTGGCCACCGCCAATATCCACCAGCGCTGCGGTCACTTGGCGAATGGGCCGCACGATGCCGCGGGCGATCCAGGCTACAAAACCGAGAAAACACAACACCACCGCGAGGCTGATCAAGCTGATCAGTGTGAGGGCGTCCCGGGCAGGCCCGTAAACTTCCGCCAACGGAATTTCGCTGACAAGCGTCCACCCCAGCGAAGTCACAGGTTGGGCGACGGCCAGCCAGGTTTCCCCGTCACGATCGAAGCGCAGGGCATCCTTTTCCGAACTGCTTGGGGCCAACATGTGCTGAGCAGCGCTTGCGCCTGACAGCTGCGCCAGCGTGGCCACGTCGTTCAGTTGAGCGTCAGGGTGTACTTTCACCTTGCCGTCCGGCCCCACGAGATACACCCGGCCCTGGTTGCCGAAACGGAAGTTGCGGATCATGTCCGACAATGCCGTCATGCTGAAGCCCAGACCGGCGACGCCTACAACAGTGCCGTTGTGCTCGATCCGCTGATTGATGAACAGGGTGGGCACTTTCGTAGTTTGGTCGATATCGATGTCCAGCGAACGCTCTTTGCCACTGTCGATAAAACCGTAGAACCAATTGTTCTCGGCCGGCCCCCGGGCAAGCGTACGGTCCGGGCCTTTGTCAGTGAAGTAATGGCCGCTCTCTCTTGCGACGATGAACGTAGTGAGTGCGTTATGACGCGCCTGCACCTTGCTCAAGTAGCGGATGAAGGCGGCCTGCTGTGCAGGGTCTTCGCCGTCGCCAAGCCATTCGCTGACCAAAGTGTTGTCCGCAATGTCCGTAGCGGCGGTCATCGGCGCCGCCAGCAGGCGCTCCAGATCATTGCGGATCGCCGTGACGCTGGCAGGCATGGCTTGCTGAAGCAAGTAGCGGTCGGTTAGCCGGTTCACCGCAACGGCGTAGATGGCGATGATGATAAAACTGCTGATCACCAGGGCAGCGCCCATGCTCAGCGTTAATTGGGACTGAATACTTTTGCGCCAAAGCTGCATGACAGGACCTTTATAGCTTTTGCTCGCGCGGAAAACATGACCGCGCAGTCAGCATTACTATTCAGCAAAGAGCGCGCCACAGCGCCGCATTTTGGTCAGCAGCTGCTGTAACGCCCAGTTGACGAGGCATGAAGGCAAGCGAGACCAAGGAATTCACGCGAAAGAAACAAGCGAGGCGCCAAAAGGGAGCAACGCCGTGGCCTGCCGCGTGAAGATATAGCACGGGGCTACCAGCCCTCCCGCCGCCTGTCGCCCATCGCGCCGTGCCGTACAACTCGACCCAACCGAGCCGGTCAGGATGCATAGCCCCCGTCATGAGAGATCAAACCCATGTCCTTGCGTGCCTGGCCCCTGTTGCTCGCCCTCCCGGCTGCCGCCGTTCTGCTTTCCGGCCGTACCACCCGCCCACCCCGGCCTGCTGACAAAGCCAGGCTCGCCGGCAGAACGTTCGTCGTCACCGGGGCTTCCAGCGGCGTAGGCCGCGGCGCTGCGCTGGAGCTTGGCCGAAGCGGCGCGAATGTGGTGCTTGCCGCGCGCCGGCTGGACGCCTTGGAAAGCCTGGCGGCCGAGATCCAGCGTGCAGGCGGTACAGCCCTCGCCGTGGCGACCGATGTCAGCGATACCGCACAGATGCAGCACCTCTGCGAGCAGGCTATTGAACGATTCGGGAATATCGACGGCTGGATCAACAACGCAGGTGTGGTCACCGTAGGGCGGTTTGAAGACATCCCTCTCGAAGACCATCTGCGTTTGCTGGACATCAACCTCAAGGGCCAGGTGATCGGCAGCTACCTTGCGATGAAGCACTTCCGCGCCCAAGGGCATGGCACCTTGATCAACGTTGGCTCGGTGGACAGTGAAATCCCCCATGCGTACCAAGGCGCCTATTCGCCCTCCAAGGCCGGTGTGCTGATGCTGGGCCGGGTACTCAATGAAGAGCTGCGCCTCACCCAGGGCCGCGACATTCATGTCTGCACCGTGATGCCTTGGGCGCTGGATACCCCCTTGTGGGAGCATGCCGGCAACTACACCGGCCATGAGGCTCGAATGCCAACCATGGATGGCCCAGAGAAAGTAGTGAACGCGATCATTCGTGCCTGCCTCGAACCCATCAAAGAGATCCGGGTGGGATACAAGGCAAAGCTGGCGTACTGGGGGCACCGCGTGGCGCCGAGTATCAACGAGCGGCTCACCGGGATCTTTACGGAAAAAGGCGAGATCGAAATGCATCCGCCGGCGCCTGCGACTTCAGGTAGCGTGCATGAGCCGGTAGACGCAGGACAGGGCATACAGGGCAGCCGCGGTTAATCTCACCCACACGGCGTGTAGCTAGGTGCTCGGCGCCGCGCCAGCATCGTGGATGTTCCTGATGCTGGGCAGCTTCATTGTCGCGGGCGGGGTGGCCTATCGCACAGGGGCCAGGCTTATGCCCCCCGGGTGTCCACCAACACTTCACTCACCTGTGTCACCGGGGTGATGTTGGTGAAGTTGGGCACGTCGTCGTTCAGCTCGCCGCCATGGGCGCCCATCACCGTGGCCAGGCTGGCCATGGATTCGAAATACAGGTTGCATTGGGTCACGTACAACGGCGGGGTGCCAGCTTCGTCACCCACCACGCCTTTATCCACGCTGTACGAGAGCAGGCTGGGGCCGAGGCGTTCGCACACCAGGGCCATGTGCTTGTTCAGGTAGTAATCGTGATCGAACGTGGCGCCGTTGGCGTTGGGGTAGAGAACGGAAACCTTGATCATGCGAGGGCCCTTCGTCATTGAGAAAGGCCCAAGCATAAGCGCTATTGGTGATGAATCAATGGTGCTCGCGGGTGGCGCGGAATTTCACGTCCGGCCAGCGCTCTTCCATGACCGACAGGTTCACCCGCGTAGGGGCCAGGTAAGTCAGGTGACCGCCGCCGTCGATGGCCAGGTTTTCCATGGCCTTGACCTCGAATTCCTCGAGCTTCTTCTTGTCGTCGCAGGCGATCCAGCGGGCCGACCACACGGTGATCGGCTCGTAGGCGCATTCCACCTTGTATTCTTCCTTGAGGCGGCTGGCCACTACGTCGAACTGCAGCACGCCTACCGCGCCGAGGATGATGTCGTTACTGCGCTGAGGGAAAAACACCTGGGTGGCGCCCTCCTCGGCCAATTGCTGCAGGCCCTGGCGCAGTTGCTTGGACTTGAGCGGGTCCTTCAGGCGCACGCGGCGGAACAGCTCCGGAGCGAAGTGCGGAATACCGGTAAAGCCAAGGCTTTCGCCTTCGGTGAAGGTGTCGCCGATCTGGATGGTGCCGTGGTTGTGCAACCCGATGATGTCGCCCGCGAAGGCTTCTACCAGTTGCTCACGCTCGGAGGAGAAGAACGTAAGCGCGTCGCCGATGCGCATGTCCTTGCCGGTGCGCACATGGCGCATCTTCATGCCCTGGTCGTAGCGGCCCGAGCAGATGCGCATGAAGGCGATACGGTCGCGGTGTTTGGGGTCCATGTTCGCCTGGATCTTGAACACAAAGCCGGTGAACTTCTCTTCGACAGGCTCCACGGTACGCTCGTGCGCTACACGAGCCAACGGGCGCGGTGCCCAGTTCACGACCGCGTCCAGCACGTGGTCCACACCGAAGTTGCCCAGGGCGGTACCGAAGAAGACCGGCGTGAGCTGGCCATTCATGAACTCGTCCTGGTCGAACGGATGGCAGGCGCCCTGCACCAGCTCCAGCTGCTCGATGAACCGATCGTATTCGTCACCGAGGTGGGCGCGGGCTTCGTCCGAATCCAGCTTCTCGATGATTTTCACTTCGGTACGCTCATGGCCGTGGCCAGGGGTGTAGACGATGATGTAATCGCCTTCGAGGTGATACACGCCCTTGAAATCCCGGTAGCAACCGATTGGCCAGGTGATGGGCGCGGCCTTGATTTTCAATACCGCCTCGATCTCGTCCAGCAGCTCGATCGGGTCGCGGATGTCGCGGTCCAGCTTGTTGATAAAGCTCACGATGGGCGTGTCACGCAGGCGACATACGTCCATCAGGGCGATGGTGCGCGGCTCTACCCCTTTACCGCCGTCGAGCACCATCAGCGCCGAGTCCACCGCGGTGAGGGTGCGGTAAGTGTCTTCGGAGAAGTCTTCGTGGCCCGGGGTGTCGAGCAGGTTGATCATGTGATCGCGGTAGGGGAACTGCATCACGGACGTGGTGATGGAGATGCCGCGCTGCTTCTCCATTTCCATCCAGTCGGACGTGGCGTGGCGGTCCGATTTGCGCGACTTGACCGTACCGGCCACCGCGATTGCCTTGCCCATCAGCAACAGCTTTTCAGTGATGGTGGTTTTACCGGCGTCGGGGTGGGAAATGATTGCGAAGGTACGGCGCTTCGCGACTTCGGCGGCCTGCTGGGTCATGGAAAATCGCCCGGGAGCTAAACAAAAAAGGGTACGGATTATAGCCCAGAACCGGGCCTGCGCTGAACCGTCCAGCAACATTCGGGGTTCCCACACCAGCCTGTGTATGGGAACCTTTAAAACACTGGAGCCGTCCATTGCCCCGTAACCGCTTCGCTTGCGCGGCAGCAATATTGGCAATTCGCGACCTGACGGGGTCGTGCTCAGGGTTCGCCAGGCGCTTGCCGCCCAGGCCCGAACCACACTTCGCGCCAACACCCGAACGCATCCCTCCCCGGGCATCGCCGAGCGTGTTGGCGCAGACCGATAAACAGGAGTTTCTATGGCCACACGCTATGGAACGGGCCTGGTAGGGTGCGCCGCTGTGCTCGCCGTCCTGGCCCTGCTGATCCACTGGATCGGCGTTGAAACCGTGCTGCATTACCAGCAAGACCTGCTGTTCTACCTGCAAGCCCACCTGGTGCTTGTGCTGGTGTCCATGTTCGCCGCTCTGTTGATCGGCATTCCCGCGGGTGTACTGCTCAGCCGGCCGGCCATGGCCAGGCACGCCGAACGCTTCATGCAAGTGTTCAACATCGGCAATACCGTCCCGCCTCTCGCTGTGCTCGCCATTGCCCTTGGCATTCTCGGCATTGGCAGCGGCCCGGCCATTCTGGCGCTGTTCCTTGCCTCGCTGCTGCCCATCGTGCGTAACACCTATGAAGGCCTGAAGAACGTTCCCGGCTCGCTGAAGGAAGCCGCCACCGGTATCGGCATGACCCCACGCCAGGTGCTGTGGCAAGTGGAGCTGCCCAACGCCGTGCCGATCATCATCGGTGGGGTACGGGTAGCGCTGGCGCTCAATGTGGGCACCGCGCCGTTGTCGTTCCTGATCGGCGCCAACAGCCTCGGCAGCCTGATATTCCCTGGCATTGCGCTGAACAATCAGCCTCAGCTGGTGCTGGGCGCGGCCTGTACCGCGCTGCTGGCACTGGTGCTCGATGGCCTGGTGCTGGTGATCAGCCGTACCTGGCTGGAACGCGGCCTCGCCCCTGCCCGCTGACACAAGGACACGTACATGACCAAATCAGGCTGGCTGCTGGCGGCAGCCCTGCTGTTCTCGGGCATTGCCCAGGCGGCGGACGAACAACCCCTGCTGCGCATCGGCGCACGGGTATTTACCGAGCAGACCGTACTGGCCACGCTCACTTCCAAGTACCTGGCCACCAAGGGCTTCCGTACTGAAATCACCGGCGGCCTGGGCAGCAATATCGCCCGCAGCGCCCAGGAAAGCGGGCAGCTCGACCTGCTGTGGGAATACACCGGGGTGTCGCTGGTGTCCTATAACCACGTCAACGAAAAGCTCGACAGCAACGCTACCTATGCGCGTGTAAAAGCATTGGACGCGCAAAAGGGCCTGGTGTGGCTGGCGCCCTCGAAGTTCAACAACACCTACGCCCTGGCGTTCCCCGACAAGGTTGCCCAGCGCTACCCCGAAGTGAACACCATCAGCCAGCTGAACGAGCTGGTGAACCGCGAGAAGGACGAGGACCACGTGCTTGCACTGGACACCGAGTTCGCCAACCGCCCGGACGGGCTGGTGGGCCTTACCCAGGCCTACGGCCTGGCGTTCGACCGCCGCGACATTCGCCAGATGGATGCCGGCCTGGTGTACACCGCCCTGCGCAACGGCCAGGTGTTCACCGGCCTGGTGTACACCACCGATGGACGGCTGGATGCCTTCAAGCTGAAAGTGCTGGAAGACGACCGCCATTACTTCCCCGACTACACCGCCGCGCCCGTGGTGCGCAAGGCCGTGCTGGACCAGTACCCGCAGCTGGCAACGCTGCTCAAGCCGCTGGCCGAACTGCTGGACAACGCCACCATGCGCCAGTTGAACGCGCGCGTGGACGTGGACCATGAAAACCCCGGCGCGGTGGCCGATGCGTTCCTCGCCCAGCACCCTGAACTGAAGGAGGCGAAATGAACATGCTCGCGACCTTCCAGCACATCGACTGGCAGCAGGTGCTGCACCTCACCGGCCAGCACGTGATGCTTGTAGGGATAGCCGTAAGCCTGGCCATCCTGATCGGCGTACCGCTGGGTATCCTGATGACGCGCTTCCCCGTACTGGCTGGCCCGCTACAGGCGGCCGCCACGGTGTTGCTGACCATCCCGTCCATCGCCCTCTTCGGCCTGCTGTTGCCGTTTTATTCGAAGTTCGGCCAAGGCCTCGGCCCGCTGCCAGCGATCACCGCCGTGTTCCTTTATTCACTGCTGCCGATCCTGCGCAATACCTACCTGGCGCTTACCAGCGTGGAGCCTGGCATCCGAGAAGCGGCCAAGGGCATCGGCATGACCTTCGGCCAGCGTTTGCGCATGGTGGAACTGCCAATTGCGGTACCGGTGATCCTGGCCGGGGTGCGTACCGCCGTAGTGATGAACATCGGCGTAATGACCATCGCCGCCACCATCGGGGCCGGCGGCCTCGGGGTACTTATCCTGACTTCCATCAGCCGCAGCGACATGTCGATGCTGGTCGTGGGCGCGGTATTGGTGAGCCTGCTCGCCATCGTCGCCGACCTCTTCCTGCAATGGCTGCAACGCTCGCTGACACCAAAAGGATTGCTCAAATGATCGAACTCCAGAACCTGACCAAGACGTTCAACAGCAACGGCAAGGACGTACGCGCCGTGGACGCCGTGAGCCTGACCGTGAACGAGGGCGAGATCTGCGTATTCCTGGGCCCCTCCGGTTGCGGCAAAAGCACCACCTTGAAGATGATCAACCGGCTGATCGAGCCCACCTCCGGGAAAGTGCTGATCAATGGCGAGGACACCAGCTCGCTGGATGAAGTGACACTGCGCCGCAAGATCGGCTATGTGATCCAGCAGATCGGCCTGTTCCCGAACATGACCATCGAAGAGAACATTACCGTGGTACCGCGCCTGCTGGGCTGGGACAAGGACCGCTGCCGCGAGCGTGCCCGGGAGCTGATGAGCATGATCAAGCTCGAGCCCAAGCAGTACCTGAGCCGCTACCCGCGCGAACTGTCTGGCGGCCAGCAGCAGCGCATCGGGGTAATTCGTGCCTTGGCGGCGGATGCGCCCCTGCTGCTGATGGATGAGCCCTTCGGCGCCGTGGACCCGATCAACCGCGAGATGATCCAGAACGAATTCTTCGAGATGCAGCGGGCCCTGAACAAGACCGTGATCATGGTCAGCCACGACATCGACGAAGCGTTGAAGCTGGGCGACAAGATCGCGATATTCCGCGCGGGCAAGCTGTTGCAGCTGGACCACCCCGACACCCTGCTCGCCCACCCGGTGGACGATTTCGTCAGCAACTTTGTGGGCCAGGACAGCACCCTCAAGCGCTTGCTGTTGGTGAAGGCCGAAGAAGCGGCCGACAACGCGCCATCCGTAAGCCCGGATACCCCGGTGGCCGACGCCCTGGAGCTGATGGACGAACACGATCGCCGCTACGTGGTGGTCACCGACGCGCAGAACCGCGGCCTGGGTTACGTGCGCCGCCGCGACTTGCACCGCCAGCAAGGGCAGTGCGAAAGCTTCCTGCGCCCGTTCACGGCCACGGCGGCTTCCGAGGAGAACTGTCGCATCCTGCTGTCGCGCATGTACGAGTTCAACCGCTCGTGGTTGCCGGTAATGAACGCCGAGCAGGTGTTCCAGGGCGAGGTCACGCAAGAGTCCATTGCCGCCTACCTCAGCTCCGGGCGTTCGCGCAGGATGAAGACTTCCATCGTGTCGCCGGCGGAGCAGGCGGTAGGGTGAGGCTGTGAGGTCGCCCGGGCGGGCCGGGCGACCTTGTTGAGCGCACTAGTGATCGTCGATCGGTTCCTCACCCACCAGCACCACATCCAGGGTCAAGTCCATCGGCACGCCGCTGTCATCGACCACATAGCTTAGCCAATGGTCACCTACCGCAACACAGCCATGAGCGCCGAGCATTCGTTTGCGCGGCGAGCGCAGGTGCATGCCAGAAAGGGGCCCAAGTGCCGGTACCTGATCGAACCCGTGGCCGTCGGCACCAAACAGTTTCCACAGTCCGCCGACTTCACGGGAGGCCGGGTAAAGCCCCACATAGTTGTTGACGCTCAGGCCGAACTTGACACCCAGGGATGCGAAGCCCCTTCCATGCAGGAAATCCCAAGACAGCACCTCGTAACCCCATTTGCCGGTGTCCGGGTCCCGGTAATAGTCGAAACGAAACTTGGCGGGCTCGGCTCCCGGGGCATCCAGCACGGTAAGCCAGGGAACGGCCGTATAGGCGACCTTCTCGCCGACGATCTGCACATCGCGGCAATCCCACCAGCCAGGGTTGCCCAAGGCTTGCGTGGCAACAGTGGCAATGAATGAACGGCTCGGGTCTTTGATAAACACAGGAAAACCTCCTTGTATGTGTGGAGCCGCAAAGTCTGCACGCCGCCGCGTCACTGCTCGAAGACTGGTAAGCCACCCCTGGGTGTAGGAAAGGGCGCTTGGGTCGGATACCAAGAACACCCTCTTGTGATCGCAGTCGTAACAACAAAGCCTCAGAGCTGTTTAATTTATTTAAATGCGGCGTTGAATTTATTTAAACGCGACATTTTCAGTTGATCTCACTTCCCTTACGCCCTACAGTGCGCGCCGAACGTCCATGCTGGAAACGATCCATCCGGCTCAAGTACTGACGACGAGACAGCAAGGTCACTTCCTTATTTCGGAAGCCGGCGAGCGCAGGCCACACAAGGCCAGGCTCAGCCGCTTCCAGGGGTGACCTTTTTGCTTTCGGCGACATGCCTTGGGAAGTAGGCGAACCAAAGTGGGGATACGGAGGGCGTTCAGTACAGCCACTTTCATTCACGCTTCCCCCGAGGAGTCTCCATGTCGATCAACGTTGAAGATTACTACCCTCGCGAAACCTTCCAGAAAATGAAGGCCTTCGCCGACACTCAGGAAACCCCGTTCGTACTGATCGATACCCAGATCATCAGCCAGGCTTACGACGACCTGCGCGCGGGTTTCGAATTCGCCAAGGTGTACTACGCGGTCAAGGCCAACCCGGCCGTGGAGATCATCGACCTGCTGCGCGACAAGGGCTCGAGCTTCGACATCGCCTCGATCTACGAGCTGGACAAGGTGATGGGCCGCGGCGTGGGCCCGGAGCGCATCAGCTACGGCAATACCATCAAGAAAGCCAAGGACATTCGCTACTTCTACGAGAAGGGCGTGCGCCTGTATGCCACCGACTCTGAAGCCGACCTGCGCAATATCGCCAAGGCCGCGCCGGGCTCGAAAGTGTACGTACGCATCCTGACCGAAGGCTCCACCACGGCGGACTGGCCACTCTCGCGCAAGTTCGGCTGCCAGACCGACATGGCGATGGACCTGTTGATCCTCGCGCGCGACCTGGGCCTGGTGCCTTATGGCGTGTCGTTCCATGTAGGCTCGCAGCAACGTGACATCAGCGTATGGGATGCCGCGATCGCCAAGGTAAAAGTGATTTTCGAGCGCCTGAAAGAAGAAGACGGCATCGAACTCAAGCTGATCAACATGGGCGGTGGCTTCCCGGCCAACTACATCACCCGCACCAACAGCCTGGAAACCTATGCCGAGGAAATCATTCGCTTCCTCAAGGAAGACTTCGGCGATGACCTGCCGGAAATCATTCTGGAGCCGGGCCGTTCGCTGATTGCCAACGCCGGTATCCTGGTGAGCGAAGTGGTGCTGGTGGCCCGCAAGTCGCGTACCGCGGTGGAGCGTTGGGTGTACACGGACGTGGGCAAGTTCTCGGGCCTGATCGAAACCACCGACGAATCCATCAAGTTCCCGATCTGGGTGGAGAAAAAGGGCGAAGTGGAAGAAGTGGTGATCGCCGGGCCAACCTGCGACAGCGCCGACATCATGTACGAGCATTACAAGTACGGCCTGCCGCTGAACCTGGCCAGCGGCGACCGCTTGTACTGGCTGTCCACTGGTGCCTACACCACCAGCTACAGCGCCGTGGAATTCAATGGCTTCCCGCCGCTGAAGTCCTACTACCTCTAAGCTTCGCTCGCAGCAGCTTCGGCCCAGCGCGCCGCCAACGCCCGGATTTCCGGCTGGCGCGCCTGGGCCAACGCTTCGGCGGCTGTGCGGCGAAACCGTTCGTGACCACCGAGGCGGGCCTTTTCCAGCCAGGCCATCCCCTCTTCCAGCCTGCCTTGGGAGATCAGCACACCGGCATGGCTGAACTGCCCGCGAAAATCCCCATGCTCGGCCGAACGCTGATACCAGCGATGGGCGGCTGCAACGTCCCGAGGCAGTGCATCCCCTTCTTCAAGATACCGGCCATACAGGTTCATGGACTTGGCATGCCCTAGCTCGGCCGCGCGGCGGTAACACGCCACGGCGGCGGCTTCGTCTTTAAGCACACCGCGCCCGGTGGCCAGCAGGTTGGCGAGGTTATAAAGCCCCCAATCCAGCCCTTTTTCAGCACAGGCGCGGTACCCCGCTGCCGCCCGGGTCAGGTTTGGCTCGCAGCCCCAGCCGTGCTCATAGCAGCGCCCCAACATGTTCATGGCCATCAGGTGTCCAGCATCGGCGGCGATCTGGAACCAACGCAGCGCCAGGGCGGGGTCACGCTCGATGCCACGGCCGTCTAGCAGGATCTGCCCCAATAGCGCTTGCGCTTCCACGGCACCCGCACTCGCCGCAGCCAGGATGGCCTGTGCCGCCCGGGCAGGTGTATCCGCTAACTGGTCTTTCAACTGCGCGGCATCGAGGGTGTTTTCGCGGCGAAGCGTCCAGCCGCTCACACGTCCACCCAGCGGCGCAGCAGGTTGTGATAGCTGCCAGTGAGCCGAAGCAACGCGGGATGGTCCGGCACGTCGGCGGTCAGGGACTGGATTGCGCCGTCCATCTCGAACAGCAATGCCCGCTGGGCATCTTCGCGCACCAGGCTTTGCGTCCAGAAGAACGCCGCATAGCGCGCGCCTCGGGTCACCGGCCGAACCTTGTGCAAACTGGTACCGGGATACAACAGCATGTCCCCGGCCGCCAGCTTGATGGCTTGGGTACCGAAGGTGTCCTGTATTTCCAGCTCGCCGCCGTCGTAGTCGGCGGGGTCGCTTAAAAACAACGTGGAGGACAGGTCGGTACGCAGGCGCTCGCCACCGCCTCGCGGCTGGCGCACGGCGTTATCAATGTGGAAACCGAAACTGCCGCCATCTCGGTAACAGTTGATCAGCGGCGGGAAAATCTTGTGGGGCAACGCCGCGGACAGGAACAGCGGATGGGCCCACAGCCGTTCCAGCAAGGCGGCGCCTATCTCCCGCGACAATGGATGGTCTTCGGGCAACTGAAGGTTGTGCTTGGCCTTGGCAGACTGGTACCCGGCCGTGAGCTTGCCATCCGCCCAATCGGTGGCGGCAAGCGCCTCGCGGATGCGGGCGACCTCATCCGGGGCAAAAACGGCAGGGATCTGGATCAGCATGGCGACGCCTCGTACGAACAGGGCGCAATGATATTGATTCCCAGTTCACAACCGCAAGCGGTCTCGCAGGGTGAAGCGTTTCGGAGGTTTCTGCTCAAAATGTAAAGAATGTAAATTTTTGACAAACAATATCGTTTCTCAATTGTTACAAATAATCATTTGACCTATCCTCCGCCGCCTCAAGACCCGGGGAGGGAATCCAATGTCACGCCATTTTAAACCATTCCAAGGCTCGCCACGGCTGATTGCCTCCGCAGTCGGGGTCGCTATTACGTCCCTTTCCGCCGCGCAAATGGCGCAAGCCGCGGAAACTGAAGACAACGCGGTCACCCTGGGCGCTACCTCGGTTACCGAGAAGGCGGATACAACCTCGTACAAAACCGAGACCTCGGCTTCGAACAAATACACCGCTCCCCTGCGCGAAACCCCTAAAAGCGTCACGGTGATTCCTCGCCAAGTCATCGAAGACACTGCCGCTACCTCACTGACCGAGGCGTTGCGAACCACCCCCGGGATTACCTTCGGGGCCGGTGAAGGCGGCAACCCCGCAGCCGACCGCCCGATCATTCGTGGCTTCAGCGCGGAAAGTGACGTGTTCGTGGACGGCATGCGCGACGTAGCCGCGCAAAGCCGTGAGATCTTCAACGTAGAGTCCGTGGAAGTGAGCAAGGGGCCAGGTTCGGCTTATACCGGCGCAGGCTCTACCGGCGGCAGCCTTAACCTGATTACCAAATCCGCGAAGCTCGGCGACGCCTATAACGGCGGCTTCACTTGGGGCTCGGACCAGACCAAGCGCACTGTGCTCGATGTCAACAAGCAGCTGACCGACACCTCGGCGTTTCGCTTGAACCTCATGAAGCATGAGGCCAACGTGGCTGGCCGCGATGATGTGGATGTCAGCCGCTGGGGCTTTGCGCCTTCGTTCGCGTTTGGCCTGGGGACTGACACCCGCCTGACCGTGGGCTACTACCACTTGTCCACGGACGACATGCCCGACTACGGCATTCCGTTGACCTCGAGCGCCAACCGTTCCAAGTACCACGTCGACAAGCCTGCGGATGTAAGCAAAAGCAACTTCTACGGGCTCGACGACCGGGACTACAAGAAGAGCACCAACGACAGCGGTACCGTTCGCATCGAGCATGACCTCAATGAAAACGTGACCATCGGTAACAGCTTCCGCATGTCGCGCTCCACCCTCGACTACATCGTCACCAACCCCGATGACAGCCGTGGCAACGTCGCTGCGGGCCTGGTATCGCGTTCGCCGAAAAGCCGTAACTCCACGTCTGAAGGGTTTGTGAACCAGACGGACATGACGCTGCGCTTCAACACCGGCACTATCGAGCACACACTGAACAGCGGTGTGGAAGTGAGCTATCAGGACACCCATAACCGCGCGTATGTGGTTTCAAACACTTCGAACTGCCGAACGGGTGTTATCCCAGCGGGCGATTGCACCAGTTTGAACAATCCCTCGCCGAACGATGCCTGGAACGGGACCATCACCGACAGCGCGGCGTACACCGATACAGACACCAAAACGTCTGCGGCCTATGTGTTCGATACCTTGAAGTTCAACGAGCAATGGTCGGTCAACGCGGGCCTGCGCTACGACGACTACGAAACCAAATCCAGCGGTTACTCTACAGGCGGTCGGGGTTCTCCGGCGGGCACCTTCTCGCGCGAGAACAAGACCCACCTCTGGAACTACCAACTGGGCGTGGTTTACAACGTGATGCCTAACGGCAGCATCTATGCCGCCTGGTCCACTTCCAGCAACCCGGCAGGCGAAACCAGCGGTAACGGTGGGCTGGAGTTGAGCACCGCGAACAGCAATCTCGATCCGGAACGTAACCGCAATTACGAGATCGGCACCAAGTGGGACCTGTTCGACGACAACCTGTCGCTGACGGCCGCGTTGTTCCGCACCGATAAAACCAATGCCCGAGTCACCGACCCCGACAACACGACTTACCAAGTGCTGGACGGCAAGCAACGGGTGGACGGCATCGAGCTGACCTATAGCGGCAAACTGACCGAGCAGTGGAAGGTGTATGGCGGCTATACCTACATGCGTAGCGAGTTGGTAAAAACCACGAACGAGGCCGACGAGGGCAACCATATGCCTAGCACGCCACGTAATTCGTTCAACCTGTGGTCCACGTACGACATCATGCCGGAACTGACCATTGGTGCCGGCGCGACCTTCGTGGATTCACGGTTCGGTAACGAAGCGAACTCCGTGGAAGTCCCGTCCTACTGGCGCTACGACGCAATGGCTAAATACCGCGTGACCAAAAATGTAGACCTGCAACTGAACGTGCAGAACCTGACCGACAAGCGTTACTTCGACCAGGTATTCTCCACGCACTATGCTCACGTTGCACCGGGCCGGGCAGCGCTGATGAGCGCCAACTTCCACTTCTAAGCCAACCCGGCGAACCACCCCGCTCACTTCGGTCAGCGGGGTTTTTGCTGTTCGGGCCATTCGCAAATTGCAGCCAGCAGGCAGGCGTCGTGTTCAAGAAAACCATTTTTCAACTTCACTGGCTATTCGGTATTACCGCAGGCCTGGTGCTTTCACTGATGGGCCTCACCGGCGCGTTGTATTCCTTCCAGGAAGAGATACTGCAGGCGCTGAACCCTGATACCTCGCAAGTACAGGAGCGGGAAACAGGCCTATTGCCCGCTTCCGAACTGGTGCAGCGGCTTGAAGCCGAGGGCGCCGGCAAGGTCACCGGCATGTGGGTGCATATCGGCACCGGCAAAGCGTCACAGGCCTTCTATGCCCCGGCGCCCGGCCAGCGGCGCGGGCCCATGCGGTATTTCGACCCTTACACCGGCGAGCTGCAAGGCCGCGTAGTGGGCCAAGGTTTCTTCGGCTTTGTACTGCAGCTGCATCGCTTCCTTGCCATCGGTGAAACCGGCAAGCAAATCACCGCGGCCTGCACGCTGATGCTGCTGTTCTTTTGCCTCTCCGGGTTGTACCTGCGCTGGCCGAAAAACCCGCTGCGCTGGCGTACCTGGCTCACGTTCAACTGGGCGAAAAAGGGCCGGGCCTTCAACTGGGACCTGCACGCCGTGGCGGGCACCTGGTGTTTGCTGTTCTATCTAATAGCCGCTGTTACCGGGTTGATCTGGTCTTACGACTGGTTCCGCGATGGGGCCTCCCGCGTGCTGACCGGTACGGTGATAGCGCAACGCGGTGGCGAAGCCCGAGGCCGCCCTGCCCCGGGCCCCGCGCCACAAGTGAATTGGGATGCGATTTGGGCTTCGATCCAGCAGGCCGGTGGCCCCCACACAAGCAGCATCAACCTGCGCCTGCCGGCAGCGCCCGGCCAGCCCGCGAATGGCTTCTATCTGTTGACGACTTCACCCCATGACCGTGCCTTCAACCAGATGGTGCTCAACCCGGTCACCGGCGCGGTGCTCAAGCATGAACGCTATGCGGACAAACCACTTGGGGAGCAGTTGTTTTCGAGCAACTACGCGGTACACACCGGCGCGTTCTTCGGCCTGCCCGGCCGCCTGCTGATGACCGCGGCCAGCCTGTGCATGCCGCTGTTTTTCATCACCGGCTGGCTGCTGTACCTGGACCGCCGACGCAACAAGCGCCACATCCGCCTCAGCCAGCAAGGGCTGGGCGGCCACCGGGAAGGCTGGCTTGTTGTGTTTGCCAGCCAGAGTGGCTTCGCCGAACAGCTCGCATGGCAGGCCGCCGCCAGGCTGCAGGCCGGAGGCCAGGGCGCACGCGTTGTAGCACTGGCGGCCGTAAGCGAGAGCGACCTCAAAAACGCGCAACGGGCGTTGTTTGTAGTGAGCACATTCGGCGACGGCGAGGCCCCGGACTCGGCTCGGCTATTCGAAAAGCAGTTGGCGGTACGCCAATGGCCGTTGCCGCAACTGGAATATGCCCTGTTGGCGCTCGGCGACCGGGGTTACCAAAACTTCTGCGGTTTTGGCCGCAGGCTCGCAGGCTGGCTCGACGCCCAAGGCGCGCGGGCGCTGTTCCCAACGGTTGAGGTGGACAGCGGCAGCCCCGCGAACCTGGAGCAATGGAGCACTAACCTGGCGGCGTATTGCGCGGCCGACGCCACACAAACAGGGCCGGCCCCATGGCGACAGTGGCGGCTGGCCCAGCGCACATTGCTTAACCCCGGCAGTGCGGGCGCCCCGCTGTTCGAACTGGAACTCGCGCCGCCTGCGCAAGCCACATGGCAGGCCGGTGACGTAGTGGAAATCCTGCCGCCAGGCCAGGCGCTTGCTACCCAACCCCGGGCCTATTCCATTGCGTCGTTGCCGAGCGAAGGCTGCGTGCGACTGCTGGTGCGCCAGCATAGCCTGAGCGACGGCCGCCTGGGCGTGTGCTCCGGTTGGCTCACCACAGCAGCGCCTTTGGGCGCCGTGATAGAGGCCCGGGTACGGCGCAATAGCAATTTCCACCTACCAGAGGATGACCGGCCGGTGATCCTGATCGGTAACGGCAGCGGGCTGGCCGGTTTGCTGGGCCTGCTCAAGGCGCGTATGGAGGCTGCCCAGCGGCGCACCTGGCTGATCTTCGGCGAGCGCAACAGCGCCACGGATTTCTTCCATGAGGCCCAGCTCAAGGGCTGGCACGCCAGTGGCGACCTGGCTCGCCTGGACACAGTGTTCTCCCGCGATCAAGCGCAGAAACGCTACGTGCAGCATGTGGTGCGAGAGGCCGCCACCGGCCTTCGCCATTGGGTAGCAGACGGCGCCTCGATCTATGTATGCGGCAGCCTGGAAGGCATGGCCCAGGGCGTGGACGCCGCCCTGCGTGAAGTACTGGGCGACGCCGAGGCAGATGCGCTCATCGCCAGTGGGCGGTATCGGCGGGATGTGTACTGATACCTGCCTCTGAGAAGCAGGCACTGCCCTAGAACTGGGTAGGCTGGAGTATAGGGGCGGTGCTTGCTTGACATACCACTTACAGGGCCTAAGGCATGCAGCCTTTGGCCGGGCCTGCAACGAATGATCGGAGTAGGTTGCTGCTGGCCCTCATACGGTTTTCCAACCGCTAACAATCTGGCTAGCATCGTTCATTGAAAACACCCACTCATTACCATATTTCTTCTTGCTAAAAAGCTTCAGGTCAACAAGGCCATTCAGCACCGTGGCCGCCGTATTATAGGCGCACCCCAGATTTTCTTTTACATTTGTTATGGTAAATTCCTGCGCAACTCCTGATTTCGCGACATTGAATACCACCCTCTGCTTCTCAGAAAGTTTTGAATACAGCCCGGACTGATAGAGAAACGCATTGAAATTCGCCATGCTTTCAACTGCCTTCTCATATGCAGTTCGGAATTGCGTTACCGCTCTGACGATAATCCTACATTGGTAATCTATAAAATAGGTCAGATCCATGTCGTCGGTTTCGGTATATAGATAACTCTTTCCATACTGTATCGGCGCAGACTTTAACAACGAACTGATAGCGATGTACCTGAAAGCACCAAAGCCACTCTTGAACAAATACCAATAAAAAAGTGCTCGCGCTACGCGGCCATTACCGTCATTAAATGGGTGCTCGTAGCCAATAATGAAGTGGATGACGATTGCCTTCACCAAAGGGTGAATGTAATGCTTGGTGTTCATATCCGTATGATTGAAATTTATCCACTCAATGACCGCAGCCAAGCGGCCGTCAAGGTTCGACACCGGTGGCGGTTGATGAGCGATACCCCCGCTCCCATCCCCAACGACCACATCATCGTCAGTCTTGAATTCTCCCGGATGGTATTTCTCATCATCAATGCCTTCCACCCCCGTCTGATGAAACTCGGCTATCAATTCCAACGTAAGATCTTTGTTACGCGCCTCCCATGCGCAGTTCATCATTTTGAAATTTCCCAGGATCATTTTCTCGTCAGGAGTTCTAGGCCCTTTCGTTCTTTTTAGTAGATCCTTGGCCGCCTTTGTTGTAGTTGCGGCGCCTTCAAGCTGACTACTACTTATAGCTTCGTCCTCAACGAGATCGTTCAACAAATATTGTATATGCTTGCGTTCATCAATATTAGAGCACATCCATTCCAAAGCGGCTGTGGTTGTATGCTGGTCGCATGCCGATATAGCCATATGAGTAGCGGGAGTATATAAAAAATTACACATCCGAGGAGGCTCACCCAGCTCTAATATCGGTGAAAGCTGTTGCCGCCTAGCCATCTTCGTAATAGACCAAGCAAGCTCTACATCGATATCCTTCTTGACCTTGAACCTAAATCTGTCGAAATGAAGATACCGACCCTTTGAGTCAAGGGGATGGCTAAATTCCATGTACTCCCCTAGCCGGCCCGGATACTTTTCCAGAAGCACACTGAAGGGGTTACCCAGCGGCGGTGGTGGCGATTTGATCAAGCTCATCTCAAAAATCCCTCGGTTTGAGACAGCGTAAGGCATAGCATTTCAATTTTCTAGAAAATTGAGACAGTGATTTGGGAACAGACTCGGCGCTACAAGCTTGGGCCGTAGGTGGTTTTGGAGCGCTGTGGGAGTGGGATCTTCCGCCTTTACAGGCGGTCGACGCTGCATCCAGCTGCGCAATCAGGGAGGCTACTGATTCACGCGGGTTGCAATCTCTGCTCGAACACTGCCACGCCGTCCAGGTCGCGCAGGGTGACCGTAAGCTCGCCGCTCTGGGCTTCGATGTTTACTTCGCCGAAAAACTGGTACCCGGCAAAGGGCGAGGCGTTTTGTTTCGCAGGTGCCTTCTGAAACACCACTTCAGGGCCGAAGGTGAGGTCCAGCGGGTTGGGGCCGAAGCTGCCAGCGTTCAACGGGCCCGCCACGAACTCCCAGAACGGGTCGAAATCCTGGAACGCCGCGCGATCGGGGTGGTAGTGGTGGGCGGCGCAGTAGTGCACGTCGGCCGTCAGCCATACGGTGTTCTTCACCTGCTGTTGGCGCAGGTGGCCGAGCAGTTCGGCCATCTCCAGCTCTCGCCCCTTGGCCGGCCCGTTGTCACCGTTGGCGATCGCTTCCCAGCGCCCTACCCCGGGGCTTACCTCACCATCAGGCACACCCAGGCCAATCGGCATGTCGGCGGCGATCACCTTCCATTGTGCGCGGGATGCGGCCAATTCTGCCTTGAGCCAATCCAGTTGCTCGCGCCCCATGAACGCGCTGTCAGCATTCAGGGTTTCTCCCAGGTTGGCATCGTTGCCGCCACGGTAGCTGCGCATGTCCAGAACGAATACGTCCAGCGTAGGCCCGTACGGGATACGCCGGTAAACCCGCCGTCCGCCGTCGCCCTGCTGCGGGCGCATCGGTGAATATTCCAGCCAGGCCTGGCGTGCCGGCGCCACCAGCTGCTGGATGTCGCGCGTGCGGTAACGTTCATCCAGTTGCTTGCTAGGCGACCAGTTATTCACCACTTCGTGGTCGTCCCACTGCCAGATCTGCGGCACCTCGGCGTTGAAGCGGCGCACGTTCTTGTCCATCAGGTTGTAGCGATAGTTGCCGCGGTAATCGCCCAGCGTTTCGGCCACCTTGCTCTTGGCTTCGCTGGTGAGATTGCGCCAGATGCGCCCGTCTTCGGTGGTGAGCTGCGCCGGTACGGGCCCATCAGCGTAAATGGTGTCGCCGCTGTGGATAAAGAAATCCGGCAGGCGCAGGCGCATGGCCTCATAAATGCGCATGCCGCCGATGTCCGGGTTGATGCCGAAGCCCTGCCCCACGGTATCGCCGCTCCACACGAAGCGAATGTTTCGCGGCTGGGCAGGCACGCTGCGCAAGTGCCCGAACCATGGCTCGCTGGCTACACCCGTGTTGCCATCTTCGAACCACACCCTGTAGAAAATCGCCTGCCCCGCCGGCAGGCCGGTCAATTCCACGCGGCCAGTGAAGTCGCTGCTGGCATCTACCAACGCCGAGGTCACCCGCCTCGGCTGGCTGAACACGCTGCGGGTATCCCACTCCACCACGAGTTTGGCGGGGCGGTCGCAGCGGCTCCAGATCATGGCCCGGTCACCGAGCGGGTCGCCCGACTGCACCCCATCGGTCAGCTGCGGCCGATCCTTGACCGATGCCAGCACCGCCGGTGCGAGGCCAGGCAGCAGCAAGCCTGCGCCCACGCCTTGGAGAAGGCGACGGCGGGCAATGGGGAATTCACTCATGGGGCGCTCCTTCCTGGGGTATGAAGGAGCCTAATTAACGGCACAAAGATGACAGCAACATGTACGGCCGGCCCAGGCTCGCCCAGGCCGGCCGTGGTTCATGCAGCTTCAGGTACTACCAAGGGGGCCGTTTCGGCTTTCTTGAGCAACGCGTACACCACTGCGGTCAGCAGGCTGCCCGCCACGATTGCCAGCAGGTACAGCAGGGCGTGGTTGATAGCGTTGGGAATCAACAGCACGAACAAACCGCCATGCGGCGCTACCAACTTGCAACCGAAGTACATCGACAGCGCGCCGGTAAGGGCCCCGCCCAGCATCGAAGCCGGGATAACCCGCAGAGGGTCCTTGGCGGCAAACGGGATGGCGCCTTCGGAAATGAAGCACAGCCCCAGAATGACCGCCGCTTTGCCCGCTTCTCTTTCAGCCTGGGCGAACTTGCTGCGCGCCAGCAGGCTGGCAAGGCCCAGGCCAATCGGCGGCACCATCCCGGCGGCCATGGTCGCTGCCATCGGGCCGGTGGTCTGCCCGGCCAGCAGCCCCACGGAGAACGCATACGCGGCCTTGTTGATCGGGCCGCCGAGGTCCACGCACATCATGCCGCCCAGCAGAATGCCCAGCAGCACCGCGTTGGTGGTGCCCATGCTGTTGAGGAAGTCTGTGAGGGCATGGAGCATACCGGCCACCGGCGCGCCCACTACGTAGATCATGACCAGGCCGGTAAACAGGCTCGCCAGCAAGGGGATGATCAAAATGGGCTTGAGCGATTCCAGGCTGGCCGGCAGGCGCGCCGCCCGGGTGATCCCCTTGGCGCTGTACCCGGCAATAAAGCCCGCCAGAATGCCGCCGATGAAGCCAGCGCCGAGCGTGCTCGCCAATAGCCCACCGATAAGGCCAGGGGCAAGGCCGGGGCGGTCCGCAATGGACCATGCGATGTAGCCCGCCAGCAACGGCACCATAAGCGTGAACGCGGCATCGCCGATCTGTTTCAGGGCTGCCGGAAGCGTACCCGGCTGCTTGAAGGCCTCGATCCCGAACACGAACGACAGCGCGATCAACAGGCCACCGGCCACCACCATCGGCAGCATGAAGGACACGCCCGTGAGCAGGTGTTTGTACACGCCGCGTTTTTCCTGGCTGGCAGGCGCGGCGCCACCCGCCGCTGCGGTACCTTCCACCCGCGCTTCGGCCAGGGCCTTGTCCAGCATGGCCTTGGATTGCTTGAGGGCGATACCGGTACCACAGCGGAAAATCCGCTTGCCGGCGAAACGCTCCGTGGCCACCTCGATATCACAGGCCAGCAGCACCACGTCCGCCGCCGCTATATCCTCGGCGCTGAGCGGGTTACGCGCGCCCACCGAGCCCTGGGTTTCAACCTTCAGTGAATAGCCCAGCTGCGTTGCCGCCTGTTGCAGTGCCTCGGCGGCCATGAACGTATGCGCTACGCCGGTGGGGCACGCGGTGATCGCGACCAGCCGAGGCTGCTCGGCGGCGCTGGCCGCAGGGGCTTCGGCGCCAGGCTCAAAGGGCCTTGCCTCGGCCATCGCACGGTCGAGGAAGACGTCCACATTGCCCAGCGCTTCAGCCGGCGTGCTTTGAAATACGCGTTTGCCGCGCAGTCGGCCGAGGTCCACCGGGCCGGTATTCACCACCAGCACCCAGTCCGCTTCCTCGATGTTGAGCGGCGAAAGGTGCCGTTCCGGATGCTGCGGGTCGTAGATTTCCACGCAGGTGCTCCAGCCCCTGCGCTGGGCGGCGCCATCGAGCAGGCGAGCGCTGAGCACGCTGGAAATACGCCCGTTCGGGCAGGCCGTGATAATGGCGAGCTTCATGGCGACACCTCCTCGACAGTTGCCAGGGGGCGAACGCTCACCCCGCTTTCCAGCCCGGCCAACGCAGCGCGGTCAGCAATGCCGAACCCGATCTGGGTCACGGCCATGGCGGCAATGGCGGTAGCGGTGCGCAGCGTGTTCTCTGCGCTAGCCTCGGTCAACAGGCCATGGACCATCCCCGCCAACAGCGAATCCCCGGCCCCTACCGTGCTCGCTACCGCCACCGTGGGTGGCAAGGCGTGCAGGGCAAGGCCAGGCCGGAACCAGCTCACGCCCTGGGCGCCCTGGGAAATCACCACGTGCTCGATACCGCGGGCATGCAGCGCCTTGGCGGCAGTGCCCTGATGGGCGAGGTTCTCGACGCAGGCGCCAAGCGCTTCGGTTAGCTCTTCCGTGTTGGGTTTGACCAGCCAGGGCTGGCACGCCAGGCCTGCTTTCAGCGCGCTGCCGCTGGTGTCCAGCGCTACCCGGATATTCAGCCCGCGCAAAGTGTCGAGCAGTTGCTGCAACCATTGCACGCTCACGCCGCGCGGCAGGCTGCCGGCCACGATCGCCAGATCATGCCCTTTGGCAATATCGGGCAACCGTGCCAGCAAGTGCGCCTGGGCCTCCAGGGATACGTCAGGACCGGTGCCGTTCACATCGGTCACGCGCCCGTCGCGTTCGGCCAGCTTGATGTTGCGACGGGTTTCGCCGGGCACTCGAACGAAGGCATCGGTAAAGCCGCGCTCGCGGAACAGCGTTTCGAAGCGTGCGCTGTTGTCATCGCCCAGAAAGCCGGTCACGGTGAGTTCATGGCCGAGGTCCGCCAATACCTGTGCCACATTCAGGCCTTTGCCGGCAGCGTGCACATGCAGTGCGTCGCCACGGTTCACCTCGCCAACTCGCAGGGTTGCCAACTCCACGGTGAGGTCCAGGGCGGGGTTGAGGGTAATCGTCAGTATCCTTGCCATCATGCATTCTCCACCAGGGCACGTACGTCGCCCGCGCTCGCGGCTGTCAGTGCCTGCCGCGCCAGCGCTTGCGCCTTGGTCAGGGTCAGGGCGCGTACGCCTGCCTTCACTTCGGCGATGCTGCGCGCCGACACGCTTAACTCGTCCACACCAAGCCCCACCAGCAGCGGTACCGCCACGGGGTCGGCGGCCAGCTCGCCGCACACGCCTACCCACTTGCCATGGGCATGGGCGGCGCGCACGGTAATGTCGATCAGTTGCAACACGGCAGGGTGCAGCCCATCCGCCTGGGCAGACAGCGTAGGGTGGCCGCGGTCCATGGCCAGGGTGTATTGGGTAAGGTCATTGGTACCAATGCTGAAGAAGTCCACTTCGGCGGCCAGCACGGGCGCCAGCAGCGCGGCCGAAGGCACTTCGATCATGATGCCCACCTGCAAATCCTCGACCGGATGTTCGAGGCGCAGGCGCTCCACCATGGCCCGCCCCTGGCGCCACTCTTCAGTGGTGGCCACCATCGGGAACATGATGCGCAGCGGGCGGCCTTGCCCGGCCTGCAGCAGGGCACGCAGTTGTGTTTCCATCACATCCGGGCGTTGTAGCGTGAGCCGTATGCCGCGCACGCCCAGGAAGGGGTTTTCTTCCGCCGCGATAGGCCAGTAAGGCAACGGCTTGTCGCCGCCTACGTCCAGGGTGCGCACCACCAGCGGGCGCCCTTCCAGGCCTTCGAGCACGCGCAGGTATTCGGCGCGCTGAGTCGCTTCGTCCGGCGCTTGCGGGTGCGCCATGAAAATCAGCTCGGTGCGCAGCAGGCCAATACCTTCCGCCCCCTGCTCCACCGCCTTGGCCACGGCCGACGCCTCGCCAATGTTGGCGAACACTTCCACGGCATGGCCGTCCTGCGTGACCGCCGGTTCATGCCGGCGCTCGGCCGCCGCCGCCAACCGGGCAGCACGTTCGTCACGCTCGGTACGGGCACGCACCAGCACCGCTTCGGCCGGGGCCACGGTCGCCAGGCCGCGCTGGCCGTCAAGCAATAGCGTGGTGCCCGGGGCGATGCGCAGTACGGTTTCGCCCGCACCCACCACCGCGGGAATGCCCAGGGCGCGGGCAACAATGGCGCTGTGGGCGGTCGCGCCGCCACGGGCGGTGAGGATGCCCGCCACTCGGGCAGGGTCCAGGCGGGCGACGTCGGATGGCCCTACTTCGTCCATCACCAACACATACGGCTCATCCGGGGCCCGGCGGGCTTCTACCCCGCACAGTTGGGCGAGTACCCGCCGGCCGATGTCGCGCAGGTCGGCGGCGCGCTCGGCCAGTAACGCATCGTGCAAGGCCTCCTGGCGCTTGGCGGCCGTTTCGATCACGGTTACCCACGCGGCCTCGGCGCTGTCCCCCTGGCGCAAGTGCTGGGCAACCTCCTCAGTCAGGGCCGGGTCATCGAGCATTTCCAGGTGGGTAATGAAAATATCGCGGATCGACTGCGCCGCGCCGCGCTCAACCAGCTGTTGAATGTCTGTACGCACCGCGCCGACAGCGCCTTCCAGCCGCTGTTGTTCAGCGGCCGGGGACGCGCCGCGGAGTGCATAGTCAAAGTGTTGTGGCACGTCCACGTGGGCGGGGCCGATGGCGATGCCGGGCGCCGCGGCCACGGCGCGGAGGATGGAGCCCGCCGCAGGGGCAGGAACATCGACGCGCGCACTCGGGGCTGCTTCCAACGCGTCGGGCGTGGCAACCGGCAAGGGTTCCACCTCTTCGCCCAGCCCTTGCTCGATGGCTGCCAACAACGCAGGCAAGGCATCGGCGGCAATGGAAGGTTCGGCCGCCAGTTCAAGTACCTGCCCGCGACGGGCACCCAGGCTCAGCAGGCGGCTGAGGCTTTTGGCCGACACAGCCGCTTCGCCACTGCCTACCAGGCGCACGTGTATTTCGCCTTCGAAGCCTTTGGCCAACTGTGCGAGTTCTTTTGCGGGGCGCGCGTGCAGGCCATGGGCATTGGCCAGGGTTGCCTGCACGCTGGGCCAATCCGGTGGAACATCGCCGCCCAACACTTCGAGCACGGCGCGGCTGTTGGCGGCATGGAAAAGCTCTTCACCTCTACCGGCAATCAAGAGGGCGCATAGCCGCTCAAGCAGCGCCTCATGGGCCTCACCCAGGCTGGCGAGACAGAACAGCCCATTCACCGGTTGCCCTTCGTAGGCCAGCGGCCGCTCCGGGGTCACAAACGCAAGGCCGGGGCGGCTCACACCTTGCTCACTATGCAGCCACCACAGGCCCTCGCCCAGCGGCAAAGGCGCCAGCTGTTGCAATACGCCAGCAAAGCCTGAGCTCACGCAATCGGCCTGGCGAAGCAAGCGAGCGCCGCGCCATACCAGCTCTTCGAAATCCTCGACGGGCACGCTCAGCCCTACCATCTGGGCATCCAGGGCCAGGGCCTGGGGCGCGCCCTGCAGCAGCTTGAGCAGTGCTTCAGGCGTACTCGCACGGCGCAGCGCTTCACCCAGGTCGGTTTCACCTAACGCGCGGGTGAGCAGTTGCAGCAGGCGCAGGTGTTCATCCGACTTGGCCGCGATACCGATCGCCAGGTACACCTGCTGGCCGTCGCCCCACTCCACCCCTTCGGGGAACTGCAACAGCCGCACGCCGGTGGTGAATACCTGATCACGCGTAGCGGGTGTGCCATGGGGAATGGCGATGCCTTGGCCCAGGTAGGTCGAACCTTGCGCCTCCCGGTCTTGCAGGCCTTGCAGGTAACCTTCAGCAACCAGCCCATCGGCGACCAGCCGCTCGGCCAGCAGGCGCAACGCGGCAGGTTTATCGGCGGCAGCCTGCCCCATGGAAATCTGCTCTGAGGTGAGCTCGAGCATGCCTGACTCCTTTCATGCGCCGCTGGACGGGCGCTCAGGTATTGTTGTGAGTGTTTCAGTTCGCGAGGCTATTCTCATTGGTGAGCAATGCCCCGCCCTACCGCTGCGGCGTGCCGCTAAAGTTGAGACCCGCAGGACAGCATTTCATCGCGGACGCTCAAGCTGAAACGTTTAATCTATCAAGCAGCGAACGTTACTCGAATTCGCTCAGCAATGGAAAGCCCGCCGTCGGGCAGTATCGAATACGTGGCCCTGCCGCTCCGGGCCAGGATCGGCGACAATGCGGTCTGGCTCTGGCTTTTGAGCACAGGGGTGCCGGGGCCGTCATACAAGGAACCTTTGCTTGAAACTCAGCGATATTGCTCGGCTGGCCGGGGTCTCGGTGACCACCGCAAGCTACGTCATAAACGGCAAGGCGGTGCAGCAGCGCATCAGCCAGACGACCGTTGCCCGGGTGCGCGCCGTCGTGGATGAGCACGGCTTCACACCCAACCCGCAAGCCGCCGGCCTGCGTAGCCAACGCACGCGCACGCTGGGCTTCATCCTGCCAGACCTCGAGAACCCCAGCTATGCACGCATTGCCAAGATTCTGGAGCAACAGGCGCGTGCCCGTGGGTATCAGTTGCTGATTGCCAGCTCTGACGACGACCCGGACAGCGAGCGCCAGCTGCAGAAGCTGTTCCGCGCGCGCCGTTGCGACGCATTGTTCGTGGCCAGTTGCCTGCCGGCCAACGATGGCTGCTACCGGGAAATTCAAAGCCGCGGCACGCCGGTGATTGCCATCGACCGGCAGATGGACCCCGCCCAGTTCTGCTCGGTGATCAGTGATGATCGCGAAGCTTCGCGCTTGCTCACCGCAAGCCTGCTCAAGCCTGCGCCCCGGCATATCGCGCTGATTGGCGCTCGGCCGGAGCTGAGCATCAGCGAGGAGCGCGCGGGTGGG
Organism: Pseudomonas sp. Marseille-Q5115; assembly: GCF_916618905.1. NCBI lineage: Bacteria > Pseudomonadati > Pseudomonadota > Gammaproteobacteria > Pseudomonadales > Pseudomonadaceae > Pseudomonas > Pseudomonas sp. Marseille-Q5115. The sequence continues at coordinate 237,334 of NZ_CAKAKI010000001.1, read as the reverse complement.
TTCAGGGAGGCGCTGGCCGACTTTTCGGGCAAGGTGCTGGTGCGTGAGGGCGAAGCCTTCAGCCGGGAATGCGGGCAGCGCCTGATGAACGAACTGATCGCTGAGCTCGGTGGCCTGCCGGACGCCTTGGTGACCACCTCGTATGTTTTGCTTCAGGGGGTGTTCGATGTTCTCAAAGAGCGAGCCCCCGCCGAGCGCGCCTTGCGCCTGGGCACCTTCGGTGACACTCAGTTGCTGGATTTTCTACCGCTGCCGATCAATGCCATGGCCCAACAGCACGAACTGATTGCCACCCGTGCGTTGGACGTCGCACTTACGGCACTGGAAGAAAAGCAGTATCGGCCCGGCTTGCATGCCATTCCTCGTACCTTCAAGAAACGCATCGACGAGTAGCCTGTGAACCTGGTGGACACTCACACGCATCTGGATTTTCCGGATTTCGACGCCGACCGTGGCGCGCTGCTGGATGCCGCGCAAGCGGCGGGCGTGCAGCGAGTGGTGGTGCTGGGGGTTCATCGCGCCAACTGGGACCGGGTATGGCACATGGCAACGCAAGACCCACGCTTGTATGCGGCGCTGGGGCTGCACCCGGTATTTCTCAATGAACATACCCAGGCGCATGTGGATGAATTGCGAGCATGGCTTGAGCGGCTTGCCGGGAACCAGCGCCTGTGTGCGCTGGGTGAGTTCGGGCTGGATTATTACCTCAAGGACCTGGACCGGGAGCGCCAGCAATGGCTGTTCGAGGCGCAACTGCAGATGGCGGTGGATTTCAACCTGCCGGTGTTGCTTCACGTTCGGCATTGCCACGCGGCGGTGATCGCCACGCTCAAGCGCTACAAGCTGCCCCGGCGCGGTGTGATACATGCATTCGCCGGCAGCTGGGAAGAGGCGCGCGAGTATCTGAAGCTGGGGTTCAAGCTCGGGCTTGGCGGCGCGCCTACCTGGCCCCAGGCGTTGCGCCTGCGCAAGGTAGTGCCCCGGTTACCGCTGGACAGCATCGTGCTGGAAACCGACGCCCCCGACATGGCGCCGAGCATGCACGCCGGCGTGCGGAACAGCCCTGTGCATTTGCCGGACATCTGCCGGGCGCTCGCCGAATTGCTCGGGATCAGCCCTGAACAATTGGCCGACGCCAGCAGCCGCAATGCCTATGAGGTGTTGGGCTGGGCGCGGTAGAGTTCTACCCTCGATACAACAACGTCCACAGCGCGAACAGCGCGTACCACAACACCGCCGCCCGTTGCAGCAAGGCCCAGAGCGCATCGAGGCCGGCCACCGGCTCGGCATCGCTGACGGGCGTAGCGAGGTCTGCGGCCAACCGGCCGGTGTGCGCTACAAACCGCGAAGCCGCGCCGTGCCAGTCCAATAGCTCATGGAGCATCCAGCGGCACACCGCTACAAAGTTGCCCACCAGCGCGAAGCTTGCGGCCAACAGGCGGGCCGGTAGCCAGTCCAGGGCATGCCGCAGCAACCGGGCCCGCTCTGTCAGGGCCGGCGTTTCGCTGTGCTCGGCAACCAGTGCCGTCAGCCGATACGCCAATGCCAGCGCAGGCCCGAGCAGGCTGTACCAGAACACCACCGCGAAGAAGCTTTGAAACGCCTGCCACAGCAGCCATCCCTCCACCTGCTCGGACAGCCCCTGCGGGCTTTGCGCGCTTACGCCCAGATCACGTTCGGCCACATGCAAGGCCGCCTGGGCGTCGCCGCGGCGCCAGGCGTCACGCAGCGGCCCCATGGCGGCCTTGGGCTCACCCCGGCCCAGGCTGTAAAGCAGCACCAGCAAGTGCACCGGCAATGCCAGCCAGCCATAAGCAATCATGCTGAGCGCCCACAGCAACACGGCTATCAACGCCACCGGCAGGCCTACCAGCAATGCCAGCAGCCACCAGGGCCGTTGCTCAGCCTTCGGCTGGCGCTCCCGTGCTTTCAGTTCACGTATCAGCCAGCCATCACGCTGAATGCGCGAGCGCCAGGCAGAAAACTTCTCGACCCATACAACGATCAGCAATACCAGAAAGCTCACGCGCGCCCCTCCTCGACAGGTGACAGGCAGGAAAGGTAACGGGGCCAGTCGAAAGCCGGCCCCGGATCGGTCTTGCGGCCCGGCGCGATGTGGCAGTGGCCCTGGATACGCGAAGGCAGGATGGCCGGGTACACACTCAGCAACTGCTCGCTCAGGTGCTGCAGGCTGGCGTATTGGACATCGGTGTAGGGCTGGTCGTCCGTGCCTTCCAGTTCGATCCCCAAGGAAAAATCATTACAGCCCTCGCGGCCGTCGAACGTCGACACGCCCGCATGCCAGGCACGGTCCCGGCACGAGACGAACTGCGTGATCGCGCCGCAGCGTTCGATCAGGAAGTGCGCCGAGACCGTCATCGCGGCAATGCTTTCGAAATAGGGGTGCTCGGTAGGGTTCAGCTGGTTCTGGAAGAACTCGACCACCTTGCCCGTGCCGAACTCCCCCGGCGGCAAGCTGATGTTGTGGATGACCAGCAGCGACACTTCATCGCAGGGCCGCGTGTTGAAGTTGGGCGAGGGGCAATGGCGCACGCCATCGCACCACCCGGTGACGGGATCCAGACGGACCTCATCGAGACGCATAAGGGTTCCTTGCAGGCTTGGTTCAGGCGCGCAGTATGCCTTGTTCGGGCAATGAGCGCAGCGCGCCGACCAGGCGAGGCGTCAACTTTTCAGCTGACGCAACTTCCCTACCACGGCATCCAGGGCGCGGTCGAAGAGCAGGTTGTCATCGAGCACGCGAATGCGGCCTTGCTGGAACTCCAGCGCCAGCCCCATGCGGGTCTTTTCCAGCACCTTCATACCGGTGCGGTTGACGAACACGTACTTGCCCGTGCTTTCGATGATTGCCGTGAGCTTGCAGCGCAAGCGGGCATCGTCCTCTTCCTCCAGCTCTACCCACAGGCCCGGCCGCAGCGCGTCTACCTGTTGCAGCGCCGGGTCACCCTCGGCTACTTGCGTATCCACCTCCCGGGGGGCGGAAGGCTCACTGCCCCCCAGCACGATCTCGTCCACCACTTGCACCATGGACGGATCGTTGGCCGGGTCCGGAAGGCTGGCGCCGAGCGTTTCGCGCTGGAACGCTTGTACATGGAGGCTTTCGAGCTGGCTGAAAAACTGGCTGGTGGCAAAGGGGTCGAACGCCGAGCTGGTAAGGCCTTCACGCAGCGACTTGAGCAGCCCCGGCACCAGCTCCAGCAAGCGCAGGCGGCTTTGGGGGTCGTCGTGGGGTGCCACGCTCCAGATAAGCTGGTCCATGGTGGCCAGGCCAGCTTTCCATTCTTCCGAATCCGCCCCGTGCTTGAGCCAGGTCAGCAGCAGGAACTTGCTCCACGCCTCTTCCAGCAAGCTCACCACCATCTGCGGCAGGGTCTTGCCCATCAGCCGGCGGTTCAATTCGTGTTGCACCTGCATCCGGGCCATTTCGGCCCTCGCCCTGCCTTCCTCGGCATCGCGAGTGCGCTGCTCCAGCAACTCACTGCGGCGGCGCTCTTCGCCGGTGAACGCAAGGAAGTCCACCAGCAGCTCGGAGAACAGCGCCGGGTCGTCGACAAAATCGTTGAGCAGGCGTTGCACAATCTGCTCGATGCGGGCATGCAGTGCATCGCGCTGTGATTCGTCCCGGGTACTCCAGCCCATGGCGGCACTGGCGATCTCGTTCAACAAGCGCCTTGCCGGGTGAGCACCACGGCTGAAGAAGCTTTTGTCGAGCACCGCTACCTTGAGCATGGGGATTTGCAGGCGGCCGATCAGGGCTTTAAGCGAATCCGGCAGGTTACGGTCGTCGAGAATGAACTCGAACAACATTGCTACCAGATTGATGACGTCCTCATCCACGCCCCCAACCACTCGGAACTTGCCGCTTTTTACACTTACCCGCGTAAGCAGCTGCTCCAACTGGTAGCGCAGGTCGTAGTCTTCGTGGCTGGTGGGGTGGGTAGGCACGTATTGCTGCAAGTGCGACAACAGCCGAAGCAGGTCGTTGGTGGAGATAGGCTGCGCCTCTACCGGGGTATCGAGCTTGGGAGCGACGCTGCCGCGCACAGCGTGCAACAGGTCTTGAAGGGCAGAAAACACCTCCCGAACGCTCTCATCCAGCGGCGCCTGGGTGTGCGCGGGCTGGCGGCCGACTGGAGCGTGGGGCGATGCATCCGCCTCCCGCTTTCGGGCACTGGCCGGGCGGTCTTCGGCGCGACGGCTGGGTGCGGCCTTCAGCTCTGGAAGAATACCCGTGGCGATCAGCAACTGGTTGGCGTCGGCGTAGAGATGATCGGTGTCGCTGAGCACATACTTGTCGAACAGCTTGAGAATGATCAGCTTGACCTTGATTTCCACGCCCAGGCTGCGCCCGGCTTGCAGGAAAAACTCACACAACATGGCAGGGCCCAGCGGGTTGCTCTCGTCGTTCAGCTTGCGTGGCACCAGGGTATTGAGGCGAGTAGTGAGCTGCCCGAGGGCCAGGCCATCGCGGGCCAGCACCTTGCCCACCATGGCATCCAGCGCCACCGTACGCTCGAGTTCGTCATGGGGGACCAGCGCCAGCTTGTCATAGGCCACCGTAGGTGAAGGTATGTCCCCTACTTCGTACTGGCCGATGCGCACGAACGATTCATAGAATTTTTCCAGAAACCCGCGCTCAATATTCTTGCGCTTGAGACGAAGGTCACGCATGGCTTCGAAAAAGGTGTTTTGGTCCACATTGTTCTGGGCCTTGTCAGCCATTTCGAACAAGGTGTCATCCGCGTTATCAAACAACGCCTGCAGGCCGTCCTTGAGTTGCTGCGCGGCTTTATCGCGCACCTGCAACAGTACGACCGGCAAGCGGGCAAGAGGGGTTACCGCCGCCTGGTCGGCAGGTACCTTGAGGGGTACCACTTTGCCATCTGTGGGCATGGCGGGCTCCTGGTAAGAAAGGTCGGGCACTCGATATACAAAATTGTCCAATGCACTGCCCCTGGCAGACTCATTGCGGCGTGGCTGTAAAGAAAGATGCCTGCCGAACTCAGCTACCATGAGCATGAAGCGCCAAAGTTGTGACGTCAATTACCAGACGTGCTGTGTTGTGAACTAGATCCCGAATGCCGAAGAGGGCGCTGATTCACCAATGGCTCAATGACGCATAGACCGCGCTGAATGGGAAAAGCTCCCAGCCACCTCCTAAAAAAACCAAATTGCCGCTCCGCCTGCTTGCGGGGTACGCAGCAGCAAGGCACTGCCCTATAATCGCCCCCGAATTTGCCCCCGGAGTGTTTCATGCCGAACGTACGGATCGCTGACCTGGTTGCGGAAATCGAAGCCAATGTGCGGCGAGCACTGCTTGAAGACGTAGGTGCCGGCGACATCACCGCGCAGCTGATTCCCGCCGAGCGCCTGGCGCGTGCCAGCGTGATCACTCGCGAGGCCTGCACGGTAGCCGGTACGGCTTGGGTCGATGCGGTGTTTCGCCAACTGGACCCGCGCGTTGCGGTGCACTGGCAAGTAGTCGACGGCGACCGCGCCCTGCCGGGCCAGGTGTTGTTCAGTGTAGAAGGCCCTGCCCGTTCGTTGCTGACCGGCGAGCGCTCGGCGCTGAACTTCCTTCAGTTGCTGTCTGGGGTGGCTACGCGCGCACGGCACTATGCCGATCAGGTCGCTCACACGCAGGTGCGCCTGCTCGACACACGCAAAACCCTGCCTGGGTTGCGTCTGGCGCAAAAGTACGCCATTACCTGCGGGGGCTGTGATAACCACCGGATCGGCCTCTATGATGCTTTCCTCATCAAGGAAAACCACATTGCCGCCTGTGGCGGTATTGCTGCTGCCATTACCGCCGCCCGTGCCATCGCGCCAGGCAAACCGGTAGAGGTCGAGGTAGAAAGCCTCGATGAGCTGAACCAGGCATTGGCGGGCGGCGCGGACATCATCATGCTCGATGAGCTGAGCCTGGCCGACATGCGCGAGGCCGTGCGCCTTGTCGCAGGCAAAGCCAAGCTCGAAGCCAGCGGCGGCATCAACGACAGCACGTTGCGTGAGGTGGCGGAAACGGGGGTGGATTACATCTCCATCGGCACCCTCACCAAGGATGTGAAGGCGGTCGACCTGTCGATGCGCCTGAGCCTGTAAGCGGCCCCGGCCGCGTTTTCTTTCCCATCGATAAGGGTGCTATGGACATCGGGCCACGACTGAAAATGGTGCGTGAACGCCACCAGCTCTCCCAGCGAGAACTGGCCCGGCGCAGCGGCGTTACCAACGCCACGATTTCGCTGATCGAACAGAACCGCGTCAGCCCTTCGGTCAGCTCGCTGAAAAAGCTGCTCGAAGGCATTCCCATGTCGCTGGCGGACTTTTTCACGGCTGATGAAGTGCCGGTGGAAAACCCGCATATCTTCCGTGCAGCCACCCAGCCAGACCTCGGCCGCCATGGCGTACGCCTGCTGCTGGTGGGTGCAACCGTGAAGAATCGGGAAATGCGCATGTTGCGCGAGCTGTACGCACCTGGCGCAGACAGCGGCGAGCCCATCGTTCACCCTGAGGGGGAGGAATGCGGGCTGGTAACGCGAGGCACCATCGAACTCACCATCAATGGCGAGGTGAGCATTCTGCAGCCAGGGGATGGTTACTACTTCCCTACCACCCTGCCCCACAGCTTCAAGAACATCGGGCCGGACGAAGCCGAGATCATCAGCGCCAATACCCCGGCCAACTTCTGAGCGCGGCCGCGGGTCAGAAGTTGGCCAGCGGCAACCGCCCGATTTCCGGCTTCGCGAACAGGTAGCCCTGCATCAATTCGATACCCAGGCCGAGCAAGGTGTCGCGCTCGGCTTCGGTTTCCACGCCTTCGGCAACGATCCGGATGTTCAGCTGGCCGGCTGCCAGAATGATCCCACCCACAATTGCCTGACGAACCTTGTCGGTATCGATGCTGCGGGTGAGCACCATATCCAGCTTGATCACGTGGGGCTGGAAGGTTGCCAGCAGGTTCAGGCCAGAGTACCCCGAACCGAAATCGTCGATGGCCGTGGTAAAGCCCTGGCGTTCGTACTCGGCGAAGATACCTTTCAGATGATCAGGCTCCTCCACCCGCTCGCCTTCCATCACCTCGAACATCAACCTGTTCAACGGGAAGCCGAACTGGCGCGAGGCCTCGACCGTGGCACGGATGCAGGTTTCCGGGCGGTACACGGCGTTGGGAAAGAAATTGATGCTCAGCTTGCAATCAGGGAGGTCCTGCAGGCGCAAGCTGGCCGCCTGTTCAATGGCCTTGACCCTGCATGCCTGGTCGAACCGATAAAGGTTGGTGTCGTTCACCTGCGCCAGTATTTGCCCTGCGCCCTCGCCCCGCACGCCACGAACCAGGGCTTCGTAGGCAAACGGGACCCCGCGGGGAACGTCCAGAATGGGCTGAAACGCCATTGTGAACTCGAAATCGAGCTTCTCGAGCGCACGACACTGTGCGCACCCGACCGGCACGAAAGGCTGTTCGAATAGGGGCCTGGCCATATGTTCCTCCAGATACAATCGTTCAATAGTGTCACTTAGGCATCATCTTGGCGAGCCCCTAGGGCGCTAAAAGCTTGCCCGCCTGCGTTCAGCTTTCTCGGCCGCAGCCGCAAGTTCTTGCATGCCGCCCGACAAGCGGGGGCTGTCGTATTAAAGCGAAACATCCTGTGGCCGATGTGGATAGCGAGGGACAAGGAGGGTCCGACTACACGAAACCGGCCCATGCTCCGCGCGAGAAACCACCATGTCTTTGAAGACCTCCCTGAAGGCCCAAATGTTGCTGCTGATTGGCAGCAGTTTGTTAGCGATCCTGTTGATTGCGTTGGGCTGTTTCCAATTCCTGTCTCACGCCGTACAGGATTACCGCGCCCTGGTGGATGGCCCCGTGCGGGCCGCCCAGCTTGTGGAAGAAACCAACCTGCAGTTCAAGGTGCAGGTGCAGGAATGGAAAAACGTACTGCTGCGCGGCAAGCAACCGGCTGATCTGGCCAAGTACTGGGGGCAGTTCGAAGATCGCCACCGTGCCGTTCAGGGGCTGCTCGCCGAGCTGATTGCCGAGCCCGATATGCCCGCAGCGTTGAAGCAGCGCGCTACCCAGGTGCGCGAGGGGCATCAGGCCTTGTTGGCGGCCTACAGTAAGGGCCGCGATGCGTTTGTTGCCACGGGTGCCGACCCGGTAGCCGGCGACCGCGCCGTGCAAGGGGTCGACCGGGCACTGACCGATCAGCTCAGCCAGCTGGCTGAGGACATGAGCAAGGATGCCCGCACCCAGGCCACCCTCATCAGCGCCCGGGCCGAGCAAATCCTCTGGCTTGGCCTGTCGATTCTTGTTGTGTCCACGCTGTTGGTCGCCTGCCTGAGCCTGTGGCTGGTGACCCGTCGGCTGGTAGCGCCGGTTACCCGGTTGATCGCGTACGTGGCCGACCTGAGCAAAGGCAAATTCGCGGAACGCGTTCATAACGATCGCCAGGATGAATTGGGCCAGCTGGCGATAGCCGCCAACACCTTGCGCGATTTCCTCGACGAAACGTTTACCCGGCTCAAGCGCAACGCCAGCGAGCTCGACGGCGCCAGCTCCGCGCTCCACCAGATCGCCCGGCAGATGGCCACCGGCACCGAGGAGCAGTTTACTCGTACCGACCAGGTCGCCACGGCCATGCATGAGATGTCCGCCACCGCCCAGGAAGTGGCCCACCATGCGCAGGAAGCCGCTCGGGCTGCGGAAGATGCGGACCACTCCGCTCACCAGGGCGGTGAGGTGATGCAGGCGACCATCGAGGCAATCGACCATATGCGGGTGGAAATCGAAACCACGGCGTCGGTGATCCGCAAGCTGGAAAACGACAGCGGCCGGGTGGGCAAGGTGCTTGAGGTGATTCGCGGGATCGCTGAACAAACCAACCTGTTGGCGTTGAACGCTGCGATCGAAGCGGCACGCGCCGGAGAGGCTGGGCGCGGCTTCGCGGTGGTGGCGGATGAAGTGCGCAGCCTGGCCCAGCGTACGTCCTCTTCGATCAGCGAGATCAACCAGATTATCGATGCCGTTCAACTGGGAACCACCGATGCGGCGCGGGCGATCGAGAGCGGCAAACAGCGCAGCGAGCAAAGCGTGGAGCACGTGAACAAGACCGGGGCGATGTTGCAGCGTATTACCTCCGCCATCGAAGCGATCCGCGGCATGAACCAGCAGATCGCCACAGCCGCCGAAGAGCAGACTGCGGTGGCCGAGGACATCTCGCGCAACCTCACCGAGATCACGACCATCGCCGTGGCCAACCAGCAAAGCGTGCAGGATACGGAGGGCGCCAGTGGGCGGCTGCATGACTTGTCTGGGCAACTGAATGCCCTGACGGCACGCCTGGGTAATTGATCCCGGCCGGCCCTGCCGCCGCGAACGCTGGCGGCGGCGGGCCGGGCGGCTAGACTTCCCCCACATGCAGTAAATCGAGGGCTGGCACGCGTGAAGATCCGCACAAAGATCATCGCTTCAGGCTTGATCACCTTGTTCTCGGTAGTGTTGCTGTCGGTGATCGGCACGCTGTGCTATCAGCAGATCGTGGCCGCGCTGAAAGAGAACGAAACCAGCCTGTTGGCGATACGGCAGCATATGCAGGCGGACATGATGCATGACGCCATCCGCGGCGACGTGCTGGCCGCGCTGCTCACCGCACCCGGGGATAACCAAGGCGCGGCGGCGGTGCGCGAAGGCTTCAACGAACATGCGCAAAGCATGCGCGATTCCACCCGCGCCAATGCCCAGGCGCCCCTCCCAGGTGAACTTTCCACCGCGCTTCAATCATTGCCCGCGCAGGCCGAGCGATATATCCAGAGCGCTAGCGCATTGATCGACGTAGCGGTTTCAGACCCCGCACGTGCTCAACCACTGCGCCCGGCTTTCAACGCGGCGTTTGAGGCGATGGAAGCCAGCAACGAAAAACTCAGCGATTTGATCGAGGCCAATGCCAGCGCCAGCAGTGAGCGACAGACCGCCACCCTGCTGGCCGCGGCACGCTGGCTGGCGCTGTGCGTTGTGATGATTGTGGTGGCGCTGGGCTTTCTCTGCCGCCAGGTACTCAGCGGCGTACTGCGCCCGCTGGCCGGCATCATTACCTCGGCCAAAGCCATTGCCGGCGGTGACCTCCGGCAGGCGCCGCCGCGCCACGCCAGCCGGGACGAAATGGGCGACCTGTTGCAAGCCATTGCAGAGATGCAGGGCAGTCTGCGGGAAATGATCGGCACGGTTCGGCATGAGAGCCAGGCGCTGCTTAGCGCCTCGCGCCAGCTGGGGCAAACGGCGGAAGACGTGGTGGCCAGCGCGGACGAACAGGCCGATAACGCCACCAGCGTGGCGGCCAGCATGGAACAGATGATGGCGAACATCACCCAGGTGGCGGACCATGCCGACACTGCCCGCGGCTTGTCGGCGCAATCGGAGGCGTTGGCTGGCAGCGGAGGCCAGGTCATCCTCGGGGTGGTGGGCAGCATGACGCGCATCGCCGAGGTGGTCAGCCAGTCATCCAACAGCATTGTTTCGCTCGACGCGTCCTCCGAGGAAATCCATTCGATCATCCAGGTGATCAAAAGCATTGCCGAGCAAACCAACTTGCTGGCGCTCAACGCCGCGATCGAGGCAGCCCGGGCAGGCGAAGCAGGGCGAGGTTTTGCCGTGGTTGCGGACGAAGTACGCGGGCTGGCGGCGCGCACCTCCAAGTCCACGCAGGAAATCACCGCCATGATCGAGCGCCTGCGTGGCAGCGCCCGGGACGCCGCCACCAATATGCAGGCCTGCGTGGCCCGCGTAGACGAAGGCGTTGCCCTGGCACAGGAAGCGGGGGTGTCGATCAACGAGATAAGAAGCGGCGCCCATAACGCCGCCGAGCGCGTTGAAGACATATCCAGCACCATCAGCGAGCAAAGCACGGCCAGCGATGAGATGGCGCGCCGGGTGACTGCCATCGCCGAGCGCTCCCGCAGCTATAGCGCTTCGATGCACCTGTTGCAGGAAACGGCTGCGCAGCTGAACGCGGCAGCTGCGGCCATGCAGGCGTCGATCGGGCGGTTTGAGGTGTGAGGCGGAGCGATAGTTTTTTCAGCAATAGAAAGCGGCGAGCAGATAGCAGGGATTTCGTTTCGACCTTAATATGCGTAAATTCGAATATACGAATTAGCAGATACAGGAATCCCCCGTGAGCCTCTCCCCTTCCACTGTTTTCAAATGCCTGGGAGACGAAACCCGGGCGCGGATCATGCTGATGCTGTTGGCCCAAGGCGAGCTTTGCGTGTGCGAGCTGATCTGGGCGCTGGACGATAGCCAGCCAAAGGTCTCCCGCCACCTCGCGCAGCTGCGTAATTGCGGCTTGCTTGAAGATCGCCGCCAAGGGCAGTGGATCTACTATCAGCTGCACTCACAACTACCCGACTGGGTGCGGGAAGTGCTGGCTGTAACGCTAAAGGCCAATCACGGCTGGATCGACCATGACGCTCACAGGCTTGCCTCGATGCAAAGCCGCCCCGTTCGCCAGACGTCCTGTTGCTGAGGTTTGACAATGCTGATTGCCGTAGCGATTTTCGTGTTCACCCTGGTGCTGGTGATCTGGCAGCCCAAGGGGCTGGGGGTAGGTTGGAGTGCGGCGGGCGGCGCCGTGCTGGCGCTGGTGACAGGGGTGGTGAGCCTGGGCGATGTGCCGGCGGTGTGGCATGTGGTGTGGAACGCCACGGCCACGTTCATTGCGATCATTATCATCAGCCTGTTGCTGGATGAAGCGGGGTTCTTCGAGTGGATTGCCTTGCACGTGGCCCGCTGGGGCCGGGGCAACGGCAGCCGTTTGTTTGCGCTGATGGTGCTGCTCGGCGCGGCCGTGTCCGCGGTATTCGCCAACGATGGCGCCGCGCTGATCCTTACCCCGATCGTGATCGCCATGCTCACCGCGCTGCGCTTCAGCCCGGCGGCTACGCTGGCGTTCGTGATGGCGGCGGGGTTTATCTCGGACACGGCAAGCCTGCCCATGGTGGTGTCCAACCTGGTAAATATCGTGTCGGCGGACTTCTTCAAGGTCGGGTTCGGCGAATACGCCTCCGTGATGTGGCCAGTGAATGTGGTGAGCGTGGCGGCCACCTTGCTGATGCTGTGGGTGTTCTACCGAAAGGACATCCCGGCCCGGTACGCGTCGGAAGCACTGCGCAAACCCGCTGAAGCTATCCATGACCGCGCCACATTCGTGGCCGGCTGGTGGGTACTGGCGCTATTGCTGTTGGGCCTGTTCGCACTGGAACCGCTCGGTGTGCCCGTGAGTGCGGTGGCTGCGGTGTGTGCGGTGATACTGCTGTTGATTGCCGGCAAAGGGCACCGCATTTCCACCCGTAAGGTGATCAGGCACGCGCCCTGGCATATCGTGGTGTTCTCGCTGGGCATGTACCTGGTGGTGTACGGGCTGCGTAACGCCGGCCTTACCGACGCCCTGGCCTCGGTGCTCGACGCGCTGGGCAAACAGGGGTTGTGGGCGGCCACGCTAGGTACCGGCATGATCGCCGCGCTGCTGTCCTCGGTGATGAACAACCTGCCCAGCGTACTGATCGGCGCCCTTTCGATTCAGGGCAGCCATGCCACCGGTGTAGTGCATCAGGCCATGGTGTACGCCAACGTCATCGGCTGCGATCTCGGCCCGAAAATCACGCCCATCGGCAGCCTCGCCACGCTGCTATGGCTTCACGTATTGGCGAAGAAGGACATCCGCATTACCTGGGGTTATTACTTCAAGGTTGGCAGCGTACTTACCCTCCCCATTTTACTGGTTACCCTGGCTGCGCTGGCGCTGCGGCTGAGCATCCACCCCTGAGAGCAAGCGATGAAAATTCTGTTCATGTGCACCGCCAACAGCTGCCGGAGCGTGCTCTCCGAAGGGCTGTTCAATCACCTGGCGCCCTCCGGCATGACCGCCGTGAGTTCGGGCAGCTTTCCCAGCGGCCGGCTGAACCCGCGCGCCATCAGCACGTTGCGGGCGCTGGGCGTGGACACGGCCCCGTTGTACAGCAAGGGCTCGGACAGCTTTGAGCACAACCCGCCCGACATCGTGATTACCGTGTGCGACAAGGCCAGCGGCGAGCCCTGCCCTGTTTACTTTGGCCCAGCGGTAAAAAGCCATTGGGGATTGGAAGACCCTTCCGAGGTAGCCGGAGATGATGAGCAGGTGCAGGCGGCGTTCGATGACACCGTGGCGCATATTCGCCGACGCTTCGAGGCGTTCTTTGCGCTGGACTTCGCAAGCATGAGCGCAGCCGACTTGAAGCAGGCGCTGGATCGGATTGGGGCGTTATAACCATGGCCATTGATTGCCAGATCCGCGTAGCCACCCCTTCAGACGCTGCGGCCATCCAGGCGATCTATGCGCCCGTGGTGGAACACACGGCGATCTCCTTTGAACTGGCGCCGCCCTCTGTCGAAGAGATCGCGCAGCGGATCACGGCTACGTTGCCGATGTTTCCGTACCTGGTTGCCGAAGAGGATGGCCAGGTGATGGGGTATGCCTATGCCAGCGCGCACCGGGCGAGGCTCGCGTATCGGTGGTCTGTGGATGTCACGGTGTACGTTGCGTCAAACGCCCACCGTAAAGGCATCGGCCGTGCACTCTACCAGCGCTTGCTGCCCTTGCTGGAACGCCAAGGGTTTCATGCGGCCTACGCGGGTATTGCCCTGCCGAATGCTGGGAGCATCGGGCTGCATGAAGCGCTAGGCTTCGTGCACATCGGCACCTACCCGGAAGTCGGGTTCAAGCACGGCAAATGGCATGACGTAGGGTATTGGCGCAGAGCTTTGAATGGGGCTACGCCGCCGGGCGAGGTGATTCCGTTTGCGGAGCTGGTGGTGGAGTGAGGTTGGGCGTTGCGATTGCGGGCGAGGCCGCGGGGGAGATGGTGCCGGAGACAGGAATCGAACCTGCGACCTTCGCGTTACGAGTGCGCTGCTCTACCGACTGAGCTACACCGGCGTGTTTCGGGTGTGTACGCTATCACCGCTCGGGCGCACGGGCAAGCCTTTGTAGAAGCTGGCTTTTTCAGGCGCCCGGGCAGGATTTCGGGGCGTAGGCGGCTGGGGCAGTGGTGGCGCAGGTCCAGGCCGGCGTTGCGTCCCGTGTCCAGGTGATGGTTTGGCCATCCACCGAAGCGGGGGCATTGGTAATGGTGCAGACAATAGTGCCAAGGCCAGTGGCGGCCGTACCGCTCGCTGCAATAGTGCCGCAGGTTCCGGTCGACGCCTGGCCACCGATCTCGCCTGGGGCGGTTACGTTGCTGCCCGATTCGAGACGGTCCTGGAAACCGGCTTTGAGCGCGGACGTTTCCGCCACGCCTGCCAACACCTTGGCTCGGGCTTGGTAAGACGTATATGCGGGAATCGCGATCGCCGCGAGTATGCCGATTATCGCTACTACGACCATCAACTCGATCAGGGTAAAGCCTTTTGCGCTTTTCACGGCTGCGCTCCCTGCAAAGAATCAAGGCCCGGAAACGAGCCTTGATATCTGCCAGTTAGCTGCCGGTGCAGCCTTTAGGCCTGTATTCTTCAGCGATGCTGGTGTTGGTAGCACAGGTCCAACCCGCCGCCGCAGTACGGGTAAGCGTTATAGTACCGCCTGCAACTGCAGCTGGAGCGTTAAGCAGCGTGCAAGTGAGCGTTCCCGTTTGGCTGAAAGTGATCCCATAAGTACAGTTCGCGGACGAAGCTGCTACGCCTAACGCTGCCGCGTCGGCACTTGTTGCTCCGTTATTCAGCAGATCTTCGAAGTTAGTTTTCATGGCAGAAATTTCGGCAAACCCAGCCGAGACTTTTGCCCGCGCCTGATACTTCGAATAAGCCGGAATAGCAATCGCCGCCAAAATACCGATGATCGCAACCACGATCATCAATTCAATAAGGGTAAAACCCTTCTGATTCTTCATACTCGTTCTCCTAATGCGACAAGGCCTTGTGACCTGAAAGCCATGGAGCAACCGCCATGCCAAGCGCCAGAGGGCAACGTTTCCGGCCCAACACCGGCAATGGCCATCATTTTGCCCATACCTCCGCTTCGTCGCTAACTGACGTTTTTTGTCACTTTGCCCCAATCATTTGGCACCCGCAGGTGGACTAGGCTATAAACGAGCGACCGAAGGAGTCTGGCTACCCATGAATGACATCGCCCTAACCGGCCTGGCCAAGCAGTTGGTCGTTGCAGAACTGTTGAACGAGAAAAACGCCCAGCAGGCGTTCCAGCAGGCCCAACGCA
This sequence comes from Pseudomonas sp. Marseille-Q5115, assembly GCF_916618905.1. NCBI lineage: Bacteria > Pseudomonadati > Pseudomonadota > Gammaproteobacteria > Pseudomonadales > Pseudomonadaceae > Pseudomonas > Pseudomonas sp. Marseille-Q5115. The sequence continues at coordinate 222,074 of NZ_CAKAKI010000001.1, read as the reverse complement.
ACAAGATCCCGCTGGTGCATTACCTCGTGCAAACGAAGCTGGTGCGTGGGCGGGACATCGCGGAGCTGGCGGCGGACCAGTTCGGCATGGCGGTGCTGGATATTTCCACCATCGACAAGGACGCGTTCCCGCAAGGTGTAGTCAACGAGCGGCTGGTACGCCAGCATCGGGCCTTGCCGCTGTGGCGCCGGGGCAACAAGCTGTTCATTGCTCTGTCGGACCCTACCAACCAGCAAGCCATCACAGACATCCAGTTCAACACCGGGCTGAACGCAGAAGCCATTCTGGTAGAGGACGACAAGCTCAGCGACGCGATTGACCGCTTCTTCGAGAGCAACACTGGCCTTGAGGACCTGGCCGATGTGGACCTCGATGGCCTGGATATCGAATCCACCGATGACAAGCGCGACGACGCGCCGGGTGGGGACGCCGACGACGCACCGGTGGTTCGCTTCGTGAACAAGATGCTGTTGGATGCGATCCGCAGCGGCTCATCCGACCTTCACTTCGAGCCTTACGAACGGGCCTATCGGGTGCGCTTCCGTACCGACGGCATGCTGCGGGAGATTGCCCGACCCCCTATCAGCCTGGCGGGGCGGATTGCCGCGCGCCTGAAGGTGATGGCCAGCCTGGATATTTCCGAGCGCCGCAAGCCCCAGGACGGGCGCATCAAGATGCGCATTTCCAAGAGCAAGGCCATCGACTTCCGGGTCAACACCTTGCCCACGCTGTGGGGCGAGAAGATCGTGATGCGTATCCTGGACCCCACCAGCGCCCAGCTGGGTATCGACGCACTGGGGTATGAGGAAAACCAGAAGCAGTTGTATCTGGACGCGCTCAGCCAGCCTCAAGGGATGATCCTGGTAACCGGGCCTACCGGTTCGGGTAAAACCGTGTCGCTGTACACCGGCCTTAACATCCTCAATACGGTGGACATCAATATCTCCACGGCCGAGGACCCGGTGGAAATCAACATGGAAGGCATCAATCAGGTGAACGTGAACCCGCGGCAGGGGATGGACTTCGCCTCGGCGCTGCGCTCGTTCCTCCGGCAAGACCCTGACGTGATCATGGTGGGGGAAATCCGCGACCTGGAAACCGCCGAAATCGCCATCAAGGCGGCGCAAACCGGCCACCTTGTACTGTCCACCCTGCACACCAACAGCGCGGCGGAAACCCTCACCCGCTTGCAGAACATGGGTGTGGCCGGCTTTAACATCGCAACCTCGGTGAACTTGATCATCGCCCAGCGGCTGGCGCGCAAGTTGTGCCCGCACTGCAAGCAAGAGGCGGATATCCCCCGTGACGTATTGATCGAGGAAGGCTTCCCGCCGGAAAGCATCGGCACGTTCAAGGTGTATGAGCCCAAAGGGTGTGACCAGTGCAACAATGGTTACCGCGGCCGACAGGGTATCTATGAGGTGGTGAAAAACACCCCGGCGCTACAACGGCTGATCATGGAAGCTGCGAACTCCATCGATATTGCCGTGCAAATGCGGGCTGAAGGTTTCAGCGACCTGCGCCAGTCCGGGTTAGCGAAGGTGATACAGGGTGTAACCAGCCTGGAAGAAGTCAACCGGGTGACCAAGGACTAAGCCATGGCCGTAAAAGCAGTAAAGCCAATCAAGCCGTCCGTATTCAGCTGGCAGGGTGTCGACCGCAAGGGTGCGAAGGTCAGTGGGCAGATGTCTGCGGCCAGCGTTGCCCTTGTGAAAGCGCAACTGCGGCGCCAGGGCATCAATCCCGGCAAGGTTAAAAAACAAGCAACGTCACTGTTCGGCAAAGGCAAAAAGATCAAGCCGCTGGACATCGCCTTCTTTACTCGCCAAATGGCGACGATGATGCGAGCCGGCGTGCCCATGCTGCAGTCCTTCGACATCATCATCGAGGGGGTGGATAACCCCAACATGAAGAAGCTGGTCGACGAACTGAAGCAGGAAGTTGCGGCGGGTAACAGTTTCGCCAACTCTCTGCGGCGCAAGCCCGAATACTTCGACGATTTGTATTGCAACCTGGTAAATGCCGGCGAACAGGCCGGTGCGCTGGAAACGCTGCTGGACCGGGTGGCGACCTACAAGGAAAAGACCGAGGCATTGAAGGCCAAGATCAAGAAAGCGATGACCTACCCTATCGCCGTTCTCGTTGTTGCCTGTGTGGTTTCGGCGATCCTGCTGATCAAGGTGGTTCCGCAGTTTAAAAGTGTATTCGAAGGGTTCGGGGCTGAACTCCCGGCGTTTACGCAGATGGTCATCAACCTATCCGAGGCCTTGCAGGCGTGGTGGTATATCGTCCTGGCGGGAATCGTTGGGGTGATATACGTGTTCCGCCGTTTGCATAAAACCAACCAGCGGTTCCGCGATAGTGTGGACAGGTTCCTTCTGAAGATCCCTATCGTGGGCGGCATTCTCTACAAATCGTCAGTGGCCCGCTTCGCTCGCACCCTATCGACTACGTTCGCAGCGGGCGTACCCTTGGTTGAGGCACTGGATTCTGTCGCTGGGGCCACGGGCAACGTGGTGTTCAAGCGCGCGGTTTATCAAATCCGCCAGGATGTTTCCACGGGCATGCAACTCAATGTCTCGATGCGAAACACCGGAGCGTTCCCCAGCATGGCAATCCAGATGACGTCCATCGGCGAAGAGTCCGGCGCGCTGGACGGCATGCTGGACAAGGTTGCCAGTTATTTTGAAGGCGAGGTGGATAATTCCGTCGACAACCTCACCACCCTCATGGAACCCATGATCATGGCTGTGCTCGGCGTACTCGTCGGCGGGTTGGTGATCGCCATGTACCTTCCCATCTTCCAGCTCGGTTCTGTCGTTTAAATGCCTGCTTTCGACCTTCTGGCCAGCTCACCGCTGGCCACCTCCCTCTGCGCGCTGTTGTTGGGCCTGCTAGTGGGCAGCTTCCTCAATGTGGTGATTCACCGCTTGCCCATCATGATGAACGCCGACTGGCGCAAGCAGGCCCGGGAATACCTCAAGCTTGAAGAGGAAACCCCAGGGCCTGTGTATAACCTGATGGTGCCGCGCTCGGCCTGCCCGCAGTGCGGCCATCGCATCAGCGCTGTGGAAAACATCCCCATTGTGAGTTACCTCTGGCTGCGCGGACGTTGCTCGGGCTGCCAGGCACACATCCCACGCCGTTACCCGCTGGTAGAACTGGCGTGCGGGCTGCTGTCGGCCTTTATCGCCTGGCACTTCGGCGCTACCTGGCAGGGGGCGGCCATGTCGCTGCTCACGTGGGGCTTGCTGGCGATGAGCATGATCGACGTGGATCACCAGCTGCTGCCTGATACCTTGGTGCTGCCGTTGTTGTGGCTGGGCCTGATCGTGAATGCCCTTGGGCTGTTCGTGCCGCTGGCGGATGCGCTGTGGGGGGCCGTGGCCGGCTACCTCAGCCTGTGGCTGGTGTTCTGGGTATTCCGCCTGCTTACTGGCAAAGAAGGCATGGGTTATGGGGACTTCAAGCTGCTGTCGCTGATTGGCGCCTGGGGTGGCTGGCAAGTGCTGCCGCTGACCATACTGCTTTCCAGTGCGGTGGGCGCCGTGCTGGGCACGCTCATGCTGCGCGCCCGGGGTGCCAGCCATGCCGCGCCCATCCCTTTCGGGCCCTACCTGGCGGTTGCCGGCTGGATCGCGCTGATCTGGGGTGATGAAATAACCACGTCCTATCTTCAGCTCGCGGGGTTCGGCCAATGAGCGCAAGCAAATCGCACCCTTGGGTGCTAGGCCTTACGGGCGGTATCGGCAGCGGCAAAAGCGCGGCGGCGGACCGCTTCGCCCAGCTGGGGCTGGAAGTGGTAGACGCCGACCAGGCCTCGCGCTGGGTGGTAGAACCCGGCCGGCCGGCGCTGGCGGCGTTGGCAGAGCACTTTGGCGAGGGCATTGTGCAGGCGGACGGCACCTTGCACCGCGCCGAGCTGCGCAAGCGCATCTTCGAAAGCACCGACGAGCGCCTGTGGGTAGAAAAGCTGCTGCACCCATTGATTGCCACGGAAATTGCCCAGCGCCTGCAGGCGGCGAAATCGCCGTATGCCGTGTTTGTTTCGCCATTGATGATCGAGTCCGGGCAGTACCGCCTGGCCAACCGCCTGCTGGTGATCGACGCCCCGCGGGAGCTTCAGGTCGAACGAACCTTACGGCGGGACGGCAGCAGCCAGACGCAGATCGACGCCATACTGGCCGCCCAGGCCACCCGGGAGGACCGCCGGGCCTTGGCCGATGACGTTATTCTCAACGACAATACCCTCGAACACCTCCAGGCGGAGGTAGACCGCCTGCACCTTGTTTACTTGTCTTTAGCTGGAATGCATTCATGACCCAACCCACCCTCGTCAATTGCCCCACCTGTGGGGCCCCTGTGGAATGGAGCAGTGCCTCCCCCAACCGGCCCTTCTGTTCGGACCGCTGCAAGCTGATCGACCTGGGCGCCTGGGCGTCCGAAGAGCACAAGATTGCCGGCCGCGAAGAGTCCGAGGATGAGCTGTTTTCCGGCGATTTGCCGCCCAGCCATCACTAAGCCTGCTGTTCAGGGCTTGTCGTCCTTCGCCATGGCTGTTACGAATAGCCCAAGCCGCACATGAGGCAAGGCCATGGACGATTCCGACTACCTGCGCCTGTTGACCACCCAGGCCGAAGAAGCGAACGCGCTGCTCTCCAATGCGCGCAAGTGGGAGCGCGAGCGTTGGGTGTGCCAGCGGCTGCTGCAAGGCCTGAACATCGCCTACAGCACGGAGGAGTTCCTGCCGGTAGGCCAGGAGCCGCCCGACGTGCTGTTTCGCGACGCCAACTTCGAAGTGTTCTTTGTGCTGGACGAAGGCCGCCGCCTCAATGATGAGTGGCGCGAGGAGTTGCAACGCCGCCGCAGCGCCTTCTCCCTCAGCCAGCTAGTACGCCGGGAAGCTCGGCCCAAACGCATCCGCGCCCCGGAGCTGCTGACGCGGCTGGGGCCTACCTTGCGCAAGAAAGCCCACAACTACCTGGAACGAGGCCTGGACCTGGGCGAGCTGGACATGATCGCCTTCGCCAGCCTCAAGCGCGACGTGCTCAACCTCAACAGCCATTTCCCCCCACCCACAGAGTACCTGCGCCAGGGCTGGCGGTCGTTGTCGCTGGTGGGGCCCAACTTTGCGCGGGTGCTGTTCGCCCACCCGGATGCGCCCGACTTTCTGCGGGCGAACCTGGGCCGAAGCATTCTGTTCGACGTGGGGATAACCCTGTGACAACCGCGCCCATGGCGCCGCGCCCGGGACAGTGTTAAAACTAGCGCATTGCGTACACCTGCCGGCCTGTCGAATGCCCGCCCCTCGCCTTACCGCACCGCTGCCCTCCTCTTCCAGCCCTGGAAAAATGCCAGCTCGCTGCGTGCAACATTTTGCCCGGCGCCGCGGTCTATTCGCGCAACCTGAACACTGCCTCAGCCTGGATGGGCGCTCGAAGCTGCCTTGCGCTCGCCCCGTCCAGTCGCCCTCGCCGCCCATTGCGGCCAGGGAGCACGGATTTTTCAACCTTACGAGATACCTCCATGAAACATCGCATCGTGATCGTTGGCGGCGGCGCCGGCGGCCTGGAACTGGCGACCCGCCTGGGTAAAACCCTGGGCAAACGCGGCAAGGCCAGCGTTACCCTGGTGGATGCCAACCTGACCCACATCTGGAAACCCCTGCTGCACGAAGTGGCGGCGGGCTCCTTGAACTCGTCCGGCGACGAGCTCAATTACCTCGCCCAGGCCAAGTGGAACCACTTCGAGTTCCAGCTGGGCCGTATGAGTGGGCTGGACCGCGCCAACCAGCGGATCACCCTGGCCGCTACGCTGGACGACAGCGGCACCGAGCTGGTACCGGAGCGTGAACTGGCCTACGACACGCTGGTGATCGCCGTGGGCAGCACCACCAACGATTTCGGCACCAAGGGCGCGGCCGAGCATTGCCTGTTCCTGGACACCCGCAAGCAGGCCGAGCGCTTCCACCAGCAGCTGCTGAACGCCTACCTGCGGGCCCACGCGCAGGAAGACTCGCATCAGGAAGAGATCACCGTGGCCATCGTCGGCGCGGGCGCAACTGGCGTAGAACTCGCCGCCGAACTGCACCATGCCGCCCACGAGCTGGCCGCCTATGGCCTGGGCCGTATTCGCCCGGAAAACATGCGCATCACCGTAATCGAGGCAGGCCCACGGGTATTGCCTGCCTTGCCTGAGCGGATCAGCACACCGGTGCACCGCACCCTGGAAAAACTGGGCGTAACGGTACTCACCGGTGCCGCCGTAAGCGAGGTGACCGCCGACAGCCTGCACACCACCGACGGCAAGGTGATTCCGGCGCGGCTGAAGGTGTGGGCGGCAGGCATTCGTGCCCCAGCCTTCCTGGAAAACCTCGGCGGCCTGGAAACCAACCGCATCAACCAGTTGCAGGTGCGCCCTACCCTGCAAACCACGCTGGATGACAATATCTTCGCCTTCGGTGACTGCGCCGCCTGCCCGCAGCCCGGCAGCGACCGTAACGTACCGCCACGGGCCCAGGCCGCGCACCAGCAAGCCTCGCTGCTGGTGAAGTCACTCAAGGCTCGGCTCGAAGGCGGCACGCTGCCCGAATATCGCTACACCGACTACGGTTCGCTCATTTCCCTCAGCCGTTTCTCGGCGGTGGGTAACCTGATGGGCAACCTTACCGGCAGCGTGATGCTGGAAGGCTGGCTGGCGCGGATGTTCTACGTGTCGCTGTACCGCATGCACCAGATGGCGCTGTATGGCCCGTTCCGTACTGCCATGTCCATGCTGGGCAGCCGCCTGGGGCGCGGCACCGAGCCACGGCTCAAGCTGCACTGAGATGTAGCAGCCGACGTAGCCGGCGAACGTGCCCGCCTTGCAACCAGGAGCGTGCTGTTCGCCGGCTTCGCCGACTCCTACATCATGTGGTATCCAGCTGGAAAAATGCCGCTTGCCATACCTGTATATACAGGTTTAGATAACAGGCATTGCCCACGTACCAGGATACTTCTCCATGCCTGCGCCCCTCACCATCCAGCCCGGCTCGTTCGACCTCGCTCAACTGCGTGACATCTACCATTCCCGGGTGCCTTTCGAGCTTGATCCGGGCGCCCGGGCAACCGTGGACGAAGCGGCGGCGACGGTCACCCGGATCATTGCCAGCAAGCGTACGGTGTATGGCATCAATACAGGGTTTGGGCTGCTGGCGCGTACTTCCATCCCGGAAGAATCCCTGACCAAGCTGCAGCGCAACCTGCTGCTCAGCCATTGCACCGGGACGGGCCCGCTGCTGGATGATGCAACCGTTGGCCTGATACTCGCATTGAAGGTCGCTTCGCTGGCGCGGGGCTTTTCGGGCGTGCGCTGGCAGGTGATCGAAGGGCTGAGCGCACTCTATAACGCGCAGGTTTACCCCTGCGTGCCGTCGCAAGGCTCGGTAGGTGCTTCGGGGGACCTTGCACCGTTGGCGCACTTGGCCGCTGTGCTGATCGGCGTGGGCCGGGTACGGCATGAAGGTCGTGAAATGGACGCCACCGAAGGCCTGGCCATTGCCGGCCTGAAACCGCTGGAGCTTGGCCCGAAGGAAGGCCTGGCCCTGATCAACGGCACACAAGTTTCCACGGCCCTGGCACTGCGTGGTTTGTTCGCGGCCGAGCGCCTGTTCAGCGCGGCGGTGGTGGCTGGGAGCCTCACTGTTGAAGCGCTCAGAGGTTCGGACGTGCCGTTCGACCCACGCATCCAGGCCGTGCGCGGCCAGCCAGGGCAGATCGACGTAGCCGCGTTTTACCGGGAATTGCTGGCGAGCAGCGAAATCCGGGAATCCCATCGGGATTGCCCGCGCGTGCAGGACCCGTACTCGTTGCGTTGCCAGCCACAGGTGATGGGCGCTTGCCTGGACCACATGCGCTTCGCCGCCAGCGTATTCCTGCGCGAAGCGAACGCTGTGTCAGATAACCCGCTGGTGTTCAGCGCGGACGGCGACGTGCTGTCGGGCGGTAACTTCCACGCCGAGCCCGTAGCCATGGCGGCGGACGTACTGGCGCTGGCCATCTCGGAAATCGGCGCATTGTCAGAGCGCCGTACCGCTCAGTTGGTAGACCCTGCGCTGTCCGGGTTGCCAGCCTTCCTGGTGAAAGAAGGCGGCCTGAATTCCGGCTTCATGATCGCTCAGGTAACCGCCGCGGCGCTGGCGTCGGAGAACAAGACCCTGGCTCACCCCGCCTCGGTGGACAGCCTGCCTACCTCCGCCAACCAGGAAGACCACGTGTCCATGGCCACCTTCGCTGCTCGCCGGTTGCAGGACATGGCCGGCAATAGCAGCGCGGTGGTGGCCATCGAGCTGCTCGGCGCAGCCCAGGGCATCGACCTGCTGGCCCCCCTGAAAACCTCGCCCCAGCTTAAGGCCGTGATGGAGTTGATCCGCTCGCAAGTGGACCATTACCACGAAGACCGCTACTTTGCTCCCGACATCGCCTGCGCCCGAGCCTGGGTCGAAGGCGGCGCCTTCGAGGCGTGGATGCCGGTGGGGCGGTTGTATAACGCCTGACGCTTACCGGGCTGGCACGCGAACCGCCGCCGGCTCGGCCTTGCGTTTACGCACCGACATCACAGCAACCAACGAGATAGCCGCAGTCACCAGCAGGTAAATCGCGACCGGTTGCCAGGCGCCCTGGTACTTGCCCAGCAGCCAGGTTGCGATCAGCGGCGCCGTGCCGCCGGCCAGCGCCGCCCCCAGTTGATAGCCGAGCGTGATGCCCGTATAGCGCACACGGGTGCTGAAGATTTCCGAAGACAAGGTACCCAATACCGCAGTGATCGGCGCCCACAGCAACCCGAGGGCGATGACCGTAGCCGTGGTGATGCCCCACACGCTTCGGGTATCGAGCAGCATGAAATACGGGTAGATGAAGGCGGCGCTAAGCACGATGCCCAGCGTATACACCGTGCGGCGGCCCAGCTTATCGGACAGCCAGCCCATCACAGGGATCATCACGGAGGCGACCACTGCCGCGCACATCACCGCATGCAGCGCATCGACCTTGCTGTAGCCAAGGTTGCCAGTGGCGTAGCTGACCACGAACGTCGAGAAGATATAGAACGGCGCGGTTTCCACCACCTTCAAACCAGCGGCGATCAGTACTTCACGCCAGTGATTGCGCAGGGTTTCGACGATAGGCATTTTGGCCACATTGCCCGTGGCCTTCGCAGCTTCGAAATCCGGGGTTTCGCCGATGCCCGAGCGAATCCACAGGCCAAGAAACACCAGGCCGGCGCTCAACAGAAACGGCACGCGCCAGCCCCAGCTTAGAAAATCCTCTTCGGGCAACAGCGCCATCAGGCTGACCGCCAAGGTCGCCAGCAGCATGCCGATGGTTACCCCCACCTGCGGAATGCTGCCAAACAAGCCTTTGCGGTGCGCTGGTGCATATTCATATGCCAGCAACAGCGCCCCGCCCCACTCGCCCCCGATGCCAAGCCCCTGAATCACGCGCAGCGTGACCAGCAGAATAGGTGCCGCGATACCGATGGCCGAATACGTAGGCAGCAGGCCGATCGCCACAGTTGCCCCACCCATGAGCGAGAGCGTGAGTACCAGGGTTTTCTTGCGGCCGATGCGGTCGCCGATGTGGGCGAACACTACCCCGCCAATAGGGCGGATGAAGAAGGTGAGGGAGAACGTGAGGTATGAGAGCAACAACGCCACTACCGGCTCGAAGCTTGGGAAGAACAGCTTGTTGAAGACCAGGGCGGCGGCAGTGCCGTAGAGAAAGTAGTCGAACCATTCGATCGAGCTGCCTGTAAGGCTGGCGATCAATGCACGCCCTCCGCCCGCAGGGGCGGCTCTCGAATTGGGTAAGGCCATGGAACACTCCGGATTGTTATTAGTAATACCCGAGGAGCAACCCATACTGCTTATCCAGTTGCACCCGAGGGCGCCGATGGTATTCACCCATTTGTAGTGGCCGCAAGAGGCTGGAACGATAGTCCTGAAAATATTTTTAAAATAAGCGAAATTTATAGGTTTATGCACTGTTACAAACCATTAATTCACGTTTTAAGCCTAAAGAGCACCAAAACGGTTCATAAAAGCTGAATGGATTAAGCCGAAATCAAGGCGAGCAACCGGGTTGCATCTTATCGGTATTTACTTATAGGCTGATAAAAAATACGGCTACAGGCCGTTGGAGATCAGCAATGAAAGTGTTGTTTCTAGGCTATGGCCGTATGGGTAGCGCAATGGGTGAAGCGTGGCTTGGGACAGGGCTGGCCAGCCATGTGTACGCTGTGGACCCCAGCCTTCCTGCCAGCGAGCAAGCCGTAGTGGTGAGCAACGCAGCCGAGCTGGGCGAGGTATCGGTCGACTGCATCATTCTTGCCGTGAAGCCGGCGCTGGCCGCCACCGTACTGGAGGCGCTCCCCAAGCACTTGCTCACTGGCTCGGTCGTGGTATCGGTAGCGGCCGGGGTCACGCTGCCAACTTTGCGTAGCGCCGTAGGCGATAGCTGCGACCTAGTGCGGGCAATGCCCAATACGCCGGTGTTGCTGGGCGCTGGCTGCACCGGGCTGTTTGCCGAGGCTGGGCTGCCGGAAGCGAAGCGAGCACTTGTCAGCCAACTGTTCCAGGCCGTGGGCAGTGCCTGGTGGGTAGAAAAGGAGCATCAGCTGGATGCCGTGACCGCCCTGAGCGGCAGCGGCCCGGCGTATTACCACCTGTTCAGTGAAGCACTGGCCGCGGCAGGCGTAGCCCTGGGGCTGGATGCAGAGCTGGCCAAACGCCTCGCGGTAGATACGGCCTTCGGCGCTGCCACCTTGCAACGTCAGCCCGATGCCGACCTGGCCGCCCTGCGCCAAGCCGTTACCTCACCCAATGGCACTACCGCTGCGGCCATTGACGTTTTCGAAGCCGATGGCGCCCTGCGCTCACTGGTACAGCGTGCTGCTACTGCCGCCGCCGAACGCGCGCAGGCGCTATCACGGGGCGAATGACCCAGGTTCGGTTCGATAGCCGCGCCAATCGCCCGATTGGCGTGCGAAAGCTTCGGACAAATCCGTAGAAATCATTATTATCCCAAGGTGAAGAACGGCCAGTGGTGAGCGGGCCGAAATAGTCGATCGAGGGTGTCATGGGCAACGAAAGCATCAACTGGGACAAGCTGGGTTTCGAGTACATCAAGACTGATCTGCGCTACCTCTCCTACTGGCGCGACGGTGCCTGGCAGCCCGGCGAGCTCACCGAAGACAACGTGCTGCACATCAGTGAAGGCTCCACGGCCTTGCATTATGGCCAGCAATGCTTCGAAGGCCTGAAGGCCTACCGCGCCAAAGACGGCACCATCAACCTGTTCCGCCCGGATCAGAACGCCCTGCGCATGCAGCGCAGCTGCCAGCGCCTGCTCATGCCGGAAGTGTCCACCGAGCAGTTCATCAACGCTTGCCAGCAGGTGGTGAAGGCCAACGAGCGGTTCATCCCTCCGTTCGGCACTGGCGGCGCGCTCTACCTGCGTCCGTTCGTGATCGGCGTGGGCGACAACATCGGCGTGCGCACCGCGCCGGAGTTTATCTTCGCGGTCTTTGCCGTCCCGGTCGGCCCGTACTTCAAAGGTGGCATGAAGCCTCATAACTTCGTGATTTCCGGCTATGACCGCGCCGCACCCAACGGTACCGGCGCGGCCAAGGTAGGTGGCAACTATGCCGCCAGCCTGATGCCCGGCGCTGAAGCGAAGAAGCATAACTTCGCCGACTGCATCTACCTCGACCCGCAAACTCACAGCAAGATCGAAGAAGTGGGCTCGGCCAACTTCTTTGGTATCACCAAAGACGGCAAGCAGTTCGTTACCCCGAAATCCAGCTCGGTATTGCCAGGCATCACCCGCCTGTCACTGCTGGAACTCGCGGCCAGCCGCCTGGGCCTGGAAGTGGTAGAAGGTGACGTGCACATCGACCAGCTCGACCGCTTCGCCGAAGCGGGTGCCTGTGGTACCGCTGCGGTGATCTCGCCCATCGGCGGCATCGAGTACAAAGGCAAGCTGCACGTGTTCCACAGCGAAACGGAAGTCGGCCCGGTCACTCAGCGCCTGTACAAGGAACTGACCGGCATCCAGACCGGCGAAATCGAAGGCCCACAAGGCTGGATCGTGAAGGTCGACTGATTTCGACCGGATACGAAAAAGGCGCCCGCGGGCGCCTTTTTGGTGGGTGCGGTTTACATCACCGCGGCGAACGCCTCGATCACATGGTCAAGGTTGCTCGGGCTCAACCCTGCAATGCAGATGCGGCCGGTTTCCACGGCGTACACGCCATGCTCGGCCTTGAGCTTGCGCACCTGGTCCGCGCTCAGGCCGGTGTAGGCGAACATGCCTTCCTGGTGAGCAAGGAAGCCGAAGTCCCGCTCTGGCAGGCGCTTGGTCAAACCCTCCACCAACGCAGCGCGCATGGCTGTGATGCGCTCGCGCATTTGCGCCAACTCCCCTTGCCATTGCTTGTTCAGCGCTTCGTCGCCCAGCACACGGGCCACGATGCTGGCGCCGAACATCGGCGGGCTGGAGTAGTTGCGACGGACATGCAGCTTGAGCTGGCCGAACACTTGGGCATGGCTGTCGCGAGCCGTGTGCACGCTCAACGCGCCCACGCGTTCGCCGTACAGCGAGAACGTTTTGGAGAACGAACTGGATACGAGGAATTCCATGCCACGGCGCGCGCATTCGCGAATCAGCCAGGCATCGTCGTCCAAGCCTTTGCCGAACCCCTGATATGCGATGTCGAGGAACGGAATGGCGTCTCGCGCCTGCAGCACGTCGAGGATTTTTACCCAATGCTCGCGCTCTGGCTGGATGCCGGTAGGGTTATGGCAGCACGGGTGTAGCAACACGATGGTCTTGGCCGGCACCTTCTCTAGCGCCTCTACCGCACCCTCGAAGTCGAACAGCTTGCGGTTGGGCTCGAAGTACGGGTAGCGGTTCACCTTGAAACCGGCGCCCTGGAAGATACCCAGGTGGTTATCCCAGGTGGGGTCCGATACCCATACTTGAGAATCGGGCCAGGCGGTTTTCAGGAAGTCGGCGCCTACCTTCAGCGCGCCGGAGCCGCCTACGGTCTGGATGATCGCGACGCTATGGCGGCTGGCGTCCACGCTACCCGCGAACAGCAGTTGCTCGACCACTCGACGATAAGCCGGGCCGCCCTCCATGGGCAGATAGCTGCGTGGCTGATGTTCGGCAACGAGCAGCTCTTCGGCGCGCTGCACCGAGGGCAACAGCGGCACGCGGCCCAATTCGTCGTAATAGATGCCGACACCCAGGTTGACCTTGTTGGGCCGTGGGTCTTCAGCAAACTCCCCCATCAGCCCCAGAATCGGGTCGCCAGCGTACAGGGGCAAGTGTTCGAACATATCCACCTCAGGGGAAAAATACCCCCGGGCGCCGGTAATGCTGTGTTGGAGCCAGGCTCGGAATGCTCATTGACAGTCAGTCAACTCCGCTTCCTCGCCTGGCTCCGCCTTGCCTGACCGACGCTCGGTGGCATTCTAGTGATTTTGGTTGGCCGAAGCCGTGTGCGAGGGGAATTAGTTCACAGCGGTTCGCCGGGGTCAAGGCACAGAACGCGCCTTGCCCCGGCATACAGTCAGGCGACAGCAGGGCGCCCTTCAACGTCGGTGTGCACGGTAGGCTCCGGAGGCCGCACCAGTTCGCGGGCTACGGTCCAGACGATGATGGCGGCGACGATGTCGAACACGGCCAGCACCACGAACAGAGGGCTGTAGCCGATCTTGGTCACCAGTACACCGAACACCATAGTGAACGCCGCGGCGCCCAGGTAGCCGAACATGCCGCCCATCCCGGTGGCGGTGGCCACTTCGTTTTTGCCGAAGGAGTCGGACGTGATGGAGTACAGCGCTCCGGAGAGGGTCTGGTGAGCGAAGCCACCGATGCACAGCAGCAGGATGGCTGTGTACGGGCTTTCCACCAGGCCAATGCAGGCAGGGCCGATCATGCAGGACGCGCCGAACAGCAGCACCAGCTTGCGAGAAGTGAACAAGGACACGTTGCAATGCTTGTGGAAGAACGGGCTCAGGTAACCGCCGAGCACGCAGCCAAGGTCTGCGGCGAGGAACGGCAACCAGGCGAACATCGCGATTTCCTTGATGTTCATGTGGCGCTCGGTCATCAGGTACAGCGGAATCCAGGCGTTGAAGGTCTGCCAGGCCGGCTCGGACAGAATCCGTGCCGAAGCGATCGCGTAGAAGTTGCGGCTGCTGATGATCTTTTTCCAGCTACCTTTCTGCGCGGGTGTGTCCTTGAAGTGTGCTTCCTGGCCAGAAAGGATGTAGTCACGCTCCGAGTCGGCCAGCCGGCGCTGATCTCTAGGGTGCTTATAAAGCACCAGCCAGAGGAAGCTCCACACAATGCCCAGCCCGCCAACAATAAGGAACGCCAGCTGCCAGCCGCTTTGCAGAATGGCCCACACCACCAGCGGCGGCGCGAGCAAGGCACCCACGGACGAACCGATGTTGAACCAACCAATGGCGACCGAGCGCTCCTTGGCGGGGAACCACTCGGTGGTGGCCTTGACACCAGCCGGCAAGCCCGCGGCCTCGGTAAGGCCCAGTAACCCGCGCAGGAACGCCATGCTCTGCCAGCCAGTGGCCAGAGCCGCTGCGGCACACGCGGCCGACCAGGCCAGGGCAAAGGTGAAGAAGCCCATCTTGGTGCCGATGGCATCAATGATGTAACCCGCCACCGGCTGCATGAAGGCATAGCACAGCTGCCACGCCACCACGATATGGGCGTATTGCTCGGTAGAAATAGTGAGTTCTTTCATCAAGGTGGGCGCGGCCACCGAGAGGGTATTACGGGCGAGGTAGTTGACGATAAGCCCGGCCGTCACCAGGCCGACCATCCACCAACGGATGCCTTTGATTTTCATAGGCTGACACTCTTTGTATTGTTTTTGTCGAGATAAAGCGTAACGACATATGTCGTCGTACTTGTCGGCATTTTATAGGGCTAACCCGCAAGGGTGTCAAACGGATATTGGGCCTGCGGCGCTACCGCCTGTACGATTTCATGATTGAGGCAAGGGAGCGATGAAACGCCGCAAAAGCGGTGGTTTGCCTTGACCATGGCGCGGAATCATTGACACGCGGCAACCGCACTTTGATAATCTAACCGAGTTGTACGACGACCTACCGCGATATTAAAAAAATAATCGAGAGCACATCCCATGGCCCAAACCAGCACATCCGAGCGGCAAACCTTCAACCGCATCCTCTTGACAGGCGCTGCCGGTGGGCTAGGGAAGGTGCTGCGTGAGAGGATACAACTGTTCACTGAAGTGCTACGGCTGTCTGACATCTGCGACATGCCAGCAGCGACCGGCCCACACGAAGAGGTTGTAACGTGCGACCTTGCGGACAAGGCTGCGGTAGATCGCCTGGTGGAAGGCTGCGATGCCATCCTCCATTTTGGCGGGGTGTCCACCGAACATGCGTTTGAAGCCATCCTCGGCGCGAACATCTGCGGGGTGTTCCATCTTTACGAAGCCGCGCGCCGCCATAACGTGAAACGCGTGATCTTTGCCAGCTCCAACCACGTGATCGGCTTCTACAAGCAGAGCGAGCGCCTGGATGCGCGCAGCCCTCGCCGGCCCGACAGCTATTACGGTTTGTCGAAAGCGTTTGGCGAGGACATGGCCACCTTCTACTTCGACCGGTATGGCGTCGAGACCGTGAGCATCCGTATCGGCTCGTCGTTCCCCGAACCGCAAAACCGTCGAATGCTGGACAGCTGGCTGAGCTATGATGACTTGGTTCAGTTGATCGAGCGCGGCCTGTATGCCGAGAACGTCGGCCATACCCTCGTGTATGGCGCCTCGGCGAACAAGAATGTGTGGTGGGACAACCGCTACGCCGAGCACCTGGCCTACCATCCAAAGGACAGCTCCGAGCCGTGGCGTGCCGCTATCGAAGCGCAACCGGCCTTGGCTGAAGGCGACCCGCTGCGTATTTACCAAGGCGGCGCCTTCGTCGCGGCGGGCCCGTTCGAGGGCTGAAGCGCTGTTCAAGCTGCGCGCCTTTCCCTATAGTGCGGGCATTCCAACAAAAGCCTCCTTTCGCCCTGGCCTCCCAGCGGTGCACGGGGGCTTTGTGCCTTTTGCTTGATGGGGTTTTATGGCTTTCACTTCCCTGCGTCGCGACGCATTGGCCGGGCTAACCACGGCGTTCGCGCTGGTTCCCGAATGCATCGCCTTCGCGCTGGTTGCGCATCTCAATCCGCTGATGGGCCTTTACGGCGCTTTCTTTATTTGTACGCTCACTGCCCTGCTCGGCGGGCGCCCGGGCATGATTTCCGGGGCGGCGGGTTCCATGGCCGTGGTGATCGTGGCCCTGGTTGTGCAGCATGGGGCGCAGTACCTGCTAGCCACGGTGATGCTGGGCGGCGGGCTGATGATGCTGTTCGGCGCGCTGCGCCTGGGCAAGCTGATACGCATGGTTCCGCACCCTGTGATGCTGGGCTTCGTGAATGGCCTGGCGATCGTGATCGCCCTTGCCCAGCTGGAGCACTTCAAGGAGGGCGAGCACTGGCTGCAGGGCACTGCGCTGTGGGTGATGATAGGGCTGGTGGCGGTCACCATGGCGGTTGTGTGGCTGCTGCCTCGCCTCACCCGTGCGGTGCCACCCGCGCTTGTGGCTATCGTGAGCGTGGGCGTGCTGACGGTATGGCTTGGCCTGCCAACGCGCACGCTGGGCGACATGGCCCACATTGCCGCCGGCCTGCCGCAATGGCATTTCCCGGACGTGCCTTTGACCTTGGAAACCTTGCGCATCGTGCTGCCCTACGCCGTACTGATGGCGGCGGTAGGCCTGCTGGAAACCCTGCTTACGCTTAACCTCACCGACGAGATCACTGAAACACGGGGCCAACCGGACCGTGAATGCGTTGCCCTGGGCGCGGCGAACCTGGCGTCAGGGCTGTTCGGCGGCATGGGCGGTTGCGCCATGATCGGCCAAACCATGATCAACCTGTCTTCGGGTGGGCGCGGTCGGTTGTCTGGGGTGGTCAGCGGCCTGATGATCCTGATGTTCATCCTATTCCTGTCTTCGTGGATCGAGCAGATCCCGCTGGCCGCGCTGGTAGGCGTAATGTTCGTGGTTGCCCAACAAACCTTCGCCTGGGGCTCGTTGCGAGTGCTGGGCAAAATCCCCCGGCAAGACGCCGTGGTGGTAGTGGCCGTGACCCTCATTACCGTGTTCACCGACCTCGCCACCGCCGTGCTGTGCGGGGTGGTGATCAGTGCGCTCGGGTTCGCCTGGCAGCATGCCCACGAAATTCGGGCAGAGTTCGCCGATGGCGGGGAAGAACGTTACTACCGCCTGTACGGCACGCTGTTCTTTGCCTCCACCACCCGCTTCCAGACCCTGTTCACACCAGCGGCCGACCCGGCGCGGGTGGTGATCGACTGCGCCGGGCTCAGGGTAGCCGACCACTCCGGCATTGCTGCGCTCGAAGCGCTACTGGCGCGTTACCGAACCTTGGGGCGCGACGTGCAGCTCATCAACCTCTCCCAGCGCTGCGAAGCCTTGCTAGGCCGGGCAGGCGTGACCGCCGAGTGACAGTCCTTTGGCAACGTGTTTGTAACCCCTGACAGAATTTCGCCAACCTACCGATCTTCAATTTTCTGACTATAAAGCGGCGGGGGCCTTCTAGGCCTCCGCCTCCGCTTCCGCTTGCCTTGCAGCGGCTCGCGTACCCTCATGAAATCCTCTTATTCCCCGCGCTTGACCTCCTCACGCCTTGGCATAGCGCTTCGCTTTCCGCCGACCCAAATGCGCCAAAAAAAGAATAAGCCCGCATAGGTTTATTTGACGCAACGCGCTGTATCAGGGTGCTTACAAAGGAGCCGTCGCCAACAAATCGACAGGAAACTGACGTTTTTACGAAATTTTCACTTTCTTCGACGGCAGTCGATGGAAGGGCGAATTGAGATATGTGAACTGTGTCATACAAATCCGGTACCACGCGCTGAGTTATTGGCATTGATACCAATTCCCTTCCCAGGACCGGAGCAACATCATGATTTTCAACGTAAAGGATTTTGGCGCTGTCGGTGACGGTGTCACGGACGATACAGCCGCTATCCAGGCAACTATTGACGCAGCAGCCGCAGCTGGGGGCGGAACGGTATTTGTGCCAACCGGGACCTTTATCGTCTCGGCCGGGGAAGAACCCTCGGACGGCTGCTTGATGCTCAAAAGCAACGTATACATGGAAGGCGCCGGTGCCGGCAAAACCACGGTGAAGGTAGCGGATGGCTCCGACACCAAGATCACCGGGGTGATCCGCTCGGCCTATGGCGAGGAAACCCACGACTTCGGCCTTAGTAACCTGACCATCGACGGCAACCGGGACAACACCACCGGCAAGATCGACGGTTGGTTCAACGGCTACATCCCTGGGAAGGACGGCCACGACAGCAACGTTACCCTCAGCGGCGTGGAAATCAAGGACTGCTCGGGCTACGGCTTCGACCCCCACGAGCAAACGATCAACATGCTGATCGAGAATTGTGTGTCCCATGGCAACGGCCTCGACGGCTTTGTCGCGGACTACATGATCGACACCAAATATGTGAACAACGTGGCGTACGACAACGACCGCCACGGGTTCAACATCGTCACCAGCACCAACGACTTCACCATGACCGGCAACGTGGCCTACGGCAACGGCGGCAACGGTATCGTGGTGCAGCGGGGCAGCGAGAACATTCCCTCACCGTACGACGTCACCATCGAAGGCGGCAGCGTGTACGGCAACGGCGCCGAAGGCGTGTTGGTGAAACTGTCCAGTGACGTGACCGTGACCGGGGTAGATATCCACGACAACGGCGGCGCTGGCGTGCGCATCTATGGCAGCACCGGCGTGGTGGTCAGCAACAATACCCTGACCAACAACGCACTGAACGCCCCCGTGCCGGAAGTGATCATCCAGAGCTATGACGACACCACCGGTGTGTCCGGCAAATTCTTCCCCGGCAGCGACAACCAGATACTGGGCAACACCATCACCGGCGGCGCCAATTCCACCTATGGAGTGGCCGAGCGTAATGAAGACGGCACCGATCACAACACCATCGTGGGCAATGCAATCAGCCAGACCACCAAGGGCTCCACACTGACCTATGGCGACGGTACCTATGTAGGCGCAACCTTGCCCACCCTGACCGTCGAAGGTACCAGCGGGGCGGACACGCTGACCGGTACGGCTGGCAACGAGCTGTTCCTGGCTGGCGCGGGCAAGGACACTATCAACGCCGGAGCGGGCGACGACATTCTGGTCGGTGGCGCGGGGGCGGACAAACTCACCGGCGGGGCCGGTGCGGATACCTTCCGTTTCACGGCCCTGACCGACAGCTACCGTACCGCCAGCGCCACCTTCAGCGATCAGATCACTGATTTTGACGTAACCAAGGACACCATCGATGTAGCGGACTTGGGTTTCAAAGGCTTGGGCAACGGCTACAACGGCACGTTGTTGGTGCAATACAACAGCAGCACCAACCGCACCTACATCAAAAGCTACGACGGCGATGCCAATGGCAACCGCTTCGAGCTCTCTCTGGAAGGCAACCTGGCCACCACCCTCAAGGCCAGTAACTTCGTGTTCCAACGGGTAATCGAAGGCACCGGCGGCAGTGACTCCCTCACCGGGACCAGTGGCGCCGATACCCTCAACGGCCTGGCGGGGGCGGACAGCATCAATGCTGGCGCCGGCAACGACCGCATCAATGGCGGCGCGGGCGCGGACACCCTCACTGGCGGTGCTGGGGCCGATACCTTCATCTATACCAGCCGGCTGGACAGCTACCGCAACTACAACACCGGTGGCGATACCGTGACCGACCTGGTCACGGACTTCGATGTCGCCAACGACAAGATCGACCTCTCGGCGCTGGGCTTCACAGGCCTGGGCGACGGCAAGAACGGCACGGTGTACCTCACGCTCAACAGCGCTGGTACCAAGACCTACATCAAATCCCTTGAGGCCGATGCTTCGGGCAACCGTTTCGAAATCGCCTTGAACGGCAATTACACCACCAGCCTCACCGCGGCCAACTTTGTTTTTTCCACGGTTACCCCTGTGAACCACGCGCCGGTGGTCGCCACCCCTCTGGTCGACCAGAACGCCAGTGAGAACACCCCGTTCTCGTATGTAGTGCCGGCTACAAGCTTCAGCGATTCGGACAACGACAGCCTCACCTATACCGCCAAGCTGGCGGACGGCAGCGCCCTGCCCTCCTGGCTGACCTTCGACGCCGCCACGCGCACCTTCAGTGGCACCCCTGGCAGCACGGCGTCGGGCACCTTCAACGTGACTGTCACCGCCAGCGATGGCAAGGCTGGAACCGCCAGCGACACCTTTACCCTGGCGGTGAAAGATGTGCCACAGGGCAACGGCGTGATCAACGGTACCTCCGGCAAGGACACCCTGACCGGTACCGCCGCCAATGAACAGCTGTTCGGCCTGGGTGGCGCGGACACGCTCAATGGTGGCGCGGGCAACGACATACTGGTAGGCGGCACGGGGGCGGACAAGCTTACCGGGGGCGCGGGCGCGGACGTGTTCCGCTTTACCTCCACCCTGGACAGCTACCGCACCGATACCACCAGTTCCACTGACCTGATCACCGATTTCGACGTTGCCGCCGACAAGATCGACGTCTCCACTCTCGGCTTCACCGGCCTGGGCAACGGCTACAGCGGCACCTTGAACATTTCGTACAACAGCAGCACCGACCGCACCTACATCAAGGATCGCGACGCTGATGTAAACGGCAACCGCTTCGAGCTGGCCTTGCAGGGCAATTACCTGAGCACGCTCAAGGCATCGAACTTCGTCTTCAGCTCCGAAACGATCCCGCTCAACAACGCGCCGGTCGTCACCGACCCGCTGCTGGATAACAACGCCACTGAAAATACGCCGTTCACTTACACCATCGCCCAGAACGCCTTCACTGACGTCGATGGCGATGCGCTCACCTTCACTGCCACGCTGCAGGACGGCACGCCCCTGCCCTCCTGGCTGACCTTCGACCCCGCCACCCGTACCTTCAGCGGCACACCGGACGACGACGCTGCGGGCGTGTATAACTTCTTGGTTACCGCGACCGATACCAAGGGCGCCTCGGCCAGCGATGTTTTTGCGCTCACTGTCGCCGATGCCCCGCCCACTACCGTCACTGGTACCGATGCAGGTGAAACCCTCACCGGCACCAGCCACAGCGACCTCATCCTGGGCCTTGGGGGCGCCGACACAATCAACGGCGGCGGTGGCTCGGATGTGCTCGACGGCGGCGCTGGCCGTGACAATCTCACCGGTGGCGCCGGCTCGGACACCTTCCGCTACACCGCGCTGAGCGACAGCTACCGGGACTACGACACCGGTGGCATCACCGCCAGCGATACCATCACTGACTTTACCGTGGGCGTGGACAAGATCGACGTCAGCGCGCTCGGCATTCTGGGGCTGGGTAACGGCAGCAACCACACGCTGTACATCACCACCAGCGACGACGGCAGCAAAACCTACGTCAAATCCGCCGAAGCCGACAGTGACGGCAACCGCTTCGAAATTGCGCTGCAGGGCAACTACGGCAGCACCTTGAGCGCCAGTGACTTTGTTTTCGCCGAGCGGGCCCAGCAAGACATTCTGTTCCTGCCTACCCTTGGCCAGTCCAACGCTCGCCTGATGCGCATGACCGAGGACGACGACCAGTCCGGTATCACCGAGATGGTGAAGGACCTGAGCAAGTACACCGATTACGACGTACGCAGCCAGTTCACCGACGCCGATGACAATGGCATTGACGTGGCGGTAGGCGGCAGCACCGTCAGTGGTTTGTCCACGGGCACCCCCGAGGAGCTGCGGCTGTGCTGGTGGCTGACCGACACCAACCAGCCAGGCCCTGCGCTGCTGCGCGCCGTTGGCCTGCTGCAAGAACAACTGGCCTCGCTCAAGGCCATCGATAACGTGACCATGGGCATCATCTGGGGCCAGGGCGAAGAAGCCGCGCAGGAAATCGGCCGCGCCGCCGACCCTGTCGCCTACGCCGAAAAATACAAGGCCGACACCCTGAAAGTGTTCGACTACCTGCACGCGCAGCTGGGCGATTTCAAGGTGTACATCATGGAAACCGGCCACTACGACGCCGATGCCGCGCGGGTACGTGGCTACGACGAGGCCAAGATCGCCTCGATCCAGAACGGCGTGGTCGCCGTTCGCGCCGTACAGGAAGCCATCGCCGCCGAACGCGCCGATGTGGACCTGGCTGCCGACTACAACGACCTGCCGCTGCGCCAGGAAGCCGACCCTGTCACCTACCCCGATGACGTGTGGCACTTGCACGAAGAGTCTGCCGAGATCGTGGGCCAGCGCCTGGCCGATTACATCGCCGGTGACCTGGGCTTCCAGGGCGACCCGACCGACAACCGTACCGCGCAGGATGTGTATGACGAAGTGGCCAGCCAGAGAGGCGGCTATATCCTGGGTACCGACCAGGACGACACCCTGGTAGGCAGCGCCTACAACGACACTCTGGACGGCGACCTTGGCGCTGACACCATGAGTGGCGGGGGCGGCAAGGATGTGTACATCGTCGACAATGCGTTCGACGTGGTGATCGAAACCAACGCTGCGGCCACGCAGGTCGACACCGTGAAGTCCTCGGTCAGCTGGACCCTTGGGGATAACGTGGAATACCTGGTGCTTACCGGTTATTCCGCCATCGACGGTACCGGTAACGGCTTGCGCAACTTCCTGACCGGTAACGATGCCGCCAACGTACTGGACGGTGGTACCGGCGCCGACAGCATGACCGGTGGCAACGGCTCCGACACGTACTACGTGGATAACATCGACGACACCGTGGTGGAGAAAAACAGCGACAGCGACATCGGCGGCATCGACACGGTGTACAGCAGCCTGGCGACCTTTACCCTGGGCAGCAACGTGGAAAACCTGGTGATCAATACCGATGGCGCCGCCAATGCCGTGGGTAACAGCCTGGACAACACGCTGTTCGCGGGCAGTGGCAATAACCTGCTCGACGGCCGCACCGGTTCTGACACCGCGTCCTACCTGTATGCCACGGCGGGGGTGACCATTGCGCTGAATACCTCGGCGCAGCAGGACACCCTCGGTTCGGGCCTCGATACCCTCAAGGCCATCGAGAATGTGACGGGCAGCCACTTCGCCGACACCTTGACCGGCAACAGTGCCGCGAACGTGATCGACGGAGGCGACGGCGACGACACCTTGGTGGGCGGCGGCGGTGACGACATCCTGATCGGCGGCGCGGGCACCGACTCGCTTACCGGCGGCACGGGTGCGGACACCTACCTGTTCAAAGCCCTTGGCGACCTGGGGCTGGGTAGCCTGCGGGATGTGATTTCAGGGTTCAAGACCACCGAGGGGGACAAACTGGACTTGACCGGCATCGACGCCAACGCCTCCACCGAAGCCAAGGAAAGCTTCACCTTCATCGGTAGCCAGGCCTTCGACAGCACCAACGCCGCCGGCCAGCTGCGCTTCGAGAACGGCATTTTGTATGGCAGCGTGAACGCCGACGCCAGCGCCGAGTTCGAGATCTCATTGGTGGGTGTGAAGGAGCTGCACCAGAGCGATTTCGTGGCGTAACCGCCGCGTTTGAAGGGTCTGTGGGACCGCCGGTCCCACAGCAATTCTGATCAAGCCCCTGGCACGGCCACGCGCGCCGGGGCGAAATCCTCCTCGTAAAATTCCAACGCACTCCGCCCCTGCGCCTGGCACCGCTGTTCGCGCTGGCGCAGCTCTACCCTGCGGATTTTTCCGGATATTGTCTTGGGCAGTTCGTTCACGAACTCGATTCGCCGCACCCGCTTGTAAGGCGCCAATTGCTCGCGGGCAAAAGCGAAGATGGCTTCGGCGAGCGTGACGTCAGCCACGTGATCGGCGGCGATGATGAGGTACGCCTTGGGCACATTCAGGCGTAGCGGATCCGGGCTGGGCACCACGGCCACTTCTACCACAGCAGGGTGCTCGATTAGCGCGCTTTCCAGTTCGAACGGGCTGATGCGGTAATCCGAGCACTTGAATACATCATCGGCGCGGCCCACGAAGGTCACATAGCCGTCGCTGTCACGCTGGGCCGTATCGCCGGTGCGGTAGTAGCCGTCGCGCATCGCTTCGGCGGTTTTCTCCGGTGCGTCGGCATACCCCAACATCAAGCCCAGCGGCGAAGGCTCCAGCGGCAGCGCCACTTCGCCCTCGGTAGCCAGTTCGCCATCGGCATCGAGCAGGCTCAAGCGATAGCCCGGCAGCGGCCGGCCATGGAACCGGGCTTTAATACCTGCCCCGGCGTATTGCCGATGATCGCCGTGGTTTCGGACTGCCCGAAGCCATCTCGCAACCACAGCCCCCAGGCGTTGTACACCTGCTCGAGAATTTCCGGGTTCAAAGGTTCGCCAGCCCCTACGAGTTCTCGCAGCGACAACCCTTCCCTTACAGTTGATAAATCCTCTTGGATCAACATGCGCCACACCGTGGGAGGCGCGCACAGGCTGGTGATCGGGTAAGCCTGCAATACCGCCAGCAAGCCTTTGGCACTGAACCGCTCCACGTTGTGGATAAACACACAGGCACCAGCGTTCCACGGTGCGAAGAAGCAACTCCACGCATGCTTGGCCCAACCGGGCGAGGAAATGTTCAGGTGCAGGTCCCCTGGCTGCAGGCCGATCCAGTACATGGTGGACAGGTGGCCCACGGGGTAACTTTGATGGCTGTGTAAAACCATTTTCGGTTTGGAAGTGGTCCCGGAAGTGAAATACAGCAGCAAGGAGTCTGTCGCCTCGGTCGGGCCATCCGGCTCGAACGCCTTGCTCAATGCATAGGCCTGTTCGAACGTGTGCCAGCCTGGTGACACGCTTCCTACTCCAATCCGGGTACAGTGCTCCCCAAGGCCGTCGAACTTGGCCGTGTGCGCCTCGGCCGCGACGATATGGCGGATGCGCCCACGGGTCAGCCGGTCTTCCAGATCCTCCCGGGCGAGCAAGGCGGTGGCAGGCACCACCACGGCGCCAAGCTTCGCCGCCGCCAGCATCACCTCCCACAGCGCCACCTCATTACCCAGCATCAGCAACACCCGCTCCCCACGCTTCACGCCAAGCGAGCGCAGGTAATTGGCGACCTGATTCGAGCGCGCACGCAGCTGGGCGTAGCTATGGGTGTGATCGTTGCCGTGTTCATCGACGATACGAAGCGCCGGGGCCGGGTTGTTAAGGGCCATCTCATCGAAGTAATCCAGCGCCCAGTTGAAGCGGCCCAACGTGGGCCATTGGAATTCAGCGACGGCGGCGTCGTAGTCGGTGCGATGGCGCAACAATAGATCCCGGGCCTGAATGAAGGCGGCGGCCGGCGCCAAGGCTGGCGAAAGCGATGCGGATGCGTGCATGGAAAAGGCCTGCTTATTGTTGTTGTGTGATCAAGGTTGGCCAGAGTATAGGTAGGCCGCGCTTTGCCGGGCGTGGCAAAAAGGCCGGTTGGACATGTAAAAAACCCGCACTTCAAGGAGCGACCCGTTGTTAGACCTTACAGGGATGGGCCTTACCAGTTACCTGGTTATTTTCATTACGCTCACCTGCGGCTACGTGATTTTCGGTATCGCCGGGTTCGGCACTGCCCTGATCGTAAGCCCGGTACTGGCGCTGTATGTGCCCGTTCCGAAAATCGTGCCGCTGCTGGCGTTGCTGGATTTCTGCGCGGCGGTGGTGAACGTGGGCCGCGACGGCCGCAAGGCGAACTGGCGGGAGCTGCGCAGGCTGCTGCCGTTGATGGTGATAGGCAGCCTGGCAGGGGCGGCGATCCTGTTGCACGCCCACCCTGCCATCCTGCTGTTGGCCCTGGGCGTGTTCGCGATCGGCTATGCGCTGTATTCACTAAGCGGCGTGAAGCCCCAGCATCAGTTCACACCGCGGGCCGCGGTGCCCTTCGGGTTGATAGGCGGCGTGTTCAGCGCGCTCTTTGGCAGTGGCGGGTTTGTGTACATCATCTATTTGAGCGGCCGCATTCAGGACAAGACCTCGGTGCGGCTCACCCAAACTACCTTGATCGGCTTCAGCACACTCACCCGCGTGGTGCTGTTCGCGCTGGCGGGCGTGTACCTGGACACCAGCCTGCTATGGCTGGCGCTGCTGTTGGCCCCGGGGATGATCGCAGGCATAACCTTGGGGCGCCGCATTACCCTGAACATGTCGCGGGAACAGTTTCTGAAGGTGATCAACCTGGTGGTGCTGGCATCGGGGGTGATGTTGGTGGGGCGGTATTTCATGGCTTAGGTGACGTGCTCGCGTTCACCGTGTGAACGCGGGCCTACAATAAGGCAATGAAAATCTGCAGACGAAAAAAAGGCACCCTATTGGGTGCCTTTCTTTACATGGTGGGTCGTGTAGGATTCGAACCTACGACCAATTGGTTAAAAGCCAACTGCTCTACCAACTGAGCTAACGACCCAAAAATGGTCGGGGTGAGGGGATTCGAACTCCTGACATCCTGCTCCCAAAGCAGGCGCGCTACCGGACTGCGCTACACCCCGAAGTTGGCTCCGCGACCTGGACTCGAACCAGGGACCCAATGATTAACAGTCATTTGCTCTACCGACTGAGCTATCGCGGAACTACATACAACGGTACAACTGGGACTACGTTTGTTGCTTCCGAAGGGTTCGGCCTTCATCTCAACCTGCGTCGCGTATCGCTACGTTCGCTTGTCTGAGGCGCGCCATTCTACACCTTCGTTTTACCCTGTCAACCCCTGTTTTAGCAGTAAGATGCTGATTTCCATCTTTTTTCTGCCACCGGTAAAACCGGCTTACCCAAGGACGTCTGGAGCGGGGCGCATGATATATAACATCGCCAGCGCGTGCAAGGGGTCTGCACGCACTGGCGTTATTTACCTTACGCGAACACGATTTCCTCGCCTTCCACCTTGGCGTGAATCGAGCTGCCAGGCAGGAAAGCCCCGCTCAGAATCAGCTGCGCCAGCGGGTTTTCGATCCAGCGCTGAATTGCTCGCTTCAGCGGCCGCGCCCCGTATACCGGGTCGTAGCCAATCGCGATCAGCTTATCCAAGGCTTCGTCGCTCAGCTCCAGCGCCAGGTCGCGCTCGGCCAGCCTGCTGCGCAAGCGCCCCAGCTGGATCTGCGTGATACCGGCGATCTGCTCGCGGCCCAGTGGCTCGAAGATCACCACTTCGTCCACACGGTTGATGAATTCCGGCCGGAAGTGCGAGCTGAGGGCATCCATCACCGCCGCCCGTTGCGCTTCACGATCCCCTACCAGCTCCTGGATGCGCGCCGAGCCCAGGTTGGAGGTCATCACTACTACCGTGTTGCGGAAGTCCACAGTGCGCCCGTGGCTGTCTGTGAGCCGGCCATCCTCAAGCACCTGCAGCAGGATGTTGAACACATCAGGGTGCGCCTTCTCCACCTCGTCCAGCAGCACTACCGAATACGGCTTGCGACGCACGGCCTCGGTCAGGTAGCCACCTTCTTCATAACCCACATACCCTGGAGGCGCGCCGATCAGCCGGGCAACCGAATGTTTCTCCATGAACTCGGACATGTCGATCCGCACCATGGCTTCTTCGGTGTCGAACAGGAACTCGGCCAGCGCCTTGCACAGTTCCGTCTTGCCCACGCCGGTCGGGCCCAGGAACATGAACGAGCCACTGGGGCGGTTCGGGTCGGACAGCCCCGCGCGGGAGCGGCGCACGGCGTTGGAAACCGCAACCACGGCCTCGTTCTGGCCGATCACTCGCTTGTGCAGCAGGCTTTCCATCTTCAGCAGCTTGTCCCGCTCGCCTTCCAGCATCTTGGACACTGGAATGCCGGTCCACTTGGACACGACCTCGGCAATCTCTTCTTCGGTTACCTTGCTGCGCAGCAACTGGTTCTCGGTCTTGCCGTGCTGGTCGACCATCTGCAGGCTGCGCTCCAGGTCCGGGATGATCCCGTACTGCAGTTCGGCCATACGGCTCAGGTCGCCACGGCGGCGCGCCGCTTCCAGCTCTTGCCGGGACTGTTCGATCTTCTGTTGGATTTGCGCAGAGCCCTGCACCTCGGCCTTTTCAGACAGCCACACTTCCTCAAGGTCGGCGTATTCGCGCTCCAGCCGGGCAATATCCTCGGTGAGTTTTTCGAGGCGCTTGCGAGCGGCCTCGTCTTCTTCCTTCTTCAACGCCTGGGATTCCACCTTCAGCTGAATCAGGCGGCGCTCCAGGCGGTCGAGCTGCTCGGGCTTGGAGTCGATCTCCATACGAATACGGCTGGCCGCTTCGTCGATGAGGTCGATGGCCTTGTCTGGCAGCTGGCGATCGGTGATATAGCGATGGCTGAGCTTGGCTGCGGCAATGATGGCGCCATCGGTGATCGCTACCTTATGGTGCACCTCGTATCGCTCCTTGAGGCCACGCAGGATGGCGATGGTATCTTCCTCGCTCGGCTCGTCCACCAGCACCTTCTGGAAGCGCCGCTCGAGGGCTGCGTCTTTCTCGATGTATTGCCGGTATTCATTGAGCGTGGTGGCGCCTACGCAGTGCAGCTCGCCACGGGCCAGTGCGGGCTTGAGCATGTTGCCGGCGTCCATCGAGCCTTCGCCTTTGCCGGCACCGACCATGGTGTGCAGCTCATCGATGAACAGGATGACCTGCCCTTCCTGCTTGGACAGTTCATTGAGCACGGACTTGAGGCGCTCTTCGAACTCCCCGCGGAATTTGGCACCAGCGATCAGCGAGCCCATGTCCAGCGACAGCAGGCGCTTGCCCTTGAGCCCATCCGGCACTTCGCCATTGATGATGCGCTGGGCCAGGCCTTCGGCAATGGCGGTTTTGCCCACGCCAGGCTCACCGATCAGCACGGGGTTGTTCTTGGTACGGCGCTGCAACACTTGTATGGTGCGGCGGATCTCGTCGTCCCGGCCGATCACCGGGTCCAGCTTGCCTTCTTCGGCACGGCGAGTGAGGTCGACGGTGTATTTTTCCAGCGCCTTGCGCGACTCCTCGGCGTTGGGGTCGTTCACCGCTTCGCCGCCGCGCAGGTTATTGATGGCGTTTTCCAGGGCCTTCTTGCTCACGCCCTGCCCGAGCAACACCTTGCCTGCCTTGGTGTTCTCGTCCATGGCGGCAAGCAGCACCAGCTCACTGGAAATGAACTGGTCACCTTTCTGCTGCGCCAGGCGATCGGCCTGGTTAAGCAGGCGCGCCATCTCCGGCGACATGTTCACATCGCCGGTGGGGTTCTGGATCTTCGGCAAGCGGTCCAGCTCCTTGGCGAGCTCTTTACGCAAGCCAGCCACATCGAAGCCTACCTGCATCAGCAGCGGCTTGATCGAACCGCCCTGCTGGTCAATCAACGCCTGCAACAGGTGCGCAGGCTCGATGGCGGGATGGTCCAGGCCCACCGCCAGGGATTGGGAGTCGGACAGCGCCAACTGCAACTTACTGGTCAAACGGTCTATACGCATGGAAAGTCCTTCCTGATAAAGGCAGGCCGGAGCGATAACCAACTCCGCATAGATGACGAGACAACCTGCCCGAGATACCGGTTAGATAGGGGCGATTGTTCAAGATTCAAGCAGCAGGCGCCGAACACTGGCTGCAGGAAGGGGCCTGGCCCGTGAGCATGGCGGACCGGCTGGAGATTCGAACAGTGCTTGCTGAGGGCGACGTGCACTCACGCTGGGCTTCTCGCATTCAGCCAGCGATGAATATAGCCCACGACCTCCAGCATACCGGTCTCGGTGTCCAAAAGGTCCAAGGGCCGTTTATTGCCAAAATGCTGGTTGACCGTCTCAAGCCATTTGAAAGCTTTGCCGCGATCCCCACAAATGGGTATCGCGGCCATCAAGACCTTTTCCAAAAGGTCTGGCCTCGCGTACCAGCTTTCAGGCTTCACCGTTGGCCGCCGCCCCGGGATGACCCGAGGTAGCTGGCAATCCGACAGTTCTGCCTGGGTGATGTGGGTGCGTACCCAGTGAGCGAAGCTGGCCAGCTCCGTGTTGGGTACCCGCTGATGGCGAGAAGTAGGGACGACCAAACCGATGCGAACGCTCGTTAAGTCCCGAATCATCTTCAAGGCAGGGGCGATATCTGTATCGTTCGTGACAATTACGGCTTGGTCGACATTACCAACCACAGCGTCATGGAACGCATGTAGGGCCAGATTGACGTCGCTCTGTTTCTCCTCGACTTTCCAGGCTTGAACCTCCTCACAATCGCGTGGTGCACGGTGCAAAGCGGCTGGGTCTACTACGCGGACTTTCATTCGATTAAGGGCGTAATAGCCCTCTATCACTTCGACTCGGTCAGGGTATGTCTTGCGAAGGGCGGTGTGGTATCGCGCCTGAGATGACACCGAATCCGAGCTACGAGCAACATTTTGAAGAATCTTCGCAGTAAAAAACTCGATGGCGGGAGGGGCTGCCAGACAAAACGAACCAGGGCAACCTTGGGCATCGGTGAGGTACACCGAAGGTAGTATCCGGCGCTCAAAGAGCGAAACCAGGTCCAACCATTTATAGGGTGTTCCCTTCAGGCAGCCGTAGTACAGGTTGTAACCATCTACATAAACCCGCGTGCGCAGGGGCTTAACTATCCGCGCTCCTTGCATGGGGTTACTCCAGAAACGAAAAAACCGGCTTTCGCCGGCTTTTTCCCCCTCCAACCTGATGGCCAAGCCACGCTGGTCATGAGGGTTAGTTGTTGAAATGAATTCTGCCTTCGCAGGCGCCGAGAGGCAAGGAGTTTGTCAGCAAGCCTGGGCGGAATCAGTAGTGCATGTATATCAAAGAGTTACGCGGCTCCAGTTCCTTCGCCAGCCAACCACACCAACGAAGCAAACCGCCCTGTACGCGCCGCACGACGGTAAGAGAACCAACGCGGGTCGGTCACGGTGCACAACCCGCCGCCATACACGGCTTGCACGCCAGCACTCGACAGGCGCAGGCGCGCGAGGGCGTAGATGTCGGCCATCAGCTTTCCGGGCTGCGCACCCGACACGAACGCGGCGGCAGCCTCTGAGTGCTGGGAGGTGAAGGCGTCGCGCACTTCCTCCCCCACTTCGAACGCGCCCGGGCCAATGGCCGGGCCGAGCCATACGAGAATATCGCTGGGCGACACGTCGAAACTGGCCACGGTTGCCTCCAACACGCCATTGGCCAGGCCGCGCCAGCCCGCGTGCGCGGCAGCGACCTGTGTACCCGCGCGGTTGGTGAACAGCGCTGGCAGGCAATCGGCGGTCATGGCGGTGCAGGCAATGCCAGGGGTGGCTGACCAACTCGCATCGGCCTCTGGCTGCCGGGTGGGGTCGGCCTCTACCACGTCAGTGCTGTGCACCTGCCGCAGCCAGGCGGGGCGAATGCCGTACAGCTCAGCCAGCCGCCGACGGTTTTCGACCACCGCAGCGGGGTGGTCACCCACATGGTCGCCCAGGTTCAGGCTATCGAACGGGGCCTGGCTAACCCCGCCAGCGCGAGTAGTAACGCAGGCCCGCACGTTCGCTGGCGCGGGCCAGTCCGGCAGAAGCAGGCTGCCGGAAAGGTCGGTCATCCGACGAAGGCCTCGCGGTCCTGCTTGAGCAGGGACGTAAGCCATACGAAGTCGTCAGGCAACGGCGACTCCCAGCCCATGCGCTCACCGGTGGTCGGATGGTCCAGCTCGAGGAAGCGGGCATGCAGCGCCTGGCGCGGGAAGGTTTTCAACGCATCGACCAGGCTGGCGCTCGCCGCCGGCGGAATGCGGAAGCGGCCGCCATAGGTCGGGTCCCCCACCAGCGGGAAGCCCACATGCGCCATGTGCACGCGGATTTGATGGGTACGGCCGGTTTCCAGCTTCACCCGCACATGAGTGTGCGAGCGATAACGGTCCAGCACGCGGTAATGGCTGACGGCGGGCTTGCCGTTGTCCATCACGCCCATGCGCTGGCGCTGGGTACCATGACGGCCGATAGGGGCATTGATTTTGCCACCGGCGGTAACTACGCCCACCACCACGCATTCATAGATGCGGCTGACGCTGCGCTTTTGCAGCTGGGCGACCAGTTGCGTCTGCGCCTGCAGCGTTTTGGCGACGACCATCAGGCCAGTGGTGTCCTTGTCGAGCCGGTGCACGATGCCCGCGCGCGGCACGTTGACGATGTCCGGCACGTGGTGCAACAGGGCATTGAGCAAGGTGCCATCGGCGTGGCCAGCGGCCGGGTGAACCACCAGGCCCGCAGGCTTGTTGATGACCAGGATCTGGTCGTCTTCATAGACGATGTCCAGTTCGATGTCCTGGGCGACCCATTCGCCTTGGGCTTCCTGCTCGGCTTCGAGGGCCAGCACGGCGCCGCCATGGACTACGTCACGCGGGCGCAACACGGCGCCGTCAACGGTCAGGCGGCCTTCCTTGATCCAGGCGGACAGGCGTGAACGGGAAAATTCCGCGAACAGTTGCGCGGCAACCTGATCGAGGCGCTGGCCTCCCAGGTCGGGGGTGACTTCGGCGCTAAGCCGGATGATCTCAGACATGCTTGGCTACACAGGGAAACAGCGCGACCGCACAGCCTTTGGTTTCAGCTGCGCGCTTGTGGTTAAATACGGCGTCTTTCGCCCCGGAGGTTCGCGGGGCGCTCATCATAACAGGACGGCCGCGCCCAAGACAGCGGCCGTTAAGGGACGCAAGCCGCCATGCAAGTGAAACACCTGCTGCTGATCGCCATTGTCGGCCTTACCGCCGCCTGTTCGTCGAACAAGGAAGTGGTCGACGAGAACCTGAGCGAAGCCGAGCTGTACCAGCAGGCCCAGACCGACCTGGATAACCACAGTTATACCAGCGCAACGGCCAAGCTCAAGGCGCTCGAATCCCGCTATCCGTTCGGCCGCTACGCCGACCAGGCGCAGCTGGAGCTCATCTACGCGAACTACAAGAACGCCGAGCCCGAGGCTGCCAAGTCCGCCGCCGAGCGTTTCATTCGCCTGCACCCCCAGCACCCGAACGTCGATTACGCCTACTACCTCAAGGGCCTTACGTCCTTTGACCAGGACCGCGGCATCGTGGCCCGTTTCCTGCCGCTGGACATGACCAAGCGTGACCCGGGCGCCGCTCGCGATTCGTACAACGAGTTCGCCCAGCTCACCAGCCGCTACCCGAGCAGCCGCTACTCGCCGGACGCCAAGCAGCGCATGATCTACCTGCGCAACCTGCTGGCAGCCTACGAAATTCACGTAGCCCACTACTACATCACTCGCCAGGCCTACGTGGCTGCCGCCAACCGTGGCCGGTACGTGGTGGAAAACTTCCAGGAAACCCCCGCCGTGGGCGATGGCCTGGCGGTAATGGTCGAAAGCTACCAGCACCTGCACCTGGACGACCTCGCCGACACCAGCCTGCAAACCCTGAAGTACAACTACCCGGACCACCCTAGCCTGCAGGACGGCCAGTTCACGCCGCTCAAGGAAGAGGCAGACAACCGTTCGTGGCTGTCCAAGGCAACCCTGGGCCTGATCGAGGGTGACAACACCCCGCCGCCGCCGAGCGAAAGCCGCGCCAACCAGGAGCTGGCCAAGCAGTACCAGGACGCGAAGGACAATATCCCGGCTGAACTGCGCCCTGCGGACGAAGGCGGTACCGCCGACGAGCCACCGGTCGAAAACGCCGAGCCCACGCCGCACCGTTCGTGGCTCAGCCGGCTGACCTTCGGCCTGTTCGACTGATCACCGATGTAACGGTCGCTCCTGCAACGGGAGCGACCGCGCTGGCTCTCCCCCGCTTCCCTTGGCTACACTGCGCGCTCCTTCTTGCAGAAGCCCCGCCATCATGATTCGCCTGCTCTTCTGGATCGCCATCATCGCCGTCGCCGTGTGGGCATGGCGTACCTTCAAGGCGCCCAAGGCTCAACCACCACGCGCTTCGGGCAACACGTTGCCAATGGTGCGCTGCGCCCAGTGCGGCGTGCACCTGCCCAGCGACCGAGCACTGGCCAGCGGCCCAAACTGGTATTGCAGCCGTGCCCACCTGGAGCAAGGGCCCGCCCGGCGTGACCACTGAGGCTTCCGCCAGCGGCAGGGCCCAGGCGCGGCGGATGCTGCGGCTGTACCACCTGTATCGGCTGGTGATCGGCATCAGCCTGGTGCTGCTTATTTCCAGTGACATGGACAACCGCTTGCTGGAGCTCGCCAACGGCCAACTCTTCCGCGCAGGCAGTTGGCTGTATCTGATATTCAACCTGCTGGTAGCCCTTACCTTCGGCAACGCTACCCGTTCGGCCAAGGTATTCAGCTTGTCGGCGGCGGATGTGATTCTGCTCGCCGGGTTGTTCTATGCAGGCGGCGGCACCGCCAGTGGCATTGGCAACCTGATGATCGCCTCGGTGGCGATGAGTAACCTGTTGCTGCGCGGTCGCCTCGGGCTGCTGATTGCGGCGCTGGCCTCCATCGGTATCATCTACCTGACGTTCTACCTGAGCTTCACCCGCCCTTCGGCCGCCAATGATTACGTTCAGGCCGGCTCGCTGGGCGTGCTGTGCTTTGCCGTGGCGTTGATCGTGCAAGGCCTCAGCCACCTGCTGCGCACCAGCGAAACCCTGGCCGAGCAGCGGGCCAGCGACGTTACCAACCTTGAAGAACTGAACGCGCTTATCTTGCAGCGCATGCGCACGGGCATTCTTGTGCTGGACGCGCAGCACCGCGTGCAACTGGCGAACCAGGGGGCGTTGGCGCTGTTTGGCAAGCCGGTGCTCAGCGGCCAATTGATCAGCGTGCACGCCCCGGATCTGATCGAGCGCCTGCTGCAATGGCGCGTAAACCCTGCCTTGCGGGTGAAGAGCATCAAGCTTCAATCGGACGGCCCGCCCGTGCAGGTCAGTTTCATCGCGCTAAGCCGGGGGGCCGGCCAGCAGACGCTGGTTTTTCTCGAGGACCTGTCTCAGATCGCCCAGCAGGCCCAGCAGCTGAAGCTGGCCGCGCTGGGTCGCCTCACCGCCGGTATCGCCCATGAGGTGCGCAACCCACTGGGTGCTATCAGCCACGCCGGCCAACTGTTGCAGGAATCAGACGCACTGAACGACCCCGACCGGCGGTTGGTGCAGATCATCCTGGACCAGTCCAAGCGCATGAACCTGGTGATCGAAAACGTACTGCAGCTATCAAGGCGGCGCCCGGCCGAGCCCGAGATGCTCGACCTCTCCGCCTGGTTGAGCGCCTTCGTGACCGAATTCATGGCAACGGCGCCCAGCCATCATCGGCTGCATGCGCACATTTCCGAAGGCTTGATCGAAACCCGCATGGACCCGCACCACCTCACTCAGGTTGTCACCAACCTGGTTCAGAACGGCTTGCGTTACAGTGGCCTCAATCACACGCAGGCGCAGGTGTGGCTAAAGTTGGGAGTAGAACGCGCCAGCGGTTTGCCGATACTGGATGTAGTGGATGACGGCCCGGGAATCGCCCCGGAAAAGCTCCAGCACATCTTCGAGCCGTTCTTCACCACCGAAACAAAAGGTACCGGCCTGGGTCTGTATATTTCTCGGGAGTTGTGCGAAGGCAACCGCGCTCACCTCGATTATCGGCCAGGCGCACAGGGCGGCAGTTGCATGCGTATTACCTTCGCTCACGCTCGAAGACAGGCCTGAACATGACGGCACGGCAAAAGATTCTAATCGTCGATGACGAACCGGACATCCGCGAACTGCTCGAGATCACACTCGGCCGCATGAAGCTGGATACGCGTGGCGCTCGAAACCTCAAAGAGGCCCGCGACTGGTTGAGCAAGGAAGCCTTCGACCTGTGCCTCACCGACATGCGCCTGCCCGACGGCACGGGGCTTGAGCTGGTGCAGTACATGCAACAGCGCCACCCCAACCTGCCGGTGGCCATGATTACCGCCTATGGCAACGTGGACACCGCCATCAATGCGCTGAAGGCCGGCGCCTTCGACTTCCTCACCAAGCCCGTGGACCTGCCCCGCTTGCGAGAGCTGGTGGCAACCGCCCTGCGCTTGGTCAACCGTGCCACCGAAGCAGCTACGGCCGACGACCGGTTGCTCGGCCAGTCGCCTCCCATGCAGGCCCTGCGCAAGCAGATCGCCCGACTGGCCCGCAGCCAGGCGCCGGTGTATATCAGCGGCGAATCCGGCACCGGCAAAGAGCTGGTCGCCCGGCAAATCCACGACCAAGGCCCCCGCTGCGACCGGCCATTCGTACCAGTGAACTGCGGCGCGATCCCCACCGAATTGATGGAAAGCGAGTTCTTCGGCCACCGCAAAGGCAGCTTCAGTGGTGCCATGGAGGATAAGCCCGGGCTATTTCAGGCAGCAGACGGCGGCACGCTGTTCCTCGATGAAGTGGCCGACCTCCCCTTGGCGATGCAGGTGAAGTTGCTACGGGCCATCCAAGAAAAAGCCATTCGCAGCGTAGGCGGGCAAAGCGAAGTGATCGTGGACGTGCGGGTACTGTGCGCCACCCATAAAGACCTCGCCCAGGAAGTGCAGGCCGGGCGTTTCCGCCAGGACCTGTATTACCGGCTTAACGTGATCGAGCTGCGGGTACCCCCTTTGCGCGAGCGGCGCGAAGACATCGACCTTATTGCCCAATGCGTGCTCAAGCGCCTCGCCGCCAGCAGCGGCCTGCCCCCTGCCCGGCTAGCCCCGGACGCCCAGGCCACGCTGCGTCAGTACCGCTTTCCTGGCAACGTGCGAGAGCTGGAAAACATGCTCGAACGTGCCTATACGCTGTGTGAGAACGACATCATCGAAGCGGCCGACCTTCGCCTGGAAGACACCGCCCCCCTCCGTGAAAACGGCGAGCACAGCCTCGCCGAGGTGGACAACCTCGAGGATTACCTGGAGAACATCGAGCGCACGCTGATCCTTCAGGCCCTGGAAGAAACCCGCTGGAACCGCACCGCCGCCGCCCAGCGGTTGAACATGTCGTTTCGGTCGATGCGCTATCGGTTGAAGAAATTGGGCCTCGAATAGCCGCGACGCCGTTCGCCAGCTTCGCTGGCTCCTACACCGGCCGACGAAACCGGCGCTATATGTAGGAGGCCTCCACCCTTGTGGGAAGCGGGCGCCAGCTCGCGAAAAAATGACCATTCGCGAGCTGGCGCCCGCTTCCCACAAGGGTCCGCTGTCGCCGCCAGAACAGTGTTTTTCCATGAGAGTGAGCGAAGCTCGCGAACAGGGTAAGCTCATCGCGGCGCATAGGGCGCCGGGTCAACAATCGGCGTTCGGCCCAGCATCAGGTCCGCCAGCAACTGACAGGACGCCGGCGCCAGCACCAATCCATTCCGGTAATGCCCACAGTTGAGCCACAGCCCAGGGTGGCTGGCGACCGGGCCAATAAACGGAATGCCCTCGGGTGATCCGGGCCGCAGCCCCGCCCAATGGCCAACCACTTCAGCACCCCGTAGCGCGGGCAGCAACTCCTCTGCCGAGGCTTTGAGGCTAGCCAGCGCCTGCTCCGTCGGCGTTTTGTCGAACCCCGCATGCTCCAGCGTACTGCCCACCAGAATGTGCCCATCCCGCCGAGGGATCGCATACCGCGTGCGGGCGAGCACCATGGCTGGCAGAAAATCTTCAGCACACTTGAACAGGATCATCTGGCCTTTTACCGGCTGAACGGGCAGCGCCAGCCCCAGCGTACCCAGAAGCTTGCCGCTCCAGGCGCCCGCCGTAAGCACCACCTGATCGCCGCGCAGCTCACCCTCATCGGTGAGCACACCGCCAATGCGCCCCTGCTCCTCGATAAAGCCGGTAACGGGCACATGTTCCCGGAGCGTGACATTGGGCAACGCCTCCAGTGCCGCCCGCAGGGCCTTCACCAATCTGGGGTTACGCACATTGGCTACATCTGCCATATGGATGCCGCGGCTGAAGCCTGGCCCGAGCACGGGAACCTTGCGGTAAATCTCCTCTATCGGTACCTGGCTCAGCGGCCGGGCCTGAGCCCGCGCCCAGTCGAGGGCTTGCGCTTCATCGTCGAGGTCCAGCCAGTACAGGCCGGTGACGTGAACCTCAGGGTCCACGCCGGTACGCCCGAACAAGTGGTCGCCCAGCTGTGGATAAAAATCCTGAGACCAATGGGCCAGCGCAGTTACCGCCGGGCTGTAGCGCCACGGATACAACGGCGAGACTATCCCGCCCCCGGCCCAGGACGCTTCCTTTCCCGCCTGCTGACGGTCCAGCACGGTCACGCGCGCGCCTGCGCTGGCCAGGTTCAGGGCAGTGAGCAGGCCGATCACGCCGGCGCCTACGATCAGGATGTGTTCTTCGCTCATCAGGCTTGCGTTACCTTAGCGGCCCCAGCAGAAGGCGGTTGTAACGCCTGTCGTGGCGCCGGGATTGGTCCGTTGGCCAGTATTGGTAAGCTGGAAAGACCCGCAGACATCAGTCGCCATCATGGTGTTGTTGACGGGCGTTGCGGTAAGGGTAAACGTGGTTTTATCCCGGGCAACCGCAATGTTGTACCAAGCGTTTCCGGTAGGGTTCGCGGTGGTGATGCTGTCGGTGTTGCTGTATTGCCCAGCCTTGGAATAATGCCGTTCCAACGTCTGGGCAGATTCCGTCAGCAATTGGACGATTTCCGCCCGGTGCGTCTTTCGCACATATTTGGTGTAGCTCGGGTAAGCGATCGCCGCGAGGATGCCGATGATCGCAACGGCAATCATCAGCTCAATCAACGTAAAACCCTTCAATGAGCCTTTCATGTTTACCTCTTACTGTATCTGTCGCCACATGATGCGCCTGTTGGGGCTGCTGGTACCGTCGCCATCGTCGGGAGGGGGGTTAGGGTCATCTGCCGGATTGCGGGGTCCCTTTTCCTTGAGCGTGGTGACTGATCCGGAGGAGGAGTTGACAACTTTGGTGTCCGGATTTCCGGCAGCATCTTCCACCACGCCATTCAGCGTGGGAATGCCCGCCCCGAAGATCATGCCTGCGGAGATGGCGTCGGAGCTATCAACCACGCCGTCGCCGTTGGTATCGATCACAGCATAGGTCAACATATTCCCGGTAAGCGCCGAGAGCTCTACCAGCCTGCCAAAGCCTTGACTGGCACAGGGGTCGGTGGTATCGACCCCTGCAGTGGTGAACAGGATTCGCCCGCGTGTATAACCAGCCTGGTAGATCACGCGCTCTCCGACCAAGGTGTTGTTGTAGCTTAATGGCAGGTACCACCCGCTCTTCGTGGTGTAATCGACCGAGTTCTGGGACACGGTAAGGTACTGCCCCCCGGTTGCGCTGAACGACCCGGTGATGGATTGGGCCTGAAGGTTACTGACGGTCAGGTTCCCCGAAGCGCTGGTGGCATCGAGCACCGCGTAGAAGCTTTGAGTGGCGGTGGTGGTTTTGTCGCTGGTTTCAAGAAGTTTGCCCGTGCCGAAATACACCATGTAGCCTTTGCCGCTGTAGGTCGTCACCAAGGGTGGTGCGGTGATAGGCTGGGCTGCGCCGCCGGGGGCGGTGAACAGCGGGTTGCCGGAAAACGCCGTCTTCCAGCTGGACGGATTGGTACTAGTCAGGTCGAACTTCCACATCCGGCCTTTAAGGTCGCCAGCATAGGCAGCCTGAACCACATTGTTGGCATTGACCACGAGCTTGACCGACGACAAGCCATTGTCCGTTTCGCTGGTATTGATCACGATCTTGCGGATTAGCGATCCGTCCGCCACATTCACAACATAGAGCGCAGCAACTCCACTGTTACTGCCGTAGCCGTTGGAAATAAAGGCTGCCCAAGTCCCGTCAGCCAAGCGCGCGACCTCTGGCTTGGCATAGGCGTAGCCAAGGTCGTTCCAACTGTCAGTAGCACTAGCAGCGGCAGGCGCGCGAATCTCCCACAGTGCTTTCAGCGCATTACCGGCGGTTGCATCAAACAGCTGGATCGCATAGAAGGCCTTGCCTGCCCCCCCCATACCGCCGAACGCGACGGTTTTCCAGGTGCTGCCGGGCTTTACATCGAACACAGCCAGTTGGCCGTCGTTCAGGAACTTGTGGGTGGTGCCGTTGATGTACGTCGGGTCAGCAACGGTGACTAACCCTGGCAAGGCCGGGGACGGCAAGAAGCCATAGCGCCGTGCGCCCGTATTAGCATTCAGCACGTTGGTCAAGCCATCGTTAGCGTTCACGATCAGGCTGCTTGTCATGTTAGCGGCCTTGGTGGGGAGGTAGCTGCTGTAGGTGTACTCACCTGTTGCATCGGTGGCGGTCTGGTCCGTGGGTGCGGCCAGCACCACGGGGGAGTCGACAATATCCCCGAGTAACACGCTGCGAACCTTCAGCCCCGCCTTGCTGCTGGTGCCTTTGACCCACTCGATCAAATCGGAGCCCGTCACGCTTGCGCCCGTACTGCTCCGCGTACTCAAGCTAGACAAGCTTGTCGTTAAAGATGCCTGTTGGGTTGTGGCGAGGTTGGCATAGGCCAAGGTTACGGCGGCGTTGGTAGCCGTATTCCACGACTCGAAACTGCCCCCGGTGGTGCCAGCAGCCATCGTGGTATTGGTGGTCCATGCCGGTGTGCCGGTGGTGTTCAAGGTGCTATCGCTGGCGAAGGCGAACGCCCGGATGGTGCCCCGCCAGTCCGTGGGGTCGTAGAGGCTCTGGTAATAATAGTTGGCGTTATAGGTGGTAGACGACGCAGTGGTGCCACCGCCCCCAGAGCCCGAGCGTGAGCTGATATCGTTCAAAGCCTGGGTTAATACCGCTGTAAGGGTAGCGCTGTCAGTGGCTTGGTAGTACTTGCCATAACCATAGGTGGCCGCATCGGACAACATTTGGTTTGCCGCAGTAAATCCGACGGTATAGGTCACCAAGTTTTGCTTGGGAAAATCCGTGGCGTCCCAGCTTTTGCCAGAAAGGTCAGTACCGTTACTGGTGTTGGTCGCGGTGCGAAGGTCTATGTCATACCCGAACTTGGCGATGTCATCGAGGTAGAGCGAATCGCCCTCGGCATCCCCGCTGGTGGGGTTGTCGCCGTCGTTGCTTACGTTATCCCAATTGGGCAGTTTGTTCGCAGACGTTATTGCCGGATCATTGGTCGGGAAACTACGGTCATAGGTGGGCAAGCCGTCAGTGATGACCACCCCGAAATTCTTCTGGCATCGGTACTGTATCGGGCTGGTGTAGGTGCTCGGTGAGCTGTTGTAATACGGGGCCATTGACCGGAAATAGCGAGTGACTTCGTAGTAGCTTTCCGCTAGCGGCGTGTTGGCTACCGCACCTAGTGCGTTGATAGAACTTACAAGGTTGTTGTAGTTGGTCGTGGCTTGGGAGCTGGTGGTGCTCGTGGTGGCCTGCAGGTCTGTAATGGACCGCACAATGTATCCGCCAGGCCCACGGTCGGAGTTGGTTGGCGAGTTGAAGGTCGCCAGGCCCATGCGCAACGCGCGGTTGGCGGTAACCAGCGAGGCAGATACGGTACGGGCGACGTTGATGCGATAGTCCGTGGGGATGCTGCCGTCTGTATAGTCTTTGCTGGTGGTTGAGTTCGACAACAAACCTATCAGATAGGCAATGTACCGCGTTGAATAGCGGGTACCCTCGCTACCCACCGGATCGGGCAACTTGAGGCAGATACGGCTGCCGAGACTGTATCGATAAAAACCATAGTACCCAGTGCTACAGCCCCCCTTGTACAGGCTGCTCAGCAATAGGTTTTCGTTGTCCATGTCCTGGGCAGCGATATTGCTGCAGTTATCATCTCGGGTACAGGTGTACAACTGAGTACGAGTGACAGACTGGTCGAAGGCCGTCGCCCGTATAATGTTGTTCATACTCCCGGAGTCGTCTACGAGCAGCATCACATTCGGCGCGACTGCGGCGGAGCTCAACAACGGGGCACTTGCCGGTGTAAACGCAGCATACGCGGGTACGGAGGCATAAAGCCCTAATAGCACGCCAGCAAGCGCGGCGCGCCAGCTGAAGGGCTGCGGCCTAGTTGCAGTTTTTTGCATAAATGCTCTCCAGCGCAGTGCGGGCGTTGCCAACCATGCCGATACTCGTAATGCGATAAAGCGTTTGAGATTCATTGTCGGAGCCAGCCGTGGTACAGCCCAGTGCGGTTTTGGCAAGCCCCAACTGCTGCACAGCATATAGCCCACCGGTACCCGCCTGCACCCAAAGTGCATTCACCCCCTGCCCTGCTGTTTCTCGCGTGGCGGAGTCGGAAGGTGGCGCGCAGGCGGCTACGCTGCCACAGGCGGCGAGCACATAGGTAGCCTTGCTGACTGCCGTTTCCCCAACGCGTAAAGCGGCTTCCGCCACTTGGAAGGACTGGTTACGGAACTGCACGCTGCTACTCATTTTTTCCTGAAGGGTTGAATTCTGGATGGAGCTCAGACCAATAAGCGTGAGCAGCAAAAGAAAAACCAAGGCCACGATCAGTGCCATACCTTGTTCGCGGCGGGATGGGGCCACCGGCGAGCCCTGCTTGCGCGCGCCGCTCATTGCAGGCGGTTCCGCAGCGCAGCCACTACCGAATACGTACGGTCGCGGGTTCGGTTCGCTGTGTCCGTCAGCACAAGGGTCAACCGCACGGTCCGGATCCTCTCCATCTGGGCAGCCGTTACCGTTGTCACGTAGCTGGTGACCGTGGTATCGCTGGCACTGCCCGACAGGCCAAAGCGTACCTGGAAGTCCTTCACATTACTGATGAGAGGCTGCTGGGCGCCGACAGCTCCGGTGAGGATCTGGCTATCTTTGAAGGAATATGTCACCTGACGTAACGGAAAGGCTATTTGCCCGCTGGGCACCACGGCCGCACCGTTGGTCGCGGTCGCGACGCTTCGACAGTCAGTGAGAATGGTCCATGTTGGGGCTGTGCCAGCAGTGCCCACGTCAGCGGTCACCATTTGCAGGCGGTTACCGTTGGTGCCGTCCACCGTCCAGCTGATCGGCGTCGCCAAGGCAGCAGTAAACAGGGCGGGGCTGGTAGCCGGCAATGTGATGCTGTCTGTACTCAAACATCCGAACATTCCCGTCATGCGGATTTCCTGGCTCATCCGTGAAAGCAGGTAGCGGGCGTCCTCCTGCATGGCGGAGGCGGCGTTTTGGGTCAGGTAGGTATTTTTGGCGGAGATAAACGTCTGGGTCACGCCAAGTACGATGATCAAGCCAAGCACCAAGGCGACCATCAGCTCGATAAGGGTGAGCCCACTCTGGCTGCGGCCGGTCATTGGGTTGTCACTCCACCTGTGGCAACCCGGCTGCGTAGCACGAAGGTCTGGGCCGTTGAACTGTCAACCACCGAGCCATTGGCCGTTACCTGTTTGCCGGCACGAGAATCGTCCCAGGTAATGGTAATGGTGTAGACCACGGTGTCGGTAAGTACGATGGTGGCATTAGTGCCGCCGAGGTCGGTCACGTTTTGCCTGAAATCCATCAGGTCCTGGGTGGCCACCGTAGGGGAGGTGGTTCCGGTCGGCGCGGCCGCCAGGCTGGTAAGGGCGTATTTTCCACTCGGGTTAGCCCGGATTCGGTCCATCATGTCATAGGCAACGAAACTGACTTTGGTGCGCAGGTCGGCGCTGTCCGTGTATTTCAAGGCATTGATCTGCAAC
Organism: Pseudomonas sp. Marseille-Q5115; assembly: GCF_916618905.1. Classification (NCBI taxonomy): domain Bacteria; kingdom Pseudomonadati; phylum Pseudomonadota; class Gammaproteobacteria; order Pseudomonadales; family Pseudomonadaceae; genus Pseudomonas; species Pseudomonas sp. Marseille-Q5115. The sequence goes on along the minus strand of NZ_CAKAKI010000001.1, from coordinate 178,477 downwards.
GCAGCAGCGCCGAGGAGTGCCACCGTCATGATCAACAGGGCAATAAGCACCTCGATCAGGGAAATACCTGACTGCTGCCTGCTCAGCATCCGGAGGCCGCTCCGTTGGGTACAACCCGCCCGTTCACGCAGACCAGAATGGTTCGCACAATCGTGCCATTCTTGTAGGTAAGCAAGGTTTGGGCGGTGGGGACGGCAAGCGCCCCTAGGCTATTGAACTCAATGTAGTCAGGAGTCACAGTGCCGGCGGCAATGGTGAGCGTAGGGCTGCCGCCGAGCCCGGGCAACCGGCGCAACTCGGTTACAGAGGTGCTGATGGCCTGTACGGCCAGGTCACCCGTCCATATCCCGGTATTGACCGGTGCCACACGCACCCGCAGCCCACGATTGATCGCTTCGAGGCGTGCATAGCTCAGTGCCCGAGCGATTTCCGCAGCATCAGCCTCGCTGCGGTTGCGGGCGATCAGGGTAGTGAAGCCAGGTACCACCATGGTCACGCCGATAATCAGGACGGCCACCGTAATCAGCAACTCGACCAGCGTAAATCCCTTGTTACCGTGCCGCATTGGACGCTCCCCCTCGACGCACCGACTATAAACCAGCTTCGGCGCCGGACCACTCAGCAAAGCATATACGGTTATTTCCCACTAATCAGCGCAAGGAAGCGCTGTGGAGGAATATTTCAAGGATGATCGCCATGCACCCTCAAGACACCGCCAGCCTTGGCTATTCGTTGCTGGAGCTTTTGGTAGCCATTGCTGTGCTTGTCGCCATCGCAGGGCTTGCCGTGCCAAATTTCAGGATACTTATCGCGACGCATGAACGGCAGCTTCTGGCTGACGAATTGTCCAGTAGCCTGCGGGCCGCGCGCATGGAAGCCATCAACCGAAACAGAACTGTCATCGTCCAGGCCATGGAGGAAGACTGGGCGAAGGGCTGGAGAATCATCGTGGATGAAACCGGAAAAGGGTCGGCCGATTCGAACAATCCCACCCTTGTCATTCGCCGGGGCAACGCCCGCATACAGGCTGTTGCCACAAAGAACATGCAAGCTCAGGTCGCATTCAACTATCTAGGGATTCCACGGTCGAGCAGCCACGCGGCGCTTAACGGTTCGATACACTTTTGCGACCCGAAAGGTAGTGATCGCCATCGACGTGTAGTGCTTGCCCGCTCCGGCCGCGTGCGGGTAGCCACGTCGCCGCCGCCCACACCGCTGTGCCCCGCTACACCAACGTCTTGACCCGCAGTTCCTTGGGCATGGAGAAGGTGATGTTCTCTTCGCGCCCGGCCAATTCATCAGCACCTGTGGCGCCCCAGGCCTGAAGTTGCTGGATGACACCGCGCACCAGCACTTCCGGCGCGGAGGCACCGGCAGTGATGCCGATCCGCCCTACCCCGTCGAACCAGCCTTGCTCCATGTCCTCGGCGCCGTCGATGAGGTACGCCGGGGTACCCATGCGCTCGGCGAGCTCGCGCAGGCGGTTGGAGTTGGAGCTGTTGGGGCTGCCGACCACCAATACCACGTCGCACTCGTCGGCCAGTTGCTTGACCGCGTCCTGGCGGTTTTGCGTGGCGTAACAGATGTCGTCCTTGCGCGGTCCGCCGATGTTCGGGAAGCGCCCGCGCAGGGCATCGATCACCCGGCTGGTGTCGTCCATCGACAGTGTGGTCTGGGTGACGAAGGCAAGGTTGTCCGGGTTGCGCACGGCGAGCGTGGCCACGTCGGCTTCATCCTCCACGAGGTAGATGGCGCCGCCATTGCTGGCGTCGTACTGCCCCATGGTGCCTTCGACTTCCGGGTGGCCTTCATGGCCGATCAGGATGGTTTCGCGGCCATCGCGGCTGTAGCGCGCGACCTCGATATGCACCTTGGTCACCAACGGGCAGGTGGCATCGAACACTTTCAGCCCGCGGCCGGCCGCTTCCTGGCGCACGGCTTGGGAAACGCCATGGGCGCTGAAGATCACGATCACGTTATCCGGCACTTGATCGAGTTCTTCGACGAAAATGGCGCCACGGCTGCGCAGGTCTTCGACCACGAACTTGTTGTGAACCACTTCGTGGCGCACGTAGATCGGCGGGCCGAACACCTCGAGGGCGCGGTTCACGATCTCGATGGCTCGGTCCACGCCCGCGCAGAAGCCGCGGGGGTTGGCGAGTTTGATGTGCATGCTGGGCTCCGAGGCGCTGCGCCGGTTGGGTGGGCTCAAAGCGCCCGAACGTCGAGGATCTGGACTTCGAAACGCAGGGTCTTGCCAGACAATGGGTGATTGAAGTCGACGGTGACCTGCTGATCATCGAACGCTTTCACAATGCCCGGCAACTCGGCATTGGCGGCGTCGTTGAAGATCACCAGCAGGCCTTCGGCCAGCTCCATGCCCTCGAACTGTTTGCGCGGCATCACCTGCAGGTTCTGCGGGTTAGGCTGGCCGAACGCGTTCTCCGGCGGCACGGTAAGGTCGCGCTTGTCGCCGGCCTTGAGGCCGAACAGTGCATTCTCGAACCCGGGCAACAGGTTGCCGTCACCTACCTTGAACGTGGCCGGCGCCTTGTCGAAGGTGCTGTCCACGGTATTGCCGTCTTCCAGGTGCAACGCGAAGTGAAGCGTCACCTCGGTGTGCTGGCCGATCCGAACATCACTCATGAACCGCTTCTCCGCTTTTCTTGCTCTTGAACATATCCAGGGCCAGCATGATCGCGCCAACGGTAATGGCGCTATCGGCGAGGTTGAAGGCCGGGAAGTACCACTGCCGGTCCCAATGCACCAGCACGAAGTCGATCACATGGCCGAGGACGATACGATCGTACAGGTTGCCGATGGCGCCGCCGAGCACCAGAGCCAGCGCGATGGCCAGCCAGGTGTCGGCGCGGCCCAGCCGCTTGAGCCAGATGATCAGCACGGCGCTCACCACCACGGCGATAAGCGCGAACAACCAGCGCTGCCAACCGGAACTGTCGGCCAGGAAGCTAAAAGCCGCGCCGGTGTTGTAGGCCAGCGTCCAGCTGAAGTAGCGGGGTATCACCACGATCTGCTGATACAGCTCCAGCGTGCTTTCAAAGTACCACTTGCTGGCCTGGTCCAGTACCACCACCAGCACACTCAGCCATAGCCAAGCCAGGCGCCCGAAGCGCCCCGCCATGTCAGGCATAGTGACGCTCCTCGCCACCGGTGGTGATGTTGGTCACGCAGCGGCCGCAGATTTCCGGATGGGCCGGATTGGCGCCCACGTCTTCCACGAAGTGCCAGCAACGGGCGCACTTGGCGTGGCTGGACTTGACCACCTTGAGCTTCAGGCCAGCCACTTCGGTCACCACCGCATCGGCCGGTGCCGCAGCGAACGGTGCCAGGGTTGCCTTGGAGGTGATCAGTACAAAGCGCAGCTCATTGCCCAGCTTGCCCAGGTCGGCCTGCACGGCCTCGTCCGCATACAAGGTGACTTCGGCTTGCAGGTTGCCACCGATGGCCTTGGCCGTACGCTGGTTTTCAAGTTCCTTGTTCACCGAGGCCTTCACGGCCATCACGCTGTCCCAAAATGCGCGGTTCAGTTCGAAGCCTTCCGGCAGCTCGCTCAGGCCGGTGTAGGCCGTGTTGAGCATCACCGACTCGTTGCGTTCGCCTGGCAGGTAGCTCCAGATCTCGTCGGCGGTGAAGGCCAGGATCGGGGCGATCCAGCGCACCAGCGCTTCGGCGATGTGGAACAGCGCGGTCTGGCAGGAACGGCGGGCGACGCTGTCGGCCGGGGTGGTGTACTGGCGGTCCTTGATGATGTCCAGGTAGAAGCCGCCCAGCTCCTGCACGCAGAAGTTGTGCACCTTGGAGTAGATGTTCCAGAAACGGTACGCCTGGTAGTGCTCTTCCAGTTCACGCTGCAGCAGCAAGGCACGGTCCACCGCCCAGCGGTCGAGCGCCAGCATCTGATCCGGCGGGAGAAGGTCCCGCGCAGGGTCGAAGCCGCTGAGGTTGGAAAGCAGGAAGCGCGCGGTATTGCGGATACGCCGGTAGGCGTCGGCGCTGCGCTGCAGGATCTGCTCGGAAACCGCCATCTCGCCGGAATAGTCCGTGGAGGCAACCCACAGGCGCATGATGTCGGCGCCGAGGGTGTCGCTGACCTTTTGCGGCGCCACAGTGTTGCCCAGCGATTTGGACATCTTGCGGCCGTTCTCGTCCACGGTGAAGCCGTGGGTGAGCAGTTCACGGTAGGGCGCGTGATCGTCGATGGCGCAGCCGGTGAGCAAGGACGAGTGGAACCAGCCACGGTGCTGGTCGCTGCCTTCCAGGTACAGGTCCGCGCGCGGCCCCTGTTCGTGGCCCATCGGGTGCGAACCGCGCAGCACGTGCCAGTGGGTGGTGCCCGAGTCGAACCACACGTCCAGCGTGTCGCTGATCTTCTCGTAATCGGCGGCTTCGGCGCCCAGCAGCTCGGCGGCGTCCAGCTTGAACCAGGCTTCGATACCTTCCTGTTCCACGCGCTGGGCCACTTCTTCCATCAGTTCAACGGTACGCGGGTGCAGTTCGCCGCTCTGCTTGTGCAGGAAGAACGGGATCGGCACGCCCCAGTTGCGCTGGCGCGAGATGCACCAGTCGGGCCGGTTGGCGATCATCGAATGCAGGCGCGCCTGGCCCCAGTCCGGGACGAAGTGGGTTTGTTCGATGGCCTTTAGCGCACGTTGGCGCAGGGTATCGCCGGTCACCGGCTGCTTGTCCATGCCTACGAACCACTGCGCGGTGGCGCGGTAGATCAGGGGGGTTTTATGGCGCCAGCAGTGCATGTAGCTGTGGGTGATGGTTTCGGTGTGCATCAGCGCGCCGACTTCAGCCAGCTTGTCGACGATGGCGGCGCCGGCCTTCCAGATGAACTGGCCCCCGAAGAACGGCAGGCTGTCCACGTACACACCATTGCTCTGGACAGGCGTGAGGATGTCGTCGTTGTGCATGCCGTAGCGTTTGCAGGTAACGAAGTCGTCCTCGCCGTAGGCCGGCGCAGAGTGAACGATACCGGTGCCCGCGCCCAGCTCCACGTACTCGGCCAGGTAAACAGGCGACAGGCGCTCGTAGAACGGGTGATGGAAGTTGATGTTTTCCAGCGCGGCGCCCGGGGCACGAGCGATGATGTGGCCTTCGCGGCCGTAGCGCTGCAGGCAGCTTTCCACCAGTTCTTCGGCCAGCACCAGCAGGCGGTCGCCGATATCGACGAGCGCGTAGGTGAACTCGGGGTGCACGTTGAGCGCCTGGTTCGCCGGGATGGTCCACGGGGTAGTGGTCCAGATCACGATGGCGGCGGGCTTTTCCAGGCCCGGCAGGCCAAAGGCATCGGCCAGGGAGGCCTGGTCGGCGATCGGGAAGGCCACGTCGATGGTGGTGGACTTCTTGTCGGCGTATTCCACTTCGGCTTCAGCCAGCGCCGAGCCACAGTCGAAGCACCAGTTCACGGGCTTGAGGCCCTTGAACACGAAACCGCCCCGAACCATCTCGGCCAGGGCGCGGATTTCCCCGGCCTCGTTGACGAAGCTCATGGTTTTGTAGGGGTTGCCCCAGTCGCCCAGCACGCCCAGGCGGATGAAGCCTGCCTTTTGCTCTTCGATCTGCTCGGCGGCGTAAGCCCGGCACAGCTCGCGGGTTTTATCCGCAGGCAGGCCCTTGCCGTGGGTGACCTCGACCTTGTGCTCGATCGGCAGGCCATGGCAATCCCAGCCCGGTACGTAGGGCGCATCAAAGCCCGCCAGCGTACGCGAGCGGATGATCATGTCCTTGAGGATCTTGTTGACCGCGTGACCGATATGAATGCTGCCGTTGGCGTAGGGCGGGCCATCGTGCAGCACGAACTTGGGCCGATCCTTGCCAATTTCGCGCAGCTTCTGGTACAGGCCAATGCTGTCCCAGCGCTGCAGTATCTGCGGCTCGCGCTGGGGCAGGCCGGCCTTCATCGGGAAGGCGGTGTCCGGAAGGTTTAGCGTGGCTTTGTAATCGGTCATTTCAGGCTCTTCATTAGGCGGTTAGCCCTGCCAATGGGCACGGGCGGCGGCGACGTCCGCGTCGATCGCCGACTTCAACGCCTCCAGTGAGGCGAAACGCTGCTCATCACGCAGCTTCTGGTGGAATTCCACCGACAAATGCCGGCCGTACAGATCGCCAGCGAAGTCCAGCAGGTGTATTTCGAGGTGTGGCCGGCCATCGCCGGCAACAGTGGGGCGAACCCCTATATTGGCAACGCCGGGCCAGGTTTGGCCGTTTACCGTGGTGCTCACCAGGTAAACGCCGGTAAACGGCACGCGGCGCCGCTTCAACTGAACGTTGGCGGTGGGCCAGCCCAGCTGCCGCGCCAGCTTCTGGCCATGCAACACCCGACCACTGATGCGATAAGGGCGGCCCAGCAGGCGTTCGGCCTGGGCAAAATCCCCCGAAGCCAGCGCCTGGCGCACCTGGGTGCTGCTCACGCGAGCGCCCTCTTCTTCTACGGTGTTTGCCGCCTCCAGGGTGAAACCATGGCGGCGCCCGGCTTCGACCAGAAAGTCGAAATCCCCCAGGCGGTCACAGCCAAACCGGAAATCATCCCCCACTTCGAGGTGTTTCACACCCAGCCCGTCGATCAGGATGGTTTCAACGAACTCGCTGGCGCTCAGGCTGCGCAGCCGCTGATTGAAGGCCAGGCACAACACGCGGTCGATGCCTTCGGCCGCAAGCAGTTCGAGCTTGTCCCGCAGCCGCGTGAGCCGGGCCGGGGCGGTTTCTGGCGTGAAATACTCACGCGGCTGTGGCTCGAAGATCACCACGCAACTGGGCACGCCAAGTTCCTGGGCACGCTCGCGCAAGCGCTTGAGGATGGCTTGATGCCCCCGATGCACTCCGTCGAAATTGCCAATGGTGGCAACGCAGCCCCGGTGACGGGGGCGCAGGTTGTGAAGGCCTCGAACCAGCTGCATAGCGCGCTTCTTGCTCATAAAGTCGTCGATTATAACCACACCCGGGCGCCGACGACAGGCAACAGCGCAGGCAGTGGGCCACAGGTGGATGAAACCGATATTCGGCCAACCGGCAGAAATTTCAATGCAGGCCCCGACGGGCGAACTGATGAAGGCGCATGCCGGTTGCCAGTAGCACCAGGAAATAGGTCGCTGCGCCAGCGATCACCAGCGCACCCAGCCGCAGGAACCGCGCCAGCATGTCACCCTCTGCCCACGGCGGCATTACAGCCATCAGGCCCAGCAATACGCCGCTCATGGCAATCACTGCCAGCCCCAGGCGGGCGAAGAAGCCCAGCCAACCGGGCTGGGGCTGGAACATTTGCTGGCGGCGCAGTTGCCAGTACAACAGCGCAGCATTGAGGGTGGCACCGCCGCTGATCGCCAGCGCCAGGCCGGCGTGCTTGAGCGGGCCGATCAACGCCAGGTTGAACAGCTGGGTCGCCAGCAAGGTGGCGATAGCGATTTTCACTGGCGTGCGCAGGTTCTGCTGGGCGTAGAAGCCGGGCGCCAGCACCTTGATCAGAATGATACCGAGCAAACCCACGGCATAAGCGACCAGTGCACGCTGGGTCATCGCGGCATCGAAGGCATCGAATCGCCCGTACTGGAACAGCGCGACAGTCAGCGGCTCGGCCAGCAAGCCTAGCGCCACCGCACATGGCAGCACGAGCAGGAAGCACAGGCGCAGTCCCCAATCGAGGATGCGCGAGTATTCGTGACGATCCTTGTTGGCATAGGTACGGGCCAGCGTAGGTAAAAGGATGGTCCCCAGCGCCACCCCGAGCACGCCGGAGGGCAGCTCCATCAGGCGATCGGCGTAGTACATCCAGGAAACCGAACCGGCCACGAGGAAGGACGCGAAGATGGTGTTGATGATGAGGGAGATCTGGCTCACTGACACACCAAGGATCGCTGGCCCCATCTGCTTGAGCACACGCAGGGCACCGCTGTGGCGCAGGCTCAGCCGGGGCAGTACAAGCATGCCGATCTTTTTCAAGTGCGGCAGTTGATAGAGTAATTGCGCCAGCCCACCCGCCAACACAGACCACGCCAGTGCCATCACCGGGGGATGAAAGAACGGCGTGAGAAAGAGCGCAAAGCCGATCATCGCCACGTTGAGCAACGTAGGCGTGAACGCCGGGACGGAGAAACGGTTCCAGGTATTGAGGATCGCACCCGCCAGGGACGACAACGAGATCAGCAATATATAGGGGAAGGTTACCCGCAGTAGCGAACTGGTGAGCTCGAACTTTTCAGGCGTATCGGCAAACCCGGGCGCGGTGGCCCAGATCACCCAAGGGGCCGCCAGCATGCCCAGTACCGTGACCACGGCCAGCGCAAGCGTGAGCAAACCCGCCACATAGGCGGTGAAGGTGCGGGCGGCCTCATCGCCCTGCTGCTGGCGGTATTCGGCAAGAATAGGCACGAATGCCTGCGAGAATGCCCCCTCGGCGAAGATCCGGCGCAGCAGGTTGGGCAGCTTGAACGCGATGAAAAAGGCGTCCGTGGCCATGCCGGCACCAAAAATCCGTGCCACGAGCGTATCGCGTACAAAACCCAGCACGCGCGAAATCATGGTGATCGAACTGACCGCAGCGAGGGATTTGAGCAGGTTCATGGTGGAGATGCCGCCAAGCCAAAAAGCCGAAAGTGTACAGCCCACGTGGCGGAAGGGAAGGTTTTCTGTACACTGCCGTTCGTCCTGAAAAGGCACGCAATGCAAGGCACTTTCCCTTGACATTGAACCCGCGCATCGGCATGATTCGCGGCCTTATTTGTTTGCTATTACCCAAGTCTTTCGAGGAGCTCGACGGTGGCCAACTCACCTTCCGCCAAAAAACGTGCAAAACAGGCTGAGAAGCGTCGCAGCCACAACGCCAGCCTGCGTTCGATGGTTCGTACCTACATCAAGAACGTAGTCAAAGCGATCGACACCAAAGACGCCGAGAAAGCGCAAGCTGCCTACACCCTGGCTGTGCCTGTAATCGACCGTATGGCCGACAAGGGCATCATCCACAAGAACAAGGCCGCTCGCCACAAGAGCCGTCTGAATGGCCACATCAAGGCCCTGAAGACCGCTGCCGCTGCCTAAGCGACGCGCTTCAAGAAAAACCGGCCCATGTGGCCGGTTTTTTGTTGCCTGGCTTTTACCCCGAATTCGCGAGCTAGCGCCCGCTGCCCACGGGCCATGGAAGGATCGGGATGGCCGTTACCGCGTTCTGCGGGCTGCCTTCGATTATGCGATCGCTGTACACCAGGTACACCAGGGTGTTGCGCTTCTCATCGAAGAAGCGCACTACCTGCATGGTCTTGAACACCAGGGAGGTTCTTTCCTTGAATACCTCTTCGCCATCCTTCAAGGGCTGCGCAAAGCGGATGGGCCCCACCTGTCGGCACGCAATGGACGCCTCGGCGCGATCTTCAGCCAGCCCCAGGCCACCCTTCACGCCGCCCGTCTTGGCGCGTGAGAGGTAGCACGTCACACCCTCGACCTTGGGGTCGTCGAATGCCTCGACCACGATCCGATCGTTGGGCCCGAGAAACTTGAATACCGTGGACACTTCACCAATGGTGTCAGCCGTAGCCAGCAGGGGCAAAAAAGCCAGCCCCAGCAGCGCGGTTCGCAGTACGCTCATGTGTGCCCTCATACCAGGATCAGGTTATCGCGGTGGATCAGTTCGGGCTCGGCCATATAGCCCAGCACCCCATGAATCGCGTCCGACGGTTGGCCGATGATCTTCTGGGCCTCCGCGGCACTGTAATTGGTAAGGCCTCGGGCCACTTCCGAACCATCGGGCGCCAGGCACACCACCATTTCACCCCGGCGGAAGCCACCCTGCACCGCTTTCACACCCACCGGGAGAAGGCTTTTGCTGGCTGCTCGCAGTGCCTGCACGGCGCCCTCGTCCAACTGAAGCGTGCCGCGGGTTTGCAAATGCCCGGCAAGCCACTGCTTGCGTGCCGCCAGCATGCCGCGCTCTGGCGACAGCAGCGTGCCGAGGCGCTCACCGGCCTTGAGCCGATCTAGCACGCGCTCGATGCGCCCTCCCACGATCAATGTATGAGCGCCGGAACGGGCGGCGAGGCGGGCGGCACGCAGCTTGGTTTGCATACCTCCGCGCCCCAGCGCCCCACCCGTACCGCCGGCTACGGCGTCCAGGCTTGGGTCATCGGCTCGGGCTTCGTAGATGAGTTTGGCGTCGGGGTTGTTTCGGGGGTCTGCGTCGAACATGCCGTCGCGGTCGGTGAGAATCACCAGCAGGTCAGCTTCGACCAGGTTCGCGACCAGTGCCGCCAGGGTGTCGTTGTCGCCGAAGCGAATTTCGTCGGTGACCACGGTGTCGTTCTCGTTGATCACCGGGATCACGCCCAGTTCTACCAACGCGCGAAGCGTGCTGCGAGCGTTCAGGTATCGCTTGCGGTCCGAAAGGTCGTCATGAGTGAGCAGGATCTGCGCCGTGCGGCGCTCATGCTGAGCGAAACTGGATTCCCAGGCCTGCACCAGCCCCATCTGACCGATCGCGGCGGCGGCCTGCAGCTCATGCATTGCGGTGGGGCGCTGAGCCCAGCCCAGGCGGCTCATGCCGGCGGCCACCGCGCCTGAAGACACCAGCACCAGCTCTACGCCCGCTTCGTGCAAGGCAACCATTTGCTCCACCCACACCGCCATGGCCCTGCGGTCGAGGCCTTTGCCATCCGCGGTCAGTAACGCGCTGCCGATCTTTACAACCCAGCGCTGCGCACCCGTTACCTTGCTTCGCATCTTTCCTGTCCTTGCCTGCCCAACCCAGAAAAATCACAAACGACAACGCCCCGGCCCGATCGGGAGCCAGGGCCATTCAGCCTGCCTGCCCGCCCGGAACCGGGGCGCTGTAGTGTACTGCAACCAATCAGTCGCGCACGTAAATGATTTCCGGACCGTCCTCGTCGTCTTCGTCGTCCCAGTCATCATCGTCGCCGATGTCGTGCACGCTCTTCACGCCGGTACGGCGAAGGGCACGGGCATCGTCCAGGGCTTGCAGCTGCGCCCGGGCTTCGTCCTCGATGCGCTGATCCAGCTCGGCCACTTCTTCGGCAAAGCCTTCTTCCTGGGCGATACGCTCGGCGCGCAGTTCCAGATAGCGCATGATGTCGCGGCTGAGGCGCTCGGTGCCTTCCTTTGCCAGCGCGGAGATCACGTATACCGGGCCTTCCCACTGCAAGCGGTCGACCACTTCCTTCACGGCGGCTTCGTGCTCTTCCTCGAGCAACTGGTCGCACTTGTTCAGCACAAGCCAGCGATCGCGCTCAGCCAGGGAGGGGCTGAATTTCACCAGCTCGTTCACGATCACTTCGGCGGCATCGGCGGCACTGCTGCCATCGAACGGCGCCATGTCCACGAGATGCAACAGCAGGCGTGTGCGCGCCAAGTGCTTGAGGAAGCGAATCCCCAGCCCAGCGCCATCCGAAGCACCTTCGATGAGGCCGGGGATGTCGGCGATCACGAAGCTCTTCCAACGGTCTACGCTGACCACGCCCAGGTTTGGCACCAGGGTTGTGAACGGGTAGTCGGCTACCTTCGGCTTGGCGGCCGAAACGGAGCGAATGAACGTGCTTTTGCCAGCGTTCGGCAAACCCAGCAGGCCAACGTCTGCCAGCACTTTCATTTCCAGCTTGAGGTCACGCTGCTCCCCAGGCTTGCCTGGCGTGGTCTGGCGTGGCGCGCGGTTGGTACTGGACTTGAAGCGGGTGTTCCCCAGGCCGTGCCAGCCACCTTGGGCGACCATCAGGCGCTGCCCTGGCTTTACCAGGTCGCCGATCACTTCCTGGGTACTGGCGTCGATCACCGTGGTGCCCACGGGCACACGCAATACCAGCTCCTCACCCTTGGCGCCGGTGCAATCGGTGCTGCCGCCATTCTCGCCGCGCTGCGCGTCGAAATGGCGGGTGTAGCGATAGTCCACCAGCGTATTGAGGTTCTCGTCGGCCACCAGGAACACCGAGCCGCCATCGCCACCGTCGCCGCCGTTCGGGCCACCGTTCTCGATGAACTTTTCACGACGGAAGCTCATGCAACCGTTACCACCGTCACCCGCCTTCACGCGGATGGATACTTCATCTACAAACTTCATAAATCATGCCTCTCGCCACCAGGGCGAGCCTATAAGCCAGAAAACATAAGGCTCTTGCAAAAATGAGCGCAGCGCCCCAATCAACGACCGAGTAGAACAGCGCTGGAGCTCAAGCAGACAGCTTTGCAAGAGACTCACTACAAACAAAAAAGCCCCGTCGCGAGACAGGGCTTTTCAGCGGGGTCGCGATCAGGCTGCGACGACGCTTACGTAACGACGGCCGAACGCACCTTTGACTTCGAACTTCACAACGCCTTCGACTTTAGCGAAGAGGGTGTGGTCCTTGCCGATGCCAACGCCGTAGCCGGCGTGGAACTGGGTGCCGCGCTGACGCACGATGATGTTGCCGGCCTTGATGACCTGGCCGCCGAACATTTTCACGCCAAGGCGTTTACTTTCGGAATCGCGACCGTTGCGGGTACTACCACCAGCTTTTTTGTGTGCCATGAGTTCAATACTCCAATGTGCGGATCAGGCTGGAAAAATCAGGCCTGGATACCGGTGATTTTGATCTCGGTGAACCACTGGCGGTGGCCCATACGCTTCATGTGGTGCTTACGACGACGGAATTTGATGATCCGGATCTTGTCGTGACGGCCTTGGGCGATTACTTCTGCAACCACTTTGGCGCCTTCTACAACAGGTGCGCCGATGCTCACGTCGTCGCCATTGGCAACCAACAGAACGCGATCGAAGGTAACGGATTCGCCAGTGGCGACTTCCAGTTTTTCGATCTTCAGGTATTCACCTTCGGCGACCTTGTATTGCTTGCCACCGGTAACGATTACTGCGTACATGATATTTCTCCGTTAATCCTGCTCACCCAGCGCTTTATAGGAAGAGGTCTCGGCTGGCATGGCTGCAGCGGGCGGGAAACCCCAAGGGGACCCAACTGCAATTGCGTAAGGCAGGTGATGCCCAGGAAGTTCAGGGTGCGCGATTGTACGCAACGCAAGGTAGCCGCGCAAGGGCCGCTGGACGAGCGAAGCACCCTGCCCTGCGCTCCCGGGCCCCGTGGCGCGGGGGCGCCGCCTTGACAGGCCGGGACCTGACACCTAGCATGCCGCGCAACCTTTATGGAGCGTTAGTCGCTGATGCAACCCCAAGCCTTTTATCGTGTGGTGGCGGAAGATTTCACCGCCGTCGACGAGATCATCAAGCAGCAGCTGACCTCGCGGGTGCCGCTGGTATCGAAGATCGGCGACTATATCATCTCCGCTGGCGGCAAGCGCCTCCGCCCGCTGCTGGTGCTTCTGGGCGGCAAAGCCCTGGGCTACGAGGGGGGCAACCTGCGGCTATTGGCCGCAACCATCGAGTTCCTGCATACCGCCACCCTGCTTCACGACGACGTAGTGGATATGTCCGGCATGCGCCGCGGCCGGTCCACGGCGAACGCCATGTGGGGCAACGCGCCTAGCGTGCTGGTGGGCGACTTCCTTTATTCCCGTTCCTTCGAAATGATGGTCGAGCTGGGCTCCATGCCGGTCATGCAGATCCTCTCCCAGGCCACGCGCATCATCGCCGAGGGCGAGGTGCTGCAGCTGTCCAAGGTGCGGGACGCCAGCACGACCGAAGAAACCTACATGGAGGTCATTCGCGGCAAAACCGCGATGCTGTTCGAAGCTGCTACCCACAGCGCGGCTGCCCTGGCCGGCGCCAGCGACCAGGCCCGAGAAGCATTGCGCCAGTTCGGCGACCACCTTGGGGTGGCGTTCCAGCTGGTGGACGACCTGCTCGACTACAAGGGCGACGCTGACACCCTCGGCAAGAACGTGGGCGACGACCTCGCCGAGGGCAAGCCTACCCTGCCCCTCATCTACACCATGCGCGAAGGCACCGCCGAGCAGGCGGCCCTGGTCCGGCAGGCGATCCAGAAAGGCGGTATCGAAGACCTCGAACGCATTCGCGAAGCCGTCGAGGCTTCCGGCGCCCTAGCCTATACGGCCCAGATGGCACAAGGTTACGCCAGCCGCGCCATTGCTTGCCTGGACGCTCTTCCCGCCAGCGAATACCGTGATGCGCTGGTGGAGCTGAGCGAATTCGCCGTCGCTCGCACCTACTGATACCCTCCCCCCCAGTGGCGTTACCTGCCTGCCTGACAGGCTGGCGAGGTAACAGCCGCGTGCGCCATTACCTCGAGGAACCCACATGTCTTTGCCACCCTGCCCTCAATGCGCCTCCGAGTTCGTCTACGAAGACGGCGCACAGCTGATCTGCCCGGAATGCGCACACGAATGGACAGCGGGCGAAGCCGCCAGCAGCGACGATGACGCACGCGTGGTGAAAGATTCGGTTGGCAACCTGCTCCAGGACGGCGACAGCGTAACCGTGATCAAGGACCTGAAGGTCAAGGGCACTTCGCTGGTGGTGAAGGTGGGGACCAAGGTGCGGAACATCCGCTTGTGCGATGGCGACCACGACATCGATTGCAAGATCGACGGTATCGGCGCGATGAAGCTCAAGTCCGAGTTCGTTCGCAAGGCGTAACGACAGCCGGGCGAGACCGGCCTTTGCAAAACTGCAAATACGAATTATTCTCACTGAACCCCATCAAGGAGAATGATCGTGACCTACCTCATCGACGCCTGGCTCGACCGTACTCATCCCTACCTGCGCATTCTCCATCGGGAAACCGGCGAAGTGTGCGCGGTGCTGCACGAAGACGCCCTGGACGAGCTGCGAGAGCAGGGTGAGCTGGATTACGAGGGGCTGAACTCTATCGAACCGCATGTACAGAAGGAGCTGGTGCGCAATCTGTTCCTGTTCTGCTACGCACGGGCATTGCGCCCGGCGGGTGAGTTGCATTGAGGCCCCGATCGGGGCAAGCCTGAACCCGGTGTTTACCGGGTCGCCGGCAAGCCACGCCGGCCCGTAGCAGCCGGGCTTGCCCGCGACCAGGTCCGCCCGCGAACTTACAAAATTTCGAGCAGCTCTACATCGAATACCAGCACGCTGTGCGGCGGGATCGACCCCACGCCTTGCGCACCGTAGGCCAGCTCGCTCGGTACGTACAGGCGCCATTTGCTGCCGGTGTTCATCAGCTGCAACGCTTCGGTCCAGCCAGCGATCACGCCGCCAACGGGGAATTCAGCCGGCTGGCCGCGATCGTAGGAGCTGTCGAACACAGTGCCGTCGATCAGCGTGCCGTGGTAGTGGGTGCGCACGGTGCTTTCGCGGGTAGGTTTGGCACCTTCACCAGCGGTCAGCACTTCGAACTGCAGGCCGGACGCCAGCGTAGTAACGCCTTCACGCTTGCCGTTCTCGGCCAGGTACGCCAGGCCTTCGCCTGCGGCGGCTTCGGCCTTCATGCGCTCCTGCTCCTGCATGACTTCGCGAATGGCGCGGAAGGCGTTGTTCAGCTCTTCCGGTGCCACACGGCTAGGCTCGCCCTGGAAAGCATCCGTGAGGCCAGCGATCAGCGCGTCCAGGCTTACGCCGGGTGGCGGGTTGCTGCGGATCTGGTCGCCAAGCTGGCGGCCGATGCCATAGCTGACGCGGGTTTCGTCAGTAGTGAAGTTCAATTCAGGCATTGCACTGCTCCGTTGAAGGCCGGCAAGCCGGCCAGCCAAAAAGGGGAGCAGCCTAGCACATCAATGCTTGGTGAGCTTATCCAGGTAGCCCATGGCGAACGCCGAAATCACGAAGGTCATGTGAATGATCACATACCACATCAAGTGGTCGGCACCGATGTTCTGGGCGTCCATGAACACGCGCAGCAAATGGATAGAGGAAATGGCGACGATGGAAGCCGCGACTTTCATCTTGAGCGACGAGGAGTCCATTTTTCCGAGCCAGCTGAGCTTTTCCGACCCTTCGTCGATGTCCAGCTGCGACACGAAGTTTTCGTAGCCCGAGATCATCACCATCACCAGCAGCCCGCCCACGAGCGCCATGTCGATCAGCGACAACAGCACCAGGATCAGCTCGGACTCCGCGAGGGCGAACACATTGGGCAGGATATGGAAGATTTCTTCGAAAAACTTCAACGCCAGGGCCAGCAAACCCAAGGACAAGCCAAAGTAAATCGGTGCCAGCAGCCAGCGCGAGGCGTACATGGTTCTTTCGATCAGACGTTCCATTGCAACTCACAGGTAGCTTAAAAATCGGCCGTGAGTATACCAATGTCGGCCCGGCCGCGGGATGCGGTCGAATGCCCCAAGAGATTGCACGCTCGCTATCAGATAAGTTCAGGCGTCTGGCCGGGCCAGGTGATCGCCCAGGTGACGACCGCGCTCGGCGTTGATCTTGCGCAATTGGCCGTGCAAGTGAATGTCCCAGATTTGCGGGTCGTGCCGTAGCTGGTAGCCGTGTAGCGTCAGGCTATCGACGATGGCATCCAGTACCGATTCCGCGGCTTTGGCCCCGTAGAACGGACCTTGTGCCTTGATTGCCGTGGGCTGCTCGCCCGCCATTCCGGCCGCGAACAGCAGGGTCCAGTGGCCCACATTCCCAGCCACAGGGCGGATGATGCACTCGATGCGGGTTTCGAGCCCAAGGCATTGGCGAGTGAGGCTAAGCGAATGATCCATGCTGCGGTCCCTCCGCTGGGTGGATTCTCCTCAGACCGCAACCACGCAAAAAGATCCGTACACCGGGCAGATGAGCGCCGAGCGGTCATCGCGCCCGGCGCCAATGGCTCAGGAACAGGGCTTGACCTCGGCCAGCGCTTCTACCTTGTGCTCTCGCTCGGCTTCACGCAGTTCCTCTTCGCTGATGACCTCGGCGATGGCCCGCAAGCGATCCACCACCAATGCATTCACGCTGCCTTCCGGGAAGTTGCCGTTCGCATCGGGCTCGCCTGCTTCTTCGCCGACCAGCAAGCTGAGCGCTTCATCCGCCTGGCTGACCGCATACACGTGGAAGGTGCCGTCGCGCACAGCTTTCACCACACGCTCGTCGAGCATGAGCGTGGCCACGTTGGCCTTGGGGATGATCGCGCCCTGCTCGCCGGTAAGCCCACGCGCTTCGCACAGCCGGAAGAAGCCCTCGATCTTCTCGTTCACCCCGCCTACGGCCTGCACTTCACCGAACTGATTGATCGAGCCGGTGATGGCGAAGCACTGCTTGAGCGGCTTGCGCGACAGTGCCGAGATGAGCGTGCATGCTTCGCCGAGCGAAGCACTGTCGCCATCCACGTAGCCATAGGATTGCTCCAGCGCGATGCTGGCGGAGATTGCCAACGGAAACTCCTGGGCATAGCGGCTGCCCAGGTAGCCCGTGAGGATCATCACGCCTTTGGAGTGAATGGGCTGCCCCAGGTTGACCTCGCGTTCGATGTCCACGATGCCGCTGCTGCCGGGGTACACCGTGGCGGAAATACGCGCGGGAACGCCAAACGCCGAGTCGCCCACTGCCAGTACCGTGAGCCCGTTGCATTTGCCCACGGCGGCGCCGGAGGTGTCGATCAGCACGATGCCCGCGAGCATGTCGTCGAGGATGCGTGCCGACACTCGGCCCGTACGGGTGGCCTTGGCCTTGAGCGCGCGCTCGATGTGGCCCGAATCGGTCACCGGGTCGCCCGCCACCTGGCGAATGAAATCCGCCTCGCTCACCAGCTGGAAAAGGTCGCCGATCCTGGCGGACAGACGCCCCTGGTGCTCGGCCAGGCGAGCGCTGTACGTCGCCAGCCGGGCCACTGCATCGGCGCTGAGGGCGGCCATACCCTCTTCGGAGGTACGGGTTTTAAGCAGCTGGGCAAACTGCTCCAGGCTGTCCCCGTCCATAGGGATGTCTTCGTCGAAGTCCACCAGTACCCGGAACATCTCCTGGAAGTCCGGATCGTGGTCTTGCAGCGCGTAATACAGCTGACGGGAGCCGATGATCACCACCTTCACATTGAGCGGGATCATCTGCGGCGCCAGGGTTACTGTCGCCAGCCGGCCATACTCGCCCAACGGGGATTCCATCTTCAGGCGGCGCGATTGCAAGGAACGCTTGAGCGCATCCCACACGAACGGCTCACCTAGCATCTTCTCGGCTTCGAGTATGAGGAAACCGCCATTGGCCCGGTGCAGCGCACCCGACCGCAGCTGGCGGTAGTTGGTGTACAGCGCGCCTTGGTCCGTGCTGTATTCGATGCGGCCAAACAGGTTGTCGTAGGTGGGGTGCGGCTCGAAGACGACAGGCGCGCCCCCGCTGGCGTGGTGCCCGATCACCAGGTTGGGCGCGTACTGTTCTTCAAGCATCTTGCGAGCGATGGCATCGCCCTTGGGGTCGTCGACCAGCTGCTCTACCACCGTGCGCAGCAAGTGCACTTGCATAGCCTGCAAATAGGCACATACCCCGGCCTGCTCCGAATACCGTTCGGACAAGGGGCCTAGCAAAGGCTGGAGCGCAATGGTGATGGTTTCTTCATTGAGCTGGCGCAGCTGGTTACTGGACTCGCGTTTCCATTGCGGCAGGCTGGCGAGCTCCTCGTTGAGGCGCTCCTCGAGGGCTGCAATGTCGCTATGGAAGCGATCGCGATCCGCCTCGGGCAGCCCGGCGAATTCCGCTTCGTCCAGCGCCTTGCCCTCGAGCATCGGAGTGAAGGCGATATTGCTGCTGTCCCGGTACAGGGCCACGTCCTTCTCGAGCGCCGCACGCTCGATCACATCCAGCGCACGGTCGTAGCGATGGTTGAAGGCGCGGTCGATGGCGCTTTTTTTCTGCTGGTAGGAAGGATGCTCGAACACTGCGGGAAACGTCGCCAGCAGGTTGTCGATAAGCCCGCCGATATCGCTGATGAACGCACCAGCGCTGCCTGGCGGCATTTCCAGCGCGCGCGGGTTGCGCGGCTCATCGAAATTATTGACGTACACCCAGTCGCAAGGCGTTTGCATGCGCTTGGCTTCAGTCTTGAGGTAACGCTTGGCGAAAGAAAAGCGACCGGTACCCGGCTCGCCCATCACGAATACGTTATAACCCGGGCGGGGCATGGCCACACCGAACTGCAAGGCCTCCACAGCGCGTTCCTGCCCCAACACACCGCGGAAGGGCTCCAGGTCCTCGGTGCTGGCGAAACTGAACTGCTCGGCAGTGAACGGCCGCGCCAGGGCTTCAGGTGCGAGACGCAGGCGGGCGGCAACGGAATCGGGCATCAGGCTTCCTTAGGTTTACAAACTTTGAGCATTCTGGCGCTCGCAAGGCGCGGCTGGCAAGGGAGCGCTGCCTAGACAAGCACAAGGCGTGCGCGGTGTGCGCTAAATGCGTAGCAAGGCCGACGGAACCGCAAACCCTGCCTAAACTCCAACATGCGCGCCCAGCCCAACGGCAGGCGTGCACCTGGTGCTCGAAAGGGCACAGGCCATTTTGATCGACATGCGAGAACAATGCTATGAAACGGATTCTGCTTGGCTCCCTGTTTACCGTCGCTTCCCTCCAGGCATTTGCCCAGGCCCCCGGTGGCCCGGACTGCGGGTGGGGCAACATGCTGTTTGAAGGCCAGCGCGGCACCCCGGCTCACTTCCTGGCTTCTACCACCAACGGCACTTCCGGGAACGCCACGTTCGGGATGACCTCCGGAACCAACGGTTGCAACACCAGCGGCGCGCTGACCTATGGCGGCAAGTCGTGGATTGCCATGAATGGCATGATGAACGAACTGTCCGAAGACATGGCGCAAGGCCAAGGCGAAGCGCTGACCACCTATGCAGTGGTACTGGGCGTAAAACCTGAAGACCGCGCTTACTTCTCCAGCGTGACCCACCAGCACTTCAATGACATTTTCAAAACCGCTGACGTGACGGCTGAAGACGTTCACGCCAACACCCTCAATGTACTGAAAAACGATCCACGTCTGGCCAAGTACGCCACCCAGGCGTAAGGTCGCTGCGTGTCCCCGCCCCGCTTGGGGCGGGTTCTGTCATTTGCCGGATGCAAGGGATGCTCACCCGCTTTCTATGGCTGGCCCTGTTGGCCTGCACCTCGCTCAACGCCGCTCCGTCCATAGCCCCCGCCACCCTGGATCGCCTGGCTCAAGACCCGAACTGGATCGCCTTGGGGCATTACGAATACAAACGCCTGCGTGGCTGGCACAGCTACGTGGATGATCGCCGTTTTTTCCTGGCAGAAAACGGCCGCTACAGCCCGGCCGATGAATTGGCCGCCACGCTCCGGGCGCTGTATGCCCCGGCCAACCTGGGCAACCGGCATGCCCAGTGTGTATTTCCTGCACGTACGCGGTGGCTGCGCGCCCGCTTGAACCTTGACGATTTGCCCCAGGTGGATTGCCCGGACTTCCAGCACTGGTACGGCGACATTTCGCCTCATTCGACCGTGCTGGTGTTCCCGGCGGCCTACCTCAACAGCCCTTCCTCGATGTTCGGGCATACCTTGCTGCGCATCGATCAGGCCGACACCCAGGCCGACCAGACGGCGCTGCTCAGCTATGCGATCAACTTCGGCGCCTATGTAGAAGGCAGTGACAACAGCATGCTCTATGCCTGGAAAGGGCTGGCCGGTGGCTACCCCGGGCTGTTCTCGCTGGTGCCGTATCAACAGAAACTGGCCGAATACCGCAGCCTGGAAAATCGGGACCTGTGGGAATACCAGCTTAACCTCACCCCGGAAGAAACCGGCCGGCTGGTAGAGCATGTGTGGGAGCTGCAGCAGATACGTTTCGATTACTACTTTTTCGACGAAAACTGTTCGTACCGGCTGTTGGAACTCCTGCAAGTGGCGCGGCCCGGCTTGCAGCTGACCGAGCAATTCCCTCTGGCGGCAATCCCCACCGATACGGTGAAAGCGGTAAAAGCCGCCGGGCTGGTACAGCGCACCGACTACAGGCCCTCCCGCGAACGGGAGTTGTTGGCCCGTGCCACACCCTTGAGCGCCTCGGAGCAGGCGCTTGCCAAACGCATGGCCGATACGCCAGCGGCTGCGGCCGACCCAACGTTCAACGCCCTGCCCCGCGCGCAACAGGCCCTGGTGCTCGACACGGCCTACCGGCTGCAGCGCTACGAGGCAACCGGCCAGCCCCGGGATGCCGAGCGAAGCCAGCGCAGCTTCGCCTTGTTGCAGGCTATCAACCGCAACCCTCCGCCTGCCTTGGCAGTAGAACGCCCGGGGTTGCCAGAAGAAGGTCACCCCTCTCGAACCTGGGAGCTGGGGCTGGGTACCCGCGATGATCGCGCGTTTGCCGAATATGGATTGCGCATGGCGTATCACGACCTGCAGGACAACGCCTACGGCTTCCCGCTGGGCGCGCAGATCGAACTCGGTGGGCTGAAAGTTCGCCAGTACGAAGGTGGCGAGTGGCAGTTGCAACAGTTCAACCTTGCAACGATCCGCTCACTGTCCCCGCGCAACGACCTGCTCAAACCCTGGTCGTGGCAAGTCAGCGGTGGCCTGGAGCGCGTGCTGGGCAAACATGGCGATAACGTGCTGGTCACGCACTTGAATGGTGGCGCGGGAGGAACCTGGCAGCTCGCGCCGGATGTACTGGGCTTTGCCCTGGGTACGCTGCGGGTAGAGCACAACAATGACTTCGCGGCGTTCGCGGCGCCAGCGGCAGGCTTTGACACCGGGCTGTTGTGGCGCAACGGCCTGGGCAATCTGCGCCTGGAAGCCAAGGGCGATTACTTCACCAATGGTGAAGCGCGGCGCCAGCTGAGCCTGGCCCAGCAATGGGAGTTAAGCCCTACTCTCGGCGTGCGGCTCGCGGCGCAGAGAGACTTCAGCCACCTCGGCGGGCCGGTGAACGAAGTGCTGCTGGAGCTCAAGTGGTACCACTATTGACGCACCGACCAAACGCTGACCGACGATTGACATTTAATCTACAAAAACACACCTAAACTGATACCTATGCCGGGCAGCTGGCCTGGCGCCTGAGGTATCCAACATGAAGATGCAGTGGTGTGTGGTCTTCGGCGTAATCATGCTCGCCGGCTGTACGACGACTCACGAACAGTTGCTGCAGCAGGGTTATCCGCCGGGCTTCGCCGACGGTTACCAGGACGGATGTGGCAGCGGCCGCGGCGCCGCCGGCTCCATCACAGGCACCTATACCAAGAACGTGCCTCGCTATTTGTCCGACAAACTCTACAGCAGCGGCTGGGACGATGGGTTCCGTCAATGTCAGGCTGCGCTGGCCAACCAGGAACGGCAGGATCTTCACGACAAAGTGTTGAACGACCGCGATCGGGACTGGCAGCGCGACGTGGACAACGGCAAGGCGCGGGCCTACCACTCCAATTGATCACTGTTGGGCATTGAATGGAAACTCCAGGCGGTCAGCTATTGCCTATTCAAAGGAGACGTACCAGGAGGGACATTCATGAGCCGCGCATTCGTCAATGAAGATCAGGCAGCCGCCCACGCCAGCCAACCGGTGGAGCGGATGGTAAGCACCCTTCCCAACTACGTGACCGAGTCGGGCCTGGTGCAGTTACGCGCCCGGGCCGATGAGCTCCGGGCGCTACACCTGGAGCAGAGTGCCTTGGGCGAACGCGCCGACCGCCAGGCGCTGGCGGATTTGGAGCGTGACCTGCGCTACTACCATCAACGCTTGCAGACAGCGAAGGTCGTGCCGCCGGTTCAAGCGACCGACACGGTACAGATCGGCAGTTGGGTCAGTTATGTGGATGAGCACAACATGCACCGGCAAGTGTGCCTGGTGGGAGAGGATCAGGCTGACGTAGGTGTTGGCCTGATCAACTGGGCCTCTCCGCTCGGCCGCGCCCTGATGGGCGCGAAAGTGGGCGACGAAGTGGTATGGCGCCGCCCGGCGGGTGAACATGTGCTGGAAGTACTGGCTATCTCCGCTACGCCTGACTGAGCGCAGGTCGCAGGTCGCGGGCAAGCCTCGCTGCTACAGATGACACCTCTAGCAGCGGTGCTCCGTTACGCCAGCTTGCGGTACTTGACCCGGTGCGGTTGCGCCGCGGCTTCGCCCAGGCGCTTCTTGCGATCGGCTTCGTACTCGGTGTAGTTGCCTTCGAAGAAGACGATCTGGGAGTCGTCTTCGTAGGCCAGGATGTGCGTGGCTACACGGTCCAGGAACCACCGGTCGTGGGAGATCACAATGGCGGCGCCCGGGAAGTCCAGCAGCGCTTCTTCCAGCGAACGAAGGGTTTCTACGTCGAGGTCGTTGGACGGTTCGTCGAGCAGCAACACGTTGCCGCCTTCCTTCAGAGTCAATGCCAGGTGCAAGCGGCCGCGCTCACCACCGGAGAGGTCCTTCACGAACTTCTGCTGGTCCCCACCCTTGAAGTTGAACCGGCCCACATAGGTGCGGGACGGCACTTCATAGTTGCCGATGCGAATCTGGTCCGAGCCGTCGGAGATCTGCTGGAACACTGTCTTGCTGCCGTCCAGGTCCTCGCGGCTCTGGTCCACGCATGCCAATTGCACGGTATCGCCGATGTCGATGGTGCCCGAATCCGGTTGCTCCTTGCCCATGATCATGCGGAAGAGCGTGGATTTACCCGCGCCGTTGCCGCCGATCACGCCCACGATCGCGCCCTTGGGCATAGCGAACGAAAGGTTGTCGATCAGCACCCGGTCGCCATAGCTCTTGGTGACGTTGTTGAACTCGATCACCTTGTCGCCCAGGCGCGGGCCCACCGGGATGTAGATCTCGTTGGTTTCGCTGCGCTTCTGGAATTCCTGCGACTGCAGTTCTTCGAAGCGCTGCAGGCGGGCCTTGGATTTGGACTGCCGCGCCTTGGCGCCCTTGCGCACCCACTCCAGTTCTTCCTTGAGCGCCTTCTCATGAGCGGACTGTTGCTTGGATTCCTGCGCCAACCGCTCGGACTTCGCTTCGAGCCAGCCGGAATAGTTACCTTCGTATGGAATGCCGTGGCCACGGTCCAGCTCCAGGATCCAGCCGGCAACGTTGTCCAGGAAGTAACGGTCGTGGGTAATGGCTACCACGGTGCCCTGGAAGTCATGGAGGAAACGCTCCAGCCAGGCCACCGAATCCGCGTCCAGGTGGTTGGTGGGTTCGTCGAGCAGCAGCATGTCAGGGGCCGAAAGCAGCAGGCGGCACAGCGCGACACGGCGTTTTTCACCACCGGAAAGGTGTTCGATACGGGCATCCCATGGCGGCAGCCGCAGGGCATCGGCGGCCACTTCCAGCTGGCGCTCGAGATTATGCCCGTCGGAGGCCTGCAGGATGGATTCGAGCTTGGCCTGCTCGGCGGCCAGCTTGTCGAAATCGGCATCCGGCTCGGCGTAGGCGGCGTACACCTCATCAAGGCGCGCCTGGGCGTCCTTGATGGCGGACACGGCCTCTTCCACCACTTCACGAACGTTCTTGTTCGGGTCCAGCTCGGGCTCCTGAGGCAGGTAACCCACATTCAGCTCGGGCATCGGACGGGCTTCGCCGTCGAACTCTTTGTCTACCCCGGCCATGATCCGCAGTAGCGTGGATTTACCCGAGCCGTTCAGGCCCAGCACGCCAATCTTGGCGCCAGGGAAGAAAGACAGGGAAATGTTCTTTAGGATTTCCCGCTTCGGCGGAACAACCTTGCTCAGCCGATGCATGGTGTAGACGTATTGGGCCATGGGTAAACCTGACTGGTAACGATGATGGCGCGCACAGATGAAAAGCGCGTTTCGGTAGACGGTCAAAACTACCGGAATGCGTGATTGAGGGCAAACTTGCAGCCCGAGGGCTGGCACTTTGCCAGACATGGCGGCATGCTAGCCTGTCAACGGCAGCAGCGCCTGTTATCATGGGCCTTTCGCGGCCCATGGCACGCGCGCAGCGCCACTGGCGGTCTCGGCGCAACACCGCAGGATTTCAGTTTGAGCAACCTCGATCAGTCGTCGTCCCTGCGCCAGCGAACCCCTGCGGCCAGTGGTTCTTTTTCCGGCTCGCTGAAAAGCGCGCTTGCCGTGCTGGTGTTGCTCCTCTTCGGCCTGCTGGTGTGGCAGGTGCTGAACGAATATCACCGCAATCAGGATGAGCAACGCGCCGCTGCCGTAGAGCATAGCGCCAGCCTGGCGGATCGCCTGGGCCTGAACATGGCATTGTTTGCCGAGAGCAGCCTCAACGCGCTGCTGCTGGGAACGCCGCCGGGTGGACAGGGTGTGCAGGCCGGGCTGATCGGCACGGTGCATCTGGGTGCCAATGGCCAGCCCCTGCCCGGCGAGCGCCCTTCAGCGGCGTTATCCAATGCGCTGCCCGAGCTGACGCAGCACGCCAGCAACACCCGCTACTGGTACAGCAACAGCCCGGACGGCACTGAAACCTGGCTAGCCCTGCGTGACCCTCGCAGCCAAGGCTTCTGGGTATTACGCTTCGCTCCGTCGTTTTATGGCCTTTTGGCGCCCCACCTGGGCGACCACGGTTGGTCCCAGTGGCTGGTCAAGGATGCCGAAGGCCGACCGATCTACCGGGCCTCGGGTGAGGCAACCGCAGGTACCTCCCCTGCTCCGGTTCTGGCATCGTCCGCCGAGGAGCAACGTACCAGCGTCGCCAGTTACTCGCTGCCGGGCAGCGGCTGGCGCCTGGATGGGCTGTTTGATCCGCAGCTTGCGCGGCTGCCGCTACTTCCCGGCCTGTTCAGCAAGCTTGCGCTAGGGCTCGCCTGCACCATTCTGCCCTTGCTGGTACTGCGTGACTTGCGCCGCAGGCAGCAGGAAGTGCAAGCACAACGGCGTCGCTATCAGGATATTTTCGAAGGTGCCGGGGTTGGCCTTTGCGTGTTCGACCTGCGGGACCTGCGCCAATTGGTCACGCTCGCCGGCTTGCGGCGCATCGAGGACATCCTGCCATGGCTCGAAGCACACCCAGCCCAGCATCGGGTGTTGCGCGAAGCCATGCACCTGACCGAAGCCAACCAGGTTGCACTAAACCTGCTGCAGCTTCAGGACGCCAGCGCGGTATGGGCGCGGCTGGTTGGCAGCAGCACGTTGGTGCCCCAGAGCCTTCCCTACGAATTGCTGGTCGCGCTGCTCGCGCCTGCCACGGTGGAACTCGAGTTTTCGCTGCCTGGCTCCGACGGCGCTGCCCGCCATGTGTGGGCACAGATCCGCGTGCCTGAAGATGGCAGCGTGGATGAAGTGATTCTAAGCCTCAACGACGTCACGCAACGCAAGCAGGCCCAGGTATCGCTGGTAGAGCGCGAGCGGTTCTGGTCGGACGTGGTACGGGCGGTGCCGGATCATCTTTATGTGGCCGACGTGCTCCAGCGCAAGATGCTCTACAGCAACCATCACCTGGGCATGACGCTGGGCTACACCCATAGCGAAGTTCAGGACTTGGGCGACCAGTTCTGGGAAGCCCTCATGCATCCGGTGGATGCCGAGCAATACCGTGCCCTGCGCCAGTACCAGCGGGACACCAGTTATGCCGGTCAATTGCAATGCCAGCTGCGCTTCCAGCACAGGGATGGCAGCTGGCGGCGTTTCGACATCCGCGAGCAAAGCCTCACCGAGGATACTGCCGGGCGGGTAACGCGGATCATCGGCGTGGCCAAGGACGTTACCGAGCAGATCGAGGCGAGCCAATCGCTACGAGACAGTGAACAGCGTTATCGAATGCTCGCTGAAAGCATCAGTGACGTGATCTTTTCGACCGACAGCCGCCTGAGGCTCAACTACGTCAGCCCCTCCGTTCAAACCGTGCTCGGCTATGACGTGCAATCGGTGTTCGATAACGGCTGGCAATCCACCATCGCCACGCCCAGCCAGGTCACAGGCCTGGAGGCGCTGCTCGAACGGGTACGCGCCGCCCTGGGCGAGCCGGCTTTGCTGGCAGAATTGCGTACGCAGGTGCGAAGCCAGACGTTCATGCTCGACTGCCTGCGCGCGGATGGCCGCAAGATCCCCATCGAGCTGCGCCTGGTATTGATCTGGGACGAACACGACAACTTCGAAGGGATCCTCGGCGTAGGCCGCGACGTAAGCCAACAGCGGCGGGCCGAGAAAGACCTGCGCATGGCGGCTACGGTGTTCCAGCACTCCACCTCCGCGATCCTCATCACCGACCCGGCCGGCTATATCGTGCAGGTGAACGAAGCGTTCAGCCGCGTCACCGGTTATCAGCCCGCAGACGTGCTGGACCAGTTACCCACACTGCTCACGGTCATCGAACAGCAGGAAGCCCACCTGCAATACGTGGTCAAGCAGCTTCACCTCAATGGCAGCTGGGAAGGGGAAATACGCCTTAAACGGCGTGACGGCGAACACTACCCGGCTTGGGTAGGCATCACTGCGGTACTGGATGAAGAAGGCGACCTGGCCAGCTATGTCTGTTTCTTCAGCGATATCAGCGAGCGCAAGGCCAGCGAGCAGCGTATCCACCGGCTCGCCTACTACGACGCCCTCACCCACCTGCCCAACCGCACATTGTTCCAGGACCGCCTGTTTACCGCGTTGCAGCAAGCCGAACGGCAGAAGGCCTGGGTGGTGTTGATGTTCCTGGATCTCGACCGTTTCAAGCCCATCAATGACTCGCTGGGCCATGCAGCGGGCGACCGCATGCTCAAGGATATGGCCATGCGCTTGCTGGCCTGCGTGGATGAAGACGACACAGTCGCGCGCATGGGCGGTGACGAGTTCACCCTGTTGTTGCAGCCGCGCGGCAGCCGCGAAGCGGCGCTTACCCGAGCTATCCACGTGGCGGAGGAGATCCTCGGTAATCTCCACGCGCCTTTCGTGCTCGAGAACCGGGAGTTCTTCGTCACGGCCAGCATCGGCATTGCCCTTAGCCCGCAGGACGGTAGCGAGCTGAGCCAGCTGATGAAAAACGCCGACACCGCGATGTATCACGCCAAGGAACGCGGCAAGAACAACTTCCAGTTCTATCAGGCGGACATGAATGCCAGTGCGCTGGAGCGGCTGGAACTCGAAAGCGATTTGCGCCACGCCCTGGAGCAGGAAGAGTTCGTGCTGTACTACCAACCCCAGCTCAGCGGGGATGGAAAACGGCTTACTGGCGCCGAGGCCTTGCTGCGCTGGCGCCACCCGAGGCGAGGGCTGGTCCCGCCTCAGGATTTCATCCCCGTGCTCGAAGAGCTTGGGCTGGTGGTAGATGTGGGCGACTGGGTACTGACCGAAGCCTGCCGCCAGTTGAAAGCGTGGCATCAGGCCCGGGTACGGGTGCCCAAGGTGTCGGTGAACATATCGGCGCGGCAGTTCTCCGACGGCCAGCTGGGCAAGCGCATTGCGAGCATCCTCGCGGAAACCGGCGTACCGCCTGCGTGCCTTGAGCTGGAGCTGACCGAGAGTATCCTGATGAGGGACGTGAACGAGGCCATGCAGATCCTCGACAGCCTGAAAATGCTCGGCCTGAGCATTGCCGTTGACGACTTCGGCACGGGCTACTCCTCGCTCAACTACCTGAAGCAGTTCCCGATCGACGTGCTGAAGATCGACCGTACCTTCGTGGATGGGCTACCTGAGGGCGAACAGGATGCACAGATCGCCCGCGCAATCATTGCCATGGCCCACAGCCTCAACCTCTCGGTGATCGCCGAAGGCGTCGAAACCCACGACCAGCTGGACTTCCTCCGCGAACACGGCTGCGATGAAGTGCAAGGCTATCTGTTCGGCCGGCCCATGCAAGCCAACCGGTTCGAAGCGCAATTCAGCAACGACGCGTTGTTCATGTTCGACTGATCCGCAGCGGCGAGCTTCAAGCTACAAGCGGCAAGAAGGTTCGCGGCGCCTTTAAGCTTGTGGCTTGCAGCTTGCAGCTCAATGGCCTGCAGCTGGCCGCTCGCGGCCCTCAGCTGAACCCCGGTCATCCCCAGGATGACGGGCGCTCATGTGCCAGCCTCCGGTGGATGCGGTAGAATGGCGGCTTTCTCTCTGCCGATCCTCGAGGACCGCCAATGTTCAGCCGTGATTTGACCCTTGCCAAGTTTGACGCCGACCTCTTTGCCGCGATGGAGCAAGAAGCCCTGCGTCAGGAAGAGCACATCGAGCTGATCGCCTCGGAGAACTACACCAGCCCGGCGGTCATGGAAGCTCAAGGCTCGGTGCTCACCAACAAGTACGCAGAAGGCTATCCGGGCAAGCGCTACTACGGCGGCTGCGAGTACGTGGATGTGGTTGAGCAACTGGCCATCGATCGCGCCAAGGAGCTGTTCGGCGCCGACTACGCCAACGTCCAGCCCCACGCGGGCTCGCAGGCTAACGCTGCGGTGTACCTGGCGCTGTTGCAAGCGGGCGATACCATTCTGGGCATGAGCCTCGCCCACGGCGGCCACCTTACCCATGGTGCTTCGGTGTCTTCCTCCGGCAAGCTGTACAACGCCGTTCAGTACGGGATCGACGGCAATGGCCTGATCGACTACGACGAAGTGGAGCGCCTGGCGGTAGAGCACAAGCCGAAAATGATCGTGGCCGGTTTCTCCGCCTACTCTCAGGTGCTGGACTTCGCCCGCTTCCGCGCCATCGCGGACAAGGTCGGTGCTTACCTGTTCGTGGACATGGCGCACGTGGCTGGCCTGGTTGCCGCTGGCGTGTACCCTAACCCCGTTCCGTTCGCCGACGTGGTTACTACCACCACCCACAAAACGCTTCGTGGCCCGCGCGGTGGGCTGATCCTGGCGCGCAGCAATCCCGAGATCGAGAAGAAGCTGAATTCGGCCGTGTTCCCGGGCGCCCAGGGTGGCCCACTGGAACACGTTATCGCCGCCAAGGCCGTATGCTTCAAGGAAGCACTGCAGCCTGAATTCAAGGCCTACCAGCAGCAAGTGGTGAAAAACGCTCAGGCCATGGCCGAAGTGTTCATCGAGCGCGGCTTCGACGTCGTTTCCGGTGGCACCCAGAACCACCTGTTCCTGCTGTCCCTGATCAAGCAGGACATTTCGGGCAAAGATGCCGACGCTGCCCTGGGCCGCGCGTTCATCACCGTCAACAAGAACTCGGTACCGAATGATCCGCGCTCGCCGTTCGTGACTTCCGGCCTGCGTTTCGGCACCCCAGCCGTGACCACCCGTGGCTTCAACGAAGCTGACTGCCGCGAGCTGGCAGGCTGGATCTGCGACATCCTGGCCGACCTGAACAACGAAGCGGTGATCGATGCCGTTCGCGAGAAGGTCAAGGCTATCTGCGCGCGGCTGCCGGTGTACGGCAACTGATCCGTCAGGCGTAAACGAGAACCCGGCCACGTGCCGGGTTTTTTTATGGGTTCGAGAAACGCTTCCACTTTCCAGCCACCTGCGGACCGCACTTAAGGTGCCGTCTCCTGGCCCGAACGGGCCTTCACGCAAGTTGCAGGAGTATCAACCATGCCTACCGTCAAGCAGCAATCCTTTGTAGGAGCCTTATGGCTCAATGGCCACCCACTCAACACACTAAGCGCATTATTAGGTAAAGCCGCCTGGGCCAACCGCCTCCCAAGCCTGGCAGGTCTTGCGCCGCACCTGGCGAGCACTGTGCGCAATGATTCACACTTGCTCAGTTGCCAAGCGGGCGTAACGCCCAAGCCCATGGCGTTCTACTTCCAATGGACAACCGAAGGCTACCAACTGTATGTGCGTTCCCCAGGCAAGTATTTCAGCAGAGGGGTGGCGCTCGATGAAGGAGGTTTTCTTGGTGTCTTGCCCGCCGACCAACGAGCCCCTGCCTTGTTAGAGCTGAACTGCCTCAGTGAGCGACCATTCGATCCGACAGATGTTTCTGCAAGCCAGTACGCCATCAAGTTAAGCACTGAAGGCGCTGCCATTACCCCACGCCGTCGAGCTCATTCCGGCTACCAATATCTGGGCGTTGAGCATCCGAATGCTCAAATATGGAAGCTATTGATCATTGAGCGTAACGTGAGTGCCCCATGGCTCAGCGAGCCGGGTGAGCAGTAACTTCACCGGCCCTCGCAAGCCTGCATACGCTTGAACGCTTCCCGGATCGCCTCTTCTGGCAAGTCATCGGCAATGAACACCATCACGCTCTCGCGTGCCTCGCCCTCCTCCCAGGCGGTGTCCCAGTCAAAGCCATAGAGCTTGAGCACACCCTGGAACACCAGCCTGCGGGGATCGCCAGCGATACTTAGCACGCCCTTGTAGCGCAACAATTGCCGGCCGTGCTCTTCCAGTAGCGTGTTCATGAAATCGCTGAGGCGGTCGATGTCCAGCGGCATATCCGTGCGCAGCACCATGCTGGTTATACGATCTGAGCTTTTGCCGATGACCATTGGCCGTGGGCGGAACCCCGCGCCCAGTTCGGCATTGAGGTTAAACCCTCGAATGTCCAGCAGCTCCGCCAGGTCGATCTCACCGTGGTCCACCACGCGAATCGAGGCGCGGTTATTGATGCGGGCTAACCGTTTACTGAGTGCTTCGAACGCTTCTGGAGTGACCAGATCGGTCTTGCTCACCAGTAGCCGGTCGGCAAACCCCACTTGGGCCTGGGCAATGGTTTGCTTCAGATGCTCGCCAGCGTGGGCCGCGTCAACAAGGGTCACAATGCCATCGAGCACATAACGGTCACGCAGCTCTTCTTCCATGAAAAATGTTTGAGCAACCGGCGCAGGGTCGGCCAGGCCGGTGCACTCGATCACCAGCCGATCAAAGGCGATTTCTCCCGAATCGAGCCGTTCCAGCAACAGGAACAACGCTTTGGTGAGGTCCGTATGGATGCTGCAGCACACGCAACCGTTAGCCAGCGTTACCACCTGCACGGGCTCGTCGCCCAACAGCTCGGTGTCGATACCGGCGTCGCTGAATTCGTTCTCGATCACCGCCAACTTCAGCCCGTGCTCGGCCTGAAGCATGTAGCGAAGCAAGGTGGTTTTGCCGGCGCCGAGAAAACCGGTCAGCACCGTTACAGGAACAGGGGTGGGCACGTACGTCTCCGGATCAGGTTCGGGCACCTGAATCGCATGCCCCCGGAAGGCCGGGGGCCGCTCGCGAATCAGGCCGAGGCAGGGTTCAGCAACAGCGGGGCGATCCCTTGCCGCCGCCGTAGCGGGCCTCCTGCCG
The DNA here is from genome assembly GCF_916618905.1 of Pseudomonas sp. Marseille-Q5115. Classification (NCBI taxonomy): domain Bacteria; kingdom Pseudomonadati; phylum Pseudomonadota; class Gammaproteobacteria; order Pseudomonadales; family Pseudomonadaceae; genus Pseudomonas; species Pseudomonas sp. Marseille-Q5115. The sequence continues at coordinate 146,545 of NZ_CAKAKI010000001.1, read as the reverse complement.
CTCACGGAAGAAGGCTTCGTAATCCATCACCGGCTGGTCCGGGTGGGTCTTTCGCATGTGTTCCACATAATTGTCGTAGTCCGGCATGCCGACCATCAGGCGCGCCGCCTGCCCCAGGTATTTGCCCAACCGGCTCAGGTCATTGAACATGGCTCAGGTCCTCATGCGTCTGGCAGCGCCTGGAATGGCGCTTCCTTGTCGGTGCGGTCGCGCTTGCCCAGCGCCGCGTAGCCGACCTTGACCGCGAACACCAGTACTGCCAGCACCACGAACAGGAACAGCACGGTGAGTGTGGCGTTGGTGTAGGCGTTGAAGATCACCGCCTGCATCTGCTCGATACTCTTGGCCGGAGCAAGCACCTGCCCTGCCGCCAGCGCATCGTTGTACTTTTTCGCCAATGCCAGGAAGCCTACCGCCGGGCTGGGGTCGAACAACTTGATGAGGCCCGCGGTGGTGGTGCAAATCAACAGCCATGCCGCCGGCAACAGGGTGACCCAGATGTAGCGCTGGCGCTTCATCTTGATCAGCACCACGGTGCCGAGCATCAGCGCGATACCGGCCAGCATCTGGTTGGAGATGCCGAACAGAGGCCACAAAGTATTGATGCCGCCCAGTGGGTCAACCACGCCTTGATACAGCAGGTAACCCCACAACGCCACGCAACCACCGGTGCCAATCATGTTGGCGCCCCACGATTCAGTACGCTTGAGCGAAGGCACGAAGCTGCCGAGCAGGTCTTGCAGCATGAAGCGGCCCGCGCGGGTACCGGCGTCTACAGCGGTAAGGATGAACAGCGCCTCGAACAGGATCGCGAAGTGGTACCAGAACGCCATGGTATTTTCGCCTGGCAGTACCGTGTGCAGAATCTGCGCGATACCTACTGCCAGCGTGGGCGCACCACCGGCGCGGGCCAGGATGGTGTTTTCACCAATGTCATGGGCGACTGCCTGTAGGGTTTCGGGTGTGATCGCAAAGCCCCAGCCACTGACCGCAGCTGCCACGGCGTTGATGTCGCCACCCACTACAGCAGCCGGGCTGTTCATCGCGAAGTACACGCCAGGTTCGATGACCGAGGCGGCAACCATGGCCATGATGGCTACGAACGACTCCATCAGCATCGCGCCATAGCCGATGTACCGGGCGTTCACTTCGTTATCCAGCAGCTTGGGCGTGGTGCCCGAGGAAATCAGCGAATGGAAGCCCGATACCGCGCCGCAGGCGATGGTAATGAACAGGAACGGGAACAGCGTGCCTTTCCACACCGGCCCGGTGCCGTCGGTGAACTGCGTGAGCGCGGGCATTTTCAGTTCTGGCATGGTGACCAGAATGCCGATGGCCAGGGCGATGATAGTGCCGATTTTCAGGAACGTAGACAGGTAGTCTCGCGGTGCGAGGATCAGCCACACCGGCATTACCGCAGCCACGAAGCCGTAGCCGATAAGCATCCAGGTGATCTGCACGCCCGTGAAGGTAAAGGCCTTGGCCCATACCGGGTCGGCAGCCACTTGACCGCCAGCCCAGATGGAGGCCAGCAACAGTGCTACGCCAATGAGCGAGATTTCACCGATGCGGCCCGGGCGGATAAAGCGCATGTACACGCCCATGAACACCGCGATAGGAATGGTCGCCATCACGGTGAACACGCCCCATGGGCTTTCAGCCAACGCCTTGACCACGATCAGCGCCAGTACGGCGAGGATAATGATCATGATCAGGAAGCAGCCAAACAGTGCGATGGTGCCCGGGACGCGGCCCATCTCTTCGCGCACCATGTCGCCCAGCGAGCGGCCGTTACGGCGGGTAGAAAGGAACAGCACCATGAAGTCCTGCACGGCGCCGGCCAGTACTACGCCGGCGATCAGCCAGAGGGTGCCAGGCAGGTAGCCCATTTGCGCGGCGAGCACCGGGCCCACCAGCGGGCCAGCCCCGGCGATAGCCGCGAAATGGTGGCCGAACAGGATATGTTTGTTGGTGGGAACGTAATCCAGCCCATCGTTGTTGAGCACGGCAGGGGTGGCTCGACGAGGATCGAGCTGCATCACTTTCTCAGCGATGAACAGGCTGTAGTAACGATATGCGACCAGGTAGATCGCCACCGAGGCGACCACGATCCAGAGCGCGTTGATGCTTTCGCCGCGACGCAGCGCGACAACCCCGAGCGCCCAGGCGCCAATGACGGCCAGCGCGAGCCATGGCAGATGGCGGGCCAGACTATTATTGTTTTTCATGTTTTATATTCCAGCGAATGGCAACGGAACAAACCCGGCTCCAGTCTAGCTACACTTGCGGGGAAGCACACCCCCCACAAAGGTCGATGGCGCGGGGTTTTGTGCCATTGTCGGCTGGCCTTTGCGGTTTCGCGAGGCACTCGGCAAAACCTGTATACAAGCATTGCCGGCTACGCCATGGCACGGCAGCATAGAGAGCGACCCGCGCTGACGGGCCTCATTGAGGAAGTACCCATGACTGAAGAACGTCGTCGCTTCAAACGTATTGCCTTCGATGCCCGCACCGAGCTTACCCAAGGTGACAATCGCTGGGAGGTCAAACTGCTCGACCTGTCCCTGAAGGGGCTGCTTGTTGAACGGCCAGCCGGCTGGCAAGGCGACCCTGCCGCACCGTTCCAGGTGACTGTGCAGCTGGGTGAAGACGCCCCAGTGAAGATGGAAACCGAGCTCAAGCACGACAACGATGGCCAGCTGGGCTTCCAGTGCACCCACATCGACCTGGATTCCATCAGCCATCTGCGCCGCCTGGTGGAGCTGAACCTGGGCGACGAGGCGGAGCTGGAGCGGGAACTAGGCGCACTGGTGGGCTGATCCCTTACGGGAACGCCGGCAGCCCCCATCCGCTGGGCTCGAACTCGAGCAGGCTGCCGAGGCGGCCGTCGGCGTGGGTGTACTTCTCTGGGTCCATGGCCGAATCCGGCACGGCCAGGGCGTACATGCCCGCCGCCTTGGCAGCGGTCACGCCGAAGGGTGAATCTTCGAACACGAGGCAGTCTGCCGGTGCCACACCCAGGCGGCGGGCCGCTACCAGAAAGATATCAGGGGCAGGCTTGGCAGCGCCCACTTCCGGGTCATCGGCCGTCACGATCGTATCAAAGAGCGAAAACCATGCTTCGTGCTGCTGGGTCTTGAGCTTGAAGTAGGTGCTCGAAGAACTGGTGCCTACCGCGATCGGAATGCCGTTGGCCTTCAAGTGCCGCACCAGAGCCTCCGCCCCCGCCATGCCCAAGGCTTCGGGGAAGCGCGCGGTCATCAAGGGCGCGCGAATCTCCAGGAATTCGTCCACGGTGATTGGAAGCTCCAGGGCTTCCACCACATACGTGGCCAGGTCTCGCGCGCCACGGCCGATGATGTGCTGCTTGTGGCTCCAGTCGAAGGTTTTGCCATAGCGCTGGGCAATGGACTGGGTGACTTCGGTGTAGATGCCCTCGGTGTCGAGCAGCAGGCCATCCATGTCGAAAATCACAGCCTTTACCTGCGGTGCGGAGGTTGAAGCGCTCACCATGGGAAATCTCGCTCGGCTTAAAAGAAGGTGATACTCCGGGCGAGTGCTTCAGGTCAAGCTGCAACGCTACTCGAAAAGGGCGTCGAGGGCCTGCTCCAGACGGGTTACCGCTACGATCTCAAGGCCTGCCGGGGCTTCCTTCGGTGCATTGCCCTTGGGCACGATGGCCCGCTTGAACCCGTGCTTGGCCGCTTCCTTGAGCCGCTCCTGCCCGCTGGGCACAGGCCGCACCTCACCCGACAGCCCTACCTCGCCGAATACCAGCAAGCCATGAGGCAGCGGGCGGTTTCGCAGGCTGGACATCACCGCCGCCATCAGTGCAAGGTCCGACGCGGTTTCGAGCACCTTCACCCCGCCCACCACGTTAAGGAACACGTCCTGGTCGTGGGTGGGAATGCCCCCGTGCCGATGCAGTACCGCCAGCAGCATCGCCAGGCGGTTCTGGTCCAGGCCCAGCGTCACCCGCCGAGGGTTGGCCAGGTGGCTGTCATCGACCAGAGCCTGCACCTCCACCAGCATCGGCCGGGTACCTTCCCAGGTCGCCATCACCACGCTACCCGCGATTTCTTCCTGGGCGCGGCTGAGGAAGATCGCCGAAGGGTTGGACACTTCCTTCAGGCCACGATCGGTCATGCCGAACACGCCCAGCTCGTTCACCGCGCCGAAACGGTTCTTTACCGCCCGCAGCAGGCGCAAGCGGCCGTCGGACTCACCTTCGAAATACAGCACGGTATCGACCATATGCTCGAGCACCCGAGGCCCCGCCAGGGAACCCTCCTTGGTGACATGCCCCACCAGGAATATCGCCGTGCCGCTCTGCTTGGCAAAGCGCACCAACAGGGCCGCGCTTTCGCGCACCTGCGCTACGCCACCCGGCGCGGATTGCAGCTGTTCGGTAAAGATGGTCTGGATCGAGTCGATCACCATCACCTTGGGATTTTCCCTGCGGGCGGTGGCGATGATGCTTTCGATCGAGGTTTCGGTCATCACCTTGAGCTTGTCCTGCGGAAGGCCAAGCCGGCGCGCGCGCATGGCCACTTGCTGCTGCGATTCTTCCCCAGTCACATACAGGGCCGGCATGCGCTCGGCCAGGTTGCACAGGGTTTGCAGCAAGATAGTGGACTTACCAATACCCGGGTCGCCGCCGATCAGCACCACCGACCCGTCAACCAGGCCGCCGCCCAGCACGCGGTCCAGTTCGGTAGAGGCGGTGGAAAACCGTGGAATTTCCTCCACGCTCACTTCTGCGAGGGTTTTTACCGTGGCCTGCTCGCCCGCCCAGCCGGTACGGCTGTTGCTGCTGGCGGCCGGCGTGTTCTCCACCATGGTTTCCACCAGCGTGTTCCAGGCACCGCATTCGGCGCACTGCCCCGCCCACTTGGGGAAAGTTGCGCCACACTCGGTGCAGCCGTACATGCGCTTGGCCTTGGCCATGGTGCCTCCATCGAACGAAAGGGCGCTTATCATACCCCTCGGCTCGGCCAGCCGGGGCTTGCCGAAACAAAACTAATCGGTGGGCTGCCGGTCTGGTAAAACAGTAACCCGAATGCCAAGGCGCTGATTTTCAAGCATTTGGTTAAAAAACTTACCCGTTTCTTCAACTTGAAAAAGGATGCACTCAATGAGCTTGCTTAAAGAGTTCAAGGCCTTCGCAGTCAAAGGCAACGTGGTCGACCTGGCCGTGGGTATCATCATCGGCGCGGCCTTCGGCAAGATCGTGTCGTCCTTCGTGGGCGATATCATCATGCCGCCGCTCGGCTTGCTGATCGGTGGCATCAACTTCACCGACCTTGCCGTCACGCTACGCCCCGCCGAGGGGGCTTCACCGGCGGTGGTGCTGGCCTACGGTAAATTCATTCAAACCGTGGTCGACTTCATCATCGTGGCCTTCGCTATCTTCATTGGTGTGAAGGCGATCAATCGGCTCAAGCGCGAAGAGGCCAGGGCACCCAGCCTGCCGCCGGTGCCTACCAAGGAAGAGGTATTGCTGGGCGAGATCCGCGACATTCTGAAAGAACAGAATGGCAAGCCAGCCCCGGCGGTATCGGTACAACCGCCAGTGGTGTAATCACCAGTAGGTTTCCACCGCGACTGCACCTGGCCGGCGGCTGAGGCTAAGGTTCATGTCGCGGCTTTTCAGCAGCTTGCGGGTGTCGTCGATCATTTCCGGATTACCACAAATCATTACCCGGGAATGCTCAGGGGTGAGTTCGATACCCGCCGCGCGCTCCAGCTCGCCGTTGGCGATCAGGTCGGTGATACGCCCCTGCAGGGCACCTGGCCAGGCCTCCCGACTTACCAAGGGAACGAAGGTGAGCTTGCCGGCATACTCGGCGAGGTACTCACGTTTCTCCAGGTCCGCGATCAGCTCTCCATAAGCGAGGTCGCGGCCATGCCGAGCGCTGTACACCAGCACAATACGCTCGAAACGCTCCCACGCTTCAAAGCCCTGCAAGATGGAAAGGAAGGGAGCAAGGCCTGTGCCTGTGGCCAACAGCCAAAGGTCGCGGCCATCGGCGAAGCGGTCCAGTGTGAGGTAACCGAATGCCTGACGCTCTATCAAAAGCTCGTCGCCCACTTGCAAGCGCGACAGTTCGCTGGTGAACTCGCCGCCAGGCACTACCACCGAGAAGAATTCAAGAAACTCGTCGTACGGCGAGGACACCATGGAGTAGGCCCGCCAGGCGACGGTGCCGTCCGGCTTGGTTACGCCCAGGCGCGCAAACTGCCCTGCCTGAAAGCGAAAGCCTGCATCACGCGTGGTGCGCAGGGTGAACAAGTTGGGGGTCAAGGTGTGCACGGCCAGCAGGCGCTGGCGGGTGAACTTCTCGTCGGTCATGGGGCCTCCACGTTTAATACCGCGTAGTTTGGCGCAATTGCGCGCGGACAAACACCGACGGTGCGTGTGGAAACCCCGTAGAATCGCCCTTTTTTTACCTGCCCGAGCCTGCACATGCCCCGCTTCGACAACGCCTTCGCCCAACTCGACCTGGTTCGCCAGCCGGAAATGGCCAACGAACCGTTGTATGCCTTCGATGCCGCCGATGACTACCTGCTCGCTCATCTGGCAGAGCAACAGCTTCCGTCCGCAGCACGCGTATTGGTGTTGAACGACGGCTTCGGTGCGTTGGCCATCAGCTTGCTGGGGCGCTTCGATGTGGTGACCAGCGGGGACTCGCATCTGGGCGCGTTGGCGCTGGTCAAGAACCTGGCGAGCAACGGGCACGCTTACGACGCGCTTAACCTGCTACCGTCGAGCGAGCCCTTCGAAGGCGCCTTCGACCATGTACTGGTGCGCGTTCCCAAAACCTTGGCACTGCTGGAAGAACAGTTGATCCGGCTGCAGCCGCACCTGCGCGACGGGGTGCAAGTGGTGGCCGGCGCGATGATCAAGCACCTGCCTCGCGCTGCGGGGGATTTGCTGGAAAAGTACATCGGGCCTGTGCAGGCTTCGCTGGCGGTAAAGAAAGCCCGCTTGCTCACGGCGACCTATCAGCATCGTGAACCGGCCCGCTCGCCCTACCCTACCCGTTACCAGCTGGACACGCCGGCGCTGGAGCTCGTCAACCACGCCAATGTCTTCTGCCGCGACGGGCTAGACATCGGTACCCGCGCCTTCCTCCCCCATCTGCCGCGCAACCTGGGCAGTGCTCGCGTGGCGGATCTGGGATGCGGGAACGGCGTGCTCGGCATCGCCAGCGCCTTGAGCAACCCCGATGCTCATTACACTTTGGTCGACGAGTCGTACATGGCCGTGCAGTCGGCGCGAGAGAACTGGCACGCGGCCCTCGGCGAGCGTGAAGCGAACATCCAGCCCGGAGACGGCCTGGCGGGCCAACCGGCAAGCTCGCTGGACGTGGTGCTGTGCAATCCCCCCTTCCACCAGCAACAGGTGGTGGGTGATTTCCTGGCGTGGCGCATGTTCCAACAGGCCCGCGAAGCACTGGTTACCGGCGGCGCACTGTACATCGTGGGCAACCGCCACTTGGGCTACCACACCAAACTGGCGCGGCTGTTCCGGGGTGTAGAGCAAGTGGCGGCGAACCCCAAGTTTGTGGTGTTGCGGGCGAGGAAGTAGGCGCTATTACCGATCAACTTGCAGGAAGCGGGCGAAGCTCGCGAAGAACTTTTGGCCTGCTCGTGCTACAAACTTGGGAAGCGATGGTAGAGCCGGCGTTAAGTTGTTCGCGAGCTTCGCCCGCTTCCTACAGCCTATAGTCCCGACCGGAAAAGACAGAACGCCCGTTGGAGCACAGGCATAAAAAGGGAGTCTGCGCATGCCTGTTGCACTCCCACCTGGCAGACTGTCAGTTATGCCCGCCTGCGCCCGGAGGTAGTGTTATCAAACCTACACCGGAGATCAGGCTCATGGCTCAATATAACCCAGGCACACTCGACCCGCTTTTTGGCAGCGAGGGTATTGCGCCCATACCGGACTTGCTGCCAATACGCTCCAGCGAAACACTGCAGGTACGCGCAGCGACCCTGGATAGCGATGGCAGCTTCGTTTGCGGCGGGTACGCCTCTGCCGATGGGCTGCTTACAGATTTCCGATTCACCCGGCTTTTCTCTGACGGGCGATGGGATGAGGCGACCGGGCATGTTCTGCCGCCTGTGCCGGAGGCAACCATCGAGCTGGTGAACAATTTCGAGGCCATTGTGCCAATCCATCAGGGCGGGAGAGACGGCTACCTTGCCGTATCGCGGCCTGTCTATCAGCGCCCAAAAGAAAACATCTACCACCTCGCCGTAGCGAAGCTGGACCGCAACTTCCAGCCTTGGGGCAACTTCGGCGACAACGGCTTTGCAGTTCTTCCACCACCTGAGGCCGAGACGGACGCCGTTAGCGACATCAAGCCCTTTGAAATAAAGCCCAACGCTGAGCCCCTGGCCACTGACTATCGCGGTGCCGCCAAAGCCGGATTCGCCAATGGGCTGATCAGGGTGATTTTCCAGGGGATCCGAGAAACCGCCCAGAGCCTGACTTACACAACCTACTTGGCACTCCTGGACCCCGACACTGGAGAACTGCCGCCCACCAAAGGCTTGCGGGCGCTACCTCGCATCAACGAATCAAACGTCATACCCTATCGGGTGGAATTTCACGACGACGGCAGTTTTCTGGTTTTGGGCCTGGCGGGCGATGAAATCGTCCTGATGCGCTGTACCGCCGAGGGCGAGCTAGACGCTCGTTTGGATGGCAGAGGTTATAAAGCGTTCCCGGTGCGGGGCAACAACTTCGGTATGGCCACCGATAGGAAAGGAAGAATCTGGCTCTCTAGCTCAGGCAACTTTAGCCTTCATCCCACCATTGTGTATTGCTTCAATGAAAACGGCAGCCCCTGCGCCGAATTCAATGGAGGAAATGCGCTGATGCTGTTGTGGAAGGATCCCGACAACCCGATGCTGCGCCTCGATCACCTGAAGCTGGACTCGCAAGGGCGAGTGATTCTGGCGGGCACCAGGCAGGACAAAGAGGCGGAAGGGCCCTTCATTGCATTCCGGCTGGAGGTGGTACGTTTGCTTCCCGATGGTAGCCGGGATATGAAGTTTGGCGATGAAGGTTTCGCTATTCAGGACCCTTCTCTTAGTGCAGCGAACGACCTGTATGTGAGCGAAGACGGCATACGGGTGCTCTCCCTCACAACCCAGTTCTACGAGGTAGTAGCCAAGTTTCAAAGTTGACGATTCATAATTGCGCCCATAAAAAAGCCCGCTGGAGCGCGGGCGTAAAAAAGGGAAAACCTGTCAGTGGCTGCGCATGCCGGCCGCGGCCATCAGCAGCCGGAGCAGCCCGGCCACCAGGCCGAGGCTGACCACGCTGGCAGCCCAGATCAGTACCAGCCAGCCGAGGCGTTGCCAGAGGGGCTTTTTCGTTTCAACCGGCTTGATCACTGGGCGCACCTCTCTAGTGGTAGCCATCTTCGGTGGTCACCTTGCCGCGGAACACGTAGTAGCTCCAGAAGGTGTAACCAAGGATGAACGGCAGAATGAACAGCGTGCCCACCAATACGAAGCCTTGGCTTTGTGGCGGAGACGCGGCATCCCAGATGCTCACGGCAGGCGGGATGATGTTGGGCCACAGGCTGATACCAAGGCCGCTATAGCCCAGGAAGATCAGCAACAGCGTAAGCAGGAACGGCATGTAGTGCGCCTTGCGCGCCACCGCTTTGATGAGCCCGTAGGTCGCCACCACCACCAGAATCGGCACCGGCATGAACCAGAAGAGGTTCGGCAAGGTGAACCACCGAGCGGCAATGTCGCTGTGGGCCAGCGGCGTCCAAACACTCACGATGGCAACGAACGCCAGCAGCACGAAAGTCAGCGGCTTGCCGAGCTGATGCATGCGCTCCTGCAGCTCACCCTCGGTTTTCATGATCAACCAGGTGCAGCCGAGCATGGCGTAAGCCGCGATCAAGCCCAGGCCGCAGAACAGCGAGAACGGGGTAAGCCAATCGAACGGGCCACCGGCATAGGCGCGCTCGGCCACCTTGATACCGTCAATGTAAGCGCCCAGCGCAACGCCCTGGGAGAAGGTGGCCAGCAGCGAACCGCCAATGAACGCCTTGTCCCAGATGTGGCGCTTGTCCACCTTGGCCTTGAAGCGGAACTCGAATGCCACACCGCGGAAGATAAGGCCAATCAACATCAGGATTAGCGGGATATACAAGGCAGACAGCACCACGGCGTAGGCCAGCGGGAAGGCCGCGAACAAGCCAGCACCACCTAGTACCAGCCAGGTCTCGTTACCGTCCCACACCGGCGCAACCGTGTTCATCATCACGTCGCGGTCGTGTTCCTTGGGCGTGAACGGGAACAGGATGCCGATACCCAGATCGAACCCATCCATCACCACATACATCATCACGCCGAAAATAATGATGATGGCCCAGATCAACGATAGATCGATGCCCATGGTCAGTTCCTCTCGCTCGGCGTGGCGTGGTGGTCTTCGGCGGTTTCTTCGTGAGCGGCGGACAACGGCCGTGCCGGAGTGCGTTTCTGGCCGGGGCCGCCGTGACTATGCGGCTCGGCAATGGCCGGCCCTTTGCGCACCAGGCGCATCATGTAGCCAAAGCCCACGCCGAACACGGCGAAGTACACCAGCACGAACAGCGCCAGAGTGAAGCCCATCTGGCCCACGTCGTGGTTGGATGAGGCGTTGGCGGTACGCATCAGGCCGTACACCACCCACGGCTGACGGCCGATCTCGGTGGTGAACCAGCCCGCGAGGATCGCGATCAGCCCGGACGGCCCCATGAACAATGCAACGCGCAGGAACAGCGGCGAGTCATACAGTTTGCCGCGCCAGCGCAGCCAGAGGCTCCACAAGCCCACCGCGACCATCAGCATGCCCAGGCCGGCCATGACACGGAACGACCAGAAGATGATGGTCGAGTTAGGGCGGTCTTCCGGTGGGAAGCTTTTAAGGGCGGGGATCTGCTTGTCCAGGCTGTGGGTCAGGATCAGGCTGCCCAGATACGGAATTTCCACGGCGAAGCGGGTTTTCTCGGCTTCCATGTCGGGCCAGCCGAACAGCACCAGCGGCGTAGGCTCGTTGTTGGTGTTCTCCCAGTGGCCCTCGATGGCGGCGATTTTTGCCGGCTGATGCTCGAGGGTATTCAGGCCGTGCATGTCGCCCAGCATGGCCTGCACCGGCGCTACCACCAACGCCATCCACATCGCCATGGAGAACATCTTGCGCACGGCCGGGTTGTTGCGGCCGCGCAGCAAGTGCCAGGCAGCGGAGGCGCCAACGAAAAACGCAGTCGCCACAAAGGCAGCAGTTGCCATGTGGGCCAGGCGGTAAGGGAACGACGGGTTGAAGATCACCGCGAACCAGTCCACAGGAATCACCCGGCCGTCCACGATCTGGTAGCCCTGAGGGGTGTGCATCCAGCTGTTGGACGCCAGAATCCAGAAGGTGGAGATCAATGTGCCGATCGCTACCATCACCGTCGCGAAGAAGTGCAGCCCGCGGCCTACGCGGTTCCAGCCGAAGAGCATCACGCCAAGGAAGCCTGCCTCGAGGAAGAACGCCGTCAGCACCTCATAGGTGAGCAATGGCCCGGTGATCGCACCGGCAAAGTCCGAGAACCGGCTCCAGTTGGTACCGAACTGGTAGGCCATTACCAAGCCGGAGACCACGCCCATGCCGAAGTTCACGGCGAATATTTTCGACCAGAAATGGTACAGCTCGCGGTATACGCTGTTGCCGCTTTTCAGCCACAAGCCTTCGAGCACCGCAAGGTAGCTCGCCAGCCCGATAGTGATGGCTGGGAAAAGAATGTGGAACGACACAGTGAACGCAAACTGGATGCGGGCGAGGTCTAGCGCCTCTGAACCGAACATAGGGTTTCCTCTGACAGGCGGCACGGAGCACGGCATTGATCCAAATCAATGACCTTGCATAGCGTAGCCTCGTTCCCGCGTGTCGACGCTGTGGTGCAGTGCCGCGTGACCAATTGCCCCACCCCTGGGAACCGGCAGGCTTCATGCAAGCGCCCGCGTGAAGTTGCAACCGTTTGTTACAGGGAAATGATAGGCTGCTAACCTCTTCTGCTCCCTGAGGTCACTGGTCGTTCATGGCTACCGAAGCGCCCCGGCTGTTGCGTCACCACCGCCCCTTCCTTGCGTTCTGGCTGGCACGGGTGTGCACGGCAAGTGGCTTCCAGATGTTGACCGTAGCCATTGGCTGGCACCTTTACCAGCTCACTGGCAGTGTGCTGGACCTGGGCCTGGTGGGCCTGGTCGAATTCGCGCCCCGCGTGCTGTTCATGCTGCACACCGGTCATGTGGCGGACCGCTATGACCGCCGCAAGGTCGCGGCTATCTGCCAGACGCTACAGGCCATTGTGGCTTTGGCCCTGGTGGTGGGTAGCAGCACGGATAACGTGAGCCGGGAGATGATCTTTGTGCTTGCGTTCTGCCTCGGTGGCGCCCGCGCCTTTGAAATGCCGACTACCCAGGCGCTGCTTCCTAATATCGTCCCGGCGGGCCTGTTCCCCCGGGCCGTGGCGGCGTCAGCTTCGGCGATGCAAACCGCGACCATCGTGGCGCCGGCGCTGGGCGGCTTTCTGTATGCGTTCGGCAGCGTGTGGGTGTACGGGCCAACGGTCGTGCTTTACCTATTGGCGCTCAGCCTGATGCTCAGCCTGCCGAAACGTGAAACACCGCTGCCTACCGGCCGAGCCACGTTGCATTCGCTCATGGCGGGGATTCGTTTCATTCGTAGCCGCTCGGACATCCTCGGCGCGATTTCCCTAGACTTGTTCGCCGTGTTGCTGGGAGGCGCGACCGCCCTGTTGCCTGTGTTTGCGCGGGACATTCTGCTCACCGGCCCTTGGGGCCTGGGGCTGCTCCGCTCGGCGCCAGCGGTAGGGGCGCTGCTGATGTCGTTCTGGTTGTCGCGCTTCCCGATCGAACGCAAGGTGGGCCGCACCATGTTCGCCGGCGTAGGCATATTCGGGGTCGCGACCATCGCGTTCGGGCTATCGACTTCGTTCTGGTTCTCGCTGGCAACCCTGGCGGTGCTGGGTGCGGCAGACATGATCAGCATGGTCATCCGCGGGGCCTTCGTACAGCTGGAAACGCCAGACGAAATGCGCGGCCGGGTCAGTGCGGTCAATGGGCTGTTCATCGGCGCGTCGAATCAGCTCGGGGAATTCGAATCCGGGCTTACCGCTCACTGGTTCGGCACCGTCCCCGCCGTGGTGATCGGCGGGGGTGGCACGCTGGTGGTGACTGGGGTGTGGATAAAACTCTTCCCAAGCCTTGCTAACCGGGACCATATGCAAGCGCCCGAGCGAGAGGCGGCAAAGCCGGCGTAGCGCCGGCCCGGCTGCATTCGCGATGCTACGCGGGGTTATCCAGCAGTTTGTCCAAGGTAATGGGGAAATCGCGCACGCGCTTGCCGGTGGCGTTATAAATGGCGTTGGCCACCGCTGCCGCCACGCCTACCAGGCCGATTTCACCGACCCCTTTAGAACCCAGCGCATTGACCACCGAGTCCTGCTCCTCGACGAACACCACGTCGATAGGTCCGATGTCCGCCTGAACAGGAATGTGATACTCCGCCAGGTTATGGTTCATGTGCCGGCCCAACGCGTGGTCGGTCAGCGTTTCCTCATGCAGCGCCATGCCGATGCCCCACACCACGCCACCCAGAATCTGGCTGCGGGCGGTTTTCGGGTTCACCACCCTGCCCGCCGCCACGGCATTCACCGCGCGGGTCACATGCACCGTACCCAGGTCTTCATCAACTTCCACTTCCACGAACACTGCCGAGTGCGTTGCCGTGGCGTACTGCTCCCGCTTCTCGTCTGGCTGTGCATCTACCTGCACCTCAATCGCGTCTGAACCGCTGGCATGAACCAGGTCGGTAAACGCCAACTGCTTATCTCCCCACACCAACGCGCTTTCAGTGAAGCTCACCTGGGTAAGCGTAACCGTCGCAAAGTCCGGGTCGATACTGGCCGCAGCGGTCAATAGCTGCTTATGCAGAGCCTCGCAAGCCTGTTGCACGGCGGTGCCCACGGACGAAATGGTGAATGAACCGCCCTGAAGCGGCGCCATTGGGAGAGACGAGTCCCCCAGCTTGATCTTCACCAGTGACGGCGGCAGGCCAGCGGCCTGAGCAGCGATCTGCGTTAGCGCCGTGTAGGTGCCTGTGCCGATATCCGTGGTTGCGGTGCTGACGGTCAACATCCCGTCCTTGCCCAGGCTGGCCTTGGCGCTGGCTGGCATTTGCATGGCTTCCCATACGCCACCCGCCATGCCCAGCCCCACCAGCTTGCGCCCGTTGCGCAGGCTACGCGGCTCGGCCTTGCGGCGGTCCCACCCGAAGCGCGCCTTGCCCTCGTTGTAGCAGGCAATGAGCGCCTTGCTCGAATAAGGCTTGCCCTCGTTCATATTGCTATCGGCGAAGTTAAGCTCACGGAAAGTGACCGGGTCCATGTGCAGCCGTTCGGCCAGCTCGTCCATGGCGCATTCCAGCCCGATCAACCCCAGCGCCGCCCCAGGGGCGCGCATGTCCAGAGGTGTGTACAGGTCCACCGGTACCAGGTCGTAGCTCAGCTTCACGTTGTCGCAGTGGTAGAGCATGCCGCTCCATTCAACCACGTGCTCGGTGAATTTCTCGAAGCGTGACGTCACGCCCGTGGCGTGATGGGAGACAGCCATAAGCTTGCCGCCAGCATCACTGGCCAGTTGAAGGCGCTGGATCGTGCGGGGGCGGTAGCCGAAGGTGAACATCTGTTGCCGGGTGAGCGTTACCCGCACCGAACGCCGCAGTTTGAGCGCGGCCATTGCCGCCAGAGGCAGCTGATACTGAGGCCGCAGCCCGGAACCGAATGCACCGCCAACGAAGGCCGCCAGCACACGTACTTTGTCCTTCTCCAACCCGAGGGTCTGGCACAGGTAGTTCTGGCAGTTCTGCGTACCTTGGGTTTTGTCATGCACTTCAAGGCTACCGTCGGCCTTGTAGATCACAGTGCTGGCATGCGGCTCCATGGGGTTGTGATGCTCGATGGGCGTTTCATAGGTGGAGTCCACCTTGTACGCCGCAGCCGAATAGGCGTTGTCAAAGTCGCCGCGTGGCTCGGGCAGCTCGGCGGGCGCGGGCGTGGCGTTGCCTAGCTCTGCACGCAGGTCGGAACACCATGGGTGCTCCACGTATTCGACGCGCACCAGAGAAGCCGCATGCCGGGCCAGCTCCAGGTTTTCGGCGACTACCAACGCCAGGGGTTGCCCGTTATAGAGCACGCGGTCGTTATACAGAGGCCGGAAGGGTTTGCCGTCAGCTGCGTCGGCATCGGAATATTTTTCGTCATCCCCGGCCATGGGCGGTCGATTGCCGTGGTCCATCACCTCTACAACGCCCGGCAGTGCCAGGGCCGCGCTGGCATCGATGCGTAGCACCCGCCCCGAGGTAATGGTGCTGGACACCACGCTCCCATACAGCAAGCCCTGCTCGGGATATTCACCCGCGTAGCGGGCCTGACCGGTGACCTTCAGCACGCCGTCCACACGGTCCATGGGTTGTCCAAGTACTGTCATGGCCGTGCCCCTCCCAATGTAGCTTCATCCAGCGCCCGCACGATGGCGCGCCGGGCCAGCTTGACTTTGAACGCATTGCCCGCCAGTGGCTGGGCGTCCTTGACCAAGGCTTCCGCCGCAGCGGTGAACGTTTCATGGCTCACGGGCTGGCCCACCAGCGCCGCCTCCACCGCCGTATTGCGCCACGGCTTGTGGGCCACGCCGCCAAGGGCAAGGCGAGCCTCCTTGATCATATCGCCCTCCAGTTTCAACGCCGCCGCCACCGACACCAAGGCAAACGCATACGAAGCCCGATCGCGGACCTTCAGGTAATGGCTATGCGGGGCGAAGCCTTCGGCAGGCAGCTCGATCGCCACGATCAGCTCATCTTCGGCCAGGTGGTTATCCCGCTCAGGCTGATCACCCGGCAGGCGGTGGAAATCCGCGAACTCAATAACCCGGGTACCTTGCTTGCCTTGCACCTCTACGGTGGCGCCTAGTGCCGCCAAGGCCACGCACATGTCTGACGGGTGCGTGGCAACACACTGGTCACTCGCCCCGAAAATCGCATGAATGCGATTGAGCCCGGTGCGGGCCGGGCAACCCGTGCCAGGCTCGCGCTTGTTGCACGGCACCCCGGCATCATAGTAGTAGTAGCAGCGGGTGCGTTGCAGGAGGTTACCCCCTGTGGTCGCCATATTACGCAACTGGGGCGAGGCACCGGCGAGGATGGCCTGGCTAAGGAGGGGATAACGCGCCTGGATGAGTGGATCATGGGCCAGGTCCGCATTGCTGACTAACGCACCCACACGAATACGGTCATTCGGCAGCTCGGTAATCTCATGCAGCGGTAGCCGGGTAATGTCGATCAGCCTCTGCGGGCGGGTGATGTTTTCCTTCATCAGGTCCAGCAGGTTGGTACCGCCGGCGATAAACCGGCTGCCCGGTTGATAGAGTTCCAGCGCTTCGTTGACGTCGCTGGCACGCGCATAGTTGAAGGGGTTCATGCGTCGCCCTCCCCGGGTGCCTGGATCACCTCTTCGATCGCCGCCAAGATGTTGCCGTAGGCGCCGCAGCGGCAAAGGTTACCGCTCATTTGTTCGCGAATATCATCGGCCGAGTTCACACGGCCCTCTTTCAATAAACCCGCCGCCGAGCATAGTTGGCCTGGCGTGCAATAACCGCATTGGAAGGCGTCGTGCTTGATGAACGCCGCCTGCAGAGGGTGCAGGCTACCGCCGTCGGCCAGCCCCTCCACGGTGGTAACGCTTGCGCCATCGCACATCACGGCCAGAGTCAGACACGCGTTCACGCGCTTTTCGTTGACCAACACCGTGCAGGCGCCGCACTGGCCGTGATCGCAGCCCTTCTTGCTGCCTACCAGGTCCAGGCGCTCGCGCAGCAGGTCGAGCAGGGTGGTCCAGGGCAAGACATCGAGCGACCGCGGCTGGCCGTTAAGCGTGATGTTTATCGAATGGCTGGCGTAGCACTCCACGCCAGCGCTGGAAGAAAGAGCACTCATCGGGAAAGCCTCACGGTCGTCTGCGCAAGTCTGTGTGCCTGCGTCTCGTAGTACGACTTTGCGTGAAGAGGGTTCGTTCAGCCCGATGCGAGGAGTAAGACCGCGCGGCGCTCAGAGCGCATCAGGTGGCGGACACCGGCCCGGCGGGCAGCATCGAGCGCACGCGGAAGCTAGTCACTGGCTGTTCCTGGTCATTCCCGGTCGGCTGCTCGAGTGCCCAGGCTCTTGCAGGAATACTGCGCCCCTGAGTGGTGGTGTATTCATGTACCAAAAGCAACCAGCCGTTCTCCTCCACGGCAAGGAGAGAACCGTTGGCGAGCGAGCCGTCGCTGAACTCGAGGCGACATAGCACTACACCGGCCTCGGCCGAGGGCAGCACAGGACCACGAATTGCGCCTTCAACACCGGGATGAAGCGCTGTAACAGGTATTACCAAAGAGGTTTTAAAAGGCACGTCGGACCGTTATGACAGAAAATTACCAGGAAGATGACCGGTGAAAATGTGATCACGGCCACTCCGTATTTATACAAGTACTACAGATATGGCGCTACCGTGAAATGTGAAGTGCAGGAAGGAAGCGCCGGAAGGCAACCGCTGATCGCCGTTAACGTCGCGCAGGCCTTTAAAACCGTATCTCTCGTTCACCGTGGCAACGTGACACTGGTATGATGCGCGGCTTTTTTGGGCCCAACTGGCACGATTGTGCTTTGCTTATGGGCCATCATTCACGGCGCTTCTAATGCGCCTCGGGGAGCGGGCATGCTGGAAAGGCTGTTTCAGTTAAAGGCACACAACACTAACGTACGCACAGAAATCCTGGCAGGGGTCACGACCTTCCTCGCCATGGCCTATATCCTGTTCGTGAACCCGAGCATTCTGGGCAGCACGGGCATGGACAAGGGCGCGGTGTTCGTCGCCACCTGCCTGGCCGCTGCCATCGGCTCGGCCGTGATGGGGTTGATCGCCAACTACCCGATCGCACTGGCCCCAGGCATGGGCCTCAACGCTTTCTTCACTTATACCGTGGTGCTGCACATGGGCCACACCTGGCAGGTGGCGTTGGGCGCGGTGTTTATTTCTGCCGTGTGCTTCTTCCTGCTGTCGATCTTCAAGGTGCGGGAGTGGATCGTGAACAGCATCCCCTTGCCCCTGCGCAGCGCCATCGCCGCCGGTATCGGCCTGTTCCTGGCCCTCATCGCCTTGCAGAATGCCGGCATCGTAGTGGACAACCCCGCTACTTTGGTGGGCCTGGGCGACCTCAAGCAGCCGGGGGCCATTCTGGCTGCGCTGGGCTTTATCCTGATTGTCGGGCTGGAAGCCCTGAAGGTGCGTGGCGCCGTGCTGATCGGCATCCTGGCCGTGACCGTGGTATCGATCCTGTTCGGCTTCAGCCCCTTCGGTGGCCTGGTGTCGATGCCGCCCTCTCTCGCTCCTACCTTCCTGCAGCTGGACATCGCCGGCGCGCTGGATATCGGCCTGGTGAGCGTGATCTTTGCCTTCCTGTTCGTGGACCTCTTCGACAACTCCGGCACCCTCATCGGCGTGGCCAAGCGCGCCGGGCTGATGGGCAAGGATGGCCACATGCCGAAAATGGGCCGGGCGTTGATCGCCGACAGTACGGCGGCCATGGCCGGTTCGCTGCTGGGCACTTCTACCACCACCAGCTACATCGAGTCGGCCGCGGGCGTGAGTGCCGGTGGGCGCACCGGGCTTACCGCTATCGTGGTGGCCGTACTGTTCCTGCTGGCGCTGTTCTTCGCCCCGTTGGCCGGTAGCGTGCCGGCCTACGCCACGGCCCCTGCCCTTCTATTCGTGGCCGTACTGATGGCTTCGGGCCTGGCCGAAATCAACTGGGACGACCTCACCGAAGCCGCGCCAGTGGTTGTCACCGCCCTGGCCATGCCACTCACCTACTCCATCGCCAACGGCATTGCCTTCGGGTTCATCACCTGGACCGCCGTGAAGCTGGTGTCCGGCCGCGCCCGCGACCTCAATCCGGCGCTGATCATCCTGTCGGTACTGTTCGTGATCAAGCTGGGCTGGTTCAACGCATGACGGCCATCAACCCGGCACAGTACGCCGAGCAACTTCAGGCCAAGGTGGCGCGGCTTGAGGCCTTGCTGGCGCCCTTCGATGCTCCCGCGCCGCAAGTATTCGAGTCCCCGCGCGAGCACTACAGGCTACGCGCGGAGTTCAGGCTGTGGCGCGAGGGCGGCCAGCGGCATTACGCGATGTTCGCCCCCGGTGATAACCGCACGCCTATCCTCATCGAGCAGTTTCCTGTGGCCAGCGAGCGCATCAATGCGTTGATGCCGCTGCTCAAGGCCGCCTGGCAGGCCGACGAAGCGCTGGGGCACAAGTTGTTCCAGGTGGAGTTTCTCACCACACTTGCCGGCGATGCGCTGATCACGCTGTGCTATCACCGCCCACTGGGCGCCGAGTGGGAAGCTGCGGCAGGCGAGCTGGCCGCTTCGCTGGGTGTAAGCCTGATCGGGCGCTCCCGCGGGCAACGCCTGGTGATCGGCCGTGACTACGTGACCGAAGCCCTCACGGTAGCTGGCCGCACTTTCACGTACCGCCAACCCGAAGGTGCCTTCACCCAGCCCAACGGTACCGTGTGCGAGCACATGCTCGGCTGGGCCTATGAGGCATTGGGTGAGCGCGATGACGACTTGCTCGAACTGTATTGCGGCAATGGCAATTTTACCCTGCCGCTGGCGACCCGAGTACGTAAGGCACTGGCCACCGAAATCAGCAAAACCAGCGTGGCGGCGGCCTTGCATAACCTCGCTGACAACGGCGTGAACAACGTGGAGCTGGTGCGCTTGTCGGCGGAAGAGCTGACCCAGGCCCTCAACGGTGTGCGTGAGTTCCGCCGCCTGCAGGGCGTGGACCTTTCCAGCTATGCCTTCGGTACGGTATTCGTCGACCCGCCGCGCGCTGGCATGGACCCGGACACCTGCGAGCTCACGCGGCGCTTCGATAACATCTTGTACATCTCGTGCAATCCCGAAACCCTCGCGGTCAACCTCGAACAGCTGAACAGTAGCCATCGCATAGAACGCTGCGCCTTGTTCGATCAGTTCCCCTATACGCACCACATGGAAGCTGGGGTACTGCTGGTCCGCCGCTGAACCCAGCCTGAACCCCGGGGTCACGGCCCCGGGGTTTCACGTTTTTTTCACTTCCTGCTCACCGTTGCCGTACAACTCCAAGCCTACCCTCAGCGCCGACCCCGGTCCCGGGCCGATTCATGCTCTGTGGCAGAGTATTCATGACCCTCGCGCGCTACCTTCCCACCCTTGGCGCTTCCCGCCTGGTGATGCTGTTTTCCGCCTTTCTCGTTCTCGCCTGCAACCTTGCCAGCTGGCATGCCCTGGCCAGCCTCATTCAGCTGGAGGGCTTCAAGCGCCTGGCCTTCGAAGCCTCATTCGGGGTGTTCCTCTGGTCGGCGTTTACGCTGCTGTTCATTGGCTTTTCGTTCCGCCCGTTGCTCAAGCCGGTACTGAGCCTGGCGGCACTGGGCGCTGCGGGCGCCGCGTATTTCATGAATGAATACGGTGTAGCGATCGACACCGTGATGATACAGAACGTGGTCGAGACCAACCCCGGCGAAGTCGCGGGCCTGGTCAGCCTGAAGATGTTGGCGTATCTGCTCGGCCTTGGCGTGGTGCCGGCGGTGCTGATCTGGGCGTGGCCGGTTCGGTACGCCCCGCCCTGGCGCGGGCTGCTGCACAAGCTCGCGACCGCGGCACTGGCGGCTGGCTTGCTGCTGGCCACGGTGGCGGCGTTCTACTCCACCTACGGGCCGCTGCTGCGCCAGCACGATCAGCTCACGCACTTCATCAACCCTACCAATTTCATTTACGCAGGCGCCAAGCTCGGCAAGGAGCGGCTGGGCTTGCAGCAGCACACAGAGGTTCAGCCTATCGGCACCGATGCGGTGCAGGTAGCCCAGGCGCCGCGCAAACGGTTGATGATTTTCGTGGTAGGTGAAACAGCACGCGCCGACCACTTTTCGCTCAACGGCTACAGCCGCGACACCAACCCCGAGCTCAGCCAGCTCGATGTGCTTGATTACAGCCAGGTACATTCGTGCGGTACGTCCACGGCCGTGTCGGTGCCGTGCATGTTCTCGATGTTTGGCCGCAAGGATTACACCGACAAGAAAGGCAAAACCGTGGAAAGCCTGCTGGATGTGCTCCAGCACGCCGGGGTGAACGTGTTGTGGGTAGAGAACAACAGTGACTGCAAGGGTACCTGCCTGCGCAGCCCTCACCGGGACATCCCGAAAAACCAGCCCAGCCCATACTGCGACGGCCATACCTGCCTGGATGAGTCCTTGCTTGAAGGCCTGCAGGCGGACATCGACAAGCTCGACGGCGACACGGCGATTTTCCTTCATTCCGATGGCAGCCACGGCCCGGAATACTACGAGCGTTACCCACAGGCGATGACGCGCTTTGCGCCTGTGTGCCACACCAACCAACTGGGCAGCTGCAGCAACGAGTCGCTCAACAACGTGTACGACGACACCATCCTCTACACGGACCACTTCCTGGCCCGGGTGATCGGCTTGTTGAAGGCCAATCAAAGCCGATTCGACACGGCCATGTGGTATGTGTCGGACCACGGCGAATCACTCGGCGAGAACGGCCTGTACCTGCACGCGGCACCTTATGCAATCGCCCCCGAAGCGCAGAAACATGTACCCATGGTGCTGTGGTTCGGGCAAAACACCCTGAGCGATGCCGGCGTGTCCCGGCCATGCTTGGCGGCTAAACGGGATGAAGCCGACCTGAGCCACGACTTCGTATTCCACTCGGTACTAGGGTTGTTCAACGTACACACTCAGGTGTACAAACCGGCGCTGGACCTGTTCCAAAGCTGCCACGGCCTTGCCGCCGCTGGTTGACAAGCGCAGCCACGCACCCGTTATATCGGCCCTCTGAACCGGAGGGCCTGTGACTACATCATCCGCTTTCGTTTTATCGCCTTCCCGGGCACGGTTGCTGGCCCTGCTGGTGGCCGCCGCGTTTTTCATGGACAACCTGGATGCCACGGTGATCGTTACCGCGTTGCCGGCCATGGCGCGGTCCTTTGGCGTAAGCGCCGTGGACGTGAACGTCGGCATTACGGTGTATGTGCTTACCCTGGCAGTATTTATCCCGGCCAGCGGCTGGGTGGCCGAGCGCTTCGGCCATCGTCGCGTATTCATGGCGGCGCTGGTGATCTTCACCTTGGCGTCGGTGCTGTGCGCCGGCGCTCAAACGCTCTGGCAATTTGTTCTGGCGCGTGCGCTTCAGGCCGTCGGTGGGGCGATGATGGTGCCAGTGGGGCGGCTGGCGGTATTGCGAAACACGGAAAAGCAGCATCTGCTGGGTGCGATCGCGCTGATCACCTGGCCCGGGCTGGTAGCGCCCGTGCTAGGCCCTCCCCTGGGCGGCTTCATCACCCGCTACGCCTCCTGGCACTGGATATTTCTTCTCAACCTGCCGTTGGGGATGCTGGCGCTGGCATTCGCCTGGCGATTGATGCCACAAGCGCAAGCACACACCACCCCGCCTGCTTTCGACCTGAAGGGCTTCGCGTATTGCGCCCTGGGCTGCGGAGCGCTGGTGCATGGCCTGGAGCAGCTCGGCAAACAACCTGAAGCGCTGGGCGGCTATCTGTGGCTGGCCGCCAGCGGCGTGGTGCTATGGGGGTTCCATCGGCATTTACGGGGCTCGGCCGCGCCACTGCTGCGGCTCGAGGCGCTGCATATACAAACCTATGCGGTCACCATTCGCGGCGGCTCGCTATACCGGGCCATGGTCAGCACCGCGCCGTTTTTGCTGCCATTGATGTTTCAGCTCTCGTTCGGGCTCGATCCGTTCGTCTCGGGCTTGCTGGTGCTGGCCCTGTTCGCCGGGAATATCGGCATGAAACCCATGACGTCGGCAATCCTTCGGCGCTTCGGCTTTCGCGCCACGTTGCTGGGAAGCATCGGCGTACTTGCCGCCACTGCGCTCGCGTGCGCTTGCATGACGGCAGCCACGCCAGTGTGGCTGATCGTGCCAGTGCTGGTAGTGTCCGGCATGGCCCGGTCGATGGGCTTCACGGCCTATCACAGCCTGGCGTTTGCCGACATGCCCGCACCCTTGATGACATCAGCCAATACGCTGTTCAGCATGACCCAGCAGCTGGCGTTCGGCCTGGGGATCGCGCTGGCGGTGATTCTGCTGCGCGGCGCGCAAACCTTGCTGGGCCTTGAGGGCGACAATGAACAGGCCTTCCATGTGGCGTTCGTGGCGGTGGCGATACTCACGCTGGCCGCCGCGATAGATGTATGGAAGCTTCCACGGGATGCAGGCGCACGGGTATCTGGCCAGCGCTGACCGATTGCCGCCCAATTTCCAAGCACTGGCGGGGTCCAATACAGGTAAAGCGATTGACCTAAGTAACCGGCTGGTACAATTTAACGCCAGCGACTTCGGTCAAGAATAACAATGGAGCTTCACCATGATTGCGACCCCTCATAACAGCATCCTCGCCGGGCTGATTGGTTCAGGCATCCAGCTGTCCCGTACCCCTTCCATGCACGAACAAGAAGGCAAGGCACAAGGGCTGGGCTACGTTTATCGGTTGATCGACCTGGACGTGCTCAAGCTCGATAACCAGGCGTTGGAGGAGCTGCTCACCGCCGCGCAGCGCATGGGTTTCACAGGGTTGAACGTTACCTTCCCCAGCAAGCAGGCGATCATCCCTTACCTAGACGAGCTTTCGCCAGAAGCCAAAGGGATCGGCGCGGTGAACACCGTGGTGCTGAAGGACGGCAAGCGGGTGGGCCACAACACTGACTGCCTGGGCTTTGCCGAAGGCTTCCGCCGGGGCCTGGCCGATGCCGGGCGCAACCGGGTGATCCAGATGGGCGCAGGTGGCGCAGGCTCGGCGGTGGCGCACGCGCTGCTGATGGAAGGCGTAAAGCAACTCACGGTATTCGATGTGAACCCGCAAAGCGCACGCACACTGGTGGATAACCTCAATGCGCACTTCCCGGGCGAGCCAGCCCAAGTGGGCACCGACCTTCCCGCCACCGTGGCACAGGCGGACGGCATCGTGAACACCACGCCGATGGGCATGGCCAAGCTGCCGGGCACGCCGGTGCCGAAGGAACTGCTGCGCGCTGACCTGTGGGTAGCCGAAATTGTGTACTTCCCACTGGAAACCGAGTTCCTGCGCGATGCGCGCGCCCTGGGGTGCCGTACGCTGGATGGTAGCACCATGGCGGTTTTCCAGGCCGTGAAGGCGTTCGAACTGTTCACTGGCCGCCAAGCCGATGCCGAGCGCATGACCGCGCATTTCCACAGCATGAATGGCTAGCTGCACCGGCTGGTAGAAAGCAGGATTCGGGCGCCAGTTCGCGAGCTACGCTTGTGGCTTCGCCGGATGGCCGGCCCCCCGTCTCTACAAAAGCAGCGGGGGAGCCGGTCAGGCTTTGACGAAACGCTCCAGCGCTTCGACGATCATCTTTCGATGGTGCTGCCTGGTTGCCGGGTCGTCGAAGTTCACCTGGAAGATTTCGCCGAAGGTGTGCTTGTTGGACACCCGGTAGAAGCAGAATGAACTGATCAGCATGTGTACATCCATGGCGTCGAGGCCTTTGCGGAACACACCGCTGGCCACGCCCTTCTCCAGCAACGCCTCCAGTTGCAGAAGAACGGTCTGGTTCATGCTGCGAATCGAACGCGACTGCTTGATGTACTCGCCCTGGTGGATGTTCTCGTTGCACACGATCCGCACGAAGTCCACGTTGCGATCGTGGTGATCGAAGGTGAACTCCACCAGCCGCTTCAATCCCTCCAAAGGCTCCAGTTCGGTGAGATGCATGCTGCTTTCGGTATGCCGGATATCACCGTAGAGCTTTTCCAGCACCTCCACATACAGCTGTTCCTTGCTGTTGAAGTAGTAGTAAATCATCCGTTTGGAGGTTTGCGTGCGCTCGGCGATAGCGTCCACGCGTGCGCCAGCCAAGCCTTGGGCGACAAATTCGGTGATCGCGGCCTGGAGGATGTTTTCGCGGGTTTTCTCGGGGTTGTTCTTTCGGGTACGGCGTGGCGCGCTGGTAGCGGGCACGTCAGATGTTATTGTCATGGGCTCTTGGCCTGTATGGGTCAGCGGTAATTATGAGCCGCCCCGCCTTGGGAAGGAAGCCGCTCCAGGCGAAACGGCTTCAAACCGGCCATTACAGCCGGGCGTGTCGGGCGGCGCCGCTACGGGCCTTGGCCATGGCCGCCAGGCGTACGGCGACGTTCGCGGCACCGTAACCGGCATAGCCGCCACGCCGCTGCAGCACTTCAAAGAAGAAGCGGTTTTCGAACGGCTCGGTGTACACGTGGAACAGCTCACCGCCATTGGCGTCGCGGTCGTACAGCACGTTGAAATACGCCAGCTCGCTCAGGAATTCGTCGTCGAAGTCGAAACGCGCCGCCAGGTCGTCATAGTAATTGAGCGGTATTTCCAGCAGCGCGAGCCCCGCCTCCTTGGCCTGGGTGACTGCCGCAAAGATGTCATCGCAGTCAAAGGCGATGTGGTGAACCCCGGACCCCCTATATGACGACAACGCGTGGGAAATCGCTGTGCCGCGGTTTTCGGAGATGTTCAGCGGCAGCCGGACCGCGCTGCAACGGCTACGAATGGCGCGGCTTTTTACCAGGCCATAAGGGTCGGGCAGTACCACCTCGTCGTCGGCGGTAAAGTCGAGCACGGTCTTGTAGAACAGCACCCAGGTATCCAATGCGTCCGGTGGCAGCGCCATCGCCATGTGGTCGATCCGCTTGAGCCCTACAGGCGAAGTAGCGGGCACCGGCTTGATGTTGAAGTCCGTGTCGTAAATGGTCCGCCCTTGGGCGTCCTGGTCTACCAGGTACAGCAGGCTGCCGTCGGGCGCACGCACTGCCGCAAGCTCGCGCTCGTTAGGCCCTACCAATCCGCGATAAGGCTGGGCCTTGTAGTCTACGGCCCGCTCCAGCGCAGCAGCGCTGTTGTCTACGCGGATCGCGGTGGCACACAGCGACGGCCCATGCGCTTCGAAGAAGTTATGGGCGAACGAATAGGGCTCGGAGTTGAGGATCAGGTTGATATCGTTCTGCCGCAGCAGGGTAACGCTCTTGGAGCGATGTTGCCCGGCCTCGGCGAAGCCCAGTTGGCCCAGCCAATGCTTGAGCTTGGCACCGGTGGTTTCGTCCACCGCAAATTCCAGAAACTCGACACCGCCATAGGGCGCCGCAGGCGGGGTGGCGAACAAGTGATCGAGGTTGGCGCTGGTGTTGGCCTCACGGGCCAGCAGTTCGCGGGTTTTTTCCTCAAGGTAGAGCAGCGAGCGCAAGCCGTCGGCGGCGTTGGCACGGGGTGGCGCGGCGCGGAAATCATCATTGAAGATCTCCAGCGACAACGGCCCCTGGTAGCCGGTCTTGAGGATAGGCGCGAGGAAGTTCGGCAGGTCGAAATCACCCTGGCCTGGGAAGTTACGGAAGTGACGGCTCCACTCCAGTACATCCATGGCCAGCAAAGGCGCATCGGCCATTTGCACGAAGAAGATCTTGTCGCCCGGCACCTGTGCGATGCCCGAAGGGTCGCCGCGCAGCGAGAGGGTGTGGAAGCTGTCGAGGATCATCCCCAGATTGGGATGGTCCGCTTCCCGCACGATGTCCCACACTTGCTGCCAGGTATTTACATGCCGGCCCCAAGCCAGCGCTTCGTAGCCGATACGCAGGTTGTGGACTGCGGCCCGTTCGGCCAGCAGGCGCATGTCGTCCACGAGCAAGTTGTGGTCACCAACGGAATCGGCGGCCACGTTGCTGCACACCAGCACCAGGTCGGTGCCTAGCTCTTGCATCAACTCGAACTTGCGCTCCGCACGGTCGAGGTTGCGGGCCAGGCGATTGCGGGGCACGCCTTCAAAATCGCGGAACGGCTGGAACAGCGTGATCGCGATGCCCAGGTCGGCGCACATCTGGCGCACTTCCCGCGGGCTGCCATCGTAATAGAGAAGATCGTTTTCGAAGATCTCCACCCCGTCGAAGCCGGCGGCGGCAATGGCTTCGAGTTTTTCCGGCAGGGTGCCGCTGAGGGATACGGTGGCGATCGAACGGTGCATGGTTCACTCCTGAGGGCGCGAGCAAAGCCCCGTGACCCGGTGGCCCGCACACTACTGACCGGCCTGGCTGCAGCCGGAAATTCTTGGGTTTGTCGGAAGGGTTTATACCTGAAAACCCTGCCGTGCAAGCGTACCAACCGGTTAGTTTTGTGTTCGATTATCGCCCGCTTCGCTGCTCTGGGCTCAGGCAGTCTTCGCGGGCGGCGCGCTACTCACCGTGGCTGAAGGTTGGGCCGACGCAGCCACCAAGGGTTCCACCACTTTCGGCCGACGTTGCAGCCAGGCGGCGGCAATGCCACTGCCACAAATCACCACAATGCCCACGATGGTAGTTGTCGTAGGGCTGTGGTTGAACACCAGGAAGCCATAAATGCCAGCGAATACGATCTGGCAATAGCCCAGCGGCGCCAGCAGCGCCGGAGGCGCATGGCGGAAGGCTTGAGTGAGCAGAAGGTGCGCGGTCATCCCACAAGCGCCCAAGGCGATCATGAAGATCCCGTCGAGCACGCTGGGCCATTGCCAGAAAAAAGGCACCACGGCGGACATCAGCACGGTATTGAAGATGCCCGCGAAAAAGTTGCTGGTGGTGGGGCTGTCCACTTCCGCGACCTTGCGCGTAAGCAACTGGTAGAAGCAAAAGCACAGCGCCGAGCCAAAGGGGAACAGGATTGCCGGGGTAAACAGTTCGCCCCCGGGGTGCACGATGGTCACCACACCGCAAAAGCCGACCAGCACCGCTGCCCACTGGCCAAAGGTGACCCGCTCGCCCAGCAGCGGTACCGACAGCGCGGTGACCAGCAGCGGCGCGAGGAAGTTGACCGCGGTGGCTTCGGCCAGCGGAATATGCTGCAGGCCGGAAACAAACAGCAGGCTGGTGCCCAACAGGCACAGGGCGCGGGCGACCTGCAGCCAGGGCCTGCGCGTGCGCAGGATACGCAGCCCCGATTGCGGGAGGAAAATCCCCATCATCAGCAAGGTATGCACAAAGTACCGAACCCAGATCACCAGCATCACTGGATAAAAGCCCGAAAGGTATTTTGACAATACGTCGTGGCTGGCGAACAGCAGCGTCGCTACCACGATCAGCGCCATCCCCTTGAGCGGTTGGCTGGTGCCGGTCAGCGACAGGTTGGCATTAGTCATGGGTCAAAGGCGTTCCAGTACGCGGTAAGTGGCTTCCAATGCGCGCGTGGCACGCTCCAGCGCGCTTACCCCTTGCTCCATCAGGCGGCGAGTGGGTATTTCCAGGCTCAGCGGAATATCAGGCGGCAAGGCCTTGAGCAGCCCCACCAGATCGCAGTCGCCCTCCCCGGGCAGGCAGCGCTCGTGCCGCGCCTCGAAGAGGATTCGCTCGATATCGGCCGGCACCGGCCCGGCAACGTCACACAGTTGAGCGTAGCGCAAACGGCCTGGGGATAACTGTTCCAGTTGCGACAGCTGTGAGCGGGAGCGGTTGAAGTGAAAGGCATCTACCAGAATGCAGCCATTGGACTGCCCGGCCTGCTCGACCACCTTCACTGCGGTGGACAGGTCGGGAACGTCGGTCCAGGGCATGAACTCCAGGTGGGGGTGTATACCGTAGTGTTGGCCCAGCTCACACAATTCAGCGAAGCGCTGAGCACAGCGTGACAAGTCCGGATCGTTGCCCGCCACCAGCAGCTCCGTGGCGCCGCATTCGGCGGCGAACGCGAGATGCGGCTCGAAGCCGGCCACGTTTGTGCCGGGCTTCAATCGCAGAATTTCGATATCCAGCACTTTGATTCCGCTGTCCCGCAGCCGCTTGAGCGTTGCCTGGCGCAGGCCGGTGTCTGCCAGTAGAGGGAAATGATGCTCCTCGGCGGTGGCAGGCTCGGTACGCAACCCCACATGGCTATAACCGGCCCGAGCGGCCACTTCGATCATTTCGACGGGTGACAGCTCCAAAACCGTAAGGGCTGCCAGGGAAAAGCTGCGTTGAGTCATGGTCGAGCCACCCGTTGCCTGTTTTATTTATTTAGAACCCAGTTCCAGTTTCAATTCAAGCCCTGATATTACTGAAACCATTCGGAAGCCGGGCTTGCTTCGGCCAGCTCGACCGCGGCGGCCATGGCTGCGGGAGCGATTTCGTGAAGCCGGGCTTCAGGCAAGCGTGCCGTAGGGCCCGCCACACTCAGTACACCCAAGGTAGCCTGGCTGCCAGGGTGCCGGACGGCGACGCCTAGAGCGGACATGCCAACAGCCGAGCTCTCCATTACCCAGGCGTAGCCCAACGTACGGGCCAGGCGAAGGCGCTCCAGCAGCGCCTCGAGGCTGCGCGGCGCGTTGGGGCCGAAGCCTTCAGCCGCGGCGATGCCCTGCGCCTTCACCAGTGCGAGCGCCTCTTCGTCAGGCAAGGTAGCCAGCCAGGCGTGCCCGGACGCGGTGTAGAACAGCGGCGCCTCGCGGCCCATGTCCGGGTCGTAGCGCAAGCCAGCGCGGGCACCTTGAGCCTTCGCCAGCCAAGTCAGCCGCCGGCCTTCCACCACGCCCAGGCGGATCAGCTCGCCCGTATGCTCGGCCAGGCGATCCAGGATCGGCTGCACGATATCCACACCGCTATGGCCCAGATAGCGGAACCCTTGAGCCACCAGCCGAGTCGTCAGCAGGTACCGCAGGCTTTCGGGGTTCTGTCGTACATACCCCAGCCGCACGAGCTCGGCGAGCATTCTGTGCGCCGCGCTTTTGGGCATACCGGTTTCATCCGCCAATGCCTGCAGCGGCAGGCCGCCTGGCGCTCGGGTAAGTTGCTCCAGCAAGCTGAAGGCGCGTTCGATCTGACTTCCGGCCATGGTGGGCCCTTTGCAAATAAAGTGGCGATTGTAGTGAGGCTGTGCGGAGCGTGCGATCTTCGCCCGGTTTATTCAGCACGATACTTGGCCTTTGGATAACTCGCCAATAGAATTCTGGAACAAGGTTCCAATAAATAACAAGTCTGTGGAGCATCTTATGCCAAGCCTTCCCCACCCCGTTCCCGTTGTGGAATGCGACCTGCTGGTAATCGGTTCCGGCGCGGGCGGGCTGGCTGCAGCGGTAACAGCGGCGTGGCATGGCCTGAACGTGATCGTGGTGGAAAAAGACGACGTCTTTGGCGGCGCCAGTGCGTGGTCCGGCGGTTGGATGTGGGTACCCTGCAACCCCTTGGCACGCCGCGCGGGCATCGTGGAAGCCCCAAGCGAGCCTCGCCGCTATCTGGAGCATGAGCTGGGCGATCGCTTTGATCCCGCCCGGATTGACGCTTTCCTGAAAGCAGCGCCCGAGATGGTTTCCTTTTTCGAGCAGCACACCGCGCTGCAATTCGCCGATGGCAATGGTATCGCCGACATCCATGGCGATACGCCGGCCGCGGGTACGGGCGGCCGCTCGGTCATTGCCGCGCCGATCAGCGCCTACACCCTGGGCAAGCTCCTGCCCCGCCTGCGGCGGACGATGCGAGAAACCTCCGTGCTCGGCATGCCGATCATGGCGGGCGCAGACCTCTCGGCCTTTCTCAGCGTCACCCGTTCGTGGCGTTCGGCGCTCCATGTGGCCCGGCGCTTTGGCGCGCATTTGCTTGGCCTCGCGCTCAAAGGCCGAGCGACACATTTGGTGAATGGTGTGGCGCTGATCGCGCGGCTGGCAAAGTCCGCCGAAGACCTGGGCGTATCGCTGTGGCCCAGCGCAGCGGCGGTGCGGCTGGTGCAACAGAACGAACGGGTGGCAGGCGCTGAAATCGACACCGCCAAGGGCAAGGTACGAATCCATGCCCGCCGCGGCGTGGTGCTGGCCACCGGGGGCTTTGCCCATGACACGGAGCGGCGCAAGGCGCTGTTTCCGCGCACGCCGACCGGCGAGGAGCACCTGCCGCTGCCGCCGCCCTCGGTCACTGGCGATGGGCTGCGCCTGGGGGAAAGCGTGGGCGGCGTGGTGGCTACCGATCTTGCCAGCGCGGCCGCCTGGTGCCCGGTATCAAAGGTGCCCTACGCAGACGGCAGCCAAGGGCATTTCCCTCACATCATCGAGCGGGGCAAGCCGGGGATCTTCGGGGTATTGGCCGATGGCAAGCGCTTCGTGAACGAGGCCGACGGCTATTACGACTATGCGAAGGCAATGGTCGACAAGGCCCCAGGCACCAACGTGGTGTCGTGGCTGATCTGCGACCATGCCTTCCAGCGCCGTTATGGCCTGGGTATCGCCCGGCCCTTCCCGCTCCCGGTTGAACCGGCCGTGCGCTCGAGCTATCTCAAGCGGGGCGCGACCATAGAAGAACTGGCGCGTAATTGTGGCATCGACTCCGATGGCTTGGCGCACACGCTGGCCGAATGGAACCTGCACGCCCAGCGCGGCGAAGACCCAGCGTTCGGCCGCGGGCGCACCCTGTACAACCGCAAACAGGGCGACCCGCGTCATGGGCCCAACCCCTGCGTGGCGCCGTTGGTCACACCGCCGTTCTATGCGGTGGAGGTAAGGCCGGGCAGCTTTGGCACCTTCGCCGGTTTGAAAACCGATGCCAACGCCTGCGTGCTGGATAGCAACGGCGAAGCGATCGCTGGCTTGTATGCCGTAGGCACAGACATGGCCAGCATCATGGGCGGCTTTTACCCGGCGGGTGGTATCAACCTGGGGCCGGCCATGACCTTCGGCTACATCGCCGGGCGCCATGCCGCTGGCGTTACGCAGAGCGAATGAATTCAACCAAGGAGGCTCACATGCAAACCATCGACAATTCGTACGGCCTGAAGATGCCCAAGCTGGGCCTGGGTACCTGGCCCATGCTCGACAAGGAGTGCACCGACGCGGTGCTCAGCGCGCTGGACCTCGGCTATCGGCACATTGATACCGCAACGGCCTACAACAACGAAGCGGCGGTGGGTGAGGCATTGCGCGCTACCTCAGTGGAACGCGAAGCGATACATGTGACGACCAAGGTGTGGTGGGACAAGCTGGCCCCAGCCGACCTGCAGGCCTCCTTCGATGCCAGCCTGAACGCATTGCAAACTGATTACGTGGACCTGTTCCTGATCCACTGGCCGGGGCGCGAGGGTTGGGACATGGACCGTAGCCTGGCGGCGCTGACGGCGGTATACGAAAGCGGCAAGGCCAGAGCCATTGGCGTGGCGAACTTTCCACTGCCTCTGATGCGTCGCGCAGTGGAGGAATTGAAGGTACCGCTGGCAGCGTTGCAGGTGGAATACCACGTAAGCCTGGATCAACAGCCGCTGCTCGACTTCTGCCGTCAGCATGGGTTGGCGCTGACTGCCTATAGCCCGTTGGCACGCAACAAGGTATCGAACATCCCTGAGCTCAAGCAGATCGCCGAAAAGCACGGCGTGCTGCCCACCCAGGTGGCGCTCAAATGGCTGCTCGATCAGGACGGCGTTGCCGCCGTTCCCAAAGCTGCCAGCGTGAAGAATCAGCAGAGCAACCTGGACTCGCTCAAGGTGCAGCTAGACGACGAGGACCGTGCGCTGATCGCTGGCCTGGCCAAGGATCAGCGCCTGGTGAACCCGGACTTCGCTCCCAAGTGGGATTGAGCCCGACCTTGAATCAGAAGTCGAAGAACACCGTCTCGCCTTCGCCTTGCACGCGAATGTCGAACCGGTAGGCGGTTTTGCCATCCACTTCGCAGCGGCGTGCAATCAAGGTTTCACGGCGCTGCGGTTGTTCGATCAGATTGAGGATCGGGCACTTCGCGTTTGCGTCGGCTTCGTCATCGAAGTAGATCCGGGTTTGCAGGTGGATGTTGATCCCCCGTGCAAACAGGCTCACGTTGATGTGCGGCGCCATCGGGATGCCCGCCGTGGTGGTTACCACGCCCGGTTTGATGGTGTGCAAGGTCCACTCACCGGCATCGAAGGTTGTGGCGGTGCGGCCGAAACTGTTGAACGGCTTTTCCAGGTTGTACTCGGTGTCATAGCGGCCTTGGTGGTCCGCCTGCCAGAACTCCAGGAAGGAGTCGCGGATCAGGTGGCCATTGCCGTCATACACGTTACCTAGCAACAGGATGTGCTCGCCCGGTGCGCCCGGCTTGGCCATCTCGTTCCAGATTTCCTGGTCGCGGGTGGGGTTACCGGCCACGCCCAGGGCAAGGCCGATGTGCACGTAGGGCCCAGCGGTCTGCGAGGGAGTTTCGGGCAGGAATTGAACAGGCATGTGCGTCACTCCTCTCAGCAGTTTTCGAAGTGGGTCTGGCGTTGGCCGCGCAGCACGATATCGAAGCGGTAGGCCAGGCAATCCATCGGGTTGGCGTTGGTCATGTCCAGCCGTGCGATCAGGCTTTGCACCGCTTCGGGGTTGGTGATGGATTTTACGATCGGGCACATCGGAATCAGCGGATCGCCCTCGAAGTACAGCTGGGTAATGAGCTTGGTCGCGATCGACGGGCCACTGATGGACACGTGGATGTGCGCCGGGCGCCAGTCGTTCGGGCCATTGCGCCATGGATACGGGCCCGGCTTGATGGTACGGAAGGTGTAGTAGCCCTCACTGTTGGTAAGCGTGCGGCCTACCCCACCGAAGTTCGGGTCCAGCGGTGCCAGGTAGCGGTCATTCTTGTGGCGATAGCGGCCGCCCGCGTTGGCCTGCCACATTTCCACGAGGGTATGCGGCACCGGCTTGCCGAATTGATCGATCACACGGCCGGCGAGCACGATGCGCTCACCCACCGGCAGGCCGCCATTATTGAAATTCAGCAGAAGATCGTTGTCGAACTTTCCGAGCTTGAGGTGCGAGAAATTCGGGCCGGTGCTTTCGCTTGCGGTTTGCGGAATGCTCACCAAGGCCTGGCGAGGCGAACGCGGTACCGACGTTTTGTAGTCGGGGGTCAACGCCTTGGGATGCCAGTTGCGGTCACGGATAATGAAGCGACTGGTGTCTTGTTCAGACATGTCGATCTCCTGTTATTGGATTTATAAGGTCGCATAGATAAATACGCTGGCTTCAGTTTCCGCCAAAGCGGGCGGTGCGACCACTGAAAATGTGCAGTTCCGTCATAACCATATGGTTATGAAAAAACCTCAAGGAGACACCAGCATGCTGTGGAAAAAAGGCCGGCGCAGTGACAACGTGGTCGATGCCCGCGGCGAGGGCGGCAATGGCGGCGGTTACGGAGGCGGCGGGTTCCGCGTGGGCGGCAAGGGCTTGAGCCTGGGTGCGGTAGTGCTGATCGTTGGGTTCGGGCTACTGACCGGGCAGGATCCGCTTCAGATACTCGGCCAACTCACAGGCCAGGCCACCGCGCCAGCGCCCACCCAACAGCGCACCAGGCCCGCCGGTAACGATGAGCAGACAGAATTCGTGAAAGCCATTCTGGGAGACACTGAAGACACCTGGCAGGCCATCTTCAAGGAAGGCGGCCGCCAATATGAAGACCCAACCCTCGTGCTGTTCGGTGGCCGGGTAAATTCAGCCTGCGGCCTGGCCTCCTCCGCCGTGGGCCCGTTCTACTGCCCGGGTGACCACAAGGTGTACCTGGACACCACATTCTTCACTGAAATGAGCCAGCGCTTCCAAGCGGCAGGCGATTTTGCTCAGGCTTATGTGATCGCACATGAAGTAGGCCATCACGTGCAAACGCTGCTGGGCATTTCCACCAAGGTCGATGCCGCGCGCCAGCGCGGGCAAAAACTGGAAGGTGACAATGGCCTGCTCGTTCGCCAGGAACTGCAAGCGGACTGCTTTGCCGGTATCTGGGCCAACCATGCCCAGCAACGCTTGAACTGGCTGGAACCCGGCGACGTGGAAGAAGCGCTCAACGCCGCCAATGCCATCGGCGATGACCGCCTTCAACAACAGGGCCAGGGCCGGGTAGTGCCTGACTCCTTCACCCATGGCACCTCAGCGCAGCGAGTGCGCTGGTTCAAGGCCGGTTTCGAGGGCGGCAAGCTGGAGCAGTGCGATACGTTCGCCGCGCAAAAGCTCTAAATGCGGCACCTGTAGGAGGCCTCCACCCCCGCCGGTCTACAGAGCGTCCAATAACGCCGCACAATCCACCGCATGCCAGTCGGTCAGCTCCGACCAGGGGTTGGCCGGCATGTTCACCAGCACGGTACGGGTACCGGCGGCGCGGCCGGCGGCCAGGTCGAATTGGTAATCGCCCACCATCACCATTTCGGCAGGCGCTACCTGCCACGCTGCGGCGAGCTTGAGCAGGCCCTCGGGGTTGGGCTTGAAGGCCGCTTCGTCGCGGCCGAGCACATCGTTCGGGTCGAAGCAGTCATCAATGCCAATGGCGGCCAGCGTGATATGGGCCAATTCGCGAGCATTGCGGGTCAGCACGCCCAGCCGGTAGCCGCGGTCCGCCAGTGTGCGCACCAGGGTTACCGCGCCGGGCGCAGGCTGGGAGGCGATCGCGAGTTCGCGCTCATGCTCAAGCAGCCAGGCGTGTTTGGCGGCGGCTTCGTCGGCAGGCAAGGCCGCCAGGTGGTGCAGGATGTCGTCCTCGGCCGGGATTCTCAGCGCGGTGCGGATGGCGGCGAAGTCGTGGGCGGCCACGGTGAGTGTGCCGTCCATATCGAACACCCAGTGCCGGATATGCCCGAGCATCACGCCCAATCCTTGCGGTGGCGAATCAACCCTTCCTGCGCCGAAGATGCGACCAACTGGCCGGCGCGGTTGTACACGCTGCCTCGGGAGAAGCCGCGGGAGTTCCCGGCCCAGGGGCTATCGAGTGCATACAGCAGCCAATCGTCCGCGATCAGGTTGCCATGGAACCAAAGCGCGTGGTCCAGGCTGGCCATCTGCATATCCCGGTGCCACACGCTCTTGCCATGTGGCAGCAGCGAGGTAGTCAACAGGTTGAAGTCCGACGCATAGGCCATGACGTACTTGTGCAGGGCTGGCGTATCCGCCAGGGCGCCGTCCGCCCGGAACCACACGTATTTGACCGGGTCGCCCGGGGTGGGGTTGTACGGGTCGCGCTCGGTCACCGGGCGCATCTCGATGGGCTTGGGGCACAGCAGTTTCTCGCGCAGGTGCTCCGGGATCAGTGCCTCGCCCAGGCGCATGAGCTCCAGTTCGGTGGGCAGGTTTTCCGGGCCGACGACATCCGGCATCTTGCTTTGGTGGGAGAAGCCTTCTTCGTCGTACTGGAAGGACGCCGAGCAGGTGAAGATGGTTTTCCCCTTCTGCACCGCCGTCACGCGTCGAGTAGAGAAACTGCCGCCGTCCCGTACCCGATCAACCATATAAACCACCGGCAGCGACGCATCGCCCGGGCGCAGGAAATAACCATGCAAGGAATGTACATGCCGCTCTTCTTCTACCGTCTGGCTGGCGGCCGACAAGGACTGGCCCAGCACCTGGCCACCGAACAGCTGGCGAAAGCCCAGGTCCTGGCTACGCCCGCGGAAGAGGTTTTCCTCGATGGGTTCAAGGCTTAACAGGTCGACCAGATCGTCGAGGACGTGGCTCATTCAGGGTTACCTCGGCTTACAAATACCATGAGCGGGCATCATACCTTGATGTGCAAGCCAACCGGCTACCCGTGCATGGCCTTCAACCAGCCTGCGCGGTCTATGCGGTACAGGTAATGCCTGCGCAACGGGCTGGCTTCGTCCAGCGCGGGGTGGTCAAAATCCTCGGCGTCGTGGCGCTGCATGCCAATCGCTTGCATCACCTTTTGCGAGGGCAGGTTCACTTCGGACGTGAACGCCACTACCTCTTTCAGGCCGAGCTGTTCGAAGGCGCATCCCAGGCTGGTGAAGGCCGCCTCGCTGGCGTAACCCAGCCCCCAGTAATCCCGCGCCAGCCGCCAACAGATTTCAACGGCGGGCGTGAACGGGGCTTTGAACCGCACGTTCCACAATCCGGTGAAGCCAATGAAAGCGCCATCATCCTTGCGCTCCAGCGCCCACAAGCCGTAACCGTATTCGGCAAAATGGCCACGCACGCGGCCAATGAAGGCCGCGCTCTCAAGGCGGCTGAGCGGTTTGGGAAAGTAGCGCATCACGGCAGGGTCGGCGCTGAGCGCGGAGAATGGCGCCAGGTCTTCATCTTCCCACAAGCGCAACCGCAGGCGCGGGCTCTCGAGCGTCAGCAGATCAGTCATGCCCGGGCTCCTTTGTTATCAACGGGCGAAAGCTGGCACACTCGCAGCTTTCGTGCCGTGCGGTGGATCATGCGCTTACCTCTGGTTTATCACGAAGACTACAGCCCGCCCTTCCCGCTTGAACATCGGTTCCCGATGGAGAAGTTTCGCCTGCTTCATGATCACTTGGTCGCCACGGACATCGCTTATCCCGAAACCCTGCATCGGCCGGAACTCTGCCCGGCGGATGTACTGGCGCTTGCGCATGCTCCCGACTACATAGAGCGCTACATGGCCGGTGAGTTGTCCCGGGAGGACCAGCGGCGGCTGGGTTTACCTTGGAGCGAACCCCTCGCCCGCCGGACGATCCGCGCGGTGGGCGGCTCGTTGCTCACTGCCCAACTTGCGCTACAACATGGGCTGGCCTGCCACCTGGCCGGCGGCACCCACCACGCCCACTACGATTACCCTGCAGGGTTTTGCATCTTCAATGACTTGGCCGTAGTCAGCCGCTATCTGCTGGAAGCCGGCCGGGTGAACCGGGTATTGATCTTCGACTGTGATGTGCATCAGGGCGACGGTACCGCACGCATTCTGGCTGATACCGCCGATGCCATTACCGTTTCCCTTCACTGCGAGCAGAACTTCCCTGTGCGCAAGGCACAGAGCGACTGGGATATCCCCTTGGCCCGGGGCATGGGAAACGACGCTTATCTACAGGTGGTGGATGATGCGCTGAATTACTTGCTACCGCTTTATAAGCCCGACCTCGTGCTGTATGACGCCGGCGTAGATGTGCACAAGGATGACGCCCTGGGCTATTTGCAACTTACCGATGCAGGCGTGGCTGCAAGGGATGAGCGCGTGCTGCGGCACTGCCTGGGCCGCGGCATCCCGGTGATGGGCGTGATCGGTGGTGGCTACAGCAAGGACCGGCACGCATTGGCGAAGCGGCACGGCATTTTGCACACAGTGGCGGCACGCGTGTGGGACGCAGACATCAGATAGGGCCACGCTGCTTCGCAAATTACCCACATTCGCTGTGGAACCGCCTGTGGATAACCTGAGTGAAAACGTCGAGGCGCCTTCTGTACGCAGGCTGCGAGGCAGCTGGTTGTTTTTTGATCAGCAGCGGGCAGGCATTTGACAGGCGCCTTGGTTACACTACCACCCTTTATGATTCTGGCGAATGTTCATGGCGTTGATTTCCGCTACCCCCACGGTGGCGATCATGGGTGGCGGGCCGGCCGGCCTGATGGCGGCTGAGGTATTGAGCCAGGCCGGCCATGCCGTGACGGTGTACGACAGCATGCCTTCAGTGGGGCGCAAATTCCTGTTGGCGGGTGTAGGCGGCATGAACATTACTCATGCCGAGCCCAAGCCTGCCTTCATCTGCCGCTATGCCGAACAGGCCGCTTGGGTAAGCGACTGGCTGGCCGAGTTTGATGCCGACACCCTGCGAGCCTGGATACACGGCCTGGGCATCGAGACCTTTGTGGGCAGTTCCGGCCGGGTTTTCCCCACCGACATGAAAGCCGCCCCGCTATTACGTGCCTGGCTCAAACGCCTGCGAGAGAACGGCGTAGTTATCCACACCCGCCACCGTTGGCTAGGCTGGGCGCCCTGCGGTTGTTTGCTGGTCGAGCATCCTGACGGCCAAACGGTTATCCAGCCCCGCGCGACAGTGCTGGCGCTGGGCGGTGGAAGCTGGCCGCGGCTGGGCTCGGACGGCGCCTGGCTGCCGTGGCTGGCTCAGCGCGGCGTGCGCATCGCGCCCCTGCAGCCGGCCAATTGCGGGTTCGAAGTGAGCGGCTGGAGCGCTGTACTGAAGGAGCGCTTCGCGGGTGCGCCCTTGAAAAACATCGCCCTCTCGCTCGCTGGCTGCGCGCCTCGTAAAGGGGAATGCGTAGTGACCGAAGGCGGCCTGGAAGGCAGCCTGGTGTATGCCCTCTCCGCCCCGATACGAGAGGCGATCAATCGGGATGGGCACTGCGAGGTGCTCATCGACCTGCTGCCCGACCGAAGCCTGGCGCAGGTTGAAACGGCGCTGAACAAACCGCGCGGAACTCGCTCCATGGCCCGGCACCTGCAAGGCCAACTGCGGCTGGAGGGCGTGAAGGCAGCATTGCTGCGAGAGTTGACCGACGCCTCGGTGTATCAGGACTTGCCTCGGCTGGCCCAGGCAATCAAGGCGCTGCCATTGACCCTGCTGCGCCCTCGCCCACTGGCCGAGGCTATCAGCAGCGCGGGTGGGGTGATGCGTTCGGCCCTGACCGACGACCTGATGCTCGCAGCCCAACCGGGCGTGTTCTGTGCCGGTGAGATGCTCGACTGGGAAGCACCCACCGGCGGCTACCTGCTGACCGCCTGTTTTGCCAGCGGCCGCCGCGCCGCCGAGGGGGTTTTGCGGTACCTGGGTTGAACGGGCGCTACGGCTTGCGCTTGCGAGGCCCGGTGTTGAACGCCGGCACCTTGCGCACGGGCTTGATAGCCGGTTCGGCTACCGCGGCGTCGCGGCTTTCGGTCCAGCGGCCGAGCGTAGCCTTACCGCCAGTGGTCTTCGGCTTCTTCGGCTTTTTGGGCTTCTTCAGAATCTGCCCGCCTGCCGTGGTTTCCGGCACGCGGTGCTCCGGCTCGAAGTCCGGCTCTTCGACACGCTTGAGGGTTTGCCGCGTCATGGCTTCGATAGCTGCCAGCTGCTCCACTTCGTCGGCACATACCAGCGAAATGGCCTCGCCCGTGGCGCCTGCGCGGCCGGTGCGGCCGATGCGGTGCACATAATCTTCGGCGACGATGGGCAGGTCCAGGTTTACCACCAGGGGCAGGTCCTGAATATCCAGCCCGCGCGCAGCCACGTCCGTGGCCACCAATACGGTCAGCTCGCCGGCCTTGAAGCTGTCCAGCGCACGTTGGCGGGTAGCCTGGGGTTTGTCGCCATGAATGCCTTCAGCCGCTACGCCCTGGCCCTGCAGCCGCTCGACCAGTTGGTCCACACCGTTACGGGTTTTGGCGAACACCAGCACGTGCTTCCAGCGGCGCTGGCGCAACAGGTGGCAGAACAGTTCCGGCTTGCGTTTCTTATCCACAGGCACCACAGACTGTCGAACACTGGTGGCGGCCTGGTTGCGTGGGCTTATTTCAAGAGTCAGTGGCTCGTCGAGCATGTTCCCGGCCAGCAGGCGGATGTCATCCGAGAAGGTCGCGGAGAACAGCAGGGTCTGGCGGCGCTTGGGTAGCGCGGCATAGACGTCCCGCAGTTCTTCGGCAAAACCCAGGTCCAACATGCGGTCGGCTTCGTCCAGCACCAGGGTTTCGACCTGGCTGAACTTGACCGCGTTTTGCCGGTGCAAATCAAGCAGCCGGCCGGGCGTGGCTACCAGCACGTCCACGCCCTTGCGCAAGGCCATCATCTGCGGGTTGATGCTCACTCCGCCGTACACAGCGTAGGTGCGCAACGGCAGATCAGCGGCGTAGGCCTTGATGTTGGCGTGCACTTGCTCGGCCAGTTCGCGGGTGGGTACCAGGACCAGGGCGCGCACGCTGTTGCTCGCTACCTGGCTGCCTTGCAGGGTAAGGCGCTGCAGCACCGGCAAGGCAAAGGCGGCTGTTTTGCCGGTGCCGGTCTGGGCAGCGGCCATCAGGTCGCGGCCGGCCAGCACGGCGGGAATCGCCTTTTCCTGGACCGGGGTAGGCTTGTCGTAGCCAAGGCTTTGCAGCCGATTCAACAGCGGCTCGATCAAGCCCAGTGAAGCGAAAGTCATCGGGGTGTACCTGAAAATGAACTGGCAAGGCGCGCAGTTTACCCCGGATCAGCGCCGCCGCCATTGCGGCAAGCCGATCAGTATCACCGCACCGACGATCACCAGCATGGCCAGCATCTCCCATGGGCCAATCCGCTCGCCTGCGAACAGCACGCCCAGCAGTACCGCCACCACAGGATTCACGTACGCATAGCTGGTTGCTGCAGCCGGCCGCACGTGCTTGAGCAGGTACATATAAGCGTTGAAGGCCAGGATGGAGCCGAAGAACACCAGATACGCCAGCGCAAACCACCCAGAAAGCGGCGGCCAACTGGTCATGCGCTCGCCGCTGATCAACCCGGTAGCCAGCAAGGCTGCGCCGGCGATGAGCATTTCCACGGCGCTGGCCATGCCGCCAGCGGGCAGCGGCAGGTAACGGCTCCACACCGAGCCAAACGCCCAGGCGGCCGCTGCGAACAGCAATACCGCCGCCCCGCCGGGGCTGGCTTGCAGGTTGGCGCCAAGGTTAAGCAAGGCGATGCCGGCAATGCCCAGCAGGATGCCGCTCCACTCCAACCACGAGTTGCGCTGGCCCCAAAGCAACCCGAACAGCAGAGTGAACAAGGGCATGGTTGCCACCACCAGCGCGGCAACGCCGGACGCGATACCGGCATGTTCGGCCAGCGTCACCCCACCGTTGCCGCACCCCAGCAGTAATAGCCCGACCCACCCGCCAGCACGCCATTGTAGCGCGGTGGGCCTCGGCGCCCCCCGCAACCGCAGCCAGGCGTAGAGGATCGCGCCGGCCACCAGGAACCGGATGCCTGCCATGGTCAGCGGTGGCCAGGATTCAACCCCGATGCGGATGAACAGATAAGTGGAGCCCCACACCAGGTACAGCGCCACAAAGGCGCCGACCAGCAGGGCAGGCACAGGACGGGAAGGCATGGCAGGCGCTCGAAATCGAGAAAGGCGCCCATTGTACGAGTGAAACGGATCCCGTCCAGCTCAATGCCGAAGCAACAGCTCGCCTTCGATAGGGACATAGCGCGAAGCGGCGCGTATCAGGGAACCTGCGGTAAGGCCCGGTGTTCCGTACACGCTGGTTTGCACGCCATAACGCTGGTGCACGCGCTGCAGCAGCAGATCGAAATCGCCATCGCCGGACGCCAGGACCACTTCGTCCACCTCGGCGGCGGCTTCCAGCACGTCGATGGTGATGCCCACGTCCCAGTCGCCTTTGGCCGAGCCGTCGCTGCGCTGGATATACGGTTTGAGCTTCACCTCGAAGCCGAGCTGGCGGAGGATGCGCTGGAACTGCTGCTGCTTGGGATCGCCGCGGTCGATAGCGTAGGCATACGCCACCGCAATGTCGCCGCGCCCGGCCACCTGGGACCAGAGCGCGGCGTAATTGAAGTGACAACCGTGCACTTGGCGCACGGTGTAATAGAGGTTCTGAACGTCGGCGAACAGGGCAATCCGCCGACGCTCCGAGGGCTCGCTCGTTGGCTCAGACGTAGTCGTCGTCATCCGAGAGGAACCCTCCGCTGTCGCCGCTGTAGTCGGCGTCCGAGAAGCCCCCGCGGTCGTTGTTCCAGTCGCTGTTGTCGCTCACCAGCTGCTGGCTGTTGTCCTCGCCCCAATTCCCGCCTTGATCGGCGGCGGGTGCCGGCTCCTCGCGAATGATCTCGACGATTTCCTGCGGCGCATTGTTGTGATGGAACAGGCTGCTCAGCCCTTCCGCCAGCATCATGCCACCGGCCACGCCCGCAGCGGTTTGCAACGCACCACGCATGAAGCCACCACCCGCTGCCTGGGGCTGGGCATAGCCAGGCTGATAACCCGGCTGGCCACCGCCGTACTGAGGCGGTGCGGGCGGCGGTGCATAGCCGCGCGCCGGTTCCCGCCAACCGCCGCCACTGGGCGCTTGCTGCACCGGGGCCGGCGCTTGATCGCGCGAGCCGCCACCGAACAGCCCGGAAAGGAACCCGCCACTCTGAGCCGGTGCCTTGCTGACTGCGGCCTTGGCTTGCTCCAGTTCGGCCTTGAGCTGCCGGTTCATCTCATCCAGGCGTTTGACCGCCGCTTCCTGAACCAGAATCGCTTGGGCCATGTAATAGGCGGCAGCGGGCTGGTTGGCCACGTGTTCGCGGATGCGCTGATCTGCTTGTACGTCGCGTGGGCCGCCGTCTGCTTCCGCTTGCTTGAGGCGGGAAAAGAGTCCGTCGATCAGGCTTTGCTCTTCGCTGTTCATGGCGACCTCTCAATTGCCGAATTTGACTGGCCCCAAAGGGGCCTGATGAACCCATTATGGGGGCCACACCCGGGTATTCAACGGCTGGCCGGGATGAAACATTGTTAATCGCGTGCCAGGCGTTTGCCCTGCGGGGCCCATCCGGTACAGTGGTGGGCCTGCCTGGCCCAAGACATTGGCGTGATGAACCCGCTCAGCATCCTCAAAGATTCTCTCTATTTCTTCCGCACTCACCTGTGGGCCATCGTGCGGCTGTGCTTGCCGCTGGTTGCCCTGCAGTCACTGGCCGAACAGCTGGTAGACCACAGCGTGGCCACCGAGGCCCGTGGTGCGTTCGACATCCTCATCGGGTTGCTGTTCTACCCCATCTATACCGCGGCCCTGATTCTGTATCTCGACTCGCGCAGCAATGGGGAGCATCCACCTCTCAAACTGCTGCTCGGCATGGGCCTGCGGCTGTGGCCGCGCTTTGCGCTACTCGCGGCCATTTGTTCGTTGGCGATCCTGCTGGGCATGGCCCTGTACCTTTTGCCGGGGCTGTGGCTGATGGCCCGTCTGGCATTTGCCGAGTACCTGCTGGTGTTGCGTGGGTTGACTCCGCTGGCAGCGATCAAGCAAAGCTTCGAGCTCACCCGCGCGCCTTTCTGGCAGGTGCTGGCTTGCGTGCTGGCAGTGCTGGTGCCGCTATGGCTGATCGACTTCGCCAGCGCTGCCGTGCTGCCCGATGACGACAACATGGCGATTTCTCTTGTGCTGGGCTGCGCCAATGGATTGGTGCAATTGCTCACTACAGTGGTGCTGTTCCGGCTGTTCATGTTGGTCACGGACCCAACCCTGCGCGAACCCCGCCGCTGACTTGGGCCAACGCGCGGCCTCGGTTATGCTCAGGAACTTCCTGCTGCCGTAGCCGAGCCGATGATTCGACGACTGCGTAACGCTTTCCTGATCCTTGTGCTGATAGCCGCCGCCCTCGCTGCGCTGGCCTGGCACCTGTCGTGGCACCCGGCGCCCCATGCCGCCGTAGCGCCAGTGTGCCGAGGCAACCCGCCTACATTGGTGCCGGGCCAGCCGCTGAAGGTGATGACGTGGAACGTGCAGTTCCTGGCCGGCAAGCGGTACCTCTTCTGGTACGGCGCCCCTGAAGGCCAGAGCCACGACGACCGCCCAAGCGTCGAGGACATCGCTCATGACTTGGACGAAGTAGTACGGGTAATCCGCGACGAGCAGCCTGATGTGGTGCTATTGCAGGAACTGGACGATGGCGCCAAGGCCACCGGTTACCAGAACCAGCTCGCCCTGCTGCAAGAGCGCCTGGTGGACCTGTACCCCTGCAGCGTGGAAGCCTTTGACTGGAAAGCCGAGTTCGTACCGGATACGCGCATATTCGGCAGCGTGGGGCGCAAGCTCGCCACGCTTAGCCGTTATCGCATTGACCAGGCCGAACGCTGGCAATTGCCTCGCCCTGTAAGCCGCTTCAGCTGGTTCCACCCTCAGCAGGTGATGCTGGGCGCCTATTTGCCCGTCACCGATGGCAGCGGCCACTTGGCTGTGCTCAATACTCGCCTGGAGCCCTACAAGCGCGGCAACGACGCCC
The DNA here is from genome assembly GCF_916618905.1 of Pseudomonas sp. Marseille-Q5115. NCBI lineage: Bacteria > Pseudomonadati > Pseudomonadota > Gammaproteobacteria > Pseudomonadales > Pseudomonadaceae > Pseudomonas > Pseudomonas sp. Marseille-Q5115. Next base: position 101,726 of record NZ_CAKAKI010000001.1, on the reverse strand, counting down.
AGGCCCGGCAACTGCAAGCGGTGGCCGACCGGGTAGACCATCTGGAAAGCCTGGGCACGCCTTGGCTACTCGGGGGCGACTTCAACCTCCTACCCCTGGGCCAATACCGACGGCTAGAGCCTGGTGAGCAGGCAGATTATTCCCCCGCCGACGATTTGCACCTGCTATGGGATCGCTACCCGCTGATCCCCAGCAACGCGCAAGCCGGCGGCCCCGATCGAGCGGACTGGTTCACCCACTTCCCGCCCACGGCCAACGGCCCGGATCGCACCCTGGACTACCTCGTACACAGCCCCCGCGTGCGCCAACTCGAGGCCCACGTGCGGCAGGAAGACACCCTTGGGATTTCCGATCATTTGCCGTTGATGGGGCGGTTTTTGCTGCCGGGGAAAGTGCCGGGGACTTAGGGCGCAAACGTGCACCCAGCGCCAGGGGTCAGGTACCTCTCGGTTTCGCCCGCGCGGTGGCTTCGGCCACTAGCGGGTCATCCGGCCAGTAGTGTTTGGGGTACCGGCCCTTCAGGTCCTTCTTCACCTCGCTGTAGGTGCTGCGCCAGAAGTTGGCCAAGTCCTGGGTGACCTGCACCGGCCGCCGTGCCGGGGACAGCAAATGCAGTTTTACTTGCACCCGGTTGCCGGCGATGCGCGGAGTGTCGGCCAGGCCGAACAGCTCTTGCAGCCGCACCGCCAGTACTGGCGGATGCTCACTGTAGTCGAGCCGGATGGACGAGCCCGACGGCACGTTCAGGTGGGTGGGTGCCAATTCGTTCAGGCGCTGGGGTAATGGCCAGGGCAGCAGATTGTGCAGAATGCTGGAGAGGTCCAGTTGGCTGAAATGAGCCAGCCGGGTGACCTTGCCCAGGTAAGGCATCAACCAGGTTTCCAAGCTTACCAGCAAGCCTTCATCGCAGACGTCCGGCCATTCGGTCTGGCCGCTGGCAAGGTCCAGATCGCGCAGTAGCTGCACGCGCGCCTGCCACTGTCGCAGTTCAGGAGTGAAGGGCAGCAGAGCCAGCCCCTTGCGTCGTACCAGGTCGACTAGCGCCTGCCCGCGCGCGGCCTCGTCCAAGCCTGAAAGCGGCTCGCGACGCAGCACCAGGTCACCGACCCGCCACTGAGCTTCAGCGCGCAGCGTGCCTTCCTTGTCATCCCATTCCAGCACGTCCCGGCGCTGTACCTGCTCGGCCAATACGGTATCGAACAACAGAGGGTCCAGGTCTGCGGCAAGGTATATCCGCTCCTCGCGCTGGCCTTGGCGGCTGCCCAAGTCCGCCACCACCAGCCATTCATGTTTCATCAGCGCGTCTGGCTCACCGAACTGGGCCGCGCGGCCGTTGGCCAGGCGGTACTCAGCCCCGCCGGCACGGCGTTGCTGGGCAACCCGGTCGGGGTACGCCAGGGCGAGCAACATGCCAAGCCAGCGGTCGGCCTGGGGGTCTTCGACAGGGCGTGCTGCATTGGGTTGACCGCGCAGCAGGCCCTGGTACTGCCTGGCCAGTTGCTTGATGCGCTGGGAGGCACGGGCCCCGCTGTGGAGCATGGCCAAACGGCTGTGCAAGTCGGCGCCACGGTCACGCACGATGTCGCGCTCACCCAGCAAGGCGGCGAGGTCGCATCCCATGGTCTCCAGCCCAAGGGCTTTGGCTCGCAGCAGCAGGTGGGTGATTCGCGGATGCGCCGGCAGGCCAGCCATCGCTTGGCCGTGCGCCGTCAGCCGACCGTCCGCAGCAAGGGCGCCGAGGCGGGCAAGCAGATCATCGGCCTGGGACATCGCAGCGGGCGGCGGCATATCGAGCCAACGCAGCTGATCCGGCGTTGCGCCCCAGCGGTGTAGCTGCAGCGCCAGCGGCGCCAGGTCGGCCTGGAGTATCTCGGCGCTGTCATAAGCCGCCAGTTGCTCATGCTGGGTTTCGGACCACAGCCGGTAACACACCCCTGGCTCCAGCCGCCCTGCCCGGCCGGCGCGCTGGGTAGCGCTGGCACGGGAAACACGCTGGGTATCGAGGCGGGTCATGCCCGTGCCGGGGTCGAAGCGCGGCACGCGAGCCAGCCCGCTGTCTACCACCACACGAACGCCTTCGATAGTGAGGCTGGTTTCAGCGATATTAGTGGCGAGCACCACCTTGCGCTCCCCGGCAAGCGCAGGCTCGATGGCGGCGCGCTGGGCAGCCAGATCGAGTTCACCATGCAAAGGGCACAGCCGAACGCCGGGGTAGCTGTCCAAGGCGCTTTCCAGGCGCTGCTCCACCCGACGGATCTCGGCCTGCCCCGGCAGGAACACCAGCACGCTGCCCGCCTGCTCGTCCAGTGCCTGGAGCACCACGCTTTCTACCCTGGCATCCAGGTATTCCCCTTGCTGCGGCGCGCGGCCCCATCGCACCTCCACCGGATATGCACGGCCCTGGCTGCTGATCACCGGGGCGTCTTCCAGGAGCGCTGAAAGCCGTTCTCCTTCCAGGGTGGCAGACATCAGCAGCACCTTCAGTGGCGGCTCATCGCGCAACAGATCACGCCCGTTAAGCACCAACGCCAGGGCCAGGTCCGCATCGAGGCTGCGTTCGTGAAATTCATCGAAGATAACCAGCCCAACCCCCTCGAGCGCCGGGTCATCCTGCAGCCGCCGCGCCAGGATGCCCTCAGTCACCACCTCGATGCGGGTGCGCGGGCCAACCCGGCTTTCGAGGCGGATGCGGTAGCCCACCGTCTCGCCCACCTTCTCACCCAACTCACTGGCCAACCTCTCCGCTGCGGCGCGCGCGGCCAGGCGGCGAGGCTCGAGCATGAGGATGGTCTGGCCGCTCAGCCACGTTTCCTCCAGCAACGCCAAGGGTACCCGGGTGGTTTTACCCGCGCCGGGCGGGGCTTCGAGCACGGCTTCGTGGCGGGTACGCAGGGCGCTGCGTAGATCGGGTAATACGGTGTCGATGGGCAGCGGGGTCATGGTGTTTCCGGTATCAGGCGAAGGCTATGAAGCTTCGTTTTCCTTGGTACTTGATGCGGACTCAAGGGGTTGCCGTTTTGCAGCCTCTCTCCAGGTATTCCAATCGAGCAAGGCGGTCGGAACCCGGTCATGGCTTTTGATCCAAGTGCATAAATCCGGATCAATCCACTGGATGACCTCCTTGATGTCTTGATGCAGATCAAAAAGCGGTTGCCATAAAAGCGGCTCGTGATGAAAGCAGCGGTTCCGCAGATCTCGGGCCTTGTTAAGGCGGCTGCGAATATTACTCGCGTTTTTAAAATGCTTAGGACAATGGTGGAAAACCTTCATCAGAGGTTTGGATATCTCGGGAAAGGCGCGGCGATTGAACAGAGAGCTTAGCCTCCAATGTGTGCCAGACCATCTACTCGCAACCTCCCTTTAGCGTCACGAAACAAGCCCGCGATAGTACAGGCAGGGCTCTATGCTGCAAGGGGATTGACGTGCAGGTTGACGCTGGTAACCTACGCATGCAGCCCTAGGAACCTCCACTCCCGTGCTACACGAAACGGTGAAGAGACTAGGTTATGTGACGGCCCCGCTCTGCGGGGCCTCCTCTTTTCTGGCGATACGCTTTGTCGCCCCGCTCTGCGCCCTACAATCTTCCTGTACCCCACACCAGCAGGGAGACTTGCCTCCAACCCTCCCGCTCCCATCGGCAAGCACACGTCACTGGCCCCCCACCAAGCCGCAAGGTATAACGGCGAACCGCAACGGCCCGACCACGGTCGTAGTTGTCGGTAGCGGCCATTTATGCGAATGGCCGAGCCTTTTAACCCCAGGAGAAATTCATGCGTTTCCCTACTCGTATGATCGGCAGTGTTCTGGTTATTTCGGTGTTCACTCAGCTCACCGCGTGCGGCACTTTGTTCTGGCCTGACCGCCGTGGGCAGATCGAAGGCAAGATCGACCCGGTAGTCGCCGCCCTCGATGCCATCGGCATTCTGTTCTATGTGATTCCAGGCCTGATCGCCTTTGGCGTGGACTTCGCCACCGGCGCGATCTACCTTCCGGGCGGCACCCACGCGCAGGTCGACCCTGATCTGCTCAAAGGCGCGGTCAAGCCCGATGGCAGCGTGGACAACAAGCGCTTGCAAGCCATTCTGGAAAGCCAGCTGGGCAAGCACTTGCCGCTGGACGACCCGCGCCTGATCCAACACCACGGCAGCGTCGAGCAACTGGCGGCGTACGGCCTGCGCCCGGCAGCCTGATCGCATGGTCGTCGCCCCCCGCCATCGCCGCCTGCTACGCCTGGCAACCCGCGCGTCGCTGGGGGTGGCAACGGTGCTTATCCTGTGCAAAGCCATTGCCTGGTACTTGAGCGGCTCGGTCAGCCTGCTGGCCGGGCTGACCGACTCGGTGCTGGATGGGGCGGCGTCCTTCCTTAACTTGCTGGCGGTTCACTATTCGCTGCGCCCCGCAGACGACGACCACCGCTACGGGCATGGCAAGGCCGAGGCCCTCGCCGGCATGGGCCAGGCACTGTTCATTGGCGTGAGCGCGGTATTCATCGCTATCCAGGCAGCTGAACGTTTGCGCACGCCAGAGCCCATCGGCGAGGCCGGAATAGGCATTGCCGTGATGGTGCTGTCACTGGTGCTCACGGTGGGGCTGCTGATTCTCCAGCACAAAGTGGTAAAGGAAACCGGCTCTACCGCTGTGCGCGCCGATTCCCTGCATTACCGGTCCGACCTGATGCTCAACGGCAGCATCCTGCTGGCACTGGTGCTTGCCGGCTGGGGGTATCCGCAGGTGGATGCGCTGTTCGGCCTGGCTATCTCGATTTATATCCTGTGGAGCGCCTATCAGATCGCCAAGGAGAGCTCGGCCATCCTGATGGATCAGGAGCTTGATCCCGACGTTGGCGAACAGATGCTTGTGCTCGCGTGTGCAGTCCCGGGCGTGCTGGGCGCCCATGACCTGCGCACGCGGATGTCAGGCCAGCACTGGTTCGTTCAGCTGCACCTGGAGCTTCCCGGGCAGCTGTCACTGTCTGCAGCCCATGCGCTGTGCGAACAGGCCGAAGCCGCGATCATCGCAAAATTCCCCAAGGCCGAAGTGCTGGTTCACGCCGACCCTGAAGAAGCCGTTCACCCCGCTCAGTTGAGGCCGTAACCGCGGCTGCTCAAACAATTGGCCATGTTCTGCCGGAACAGATACACCACCTGATCGGAAGGCGCGTAGGTGGCAGTGGCGGGGTCGAAGCCGGTCTGCTGTGCGGCCCAACGCTGGCAGTCGTACCGATCCCGCTCCATTTGCGAAGGCGTCTGGCCGTTGGCGGGGTAGAACGCAACGTCATACCCGCTCGGTGCCGCCGCAGGCTGTGGTACGGGTTGCGGCTGCGACTGGATGGGCGCGGCAGGCGCGTCGACCACCACGTACTCCTGGGTTTCATTGACCCACTGGTAGTAGGTGCCCGCCGCCAGGAAGAACATGCCACCGCCGATCCACAGGCGGGTGGCGTAGTCTGGCAGGTAGCGCACCCGAATCCCACGCGGTGGTGCTACCACCACGTAACCCGGACCATTGGGCCGGTACCAGTATCCGCTGGAATAGAAGTAGTCGCCCCCACGGTATGGAACTCGGTAGTGGTCACCGGGGAAGCGGTCTATGCGCTGCCCAGGGCGATACTGAGGGCCGGGCCCCCAGCCGTCGTTGTGCCAGCGCGGATCACGGTCGCGGTCACCCCCGGCTTGCCATTGGCGATTGCCGTTCTGCCGGGGCAGGTCGGGATAGCTGCCGCGCAGGGGCGACTGGGTTTGCCACACTTCACCAGGCTTGCCGTGGATAGGGGGCGTGTTGTCCGGGCGCTGAGGTTGCGGCCGGTCGTTCCCATTGGGGTTGCTCTGCCAACTCTGGCCTGGCCGACCACTATCGGGGCGAGGATCCGGGCGATTGGTTGGCCGTGGGTCTGGTCGAGCGTCTGGCCGAGTGTTCATTGGCCGATCATTATCTGGCCGCGTGTAGCCCTGCTGCGGTGGGCGCTGAGGGCCTTGCCCCGGATTGGAGCCGGACGGGCGCTCCTGATTTCGCGAAGGGCCCTGGCCCTGATAACCGCCATGGTCCTGACGACTGGGCGCCGAGCCGCGCAATTGGTCCTGGGCGCTGGAACTGTTGTCCGCGAAAGTCGGCGAAGCCAGGCACAGGCTCAGTGCGCAAGCACTGGCAAGGCACCACGGGCGGGTGTTCATGGGTATCCTCATTATGTGCGGTGCACCAGCGTTTGACTGAGAAAACCGAGGGCGGTTCGTGGCCATGCTAACAGCCGCTTCGGTTGTGCTATCGGCCGTGACGCTTATTTCATGAATGGCGCCCGCTGCTCGCCCGCCTGTATCGCACCCATAAAAAAAGGAGGCCCCGAGGCCTCCCTTGATGAACTGCGTCCAGGCGCGTCGCTTGTGGCGGCGGCTCACTACGGCCGGCCTGATTGAGCCAGCGTCAACCCGGTGGCCAGCTCGACCCTGTGGGGGCGGTGGCCGCAAGCGGCCTGATTGGGCGGCTCGCAGTGGACTCATGTCCGGGCGGTGATCATGGGGTAAAGCTTATCGCGCCACCGGCGGCAGAAGATTGCGAAGATTGCCCTTCAATATGACTATTGCGCAATTTAAAATCCTGCGCAGATAATCTTCCGCAATTCTACTAATGCAGGTGGGTGCCATGGGCAAGTTGGACCGTTACGATCTGAGTATCCTCGCCGAGCTACAGCGCGATGCCCGCATCTCCAATCAGGAGCTGGCCGAGCGGATCGGCTTGTCCCCTTCGCCCTGCTCCCGCCGGGTGAAGCAGCTGGAAGACGACGGCTATATCACCCGCCAGGTGGCACTGCTGGACCGAAAAAAGCTGGGCTTGAACCTTACTGCCTACGTGCTGATCGGGATGGACCGGCATACGCCGGAGCGTTTCGAGAATTTCGAGGCCGCCGTGCGCAACCTTCCGCAGGTGCTCGAGTGCAGCCTGGTCACCGGAATGGAAGCGGACTACCAGCTCAAGGTGGTGGTGCAAGACATGGACCATTACCAGCAATTGCTGCTGGGGCACCTCACCCGCATTGAAGGCGTCACCAGCGTGCGGTCCAGCTTTGTGCTCAACCAGGTATTGGCGAGCTCCGAGCTGCCGTTGGCGCACCTTCGCCCCTGAGCACCGTCATGCCTGTGTCGCGCGGTACTGTTAAAACGTTTTGGAACAGGCAAGATAGTGACTTGCCAGAAGAGAAGGATCCGCCTGTGAGCACCGATGCCGATGCATTCGTAACCTTGAACACACCCGAACAGGTTGTGGATCGCCTGGCCTGGCTACATGACCGTGCGACTGGCGCGCTCAGCCAGGCCCTCAAGCGCTACCTCAAAGACCGCACCGAGCCTACCGCCGAAGAGCGCGCCCAGTTTCGTTACCCCGAACTGCGGCTCACCTATCAGTCCCACGGCGAAGTGCCCAGCACCACGCGTGCTTATGCCAAATTGCAGCTGCCAGGCACCTACTCGGTCACCGTGACCCAGCCAGAAGCCTTCCGCAAATACCTGTTGGAACAGCTGGTGCCGCTGATGCGGGACTTCGACGTGGTGCTGGAAGTAGGCGCCAGCCAACAGAACATCCCCTACCCCTACGTAGTTGAACAGGGCGATGAGCTGGCCGGCACGGGCGTAACCGCCGCTGCCCTGGCGCGGGTATTCCCCAGCACCGACCTGTCCGCCGCCACCGATGGCATCGCTGATGGGCTGTACGACTGGGCCAACGCCGATCCCCTGCCGCTGGCACTGTTCGACGCCGCGCGCGTGGACTTCAGCCTTCGCCGGCTGGTGCACTACACCGGCAGCGACTGGCGCCACGTGCAACCCTGGATTCTGCTCACCAACTACCACCGTTATGTGGACCAGTTCGTGGCACACGGCCTGGAGCAACTGCAAAGCGACCCCCGCTTCGTGCGCATGGTCATGCCGGGCAACGTAGTGATCGAAAAAGGCATGGACCATGGCGAAGCTCAGGCGCTGGTGGCCAGCGTGGTGTGGCATCGCTATCAGATGCCGGCGTACCACCTGATTGCCGCCGATGGCGACGGCATCACGCTGGTGAACATCGGGGTGGGGCCGTCCAATGCCAAGAACATCACTGACCACTTGGCCGTACTGCGCCCCCACTGCTGGCTGATGATCGGCCATTGCGGCGGCCTGCGTGCCTCGCAGACGATCGGCGACTATGTGCTGGCCCATGCTTACATGCGCCGGGACGGCATTCTGGACCGTCTGGTACCACCACATATTCCGATCCCCGCCCTGGCGGAGGTGCAACTGGCCCTTCAGGAAGCCGCCGCCCAGGTGACCGGCGAGCGGGGCGACGAGCTGAAGAAGCGGCTGCGCACCGGCACTGTATTGACCTACGACGATCGGAACTGGGAGCTGCGCTGGGCGCAGGAGCGGCCGTTGATCAACCTGTCCCGGGCGGTGGCCGTGGACATGGAAAGCGGCACCATCGCCGCCCAGGGCTACCGGCTGCGCGTGCCTTACGGGACGCTACTGTGTGTATCGGACAAGCCCCTGCACAGCGAGATCAAGCTGCCCGGCTCGGCGAATGCGTTCTATAACCGCGCCGTGAGCCAGCACCTTACCATCGGGATTGCCGCGCTTGACCTGTTGCGCACGCAGCTGAATGCCCTTCACTCGCGCAAACTGCGCAGCTTCGACGAGCCGCCCTTCCGCTGATCGACCGCGGCGGGGCTGGTATGCTATCGGCCCCGCTGCAATTGGTTGACCTTCATGCCTGCCCCCCCTCGCCGCCCCCCGCCACGCCGCGTTGCCAAGGCCCCGCCTGTTGCGCCTCGCCTCGTGGTGCTCAACAAACCCTACGATGTGCTCACCCAGTTCAATGACGATCAGGGCCGGGACACGCTCAAGAACTACCTCGACATGCCGGGTGTATACCCCGCCGGCCGCCTGGACCGGGACAGCGAAGGCTTGCTGCTGCTGACCAACGACGGTCGCCTTCAGGCGCGTATTGCCGACCCTAAGCACAAGCTGGCGAAAACCTACTGGGTGCAGGTAGAAGGCGAGCCCGAGGAGGCCCAACTGGCCCAGCTACGGGCAGGCGTGGTGTTGAACGACGGCCCCACACTCCCCGCCGAGGCGCGGCTGCTCGCCGAGCCCGACCTGTGGCCACGAAACCCGCCGGTGCGTTTTCGCAAGAGCGTGCCCACGGCCTGGCTGGAACTTACCATCCGCGAAGGCCGCAACCGCCAGGTGAGGCGCATGACCGCCGCGGTAGGCCTGCCGACGTTGCGCCTGGTGCGGGTGCGGATCGGGCCGTTCGATCTGGAAGGCCTCCCTCCCGGGGCGTGGCGGGAGGTTGATCCGCGGGTTCTCGGATAGCCTGTGGGACCGCAGCGCAGTCCATTCGGGGGCTTTGCCCCCTCCTACAGGCCAGGGAGGGATCGCTGGATCAGTTGCTCGACGGCGATACCCCGGGGCAAGGCGCCATAAGCGCCGGCCTTTTGCTCCAGCCGGCTGGCAATAAAAGCATCGCTGACAACGCTGTTGCCTGCTTCCAGCAACAGCCTGGCTTGAAGCGTGAGGGCGATGTTTTCGGTGAGTTGCCTGGCTCGATAAGGCAGCTCGGCGGTATCGCGCAAATCGCCCTTCAATTGTTCAATGGCCGTAGCAAGCCGACGGTCGCCGTGGCCGTCTCCCAATTCGGCGAACAGGGCATCCAGCACGCCGGCCTCTTTCGATAGCGCCCGCAGCACGTCCAGGCATTGCACATTGCCCGAGCCTTCCCAGGTTGAATTCACCGGAGCCTCGCGGTACAGACGGGGAAGGATGCTGTCTTCAACATACCCTGCGCCGCCCAGGCATTCAGCCGCTTCGTTGATCATTCCCGGCGCTCGCTTGCAGATCCAGTATTTACCCACCGCTGTAACCAAGCGGGCGAACAAGGCTTCGCCGGGGTTATCCAGCCGGTCCAGTGCCTGGCCCATGCGCAGGCTCAAGGCCAGGGCGGCTTCGCTCTCCAGCGCCAGGTCTGCCAGTACGTTCTGCATCAAGGGCTGCTGCACCAGCGGCCGGCCGCCCACGCTGCGGTGCGCGCAATGGTGAATCGCCTGGGTGAGGGCCTGACGCATCAGCGCGCTGGAGCCCACCATGCAATCAAAACGGGTCATGGCGACCATTTCGATGATCGTCGGCACTCCCCGACCGGGCTCGCCCACCATCCAGGCCAGCGCGCCACGGTATTCCACCTCACTGGAGGCGTTGGACTGGTTGCCCAACTTGTGTTTCAGCCGCTGAATATAAAACGCGTTCCGACTACCATCCGGCCGATGGCGCGGCAGTAAAAAGCAGCTCAAGCCTTCGTCGGTATACGCCAGGGTAAGGAAGGCGTCGCACATGGGCGCCGAGCAGAACCACTTGTGGCCCAGCAGTTCATACGGCTGCCCTGGCCCTGGCTGGCCTACGGCGAACGCCCGGGTGGTGTTGGCGCGCACATCCGTGCCGCCCTGCTTCTCGGTCATGGCCATGCCGATGGTCGCACCGGCCTTCTGGCTGATCTCGATATTGCGCGGGTCGTATTCGGTGGAAAGCACCTTGGGCAGCCAGCGCTCGGCTAGGTCTGGCTGCAAGCGCAACGCAGGCACGCTGGCGAAGGTCATGGTAAGGGGGCAGCCACTGCCGGCTTCGGCCTGGGTATGCAGATACGTCATCGACGCCCGCGCCACATGAGCGCCCGGCTGTGGCTCCCGCCAGGGCAACGACGGCAGGCCATGCTCGATGGCAGCGGCCATGAGTTGATGGTAGGCCGGGTGGAATTCTATAAGGTCGATCCGGTTGCCGTAGCGATCATGGCTATGAAAGCCCGGCGGGTGCTCATTGGCGAGAAACCCAGCCGCCATCAGCGGCCCGCCCGCCAAGGCCCCATAGGCATCGATCCGCGGCTGCGCCCAACCCGCACCGAAGCGGCGCGACCACTCCTGCAATGGCATGTCCAGGCGATAAAGGTTGGCGCCCTCCAGGCCCGGCGGCTGATTGGTCACCTCGTGGGTTTCGGCGAATCGTTGCAGGCTCATGGAAGGCTCCGCGGCATTGGCTGTGCTTGTTCAGTGAAGCACGAGTTGTCGCCGCTGCTCGATGGTTTCCTCGACCTGCCATGAGCGATAAAGTGCGTGAAACGCCAGCTACGGGTGAGCCAGCAGTAGAGGAATGAATGAAAATCAGCGTATTTATTGATGACGCTCTTTATAAAAGCGCCCTCGAAGCTGCCGAGCCCGATATGGAGCCAACCGAGCTGTTTCAGAAGGCACTCGAAACGTTCGTGCGGGTTCAAGCCGCAAAACGTCTTGGGCACCAGGGTTCAAGTTATGCCTGGATCAATGACGTTCCTCGGCGCCAAGGTGAAGCCGAGGAATGAGAGCGTGTGACGAGGAAGGTCTTTTCACTTCTTTTTAAGTGCAGAAGGCCTGCTGCGTAGATCCTCACTCAGACCCGCAGTCAAGCCATCCCCCCCGCCGCCCCGCCATACTGCTGGCCGCTTTCTGCGGCACGTCCATCTTCCAGCAATACCTCGCTGAACAGGGCCTGCAGTGCCTCGAAGCGTACCGGCCGGGCGATGACGCCGCTGATGCCGGCGTCGCGGCAGCGTTGGCGATCAGTGCCCACGGCGCTATCGATCACCGCCAACAGTTTCCATTGGGCATTGCTCGCCATTTGCTGTAACCGCCGCGCCTGTTCCACCAGAGGTTCCAACGGGCCGTTGCCGTCCAGCAACAATGCGGCTGAAGGGTGAGCAGCCAAGGCTTCGAGCGCCGCAGCTTCGCCTTCTACCGTGCGCACCTCATAACCAAGCCGCAGCAGCATGCCACGCGTGAACAGTTGATCCACCCGCTCACTTTCGATCATTACCACCAGGCAATCGCCCGGCCGCCGCATCGCGCCTTCGCTATCAACAGTACGGGGGCGTACGGGTTGGGCGGCGGGCGGTGCGTCCACGCCCAGGCTCAGGGTCAATTCAAAGCAGCTGCCTTCACCCGGCGTGGACTGGTGGCTCAGGGTTCCGCCCACCAGCGTCGCCAGCTGTCGACAGATCGCCAGGCCAATTCCAAGGCCGCCGTGCTCGCGAGTCATCGAACCATCCACCTGGTAGAACTGCTGATACAACGCATCGCTGTCCAGGCTGAAGCCGATGCCGGTGTCGATCACCCGAAACACCACGCGCACTTCGCTGTAATGCTGTTCCACGGCCTCTACCATCAAGGTAACGCCGCCTTCGCGGGTGAATTTGATGGCGTTATCCAGCAGACGGGCCAGGCACAGTGCCATTTTCTTCAAATCGCCCTGCAGAACCCCAGGCACGCCTGGGACCACTTCGGTACGCAGCGCCAGGCCTTTTTCGTTCGCTTGCGCCACAAACTGCATGTGCAGGCTGTCGAGCAACACCTGCAGGCGGAAGGGTTCCACCCGCGGCGCCAGCCGGCCAGCTTGCAGCTCGGTAAGTATCAGAATGTCGTCGACCATGCGCATCATGTCGCGGGCCGAGCGGGTGGCGGTTTGCTGATATGAACTGAGCTCGCCGTTCATCGGCACGGTCTGCATCAGCTCAAGGGACCCGATCACACCGTTCATTGGCGTGCGCAGTTCATGGGTAACCGTAGCCAGGAACTCGTCCTTCAGGCGATTACTCTGAGACAGCCGCTGGTTGAGGGCTTCAAGCTTATGGCCGGCATCCAGCAGCACCTGCGCCTGTTGCTCACGCATCACGTTGATGCGATCCGCCAAGGCCAGCGACAGCAGCGCCACTTCCAGCGCCGAGCCCAACTGGCTGGCGTACATGGTGAGAAACACGTTAGGCAGCAGCCCGAGCACCATCAAAGTGTTGACGATGCCGCCCACTAGAAACGCCGACCAGGCGATCATGAAATAACGCGCCTGCCGCTGCCCCTTGAACCAGGCGATGATCCCCGCGCTGAAGATCACCACGGTGAACACCAGCGCCAGCCCGGTAGCCAGGCGCAAAGCCAGCCCATAGCTCGCCATCAGGGAGATTGCCATCACCCCGACCCCCGCGCCCATCAACAGCTTGAGCAGCCAATCCAGCCAGCGTGCGTGGCCCGCCGTGCGGAGGAAGTGCCGGGAAAACTGGCAGCCAAAGAAGGCGGCGGCACCGATCAGGAAAGGGGTGGCCGCGTTGGCCCACCATGGGTTGTTCGGCCAGAAGAACTGAATACCCGCCCCGTTCACCGATACCTGGTACAGGCCGAACGAGCCTATATAAAGGATGTAGTACAGGTAGCTGGTATCGCGCACGCTCAAATAAATGAACAGGTTGTAGACCAGCATCACCAGCAGCACGCCGTAGATCAGACCGAATACGTAGAGCCGTTCGGGCTGGGCCTCCAGAAAGGCTTCGGCGGACCACAGCGACAACGGCACCTGCACCGATCCCTCGCTCTGCACCCGAACCAAGGCCGTGCGTGCTTCGCCGGGTTTGAGCGGCACATTGAACACATAGTTGTTCTGGCGAATGGGGCGGCTGTCCCACGGTAGTTCATCGCCGGTTTTCGCCTCCAGGTGCCAGCTGCCGCGGCCATCCTGGAGGTAAAGATCGACGTGGTCCATCGGCGGGTACGCAAGCTCCAGCAGCCACGTACGCGCGCCGCTGTCATCCTGGCGTGGCAGGTAGCGCAGCGGGATCTTCAGCCAGAAGGCAGAGCTGGAATAACCGGCATTCAACACCTGGGTGGTGTTGGGCGTGAAGGGCTGGGACAACACCTGTTCAAGGGTCGCGGTGCCGGTTTTATCTTCGAAGTACGACAGCTCCCGGCCCAGCGGCAGGTTGCGGGTACTGTCGTCAAAGTCGACGGCGGTCGCAAGCGATGGCAACCAACACAGCATCAGAAAGAGAATGTAGCGCATACAGCCCCAGTTCAGGCGCCTGCAGCATCGGGAAGCCTCCCCAGTTCCCTTTGAGTCGACGTGCTGGCAACCTGTTATCAATTTTGCCGCATCCTACCATAGCCTTCGGCGTCTGCATCCTGCTTGCAACAATTGCCGACAGCCGCTCTGTGATGCACCGCCGCTGCCCGGGAACAGGGGCTCAGAGGCTTCAAATCAGGTACGCCCCCTCGCGAGCCGCACGGCGGGTTTGGTGGTAAGCTCGCGCACCATGAATACCTATACCTCTCGCCCTGTTGTTCTATGCCTCTCGGGCCATGACCCGAGTGGTGGTGCCGGCCTGCAGGCCGATATCGAAGCCCTGCTTGCGCAAGGTTGTCACGCCGCGCCCGCGGTGACGGCCCTTACGGTGCAGAACACCGTGGACGTCATCGACTTCCGCGTGCTGGACCGCGCCTGGGTGCTGGCCCAGGCGCAGGCGGTCATGGCCGATTCGCCTATCGCCGCAATCAAGCTGGGCATGCTCGGCTCGCTGGAAATGGTCGATACCGTCGCCGAGCTGATCCTCGCCAACCCAGGCGTTGCGGTGGTCTGCGATCCGGTGCTGCGCGCGGGCGGGGGTGGGCGGCTGGGCAAGGATGAAGTGGGCTATGCCATCCGCGAGCGGATCTTGCCGCTGGCCACCATCACCACGCCTAACCTTCCCGAGGCACGCATCCTGGCCGAGCTGCCGGACGGCAGCGCCGAGGCCTGTGCCGAACGGCTGCTCCAGCACTGCGCCCATGTGTTGATCACGGGCGGCCATGGCGACGAACAGGAAATCCATAACCGGCTGTACGGCCGTAACGGCCTGCGAGAAACACGCACTTGCCAGCGACTGCCTGGCAGCTACCATGGGTCTGGGTGCACCCTGGCCAGCGCCTTGGCCGGCCGTCTGGCGCTGGGCGAAACCCTGCCCAGCGCGGCGCGTTCGGCGCTTGACTACACCTGGCGCACACTGCGTGACGCAGAACGCCTGGGCCAGGGGCAGTACGTCCCACGGCGGCTGCCGCTCGACTTCTGCTCCTGATGATCCGCGACGCCAGGCGCAGGACGCTCCTCGACGCCCCAAGAGGTTTGACATGAAACTACGCGGCCTTTACGCCATCACCGACCACAAGTTGCTCAGTGGCCATTTTCTCGATTACGTGAAAGCGGCCCTGGATGGCGGCGTAACACTGCTGCAGTATCGAGACAAACGTCAGGAGGATGCCCGCCGCCTGCGCGAAGCCGAAACACTTAAGCGCCTTTGCGAAGGCTACAAGACCCAACTCATCATCAACGACGACGCCGAGCTGGCCGCCCGCCTTGGTGTTGGCGTTCATCTGGGGCAGACCGACGGCCCGTTGCCTCCGGCGCGCAGCCTGCTTGGCCGCAACGCGATCATCGGCGCCACCTGCCACGCCAACCTCGAGCTGGCGCGTGAAGCCGCCGCCAATGGCGCGAGCTATGTTGCCTTCGGCCGCTTTTTCAACTCCACCACCAAACCGGAAGCGCCGCCGGCCAGCCTCGACCTGCTGGCCGATGCCCGGCGCCAGCTCAAGCTGCCGATCTGCGTCATCGGCGGCATTACGCTGGACAACGCGCCCCTGCTGCTTGAACGCGGCGCCGACCTGCTGGCGGTCGTGCATTCGCTGTTCGCCGCCGATACCGCAAATGAAGTCACCCGCCGCGCCCGCGCTTTCAATGCGCTGTTCGGCGCCTGAACCGATCGAGAGAATTGTCCCATGTCCCGCTCTGAAAACCTGTTCGCCGCCGCCCAGAAACACATCCCCGGCGGCGTGAATTCACCTGTCCGCGCGTTCAAGAGCGTTGGCGGTACGCCCCTGTTCTTCAAGCATGCGGCCGGCGCGTACGTGACCGACGAAGACGACAAACGCTATGTGGACTACGTAGGCTCGTGGGGCCCGATGATCCTGGGGCACAGCCACCCAGACGTGCTTCAAGCCGTACGGGATCAGCTCGAGCATGGCCTTTCCTACGGCGCGCCCACCGAGATGGAAACCCACATGGCCGAGCTGGTGTGCTCGCTGGTGCCCTCCATGGAAATGGTGCGGATGGTCAGCTCCGGCACCGAAGCCACCATGAGCGCCATTCGGCTTGCCCGAGGCTTCACCGGGCGCGACAGCATCATCAAGTTCGAAGGCTGCTACCACGGCCACTCCGATAGCCTGCTGGTAAAGGCCGGTAGCGGGGCGCTCACCCTGGGCGTGCCAAGTTCACCGGGGGTGCCGGCCGCCTTCGCACGCCACACGCTCACTCTGCCCTTCAACGACCTGGACGAAGTTGAAAAAACCCTCGCCGAGTCGGGCTCGGAAGTCGCCTGCATCATCGTTGAGCCGGTGGCCGGGAACATGAACTGCGTGCCGCCAGCGCCGGGCTTCCTGGAAGGCTTGCGCACGCTGTGTGACCGCCACGGCGTGGTACTGATCTTCGACGAAGTGATGACCGGCTTCCGCGTGGCGCTCGGCGGTGCCCAAGCGTATTACGGCGTCACGCCAGACCTGTCCACCTTCGGCAAGATCATCGGCGGCGGGATGCCGGTGGGCTGTTTCGGCGGCAAGCGCGAGATCATGTCCCACATCGCACCGCTGGGCCCGGTGTACCAGGCCGGTACGCTTTCAGGTAATCCTCTGGCCATGGCTGCGGGGCTGACTACCCTCAAGCTGATCAGCCGCCCGGGGTTCCATGACGAATTGACGGCCTACACCAGTGCGATGCTGGACGGCCTGCAGCAGCGCGCCGACGCGGCACAGATCCCCTTCGTAACCACCCAGGCGGGCGGCATGTTCGGGCTCTATTTCAGCGGTGCCGACGATATCGTCACGTTCCAGGATGTGATGGCCAGCGACGCGGAACGATTCAAGCGGTTCTTCCATCTCATGCTTGACGGTGGCGTCTATCTCGCGCCTAGCGCGTTCGAAGCGGGCTTCACCTCCATTGCTCATGGCGAAGCGGAAATGAAGATCACTTTGGAGGCTGCGGAGCGGGCCTTTGCCCAGCTGTAAGGGGCAACGCCGAGCCACGCGCCCCTATGGCGTGTGGCTATCACGGAAAAATCCGAGTAAAGACTTTGTAAGGTGTGACCGGCTTATTTCATAATGCGCACATTGTTATCCCGAGGGTGGCACCGCCCGCCCGCTCAGAGGTAAATCGATCCCCATGAACCGCACCGGCCGCGCCCTCGCCATGGGCTGCCTGTTGCTTCTCGGTCCGCTGCTGGCTCAAGCTGACGGCAATTCGTTGCTGGTGCCTGCCCCCAGCCGCTGTACCCTTGATACCGCTCCTGCTTCGCTCGCCCAAGCCGTTACGGCATGCCAGCAGGCGGCGGCAGGTGGGGACGCCCAGGCGCAGTACGAACTCGGCCGGTTCTATTACGACGGCAAGCAGACCGAGCGCGACCTCAATCAGGCCTTGAATTATTTCGAGCAGGCTTCGTTGCAGGGCAATGCCGACGCTCAGTATCACCTGGGGTTGATGTTTTTCCGGGGCGAAGGGGTGCCGGCCAACAATATCCAGGCCTATATCGTGCTGAAAATGGCGGCCGTGAACGGAGCCGAAGATGCACTGGACTCCGCCGACGAGGTGTCGGCTAGCATGAGCCACGAAGACCTCGAACGCGCTACCGAGGTGCTGGGGCAGATTTTCCGCAAATACCTGCTTGAGCTGCAGACCGCGGACGGGCGCACCCCCTTCGCTCCGCTTCCGTAGGCTATTTTTCGGGCAGGGGCACTGGGAACGGCATCACGTTGCCGGTCATTTTTGCGTCGGAAATCTTTGCGGTGCCCAGCCGCTCCACTTCATCGATCCGCACGATCGAATGCACCGGCACAAAGCTGCGGGTAACGCCTTCGAACTGAGCTTTAAGCTTTTCTTCGCCCGGATCAACGATCATCTGGGTACGTTCGCCGAACACGAACTCTTCTACCTCGAGAAAGCCCCACAGGTCGCTCTGGTAAATATGCCGGGCATACATTTCGAACACTTGGCCCTGGTTAAGGAAGATCACTTTGTAAATAGGTTCTTCGCGCTTGGTCATCGTAGGCAGGAGTAACAGCTGGAAAGAAAAAGGGCGCCGATCATACCACGCTGCCCTCTGCCCGATTCCACCGCTGGGTGCTTGCCGCGAAGCGCTCACGCAACTACCGTGACCCATTGCACCCCCGGTCGAGCGCGCCACGCGTTGCGCTTTCCCCTTCCCGGCTCTGGGGTTATCCTTGAGCCCAACTTCTCAGCCGTAGAGCGGCCATAAAACGACCTTGAACGCACCCATAGAACCCCATCGCTTCACCCTGGAGCCCTTCGAAGCTCGCCGTTTCGCCAACCTGTGTGGCCAATTCGACGAGCATTTGCGCCTGCTTGAGCAACGCCTGGATGTGGAAATCCGCAACCGGGGCAACCAGTTCGAGCTGATCGGCGACCCCGGGCATACCCACTCCGCCGAGCTTCTTCTGCGCCGCTTGTATCGGGAAACCAAGGCCACCGAGCTTTCGCCGGACCTGGTTCACCTGTTCCTGCAGGAATCGGCCGTTGAGCAGCTGGACGACCCGGCCAACAACGAGGTCGCGGTCACCCTGCGTACCCGCAAGGGCATGATCCGCCCCCGCGGGCTGAATCAGCAGCGCTATGTGAAGGCCGTGCTGGCCAACGATATCAACTTCGGTATCGGCCCGGCGGGCACCGGCAAGACGTATCTGGCGGTGGCGTGCGCGGTGGATGCGCTTGAGCGCGAACAGGTGCGCCGCATTCTGCTGGTAAGGCCTGCGGTTGAAGCCGGCGAAAAGCTCGGCTTCCTGCCAGGGGATCTCGCACAAAAGATCGACCCCTACCTTCGGCCCCTCTACGATGCCTTGTATGAAATGCTGGGCTTCGAACACGTGGCCAAGCTCATCGAGCGCCAGGTGATCGAAATCGCTCCGCTGGCCTACATGCGTGGCCGAACGCTGAACAACAGTTTCATCATCCTCGATGAAAGCCAGAACACCACCACCGAACAGATGAAGATGTTCCTGACCCGGATCGGCTTCGGCTCCACTGCGGTCATCACGGGGGACATCACCCAGGTCGACCTGCCCAAGGGCACTCGCTCGGGCCTGGCACACGTGATCGAAGTGCTCAAGGACGTACCGGGCATCAGTTTCACCCACTTCAAACCCAAGGATGTGGTCCGCCATCCGCTGGTACAGCGAATCGTCGAGGCCTACGAGCGGTTCGACGAGCCGAAGCCGCGGGACACCACACCCCATGGTTGAGCTCGACCTTCAGCAGGCCACTTCAATCCCGGTGCCCAGCGAGGCGAAATTCCGCCAATGGTGCGACCTTGCGCTACGCCAGCGCACGGCGGATTCGGAACTCACGATCCGCCTCGTTGACGAAGCGGAAGGGCAGATGTTGAACCGCACATACCGCCAGCGGGACTACGCCACCAACGTACTCTCGTTCCCGGCGGACGTGCCTGACGACATGCTGGACATTCCACTGCTCGGCGACCTGGTCATCTGCGCCGCAGTGGTAGAGCGTGAGGCATCGGAACAAGCCAAGGCGCCAGAGGCTCATTGGGCCCATATGGTGATCCACGGCTGCCTGCACCTGCTGGGCTACGATCACATCGACGATGAAGAGGCTGAAGAGATGGAAAGCCTGGAACGGGAGTTGCTTGCAGAACTCGGGCACCCGGATCCGTATGCTGAAACCGTCACTGCGCCCCCTACCCCCTAATCCGCTGTATCCAAGGAACACGAGTAAACAACGCCATGAGCGAAGATCGATCGAGCAACGGGCAAAGGTCCTGGCTGGAAAAAATCACCCAGGCTTTTGTCCATGAGCCCAAGAATCGTCAGGAGCTGCTAGAGCTTCTGCGCGAAGCCCACAGCAACAAGCTGCTGGACAGCGAAGCCTTGAGCATCGTTGAAGGCGCCATCCAGGTCGCCGACCTGCAAGTACGGGACATCATGGTTCCGCGCTCGCAAATGATCACCATCAAGGCCGTGCAAACGCCAAAGGACTTCCTGCCTTCGGTCATCGATGCGGCCCACTCGCGCTACCCGGTCATGGGCGAGAACCATGACGAAGTGCTCGGGGTATTGCTGGCCAAGGACCTGTTGCCGCTTATCCTCCAGGGCAGTACCGAAGGCTTCAACATCAAGGACCTGCTGCGCCCTGCCACGTTCGTGCCCGAGTCCAAGCGCCTGAACGTGCTGCTTCGCGAGTTTCGCGCCAACCATAACCACATGGCGATCGTGATTGACGAATACGGCGGCGTGGCAGGCCTGGTGACCATCGAAGACGTGCTTGAGCAGATCGTCGGTGATATTGAAGACGAGCATGACGTTGAAGAAGACAGCTACATCAAGCCGCTGCCCAGCGGTGACTTCCTCGTCAAGGCACTGACACCGATCGAAAACTTCAACGAGTTTTTCGACAGCGAATTCTCCGATGATGAGTTCGACACCGTGGGCGGCCTGGTCATGAGTGCTTTTGGACACCTGCCCAAGCGCAACGAAACCACCGTGATCGGTGAGTACCGTTTCCGCATCCTCAACGCCGACAGCCGGCGAATTCACTTGCTGCGTATTACCCCGATCAACCGCTAAGGACCTTCATGCGCTGGATTACCCACCCCGGCTGGCCCGGTAACCTGCTGGCCGCGGTGGCCGGCAGCCTGACCACTCTGGCCCTGGCCCCGTTCGATATCTGGCCGCTGGCGGTGCTGTCGCTGGCGCTGTTCTACCTGGGCCTGCGCGAGCTCAGCCCTCGCCAGGCGCTTCTGCGCGGCTGGTGCTACGGGTTTGGCACCTTCGCCGCGGGTACCAGCTGGATCTACGTCAGCATTCATACCTATGGCGGGGCTTCGGCACTGCTGGCGGGTTTGTTGATGTTCGGCTTCATTGCCGGGGTAGCATTGTTTTTTGCCTTGCCCGCCTGGCTGTGGGCGCGGCTGCTGCGTCGCACCTACGCTCCTCTGGCTGACTCACTGGGGTTTGCGGCGCTGTGGGTCGCCCAAGAGGCCTTCCGGGGCTGGTTCCTTACTGGTTTTCCCTGGCTGTACGCGGGATATAGCCAGCTGGATGGGCCGCTGGGAGGGTTGGCGCCTGTCGGCGGCTTGTGGCTGGTGTCGTTCTGCCTGGCACTGACCGCCGCGATCCTTTGCAACCTTGCGCGCATGCGTCAATACAAGGCCGCTCTGGTTACCGCTCTGGTGCTGCTTGTGTCCCCCTGGCTGGCCGCCTACAGCCTTCAAGGCCATGCCTGGACAGCGCCTGCAGGCAAGCCTCTGAGCGTTGCCGCGCTGCAAGGCAACATTGCACAAAGCCTCAAATGGGACCCGGCGCAGATCGACGACCAATTGGCGCTCTATCAGGACCTCACGCTGAAGGCGCGCCGTACCGACTTGATCATCTGGCCGGAAACGGCAGTGCCAGTGTTATTGGACAATGCCAGAGGTTACCTGGACCGCCTGGGTGATTTCGCCACCAGTCGGCAGTCGGCCTTGATCACGGGTGTACCGATTCGCCAAGAAGTACGGCACGAACGCCGCTATTTCAATGGAATCACCGTGGTGGGCGCGGGCGAAGGGACCTACCTCAAACAGAAACTCGTGCCATTCGGCGAATATGTCCCATTGCAGGACCTGCTCAGGGGCCTGATTGCGTTCTTTGACCTGCCGATGTCCGACTTTGCCCGCGGCCCGGCGGATCAGCCATTGCTGCAGGCCAAGGGCTACGAAATCGCTCCGTTCATTTGCTATGAGGTGGTGTATCCCGAGTTTGCCGCAGGTATGGCTGCACGCAGTGACCTGTTGCTGACGATCAGTAATGACACCTGGTTCGGCACCTCGATCGGCCCCCTCCAGCACTTGCAGATGGCCCGGATGCGCGCACTGGAGGCCGGACGGTGGATGATCCGGGCCACCAACAGCGGTGTCACTGCGTTGATCGATCCTCAAGGCCGGATCACCGAGCAGCTGCCGTCGTTTGAACCAGGCGTAATGTATGGGGACGTTGTGCCCATGAGCGGGCTTACCCCTTACCTTCACTGGCGTTCATGGCCGCTGATCTGCCTCTGCACGCTCATCTTCGGTTGGGCACTGTGGCAGCGTTCCAGGGCGCGCCGGCAGGTGTTTACCACCACACCGGCTCAATAAAACAGGCGGTAGCCCAACTGGCCGATCGCCTCGTTCAATAGCTGGCTGTTCTGCCAGAACGCCTTGGCATCGGGCACCCACCCCCCGAAGGGGCGCCCGGTGCTGCGGCTCAGAAAGCCTACCGGCGCGCTGACCACTTGCAGGCCGGCGCGCTCGAAGCTCCAACGCGCCCGCGCCATGTGCCAGGCCTGGGTGACTACCACTACCTTGCTGATGCCCTGCGCCTTGAGCAGCGCAGCACTGAAGGTAGCGTTCTCCCAAGTGGTACGGCTCTGTGGCTCGAGCCAGCGTGTGCTCATGCCGAAATCACGCTTGAGCGACCTGGCCATGATCTCGGCCTCGCTCGGTGGCTCGCCGTAATGAAGGCCGCCCGAGGTCATGAGGGGCAGGCCGCTGGCCCGGGCCAACGTTGCCGCGTAGCGCATGCGTTCAAGCGCGATCCCGGTGGGCTGGTCTTCACCGTCCCAAGCCGGGTCGCCACGCTCCCGCCCGGCGCCCAGCACCACGATCACTTCACCCTGCTGTGCCAGGTTTGCCCAGGCAGCTATCGGCAAGACGGGCTCTGTCTCAAGCACACCTGCTGCCGTTTGGGTCACCACCGGCAGGCTCATGGCGATCAGCCCCAGCAGGCCTGCCGCAAAACACCCTGTTGCCAGGCGCGGCGCGCGGCGGCGAAGCAGCCAACCCAGCAGCAACAGGATGATCAGCAGGCACGGCGGGTAAAAGAGTTGTTTGAGGAAGTAACGCAAAAACATCGGGCACCGCTCGCTGGTTGGGTGCCCGAATCGTAACAGGATCTACTCGAACGTCATCGCCTGGGCGCTGCCCCGGTTGCCCCGCCGGCGCCTGTCCTTGAGCCACGCCACGTTGCTGGCCCGCTCGACGATCGGGCGGGCCGGCGCGGATTGCACGCTGGCGGCGCTTGCATGCAGATAGGCACTGAGCCAATCGAATTCAGCGCGGCTCAGGCCTTTGAGCTCGAGCTCGGCCGGCACTTCCTTGCGCAGGTGAACCGAGGTGCGCGCAGCGTCCAGCGCCAGGCCCAGGCGGTCGATCAAGCGTTCGTAAAGCTCCGGTTTAATGGCTGTGAGATGTGTTTCCACCATCCGCTCACCTCTCTGCTGACGAAACTTCTTGCCCCACACAACAGCTTAGCGTCACCCGCCCCGCCAGCTTGGCGCCGCGACCAACGGAGGCTCAGGCGCAATCAGCGTTTCACGGCCCCCCGGGGGTCATGTATGCTACGGCGTTCATCAAGACACTGGATCGTTGGCCGCTGCGCACGTCAGCTCGTCACTCACTTCCCCAGCAAAAAGTAGCCATGCACGAACACTACCAGCCTCGCGAAATCGAAGCCGCCGCCCAGGCTTTCTGGGATGCGCAAAAGTCCTTTGAAGTCAGTGAAGAGCCCGGCAAGCCGACCTACTACTGCCTGTCCATGTTCCCTTACCCCAGCGGCAAGCTACACATGGGGCATGTGCGCAACTACACCATTGGCGATGTGATCGCTCGCTATCAGCGCATGCTGGGCAAGAACGTGCTGCAGCCCATGGGCTGGGACGCCTTCGGCATGCCGGCAGAAAACGCGGCGATGAAGAACAACGTCGCGCCTGCCAAATGGACCTACGAAAACATCGCCTACATGAAAACCCAGCTCAAAAGCCTGGGCCTGGCGATCGACTGGTCGCGCGAAGTCACTACCTGCAAGCCGGACTACTACCGCTGGGAACAGTGGCTGTTCACCCGCCTGTTCGAAAAGGGCGTGATCTACCGCCGCAACGGGACCGTGAACTGGGACCCGGTCGACCAGACCGTGCTCGCCAACGAGCAGGTCATCGACGGCCGCGGCTGGCGTTCCGGGGCTGTGATCGAGAAGCGGGAAATCCCGATGTACTACTTCAAGATCACCGCCTACGCCGAAGAGCTGCTGCAAGGCCTGGACGACCTGCCGGGCTGGCCCGAGCAGGTCAAGACCATGCAGCGCAACTGGATCGGCAAGTCCAAGGGCATGGAAGTACGCTTCCCCTATGATCAGGCCTCCATCGGCGAAGCTGGCGTGCTCAAGGTGTTCACCACCCGCCCCGACACCTTGATGGGCGCGACCTATGTCGCCGTGGCCGCCGAGCACCCGCTGGCCACCCTCGCCGCGCAGAACGACCCTGAACTGCAGGCCTTCATCGCTGAATGCAAGGCCGGTAGCGTCGCCGAGGCTGACGTCGCCACCCAGGAGAAAAAAGGCCGTGCCACCGCGTTGTTCGTGGAACACCCGCTTACCGGCGAGAAACTCCCTGTATGGGTGGCCAACTATGTACTGATGCATTATGGCGACGGCGCCGTGATGGCAGTGCCGGCCCACGACGAACGCGATTTCGAGTTCGCCACCAAGTACAACCTTCCGATCAAGGCCGTGGTGCGCACCAGCGCCGGGGACACTACCCCTGCCCCTTGGCAGTCCGCCTATGGCGAGCATGGCCAGCTGATCAACTCTGGCGAGTTCGACGGGCTGGACTTCGAGGGCGCGTTCGATGCAATCGAAGTCGCGCTGCTGAAAAAAGAACTTGGCCAATCCCGGGTGCAGTACCGCCTGCGTGACTGGGGTATCAGCCGCCAGCGCTACTGGGGCTGCCCGATCCCGATCATCCATTGCGACGGCTGCGGCGACGTTCCCGTCCCCGAAGACCAGTTGCCCGTGGTTCTGCCTGAAAACGTGGTACCCGACGGCGCCGGTTCACCCTTGGCTCGCATGCCCGAGTTCTACGAGTGCACCTGCCCGCGCTGCGGCCAGGCTGCCCGTCGTGAAACCGACACCATGGACACCTTTGTAGAGTCGTCCTGGTACTTCGCGCGCTATGCCTCGCCGAACTATACCGGCGGCATGGTGGACCCAGCCGCGGCCAATCACTGGTTGCCGGTCGATCAGTACATCGGGGGCATCGAGCACGCCATCCTGCACCTGCTGTACGCGCGCTTCTTCCACAAGCTGATGCGCGACGAAGGCCTGGTCACCTCGGACGAGCCCTTCAAGAACCTGCTCACCCAGGGCATGGTGATCGCCGAAACCTACTTCCGCACCGAAGCCAACGGCGGCAAAACCTGGTTCAACCCGGCGGATGTGGATCTTGAGCGCGATGCCAAGGCCAAGGTCATCGCCGCCACACTGCGCAGCGATGGACTGCCGGTGGAGATCGGCGGCACCGAGAAGATGTCCAAGTCCAAGAACAACGGCGTCGATCCTCAGTCGATGATCGACCAATTCGGCGCCGATACCTGCCGCCTCTTCATGATGTTCGCTTCGCCGCCTGACATGAGCGCCGAATGGTCCGATGCGGGCGTAGAGGGCGCCAACCGCTTCCTGCGTCGCGTATGGCGCCTGGCTCAGGCACATGTGGCACAGGGCTTGCCAGGGCCGCTGGACACCGCCGGGCTCAACGATGGCCAGAAAATCGTGCGCCGGGCCACCCACCTGGCCATCCGCCAAGCCAGCCAGGACGTAGGCCAGCACCACAAGTTCAACACGGCCATTGCTCAGGTAATGACGCTGATGAACGTGCTCGAAAAAGCCCCACAGGCCGATGCGCAGGATCGAGCGTTGCTCCAGGAAGGGCTTGAAGCCGTGGTTCTGTTGCTCGCGCCGATCACACCTCACCTTTCACATGACCTGTGGCATCACCTGGGCCATGCGCAAGCCATAATCGACGCCGCCTGGCCTGCCCATGACGAAGAAGCACTGGTGCAGGACACCCTCACGCTGGTGATTCAGGTGAACGGCAAGCTGCGGGGCCAGATCGATATGCCGGCCGGTGCAAGCCGCGAAGAGATCGAGGCCGCCGCGCGCAGCAACGAGAATGTACTGCGCTTTACCGAAGGCCAGACCATTCGCAAGGTCATCGTGGTGCCAGGCAAGCTGGTCAATATCGTCGCCAACTGATCCCCGGCCTCGCGGGCGCCATGCGCCCCGAGGCGCGTCGGCTAAAAAGGTTTGAAGGAGCAACAACCATGATCGTACGTAACCTGCTGGTACTGGGGCTCGCCACGCTGCTGAGCGCCTGCGGTTTCCAGCTGCGCGGCACCGGCACCAATGAAATGGGCATCAAGGAGCTGAACGTCAAGGCTCGCGATGCTTACGGCACTACCATTACCGACCTGCGTGCCGCACTCGAGCGCAGCGGTGTTCAAGTCGTGGCCGGCGCGCCCTATACGTTGACGCTTACCGACGAGCAGGAAGAAAACCGTAGCGCCACCTACAGCGGCTCGGCGCGCACCTCGGAAGTGGAGATGACCCTGCGGGTGGATTACACCATTACCGGCAGCCAGCAGCGTGTACTGCTGGACGACCACATGGATGTGCAGAAGATCTACGTGCATGACAGTAACAACCTGACCGGTTCGGATCAGGAAGCCACCCGTGTACGCACCGAAATGCGACGGGAGCTGATCCAGCGCATGATGCTGCGCCTGAGCCAGCTCACGCCGGCCGAGCTGCAAAAGCGTCAGGCCCAGGCGGATGCCAAGGCCGACGCCGATGCCGCTGCAGAAGCTGAAGCGCAGCGCATCCGCGACGAAACCCCGCAACAGTCCCCGATGGAAATGCCCACCAAGTGATCCTGGTTGCCAGCTCCCGGAGGCCCCTGCGTTGAAACTGCCTCCGGCCCAGCTGGGCAAGCACTTGCAGGGCCCTCTGGCATCCATCTACGTAGTCAGTGGTGACGAACCGCTGCTATGCCAGGAGGTTGCCGATGCCATCCGGGCCGCGGCCCGCAAGCATGGCTTCGATGAGCGGCAGGTATTCAATGCCGATGCCAGCTTCGATTGGGGCGGCCTGCTCCAGGCTGGCGCCAGCCTCTCCCTTTTCGCCGAAAAACGTCTGCTCGAGCTTCGCCTGCCTGGCGGCAAGCCCGGTGACAAAGGCTCGGCAGCACTGCTCGAATATGCGGCACGCCCTGCCGAGAACACGCTGCTGTTGATCAGCCTGCCCAAGCTGGACGGCAGCACACAGAAAAGCAAATGGGCGTCGGCCCTTATCAATGCTCCCCACTCGCAGTTCATCCAGGTGTGGCCGGTGGATGCGAACCAGCTGCCCCAATGGATCAACCAGCGCCTGGCGCAGGCTGGCCTGTCGGCGCATCCCGATGCGGTAGAGCTGATCGCTGCCAGGGTGGAAGGCAACCTGCTCGCTGCCGCCCAGGAAGTGGAAAAGCTGAAGCTGCTTGCCGACGGCAATCAGGTAACCCTCGAAACCGTGCAGGCGGCGGTCGCTGACAGTGCGCGCTTCGATGTATTCGGGCTGGTGGACGCGGTGCTGGCCGGTGACGCCACGCATGCGCTGCGCATCCTTGAAGGGCTGCGGGGCGAAGGCGTGGAAGCGCCGGTCATCCTCTGGGCGCTGGCCCGCGAACTCCGCACGCTCGGCGGGGTAGCGCAACTATCCAGCCAGGGTGTGCCACTGGATAAAGCCTTCAGCCAGATGAAACCGCCTGTGTGGGACAAACGCCGCGCACTCGTGGGCAAGGCCATGCAACGTTACCCGGCGGCACGGTGGAACCTTCTGTTACAAGATGCCCAAGGCCTGGACGCGCAGATCAAAGGGCAGGCGCCGGGCTCGGTGTGGACAGGGCTTTCCCGGCTCACGCTACTGATGGCCGGTCAACGTTTCGCACTGCCCGCGCAATAGCCCCTTGGCGGCCCCCAGCCTCGGCGTGTTAAGGTTTTCCAACACTTACATATGCCTGGGCAATTGCATGTTTTTTCGCCGTATCTGCCGTCGTCGCTCCAGCCGGATCATTGCTGCCTCCAGCCTGTTTGTTCTCGCCGCCTGCTCGGAAACCCCCACCGCCGCCGATGCGCTGCCAACCAGCCCAGCCACCGGCGTCGTTGCCGTTGCCGCTGATGCAGAGCCCGCGCAGTCCTTCGAGCAGTGGCAGGCGGCATTTCGTGCCCATGCGCTTCAGTCCGGCATTCGTACAGAGGTTTTCGACAGCGCCTTCACCGGCGTAAGCCCAGACCCGTCGGTGATTACGGCAGATCGAAGCCAGCCGGAATTCACCCGGCCGGTGTGGGAATACCTCGACAGCGCCATTTCGCCTATACGGGTACGCAAGGGCCAGGCACTTCTTACCCAATATGCCGACGTGCTGCAGCGCATCGAGCAACGCTATGGCGTTGACCGGGAGGCACTTGTTGCTGTGTGGGGCATGGAAAGCAGCTTCGGCCAGTTCCAGGGTGACAAGTCGGTGATTCGCTCGCTGGCTACCCTGGGTTATGAAGGCCGGCGGCCAGGTTTCGCTCAGGAGCAGCTGGTAGCGGCGTTGCAGATCCTGCAAAACGGCGACATCGACCCCGCGCATATGCTGGGGTCCTGGGCCGGGGCTATGGGCCAGACCCAGTTCATTCCCACCACCTATAACGCCCATGCCGTGGACTTCGACGGTGATGGCCGGCGCGACATCTGGAACAGCGCGGTGGACGCCCTGGCCTCGACTGCGCAATACCTGCAAGCCTCCGGCTGGCAGCATGGTCAGCCCTGGGGCCTGGAAGTGCAGGTTCCCAGCGGGTTCGACTACGCCCAAGCGGATGGCAGCCTGCGCAAGCCTATCGCTGAATGGCTTGCTCAAGGCGTGAAGCTCGCGCCCGGCACCTCCTTGCCGCCTACCCTTGGCCAGGCCCAGGCTAACCTGTTGTTGCCAGCGGGCTACCGCGGCCCCGCTTTCCTGGTGCTAGACAACTTCCGAGCCATCCTCAGATACAACAATTCGTCGTCCTACGCGCTCGGCGTAGGCTTGCTATCGCAGCGCTTCGAGGGGGGTGGTTTCGTTCAAGGCAGCTGGCCCAAGGATGACCTGCCGCTCAGCCGTTCCGAGCGTATCGAGTTGCAAACCCTGCTGAGCGCAGCTCAATACGACGCGGGCACACCTGACGGCATCATCGGCAGCAATACCCGCAAAGCCATACGCGCCGCCCAGCAGGCACGTGGCTGGCCCGCGGATGGCTACCCCACGCATAAGCTGCTGGAAAGCCTGCGCGGCATGTGAGCGCGGCGAAGCCCGCGAACATAGGCGCTAATGCCTGGTCGCGACCTTCCCGAAGCTTAAAATGTGGAGGTTAGCGGGTAATCGATTGCGCCAGGGTAAGCCGCTGGCTATCGGCATCCAGCACCACCCGTGCCCCCAGGGGCAGGGTGAGGTTGGGATTGCAATGGCCACTGCGCCAGCCAGCCAGTATCGGTATCTCCAGTTCGGCAAAGGTCGCCTTTACCAACTTGAACAGCGGGCCAAGCTCGACCTTGGCCACATCGCCCAGCAGCACACCGCGCAGCCCAACGAACTTGCCCGCCAGCCGCAGCTGATTCAGCGTGCGGTCGATGCGGAACAGGGGCTCGTTCACGTCTTCGATAAACAGCACCGCGCCGTCGGTACCGATCGGCCAGGGCGTGCCTAGCGAAGCGCCGATCATCGTGAGGTTGCCACCCACCAAGCGGCCCTCGGCTACGCCGGGGTGAAGCGTGGTCAAAGGCCAGTCCAGCGGGTGATGAATGCAATCCCCCTCCCCCAGTTCGCCCCGCAGCATCTGCAGCAGCAGTGTTTCAGTCGGTGCCAGGCGGGGGGTAAGCAGGTCCGGGCGCATCATGGGGCCATGGAAGGTGATACAGCCGGTTTCGAGCAGAATCGCCTGGTGCAGGGCGGTAAGGTCACTGTACCCCACGAACGGTTTGGGGTTGTTCGCGATCAGGGAGTAATCAATCTGGTCGAGCAAGCGAGGGCTGCCATACCCCCCGCGAACGCACAGGATGGCTGCAATGTCGGGGTCGGCAAAGGCTGCATGCAGGTCGTCGAGCCGCACGGCATCGCTGCCAGCGAGGTAACCCGTGGCCTGGGGTACGCCAGGAAAAATCTTGAGGCGGTAACCATGGCGCTCCGCCCAGGCATGGGCGGCGCCGTGGTCGAACTCTGCAGGGCCGGCCGGTGCGATCAGCCCCAGGCAATCGCCAGGGAGCAGCGCCGGTACCGGCTGGCCGAAGGCGCCGGTCAAAGCTTGATCTTCGCCTCGTGAGCTTGCTGGTCCGCATGGTACGAAGAGCGTACCAATGGCCCGGAAGCCACGTTCTTGAAGCCCAGGCGGTACCCTTCCTCGGCGAACCAGGCGAAGGTGTCCGGGTGCACGAAACGCTGCACTGGCAAGTGGCTACGGGAAGGCTGCAGGTACTGGCCAAGCGTCAACATGTCGATGTCATGCTCGCGCATCTTGTGCATGACTTCGATCACTTCCTCGTCCGTCTCGCCCAGGCCGAGCATCAGGCCGGATTTGGTCGGTACCGTGGGCACGCGCTGCTTGAACTTCTGCAGCAGGTCCAGGGACCATTCGTAGTCCGAACCCGGGCGGGCGGCGCGGTAAAGGCGCGGTACGGTTTCCAAATTGTGGTTGAACACGTCTGGCGGTTCCTGCGCGGTGATGTCCAGCGCAACGTCCATGCGGCCGCGATAGTCAGGCACCAGGGTTTCCAGCTGGATACCTGGAGAGAGCTTGCGGATTTCGCGCAGGCAGTCAGCGAAATGCTGTGCACCGCCATCGCGAAGGTCATCGCGGTCTACCGAGGTGATCACCACATACTTCAGGCGCAGGTCGGCAATGGCGACGGCCAGGTTATGAGGTTCGTCCACATCCAATGGCTTTGGCCGGCCGTGGCCCACATCGCAGAAGGGGCAGCGGCGGGTACAGATGTCGCCCATGATCATGAAGGTGGCGGTGCCGCCGGAGAAACATTCACCCAGGTTCGGGCACGAAGCTTCTTCGCACACGCTGTGCAGCTTGTGCTTGCGCAGCAG
Organism: Pseudomonas sp. Marseille-Q5115; assembly: GCF_916618905.1. Lineage (NCBI taxonomy): Bacteria > Pseudomonadati > Pseudomonadota > Gammaproteobacteria > Pseudomonadales > Pseudomonadaceae > Pseudomonas > Pseudomonas sp. Marseille-Q5115. The sequence continues at coordinate 70,875 of NZ_CAKAKI010000001.1, read as the reverse complement.
TTGCTTGATACGGTCGACTTCCGGCGAAACAGGAATGCGTACGCGAATCCAGTCCGGTTTTTTTGGAAGTTCTTCGGTGGGGATGATCTTCACCGGGATGCGGGCCACCTTGTCGGCGCCTCGCAGCTTCACGCCCGCCTCTACCTTTTTCGGCGCCGAAGCCTTTTGAATCGCGGCCTCTGGGCTGGCGACGGTGTCTTGCGCAGTAGTCATATCAGTCGATTCCGCCCGTGAGGGTCGTCTGCTCAGCATAATCGAGGTGTTCGACGAGCTGCGCGCGCAGCCGGGCACTTACCTCGGAAAGTTCTGCACCGGGCGCATGGTCGGCCAGTTGCGTCATGGCAAGGCCGGCGTAGCCGCACGGATTGATTCTCTGGAAGGGGCGCAGGTCCATGTCAACGTTCAGCGCCAGGCCATGGAACGAACGACCGTGGCGGATGCGCAACCCCAACGAGGCAATCTTCGCCCCATTCACATACACACCGGGCGCGTCCGGCTTCGCCGCGGCGGTTACACCGTAACTGTGGAGCAACGCCACGAGCGCGTTTTCGATCCGGGTAACGAGTTCCCGCACCCCGAAGCCCCGCTCGCGCAGGTCAAGCAACAAGTAGGCGACCAACTGGCCGGGGCCGTGGTAGGTCACCTGGCCTCCACGGTCGACCTGCACCACCGGGATATCCCCCGGCAGCAACAGATGCTCGGCCTTGCCAGCCTGACCTTGTGTGAACACCGGTGGGTGTTGCACCAGCCACACCTCGTCGCCCACATTACGCTCGCGGGCTTCGTCGGTGACCCGGCGCATCGCCTGCCACACGGGCTGGTAGGGTTTCAGGCCGAGCTCGCGAAAGCCCAGGCAACCGGGCATCAAAGCACCATGTGCACGAAGCCGGTGGCCCGCAACGCGCTGTTGATGTCGCGCAGCTGCTCCTGGCCGGTAGCAATGATATGCAGCTGCACCGTGGTGTACTTGCCATTGCTGCTTTGCCGCTCCGCCAGGGTTTTTATGTCCACCTTGGCATATTTGGCGAGGATCTCGATGACCGCATCCTTGAACCCCACGACGGTGTCGCCGATCACCTTGATCGGGTAGTCGGGGCAAGGAAACTCAATGATATGAGACTTTACATCTGTGTCTGTCATGGCAGTGACGGCCTCATCAAGCCGTGGAAAAAAGCTACCCCTCCCGCAGCCGGAGGCTGGGGAGGGGTAACCGACGGTTCGTCAGTTGAACAAGCCGTAGAAGAATAGACGAATGCTATCCCACAACCGACGGAAGATGCCACCCTCCTCGACGGAGTCCAGGGCAATCAGGTCCTTGGTTTCAACTACCTTGTCGCCGTTCTTCACTTCCACCTTGCCGATCACCTGGCCTTTTTCGATAGGCGCGGTGAGCTGCGGGTTCATGGTCATGCTCGCTTGCAGGTTCTTCAACTGGCCGCGTGGCAGGGTCATGGTGAGGTCTTCGGCCAAGCCAGCCTTCACTTCATTGGTGGTGCCTTTCCAGACCGGCGCCTTGTTCAACTCGGTGCCTGCCTTGTAGAAGGTCTGGGTTTCGAAGAAGCGGAAACCGTACGTCAGGAGCTTCTGGGTCTCGGCCGCGCGGGCCTGCTCACTGTTGGTACCGAACACCACGGCAATCAGGCGGGTGCCGTCGCGTACCGCCGAAGCCACCATGCAATAGCCGGCTTCCTGGGTATGGCCGGTTTTCAGACCATCCACGGTCTTGTCGCGCCACAGCAGCAGGTTGCGGTTAGGTTGCTTGATGTTGTTCCAGAAGAACTCTTTCTGCGAGTAGATCGCGTAGTGAGCAGGGTCTTCATGAATGATCGCGCGGGCCAGGATGGCCATGTCATGCGCCGAGGCGTAGTGATCCGGGTTCGGCAGGCCGGTCGGGTTCATGAAGTGGCTGTTGTCCATGCCCAGCTTCTTGGCCGTGGCGTTCATCATGTCGGCGAAGGCATCTTCGCTGCCCGCGATGTGCTCGGCCAGGGCGACTGTGGCATCGTTGCCCGACTGGATGATGATCCCGTGGAGCAGGTCACTCACGGTCACCTGCGACCCCACCTTGATGAACATCCGCGAACCGCCGGTGCGCCAGGCGTTCTCGCTGACGGTCACCAGATCGTTCTCGCCGATTTGCCCGCGGCGAATTTCCAGCGTAGCGATATAAGCCGACATCAATTTGGTCAGGCTGGCCGGAGGCAGCCGCTCATCGCCATTGCTGTCGATCAGAACGTTGCCGCTGGACGCCTCCATCAGCACATAGGCGCGCGCCGCCAGTTGAGGCGCGGCAGGTACCATCTGGTCGGCAGCCCACGCGGTGGGGGAAAGCAGCAAGGGAACAAGCAGGCACAGGCGTTTGGCAAAGTTGGTGATGTTCATCCGTCTCTCGAGATTACTGATGGCACAGGCCCTGTGGGCAAATCTTTTCAAAGCCTTGTCAGGGCTTACGTGGGTGCCGTCCATGGCGCACGCTCGCAGGGAGCATGAAGCAATACAGGTGGCGGGTCAGTCCGCCGTGACCATGCTCGGCGAGCCGAGGTTGGCCAGGCGAATGCTGTTCTGCACCTGCTGGGCTTCATCCTGGGTTCCGATCGGCCCCAGCCGAACGCGATAGAGCGTTTGCTGGTTGCGAACCGTAGGGCTGGTAAAGGCCGGGGCCTTGACCATGGTACTCAGCTTCGACCGTAGCAGCTCGGCAGCGTCCGGGTTGGCGAAGGCTCCCACCTGGAGATAGAGGCCAGTTGCCTGCGCAGAAGCGTTTTTTTTTGGGTCGATTGCGACCGGAGCAGCCGCCGAGGCGTGTTGCTGCGGTGGCGGGGTATATTGTTCGATGGTGCCGGTGGCCGGGGTAAGCGCCGGACGCGCCTGGGCCACTTGTATCGCTGGCTGCTGCAGCACCATGGGCGCCGGCCGGCCGCGCTGGGCCCACCATTGCTGTGGGTCGATCCCTTCTACCTTCACCCGGGCCGTACCGGTTTCGGCATAGCCGAGCTTTTTCGCCGCGGCATAGGACAGGTCGATGATGCGATCAGAGTAGAACGGCCCGCGGTCGTTAACGCGCAGGATCACGCTGCGGTTGTTATCCAGGTTGGTCACACGCACGTAGCTGGGCAGCGGCAGCGTTTTGTGGGCCGCGCTCATGCCGTAGAGGTCGTACACCTCACCATTGGCGGTGTTCTGCCCGTGAAACTTGGTGCCATACCAGGACGCCGTGCCTACAGCCACATAGTTGCTGGCATCCGGTATAGGGAAGTAGGTCTTGCCCAGCACGGTATAAGGGTTGGCCTTGTACGGCCCGGTGTGCAGCGTAGGAATCGCATCGGGAATACGGGAAACATCCACGTCCCACCAGGGGGCGCCGTCCTTGTGGGCACGGTTGATGTCCAGGCCGGGTTGCGCACGCACCGTATAGGTAGGCTCGGGCGAACGGCTGCTGGAGCAGCTGGCCACCAGCAGTGCCACCGCTCCATAGAGCGCCAGTTTCAGTGATGTGCGAAACGGCAAAGCCCGCATTACTTGGTGCCCCGTGCTTGAACCAGCATTTGCGACAGTTGGTGAACCGCCATCGCGTACATCGCGCTGCGGTTGTAGCGCGTGATGACGTAGAAGTTCTTCAGGCCCATCCAGTACTCCGGCCCGGCCTCTCCATCCAGCTTGAACGCAACGACTGGCAAGTCATCGCGGAGCGCATCATGACTCGACCAGCCCAGCCCTCGCAACTCTCCAACGGTTTTCGTAGGGTCCAGGCCAGGGCTCAGCCCTTCATCGGCACGAGCGCCTCGTACGTCGGCGCGGCTGACCACAGGCTCGCCGGCCACCCAGCCATGCCGGGAGAAATAGCTGGCCACGCTGCCGATAGCGTCGGTGGGATCGCTCCAGATATTGATGTGGCCGTCACCGTCGAAATCCACGGCGTAGGCGCGGAAGCTGCTGGGCATGAACTGCGGCAGGCCCATCGCTCCGGCATATGAGCCCTTGAGCGTCATTGGGTCGACCTGTTCGTCACGGGCCAACAGCAGGAACTCGCGTAGCTCCTTGCGGAAGAAGTCGGCGCGTGGAGGATAGTCGAAGCCCAGGGTGGACAACGCATCGATCACCCGATAGTTGCCGGTGTTACGGCCGAAGAAGGTTTCCACGCCGATGATCGCAACGATCACCTGGGCGGGCACGCCGTATTCCTGCTCGGCGCGGGCCAGCGCGGCTTCGTGTTGGCGCCAGAAGTCCACGCCCCGGGCGATACGGGCATCGGTGATGAAGATAGGGCGATAGTCTTTCCAGGGTTTCACGCGCTCGGCGGGCCTGGAAATGGCGTCGAGGATTGCCTGCTTGCGCTCCACTTCGCGGAACACGCCCATCAGTTGTTCACCGGCAAAGCCATAGTCCCGGGTCATCTCGCCTACGAACTCCGCCACCTGCGGCGACCCTTCGTAGTCACCTGCCACAGACGAGGCGGGCGTACCAAGGATGCCAGCCAGGCCGACCCAAGGAGCGTATCGAGCGACCCAGCCGCGCATTGCTTGCATTGAAATCTTCACCTTATTCAAACCTGAGCGATCCACTTGCGATGGGTATGGATCGACATCAAAACCCCAAACGCTGACAGTAGCGTCACGAGCGAAGTTCCGCCGTAACTAATGAAGGGCAAGGGCACGCCAACCACTGGAAGAAGGCCACTTACCATGCCGATGTTCACGAACACATAAACGAAGAACGTCATTGTCAGGCTACCCGCCAGCAGCTTGCCGTAGAGGGTTTGCGCCTGAGCGGTGATCACCAGCCCACGGCCAATGAGCAGCAGATAGATCAGCAGCAAGGCACAGATGCCCACAAGGCCGAACTCTTCGCCGAGGACCGCGATGATAAAGTCCGTGTGGCTTTCAGGCAAAAAATCCAGGTGCGACTGGGTACCCAGCAGCCAGCCCTTGCCAAACACCCCACCCGAGCCGATCGCAGCCTTGGACTGGATGATGTTCCAGCCCGTACCCAGCGGATCGCTTTCGGGATCGAGGAACGTGAGAATCCGCTGCTTCTGGTAGTCGTGCATGATGAAGAACCACATGGCGACTGCAACGGGCACCGCGGCTGCAATCACGCTGAGTATCCAGCGCCACCGCAGGCCGGCCATGAACAGCACGAATGCACCCGAAGCAAGGATCAGCAAGGAGGTGCCCAGGTCGGGCTGGCGCACAATAAGCACGAATGGCACGCCGATCAAGGCGAGGCTGATTGCAACATGTTTAAGGTGCGGCGGCAGGGTTCTCTTGGAGAGGTACCAGGCAATGGTTGCCGGCATGATGATTTTCATGAACTCCGAGGGCTGAAAGCGTATCACCCCCGGAATGTTGATCCAGCGTGTGGCTCCCATGGCGTTATGGCCCATTACGTCTACCACCACCAGTAGCACCACCCCGATCACATAGGCGAGCGGCACCCATCGCGCCATGAACCTGGGCTCCAGTTGGGCGATGACGAACATGGACACCAGGCCGATCCCGAAGGACGTGGCCTGTTTGATCAGCAGGTCCCAGCTTTTCCCGCTGGCTGAATACAGCACGAACAGGCTGCCGCTGGCCAGGGTAAGCAGCAGGATCAGCAAGGGGCCATCCACGTGGATACGCTGCAGGAAGGTGGCGCGGCGGCGCATCACGTCTTCGCTGGACAGAATACGGTCGAAATTATTCTTCACGGGCGGTTACCTCAGGTGCCGACGCGCTGGCGTACTGCGGTTTCAACCGACCGTCCGGGCCGAGCAGCCAGGCGTCCATTACCTGGCGCACCACCGGGGCCGCCACGCCAGAGCCCGACTCGCCGTTTTCCACCATCACGGCCACAACGATTTTGGGGTTGTCTGCTGGCGCGAAGCCCACGAACAGCGCGTGGTCGCGATGCCGTTCCTGGAGTTTGTTGCGGTCATAGCGCTCGCCCTGGCGGATCGCGACCACCTGAGCGGTACCGCTCTTGCCGGCAATGCGGTACACCGAGCCTATCGCCGCCTTGCGCGCGGTACCCCGGGCGCCCTGCATCACCTGCTCCATACCGTGTGTAACGCGTGCCCAGTCGCTTGGGTCGCGCAGTACGATATCGGGCATGGGTGAAGGATCTTTCGGCGGCTGATTCTCGATGGTCCGCGCCAGGTGTGGGCGGTTCCACCGGCCCTTGTTGGCGATCAACGCGGTCGCCTGGGCAAGTTGCAACGGCGTGGCCTGCATGTAGCCCTGGCCGATCCCCAGGATGAGGGTTTCACCGGGGAACCACGCCTGCCGGCGGGTGATGCGTTTCCATTCACGCGAAGGCATTAGCCCGGGCGATTCTTCGAACATGTCCAGGGAAACCTTTTGGCCTATGCCGAAGCGAGACAGGTAGTCGCCCAGGCGGTCGATGCCCAGCTTGTGCGCCAGGTCATAAAAATAGGTGTCGTTGGAGCGCATGATCGCGGTGTCGAGGTCGACGAAGCCGTCACCGCTGCGGTTCCAGTTACGGTACTTGTGGTCATAGTTGGGCAGGGTGTAATAGCCGGGATCGAACACGCGGCTGGAAGGTGTGATCACGCCGCTGTCGAGCCCGGCGATGGCCACCGCAGGCTTGATGGTCGAGCCGGGCGGGTAAAGGCCTCGCAGCACGCGGTTGAACAGCGGGCGGTCGATAGAGTCGCGCAGCTCGGCGTAGGTCTTGAACGGAATGCCAGTGACGAACAGGTTAGGATCGAAACTGGGCTGACTGACCATGGCGAGCACCTCGCCATTGCTCGGGTCCAGCGCGACGATGGCCCCGCGGCGCCCGCCAAGCGCCGCCTCGGCAGCCTCTTGCAGCTGGATATCCAGCGTAAGCACGATGTCCTTGCCAGGCACGGGGTCGGTGCGCTTGAGCACCCGCAGCACCCGCCCGCGGGCGTTGGTTTCTACCTCTTCATAACCTACCTGCCCATGCAGCTCGGGTTCGTAGAAGCGCTCTATACCGGTTTTGCCGATCTGATGGGTGCCGCTGTAATTGACCGGATCGAGCACCTTGAGCTCTTTCTCGTTGATGCGGCCCATGTACCCCACGGAGTGTGCAAAATGCGCCCCCTGCGGATAATGCCGGGTGAGCTGGGCGACTACCTCCACGCCAGGCAGGCGGAACTGGTTCACCGCAATGCGCGCAATCTGCTCTTCGGTCAGTTCCTGCATCACAGGCACCGGCTCGAACGGCCGCCGGCCCTGCCGCATACGCTTCTCGAACAGCGTACGGTCCTCGGGGGTGAGCTCCAGTACTTCCACGATCAGGTCGAGAATGCCTTCCCAATCCCCGGCGCGTTCGCGGGTCACGCTCAGGTTGAAGCTGGGCCGGTTGTTGGCAATGATCACCCCGTTACGGTCGTAGATCAGGCCCCGGCTTGGCGGGATCGGCTGTACGTGGACGCGGTTGTTCTCCGACAGGGTGGAGTGGTACTCGTACTGCACCACCTGCAGGAAATACAGCCGCGCCACCAGCACGGCAATCAGCACCACCACCGCTATCGCGCCCACGACCACGCGCCCACGCACAAGGCGGGCGTCTTTTTCGTGGTCCTTGAGGCGGATCGGCTGGGACATCGAAGAGGGCTTTGTAAGGCTTATTTATGGTAGGGATGGCCGGACAATACCGTCCACGCCCGATAGACCTGCTCGCCGATCAGAATGCGCACCAGCGGATGCGGCAGGGTAAGCGCCGACAACGACCAGCGTTGGTCCGCCCTTGCGCACACCTCGGGCGCCAAGCCCTCGGGCCCGCCCACCATGAAGTTCACGGTGCGCGCATCCAGGCGCCAGCGGTCCAGTTCGGTAGCCAGCTGCTCGGTGCTCCAGGGCTTGCCGTGCACTTCCAGGGTAACCACGCGTTCGCCAGGCTGAACCTTGGCCAGCATCGCTTCGCCTTCCTGACGGATCAGGCGGGCCACATCGGCATTCTTGCCGCGGGTATTGAGCGCAATTTCCACCAGCTCAAGCGGCAGTTCCGCCGGCAAGCGCCGAGCGTACTCCTGCCAGCCCTCTTCCACCCATTTCGGCATGCGCGAGCCGACCGCGATCAGACGCAGACGCACAGCGGTACTTATTCCTGGTCGGCAGCGTGCGGGTCGGGCGCGTGCTGGGCGCGGCTTTGCTCGGCACCTTGCCACAGGCGCTCCAGGTCATAGAACTGGCGGGCTGCCGAAGTCATGACATGCACTACCACATCGCCGAGGTCCAGCAGCACCCAGTCGCTGTCGCCCTTGCCTTCTTCGCTCAACGGCTGAACACCTTGCGCCTTCACCTTTTCCCGGACGTGCTCGACCATGGAATTGACGTGGCGGTTGGAGGTACCGGTCGCGATCAGCATGTAATCGGTAATGCTGGTCTTGTCCTTCACATCGATGCTGAGGATGTCCTGGGCCTTGATGTCTTCCAGCGCGGCGGTCGCCAACTGGACCAGGTCTTCGCTCTTCATTGTGTGCTTCTTCATATAAAACTCATCAACTCGTGTGGTCGGGGCGCGGAGTATTCCGTCGCTGCCCGGTCAATTGGGCGCACGGTACAGCCCGTGCGCCTCGATGTAGGCCAATACCGCGTCTGGCACCAGATAACGAACCGACTTGCCGCTGGCCAGCAGCTGACGGATCTGGGTAGCGGACACCGCCAGGGGTGTCTGCCAGACGAAAGCAATGCTTCCCGCCGGGCCCTCGAGGCCGGATGGGGCGCTGACCGCGCGGGCGGCCAGCAGGTTACGCAAGGCGTCGGGCGGTTCGCTGTCGGCGTCCGGGCGCTGCAACACAATAATGTGGCAGTGCCAGAGCAGCTCCTCCCAACGGTGCCAGCCCGGTAGCCCGCAAAAGGCATCCCAGCCCACCAGCAGAAACAGCTGATCACCGGTGGCAAGCTCGGCGCGCACGGCTTCCAGGGTTTCGATGGTATAGGACGGCCGCTCACGCAGCAGCTCTCGACCATCCACCTGTAGCGTAGCGACACCCTGCACCGCCTGTTGCACCATGGCCAGCCGTTGCTCGGGGCTGACCTGAGGCCGATCGCGGTGCGGTGGGCGGGCATTGGGCACCAGCCTCAACTCGCTCAGCGCCAGCATGTCGGCCACCTCGAGCGCACTGCGCAGATGGCCGATATGTACAGGATCGAACGTGCCTCCCAGCAACCCGATCCGGCGGGGGCTTGCGCCCTGTGCCTTGTCACTCAATGGGCGTTCGACTCGCCACGCAACTGGCCATCGCCAATCACTACGTATTTTTCGCAGGTGAGCCCTTCGAGGCCCACCGGGCCACGGGCATGCAGCTTATCGGTGGAAATGCCGATTTCCGCGCCAAGGCCATATTCGAAGCCGTCGGCAAAGCAGGTTGGCGCGTTGAGCATGACCGACGCCGAATCCACCTCGGCCATGAACCGGCGGGATTCGCCCTGGTGCTCGGTGACAATGGCATCGGTGTGGTGCGAACCGTAGTGGTTGATATGCTCGATGGCCTGATCCAGCCCGTTGACGACCCGAATCGAAAGAATGGGCGCCAGGTATTCGGTTTGCCAGTCCTGCTCGGTGGCAGGCAGTGCGTCGATCAGGGCGCGGGTACGCTCGCAGCCACGCAACTCCACGCCCTTTTCGCGCAATTGCGCGCCCATGGCCGGGAGAAACGCGCCGGCAACGGTGGCATCCACCAGCAACGTTTCCATCGCGCCACAGATGCCATAACGATACGTCTTGGCATTGAAGGCGATGCGCTGCGCCTTGGCCAGGTCGGCGTGGGCGGCGACATACACATGGCAGATGCCGTCCAGGTGCTTGATGACCGGCACGCGGGCGTCGCGGCTGATGCGCTCGATCAGGCCGCGGCCGCCACGGGGGACGATGATGTCCACGTACTCGGGCATGGTGATGAGCGCGCCGACGGCGGCGCGGTCGGTGGTCTCCACTACCTGCACCACTGCCGCGGGAAGGTCGGCAGCTTCCAGCCCCTGGCTGACGCAGGCGGCGATGGCCCGGTTGGAATGGATGGCTTCGGAGCCGCCGCGCAGAATGGTCGCGTTGCCCGACTTCAGGCACAGGCTGGCGGCATCGATGGTCACGTTGGGGCGGGATTCATAGATGATCCCTACCACACCCAGCGGCACACGCATCTTGCCGACCTGAATACCCGATGGCCGATAGCTCATGTCACGAATGGCGCCGACCGGGTCGGGCAGTGCCGCGACCTGGCGCAACCCGGCGATCATGCCGTCGATGCGGGCCGGCGTGAGCGCGAGACGGTCGACCAGCGCGGGTTCCAGCCCACTGGCACGGGCGGCGTCCAGATCCAGCTGATTGGCCGTGGCCAGCGACTCGCGGGCGGCGTGCAGCGCGTCGGCGGTAGCGAGCAGTGCCTGGTTTTTCTGGCGAGTGCTCGCGCGCGCGATGACCCGCGCAGCGTCGCGCGCGGCGTGCCCGAGGCGTTGCATGTAGTCGAGGACGGGCTCAGTCATGATTCCACGGCTTGGAAAAGAGGAAAGCCGCTGATTATAGCTGCGACGGATAGCGACTAACAGCGGCGCCGGGCAGATGGTTACAAACAACCGTCCTCGGGGCGCTGAAACCTTTCCCACGGGCTTGCTATCATCTGGGTTCATTCCATCGGCCGTACTGGTGATATGCCCTCTCACGCTCCTTTGCCCGACTCGTTCTTCGACCGCGATGCACAGCTTGTAGCCCGCGAGCTGCTGGGCAAGGTCATCCGTCATCGCCAGGGCGATCACTGGCTGGCCGCACGCATCATCGAGACCGAGGCTTACTATCAGGCCGAAAAAGGCAGCCATTCCTCCCTGGGCTACACCGAAAGCCGCAGGGCCATGTTTCTCGACGGCGGTCACATTTACATGTACTACGCCCGGGGCGGTGACTCGCTGAACCTCAGTGCCCATGGCCCCGGCAACGCCGTACTGATCAAATCGGGTTTTCCCTGGGTGGATGACATCAGCGATGAAAACGCGCTTGCACGCATGACCCTCAACAATCCCGATGCCAGCGGCCAGCCTCGGCCACCCGAACGGTTATGCGCGGGGCAAACCTTGCTATGCCGGGCCTTGGGGCTGAAGGTTCCCATGTGGAACGCTCGACGGTTCGATCCTCAGGGCCTTTACGTGGAACACGTCGGCAACCAGGTACCGGTGGTGGTCCAGACCACGCGCCTGGGAATCCCCCTTGGCCGGGACGAGCATTTGCCCTACCGCTTCGTGGACGCCCAATACGCTCGCTTCTGTACCCGGAACCCGCTGCGACGGGGGCAAGTCGAAGGTCGCGACTATCAGCTGATTACTCAAGGACACTGACCATGCACGCCTGGCTGGCCGAACTGAACCAATGGCTGGGCGCCAACCCCCAGTGGCTGGGCGCGACGATTTTTATCGTGGCTTGTATCGAATGCCTGGCCGTGGCCGGGCTTATAGTGCCGGGCACTGTCGCGCTGTTCGCAGTCTCGGCGCTGGCCGGGGGTGGCGCGCTCGGCCTGGGTGACACCTTGCTGCTCGGCTACGCCGGTGGGCTGTTGGGGGACGGGTTGTCCTATGCCATCGGCCGAGGCATGCACGAGAACATCCGGCGCTTGCCTGGCCTGCGCAGCCACCCTCAGTGGCTGGGCGGTGCCGAGACCTTCATTCAGCGGTACGGCGTGGCGAGCTTGCTGGTAGGCCGCTTCATCGGCCCGTTGCGCCCCATGCTGCCGATGGTCGCGGGCATGCTCGAAATGCCACTGCCGCGGTTCATTCTGGTAAGCCTGGTGGCGGCCGCGGGGTGGTCCGTGGCATATCTGCTGCCCGGCTGGATGACTGGCGCCGCCGTACGCTTGCCGCTGCCGCCGGGCTTCTGGCCGCAGGCGGCGGTGGTAGTGATCGGCCTGGTGGTGCTTATCGGCCTGGCGGTGAACAGCAGCCTGCGGCGCCAGCCCGGCGCCACGGTCGTCACCAGCGCGGCAAGCTTCGTACTCATGCTTTCGGTGTTTTTGGGCTGGCCTTACCTGACTCATTTCGATGAGGGCCTGGTCACGCTGGTGCAGGAGCACCGCAGCGAACTGCTCGACCGCATCGTGGTGGCGGTCACTCGCCTAGGGGATTTCCGCACCCAGCTCTGCGTAGGCGTGCTGCTCACCAGCCTGCTGCTGGTGGCCCGGCACTGGCGGCATGCACTCTTTGCCGGCGGCGTGCTGCTGTGCACGGCGCTGGGCAATGGCACGCTGAAGTGGCTGTTTGCACGCACGCGGCCAGAGGTGCTCAGCACACCCCTGAGTACCTACAGCATGCCCAGTGGGCACAGCTCCGCGTCGTTTGCTTTCTTCCTGGTACTGGCGGTACTGGCCAGCCGTGGGCAACCGCCACGCATGCGCCTCACCTGGGTATTGATGGCGTGCATTCCCGCTTTGTCGATCGCATTGTCGCGGGTGTACCTGGGTGCCCACTGGCCGACCGACGTGCTGGCGGGCGCCCTGCTGGCGGTGTTCGTGTGCGCTGCAGGGCTGGCCATCACACTACGGGTGCACCGCCTCGAGCCTTTGGGCTGGCGCACCTGGGTGCTGCTGCTGGTTCCATGCCTGCTGCTGTTTGCCTGGTTTACCTGGCATGACCTGGCCGATGCCCTGGCACGCTATGCGTACTGAGCCATTGGCTCGCAAGCGCAGCGCCGGTCACGCCTGAAGGTCACCCTGCATGCGCTCGAGCAGCTCCTGGACCATCGCCAGGCGAATGGTAGGGTCGGTCATCTCAAGCAGGTCGAGCTTGTCCCGTTCGTCGAACGGAAGCAGGTACGCCAGGCGGTTGGCCAGGCCCTGCCGCCCGGTAGGCGTGCCACCGAGGTCCAGCGCAGCCACGAGTGGGTGGTCGGCCAGCGCAGCCAATAGCGCGAGCAGGTCCTGGTCTTCTTCCTGCAGCGGCACATCGGGGTGCTCCTGCAGCCAACTCACCTGCGCCAGGATCAACTGATCCCGCTGCACCTCAACGCTTTCTACCTGAAAGCGGCGCCCGCCCTCGATACGGATGCCGAGCAGGCCGTTGTCCTGGCGCTGGAAGTCCAGCACCCGGGCCTCACAGCCGATTTCAGCATAGGCGCTGGCCGCTTCGCCGACCTCCCTGCCCTCCAGGATGCACACGATGCCAAAGCCTTCGCCTTGCTTCATGCATCGGCCGATCATGTCCAGGTAACGCGCTTCAAAAATCTGCAGGTCGAGCGTACACCCCGGAAACAATACGGTGTTGAGCGGAAATAACGGCAGCGTCATCAGGCTTTCCTCTATACGAACAGGCTAACGGCCAGGGGCAGGAATACCGCCGTGGCCAAACCCATCAAGCTCATGCCCAGCGCGGCGAACCCGCCACAGGTTTCGCCTTCCTGCAGGGCCACCGACGTGCCGACCGCATGGGATGTAAGCCCCAGCGCCATGCCGCGGGCTTCGGGTGCTTCGACCTTCAATAGCCGAAGAATTCCCGGCCCGAAGATCCCGCCGATCACCCCGGTGGCCAGAACGAACACCGCCGCAAGGGCAGGTACCCCGCCAATCTGGTCGGCTACCAGCATTGCGATGGGGGATGTAGCGGACTTCGGCGCCATGGTCATGAGGGTTTCGTGATCCGCTCCGAAGCACCACCCCAGCCATACGCCGGAAGCCGTTGCCACCACGCCGCCCACCACAAGCGTGACAAGCGTGGGCCAGAGCAATTGTCGAATGCGCCGCAAATTGAGGAAAAGCGGCACCGCCAGGGCCACAGTGGCCGGGCCCAGCAGGGTGGCGAAGATCTCAGTACCTTCCCGGTACTGGGCATAACTCAAGCCACAGAGCAGCAGCACCGCCACCACCATCACCATGGACAGCAGCACCGGTTGCAGAAACACCAGCCGCGTCCGCTCGTAGAGCGCCATGGCCAGTTGGTAAGCCGCAAGGGTAACGCCCATCCCGAACAAGGGATGGTGGGTAACGGCCGTGGCCGCGCCCTGCCAATCAAGCATCATGGCCAAGGCCTCGCTCAGCGCGACGCGCCTTGGCGGCGATCAGCCGGTTCATCAGCCAGCCTGTAAGCCCCAGCGAGGCGACGACGGAAATACCAAGCGCGCCGATAATGGCCCAGAAGTGTTGAGCGATCAGCGACGCGTAGACCATTACACCAACCGCCGGCGGCACCAGCAGCAATGGCAGGTAGCGCAGCAGGCTGGAGGCCGCCAGCTCGACCGGCTCCGGTACTTCGCCCTGGTAGATCAGCCACCCCAGCAGGCACAGCAAGCCAATGATTGGCCCGGGCAGCAGGGGCAGGAACAATTCGTGGATGGCCGTGCCAAACAACTGGAATACGATCAGCCAGGTCAGCCCTCTCAACAACATCGCTCTCTCCGTTATGCGGCAGCCCGTGATTCGGCGGGCATTATAGCCACGGCATCGGGTATTCATGGAGTGGATTGGGCCAGCCTTCGCTTGACCGTGCCAACGACCGCATGATGAGCTGCGGTGGTTGCCAACCCTGTCTTGCCTTCGGGATTCAACCATGCGCTACGTACCCGCCGACCGTCTGGCGGACCATATTGGCCAGGAGCTAGGCTGCTCCGACTGGCTGACTATCGACCAGGCCCGGATCGATCTGTTCGCCGAGGCGACAGGCGACCACCAGTTCATCCACACCGACCCCGTGCGCGCCGCCGCCACACCCTTCGGCACTACGATCGCCCACGGCTTTCTCACCCTGTCGCTGATCCCGCATCTGCTAGAGGGCATCATGGTGCTACCGGAAGGCCTGAAGATGGTCGTCAACTATGGGCTTGAAGCGGTGCGCTTCATGCAGCCGGTGCCGGTGAATTCCCGTGTGCGCTTGCGCCTTGCGCTGGTAGAGGCCAGCGAGAAGCGACCAGGCCAATGGTTGCTGCGCGCCCGGGCCACGCTGGAGATTGAAGGCCAGGAGAAGCCTGCGTATGTAGCCGAGCCGCTTTCACTGTGTTTCGTCTGAGCAGGCGCGTGTAAGGGCGGCAAAGGCTATATGCGACAATGGCTTGTGCGGCATACTCGGCGCTTCGATTGCCCGGACCCTGTCATGCGCTCACTCGTTCCACTTGCCCTGTGCCTGTTCCTTGCCGCTTGCGGCGAAGGTAAACCGCTGCTGCCTGCCGACGCCCGCCTGCCCGACGGCGGGCAATACCGGGGGGATGTAGTCGATGGTGTGCTTCAGGGCCAGGGCCGGGTGGATTACCCCAACGGCAGCTGGTACGCCGGCACCTTCAAGGATGGCCAGTGGAACGGCACCGGGGAATGGCATGGGCCGAACGGTGAAATCTATCGCGGCGAGTTCAGCCAAGGGTTGTTCGATGGCCAAGGCACACTGACCACGGGCGCAACCACCTATACAGGCGCCTTCAAGCGGGGCAAGCGCGAAGGTGAAGGTTTTTTGAAAGAGCCGGGGCGTAGCTACCGCGGCGGCTTCCTGAATGACCAGTATGCCGGCGCGGGCCATCTCGACCTGGATGATGGCAGCACCTATCAGGGCGATTTCGAACGTGGCCAGCCCAATGGTGAAGGTGTGCGTACCGACGCCGACGGTAACCAGTTCAGCGGGCACTTCGTGGGCGGCCAACTGGAAGGGCACGGCACCTTCAGCAACGGCGACGGGGACCAGTACATCGGCGACTTTCACCATGGGCGCCTGGAGGGGCGTGGCCGTTACGAAACCCAGGCGGGGGATGTGTGGATCGGCCAGTTCAAGGAGGGTGCACCCAACGGGGCGGGTGATCTCTTCGCCAACGACGGTAGCCATTACCAGGGTGAATTTGCCGACTGGCATTTCCATGGCGAGGGCCAGTTGGCTTCCGCGGACGGCAGCCTCTACACCGGGGGCTTCATCAATGACGCCTATCAAGGCAAGGGCATTTTGGTGCTCGCGAACGGCAACCGCCAGGAAGGCTACTGGCTGGAAGGCCGGCGGGTACGTGATGAGCATGACCGTGCCCTGCCCGACCCGCTGGAACAAGGAATGCTCGCCCAGGGCGGCCTGCTGGAACGTGCCCTGGCGCGGGTGCCGAACTCCAGCCCCACCGTTGAGCTCTATAGTTTGACGGTGGGCGGCGATGGGGAACAAAGCGTGTTCATGCGAGAAGCGGATTATGTGCATGACCTGCTGGCCAGCCGCTTTGGCGCGGTAGGTGGATTAACACTTGTGAACCACCGGGACCATATGGTGGACCGGGTGATGGCCACCCGGGAAACCCTGGCCCGCGCAGTGCAAACCATAGCCCAACGCAGCGGCCCGGAAGACCTGGTGTTCATCTACCTCACCAGCCACGGCACGCCGGAGCATGAGTTGGTGCTGGAGCAACCCCGGCTGCAACTGGGTGACCTTTCTGCCCAGGACCTCGCCGTGTTGATGGCCCCTTTGAAAGACAGGGACAAGATCGTCGTGGTGTCTGCCTGTTATTCCGGGGGGTTCATTGAACCGCTCAAAAACGACCGCACTCTGGTGATCACCGCCTCCCGGCCAGACCGAGTGTCCTTCGGCTGTTCCGAAGAGGCCGATTTCACCTACTTCGGCGATGCGTTGTTCGCTCAGGCCTTGACCGAAACCGATGACCTGCAAGCGGCTTTCGATCAGGCCAGCGCCATCGTGGCGCAACGCGAGCAGGCCGAGAATTTCGAGCCCTCGGAGCCCCAGATGTGGGCGCCCAAGGGCGTTCTGACCCACTGGCACCGGTTACGCCAGCAACAGGCCAGCGCCGCGCTTCATAGCGGCGCCGACCATGGCACGCAATCACAACCGGCGGCCAGCCACTGATAGCGCAGGAGGCACCATGTACCTCACACCGCAAAATATCCTTATGGCGGGGGCCACCGGCCTTACGGGTGAGCATTTGCTGGATCGGCTACTGAACGAGCCAACGGTGAGCCGGGTACTGGCGCCAACCCGTCGCCCTCTGGCGGAACATGCCCGGCTGGAGAACCCGGTGGGTGAGTTGGGGGCTCTCTTGCCCCGCCTTGAAGGCCCTGTGGATATCGCATTTTCGTGCCTGGGCACGACTATCAAGCAAGCCGGCTCACAGGAAGCGTTCCGCGCGATCGACCACGACCTGGTGATCGCATTCGCCCAGCGGGCCCGTGAGCTCGGCGCCCGGCACCTGCTGGTGGTTAGCGCCATCGATGCGGACCCAACGTCGTCCGTGTTCTACAGCCGGGTGAAGGGTGAGCTGGAGCTGGCGCTCAGAGAGCAGGACTGGCCACAACTGACCTTGGCACGCCCTTCGATCCTGATCGGCAACCGTAGCGAACCCCGCCTGGCGGAACAGATCGCCGCCCCGCTCTCCAGGCTGATTCCGGGTAAATACCATGGGATCGAAGCCTGCCACCTGGCCCGCGCCCTGTGGCGGCTGGCGCTGGAGGAAGACAACGGCGTGCGGGTGGTGGAATCGGACGAGCTGCGCAAGCTGGGCCGATAGACGGGGGCGAGGTTACAGCCCGCCCTGAGCCTGGTAGCCGATACCGAGCGTTGCCAGCAGAGAAAACGGCAACAGCACCGTATCCAGCAGGGCGCTGGCCGGCAAATCAGCGGCAGGCCAAGCCGGCGGCTCCGTGCCAAAGCGGTCCATTGCGCAGCAGCCGCCGTTCAGTGCATACAGGTCCAGCCGCGTACCGGCATACACCAGCGGCGCGCCCGGCTTGGCGGCGTCCAGGGTCTTGACGCTGGCGCAACCGGTGGCCAGCGCCAGCATCAATAACAGCGAGGTCTTATTCATCATTGCCCACGTGGTACTCACCCCACCGTGGGAGCATGTCCTGGGGGATGTCCAGCAGGTTGAGAATGCGCGCCACCACGAAGTCCACCAGGTCGTCGATGGTCTGTGGCTGATGATAAAAGCCTGGAGAAGCCGGCACGATGATCGCGCCGATCCGGGACAGTTTGAGCATGTTTTCCAGGTGCAGGGTGGAATACGGTGCTTCGCGAGGCACCAGGATCAACGGGCGGCGTTCCTTCAGGGTAACGTCTGCGGCGCGTTCGATCAGGTTGTTGCAGGCGCCGGTGGCAATGGCCGACAGCGTGCCGGTAGAGCATGGCACCACCACCATGGCGCCGGGCGCTCCGGAGCCAGACGCTACCGGGGCCATCCAGTCTTCCTTGCCGTAAACCTTCACCTGGCCAGCACTGGCACCGGTATATTCGGTAAGGAATGCCTGCATCGCCTGGGGCTTGGCCGGCAGGGTAACGTCGGTTTCCGTGGCGAGTACCAACTGCGCCGCTTTGGAAATCAGGAAATGCACCTCGCGATCTTCGCGCACCAGGCAATCCAGCAGCCGCAGGCCGTATTGGGCGCCCGACGCGCCGGTCATTGCCAGGGTAATACGTTCCGGGCCACTCATTTCAACGCCTCAGCCAGTTTGCCATGAAGGCCGCCGAAACCGCCGTTGCTCATGATCACCACATGGGTGCCAAGCGTGGCCTGGGCCTTTACCTGAGCGATGATCGCGTCGAGGTTATCGGCTACGGTGCTCGATACCGTGCACTGGGCCGCGGTAGCCGCCAGGTCCCAACCCAGGTTTGGCGGCGCATACCAGATCACCTGGTCCGCCTGAGCGACACTGGCTGGCAGCCCGTCGCGGTGAGCGCCCAGCTTCATGGAATTGGAGCGCGGCTCGACGATGGCAATGATGGGTGCGGACCCTACGCGCTTGCGCAAACCGTCAAGGGTGGTAGCAATGGCGGTGGGATGGTGGGCGAAGTCGTCATACACCGTAATACCCTTTACTTGGGCTACAACTTCCATGCGCCGCTTCACGTTGCGGAAACGGGACAGCGCTTCAATTCCCAGCGCCGGTACCACGCCTACGTGCCGCGCTGCCGCCAGGCATGCCAGAGCGTTGGCCACATTATGCTGCCCGGTAAGCGGCCACTCCACCACGCCTTCGGCGTTTCCAGCGAACATCACTTCAAACCGGGAGCCGTCCTCGGCCAATAGCCGCGCCTGCCATTGCCCGCCTTCGCCGGTGGTTTGCACTGGCGTCCAGCAGCCCATGTCCACCACGCGAGCCAAAGCCTTTTCGCTCTGTGGATGGATGATCAGCCCCTCGCCCGGAATAGTCCGTACCAGGTGATGGAACTGCCGCTCGATCGCTGCCAGGTCAGGGAAGATGTCTGCATGATCGAATTCAAGGTTATTCAGAATGGCGGTACGAGGGCGGTAGTGGACGAACTTGGAGCGCTTGTCGAAGAACGCACTGTCGTATTCGTCCGCCTCCACAACAAAAAAGGGCGTGTCACCCAGCCGCGCGGAAACCTCGAAATTCTGCGGAATGCCGCCGATCAGGAACCCTGGCGCCATGCCTGCATGCTCCAGCACCCACGCCAGCATGCTGCTTGTGGTGGTTTTGCCGTGAGTGCCCGCGACCGCGAGCACCCAGCGCCCTTGCAGCACGTGATCGGCCAGCCATTGCGGGCCGGAGACGTACGGCAAACCTTTGTTCAGCACATATTCCACGGCAGGGTTGCCGCGCGACAACGCGTTGCCGATCACCACCAGGTCCGGGGCCGGGTCCAACTGAGCGGGGTCATACCCTTGGGTTAGCTCGATGCCCTGGGCTTGAAGCTGCGTGCTCATGGGTGGGTACACATTGGCGTCGGAGCCGGTTACCCGGTGCCCCGATTCCTTGGCGAGAACCGCCAGCGAGCCCATGAAAGTACCGCAGATGCCAAGAATGTGGATATGCATGATCGACCTCGAAAAACGTCGAGGCAGGGTAGCCCAGGCCAAGAAGAATTTCACCCGCGGCGAAGCGGGTATCAGTGATCCCGGGCCAGGCCGTGACGGCGCATCTTGCGATACAGCGTGTTGCGGCTGAGGCCAAGCGCCTCGGCGGTACGGGTCACATGCCATTGTTGCGCCTTGAGCGCTGTCAGCAGGGCCTCCCGCTCGGCGTCGGCCAATGGCGCCGCCACGCTCGGTTCACGCCTGAACTCTACAGGCAGTGCTTCGAGGTCGATCACCCCGCCGTCCGCCAAGGCAGCCAGCGTTCGCAACACTGTTCGCAATTGCCGTACGTTGCCCGGCCAGGAATGGGCGAGCAGGCATGCGCGGGCCTCGGCGCTCAGCCAGATATCGCCATCCGGCGCTTCCACCGCGAGCAAGTGATCGAGCAGTTGCGATTTGTCGGTACGGTCGCGCAGGGGCGGCAAATCAATGGTCAGGCCGGCCAACCGGTAATAGAGGTCTTCACGGAAGGTACCTTCCCTTACACGCTCCAGCAGGTTCCGATGGCTTGCGCTGATGATGCACACATCCAGTGCCTCCGGCTCACCGCCGATGGGCTCCACTTCTCTGGCTTCCAGCACCCGCAACAAGCGGGTCTGCAGGCCAAGCGGCATGTCGCCGATTTCGTCCAGCAACAGGGTGCCACCGTGTGCCTGCCGTAACTTGCCCCGCTGCCCATCCTTGCTCGCGCCGGTGAAACTGCCGGGGCGATAGCCGAACAGCTCGCTCTCGATCAAACCTTCGGGAATGGATGCACAATTGAGCGCCACGAACGGCTGGCTGGCGCGGCTGCTCGCCGAGTGTACAGCCCTTGCGAAGGCCTCCTTGCCTGAGCCGGTTTCGCCGCTGAGCAGCAGCGGCACGTCGCGCTCCACAACCCGGCAGGCCCGGCGAAACGCCTCGGCAAGGGCAGGGTCTTCGAGGCAAGGGCCAGCCTGGGCAGGCATGCCGGCTTTGGCGTTCGCCGCCGGCACGCGCGCCGATGTCACCCTTGATAGCGGGGCGGGCGCGCCGGAGACAGACGCGAACAACGCCCTGCCGTCGCGGCAGCGTAATGGCCAGGTTGCCGAAGTGACGTGTCGGGAGCGGTCGAAGAAAGCCGCCTCTGTGCAGTCGAACAATTCGTGCAGCGTTCGCCCTTTTAGCCCAGCCTGCCCAAGCAGCTTTATCGCGCTCTGGTTCGCCGCCCTTATCCGGCCGTCTTCGCCAAACGCTAGTAGTCCATCCGAAAATGCACCGGCCGGCCCGGGTCGCACCTGCAAGCGCAGCAGCCACTGGTTTTGGTATTGGCGCAGGAAGTAGGCGTTTTCGATGCTCCTCGCCGTCAGGTTTACCAAGGCTACGGTATGAAACTGGCTCTGCCGGCTGCCATCGGCCACGGCAGAAACGTCCAGCACCGCGAGTAACTCGCCACTGGGATCGAACACCGGGCTGGCAGAGCAGGTAAGCCCGGTGTGGCGGCTGCGGAAGTGTTCGTTACCGTGGATGGTCAAGGGCTGGCGTTCCACCAGGCAGGTACCGATGCCATTGGTGCCTTCGCAGCCCTCACTCCAATCCGCACCCAGCCACAAACCAGCCTGCTCGAATACCCGGCGCTCCGGGCTAGCTGTCACACAGCTGAGGATCACACCACTGGCATCGGTAAGTAACACCGCGTGCCCGGCGCCCCCTAGCTGCCGGTGCAGGTCATTCATCTCACCATCTGCCACGCCAAGCACCTGCCTGAGGCGCTCGCGACCGTCGAGCACACGGCTGTGCTCTACCACGCAAGGCGCGGCCAGGGTGGCAGGGTCCAGCTTGTAGTCATCCAGGCAGCGCAACCACGAACGGGTGACCGCCAACTCGGCGGCCGGCCCCGGTGACTGGGCCAGGCTTCGGGCAGCGCTGATGACGTGCCGCACATGGCGGTTGGATGGATCGCTGTGCATTGTTGTTGTACTCCCTTGCCGGGGGAGCATCAGCATCCTCCAGCCCTGCCGGCAATGCAACGCCGCAGCTAATGCGCGCCTCGGGTGTATCGAATATGGCACAACGTTGTCACCTGGCCGTGTAAAAACCGGTACAACCGCTGCGCTGCGAAGGCTGGAAACCCCTGAAACAGGCGGCCACAGCGCAGTGGCGCGGGCTTTGCTCTACGCTCTACAGACGCTAACGCGCGTGTTCCGCCAACAATAAAAGCCCAGGAGACACCCATGCGATACGCACACCCCGGCACCGAAGGCGCCACCGTTTCCTACAAGGAACGCTATGGCAACTACATTGGTGGCCGTTTCGTAGAACCGGTGAAAGGGCAGTACTTCACCAATACCTCCCCGATCAATGGCCAGCCCATTGCCGAGTTCCCTCGCTCAACCGCCGAAGACATCGACAAGGCATTGGACGCTGCACATGCGGCAGCTGACGATTGGGGCCGCACCTCGGCACAGGCGCGCTCACTGGTGCTGCTGAAGATTGCCGATCGCATCGAGCAGAATCTCGAACTGCTGGCCATTACCGAAACCTGGGACAACGGCAAGGCCATTCGCGAAACGCTGAATGCTGATATCCCGCTGGCGGCGGACCACTTCCGCTACTTCGCCGGGGCCTTGCGCGCCCAGGAAGGCAGCGCGGCCGAGATCGACGGCAATACCGTGGCTTATCACATCCATGAGCCCCTGGGCGTGGTTGGCCAGATCATCCCTTGGAACTTCCCGATCCTGATGGCTGCGTGGAAGCTGGCCCCAGCGCTGGCGGCAGGCAACTGCGTGGTGCTCAAGCCCGCCGAGCAGACCCCGCTGGGCATCTCGGTGCTGCTGGAAGTGATCGGCGACCTGCTGCCACCGGGCGTGCTCAACGTTGTGCAAGGCTATGGCAAGGAAGCGGGTGAGGCCCTGGCCACCAGCAAGCGTATCGCCAAGATTGCGTTCACCGGGTCTACACCGGTGGGTTCGCACATCATGAAGTGTGCGGCGGAGAACATCATCCCCAGCACCGTAGAGCTGGGCGGCAAGTCGCCGAACATTTTCTTCGAAGACATCATGCAGGCCGAGCCTTCGTTCATCGAAAAAGCAGCCGAAGGTGTGGTACTGGCGTTCTTCAACCAAGGTGAGGTGTGCACCTGCCCGTCCCGCGTGCTGGTTCAGGAGTCGATCTATGGCGCGTTCATGCAAGAGGTGATGAAGAAGGTCGAGCAGATCAAGCGTGGCGACCCACTGGACACCGACACCATGATCGGCGCCCAGGCTTCGCAACAGCAGTTCGACAAAATCCTTTCCTATCTGCAGATCGCCAAGGATGAAGGCGCCGAGCTGCTGGCCGGTGGCCAAGTGGAAAAGCTAGAGGGCGACCTGTCCACGGGCTATTACATCCAGCCTACCCTGCTCAAAGGCAACAACCGCATGCGGGTGTTCCAGGAGGAAATCTTCGGGCCGGTGGTCAGCGTGACCACCTTCAAGGATGAGGCCGAAGCGCTGGCGATCGCCAACGATACCGAGTTCGGCCTGGGCGCCGGGGTGTGGACCCGCGATATCAACCGCGCCTATCGCATGGGCCGGGGCATCAAGGCCGGCCGCGTGTGGACCAACTGCTACCACCTCTATCCCGCGCATGCGGCCTTCGGTGGCTACAAGAAGTCCGGCGTAGGCCGTGAAACCCACAAGATGATGCTCGACCACTACCAGCAAACCAAGAACCTGTTGGTGAGCTACGACATCAACCCGCTCGGCTTCTTCTGACCACCCTCTGGCGGGCGCCTTCCCGGGCGCCTGCCGTCTGTTTCCAGCCGGGTGGGCTTGCCCTTCGCCCACGGTGCGCTATCTATTGCTCATTGCCCGATTGCCACGGTGCTTCGCCGTACCTGCCATTGCCCTGCGTTTCTGCGCAACCTGACCGACGAGGCACTGATGCATATCATCCAAGCCACACTGGACCACCTGGACCTGATTGCCCCACTGTTCGTTAAATATCGGGAGTTTTACGGGGAGCTGTCGTTCCCAGAGGCTTCCCGAACGTTTCTGGAGAAGCGATTGCGGCGCAAGGAGTCTGTGATTTTCCTCGCATTCCCAGACGCTGACAGTCAACGCTTGCTGGGCTTCTGCCAGCTGTATCCCAGCTTTTCCTCGCTCGCCTTGAAGCGCGTGTGGATACTCAACGATATCTATGTGGCCGAAGATGCACGACGTATGTTGGTGGCGGACAACCTCATGCGCACGGCCAGGAAGCTGGCCCGTGACAGCAATTCGGTCCGTATGCGCGTGTCCAGCAGTGTGAACAATGAAGTGGCGCACCGTGTGTACGAATCCATCGGGTTTGTCGAAGACCACGAGTTCAAGAACTATGTGTTGCCGATCACCGACTGAACATCGGTGGTAATCGCCCGTATAATGGCCGCTTTTGCCCTGCCGGGCCGCACACAGGTGGCGTATATGGACTTCAACCCGCTGGACCTCATTCTTCACCTGGACGTGTACCTGAACCAGCTGGTGACCCAGTACGGAAGCTGGATTTACCTTATTTTGTTCGCCGTGATCTTCTGCGAAACCGGGCTGGTAGTGCTGCCGTTTTTGCCGGGCGACTCGTTGCTGTTCATTGCGGGTGCCGTAGCGGCCGGCGGCGGCATGGACCCTGTAATGCTCGCCGGGCTATTGATGGCGGCGGCGATCCTGGGTGACAGCACCAACTATGTGGTAGGCCGTACGATTGGCGAAAGGCTGTTCGCCAATCCGCATTCTCGTGTATTCCGCCGGGATTACCTGCAGCGCACTCAAGCGTTCTACGACCGCCACGGCGGCAAAACCGTCACCCTGGCGCGCTGCCTGCCCATCATCCGCACCTTCGCCCCCTTCGTGGCAGGTGTGGCTCACATGCCCTACCTGCGCTTCGTGGCCTTCAGCGTGGCCGGTACCGTGGCCTGGGTGGGCGGGCTGATCACCTTGGGTTATTTCTTCGGCAACGTTCCGTTCATCAAACAGAACCTCACCGTGATGGTGCTGTTCATTGTGGGGCTGTCGTTGCTGCCGATGATCATCGGTCTGGTCCGCGCCCGCACAGGCAGCGCGGCGAAGGCTGCCAGCCGCTGATGTGGAGCTGGCAGGCCTGGAAACGCCAGCGCACCTTGCGTCGGCATGCGATCAGCGAGGCTCAGTGGGCCGCTGTACGCCAGGCCCTGCCAATACTCGATGGCATCAGCCCGGAAGACGACCACACGCTGCGCGAGCGTAGCCTGCTGTTTCTCGCTGACAAAACCCTGACCACCCTCCCCGGCCTCGAGCTGACCGACCACGGCTGCCTGCTGCTTGCCGCCCAGGCGCAGCTGCCGCTGCTGGGGCTGGACGAGCTGGGCTGGTACAACGGCTTTCACGAAATCGTGCTGTACCCGGACGACTTTCGCAGCCCGCAGCGCCATCGCGACGCCAGCGGGATCGAACATGAATGGGACGCCGAGCACAGTGGCGAGGCGTGGCAGCAAGGCCCGGTCATTCTTGCCTGGCCCGGCGTGAGCTCCAGCGGTGGGTGGGATGGCTACAACCTGGTGATTCACGAGCTGGCACACAAGCTGGACATGCTCAACGGCGACGCCAACGGTCTGCCTCCACTGCACCGGGGCATGCAGGTGAAGGATTGGGCCGAGGCCATGCAGCTCGCTTTCGATGACCTTAATGCCCAGCTGGATGCGGACGAAAACGCCGAAACCGCCATTGACCCGTACGCAGCGGAAAACCCGGCGGAATTCTTTGCCGTTGCCAGCGAATATTTCTTCAGCGCGCCCGACCTGCTGGTAGCCGCTTACCCTCAGGTTTACCAGCAACTTCAGGCGTTCTACCGGCAAGATCCCCTGGATCGCCTGCACGCGTCGCAAGCAGTGCCCACTGCCGCCGAACCGCTTGCCTGAGGGCCGTGCAACCGACCGCTCGCATGGCGGTCCTACCGTGGCGCCGTATTCGCGATATGCCTATAATCCCGCCACTTTTGCCAAAAACTGGCCTCAACGATCCGACTGTTAACGGGAGCACTATTGATGAGCTACAGCAAGATCCCAGCCGGCAAGGACCTGCCGAACGACATCCATGTCGTTATCGAGATCCCGGCCAACCACGCGCCGATCAAGTACGAAGTGGACAAGGACAGCGACGCGCTCTTCGTTGACCGCTTTGTCGCTACCCCAATGTTCTACCCGGCCAACTATGGCTACATCCCCAACACCCTGGCCGATGATGGCGACCCGCTGGACGTGCTGGTAGTGACCCCATACCCGGTTGTGCCTGGCTCGGTCATTCGTGCCCGCCCGGTTGGCGTGCTGATGATGGACGACGAAGGTGGCGGCGACGCCAAGGTCCTGGCCGTGCCTCATGACAAGCTGAGCGCGCTGTACAAGGACGTGAAGGAATACACCGATCTGCCGCCGCTGCTGCTGCAACAGATCCAGCACTTCTTCGAGAACTACAAGGCCCTGGAGCCTGGCAAGTGGGTAAAACTCAAGGAGTGGGGCAACGCTGACGCTGCCCGCGCCGAAATCACCAAATCCGTAGCGGCTTACAAAGAGTAAGTACGTGGTTGAGTGAAAAGAAGCCCTGGCCTTGTGCCGGGGCTTTCTCATTCGGGGTGTCCGAATCCGCCGCCCTGCTGGGCGGGTCGCCGCCAAGGCGTGCTGCTACAGTGTTCGACGTGTTCTTGTGGCAGGCCGTGGCCGTGGCCGCAGCAGCTTTTTTGCGACCGCTGGCCCGATTACCCCTACCCAACCCCTGCCTGCGCCGCTACCATGGCGCCACTTCGGTACCGGCCTTCGGGCCAGTACCCGGCGAGCCAGCTACCCGCCAGCCCGCCTGCTATTGCTTGATGCAACAGCACCCTACCTTTTGCAGATAGGTACGGCCTACCAAAAATAGGCCAGACTTATCGACGAGAAGCCGGCCACAAGCCGGCTTTTTAATGTCCGCAATTTGGCCTCTGGAACGCTTCCTACCGAATTGGCGTTGCCCAGCCACGGGGATTCACTTCACTAGCTTCAGCTCACATTAAGCAACCCCTCAGAACCTTCCCGCTCGCAGGCGCCTCCAACCCTCACGCCTTTGACCGGAGCCGTCTGCCATGCGCATCCAGGCCGCCTCTCCTCCGCGCATTACTGCCGCGCTGTTTATCCTGTTTGGTTTGTTGATGCTCGGGGCGGGGGGCTGGTTGGCGGCGCTGGGGGGCTCCTGGTATTACGTGCTTGCCGGTATCGGCCTGGCGGCCAGTGGCGCGCTGCTGTGGTGTGGCCGGCGGCTGGGTGTGCGGTTGTATGGCACGCTGTGGCTGCTTACGGTTATCTGGGCCTTCTGGGAGGTAGGGCTGGATGTCTGGGGGTTGCTCCCGCGGGTACTGGTACCGACCTTGTTGGGGTTATACCTGCTGCTGCCTTTCGTTCAGCGCGGGCTCGACCGCAGCGGGCCGGTGAGCAACCGGCGTTACGTCTGGGTACCACTATGTGGCGTGGCGCTGGTGGCGGCGCTTGTGGCCTACAAACCTTCAGAACCGGCCGCCAGAGGCTTGCCTGAGGTAATGGCGGGCTTCACCGGCGCGAACCAGGACGGCCAGGACTGGCGCTATTACGGCGGCACGCCGGCGGGTGATCGCTGGTCACCGCTGGGGCAGATCACCCCGGCCAATGTGGATAACCTGCAGCTGGCCTGGAGCTTCCGAACAGGCGACCTGCCCAGGCAAGGCGAGAACAGCCACGGGTATGAATTCAATTTCGAGGTCACCCCGCTCAAGGTGGGCGATAGCCTCTACCTCTGCACGCCGCATCGGAAAGTCATCGCGCTCGATGCCGTGACAGGGGCGCAGCGGTGGCGCTTCACGCCGCAGAACGACACCTCCAACAATGCCTACCTGGCCTGCCGCGGCGTTGCCTATTACCAGGCGCCGACCGGCACTCCTTGCCCGCAACGGATCATTTCTACGACCGCGGATGCCCGCCTGTTCGCGCTGGATGCCACCACTGGTGCGCTGTGCGAAGGCTTTGGCGATCACGGCTTCGTGAACCTTCGAGCGCATCTCGGGGACGTCCCCAAGGGCTTCCACTTCATCACCTCGCCGCCGCTGGTGGCGAAGGGCAAATTGCTACTTGGCGGCTGGATCTACGACGGCCAGAAAACCAACGAACCGTCTGGCGCGGTGAGAGCGTTCGACCCTGTCACGGGCGAGCTGCTTTGGGCCTGGGATGTAGGCCGGCCGGAGGAAGCGGTCCAGCACCCGTCGGCGGACGAACAGTTCACGCCCGGCACGCCCAACGCCTGGGGCGTATATACCGCAGACGTGGAACATGGGCTGGTGTACTTGCCCACGGGCAACGCCGTGCCGGATTACTATGGGGCCAAGCGGCGGCCTTTCGATGAGCGCTACTCCAGTTCCGTAGTGGCTGTGGACATCGATACCGGCGCACCGCGCTGGCACTTCCAGACGCTGCACCATGATTTGTGGGATATGGACGTGCCTATCGGCCCTTCCCTGCTGGACATTCCCGGTGCTGGAGGTGAACCCATTCCCGCGTTGGTGCAAACCACGAAACGTGGCGAGCTGTTTGTGCTCAACCGCCTCACTGGCGAGCCGATCGTTCCGGTTGAGGAGCGCCCAGCGCCTCAGGGTGGACTGCCGGATGATCCAACCGCACCCACACAACCCTACTCGGCAGGCCTGCCCAGCTTCGCGCCGCCGCCGGTACAGGAGAAGGATGCGTGGGGCATCACCCCGGTGGACCAATTGCTGTGCCGGCTGGACTTCAAGCGGCTGAACTACCAGGGCGCGTTCACGCCCTTCTCCCTAGAGCGTAAAACCCTGGTGTATCCGGCGTTCGACGGCGTGATCGACTGGCACGGCGCGAGTGTGGACCCGCAGCGGCAGCGCCTGTACGCGAACCTGAGCTACATCCCGTTCACGGCCAAGGTAGTACCCCGCGAACAGGCGGAAGCCGATGGCAGCGTTGAACCGTGGAACGGCGTAGGCCAACCGCCTCGCCCCAAAGAGTTCGCGGTGAACCCGCAATACGGCACACCTTATGTAGTCACCGTGGAACCCTGGCTGGGCGTATTGGGCGCGCCCTGCAAGGCACCGCCATGGGGGCAACTGGCTTCGATCGACCTGAAAACCCGCCAGCTGTTGTGGCGGCGCGACGTGGGCACCACCCGGGACATGGGCCTGTTCAAGACCCATTTCAACCTGCCGCTGTCCACGGGCATCTTCAATATCGGCGGCAACCTGAACACCGCCAGCGGCCTGGTGTTCATGGGTGCCACCGCCGATGACTACCTGCGGGCGTTCGAAGCCGGCAGCGGCCGTGAGCTGTGGCTCCAGCGCCTGCCTGCGGGTGGCCAGGCCACGCCCATGACCTATCAGGGCGCCGATGGCCGGCAATACGTGGTGATCGCGGCCGGTGGGCACGGTGGGCTGGGTACGCGGGCGGGGGACTACATCATGGCCTACGCGCTGCCGAAGGCATCGCAATGATGCCTTCGGCGGATGCTTAAGCCGCAGGGTTGCTCTCACCGGCCAGCTCCCGCTCGATCTGCTCGATGCTGGGCAGGCTGGCCTGCAGCTCGGCAGGCAACGCCTCTACCGGTTGATATTCGGCAACCCCCATGGGGCGGGCGCTGTCTCGCAGGGCGTATTCCGCCACCACCTTGTTCTTGCTCTTGCACAACAGCAAGCCGATGGTGGGGCCGTCCTGGGGATGCTTGAGCTGGGCGTCCACTGCGGTGAGGTAGAAGCTCAACTGGCCAAGGTGCTCGGGCTTGAACTTACCAGCCTTGAGCTCGATCACCACATAGCAGCGCAGCTTGAGGTGGTAGAACAGCAGGTCGATGAAGAACTCGTCCCCGCCGACATCCAGCAGTACCTGCTTGCCAACGAAGGCGAAACCCGCGCCCAGCTCCAGCAGAAAGTCGGTGACATGCCGAACGAGCGCGCTTTCGATATCGCGCTCCTGGGCCTCGACCGTCAAGCCGAGGAAGTCGAAACGGTACGGATCTTTCAGAGACTCCCGGGCCAGGTCGGATTGCGCCCTGGGCAGGCGGCTGTCGAAGTTACTTACGGCCTGGCCCGTGCGCTCCAGAAGGCGGGCTTCGATCTGCATCACCAGTACGTTTCGCGACCAGTTGTGTTCGATAGCCTTGGCGGCATACCAGCGTCGCGTTTCAGGGCCAGGGAGTTTGCCCAGCAACACGAGGTTATGCCCCCAAGGCAATTGGGCAGCAGCTTGTTGCACAAACTCCGCGTCGGGCCAGGCCTCGGCAAACGCGCGCATATATTTGAGGTTGCGGGGCGAAAACCCTTTCATGTCCGGGAACGCCGCACGCAGGTCGCGTGCCAGCCGGTCGATTACCTTGGTACCCCAGCCCTGCTCGGCCTGACGGCCAAGGATATCGCGGCCGATGTGCCAATAAAGCAGTACCAGCTCGCGGTTTACCGCTAGGGTTGCCCGCTGCTGGGCGCCATGAATGCGGTTTTTGAGGTCGGCAAGCCAGGCGCTGTAGCCTTCAGGAGGCAGGCCGGGGCTAACAGAAGTGTCGCTCATGCCGTTGCTCGCGCAGGTAGAAGGTGCCTACCTTAAATCAACACCGAAGCGAGCCCAAGAACACGCGGGCTGACTATGTGAGCAGAGGTTACCAACAGAGGCTTTTCTACGAGAGAGGGGAGGAAAAGCAGCGATGGGCCGGCGTCCTGCCGGCCCGGGGGATTACCTTCAATGCCATAACCCTGCCAGGTACTCATGACCGGCAGCGGTTAACGTAAGCCTGAACACGATGGCCCGATCCGGGTTGTACACGCGTTCACTGCGAAGAAAGCCCGCAAGCACCAAGGCTTGCAAGGTCTGCGTCAACTGCCCGCGATGGGTAGATTGACCGGAGGCTACGTCAGCAAGAAGGCAGCGATGGGTTTTCTTATAGTCAAGCATGGCAAACTTCCTTCTACAGTTTTCTTATTGTTAAGGAGCACTGTAGCCCACCCTTGAGCGCTCTACCATGCGGGTCAGGCGAATAGTCCGGATCGGGCGGGACCGGCAAATCCGGAAACAGGAACCGAAGCCCCGGTTTCCGTGGCTTCGGGTAATTGTGACAGCCGTCACAGCGGGGGAAAAAATTTTTGCACTAGGGTTCAAAGCGCAATCGGCGCGCGAACAGACCGTTCGCGGGCCGTTTTGACCTGTAGCGGGGCTTACTTGTTCAGGAACGCTAACAGGTCTTCGTTCAGCTGTTCCTGATGGGTGACGGCGAAGCCATGGGGTGCGCCTTCGTACACTTTCAGTTCGGCGCCGGGCACCGCCTTGGCCGCCAGCTTGCCCGTAGTCTCGAAGGGCACGATCTGGTCCGCGTCGCCGTGGATCACCAGCGTGGGTACGTCGACCTTGGCCAGGTCCGCGCGGAAGTCAGTCCCGGAGAACGCGGTAACGCAATCCACGGTGCCTTTGAGCGAGGCCAGCAGCGCGATATTCAAGGTTTGCGTGAGCACGCCTTCGGAGACGGTCTGGTTTTTGTTGGTGCCATAGAACGGCGCGGCGAAGTCGCTGATGAACTGCGCGCGATCCTTCAGCAGGCCGGCCTTGATACCGTCGAACACGCCCTTGGGCACGCCCTCAGGGAAGCTTTCGGTTTTACCGAAGATGGGCGTTACCGCGCCAAGCAGCACCAGCCCAGCCACTTTGGCCGTGCCGTGGCGGCCGATGTATCGGCTGATGTCGCCGCCGCCCATGGAGAACCCGACCAGCGTTACGCTCTCTAGGCCCAGGTGCTCGATCAACTGGTGAATGTCTTCGGCGAAGGTGTCGTAGTCATAACCGGTCCACGGTTGACTGGAGCGGCCGAACCCACGGCGGTCGAAGGCGATGGTGCGGTAGCCCCGGGAGGCCAGGTAATGCATTTGCGAGTCCCACATGTCCGCGTCCAGCGGCCAACCGTGGCTGAACAGTACGGCCTTGCCCTGGCCCCAGTCCTTGAAGTAGATCTCGGTGCCATCAGCGGTGGTAAAGGTGCTCATACGTCTTGCCTCCAGTGCGTGGTTTACGGTTTAAACGGGAGCCAGCTCCGAATGTATGTCTACCGTGCCACTGAGCAGCCGGTGGATCGGGCAGGCATTGGCCACCTGCAGCAGGCGCTGGCGCTGAGTATCGTCGAGGTCACCCTGCAGCGAGATCTGGCGTTCGATCCGAGTAAGGCCGGCGGCGGGATCTTCGACTGTGATTTCCAGCGCAACGTGAATGCTTTCAAGTGGTAGCTGCTTTCGCCGGGCGTACAAGCCCAGCGTAATCGCCGTGCAGGCACCCAGAGAGGACAACAGCAATTCATGAGGCCCTGGGCCTGCGTCTTCAGTGCCTTCCTGTGCAATGTCGGCAAGCCATTGGTGGGCGCCGTCCGACAGGGTTACCTGATAAGGCACGGAGGCGGAAGTGGCGGTGACCTTGGAGGGCATGACGGGCTCCGGCAGAGGGAAAACTGCAATGGCGCTGACTATGGCCGACGCTGCCCTGAGACTTCTTGCACGGCTGTGCTCATTTGCCTGCTGATAAGCCTGCCGTCATCCCTGAGTATGATTGCCGCCGCGAAGTTCATGCACTACCGTTCACGGGATTGAACGAACTTCTCCCGAATGAATCGCATAACGCGGAAAACCCATGATCCAGCTCGGTAATGCGTCGATTTCGCTTGAGCGCCGCGAGGCTTTCCTCGATGGCCAGGCCCTGCGCCTGGGAGGCCGCGCCTTCGACATCCTTGCACTGCTGCTTCAGGCGCCTGGGCGGCTGGTGACCAAAGACGAACTGCTGGAGCAGGTGTGGCCCGGCATGGTGGTGGAAGAAAACAACGTTCAGGTGCACATCTGCACGCTGCGGAAGGTTCTGCAGGTAGGTACCCAGGTCATCGAAACGGTCCCTCGACGCGGTTATCGCTTGAACCTGTCGCAAGTACCGGTAACGACCTCGAGCCCTGCACAGGCCCTGCCCCTGCCGGCCACGACCGATGACGATCATGGCCTGATCCCATTGGTACATATCGTCGACGACGATCCTGCCGTGTGTGCTGCCATTACACGCTTGCTCCGGTCCGAAGGGCTTGAAGCGGCGAGCTATACCGATGCCGCCGCTTTTTTGCGGCAAGGGGCTGGCGAGCGCCCAGGTTGCGTGCTGCTGGACGTGAACCTCACCCAGGGCACGGGCTTTGACGTGCAGGATGCGCTGCTGAAGCGCGGCGCCTGCCTGCCGATCATTTTCATGACCGGCTACGGCACCATCGCGATGTCAGTAAAAGCCATGAAAGCGGGCGCCGAGGAGTTTCTGACCAAACCTTTCAATGATGACCGCCTGCTGGATGTGGTACGTAGCGCCATTGAACAGGCCCGACAGGCGTTGACGCGACGCCGCCGCCATTCCCAGGTCGCACAGAGGCTGACGTCGCTGACCTCACGCGAGCGGGAAGTGCTCGAATGGCTCATCAAGGGCCGGCAAAGCAAGCAGATCGCAGCGCTCCTCGGCACCCGGGAAGTGACGGTCAAGGTCCACAAAAAGCACGTAATGGCCAAAATGCGCGCTCGCACGTTGGTCGAGTTGGTGAACCTATGCACAATGCTCGGCATGGTGCCTGACGTCGCCGAGCTTGAGTTGATCTGAACGCTCGCGACGCACACACCGAGTGGCCCCCCGCCGCTGCCCCCTCTTGCCGCAAAGAGCCCTGCCCATGCATGTGGTGTGCGTCGTCGACGACGATTTTTCCGTGCGAAAAAGCCTCGCCAACCTGCTCAAGTCCGCAGGTTACCAAGCACTGTGTTACGACAGTGGCGAGGCTTTTCTCGCCTCGCCTTCCGTGGATACTGCAGCGTGCCTGGTACTTGACCTGTGCATGCCCGGGCTCTCCGGCCATCAGGTACAACAGGCGCTGCGCGCACGGGGCAACGCGCTGCCTGTAGTGTGCATCTCGGCCAATGGCAACGACGCCGATGCTCGCTCGCTCGCTGAAGGCGCGGTGTGCTTTCTCGCCAAGCCCTTCACCGGCGAGGCACTGTTGAACGCCATCGAAGCCGCCGTCCAGGGCCGGGCCTGAGCCGCAAGCTTCAAGCGGCAAGCGGCAAGCGTCAAGAAGACTGAGGCGGCCAGCCATGCGCGGCTTGTAGCTTGCCGCTCAATTAAGGTTCTCTAAAGTACTTCCTTCCCCTCCCGCCACACTGGCTTCGTACCCCTAGCCAGGAGCCCCGGGCATGAATGCATTTACGCAGCCGTCGACCCTCACCCTCGACGCGGTGTCCTACCGCCTCATCGAGTCTCTCCGCGAAGCCTTGTGCACACCGGACGACGGCGCGCCACAGGCCGTGTACCAGAAGGGTTTGAAGCTGTGCGCACACTTGCTCGCCCAATACGCGGCACCTGCCGTCGAGGCTCCGGCCAAGGTTGCCCTGGCTCCGTGGCAAGAGCGCAAGGCAAAGGAGCTGATGACCCAGGGTATGGCCACGCCACTGTCCATTGCCGAGGTAGCCCAGGCCTGTGCCCTCTCGCGCAGCCATTTTTCCCGGGCCTTCAAAAAGAATACCGGGGTGTCCCCGCGGGATTGGCTGTTAGGCGCCCGGGTAGACCGCGCCAAGCAACTACTGGCTAGCAGCCCCCTGCCGATTGCCCAGATCGGTGA
Organism: Pseudomonas sp. Marseille-Q5115; assembly: GCF_916618905.1. Lineage (NCBI taxonomy): Bacteria > Pseudomonadati > Pseudomonadota > Gammaproteobacteria > Pseudomonadales > Pseudomonadaceae > Pseudomonas > Pseudomonas sp. Marseille-Q5115. The sequence continues at coordinate 36,538 of NZ_CAKAKI010000001.1, read as the reverse complement.
AGAGTGTGGTTTCGCCGATCAATCCCACTTTACCCGTACGTTCAGCCGCCTGGCGGGCTGTACCCCGCTGAACTGGCGTCAGGCCCAGGCCGGCTCGATATCCGCGGCGCCGCGCCAGCGCACCGGGAGTGTTACCCCTGGGGATAATACCTTCAGGGATACGGTCGGCCCCTGGTCCCTGCCGAAACAAAGCACACCGATGCAAGCCACCCGCTGAAGGCTCACGGAACATGACCTTATCCTCCCCGGCGGCCTGCGCGTGCTCTGGCCCGGGGCCTGCCGCCAACCGTTCAACCGCTCTACAGGAACGCCCATGTCCGCAGAACTGATTCTCCTCAACGGCAGTTTCCATACCGTCGACCGCCAACAGCCAACCGCAAGCGCGGTCGCGATCAGCGGCGGCAAGTTCGTTGCCGTAGGCAGCGAAGCCGAAGTGCTGGCCCTACGTACCGATGCCACCCAGATCATCGACCTCAAGGGCCGCACCGCCATCCCAGGCCTGAACGACTCCCACCTGCACTTGATCCGGGGCGGCCTGAACTACAACCTGGAACTGCGCTGGGAAGGGGTGCCATCGGTGGCCGATGCCTTGCGCATGCTCAAGACCCAGGCAGACCGCACGCCGTCGCCTCAATGGGTTCGTGTGGTGGGCGGATGGAACGAATTCCAGTTCGCCGAGAAGCGCATGCCCACGCTCGAAGAGCTGAACCAGGCCGCGCCAGACACCCCTGTGTTTGTGCTGCACCTCTACGACCGCGCGCTGCTCAACCGCGCCGCGCTGCGTGTGGTCGGGTATACCAAGGACACGCCAAACCCGCCCGGGGGTGAAATCGTTCGCGACAGCCGGGGTGAGCCCACTGGCATGCTGATCGCGCGGCCGAACGCGATGATCCTCTACGCCACCCTGGCCAAAGGGCCCAAGCTGCCGCTGGAGTACCAGGTGAACTCCACCCGCCAGTTCATGCGGGAGCTGAATCGGCTAGGGCTGACGAGTTGCATCGACGCGGGTGGTGGCTTCCAGAACTACCCGGACGATTACGAAGTTATCCAGACCCTCGCAAGCGAGCAGCAGCTGACCGTACGTATCGCCTACAACCTGTTTACCCAAAAGCCCAAGGAAGAGCTGGCTGACTTCAAGCACTGGACCGGCAGCGTGAAGCTGCACCAGGGCGACGACTTCCTGCGTCACAACGGCGCCGGTGAAATGCTGGTGTTTTCCGCGGCCGATTTCGAGGACTTCCTCGAACCACGCCCGGACTTGCCGCAGAGCATGGAAGACGAACTGGAGCCGGTGGTGCGCCACTTGGTGGAGCACCGCTGGCCCTTCCGCCTTCACGCCACCTACAACGAGTCCATTTCGCGCATGCTCGATGTTTTCGAGAAGGTGAACCGGGACATTCCGTTCAATGGCTTGCCGTGGTTCTTCGATCACGCCGAAACCATTACCCCTCAGAACATAGAGCGCGTACGGGCGCTGGGCGGTGGCATCGCCATCCAGGACCGCATGGCGTTCCAGGGCGAGTACTTCGTGGACCGCTACGGTGCGTCTGCGGCCGAGGCCACGCCGCCGATCAAACGTATGCTCGCCGAGGGTGTACCGGTTGGCGCCGGGACCGATGCCACGCGCGTTTCCAGCTATAACCCCTGGACTTCACTGTACTGGATGGTCAGCGGCCGCACCGTTGGCGGGCTCGAGTTGTATCCCGAAGGGCTGCCACGGTCCACCGCGCTGGAGCTGTTTACCCACGGCAGCGCGTGGTTCTCGTCCGAACAAGGCAAGAAGGGCCAGATCAAGGTCGGGCAACTGGCCGACCTGGCGGTGCTCTCGGCGGACTTCTTCAGCGTGGACCCTGAAGCCATCAAGTGGATCGAGTCAGTGCTTACCGTGGTTGGCGGCAAGGTGGTGTATGCCGATGGTGATTTCCGCGAGCTGTCGCCGCCAGCGATCCCGGTGGTGCCAGAGTGGTCCCCGGTAACGCTCGTACCGGGCCATTATCGCCCCGCTTCGGCACCGATGGCGGCTGTTCACCAATGCCAGGGGGCTTGCGCAGTGCACGCTCATAGCCACGACCGCGCCAGGCTTTCCAATGTACCTGTCAGCCGCTTCCAGGAGTTCTGGGGGGCGTTCGGCTGCTCGTGTTTCGCGTTCTAGGGCGTGCCTTTGCGCCCCTTTTTAACTACTCCGAGGAGCAACACCATGACGACCCCCTACAAGCGCCTGAACAAGGATGATGCCGTAGTATTGCTGGTGGACCACCAGACCGGCCTCATCTCGCTGGTACAGGATTTCTCCCCGAACGAGTTCAAGAACAACGTGCTGGCCCTGGCAGACCTGGCCAAGTTCTTCAACCTGCCGACCATCCTCACCACCAGCTTCGAACAGGGCCCCAACGGCCCGCTGGTACCGGAACTGAAAGCTGCCTTCCCGGATGCGCCCTACATCCCTCGCCCTGGCCAGATCAATGCCTGGGACAACGAAGATTTCGTCAAGGCGATCAAGGCCACCGGCCGCAAACAGTTGATCATCGCAGGCGTTGTAACCGACGTGTGCGTGGCCTTCCCGACGCTGTCGGCCATCGCCGAAGGCTTTGATGTGTTCGTGGTCACTGACGCCTCGGGCACCTTCAACGAAACCGTGCAGCAGGCGGCCTGGGCTCGCATGACCGCTGCCGGGGCACAGTTGATGAACTGGTTCTCGGTTGCCTGCGAGCTGCACCGCGACTGGCGCAACGATATCGAAGGGCTGGGCAACCTGCTTTCCGAGCGCCTGCCGAACTACCGTAACCTGATGAACAGCTACACCGTCCTCACCTCTCGCTGAGGGCCCGAGCGTCGCCGTCTGCGATGACGGCGGCGCCTGCTGCAGTTTTGCAGCACTGGCGTGAGAAATCGCTGCGCGAAACCCTGCGCTTCGAGGCCTAGGATGGAGCCATTACGGTCGCCTGGGCCGTTCCTCCGACAGGGTTCGAACATGCACGCCTCTTCCCCACACACAGCCCCCGTTACGCCATGGCTGGCCATTTTCGCCGGGCTCTGCGCGAGCCTGGTCAGCATCGGCCTGGCGCGCTTCGCGTATACCCCACTGATTCCATCGCTGATCGAGGCGCACTGGTTCGCCGAGGCCCAAGTGGTGTACCTGGGCGCGGCCAACCTGGCGGGCTACCTGATCGGTGCGCTGGTGGGCCATCCGCTGGCCAGGCGCTGGTCCAACACTACCGTGCTGCGCTGGATGCTGGTGGGCGTAACCTTGTCGTTCTTCGCCTGTGCCTGGCCGATTTCCACCCCATGGTTTTTTGCCTGGCGGCTGCTGTCCGGGATTGCCGGTGGCGCGATCATGGTGCTGGTAGCCGCCACAGTGCTGCCGCATGTGCCGGCCGCACGCAGGGGGCTGGCCAGTGGTGCGATTTTCATGGGAGTAGGCGTAGGCATCGCCGCCTCCGGCACGCTGGTGCCTGCCTTGCTTCAATTCGGGTTGCAGGCGACCTGGCTGGGCCTGGGAGGGTTGGCAATGCTGCTGACTGCCTCGAGCTGGTTCGGCTGGCCAGCGGCGCACCGCGAGGCGGCCGCCAGCCATGTACGTATGCCCGGCAACCCGGCGCTGCGCCTGCTGTTCGGGCAATACGCACTGATGGCCGCAGGGCTGGTACCGGCCATGGTGTTTCTGGTGGATTACATCGCTCGGGGGCTAGGTGGCGGTACTCACGAAGCGGCGCTTGTGTGGGTGTTCTATGGCCTTGGGGCCATTGTTGGGCCGATGGTGTATGGCGCGCTCGCCGACCACGTGGGGGCTCGCCCGGCGATCCGGCTGGTGCTGATTGCCCAAGCGGCCGCCGTAGCCGTGTTGACCCTGGCGCAGGCGTTCTGGTTATTGGCCATCGTGGCCGTCGTCATCGGCTCCTTCCCACCGGGCATCGTGCCGCTGGCGCTGGCCCGGGTACACGAGCTGTGCCCCACTCATGCCCAGCAACAAGTGGCATGGAGCCGCGCGACGGTAAGCTTCGCCAGCTTCCAGGCACTGTCGGGTATCACCTACTCGGTGATATTCAACGCAACGGGCGGCCAGTACCGCGTGCTGTTTGGGATTGCCAGTGCCGTATTGGTACTGGCGTGGCTGGCTCAGGAAGTGGCGACGCGCTGGCCAGTGCGGGCCAGCGATGTGCCGCCAGGCACGGCCAGCCAGGTGCGTGGCCAGTGAGCGCTACTTGAGCAACGGCACCTTGGCGGCGGGCTGGTAAGGCCCGTAGAGCACTGGCGCCCAATGGAACACTTTGCCCGCCCGGGTGATGTGGCCTGTACCCGGGAACGGCAAGTGCGCCGCGGCAACCCACACGTGCTCGTCTGCCAATTGGCCAAACACCGCATTGCGCGCCTTGACCGCCTCCGGGCCGCTCACGTCGAAACGAATCCCCGCCTCAGGGTGTTCGAACTGCACGGCCAGGCTATGCACCAGGTCTCCGATGAACACGATGGATTGCCCGCCCGAGGTAAACCGGTAGATGGCACTGCCGGGTGTATGCCCCGCTTCGAGACGGGCCTGCACTTCGGGCACGGGGTTCGCGGGCGGGGTGAAGGTTTGCAACCGACCGGCGGCCTGATAGGGCGCTACCGAGCGCTGCGCCACCTTGAAGTATTCCTGCGCAGCGGCAGGCGCCTTGGCCATCACCGCAGGGCTCAGCCAATAGTCAGCTTCGGCCTGCTCCACATGCACGGTCGCCTGCGGAAACACGGCGGCACCCTCTTTATCCACCAGCCCGCATACATGGTCCAGGTGCAAGTGGGTCAGGAGAATGGTGTCTACCTGGGCAGGTTCATATCCGGCGGCCTTGAGGTTGCTTACCAGGCTACCCGCAGTTTCACCGATACATTGGCCAGCGCCGGTATCCACCAGTACCAGGTGCGTGCCGGTGTTCACCAGAAACGCATTGAAGTGTGTACGCATGCCCTGCCCGCCCATGCTCTGGCGAGCCAGCAGTTCACGGATGCGCGCCTTGTCCAGGCCCTGCAACAGGTCAGGGGACAAATCGTTATAGCCATCGAACAGGGCGGTTACCTCGTAATCGCCCACTGCCAGCCGGAAATACCCCGGCACCTGAGTTTTTACCGGCGGTACCGGTTGGGCTTGAACCAACCCTGCAACGGCCAACGCCAGCAGGCCAATGGCCGGATAGGGGAAGGGATGCGCACGCATTGAAATTGCCTCACTAAAGGTCGCCATCGAAATAGTGATCAGCATCGCGGCTCGGCGAGCCTGCGGCTTGAACAGGCGTGCCTGCATGGAATGCCCGTGCCGGGATCTTCACGCCTATGTGGCGTTCGCGCGGTGCACGCCGTAGGCTCACGGCTTGCCCAACACACAAGCCTTCACTATGCACAGCGGTTTCATCGGCGCTCTCACCTCATGAACTGGGATGACACTCGGGTGTTATTGGCGCTCAGCCGTCACGGCACGCTGCGGGCAGCGGCCCGTGCACTGAAGGTGGACCAGGCCACGATTGGTCGGCGCCTGGCCGCTCTCGAGCAGGCTTTGAACACCACGCTGTTCCTGCGCACCTCTCAAGGCTACGTATTGACGCCCTCTGGCGAGGTTGCGTTGGAAGCTGCACGCAGCATGGAAAACGCTGCCCTCGCACTGCAACGGCAGGTGGAAGGGCTGGATGAGCGGTTACAGGGCGTGGTGCGGGTAGCCTGCACCGAGACCATGGCCATGGACGTGTTGATCCCGGCCATGGCGCGCCTGGCAACGCGGCATCCCGCGCTACGGGTACAGCTGGATGCTTCGACGCGGATCGTTAGCCTGAGCCGACGGGAAACGGATGTGGCCATCCGCAACGTCAAGCCTGACAACCCCGACCTCATTGCCAGGCGGCTGACCACCTGGCCGGTTGGCTTGTTTGCCTCGGCGGAGTATTTGGAGCGGCAGGGTGAACCGGCGTCCGGTAGCCGTTTCGCCGGCCATCAACTGGTGATGTATCAGCCTTACCTGGAGCGAGCCGGCGGCGCCACCCTGGTAGGTGAGCCCATTGATCACGGCCAGCTTGTAGCCACCGTAAACTCCAGCCTGCTGGTACGTCGGTGTGTTGCGCTGGGCATGGGGCTTGGCGAGCTGCCTGTGATACCTGCGGAGCAGGCCGGCCTGGTGCGCGTATGGCCCGACCGCAGCGCGGAACCCGGCTACGACTTGTGGCTGGTGACCCATGCGGACCTGCGCCACAGCGCCCGGGTGCGCGCCGTTATCGATGAAGTAGCCAGCGCTTTCGCAACCGGTGCAGCGCTGGCGTGAACCGCAGCAGTCAGCCCTTGCTGTGTGTTGGAGAGGAAGGCGCGGGGTGCAGCGCACGCGGCCCCATGATGCCCCAGATCACCAGGCCTACCACCGGCAGGATAAAGATAAGCACGGTCCAGCCCACTTTGGTGCCGGAGGCTTTGTCACTGCGCCATACGCTGACAATCGCCCAGATGTCGGCCAGCAGAATCACGAGGCCTATCAGCCCGGAAAGTAATGAGTCCATGGTTGTATCCCTCATTGCTGAAAGCGCGGGCGACCCCTGTCGTCCGTTACTACTGTCGGTACTCAAGACGCGCGATGGTTCCGAAACCAGGCGGCGACATCTGACGAGTGGCTTGCGTGTTCGCGGATGCGGAACGGTTTCCCCTCCGCGTGGCTCAAAGGGCAAATCCGAGGACGCCGGCAACTATGGACAACGACGACTTTGCCAACCGTACCTACCCCATTGTCGAGGACATGGGCAGGCAACGCCGCGCCTGGGCCATCGAGCATATCGGCTGGTACCTGCTGATGCTGATTGTGCTGTTGACCTTGCTGGGGCTGTTCTCCAAGGGCCCGTTGTCCTCGATGGATGTTGCCAGTGCTGACGGTACGTTGCGGGTAGAGTACGAGCGCTTCAGCCGCAACGGCGCACAGGACAACATGGTGATCACGGCCAAGGGCCAACCCGGTCAGTCGCTTGAAGTCACGCTGGGCGCAAGGCTGCTGGAAGGGGTAAGCATCGAAGCGCTGTACCCTGAAAGCGGCCCGGCCCACAGCCGCGGCAGGGACCTGGTGGTTCCACTGCGCACCGATGGAAACGGTACAGCCACGCTCTACCTCACCCTGCGCAGCGATGGCGCCTGGCTTTACCGTGCGGACATCGCCCTTTCCACCGGCGCCCATGTGGCGGTACCCAAGTTTATCTACCCCTGACCCCGGAGCTGCCATGGACGCTGCCTTGCGTGCAGGTGCGATGTATATCGCGCTGATCATCCTGTTCAAGATTGCCGGACGCCGCTCGCTGGTCGACCTCACTACCTTCGACTTCGTACTGCTGCTGATCATTGGCGAAGCCACTCAACAAGCGCTGCTGGGTGACGACTTCTCCTTCACCAATGCCGTGCTGGTGATCGCGACGCTTATCGCCATGGACGTGGGCTTTTCATTGGCCAAACAGCGCTTCAACAGTTTGTCCCGGTTACTGGATGACGGGGCCATGATCCTCGTCGAGAACGGCCGCCCGCTCGGCAAGCGGCTGGAGAAGGCGCGGCTTACCGAAGCCGACATCATGGAAACCGCGCGGTCGAACCAGGGCGTAGAGCGCATGGAGGACATCCGCTACGCCATCCTCGAACGCAACGGCAGCATTTCGATCATCAAGAACTGACGCGCTGCCTTGCCCCGGTTTGCCCACCTTGCCCCGCTCTGCTAACGTCGCGCGGTTGATCAAGACTGCCGAGAATGCCGCCATGGCCCGAAAAAAAACCGCTCTGGACTTCGAGCAATCGCTCACAGACCTTCAAACGCTGGTAGAGCGTCTGGAGAACGGCCAGCTGTCCCTGGAAGATTCGCTGACCGCCTTCGAGCAGGGGATTCGCCTGACCCGCGATTGCCAGGATGCCCTCGCAGCGGCAGAGGTAAAGGTGCAGCAGCTGCTTGAACGTGACGGCCAACTTGTCGAAGCGCCGCTGGACGTGGACGAAACCGAATGATCGCCAGCTACCAAGCGCAGTGCCAGGCCCGCGTGGATGCGGCCCTGGAGCATCTGTTCCGCCCTCACTTGGCCGAAGCGGCAAGGCTGTACGAAGCCATGCGCTACAGCGTGATGAACGGCGGCAAGCGGGTGCGGCCATTGCTGGTGTATGCCGCTTGCGAAGCCTTGGGAGGCCAGGCGGCGAACGCCGACGGCGCCGCCTGCGCAGTGGAGCTTATCCACGCGTATTCACTGGTGCATGACGACCTGCCTGCCATGGATGACGATGACCTGCGCCGCGGCCAGCCCACGACGCACAAGGCCTTCGATGAAGCCTGCGCGATCCTGGCCGGTGATGGCCTGCAAGCGATGGCGTTCAGCGCACTGAGCGATGCCAGCGCAGACACGCTGAGTGACAGCACACGGCTGCACATGGTGCGCGCGCTCGCTGCCGGGGCGGGCCCGGCCGGCATGGTCGGCGGCCAGGCCATTGACCTCGGCTCGGTGGGGCTCAAGCTCGACCAGGCCGCGCTGGAGCAAATGCACCGGCACAAGACCGGCGCGTTGATCGAAGCCAGTGTGGTGCTCGGCGCGCTGGCCAGCGAACGGGCCGGCCCTGATGATCTCAAGGCGCTGAAGGTTTACGCCCGCGCCGTGGGGCTTGCGTTCCAGGTGCAGGACGACATCCTGGACGTGGAAAGCGACACCGCTACCCTCGGCAAGCGCCAGGGCGCCGACATCGCCCGGGACAAGCCGACCTACCCGGCGCTGCTGGGCATGGACGCGGCCAAAGCCTATGCACAGGAATTGTGTGACCAGGCACTTCACGCCTTGCGCCCCTTCAACGCCAGCGCCGAGCCGCTGCGCGAGCTGGCCCGCTATATCGTTGAACGCCGCAACTGACGCCTGGCTTGCCGCCGATATGCCATCAGCGGAAAGCCAGGCTCCTACAGCTCGGCGCCATAGGGTAAACTCTTGTCCTTTATGGCTTCCAAAACGATTTGCCTGATGCCTACGACGTTCCAAGAGATCCCCCGCGAGCGCCCGCTGACCCCGCTGCTGGACCGTGCCGACACGCCGGCCGGGCTGCGCCGGCTGGGCGAGGCCGAGCTGGAAAGCCTTGCCGATGAACTGCGCCTGGAACTGCTCTACAGCGTTGGGCAGACCGGGGGGCATTTCGGCGCCGGCCTGGGGGTGATCGAGCTTACGATCGCGCTCCACTATGTATTCGATACACCCGAGGATCGCCTTGTGTGGGACGTGGGCCATCAGGCCTACCCACACAAGATCCTCACCGGGCGCCGCGAGCGTATGCACAGCCTGCGCCAGAAAGACGGCCTGGCCGCCTTCCCGCGCCGCAGCGAAAGCCCCTACGATACCTTCGGTGTAGGGCACTCCAGCACGTCCATCAGCGCGGCGCTCGGCATGGCCATCGCCGCCCGCCTGCAAGGCAGTGACCGCAAGGCAATCGCGGTAATCGGCGACGGCGCGCTGACCGCGGGCATGGCATTCGAGGCGCTCAACCACGCGCCGGAAGTAAACGCCGACATGCTGGTTATCCTCAACGACAACGACATGTCTATTTCGAGGAACGTGGGCGGGCTGTCCAACTACCTGGCCAAGATCCTTTCCAGCCGCACCTACGCAAGCATGCGCGAAGGTAGCAAAAAGGTGTTGTCGCGCCTGCCGGGCGCCTGGGAAATCGCCCGCCGCACCGAAGAGTACGCCAAGGGCATGCTGGTGCCCGGCACCCTGTTCGAAGAGCTGGGCTGGAACTATATCGGCCCCATCGACGGCCATGACCTGCCTACGCTGATTGCCACCTTGCGCAACATGCGTGACCTCAAGGGCCCGCAATTCCTGCACGTGGTCACCAAAAAGGGCAAGGGCTTCGCGCCCGCCGAAGTCGACCCTATTGGCTACCATGCCATTACCAAGCTGGAACCCGCCGCGCCTGCCGCGGTGCCGGTGAAAAAGCCCAGCGGGCCGAAATACTCCAGCGTGTTTGGCCAGTGGTTGTGTGACATGGCCGCCGCGGACGAGCGCCTGGTGGGCATTACGCCTGCCATGAAGGAAGGCTCGGACCTGGTCGCGTTCAGCGAGCGTTTCCCGAACCGTTACTTCGACGTGGCGATCGCCGAGCAGCATGCGGTCACCCTGGCGGCTGGCCTGGCGTGTGACGGTATCAAGCCGGTGGTTGCGATCTACTCCACCTTCCTGCAGCGCGGCTACGATCAGTTGATCCACGATGTGGCCGTGCAGGGTCTGGATGTGCTGTTTGCCATCGACCGCGCGGGCCTTGTGGGTGAGGATGGCCCCACTCACGCGGGCAGCTTCGATCTCTCCTACCTTCGCTGCGTGCCAGGGCTGGTGATCATGGCGCCCAGCGACGAGAACGAACTGCGCCTGCTGCTGAGCACCGGGTTCCACTATTCAGGGCCGGCGGCCGTGCGCTATCCCCGTGGCACCGGGCCCAACGCGCCTCTGGCCCCGGGCCTGGGTACCGTGGAAGTGGGCAAGGGCGTGATCCGCCGCCGTGGCGAAGGCGTGGCCATCCTGGTATTCGGCGTGCAACTGACCGAAGCGCTGGCCGTGGCCGAGCGGTTGAACGCTACCGTGGTGGACATGCGCTTCGTTAAGCCGCTGGATGAAAGCCTGGTGCGTGAGATGGCGAGCAACCACGGGTTGCTGGTCACGCTCGAAGAAAATGCCATCATGGGCGGCGCCGGGTCGGCCGTGGGCGAGTTCCTGGCCAGCGAAGGCACCGCCGTGCCGCTGTTGCATCTGGGCCTGCCGGATACCTATGTGGAACACGCCAAACCAGCGCAGATGCTTGCCGAATGCGGGTTGGACGAAGCAGGGATCGAAGCAGCGATCAGGGCGCGGCTGGCGTAGCCGCGCACCGTTCATGATACGGCTGTAAGTGGCGGGCGAAGGGTTTTCGCTTCGCTCCCGCCCTTCAGCTGCCCATCATATGCCCAAGCTTGCCGGCCTTGGTTGCCAGGTAATACTTGTTGTGAGGGTTGTGCCCGGTGTGCAGTGGCACTCGCTCAGCCACGGCGATGCCCATTTCGGTCATGGCCTTAACCTTGCGCGGGTTGTTGGTCATCAGCCGCAGCGATTTCACACCCAAGTGTTCGAGCATCGGCTGGCAAATGGAGTAATCCCGCTGGTCGGCGGCAAAGCCCAGCCGCTCGTTGGCTTCCACGGTATCTGCGCCCTCATCCTGAAGCTCGTACGCGCGGATCTTGTTCAACAGGCCAATGCCTCGCCCTTCCTGGCGCAGATACAACAGCACGCCCCGCCCTTCGCGCGCGATCGCCTGGAGCGCAGCCTCCAGTTGCGAGCCGCAGTCGCAGCGCTGGCTGAACAAGGCATCACCCGTGAGGCATTCGGAATGAACCCGCCCCAGCACGGGCTGCCCGTCGGCAACATCGCCCAGGCTCAGGATTACATGTTCGCGCCCGGTCGCCTTCTCGAGAAAGCCGTGCATGATGAAGGTGGCGAATGGCGTGGGCAGCTTGGAAGCGGCGACAAAAGCGACGGGCACCTTGTGCTCCTATCTGTGTTAAAGCCGAAAACGTGCGCTGTGGCCTGGCAATGGGCGCAGGCCGCGGCGCCGGAGATGTCACATTGTAACATCTGTGCTTTGCGCTGACTCAGCTCGAATTTTCGACCTTACCTATCGAGTGGTTCTATCAAGGCGCCTTCGAAGCGGGCTCATGATCGAACGGATAGGGCATTTTCCACCGCCTGTAGAGGGGCCGTAATTCCCCGCTGGCGACCAGCTGATCCATGCGCTTGTCGAACACATCACGCAGCTCCTGCCCACGCGCATTGTTGGCAAAGCCCAGATACAGCGGCAGGTCGATCAGGTGCGTCAGCCGAAATGGGGAGAAGTCCGTAGCGTGCTCCCGGATATAGTCCATTTCCTGCTCGGCATCAATGTAGTAGTCGGCATGCCCACGCTTGAGCATTTCCAGGATACCGTCGCGTCGGCGCACTTCTTCATATTGCTTGGCGGCCGGCAGGTAACGCTGGAATTCGTATCCACGCACCCATGCCAGGCGATAGTCACCCAGGTTGGCCTGGGTAGGTACCGGAAGGCGGGCCAGGCTAAGCGCGTAGATATGATCGGTATCGTAATGCCAACGCGGATAGAGCGAGGTTTGCTCATCCTTGTAGGAACCGACCCAAGCGTCGGCTTCGCCGCGCTGCACCAGCCCCACCGAGCGCAGATAGGGCTCTATCCGCCATACCAGCTTGTAACCGGCGGGCTCGAAAATGATCCGCATCAGGTCCCAGCCAAGTCCGGTACCGTCGGCGCCGGTGTAGTCGTTCCAGGCTTCGCTGACAATGGCGACGGTGCCCGGTTCGGGCTTGGCAGCCTGGGCAGTACCCAGCCAGCCAGCCAGCAAGCCACACAACAATGGCGATACCCACTTGAACATTGCCCCCTCCGTTTGGCGCAATTCATGTTTGCCGATGGTTCAGGTGAACAGCACCACCAGCCCTTGCATCGCCAGCCAGGCGAATACGCCCGCCAGTACGTCGTCCAGCATGATCCCGATACCCCCGTGTACATGCCGGTCAATCCAGCGAATCGGCCACGGTTTCAGAATGTCGAAGAAGCGGAACACGAGGAACCCTGCAAGCAGCCAGTACCAACCTTCAGGTACCAGCCACAGGGTAATCCACATGCCCACCATTTCGTCCCACACGATACCTTCATGGTCGTGTACCCGAAGGTCGTCGGCCACCTTGCCGCACAGCCAGAAGCCGAACAGCATGGTGACGCCCAGCATCAGCCAGTAACCCCAGTCGGGCAGCATCTGCCATAACGGGATGAACGGCACGGCCACGATCGAGCCCCACGTACCTGGGGCCTTCGGGAGGGTGCCCGAACCAAACCCGAACGCGATGAAGTGCCACGGGTTACGCCACACCGATGGCGGTACGAACTCTGCGGGCACCTGGTTCGGATGGTCTGTCACGGTTGCTCCTGAAAATGTTGATAGCCGCGCTGCCTGGGCGTGATGTCCTGGCCCTGGTCATCCAGCACGTACACGCCTTGACCCTCTGCCACATGGCCAATCACCACAGGTTCATGGCCACGCTGGCGCAGCGGCGACAGATGATGAGGCGCCAGGGTGAAGGCGAGCACATAATCGTCGCCTCCGCTCAAGGCGGCCTCCATCGCGGCCTGACCGCCCGCAAAACCTTGCAAGGCATCTGACAGCGGGACGCTCGATTGTTCGATATGCAATGCCACCCCTGAAGCGCGCGCGATATGCCCGCAGTCAGCCAGCAGGCCGTCAGAAATATCCAGGGCGGCGGAGGCCAGGCCGCGCAGCGCCAACCCCAGGCTGAATTGGGGGCGTGGCGCCCAGTAATGGTCGAGCAACGGCTCGCTGTGCTCGGGGCTGGCGGTGCGCTGGCCAAGTACCAGTGGCAGCGCCCCGGCGGCGTTACCCAGGTTGCCGCCTACGCACAGTAGGTCGCCCGGCCGGGCGCCAGCTCGGGTCAACGCCTGCCCCGCGGGCACTGTTCCGAACACCGTGACCGTGAGGCTAAGAGGCCCACGGGTAGTGTCACCGCCCACCAGCCGCAACCCACAGGTAGCAGCCATGGCGTCCAGGCCATCGGCGAAATCGCGCAGCCATGCGGGGGACACTTCGGGCAAGGTAAGGGCCAGGGTAAAACCGAGCGGCAATGCGCCCATGGCGGCAAGGTCACTGGCGGCGACGGCGAGCGAGCGCTGCCCCAGCAGGCGAGGCGGCGCGCCATGAGGGAAGTGCACGCCTTCTACCAGCGTGTCGGTGGAGACCGCCATCTGCTCGCCCGGCGCAAGGGCAAGCAGGGCGCAATCGTCACCGATACCCAACGCCACCCCGTCGCTGGCGCGCGCGCATACCGCCGCCGCGAAATAGCGACGGATCAGCTCGAACTCACCGAGCGCCACGGCCACTCAGCGCTTGTTTGCGTTGACTTCCGGCGCGCGCAGGCGCGGCGCCAGCTTGTCCAGCACACCGTTCACGAACTTGTGCCCGTCGGTTGCGCCGTAGATTTTCGCCAGCTCGATGCCCTCGTTGATGACCACCTTGTAAGGCACATCCACCCGCTTGAGCAGCTCGAACGTGGACAGGCGCAACACGGACAACTCGACCGGGTCCAGCTCGTCGAGGGTCAGCTCCATGCAGGGCTTGAGCTGATCGTCGATCTCGGTCTTGTTCGCGGCTACGCCGTGCAGCAGTTCGCGGAAGTAGGCACCGTCCACGTCGCTGAAGTCGTTGTCCACACGGAACTGCGCTTCGATCTCGTTCAGCGAGTGCTTCGCGATATGCCACTGATACAGGGCCTGGGTAGCCATTTTCCGAGCTTCACGCCGCTTGGCGCTCTTGCTCTTGGCGGTGGCTGGGTCCTTGGGCTCGCGAGGGTTGAAACGCTCGTTTTCGTCGTTGATCACTTGGCCTCCAACTGCGACAGCAGGCTGACCATCTCGAGCGCGCTCAGGGCGGCTTCGGCACCCTTGTTACCGGCCTTGGTACCGGAACGCTCGATGGCCTGTTCGATGGTGTCGACGGTCAGTACGCCGAAGGCGACTGGCACGCCAAACTCCATGGACACCTGGGACAGGCCCTTGGTGCATTCGCCTGCAACGTATTCGAAGTGAGGGGTGCCGCCACGGATGACCGCGCCCAGCGCGATGATTGCGTCGAACTCACTGCGCTGAGCGACTTTCTGGGCAACCAGCGGGATTTCGAACGCACCCGGCGCGCGAATCACGGTGATGTCGCTTTCGTTGATACCGTGGCGAACCAGGGCATCGACGGCGCCGCTGACCAGGCTTTCCACGACGAAGCTGTTGAAGCGGCCAACCACCAGCGCATAGCGCCCTTTGGGGGCAATGAAGGTACCTTCGATGGTCTTCAGGGTCATTCGGTGTTCTCGTATTTAAAGAGCCAGGCCGCACACGGCGGCCTGTAGGTAAGTTAAGTCGAAAAGCAGACGCCGCGGCCTGTTTATTCGGAGGGCACGTATTCTACAACTTCCAGGTCGAATCCGGATATCGCATTGAACTTCATCGGCGAACTCATGAGGCGCATCTTGCGCACGCCCAGGTCCCGGAGAATCTGCGAGCCGGCCCCTACGATGCTGTAGGTATTGGGCTTTTTCGGCGGCACGTGCTCGGCCACTTCGCGGATGTGCGCCAGCAACTGGTCGCCATCCAGCGGGTGACCCAGCAGCAGCACCACACCGGCGCCCGCTTCGGCCACGTGTGTCATGGCGGCGCGAAGGCTCCAGCGGCCAGGCTGGCGCACCATCAACAGGTCGCGCAGCGGGTCCATGTTGTGCACCCTTACCAGGGTAGGCTCGTCGGGCTGAACCTTGCCCAGGGTAAGCGCCATGTGCACGTCGCCTTCGACCGAATCCCGGTAGGTCACCAGGTTGAACTGGCCCAGGTCGGTATCGAGCGGCTGCTCGGAAACGCGGGCTACGGTGCGCTCGTGGATCATGCGGTAGTGAATGAGATCGGCGATGGTGCCGATCTTGATCCCATGTTCGGCGGCGAACGCTTCCAGTTCGGTACGGCGCGACATGGTGCCGTCGTCGTTCATCACTTCACAGATCACGCCGGCAGGCTCGAAGCCGGCCATGCGCGCCAGGTCGCAGGCGGCCTCGGTGTGCCCTGCGCGGGCCAGGGTACCGCCCGGCTGAGCCATCAGCGGGAAGATATGCCCGGGGCTGACGATGTCTTCGGCCACCGCCTCCTTCGCAGCTGCAGCCTGGACGGTGCGCGCGCGATCCGCCGCGGAGATACCGGTGGTCACGCCTTCGGCCGCTTCGATGGACACCGTGAACTTGGTGCCGAAGCCGGAACCGTTACGCGGCGCCATCAACGGCAGCTTCAGCGCCTCGCAGCGTTCGCGGGTCATCGGCATGCAGATCAGGCCACGGGCGAAGCGCGCCATGAAGTTAATGTGCTCGGCCTGGCAGCATTCGGCGGCCATGATCAGGTCGCCTTCGTTCTCGCGGTCTTCGTCATCCATGAGAATGACCATCTTGCCCTGGCGGATGTCTTCAACCAGCTCTTCGATCGTGTTGAGCGCCACGCGGCACCCCCTTGCGTATTATTTGAGGTAGCCGTTGGCGGCCAGGAAGCTTTCGGTGATGCCGCCCTGCCCCGGGTTGGCGGCCTTGTCGCCGAGTAGCAGGCGCTCCAGGTAGCGGGCCAGGAGGTCGACCTCCAGGTTCACCCGCCGGCCGGGCTGGTAGCTGGCCATGATGGTTTCGGCAAGGGTGTGGGGCACGATGGTGAGCTCGAACTCCGCGCCGTTTACCGCGTTCACCGTGAGGCTGGTGCCGTCTACGGTAATCGAGCCCTTGTGAGCGATGTAGCGGGCCAGTTCAGCCGGCGCCCGCAGGGTGAACTGCACGGCGCGGGCATTCTCGCTGCGGGCCACCACTTCACCCACGCCATCCACGTGGCCGCTGACCAGGTGGCCACCCAGGCGGCTGCTGGGCGTGAGGGCCTTTTCGAGGTTCACCGGGCTGCCGGTTTTCAGGTCGTTGAAAGCGGTGCAGTCCAGGGTTTCGCGGCTAACGTCCGCCCAAAACCCATCGCCCGGCAATTCCACGGCAGTGAGGCACACACCGTTCACCGCAATGCTGTCGCCAAGTTTCACGTCGGTGAGGTCCAGCTTCCCGGTGCTCACATACACACGCACGTCACCGCCCTTGGGCGTGAGCGCGCGGATACTGCCAATGGATTCGATGATGCCGGTGAACATGGAGGACCTCCGGAAAACGGGGAATTATACGGGGCGAGCAGGCGCTGGCACGGCAATGACCTGCCAGTCGTCGCCCACCGCACGCATTTGAACGATTTTCAGCGCTGGCGCCTCGGCCATTGTGGCCAAGGGCCAGTCCAGCAAGGGCCGAGCACTGGAGCCCATGAACAAACCAGCTACGAACAAGCGGTACTCATCCACCAGCCCTGCCTGGGCGAAGGCACCCGCCAGGCGCGGGCCGGCCTCCACAAGCACTTCGTTCGCGCCACGACGGGCGAGCTCGCGCAGCAGCCCAGGCAGATCGACCTGGCCGTTGGCACCGGGAAGCAACAGAGTATCGGCAGCCACCGCTTCGTAACCTTCCGGGCTGGCGGGAGCCTGAGCGCATACCACCAGCGAGGGGCCTGCAGCGAAGAAGGCAGCGGTAGTGGGCACACGCAAACGGCCGTCAACCAGCACGCGCAACGGCAGCCGGCCGGCGGCCAGCGTGGCCATGGGTTCTGGCAGGCCCAGCTCGCCCGGGCGCACAGTGAGCCGCGCCGCATCGGTGAGTACCGTATCGGCCGCGCTGAGCACCACGCTGGAGCGGGCCCGCAACCGCTGTACCGCACGGCGAGCGTCGGGGCCAGTGATCCACTGGCTTTCGCCACTGGCCATGGCGGTACGGCCATCCAGGCTCATCGCCAGTTTTACCCGCACAAACGGCAAACCGTGCTCCATGCGCTTGATGAACCCCGGGTTGAGCGCCCGCGCCTGCGCTTCAAGCACACCCGCGCGCACCGCAATACCCGCCGCTGCCAGGCGGGCCAGGCCTTGGCCGGCCACTTGAGGGTTAGGGTCCTGCATGGCCGCGACCACGCGCCCTACCCCGGCGGCCAGCAAGGCGTCGGCACAGGGCGGGGTGCGCCCATGATGGCTGCAGGGCTCCAGCGTCACGTACGCCGTGGCGCCACGAGCAGCTTCGCCGGCCTGGCGCAAGGCATGAACCTCGGCATGGGGCTCGCCGGCGCGCATGTGCCAACCTTCGCCCACGACCTGCTCGCCCTGGACGATGACACAGCCCACACGCGGGTTGGGATCGGTGGAGTACAGCCCCTGCTCGGCCAATTCCAGCGCGCGGGCCATGAAGCGGTGATCGAGGGCGTCCTGCGCGGCGTTGCTCATTTGATGGCGGGTTCCCGTGCGAGGCGATCGAGCTCTTCGCGGAACTCGTCCAGTGCCTGAAAGCGCCGGTATACCGAGGCAAAGCGGATGTAGGCGACTTCGTCGAGCTTGCGCAGCTCGGCCATCACCAGCTCCCCGACTACCAGAGACTTGACCTCGCGCTCGCCGGTGGCGCGCAGCTGGCCCTTGATATGGCCCAGCGCCGCCTCCAGCCGCTCGATGCTGACCGGGCGCTTTTCCAGCGCGCGCTGCATGCCGGCGCGCAGTTTCTCTTCGTCGAAAGGCTGGCGGCTGCCGTCTTGCTTGATCAGCCGAGGCAGTACCAGCTCGGCGGTTTCGAAGGTGGTGAACCGTTCGCCACAGGCAAGGCATTCGCGACGGCGCCGCACTTGTTCGCCTTCGGCGACCAGGCGGGAATCGATGACTTTGGTGTCGTTGGCACCGCAGAAGGGACAGTGCATGGTGGCCGGCATGTTCTGAAATGGACGCCAATGTTAGCGCATCGCCCGCCCAAGACACAGCCTTGGCCGCAAGACAGCGACAGGCCTTTGCGGTATACAGGCCATGCGCGATGATGCGATTGCCCCATGCCTACAGGAACAGGCTTCCCATGACAGTACGTTCACTTGCCTTGCTCTGCTGCCTCGGCCTGCTTGCCGCCTGCGCCGGCGAGCCGCCCAAGCCACAACCCGCGCCAGCACCCGTGGCCAAGGCCGCGGCGCCGGACATTCGCGATCCCGAACCCCTCCGCCCGCTGCCTGCCTACCAGCGTGAACTCAGCGGCAACCTTACCGCGATCCCCGGCGGAGCCGAAGTGGAACTCGCGTTGCTGGTAGTCGATGAACGCGGCCGACCACAACAGTTGCTGGCCAATACCACGCTGGCCGGTACCGGCCGACCGCTGCCATTCCGCCTGCGCTTCAACCCCGACGCCTTTCCCCAGGACGCGCGCGTGGAGCTGCGCGGCCGGGCAAGCCAGTCCGGGCAGTTGATCCTGCACCTCACGCCGCGGCAGATCGGTGGGCCTACCACTCAGGCGCTCGGTACGCTGGAAATGACCAAGGCGCCCTGACCCATGCCGCTGGAACACCTGCATGCCGCACTGGGTGAGCTGCTGGGGGACGCGCGGTTGGCGCCGACGGCGTTGCCCGGAAGCGACTTGAGCCTATGGCTGCTGGACCCCGCCCACATGGCACGCCCCTTCAGCAGCGACGAAACCCGGCGCATTCTCGACACGCCGCCGTATTGGAGCTTTTGCTGGGCCAGTGGCCTTGCGATGGCTAGCTTTCTCGCGGAGCAGCCTCACTGGGTGCAAGGCAAGCGCGTGCTGGATTTCGGCGCCGGCTCGGGCGTGGTGGCGATTGCCGCAGCCCGCGCGGGTGCGGCTGAGGTGATGGCCTGCGACCTGGACCCGCTGGCGCTGAGCGCCTGTCGCGCCAACGCGGCGCTGAACAACGTCACGCTAAGTTACTGTGACGACTTCTTCGGCGTACCCGGTGATTTCGACCTGGTGCTGGTGGCGGATGTTTTGTACGACCGGGAAAACCTGCCGCTGCTCGACGCCTTCTTCGAGCGCGCCGCCGAGGCGCTGGTGGCAGATTCGCGGGTGCGGGACTTCCACCATCCCCGGTACACCCGACTGGCACGACTTCAGGGCCTCACCCTGCCGGACCTGGCCGAACCGGACGAATTTCGCCACGTGAGCCTGTACCATGGGCGGCGCCAGTGACTTTCGGCCCGACAGCGCAGCCTTTATAGTGTTGCCAACCTTGTCTTCTTTCGAGATTCACCATGAGTCAGGACACCCCGTACATTTTCGACGCCACCGATGCCAATTTTCAGCAAGTGGTTATCGAGAACTCGTTCCACAAGCCGGTACTGGTGGACTTCTGGGCCGACTGGTGCGCGCCCTGCAAGGCGTTGATGCCGATCTTGCAGAAGATTACCGAGGGCTATCAGGGCGAGCTGCTGCTGGCCAAGGTGAACTGCGACGTGGAGCAGCAAGTGGTCGCCATGTTCGGCGTACGCAGCCTGCCGACCGTGGTGCTGTTCAAAGATGGCCAACCGGTGGATGGCTTCGCTGGCGCCCAACCGGAATCGGCCATTCGCGCCCTGCTCGCCCCGCATGTCGCAGAACCTGCGCCCGCCGCAGCGGACCCGTATGAACAGGCGCAAGCCTTGTTTGCCGAAGGCCGCTACGGTGAAGCGGAGGGGGTGCTGCAAGCGCTGCTCAGCGTGGACAACAGCAACGCTGGGGCGCTGATCCTTTACGCCCGTTGCCTGGCTGAACGCAACGCGTTGACCGAAGCCGAAACCGTGCTCAATGCCGTTACCGGTGACGAACACAAGGCTGCACTGGCAGGTGCCAAGGCCCAGCTGACCTTCCTGCGCCAATCTGGCGACCTGCCCGATGCCGCAGACCTGAAAACCCGCCTGGCGCAAAACCCCGGCGACGACGAAGCCGCCTATCAGTTGGCGGTGCGTCAACTGGCACGCCAGCAATACGAAGCCGCGCTCGATGGCCTGCTGAAGCTGTTCCAGCGCAACCGTGGCTACAACGAGGGCTTGCCCCACAAAACCCTGCTGCAGGTGTTCGACTTGCTGGGCAACGATCACCCACTGGTGACCACGTACCGTCGCAAGCTGTTCGCCGCGCTTTACTGACCTGCCCAGGTGTAGAGCGGTGCATCGCCGCCGCTCACCACGCGCACCTGATCACAGTGGCGCAAGCGCACCAATAAGCGCTTGCCCGCCGCCGGGCTGCCCGCCAGGCCTTCCAGTTGATCGAACAATGCCGGCCCGCTGATCTGCCCGCTGGTGCGTACCAGCGCCAGGGCGTTTTGCCATAGCGCATCGTTAGGCGCGGGCCTTGAAGCAGGCGCTGCCGCTGGGGCGGAATCCTCAATGGCCGCTGCGATCGACGAGTGTTCGACGCTCGTTCGCAGGCGGGCCCAGTCGCTGTCGTCCAATTCGATGTTGAGGTCTACCGGCCATTGGCCGATGGTGCCCGTGATTCTGATCATCCCTTCACCTCGTCAGGTAGGCCGTGACCTTATCATGGGCGCACCGGCCCGGTTGATTCAGCAGGCTTCAATCAGGGCTGGTTGACCGGAAAAATTCGTTATAACATAACGAAACAATTTTCCTGGACGTTGATGCCATGCGCCACGCACTGCTTGCCCTTTCGTTCTCGCTCCTGCCTTTTGCCGTGCTTGCCCAAGCGGCCGTAGAGCCTGCTCATGCACACGGCAGCCTGGGCGCTCACGAACATGGCACGGCCCGGCTTGATGTGGCCTTGGACGGCAAAACCCTCGCACTGGACCTAGACAGCCCCGGCATGAACCTGGTGGGCTTCGAGCATGCGCCTGGAAGCGATGCGGACCGCGCGGCTATCGCCCGGGCGCGCGAGCAACTGGCCGCCCCGCTGCAACTGTTCAGCCTGCCCGCCGCGGCCCATTGCAGCGTGACCCATCAGGAACTGATCAGCCCATTGTTCGGCAATGCTGCCGCCGAACCCGCCGGGCACGACGAACACGACGACGGCGATGAGCCCCATCATGAGCACAGCGATGTGGACGGCCATTTCCAGTTCACCTGTGAAAACCCCGGCGCGCTCGATGGGCTGGACCTGAGCACGTTCTTCGCAACCTTCCCGGCGACCCACAAGATCATGGTGCAGGCCATCACACCTAATGGGCAGGCGGGGCTAGACGCCACGCCGGACAACAGCAAGCTGGCGTTCTGAACGTGGCGGCGCCACTGATCGAACTGCAGGGCCTGGGCTTTGCCTGGCCAGGCCAGCCCGAATTGCTCGACCTCCCTGCCCTGCGCCTTGATGCCGGCGAAAGCCTGTTCCTGCGCGGGCCGAGCGGCAGCGGCAAAACCACGTTGCTTGGCCTGCTGGGTGGCGTACAGCTGCCTGGCCGCGGGCAGGTTCGGTTGTTGGGGCAAGACCTGGCGCAACTGCGCCAAGGGGCACGGGACCGGTTTCGGGTAGATCACACGGGTTACATCTTCCAGCAGTTCAACCTGCTGCCGTTTCTGTCGGTGAGGGACAACGTGCGGTTGCCGTGCAGGTTCTCTCCCTTGCGCCTGGCTCGCGCCCAACAGCGCCACGGAAGCCTGGACCAGGCCGCTGACACCCTGCTCGGCCATCTGGGCCTGCCCGCAGCGCTGTACGACCGCCGCGCCGATGCCTTGTCCATCGGCCAGCAGCAGCGGGTGGCCGCCGCCCGCGCCCTGATCGGGCAACCCGAACTAGTGATCGCGGACGAGCCCACTTCTGCCCTGGACAGCGACGCCCGCGAGGCATTTTTACGGTTGCTGTTCGAGGAATGCCAGGCCGCGGGTTCGGGGCTGCTGTTTGTGAGCCATGACCAAAGCCTGGCGCCCTTGTTCGACCGCGCCGAATCGCTCCTTGACCTCAACCGCGCCGCGCGCCCTTCGGAGGCTTGATGCCCTTGTTACGCCTTGCGTTGGCCAGCCTCGCCAACCGCCGCTTCACTGCCGCGCTCACGGCCTTTGCCATTGCGGTTTCGGTATGCCTGCTACTTGCCGTGGAGCGCGTGCGAACCGAGGCACGCGCCAGTTTTGCCAGCACTATCAGCGGCACCGACCTGGTCATCGGCGCCCGCTCGGGCTCGATCAACCTGCTGCTGTATTCGGTATTCAGGATTGGCAACGCCACCAACAATATCCGGTGGACCAGTTACGAGCATTACGCCCAAGACCCCCGCGTGAAATGGGCCATTCCCATCTCGCTTGGGGATTCCCACCGCGGCTACCGAGTGATGGGCACGGACCACAATTACTTCGAGCACTACCACTACGGCCACGGCCAGGCGCTGGAGCTGGCGCAGGGCCGCCCCTTCGCCAGCGACCCTTTCGAAGTGGTGCTGGGCGCAGAAGTGGCGCAAGCACTGCATTACAAGCTGGGCGATCAACTGGTGCTGGCCCATGGGGTTGCCACCATCAGCCTGGTGAAGCACGACGACAAGCCCTTTACCGTGGTGGGGATTCTCAAGCGCACAGGCACACCTGTGGACCGCACGCTGCACATCAGCCTGGCGGGCATGGAAGCGATCCATGTGGACTGGCACAACGGCATGCCGGCCCGCGGCGCCGAGCGCGTCAGTGCCGACCAGGCCCGGGCGATGGACCTCACCCCCAGGGCGATTACCGCCATGTTGGTGGGCCTGAATAACCGTGTGACCACCTTCGCCTTGCAGCGGGAAATCAACGAATACCTGGACGAGCCGCTGTTGGCGATCCTGCCCGGCGTGGCCTTGCAGGAACTGTGGAGCCTGATGGGCACGGCGGAACAGGCACTGTTCGTGGTGTCGTTGTTCGTGGTGCTTACCGGATTGATCGGCATGCTGACCGCTATCCTCACCAGCCTCAACGAACGGCGGCGGGAAATGGCGATCCTGCGCTCGGTCGGGGCTCGGCCCTGGCAGATCGCGCTGCTGTTGATTGCCGAAGCAGGCGCCCTCGCGTTGGCGGGCATCGTGGCCGGGGTGGCACTGTTGTATGTGGGCATCGCCAGCGCGCAAGGCTTCGTGCAGGCCAGCTACGGTTTGTATCTGCCACTGGCGCTGCCCAGCGCTTATGAATGGTCCCTGCTGGGGCTGGTATTCGCAGCGGCAGTGTTGATCGGTGCGATTCCCGCCTGGCGCGCCTATCGGCAGTCCCTGGCCGACGGCCTTACTGTCCACCTGTAGTTTTTGATTGTTCAGGAGCGCTCATGCGCCTGTTGTTAGCCTTGATGCTGGTGGTTGCGAGTACCGCCCATGCCGAAGCCACCCGCGTACTTACATGGGAAGCACTGGTGCCGCCCGATGCGCCGAAGATCGCCCCGGTAATGACACCGATGCACGACCTGTCGACCCTCGGCACCGGCCTGGCCGAAGCCGCCCCGGCCGCGCACCAGTTGGCGACCCATGCGCCGGTGGTGAAGGCGCTGGACGGCCAGCAGGTGCGGCTTCCCGGTTATATCGTACCGCTGGAGGTGAACGAGGACGGCCGCACCACGGACTTTCTGCTGGTGCCGTATTACGGCGCCTGCATCCATGTGCCACCGCCGCCCTCCAACCAGATCGTGCACGTGGTGACCGAGCTGGGTGTGAAGGTGGAAGAGCTGTATCAGCCGTATTGGGTGGAAGGCGCCATGCAGGTAAAAACCACCAGCAGCGAGCTGGCCGAAGCGGGGTACCAGATGGAAGCGCAGAAGATTTTCGCCTACGAACTGCCGGACTGAACCGCCCGGTGCGGCACCCTGTCGCAGGGGCGCGGCGGGCGTTTATTGAGCTGGATCAATGGTTGCTCTGCGGCGGGCGTTCAGGATTGAACGCATTCGTCTGCCAATGGAGCTTTCATGAAAACGTCTGTATTCGGTGCCGCTACCCTTGCCCTGGCACTGGCTGCCCCCGCCGCGTTCGCCCACCAGGCGGGGGACTTCATCATCCGCGCCGGTGCCGCGAAAGTATCGCCCAACGAGGACAGCGGCGAGCTGAAGCTCGATGGCGCGCGGATCAGTGGCACCCGCGCCACACTGGATGGCGACACTCAGCTGGGCCTGGCCTTCGCCTATATGCTCACGGACCATATCGGCGTGGAGCTGTTGGCGGCCACGCCGTTCCAGCACCGTGTAGGCGTGAAAGGCATCAGCGCGGCCACCGGCATCGACGGGCTGGATGGCAAGCTGGGGGATATCCGCCAATTGCCGCCTACCCTCTCGCTGCAGTACTACCCGATGGCGCCCACCTCACGCTTGCAGCCCTATGCCGGTATCGGTGTGAACTACACGCTGTTCTTCGACGAAGACTTGAGCAGCGAACGAAAAGCTCAGGGCTTCAGCCACTTCAAGCTGCAGGATTCCATCGGCCTGGCCGGCCAGGTGGGCGTGGATTACATGCTGACCGACCATGTGATGTTCAACGCCGCTGTGTGGTACGCCGACATCAATACCAAGGCGAGCGTTGACGGCCCCACGGCCCTTGGGGTGGGCCGTACCAAGGTCAACGTGGACGTTGACCCTTGGGTGTACATGGTGGGGCTGGGCTACAAATTCTGATCGCCCAACAGGCGGCGCAGGCCGGTTTCCAGCGGGGTAACGCTGCCCAGCTGGAAATGCGCCAGCAGCCTTGAGTTGTCCGCCCGCGAATGCTTGATATCGCCAGCCCGCGGGGCGAGGTGGCTCACGGGAGGCAAACTGCCCAGCACTGAGCCAAGGGCTTCGAGCAGGCGGTTGAGCGACGTGGCTTGGTTCAGCCCCACATTGAACGGCCCGCTTTCCACGTATTCGCCTTCAAGGGCCTGCACCAACAGGCCAACCAGGTCTTCTACATAGAAGAAATCCCGGGTTTGCTCGCCATCGCCGAACAAGGTGATCGGTAAGCCGGCCCGGGCCCGTTCCGCGAAGATGCTGATCACGCCTGAATAAGGCGAGGAAGGGTCTTGCCGCGGGCCGTAGATGTTGAAGAAGCGAAACACCACCGGCTCCAGCCCATGCTCGCGCCGGTAGAAGTCCAGGTAATGCTCGCTTGCCAGTTTGTCCGCGGCGTAGGGGGTTAGCGGCGCCTTGGGCACTGCTTCGCTGATGGCCTGGCCTTCACCGTTATTGCCGTACACCGCCGCGCTGGACGCAAAAAGCACCCGGCGGACGCCGTTTGCGCGCAGGGCTTCGCACAGGTTGAGCGTGGCCATGAAGTTGCTTCGGTGGGTGCCGACCGGATCCTCTACCGAGGCCTGGACCGACGCTACTGCGGCCAGATGCACGGCGGCGCTGCAACCCTTGGCGGCCTCGGCGAGCAAGGCGGGATCGGCCGCGTCACCTACGCACAGTTGCAGGCCGGGATGGCCCATGGGCAGGTTTTCGCGCTTGCCAGTGGACAGGTTATCGAGCACTCGCACGGCGTGCCCACGTGCAAGCAGTGCATCTACCAGGTGCGAGCCGATGAAACCGGCACCGCCAGTGATCAGTATGGGGCGTTCAGCCATGGCGGTAATACCGGTCCAGCAAGGTGTGCAAACCGGCGCGCCAGGCGCGGGGCTTGATACCAAAGGTATGGAGGATTTTCTTGCAGGCCAGCACCGCATGCTGCGGCTCGTCCGCGGCGTCGGCCCGGGCGGCATGCGCTTGCGGGGTGGGTGCCTGAACGCTCAACTGCCGCATACCAGCGGCTTCCGCCAGAATGGCCTGGCCCAGCGCCACTGCAGTGGTAGCCTCGTTACCGGCGTAGTGATAGGTACCCCATAGCGGCGCGGCGCAATCGAGTTGCTTGAGCACCGACAGAATGACGCGGGCGGCATCGTCCACCGGCGTCGGGTTACCGCGGCGGTCATCGGCCAGCAACACCTGCGAAGCGGTTTCGGCGCGGCTGAGGAAGCGGCCGAGCAAGCCGTCGGGGCTGTCATCGAGCAACCAGCCGAAGCGCAACAACACATGCTGCGGGCAAATGGCGCGTACGCTTTGCTCGATACGCCACAAGGCCTGCCCACGGGTACCCAGAGGCAAGGGCTCGTCCTTTTCGCTGTAGGCCGTGGCGCGCGAGCCGTCGAACACGCGGTAGCTCGACGGCTGCACCAGCACGATACCGTGGTGCTGGCAGAGTTCGGCCAGCCGCTCCACGGCCCGTTCCTGGCCAGCCAGCCGGGCTTCGCTTACTTCGCCCGCCTGGAACCAGTCGAAATAATAGGCAAGGTTAACCAGTGCATCCGGGCGGGTGTCGTCGAGCAGTTGGGTCAGGCTCGGGGCGTCCCAGCCGGTGTCCGGTGGGCGCGGGGCAAGGAAGCCGATGTCTTCCTCCGCCCCTTGGCGAATCAGCGCTTGACCAAGGGCGCTACCGCCGCCCAACAGCATTAGGCGCATTCGCATAGAGTCAACAGGTCCAATCCGAAGGGTTCAGCATGGCCAGGGCCACGAAAAGACTGACCATTTTGCGGGTTTATCGCACGTTAGTCACCCTTGCGGCGCAAGTTTCCCCTTCCCTTCTTCACTCGAACAAGGGGTAGCGCTGCGCGGCAAGGCCCGACCAGGCTCGATCCAGCTCTGGCAGGCCCCAGGCTTCCGCGGTTTCGATCCGCACGATACGGTCTTCGCCGGTGGTGAGGTCGATGCTTTGCGGCGCCAGCAATTGCCGCCGTTTGCAGTCCAGCAGCAGTACCACACGGGGTGCCAGCAGGGCGCCGTCGTTCTGCTCCGCCACTACGGCCAGGCGATCACTGGCCAGCCGCACCAGGGCGCCCACCGGGTAAATCCCAACAGTGCGCACAAAGGCCTGGAACAGGTGGGTATCGAAGTGCCCCTTCCAGGAGGCCATCTCTTTGAGCGAATGCGCCGGCCCCCAGGGTTTTTTGTACGGCCGGGCGGAGGTTACCGCGTCGTACACGTCACAAATGGCCGCCATCCGCGCCATCGGGCTGATGGCCTCCCCTTGCAGCCCATGGGGGTAGCCGGTGCCGTCGTATTTCTCGTGGTGATGCAAGCAGACGTCGATCGCTGCCACGCTCAAAAAGCCACTACGGCGCAAAATGTCCAGCCCACCCAAGGGGTGCGCGCGAATGACCTGGAACTCTTCGTCCGTGAGGCGGCCGGGCTTGTTGAGAATATCCAGCGGGATGGCCATCTTGCCGATGTCATGCAACAGGCCAGCGGTGCCGGCTTCGAGCACATCCGCATCGGCCTGCCCAAGCTGGCGGGCCAGAGCCACCATCAGGCCGCACACGGCCACCGAGTGCATGTAGGTGTATTC
The DNA here is from genome assembly GCF_916618905.1 of Pseudomonas sp. Marseille-Q5115. NCBI lineage: Bacteria > Pseudomonadati > Pseudomonadota > Gammaproteobacteria > Pseudomonadales > Pseudomonadaceae > Pseudomonas > Pseudomonas sp. Marseille-Q5115. Next base: position 8,869 of record NZ_CAKAKI010000001.1, on the reverse strand, counting down.
GTCCGCCGTCTTCAGGCGGGCGAGGCTGATCAACGCATGAGGGTGGCGCATGACCGAGGCGGCAATTTCCTCGACGACCGCAACGGCCGCCTCGTTACTGATGGCGTGCCCCAGGCGGGCATCGTTGAACATGCTGGCCACTGCCCGCTTGGCCCTGGCACACACGGCGAGCGCCTGGTCCACTTCAGCCTGCAGCCCAACGGCGGGCGCAGGCGCCGGCGACACGGCTGCCACGCACGCTGCCACATCCAGGCCTTTGGACGTGTCGATGTACACCTGGGCGATACCGCTGGCGAGAATACGCTCCAGGTCCACAGGGTGTTGGACCTTGAAGCCTACCTTCCACAGCGACTGGGTAATGCCACTGCCCGCGGCCTCATGTAAAAACATGCCGACGGTCAGCTCGGTGACTGAAATTTTTCGAATCATAGCGGGCACCACGTGGTCTCTTCGCTGTATCGGCGACTCAAGGCCTTTTAATAGCACCGGACGCTGCCCTCCGACGAGCCGTAGGCCTTTGGGCGGCAACCCCGATACGCGACCTCCTGGCTGTGAAACAATCCCGGGCCAAGCGCCGTGGAGGCTTTGATTCCAGGGTTCACTTCACCGCCATGCACACCACAGTTGTGCCGAGGTTCATGATGTCCGCAATGCTGGGTGCTGAAATTCAGCACGCTGAACAGGCCAGGCTCGCCGCGCTTCGTGGCTTCGGTATTCTGGATACGCCGCGCGAAGCCGATTTCGACGATCTGGTGGCCCTCGCATCCCGCATCTGCGCCGCGCCCATTTCGGTAGTGAACCTGATTGAAGAGCACCGCCAGTGGTTCAAGGCCGAAGTGGGCCTTGGCATTCGCGAAACCCCGCTGGATGTTTCCATCTGCCGTCATGTGTTGCTGCAACCAGGCGTTACGGTAATCCGCGACCTGCGCGAAGACCCACGCATGCGTGAAAATCCACTGGTAACGGCCGAAGCCGGCCTGCGTTTTTACGCGGGCTGCCTGCTGGAAACCTCGGAGGGGTATGGCATCGGCACGCTGTGCATCCTCGATACCGTTGCGCGTGAGCTTACCGACGACCAACGCTTTGCCTTGAAAACCTTGGCCAACCAGGTGATGACCCAGCTGGAGCTACGCCGCACGCTGCGGGTACAGGCAGACGTGCTGCGGCGTAACGAAACCTTGCTGGCCGAGGTGAACCACCGCACCAAGAACAACCTGCAATTGATCAGCAGCCTGATCCAGCTTCAACAGCGCCGCGCAACCCACGCGGAAACCCGTTCGGCGCTGCTGGACATGTCCGCGCGGATCGCCAGTATCGCCAGCGTGCATGAAAAGCTGTACCGCGCAGACGAAGCCGAGGCCGTGGATGCCGCCGCCTACATTGAAGGCGTGATCGAGAGCGCCAGGGCGACGGCCCCTCAGGTGGCGTTCAACCTTCAGGCGCAACCCCTGCCGCTGTCGCTGGACAACGCCACGCCCTTGGCCCTGATCGCCAACGAGATGATCACCAATGCGTTGAAGTACGCGTACCCCGACGCACTTGCGGGGGTGGTGGATGTTTCACTGTTGGCGGCCGAAGGGGGTTTCTGCTTGCAGGTGCGCGATTACGGGCCAGGCCTGCCCCAGGGCCTCGACCCTCGCAAGGGGCGTTCGCTGGGCATGACCATCATGCGTTCGCTCAGCCGCCAACTGAACGGTACGCTGCGTTTCGAGGCAGCGAACCCGGGTGTAGCGGCGTGCCTGGATTTTCCAGCGCCTGCCCCGGCGTGCCGCGTTTACCAATCGCCCGCACTACCGAACTGACCCTCAAGCCACGCTTTCAGGGCAAGCGTAGCGGCAGAGGCGAACTTGGCCGATGGCCGCACGAGGTAGATCCCGCCCCGGGCGCCCAACTCCCACTCCGGTAACACCCTGACCAGCGCCTTGCTGGCCAGCCCCCGGCTGAACAGCCAGGCGCCCGCGCCAAGGATGCCTGTACCGGCCAATGCCGCGCTGAGCAGCGATTCACTGTCGTTGGACACCAACGAGCCTTGCGGCCGCACCACACAGCGCTCGGCGCCGTTGAACAGTTGCCAGTCGGGGTAGGCTGCAAGCCCGCTGAATGCCAGGCAGTTATGTTCCGCCAGCGCGGCCGGCGTGTGCGGCCAGCCGTGGCGCTCGATATAGGAAGGGGCTGCGCAGAGAATGCGACGGTGCTCGCCAACCCGGCGGGCCACCAGGCGGTTATCGTCCAGGTCGCCGATACGAATGGCCAGGTCAAAGCCTTCGCCAATCACATCCACAAAGCGCTCGCTGTAATCCACCGTCACCGTCACCCCGGGGTGCGCGGCAAGAAAAGCCGGCAACCGAGGCGCCAGCCAAAGCCGCCCCATGGCCGCAGGCACGGCCAGGCGCAAATGGCCACCCACCTGCGCGGCGCCACTGGCGGCTTCCTGCTGCGCTTCGACCATCAGCTCGGTGGCCAGCCGCAAGCGTGCCACCAGCCGTGCGCCGGCATCGGTGAGGTGAACCTGACGAGTGCTGCGTTCAACCAACCGAACGCCCAGCCGCGCCTCCATGGAGGCCACGCGCTTGGACACAATGGTTGCGTGCCGTTGCAAGTGGCGGCCGGCGGCCACGAACGAGCCCTGCGCCGCCACCGCGAGCAGCGCGGCGATTTCATCCGTATGGCGGCTGTCGGGCGTGAGCACAGGCGGTTCCTTACCAAGTGGGAGCTGGCGGACTATACCCCAGCCCCACTCACGGGATCAGCAGCAGCGTCCCCGACGTGCGCCCGCTTTCCAGATCGGCATGGGCTTGTGCTGCCTCACGCAGTGGGTAGGTCCGGCAAACGCGGGGCTGGATGATCCCTGCCTCCAAGGCCGCGAGCACGTCCTGGGCGCGAGCCTGATATTCGGCCGGGGTTGCCGTATGGGCCACGATGGAGGGCCGGGTGAGAAATAGCGAGCCCTTGGCGTTCAAGGTGCTGACTTCCACCGCCGCCGGCGCGCCAGAAGACGCCCCGAACGACACCATCAGGCCGCGTGGCTTGAGGCAATCCAGCGACGCTGCAAAGGTGTCGCGGCCGATCGGGTCGTACACCACATCGGCCTTTTGGCCCTGAGTGAACGCCGCCACCTGCTCGGCGAGCGACGCGGCATCGAATACCAGCACCTGGTCGCAACCCAGCGCCTTGGCCTTGGCCACGCTCGCTTCGCGGGAAACCACCCCGATCACGGTCGCCCCCAGATGTTTGGCCCATGAGGCCATGATTGCCCCAAGGCCACCGGCCACGCCGTACAGCACCATGACGGTACCGGGGCCAACGGGATACGTGCTCTTGAGCAGGTACTGCGAGGTAATGCCCTTGAACAGCACGGCGGCGGCGTCTTCGTAACTGACCGAGGCCGGCAACGGCACCAGCTTTTCCGCCGGCAGTACCCGGCTGCGGGCGTAGGCGCCCAGGGGGCCGGTGGCATAGGCCACTCTATCGCCCACCTTGGTGGAGGTTACGCCCTCGCCCACTGCGGCGACCACGCCCGCGCCCTCCAGCCCCAGGCCCGAAGGCAGGGGTACCGGCACGGCGCCGTTGCGCTGGGTGACGTCCAGGTAGTTGATACCGATCGCCTGTTGGTCAATCCGCACCTGGCCCGGGCCTGGTGCGGGAAGGTCCTGTTCGCGGGCTTCGAGTACTTCAGGCCCGCCCGGAGCGGAGAACGTAATGACGGTGGCCATGAGTCGGCTCCTGTTGAGTGAGACCGACAGCATGATTGCTACGCACCAAGCGCACTATTCCCTCCGGATGCAGTTCATTGCTGCATGAAATGCACGGGGTCATGCCTGCTGTTAGATCAGCTCTTTGCAGCGGTACCACAGCATCCCAAGCGCCAACAGTGGCGAGCGCAGCCGTTTACCCCCAGGGAACGTCCGGTGCGGCACGCGCCCGAACAGGTCGACCGCGCGGTTTTCCTGCTCGGCGATGGCCTGGGCAATGATCCGCGCGGCAAAGTGCGTCACATTAAGGCCGTGCCCCGAATAGCCCTGCGCGTAATACACGTTCGGCGCGCTCGGCAATCGGCCAATCTGCGGGAAGCGGTTAGCGCTGATGCCGATCATGCCGCCCCAATCGAATTCGATACCTACGCCCTTGAGCTGCGGGAACACCCGCTCCATCTTCGGCCGCATGTAATCGGCGATGTTCGCCGGGTCACGCCCCGAGTAATGGCACGCCCCGCCAAACAGAAGCCGATGGTCTGCGGTAAGCCGGTAGTAATCGAGCGCAACACGCTGGTCGCACAGCGCCATGTTCTGCGGAATCAACGCCCTTGCACGTTCCTCACCCAAAGGCTCGGTGGCAATCACATAGCTACCTGCCGGCAACAGCTTGCCTTCGAGGGCCGGCTCAAGGTTCTCAAGGAATGCGTCACAGCCCAGTACCAAGTGGCTGGCCGTAACCTGGCCGTGGTCGGTGAACACCTGAACCTTCGGGCCTTTTTCGATACGGCGCACGAAGCTGCCTTCGTAGATGCGCACACCCTGCTTCTCGGCCAGCGCCGCCTCGGCCTGGATCAGCTTGAGCGGGTGCAAATGGCCCGAGCCCATGTCGATCAGCCCGCCTTCGTAAACCTCGGAGGCCACCACTTCGTGCAAGTCGCGCTTTTCCACCAGCCGCAGGGCATGTGGATAACCCTGCGCCTGAAGGTCATTCAGTTCCTCTTGCAGCCCCTGCCAATGGCGCGCGGTGTTCGCGAGGTCGCAATAGCCCCAGCGCAAGTCACAGGCCAGGCCATTACGCTCCACGCGCTGGCGCACGATGTCCACCGACACCGCGCCAGCATCGTGCAGGAAGCGTATGCCGTCCTGGCCGAGTAAATCGGAGAAGCGGCTCACATCGTGGCCCAGGCCGCGGATCAGTTGCCCGCCGTTGCGGCCACTGGCGCCCCAGCCGATTCGCTGAGCCTCCAGCAGCACCACCGACAAGCCACGCTCGGCAAGCTCCAACGCGGTGTTCACGCCGGTAAAGCCGCCGCCGATCACGCAGACATCGGCAGTGACGTGGTTTTGCAAAGCCGCACGCGGCGCTGCTGGCGGCACGGACGCCGCGTAATAAGAGCCGGTGTGCGGCAATGCGGTAGACATGAGCAATTCCTTCAACGGCCCGTGCGTTTGACGTCGATCCACTCACGGGTCATCAAGCGCATGACGTCCTTGGGGAGTTCTTTCGAGATATACAACTTGGCCATCACTTCAGGCGGCGGGTAAATACCCGGGTTGCCGGTAATCTCTTCGCCCATCAGGGGATTTGAGGCCAGGTTGGGGTTGGCATAGCCCACGGTTTCGCTGATGTTGGCGATCACTTTCGGGTCTAGCACGTAGTTGATGAACGCCATGGCCTGGTCCGGGTGCTCGGCGTCCTTGGGCACGGCCAGCATGTCGAACCATACGTTGCCGCCTTCCTTGGGCACGGCGTAGGCCACGTTCACCCCGTTGTTCGCTTCCTTGGCGCGGTTCGCAGCCTGTATCACGTCGCCGGAATAACCGAACGCCACGCAAATGTCGCCGGTGGCCAGGTCGCTCACGTACTTGGACGAGTGGAAGTAGGTCACGTAAGGCGCAACGGTTTTGAGTTTTTCCGCCGCGCGTTTGTAATCGGCAGGCGATTCGCTGCGCGGGTCCATGCCCATGTAATTGAGCATGGCCGGGAACAGCTCATCCGGGGAGTCCATGAAGGACACGCCACACTGCTTCAGCTTCTTGATGTTCTCGGGCTCGAACAGCACGGCCCAGGAGTCGATCTTGTCGACGCCCAGTACCTTCTTCACCTTGTCCACGTTGTAACCGATGCCGTTGGTGCCCCAAAGGTAAGGCACGGCGTACTGGTTGCCCGGGTCGTTGGCTTCCAGTTGCTTCATCAACTGCGGGTCGAGGTTTTTCCAGTTGGGCAGTTTGCTGCGGTCCAGCTTCTGGAAGGCGCCGGCCTTGATCTGCCGCCCCAGGAAGTGGTTGGACGGCACCACCACGTCATAGCCGGTGTGCCCGGTCACCAACTTACCCTCGAGGGTTTCGTTGGAGTCGAACACGTCGTAGGTTGGCTTGATGCCGGTGGCTTTCTCGAAGTCTTCGAGGGTGGTCGGGCCAATGTAGTCCGTCCAGTTGTAAATCTTCACGGTGCCGCCCTCGGCATGGGCCTGGGCAATGGCGCCGATCAATACCGCCGGTAAACAAAACGCAGCAACAACTGACTTCATGGTGCCTCCAACAAGGGTAGGAAGGTGGGCCCGGTCAAACACTCATCATCAGGAACTCACGCTCCCACGAACTGATGACCCGCTTGTAGTTTTCGTGCTCCGCGCGCTTTACCGCGGCGTAGCCCTGAACGAATTTAGCCCCTAGTACGCGGCTTAGCGCGGCGCTGCCTTCCATGCGCTCCAGGGCGTCTTCGATGGTCAGCGGCAGGCGCAGGTTGCGGCGCTCATAGCCTCGGCCTTGCACAGGCGCGCTCGGCTCGCAGCCTTCCATCATGCCCAAGTAGCCACACAGCAAGCTGGCTGCAATCGCCAGGTAGGGGTTGGCATCGGCGCCCGGCAAGCGGTTTTCTACCCGGCGCGCCTGTGGCGTAGAGCCCGGCACGCGCAGGCCCACGGTGCGGTTTTCCTCACCCCACTCCACGTTCACCGGGGCAGACGTATCCGGCAGGAAGCGGCGGAACGAGTTGGCGTTCGGCGCGAACAGCGGCAGCACTTCAGGGATGTAGCGTTGCAGGCCACCAATGTGGTGAAGGAACAGGGCGCTGGCCTCGCCTTCAGCGGTGCTGAACACGCTTTCACCGGTGTTGATGTCTACCACGCTCTGGTGGATGTGCATGGCGCTGCCCGGCTCGTCGGTGATCGGCTTGGCCATAAAGGTAGCGGCAACGTTGTGCTTGAGCGCGGCCTCACGCATGGTGCGCTTGAACACGGTGATCTGGTCCGCAAGGTCGAGGGCATCGCCGTGACGGAAGTTGATCTCCATCTGCGCCGGGCCGTCTTCGTGGATCAGCGTGTCCAGGTCCAGGCCCTGGGCTTCGCACCAGTCGTAGACGTCTTCGAACAACGGGTCGAACTCGTTGGCCGCCTCGATCGAGAAGGACTGCCGCCCGCTTTCCGGCCGGCCAGAACGGCCCAACGGCACTTGCAGCGGCAAGTCCGGGTCATCGCAACGCTGTGTAAGGTAGAACTCCATCTCCGGGGCCACCACCGGGCGCCAGCCTTGCTCGGCGTAAAGCGCCAATACCTTTTTCAACACGTTGCGCGGCGACAGCTCAATGGGGTTGCCATAACGGTCGAAGGTGTCGTGGATCACCATCGCGGTCGGCTCGATGGCCCAAGGCAACACATACGCGGCCTGCGGATCGGGACGGCAGGTCATGTCGATGTCGGCCGGGTCCAGCAGGCTGTAATAGATGTCGTCGTCGACATAGTCGCCGGTCACCGTTTGCAGCAGCACGCTTTCAGGCAAGCGCATGCCGTGCTCATCGAGAAACTTGTTGGTGGGCAGGATCTTGCCGCGGGCAATGCCGGTCAGGTCGCTGACCACGCATTCCACTTCGGTGATGCCGTAAGTTCTTAACCACTCGGTGAGGGGGGCTTTGACGCTGCTGTTCATGTGGCCTCTGCCATCTTCTAGGCGATTGTGCGGGTGCGCCGGCGCGCTGCCGGTTCGCTGAGGCCATGCTGGGGGATGGGCGCGCAAGCGGTCTATCCACTTTCGCCGTTTGCGTTCGCCCTTTTTTAGTGCGCCATATGGAGCACTTGCCGTTGTCCGCTTAGCGGTGGGTAACACCTTGTCGCGGGCAAGCCCGGCTGCTACGGTGGCAGCCTCCCCTCTCAATACAAAATGTGTCTCCATGTCGGTCAAGGTCGTAGATACCGTTGCCGCGGACCAACAAGGCGCCTCCAACACCGGCTGGCACCTGCACTACGCGCAGATGTCGGCGGGCCAGTTCAAGGGCCGCCTGATCGAAGCCGAACTCGGCGGCGTTCAGGTATACGAAGAGCACATGAACACCCGCATCGAGCAGTACTACAAGGCACCCGGCGATGCCTTGGTGTTCAGCTTCGACATGGCCGATGCCGCGCTGTACCTGCTCGATGCCAGCACCCAGAACCTGTGGATCACGCCGGAGAATTACCGGGAAATCGCAGTGGTAGTGCCCACGGGCCAGCTACGCGCGCTCAACCTGCACCGCACCTTCGAAGACCTGCTGCTCACCCCGCTCAAATCCAGCCATGGCGCCGTGTTCATGGGTTGGCTCAGCGCCATGCTCGGGCGTATCGCCGCCACCGCCGACGAAAACGCCGAGACCAGCGCGCTCCTCGCCGAGCAATTGGCGGACGACTGCTTGTTCGTACTGGAACAATCCGCCCAGGCGCAGCAGTCCTCGACCATCCACCGGGTGCGAAAGCACAGGCGCATCGTGCAGCAGGTGTTCGACCGTGTAAGCGCTTACCCCACCGAACAGTTCAGCGCGGTGGAACTGGCCGAAACCGCCGGCGCCTCTTTCCAGCAACTACGCCTGGCCTTCGCCGAATGCGTAGGCATGCCGCCTACAGTGTGGCTGCGGATGCGCAGGCTCAACCTGGCGCGCCAAGCGCTGCTGGCAGCGGGGCCGGGGGATACCACCGTGGCCGAAGTTGCGATGAGCTATTCGTTTTGGCACTTGGGTAGGTTTGCGCAGGCGTATCGGGAGTTGTTTCTGGAGTGCCCGGGGGAGACGTTGGGGCGGGTTAGGTGAGAGGGGGTTTGAGACTAGGCCGCTTGGTGAGGTTTTTTATTTCAAAGGTTGTTCGTTGCAGCTTTGGCATCGAAGTACTGGCCCTGGACGCGTAGGTGCTGTTCCACCGTGTTCACGG